>CAVUOA010000008.1:0-2050274 GCA_963742955.1 Ignavibacteriota bacterium | reverse complement strand
TCCAGAACGGATACAGCGAGTTTGTATCCCATAGGAAATAAAAAAATCACCCCCGAAGGGAGAAGAAATCCTGTCAAAGTGATTGACAGGGCTGTTATTGTATTTTTCAGAGAAAAAGGTTTTACATATTTTCCTTTATACAAGTACAACATAAATACAAATAGAACAATCAGAATTATTGCGGCATGAGGTTTTATGAACATTGATATTGAGCAGCAAAACCCGATTATAAAAAATTTTGCTTTAGCATATTTTTGACCGAATGAAGTTATAAAGAGTACTGCTGATAGAATCGGTATTAATAAGACAAAATCACGCTGCATGCTGAAATATTTGCCCTCCAAACAAGTAATACAAGGTGAATAGCATAATTCCACAAATAGCAGCTTTTAAGCTTATTTTCCTAAAAAGGAAAAATGATAAGATTAAAATCACAGCTAAAAACGCAAGGTCTGCTATTCTAATGCTCATATATGAATATCCGAATACAATTCCCGTGATTACGTAATATAAATGGACTCCTGGCATTTGGAAGTAAAAAAAATCTCGGTAGGGAAGCATACCAAATTTGTTAGTAAGATATGCAAGGTAAATCAATGGCTGATTGTCTAACCCTAACCCGCGGTTGAATGATGAAAAGATAAGAGCAATAATTAAAACACCGGCAAGGATGAAATAAACTGAGAAAAAAGGATTCCCTCTGATTGTATTAGAAATATATCCGGCAATTTTTTTAGAAGCTATAAACATTCAAATAACATAAACGGTAATAACAGCATTATTTTTATTTGTTATAATTACTGTATTTTACAGCTAAATTTAATCACGATTTTTTAAAATAAAAAATGCTTTTCAAGTGAATCATGATTTCTTTTGGAGTATAGCAGTCAGGCTTAAACCCAGCGGAAAACGGATAAATTTTTCCATAAAACCCTGAAACGGAATGATATATTTATCGTATAATTTACCCTGGTTTTTTACAAGTCCTACTCCGTGTTCAGTATCAAGCAAAATCCTTTTAATTTTAAAATAATAGAGTGAACCTAATATTCCTATAATATCCTGGTACCAAATTTTTTTAATTGTAAATTTATCTTTATCTATTATGTTTTTCAACGATTTCTTTGTGTATCTCCTGTGATGTCCCAGCAGCTTATCGTGTTCGGAAAATAAAAATTCAAGAGCTGGCACTTCTATTAAGATATGCCCGCCAGGTTCTAGAAGTTCGTATGATTTATCAAGGGCTTCCCTGTCTTTAAAGATATGTTCAAGAACATGTATAAAGAAAATAGTATCAAACCCTCCATATTTATTTTCATCCATGTCAAATAAATCTACGCATCCAAAGACTTACATTACCCGGAAAACTATAACTATTTTCAAACTGTGTATAAGAGAGTTTTTGATGGCTCATAGAATGAAGTCTTTAAACTGCGATGCGGGATTCAATTAATAGTTTTGTAAAACCGCGGTCACCACTGCCAATTTCAAGTATGTTGTTTCCTATATATTTTGATACCAGTCCGTATTGGTACTTTCTGTAATTTACAAGGTAGATAAAGTAATTTCGTTATTACCCCATCCCATACCATGAACGTAACTATCATTTTTTTCTGCAGATATCATTTTCTTAATGCTCATCTTTTATAATGTAATGAGGGCGTCTCCTTACCTGATCGTATGTACGCCACATGTACTCTCCGATTATTCCAAGCATAAACATTATTAAACCAGAAACGACAAGGATTATAATCATAATAGGTGCATATCCTGTGAATGGTGTTTCTTTCAAAAAATATAAAGCTATTACAACTAATGCATACAAAAATCCGAGAAATGAAGTAATCAATCCCAGTAAAGACATTAACCTTATTGGTAAATATGAAGTATAAATCAGTCCATCTATGAAATATTTAAGCTTTTTCCACAGAGTCCATTGAGATTTGCCAACAGGTCGTTTTTTTCTCGAGTACTTAATAAAAAAAGGTTCGTAACCAAGCCATAGTATATCGCCTTGTATAAAGGAGTTATGTTCACCCATATTAACTATTTTTTTATATGCCACCTTGTCAAGAAGAAAATAGTCGAACCCTCCAATGGGCATTTTGGGAATGCTTATTTTTATGAGACTATAAAAAATTTTCGAAGTAATTTTTGCAATAATGCTGTCTTCTCTCCCGATTCTTTCACAGGCCACTACTATATAGCCTTCTTCCCATTTCTTAATCATTTGTTCTATTAACTCTGGGGGGTCCTGCATATCGGCGGAAATATTAATTATAAGGTCACTATCGGTCATTTCAAAGCCGGCTATAACGGCGGAGACTTGGCCAAAATTTCGTGTAAAGTTCACTATTCTGACTTTACTGTCTATTTTCTGTATCGAATCGATTTCCACAAAAGAATTATCGGTTGAACCATCATTAATGAATAAAATTGAATAGTCATAAGTATTCTCAACATTTTTTAATACTGCTGTAATATTAACATACGTTTTGTGTATGCTGCCCTCATTCATATATACAGGTATGATTACTGAAATTTTCCTTTTATCCATTTCGTTGTTTTTCGATTTTCAATAATTCCTCTTCAAGTTTTAAAAGTTCATTTGATCTTTGAAGAATTCTCTTTGCAGGAACCCCCATATATATACCGAAACTCTCACAATCCTTTTTTACTAAAGATAATGCACCTACAACAGCCCCTTTCATAATTCTTACATTTGGCAATATCACACAACCTGCACCAATAACGGCATGTTTTCCAATATACACTTCGCCGTGAGTTACATTAGTAAATTGTTTATCAACTGTTGGTCCAGTCATAAAATTCCCTGAATAATCATCATTACTGGAGTAAATAGAGGTTCTTGATGATATTCCTGCAAAGTCATCTATTAGTATTTTAGCCCTTCCAATAATTGAAACATAAACAGCTATATGCACATTTCGACCAATAAGTATCCCTTCATCGCCAGCTGACAAAATACAGAAATCGTCAATTCTTGAATTATCGCCGATAGATATATTTTCAGGGTTATGAAAAGAAACCAATTTTGAAACTAGTACATTTTTCCCCACATTTTTGAATTGTTTTAATTCTTCTTTATTTAGATGTGGCATTACAATTTTTTAATATTAAATTCGCAATCTTTTTTGTATCAGAATGACTAAGGTATGAGTATAACGGCAGGCATAATATTTTTTTGCTGACATCATTTGCAATCGGTGTTTTGTATTTGGGGACATATTTCAACATATCGAGTGAAGGATGAAAATATCTTCGCGGATAAATTCCGTTTTCATTTAAAATATTTCTAATTTTCAGGAGTAACGCTTCGGAGCTGAAAACCACGGGGTAGTAAGCAAAGTTATAATCCGCGCCTCTTTGGAGAGCCGGCTTTTTTAACAAATCTGTTTTTGACAGTAGAATTTCATCATAAATATTAGAAACAGCTTTTCTATCTTTGATAAATTTTTTTACTTCGGGTAAAAGGCATAAGCCCATTGCTGCGTGTAATTCAGACATTTTCCCGTTTATTCCAAGTCCCCAGAAATTTTCCTGTCCCCTATGCCCGAAGTTTCTTAAATAAGAAGATTTATGAGCAAGCCTCCTGCTGCCAGTAACAACGGCTCCTCCTTCTACCGTATGGAAAAGTTTAGTAGCATGAAAGCTCAAAGTGGAAATATCACCGTATTTTAAAATGGAACGGCCTTTATATTTAACGCCAAAACAATGCGCGGCATCGTAAATAACTTTTAGATTGTATTTTTTTGCAATAATTTTTATCGCTTCTACATCACAGGGATTTCCATAGACATGAGTAGCCAGTATTGCCCGGGTTTTATTAGAAATTGATTTTTCTATCTTGTGTGGGTCTATGTTAAGTGTTTGAGGATCAATATCTGCAAATACCGGCTTGCATCCTACCCAAACTATGCTTGATGTTGTTGCAACATAAGAAAAAGGAGTAGTGATTATTTCCCCCTGAATATCCAATGCTTTAATGGCAATTTCTAATGCCACTGTCCCATTAGAAACCAATATAAGATTTTGTACTCCTAGAAATTTTTTTACATCCTTTTCAAGCTTCAGACAAAACTCACCATGATTGGTTAACCAGTTATTTTCCCAAATCCTGTTTAAATATTTTATATATTTATCAAGTTTCGGTAAATAAGTTCTTGTTACGTTAATTTGATTCTTAGTATTCATATTCGTGTTAAATCTAACGAAATTAGTTATTTGATACAACATAAATTAAGCTCAACTCCCCAGCCAGAAAACGGTGTGTTTTCCGGCATTTCCACTATATATGCAGGTGTTATTTCTCACTCCTTTTGCTGACTGGAAGAATCTCAGAGCGCAGCACATTTCATTAATTATTCGGGATTATCAGTTTAACATTTATTATATTTAACATTCTAATTTTAGAAAAAATACTGAAAATATAAAATTGAGTTGAAATCTGTAATTATAATTTTATTTATAATATCAGCTAACATTTCATTAGCTGATTCACGAATTGACGGAAAAACTGTTTCATTTACACAGTTTATTAATGAAATGGCTGCTTGTGAAAGGTACACAACTTTCGAAAATGTCAAAATAAGGTATGATAAGAATGTTGATAAGGCCGGTATGGATAAACGATTCAGCGGAGGCGAGCCTGAATTGTACATCAAGTCAAGCATCAGGATTCTAAATTGTGACTTTGACCTTGATTACTGGCTGGTTTTGAGAAATATCACTTTCATCGATTACTTTGCATTATTTAACAGTTCACCGGTTAAGGCAATATTTAAAGAATGTACCTTTAAAAAAACTGCAAGAATATATGCAAATAATATTGAGTTTGCTGATTTTGACAGCTGTAATTTTGAACACGGATTTAAGTTTGTACGAAACTCCGTTAAAGACCGCATCACATTTACAAACTGTAACTTTTCTGTTAACGAAAAATACTTTGGAGATACTGACGCACTGGATATGGAGTCAAGGCTTTTTATGCTCTCAAACAAAACAGAGGGCTTTGATATTACTTTTAAGAAATGCACATTTACCCTTCCTGAAAGCCTAAAAACCAACCCTCAATTCTTTATAATCCTTTCAGGTTCGGAGTTTAACAATTTTATTTTTGTCGGAAATACTGTAAACGCAGTCATTGACCTTTCAAGCACAACCATAAGCAATACATTTATGACTTATGACTGTGCTTTCAATAAAAACCTCATCATGGATGCTTTTAATATAAATCCGATTAATACCCGCATTCAATGGTCAACCGTAAATAATAACCGCATTGCTGTTTTGGACCATGTTAACAATAATATACTTAACGGAAGCCTGATTGATACTATTCATAATGAAATATTATTCAATGACCTTATAAGCTGTTACGCTAATTTTTATCAGTCGTTCAAGGCGCAGGGAAACCGTCTTTCTGCCAATGCCTGTTATGTTGAATGGAAGAACATTGAAACTTCATACCTCGGCAATACTTACAAAAAAAACGGCAGGACGTTTTTCTTTAATTACCTGATGAACGTTTTTCTGAAAATTTTCTGTGATTACGGTACTAATCCGCTTAAGGCAATTCAGATAGCATTATTCGTTCTGCTTTTCTTTGCATTTATTTATTTTTTCTATCCGCAGAAAGTTACAGCTTTCCATAAAAAGAATCTGTTTGAACAGCTGAAAGTTTACGGGCATTATCTTTCATCTCCTCAGACTCTGCTTGAGATTGAAGAATCGGAACTAGCCAAAGAAGTACAAACTCCTACATATTCCGACTACATCCGTTTTATTACAGGTGTAAAAGGCAAAGTACCCTGGTATTTTAATATATTCGGTAAGCCGCTCTATTTTCTTGAGCTTCTCAAAGATAAGCCAACCAAGCTGTTTTACAAAGTAATAGACCTGTTTCCCGATGAATGGGAAAAATTAAGCAAAAGCAAAAAATTTGCCGCAACTGTATTATACGGTGTTGTTTTTATGTTTACCGTGGTTTGGTTTTTCCTTATTCATGTGCTGGATTCCATTGCGTTAAGCCTCAATGTATTTTCTACTCTGGGGTTCGGACAGATTCCGATGAAAGGCATCCCCCGCTATCTCACAATCCTTGAGGGATTTATAGGCTGGTTCCTGCTGAGCATATTCAGCGTGTCTTTGATAAGCCAGGTTATACAGTAGAGATGGGTTGGAAGGAACATGGGAATTAATAATTTTGGCAGAAAAAGCATAATAGGTATTAAAAAACAAATTGATTTTTTTGCAAAATTTACTCATCTTTGAAGTTCAAATAGACAAATCCGGACAGGTAGCTTCCCGAGTGCTCGGTAGTAGAGCACCCCGATGAACATCAGAGGAATCGCCGGTTCTAAAATAGATTTAATTTTACCAAAGGACAGGTAGCTCAGTTGGTAGAGCAACGGCCTGAAAAGCCGTGTGTCGCCGGTTCAATTCCGGCCCTGTCCACAAAAATGGCGCACTAATGCGCCTATTTTAAATGACATAAACTGGAATCTTAGGGCAAGTAATTAAAGTGGTAATATTACTTTAATAATATCATCTTTTTTGTATCAACAAAGTCCGAAGTTTCTAACCTATAAAAGTAAATTCCGCTTGAATAATGAGATGCGTCCAATTCAACTTCATAAGTTCCCGGTTTTAGCTGTTCGTTGACTAGAGTTGCAATTTCTTCGCCAAGGATATTATACAACTTTAACTTTACAGATAAGTCATGGCTTACTTTTAAAGATGAAATATCAAATCTTATTCTTGTTGAGGGATTAAATGGGTTTGGATAGTTTTGAGATAGTGAAAAGGATACGGGGATATTTTCACTTATTGTTTGAATACCAACCATAGTAAACTCACCACCTACACTTAGGTTAGAATTATAATTTGCAAGAGCGAATACACCACCATTGAATCCGCTATCAAGCTGAGCCCAATTAGTTCCATTCCATTTAGCGATATTTTTTGCAGTAATTCCACCAGCGGTATTAAACCAACCTCCAGATACAAGTTCATTATTATAAACTGTAAGTTTCCAAACTTCACCATCAACCCCGCTACCAAGAGATGCCCACGAGTTCCCGTTCCATCTAGCAATACCATGTGTATTAACCCCACCTGCAGAAGCAAACGCTCCCCCTGCTATAAGTTCGCCGTTATACGTTGTAACATCTCTTACTACAGCACTCATTCCGCTGCCAAGAGGGGACCACATAACACCATTCCATTTAGCAATGTAATTTGCACTAACTCCACCAACATGCCGAAAACAACCACCTGCTACAAGTTCATTATTAAACACTGTAAGGGCCCAAACATCATCGTCGGTCCCCCCGCCTATTGGAGACCAAACAGAGCCATTCCATTTTGCAATATTATTTGCAGCAACACCACCCGCTTGAGTAAAATAACCTCCAACTATAAGTTCATTATTATATATCGTAAATTTAAAAACCGGAGCATTCATACCACTGGAAAGTGAAGACCAAGTACTTCCATTCCATTTTGCAATATAGTTTGCTGTAACACCTCCCGCTGTTGTAAACAATCCTCCTACTATTAAGTCATTGTTATAAACTATAAGTGCTTCCACCCAATTATTAGTACCCATTCCAATAGTATCCCAAAATGTCCCATTCCATTTTGCAATATGGTTAGCAGTAATACCACCCGCCTGAGTAAACCAACCCCCTGCAATTAATTCATTATTATAAACAGCAAGAGCCCAGACGTCATCATTCATTCCTGAGCCAAACGTCGACCATATGGTTCCATTCCATTTTGCAATATAAGGAGTATAAATTCCTTGGATTAAATTAAATTTTCCATTAGGTACAAATTTATTCTTTTTAAAAGTAATCGCATTGTCAAAATTTAAAGGGTTGGGCGGAGATTTTAGATTTTGTGAAGATAAAACAAAAGGAAATAAAAAAGAAAAAAAATAATATATAATCTTTTTCATATTATTTAAAAATGTTTAATTTTACTAAAATTAAGATTTTATTTTGAAAAAAAAATGTCAATAATTATATGCCATTGTCTATAAAAATACTTTCAGCATAAAATTATCGTATCTATCGTTAGAACCCGAATTCTCAATTTCAAAAATATATTTCATCTTATGCATGAAAATTATATATTCACACTATAAATAACTAATATTTTGGTTGGATTAAGAGGCCATGGTGGAGGTCATATGACAAAGTCTTTTGGTAATGTTAAATCAAGAAAAATGGTGATTATGGTAAGAAAACGGGTAGGAACAAATACTGAAAAGCCGTGTGTCGCCGGTTCGATTCCGGCCCTGCCCACAAAAGGGGAGCAAAGGCTCCCAATTCTTTATATATTATACTAATGTCATGCCTCTATTTACCCGATTCAGACGAGCCCACAAAAAAAATAATTCTATTTATGATGATTGAAGTTTATTTGGGCACCTGCATACTCCAGCAATGAAGCCCTCCACCATTATGATTTGTTTCTTCTGTATTTATCTGATAGATTTTTTTATCCGGAAAATATTGCATCAGTATTTGTTTTGCCTTCTCATCTTTTGTTTTTGAAGTTTCCGATTTTCCTTCTGTCCAGTATTTGGCTTCGAATATTGTTTCATTAGTAATCAAAAAATTCAAATAACTACTTGCAGGGACAAAGTGGACGGTGTCACCTAGCGAATAATTCTTATGTTCTTTAAGAATCCAACTTGATAAAAATTTTATTTCGCTATTTATGTTGTTTGTGTCCAATGCAAAAGTCATATAATCATTATCAGGTACAGGCATTTTAACAATGGTAAATGGTTTACCATCCTGGTCCGTTGCATTTTTCAAAATCTCGTAATTTATTTTCATTCGTTCAAGCGTAATTTTTTTCACAGGGTCTTTTTCGGCTTCAGCTGAATCAGGAAATGAAATCAAAATAGTGTTCTCATTTACGAAACGGCAAAACTCATCTAGATGTCCTTTCACACCAATTCCGAAATAATTCTCGGCTATCAACGTTCCCCACCCATCCGGGTCTTCTGCCGCACCTTCTTTTAACCAGATTATCTTTTTTACATTAAGCACTCTTTTTAATTCAACTTCTTGTGCCTCTTTTGTCATGTTTGGATTACGTTGCATGTTAACTGACTCTACCTGTAATATGGTTCCTTTTCCATTTGTTTCAATAGCTCCACCTTCATTAACCATGGAAGAGGAAATTACAGGATACGGAAAAGCTTTATTAAGAACAGCAGTATATAATTCTCTGTTTTTTTTATCATCCTCAATATAATTTTTGAAATTCGGCGAAAGATACCAGCCATAAAGATTCCAGGCAAAATTTACCAATTGCTTTTCTCCATTTCCATTTTTCATAAACAAAAAACCATCCCTTTGGGCATAACTAAAATCTTTTGGAGAAGAAATAAATTGAATACTATCTAAAATAATTCCTGCATCCTTAAGTTTTTTTATGGTTGTTTTTTTTGCCGAATCAACAACAAAACAATATATTTTCATTTCCTTACTTAATTGGGTTGCCATTTCAAAGGTGGCTGCATCATCCAGTTCGCCTATTATAACACCTGTCTGTTGTTCCCATTCTGCTGGAAGATAAAATTCAGTTTTGTTCTTTTGACTGCAGGAACACAAAATTGCCATTATAATTGAGGAAAGTAATAGTATGCGTAATTTCATGATTATTTCAGTTTATTTTATAGGAATTGTTGTCAAAATTAATTTATACTTCGTCAAGTTTCAAGTTTGCTCTTTCACCTAAGCATGAAGCATAACCCCCAAATATACGCAGCGTGATTATATATTATCAAGAATTATTTATATAATTTGAATCCCACATAAATCCCTCGATTCCAACGTTAGAACCCAAATTCTCAATGTCAAGATATATTTCTTTTAATTAATGGGATTGTTATATTCACACTATAATTAACCAATATTTTGGTAGGATTAAGAGGTAATATTAAAGGTAAGGTTACCAAGACATTTGGTTATGACAAAGTGAGAAAAAGTTTATTTTCAGTAAAAAATCGAATAGGAACAAATACTGAAAAGCCGTGTGTCGCCGGTTCAATTCCGGCCCCGTCCACAAAAGAAAGGGGTGAGAAATCACTCCTTTTCTATTTATTAAGTGAAGGAAAGTGCACCCCGATGGACATCGGGGGGTCGCCGGTTCAATTCCGGCCCTGTCCACAAAAGGTAGGGGTGAGAAATCACTCCTTTTCATTTACCCTCCTCCCCCAATAAAATATAACTACCCTTGATAAAGTTATATTATTATATTTCAGAGAATAAGCATATTCTATGAACCCGAAGATTATAAAATTCTTTTCCTACAGCACAAGAGCCATAGGCATCTTCCTGATTCTGTTCACTATTCTTGCTTTCGGTGAAAGCATGACCTATATTATTGCCTCGGTTAACCACGGAAGCCTTGGTTATGATGAAGACTGGGGCAAAGATTTAGACACATGTGCTGTTATAGTAAATATCTCCAAAGGCTCATCAGCATATAATTCGGGCTTGATTGAAGGAGATACTGTTGTAAAGGTTAACGGCAATAAATTCACTCATGCAACATACAATAAAGAACTTGGCTTGCCTGATTTAGGCAGAAAAGTTAATATAACAGTTCAGAGAGAGGGTAAACTCCGCGATGTCGAACTTACATATACCCCTTCACCTGCTTTTGACAAAGTAATCGAGCTGCTTTTCCGTGTAATCCCGGCATTCTTAATGCTGATTTATATCCTTGTAGGGTTCTGGGGAGTATTTAAAAGCCCTTACTCAACCGAAACGATGCTAATAGCAATGTTTTGTTTCTGCTTCGGGAGTTTTATGTTCACTACAATCGGCTTCTCTGTAGTCATGGATACTTTTATAAGCAAATACCTATATTTCAACCAGCTGAAAAGCGCTGTAACTATATTTTCATTATCAGGAACAAGCTTCTGGCTTCTGCTGTTTGCAACATTTCCGCTTCGTACACCATTTTTGAACAAACATAAAATAATCTCTTACCTGTTTATATTTCTTTTGCCAATCATAGTTCTTGGCGCATTCATCTCCGGAATTGAACTCAACGGAGTATCAATGTTTATAATCATCGGAATCGATATTGTGGTTGGAGTATACCTGCTAAAAGCAAATACAACGCGGGTTAAATCAGCTCTGGAGCAAAGACAAATAAGGCTTATGTTTCTTGGAATTAAGTACGGTGTGCTTTCTATCGGAGCGGGATGGATTGTTATAATAATAACACAATTTTTATTTCCGGCGGGTCTTAGCTCTTTAAGGTCAATCGGATTGGTTTTATTTCTGCTGGGTGAAATAGGTGGATTAATTATTCCTTTTACTTTCCTTAACAGCTTCTTCCAGAACAAGCTGCTCGAAACAGAAACAGCGCTGAAAAAACGTATAAGATATGTTGGGGTTACTCTCGGACTTTTGACAGTTTACCTCTCTATTATCTTTATTATAGGCAGGCTGTCAATAAATATGTTCAATATTACTGACCCGACACTGGTAATCATTCTTGTCTTGTTCTTATCTCTCACCTTTACCCCTATAAACAAGAAGCTGCTGCGCTGGATCGATGAAAAATTTTATCCTGAGCGGACCAAATACACAGAATCGCTTAGACAGCTTATACAAAATGTCTCAGGTTATATAGAATCAAACGACCTGCTTACAAATCTTGCAGAGTGGATAAAGAATACAACGGGCATCAGCAATATAATTCCGGTATTGTTTAACGGAGAACTTGCCTTCAGCGGTATACCATTTAATATCAGCGGGCAAAACAGTGTTGTCAGCAGGGTTAAACAGGGTGATAAATTCTTCTGGGATGAGATTAGCGATAAATCAAGAATCCCTGTTAACGAAAAAGAATTTGAGTGGGCAATTGATAATGATATTTCGGTAACAATTCCAATGATTTCCCATGGTGAGCTTCTGGGACTGCTTAATATCGGCAAAAAAGAAAACCATGAAGACTACACTGCCGAAGACCTCGATATTCTTACTCAGGCGTCTTCACAGGCGGCGCTTGCTTTGCAAAATATCAAGCTTCAGTCAGAATATCTTGATAAAAAACGGATTGATAAAGAGATGGAAGTTGCACGAAATATCCAGAAACAGCTTATGCCGCAGGAAATTCCGCACGTTGAGGGATTAGATATTTACGGTGAATCAAGACCATGCAACGAAGTAGCAGGCGATTATTTTGATATTATAAACACCGAAGACGGTAATTGCGTTATTGTAGTAGCCGATGTTAGCGGCAAAGGCGCAGGCGCTGCAATTATAATGGCAAATCTTCAGGCTTCAATCAGGCTGGGAATCCACTTAAGTGATAAGCTTGCGGATTTTGTATCACGCATAAACGACCTAATTTTTAGCAATACTTCTCCATCTGAGTTCATTACTTTCTTTATGGCTATATGGGACCCGAAGACAAGAGTTTTGTATTATGTAAATGCCGGGCACAATCCTCCCCTTCTGGTTGATACAGACAATAAAGTTACTAAGCTTGGTGCAACTGGCCTTATTCTTGGGGTACTGCCTTCACAGCCGTATGAAGAAAAATATGTAAGAATTAATGAAGGTGATATTCTTGTAATATATACTGACGGAATGGATGAAGCGCAAAACGGGAAAAGTGAATTCTACGGCATTGACAGGATAGAAAGCATAATTAAAGCAAATAAAGATAATGATTCCAAAGATATTGCAGAAGCTCTTAACATGGATGTCCTTGCATTTTGCGAAGGAACTCCGCTGCGCGATGATATTACATTAATTACCGCAAAAGGAATAAAATAGCAGTTGATAGAGCTTAAAAAAATAGAACATCAATTAATTAAGGATACAAATTTTCTGGTAGTCGACGTAGAAACTACCGGTATCAGTGCAGACAGAGACCGCATAACCGAAGTAGGATTTGTAAACGTTTTAAACGGAAAAATTACCGCTGAATTTTCATCACTTATAAACCCCCGCCTGTTTATTCCCCGGTTTATTACCGAGCTAACCGGAATAACAAATGAAATGGTAATTGATAAACCTGATTTCGAAGAATCGATAAGTTACATCAACGAATTTATTAATAATATCGGAGAGAACATTGTATTTTGCGGTCACAATGTCAGTTTTGATTACAGGTTCCTGAATTTATCGCTTGAAAGAGCAGGATCAAAAAAACTTAATTTACAAACAGTCTGCACAGCACGCCTGGCAAGAAGGCTGAAGCTCGGACTTCAGTCAAAATCGCTGTATTCCCTATCCAACCATTTCAAAATCAGTGTTGCAAGAAGACACCGCGCGCTGGATGATGCAAGAGCTACAGCAATTATATTAATCAACTTTCTGGAGAAACTCCAAAAAGAATTTGATTATGAAACTCTTGATGAGCTTCTTTCATTCCAGCACAAAAAGATTTATGAACCGAAAAAACTGCCTGCAAATATTAAACGCATCAAAGCACAGCTTAAGGATATTCCTCATCATGCAGGCGTTTATTTTATGAAGAACAAGAATGATGATATAATCTATGTTGGCAAAGCAAAAAACCTTAACTACCGCGTACGTTCTTACTTCTACCACAATGTAACACATACGGGGAAAATCAGGAGGATGATTAGGGAAGTTTACAAAGTTGATTATGAGCTTACAGGCTCGGAGCTTTCGGCGTTAATTCTTGAAAGCAGGCTGATTAAAAAACACAAACCTAGGTATAATTCTGCCACTAAACGCTACAGCAGGTTCCCTTTTATCAAGATTGATGTTCAGAACGCTTACCCGAAAGTAGAAAAAACATACGAAGTCAAGCTTGACGGAGCACGGTATTACGGACCGTTCAAAAGCTCGTTTACGGTTAACTCGCTTCTTGAAAAAATAGACAAATCATTTAAAATCCGGAAATGCGACGATAAAAAGCTTGCAGCAGATAAGAAAAGGTCATCATGCATGTATTACGAAATAAATCTTTGCAATGCGCCGTGTAATTTTACCCAGTCCCGCAATTCATACATTGATGAAATAAAACGGGTTATGGAATTCCTCGAAGCTGAAACAAGCAAAGGCGCAATTAACGAGCTTGAAGGACAAATGTCCGAACTCGCCGATGAAATGAAATACGAAGAAGCGTCTATTGTAAGAGATAGAATAAATGATTTAAAGCGGGTAATTATGAATATGGAACTGACATCTTCGGAAGCGAGTACAAAAAACTTTGTGGTTAAATGCCGTGACGGCGCCTCTGAAAATTCATACGAGCTGTTTTTTATAGCAGGCGGAAAATTGATTAAAAATGTCAGAATCGAGCAGGAAAACCAGGATTTCTATGCCGTATTTGAAGATATTAATGAGCTGGTTGAAAATATTTATTTCAGGGGAAATCTTTTCGGCTCGATTTACCTTAACAGCACAGGCAGGTTTACAAAAGAAGAGCTTGACAGCATGAAAATAATCTCTAACTGGATATGCCTTAATAATTCCAGCGATACACTTCTTAAAATCACACCTAAAACTACAACAGATAAAGTCCTCGGGTTTGTTACGGCTAATTAAGTTGATTTAATCGTATCAGAGTTCCATATTGCTGTTACTATAAATATATATGCCGGATTTCCTTAACGAGATAGAAAATATTTTCGCAGCAGACGGTTCGCTCTCTTCTCTCGAGGGTTTTGAATACAGGAAACCCCAGCAGGATATGGCAATCCGCGTTGCCCAATCGCTGGAAAACAATTCTCATTTGATTATTGAAGCCCCCACAGGAGTCGGCAAATCTTTTGCTTATCTTGGTTCCTTCAATCATTTTTTCTCTCAGAGAAAAACGGAAAGCAGTGATTTCTACATGCACAATCAACCTTCAGGAACAACTGATTAAAAAGGATATTCCGGCATTACAGCAAATTCTGCCTTATGATTTCAAGCCTGAAATCCTGAAAGGCAGGCATAATTACATATGCACAAAGCGGCTTAATAACGCGCTTATTAAAAAGAATAACCTATTTGTTGATTCAGAGCAGGAACAGCTTCAGGCTATTTACAGCTGGATACAAAAAGGCGGAAACGGAACCCTGCAGGATATCCCGTTTAAAGTAGAAGAAAATGTATGGAGCCAGATTTTTGCAGAAGAAGGAATCTGCACAACAAAATCATGCGGCGGCGAAAACAGCAATTGTTTCTTCCAGCAGGCAAAGATAAAACTCAAACAGGCTGACCTTGTAATTTTAAACCATTACCTTTTCTTTCACCCTGTTCGGATTGTATGAAAACAAAACAAACGGTTTTATTTTCGCAAACGATTTTGCAATATTCGACGAATCTCACCAAATAGAACAAATAGCTGCCGAGAATATTTCGCCATCGGTTTCAAGAGAACAGTTGAGATTTTGGCTTCACAAGCTCTATAATCCTAAAAACGAAAAGGGATTTTTGCTTTCCAAGAGCGCACAGACAACTATACGGTTTGTAAGACGCCTTATAAGAGAATCCGATACATTTTTTGATGAAATAGACGCTTATGTTTCGCACCGCCAGCAGAGAGAAAGAGCAAAAGGAGTTGTAAGAATACGCGAACCTTTTGCAATGAGCAATATTCTGGACCCGCTGCTTTCTGAGCTTACCGATGACCTGAGAAAAATGAAATCTCAGGCAAAAACCGAAGACGAGGAAAGTGAAATCAATAACTACGCGCGCAGGTTCTCCGCAATAAAAAACACATTGAACGATTTCCTTGAACAAAAACTCGAAGAGCAGGTTTACTGGATTGATTTTTCGGGCAGGTCAAGAAGAAATATATCGCTCACCATATCGCCAATCAATATGGCAGAGTTTTTCAGGCAAAATGTTTGGGGCGAAGATAAGCTTTCAATTATGACCTCTGCAACGCTATCAATAAACAATTCGCTTAAGTATTTTCAGAATTCACTCGGTGCGGAAAATGCGGAAACTGAGATAATGGATTCAACCTTCGATTATCCGAACCAGATGAAGGTATACATTCCGCGCTCTATGCCTCAGCCAAAACTGAAAAAATATGAAAATATCACTGATTTTAATGAAGAAGATAACTATGACAATAATCTTATCGAGAAAATAAAGCATTATTCATTGCTCACTAAGGGCGGTGCATTGGTTCTGTTCACAAATATTAAAACGCTGAGGAAAATCCATGCAGAAGTTAAACCCGAATTGAATGATAAGGGAATAGATGTATACGCTCAGGGTGAAGGGCTTTCTAAAACCAAGCTGTTAAATGATTTTAAGAGGAATCATAACTCGGTACTGTTTGGGGTAGACAGCTTCTGGATGGGTGTTGATGTGCCGGGTAACAGCCTGCGGAACGTAATTATTATCAAGCTGCCGTTTGATGTGCCTGACCACCCTATAACTGAAGCAAAGATTGAGGATATTGAAAAACGCGGCGGCAATGCGTTTACCGAGTATTCTCTTCCGGGGCAATATTAAAATTTAAACAGGGTATCGGCAGGTTAATAAGAAATAAGACAGATAAAGGAATTGTTGTGATACTCGATAGCCGTGTAATAACCAAAACCTACGGAAAATATTTTTTGAACTCCCTGCCAGAATGTGAAATTATTATTGATGAATGAAACCCACCCTTTAGAACCGTGAATATTTGTCACCCTGAATTTGTTTCAGGGTCTATATCGGGATGCTGAAACAAGTTCAGCATAACAAACACACATTGAAATTTTTATTCTTCCTACTCCTTTGGATAGGGGTTTGGGGTAAGTTTTCCCAGCGCTCTCAGTAACTCATAATTATAAATCCCGTCATCGTGTCCGTCCTGCCAGTAGAAACGGACTGCATATGTTCCAACAGGCTCGATATTCTTCAGTGTCATTTGTACATGTGAAAGCAGTGGAATATATGTTGCCGGCTTGTTTTCTCTTTCCATCAGGCAGTTTGCGCACGGGCAATTTCTCCGAAGAACTGCTAAGGGAATTAAGCTTTCACCATCATCATCCCACTGAATAAATAAACTTTTCTTCTCTAATACTTTTATCTTTACCGGTGACATTATCCTTTTAAATAGCCTTCCAATTCTCTTACATCTTCATCACTGCCTATAAACAGCGGAGTGCGCTGGTGAAGATTTTCCGGCACTATGTTCATAATTCTGCATTTTCCGTTTGAAGCCCTTCCCCCTGCCTGCTCAACAATAAATGCAAGAGGATTTGCTTCATACATCAGGCGCAGCTTGCCGTTAGTATTTTTTTTATCAGCAGGGTACATGAAAATTCCGCCGTACAATAGATTTCTGTGGAAATCCGCTACCAGTGAACCTACATAACGCGCCGTATATGGTCTGCCTTTTTCAGCATCCGTAGCTTTTAAGGTTTCTACGTATTTTCTCAGACCGTCATCCCACTTACTGTAATTCCCTTCATTAACACTGTAGGTTTTAGATTTTTTGGGAATTACAATATTTTCATGGTATAACAAAAACTCACCTACCGTAGGGTCAAGAGTGAAACCGTGAACACCTTCACCGGTAGTATAGACCATGACTGTGCTTGAGCCGTATATTACATATCCTGCAGCAACCTGTTTTGTTCCAACCTGGAGAACATCTTCAAGCTTGCCGGGACCGGAAGAAGTGACTCTTTTATAAATAGAAAAGATTGTCCCGATGCTGATATTCGCGTCAATGTTTGAGGAACCATCCAGCGGGTCAAAATGGCAGATATATTTGCTCATAATTCGCTTACCCATGTACTGGTCTTCAATCGGAATAAAATCTTCACTTTCTTCGGATGCAACAGCGCAAAGGTGTCCGCTGGCTTTCATTGCTCCAACAAGTGTATCATGAGCGAAAACATCAAGTTTCTTTACTGTTTCACCGTGAACATTTTGTTCACCCGTAAAACCGAGTATATCTATTAATCCGGCGCGGTTTACTTCAAGCGAAATAAGCTTGCACGCCAGCGCAATATCAGCAAGCAGGTCAGAGAGCTCACCCGTGGCTTTCGGGTGTTTTCTTTCCTGGTCAATAATGTGACGGTATAGTGTTACAAATTTTTTAGTCATGGTATTAATATCCTTTATTGCGAGCGGAAGCGAAGCAATCCCCTGAAATGTAGCCTGATAAATCTTTCCACTCTTTGTTTATATTGTTTATTAAATCTATCTTCTTTTGACGAGATCCGGATTTTATCTGTTTTTCTCTATTTATAGCATTATCAAGTGAATCTATTTTTTCAAAATAAACCAATTTATCTACGTTATATTTTTTTGTGAATCCATCAAAAATTTTATTTTTATGTTCAAAAACTCTTTTATTAATATTGCCTGTAAGCCCAGTATACAGGACATTGTTGTATTTATTGGCCATTATATAAACCGTGTATAATTTTCTCTTATTCATGTGAAACTAATCGCAAATTCACCTTTACAAAACTAGTTGGGGGATTGTTTCGCCCCGTTCACGGGGCTCACAATATATGAGAAATTGCATCCCCGATATTTTCTACCGGAATATATTCCAGCACTCCGTCAGTTTTGAAATTCTTTAAGTTGCTTTTCGGCAGAACAATTTTCTTAAATCCCAGCTTTGCCGCTTCCTGAATACGCCGGTCAACAAAACTTATAGTTCTGATTTCACCGCCCAGGCCGAGTTCACCCAATATCAGCATATCGGGGTCGATTGATGTATCCTTAAAGCTTGAACAAATGCTCATAGCAGCAGCAAGGTCAATTGACGGCTCATCAATTTTTATACCGCCTGCAATATTTAAGAAAACATCATACTTGGAAAGATGAAGTCCAATTTTCTTTTCGAGCACTGCAATTAGTATAGCAAGCCGTTTATAATCAAAACCCGTTGCAGTTCTCTGCGGTACTGAATAACCCGATGATGATACAAGCGCCTGTACTTCTATTAATATCGGTCTTGTGCCTTCCATACTTGCTGAAACCGTGCTGCCTGATATACCCGAATTCCTTTGCGATAGAAATACTTCTGAGGGATTTTTGACCTCCAGCAATCCTGTTCCTGTCATTTCGAATATTCCTATTTCGTTTGTAGAGCCGAAACGGTTTTTTATTGCCCGCAGAATTCTGTAAGCGTGTGTGCGTTCTCCTTCAAACTGCAGAACGGTATCTACCATGTGCTCAAGAACTTTGGGGCCTGCAATCATTCCTTCTTTTGTAATATGACCAATCAGGAAAAATGAAATTGATTTTGCTTTTGCAATCTGCATCACTGCCGAAGTACACTCGCGCAATTGTGAAATACTGCCGGGACTGCTTTCGAGCTCGTTTCTGTATATGGTTTGTACTGAATCTATAATAACAATGTCCGGTTCAATTCTATCAATTACTGCAGCTATTATTTCAAGGTTAGTTTCCGTAAGGATATAAAAATCATCGCTGTCAAAACCAAGCCGTTCGCATCTCAGTTTAATCTGTTTTTGTGATTCCTCGCCGCTGACATATATTATAACTTTATTTTTAACTTTATCGGCAAGCTGAACCATAAGTGTGGATTTACCGATGCCGGGGTCACCACCTACGAGAATAACCGAACCGGGAACAATTCCGCCGCCCAGCACTCTGTCAAGTTCCGATATTCCTATAATAGTTCTTGTATCCTCTTTTACGTCTATATCTGAGACTTTTGCAAGATTGGAAATTTTAAAATCAACTTCTCCCCGCGATTTTGAAATCGTTTTCCGTTTATCTACATGTATAACTTCTTCAATAAATGAATTCCATGAACCGCATTCAGGACATTTACCCATCCATTTCAGCGAACTATAACCGCAATTCTGGCAAATATATTTGGTTGTTGACTTTGGCATGATGAAAGCAAAATTAAGTATTTATCTCAAATATTACTAAGATATAATGATGCACTTATTTATGGAACAGACTAATGAGTTTTAAGGACTTCTGAAGTCTTTCACGCTCATGATTGAAAAAACAATCATATATAGGTATATTTAATTATTATGAGAATTGGATTCGGTTATGACGTACACAAATTAACCGCCGGAAGAAAATTAATTCTCGGCGGAGTTGAAATTAAACACAGCAAAGGCTTGCTCGGCCACTCCGATGCCGACGTTTTGCTTCACTCAATTTGCGATGCAATGCTTGGGGCAGCGGGATTAAAAGATATCGGCTATTATTTCCCGAATACAGACACAAAATGGAAAAATATTTCCAGCTTAGTTTTACTTTCCGAATGCTATAAATTACTGAAAAAAAAGAAATTAAAAATTGTAAATATCGATTCTACAATATTACTGGAAGAGCCGAAAATAAGTTCCTATGTTGATGAAATGAAAAAGAATATTTGCCGTACTGTAAAGATAAAGATTAACCAGCTTTCGATTAAATCAACTACTTCCGAAGGTCTTGGGTTCATTGGGCGAAAACAGGGATGTTCCGCATATTCAATTTGCAGCTTAAAATAATATTTCATTCCCGCGGAAGCGGGAATCCGAATGTAAAAAATTCTCATTCAGGATTAATCGATTGTTAAACTTTTTTCTTACACATCCGCGTCTAAAAAACACCCTTATCTGCTTATTAAGCGGTATCCTGCTTGGTCTGTCGTTCCCGCCGTTTAAAACATGGTTCTTTGTTTATTTCGGGATGCTTCTTCTTCTTTACCTTATACTTTCCGCAGAACGATTCAAACAGGCATTTGTGAGAGGATATTTCGCAATGCTGTTCTTCAATGTTTTTACTTTGTATTGGATTGGAGGATGGGGCAGCAGTGACATATTCCTGAAGATTGGCGGCGCAGCAACTGATATTATTCATCCCTTTTTCTTTCTTGTGCCCCTGTTAATATTTTACGGCATTAAAAAGCTTTATAAGCCCGGACTTGCATTAATACTGTTTCCTCTTATATGGACAGGGTTTGAATATTCCCATAATCTTGGTGAGCTGGTTTTCCCGTGGATTGAGCTGGGGAATACGGAGACATACAACATACACAGAATACAATACGCTGAGCTTGTTGGTGTTCATGGAATTACATTTTTAATTTGCATTATCTCGGTATTATTATATTATTTAATCCATAAACTTTTTACACGGAAGTGGAAAATTGTTTCAAAGCCGGTAATAATAAGTTTTGGCGTTATCATAATGCTCATGTTCTTCCCAAATTTTTACTCATATAACTATCTTATTAACTCTGCAAACTACGAAAGATATTTTACTGCTGACGATTCATCCAAAATCATAAGAACAGCAATCATACAGCCTAATGTTGACCCTTTTAATAAATGGTCATCAAACAGAGACAGCCTTGTTGATTCTTACATTAACAGGCTTAACGAATCGCTTAAATTAAACCCTGACCTTATTGTACTTCATGAAACATCCGTGCCTTATTACTTTCTTGAAGATTATAACGCATATAATACACAAAAATTTATTGATTTTGTAAATTTAAATAATAAGCTCCTGCTAATGGGAGTGCCTAATATCCAATACTATCCAGACCCCTCAACAGCGCCGCCTGAAACAGAAGTTATGTCAAGGTCAGGCAGGAGGTACGGTGTTTATAATTCTGCAATCCTTCTTGAACCGGGTCAGACAAAAGACGAGTACCAAATTCACAAGAAAGCAAAGCTTGTGCCTTTCAGCGAGCATCCGCCGTTTCAGAGGTATTTACCGTTCATGAAAAAATGGGTTAGATGGGGTGTAGGCATCAGCTCATGGAACCCCGGTGATTCGCTTAGGGTATTCAATTTGAAATACGGCAAAATCAATACAAAGTTTGCAACCTTGATTTGTTTTGAATCGGTATTTTCAGATTATGTAAGCCAAGGGGTAAAGAACGGAGCCGAATTTCTTATTATTATAACTAATGACGGCTGGTGGGGAAACAACGGCGGACCTGTTCAGCATGAGCAGTTTGCTGTGCTCCGTGCAGTTGAAAACCGGAAATGGGTAATTCGGGCTGCACAAACAGGTATATCATGTTTCATCGACCCGCTTGGAAATATTTATGACAGGATTCCTTATGATACAGAAGGGATGACAGTGAGAGATATTTATGCTAACAGTGACCAGACGTTTTATTCCGAACACGGGGATTTAATTGGAATGGTTAGTTATTATGCGGAAATAATATGTCTTGTGATGTGTATTATCCTTTACGTATACAGGAAAAGGCAGGCGAAAAGCATAGCCTGAAGCTTAACATGCTCTTTATTTCTGATTTCCCCGGCTTTTTTCTTAGCTTCCTCCAGTGTTGAAAACTCACCGAATCTTGCTCTGAACCAGATTCCTTTTGCTCCCAAATCAGTTTTGAATATAGAGCCCTTTAGTCCTTTGATGCCTAATAGATTCTATTGTTGAAATACGCTTGTTAGCTTTTGCATCAGAATCCCACGCCGATTCCTGAATTGTGAACTTCCCGTTTTCAAGCTGAACGTATATTACTTTCAGCTTCTCGTCCATCCAGCCCACGCTGTTTTTGGTAACTCCTTCAATCTTCTTTTCATTCTGCTGCGGAGGTGTCTGCTGTTTCGGGGGTTTCTCCTGTTTGGGAGGCTTCTGCTGAGTTTGCTGCTGACCTGCTTTCTCCTCTTTCTTTTGCTGTTCGGGCTTCTTTTCTTCTTTGGTTACAGGCGGTGTCTGCTGCTGTGTATTCTTCTGTTCAGTACTTTGCTGCTGGTTCTGATTATTTGCAGGAGGAACCTGCTGTGTCTGTGTCTGTGTCTTATTTGTTGTATCCGGGGGTGTCTGATTCTGCTGATTAGTATTATTTTCGGGCAGCACGTTCGGTGTGCCCTTTTGCTGAGAAACATCACCTTGATTATCATTCTGCTGCTGGATGTTTTCGATATTCGGCATATCAGACGGTGAGAAAAACACTTTGTATAAGAGCGGGGAGAATATCAATAGAACTAAAACAATAGAAAAGAAAAGAATAAATGTTGTCACATATAATTTCAACTTCGATTTATATTCAGCTTCCTTGCTAGCCTGGTATAGAAGTTCGTATTCATATGATAGTGTCTGTGTATCAGTCGGATTTGAATCGGAATCTTTATACCAGATATAATATGAATCATCCTGCGCCCTGTGTTCTGTGCTTCCCGCCCCCGGCTGCTGAACCGGTTGTTTTGGAGCTTCTTCGGGCACAAACTGTTTAGGCGGTTCGGGTGATGTTATTTCGTTATGAAGCAGCACAGCCGATTCCGGGATTACGTTTTCTTTTGTTTGCTGTTCTTCCGGAAATTTCTCATCTGGGTATTTCTCATCAGGAATATTTTTGCCTTCCGGGGTTACTTCGGAAAAATAATCTGAGAATGATTTGCGGGAAAGGTCCTCGACCTCCTTTTGTTCTACAGGCGGTTTCTCCTCGTTAATATTTTCTGCCGTTTCCGGAGTCTCCTTCACAGTTTCCGGAGCAAATATTTCCTCATTTATTTCTTCAGTTTTCGGTACTTCTGTCTTGGGAGTTTCAGACGGAGGAGGGGTTTCTGCTTTATTGATTTCAGAATTTTCTATTTTAAACCCTGTTGGTCCTGGCAAAATCGGTCCCGTTATTTTGCTTAATATTTCTTCTCTTTTCCTGCGAAGTTCTTCTTCAATCGAATCTTCAGATGTTTCTTCATTAACGGACGGCTGTTTAACCGGCTCTTCATGAGCAGGGGGCTGCGGCTGAACAGGTTCTTCATGTGAAATGGGCTTATCCTGTACAGGCTCTTCCTTCGAAACAGATGTGTTTTGTATATTTTCTGTTTGGGAGACTTTTGTATCTGTAAATGCAGCAGGGGTCTGACCTGTAATGGAATTTTGATTTAATTCTTCTTCAACACTTGATGATGCAAGAAACTCGACTGTTTTTTTATACCCGTTGCTTCCGTTCCTGCCATTCCCGTTTCCATTGCCATTACCGTTTCCGTTTTTACCGTTATTGTATTTAATAATAAACTCGCCGAAATTTGCAATATCAACTATGTTATCTTCCTTAACGCCGTTAATTATAATTGAAAATATATCATCATATACTTTTTCGGCTTCATACTCAGTGAGCTTGAAGTACTTGGATATTTTTTCAATTACTTCTTTTTTTATCATTATTCCCGGTTAATTAGGGATAAAACGAATATGTTTCACGAGTTTACAATATCAAGAAAATTCTTATCCGGAGTAAACAAAACATAGTTTTTCGAACCGGCTGCTGATTCGGAAAAAATGCTGCTGCCAATCCTTTTGGTCTCAAGACGGAATTCTCCGAAATTACTTAAAACTGCAGAACCTTCTTTTTTTAGTTTATCGGTAATTTTCTCTACGATGATGCTGATTATCATTTCAGCTCTGCCTGTAGTCAGGTTATTTGAAATTGCTACTTTATTTATCAGGTCAACTGAATTCATAATCTAAATTTTATTGTGAGAAAATTGATATATAATCTGTATAAATGTCTCTGATTTAAACTTTTACTTTAAAATTGGTATCTATCTGCACTAATATAATAAATTAAATAAAAAAGTCAAATACCTTAAAAACAAAAATTTACTATTCGTATGGCGTAGTGAGTAATAGTCTCATAAAAAAATAAAATATCAAAAATTTAATTAATTTTAAGCACCATCTAACAGTATTATATAGCAATTCTATAGAGCTCTGATATATTAAATAAAAAAGCCCTGGTTATACCAGGGCCTTTTTATTACGCAGAAGATTTCTACTTCACAAGCGCCATTTTTTGGGTTGATACAAAATCACCGGCTCTAATTCTGTATAAATAAACTCCGCTGGGATAAGCAGAAGCGTTCCACTCTGTTTCATATGTACCTGCCTGTAAAGACTCATTCACAATTGTTTGTATCTCCCTGCCCAGAATATCAAATATTACAATCTTAACATTTGAATACTTTGGAACATCGAATTTAATTTTGGTTTCAGGATTAAACGGATTAGGGTAATTCTGATAAAGCGAGTACTCAGCAGGTATTTCAGTTCTAATCGGCTTTATTCCAATCGTTCCAATCGGTCCGCCTCCATTAGTAGTTTTAAGTATTCTGCCCTGACCTCCGACAGTCCAACCAGTTAACGAATCAATAAAATAAACATCCCAGAGCCAGTTACCATACGGGCTTGCCTGAGTGCCCCAGTTATCACCGCTGTTTGTGGTTTTTAAAATTGTACCGGCATCACCTACTACCCAGCCTGTATTTTCGTCAATAAAGTAAGATTCATAAAGTTCATGTATCCCGTAAGTATTATAATTTATTTGATAAAACCAATTATTTCCGCCGTTGGTTGTTTTCAAAATAATTCTATCACCTGTTATCCATCCTGAGTTTGCGTTAACAAAGTAAATCGAAAAAATATCATATATTCCGCCTGTCCATATTAAGCTCCAATTATTTCCGCCGTTACTTGTTTTTATCAATCTTTCCCCTCCCATTGACCAGCCCGCTCCCCATCCGGTGTTTGCATTAATAAAAGATAAATCTGAGACTTCGTAAACGTTGCTGATATCTATCCTGCTCCAGTTATTTCCTGCGTTTGTGGTAAAATATAACAGTGAGTTTTGCAGAGCGCGCCTATCGGGAATTTTTTTATTTAAGTTATTATCATAAATTGGTCCCCAGCCGCCTGCATACCCTGTATTTGAATTAATGAAGTGAATAGACATTATCATTACGCTGTCTATAATTATACTGAGCCAATTGTTCCCTCCATTGGTTGTTTTATAAATAACTCCTGAACCTGAACCTGTTTGCCCTCCTGCAAATCCTGTGCTTTCGTTAAGGAAATCCACCGATAGAAGATCGCCTATCGTTCCGGAATTCTGTATTATCCAATTCTCTCCCCCGTTAGATGATTTTGCAATCGTTTGATTTTCCCCGACTACATAAGCGGTATTTGGATTAACAAATTTAACTGCATACAAGTCATTGCTTGAAACGATTGCTTCTACAACCCATTGTGAATAACAATTATTAACCTTTAGCGGATAACCTATGGAAAGAAGTATTATGATGATTAATGTTTTGTTTTTCATAATTGACTGAAATTTAATTTTATAATTCTTTAGAACAATCACTTTTAAAATTTATCAGTTATAAAAATATTCTACACAAAGTTACTGTTAAATCAGCCTTTTCCAAAAGACATTTTTCTCGGTTTGTGTAAGCTATAAACAAAAAAAATTAACTCCAAACGGAGTTAAACTACTGTAATTCTATTGGTTTAATTTCGGACAAGATTTGATGTTTGTGTTGAAGAGAGGTTTGTCGCTTTTGCCCTATTTTGCCCGCTCCGGCTTATCTTTCCTCAGCCGGAAACCGGTAAGGCGAAGCTCTGATGTGTTGATTAAATTTTCGGGATAGTATGTTCCTTTGGGTTTGCCGACAACTTTTACTTTATCAACCTGCTTATTCTTGAAATTCAAAATTATCACCTCTCCATTTGCTTTATTTGCGCCGTTGGGAGAAGTGTTTTCGTAAGTGTAATAAATGCTTGCTGCGTTGGTATCAACCTGAATATAGCTAAGCTCGTTATCGTGAAATTTCATGTACATAAATACACCTGCAATCTGGTCAAACCGTTCAGGATATGTTTCATTCGGCGAAATAGCAAAAGCGCTCTTGCTGACATATATTTCATCAATGTCTTTCTTGAAAAAAGCGTATATCGAATCACCCGTTACCTGCATATTTTCTTTCCAAACTGCGGGATTATCAGAAAGGCTTATTACTCCCCCTGTTCCCGATAGTATCCCTGAAATAATATGCAATCTCCGAACTTGAGGAAAAATCTGAACGTATAACTTTAACGCTGTCTTTTGCTATATAATATTCCGGTTTAATACGAAAAGCCTCCATCTTTTTGCTGTAGATAAGCAGTGTATCAGTTGTGGAATCTTTTACGTCAATTTGCACAAGCCTTGCCCTGCCCTGAACGAATGAGTAGTTCTTTCGCTCATAATTCTCGCCGTGGTCGCCGTAAACCGTGGCATTGTTGTTTGGTGAAACTATCTTCACATTATCATCGGCAATAGATTTGCGTTCTCCTTCGTAATAGACCAGCTTATCAGAATAAATCGTTGTAGAATCGCTTTCAATCTTAACATTTCCGTTAGCTGTAGCTATTCCGATTAATTTTTCATAAACCAGGCTATCGGAATAAATAGTTGCGGAATCCGTTACTATTTTCACATTTCCGCGGCAATAAGATTTGCTTACTGAGCGGAAATAATCCAGTTCATTTGATGTAATTGTATAGCTCTTGCCGTCATATACTTTAACGTTGCCTTTAAAGCTTGCCAAATCGGTTATAAAATAATAAATACCGTAATTAGCAGTAAGTGTAGTTTTGGAATCATTCAGTGTTGCCCCGTTTGAACAAACAACTTTCGATTCATCGCCGTAATAAATACCGCTTGGCGCAAAAATGCTCATAGTATCCCTATAAACTTTAACGTTTCCGTAAAGCTCGGCTTTATTATTATCAATATGCTGAATAACCCTGTTGCAGTAGATTTTAATATCATTCTGTGTAAGAAAAACATTTCCGTTAGCTTCCCTTACCTGCTCACCGTTCACTGTTTTTCCGGTAAGGCTGTCCGCATGATTAATTGTAATTTTATCCTGGGCTATCAAAGATGAAGTTATAAACACCATAAGCGCAATCAGACATCCCGTTTTCATTTCTGCACCTCGCCGCTTACTTTATAAATCACATAGTTTTTAAGATTCTGGTCTGCTTCAAAACCGTAGCCCTGGATATCATCCGTTTTGGTGACAATATGGACAAATTCATCGGATTTAATTTTCTGGGTTTTATTTACCCACAATAATTTATTTGTAGTCAGAGTTGAGCCTTCATCTGAAACCAGCTTCACGCTGTCATATACTTCCACATCCTTAGTTAAATCGAGGATTTTCCCCCGTTTACCTGTCAATGTTGAAGCATGAACGCCGTTTTTGTAAAAATCCACAACCGCATTGCTGTCAATTATTGTATAATTATATTTTGTATAAACCCGGATTCTTCCGGCATGCAGAATTGCTTTAACATTTCCCGAATCGGAAAAAGTAACGGTAGCATCGAAGCTTGTTTGGGAAGGAATACTGTCTGTAGCTTCAAAGTTGGTTTTTACCGGTTCAACTTTATCAGAACCGCAGCCTGAAATCAATAAACAATTAACAATTAACATTGCACAATAAACAAAATTCCTTATAAGAGGAACACTTATTGTTAATGCTGAATTATTAATAGTTTCTTTGAATTGATAATTGATAACTGTTAAATTGTTAATTGAAAGATTATCCAAGCCCTGCTTTAACCAGGTCATGAAGATGGACGACGCCTATTGGTACTCTTGACTTGTTCACAATTATAAGCTGAGTAATTGAATATTTCTCCATCAGCTCAAGCGCAGTTTCGCCAAGCATGTTTTCGTTAATAGTTTTCGGCGTTTTATTCATTATATCTTTTGCTTTTATTTGGCTGAAATCAACATTATCCTGAAATAGTCTCCTTATATCACCATCAGTTATTACGCCTTTCAATTTGCCGTACCGGTCAACAATACAGGTGCACCCGAGGCGCTTAGAGGATATTTCGAATATAATATCTTTAAACGGAGTTGTTTCGCGGACTCTTGGAATTGATTCATCACTAACCATAAGGTCATTTACCCTCAGTAAAAGCTTTTTTCCCAATACCCCGCCCGGGTGGAGCATAGCAAACTCTTCTTTGGAGAAATCTTTTTTCTTCAATAAAGAAATTGCTAAAGCATCTCCAATAACAAGCGCAACTGTTGTTGAAGTTGTAGGGGCAAGGTTATGAGGACAGGCTTCATGTTTTACAGAAGCATCTATTACCACATCGGAAAGGTCATTGAGCATAGAATCCGTATCGCCAACAATAGAAATAATTTTTACATCGAAATTCTTAATTGCCATCAGCAGGTTTATAAGCTCAACGCTGTCTCCTGATTTTGAAATACAAAGCACCACGTCATGAGGTCTTATCATGCCAAGGTCCCCGTGTGTTGAATCAGCCGAGTGCAAAAATACTGCCGGGGTTCCAGTGGAGTTGAAAGTTGCAACAATTTTTTGAGCTATAATGCCGGACTTTCCAATCCCGGTTACAATTACCCTTCCCTTGCATTTATATATAATATCAACTGCTTCAGAAAAATTTCCGTCGAGTCGCTTTTCAATTTCAGTTATTGCTTTCTTTTCGGTCTGTATTACTTCCCTTGCATCGGCTATTATTTTGTTCTTTCTCAAAACAGAAATCGGTTTTATTTGAACGTGAATAAAATTATATTTGCATATTATACTAAAATTAGATTTCTTTTAAAAGATAATTCAGACTTACCTGAATCTTAACAATCTGAAAAATGGCAAAACCTGAAAAAGACGAAATATTAGAGCTGGATATCATTGATATTGGGTTTGAAGGGAAAGGAATTGCCCGAACAGACAGCGATTTTGTCGTTTTTGTAAACAATTCTGTTCCCGGTGATAAAGTCAGCGCAAAAATCAGGAAAGTTAAGAAAAATTTCGCCGAAGCAAAATTAGTAGAAATTCTGAAAAAATCGGAAAACACGGACTGAACCGGAGTGCGAATACTTCGGAGTTTGCAATGGCTGCAAAATGCAGAATATTGCATACAACTTCCAACTGGAGCTTAAAAGAAAAAGTGTTATTGATTCCTTTGAGAGAATTGGCGGATTTGAAAATATAGCAGTGCCCCCCGTAACCGGTTCCGAAAATATATATTATTACAGAAATAAACTGGAATTTTCATTCTCAAATCAAAGATGGCTAACCGAAAAAGATATGGGGAGTACCGGAAATAGAGATTTTGCTCTGGGGTTCCACATGCCGGGATTTATTGATAAAGTAATTGACATCAGAAAATGCCTGCTTCAATCTGAATTATCAAATAAAATTTTAAACCTTACCTCGCGATTTTTTAGAAGTAAAGGGGAATCTATTTATTCGACTAAGAACTCATGAAGGATACCTGACGATACTTAATTATTAGGCAGTCATCATGCACAAATGATTTAATGGTAATACTAATTACGTATGATGAGAATAATGAGCTGATTTCAGAGTATTCCGAAAAATTAAAAAAAGAAGCTCCCGAAATTACAACATTCATTAATATGATTTCCAAATCAAAAGCGCAGGTTGCGCAGGGAGATTACTTTAATACAATTTTCGGAAGCGGTTATATTACTGAAAAAATCGGGAGTTATTCATTTAAAATTACACCATCATCTTTTTTTCAAACAAACTCTCTTCAGGCAAAAACTCTGTTTGATACTGTTTTGAATCTGGGTAAATTTAATAAAAACGAATCAGTACTTGACCTCTACTGCGGAGCAGGAGCTATATCACTGTATATTTCAGAGTTTGTAAAAAATGTTTTTGGTGTTGAAATGAATGAAGAAGCAATAATTATGGCAAAAGAAAATGCTGAAATGAACAATGTAAATAATTGCGAGTTTGTATCTTCGGATGTAAAGGAATATTTATATATGCTCACATCAAATGTCATTCCCGTCCCGTCGCAAGGGCGGGATAAACTCCAGCAGGGAAACGCGGACTTTGATGTTGTTATCCTTGACCCGCCGAGAAGCGGAATCCATCCAAAAGCTGCTGAATATATTTTACAGCTTGAACCCGAGAAAATAATCTATGTTTCGTGCAATCCAGCAACACAGGCAAGAGATATAAAGCTTCTTGAAGAAAAATACAAAATCACAGAAATGCAGCCTGTTGATATGTTTCCGCATACATTTCATATTGAAAATGTTGTAAGGCTGGATAGGAAATGAATAAACTTCCCTCTTTTCTCAGGAGGTCCAGAGACTTCGGGGCAGGTGGAGACGGAGGGTGAGGTCTTTGTTTAAAACCCCACTATAACCCCTCTCCTAAAGGAATTGGGGAATGTAATTTTAGCAATTTCAAAGAAGCAAAAGGTATATTAATAAATTAGATTTAATAAATCAAAAAACATTTTATGGACAAAATACACAATCACAAGTTTTAGCCGATGCATTTGAATCAGTAAGAAACCTAACCAAGTTTTACCTTTCAAATCTGGATGAAAAACATCTGCATACACAATTTGAAATTAACGGCATTAAAGTAAATACCGCTTACTGGATAGTTTGCCACCTTGTCTGGACAGAGCATTTTTTAATTTTACAGGGAGTCGGGAATAAGACCATTGATATCCCCTGGCTTGATGAATACAGCATAGGTTCTAATCCTGCTGATGTAAAACAAAAGCCGGAATATAATGAAGTTTTAAGCAAACTCGATGAGGTCCATGCAGAGGCTCTGAAAATATTAAATGAGCTCTCTGATGAACAACTGGAAAAACCAAACTTTATTGATGCTTCATTCGGGGGAAAGAAAGACAGGCTTGCCGTAATTAAGCATTGTATCAGGCATGAACCTATGCATATTGGGCAGATTTCATGGATTATTAAAGCAACCGGCGGTGAAATGGTGTAAATACACAAAAAACCCGCCATTAAGCGGGTTTTACAGGTTTATTGATATTTATATATTTCTGTAAACGTCTTTTCTATGCCTAATATAATGTATCATTATTATTCTGTCATTATTTAGAACTTCGTATATTACTCTAAAATCACTAATTCTTATTCTATACAACGAGTCAGATGATTTAATTTTCTTACAGCTTGCAGGATATGGATTTCCTGCCAATTCTGTAATTGAAGCTGTTATTTTTTTAATGTAACTCTTAGGAATTTTTCTAATATCTTTTTCAGCACTCTTCTTTATTTCAATCCTATAGTAATCCATCTTTTTTGAGGTCTTCTAAAAAGTCATCAAGTTTCAAAGATTTGTCCCTCTTCCGTTCTGCCACAATTGCAAGGTCATGAAGGTCTTCAAGTAGTTTTTCATACTTTTTAATAGGCAAAACAACTGACGTTTTTTTGCCATTACCATCAGTTATATAACTAATCCTGTTATTAATTATTCTTCCTGATTTTGATTTTTTTGCTGATTTAATACCCATATGTTTTAAATTATTTTTTGTTTTCTTTCTTACGCTTCTCCAACCTTTTCACCGGCTTTTTCCCTTTTCGCTTCAACTTCTTTCCAGAAATGGCAGGCTACGGTATGCATTGTTGTTGCCTTATCAACCTGGAAAAGCGGCGGTTCTTCGTTCCAGCATCTGCTGTTTTTAGTGTATACAGCGCTATCAACATATTTGCAGCGTGTGCAGAAATGGCATCCTGCGGGATATTCTGTTGCCGAAGGTACCGTACCTTCAATTGTAGAAAGACGTGATTTCCCTTTATTCAGTTTTGGTATCGAGCTTAAGAGACCCAGTGTGTAAGGATGTTTCGGATTGTAGAAAATTTCATCAACATTTGAATACTCAACAATTTTTCCCGCATACATAATGGCTACCCTGTCTGATATCTCGGCAATAACACCGAGGTCATGTGTAATCATAATTACAGCCATACCAAGCTCATTCTGCAGCTTCTTTAATCAGCTCCAATATCTGCGCCTGAACTGTTACATCAAGCGCGGTTGTTGGTTCATCAGCAATAAGTATTTCGGGATTGCATGAAAGCGCCATTGCAATCATAACTCTCTGCCTCAGATCCGCCGGAAAGCTGATGGGGATAATCTTTATACCTCTGCTCGGGAGCAGGTACGCCAACTAAACGAAGCATTTCAATTGACCTCTTCGCTGCCTCTTCCTTGGAAACATTCTGGTGAAGCATAATAGCCTCGTCAATCTGGTCACCGCATCTGAACACGGGGTTAAGTGATGTCATCGGCTCCTGGAATATCATAGCAATATCATTACCTCTGATATCCTGCATTTCACGTTCGCTTAGCTTAACAATATCCTGGCCCTTAAACATTATTTCTCCCCCTACAATTTTGCCCGGAGGGTCGGGAATAAGCTGCATAATTGATAAAGCCGAAACGCTCTTACCGCAGCCGGATTCTCCAACAAGCCCTAATGTTTCGCCTTTGTCGAGGTCATAATCCACATTATCAACCGCTTTTGCAATGCCGTCATCAGTATAAAAATATGTCTTGAGGTTCTTTACTTCGAGTAGTTTTGCCATAATAAAATCATTTAAATTTTAACAATTTAATGAAAAAAACTTTATAAATAAATGTTTCAACGTGTCAGGTCGTAAGACCTGACACCACAAAGAAGCCCTGATACCACAAGGCAGTGAAATCCATTTCTGTCATGCTGAACTTGTTTCAGCATCTAAACACAGACCCTGAAACAAGTTCAGGGTGACAAATAATATAGATTTCCGAAGTCTCACAGACTTAGGAAGTCTTTCAATAATTCTTTCTGAATCATTCTTGCCTCCTGCAAGCTTTTCGCTTCCGTTATTATCCTCATTATCGGTTCCGTATTAGATTTCCTGAAATTCACCCAGGATGATTCAAAATCAATCCTCAACCCGTCTTCTTCATTAACCGGGCAATCTTTGTATTTCTTTTTAATGAACTTGAATATTTTATCCGGGTTTACCGATTTCAGTTCAAATTTTGTTTTGAGGATATGATATTCGGGCAAGGATTTTTTATACTCCGATACTGTTCCTCCAAAATCAGCAAGCTCGCTTAGAATCACTGCAATACCAACAAGCGAATCTCTCCCGTAATGAACTTCCGGCAGTATTACTCCCCCGCTTCCCTCACCGCCGGCGATGGCTTTGTACTGCTTCATTTTCCTGATAACATTAATTTCACCCACAGGTGATTTATAAAGCCTGCCACCAAGCTCATTTACAATATCATCAACAGCCCTTGTGGTTGATAGGTTAACCGCAGCAATTCGTTTATTCTTCGGAGCATTTTTCAACACATGCTTTATAACCGAAGCAATTGTATTTTCTTCGATGAACGGCTTGCCTTCTTCGGTAATTAAGACCAATCTATCGGCATCGGGGTCAACTACAATCCCTATATCAGCCTTATGCCTCTTAACTGCAAGCGCAGTTTTCTTCAAATTCTCAGGAACTGGTTCAGGCTTTCGTCCAAATATTCCCGTTCCGTCACAATTAACTTTTACAACATCACAGCCTAATTTATTCAGCAGCTTAGGCACAATAAATGAACCGGATGAATTAACACAATCAACAACTACCCTGAATCTTCTTCTCCTTATTTTGTTTACATTAACCGAAGAAATGTTCAGCACTTTGCCGATATGGTAATCCTCAAATCCCGGGTAGTATTCAACCTGCTTAATATTTTTATTACTCTTTTGCGTTCCCGAAATTTTCGCAGCAATTTTTAAAAATGCTTTATTCTCTTCAGCATCTAAAAATATGCCTTTGCTGTTTATAAACTTCATTCCGTTCCATTGCTGGGGATTGTGCGATGCTGTTATGGATATTCCTCCCTGCGCTTTGAGGGTTTCAACTGCAAGTGTGATGGTGGGAGTCGGAGCCATTCCCAGATTTATAACTTCACATCCGCTTAACAGCAGGGTTGACTCAACAATTTTTTCGATTATATCGCCATACTGCCTGCCGTCTCTGCCGATAACAATCCGCTTACAGCCTGAATATAAAGCAAAAGCGCGTGTGAACTTAATAATATTAGATGAGGTTAACGACTCACCTAATATTCCCCTGATTCCTGATATAGATATAATTGGTTCTTTCATAAATAAAAAAGGTGCAAATCCCTTTGCCGGATTCGCACCTGGATATAAATTTATTGTATCACTTGCATTGATTAATAACTCAGCATTTCCTCAGCCGCTTTTAAAATCCAGTCGTCCTGCGGTAAAGCAGTTTTTTCAAGAGGCGGACTGAACGGAATGTGAATATGCAGTCCCGCAACTCTCTTAATCGGCGCATCGAGATATTCAAATGCTGATTCTGCTATCTGCGAAGCTATTTCCGCGCCGAACCCGAGGAATTTAGTATCCTCATGGAACACAATTACCTTACCCGTTTTCTTAACCGAGTTAAGTATAGTTTCCGTATCGAGCGGTACTATTGTTCTGATATCTATTACTTCAACACCGTAGTTTTTCTTTTCAAGCTCGCGTGCAGCGCGCAGAGCTTTTTCTACCATTGCGCCGTAGGTAACTATTGTTAAATCATTACCTGTAGTTTTTACTGCAGCTTTACCGAACGGCAGGTAGTAATCTTTATCCGGTTCGGGTGATTTTGCATAAGCCTGCCTGTAGAGAAACTTATGTTCAAGAAACATTACCGGGTCTTTAACTTTGCATGCAGTTTTCAGCAAGCCTTTAGCATCCGCAGCATTGGAAGGATAGCAAATATACAATCCCGGGCATTTGCCGAAAATTGCTTCGATGTTCTGTGAATGGTAATGTCCGCCCCCGATATATCCGCCGACTGCAACCCTGATTGTAACAGGCGAGGAGTTCATGTTATTTGAGCGGTATCGGTACATAACCAGCTCATCGCGGATCTGCATCATAGCCGGGAATATATAATCCGCAAACTGAATTTCAACCACGGGTTTCATTCCCGTAAGCGCGGCGCCGACTGCTGTACCGACAATAGATGCTTCGGCAAGAGGTGAATTAAACACGCGCTCTGTTCCGAACTTTGTTGATAGCCCTTTTGTTGCAGTGAACACTCCGCCTTTGCCGTCAGCAATATCTTCACCGTAAACAATCATATTGGGATTGTTTTCCATTTCCTCATGCAATGCATGGTTAATGGCATCAACCATTACAATCGGTTCGCCTTTAGGCTCTGATTTTTCGTATTCAATCGGTGTCTGCTCTTCTGCGGGGCAGAATAAATATTTTTCTATATCGGCAGGGTCAGGCAGCGGCTGTTTGAATACATCTTCCGCCGACTGCAGTACCAGTTCATTTATTTCTTTTCTTGTCTCCGTTATTTCATTTTCATCAATAATTCCTTTTTCCATCATAAATTTCTCTAGCCAAACTATCGGGTCTTTTAAGCGGTCACGTTCAATTTCTTCTTTTGTTCTGTATTTTTCCTGTGAGTCTGATGCCGAGTGCGAACGCAGCCTTACAACATCAGCGTAAATAAACGAAGGACCTTCGCCGGCTCTCGCAAGGCGTACAGCTTCTTTAGCGGTTGCGTAGCTTTCCATAAAATTTGTTCCGTCGATATGGAAGCGGTGCAAGCCTTCAAATCCTGCAACAACCTTATACACCGATGCGCCTGCAGTCTGCTGTTCAACAGGAACAGAGATTGCAAAGCCGTTATTCTGAATCACAAAAATTACGGGGAGTTTTTTCCTGGCAGCCCAGTTAATTGCCTCGAAGAATTCGCCTTCGGAGGTTGAACCTTCGCCGCCGCCTACGTAAACCACTTCATCTGTTTTTCTGAGAACAGCGCTCATTGCCGCACCGACTGCCTGCAGATACTGCGAGCCTGTAGGTGATGAAGCCGTAGGCATACGAAGCTCTGCGCTTCCGAGATGCATCGACATCTGCCTGCCGCCTGTAAACGGGTCTGATGCACGCCCCATGATATGTTCAAATATCATCTCAGGCGTAATACCCAATGCGGTTCCTATTCCGTTATCTCTGTAATAGGTGAAGAACCAGTCCTTTTTGGCTTTCATTGCCATAGCCATTGCTACCTGTATTGCTTCGTGACCGGAACCGGAAATGAGAAATGCCGCTTTACCCTGCTTTATGAGGGTATCAATTCTGTCATCCGTTAAGCGGGTAAGGAGCATTGAGCTGTAGCATGCAAAAATCTTTTTTTGTAATCCATAGTTGTTTTCTGCGCCTTTGTTCAGGTATTCCTTGCCATTGTGGTGGAACTCGCCGTCTGCAGCCATTCCGTTGGTTTTCTTCTCCTTTATTAATTTTTCTGACATTAAAATGTATCCTTTAGTTATATATTATTGATTTTTATTCTTTTCACTCATTATAATGGAAAAAATAACAATCAAGTTTCGAATATACAAACTTTGAAACACTGAATAAAGGGGAAAGAAGGCTAAAAACAGCTAAATTGCTAAATGGTTAAATAGACATATAGTTAGAAGAATTTGCTATTGCGAGCGCTGCAAAGCAATCTCATGTTAATCAGGAATCGGGAATACCGAAAAATTTCGCCACGAAGGCACAAAGTCTCTAAGAAACACAAAGAAATGCAAACATTGCCTGTATGTTAAATCCGCCAAGGCAATACAGGTAAGATAAATCAAATATCTAATAATAATCTTATCTCAGATAAAATTGTCTTGGCTGAGATGAAGTTACATTGTATTGGCTGTTTGAAATTCTTTTATCTGATGCAAATTCATTTACTCCCGCAAAACCATCATACCTTAAGACATTCCATGAAAATTGAGTTCCGGGAATAACATTAATTCTAAAAAACGGCAATATTGGAAGCCTTACAGAATCGGAGCCGGATACGACTTTAACTATACAGTTTGGATAACCTGATATCGAATAGAAACTGGTAACAAATAAATTCCCGGTGCCGTCATGAACAAAATCAGTATTATAATCCGCACTATCACCTGTTTCAGGGTGAACCAGATTTACAGGGGTAACAGCGGGAACATAAACTATACCTCCATGCCCTGCTAGTGTGTAATATGTGCTTCCTGTAAAGTTCAAATAAGCATAAACCTGATAATCCAGAATGAGGTTAGCAGGAACAACAACAGATAACGGAAGTGACCCGCCGGAAACATGCATTAACACAATATTTGAAAATTTATTATATCCGTTAAATGCAATTCCCACTTCAAGTTCATGTATAAAAAGACCACCGGGCAGATTAAATGTAACGTTATTTTCAGGAGGATTAAACTGTAAATCGGAATCCGTCATTTTGATATAAATTGTTTCACCGGCAGAAAGTGCAGTATCCCTGAATCCAAATCTGTCATACGAAACAATTTTACCGAATATATCATGCTTGTACTGAATCAGCGCAACTTTGCCTTTAATTTTTGAACTACCGTTCCATTTGACAATAAATACAGCCGATGAATCTAATGAAGAATTTTGAGAATATTGATACCTGCTTTCATTTGTCAGAAAGCTGATTCTGCTTTCGCCATTGGGATATATTCCGGGGAATGTCATAAACACCATTGCTTGATTTGTGAATATGGGTGTAATCGTGTTATCAAGATAGAGTTTTGGGCTGAAATTTGTCAGCCCTTTAAATACTGTAAGCTCATTTGAAAACGGAACGCTCATTGCAAGGTCATACGGAGTCTTTACGTTCTTAAACGAAAAGTTTCCGTCACCGCCGGATTCAGTATAAGATTCGTTGTTCAGCCAGATTCTAACCGATGGAACAGGAAAGCCGTCGCGGTCAAGAACAGAACCGCTGATATTACTGGTTACGTTACCGTTATTTAAAATTTGGTCATCACTGCATGAAGAGATAAATATGAGAGACACCGCAAGAAACAACAGCAGAGAACAAAGGGTTGTTTTCATTTTAGTATCAATTTGGTTTAGAAAATGCCCCGTAACTTTTTCCTATTTTCCCCCTTTTTAAAATTGACACTGATGAAAATTAAAACAATAGTTTTTAGAATGCAACAATTAATTTTGTCCCCCCGTAATATGTATATTATAAAAGTTCCCGAATTAATAATCATTCGGTGTGTCGGGGGTGACTTATAGGATTACTATAAATTCTTATACTGTTTTTACAATACTTATGAAAATATATTTTTCTTACCTCTTGACAAACGGAAATTTCCGTTTTAGATTTATTAAAGCAGTGCATCAAGTGCTGAGTATTAGAATAACTCAATACACTCAATCACACTCTATACACTCTATACACTCTAACCGTTCTTTGTCATAAAAAAATTTACTGATAAAAAAGGTAAGCTGCTGATTTTTCAATCCAAATTTCTTTTTTGCAGTCATTTTTGCTAAATAAAAACCGCAAATAAATGGCACTTTCATTACTTAAATTCAGAAAAACTGCAATTAAAGGTCACTTTTATTACTTAACGTTACTTGAAGTAATGACTTTTTTTGTAAAAATTTAAGATTGGCAGATTAGAAATTCATTGTCAAAGGCATTCCGCCGGCGGCGGATTTGACCTACAGGTTAGGTATTTGTTCTCTAACCCCTGATAGTTCTGCAACAGGCAGGCGCTCAGGGCTTTCAATATTCATCAGCGAAATCAGTATAATCAGCGTAAATCTGCGGTTCAGACTTTTGCGTTTTAATCAGCGGTCTCTTTTTCTTCCATTCGCTTTGCAATAAAATACAGTATCGGCGAGCCAATTAACGAAACCATTGCAATGACAAGGAAAACAAATGTCAAAGGCAGACCGCTTTTTTCAGGTGTAATTACATCACCCGATATATACATCAATACTGCGAGCAGAATAAATATTAATGCTACAAGCAGTTCCATAAGGGCGGCTAACTTTAAAGCTTTTGACCTTTTTTGCATATTACTTAAATTGAATTTTTTTAAACTCTTCGAACAAATGCTTTACCTTGTTTCTCTGGTACTTGCCCGTGGATGTAACAGGAATTGTATCGGATAGCACAACAACTTTGGGCGATTTATACGCAGGCAGCTTTTCTCTGCATTGGTTAATGATTGAAGTTTTGATTTCATCTTCTGACTTCTGACTTCTGACTTCAGTTTTAACTAACACCAGCGCGCCGACTTCCTCACCGTACCAGTCATTCTCGAATCCGACGGCGATGCCCGCCTGCACTTCGGGAAGGCTCATCAGGACTTCATCAATTTCGAGCGGGGCAATATTTACACCGCCGCGGATGATTAGCTCTTTGATTCTGCCCGTGATGAAAAAATATTTTCTGCCGTGTGAATCTTTTTTATAGAATCCTTCATCACCGCTTCTGAACCAGCCAAACTCAAATGTTTTGGAGTTGGCATCGGGGTTTTGGTCATAATATTTCATCACATTGTGCCCGCGGATAACAATCTCTCCGCGCTCGCCTTCGGAAACGGATTCACCCGATGTGCTGTGGATGTCCATTTCGTTCGGTTCTATTTCAACCCCGATTGAGGGGAAGCCGAATTCATTAAGCCACATGGCGTGTTCCTCATCGGTTAAATCAACGGGCAGAAAACATGAGTAGCATGTGGTTTCCGAAAGTCCGTACCCGTGCATAATTTCCAGCCCGAACATGTTTTCGAACTTTGAGGCAAGCTCACACGTTAAGGGACCCGCGCCGCAGATTATATGCCGGAAATATGCGTTAAGCTGCTCTTCATACACATGGAAAAAATCTTTGTCGGGGCCGTTTTCATAGTCATGGCAGAGGAACTGCAGCAGAGTTGGCACAACGCTTACAACCTGAACTTTCTCTTTGGCAAGCCTCTCGAAAAATGTATGCGTGTGGAACTTCTGGTTTAATATAACCCTTCCGCCGTAATACATCGGCGTTATGTGTGTGACAACAGTTCCGTTAACGTGGTGAACCGGCAGAACACACATCATGGTTTCGCCCTTTTGAAGCTTGTGCCATTTTGAAATTCCATCGGCATCGGCAAGCAGGTTGTATTGAGTCAGCACAACACCTTTCGGCAAGCCCGTGGTACCGGAAGTGTAAACAATAAGCGCTTCTGTTTCGGGGTTAACGGAATCATCGGGTTCAAATTCAGTTGATTGGTTTTGGAGAGATTCTTCGTATGGCAGAATAATTTCGTTTGATGGAGAACCTTCATAAACAAAAATCTTTTTTAATTCAGGGAGGCTGTTTTGTATTTCCAAAATCTTTTCAAGATACGGCGCGTTTACAAACGCGAGCTTAACACCGGAGCTTTCGAGAATATATTTGATGCGGTCCGGCTCTTCGCTCACGTTAACCGGCACAACTGTTGCGCCGAGCGCCCACGCTGCAAAATACTGAATAATTGTATTGATGTGGTTATGCGAAACGGTTGCTATGCGGTCTTCAGCATTAATACCGCTTTTCTTGAGAAGGTTCGCCGTTTTAAAAACTTTATTTATAAATTCTTTGTATGTGAGCCGGATTTTCTCGCCTGTATCGGGATAAAACACAATATACTCATCATCCGGCTGCAGATGCTGACGGTACTGGAGAAGCTCAAACATATTGCGGAATTTGACGAGGTAGTCAGTGGGATTTACACCCCTGACAAAGTGCGCTTCCTGTATTTTTTGTTTTATTTCTTCGGAAAGCTCCATTTATTTAGAAGTTCATTAATAAAAAGTGAGTTCTCCGGAACTCACAATTCGGTTTCGCTTCAAATATAAGAAACGGTTTTAAGAAATGAAAATATTTTTCGATAAGCGGTTAACTCATTTAAAAAATATCATTTTTATGGAAATCAGCATCAGCACAACACCGAAAATTTTCTGCAGAACATCGTTTGATATACCTACAGCAAACTTGGCTCCAAGAAGTCCGCCGAGTACAAAGCCGGCGCAGACAAATGCTGCGATTCTTAAATCAACTAATCCCTGCTGATAATATGTCCATGCAGCAAGCAGACCGATTGGCGGCACAAGAAGCGCGAGCGTGGTGCCCTGCGCCTGCTGCTGGGTTAAGCCAAAGAGAAATACAAGCGCGGGAACGATTATTATTCCCCCGCCAATTCCGATGAGTCCGCTTAGAACACCGGCAACAAGACCAAGTACAAGGTATAGAATTATATCTGACATGTTGATTAAATTTATTTATAAAATCTAAATCATTTATGCAAATTACAAAAACATTCTCAAAATATCATAGGAGAAATTAAGAGGCTAAACAAAATATTATGGTATAATAAACCATTTCAATTCACAAAATCTTGATTTATATTTCGCATCGAAATAAGGATATCATCAAATACAAAAATGAAAATAAATATTAAACGTGTCCACTGGATTTTAGGGACTGCAGTTTTTTTGTTCGAATTCATAGTTCTTTTTCTTACGGTTCAGCCTTCGGTTTCATTCTGGGATTGCGGCGAGCTTTCGGCAGCTTCAATTGCCCTCGGAATAACACATCCCCCCGGAGCTCCATTCTTTTTAATGGTTAATCATATATTATCACTTATTCCGTTTGCGGCAAATATAGGTTTCAGGGTAAACATGCTTACGGTTATTGTGAGCTCGTTTTCGGTTTTATTTTGCTACCTGGTTGCGGTTAAAATCATTAACAACTGGCGGAAAAAGGATGATGCCGAAGCAGGCGGAAACGAAAAAATTATAACATACATTACTTCAGCAATCGGAGCTTTAAGCTTTGGATTTGCAAACTCATTCTGGTTTAACGCAACCGAATCTAACGTGTTCGGGTTCAGCACATTCCTTTATACTTTAATGATATGGCTGATGATGATATGGTACGAGAAAGCAGACCAGAAAGGAAGTGACCGCTACCTGCTCCTGGTTGCGTTTATACTCGGCTTATCGCCGGGCGTTCATCTTATGAGTGTTCTGGCAGGTGTAACACTGGGCATGCTTTATGTTTTCAGGCGCATATTTACAGATGATAATATAACCATTCAGACTGCAAAAATATTTCTTATCAATATTGGAGTACTGTTAGCCGCGGCATTTTTTATGTGGTCGCAGCAGACAGGTACTACACCTCCCCAGCCTGAAGAGTACCGTGATTTCGATTTCAAATTTAAGGTAATCATGCTTGTAATCAGTGTCATCATAATGGGGATTTATTACAAGAAAACTTTAAACCGAAGCTCATTTTACTGGGCATTTATAGCGGGTATGGCCATTAATTTTGCAATATATCCCGGTATGGTAAAATATCTTCCGGCAATTATAGTAGCAATTGGAGGTAACAGCTTATTTGAGAATGTTGTAATACTTTTTGTTTTTCTTGCCATACTATTTTATATAGCGTATTGGGCGCACGAAAATAAACGGTTCACGGTTCATCTTATAAGCATGGGGGCTATAGTTGCAATAATAGGATTTTCCGTTTACTGTTATATCATTATCCGCGCAAACCAGCATCCTGCAATGAATGAAAATAATCCTAATGACGTTACAACGCTGGTTTCATATCTGAACCGCGAACAATACGGAGAGTTCCCGACTTTCAGGCGCCGGTTTTCAGCAGAACCTCAGCACAAACCTGTTTGGCAGGATTATTCCAGTGACCTTGATTATTTTCTGAAATGGCAGATGAATCATATGTATAACAGGTACCTGTTTTGGAATTTCATCGGAAGACAATCATGGCAGCAGGATGCAGGTGTAAACTTTTCACAGTTATTCGGCATCCCGTTTATAATTGGTATGCTGGGATTGCTATATCACTTCAGGCGTGACTGGAAAATGGCGTCTATATTTCTTACTGCTTTTATTTTTATGGGGTACCTGATTTGCTTTTACCAGAACCAGCAGCAAATGCAGCCAAGGGACAGGGAGTATTTCTATTCAGGAAGCTGGTTCGTTTTTGCGTTATGGATAGCAATTGGTCTCCGGGGAATAATTGAAGATATAAAACGATACGTCAATAAGCCCGGGACCTCTAAGGCTTTAGGATATACCGTAATTGCAGCCGCATTTCTGATAATACCAATGAACATGCTCAGAACAAATTACCCGCAGGAAGACAGGTCAAAAAACTGGATACCCTGGGATTACTCATACAACCTGCTTCAAAGCTGCGCCCCGAATTCAATTCTTTTCACTTGCGGTGATAACGATACTTTCCCGCTCTGGTATCTTCAGGATGCAGAAGGTTATAGAAGAGACATAAGAATAGTAAATACCAGCCTGCTTAACACAAACTGGTATATAAAGGAACTTAAAAATGAAACGCCATACGGTTCTATGAAAGTGCCGATGAGTTTCTCAGACGACCAGATAGACAAGCTGCAGCCGATGGAATGGCAAACGAAAAATATTGATGTATCCGTTCCGAAAAATGTATTTGATGAATTCGGCATCAAAGACAGCAGCCAAATTAACAGGGGAAAAATTACTTTTACAATGAGGCCTACTCTGAACTACGGAAATGTAGGGGGTGTAAGAGTACAGGACATAGTTACCCGGGATATCATAATGACAAATAAGTGGCAAAGACCTATCTATTTTGCAGTAAGCTGCGGCGATGACAGTAAAATAGGATTAGGAGACTACCTACGGCTTGATGGACTGGCTCAGAGACTTACACCAATTAAAAGTAAAGAAAATGCAAATGTAGATACAGCAATCTGCAGCGCTAACATGCTGAATACAGGTGTTCAACCGAGTAAAAATTATCAGCCCGGATTTATAATACGTTCTTTCAGCAACCCTGGAGTATTTTTGGATGAGAACCAGCTAAGAACAGCCGACCAGTACAGAAATTCGTATATATTTCTTGCCAGTTATTATGCAACAGACGCCGGCAAGCCGCAAATGGCGGAAAAGGTGCTTAATAAACTGGAAGAGTTATTTCCGCATTCACATGTACCGATGGATTACCGGCTGAAGTTTAATTTAGCAACTTTATACTATGCGATGGGCAATACTGCTCATTTTAATGAAGTTAAAACAGAAGTTGAAAAAGAAGCATTAGCCAGCATAGCCGAAAATCCTGCAAATGTAAGCAGCTATTATAATCCGTATTTAATTTTAAAAGCATTGTATGAATATTCAGGTGAATTTGATAAGGAGATTGATATCCTGAACAAAATGACGTTGGTGACGGGCAAGTCACCTGAAATACAAAACGAGATAATGCGTGTGGTAAAATTAAAGGACAGCTTAAAATCAGGAAAATAAATAATTACAAAAACCCCCGGCAATACCGGGGGATTTTATATTCTGTTTCTTATTTTGAAACTGATTTATTTTATCAAAACCATTTTCTTTGTTTCAGAATAATCCCCCGCCGTCAGCTTATAAAAATACACTCCGCTTGGATAGTTGGAGGCATCCCAATCAATTTCGTACGTGCCGGGATTAAGCTGCTCGTTAATAAGTATGGTTATTTCTCTGCCGAGAGCATCGTACACAATGAGGCTTGTCATCCCCCTAGCCCCCTTGAAGGGGGAATATCAAACTTAATCTTTGTAACCGGATTAAACGGGTTGGGGTAGTTTTGGGAAAGAGAAAAAGATTGAGGAATTTCATTTGAAATAGGTTTATTACCACTTAATCCTTCACTCATTGCAATACCACCCGAATCTTTTACAACCCAAATTCTGCTGCCGTTTCTCGATTTCGACATGTGATTTTGTATTCCTCTCAGTGATGTATAATCTACAGCCCAGTTTACGCCATCATTGGTAGTTTTATAAATATTTCTTCCATATTTAGTGCATATCCATGTTGAGCCGTTTCCTGCAATTCCATTTACATAGCCAGAACCCGGATATGTAATGTTGTACCAATTTAAACCTGTATTAGTAGTCAGTCTCAGTCCCAGAGAATTGGAAGATAATCCACCTGCCATTCCGGTTAATGCATTTTGAAAATACAGGGCATATGTTTCCAAATTGGGTATTGACTGCGATATCCATGTCCCTCCGAAATTAGATGAATATTTAACAGAATAAGATGCCCCGAACCACACATTATTTCCAACTACATAAAGACTATTAGGAAACCCGGTCTCGCTGACTGATGTATATATTGAACCTCCATCAGACCAATTAAAACCACCGTTATTTGTAATTTTTACTCTAAAATAATTACTTTGTGATGGAGGGTCCCCCATCATGATACCTGTAGATTGATTTATAAACCAAATTGCATCAATGAAGCCAGAGGGTTCATTAAAAACTTCAGTCCAGTTATATCCTCCGTCTACTGTTTTAAAAACCTTGAACCAATTACTAACATAATATCCGGTTGTTAGTGCAGAGGTTGAATTAATTGCAAATATATTAGTCAGAGAAAACGCAGCCGGAATTCCCGAAGCCGGGAGACTAATCCAATTTAAGCCGCCGTCTGAAGTTCTGAGTACTTTACTTTGGTCACCGCTTACCCAAACATTATTGTCATCTATCGCAGATACTGACCTCAAAATATTAGTGACTCCGGAGTTTAGCTCAATCCATTGTGTGAAAGTTGTACCGGAAATGAATAACAAAAAGAGTAATATTAATATATTCTTCATATAATCTTAAATTTTAATTGTTGACCCACTTAAAATTTTGATGTTATTTTATCAAAACCATTTTCTTTGTTTCAGTATAATCCCCCGCCGTCAGCTTATAAAAATACACGCCGCTTGGATAGTTGGATGCATCCCACTCAACTTCGTACGTGCCGGGATAAAGCTGCTCGTTAACAAGTATGGCAATCTCTCTGCCAAGTGCATCGTACACAATGAGGCTTGTCATCCCCCTAGCCCCCTTCGAAGGGGGAATATCGAATTTTATTTTCGTAACCGGATTAAACGGGTTGGGATAGTTTTGTGAAAGAGAAAAAGATGCGGGGACTTCGCTGCTAATTGGTTTTATACCTATTGGTTCTCCGCCGTTTGTAGTTCTTAAAATATAGCTTCCGCCAACACACCATCCGTGTAACGAATCTGAAAAAAAAATAGAAAACAGAACCGTAGTGATGCCAGTTGATTGAACAATCCAATTTAAGCCCGAATTTGTAGTTTTAAATATTTTCCCGTCCCATCCTGCACTCCATCCAAGATACCTATTCACAAAATAAACCGAATATAAATTGCTAGAATAAATTTTATCAGAAATCCAATTATTCCCACTATTAGTGGTTCTAACTAAATATCCATCAGCACCGGTTGCCCATAAATAATTTGAGTCAAGTGCGAACACAGAAGTTAGACCTTTAGACGAAACAGATTGAGCAATCCAATTAATTCCTGAATTTGTAGATTTTCTAATAATTCCAAACCCGGTTCCATAAGGAGGTTGATAAACAGTTCCTATAACCCATCCTGTCATTGTATTTATAAACTTAACATCCCATAATCTTGAAACATTAGGTACAATGATGGAATCCCAATTATTACCTCCATTTGTTGTTCTTTCTACAACATTAAAATTACCATCTACTGCGAATCCACGGAATCTGTCCGGAAAATTGATTGAATAAAAAGAACTGTTATTTAATGAAATTATACTCCAATTAACACCTGAATTTGTTGTCTTGATTATTGATCCCCTGTCTCCGCACATCCAGCCTTCGTTCTCGTCAATAAAATAAATTGATTCTAAATGAACGCTGTCAAAAGGGACCTGAACAGAATACCAATTTAGTCCTCCATTAGTTGTCTTGATCACTATTGAAGAATCCAATATATACATATAGCCAACAATCCACCCAGTGTCATCATTCAAAAAAAATACTGATTTAAGAGTTATGTTTGGTCCTCCAATAGTATGTGAAATCCATCCTGATTGGGAAAATAAAAATTCAGTACTAAAAGTAAAAATTATAATAAAAAGTAATTTAGCTTTCATAATTCATTCTATTTTATCAAAACCATTTTCTTTGTATCTGAAAAATCTCCTGCGCTAAGCTTATAAAAATATATTCCGCTGGGAAAGTTTGATGCATCCCATTCGGTTTCGTAAGTACCGGGATAAAGCCGCTCGTTAACGAGTACGGTTATTTCTCTGCCGAGAGCATCGTACACAATGAGGCTAGTCATCCCCCTAGCCCCCTTCGAAGGGGGAATATCGAATTTTATTTTCGTAACCGGATTAAACGGGTTGGGGTAGTTGATATACAGCGCAAACTCTTTTGGAGATTGGGTAGAAAGAATTTTTATTCCAATAAGCATTGTTGTAAAATTCCACCAGTGTCCAAATGTAGAAGAACCAAAATTATTATATGCTCTTACCCGCCAGAAATATTTAGGTAAACCGGTAAGATTAGCTTCAATGTCAACTGTGTCATTTAAATATCTGACCATTTCACCGTTTAAAGTGACAGTATCACGGACTATATCGAAAACATATGTTATAGGAAGAGAATCAGAGGAATTTTCATCCAATCCCTTAAATCGTAATAAAGTTTCAATTTCTGCTTTGTTGCATATCAATGCGGTTGGTACTGAAACATTCACTGAATTATTTGGCGGAGAAATCTGTCCGACATACATTGGTCCTCCCTGAATTTTAAAATTCCAGACTGATGAAAACGAGCTGGCTCCTCCATGATTAACTGCTCTCACTTTCCAGTAATATTTTCTCAGCGGGTACAAATTAACCAGATTTACTGAAGTATCTGTCAAATTTGAATTAAAAATTGTTGATGAAAATGCCGAATCCATTGAAACCATCACATTAAAAGAAGTCGCACGTGCAGGCCTTTTCCATACAATGGTAACTTCAGGTGGTAACCCCATAGTCCCATCAGCCGGACTGAATAATAACGGTACATCTGGTATGATATTGGTATCTATAATTCCCCCTGCCCATACTTTATAGAGCGCATCAGTTGTAGCAACATATATTGAGTCCAGGGTATTTGGATCTTTTGAGATTCCTATTACCTTATATGACGGCAAAAAAGAATTGTTGTACAAAACCCAATTATTTCCGCCGTTTGTTGATCTGTATAATCCATCATTATTTCCCAAATATATTACACTATTGTTATCGGGTGATACTTCAAAAGCATTTGGTCTTAGATTGTGCAATATACTGACCCAGTTTAAACCGTAATCTGAAGACTTGTACAAATAAAAAGAATCAATTCCGTAAACATTTCCATTCTGTCCGAATGAAATTGAACTGAAAGGCGGTAAATTTAGAGAATTGAAACTATTGCCGTAATTTGTACTTAAATACATAATATTGTTTCCAACCGCAAAAATATATGATGGCATGTTCGGATTTTGTTCTATGAATCCTCCCGTTTCAATAAATTTTAACTCAGGAATGGAAGATATTTGGAACCAGGTAATGCCTCTGTCTGTGCTCTTTTTAATTGCATTATTAACTCCCATTATTATAACTGAATCATTTTGCCCGTCAATAAAACAACCGTTTAATTGATATCCTGATAAAAATTCTGTATTACTGATTCCTCCATTATAAGTAATAAATGCTTTTACAAAGCTTCCTCCTGCATAGCAATAATAATTATAATATTTTAGAACCATCATTGAATCCTTACCGGACACAACAAAAAAATCCAATGGTTCACACAAGCAAACACTATGGCCGATGGAAAAAACGCAGTATTGAGATTTCAGAAACTGCCCATATGGTATGTATACTATATTATTTGATTTATTAAGCTTTAGATAATCATCACTGCCTGTAACAACTGCACACCAAATAGGAGGCCCCCCCCCTGTTATAGAACAACCATTTTGAATAAATATTGACTTTTGTGTAGTGTAAACAGTTCTGAATGCATTTAATTTTCCGATTCCAAAATTTCCGGAGTCATAGATTTTCTGCCACCCACCGGCGAAAAGAACACTTACCTGAAGAAACAAGCAAAGAAGTAAAATAAATTTTTTCATTATTCTCTCTTTTAATCTTTTATTTTATCAAAACCATTTTCTTTGTTTCAGCATATTCCCCCGCCGTCAACTTATAAAAATAAACTCCGCTGGGATAAGCGGATACATCCCATTCGGTTTCGTATGTGCCGGGGGAGAGCTGCTGATTAATCAGTGTTCCAATTTCCCTCCCTACTACATCATATATCACCAATTTAGCATCACTTAATTTTGCAATATGAAATTTTATTTTTGTTATCGGGTTGAACGGGTTTGGGTAGTTTTGCGAAAGAGAAAAGGATGAGGGGAATTGGTTTATTTCGTTACCTATACTTACTATATAATTCCCCCCACCTGTGGTCGTTTTCAAGATCCTTCCATAATCCATCACAACATATCCGGTATAATTATTTGTAAAAAATACTGATTCCCCAGTTATAATCCCTACGCCGGAAAATTGATTTACCCAACTTTCTCCAACATCCGTTGTTTTCATCAAAGCACGATAACCAACAGCATATCCAACACTGTCACTTGGGAAATATACACTATTGAGTCGTACGGTTGAATTAGTAAGTTTTGACATCCAATTTATACCTGCATTTGTGGTTTTAATAATTCTTCCTGTATAACCCACAGCAAAACCAGTCAATTGATTTATAAAATAAATTGAGAAAAAATCATCGTTGGCAGTAAATTGTTGTCCATCCCAAAAAAGATTTGAACCTCCATCGGTTGTTCTCAATATTATACCACTATGAACCGTTTGAAGATCATATACACAAAAATATCCTCTTAGATTGTCAGTAAAACATACATCATTGAAATCATAGGCACTGAAAATTTGCCTTTGCCAACTTGCACCTCCATTTGTCGTTTTCAGGTATTCTCCAAACAAACCGACGCAGTAACCCGTAAATTCATTCACAAAATATACAGAATTAAGTGCATGTGTTGCACCGGAGGATAAAGGGTACCAGTTTGCACCACAATCAACTGTTTTTAAAATTAATCCATTACTATTATATCCAACAGCATAACCGGTATTCGTATTTATGAAACATATATCATATATACCTGCAGATGAAAATGATGTATACCAATTCATACCTGAATTTGTTGTTTTGATTATGTAGTTGTCGTGCATAGTACTACTCCATGACCCCACAAAACCAGTATATTCATTAATAAAGGTAACTTTTGAAAAAGAATTGTTTGTGTTAGTATTTAACCAGAACCAGCCACTTTGGGAAAAAGAAAAGTTACATGCGAGCAGAAGCAGAAATATAGAGAAAATTATTTTTTTCATTTCAACTTCTCCTTTAAGGTTATTTTAATATACACACTTTTCATCCGTTTTTATACGCAAAATTCAGGCAACAAAAAAGCGGATTTAATTGCTTAAACCCGCTTTGAAATTCATTATTTTTGTAATTGGCACCTGCTTTTCCATCTCCCCAGCCCCCTTTATAAGGGGGACCTACATATTTCAGAATTCTAATTTCTGACATCTGTCCTCTATGGCTATCCGGATTCCCGCTGGGGTTTATCCCGCACTTGCCTGCCCGGCTCTGATGGGATGCGGGGCGGGAATGACAGAATGGTACTTATTTCGCTATTTAACTATTTGCCTATTTCGCTATTTGTTCTTATTCTATTTCTGCCTCGTGTCCTTCCTCGTCCCATGTGTATGGATAGTTGGGTAAATCAAATTCTTTGGCGTAAGTTGTGAGCTTTAACGGGTGAAATGTATCAAGCATTACGGCAAGCTCAAGAGTTTCTTTTTTGCCAATGCTGGCTTCTGCAGTGCCCGGATGCGGACCATGCGGTATGCCTCCGGGATGAAGCGTGAACGAAGCAATATCCACTCCTTTGCGTGACATGAAATTGCCCTCAACATAATACAACACTTCATCGCTATCTATGTTGCTGTGGTTATACGGCGCGGGAATTGAATCAGGATGATAATCAAACAACCTTGGGCAGAACGAACACACAACAAAATTATGCCCCTCAAATGTCTGGTGAACAGGCGGCGGCTGGTGAATTTTGCCCGTTATCGGCATAAAATCGTTAATATTGAATATCCACGGGTAAAAATAGCCGTCCCAGCCAACTACATCAAACGGATGGAAATCGTATATAAAATCATGCAGGCAGTTTGATTTTTTAATCTTGATTAAAAATTTTCCCTTTTCATCTTTTGTGACAAGAGTTTCAGGTACACGGAAATCACGCTCGCAGAACGGTGAGTGTTCCAGCAGCTGTCCGTGCGTATTGCGGTAACGCTTCGGTGTTTCTATGGGACTTGCGGATTCAATTACAAGCCAGCGGGTTTTTTCCGATTTTAAAATAAACTTATGAATTACTCCGCGCGGGATAATTATATAATCACCTTCGTGATAGTCCAATGAGCCGTATTGTGATTCAAGTGTTCCTTTGCCTTCATGCACGAAAACAATTTCATCGCCCTCACCGTTTTTGTAGTAGTAATCCATTTGTTCTTTCGGATTGCAGATGCCCAATGATACATCATTGTTAAACATCAGCACTTTGCGTCCGGAAACAGCGTCACCCTCAGGCTTTGCATCTAGTGTTCTGAAATGAAAATGGCGGAGAGTTTTTTCTTCCCATAAATCGCGTTTGAGCTCAGTTATTCTTCCGATTTCTTTAACTTTTGTGGGCGGATTAATGTGATATAAAATAGATGAGATGCCCGAAAATCCCTCAGTACCAATAACCTGCTCTTTATATAAAGAGCCGTCGGGCTGTTTAAACTGCACATGTCTTTTTTGCGGTATCTTTCCCAGCTTATGATAAAATGGCATTTAAATAAATTGTTAAGTTTATAAATTTATAACGCATAAGGAAAAATCTCAATATTGAATTAACCTGTGGGTCATATTGAATAATTTAACCTTATTCCTAAAGAAAATGTAATATTAATTTGAAAAATGAATATAATAAAATATTTTGAGAAGTTTAGTCCTAAGACAAGTTTAAAATTTGTGTTTAACTGCCATTTTTACTAATTATTAATTTTCAGGCATGGAATATAATTCAAATTAATTCCGGAACAATTCTCTATTGAATATAAAATCTTTAATCCCTAACTTAAATACAGTTGATTTTACGCTTCACGTTTTACTAATTCTTACCAGACTATTTGACTAAAAACACCACATAAGAGTTTTCCTGTACTATAGATTTTTTTCACACGGGGAATAAATAAATATTTTTAAAATTTAAATCTCACGAACATGAAGAAAATTTATACCTCCATTTTACTTCTGGTGCTGACGGGTGTATTGTTAGCCCAGCCTCAATTCTACAATTATACCAGCCAGGGGACGGCAAATTCATTTCCATTCAACCAAGCTGCGGGGAAAATGGTTCAATGGATAATTCTTCCCGGAGAATACAATCAACCGACTCCTGCAACAGCAGGCAATATTACAAAATTTTACTTTTATGTTGCGCCAACTTACCCGCTAAATGCAACTTATACGCAGTTTTACATAAGGATGGGACGTACTGCGCTTACTAATCTGCCTGCAGGACAGTTTTTTAACACCAATATGGACACCGTATTTTACAGGGCAAGCGGTTATACCATTAACTCACCAGCAGACACATGGTGGGAATTTGTTTTAGACCACCCGTTTGCATATTATCCTGATTCAAGCCTTGTTATAGAAATCGGGCAATGCTCATCAACGCAAGGTTCGGGTTTCAGTGTAATCCAGCAAAGCACGGTAACCCAGCAGAGGTTATACAGTGTCGGCGGCTGTCCGTTTGTATATTCCGGTGCGCAGGCAAACAGAACAATCAATTCAGGAATTACAGTTGCGCCGGCAGTCCAGGCTCCGGATTATATATATTATAAATTCGAAGATAACCCGAATTCAACAAGTACTCCCAACTGTGCATTTCCCGGTGTAGGAACAACTCCCGCCGGTCTTACCAATGTAACTTTGGGAACCGGCGGACAATTTGATTCATGTTTGGTCGGCACGGGTGTTACAAACGGCGGTGTTACAACAGGATGGAACTGTAACTTCGGTACTGGCAGCTGGACAATCAGCATGTGGCTGGATGCTACCACAACAACTTTCGGTTATATATTCGGTGATGCAGGCTCCGGTTCTTTCAGATGTTTCAATAACGGAGCAGCAGGGACTAATGCTATAACTCTCAGGGGTACAGGGCTGAATAATGTTGACGTGCCGGGCTTTGCCTCAGGACCGGTTGTAGTTCATTTTGTTTATGACTCTGCTCTTTCAAATATTAAAGTTTATAAAGATGGTGTACTTACCAATACAGTTACGCAGACACCGTTGAATATTGCTTTGGGATCCGGTTTCAAGGTAGGAGGATATTCTACAGTAGCTACATTCACCGGGAAACTTGACGAATTCAGAATTTATAAAAGGGCTCTGGATTCAAACGAAATTGCAGCAACATGGAATATGGATATTCCATGCGGTATTGTTACAGGTATTACAGCTAATAATAATAATATACCTGTCAATTATATGCTCTATCAGAACTACCCCAATCCGTTTAACCCAAGTACAAAAATCAGCTATGCAATTCCGAAGGCAGGAAATGTAGAACTGAAAGTATATGATATTCTTGGACGGGAGATATCGGTGCTGGTTAATGAATTCAGACAGACCGGAAAATATTCTGTAGATTTCAATGCTGAGAATCTCTCAAGCGGTGTATACTTCTACACAATTAAGACAGGTAATTTTACAGACTCAAAAAAGATGACATTGATTAAGTAAATAGCTTTAACATAAAAACCGGTTTATCCGTTCATATTCAGGGTAAACCGGTTTTTTTATGGTATGAAATTACAATTCCGGAATTACAGCGTTCCTCTCAATTCCTGTTCTCTTTCGATAGCTTCGAACAATGCTTTGAAGTTGCCTTTTCCGAAGCTCTTTGCTCCCTTACGCTGGATGATTTCGAAAAACAAAGTCGGGCGGTCTTCAACAGGTTTGGAAAATAACTGAAGCAGATAGCCGTCATCATCTCTATCAACAAGCACACCGAGCTTTTTTAAATCATCGATGTTTTCGTCTATCTTACCGACTCTTGCTTCAAGCTCGTCATAATAAGTTGAGGGAACTTTCAGAAATTCCACTCCCCTGTTTATTAAATCGGTAACTGTAGTAATAATATCGGTTGTGTTCATTGCAATATGCTGTGCTCCGGGTCCGCGATAGAAATCAAGATATTCTTCTATTTGTGATTTCTTTTTGCCGGGCGCAGGCTCATTAATCGGAAATTTTATTTTACCTGTTCCGTTCTGCATTACTTTGCTCATAAGCGCAGTGTATTCGGTAGAAATATCTTTGTCATCAAATGACATAAGCTGTTTGAATCCCATCTTGTCTTCGTAGAATTTCATCCAGTAATTCATTTTGCCAAGTTCAACGTTTCCGACGATGTGGTCAATTGACCGCAAGCCTGTATCTTTAACGCCTTTAATCGACCTTGCAGAAGCATCGACAAATCCCGGCATGAATACGCCTTTGTAATTTTTTCTCTCGATGAAAGAATGAATTGTATCGCCGTAAGTACAGATTGCCGATTTAATCAATGTACCATGCTCATCTTTCATCTCGGTTGGCTCCATAACGCCTTTTGCGCCGCGTTTGGTGGTTTCCCTGTAAGCGCTCGCGGCATCTTTAACCTGAAGCGCAATATCCCTGACCCCGTCTCCGTGTTTTTTAATATGCTCGGAAATAAATCCCTCAGGCTGGAGCGGAGTGGAAAGAACAACCCTTATTTTCCCCTGCTCAAGAACATACGAGGCTTTCTCCTTATTTCCTGTTTCAAGCCCCGAATAAGCAGTGAGCTTAAAACCCATACCGTACTGGTAGAAAAACGAAGATTGCTTAGCATTCCCCACGTAAAACTCAATGTGGTCCCAGCCCTCAATGGGAAGAAAATCCTCCGCTGCAGGGGCAGTTGTTTTAGTTTCTAATTCCTGTGAAGTATCCATGATAAGTTTGGTTTTATATTAATAAATTTTGCCAATATAAAAATTTATGTGCTAAATTGAAATAAATATTGAATATAATCATAAATTCTTTGTATTTGAGTAAAATTATGAATAATTTTACTGAACTTTGAAGAAAACAAGAGCATTTCTGTCACTTAATCTTGATGACCCTCTGAAAGTAAAAATCGCTGAAATTCAAAAAGAGTTGCAGTTATCACTCAGCGGTCATTTGGTCAAGTGGGAAAATCCCGATAAATTTCACATGACGTTGAGGTTTCTTGGCGATGTGGAGGATGTTGTTTTATTAGAAATTATCAGCGGGCTGGAAAAAACTAATTTCGGGTTCAGGCATATTAATTTCCACTCAACGGGAATAGGCTGTTTTCCGAACATGAAAAGACCTAATGTTATATTTACAGCGCTTGAAGAAGAAGGCAATAATTCAGAAATAATGGTTGAAGAAATCGATAAAGTAATTGCCAAAGCCGGAATCAAACCGGATAAAAAATTTGTTGCACATATTACATTAGGCAGGTTCCGGCGTGAAAACAGGAAAAGCGCTGATGAAAATGAGATGGTGAAGTTTGAACCTTTTAATATCAGCTTTAATTCTTATTACCTGATGGAAAGCAAAATGGATTCGCGGGGTTCACGTTATTACCAGATAAAAAAATTTTATTTCAGCAATTAATAAATATTATATAAATGCCGATTTACGAATACCAATGTTCAAACTGCGGGCATCACCTTGAAGAACTGCAGTCGATTTCAGAAGAGCCGCTTGTAAAATGCCCTAAATGCGGCAAGAATACTTTGAAAAAGCTTATTGGCTCCGGCGGAAGTCTTATTTTTAAAGGAAGCGGTTTCTATTTAACCGATTATAAGAAAAAATCATCGTCAAACTCTTCGGCACCTGCTAAAAAGGAGAAGCCGAAAGAAAATAAATCAGAAACGTCATCAAAACCGAAAACAGATTCCAAGAAATGATTAAATAATTTACAAAAGTATTAATGTACACAGTACAATTCAGCAAACTTCCCACTTTCCAGAAATTATTTTTAGATTATATATCAGCCGATGAAGAGGAATTTAATAAAATAATTAAATTCTTCCACGCATCTTACCGTGATAATGAAGAGTTTTTTAAAGTCATCGACGGCAAAAGCCATAATTATAATGCAAGCAGGTATTTCGATAAGAACGTGCTGATTGATATACTGAAAAGACAAAATGTAACTTTCGGCGCATCCGAGAAGACCGCTTCGAATATCGAAATGCTCGCGGATGAAAATACCTTTGCAGTTGTAACGGGACAGCAGGTCGGGCTTTACACGGGAAACTTCTATACAATTCTTAAAACCATCACAACAATTAAGCTTGCTGATGATTTAAAAACACGTTTTCCGCAGTATAATTTTGTGCCCATGTTCTGGCTGGAGAGCGAAGACCATGACCTTGATGAAGCAAACCACGCTTATGTTATCAACAGGCAGAACGAAATTCTAAGAATCGGCTACCCGCCTCCGCCTGATAATGCTGATGAAGCCGGCGCAAAAAGAAATCTTGCTCCTGTTGGAGGAATAAAATTCGATGCGGAGATTAACAGGATTAACGAAGAACTGAAAAATTCTTTAATTGATACCGATTTCAAAGAGAAAATCCTCGGGAAAATTTCTTCGTTCTATTACGAAGGCAGTGATTATAAAAATTCATTTGCCATGTTAATGAGCTGGATTTTCAAAGATTACGGAGTGATATTTATAGATTGCAGTGATGTTGAAGTAAAACGCCTGCTTACACCTGTTTTTGAAAAAGAGCTTAACACATCACCCAAGCTTTGCGAGAAGATTATACAAACAAGCGCCGAGCTTGAAAAAAGTTATGACCTGCAGGTAAAACCGAAAGTAATCAACCTGTTTTTTATTCATAACGGCAACAGGCTTCTGATTGAGCCGCGTGATAATGACCGCTTTGCGCTCAAGAATTCAAAGCGCAGATTTGAAAAAGAAGAGCTGATGAACTTACTTTTCGAAAACCCCGAGCTGTTCAGCCCCAACGTAGTGCTGAGACCGCTTTGCCAGGATTACCTCCTGCCGACAGCTGCTTACGTTGCGGGACCTTCGGAAATATCTTATTTCGCGCAGCTGAAGGCAGCATACGAGCATTACGATATTACAATGCCGGTTATTTATCCGCGCGTATCGGGCACAATACTTGAAAACAAAGTAAATAAATTCCTTAAGAATTTTGAAGTTAATTTTGAAGATTTATTTAATCAGAAAGTACTCGTATCAAAGGTTGTTGATAAGCTCTCTGAAATTAAAATTGAAGATGAATTTTCAAAAATATCAGATGAGTTCAACAGGCTGTTTTATGATTTGAAAAAAGTAACGGAAGAAATAGATAAAACTCTGCTTAACACTGCAGACGGCATTAAGGAAAAATTAATGTCAGGGCTAGAAACATTCAAGGGCAAGCTCACTAATGCGCAGGCAAAGAAAAGCGAAACAACTACAAGCCAGATTGATAAAGTTACAAACAACATTTTTCCTATGGGCAGCCTGCAGGAAAGAATTATCAACATAGCTTATTTCCTTAATAAGTATGATGAAGCATTTATCAAAAAATTGTTCGATGAGATTGATGTTAATAACTTCAGCCACCAGGTAATAGAAGTCTAAACATTTTAGATGTGCCTGAATACAAACGAATATTAGTAATAAGATTCTCTTCTTTAGGCGATATAATACTCACCACCCCTGCTCTTAAAGTACTTAGGGAAAAATTCCCCGATGCTGAAATTGATTACCTCACAAAATCGGATTATACTGATGTTATAAGACTTAATCCTAACATAAACAAAATCATACCCGTTGATAACAACCTTGATTTTAAGGGACTTAGAGCGCTTAAAAAGCAGTTAAAATCAAGCCATTATGACCTTGTAATTGACCTTCATAACAACCTGAGAACATTTTATTTAAGACTTTTCTTCGACGCAAGGTTTTTGAAATTCAAAAAGTATCCATTCAGAAAATTTCTCCTTGTGAAATTTAAGATTAATATGCTGAAAAACCTGCCGCCGATTTCCGGGAGATATATTCAAACACTGGGAAAAATTATTAATGCTGATTCGACTCAATACAAACCGGAAATATTTACTGATGAAGATGCAAAGAACAAGACAGAAATAATTTTAAAAGAATACTGTTTAAATGATAAGAGCAATCTTATCTGCATCGTTCCCGGCGCAAAACATTTTACAAAAACATATCCCGCAGAATATTATGCAGAGCTAATAAAAAAGTTTGATTCGGAAAAATACACTTTTCTGTTAATCGGAAAAGGAAATGATAAGACCAATATTGAAAAAATAAAATCGGGAACAGGGAAAAACGTTTATGACTTATGTGATAAGCTGAGTGTTTTGGAAATCTCTGAGCTGATGAAGAAGTGCAGGCTTGTAATTTGCGGTGATACGGGACCAATGCATATAGCCGAAGCTGTTGGAGCGCCTCTTTTAATGATAGCGGGAAGCTCGGTAAGGGAATTCGGCTTTTACCCGCAAACGGAAAACTCATCTGTAATAGAAAACAAAGGGTTGAAATGCAGACCGTGCTCCCACATCGGCAGAGAAAGCTGTCCCAAAGTTCATTTTAAGTGCATGAAGGAAATCCTTCCGGAAGCGATTTATTTTAAGATAACATCAAATCTGTAGTTACTCGTACTATGATTCCGAGCCTGCCTGCTGTAGGCAGGTCGTCGGACGAGTATGTACTTATTTTATTAAAACCATTTTCTTAGTAATGCTGAGCGGAGTCGAAGCATCATTGTTAATTAATAATTGATAAAAATAAATACCGCTGGCAAAGTTGGAGGCATCCCATTGGACTTCGTAAGTGCCGGGAGAAAGCCCCTCATTAATAATCTCAGCAACTTCTCTGCCGAGGATATCGTAAATGATGAGGCTGGTCATCCCCCGAGCCCCCTTCAAAGGGGGAATGGAGAACTTAATCTTAGTACTTGGATTAAACGGGTTAGGATAATTTTGGAATAATGTAAACTGATTAGGAATTACTGTGCCTATTGGCTGGATACCAATTAGTTCGCCGCCATTGGTTGTTTTAAGTATTGTGCCTACATTACCAACTGCAAAACCACTTTCAATATCAGAGAAATATATTGAATTCAAAGTAGATATTGTCCAGGAAGACTGTTCATACCAATTAAGGCCAGAATTAACTGTTTTCATTATGATACCCCCGTCTCCTCCAACATATCCCATACTATCGTTGTTGAAAAAAACTGTATTCAATGCACCATGATTATTGGAGTACAAAACTGTCCAATTATATCCGCCATTTGATGTTTTAGCTATTCTTGTATAATTACCTACTACATAGCCGGTATCCCGATTCAAAAAACAAGATGAATATATTTCGTCCATAGCAAGATTATGCAGATCCAGCCATGTCAATCCCCTATCCGTTGATTTATGTATTTCACCCAATATTCCAAATGTATAAATCAATTGAGTATCAATAAAATTTACATTCTTCAAGGTAAATGCCTGTATATCCGATAACAATATCCAGTTGGTTCCTGAATTTGTTGATTTGAGCACTCTGCCCGGCTCATCAATCAGTATAATACTCACTGAATCATACATTTTGATCCCGACAAAAGTATTAGAATAGTTAGTACTAACAAGATTCCAATTTATACCTGAATTGGTTGTTTTCAGCAGTAGTCCGTTTTCTCCGCAAGCAAAACCAATTGCAGGATTAATAAATGAAAAAGACAGCAACCCTCTTGGATCCAATAATTGAGTTTTAATCCATTCATCCCCATAGTTCGTTGTTTTAAGTATAGTTCCGTTCATCCCGCCAATAAATCCGGTAGCTGGATTAACGAAAAATAGCGTGTTGAGGTTTTCTGTAGTTATTGCTTCCTGCGCGATCCAGTTGATGCCGCCATTAGTTGTTCTTAAATTTGTGCCATTCCAGCCGCAGATAATTCCGGTATTTGAATTTCTGAAGCATACTGAAGTAAGCCAATGACTGCTAACCGCAGTAATGTTCCAATTAATTCCTGAATTTGTTGTGCGGAGAAGATCTCCGTTTATATCCGTAATGAATCCTGTATTTTCATTTACGAAGCAAATAGAACTTAAGTAGTTATTATCTCCTGTAAAAATTGTTTGCCAATTGGAACCGCAATCAGTTGTTTTAAATACGATTCCGGAGGTTCCGCATACAAACCCGGTTAATGAATTGATGAAAGAAAGAGCATTCAATCCGGAGCTTAATATATTTACACTCCAGTTATCCCCCCTATTTGTAGTCTTCAAAATTATTCCTTCAGTCATAGCTGCAAATCCGGTATTTGAATCAACAAAACTTATGCCGGTTAACAGATTATTTGATGTGTACTTAATTTGCCAGTTATTTCCTCCATTAGTAGTTTTCAAAAGTATTCCGCTGCTATATATAATATTCACACCGCCAATATACCCTGTATTTGCATCGGTAAACCAAACGGAATTATAATAAATATTTGTGTCGGTAACCTCAGATTGCCAATTAAAACCTGAATTCGTAGTTTTGATAATCACTCCCTTCTGGCAAACCACATACCCTGTATTTGCATTAACAAAATAAATTGATGTCATTGGAACATCAACACCGGTGGTTAGTGAATACCAAAATGTCCCGTTATCGGTCGACTTTATTAATGTCCCTCCGCCGCAAATGTAAAATGCGTTCTCTCCATCAAAACAAGAACCTTCAAAATGAACATTTAAAGGTGTTTGGTTCTGCCAAAACCACCCCGATTGGGAATAACTTAAACTAATACTTAACTGAGTAATCAGAAATATGTAAAATATTTTTTTCATTTAAAATTTTCCACTCGTCCTACGACTCCGAGCCTGCCTGCTGCAGGCAGGTCGTCGCACGAGTATTTACTTACTTTAACAAAACCATTTTCTTTGTTTGAGTAAACTTATCTGTTTCTAAACGATAAAAATAAATACCGCTGGCAAAGTTGGAGGCATCCCACTGGACTTCATACGTGCCGGGAGAAAGCCCTTCATTAATAATTTCAGCAACTTCTCTGCCGAGAATATCGTAAATGATGAGGCTGGTCATCCCCCTAGCCCCCTTCAAAGGGGGAATGGAGAACTTAATCTTAGTACTTGGGTTAAACGGGTTAGGATAATTTTGAAATAATGAGAACTGATTTGGTACCTCATTGCTGATTGGCTGGATGCCGATGGGTTCGCCGCCGGTGGTGGTTTTGAGTATTACTGCAGGTGCTCCAACAGCATAACCTGTATATTCATTTGTAAAAAAAATATCGGATAAACTTAGTGAATCCAAACGAACTTGTTGATTCCAATTTAAACCGCAATTTGTGGTTTTATATATATATATGTTTCCTGAGGCATATCCTATATTCTGGTTTACGAAAACAATAGAGTTAACATATGAAACAGGTGAACCATATATGCTCCAGTTATTACCTCCATCCGTAGTTTTTACAACCCTGTCAACACCCCCGGCAAATCCTGTACTGCTATTAACAAAAAAAATAGTTTCATATGAAAACTCTAAATTAGGTGCATTTGGTAATATTGACCAATTTATTCCCCCATTAGTTGTTTTCCAAATTCTGCTGTATGAACCCAAAGTGAAATCACCACCCGCCGCATACCCTGTACCATTTCCTGTAAAAAATATAGAACGGATACTGCCTGTTTGCTGTGATGCTATACTAAACCAGTTTTCACCGGAATTTGTAGTTTTTACAATGTTTACATAACTTCCTGCGGCATAACCGGTATTGTCATTTTCAAAAAAGATAGTACCAAATACAATATTTGATGTGGAATATTTTACTGTCCAGGTTTCGCCTTCATTTGTAGTTTTAAGAATATTAGAACCGTTACTAGAACCTAAAGTAAAGCCTGTAAGATTATTGATGAAATAAAAATCGAGATATGCATACTGTGACCCATATGATTGTGAAATCCAATTAATTCCTCCGTTTGACGTGATAAGAAAAATTCCATCACCTCCTGCAAAACCAGTTTCTGAATTTATAAAATAAACCGAATAAATTGTTCTGTCTGGTAAATAGTTCTGTATAACCCACCCCGATTGAGAATAACTTAAACTAATACTTAACTGAGTAATCAGAAATATGTAAAATATTTTTTTCATTTTAAAATTTTCCACTCGTCCTATGACTCCGAGCATGCCTGCTGCAGGCAGGTCGTCTGACGAGTATGTACTTACTTTATCAAAACCATTTTCTTAGTAATGCTGAGCGGAGTCGAAGCATCATTGTTAATTGATAATTGGTAAAAATATACTCCGCTGGCAAAGTTGGAGGCATTCCAATCGACTTCATATGTGCCGGGAGAAAGCCCCTCCTGTCCTCCAGGGGCAGGAATTAAATCTGCAACTCGTCTACCAAGTACATCATAGATAATAAGTCGAGCCGAGTATACCCCTCCCTTTAGAGGGGGAGGGGAGGCTGAACTTTATCTTCGTAACTCGGATTAAACGGATTTGGATAATTCTGGTATAATGAAACTGATTTGGTACCTCATTGCTGATTGGCTGGATGCCGATGGGCTCGCCGCCGGTGGTAGTTTTGAGGATGGTGCCGTTACTCCCCACCAGGAATCCAGTACTGGAATTAATAAAATATAATGAGTTAAAATCCTTGGTCAACACCACCCTTTGCTGGGTCCAATTAATCCCACCATTTGATGTTTTAAGGAATTGTCCCGATTGACCGCTTGCAAAACCTGTAGTCTCATTAAGAAACTGAAGCTTCATATTATATGAATAGTTTCCTTCAAAAATCATTGACCAGTTAAGCCCGCAATTTGTAGTTTTGAAAATTCTCGAGTGATCAGCTCCCGCAAATCCTGTGTTTGAATTTATAAACCAAACAGAATACATGTAATTACTTATACCTCCAGTTCTCGAGAACCAGTTATAACCCCCATTTGTTGTTTCATAGATAGCTCCCGGGTTATTACCGGCAGCGAAACCAGTATCGTTATTAATAAAATACAATGAATAAAATGTAGGGTTAAAATATTGTACTGTTGTAAACCAATTAGTTCCTCCGTTAGTAGTTTTTTTAACAATGCCGCCTCCTATTGCAGCGTAACCTGTAACAGGGCCGGGAAAGTTTATTGCGCTTACCGGTGAAAAATAATATGGCTCACTGTTAACCAGTGTCCAATTTGTGCCCCCATTTATTGTTTTATAGATAATGCCATGACTGCATCCTAAAAAACCTGTCTGTGCATTGATGAAGCTTATTGTAATCAACGAGATTGAGTCAGGAAATCCGGTGATGTTCCAGTTTTGACCGCCGTTCGTTGTAGTTAACAGTTTCCCTGAACTTCCTGATATAAACCCTTTACCTGATGAACTAAAACAAACATCATTCAGATTAACATCAGTTATAATGTGTTTTTTTGAGTCCAATATGTTCCTCCGTCAACAGATTCTAAAATTATTCCATCCTGACCGGCTGCAAATCCTGATTGAGAATTAATAAAAAATTGTGAAGTTAGATATTTTGAACATATATGGCGCTCAGCCTGCCAATTTTCACCGCCGTTTGTAGTTAATGTAAAAACTCCATCATTTCCCAATGCAAATCCAGTATTAGGATTCAATAAAAAGAGAGTTAAATATACACCGGAACCGTTTTCGTTCTTATTAATCCAATTTAATCCTCCATTTGTTGTCTTCAATATAAAGCCGTGATCTCCTGCAGTAAATCCGGTTAAAGCATCTATAAACTTTATGGATAATAAATAATTATTAGTACCTGATACAAGTTGTACCCAGTTCAAACCCCCATCTGTTGTTTTCTTTAACAAACCCTCCCAGCCGCATATATAACCTGTGTTTAAATTAACGAAATCCATTGATCTTGCATTTGCATTAGTAAATATCTGAAGCCAATTTATACCTCCGTTAGTCGTTTTAAAGACACTGGACCCTGCCAAAAAGCCTGTTGAAGCATTTACAAATTCAATTCCATAGATATACATTTCGGGCAGTTTTGAAGATAAAAACCAGTTTATTCCTGCATTGGTTGTTTTAAAAATTTCACCGCTGTAGTTTGCTGATATAAAACCTGTTACCTCGTTAATAAAATATATTGAACTCAAGCTGTTATCTGAAATCTTTTGAATATCATAATCAGAGTTACCAATTGAGTTCTTCATTACAGTGCCTCCTCCGGTGATATAAAATAGCAAGCTGTTTTGTATGCAGGTCATGTTAGTTATATTTTCCCCCTGCGGCAATGGGTTCTGCCAAAACCACCCCGATTGTGAATAACTTAAGCTAATACTTAACTGAGTAATCAGAAATATGTAAAATATTTTTTTCATTTTAAAATTTTCCACTCGTCCTATGACTCCGAGCCTGCCTGCTGTAGGCAGGTCGTCGGATGAGTATCTACTTACTTTATCAAAACCATCTTCTTTGTTTGAGTAAACTTATCTGTTTCTAAACGATAAAAATAAATACCGCTTGCAAAGTTGGAGGCATCCCATTGGACTTCATACGTGCCGGGAGAAAGCCCCTCATTAATAATTTCAGCAACTTCTCTGCCGAGGAGGTCGTAGATTGACAACCTCACCCCCAGCCCCTCTCCTATGGAGGAGAGGGGAGTAGCAGGAATTTGGAATTTTATTATGGTAACCGGGTTAAATGGGTTAGGATAATTTTGGTATAATGAGAACTGATTTGGTACCTCATTGCTGATTGGCTGGATGCCGATGGGTTCGCCGCCGGTTGTGGTTTTGTATAAAACACTCATGCCACAGGCATAGCCTGTGAGGACGTTGATAAAATAAACCGAATACAAATCTGTTGATATTAAATCTTGCTGAATTTGCCATGACACGCCTGCATTTGTAGTCTTAAGAAAAGATGTACCCACTGCATAGCCCGTTTGACTGTTAACAAATTTTATCCGGTTAATTCTACCCATCGGGCTAATCTCTGTCTCATTCCAATTCTCACCGCCATTTGTAGTTCGGGCAATATACTTTCCCCAATAATCTTTACCACAGCAAAACCCTGTGTTTGGATTAATGAAACAAACCCCATATAAAATCGCAGTATCATTTAAATATTTTTTTATCCAATTTTCACCACCATCGGTAGTTTTAATAACATAATTATCTTCACAAACTGTAAATCCGGTATTGTTATTAATAAAGCATAAATTTTGATTATGTGTTGAGCTAATTGTTTGCGCAATCCAAATTCCTCCGCCGTTTGTAGTTTTAAGCATGGTGCGATACTTTCCGCATGCGTATCCAGTATCTGAACTTGTAAACAAAATTGAAAACAAAACATTGTAACCTGTATACACACTTTCCCAGCTTAAACCGCGGTTTGTGGTTTTAAGTATACCTCTGTTTGTTGCAAAACCCGTATTCTCATTCAAAAAGAATAATGATACGTAACCTCCATCTCCACCGGTGTAAACTGCATTCCAATTCAATCCTGAATTTGTTGTTTTATAGATTACAGACGTATCATACCAAACCGCACCTACGAAACCTGTGTTTTCATTAACAAACCAGACTCCGTCAAATTCAAGATCTGCTGTCAAGCCTAGCTTTATCCACCCAGACTGAGAATATAAAGATTGAGTAATTATGAAAAGAAAAAGAAAAGATATTATTTTGCGGGCGTTCATATTATTATTTCTCCAAATATAATTTTGGAAATATTAATTTATCCTGCATCACAATGGTGGGAATACGCAGGTTTTCTGCCGCACACTAATATATAATACTTTTTATCAATTTTAATACGACAAAATTGATATCCGGCTCATACCCCATTTAACTCTATTACATTTAATCTTACGCCAAAACTGAGTATATTTATTTATTACCGGGTTTTATCCCGTAAACGCTGACGGATTCCCCAAAAAATTAAGAAATAATTGAAAATTCGCACAAAATTCGACCGGAAAGAGTTTTTCGAAGGGTTAAAATACTACGTTAAGGGCATCTATAATAAATTCGATGAAGACCATATATGGATTCAGTCGGCAGGCATTGCTTTTTATATAATAATCTGCGCTATACCGTTTACGCTTATTTTATTCTCAATTTTAGGCGTTTATCTCAGCTCGGAAAACGCAATAACTGCAATTGACAAATACCTCAATGCAGTTGTTGGCATCACTCCCGACCTGAGAGATAAAATTAAAAACGTTGTATTGTTAAGGATGGATGAAATCTCATCCAATAAAACATTGACTGCCATTATCGGAACACTTGGTATACTATGGACGGCAAGCGGGCTTTTCAGCACAATAAGAGATGTTTTAAATAAAATCTATAAAATTAACATTGAAGTGTTTTACGTTTGGGGAAAGCTGAAAGATATAGGAATGGTCTTTGTTGTAACTTTACTTTTTTTGCTGTCTTTTGCTTCGACTACCATAACATCTATTTTAAAAACAATTGATGAGAAGTTTTTTTTCAATACACTCTTTAGTTTCGGTTTTGCAGAGAACCTGGCAACAATAGTGCTTGGCTTATTTTTCACTTTTTTAATGTTTTATACGATTTATAAAATTGTACCTCACGGAAAAATCCCGAACAGAGTTGTAATTGTATCGTCAGTAAGCTCAACGCTAATGTGGGAAATCCTTAAATTCGTTTTTACGCTTTACCTTGTTCATTTTTCAAATTTCACTGCGGTTTACGGAGCGTATGCCGCCATTGCAGCGGTGATATTCTGGGTGTATTACTCATCAACTACTTTTGTGCTTGGAGCCGAAATCGGACAGCTGTACCACGAAAAAATATTATTAAAAACCAATAAATAAATAATTTGGACCAAAGAAAATTATACAGAACCATCGATAATGCTTTAAAGGCATACCCCCGTTTTGAAAACGAACCTGAACTGCTGAAATATATCCTTAAAGAAGTTATCAACAACGAGCAAATAGATATTACAGGCGGCAGAGTTTGGCAGCTCACCTCAAACCGGAATGCATATAAAATGATTGAACAGCTCGGAGAAATAGAAAAAGTTAAAATGGGCTATACGCTTAACCTGGATGACTACCCCGTATTTTTCCAGGTGGGGCAATCGAGAACAGTAATTGCCAACGAAACGGATAAATACTTAAGCGATTTAGGCATTCACCTCTATTCCGCAACCGGCGTAGGAGAAAGGTACAGGGTAAAAGATAAAAGCGGAACCGACCAGTTTATTTACCAGTATATACTTGCCCTTAATTCAGGCAAAATGGATGATACACTTGCCTATACACTGAACATAATAAGCTCTGCAGTAAGCGCAATGATGCGCCAGCGCAAAATAGAAACCAGCGCAAAGGCAGTTCAAAAAGAGCTTGCTAAGGTAAGTGAAATACAAAAAAGTATTCTCCCCGAACACGAATACCTGTTCGGTAATTACGAAATATTCGGAATTTCAATCCCCGATAAAATTGTGGGGGGTGATTTCTTCGATTACCTGAATTACGAAAACCATAAAGACAGGCTCGGTATTGCAATCGGTGATGCAGCATCAAAAGGATTTTCTGCGGCAGCGCAGGCGCTTTATGTTTCAGGCGCATTGAAAATGGGAACAGAAAACGAGCTCAAAATGACTACCGTTATCAAGAAAATCAATAACCTTGTTCACCGCGTTTTCCCTTACGAAAGATTTGTAACCCTGTTTTACCTTGAAGTATATAACGATGTTAAAGGTTTGTGTATGTATGTTAACGCTGGCCATAATGCTCCATTCCATCTGAATTACGAGACCGATACATTTGAACCTTTAAACTCAACCGGCTCGGTATTGGGTCCTTCTCCGGAACAGGAATATAATATAGACTCTTTCTATTTCAACAAATATGATACACTTGTTCTTTATACAGACGGAATAGTAGAAGCAACTAACGCCAAATTTGAATTTTACGGAGAAGACCTCCTCAAGCAGGAAATCCTTAATAATAAGCACTTCCCCGCCAGGATAATTGCGGAAAATATTATGGAATCGGTACAAAAATTTTCTGCAAGGGGCAAATATTCTGATGATAAAACTTTGGTAGTGATAAAGAGAATAAAATAAGTTAAATTTGTTCTTAAACCTTAAATTATTTTAACTAAAACATATATGAACATACCTGAAAACTTAAAGTATACAAAAGACCACGAATGGGTTAAGGTGGAAGGCTCCACGGGAACAATCGGAGTTACCGATTATGCGCAGGGCGAGCTCGGCGATGTTATATACATTGATATTAACGCTAGCGGAGAAATAAAACAGGGTGACTCTTGCGGTACTATTGAAGCAGTTAAAACGGTATCTGACGTTTTTGCTCCTGTATCCGGAACCATCGGCGAAATTAATACTGCAATAAACGATAATCCTGCCGCGGTCAATAAAGACCCGTACGGTGAAGGCTGGATAGTAAAAATAGAGATTACAAACCCGGCTGAGCTAGATTCATTGCTTGACGCAGCAGCGTATAAAGCGCTTGTCGGAGCTTAAATATAAGCCTGAGCTTATTTAATAAGCCCACCTGACAAGTATTGAACCCCAGGTATAACCTGCGCCGAAACTGGAAAGTACAAGGTAATCACCTTTCTTAATCTTTCCTTTAGCATGGTATTCCGATAAACATAGCGGTATAGTTGCTGCCGTTGTATTTCCGTATTTATAGATATTAACCATAACCTTATCCTGGCTTAATCCCATTCTGCTTGCGCATGCTGTAAGAATTCTCATGTTTGCCTGGTGAGGAACCAGGTAAGAAATATCATCTGATTTTAGATTGTTCTTCTTCATGATTTCAACCGAGACATCCGCCATACCTTTAACCGCATCTTTAAATACTACCTGCCCGTCCTGGTAAATATAATGCATGCCTTTATCGACTGTTTCGTAAGAAGCAGGGTTAAGGCTTCCGCCGCCAAGCATATAGAGATATTTCTTTCCGCGCCCGTCACAATGAAGTATAGAATCCATTATGCCGTATTTGTTATTTTCTGCCGGTTCAAGAAGCACACATGCTCCCGCATCACCGAACAAAATGCAGGCGTTGCGGTCTTTATAATTTGTTATAGAAGACATTTTATCAGACCCGATTACAAGAACTTTCTTATGTTTTCCGCTTTCAATAAACTGTACGCCGGTGGTAAGCGCAAAAATAAAACCTGAACATGCCGCTATTAGGTCAAAACCCCATGCGTTTACCGCGCCTATTGCTTCTGAAACTATACAGTTGGTTGACGGAAAAAACATATCGGGGGTGACAGTTGCAACTATCACGAGGTCAATCTCCTCCGGTTTAACATTGTAGCGTTCCATTAAATTTTTTGCCGCATTGATAGCAAGATAAGATGTAGGTTCTTTGCCGAGAATTCTTCTTTCTGATATTCCGGTCCTGGTTTTAATCCATTCATCGGAAGTATCAACCATCTTTTCTAAATCTGCGTTTGATAGAACCTTATCAGGAACAAATTCCCCCACTGCTGTAATTGCTGCTCTAATTTTATCCATTTTTCTTGTTTCCTTTAGTTAAAAACTTTTAGTTATTCTTCTTTAGTTATCTTCTTTTGGTATAAATGATTTTATATCTTTAATCTTTTCCTGTATTATATCGTTAACCCTTTCTTTAACCATAAGCTCTGCTTTGCGGCACATATTCTTGAATGCAAGCGGAGACGACCTTCCGTGCCCTATTATTACAACTCCGTTAACACCGAGCATCGGAGCTCCGCCGTACTCCTGGTAATCAAAATCTTTCATAATTTGTCTTAATGTCCCGGCCATTAATGCTACGCGCATCTTATTGAATATATTTTTATCTGCATACTGCCTGATTTTTGTTTTTAATACCGGCGGAACGCTTTCGGCAAATTTAAGAATTACATTTCCTGTGAACCCGTCACAGACTATTACTTCTGCTTTCCCGCGCAGCACGTCTTTGCCTTCAACGTTTCCTGTAAAATTAAGGCCGCTTTTTTCAAGAAGCTGGTAAGTATCATAAGTCAGCGCATTGCCTTTTGACCTTTCTTCGCCTACATTCAGCAAGCCTACACGGGGATTGGGAATATCAAATACATGGTTAACAAAAACCGAACCCATAACGGCAAACTCAAGCAGGTATAGCGGCTTGCAGTCCATCATTGCCCCCACGTCGAATACCATAGAGAGACCTGTATCGGTTGGGAAAACCGAGCCGATAGTGGGTCTCGAGACATTGGATATTCTTCCAAGCACAAACAATGAGCCTGCAACAACAGCGCCTGTATTACCCGCGCTGATAAAGCCGTCTGCTTTCTTTTCTTTAACTAGGTTAAGTCCTGTGACAAGTGAAGAACCCGGTTTCTTCCTAACTGCTTCGGTGGGCGTTTCGTGCATGCTGATAGTATCGGGAGCATGATGAACGGTAATACGCTTCGTATCATACGAGTGCTTTTTCAGCTCATTGGTGAGCACATCTTCTTTTCCAACGAGAATAACATTAATGTTATCCGTTTCTCGGACGGTCTTTACTGCCCCTGCAACATCATCGACCGGAGCATTATCGCCGCCCATACCATCTATAACAATGGTAATAATATCCGGGGATATTCCGTTCAATTTAAGGTAGTATTATTTTTTCGGAATGATGATTGAGCGCCCGTCATAAAAACCGCAGCTCGGGCACACCCTGTGCATAAGCTTCATCTCTCCGCAGTTCGGACATGCCATAAGCGCCGGAGCAGATGCTTTGTAATGAGTTCTTCTCTTTCTTCCTCTGGTTTTCGAATGTTTTCTTTTCGGATTCGGCATTGGATTCTAAGTTTGTTTATAAAAAATTGTTATTTATTATCTTCTTCTTTTATTAAATTCTGCCAATACTCTTTAGTTTTTCCGCACCATGTACATGTGCCTTCTGTGCTTTCTGCAGGGACCCTTCGCATCGGGACAGCGAGCAATACATATTCGCGTATATCTTCGGTTAAATCGATTGTCTTCATGTAAGGACTGTATGTTCTGATATTCTCTTCGTTCAGTTCTTCATCCCTTGGTGATTTAAGAACAAAAACAACTTCAAAATTAGTATTAAACGGCATTTCATAAGTTTCAAGGCATCTATCGCAAATGAGTGTCATAATTCCTGTGATTTTAGCTTTTACATCGAGCTGGTGAGTTGCCTTAAAGAGTTCAAGCGAAATTTGGAGCCCGTTTTTAACCAGTTTCTCATCAAGCCCGATTTCCTTTGAATCCGCAGTTAAATCAAGCTGCTGGGAACCGTCATTTAAAGAACCTATATTTATCTTTATAGCCACTTTACACCTTCAAAAAACACAGAGTAATGCAATTTTTGCTATTATTTGAATTATATCTAACAAATATAAAGAATTTAAATGAACTTTTACAGTGCAAAATAAAAGGGTGGGCAAAGAAGGCATATTAGAGGTCTGAAGAAATTCGTTCTACGACACTATGTCGTAGGACGAATAAAAATTGTTTTATTTCATCAATGCCATTTTCTTGCTGTTCACATAGTCTCCTGCTTTTATCCTGTAAAAATACACGCCTGATGCAAAATTGGTTCCGTTAAAATCAACCATGTACCTGCCGCCCGGCTGTTTGAACTCATTATTGACGAGTCTCATTACCTCTCTGCCGAGGATGTCATATACAATTACTCTCCCTTTGTCATTCCCGCGAAGGCGGGAATCCAGTATCAGAAAAATAATTTCTGGTGGTTGGTTTTGGTTAAACTCTAAAAGATGTATTTGTTGTTGGTGACAACACCAACAACGGGGTTAAAAATTACCACACGTGATTATTCATATTAGAAAAGTCTCCTTTTAGTAACTCTGAATTTCATTTATTCCTGCGTCAGGGTCCTTCTGCAAAGAGGCTCTAACGGAAATGCAATTACTGAATCATAGGTTGTGTCAATTCACTTCAGTAATATCATCTTCTTTGTATCGGTATAAACCTGATTGGATTGAGTGTCAGTTGCTGTCAGCCTGTAAAAATATATACCCGATGAATATCCTCTCGCGTCCCACGTAAAAGAGTATGAACCTGCTGTGAAATACTGACTGGCAATTGTGTAAATCTCCCTTCCGAGCATATCGCATATCATAAGATTGACGTCTGATGATTTCGGCAAATCAAGCTTTATAGTAGTTGAGGGATTAAACGGGTTGGGATAGTTCTGGTATAACCAAAAACTATTCAGAACCTTACCTTTTCCGCCTATTGCTAAAATACCGCCTCCGTCTGTAGTTTTATAAATTCTTCCTGCGCTTCCTATCAGGTAGCCCACAGAATCATTAACAAAAAGAATTTTCTTGACATCAGTCGGCAGGTTCTGATGCAGAAACCACGTTTCTCCTCCGTCAGTTGTATTGATAATGCGACCGTTTGCGCTCCCGATATATCCGTTTCTCGAATTTGAAAAATAAATACAATTCAAATTCGCATTTACTTGGGATGGTACTGTTTCCCAGCTTAAACCCCCTGTTGTGGTTTTAAACAAATATCCTGTATCAGCGGAGACAAAACCTGTTGTACCGTTTATGAAACATAAATCTATTGCGGTTCTGCCTGAAATAGCGGAAACTTGGCTCCAATTGTTACCGTTGTTTACAGATTTAAAAATGCTTGACTGGAAACCTATGGCGTATCCTGTATCTGGAACAGGAAAATTTATGTCAGCGGCATACGGACCCATTAAACCGATGTTGATTACCGGGTAAAATGATACAGAAGCATTATTTGTTTTGTATAGCATACCTATAACTAAGGTATGTACATATATAAAACCGCTGATAAAGCCGGTTCTTGCATTAATAAAATATGACTTCATAATGTCAATACCAATCAGGTTCACGGTAATATACCAGTTCTGGCCTCCATTGTATGTTACCATGCTTACGTCATCATTCCCACTGTATCCGTATAAATAAACAGAATCAACCGCCGGAAAGGATACTGACCTGATGTAAAAAGGCGCTGCTTCAGAAACATTTTCCCAATTCAATCCGCCGTCAGTCGTCTTTCTCACATCACCTGACCCGACAACATATCCCGTATTCTCATTACAAAAGCCTATTGATGTAAAATTTACGTTAGTTCCTGAAATTAATGGATACCAGCCGACCAATCTGCCATGCCCTTGAGAAAGAAGACAATTACTCAGGGACATCAATAATAACATTAATAATAACATAAAAAATTTTTTGTTATTCATTTTTGATTAGTGTTATTTTATTAATATCATTCTTTTGGTATTTGTTGTCATAATATAATACAAAAGCGACGTGAATAATAGGAATAAATTAAAAACCCCGGCAGAAGGCGTCAATTCTGCCGGGGTCATAGGAAGAAAATAAGTAATTCAGTTTATTTCATTAAAACCATTTTTTTGGACTCAACATAATTTCCCGCTTTTATTGTATATATATATGTTCCGCTTGGGAGATTCGAAGCATCGAAGCTTACGTTATATTTGCCCGGCTCCATATAGCTCTTTACAAGCGAAGCTACCTGCTTGCCGAGTAAATCGTAAACATCTAATTCAACCAAACCGGAGTTAGGTACTTCATAGTTAATAACCGTACTCGGGTTAAACGGGTTGGGGTAATTTTGTCCAAGCCTGTAATCTTTCGGCAGTTCCAACGGGCTTTTTACTGATAACGGGTCATCGGTTATTGTGCTCCTGTTGCTTATCTGGACTATTCCGTAATCATTATTAATTCTCCCGGCTGTGTAAAAATATCCGAAATCATCTCTTAGTGCGCTTACAGTTGAGACATCCGAAATATTTCCTGAACTTGCATAACGGCAGCTCCATTTTAAATTACCGTTCTGGTCATATTTTATTGTAAGGAAATCATCTCCGGTTCCGCTGCCAACGCTCTGGCCAGTTACATAAAGGTCAAAATTCCAGCAGGGATAGTCGCCTATTATTCCGCATGGTCTTTTTACTAATCCGATTTTCCAAGCCTTATCTATTCCGTTGCCTGTGCCGTTATATCTCTGAGACCATACTTCGTTTCCGTTAGGGTCATATTTCAGTGTAGCATAATCATAGTTTGAGCCGCTCCCCATACTGAACCCTGTTACATAACATGTGCCGTAAGGGTCAAGAATCAGTGAATGCGCTTCATCTATGTTATTACCGGGGCCATTGTATCTTTTTGCCCAAATTTGTGAGCCGTTTGAGCCAATCTTAACTGTTGCATAATCGAGATTTGAAGATGAGCCTTTACTTGCTCCAGTTACATAACTGTTGTCATTAACATCAACTGCAATTGAATATGCAATGTCATCGCCGTTGCCGGGGCCGTTGTACCTGGAGGTCCATTCCTGGATTCCTTCATTATTGTACTTGACGGTAACATAATCTGCCATTTGCCCGCTCTTATAACTTCTTCCGGTTACATATACACCGCCGTCTCCATCCAAAGCAAATGCATTTGCAAAATCTGCGTCATGAGATACACCGTCATATCTTGCTACCCACTGCTGCACACCGTTATTGTTGTACTTGATGGTTAAATAATCTTCTTTGTTTGCACCGCTGTTGCTTGTACCGGTAACGTACACATTTCCAAACCTGTCAAGTAAAATAGCAGAGGGAATATCATCGCCGCCTCCGGGCCCTGCATAAACTTTCATCCATACCTGGTTGCCGTATGGGTCGTATTTGATTGTAACGTAATCAATTGTACCGCACATAATCTCATCGCCCTGGTAGTCATTAGGTTCCATGTGAGCCCATCCGGTAACATATACATTCCCGTAATTATCAACCGTAATTGCAGTTGCCCTATCGGTATAATTGCCGGTGCCGTTAAAACGCGATACCCATAAGAAATCACCGGTGTTATTAAACTTAATAGTTGCAAAATCTTCATCGCTGCTGCTTCCTTTGCTGTACCCTGTAACGTATACCGAGCCGTCATAATTCATCATCATGCCTGTAACTTCATCAATCCCGTTGCCGGGACCGTTGTAAGTGAGGACTCTCATAACTGCACCTTGTGAGAATATGCTTAAATGACACACAAACAGTAATACGGCAGTAATTAATATCCTTGCTTTCATGTTATAACCCTCCTTAATTGGGTTTAAAATTTGGAAAAACATTCTTTAAATATTTATTTTAATAAGACCATTTTCTTTGTATCGGTGTACCTGCCCGCAGAAATTGTGTAAAAATAAACTCCGCTCGGCAGGTTTTCGCCGCTGAAGCTAATAGAATAGCTTCCCGCTTTTTTATTTTCGTTCATTAAAACTCTTACTTCTTCTCCGATTAAATTGTATATCTTGATAACAACCGGCGCTTCATCGGGCAAATCAAACTTTATTGTTGTTACAGGATTAAACGGGTTGGGGTAGTTAACATACAGCTTGAATACTTTCGGAACTGCGTTCCCGGAAACCCCCGTACCGGTTATTAATGTATTGAAACTCCAGGTCTCTGACCATGCTCCTGTAACGCAGACATTCGAACCGTTAACGCGCCAGAAATACTGCCCGCTGTTTTGCAGTTTGCCTGAGGGAACCTGGAATTGCGATGCGGTTAACCCTGCTGTATCTAAAACAGTTGAAGCAAATGATGTATCAGTTGAAACCCTTAGCCTGTAAGTTGATGCAGACGCTACACTATCCCATTCCAGAAGCGGGGTAAGCGAGATTCCAACGGCGCTGTCAGTAGGTGAAACAAGAACCGGTGCCAAAGGCGCAGGGCGGGTAGTTGTAAAATTCCTTGTACCTGACCATGGACCTCCACCGACTTGGTTAGCTGCAGAAACACGCCAGTAATACTGAGTGTTATAATTAAGTAACCCTGAAGGAATCTGAAACTGCGATACCATCAGCCCGCTTGTATCTTTTACAATTGCGGTAAACCCTGAATTTGTTGAAATCTGAATTCTGTAATTGCATGCCGGGGGAAATATATCTCCCCAGTCTAAGAGCACTGTCATTGAAACACAGGTTGAATTATTTGCAGGAGCCGATAGCGATGGCGCTGCCGGAAGCAGCCAGCCGCCGGTTGTTGTATGGATTATTGTACCATAGTCACCAACTGCCCATCCGTTTAAAGTATCTGTGAAATATATTTTATTAAGCCAATAACTTGTGTTCGATGTCTGGCTAAGCCAGTTTGTTCCGCCGTTGGAAGTCTTGCGGAGTGCGCCGGATTCCCCGGCAATAGTCACGGCATTAACGTCAGGAGATGTTATTCCATTAAGCCAGCTTCCGGTCCCGCTTGTCTGAACAACCCAGTTAGCTCCCCCGTTTGTTGTTCTTTGTACTCTGCCGCCCTCACCGATAACCGTTCCGGTATATTCGTTCATGAAGTAAGCTGCTTCAAATGAATTTGTTGTACCGCTTGTTACAGGATACCAGTTGCTTCCGCTGTTTACTGTTTTAAGTATTGTTCCGTGCCACCCTACTGCATAACCTGTTGATGCCGAGGGAAAAGAAATTCCATGAAGGTTGTTTGTGCTTCCGGTTGTTAGCGCTATCCATGCAGAACCGCCATTTGTTGTTTTGACAATTGTTCCGTACCAGCCGACTATATACCCTGTGCTTGCGCTCAAAAAATTAATAGAATGAAGCTGGTAAACTGTATTACTCACCTGTATTACCCAGCTTGTTCCGCCATTGGTTGTTTTCAATACCATACCTACATCACCTGATGCCCATCCGGTATTTGCATTCAGAAAATAAACTCCGAATAAATGATTTGGTGTTCCGCTTGTCTGAGCTGACCAGTTGGTTCCGCTGTTGGTGGTTCTAAGAATTGTTCCTGCATTACCAACTGCTGTTCCGGTAGATGTATTAACAAACCATACACTGTTAAGATTGTTTGTTGTTCCGCTTGACTGTGCAAACCATCCGTAAGTCTGCGAGTCAGCTTCAAGAACACAAATTGTTAATGCGAACACCAGTAAAAAGTATTGATTCAGTTTCATAAATTTTTTTTCAAATGAATTCGAAGTCGTTTTGCTGCATATATAGAATAAATGTATAGCATTTTCTTTTTTCTAACTTGTTCCGTGTATGTGCATACTGTATTTCGTTACCTTAAAACCGTTAGCATTATAATATTTTTTATGTGTTATGTCAATACTTTACTAATACTGAAAATCGCTATTTTTGCAATTAGTTGTTTTTAGGCAGGTTACAGCATAAAAAAAACCGGCTTTTAGCCGGTTTTTGAAAAGAAATTATTAGGTAGTCTATTTCAGTTTTTTGTACTCATCTAAAATTTTTGCCATCTGAACAGCTTCCATTACATCATGGACACGGAGAATATTTACACCGTTTAAAATTGATATTGTATTAAGGGCGGTTGTTCCGCTGATTCTCTGTTCAACTGCTGCACCGGAAATTTTTCCTATTAAACTTTTTCTCGATACACCAATCATTACCGGGCAGTCTAATTTCTTCAGCTCATACATTTTTTTTATAAGCTTCAGATTATGTTCGACGGTTTTTCCGAACCCGATACCCGGGTCAATTATCAGCTGGTCTATACCTGCAACGTTTGCCTTCCATACTGCATTTTCAAAATACAAAAGCACTTCTGCAATTAAGTCATCATACACCGGGTCAGCCTGCATATTACCTGGTGTACCTTTGATATGCATGAGTATTACTGAGGCTTTTCGTGAAGCTACAACCTGCGGCATTTCAGCATCGAAATTAAAAGCGCTGATATCGTTAACTATATGCGCGCCGCTTCCAAGCGCTTCATCGGCAACACGTGAGCGGTACGTATCTATAGATATCGGAACATCGATTTCTTTCTTCAATGCTTTTATTACAGGAATTACCCTTGTCAGCTCTTCTTCAACCGGAATTTCTCCCGCTCCGGGACGGGTTGACATGCCGCCGACATCGATGAAATCGGCTCCCTGCTCAACCATTTCTTTTGCGCGCGCAACAGCACTTTCAAGCTGCGCATACTTGCCTCCGTCTGAAAAAGAATCAGGCGTTACGTTCAGAACCCCCATGATGAAGGTCCTTGAACCAAGGTCATAAGTTATATCACCGAACCTGTAATTATAGCTGTCGAACATTGATTATTATAAAGTGATTGGAATTACGGAATAAATATAATTAAAGAAGTTAAAAAAAACCGCTTAACTAATAACGCATTTTCGGTATTTTATCAATTACCTTCCGAAGTCTCAAGCTCCGTATCTTCAATTTTAGTAAACAGTATCTCCGGTTTATTTAATTTCAATCCAGCCTTAAGTCTTAGTTCAGATGCCTGTTCCCATTTGACGGCTGATTTATCCGTTCCCAGCATACGCACAATTTTTGCTGAACTGAACGGAAGTATGGGCTCAAACAGCACAGCAAATGAATTTACAAGCTGCAAACATATATTTATAATTGTCTCACAGCGCGCTTTATCTGCTTTAATTGCTTTCCACGGCTCTGAATCGTTGAAGTATTTATTGGCATCGCGCACTATATTCATTGTTTCATTCAGCTGCATCTTTAAAACGGAAATTCTCGTAATATTCAGCAATATTTTTGAGGAGCTTCTTTGAGTTTTCTCAATATTTCCTCATCAATCGGTTCAAGCTTATTCAGATTAGGAACTGTGCCTATCAAAATATTTTTCTGCAAAAACAAAGGTGCGGTTTACAAAATTGCCGAGTATTGCGCCAAGCTCGTTATTGTTCTTCACCTGAAGGTCTTTCCATGTGAAATCGGTATCGCGGTTCTCAGGCATTGTTGAGGCTATTGTATAACGAATTGAATCGGGATTAAAACGCTTTACGGCATCTTTAACCAAATCACCGTGCCCCTTGCTCTTGGAAAATTTTCCGCCTTCGAAGTTCAGGTATTCGTTGGCAGGAACGTTATCCGGCAGTATAAAATCACCGTGCGCCATAATCATTGCAGGAAATACAATCGAGTGAAATATAATATTATCCTTGCCTATAAAATGAATTAACCTGGTTTCACTGTCTTTCCAGTACTTTTCCCATTCTTCCGGAGTGCCTCGCTCTATAAATAACTCTCTTGTAGCGGAAATGTAGCCTACAGGAGCTTCAATCCACACATAAATAATTTTTTCTTTGTACTCTTCAACAGGAACTTTCACTCCCCATTCGAGGTCACGCGTTACTGCCCTGTCTTTTAATCCTGTCTTAAACCAACCGTTGCAGTAGTTTTTCACATTGGCTTTCCAGTCGGTTTTACTGCCAATCCATTCTTCAAGCTTGTCCTGGTATTTGCTGAGCGGGAAATAAAGCTGTGTAGAATCTTTCACAATCGGAGTATCACCTGTAACTTTTGATTTAGGATTAATAAGCTCAAGCGGTGAGAGATTCGAGCCGCAGTTTTCGCACTGGTCGCCGCGCGCTTCTTCGTAACCGCATACGGGACATGTACCTTCTACAAACCTATCGGCAAGAAAGCGGTTTTCCTTTAACCGAAAATAACTGCTTCTCGGTCTTCGGGTAAAGAATTCCCTTATTATATAGAGTAAGAAAAAATGCCTGCGCAGTTTCGGCGTGAATGGGATTCGATGTTCTTGAATAAATATCAAACGCAATACCTAAATCAGCAAAAGCCTGCTTATTGGAAAAGTGATACTTATCAATTATTTCCTTTGGTGTTACGCCTTCTTTTAAAGCTGACATTTCAATTGCAGTGCCGTATTCATCCGAACCGCAGATGAAAATTATATCCCTTCCTGCAAGCCTTTGGTAACGGGCATACATATCCGCCGGCAGGTATGCGCCTGCAATATGCCCGAGGTGCAGGTCACCGTTAGCATAAGGCAGCGCCGCCGTAACGGTTAACCGTTTGTAATTGTTTGTCATAGATTCCGGCTCCTGCGGAATTTTTGCCATAATAAGAATGCAATATAGAAATAAGTGATGATATATTGAAAGGGAGAAAGGGGAGGAGCATTGCCATAGTGGCGAGTAGTTAAAAATTAACCACCAAGACACTAAGGCACTAAATAGCACGAAGGGTTAAATAGCAAAAATGCTGATTACATTTTCTCAAGTAATGATTTTTTTCCCAAGCTTTGCGCTTGTTTGGTTAAAGCCCGGCACACACGAGGCGTTCTTCAATCTCCAGCTTAAAGGCTGGGTTACTATATTGGGTTATCTAATAATCTCCTAATCCGGAAAATCCAAATTTTCCCAGAGTGGTGTCGGGAATGTTTCCCTGCCTACTGCAGGCAGGCCGACACAGGTCAGGAATATTACTGACCTCACATACAAAAGATATTCATAAAGACGAATTTTTTTGTTTATTTAGTCTTTAGGTTTGATTAAATTATATTCCAATTAATAAACAACACTTGATACACTTAACATCAATTTTTTGTTATATTTGTATATAATATTTTAAGAATTTGGAATTATTATCAATAAAAGAGGCAAGCCGTTGGGCAAGTGAATTTTTACAAAAAAATGTCACTGAGTCCAATATTTCTTACCTTATCAGTTACGGCAGGATACCCAAAAAAGGAGAAAACGGCACAGTTGTTATAGCAAAAGAAGATCTGAAAAAGTATTATAATTCTTATTTCGGAAAGAAAGAGGTTGACTGGAAAAAAAAACTTGGTAATGATCTTAATTGGGCTCTTTCCTTCGATTATTTAAAAGAAGCAGATACCACTAAACATGTTCACCGCCTGCATCCCTATAAGGGAAAGTTCATACCCCAACTTGTACAATATTTTTTAGATGACCACACTGACGATTTTAAAAAAGAGGTATATTTTAAAACGGGAGATATAATACTTGACCCCTTCTGTGGTAGCGGGACAGCTTTAGTACAAGCTAACGAATTAGAAATGCACGCTATAGGAATTGAGGTTTCTTACTTCAATACGCTAATATCAAATGTGAAATTAAAAGAATACGATTTAAATGATGTACAAAATGAAATTAACAGAATTGACGGCAAACTAAATGGTTTTCTTGAGGATTCACATGTACTTGAATTTGATGAAAAAATAACATCCGAACTAAACAAATTTAACAGCAATTATTATCCCGCGCCTGATTTTAGATATAAAGTAAACCAAGGAAAAATTAATGAATGGGATTATGTAAATGAAAATTTTAAAACCATAAAAACAATTTATAATAATCTTGTTAAAAAATATAATATTAAACTAAGGCAGGATAATCAAAACACATTTCTTGATATTTGGTATTTGCAGCCGGTAAGGCGTGAATTTGAATTTGTATTTGAAATAATAAAGGAAGTAAAGAACCAAGATACGAAAAAAATTCTTACAGTTATATTAAGCAGAACAATACGCTCGTGCCGGGCAACAACGCACTCTGACTTGGCTACCTTAATAGACCCTGTTGATACAGTATATTATTGTTCTAAACATAATAAGGTATGTAAACCCCTATTTTCCATAAAGAAAATGTGGGATAGATATACAAAAGACACAGTCAAAAGATTATACGATTTTAAGAAGGTTAGGACTGATACCATGCAGTTATGCTTAACCGGCAATTCAAGAAAATTTGACATTGTTAAAGAGCTTGAGAAAAGAAACAAAGATTTTTCAAAACTAGTAAAGAATAATAAAATTAGCGGAATATTCTCCAGTCCGCCTTATGTTGGATTAATTGATTATCACGAACAACACGCCTATGCCTATAACTTGTTCGGATTCGATAGAAATGATGAGCTGGAAATCGGCCCGCTCAGCAAGGGACAAGGCAGAGAAGCTAGGGAAAGCTATGTAAACTCTATCGCTCAGGTGCTAAATAATTGTAAAAAATATTTTAAAAAAGATTATAATGTATTCCTGGTTGCAAACGATAAATATAATTTATACCCGAAAATTGCTGAAAAAGCAGGAATGAGGATTGTAAATCAATTCAAACGCCCAGTGCTTAACAGAACGGAAAAAGACAAAGGGGCGTATTCGGAAATTATTTTTCATATGAAAGGATTTTAAGTGGATCAGTTATTAAAGAAAATGATAGATGCATTAACTCATCTTCAATCTCTAAGTAGTACATTTCAGGATTCCACAAACTATTCAAATGATCCAGATTTGACGTACAGACTTTTTAAAGATAACTATGACCAATTCAGCCATTTGATAAGCGAATTATCTCTTGAGGAAATGTTGTATTCAAAAAGGGGTCGTCAAATGATACTGTCCGACCTGATTGAATATATCTTGCTTGGAAGAGGATATTATGCTATTAAGTCCAGTGAAGATAAACAAAACTTCATTAAGTTGATATTGGTTTTTGTGAACATGTTAATGACGTTTGAAAGCATAACAGTTGACGATAAATTAAGAAAAGAATTATTAACTGGTTTAGGCAATGGGATAAATGAAATTAAAATAGAACCGGATTATGAATTACTTTTGAATTTTGAGGGAAAAATAGGTTTAAAAGAAGGAGTTTCAGACGCACCTGTTTCTTTAAATAAATACTTTGATTCTTTTTTACCAAAAACTGCTGGTGGCTTATGGCATGAACTTTTAGTTTATATTTTCATGTTAAGGAAGGATTACGGTTATATAATTCCACTGTTGCTAACACAAAGATTTATTGGTTACTCAAGCCATATAGTGCCTCCTGATTTCTTGATAATTACCCATGACAAGAGATTGTATGGAATAGAGGTCGGTACGAAAAAGGAAATTCAATCTGGCTCTTTTTCATTAAAAACAGCCATTCCAACAGCAACAATAGACACAATTAATTCAAGGAATTCAGATAGGTGCCCCAAGTGTCATAAGTGGATACAATTTTGTCCATATGTTATAGAGAAGTATTCCAATTTTACAGAAGAAATTAATAGTGTTGAGGTTAAGTGTCTTGAATCGTGTACCAAATATAATAGAGAAAGCATATTAAATGGCGAATGCCCCTATACTAAGTACTCTAGAAATAGAGCTTCAACATATGAATATACTCATCATGATTTTGCTAATGGGTTACACTATCATTATAAATGTGTACTCGCTGGGGTTAATGAAGAGATGAAAAGAAGAATAATTCAAGCTGAGGACAGTGTTGCTTTAAAAACGCACTATCCCTATTATTCGGGTATTGATGATTTAAAATTAGAAACTTGAATAATAAATGGCCTTTATTACTATACTTACTTGGATAAGAATTCATTAAATAGAAAAATTGAATCTGTTTTAAAAACAGCTTTAAGAAATAAATTTCAATCCTATAACCCCGAGCCTGCCGCAATGCCGTTTCACACGCGTTTGCTCGGTAAGGATAGACTCGCATTGTATTCCTTCATACATTCTTTAAGTACCAATTTCGGCACCGCTATTTTTGAACCAGTAGCAGTTGCCCTTGCCGAGGGGAGATTCAAGAAGGCATTAAAACAGCAAACTGCAGGTGCTAAAATCAGTTCAGAAGCTCATCGTGTTATTCAAGAAATAATGGATAGAATTGAAACTTCAACAGTCGACCCTGATAAGAAAAAAGAAGTTGATGAAATAAGAAAAGTTTGCCAAAAAGGAAGCATGAATAATGTTCGGTTAACCAAGGTTGACATCTGGCTGGAAAACAATGAAGGTGAATTATTTCTTTTCGATTTAAAAACCGCAAAACCTAATGCAGGCGGATTCAAAGAATTTAAAAGAACTTTACTTGAGTGGACAGCAGCAGTACTTGCTGTAAATCCAAAAGCCATAGTAAATTCTTTTATAGCAATTCCTTACAATCCTTATGATCCCAAACCTTATGAGCGGTGGACAATGAGGGGCATGCTGGATTTAAAAAAAGAATTAAAGGTCGGAAAAGCATTGTGGGATTTTCTCGGCGGCGAGGGAACTTATGAAATACTTTTAGATTGTTTTGAAAAAGTAGGTATCGAATTACGACCTGAAATAGATGCTTATTTCAAGAAATTTACAAAATAGACTTATTTAACTACTAAGTAAAGATCTATATTAACATAGTCTTCCATTATTTCAACCTCATTACTATAAATTCCTATATTGTTTTCTCAATACCTTACAGAATTTATTTTTCTCACCTATTGACTTCCGGATTTTTCCGTTTTAGATTTATTACCACTGATTACGCTGATTACCCTGATTACCCTGATTAGCGTAAATGTTCTTTGAATATAAAATACATCAAAAACAGGCAAAATTTCAAATGCCGGTATGAAACTGCAATTCCAGTTTAGAATCGCATATATTTTAATTTAGTTACCCCCCTAAATCAGGGGTTTAAACCTTTTAAAATCAATCGGTTGGAAAGTTCATAGGTAACTTAGTTACCATGGGGTATACTAATTCAGGTTATGACAACCTGAAATGTGTGTAAATCAATTAAAACCATTAGATTACGGAAGGCACGTATAACCTGGGTTATGGAGAGTATACCCTTAGTGCCTTTGTGTTTTGGTGGTGGATGCTGACTGGATTCCCGCCTGAGTTTATCCCGTTGCGGCAATGACAAATTACCCAAACATTGCCTGAATGAGCCTGTTTTCGGTGCCGCAGAATGCGCAGTCAACAGGTTTGGAAGGATTATCGGGAACGGTGTTTTCCGCGCCGCATGATGAGCACAGAAACGTCTGTTTAACGCGTGTGGTTTTACGGCAGGCTTCGCAGTAAACTTTATACGAGCCTTCGGGAATGTAAATTTCCGCTTTGCAGTGTTCGCATTCACCTTTATGTCCCGCCGGCTTTTGAATTTCTACATACTGCATCGAAAAACCCGTCATTTTCAAAAACCTGTCACCGTCTTCATCGGTTAAGTACGGAAGCCAGATTTGCACAAACATGGAGAGCTTCATTTTTAAGTGCACCTGTTCGGGCAGCAGGTCATTCATTATTGCGTAATCGGGGTTATTATAAAAATCTTTAAATCCCTCTTTTGTGAGGTTAATATAAAACTCCGCCATGCGGAAAAACGAATCCGCCTGCACTTTATTCTGTCCGTTAACCCGGTAATAGATGAGCGATTGCTGAAGCCGGTTCAATTCATACTGCATGTTCTGATTTGATGAATCGAATGCATAACCGGTGCTTGAATTAGCGCAGACATCGAGATAAAGCTTGTACTTGTTATCGTTATCAATTGAGGGCGGAAGATATTCGGGATATGTTTTGTAGTAATAATCCCAGTATCGGCGCTGGAGCATGCTGTATTCGTCTTTCGCTCCCCTGTGCTGCGCTGCCTGCAGCTGCATTGCAAACTCAGCTTTATTGAATGCATAACCGATATTGCGCGCAGTTGATGAGTTCCAGAAATTCATGCCTAAAGTAAAATCGATATCGGTAAACGAGCCGCAGTAATCGCACATTATATAAGGCGATTTGTATTCGTTAACTTTCGGCGCTCCGCAATTTATACACGTAAATTTTTTGATTCGCATAGATAATTAAGATAACAGAAAATGGTTTGAAAATAAAGAGGAGGAAATAAAGTCAAGATAGAATAAGAAGTAAGAATGTAAGAAGTAGAAGTAAAGTAAGAAGAATGACAAGCTTATTGTTCTTTGAAAAAAAGAGGCAGCCCGGTGGACCACCTCTGCAAAAATTACTTCCTCCCCTTCGGGAGGACAGGAGGGGCTGCTATTTTAACAGCACCATTTTTTTATCTATCCTGTTTGAGCCGCTGATGAGGCTGTAGAAATAAACTCCGCTCGGGAAATTTGATGCATCCCAGTTTACTTCGTAAGTGCCGGGAGCTTTGGTTTCATTTACTAGGGCGGTTACTTCTTTTCCGAGCCCGTCATATACTTTTATAGATATAAATGATTGGTTGGGTACAGTATATTTTATTTTTGTTTCAGGATTAAACGGGTTAGGATAATTCTGCTGAAAGCGCATAACCGGAAGGCAATTCAGTATTGCCCACTATGCCAATCGGCTGCGGGTGAAACTTATAAATTTTACCTGTAGAACTGTATGAACAAAGATAAAGCTCATTATTCTGGTCAACGCCAAATGTAGATATCAGGTACGGGGAATCATAAAGAAGGGTATTTGTTGGCGGATTAATTCCGTCATAAGTCAAAGCCCAGATTCTGCCCTGCACATAATCGGCGTAAATGTATTTACCAACAAGCCCAGGAACAAGTGTGCCGCGGTAAACATAGCCGCCTGTAATTGAATTGCCTTCCGAATGGCTGTAATTCCATATAGGCAGTGTCAACCCGGTAGTATCGCAGCCTGATGGCGGGTTATAACAATAAAAACCTTCCATGATTCTCCAGCCGTAGTTCTTCCCGCTTTGGAGCAGGTCGATTTCTTCCCATGCATCCTGACCAACGTCCGCCGCCCAGAGTCTGCCGGTTGGAATATCGAAGCTGTACTTCCATGTGTTCCTCATACCGTATGTGAAAATTTCCTGGCGGTAGCCCATGTTATTGTTGTAATAAGGATTAGTCGGTGGAATAGCGTAATTGTTTCCGTTTGAAGCCGAGTCAACATTGATACGCAGAATTTTTCCAAGAAGCACTGTCCTGTTTTGCGCGTTATTCTGCGGGTCGCCTCCTGAACCGCCGTCACCAAAAGAAATGTACAGGTAATGGTCGGGACCAAAAACAAGATGACCGCCGTTATGGTTTGAATATGGCTGAGCCTGTGTTATCAATAACAAGCTCGCTGTGTACGTATTGCCGAATCAGGATTTGATGCGCTGACGCTGAATCTTGAAATCTTACTTCTCAATGGAGTTTGTCTTGTTGTGTAATCAACATAAAAATAACCGTTGCTTGTATAGTTCGGGTGAAATGCAAGACCCAAACAGCCTGTCTCGCTTCCGTTTTGAGTAGCGCTGTCTGAAAGGTCAAGAAAAACCTTCGGGTTTGATGCCGTTGGAGTATTCGGGAAAACATATATCTTCCCGTTTTGTGTGACTACGAAAAGCCTGTTTGTACCGTCACCTGCATTTACAAGCTCCACAGGATTTTGAAATGACAAGATTGCGGAAATGCATCATCAAGTGTATATTGAGCGCTTGAAAATCCCTGAATGGAGAACAATCCGATAATTACAAGTATTAATTTTTTCAAGTTGATTATAGTTTATTTTCTTCTTCCCAGAATTCTTAACAGGAACAAGAATAGGTTTATAAAATCAAGGTAAAGAGCAAGAGCGCCCATTATAGAAGCTCTGCCGCCGTCTTCCGATGAACTGTCAATACCGGCGCTCATCTTTTTTATTTTTTGGGTATCGTAGGCAGTTAAACCGACAAATATTACAACGCCGGCGTATGATATCAGCCAATCGAGTGTGCTTGAGGCAACAAAGATATTAACAACCGATGCAATGATTAACCCGATTAGCGCCATCATCATTATACCGCCCAATTTTGATAAGTCCATTTTGGTAACAAATCCGAACACGCTTGTTGCTCCGAACATTGCTGCTGTAATAAAGAAAGTATAAGCAATTGAACCGAGGCTGTAAACAAGAAATATAATAGAAAGTGTTACTCCGTTTAATGCGGCATAAGCCATGAAAACCAGAACGCCGACAAATGCAGGAATTTTATTTATTGCTGCGCTTAAGCCCCATACAAGGGCAAGCTCTAAAATTAATAAGCCGTAAAATATAATCGGGTTCTCGAGCATAACAAACCTGATTCCGGGAATAACCATTTCAATTGCAAGTGCTACAAGAGCAGTTATGGCTAGACCCATGGTCATCCAGTTATAAACTTTAAGTACAAACGATGACTGGACTTCGCTAACGGTGGAAGTACCTTCCATTACGGGATATGGCTGCATTTTATCTCTCCTTTTTAATTATAAGTTATTTCTATTTTAATGTGGAATAAGAGGCAAAATATGAATATTTTTAAATAATTCAAATTGGTTATTCCCAAAAATATAGAAACCACAGGTTGCAAAGATTAAAACGGCTTTCACTGCTTAAATCGTTCCGTTCTAAAATTATTGTTACAGCGGTACTTATAGTTCTGGCAGGAGGAATATTTCTTCTTTCAAAACTCATCAATAAAAGTAAGACTCCCGATACCGATAAACAGTTTCTCGAACAGCTAAATGATGAAAAAACAGGTAATAACACCAGTATCGATATCAATGTGCTATCGAGAAGATGCGATAGAGATATAGACTCAATTCTATATAACTTCGGAATAAAAAAGGAATGGATATCAACAGTTTATTCAGGCGAAAAGAACCAGCCTCAAAAGCAGGATAAGTCATCAAAACAGCCTGTGACTAAAAGGGAGGCTTCCTCAGTAAAATGGTTTACAAAGACAGTATCTATCCCAAAAGATTTAACTACAACAGAAGTAAATCTCGACCTTTCCGGCTATGTCAAATACCTGGGTCTCCCGTGCAGAGTCGATGAGGATATAAGGACAACGGCAATAAATTTTAAGATTGATTCACCCGAAGATACTTCGGCTGATAAAATTCCGCTTGCAGCAATTAACATAATTCCAACTGATAAAATAAAACGTGACGGCGGAATTCTGGTTTTAATTGTAAACCAAATCAGCAATTTTAAAAAGGAACAGCTTGAGAGTATTTTAAACACTGCAAACGAGTTCAGTTTTATTTTCCCGCGAAACCCGGAAGAGATTGAATTGCAGAACAAGCTCCTTCAGCTTAAAAAAGATGTGCTTGTAAATCTTACTGTAGGAACAGCAGATAATTATGATGCTGATTTCAGAATCGGGATGGACGATAAGGAAATTAAACAAAAAGTAAAATCAATTACATCCGATTTTCCTACTGTGAAAACTGCAATTATATCCAAAATAAATCCGCAGGTGCCGAATGACATGACATTTAATCTTGTTGCAGACGAGTTCAGAAAAAACGGAATAAAAACTTACAGGGATACTATTCTAACCAGGCCTCTTTCGAAAGACGAAGAAGATTCAGATAATAAAATCCAGCTTCTTGTTCAGAGGCTTCAGGACAAATCAGTCCGCGCCGGAAGTGTAATAGCAATATTGAATTTATCAAATGACGAGTTTGTGAGCTTCTATAACGAAGTTCAGAACCTGAAAAAACGCGGGTTTAAATTTTATTCTTTTACTGCCTACATGGATAGGCTCCAGCAGAAAGAGGAAAAAGAAAACCAGCAGAAAGAAGCTGATTCAAAGAAAGAAGCAAAGAAAGAGAATCCTAAGAAAAAAGAGGTTAAAAAAGAGGTTAAAAAAGAAACAGGTAAAGAAACCAAAAAAGATACGAAGAAAACCACAAAGCCCAAACAAACAAAAACCGATAAGAACAAAAAGAAAAAATGAAAAGATATTCCTTAATTATATTATCAATAATATTTATTGCATCCGGCTCGTTTGCCCAATATTATTCAAAAGATGTCAAGGAAATCCTTACGCTTCAGGACACAAGAACTTTAGGAAAAAATGACAAGCTCTTAAAATTTTTGAAATCAAACAACCCCGGGACAATTAACAGAGCATTAATTGCACTAGGTAATATTGCTGATACAAATTCAATAAACGCTATTGGAGAAAAATTATTAAACGGCAGCGATACAGTAAAAATTGTTGCTGCAGTTGTAATAGGAAATTTCCCGAATTCAATCGCTCAAAAATATTTAATAGAATCGCTTGAAACAGAAAAATCCCCGCTTGTCTTATACAGGGTAATAGAATCACTCGGTAAAATCGGTGATGAGACAGCATTAAAGAAAATTCTTGAATTTAAACCCGGCACGGATGTATTAAATTCGGCAATTGCGATGTCAATTGCACGGTTTTCAATAAGGAAAATTAAAAATGCGGATTCAATTCAAAAACTCAAAGAAATTCTGCAGGTATCAAATGGCCCCAAAACAAAACAAAATGCTGCTTTTGCTTTCTACAGGATTGGAGACAAAACTCTTCTTACGGGTGCAAAAGATGAAATTATCAGTCTTACAGCCGATACCAACCCGTTTACGCGTATGTGGGCATATGGAGCGCTTGGCAGACTGCAGGATAATTCAAATTTAAAATATATTCTTGATAAGTTTAATTCAGAACCCGATTGGCGTGTGAAAATAAATATGCTTAATGCCGCAGGCAGTCTTAAATTAAACGGACAGGATTTTTTCAATGAAGATTATCTTAAAATCTTAACAACTGCGGCGGCTGATACATCAAACTGCAATACCTCAATCACTGCTTTACAAATTCTTGGAAAGCTATTTACAGATTCTGTTAATACAAATCCCCTGTTAGCCAAACTCAAGGAAGATTTAACCGGAATTTTTGAAAACGAAAACCTCCCATGGCAAATAAGAGGCGAAGCCTCTAAGACACTTGGTAAAATATTTGAAGATGGTGTTAAAAATGAGCTTTTAAAAATATATTCTTCAACCGAAAACCTTGATTTGAAAGGCAGATATTATCCGTTCATTTGCAAGATTTAATAACTGGAAAATTTATAAGGAAGCAAGGGACATAATAAGCCTCGATGTCCAAAAATACAACCACGAGAGAAATATTACTTCCGGCAATTTAATTTCCGGCAAAGAGCTTACAAAATTATATTCAGCATTTGTTGAACTTCTGTATGACATAAAACAAAATGCTGATGAAGAAGACCAAAATACACTAAGGCTGATTTTCACAGAATTTATGGGGTCGCATGACCCGTATATTACTAATATCTGCCTTGATGCGCTGCAGGATTCATTGTATTTGAAATACCGTGATGAAACAAAACAGGTAATGATGTTTGATTACAATGAGTTTCAGTACCCTAAGGATTTGGATGTGATGGAAATGTTCGTTCAGGCAATGGGCAGCCTTGAAATAAAAGATGCCGCAAGCCTGCTTGAAAAAAATCTTACTTCGGAAAACTATGAGCTTGCAAAAGAATCCGCCGATGCTTTAAAGAAAATTAACAGGCAAAGATTATTCACCGCAAATTACAGCGCCAAAATACAGAACTGATTTCGACTGGAATACGCTGGAAGAGCTTCAGAATAAAAACAGGATGGCTGTAATTCACACAAACAAAGGTGATATAACAGTTCTGCTCGCTCCTGAGATTGCGCCGTTTACAGTTTTAAATTTTTATAAGCTGGCTTAAGCGGGTTTTATAACGGAACAATTTTCCACCGTGTAGTGCCTAATTTCGTAATACAGGGCGGTGACCCGGCAGGAACAGGCTACGGCGGACCGGGCTATTCAATCAGAACTGAAACAGGATTAATGGATTTTGATGCTTACACAATCGGCATGGCGTCAAGCGGCAAAGATACTGAAGGAAGCCAGTTTTTTATCACTCACTCCCCCCAGCCCCATCTAGACGGCAAATATACTGTGTTCGGTGTTGTAATTGACGGGCGTGATGTAGTTGATAAAATACAAATCGGTGATGTAATTGAAACAATTACGTTTGGAGGAAAGTAGAACAGTTAATTCTGTGCCGGGTGGTAACACCCGGCACCACATTTAAATTACGTTTGGAGGAGAGTAGAACTTTCATCATCCCTGCGGAAGCAGAAAGCCATTAAACATGTTACATGCTGCTTATATTTACAAAATTATTTTCAAAATGAAATAGAATTTCTAAAATCATTAAAAATCTTTATAGATTGATTATATTCCTGCCGGAGTTTATCCCGCACCTGCATGCGGGGCAGGAATGTTAATTTGAAAGGAACATCAAAATGAACAAATTCAAAACTATTTTTATTTTTTCTCTTCTCTTAATTTTATCAATGCCGGCTTATTCGATTGATAAAACAGATTTGAATCCGGCAAAGATGAAGAAAATTACTACTGAAATTCTTGATTTATTCGTCAGCGGAAAATCAGATGACCTCCGAAAATATATCTCACGTGACTGGCTCAGTGAAAAAGAAATTGATGTAAGCAAATACAGCATAAACAACTACTCGCCCACGCATTATGATATCCACTACGCCGGCGGTGATATTACCGTGGCTACAATCGGCGGTGACACATGGATGCATTTAATTATTTTCAAATTCACAAATGAAATGGGCACTTACAGAGTAGTTCCTCATGGCTTTGCAGAAGCAAACAAAGAATATATTGACCCGTGGTGGTACGTGAGCGCATATATAACGGAAAGCAAGAACGAAGATAAGGATAAATAATATCATTCTGTTGTTGGTGAGAACGGTCAAGCCAGGTAGGCATTAGCAAACGGGAATATATTTAAGAAGTTATAAGTAACCTCGGGGTTATCGAGGCAGGCATCACAAACAACGGAGGAAATTACAACGTCATTCCCGCGCAGGCGGGAATCCGGTTTGTGAAGAATTTTAAAATATTACTTTAATCGGATCCCTGCTTTCGCAGGGATGACATAAGTTTTTCTTCGTACCCCTTTTTGAAGAAAAAACTGATATTTTCATCTCCGCACTCAAAACACTCAAAACACTCCGCTCTTGAGCGGGAATGACATATCCCTTCATTTTGTTCTGAAATTTGAATTTATAAATCTTTATATTTGTTGATAATCTTAATTTAATAATGGCAGATACACAAAATTTTCCAAATCAGGCAGCAATGCAGGAACAAATTTTACCGGGGGTAAAACATACAATTGCGGTTGCATCAGGCAAAGGCGGCGTGGGCAAATCAACTGTAGCAGTTAACCTTGCAGTTGCGCTTGTAAAAGAAGGATTCAAAGTCGGCTTAATTGATGCCGATATTTACGGTCCCTCGATTCCCATGATGCTGGGTGTTAATGAAAAACCCAAAGTTATGAAGCTGGAAACCAAATCGATGCTTATCCCGCTTCTAAAATACGGGCTTAAACTGATGTCAATTGGTTTTTTAGTTGATGAAGCCGATGCAATCGTGTGGCGCGGTCCGATGGCTTCAAGCGCCTTAAAGCAATTTATAACAGATGTTCTCTGGGGCGAGCTTGATTATCTTATATATGATATGCCTCCGGGAACAGGTGATATACAGTTAACTCTCGTACAGACAATTCCCCTTTCCGGCGCTTTAATAGTTACAACTCCGCAGGATATATCACTTGCCGATGCGCGCAAGGGCGCAAATATGTTTTCAAAAGTAAACGTACCAGTACTTGGAATTATTGAAAACATGAGCTATTACTTAAATCCTGACGGCTCGAAGGAATATATATTCGGCAAAGGCGGAGGCGAACGCTTAAGCAAAGAACTTGGAATCAATTTCCTCGGAGATATTTCGCTCAATACAAATGTAAGGATTGCCGGTGACGAGGGCAAACCTATTGTGCTGAAAGAACCTGAATCTGAACAGGCAAAGCAATTTATTGCTGTAGCAAGAAATCTTGATGCCAACCTTAAAAAGTTTGGCAGTGATGTGTCACAGAAACCAAAAATTGATATTTCGCTGTAAAACCGTGTTAAATCACTATTCACGGTATACAGAGTTACTTTCATTTAATCCTTTTTTAACTTAAATTGAATGGTATTTAAGTAACTTTGGCAATGGACTAATGGAAAATCTGGCTGAGGTCAAATCCAAAATCAGGCTGGTTTTGGAACATATAAGACCCTATTTGCAGCAAGACGGAGGTGATGTTGAACTGGTTAATGTAACGGATGACGGTATTGTTGAAGTAAGGCTAATTGGCGCATGTGACAACTGCGCGATGCGTACAATGACTCTAAGAGCAGGAATCGAAAGAGCAATAATGCACGAAGTTCCGGAAATTAAGAGAATAGAATCAGTCAATTGAATTTTCTGAAGTTTTTAAGTTTAATAATTTTTTATAAATAATCCTTTTATCTATTAATGTTATCACTTATTCTTGTAGTAGTGTTTAGTTACCTTGTTGGGGCATTCCCGACGGCTATGCTTATAGGAAAGTATTTCAAGGGAATTGACCCGCGCAATCACGGAAGCAAGAACATGGGAAGCACAAATGCATTCCGCGTTTTAGGCTGGAAACTCGGCGCGCTGGTTCAGGCAATTGATATCGGTAAAGGATTAATTGCAACTCTTCTGATTTCAAGATTGTTTTATGCGAAACTGCCGTTTGAAAACATAACACCGTTTACGGATTTCACTTTAGTTCAAATCATTGCAGGTATAGCCGCTATTGCAGGTCATGTTTGGACAATCTTTGCAGGCTTTAAAGGCGGAAAAGGAATAAACACTGCCGCAGGAATGCTTGTCAGCCTTGCTCCGGTAGATGCAACAATTGCAATCGGTGTATTTGTTATTGTGCTTTTTTCTTCCGGTTATGTATCGCTTGGTTCTATATCTGCAGCATTTGCATTTCCGATTGTTATGTTAATCCGTGAACACTGCTTTAACGTTGATATTAACGGTTATCACACTCTGATATATTTCAGCCTTGCAGTTGCGGCGTTTCTGACTTATAACCACCGCGGAAATATAAAACGCCTGCTTACAGGCGAAGAAAACAGGTTTGAAAACTGGTGGAAAATAAGACTAATAAAAATCAAAGCTCCATTCAAAAGGGAGAAAAAACACATAGACCAGGTTTAACGAAAAGAAGATTTTCAAATGCCGGAAGTAATAATCCGGCATTTTCTATTTATAAGCAGTCTTAGGTTCAGCCGGGACTTTGCTCACAGCTTCCCACGATTTAGGTGAAAAAAACTCGTAGCTTTCTTTCCTGAATCCTGCATAATACGCCGAGCCCCATAATGGCGTTTGTTCATAATAATAAACGTAACCGGTTGCAAGGTCAATAATAACCGGAAATTCATTTGCAGCGAAATGCTTTGGGCAGTATTGCCTTATTTCTTTATAAATTTCCTGTGAAATATTTTCGGTAACAATTAGCGGGTGTACAACCAGCATTGCGCCGAATCCGAGCGCAGCGCCCGAGCGGTGTTTCATTGCAAGGTCAAACATTTTGGCGCTGAATTCCTTTAATGTATTAGCTCCTGCGTTTTCAAAATATTTGGCGCAGCAGTAAACATCAACAGTCCCGAATTTTGTAGCCTCAAAACGGCTGCGCTTAAATACTCGGTCAACACCGGCTTCGGTGTGAACCGATATTTGCGAAAATCCGTAGTAAGCCATCCATTGTACGAGCAAGTTATAATAATTAGTAACTTTTTCAGGGATCATAAATTTATCTTTTTATTTTATAAGAATCATCTTTTTAACTGAAGTATAATTTCCCGCAGTTAATTTATAAAAATATATTCCGCTTGGAAAATCAGCAGCATTCCAGTTTATCTCATATGTTCCAGGGTTTATTTTACCCCGGAAAAGCAATGAAACTTCTTTACCAAGGATGTCATAAACTGCTAACCGCATATCAAATCCGCCACTGGCGGAATGCCATTGATTCTGCAGAAGGAACATCAAATTTAATTTTTGTAACCGGATTAAACGGGTTCGGATAATTCTGGTATAATACAAACCTCCCAGGCACGTACCGCCCCGGTATTTTGTATTCCTGTAACAATAGCTGCGCGGGTTTTATACAGCTTTCCTGTATAGCCTGTTCCCCCGCCTGTAGAACCGGCACACCAGATATCTGCTGAATCGGCGGATACTGCTTTTGTATCAAGAGAAAACATTTCAGCGGAAGTGCTGATATCAAGATTCCAGTTCAATCCCCCGTTTGTTGTGCTGTAAATGCCGCCTGCTTCCTGGTAAAGGTTGCCTCCAACAGCAAGACCAAGATTAGTATCATAAAATTTAACAGCACGTATTGGATATGGAAAATCAAATAACCTGCTGCCCCAAGTGAGTCCTCCGTCTGTTGTTCTGTGCATCCATCCCGATACAGGACTAGAAATTTGTCCTCCGCCTGTCCAGCCGTACAAATTATTTTCATCAAGAAAATCTATTCCGCCGTCAAACACCCCATCGGCAGAAGGACCGCTTACCCAATTAACACCGGAATTTGTGCTCTTAGCCAGATGAATTCCGGTTGCATAAATATTTCCTGTGCTTTGAAAGTCATAGTTTCCGGCAAACCACCCCATGTCTTGATTAACCTGAACGTAATTCCATGATGTTGAATCTTTTCCGCCGGTTGTTGTATAATGTACTGCACCCGATAAGCCTGCAAAAACAATCCCTGTACTTTGATTGAAAAAATGAACTCTATCAAGCCAGCCGACACCACTTGCAATCCTTAGTATTATATCCGGTGTCCAGTTATCGCCGCCGTTAAATGACCATCTTACAACACCGCTGCTGATTGCCCCCTGGTTATTAAAACCGGATATGATAACAGTATCGGGTGAAAGAGCGTGAACTCCGTACCAGTAATATGGAAAGCCGAGATTCATTTTCAGCGCCCAGTTATCACCGCCGTCAGTTGTTTTATACACCGCTCCCAGCTCTGTAACAATATACCCCACCTGCGTATTTGCAAATGATACATCTTTGAACACTTTGTTGGACGCTGTAAATTTTAAAACCCAGTTGAATGAATTTATGCTGAATGGTTTTTCGCTTGATGGGTTTATTGAATTGTCTCCGGTAACGGTTTCACCGGATGCAGGAACCTTAAACACAAGTTTCCCTGAATTAAATGCGTTCACATAAGAAGTATTTCCGATTTTTGTTAATTGAATATCCTGCCCTGAAGTGTTATAGCATGAAATAAAAGTGAAAAAAAACAATACCGATAGGGCAAAATGATATGAAGTGTTTTTCATAGCTTTCTCTTTTCTGCGTGAATAAAGATAATTTAAAAAGAACAGAGAATACAGTTATTTTGCAAAAACCATTTTCCGGCTTAAAGTTAAACCGGGAGTTTCTAACCTGTAGAAATACACACCGCTTGGATAGTTTGTGCCGTTCCACCGGAACTCATGTTTGCCGGCGGATAAAACCCCTTCGAAAATATCAGCCACTTCTGCGCCAAGAACATTGTAAACCTTAAGCTTCACAAATGACTGTTTCGGCAAGCTGAAAGAAATGCTTGTAACAGGGTTAAACGGGTTTGGGTAATTCTGGTCAAGTGAAAACGTATAGACTTTTACCGGCGGCGTAGGTCTGCCGTCACCAATACTTACCTCATCAGAAAAACAGGAGAGCTTGCCCTGGTTATCCTGTGACTGTATTTTATAGAATACAGTATCGCCAACTGCCGTTTGGTCAGTGTATTCATGAACATTCTGTGAAGTTTCTGAAATTTGATTCCACGCACCTGAAATACCCGATTTCCTGTAAATGTAATATTTTACAAGGTCAGGTTCCCGTCTTTCGAACCATGTGATTTTAGGATAGTTGTTATTAACGAGTTCTATTTTATACAGCTGGGGTTTAGAGGGCTTTGCAAGAATTTCTGTATTCCCCTCCACGTAGAAATTTGCATAAATTGTATTGAAAACCTGCCGTGTCAGTTCAATGCCGATGTGTGCAGTACTGTACGGATACAATCCGGGGTTACTCCATGTTGAATATACGTCATTGTAACCAATATTGTAAAAATCCTGTGCGTCGCCTAACGCATCAGGGTGGTCTGCTCTGATACTTGCGTCATCCCTGTTTACTTTTAAACCAAGAGCTTCCATTTCATTCATCCCGCCGGAATCGGGATTTGGCGCAGCATGCTTAAAAGGATAATCGTAAAGCCAGTCTTTTAAAATCCACGGATGAAACCATAAGTGCATCCTTCTGTTCCAGTCCCATTTTCCGTCCGCGCATTTTATATCTGAAAGATATACCTGGCTGTTCGCTTCCGAAATAATAACTCCTGTATTTTGAAGATTAGGACCCCAAACGTTGCTCCTCTGCCAGCGTGTTGTATAAAAACTATTTGACTGGTAATTTTCCACATATAAATTAAGCGGGTAATTGTGAGGAGGATTCGGAACAGGTATTTTGTAAACACAGCCTGTAGTAATTGCATCAGTGAGCGCAACGTTAGTCATGTTATGTGTAACAGTTATTGGCTGAACCCAGCCGAGAATTTCTCTTTCAAAGCCTGACATAATACCGCAGCCAATACCGCTCATTAATGTGTAATAGCCCGTTCCATAGAGATGACCAATTGAACCGTTAAAATAGTAATGCCCGATTTCATGAGCCATAATATGAAGCTGTCCGTCGGGGTCATATATTTCATGCTGAAATGTGCCGGAGCCGTGCACACCTGCTTTTATTTTCACTCCGTCCCGCACAATATAACTTACGCTGTCAGGAAATGTGGTATGTGTGCCTGTCAATGATGCTATTCCGCTGTAATACCCTGCGTCATCTATATTCCAAATTCCAATCGGTATGCTGCGGAAACAAATTATAATCATATCAACAGTGCCGTCAGGTTCGTTATAGATGCCGTTATGATTGTAATCATCGGGGTCATAGTTATCGTAATCGGAATAATTAACATAAGGGTCGGCTTTATCGAGGATTTCTTTTGTAAGATAAGAAATATTGTAACCTGCAAGATTGCTGTAATAATAAGACGGGAGTCTCGGCACAATCAGCTTGGGGCATACATCTCCGATAATTTTAAGCTTTCCGCGTGACATATCATTAAAATATCCTGTAAGACTAGGGTTAGACCAGACTTCACCGGTTGAACGCGTAACAGTTTTCATAGCCCAATCGGGCACTTTACCCAAATCCCACGGCCACATATCGCTGTAGGGCGGATAGTTAAAATAATCATCAATGAACTGGCAGTAGATAATAAGTACTTTTAAAACACCGGAAGTGGGAAGCAAAGGATGATTTTGGAGATTATCTCCGTCTTTGGGAGATGAAACAGAATCCAGCGGACACCTGGCAATGAACATCTGCGGATATGCGGAAACAGGTATTAATAAACTTATTAATAAAAAAGTGAAGATGAATTTTCGTGCAGTATTCTTCATTTAATTTATTTTCTGAACATGCATAATTACATAAATGTAATATAAGTTTGGGAAATATAAAATAGAGATATGTTTTTCAAAAATCCCAAATATATACAAATAAAAAACCTGCCGGATGAATTTCTTCACCCGGCAGGCCAATTAAAAGGAAGGATAAAGGGAAAATCTTATTTATTTCACTAGCATCATTTTCTTAACCGCCGTATAATCCCCGGAAGTTATTTTATAGAAATAAACTCCGCTCGGAACGTTTAACGCATTCCAGTTTATTTCATAACTTCCCGCAGATAAATTTCCGTTGACGAGCACTGCTTCTTCTCTGCCCAGAACATCGTAAACACTTAATTTTGTATATCCCGTAACCGGAATATTAAACTTTATTTTTGTCTCCGGGTTAAACGGGTTTGGATAATTCTGTGATAATGAATACACATCTGGCACACCGCCGGAATTTTTTATTATACCTGTCGGATTGCCGAACGTTCCGTCAAGATTAATATTCTGCGCGTAAATACCGCCACCATCATTTCGCTGGTCTTCCCATGACATCATTGACATTCCGTTTGGCGAAAGCGCCGCCCACATCCTGATTTTTGAACTGACAATACTGCTCGGTGTAATTATCGAACCGCCCCATCCTATTGCGCCGCTCGGTCCCGTTCTAAATGCTTTTATTAACGCCGTTGGCGCCAACTATTTCAAGATAATATGCAAATACGCTTGTATCTTTTGTGTAAGATACCAGGCTGGAAAAGCTGTTCCCGTCAAGCGGCTTGAATGCAACACCGGCATCATTCCACTGCCTTGTGCCTGACGAATTGAACTTCTGACCGTAAACGCCAATCATCGATTGCAGTGAATTTTTTTCCTGCCAGAAAACAAATGTTTCCTGTGTGGAAGGAATTATTGACGCTGTAGGGGCAAACCTAAGCATGCCTGCAGTTCCCGAAACAGCAGAGCCATCGACCGGGAATAAGAACGCGCCCGCAGAATTGATTCTCTGCACATACGAATTTGTTTCGTTAGTCGAGAACCTGTCATCCTGCCAAACAAATATTGCTCCGTTGTTTTGGTCAGGAAACACAAGCGGCGTGTAAAATCCCGAAACGTGGCCGAGGTGAAAAACCGTATCCTGGGTTCCGTTCCATACTCTTGTACCGGTTGATGAAATTTTTTGAGCATACAGTTTGTAATTCTGGGGACTTAAGAACGAACCGGTGTATCCGCACCAGTAAAGTATTACGCTTCCGTTATCGGAAACTACCTCCGAAGGCCAGTCATAATTTTCGGTTGTACCGGTTGTAAAATAAAGCGGGTGACCGCTTCCCCACTGTTTTACACCTGCAGAATTAAGTTTTTGCATGGCAATTTTTATGGGTCCCGAACCTATTCTCCACACGAATACAAAATTTCCGTCGGTCGTCTGAACAATTTTGGGGTTCGGCTGGTATGAATCAACCGAGTCTGATAATGTTACACCGTTTGCTCCCCAGAGCATTGTGCCGGCTGAACTGATTTTGTATGCAAATGGATTAATGCTGCTGCTGTTTCTTATATCGGTAAATGCAATAATTGCGTTGTTGCTGTCATCGCATATTAAGTCATAATCAACCAGCGAAGAGTTTTGGGGATTACTGCTGATAAGCAGACCGTCAGAAGCAAACTGCTTAACACCAAGCGAATTTAACTTTTGCAGGTAAACAGCATAGCTGCTGCCGCGATGGTCAAACCAGCTTATATAGCATCCTCCGTCCGGACAGGCGGCAATTTTTGTTAATGCCTGTTCACCCGAAACATCACATACCTGTAGATTGGTATTTGGGTCTGAAGACCACTGCGAATTGGAATTGTTGTTCCGTAATATTATTAATATAAAAGCAAGAAAAAATATTAACGGAAACTTATGGAAGAGTCTCATTTAAAAATCTTTAAATTATTATTAATATTATTAGTTCAATTTATAACTCTTTTATGCGATTTACAAAGAAAATTTATCTTAAATGTAACCATAAAATAACCTAAATAGTGATATGATTTATTTAAATATTTAAATAAATTAATAAATATTAGAGGAATTTGTAATCAACAATCCCAAAAAATGCTAAACTCTAAAATTACAGGAGTTTTGAAAACATTTTCAAAAGATGAGCTGAATGATTTTGAAAAGTTTGTTAAATCAGCTTATTTTAAAAACGGAAGAGACTATTTGCCGTTACTGAAAATATTAAAGTCATATTATCCTGATTTTAATTTCCCCCAGCCGCCAAGACATTTTATATATGAAAAGCTTTACCCGGGAAACAAATACAATGACCAGGTTATGAGGAACACGCTCTCAGGATTGATGAAGCTGTGCGAAAAATATCTTGTCCATAAAAGTTTAACTGGAAACCGTCTTGAATTTCACCGTATACTTGCTGAAGAACTCAATAAAAGAATGCTTTACAAACAATCTGAAAGAAACATAGAAAAATGCTTAGATATTCTTAAGGAAGGAGGAATTGACAAAGATTATTTCCGGGGACAGTACAGGCTTATGCAGTTACAGGGAGAAATAGCGCAGAGTTTAAACGATTCAAGGGGCAGCATCCGGAGCTTATCTATGGAGGGTATTAACTTCATTTTTTATTTCATTCTTGAAATTGACAGGCACATCGAAGAAATGGTTGTATTCAACCACAACCTGAACTCAGATTTTTTAAACCATATTACATTTAATCTGATAAAATATCTTGACCTTGAAAAATTAAAATTATTCCTGACAGAGAACAATTATAAAAACTCGGAGATTGCAGAGCTTTTTATTGTCCACATAAACCTGCTTATCGATTACAGAAACGAAGAATATTTTAATGAATTCAGACGCCTGCTCGCTAAGAGCCTAAGCAGACTGAGCAGATGGGGAAAGTACAATATGTACCTGTGCCTTGAAAATGCATGCGTTCGGCTTCAGTCAGTAGATGAAAACAAATACCGGTACACATTACTCGAAATATACAAAGAACAGCTTGAGCGGGATGTATACAATTCTGTTGAAGGCGGCCCCATAGCGCAGGATATGTTCAGGAACATTGTAATAAACGCTTTAAGGCTTAAGGAATACGGCTGGGTTGAAGGATTTATAAATAAACACATAGAAAATCTATTGCCCGAATACAAAGAGAATATGTACAATTTTTCTATGTCTCTTTTAAGCTTTGACACGGGTAATTTCGAACATTCCTTAAGCTATTTATCCGGTGTTAAATTTGATACCTTTGTTTTCAAGTTTGATGTAAAAATACTAACACTTATGGTTTATTTTGAACTTGGTTATTTTGAAGCGGCAATTTCTATGGTTGATTCATTCAGGCATTTTATACAGGAATCGCAATCTATATCAGGATACATCAAAGAAATTCACATGAATTTTATCAAATTTTTAAACGAAATGCTTAAAATGAAAATAGGGCATAAACCTTATGACAAACAAATATTTAAAGAAGAAATCCGGGAAGCCAAAGTAAGGAATAAAGAATGGCTTCTTGAGAAAGCCGAAGTACTTAAATAACCGGTTTATGACACTATTTGCAGTCAAACCGAAAATATTTCTTAAAAACCTTAAAAATTTCATTTATTTTTTTCCCTGCAAAGTTTAAAGTTAAGTTCAATACTGCTCCGGACGATTTAGTTTACATGTTTTATTTGCGTCATACCCCGCCAGTACACTGCATAAACAATTAATTTTAAAAAGACTATTCTATGAAAAACTTCATTATTAAGAAAATAACCATACAGAAGAAGTTCCATAAACACGGCTCAGCTGTGAGAAAAATGCAACTAAAACAGCCTAAAACTGTTGACTGTGGAGCTAAAAAGTATTATATTGCAGTGAGATCTTCCAACAAAAAAAATGTGTCGTCAATTTCCATTGTCAAACTTTAAAAACCAAAAAAATGCTTAAACACGAACTCTTAGAAATTCTGAAAACTTTTTCAGACCATGAGAAGAAGCGGTTCGGAAAATTTTTAAATTCCGCTTACTTTAACAAAAGTCCGAAGATTATTAAACTGTTTAATATACTTCGGAAATTCCACCCTTACTACAACAACAAGAAGATAACAAAACTGTACATCTATAAAAAACTTTCTTATGATAAAGCGTTTAACGATTCCACTATAAGAAACCTTCTGTACGACCTCCAGATAATTGCAGAAAAGTACTTGAGACAGCTTAACATAGACAGAAATCCGGCAGAGTCAAATGTTTTCCAGAGAGAAGAGTTCTGGAACAGAGAACTCAACACGCTGTATGCAATTAATCTTGAAAACTCTGAAATCGCTATGGGTCAGAAGCGTTACACCGATATAACAAACACGATGACCAGGTTTAAATTGAACTCGGATAAGTTCTATTTTGACCTTGCATACGGAATAATGGATAACCATACCTATGCAAAAGACGCCGATATGTTTAAAACTTCGATTGTTAACCTTGTTAACTATTTTATAGCAGAATTTCTTAAACATAACGAAACTCTTTATAGTACGGCTGTATCATATAAATCAAAAGGAAAAGAACAATACGTTAAAGACTTCTTAAAGCTCTTTAATATTGATAAGCTTGTCTCATATGTAAAAAAGAATTCACCTGAAAACGGTTTTATTGCAGACCTTTATCTCAAGCTGCTCAATACATTTATGAACTTCGGCAAAGACAGCAATTATGCCGATTTGTTCAGCAGTGTAACAAAATATTCAAAGAAGCTCAGCCCTGCAGAAAACAAATATTTTTACGGAAGACTCATTGACTACTGCAAGATGAAAATCGACCTGAAGAAAAATCCTGTTAAGTACGAAAATGAACTGTTTAAACTCTATGACCTGATATTAAAGAATTCGTTCTATCCCGGTGACTTCAAAGGAAATATCAGGGTAAACGTATATACAGATATTTTCAACACGGCTTTAAAGCTTAAAAAGCTCCCATGGCTTGAAGGCTTTGTTAACGGCTTTAAGAACAAAGTGCATCCTGATTTCAGGAAAGATTTAACTGCATATAGTCTTGCGATAATAAACTTTGAAAAAGGCAAATACAAAGAAGCTTCCGATTTACTGAATAAAATAAAAATGGATGACTTCATTTATGAAGTAGAGGCAAGAGGACTGCAAATACAGGTAACCCATCATCTGGGTAATATAGATGCTATGCATTATATGATAGACAGGTACAAAAACTATCTGTTCCATCACAGAAAAATGACTCAGGAAGTAAGAGCATCGCATGATAATTTTATAAAGTTTATGCTGAAGCTGGTGCATTTCCAAAAAGGAGACGAGAAAATAAACATTAACAGCCTGCATCAATCGGTTGCAAAAACCAGATATGTTTTGCATAAAGACTGGGTGCTCAAGAAAGCCATATCTCTTGCAAAGAGATAACAGATTATAATGATGTATTTCATATTTTGTGAAATATTGATAAATTAGGCTTAGATAAATAATTATAGAAAAGTATGAATATAAGTGTACTTGGAGCCGGGGGCTGGGGAACAGCCCTCGGTATCCTTTTGAGCAGCAATAAGCACAATGTCACGATTTGGGAATATGACAAAGAATATGCCCATACTCTTGACGAATACAGGGAAAATTTCTATTACCTTCCGAAAGTAAAAATCCCCAGGCAGATAAAAATTTCCAATGACATCGATATAGCCGTTTACAAAAAGGATATTATTGTTGTTGCAACACCAACACAGTATATAAGACACGTTATATCAAACATCAGGCATATTGACCTCACTAACCGCATAATACTCAGTGTATCAAAAGGAATTGAAAACGAAACGCTGTTAACTGTTTCAAAAATATTCCTTGATGTTTTTAAAAAAATCAAGAAAAAAAATATTGTTGTGCTTTCTGGTCCTTCTCATGCAGAAGAGGTATCCAGGAAGATACCTACAGCAGTAGTTGCCAGCTCTGAGGATATTTCAAACGCAGCAATGGTTCAGCGTGTATTTTCCAACAGGTACTTCAGGGTATACAGAAGCGCTGATGTAACCGGTGTGGAGCTTGGCGGCGCTTTAAAGAACGTAATTGCAATCGCCGCCGGAATCTCGGACGGCGCGGGATTCGGCGATAATACCAAAGCAGCAATTATGACCCGCGGTTTAAAAGAAATCACGCGGCTCGGCATGAAGCTGGGAGCGCACGAACATACTTTCTTCGGGCTCTCGGGTATGGGCGACCTTATTGTAACCTGCGAAAGCAAGCTCTCACGAAACAGGTTTGTAGGGGAAGAGGTCGGCAAAGGCAGAAAGCTGAAAGACAGTGCTTGAAGAAATGAAAATGGTTGCCGAAGGAGTTGCTACTACTAAGTCAACACATGAGCTCGCTCAAAAGCTCAAAGTTGACCTCCCGATAACGGAACAGGTGCATAAAGTTCTGTTTGCTGCCAAGAATCCTCATAAAGCAACAGAAATGCTGATGACAAGAGACCTTAAGACCGAACATTAAGCTATTCCGGCTTTGTCAACGATCAGTTCAAATCTTAAAACACTCTTTACCAACTGCAAAATTTGGAATCCTGACGGCATTCATGCAGGCAGCATTGGAGTTTCAGGGAATACTATTGATTTTGCAGGTAAACACACCGCTGATAAGAATTACAAGAACAAAATAAACCTTAACTCAAAACTGGTTCTTCCGGCATTTACAGACGGCCATTTGCATCTTGTTTACGGTTCTTTAATGATGACAAGAATCGACTGCTCAGACGTAAAATCTACAGGTGAACTGAAATCAACAGTTCAGGATTATATTAAAAAACATCCTGAAAAAGAATGGCTTATAGGCGGTAATCTTGATATCTATTCTGTGTTCAAAGACTATGATAAAAGAATCATAAAATATTATCTGGATTCAATTGCATCGGGAAAGCCTCTTTACATAGCCAATTACGATTATCATTCGGGCGTCTGTAATTCTGCTGCAATAAAAGCCGCAGGCCTGGAGAAACAACTGAGAGTTTTTTCACATGATGAAATTCCCCGCGATTCCGAAGACAAGCCTTCGGGAATACTGAAAGAGCGGGCTACAAATTTTATTTTCGAAAGTATTCCCTCCCCCACCCTAGAAGAAAAAACAGGCGCAGTTGAACAAATGATAGAGGCGCTCCATTCGTACGGAATTACTTCTGTATCTGATATTACCAACCCTGCTAATTTTGAGGTTTACAAAAAGCTTTATGAACAAAATAAGCTTAATATCAGAATTAACTCATATCTGCCGTTTGATGAATTTGCAAACCTCGAAAAATACGAAAATGAAATCAACAGAAATTCCGAAAGACTTGCTGGAAATCAAAGGTTTTAAGGGCTTTTATGACGGGTCGCTTGGCTCTGAAACAGGACTATTTAAACTAGAACTACAAAGGGTAAAATCTCCAACGGTTATAAAACCGAAATTGCTGAAAGCGGAAAAATTTATGAAATGGCAAAGGAAATTGACAAGGCAGGAAAACAGATTATTATACACGCAATCGGCGATAAAGCGGTTTCAGAGGTGCTCGGTATAGCCGAAATGCTTGTTAAAGAAAACGGCTCGAGGGACAGAAGATTCAGAATAGAACATGCCCAGCATATTGATGAAGCGGATTTTAACAGGTTTAAAAAACTAAACGTAATTGTTTCGGCGCAGCCGCTGCATATGAAATATGATATCAGGATAGTGAAAGAAAAACTGCCCGACAAAATTGTAAAACGGACACATAATTATAAAGCATTAATGGATAAAGGCGTAACAGTGGTTTTCGGAACCGATTTCCCTATTGTTGAGATAAACCCGTTTGAGAACATCGAACTTGCAGTAACAAGAAAAACAGAACGTGAAGTATTTCTGCCCGAATATAAAATCAGCCTGAATGATTCCGTTAAAGCATATACAATTAATAATGCATATGCAAGCTTTAATGAAGATAAATCGGGTACAATTGAACAGGGAAAATTTGCTGATTTTATAGTAATGAAAGATGATTTATTCGAAATGGAATGAAGATAAAATTCATGAAGCAAAAGTAGAATGCACGTATTTCAACGGCGAAGAAGTTTACCGCAGTTAAATTACCATTGTCATTCCCCTGCAGGCAGACGCGAAAGCGGGAATCCGGTTAACCCAAAAATACATACTTCCCTTCACCGCTCTAACCATTTCAAACACTGCAATACCGTAAGCTACTGCAACATTCATCGAGTGCTTAAACCCGTACTGGGGAATCTCAACTGAGAAATCCGACAGCTCAATTAATTCATTTGAAACACCTGTAAGCTCATTACCCAGTATCAAACAAACGGGGAAATCATCTTTATTCAAATCATCATACATCCTGCTGTTTTCAGCAATTTCGAGGCAGGCGATTTTAATTCCATTTGATTTAAGCATTTTTACTGCATCAACGGGATTTTCAATATATTCCCACGGCACGCTGCCTGTTGAGCCGAGCGCAACTTTTTCTATTTCGGGACGCGGCGGGTGCGGAGTGAAGCCTGTCAAGTAAAGTTTTTCTATCAATGCAGCATCAGATGTCCTGAACACCGAACCCACATTGTATATGCTTCGTATATTATCACACATAACATATATTGGGTTACGCTTAATGGTTTTGGATTCTTCTAACGATATTCGTTTATTACCGACTTCTTCGTGTGTAAGTTTTCTCATATACTTTTAATCTTATTAAAAATATGCCCTTAATTCCGCAGTGCCGGTATGAATTACTTTTGAATTCCCCTCTGCCCTGCCGAAATAATTTAATGTTGCCTGTATAAAATTTGTTATGCGGTAATCAAGGCTGATTGTCCATAAAAAACTTTTTCCTACCGTTATACCTTTTGTCAAATCATAAGGCAGAAATATAGGGTTTGAACTTAATATAGCTTCATCTCTTTCCACCTCAACTCTTAATTTACCTTTGGCTTCAAGTGAATAAGCAAATTTAAGAACCTGTTTGTTTACATCCGCTCCGGTAGCGATAATGGGATAAAAATCATTTGCGTGCTTCAGCTCAACACGAAAACCCGTTTCAATATTTCTTATCGGCACATAAGTAAGCTCTGAGGCAATGCTTTTAGTGCCTATGTTCCAGTTTCGTATAGTAAGCTGAGGCGCAAGATTGCGGTCCGTTTCACTCACATAGTCCGTTATTAAAGTAAGGTCACTCGTAAAGGAAAGCCGTAATCTTAACGAACGCTCAACACCCAATAACCTCTCGCTGCCGGAATAATATTGATTAAAGCCTTTTCTCTGTATAAACCTCAACCTCACACCAAAATACTGGTTGTTCTGAAACAGGTTAACATCCTGCTGAAGAGAATTTGAACCGGCTATTGTGTTCTGGTCATTCAAAAAAGTGCTGAATTTTAACAAATATATATGTTTTTGTATAGGGTCTTTGCTTTTTTCGCTTACATTCAGGTATGTATCAAATGTAACGTTATTGACAATTTCTTTTAGTGTTCCCTCCGATTTCAGCTGAAATATTTTCGACGGGTCGATGTTAATACCCGATGATGCCTGCAAATCGGTAGTCGGATAAGACTGGTCAGTCTGCAGAACAAGTCTGATATAATCGCCGTCATAGTTTACTAACTCAAATTCGTTTTCATCCTGAATCCCGTTTCCGTTTAAATCGCCGAGATATTTGTAATTGCCCTGTCCCACCGCAACTTTTTCAAAAACCACCTGTGATTTTGCAGTGCGCTCACTGGATATTTTGTAGAAGAAGTTGGATTGCAGGCCCCTGTTAAAAAACCATAAATTATTTTGTGATGTTACAAGCACGGTGCGGTTATCGGAAAAACCTTTTGATAAAAACTCACCCGTATATTTTTTATCGTAGAACACAACGTCAACATTTGATGCTAAAAAATTCAAATCTTTAACACGGAAAGAATATGTATGGGTTAATGAGTTTGCCTGCCTTGTAAACGCGCCGTTTTCAAACACATCATCAAAGCGGTAATCAAATTGGTAGCTGAAATCCATATGAAACAAATCAAGCAGCCTAAGCTCAGGCTTCATTTCGTAATACCTGAAGCTGCCCGTGCTTGATGTATCATAGGTGAGTGAATTTGTTTGCTTATCTTCACCGTTAAGATTGAATATTAAATTCATTGTCCCGAATTTATTATCCTTTGTCCTGATTTTATAATCCAGTGTTCCGTTCTGGCGCAGCCACTTGCCGTTATAGTCAATTGAGTTATCTTCGCTTCGTATATAATCGGCAGCGTATTGAACTGCAGGAAGCCGCAGGCTGTCACCCTGAAAATTTACATCAAAAGAGCCCCTGACAGAATTAAAATAATCACCTCTTTTTATTCTTCCGCCTGAAGCGTTAAACAGCAAAAATTTCTTCGGCTCAAAGTTTAGCTGCGCCTCGGTAGTGTTTTCTGTCTGCTGCGAGCTGTCCTGTATATCCCACACACGGTTATATTCAACGGGATTAAGCCGGTCTAATGAATTATAGAGCTTGTTAATAAATTTCTGGTTCACAGTAAACTGCAATTTTCCAAGATTAGATTTACCCAGCATAAAATTATCATTTCTGAACACAAGCGATGAATTCACGGCAACCCCCTGGTTGCCCCTGTCATCAAGACCGGAATACAGGTTCCTGTCATAATCACTCAGCGCCCCTTCAACATTGAATGCTAAGTGCTTGGATATTTTCAGCGCAACGTTCATATCTCCCTGCTGGTACGAAACAGGCAAAGGTAAAAACACAATCGGGAGGTAGCTCCCTAGCCCTATTCCGGCAAACTGGTATGCGGTTGTGCTTAGGCTGATATAGTCACCTTTCCCGGCTCCGACAAATGAAAACGTAACCTGGTAAAGCGCGCTGTCATTTCCCGGCGCATATTTGTAAAACGTGAAATGCGAGCCGCCAATTGTAGTATCTGATTTTACATACTGTCCTGCGCCTTTATGTGTTAGAGTATCAAGCCCCACAAAAACAACACCTGATTTAGATGCCTTTAATTTATTATCCCCTGCATTGGATATGATAGTTTTATCAGAATCGGACAGGGTAAAATCAATCGGTTTATTTTTATCATCCGTTTCTCTTAAGTAAGAAAATGAAAGCTTCAGCCGGTCATTAAAAACGGAGGTATTCGCCTGACCCACTAGCAGACTGCGCGAGTATTTCTTATCGGAATATTCAAAATCGATTGTTATACGGGATGCGTTAGTTATAAGCCGCTTATTGGTAAATGTAAGCTGTCCGTTTGAGTAATCGATTGTATAATCATTATTCTCGCCTCTTGTCATGCGGATTCCGTCAAGGTAAACTTTTTCACTTCCTGCTATAACAATTATATTTACTTCGTTGTTAGTGCCTACAAGCTTGTAAGGACCCTGCACACCGTCGGAGCCGGTAAATGTATTGGAGTTAAACTGCCCCCGTGAGAGCGCCGCGGATATAAACAGGTTCGATTTATCGAGCGAAGCAAATCCTTTGGCGCCCTGCACTTTGCGCGAGAACTTGAAAAATTCTAGGTTTGTGAAATCCACGTCAATATCACCAAGAGTTGTGGTTACGTTGGGGGTTCTGAGTTCTACGAAAACTTTATCAATTTCCTGTAACTTCTGTGTGTTACCTTCGGGCTGAATGGGTGTATTTTCATCCGTCAGCGCCGCAACTATATCGATATCTTTCGCAAGCTTGCCTGTCATCTGCAGGCGGAAACCGGAATTTAATGTAAGGTCACGGTTATTCCCAACTGTAAATCCGCGGAAAATACTGCCGGATTTTTCAAGATTGGTTCCGGCGAATATATCTTCCATAAAATCTTCTTTTACTTCGGCTACTTTTACCGTGTCTTTCTTCAATGTATCCAGTCTTGTAAGCACTTCGAATTTCGAATATTCATCGGGTATATTAAACGGCAGATTGCGGTAAGTAACAATAAAAGAAACATTCTTAACATCCGGCTTCGAAAACAATCCTGTTAAATATGCGCGGGTGAGAAAAATCTTCCCGTAGCGGTAATCAATTTTATAATTATCCGGTGAAACTTTAACGGAATCGGCGTAAAGAGTTACGGTATTTTCGATTATGAATTTATCGGGGAGCGATATGGCTGAATCGTTCTGAGTAAAAGCTATCGAAATACTTTTTGAAATTAATATCGTCTTTAATCTGTGAATAAACAGTGCAGCGGGGATATAAAATAATAAACGCAGCTATCAGCCCTATGTACAGCGTTTGAGGCTTTATATAATACCGGATGGATTTGATAATCATCCCCTTTTCTTATTCCAGCCGCCTTCACACTGAAGACAACGCATACATCAATTCGGGCAGCTTCTAATTGTTTTGGGTCTGCTCTTTCACAAGGTCACCAAAATAATATTTTTGGTAATCCTCGTGGCTTGAAAGCAGGTTGTTGATAATTGGTATTATTTTTTCATCAGGGATATTTAATGCGGAATGCCTTAATTTAAAATCAGCTAAAATATTATCGAGTGATGTAAACGTAATCAAATCAGGGTCATCGTACTTGCTGAGTCTTGCTCCTCCTGCGTAATTATAAACATCTTTATAGAAAATTATATAATCGCCGTAATCGTCATGATTTATATCGAATGTCTTGTAAATTATCCTAACAGGAAATTTATCTTCATCCTTCATTTCGAATGTCATTGACCTTTTGCTTCCGAGCCAGCCTGTGAGGTCTTCACTCACCACAACTTTTTTAACAATGAACTCCTTCATTTTTTCAATGTTCTCGTTGAGGTTCCTGACGCATCCATGCGAAAGAGCGCGGTATTCATTCTTCAGCAGATAATTTTTGTTTGTGCCGTGGAAATAGCGCAGCGAGTTCTCATCATAATGAACAACAAATAACCCCAGCGGGTTGCCGGGTCCGGGCGGAGTTGGTCTTACAGAATCTGCAGATTCCGGGTCTTTCCAGAACGGCCAGTTGCGCAGTCGGAATGCCTCGTAATGACCGGTATAGGTCTTTGTGCTCGGTTTACCAAGCACGTTAGGCCATGTGTCTATTAAGATTGTATCACCGTTGTAAATCTGGTATATGTGAGATTCAAATGCGGGGATATTAAGCTCCCACAGGATTTTGGGGTGCTCTTCGAGGTAATATTTGGGAACGTAGAAGTTAGCGTAGAAATCAACAATACCCAGCGAGTCATTTAAAAGAAACTTGTTTATCCACTTGGTTGATTCAATTTCTTCAATTGCCTTATCGGAGATAATAGGGTAAAGATTCCGCAGGTAGTCTTCGACGTCTTTATCAATATCGCTTGCGCTGTTAATTCTGAACACAATTTTTTGAAGTCCTGGGTTGCTTCCGGTATCAACCGGATTTTGGATATCTTTAAAATCTGATGATTCAGTAGTCTGAGCATTGATTTTCTCAAAGCTCTTAAAATAGAAACCACCAAACAAGGCGCCGGCGCCAAGAACAGTAAAAATCAGCACATATAACAGTATTTTCTTATTTTTTCCCAATATTTTATACCTCTTAATAGTTATGAACCGCTAATTTAGGTTAAAATATCCAGATTTTCAAACCATAAGAGGGAATTAGTCATTCCTGCGAAAACGGGAATCCAATCAGCATGTTCTTATTTTGCCACAAAGGCTCAAAGAAAATATAAAGTATGTTCATACGGGAATCCATATCAGAATTGTTGATTTTATATATATTTCGGTTTAGCAGAGTCACCCGAAAGTGGACTCAATTGAAACCATCATTATTGATGTGGCGCCGGGAATTTTTCCCGATGCAATCCGCCTCGCGGTTTTGTGTTTAGCTGTGCTTTTCAGTGTAAAACTGTTTCTTAACGGAATAAACTATGGGGAATTGTGAAGTTTTAAGTTAGTTGATAATAAATTAGCAAATTGGGGAAGGAAATTGTAAGGGGAAAATTGTTGCCCGCGGCGTGTTCTAATTATTCACTTCGTGAATGCGTCGGGAAACATTCCCGACACCACGGGTATAATTAAGGTGAGTGATTGGATTTATTTAAGTAAAATCATTTTTTTCGTATCAAACAATTTGTTATTAACAAACAAGGTATAAAAATATACTCCGCTTGATAACCCGTTCCCGGAAAAATCAACTTCGTAGGTTCCGGTATTTTGAACTTCATTCACCAGCGTTATTATCTCTCTACCCGTGATATCATATACTATCAATTTTACATTTGATATTTGTTTTTTACTGTTTACTATTTGATATTTGATTACTGTTCTCGGATTAAAAGGATTTGGATAATTTTGATAGAGTCTGAATTGTATTGGAATTTCCGAACCTATCTGCTGTACTCCTGTGTACCAAACCGTGTCTCCTCCTGTTGTTGTGTGAATACCGCCTTCAAATCCCAAAGTATATGCCCAGCCGGTTGTTCTATTTATAAATTGTATGTAAGAATATCCGCCTAATACATGAATTGTTGTATCAGGAATCTGGAACAGCCAGTTTTGACCTCCGTTGATCGTTTTATATATTACCCCTCTGGATTGTAAATTAGGATATTGTACACTTCCTCCGACACCCCAAACAGTATCTTCGTTTAATACGGAAATTTTTCCCATAGACGAACCTGTTATTATGACCCCCGTAAGGTATCGTCTGCTGTACCCAGTTCAAACCACCATCTGTTGTTTTTTTAATTGCTCCATAGCACTTCCATCCTGTTAAGTTGTCAACAAAATATATATCTCTGAATCCGTCTGTTCCGGTAATTTCTTACCCAGTTCTCTCCGCTGTTGGAGGTTTTGTATAATACTCCGCCTGTTCCTGATGATGCAAACCCTATATTCCTGTTATACATGTATATCTTACCCGGGTCCTCTGAAGCAATTAAATTTATTTTGTCCAGACCATCCTCCATTTGTCGTGCGGAAGCTCCGCCAAAGCGCCCCACTGTTAACAATCCATACTGTATCTTCATTTAATACAAACATATCATCTGCAGCCTGCTGATAAGGACCGTTGATATAAAACCAGCTTATTCCCGCATTTGTTGTTTTTAAAATGTGATAGTTAAAGTTTTCACTTATAAATCCTCCTACATAGCCTGTTGTTTGATCTATAAACTCAATTCTGCTGAATCCGTTTGTTGTACTGGTATCATTATAAATTATTGACCAGTTATCTCCACTGTTTGTTGTCTTTAAAATATAATGTTGTGCGGCAATTACATATCCTGTCAAGCTATCAAGAAACGTTATATCTTTAATACTTTGTCCGTTCAAATCCGGCGTAAACTGCTGGTCCAGCCGCCGACCATGGTATCACTAAAATTAAAGCCGATGATGAAAAAAAGGATGGAAAGATAAAACAAGAGTGTGCTTAGTATGTTTTTTGTCCTTCGACTACGCTCCCGCCTGACGGACGGGCAGGCAGGACTTACGTTTATTTGTAGATTTTGTTTCATGGTCATATGCGTTATTTCTCCTAAATTAACCCATATTATTCAGCCAAACAATTAAAAAGCGAGTGGGGTACAGCAATATTGCGGTATCCGGCAGCAGTTAAATGGTATTTATAAACAAAAAAATCCATTTCAGCTTAAATTTATCTTTCTTCTTCAGCTCCGCACTGAAGAATTTATTTAGCTGACAATGGAAATTTGGTCTCAATACTACAAAATAATATATAGGGCGCCGCTTTCTTTGTTGTTGGTGACCGCCGAGCACTCGGGGCAGGCAACACCAACAACGGGGTTAAGCTTGTCAAGATAATGCTGGTGACCAACAACTACTGAGTAGTAATAGAGCAAAATATTTGCATTGATTTAAGCAAATATATGTTATATATTTATATAGTGTTCTTTGAAATAAATGCGCGGAAAGCAAAAACCGCCTGCCTGCAGCAGGCAGGCAATTTAAGGGCAGTTTGGTAACTTGTTTTAAAAATGCTGCATTTAAAGGGCACTTTTATAACTTGTTATAACTTCAAGTTATGGGGGGGGTAGGAGTGCAGAGTCAGTTGAGTGTCTCGAGTGCGGAGTGTTTAAGTGTTGAACCTTGCGTTTCTGCTTCTCTGTGGTTAATCTTTTAGAAAAACTGCACATAAGGGCCAGTTTTGATTTACCTGCCTGCAGCAGGCAGGCTTGCCGTTACTTGAAGTAATGAAGTTTTTGGAAAAATAAAGATGTGTGTAATTCATCCTATGACTGAGAGTCATAGGATGAATAATCAGGGTATATATGGAGGGACTTTCTATGTTGCATAACATTTCCGAAAAGAATAAATTAGCTGATAAATTAAAAATAATCAGTAAAATTTATAGGATTCCCGCTGGAGTTTATCCCGCACCTAATGCGGGGCGGGAATGTGGTACAGCAAAATGGCATTTGAATCAGATAAAATAATGTTCGAAATATACGAAGACACGGTATATAACCATAAATACCGCGTTGTGTATTATACCGAGCTAAACGAAAACAACAAACACGCCGAAATCAACCGCGCTATGGCAGGCAACCACTACTTCGACGGGTTTATTAAAGATTACCGCAAAGACGAAGCCAAAAAGATTATAGATAAAATCGTGGAAGACCTCAATGACGGCAAAATGCTGAGCCCGCAGCAAATAAGGGAACGCTGGAAGGATTATTTACCTTAACAGATACATTATGGCCACACTCATTCAGAAACAGCACATGCAGATAGCCGCAGAGCACAAGCATAAAAACATATTTGCAGTAGAGCTTTCAAACCATATCTGGTTTACCATATTTGCCGTACTTATTGCGGCAGTGTTGATAATACTGGCTAAAGAATATCTCTTTGCTCCCTCTGCCGAGGGCAGCTCCGATTTCAGAAAATATGTTTGAAGGATTTTTTATCTCTCACCTGTTTTTTGCTGCGCTTACACCGGCTGCGCTGTTCAGTATTTACAGGCGAAACGTCTGGATTGCCATATTTGCCGCTATAGCAACATCGGCTATTACGTGCACTTTGAGCGATATAGTTTTCCCGTACATCGGCGGGCTTCTGCTGAATTATGATATGAGCTTCCACGTCTGCATAATCGAGGAGCCGGTTATATCATGGATATTCATAATTTCCGGCGCTGTTATCGGGTATTTTCTCTCGCAATCGGTGCGCAAGCTCTCACGCTACACTCACGGCGCGCATATACTCATTTCCTCACTTGCCGCAGGGTTATACCTGATTACATTCGGTGTGAACATACTTTCGCTTAAAGCGCTTTTGTTTGTGCCGATATTAATTTTCTCGGTGCTGGTTCCCTGTGTTACAAATGATGTTGGAGTGCCTTCGTTTATTGTATCGGTAAGCGCGAAGAAAGGCGATAAGAAAGAAGAGATGCTGGAGATGATTCACGAGGAGCATCACGGACACGGTCATAAACATTAAGGGATATACTCATCCTCAACATCAACCTCATCGATTTCGGTTTTCTTTACAGCAGTTTTCTTAAACAGAACCTTCGCTTTTGTCAATCCCGATAAATATATAACCGCTCCTGCCAGCAAAATCATAATTGCAAATTTTAAAAATATACCCGAAGGCAGTATCCCGTAGAACATAAGGTAAAAGAATATAATGGCTCCGGAGTTTACAATAAAAAGCAGGATAATTTTGTTGACTTCGTATTTCACGGGATAAAATTTTTCCGATATATAGTAAATATAAACCATCATAACAAAATAGCTGAGAAATGTTGCTATTGCAGCACCGTACATCCCGAAGGGAGGAATCAGCAGAAAATTACCGGCTATATTTATTATCACCCCTGCACCGGTTATGTAAGGAAGATATTTTGTTTTCTTCTCAATAAAAATTCCTGCCATGAGATTAATATAAATTCCGTACATGAGATAGGAGAACAAAATTATAGGCACGATATAAACGCCTGACCAGTATTCTGCTCCTATTAAATGCTTTTTATGGATAAGCGGTATCCTGATTATATTATCAATAAAGAAAGTAAATACTATCAAGATTACAGAAGCAAAACCTGTGAAAATCGTCATAACTTTGGAAAACATATCTTTTGCATTGGGGTCTCCGGCGTTATTGAGGAAAAACGGTCGCCAGGCATAATCAAACATCTGAACAAGGAGCATCATAATAATTCCAAGCCGGAAGTTTGCCTGGAAAATTCCTACTGTTGTATCATCTGTTAGAATCTGCATAATCGGACGGTTAACCACCGCAACCATTATGAATGCAAGGCCAGATGGAATATAGGGCAGAGAGAATCTCCACAGCTCACTAAATAATTTTTTATTAAAACGGAAAGTAATATTTTTAACAACAATTGGGGTCAGCAGCAGAAACGTAAAAGCTGAAGCCGCTAGATTAGCTATGAACACGGAGACTAGCCCTAATTTAAAAACAAGCACAAGAACAAAATTCAGTGTAACATTAATAACTATGTTTACAATTTTTACCGCCATAAATCTGACCGGTCTGTTATGCAGACGCAGGTACGCAAAGGGAATAAACGATATAGCGTCGAATAAAAGCATGAAGGCGGCGAATTTTACGAAATAACTATACCCTCCCTGCAGGCCTATAAGACCGGCTAAGTTATCAGAAAATATGTAAATAATAGAAGATAATATGACCGAGTTAACCAGTATCGTAAAAAACGGAAGCGAGAAATTTTCTTTAGCATCGCCGACCTCCAGTGTTGAGGCAAACTTAAAATATCCCGACTCGAATCCCATTGTGAAAAAAATGTTAAGGATGGCAACGTAAGCATAAACGAGTGTTACTATTCCGTATTCTGCAGGCTTAAAAACATTTGTATAGAAAGGTACAAGAATAAAGTTTAAAAATCTTCCAACTATAGTGCTGATGCCGTAAATCAGCGTTTCCTTAGAAAGACTCTTAATTTTTTCGAGCATAATAAAAAGGTCAATCCCCGTTTTTGAACGGGAATTGACCAAAATTAATTATTAAAATCTAATCCTTTAATTTAATTATCTGTATTGAGTTCTCACAGAGCCTGAAGTCAGCAAATAATCGTAACAGTCGTAAACATAAATATTGTACTTTGCTGCATCATAAAACGTTACCTGTTTATAAAACCATGTCCAGTCTTTTTCTGTATCCTGGTAAATGGTATTGTCATAAGATTCGTTGCCTGCGCGGTCGACTTTATAAATTTCATATCTAACCGAACGGCAGTTAACAGCGTAAGGCAGCCTTACAAGAAAATCGAAGTAGCTTCCGCTGCTTGAAATGTTGAACACGGTGCTTTCTGTTACCGGGTAACCGTCATTATCAACACTCTCGCAGAAATAAAGCGTTTGTCCCTTTGTAATGCCTGATAAAGCAAACAGTGTTAAGACAAAAAATGAAACTGTAAGAAATTTTTTCAGCATTTTATCCCCTTTTTTAATTTATTAATTAATTTACCTCGTAATTTAAGTCAATACTATAGTATCAGGCAGCACCTGAATTATCTGTAACTGATTTTTACTTCACCGCTTGCAACAGGTGTTCCGTCCGGTTTTAAAGCAGTAATTTTATATTTTCCTTCGGAATGGAATGTATAGAACTTATCGAAAAATATGTAATCCCAATCCGGCTGAACGTCAAAATTCTTTGTATCTATAATTTTCTCTCCGTCACCGGTGAGTTTTGTAATACGCAAATCAAGCTTTCCAACGCCGATTTTTTTGCCCGAAGGTCTTAAATCAATCATACATGTAAAATATCCGCCGCCTGATGAAATTGTAAATGCATCAGATTTGCCAATTTCTTTTCCATCTGTATATTCTTCGCAAAAATATAATTTTGCTCCGCTGAATTGGCTATCATCACTCTTGGTATCATCGGTTTTCTTTTCGTCTGACTTTGTATCTTCCTTCTTCGTTTCTTCCTTTTTGGTGTCTTCTTTTTTATCGGATGAGTCTTTTTTTGACCCGCAAGCAACTGCTAAACCCAGAATCACAAATAAAGCTATGATAAATTTGAGTTTATTGTAGTTTAATGTCATTTTGATTTCTCCTATTTTGGTTGGTTATTGGATGCAATTTATAAATAATTGAATAAATAAGCAATATTTTTGAATTTTTGTTTTTTTTAAAATTCGAGTGAAAAATCGATTGATTTATAGGAATGTGTCAGCATCCCGATTGAATAATAATCAATTCCAGGCTGCTGAAGCTTCCCAAAATTATCCAGATTTATGCCTCCGGACAGCTCTGTTTTTATACCGCAGTTCTTTAACATACTAATTGCTATTGGTATATCCTTCTTCACAAAGTTATCCAGCATTACAATCTTAACCAAATTCTTTACCTTTAACACCTCTTTAAGTTCATTTATGTTCTTTACTTCAATATCGAACCTGTGCTTTTGCTTTCCGGTGAGCTTTATATTCTTCATATATTCAAGAACATTATTAACAGAGCCCACAGCTTCAATATGATTATCTTTAATCATTACCGATGAGCTGAGGTCAAACCTGTGGAAATCACCGCCGCCTGTTTTTACAGCAGCAAGCTCAAACACTCTGAACCCGGGAGTTGTCTTTCGCGTGTGCAGAATCTTTGCGTTTTTATATTTAAGCCTCCTGACAAATTCATTCGTCAGTGTTGCAATACCAGACATTCTCTGCAGGAAGTTCAACGCTGTCCTTTCGCCTTCGAGTAAAATTACCAATGGAGCTTTTACTTCAAGAACAACGGATTTGTTCCGGAGCTTTTCTCCGTCTTTGAAATAACTTTTAAATGCCGTATCAGGATAAAGTGTTTTAAATACTTTTTTGAATATTTCAATCCCGGCAAGGATACAATCTTCTTTGCAAAGCAGCTTAGCTGATTTCGGTCTTCCGAAAATATTTCTTCCGAAAAGCAGGTTTGTTGTAATATCTTCCCTCACCCTATCCTCTGCAAGGGCTGCTTTTACTGCAATTTCAATATCCTTTGCATGTTTTTTATAAAACTCTTTCAGAGTCATTTTTTCATGCATTCTAATTCATTTACACTGTCAACGCCTTCGGGTAAAATGGCTTCATCGACAAGAAGTATCGGTATCCCGTCATCAATCGGGTATCTAACGCCGCATGGAGTGCAAACAAGATAATTATCTTTTTCTTTTAATTCCGCTTTTCCTATTGGGCAGCGCAGGACTTCAAGTAATTCAGTACTAATCATTTTTTATTTTAATTTTGACTTTACAAGCTCAACAAAATCCGCAGGGGGACGTATTGGCTTTCTGGTTATGGAATTAACAAAACTGTGAATTGTAAAGCCTTCGGCAAGCTTTTCTTTTTTTTCGTTCTCTATCAAATACTCAAGTTTTATTCTCACCGAAGGAACGTCTTTTAACATCGTATATAAAGTAATCTCATCATCGTAACGGGCGGGAGCAAAATACTTTGAATCGGCTTCAATCACGGGAAGAATGATATTTTGAGCTTCTATTTTTGAATAAGGGTAGCCGAGCCTTCTCAGAAATTCATTTCTTCCTGCTTCGTAAAACTCAAAATACCTTCCGTAATATACTACACCCATTTTATCGGTGTAAGCGTAGAGAATTCTTATTTTTAATTCGGATTTAATCAATTTATAAATATTTTTCCGGGTTTAAGATATTATTCGGGTCGAATAAGTTTTTTATTTTTTTCATTATCATCAGCTCATTTTCTGATAAAGCTATCGGCAAATATGATTTCTGCGAGTAGCCTATTCCGTGTTCACCCGAAATAGTGCCTCCAAGCGAGACAGTTAAAGCAAAAATTTCTCTTATTGCTTTATCGATATTTTTTTCCCATGTACGGTCATCAAGTTTATCCTTAAGAATATTTACATGAATGTTCCCATCCCCCGAATGCCCGTAACAAATAGTTGTAATTCCGTATTTTGCCGAAATTTCCTTCACACCCTTTACCAGCTTCGTCATATTTGCCCTTGGTACCACAGTATCCTCTTCTTTATACGCAGAAATTGATTTCACCGCCTCACCTATTCCCCTTCTTAATGCCCAAACATCCTCGACTTTCTGCGGCTCATCGGCAAGCAATATATCAAGCGGGTTGTATTCCGATACAACCTCGGCAATCAGCTCTATATCTTTATCAAGCTGTTCGGTGTAATTTCCGTCAACTTCAATAAACAATTGCGCTTCAGCCTCCCCGTTCGGGAATTTTTTATTCTGCTTTTCTTCCGCGGCTTTAACGGCAGCTTTTTCCATAAACTCAATTGCTGAAGGAGTAATACCCCGCTGAAATATCTTAGCCACTGCATCAGTAGCGTCTTCAAACGAGTTAAATGCAACTAATATCACTTTCTTATGCTTTGGGAGAGGTATAAGACGGAAAATAATTTTGGTTATAATTCCAAGTGTTCCTTCGCTGCCGATAAGAAGCTGTGTAAGATTATAGCCTGTAACGTTTTTTAACACTTTGCCGCCGGCATTAATTATTTCGCCTGTTGGAAGCACAGCTTCAAGTCCGAGCACATAATCTTTGGTAACGCCGTATTTCACAGCGCGGGGACCGCCGGAACACTCCGCCAAATTCCCGCCGAGAAATGATGAACCGCGTGAAGCAGGGTCAGGCGGATAAAATAAACCTCTTTTTTCAACTTCATTCTGGAATATTTCCGTAATTACCCCCGGTTCAACAACTGCCTGGTAATTTTTCTCGTCGATTTCAAGAATTTTATTAAACTTCTCCATCGATACAACTATTCCGCCGTGGACAGGAAGCGCGCCGCCGGAAAGTCCCGTACCCCCGCCTCTCGGAGTAACCGGAATTTTCTTTTCATTTGCCAGCTTGAGAATTTCAGATATCTGATTTGTATTTAAGGGTTTTACAACTGCTTCGGGCGGGAACCTGAAATCCTCGGTTTCATCTTTTGAGCACAGGGCAAGTGTTTCCTCATCAATGAAAACATTTTCACTGCCGGCAATTTCTTTCAGCTTGTTGATTATTTCGGGTGTGACCTTATTGTAACCGGACATTATCAGCAGTTAATTGAAAAAATATTAATTGTCAAAATCATTTACAAGTTTATGGATGCTTACAAGCTGTTTTAAAAGCGATTCCAGCCTGGAAAGCGGAAGCATCGATTTGGAATCGCTTAGAGCTTTTGCGGGATTAGGATGTGTTTCAATAAAAACTCCGTTAATTCCCGAAGCAGCTGCAGAGCGCGCTATCGGGAAAATTAAATCCGGCGAGCCGCCGGAAATGCCGTTTTCCTTGGAAGGCATCTGCAATGAATGAGTTGCATCAAATACAACCGGGTAATTGAAGCTCTTCATTATGGAAAGCGAACGCATATCGACTACAAGGTTATGATAACCGAATGAAGTCCCCCGCTCAGTTATTAATATTTTTTTGTTGCCTGTCGATTCCACTTTCTTAATCTGGAATTTCATATCCTCGGGTGAGAGGAACTGTCCTTTTTTGATATTGATTATCCTGCCTGTTTCACCGGCGGCTTCAAGAAGCTCAGTCTGGCGTGATAGAAATGCAGGAATTTGAAGTATATCAACATAATCGGCAGCAATAACCGCTTCTATTTCGGAATGAACATCGGTTAATACAGGTACTTTCACTTTTTCTCTCAAATTTGCCAATATTTCGAGTGAATTCTGCACTCCGATTGACCTGAACGAACTGCCGCTTGTCCTGTTTGCTTTCTTGTAAGATGCCTTAAAAATGAACGGAATTCCTAATTTTTGGGCTATCCCTTTTATTTTCTTTGCAATTTCAATCACCATCTTTTCACTCTCAACTACACAAGGCCCTGAAATCAAAAAGAGCTTTTTCTTGTTATTTAAGTCAAAGGTTTTGCCGTAACTTACTATTTCGATTTTCTTTGGCATTTGGTTTGTAAAATTTTTTTGTACCTGAGCTGTGAAAAAGAAAGTCAGCTTACTATGGATTTGGATTCCCCGCTACACTAAATTCAACAAACTTAATTATTTAAGTTGAATATAACAATTGAAATTATTAACATTACCGTATGAAACACATTTTATTAATAATTGCTGTGCTGTTACTCGGCACAAATATACTGTTTTCCCAGAATACACAGACTTTGCGTTTAACAGATTCGCATAATTCTGAATTGAGCTCAATCACAAAACCGAAAAAAGAACCAAATAACAACTGGTCAATAAATGTGCTTTTTTCGGATAACGGTTTTGCGGTGGGCTCCCAGCTTTTTAAACAGTTCAGCCCCGATGTATCCGGATTTGCAGGCATTTTCTTTTCGGGAGCTAAAGATGACCGTGAGTTTGAAGTATATGATATTTTCGGAAACAGCTATGTACCTTACAAAGTAAACAGGATGTTTATGATTCCGATAAATCTGGGTATGCAGTTCAGGTTATTCAGAGAAGATGTAACCGATGACCTGCGCCCGCATGTTAATTTCGGGATTTCGCCAACAGCAATTATATATACACCTTACGCGGAATCATTTTTCCCGAGTTTCGGACATGCAAAAGCAAAATATACAGTCGGCGCATTTGCGAGTGTGGGAGTTGATTACCTGACAAGTAAAAGGTCTTCACTCAATATGGATGTGAGATATTACTATACACAGCTGTTTGGCCAGGGAATAGAAAGCCTGCAGAATAAGGAAAAAAGATATTTCGGCGGACTGTACCTTGTGTTCAGCTATAACTTTATGCATTAGATTATTAATTCCCAACTTAAATCATAACAAGCCTGCATGGTGAAAACCTGCTGGCTTTTTTTTTAAAATCCCAGCGGAAGCGGAACCCAATTAACAAGTTTCTTTGAAACTTCTGAAAATCTGGTTCAACCCCTTTTCCCAATGCCTCTAATTCTTCCGTAAATGCCTCTCCTAGGCCGTTTTACATACCTCGGGTAATTGCAATGGGCTATATAAATATATAGCCTTAAAAACGCTCTATATGTGTTTTAGAATATTTGAGAAAATAAGATTAAAAGATGCGCCGGAATTACTTTCTGATGATTTGTATTTGTGTCAGGTCGTAAGGAAAAGTAATTCAAGATTACATTTCACATTTTTTCTGTAATTTCACCGGGGAGTAATGCTTTTAAATCAGGATATTTTTCGATGAGTCTTAGAATATCCGCCAGGTCCTTCATACGTTTGCTTTCACGCCTTTGTTTATCCATGTATGCCCAGATTTTTCCCTGCAAAACATCTTCTACAGCTGCGACTTTCATTTCGTAACCTATAACTTGCTTTTTTGAAGCACGGGGTATAAAATCCTGGTACCGTTTATCCGTTTGAATTTGTATCCTCAGGTCCGATTCAGAATTGCTGAGGTTTAAACTATGGGAAAAAGATTCTATTTTGAATATTTCTTTAACTTTTTCAAGAAATTTATTTTCTGCAGCCAATTCAATTATCAAATCTACATCTAAACTTACAACCGGTTCAGCATAAGCGTTAACTGCCAGCCCTCCTATCAGGCAATAATCAATATTCATTTCCTGCAAAAGATTTAAAATACTTTGCAGTATGTCTTTTTTTCCGTTGCTTAGGGCATTAAAAAATTGTTTTTCAGTCATTTATATTCTTACAAGTGAAGCAAGTTAATCACATTTATTTTCATTTTCACTATTAATTTGATTTACCGTACCGCAGCCTTCAGAGTGCGATATTATTACATTAAACAGGGTTTTCCTCTCATGCCCTGACTCCTTGTCGTGGTACGAGTTATTAAAACCCGGATTTTTGGCAAGCAGCACAGGGAATATTCCCGGAGAAGCCCAAAGGCTCCGGCTACAGTAATATTCCTCCCCTTCGGGCCTGCCTGCTGCAGGCAGGGAGGACAGGAGGGGCTTTTATCTCACAATTTTCTCAAACTCTTTTTCATCAATCACTTTCACTCCAAGCTCTCTTGCCTTATCAAGCTTTGAGCCGGCTTCATCGCCTGCCAATACGTAATCGGTTTTTTTGCTGACAGAAGACGAAACTTTGCCGCCGAGTGATTCAATAATCTCCGCGGCTTCTTCACGCTTGTATTTTTCAAGGGTTCCCGTAAGAACAAATGTTTTGCCTTCCAGCTTGCCGGGTCCTTTTTTCTTTCCGCCGTCTGATTCAAATTTCAATCCCGCTTTGCGCAGCTTGTTAACAAGCTCCATATTAGATTTCTTGCGGAAGAAATCATAAACGCTTTCGGCAATCTTGGGACCGATTTCATTAACACTTTCAATATCTTCTTTTGGTGTATTCATTAATTCATCTATACTTCCGAAATGTTTTGCCAGCAGCTTTGCAGTTCTGTCACCAACGTGCCTTATTCCGATTGCGAACAAAACTTTTTCAAACGGTCTCTGCTTTGATTTCTCAATCGATTCAAGAATATTATCAATACTCTTATCTCCGAACCGCTCCAGCCCTTTTAATTCTTTTTCATGTTCTTTAAGCCTGTATATATCGGTTATATCATGGAGATATTTAAGCTCGATAAATTTTTCTATTATGCTGTAACCCAGCCCTTCGATATCCATAGCATTGCGGGAAACAAAATGCTCCATTCTGCCCTGTACCTGCGCGGGACACTGGTGGTTGATGCAGTAATGATTTGCTTCGCCTTCGGGACGCTCGAGCTCCGTACCACAAACGGGACATTTTGCGGGCATCACAAACGGTTTTGATGATTTGCTTCTTTTTTCTTTTACTACTTCAACAACTTTGGGTATTACATCCCCGCCTTTTTCGATTTTAACATAATCACCCACGCGGATATCTTTCCGTTCGATTTCATCCGCATTGTGCAGTGTTGCCCGTGATATTTTAGACCCTGCAAGAAATACCGGTTCAAGCTCCGCAACGGGTGTAATTGTGCCGATTCTTCCGACCTGTAAAGTAATGCCTTTTAGCTTCGTAACTGCCTGTTTTGCCTTGAACTTATACGCTATAGCCCAGCGGGGACTCTTTGCAATACTGCCCAATTTTTCCTGCTGTTCTAATGAATCAACTTTTATAACCACGCCGTCAATTTCATAATCAAGCTCATCACGCCATGATTCAACCTCATTGCAGAACGAAATCACATCATCCATGTTATCTTTCGTTGCAATATGCTCGTTCACAGGAAACCGCAGCTTCTTAAGAAGCTGCATATTTTCATAATGTGATTTCAGCTTAGCCTGTTCATTGGGGTCAAGGTGCCTCAGGAAATAACAAAACATGTTCAGGTTACGGCTTGCAACAATTTTTGAATCTTTCAGCTTCAGTGTTCCGGCGCAGGTGTTTCTGGCGTTTGCGTAGAGCTTCTCGCCTGCCTGTTCCTGTCTCTCGTTAATTTTTATGAAATCATCTTTTTTTATAAATACTTCGCCGCGCACTTCTATATCCAGCTTCTTAAACGGTTTGCCTTCCGGATGAATGCGAAGCGGTATAGACCTGATGGTCTTAAGATTAGTTGTAATTTCATCGCCCTGAGTTCCGTCACCGCGGGTTGCGCCCTGAATAAACATGCCGTCACGGTAAATGAGAGTAACTGCCGCACCGTCAAACTTAAGCTCGCATACATAGCGGAACTTTTCGCCTTTAAGCAGGTTGTTTACGCGCTTATCGAACTCCCGCAAATCATTTTCATCATAAGAATTTGAAAGCGAGAGCATGGGGACTTCATGAGTTACAGTCGGGAAATCTTTTGTCAAATCGCCGCCGACGCGCTGGCTGGGTGAATCGGGTGTTAAGAGTTCGGGATATTTTTTTTCAAGCTCAATAAGCTCATTCATCAGCATGTCATATTCATAATCATCAATGGTTGGCTCAGCCAGAATATAATAGCGGTAGTTCGCGTCATTAAGGCGCTCACGCAGCTTATTTACTCTTTCTATGACATTCTTATCTGCCATCGGATAGAAGTTTTGGATTTAACTCAATTGGGGAAAATGAAGGGATTATCATTCATTAACAATACCATCTTTATTAATGACTATGTTTTTAATAGAAGACCCCGTAACAGATGACGGTTTTTTCAGATGTTTGCCGTTTAAGTACAGGTCAACTGATGAGTTTGCCGAGGCGCTGAAGCGGAACTGGTCTTTTGCGGCAATAACCATTGTGTCTTTTGCGGCAATAACATCTTCAACGAGCCTTTTTTCATCAACGTAAACTTTTATTCTCACGTCTTTGGATGCAACAATAGAAAGCTTAAGCGAATCTATTTTTACAGATTTAAGAGAATCTTCTTCAAGCTGTTTTGTTTCTTTATTTTTATTTCCCTTTATTTTATTCTCATAATCTTCGGAAATCTCGCTGAATGATTTCGGCTTAACATTGGAGGTATTATCATTTCCCGAATTAGTAAGGTAATCAATTAAATAAATTATGCCTGCAATAATGACAAGAATAAGAAGTCCGAGCAGAATTTTCTGCGTCAGGGTTTTATTGGAAAATTCTTTTGAATCCTCATCATGGTCTCTTCTCCTTATTTCAGGCGGAGGCCAGTTTTCTTTTGGAGGTGATGATTGTTTTTCTTTGGGTACAGGTTTTTCTTCAGTTTTAGGTTCAGAAGCATCGGAACTTTCTACAACAGGTTTAATCGATAAAGGTTTATCCTCCTGTTTAGGGGTGGTTGATTTACGCACGTAGAATCCGGATTTAGCTTTTTCGTAATCGGTGAGCAGAATGTTTTCGCTTACGTCAACACATCTTGCATATTCTTTGAGGAAGGCGCGTATATAGGTTTCCGGCTGGAAATTGAATACACCCGATTCCATCATGTTTATAAATTTCGGGTTGATTCTTGTCTGCGCCGAAATTTCCGCAACGGAGATATTCTGGGATTCCCGTAAGCTCTTTAAGTCTTGTCCGAATTCTTTAAGCATAACCGGTTATTTTAGGGATTTCACAAAAAATAAAGCATGTTTATCAGATATTCAATGTATTAGCGGGAAAAATTGGGAAAAAAATGAATCACATTATCTTGATGAAATTTTCTGGAAGATTTGAAATTTTCTCATGCGGCAATCCATGATAAATTATTACTTTGAATAAGTTTCCATTTAAAGGTATATTTAAAATCTGATGCTTAATTATTGCAAAATACCCCTTGATTTCCTGAAATTTACGGGCAATGACAGGCTGGACCTTATAAACAGGCTCTCAACAAATACTGTGAATTCACTCGGCAAGTTCAAGGGAATCAAAACTGTTCTTACATCGGATAAAGGCAGGTTTGTTGACCTGCTTACGCTGTACAATTTCGGTGATTTTGTTTTTACAGCCTGTTCATTTAATAATTCAAAAGCTGTTATCAGCCATCTTGATAAATACACAATTATGGATGATTTCAAGGTAACTGATATGTCAGGAACTCATGCAGCAATTCTTTTTTTCGGTGATGAATCAGATAAGTTTGCAAAAGAAATGTTTAATGCTGATATAAGCGGGTTTACCAATAATGATTTTGCTGTTTGTAAATCCGATGGCAAAGATGCTATTATATCGAGAAATGATGATGTGTTCGGCGGATTTCTTTTTATTTATGCTTACTGAAGACTAAGAATTCTATTCGAAAAAAATTTTAGGAAATAATTCTGCTTTAATAGAAATCACACAAAGTGAATACGAAACACTCCGCATTGAATACGGAATACCAAAGTTCGGCAAAGAAATGACTGATGAAACCAATCCTCTTGAGTGCGGATTAGAAAAATACGTAAGCTTTACCAAAGGCTGTTATATCGGACAGGAAGTAATAGCAAGGCTGGATACTTATGATAAAATCAGCAAGCACATGGTTGGCTTTAAATTTGACAAAATGCCTGAACCTGCTGATGAGCTTAAAGTTAGCATAGATGATAAAGAGTGCGGATATATTACAAGCACTGCGCACTCGGAGAAGTTTGGAAACATAGGACTTGGATTTATAAAAACAGCTTTCCTTGATTTTGATAAAGAATACTTATTAAAATCCGGAGGAGGAATTAAATGCAGCATAACTAAGCTGCCGTTTACGAAATTAAACAATTAAATTATAATGGAGCGTTAAAATGTTAAATAAAATAAAAGAAATATTAGGTTCAGAAGCTGATAATTTGCTCAACCATAAATGCACAACTGTTCCCAAAGAATCACTTCACTTGCCGGGACCGGATTTTGTTGAGCGCGAGTGGAAAGATTCAGACCGCAGCCCCAACGTGTTAAGAAATATGCAGAGTATTTTCAGTCACGGCAGACTTGCAGGAACAGGTTATCTTTCAATACTTCCGGTTGACCAGGGAATTGAGCATTCCGCAGGCGCATCATTTGCACCCAACCCGGAATACTTTGACCCCGAAAACATAGTTAAGCTTGCAATCGAAGGCGGATGCAATGCTGTTGCATCTACGCTGGGCGTGCTCGGCTCGGTTGCCAGAAAATACGCGCACAAGATTCCCTTTATTATGAAGTTCAACCATAATGAACTGCTCACATATCCCAACAAGTATGACCAGATAATTTTCGGAAGCATCGACCAGGCATTTAACATGGGTGCCGCTGCAGTAGGCGCAACAATTTATTTCGGTTCGGATGAATCAACCCGCCAGATACAGGAGGTATCACAAATGTTCTCATATGCTCATGAGCTTGGTATGGTAACAATCCTCTGGTGCTATTTAAGGAATCCCGCTTTCAATGTAAAGGGTGATAAAGATTATCATCTCTCAGCTGATTTAACGGGACAGGCAAATCACCTCGGTGTTACAATTGAAGCTGATATTGTTAAAGCAAAAATTACCCGAGAACAACGGCGGTTATAACGCGCTTAAGTTCGGCAAAACAAGCAAACTGGTTTATGAAAAGCTCACAACTGACCATCCAATTGACCTTTGCCGTTACCAGGTTGTAAACGGTTACATGGGTAAAGTCGGCTTAATTAATTCCGGCGGAGCCTCAACAGGCAAGGGCGAATCGGATATTAAAGAAGCGGTTATGACAGCGGTGATTAATAAAAGAGCAGGCGGTATGGGCTTAATTTCGGGCACGCAAAGCATTCCAGAAGCCGATGAAAGAAGGCGTAGCACTGTTTCAATGCAATTCAGGATGTTTACGCAGATAAAGAAATAACAGTAGCATAATTCAGTAATTAAATAAATATATGAACAAAAAATTAAAAAAAGTCGCAGGCAAGCACAGAAAAACTATCAAGAAGAGAAAAGAAAGAATTAAAATAGAGAAAGCGAAAGCAAAACCGAAGACTGCGGCGCCTGCTGCCGAATGATTAAATGAAAAACTATTTACTGCTTGCTTTCCTGATTTTAGCGAGCGCCTTAACGCCTATCTTCGGGAAGTTAACTGTTGCAGAAGTCTCCCCCATTTCACTGGGATTTTTGAGATTTAGTGTTGCATGCATATTGTTTTTGATTACACTTAGGTACAGAAAGCAGAATTTAAAATTTGATAAATCGGATTATCCGAAGCTGGTTATGATGGGTGTGTTAAGCATCCCATTTAACCAGTTTTTCTTTCTCAACGGCGTAAATTTGTCTTATGCATCACACTCGGGCATAATTTACTCGCTGAACCCCGTTTTTGCTTACTTAATTTCGGTAACAAGAAAAACGGAAAAATTTTATGTTTCCAAGATGATTGCAATACTGCTGACAATTATCGGAATATTCTTTGTTTTTTATGAGAGCCTGAACGAATCAAAAGAAGGCAGCAGTGTTTTAACAGGTGATTTTATGCTTGTGTTTGCGGTATTTACTTTTTCGGTTTACCTTGCTTTCGGAAAAGACCTTGTGCTGAAATACGGAGCAATTAAAACAGCGGCAGCAGTTTTTACATTCGGAGCAATTGCTTACATACCGCTTTTTATTTATGATTTACCAAACCTGACATTTGTGAATCTTACATATAAAGGAATAGTTGGTTACGTTTTTCTTACCGTGATTGTTGCGTATTTAGCATATTTTGTTTGGTATTATGTATTAAAAACGCTGCAGGTGAGCAAAATTACAACGTTCTCAAATTTATCTCCGCTGATAACAGTATTTTTTTCTGTTATATTTCTCGGTGAAACCATTTCACTGTATTTATTAATTGGAGGATTAATAACTATCGCAGGAGTATTCCTAATGCACCGAGTATCAATCGAGATTTCATAATCAAATTTAACTAAAGAGCCTGATGGATAAAAATAAATTAAATATCGGACTTGCCGGATGCGGGCACCTTGGAAGCATTCACGCAAAGCTATTGAGTAAACTCTGTGCGGAAAATGAAAATTTTACTTTCGCAGGAGTTTATGATATCGACAGCGGGAAAGCGGAAAAAACATCATCCGAATACGGGGTAAAATCATTTGATTCATTAGAAAAGCTCTTGAATAATATTAACACTCTTGTAATTGTTACAACAACATCAACCCATTTTGAAATTGCAAGACAAGCGTTAGATAAAAACATAAATCTGTTTATTGAAAAGCCCGTCACGGTAAACGGAAAAGAAGCAAAAAAATTAATTGAGCTTTCAAAAAACAAGGATGTTAAGATTCAGGTTGGGCATGTTGAAAGATTTAACCCGGCGTTAACATCGCTTTCGCAGTATGAACTTAAGCCGTTGTTTATTGAATCACACAGGCTCTCACAGTTTAATCCGCGCGGTACGGATGTTTCGGTAATACAGGATTTAATGATACATGATATCGATATTATACTAAACCTAGTGAAATCACCCTTGTTCAAGCTTGATGCTAACGGCGTAGCAGTAATTTCAGATAACATAGATATTGCAAACGCCCGTTTAACATTTGAAAACGGATGTGTTGCAAACCTGACTGCCAGTAGAATATCACTCAAAAAAATGAGGAAAATGAGGATTTTTCAGCAAAATACTTATATTTCGGTGGATTTCCTTAATAATAAATCGGAGTTGTTTACGCTTGAGGATTCATCAGCAAAGACGCCTGCGGGTGTTATGACATATCCGCTCTCGGAAACAAAGAAAATAGTTTATCAGCAGCCGGAAATAGAATCCAATGATATTAATCCAATAAAAGACGAGCTAGAATCATTTTTTTCAAGTATAATTGAAAACAAACCTGTCAAGGTTACTCTTGAAGATGCAAGCCTTGCCGTGGAAGCATCCGACAGAATAATTGAAATAGTTTCGGGATAATTAAACCCCACCCCCTATCCCCTCCCCAAAGGAGAAGGGCGAGTGGAAGAAAATAATATTGGTAAAGTTCACATTAAATAAATCAAACCTTAATGACAAAATTATTCTGAGAATTGCAGAGATTTCTCAACAGAATAATTATGAGGCATACCTTGTGGGCGGATTTGTACGTGACCGCCTGCTGGGTATTGAATGCAAAGATATTGATATAAGCGTGATCGGTGATGCAATAAAGTTTGCAGAAATCACCGCTAAACATTTTAAGACCGAGCTTAACGCTGTTTATAAAAAGTTTGGCACTGCGCTTCTTCAGCTTGATGATGTAAAAATTGAATTTGCTTCTGCAAGAGAAGAAAGCTATCAAAGCGATTCCCGCAAACCAACGGTTGAATTATCGGACCTCGAACATGACCTCTCGAGGCGCGATTTTACTGTAAACGCTCTGGCTGTATCATTGAACAAAGACGGCTTTGAAAAAATAATCGATTTGTTTGACGGGCTTGGAGACCTTGAAAAAGGAATTCTTAAAACACCGCTGGACCCGCTTAAAACATTTGATGATGACCCGCTGAGAATGCTTCGGGCGGCGCGCTTTGCTTCACAGCTTGAGTTTAAAATCCATCCCGATACCCTCAAAGCCATGAATGAAATGAAGGAACGGCTGAGGATTAAAACCGGTGAACAGGGAGTTGTTTCACAAGAGAGAATTACAGATGAATTTTTAAAAATCCTTCAAAGCTCAAAGCCTTCTATAGGTCTTAAATTACTTTACAAGAGCGGACTTATGGATATTATATTTCCCGAAGTATCTTCTCTTGAAGGTGTTGACCAGAGGAAAGATTTCCACCACAAAGACGTATTTTACCACACATTGCAGGTACTGGATAATATTTCAAAAACAACCGATAACCTGTGGCTTCGATTTGCGGCGCTCATGCATGATATTGCAAAACCTCCTACAAAACGTTTTGTTGAAGGCACCGGGTGGACCTTTCACGGACACGAAGAACTTGGCGCAAGATGGCAAAAGAAAATATTTGCGCGTATGCGGCTCCCGCTTGATAAGCTGCCCTATGTCGAAAAGCTGGTCCGCCTGCACCTTAGACCAATAGCATTGGCTGATGAAAATGTAACAGATTCCGCAGTAAGACGATTGATATTCGAAACCGGTGATGATATAGAAGATTTAATGAAGCTTTGCCGCGCCGATATAACTTCCAAAGACCCGGATAAGGTTAAGAAATACCTTTCCAATTTCGACAGGGTGGAAAAAAGAATTGCCGAGGTTGAGGAAAGAGATAAAATCCGTAACTTCCAGTCGCCCGTCAGAGGGGAAGAAATAATGAAAATATGCAATATTCAGCCTTCGAAACAGGTTGGAATTATTAAAACAAAAATAGAAGAAGCAATTCTGGACGGCGTAATACCAAATGAACATGATGCAGCGCTTGAATATTTGCATAAAATAAAAGATGAAGTGCTGGCTAAATAATGCTGCCGGTGAGAACACCAGCATCGTGATTTAGTTGTTGGTGACAACACCAACAACTGGGGGTGAACACTTCATTCCCCCTTCGAAGGGGGCAAGGGGGATGATAAACTTCAAGCTAAAGAATGAAGTGCTGGGGTAATGTTGTTAGTGGGAACTCCAACAACGGGGTAACATCACATTCCCCCTTTGAAGGGGGCTAGGGGGATGACAAATCAGGCCCGGGGATGAAATTGTTTGTGAACTTCTTTTAGATAAGTAATATCTACATGAGTATAAATCTGTGTAGTGCTTATATCTGCGTGCCCCAGCATCTCCTGAATCGACCTTAAATCCGCTCCCCCTTCAAGTAAATGAGTTGCAAATGAGTGGCGCAAAATATGCGGGTGTATTTGTTTTTCTATTTTAGCCATTTTTGAATATTTATCAATAATGTTCCAAATAGCCATTCTTGAGAGCTTACCGCCCCGCCAGTTAAGGAACAGGTAGTCTTCTGATTTTTTGTTGGCAATCTTAATTCTTGCATGATTAATATATGTATCAATCCATTTAAGAGCTTCACTGCCTATCGGCACTATCCTTTCTTTAGAGCCTTTACCTGTTACCCTTATAATTTCTTCATCTGCAAAAACACTTGATGATTTTAAATTAATCAGCTCACTTACCCTAAGTCCGCATGCATACATGGTTTCAAGCACTGCCCTGTCGCGTAACCCTAATGTTTCGGTTACATCTGCCCCGGCAAACATTTTCTCTATTTCCTCATAACTCAATACATCGGGCAGATTCCTTTCAAGCTTTGGTGAATCAAAATTTGAAAACGGGTTATATTGAAATTTTGTAAGGTAGCCTGAACTTAACATAAAATCATAAAACTGCCTGAGTGATGAAAGAATCCTGGCTCCTGTAGCAGATTTATATTCTTTCCTCAGGTAAGCGAGAAATTTTTCTATATGAGGTTCATCAACATCGGTAAACGAGGTAACTTTTATAAGTTCCAGAAAATCACCGAATTTCTTTATATCAAACCTATAAGAAGCAACCGTATTTTCGGATAGTGATTTTTCAAGCTCAAGATGAAATAAAAAAGAGTCGATTTGTTTTTGGTCGGGATGAGCCGGCCCGGAAGAATTATTATTTGTCTTCCTCATCCTGCTTTTCGGGATATTTTATTCTGTGGTGGTGGATTCCGACTAGATGTCTTTAAAAAGCTGAATTTAATTTTGGTCAGGTCACTAAGCGTAAGGTCGCACTCGTCAAGCTCTCCTTCAATAAACCTTGCTTTTATAATTTCGTCAATCTGCGTTTCCAGCTTTGCAGGTGTAGGGTCTTCAATAGCGCGTGTAGATGCTTCAACTGCGTCAGCAAGCATAACTATACCTGTTTCTTTTGTGTGCGGTTTTGGACCGGGATAGCGGTAAATATAATCATGAACGGAATCATCTTCATCTTCCTCAGACATCGCTTTAGCATAAAAGTATGAAACCAGTGTAGTTCCGTGATGCATCGGGATAAAATTAATCAATTCCTGGGGCAGGCGGTATTTTTCGGCTAACTTAATACCGTTTTTCACATGAGCAATTATCATTTTTGCGCTCAACGAGGGATTCAGCTGCTCATGCTTATTTTTTGAGTCAAGCTGGTTTTCAACAAAATAATTGGGACTGACAATCTTGCCTATATCGTGATAATAACAGCCTACGCGGGCCAGAATCTGGTTAGCACTGATTTCTTTGGCAGCCTGTTCGGACAGATTACCCATTACAATTGAATGGTGAAACGTTCCGGGAGCTTTAGATGAAAGCTCGCGAAGCAGCGGATGATTAAAATCGCTTAATTCAAGGAATACAAGGTCTGTTGCTACCCGGAAAACTCTTTCGTAAAATATCAGAAGACCATAGGCAAGTATCGGAGAAAGAAGCGAATTCAGCGCTGCGCCGTACAGTTCATTCTTGATTAAAACCGGGTCATCATATCTTTCAAGCCCGATAGCAACAATTGTAATAACATAACCAGATAAAATAAAGACCATCGACCTGAATAACTGTGAACGGTTCTTTATATCCCTTACGGAGTAAATTACAAGAAGCGATGCAGTAAAATTCGGAATAAGTATATCATAATCTCCCCCTCTGACTGCGGAAACCAATATACAGATAATTACAATACAGTATACCGCCAGCCTCGAATCAAAAATAATAGTTAGCAGCATTGCCGCCACCGGTACAAATATCATGTATTCGATAGGGAATTTTACTTCAATATTTAAACTGATATAAGCAAGCAGGCATTCAAGAAGAATTATGGTTGAAATTAGCACTAAGCGGGTATTATCGGCAAACACCCTGGGGCGCATTTTGAAGAGAAAAATTCCAATCAAAGCCAGCATACTTAAAACAAAAAGGAACCTGCCGATTTGCTGTAAATAATAATCACGGGCTCCCATTTGCTCGGCGCGGACTTTTTTGTATGAATCGAGCTTCAGCTTGGTTGATTCATTTATAGGGTCGTGCTTGCTGATAATTCTTTCATTTTCTCTCACTATTCCGAACGTTTTTGGAACAGCATCTCCTATTGAAGCTTTAATCTTCTCGGTTTCATCTTTGTTGAAAAGCAAATCAGGCACAACAAACTCTTTTGAAAACTCCATTGCAAGATTTACCAAATCATTATTATTGAAATAACCGGCGAAATCTGACTTCAATGTATTGAATGCCTCATTCATATCTACTACGTCATCCATTGCAATGGTTTCTTCAATCTTATTTTTTATGTATGATATTTTATCGGTAGTAAACTGGTTTTTAGGTGTGTCTATTATCTTTTTTGCATATATCCGGTTAAATGACTGGATAAGTTTCTTTTTAAAACCTTCCAGGTTAACACCAAAGCTGTTCTGAGGATTATCTAATGAATAAATTATTTTCCATTCATCATCTGTTAGCGGTACCTTAACGCCAGCCTTTAGATTGTTCAGTGTTTGAGCGCTGGTAGTTCTCTTTTCTTCAGGCAGGTTTTTTTCCTTGGTAATATCTTTTTCATAGCTAATCACTTTAGCAATATTCTCAAACATATGATTCAGCGTATCAAGCCACTGGTTGTTTTCGGTCTTTTTCCCGGTATTAATGCTGAATACCGGGAGAACCTTTTTCCGGGCCTCCTCGACCTCTTTCTTGTAAACTTCTTCACTCTTATATATCGGGAAGCTGAACGGCGCTATAAGGTCTTCTTTTGCCCAAATCATACCTACAGAATACTCTGTATCAAATGATTCGTGCTTCGGGAACATTATTGTAATAATTAATGCAAGAAGGAAACCGACTGCAAATTTGACAATTTTATCGGTTTTGAGGTCAATTTTCTTATTTGAGCTTAAGTTCGGCATTTTTGTCTGTTTATCATGTAAACAATGTCACATTGATAATATCAACATAATTTAATAATAAATAAACAATGAAATCAGGGATATATGACGGGACTATAAAATGCGTTTATAGCTGTTCTGATTTGAATTTAACTTATTAGATTAGTCTATCTCGTAATAAGTGGAATATTTGGCTTTTTTGTCAACTACATATTCACTGAAAAGCCTGTTAGTTAGCTCAAATGTTTTATCATCGGTATTATCTTCAAGGTTTTCGTATTCGTTCTCGTTTTCACAGATATACATTTCAGTGAAATTGTTTTTCCTGCCTTTATCTTCCACAACAAGATAGTTTTTGTTGGAGTTGTTCCTGATATGGTCCTGAAGTTCTTTAATAACAGAAAGATACTCATCTCTCTTTTCAGGGGCTACATCATAATTTATTTCGAATATTATTCTGGACATTAATTGTTCAATTTTAACAAAGATAATTACTAAATTGTTTAATTGAAAGCCATATTTCAACATTTTTAGATTAAAAGAAGATATACAAATACTTCACTGTGATACAAAAAATAAACGTTTTATTTTTCTTTGCTTTTTGCTAAATTGATATTTATATGTCACGAAGTATTGGTACAGGATACCGAAAAACTAAACAATTTTTTGATAATAATTAATTTTGACAAACACTTCCGCTTCTGAAAACGGTACTAATAACAAAGGTTTAAAGTATCTTTTATATCTTTCGTTAGGCGCTATTGGTATTATTTACGGTGATATTGGAACCAGCCCCCTTTATGCCATAAAAGAATGTTTTTCACCCGTGCACGGCTTGCCTGTTACCCGGGAAAACATTCTTGGTATTCTATCTCTGATTTTTTGGTCACTCATTATAATAATCACAGTCAAATACCATTTATTGATTATACACCTGGATAATGAGGGTGAAGGCGGAATTATGGCGCTGATGGAACTGGTCAGAGAAAAAATGAAGACCCGCAGCGGCTACATTTTTGTTGTTGCAATAGGATTATTCGGAGCTTCATTATTGTATGGTGACGGTGTTCTAACACCTGCAATCTCGGTATTAAGCGCTGTGGAAGGATTAAACGTTGCTACCCCCTTTTTTGAGCCTTATATTATTCCAATAACTTTAATTATACTTTTCGTCCTTTTTTATTTCCAGAAAAACGGTACTGAAAAAGTCGGCTCTATCTTCGGCCCAATTACTACATTTTGGTTCCTGGTATTAGCTACTCTGGGTATAAGGTCTATTATTCAAACACCGGAGGTTTTATCCGCAGTTAATCCGGTACATGCAATAGATTTTTTTATATTTAATAAATTTCTCGCTTTTATAGTTCTTGGCGCTGTATTTTTAGTAGTAACCGGCGGAGAAGCTCTATATGCCGATATCGGGCATTTCAACCATAAAGCAATTCAGATAGCCTGGTTTTCACTGGCATTACCTTCACTTCTCTGTAATTATTTTGGACAGGGCGCTCTGCTTCTTAGAAGTCCGGAGGCTGTTGTTAACCCGTTCTACCACCTTGCGCCTGAATGGGCATTATACCCGATGGTTATACTTGCAACAATGGCAACCATTATTGCTTCCCAGGCAATAATAACAGGTTCATTTTCTTTAACCCAGCAGGCGGTGCAGTTAGGATACCTGCCAAGAGTTAATATAATTCATACTTCAGAAGATGAAAGCGGTCAAATATACATCCCCCAGGTCAATTGGCTTTTATTTATAGCAATTGTTTTTCTTGTTTTGGGATTCAGAACTTCGGGTAATATAGCTTCTGCTTATGGTGTTGCATTAACAACAACAATGTTAATAACAACTATTCTTGCTTTTTTTGCAATGAGAAAAATCTGGAAGTGGTCATTACCGCTTGCAATCATTGTATGCACTTTCTTTCTTATTGCAGACTTATCATTCTTTGTTTCAAATATGCTTAAAATAGCATCCGGCGGCTGGTTCCCTCTCGCATTGGGACTTTTGTGTTTACTTAATTATGAAAACCTGGCATTGGGGCAGGAATATATTACTGAGAAAAATAGATGAAGAAACGCAGCCAATTCAGAAATTTATAGATGAGTTTATGAGCATACGCATGGTTTCAATTCCCGGAACTGCAATTTACATGTCAAGTAACCCTAAAGGCACACCGACTGCCCTGGTAAAAAACCTGAAACATAACAGAATACTTCATAAACAAATTATTGTATTAAGCATAATATACAGTAAAGCCCCGCATGTTAATACATCAGATACAGTTTTAATTGAGAACCCAACTGAAGGTTTTTACCGTGTTGTAGTTTATTATGGTTTCATGGATAAAGCTAACATATTACAGATTATAGATATATTAAATTCGAAGGGGATAGAAGTTAAGATGAATAAAACCACCTTTTTCCTTGGCAGAGAACTTTTATTGGTTAAGAATGAAACAGGTCTGAAACGACTTAGAAAAAAATTATTCGTTCTGATATCAAGAAATTCTCAAAGGGCAACAGAATTCTTCAATATCCCTGATGACAGAGTGTTTGAAGTAGGCTCTCAAATCGAACTTTAATTCACGGATAACTAATATCCCGCTTCTCTAATTTCTTTATCAGTCATACCGAAATAATGAGCAATTTCGTGAACTACCACTTCTCTTACTTTACTTGCTAATTCTTCAGTTGAACTGCAAATAGCTTCAATATTTCTTTGAAATAATATTATCCTGTCAGGTGTTGTTCCTGCATACCAGGAGTTTCTGTGGGTAAAGGGAATGCCGGAATATAATCCAAGTAAATGCCTGCCGTCAGTCATTCCCAGCCTGGATAAATCACTGCTGTTTGGATACTCCTCAACTATGAATGCAATATTGTCCATTTTACCTTTAAAGATATCGGGAATAGATTCCATAGCCTGCTCCATAAATTGCTGGAATTCATTTTCAGAAACGTGTATCATATCTTTCCGGTTAAAATGGAGTTATTTAAAAACTTGTTCGATATTCATAACCCTGAATGCCTCACTATACTTATATTTTTTTGTAAATGAGGAAAGGTATTCTTTAACCCATTTTTCCACCCTGCCGAAATCGGGGAACTGTGATTTATGTTCAGAGAGAATTTCCAGTTTTTTTGCCATGTACCGGTTAATGTTTTCATAATAATTAGGAACCGCCGAACCAAAGAAATAAAAATAACTGACCGCATGAGGTTTACCTGGATACATATAACGGTTTCTGGCTGCAAAGACAGAGTCAAATACAGATTTACCAATGTTCCTGTGGTCGCGGTGCTGAAGATTAATGTTTTCGTAAGTTCTGTTAGCGGGGTCGAATGAAAATATTATTTCCGGCCTGAACTTCTTTTATTATTTTAACAAGCTTTTTTCTTAACCCGTCATCATGCGGAAGAAAGCCGTCTTTATAACCGAGGAAATATACTTTTTTCACACCGAGCATCTTTGCAGCGCTTAATTGTTCTTTATGCCTTATAGCAATCCTTTCATTTCTCGGTTTGTGGGCTAATTTAAAACCGCTTTCACCGTTGGTGGCAACAATATAGTATACTTGATAGCCTTTTTCGATAAGCTTCATCATATATTCCCGTGCATGAAAATTCAATGTCATCGGGATGAGCGCCTACGGCGAGAATGGTTTTATCAGCTTGATTTCTTTTTCGGTGCATTATACCTGTCTAATTTAAAACTCTCTCCAAGATATAGTTTTTTCACTTTCTCATCTGTTGCAAGCTCATCTGAGCTTCCCTGCCTGAAAATCTTTCCTTCAATCAAAATATAAGCCCTGTCAACAATCGAAAGCGTTTCATGTACATTATGGTCAGTAATAAGAACACCGATGCCCCTGTCTTTAAGGTTGGCAACCATTTTCATAATATCTTCAACCGCTATAGGGTCAATGCCTGCGAATGGTTCATCAAGCAGTATAAACTTCGGGTCAGTTGCAATAGCCCGGGCGATTTCGGTTCTTCTTCTTTCACCGCCGGATAGCAGAAATCCTTTGCTCTCTGAAATATTTGTTATACCAAAATCTTTCATCAGCATTCTTGTTTTATCATCTCTTTCAGCTCAGCATCCATATTCATAAATTCCAATACAGAATAAATATTCTCATAAACAGACATTTTTCTGAAAATCGACGCCTCCTGAGGAAGATAACCGATGCCAAGCCTTGCAGCGTTTGAACATCGGTAAATCGGAAATATCCTCATTATCCAAGATATATTTCACCGCCGTTTGATTTAATCATGCCTGTAATCATGTAAAACGTGGTAGTCTTGCCGGCTCCGTTGGGTCCAAGAAGCCCTACAATTTCTCCCTGTTTTAAATCAAGAGAAACATCATCAACAACCGTGCGTTTGTTGTATATCTTTACTAAATTTCGGGCTTTTAATATTATCATTTTTTAAATTATACGGTGAAAATTTTGCAGTAAAGTGCCTCAGGAATTTCGGCTCTTCTATTATTTTAAATCCTTTGAGCTTCTTTTTATTTTCGTTTATTTCAAGCAGAACTTCTGCAACATAATCGATATGGCTTTGTGTATAAACTCTTCTCGGAATAGCAAGCCTAACAAGCTCCATTTCTGCAGGAATGAGCTTATGATTTGCATCATACTTTGCCGAACATAACGCTCCCGATTTCAACCGAACGGATTCCGCCGAGACGGAACAGCTCGCAAACAACTGACTGGCCGGGATACTGGTCAACAGGTATATGGTTTAAGAATTCTTTTGCATCTATATAAATTGCATGTCCGCCTACAGGCTGAATAATAGGCACTCCGCCTTTGATTAATTTTTCACCAAGATACCATGTTGAGCGGATTCTGTACTGAAGATATGGCTCTTCAAGAATCTCTTCCAGACCCTGCGCAATTGCTTCGAGGTCTCTTCCTGCAAGTCCTCCGTATGTTTCGAAATCCTTCGGTAATTATGAGAAGGTTTTTGCAAATGCTGTAAAGATTTTCGTTGTTCATTGCAATGAAGCCGCCGATGTTGGCAAATGCGTCTTTCTTGGCGCTCATTGTGCAGCCGTCAGCATAAGAAAAAATTTCTTTGGCGATTTCGAGCATTGATTTATTCTCATAGCCTTTTTCTCTCAGCTTGATGAAATACGCATTCTCAGCAAACCTGCAGGCATCTATAAATAACGGAATACCGTATTTTTTGCAGATTTCGCTTGTTTTGCGGATGTTTTCCATCGAAACGGGCTGTCCCCCGCCGGTATTATTGGTAATAGTAAGCATGCAAACAGGAATATTTTCTTTGCCTTTTTCTTTTATATATTTCTCCGAGTTTATCTAAATCCATATTGCCTTTAAACGGATGTATTACAGACGGGTGTTTTCCTTCCTCTATTACAAGGTCATCTGCCTGCGCTCCGTTAAACTCGATGTTTGCTCTTGTTGTATCAAAATGGTTGTTGTTAGGAATAAATTTCCCTTTACCGTCCACGTTCAGATTGCCTTCGGAATCCATGCTGCTAAGCATGCTTGTGAACAATATTCTCTCTGCAGCCCTGCCCTGGTGAACAGGAATTATATGTTTAAACCCGAATATTTTTTTTGTAACCTCTTCAAACCTGAAATAGCTTTTCGAGCCGGCGTATGATTCATCACCATCCATAACACCCGCCCACTGTTTTGCGCTCATAGCAGATGTGCCGCTGTCGGTCAGCAGGTCGATTAACACATCTTCGGCGGGAATCATGAAGGGATTATAATTTGCTTTTTCAAGGATTTTCCCGCGTTCTTCAGCAGTTGTGAATTTTATTTTTTCTACGCTTTTAATTTTAAATGGTTCAATTATAGTTTTCATCTTGCTTAATTTATTTTAATATTTTTAATAGTATCAACCAGCTCTTTGAGTATTTCCCCGCTTTTGCCTTCAAGCACCTCATCCACTTCACCCGAAATTGCTGTTGGTTTGGTATTAATTTCAACAACATAAGCGCCCGACTTTCCTGACATAAGAGGAAGTAATGCAGCAGGGTAAACTTCAGCTGATGTTCCTATTGTAAAAAAAACATTTGACCTCATTGCAGTATCTTCGGCAAATCGAAGCGCATTGTAAGGAAGCATTTCGCCGAACCAAACAACATCGGGGCGAATAAGTCCGCCGCATTCGCATTTGAGCACGGATTTCCGGTTGAGCTCGATTTCGTTGTAAAATTTTTTGCACTTAATGCAGTAATTGCGTTCGATGTTACCGTGAAGCTCGGTTATATTTTTGCTGCCTGCCCGCGCATGAAGATTATCGATATTCTGGGTTATAAGATTGAACTCATCAAATATATTTTCCATTTCAGCTAAGGCAAAATGACCCGCGTTAGGTTTAACTTCCCTCATTATTTTACGCCTGTGCTGGTACCAGCTCCATACAAAATCAGGGTCAGCCATAAAAGCCTCGAAGTTAGCAAGCTGTTCAGGTCTGAATTTCTCCCAAATGCCGCCTGGGTCTCTGAATGTAGGGACACCGCTCTCTGCCGATATTCCAGCACCCGTTAAAACAGAAACCACTTTTGCGTTTCTTAAACGTTTAAGAAGCTCATCAGATAATTTCATACTACTGCCTTGCTCTTCTGATTATTTTCAGCATATCCGAAACAGCTTTATGCATCCCGGTAAAAACAGCGCGCGCAATTATTGAATGCCCTATACTTACTTCATCAATATCTTCCATATTTGCAATAGGAATAATATTGAGGTAATTAAGTCCGTGACCTGCATTTACACCTATTTCCAGCTCCTTTGCAAGGCGTGCCACCAGTCTTATTTTTTCAACTTCAATTACTTTTTCACCAAGCTCTTTGATATTTGCATAGCGTCCTGTATGTATTTCAATCATGTCAGCTCCGATTTCAAGAGCGAGGTCAACATTCTCCGGCTGAGGTTCAACAAATACGCTGACCTTAACACCGGCTTCTTTAATAGCATCAATTGCATCTGAAATTCTGTCCTTCGCAGCAGAAATATTTAATCCGCCTTCAGTGGTAATCTCTTCGCGCTTCTCGGGAACAAGTGTAACCATCTCAGGCTTGACTTCGCATGCAATTTTTACCATTTCGTCAGTTGCTGCCATTTCAAGGTCAAGCTTGGTTTTCACAACCTCTTTCAGCAGTCTCAAATCTCTGTCATTGATATGTCTTCTGTCTTCGCGTAAGTGGCATACAATGCCCTCGGCTCCGGCGAGTTCGCAGATTCCTGCTGCTGTTACAGGGTCCGGTTCATTTTCTTTTCTTGCCTGTCTAAGGGTTGCAATGTGGTCTATATTAATGCAAAGTCTCATAAAGAATTTATTTATTAATTAAAGAATAATTTTTGTAAAGCGGCTAATCCTATTCCGTAGGATTGTGATTTATATCTTAAAACGGAGATTGTATCAACAAAAATCATAATTGACCAGTGTACAATAAAGCAATAAATGAAAGAGTTAGCTCTCAGCGCCTGAATGCCCAGTATCAGCCCGGCAAAAATTGAAGCAAATACTTCAAGTTCCGGTTTTCCTCTGTGTAAAATAAAAAAAGGTATCATTTGAATAAAAATTGCATAGAATCCGAATTTTTCCTTCAATCCGAAAAGCATATACCCTCTCCAGAAAAACTCCCACGCAAGCATATAGAACCCTACAAAAAGCTCATAATACAGTAATACGGGAATATTTTCTCTTACTGTTATTCCGCCCTGGGGATAAGCTCTGGCAAATGTTTCCGAACCGGACGCAATCCATATTACGGGAATCATAATAATAATAAACACTGCGGAGGAAATTAATCCGAATTTATAATCTCCGATTCTGAATCCGAAATCGGCCGGTCTGCGTTTTAATACAAGTAAAATCAAGAGAAGCGGAACAACAAGCATTAGAAATCCGTCAGCTGAAAACCAATAAACAGTTGAATAAAACTTTGGGTCATCGGTTTCAAACATACTCCTGAAAAAGCCAGGAGTGGAATAGTACATTGATATAAATGTTATAAAAGCAACCGAAATAAAGATAAAACTTTCTTTGAAGCTTAAAGTTTTTACTGCGGTTATCAGTGAGCTGAATTCTGACGAAATATACTTTTTCAAATGCTGGTTCTAAAACTTTTTCTTAATCACATACTGAATTTTATCAGGTTTGGAATATACAACCGTAACTCCTTCGGGAAGTGTAAATACAGGATTCACTGCTCCCGTTGTATCGCGCAAGAGGTCATTGTAATCGACTCCCGCAATTATCTTGTTTTTATCCATATTGGCAAGCTGGTTAACGCCGCCTTTTACATTCACAGTAAGTATTTGCGGAATCAGCAGAACGTCTTTATCTGCCGGCAGATTAGATACCCTGACTTCCACATTGCGAAATTCCTTATCTGCTTTAAGTTCAACGTTAACAGTTAGCATAACTCTATCGGTTGACATCCATAAAATATTTGAAAGGCTGTCTGAGAGCCTGACTACATCATTTATTCCCGAGCTGGCATTTTTATAAATTAGGTCCTTTGTAAACATAAACTTCATAGAGTCCAGTATTTGGGATGCCCCCCCTATTTTAATGCTGTCGGGTTCAACAAGCGGGGAACCTACAGTTTGATATCCCTCTTTGCAATCGACATAAACCCTTGGAATGACCTTAACGAACTTCTCTTCATATCTTCCGATTTTAACAAACAAAGACTCCGGCTTAACATAAGTCACCGTAAGATTCTGTCCCGAAACTGAATTATCATTCAGGTACTGTCTTGTAAGTATAGTTATCTGTTCATTCTTGGTAACATACACATCGTAATTGAAATTCAAATTAAATGAAGTGTAGAGCCGAAGCAAAGTCCAGCCCCGCCCCTTAATTTTTACATCCAGGTCAAGGGGCAGCTCGTTAGCAACCGCAAATGGCCTGTTAACGTTTACATGAACAGGCACAGTCCGCTCGATTTCGTAGCTCAGGTTCAGGTTAAGCGAAATCCACAGCAGGAGTGAAACTACGAATGAAGCAGCAAATATATGGTATTTGAATCTCATTTACTCCGTAATACTTTACTAAACCTATAATTTCTAAATATCTTAAATAATTTCCTATCTTAAAATCCTTTTTTTAGTTCATTTACAAAAAAAGAAAAAAAGCAGTAAAAACAAACGCCATATTCATTGATGAATATGGCGTATTTTCACAGATTTGAAGTAAATTATTTCAATTTCAATTTAAGCTGCCAATTATCGTTTCTCAGCTCATTTCTGGCTGTTGAATGAACCAAACCGTAATCACCGGTAGCATTACCCATATCAACGAAAACAAATTGCACTCCACCCTGAATATTATCATACCTCCATATTTCGTAAGCTCTCTGGTCTGCTTCAAACGGGTATCGTTCAACATCATCTGGTTTACCGTAAACAATATAAACCCTGCCGCGGTCAGTTTGCCATCCTTCGTTAAAATCGAATTTAAAATGCTGGTTAGCATATTTAACCCTGTCAAAATATGCAAGCTTGAATTCATTTATAGGTGTTAACGGGGTAACGTCACGGTTTTTCCAGAAATCATACATAAATTTCCTTTTCGCTTCGAGGTCTTTCAGGTTTTGATACTGTTGACGTTCAACATCCGTCACAATATAAGTAGCAAGCTGAAATTCATTATCAAGCTGTTCTTCGGTATACTTTGCATACTCACTCAGCAAGTAAGTTTCTTTAAACTTATCATAATTAATTTTAGAAGAATCAGAATTATAGACAAAGAATTTCTTCAAATTCATTGCGGCATCTTTATTCTTATCGTTAACAACCCTGATAACAAGGTTATACGAGTTAGTGGGGAGGTCTGATACATCAAAAGAACCGAATTCTACCTTGGATTCATTTTTCAGCAGGTATTTCTTTTCCTGTGATTTTAATTTATTTCCGTTCAAATCGGTTATCTCCCTGACAATATAATAATCATTTGAAATATAAGGGTCTTTCAGGTTATACAATTCAAAATAATAATACAGATTCTTCAGGTTATTTCCGAACAGTCTGTCCGGATTCGGGATTATATCCAGTGTATTTTTATAGAAAACGCTGTTTTTATCAGATGATTTTTGAATATTCGAAGCAATTTGGATACAGCTTATGGCAACATTGCTGGAGGGAAATCTGTTTAGGTCTAAATTATCTTCAAAAGAAGCGCTGTCTGAGGAATTATTAAAATCGCTTGCTTTGATTTTAAATGAATAGCTGCCGCTATCGAGAAGCAAATTAACCTGCCCAGTGAGATTTGCTGTTTTATTATAATTGGCTGTATCTGTAACGGAAACAGGCACCCTGAATTGTTTTTGTATAGTAATTTTATTATCATTTTTGTTAAATACCACCAAATCCAGTTCGCCTGCAGCTTCGTAGCCGTTATCAGTTTTAACAAATATTAGATTTTGCTGGCTAAAGGAGTAATACAGTTCGAGGAACAGCTTCTGGTCATCATTTCTGAAAAGGCAATAATCGTAATCAAATCTGAGTTCATCCGCAAATGTATTTCCTACAATAACGGAGGATATAATAATCAGGGCAGCTTTTAATATTGTTTTCATTTTTTTATGAATAAAAAAGGACAATCTCGAAAGAGATTGTCCTTAAAGTTTGTTTATTAATAATTAGAAACCAACACGCAGAGTAAAGACTTGGTTATGAGTATCAAAAGCGCTCTCTTTTGTAATTCTGTACGCATAATCGAAAGCAAGCGTTAAACCGCCAAAAGGATACTTGACTCCGGCGCCAAATGACGGACCAAACAAGTCTTCACCTTTTTCTTTATCGGGATATACGGTTGCTGCCCCTCTTAAGTATACATAATTATTATAGTTATATTCAAGTCCGAACCTGTATTCATCGCTGGAAAACCTGAATTCTCGAAAGAAGTTGAAATACTGATATTATTGTTCTTGGCAAAAGTAACCTGGTAGCAAGTCCAATATCAAGTGTTGTCGGCAGGTCGAAGTCCTGAAGATTTACTCTTCTGACTGTTGATATACCGCCTTCAGTAAAATTCCTGTCGAGACCCGGACCGTCAAATCTCATAGATGGTCCAAGATTCTTAAGAGCAATACCGAAACTTAATCCGCTCTTTCCGGCAATATACTGCAAGCCGAAATCGAACGCATAGCCGGTTGAACTTACTCTGTCAATTTTTTCGCTGATTAATTTTACAGTTGTGCCGAAACGAACCTTATCGGTCATAGCTTTAGCATAGCTTATAGTACCTATAAGGTAAGTAGGACTGAATGTTTCTCCCGTACCTTCAGGATAATATTCAGTTGTAACAGGTATTGGGTCTCCGAAATTAAGGTTTCTTAGAGTTACACCCAAAACACCTAAGTTCCCGATTTTCATTCCGCCAGCAACATACTGCATGCTCATTCCGGCAAAATAGTTCATCTGAGAAAACATGATTTCTGAAGAGTTATAGCTTAATCTGCGATAGTCCTGCCGGATTCCAATATATAGCATCAACTCCATACGTATTTGCAATATTAGAACCTTGTAATGAAGTACCGATTGAACCTAAGGGTATCAATAACTCCGGAGCGGCCATTGTACCTAGTTTTGTCCTCGGACCAGAGTAACCCTGCTGGAAAGATACACCGAGTAATAACAAAATTAAGATTATTTTTGTGTAATTAAATTTCATTTTTAAAATTCTCCTTTAAAGATTTTATTGGGAGGCTCATCTGATGTTAAATCAGAATGAGCCTCCTAAAGTTATTTTAAACCCTAAAAGTCAATCCTTTCTTGTGGCGTAAATATCGCGGCTTTCAATACCTTTGTTCCGATTCCGGGTGCATCAATCAAACAAATATAAATACCCGAAGCTATGGGAACATCTACAACATTCGTCATATCCCACTGTAAAGTGGAATTATTATCATTTTTCTCAAGAGTTTTTATCAGGTCTCCATTAATAGAGTATATTTTTATGGAGCACTGTTTGGGTAATCTTCTAAAGGTAATGAACCTTCCGGTTGTGGGTGTCTCTAGTGAATTAAATCCATAATAAGGATTCGGTACACATTGTAATCTTACTCAAATCATTGTTCTGCGCTGCGATGATTGGGGTCACCAATTGAAGGAGCCTTGGATTCTATCTGGTAATACAGCGGGTGTCCCTGTACAATGTAAGGACGAGTAACTGTATACGGATAAATAATGAATTGGTCATTTGGAGTAAACGTTGCTCCCTGAGAAATCAGTTTAGGTGACCAAATATAATATATATCAAAATTCCCCTGATGCAGAAGCAGGTTGTCAGTGTATAGAAGGTATTCGGGTTGGACTCATAATTTGACTTGAAGAATGTAAAATATTTCTTTTCCGCCTAAAGTATCGGCTGTGGGATCCCATTTACCGTCAGTACTAAGTGCGGATCTACCGTAGTATCACTATATTCCAGGAATGCACAATTAAGCTGTCTTGGATTTGCACTACCGTCAGTCTCAGTCTATCTCATAAACCTTAAACGGAACTTCTTTCATATCCTGATAGGTATAACGTTGTCTGGTTTGTTGCAAGATACCTGGTATGCCTGCTGTCCGCTTCCATAGCCGGTGAATACTATTTTCACCTTCCTCAAGATCTTCCGGGTTATGAGCCGAACCTGAATCCTCTATATGTATCTCTTGTCGGGTATGAAAGACTCATGGAAACTGACTGCCAGGGTCTCGTTATTTCAAGTATATATTTACTTCCTTCAAGATACCTGTTTTCAGGTGGATTATAATCCCATCCGCTGTACCTTGTCTGGATGCTGTCCCTTGTTAGAGTTTGAGTTAAGTCAGAAATTACACCAACATTACCAGTATAATTTCCTGAGGGAGTACCGGAAGTAAATCTGATTTTATTAACTCTGAATAAAATTCCATCATGTATCCTTGATGAATCTTCAGCGGACGCATTTACCCGGAATAAATTTGAGATTTGTTTTCAACATATTCCTGACTTATTCCAATTATCGAAAGAACGAAGAACATTATAAGTTGTGTCGGGATTATTAAACACAATTCTGTAACTTGCATTTTCAGCACTTCCTGGTCTTTTATAATCGGAATAACACCAAGGTCGCGTCTGTTCGTATTCAAAGTATCGCCATTCTTTAAATAGTATACTGGTGCCTGCCGGCGGCGCTTCAGGTGTAATTGTAATAACACTGCCAAGCAATGAGTTACGAATTACAGACTGTCCTCTTAGAGGCTTAGTATTATATGCATAAGCCATTATTGCAAATTTATATGTATTGCCGTAAATCAAGTCTGTGTTTCCGCTGTACTCCTGGTCATATTTAGTTTTCGTAATTGTAATGCTTCTTGTCAAACCTGTATTCGGGAAACCCTGCGGAATACTTGTTTTGATAGATAGGAATTACCGGGAATGGAGCTACAGTTGTTCCTGACCGCTGGGGGTAGTTCCGGTCACAAATGTATCAATTAAAACACCAACTGTATCCACTTTATCATACAATACCATGAGCTTGATATCATCGTTAATCGTTTCAGGTTTTGAGAGGTCAGGTAATGTGTTTGCTGATTTTTTTATTTCGTAAATTTCATACCCTTCAAATTTATAAAAAGCAGAATCGTTAGGTCGTTGGAATAATGTATCCCAGAACTTGTAAGATTCCGACAAATCAGTCCATGAGAATGTAACACTGAAAGTTCCTCTGTCTGCTAATCTGCTGGATACTTGTACTTACTACAGGCTGAGGCGGAGGAGGAATTACGTTAAAATGAGCATCAAATATTTTCTGTGCTACAACGTCAAGCTGTTTTAACTTGGTTACAGAATTCAGGTTACTTGACCCTCTGGCAACAAACTGTGCAAGAATAATATTTTGAGTATCATTTGGATTTACTTTAAAATTATCGGCACCCGAATTAAATATAAATCTCCTGTCACCTACCGGGTTAACAGGAACTTGCTGTACCTGTTAAGTCCGCCGCAGTTTTGTATTGAGCCGGAAGGATTACCGGGAGCTCCTTCTGTCCAGCCATTACCTGCTCTCCGGGTCACCCGGATAACAGTATTTAGTTATATGTGCAGAATCTCCTCCCGGGAGGAACAAGCCAAGGACTCTGATCTTTCTTTATATCCCTGCAGCAGGTAATATGCAGGAATATATTCACCGTTCGGGTCTTTTTCACATGCGGGTCCGGGTGTACTTGTATTTGTAAAATATACAAAAGATGTTAACCCTAATAGTTTCAGGCGGGCTAACGCTAAATTTACCGGACTTGTAAAATAATCCATTCCAAAAGCGGGTGGATTCGGACCATATGCGTAACTTCCGCAGTTATCATCATTATCTCCGTTGTAAACGAATCCCATATCCTTAGAAGTATCGCATCCAATATAGTCATCATCCGCACATCCGAGGTCAGGATCAACTGTCACACCCATATAAGTCTTTGTCCACGGCACAACATTCTTATTAATTACAACCCAATTTATAAATTGAATATCTTCAAGACCGGGCGAAGTGTATGCCCAGGCTGTGAAGTGAAGCTCGACAAATAAAGGAGCAGTACCGCCTCCGAAACCTTCACCGATTTTGTGTTCGCCGGGAAATCCGTCGGTCATACATGCAAACAATGTCATTGCTGCATCTTTTCTTCCGGGTTTATCAATTCCCGGATCGTAATGACCATTCTGATTAATATCAACATAAGGCGCGCCAAAGGGAACCATATCGCCCCATTGAGCATAATCAGGGTCATTACCATTGCTTGTTGAAGTAACCTTGTAAATTCTAAATCTTGAGTCTGTTATTGCAACAGGCTGACCGGAACTGTTATCAACATATCCCGGAGCATATTCTCCTTTATATGAACACATTGCCTCTCTTAATTCATTACCAACATAAGCTCCCATTGAAAGGCCTGCTGTAAAACAAGCAAATTTATTGCTCCCTTTAGGCCATTCCAAACCCGGTGTGTTTGCAACCCTTAAGTCCTGGTTGAAAATGCCGGTGTTATAAAACCATGAAGCAATGTTATTGGCGTTTAACTGCACTTGTTGTATAACCACGTTGGGCACCGGATTACGGGGAGGCGCAATATTATTGGGAACAGGATAATTGCCTTCCCTCGGCTTTGAATAAACAAGTGAACTTAAACCGATTATAATCAGTATTAAGATATATTTGTTTAAAATTCTCATTTCAAATAATTGTAAAGTTATAAAATTCTTATATTAACTATTCTGAATTAAAAATCCAGTCTTATACCGAATCTTACCTGACGAGGCGGACCCCAATTGAATGGGTTCTTAATTCTCAATCTGTAATTGTCTATATACGCCTGCGAAGCATTTGCTGCAGCAGGAGTATTTAAATAACCGTCATCATCAGGTCTTCCTGTCGATTCCCAGACATTATTAACTAATTCAGAATTCAGCAGATTTATAACATATACGTAGAAATTCCAGTTTGTCTTCCATATTTTCACTGTTTTATCAAGTTTTAAATCAATACTGAAGTTCCAGTTACGGTAGACACCATTCTTCGTAGATGTTGCCGTTCCCGATGAAGGATTAAAAGGCTGGGTTGGCAATGTTCTGCTAGTATACGGTCTGCCGCTGTTAAAAGCGAATAAAACGTTTAATCCTAAATTCTTAAGAATCTGGCCGGTCCACCCTTTGGGAACATCATTATCGCCGCCGAACCTGTAATCAAGGTTAATGCTTCCAGTGTGTCTCTGGTCAAAATCAAGAGGAAATGTAAAGTTAGGATAATCGGTAGTCTGGTTTACCAGGTTGAGCTTTTGATTAGGATCCGAACCTGTACCTGACGCGTATAATAGTGTATAAGCAACATCAACTGCAATTCTATTGAATCTCCTTAAGCTTAAATAAAAATCCAAACCTCTGGAAACACTAAAATCCGAATTCATATAAATAGTATATCCCACAGGAACAGTGGGTGAAGCAATTACTCTGTTAATTCCGATTTGGTCCTGGGTCTCTTTATAATATGCAGTAACACCCAAATCCAAATAATCTCCGACACGCTGTTTTATTCCAACCTCATAAGATGTCTGTCTTTCAGGTTTCAGAGATGAGTTCTCAGCAACATCCTGCAAAGATGTAGCAAAGAACTGAGCAAAAGCAACCCTGTTCAAATACAAATAATCAAGTGGCGGCATCTGTATAAATTTGCCGTACTGTGCATGGAAAACTGTTTTATCTGTTACAGGGAACGAGAAACCAAGCCTTGGGCTGACTGTAATTGTTGGTTTGCTCTTCTGATAATCATCGTTAGAGAGCAGTACCCCGTCCGCACCGATTACATTATGTATATCCTTCAGGATTTCTGAATTTACATCAAGGTAATCAATTCTGATTCCGCCGTTAAACGAGAAATCAGGGAAATCAACCTTATCTCTTATATAGAAAGCACCTACTATAGGGTGTTTCGCATTTGCATCATCGCCGGTTACAATCTGATTGCCGAACTGGTCCTGTATCTGGTAACCGTACCCTTTGAGTCTTGCACCTGAACCGGAATACCAAAGGTCAATCTGGGATTGAATAAACTTAGCCAAATCTGCCGGGCTAAGAGTATCCGGTTTCGCATAATTGTTTTGAGCTACAGAAGGTGTGTAGAAAACCATTTTTTTCAATGTATGGTATCTGAACTCACCGCCAAACTTAACTTCATGGTTTCCTACCTTTTTGGTAAGAAGAGCCAGTGTTGCGTCAAGTTTTCCGCCGATGTAGCTTATATCCGTTCTCTGGAAAAAATTATACGGCGCACTGTAAACTCTGAATACGCCTGTAGGATCCAACGGGAGTTCACCACCCATTGTCTGAAGTCCTATAACAGGATTTTGTGTGTTTTGCGCGGTATCGCCTACTGCAAACCAGTTATCCTGAAATACGGGGTCTCCAAACTCGCCTTTGGTTCTGTAATAATTTGCCTGTAATTCATAGAAGAATTTTGAAGAAACATTGTGAACCAGTCTGCCGTAAAACTGGTAATCTGTGTTTTTATTATATCTCCATCTTTCAGAGTCATATTTCAAAAAAGTACCCTGGAATGACCTGTCACTTTTATCTGTAATAGTAAAACCGCCTTTTACCTGAATGGGGATATTGGCATTCTTTATCTGCGATAAATCAATGTTCAATCTGCCGTTATATGACCATTGCTTCAGCGGGATGTTAGGAATTTGTCCGTTTGACCAAATCTGGTCTGCAACCCAGCTTGGGAATTCAACCTGCTGGAACTGTCTTTCGGCACCACCATAGAAATTGATTACCTTTGCAAGGCTTTTGGTAGGAATTAACGGACCGCCTATATTGATATTGTAAAGATTATACCCCTGAGAGTTTGTCTTCATCCAATTTCCTGCAAGTACATCGGAAATTACTTCTGCCGAACCGCTGTAATTGCTTGAACCGCTTTTAGTAGTTACGTTTATAACACCGCTAAGTGCATTTCCGTATTCTGCTCCGAAACCGCCAGTTAAAACAGAAATCTCTTTTAACGAGCTGTTCGAAACATAAGCAGTAGATGAACCGTCAATCGGGTTTGTTGTAGAAACACCGTCTACAATAATCAGGTTTTCACTGCTTCTGCCGCCTCTTATATTAAGAGCTCCGCCTTTTTCGTCCTGGATAACCCCCGAGGTTTTAGCAGCAATATTCTGGATACCCCTTATACCCTGGTTATCAATTTGCTGCTCTGTAACAAGTCTGCCGCTTTGCTCAACATCAATTCCTTTTCTTTGTGCAACTATCTCAAGTGTATCTAATACAACGGCTCCGCTTGACAACTCAAAGTTGACTTCCGTTCTTTGGTCTACGGATACTTTTACACCTGTTTGTTTTGAACCGGTGTAGCCCACGTAAGTAGCTAATACTGTATATGTTCCTACATCGACATTCAAAATTACAAACTTACCGTTAGCATCGGTCTCGGCACCCCTCTGCGTACCTTCTATCTTTACGATAGCTCCTACTAAGGGTAATTTGTCCTTGTCCACTACTGTACCACCTATACTACCTGTTGTTTGCGAATAAATGAGATTGGGCAAAAAAGCAAACGTAGCAAAAAGAATAAGGGCAGCCAATTTTAAAAGTGTATTGACCCTCATTTTACCTCCAATAATGTTTATTTATTTATTTAGAACAACAATTATGTCAAAGGATGTTTACCTCTGACACCTTAATTATTAAATTGAATTAAAACAAATTCACTTTAAAAAAATTATTCAGTTTATCTATTTATACCCCGAAATAATATAACAGAATTATTAAATCTTGTCAAGTAAATTTAAGTATTCAAAGTATCAGAGTATAATTTCATTCCGTTTTTCTGAAACTATTTACGCGTGTATTCTGTTATAGTAACATACCCAAACTTCTCTAAAAAAAATCCAATTAATTTCTACCCCTGGCTTCACAATATACATCAATAATCAAAACATATCAAGTAATTTATTTGAATTCCGTTAAGGAATTAATAAAATTATATAAAAACTCACCTTGAGAATCACCGTTTTTTCCCTCTGAAAACCCATCGGTTTTACACTGCAGAACTAAGCCCCAGCAGTAAACATTTTAATTCAAAAATGATGCTTATTAAAACCCTGCTATTTGTTTTCCATTCATCATTTATTTCACATTGCTGCTCTGAATATAATATAACTATGTTCATTTTAGAAATATCCTAATTATATATTCGTGGACGAGTAAAGAATTGGAAAAGGGTTGGGGGGAATCTTCAAGACTGCAAACGGCAATGCATAAATTGTAAATTTACTAATCATGGTCCTCCTCCTGACTCGATTGATAAATTAAAGCGTTAACTATTATTAACTAATATAAAAGAAACTAACAGAGTTTTCAAGTAATATTCACAAGCTTAAATGGGCAGCACCATTAAATTTAAAACCAAAAAAATAATTAAACAAATAATACTGCCCTTTTTAACTAAACTAATTTATAAAAAAACGGCAATTTGTGTCTACTTGACCAAAACCATTTTTTTCACATCCGAATATGAAGAGGTTTCAATTCTGTAAAAATATACACCGCTTGAATATTTGGTACCGTCAAATTTCACTTCATAGCTCCCGGCATCAAGTTTCTTTTCAACAAGGGTGTTCATTTCTCTTCCTGTTATATCAAATACTTTGATTGTCACAAAATCCTGTTTAGGGAGATTAAATTTAATAGTAGAAACAGGATTAAACGGATTCGGATAATTCTGAAACAGTTCATACCTGTTCGGAATTTCTGTCGAAATTTTCTGAACCCCAATAAGACCGTATTTATTCTTTGCCGTTACAGCATTTATTTTTAGGCTGTTCAAATCGCTTCCGGTTACAACAGCAAAACCTACTGTCACAGAATCTCCTGCACTTATATTAAGCGGTCCGGCAGAAATTACAAAACAATTCAAACCGGGTCCGATAGAATCAACTGTAATTCCGCTGCTCAATGCATCCCACTTTTCCTGAGTTGTAAAACCTGTCAGAACTTCGGTTGAATTTAACGCTTTGAAATTCAGAGTTTGTCCGCTCAGCAGAGAAACCCCCGTGTAAATATCAGGGCTTGTAAAATTTCGTGTATATCCCAGCATATTAGCAGCATCAAGTGCAGTAACATTGTTCGAAGTACTACCTCCCGGAGTATAATACATATATAATCCGGCAAACAAATTCGATATAGATGCACCGCTTGTGTTTCTGATTGAATATCGCAGAATAATATAATCTGCATCAGGCGCTGAATTCCATGCATAGCTTCTTGCCGATACAGTTACTCCGATTTTATTTGTACCCGCGCCGTTATCGTTAAACGAACCGATACCATCCTGGTCTGAGTACATTCCGGGAGTATTAATTGTGTACGCCGACATGCCGACAAAATCTGTGTCTGAAATGTTTGCGGGCGAAAGTCCTCTTCTGCAAACATCCGAAACATGCGTATTATTTACTCCAATCATTAATCCGCCTTCTATCATCTGGCTTGTGCTAGGACTCCCTGTTAAAAACAAGCCGTTACCGTATGATTGAGTCTTTTTTCCTACAGCACCGTCTCTTGTAAGAGACATTAATAAATGATTAATATTATGGTTTACCCAGCCTTGCATGAATCTTATAGTTATTGTATTTGCATTTTGGTCAGCATAAGCGTTATTTGAAGTTGCTATCCTGAAAGTCACATTTTTATCAAACGGGCAGGAGGATTTAGCTTTAACCTCAAAGGTGTTGTTTAAAGATGTGCTGTAAGTAGTATAGGCATTCAAATTTCCCGCATAAACTGAATCTTTTACCAGCTCAATATCAGGGTCTGAAGTTGTCAGTCTGAGTGATACATTATTACCCGAAAGCCATGTGTTTTTATACGTTATTAATATCGGAATCTTTTCCCCGATATCATAGACTTTATCATTATTGCCGTATACAGAATCATTATGTGTATAGTTAAGAAGAGCGATTATAGGATTATCAGTAACACATTTAAAAGCGTTTATTCTGCCTGTTCCTAAAAGCCCGATATATGAAGGATTCAGGTTGTAGATACTGTCAACACCCAGCTTCAGCCGGTCAACAACCTGTGAAGGTGTCCATCCCGGGTATCTTGACCTTATTAAACCAACAGTACCGGCAGTAATAGGAGAAGACATCGACGTGCCGCTGTATGTTGTATAGCTGTTGTTGTAAACCGTGCTCAAAATGCTTTCGCCCGGGGCGCTCACATCAACAGTTGTATGCCAGTTGGAAAAACTTGCTTTTATATCTGAAGAATTGGTAGCTGCTACCGAAACCACATTATCGTATGAAGCAGGATAGCGCGGTGTATTTAACTCATCATTGCCGGCTGATGCACAAATTACAGTTCCTGCATTCCAGGCATTTGTAACAATATTCTGAGTATATGAGCTGTAAGAACTGCTGCCGAAACTGCAATTTATAATTTTTATATTATTCTGATACATATATACAATTCCTTCATTGGAATAATAAATTCCGTTATCGGGAACGTCAGGCGCGTGTTTGGAAATCCGCAGTTTAACTTTAAACCCCGGACCGGAACCGTGGATTCCGTTATCAGTAACCTGTGAGGCGCAGCCTGATACATGCGAGCCGTGGTCATTGCCGCCGTTAACATTCGGATTATTATCATTTGAGTAAAAATCCCATCCGGCAAAATCATCAATATACCCGTTATTGTCATCGTCTATATTATTAACAGGGTCATTATAATTATATTTAATATTTGCCGCGAGGTCGGGATGGTCAAGATCACTTCCGCTGTCAACAATTCCTATTACAACCGATGTATCTCCTTTTGTAATATCCCATGCCTGCGGGCAAACTATCTTAGTAATATGATACTGCTGATACATGTTTGGATCATTGGGAATATAATCTGTCTCATAAACGTAATCGGGTTCCACCCACTCAACAATATCAGTGTTATTCTCAAGAATCATCTCCGAAATATCAGTAGGGTCTATAGAACCTTTATATTTGAAGCTGAAAATCCTGGCAAGGTCCTCATCACCAATAACCCTCTTGCTTAACATTTTCTTTAAAGGAAAAATCTGTTTTACCTTTGTAATTTCAAATTGAGAAATAAGATTATCGAGCTGCGGTATGCCGAATTTTAAATCAGAAAAAGAGTAGATTTGGTGTTTGAACTTAATATTCACTAAGCCTTTTTGGTATTTTGCGCCGTCATTGCGTAAAATTAATCTGTCATTTAGATTTTTGTATTTGGGAACAGGATTGTCTATAAAGCTGAAAAATGAAAGGGCCAGTGAGAGAAAAAGTATCAACTTCTTCATTGCTTTGTCATTTTAGGTTTGTTAAAAAATATCTCCCCTGGGAATCAAAGCTATAGATAAAAAATTATCTTTTCAAGACAAAAACATAAAAAAAGCCCCCCAATATAACATCGGAGGGCTTTTACGTTAAATAAACAGATTATTTAATAAGAACCATTTTTCTTGTTGCGCTGAAATCACCGGCTTTAATTGTGTAGAAATAAACACCACTAGGCAGGTTTACCGCATTAAATTCATATTCCTTTTTCCCTGCTGAAAGCTTCTCATTTACAAGAACAGCTATTTCACGACCTGTAATATCATATACTTTCATAGTTACAAATTCACTGGATGGGAGTTCAAATGTAATTTTGGTCGAAGGGTTAAAAGGATTCGGATAATTCTGATTCAAAGAATAATTTTTTGGAACCTCGCTTCCAATATTTTTTACTCCGATTACACTTGGCAGTTTAGCCCTTATAAAATGAAACTGCGCTAATGATTCGGCCGCACCGTTCACTGAGGAACCGGGAATAGAATCGCTCATATAGACTAAGTTAGCATAATAAAAATTAGCGTCATAATCGTTAACCGGTGCCAGACATGCATAACGGCAATCTCTCAGGGGGCCCGAAAGGTTGGTTAATTGTTTGTAGTCATTCCATGTTGCACCGTTATCATTAGACCATGCCATATACACATCCATATAAGGAGTGCTATCGGGATTGGGGGATACTTCCTGTCTTGCAACATTGAAAGTACAGTACAAAATTGATTCATTCCTTGATTTTCCGATGGTAGCTCTGCAGATACTGGGATAGACATCGTTAATAGTAGATTGACCAACTATCGGGTTGTCGGGTACTTTTGTTGAGTCAGCCAGAAGAACAGGGGTTCCGCCGTTTACATTCGGATTCCAGAACATAATTCTTCCGTTAAGGCCGGCATAATATCCTCCGGCATCATTCTCATGAACCAGGCCAAAGACGACATTAGGTGTGTTGCCGGTATATACAAGGTCAACTGACCTCAATGCACCAAGAAAATCATTTGGATTCGGTGTAGCATCATAAACTGTAGTTGGCGCGCTCCACGTCAACCCATCATCTGTAGAAGTAATATAATGCACATCACCGCCATTAGCAGGCACAAAATCATTTGTAATGTAAGCTATACCAATTGTTCCATTGGCAGCTCTTTCCATAGAATACTGCTCTGCATTATCCATATCGCTTTTAGCTACATAACCTGAAAATGTGCAGTTCTGCTCATTAGTCAGATTATTAACCCATGTGGCAGTATCAACAGCTGCAGATGGATTATAAGCGCTAATAAACGGAACCTTCCCGGAGGCAGTCGATACAAATCTTAACCACACTCTTGTTGTTGCAGTAGTACCGCCCGGGTCGCATACGCTAAATACTCCTATTGCCGGTGCAAGGTCATGATAGATTGTCGGATGTGCGCCTAAGCCGTTATTGCTTGAGTGGTTACCAACAACAGCTCTTCCGTCAGTTGTAAGATAAATAGCTGCATAACCCGATGAAATTCCGGTTCCAACTTCTCCGAGTGAACTCCATGTTGCGCCCGCATCAGTACTGACTATATATATAGTCCTCCTGTCTGTTGAAGGAATTCCCGGTGTAAGATCCTGCATCAAAACAGCATGAAGTGTATCTTTATACCATTGCTGAAGCTGCTGTGTAACGGCATTCGACTGCAAATCGTATAATGATGATTCTCCCATATAGACATCTGTTATACCAACAACACTATCTGAATATGTTGTTGTGTATTGAGTATTATTTTTAACATCCAGAGTATTATAGGGATAAATTGTGCTGTTAGGATTTCTCTGCTCATCTCCTGTAACGGCAATAGTCGGACTGGATTTATATTTGCCGTTCATTGGAGAATAAGGAGAGAAGCTGAGTATAATTCCTAACATTAGCAAGAGCGAAAACAAATAAGTAATTTTTTTAGACATTTTTTATTCCTTATTTTTATTAAAAAAAATTGAGTTAATCTATTTTAAGAGCTATCCTTAACAATATAACAGAAATAAGAAAAGTATTCAAGCAGATTGCAAATCTGAATACAAAAAAAGCCCTCCGATGCTGCATCGGAGGGCTTTTAAGCAATATTGTTTGATCTATTTAATCAACATCATTTTCTTTGTATCGGTGAATGTATTTCCTGAAGCCTGCTCGGTAGCTTTTATTGTATAGAAATAAATTCCGCTTGCAAACTGTGAAGCATCCAACTGAACATTGTGCGGTCCTGCAGCCTGTTCTCCGTTTACGAGAGTTTTTACCGCTCTTCCGAGAATATCATAAACTGTAAGCTCAACATGAGAATTCTTAACAAGATTGAAGTCAATTCTTGTTGTCGGGTTGAACGGATTCGGATAATTCTGGAACAGTCTGTAATCTCTTACTATCTGCTGATTATTGTTAACCCCAATAAGTGTAGCATCCGTTATTGTCCTGAATACTCTCCACGCTCTCGATAACGGGGCTCCGTCAAATGCGCCGCTTCCGCCCTGTGTATCTTTCTGATAAGACATATATATTGTTGCATACGGACCTACCAGCGGGGTTGTGGTTGCAATCGAGGCATACCTTTCATCAAATGAACCTGGACCGGAGAGAGTAACCTGAACCGGAGCATGCCATACTGCGAGGTTTGAAAGTGATGCCCATGTGTAAAATACGTGAGCCTGATTCCAGCCGTTTACGGTATCATTCTGGAACAATACTGAAAATGATACGAATAAAGTCTGCTGATCAGACGATATTGAAAGACAAGGATGGTCAAGACTTCCCACGAAACCCTGATTATTTAAAGTTGTTGTCATTGCATCTGCAATAGGATTAACAGGTGAAGTCGGTCCGCCTGCTACCAGGTTAGGAACATCTGTATTTTTCTGAACATACAGTCTTGCTTCACTAAAGAAACCTGTAAGACCTAATGTGTTAAATGCCATGTATGTGTTACCTGCGTTATCATAAATTACATCAGTTGCACCGTTAACATACGGGCAGGCAGTATCACCCTGGATTATCTGAGGATTATAACGAAGCACTGCGGGACCCCATGTGGCACCATTATCAGTTGATTCAAATTGGTATATTCTGCTTGTGCCGAAGTTTCCGCCTGTTTCTCTGTATGCATTAACTATAACCATTGCTTTTCCGCTAGGACCCCCTGCTATTGCAAGAGAACTATTGGAATTACTGTTGGCGGGGCTGAATAAATACTGATTTGCTCCGAATGTATGAGTGGTATAATTGAATAAAGAAATTGTTGTTGTATCTGTTGCAGCAGAACCTCTGTATGAAGTTCCCAATACCAACATGTTTCCGTTTGTTACTCTTGCCTGTATAGGCCAAATGTATTCATCGTGAGTTACTACGCCAGTGAAATACTCCGATACCTGGCTGCAGGTCATAGTTAATCCACCCCTGAAGGAGTCCGTTTCCGTCTAAGTAATGTTCTGTTATTGAAGCTTCTCCTGTTAATGTTGCGTTGCATGTTGGGAATCCTGACCTGATACTTGGAACAGCGCCCAAATCAGTCCATGTAACACCATCATCACTGCTGAAAGCGTACTTAACAACTCTTGAAGGGCTGACGTTTAATGAATCTGTTGACAGCATATTTACTGAGTGCATTGTTGTACCATCAACTCTGAATAAATAGTGGTCTTGATTGCCGTTAAACTGATAATCATAAAATCCTGACTGACCATCTATCGGTACTTCAGGTCCTATTTCAGCATCACTAACAGTTCTTCCTTTTTCGAATACCATCGGTGAGGAATTGAACTGAGGATTTGCTATCTTCTTGGTGGGAATGTTTGAGTTCCCGTCATAAGCAGTATAAACTACTGAACATCTGGCAGTCACCTTAGGCTGGTCAGACGTTTGATTAAAATAAGTAAATGAACAGATGGTAAGGGCTAATACCATCAGTAAGGTAATTTTCTTGGACATGATTTCACCTTTCGTTTTGTTTAGAGCTAGAAAATTTGCTTTCGGTAAATCTGCAAATAAAATCTGTTATTATCAAGCCTCAAAAGCCCTCCATTTAAAAAAAAATAATAATTTATTTGAATTGAATTCCTACTCTATTATATATAGATTTGCAGTCTAATTGATGGTACCTTCAACATGACAAAATACATACTAAAACTTGCCGATAAAATAATTGCCGTAATTTCGGAAATTGGTGAAATTGCAATGCTTATCTGGGGAATTATGATGAGTTTGCCCAGAATTTTCCGCGATAGACGGCTGATTTTGGAACAAATGGAACATGTTGGGGTTAACTCAATTCCATTAGTAATTATTATAGGTTTTTTTACGGGGGCTGTTTCTTCATGGCAGGCTGCATACCAGTTCCAGGGTTTTATATCTTTATCTTATCTGGGTTCTGCCGTAAGCAAGGCTATTTTCATTGAACTCGGACCTGTTCTTACAGCTATTGTTCTTGCAGGCAGAGTCGGGGCGTCAATGGCCGCCGAGCTTGGGACAATGAAAGTTACTGAACAAATAGATGCTTTGGAATCGCTTGCTATTAACCCTGTAAGATACCTTGTTACTCCCAGATTTCTTGCCTGCATAGCAATGCTTCCTGTACTTACAATAATTGCAAACTTCATTGCAATAATGGGAGCATTCGGAGTTGCATATTTTTTCCAGGATGTTTCATTCGAAATATTTTTCGGGAGCGTTAGAAAAGTATTTGAGCTTAAAGATATATTCGGTGGAATAGTAAAATCAATTTTCTTCGGCGCATCGACTTCAATACTCGGCTGCCATGTGGGACTCCATACCGAGGGCGGAGCAGAGGGTGTGGGAAACTCTACCATCCGCGCTTTCGTACTTGCTGCCGCTATGACTCTTGTACTTGATTATTTCCTTTGGACAACTTTATTCGGAGGATAAAATAATCCGCATAGATAAAACTAAACGTATTTATAAAAATAAACGTTACTATTTTCTTACTTTACCAGCAGCATCTTCTTCGCTTCGGTAAATACAATCTTATCCCCTTCTGAGACTTCTATCCTGTAAAAATATACTCCGCTTGCTAAGCCGCCTGTTTCAAATACCGCTCTGTGGTATCCGGCGGATTTAAATTCTTGTTCGAGTAACTTTACTTCCCTTCCCGTAATATCATAAATTGATAGCTTTACATTAGCTGATTTGCTTAGTCCGTATTCGATACTTGTGGACGGATTAAAAGGATTGGGATAATTTTGATACAAAACAAAATTTTGCGGAACACCCGAATGATTATTTCCTACCGCCCCAACCCGAATAGAATAACTCGCATACATCATTTTTGCAAGAGAGCTGCTTGCACTCGTAACATGGCTTGCCGGAACTGAATCACTCTGGAAAAGCAGATAGAACGTGTAATCATAAGTTGGTAACGGGTCATTTACCGAAGAAATTGACACGTATCTGCAATCCCTTAGAGGTCCCGAATTATTTGTTAGCTGCTTGTAAAAACTCCAGTTCTCACCGTCGTTTAATGAAATAGCAGCCCATATATCAAAATAGTTATTACCTGCAGCATCCGTATCGTTCCTTGCTTTGCACCATGATGCACATAATACATGCGGTGAATTAGAGACTGTCCCAATCACAGCGCGGCAGTCAGAAGTATATGAATCACCATTATTATTGGTGCCGGTTAATCCCGCTGTGCTATCAATAACAACAGGATTTCCCCCGTTAATATTCGGTGACCAGCACATGATTCTGCTTTGTGAATTAAGGTCAAAAAAGACTCCGATTCTTTTACATAACTCGAAGACTACTTTGGGTGATGAACCCAGGTAGGTTAAATCAACCCCGCGGAATGCGCCGATGCTGTCCGTTGAGTAATTTGCATTCCAGATTTGAATGGGAGCTCCCCATGTTACCCCGCTGTCAAGAGATTCCAAAAAAATCACCGAACCAACTGAATAACTTGACGGGACAGAATTAATGTAAGCAATTCCTACTCTGTTTCCTTTAGTCGCGATTGAATATGAATATAAAGAACTTGATGCACCTACTCTTGTAAATCCTGAAAATATACCCGGCGGACTAATATCACATTTGTTTTCGCAGATACTATCTCCCAGTGCAAGAAAGACTATCATGTTGTTATCTGTTACCGCGCCAATTGGCCAGGATGTATATGTATTGCCGGAAACCACTCCTGGATCCAGCATAGTAAAAACTCCAATTCCCGCTGTAAGGTCATAAAACAACTGGGTTCTATGGGGTCCCCCTGAAACCGAAGAGTTGCAAAGAATAACAGCCCTGCCGTCACTAAGCCCGGTGATGCATGGAAAATTTGAAATGATATTATTTGTTACATATCCCAGATTAGTCCATGTTTGCCCGTAATCACTTGAGAACAGGTATACTGCTTTATTATTCCCTAAATTCGAGTCCAGAGATTTTTCAAAAACGGCATGAATGTTCCACGCGGTATGTGTGTCTTTCCATATTTCCCTGCTAATAGTGTTTGATTGAAAATCGTAATATGTAACTCCACCGTACGGGGACAGGTCGGTAATTTGAACTGTAATCTGACTATATGTAACGTTCTGATTTACGGAATAAGAAAAGAGTAAAATGGATTCAATAAGAAGAAATCTAAACAACTTCATTGTTGTAACCCTCCTTCTTCAGAGAATTTTAATATATTCTTGCCGGTATACTCCCGACAACTTATTTTTAATATAGAATAAATATAATAAACAAAAAATCCGTTTAGTATTAACCTAAACGGATTAAAATTCTTTTTGCTAATCTTACTTCTAATACATTTCCAGCAGCTGGCGAGCCATAACTATTTTCTGGACTTCGCTTGTGCCTTCGCCGATTGTACATAATTTTACATCACGGTAGAGTTTTTCTACCGGGAATTCCTTTATAAAGCCGTAGCCGCCGTGAATCTGAACAGCTTCGTTTGTAGCTTTTGTGGCAATTTCACTCGAGAAGTATTTTGCCATTGAAGCAGCAAACTTAAAGTCTTTGCCCTCATCCTTCATTCTTGCAGCTCTGTATGTAAGCAGTCTTGCAGCTTCAAGCTCCGTTGCCATATCAGCCAGCTTAAACTGAATAGCCTGAAACTCAGCCAGAGTTTTCCCGAACTGTTTGCGCTGCTTGGCGTATTTTATTGAGTATCTTAATGCACCGGCTGCAATTCCAACTGAAAGAGCCGCAATAGAAATTCTTCCGCCGTCAAGAATTGTCATTGCCTGTTTGAAACCTTCGCCTTCATTTCCTATTAAATTCTCAGCAGGCACTTTGCAGTTTTCAAAAATCAGCTCGCACGTATCTGATGAGCGCATGCCGAGTTTGTTTTCTTTTTTGCCGACCTTAAATCCTTCATACCCTTTTTCTAAAATAAACGCTGAAATGCCCTTGGTACCTTTCGATTTATCGGTCACGGCTGTTACAACAGCAGTTTCTCCCACTCCTCCGTGGGTAATAAACGTTTTGCTCCCGTTTAAAATATAAAATCCGTTTTTTTTCTCCGCGGTGGTTTTCATACCGCCCGCATCGCTTCCCGATACATTTTCAGTTAATCCCCATGCACCCATTTTCCTTCCGGAGGTAAGGTCAGGCAGATATTTTTTCTTCTGCTCCTCATTTGCAAAGAGATAAATATGATTTGTACACAATCCGTTGTGTGCTGCTACCGATAGCCCCACCGAAGGATCAAATGCTGAAATTTCTTCTACAACTATAGCATAAACCATTGTCGGAAAACCGGAGCCGCCGTATTCTTCAGGGAAGGTTATCCCCATAAAACCCATGTCCCCGAGTTCTCTCATAAGCTCCATAGGAAACTCCTGAGATTCGTCATATTTCATTATTACAGGAGCAATTCTGTTTTGCGCAAAATCTCTCGCAAGCTTTTGTACTTCAAGCTCGCTGGGTGTAAGGTTAAATTCCATTTGTATATATTTTAATTTTTAAAACTCAATGCTGTACAGGTATTCATCAGATGACTTTTCTCACAAATAATTGAATACTGGTAAATTCAATCGTTTCTATGTATACAAATCATACGATAAATAAAATATTACTTATATCCTTTAAACAGCTCATCTACAAAATCATAAGGATTAGATTTACGGCTTGTAATTCCATCTATATTTATATCAAGTACCTTCTTACGGTCTTCCGTCCAGAATTTAACTTCTAATTTGCTGTTAACCAATTCATTAATTTGCTGGATGAGATTTTCTTTTCTTTTTTCAAGCATCTTTCCGTTTGATTCAAGATATGCTTTGTGGCGCAGAATTTCACCGAACATCTCCTCAATTCCCTTGTTCTGTGTCCCGATTGTCTTCACAACTTTGGTTTCCCAGGTATCATTTGCTTTCATTTTCAGGTGCAGCATAGTTCTCAGCGCAACCGCAAGCGCATCGGCTCCGTCTCTGTCTGATTTATTAATAACAAAAATATCCCCTATTTCCATTAATCCGGCTTTCATTGTCTGCACAGCATCACCTGATTCGGGAACGAGAACTACAATAGTAGTATCAGCTGTTTGCGCTACATCAAGCTCGGATTGCCCCACACCGACTGTTTCAAAAATAACAAAATCTTTTCCCGAAGCATCGAGCACTTCGCATGCTTCTTTGGCTTTTTTGGCAAGTCCGCCGAGACTTCCGCGTGTAGCCATGGAGCGTATAAATACGTTTTCATCGGTTCCTATTTCCTGCATTCTTATTCTATCACCAAGCAGCGCCCCTCCGGTGAAAGGACTTGTAGGGTCGACTGCAATAATTCCTACTTTATAATCTCTTTCCCTTAAGAGCTTTGTAAGATTATTTGTAATTGTGCTTTTACCTGCACCCGGAGGACCTGTTACACCGATTAAATATGCATTACCGGTATTTTTATACAGCGATTTTAAAAGCTCCGATGATTCAGTCGATTCATTTTCAACGAGTGAAATCCCCCGCGCAATCGAGCGTTTGTTTGATGATAAAATACCGTCTATCAGTTCTTTTAACACTTCAGATTATCTTTTATGGTTCATAAAATATTCAATCGTCAGTTTTAATCCTTCATCCATTTTCACTTTGGGAGCTCCAGCCAAGCTCTTTCTTAACTTTTTCATAGCTCAGACACCGAACGCCTCTGTTCGCCTTTCTTTGCAGCACCGTGATTCTCTTTGAACCCGGTTCCGGCATATTGATTAATTGTATTGAAAATATAATTGACATCAGTTTCTGCAGTTGTGCCTATATTATATATAACAGGACCCTTTGCATCAAGAGCAAGCAAATTTGCATTTACCACGTCTTTTACAAATACATAATCTCTTGTCTGTTTGCCGTCACCGTTGATAACAGGATTGGTTTTGTTCAGCATTTTTTCTGTAAAGATTGCAACCACTCCGCACTCGCCATGCGGGTTCTGGCGCGGTCCGTAAACATTAGCATAACGGAATACAACGTAATCAAGTCCGAATACATGGTTATAATAGAATAAATATTTTTCTATTGTATTTTTATTTATTCCGTAAGGAGCATACGGACGGGTTGGATGCTTCTCATCAGCCGGGAAATAATCGTGTTCACCGTATATTGCTCCCCCTGTTGAAGCAAAAATAAATTTCTTTACCTTGTATTCTATTGCATGCTGAAGCAAGTTTATTGAACCGATAACATTTACATCAACATCATATTTCGGGTCATCAACCGATTTTCTTAAATCTATCTGCGCTGCGTGATGGTTGATGATATCAATATTATGCTTTTTGAAAATTTCACCTATATTTTCTGACCTGATATCCGTTTCGTAAAATTTTGCTTTCGGGTTAATAAATTCTTTCACCCCGGTTGACATATTATCTGCAATAATAACGTTATGCCCATGCCCTATATATGCATCTGCTATTTGTGAACCTATAAAACCCGCGCCGCCTGTTACCAGAATATTCATTTTAATATAAACTCCTTTTTCTATAAACCTTTTTTTCCGATGTCAGTTCTGAAATATTTATTTTCGAAATTTATTATACCCGCATTTTTGTAAGCTGTATCAATTGCATCTTTCAAGCTTTTTTCCGAATAACCCACAACGTTTAATACCCTGCCGCCTGAAGATACTATTTTGCCTTCAGAATTCTTTTTTGTGCCAGCGTGAAACACAATACAATTTTCAGTAATTGAATTGAGCCCGGTAATCTCTTTGCCGGTTTCGTACTTATCGGGATAGCCTTTTGATGCGAGAACAACAGTGCAGTAATAGCCGCGTTTTTTTGAGAGCTTATACTCTTTTATTCTTCCATCAGACGAAGCTAAAAGCAAATCAAGAAAATCAGAGTCAATCAAAGGAACAACTACCTGTGTTTCGGGGTCACCGAACCTTGCATTAAACTCAATTACATAGGGGTCACCGGATTTATCAATCATCAGCCCGCAGTACAGGCAGCCTTTAAAAGGATGTCCTTCATCTTTCATATGTTTCAGTACAGGCTCAATTATTCTGCTTTTTACTTTATTGAGCGTTTCATCCTTCACATTTTTTTCGGCAGGCGCAAAGCTCCCCATTCCGCCTGTGTTCTTTCCATTTTCACCGTCAAATATTTTCTTATGGTCCTGTGCAGGAGGAAGCACTATATAATTTTCACCATCGCATATTGCAAATACCGAAGCTTCCTGACCCGTTAAAAATTCCTCGATAACAATTTTTTCCCCGGCAGAACCGAAAATTTTGTTATCAAAAAAATCAGCTATCGTCTGTTTTGCCGATTGGATATCTTCACATATCACAACACCTTTTCCGGCCGCAAGTCCGTCCGCTTTAATTACCACGGGATAATCTGATGCAGTTAGAAACCCGTTAATAATTTCTTTATCTGCCGTACCAAACTGTTCAAACCCTGCCGTAGGTATTGAGTATCTTTTCATGAACTCTTTTGCAAACACCTTGCTCGATTCAAGCTGCGCAGCATATTTATCGGGTCCGAATATTTTCAATCCTTCTTTTTCAAATAAATCAACAATACCGAGCGATAGCGGTACCTCAGGACCCACCACAGTAAAATCGATTTTATTTTTTTTCGCAAAATCAAGAAGTCCGTTTATATCATCCGCTTTTATATTTACCGGTTCAGCAAGCTCATCAATTCCCGCATTGCCGGGAGCGCAGTAAATTTTTGTTACTGCGGGAGATTCGGTTAATTTCCATACGATAGCATGTTCCCTGCCGCCGCTGCCAATTACTAATATATTCATATGTTATGTATGAGCTAAATCTTTCTTATTTTTTTCCGCTGCAGAATTTTGAATATTATCAAACACTTCGCAAAGCTCGCCTGTCAGCTTATTGCGGTCATATTTTTCAATGACTTCTTTATTGGGAGCGGGCATTTTGCCTGATGAATACAATTGATAAAACTCTCCAATTGCTTTTGCAATTGAGGTTGAATCATCCGGTCCACAGATTCGTACAGCGTTATAATCAGTAAGTGATTTCTTTGCAACCCCCTCAGGCACACAGGCTAATATAGGCTTGCCTGCTCCGAAGTACTCATACAGCTTTCCGGTTGAATGCAGGTCACTGCGGTTAGTTTTGTTTATCATCATCCAAAGCACATCGGAGTTCAATTCATATTTCACGCACTCGGAATGTTCAAGATAGCCCGTAAGATTAACAACTCCTTTTAAATCATAATCATCTATATACTTTTTATATTCATTCGGAAACGAGCCGATAAAGCATGCTTCAATTTTATTTTTTAATTCGGGTTTTGACTTAAATAAAATCGAAAGCCCTTCAAGAAAATATTTAGGTGTGTAGTAATTCATAAAGCTTCCCGCATAAGTAAACCGCATCTTTTCACGTTTAACATGTTCTGCCGGTTTGAAATCATCGGCATCAAAACCCTGCGGAATTATTTTTATATCCGCATCTTTCTTAAACGGGTACTTTTCTATTATAAGCTCTTTTATTCTGCTGTTGATTGTTACAACTTTATCTGCTGCATCAAGTACACGCGCTTCCATTTTAGAGTGAGTGCGCCTGTGCAGCGGCGTTGCATAATAATTATTGGGACAGTCTATCCAAGAATCTCTGTAATCGAGTACTAGCGGAATTCCAAATTGTTTTTTTAATTCAACCGCTATAAGAAAATCTGTGTAAGGCGGCGCAGTTGCGTAAATAAGCTCGATGCTGTTTTCGCTTATGATTTTTTTTGCCAGCTCAAGCGCCTTTCGTTTCCACAATACCTTTGAATCAGGAATCAAAAACACCTGCGAAAAATTGCTGAGGAATTTCCTCCTGTTATCGGTTTTAAACTCAACGACTTTAGTTTTTGTATTCCCGTTTTGCGATGGGCCCAATGCCCCGGTACGGAAAATCTCTGTAGTTCCGTTCTCAACCTCTTCCAGAAGGCATTCGTCTTTGGCAAGATACTGTTTTGGCGATACCGTAAGCACGTAAGGCTTCCATCCGTAAAGCGGCATGTACTTTACGAACTTAGCAGTACGCTGAACACCTCCCATTCCCATTGGAGGAAAATAATATGAAATAACTAGCGCTTTTTTCAAAATTTAGGTAAACTATAACTTACTTAAAATTTGATTTTGATACAATTTACTTAACTTTCTCTATTAAACAGCCGTTTTCACTTGAATTGAGGCAAGTTTTTTCAAATATTACATGCTAAATTAATTTATAACTAAAATTGGACAAACTTAAATTTGCCATAATCGGATGCGGACGTATTGCTGAAAGACACGCTGATATTATAAGCAGTATAGCAGAGCTTACCGCCGTTTGCGATATTAAAGAAGACAGGGCAAAATCACTTGCCGATACTTACCAGTGTAAGTACTTCACAAGCATAGAAGAACTGCTTGAGAATGAACCTGACATCAACGTTATTGCAATTTGCACACCGAACGGGCTTCACAGCGAGCATACAATACTTTCACTTAATGCAGGCAGGCACGTAATTTGCGAAAAGCCCATGGCGATTTCTCTAAGAGACTGCGATGAGATGATTAATGCTGCAGAAAAAAGCAAAAAGAGTTTGTTCATTGTAAAACAGAACCGATTCAATCCCCCGGTTGCCGCGCTTAAGAGAACAATCGATGAGGGCAAGCTCGGGAAAATACTAAGTGTTGAGCTTAACTGCTTCTGGAACAGAAACGACCAGTACTACAAGATGTCCGATTGGAAAGGCAAAAAAGCAATCGATGGCGGCACGCTCTTCACTCAATTCAGCCACTTCATTGACCTAATGTACTGGCTTGCAGGTGATGTAAAAAAAGTTCATTCACTCGGCAAGAACCTTCAGCATATAGATACAGTTGAGTTTGAAGATACCGGCGTTGCAATAGTTGAATTCCTTAACGGCGCGCTGGGTACAATCAACTACACAGTCAACAGCTACAAGAAAAACATGGAAGGCTCAATAACGGTCTTCGGCGAAAAAGGCACCGTGAAAGTCGGCGGACAGTACCTCAACGTGCTTGAGTACCAGTGCATCGAGGGATACGAGATAACTGGGCTTGCCCGAATCACGCCCGGCTAACGATTACGGTTTCTACCAGGGCTCGATGTCTAACCATGATAAAGTTTATGAGAACGTTCTGGATGTGTTAATTCACAACGGAACAATTGCTACCAATGCTTACGAAGGCAAAAAGACAGTTGAGATAATAGAAAAAATTTATTCTTCGTTTAAAGAAAGCTAAATTAAATATTTTTTAAGCTCCCAGCCTGCTCATGTTTGAGCCTCTCTGTACCAGCTTCGCTTCAGGAGATATGTCAATTAAAAATTCAAAGTACCTGCACAAGCTCGTAAGTAAGCTTTTCAACATCATATTTCTGCACTGTTTGTTCATTGGGCACAGGCAGCGCATTCTTTGAATACAAATCGTAAAACTCAATTATCAAATCAGCTATTGCATTCGGGTCATCGGGCTCACAGATTTTAACAGCATCGTAAAAACGCAGATTCCATTTTGCAACGCCTTCGGGAATGCAAGCAAGTATAGGCTTCCGCGCGCCGATATATTCGGAAAGCTTAACCGGAGAAACAAGCTCGTCACCGCTCCCCTTGCCGATTGTAAACCACAGCACGTCTGATGCAAGAAGATATTTCATCGATTCTTTATGATTAACATAGCCGGGATAGTAAACAGATTCTATCAAATTAAACTTGCTAATCAGCTTCTGGTCTTCTTTTGAAAGCAATCCTATAAAACACGCTTCCACTTTGCTTTTCATATCCGGTCTCTTTTTAAATGCAATCGAAAGCCCTTCAAGAAAATATTTAGGTGATGAGAGATTGAAAAATGTTCCCGCATAAGTAAAACGCATTTTATTTGTCCGCGGCAGCTGTGCAGTAGCTGAGGAAAATTCTTCCTGGTCGAAACCGTGCGGGATTATGTTTATATCAGTATGTTTTATGTTCGGGTAACTCTCTATTATATACTCTTTAATCCTGCGGTTTACGGTGATTGTTTCATCGGCAACACGCAGCACTTCAAGCTCTTTTTTTGCATTTATGAAGCCGTGCATCTTAGTGGGATAGAAATTATCGGGTGAATGAAGCCACGAATCCATGTAATCAACCACAAGCGGAATCCCGTATTTTTTCTTAAGCTCGGAAGCTACAATAAAATCCGTAAAGGGTGGCGCCGATGCATACATAATATCAATCTTCTGTGTTTCAATTATTTTCGAAGCAATCTTAAGCGCTTTTTTTCTCCATTTGATTTGCGGGTCGGGGAACTTCAGCAGTCTGCGCATCCGGCAGAAAAGCAGTCTCCTGCCTTCATTCGGCAGCGGTTTCAGCTTGTGCCCTGATATAAGGTTGTGTTTTCTTCCTTTTGTAAAAAAAATTTCTGCGCCTGATTTCTCCGCTTCTTCAAGAAGGTAATCGGCTTTTGAATAGTATGTTTTCGGTATGTTTGTTACAACTAACGGGTGCCAGTCAAACTTCGGGAAGTATTTTATAAACTTCACCGGCCTGGATGCCCATGCAATTCCCATCGGAGGGAAGTAATATGAAATTATTAAAACTTTTTTCACGTCCTAAATAATTATCAGTTCTTTCGGCGATTTGTTCATAACAACGCATTTGTTAGACTTAATTATAATATCATCTTCAATCCTGACCCCGCCAAGCCCCTCTATATATATTCCCGGTTCTATGGTTACAACGGAGTTTTCAACGAGCGGCATATCCATTCGCTGGCTTAAGCCCGGCATTTCATGGACTTCTATACCGAGTCCGTGCCCAAGCCCGTGCCCGAAATTTTCGCCGTAGCCTTTTGATGCAATGTAATCGCGCGCAGTTGTATCAACCGATTTAGATGAAACTCCCGCCTTTGCGGCATCGATTGCCTTTAACTGGGCATCGAGCACAATTTGATAAATCTTTTTTATTTCATCCGGCGGAGTTCCGGCTGAAATTGTTCTTGTCATATCGGAACAGAATCCTTCGTATACACAGCCAAAATCAAGCGTAATTATATCACCGCTTTCGATAATTTTATTGGATGCAATGCCATGAGGCAATGCCGCCCGCCACCCGCTGGCAACAATCGGGTCGAATGAATCTTTACTTGCGCCGAGCTTTTTGTGTGTGTATGTTATTTCTGCCGATACATCCAGCTCACGCATTCCCGGCTTGATGAATTCAAGCATTCTGGAAAAAGTTTCATCGGTGATATCAACAGCCTTCTGAATTTTAGCAAGCTCATCATCTGTTTTCTTCATCGTCAGCTTTTCGACTGCTTCGGTGATGGGAACAAACTTTACGCCCGTGAAATTATTGGACAGGTTGTCATAGCTTCCGTATGTAAGATGATTTGCCTCGAAGCCGATGATTTTTAATCCCTGTGATTCAACAACAATTTTCAGCTCGTCGGTCTGGTTGTAATTAATCCTGATTTCAAAGCCGTGAACCTGCTCATTTGACTGGTCTTTATAGCGGAAATCGGTTATAAAAAAACTTTTCGATTTCGTTATAAGCACAGCAGCCGATGAGCCGGAAAACCCGCTCAGGTAACGGATGTTTGGAATATGTGTAATTAGTATGGCATCAAGAGATTTTTCGTTCAGAAGCGCCTTAAGCTGCTCAATTCTTTTCATTTACGGGTTTTTACATTATGCAAATCTACAAACTTAGCTAAAGGAATATATACAATCAATTGAAATTTTATAACGCTGCCAGCCGGCAGCTTACCCGTCATTATTCTCTTCCCCTTCCTCTTCTTCATTCACTTCCCCTTGCTCTTCTTCTTGCTCTTCCCCCTCATCTTCTTCATACTCTTCCCTCTCCTCTTCTTCGTGCTCTTTCCCTTCCTCTTCTTTACGCTTTTTCATTTTTTCAGATAGTTCTTTAATCATCTTTTGGTATCTCGCTGTTTCTATCACCTTAAGCCGGGGATTCCGCTTTACTCTTCCCCCGTCGGGGGCATATGCTTCAACCATATCTGTAAATGAATCAAGTACCATTATATTACGGTCCCTGATTACAACATCAAGGCTTGCTTTTTTGATTCGCCTTCTAAGTAATCTTGTAATCATCTGTGATTTCTCCTTTAAGATTTCCGGCAATATACTTTTCTATTTTTTCGATACGCGGCTCAAGGTCTGCCAGCTCATACGATTTCATCAGTATGTTTGTAATATAGCCAATGGCGGTTCCGAGCCGTATATCCATTTCGCCCCTGCGCAAATACCCGAGCGTATCAACAAGCATATGCGGAATATCCTGCATATCTTTTATAACAATTTCGGGCAGGGTGACCGGCATGTACAACCTGCGGCCGGAGCCGCCCAGCGCGCTTGCTGATTTTTTATCATAATCCTTAACTGCCGATGAGTGCCGCCAGCAGTAATCGCTGCCTTTAATAGCAAACCCTTTGCATTGGGTTTTGTCATCTTTAATGTGTCTGCATTGCATAATTTTATTCAGCTTTCTTTTTAAATTTTGATATTATTTCTTATGAGGGGTACATAGGTAACTTAGTTACCTATGGTCTCCGTAAAATTCTATTAATTAATGGTTTAAGTACCCATTTTATGGGGGTAACTTAACTGAAAACAACGTTTTTGAAGCATTTTTAAAGATTTTATTAAGATGTTTAAAACAGCAGTATTTTGCAGAAATCCGGGAGGAACACAAACAGTATTACTCTCATTATTACAAATATAATATATAAATTTTATTTGTCAATACTCTAATTAATAAGAGTATTGTAAAGGTATGATAAATTAGGGTAAGGTCATATCATTTTCAGTAGAGATGCACGGGTGCGTCTCCAATGTTTCTCTCCCTTAGCAGGGGGGAGATTAAGGGGGTCTATTTCATAAAATTTGGGCAGTAATTACCGCAGGTCATTTAATCTGAACTCCATGCAGACCTCATAGAAGAAAACGAACTCCTTGTTTTTCATGCAGAATTTATGCCCGGGCTTGTATTCATTAATGCCGGGATTAGCCTTTATGATGCTGAAAACATAGTCACGTTTCATCTCCGCGTAGAAATGACTGCACAGCTTGCAGCACCTGCCGTCATCACCGACTGTATCGATTAAAAATTCATTCATTTTATATATTAGTATATATAAATATAGTATAATAGGAAGGATAAAAGCAAGGAAGCCCCACCCCGCGCCATAGGTGCGTTCCCTCCCCGAAGGCAGAGGTAACTGGTCATTCCCGCCCCCGAATCAAGTTCGGGGTAATACTCCGGCAGGAATCCAGTTAATTACTTAACCACAGAGGACACTGGGGAAGGTTGTTTGTGGTGTCAGGTCTTACTCCGCCGCAGCGGACTGACACAAGAGCATCAGTGTCAGAAGGTAACTTCTGACGCTAAATTTTAAAATTCATTTTAAATTCAATTAAAAGATTGGTCACTTGTAGACATATTATTACTAATTGCAATAAATGATCTTATAATATTTTTATGATAATAGTTTTGATTAAGGTTTAGATATCTCAAATAAAATGTCCATGCAAAAATTACAGAAATAATAAGTTGAACAAGAATTGGGAAAGTATCGATATTGAATGGCAATACCAATAACATTGAGCAAATTAAAGCGGAAATATATGATGCACAAGAAATATTTCTTGAAAAACCATATAGCTGATGCCATGTTCTTATCATTGATGTATGTAAAGGTTGATTAGACGATACATAGTAAAAAGGTAGCCAATAATTTTCATCTTTTGCAACCTTGTAGTCAACTTTAAATAATGAATTGAACTTTTTATCATATAAATCAATAAATTCCTTTGGTAGTTTTTTGTTATTGTTAACTATAATTGATTAAATTAATAATCATATCATAATATTTTACTGGTCCCAATATTATACCTCTTATTAGTTTCGAGTTTGAAAGTGACAAGAAGAATGGCCTATCTTTTAGATTCTCCCTTAATAGTTCTGTAAATAATCTGAAAAATGTAGACATTGCCATTAAGCAAATTAAAATTATCCCTACATACATTATTATAGTTAAATTAACATTTAACATTTGAAGAACAAGTATAAGTAACAAAAACAAATTTGAAATAAAGAAAATATGTTTATACGTTGCTTCAACATATGACCTCTTAAAATGGTCTAAGTCTAAAATATAATAAACTGGCAAACCAAATATTCCGTATAAAAATACTCGATCTAATACTAGGGAACCAATAGTTGCAACAAAATGCCCAATAATATAAAAACCTATTATTAAAATAATAGCTATCAAAATAAGCATTAGTGTATTATTCGACAGGTATTCAATCGATAAAAAATATGCATCAAAACTTGGTTTTAAAAAATGTAAAATAGAACCTATGTATATAAACATGAGAAAGCCAGGAAACAATATCGAAAAATCATAAAAATCAAACGGCAAGCTATATTTATTATTTTGCATTTTTAAAAATTTATTTTTTTAGTATTAAGTCGGAAATGCTTCCCCCACGCATCCGTGCAGTTCGTCAGGTTACAAACCTGACACCACAAAAATTATCAATGTCACATATCAAATTCATATTCTGGCATTAGTTTGCTATTTAGTGTTTTCAACGAATCCATACCAATTTGATTTGTCAAGCGTAATCTCTCATTTTCGAGTAATTGGAATGAAACATCCAAATAATGACAATACTCATACCCAATATTCTTGAAATCAATAAAACTTTTACTACTATCATAAAGATATCCATACAACGTGGTAACGCGTGAAGATGATATGCTCAGTCGTTCTAATGTTGTTTGGCTTACATATTCCAGCACAATATCCATTTTCAAAATCTCGGTTAAACTAACAGGTAGAATTTTATCATATGGAAGAATTTTCTTATAGTTTTTTATCCCATTTGTATCAGTTATATTTTCGATAACAGGACACATCATACGTTTACAAGCATAAATATTACCTTTTGTTGATTGTAGAATTTTACCAACTTCTAATCTATTTTCCTTCTGTGTTTCCAAATGATTAAAATGAACAGCTAAAAACACACCTACCAATGTTCCAATAATTATTCTAAAATATGTTATAAAAGTTTCATACCCATTTTTATACCATTTAAATTTTAAATTTGGTATTGCAGAAATTACAAGTCCAATTACGATTAAAGGTAAAACAACCCAAAAATAGTTATACAGCAACAATAATATTAAAAATGTGATTATAGAACTTGTAAATAATAAAATGGATATAATTTGTCTGTTTTTAAGCATGAATATTATATTATTGTTTGTGAGTGGTTTCGGGAATACTCCCACCGCGTCAGTTTCGCCTCGGCGTAACAAACCTGACACCACTGTAAATAAAAAAACTTATTAAATTAGTTAATTCTTTATTAAAAACTTAGATATATATACCAAAGGTTTAACAAGCAAATAACAACTTAGTTTCCTTAAAATTTCGTTCTTAGCTATAATATTAGCCGGAATTTTACCATATCTATAATATTTTGTTATAAAAAATCTACCCCAGAATTGTTGTAATATCCATTCATCCCTAAAACTTCTGAGTTGCAAAACAAAAGGATGATTATAATCACCAAGTGTAGCCGTGGCAATAAAACAGCCTGTTTTTTTAAATTGTGCTTTTTGTATTGTTGGTGCATTATAACTTGGGTCAATTTCTTTAATTTTTGAGTTGTAAAGATTATATTTATCAGTTATTAGTTTTTCTAATTCAGGTACACCATCCAGACTATATTTTATTTGTAATGGACTATTATTACTGTCAGTTTGATATGTGCTCAGTAAATATAAGACCATCTATATTTTCTTTGCATATATTTACTATCCACTTCATAGGATTACTTATATCATAACTTTTCAGATCTTCATACATATTTATGTTATTTTCCAATACATCTACAGCCTTAATACTTCTATCTAAATACTCAAACCAACAATCTTCTGTTTCTTTATATTCTAAGAAATGTTGCCTTGCCAGTGTGTAATATGCAATGGTTACTGATTCAACTAGATTATCAGATTTCACTCTCATTGCTTCTTTATTTTCATCAGTTGAACATTTTATAGCGTTGTCAAGTGAAGTCAACATTTCAGGAATTCTATAATATGCCAAAGTTGATAACCAACCTGCCGAACTTGCTTTGCCAAACCATGCTTCAGAGTTGTTTCCATCAGTTTCAAGAATTTTTGTGAAGTAACCGTAAGCCTCTTCATTACCAGCAGTTAAAGCTGAGTTTGCCAATTTCATTAAATTATCTATATCAGCACCTAGTACTAACTTTATTGCTTCTTGAGAACAATATCATTACCACAATACATACATTTGACTATATCCTTATTGTCTTGTACCTGGTAAATCTCCTCCACAATTTGGACATTTTGCGGGTTTGAAAGCCATGTCACAATCCTTTCATTATCTAAGATTTTTAAATCAGTTAATAGAAAACCAATCCGGATATTCCGAGAGTATTATGTTTAAGCATTTTTTGTGAGGGGCTGAAGAGATGGCTGCGGGACGTCCCTGCGCATTTAAAAATAGGCTGTTGTTAGTTTAATATCAAGGATGAAACACCCCACCCCGCGCCATAGGTGCCTTCCCTCCCCGAAGGAGAGGGGTAACTGTTGTCCTTCGACTATCTGCCTGCAGCAGGTCTACCCGGCATAGACAGGCAGGCGCTCATGACTTCCCGGATATTACTGATTCATGCACTTATATTTTCAAATCGTTATTTTTGTTAATCAAAGGAGGATTAAAATGAATAAATTTATTGCTGTGTTGTTAATACTGATTTGCCTCTCCGCTTACTGCGCAGGAGCAGAAAGTATATTTTGCCAAACCGGTTGATTCAAGAGGCTATATAATAGAAGACCACATTACATACAAAAAGCAAAACGATTCATGGGGCAAAAACGAATTAGGAGTGGATTACGATAACTATATTTCATACATAAAAGGCATTGTAAAGAAATACGCATCATACAGCGATACGGTTAAAGAGTATTATATAGAGGGATGGAAAAACGAGTTCTCCAAGCTGACCGATATTAAGCCCGGCACTGATATGTATTTCGGCGCTCCCGGCAGAGTTGACCAAAGAACAATAACCGGCTATTATATAAACATCGATGACGAAATATTCGGCGGGGTTATGTTTTATCCCATGGCAGGCTACAGCGGAAGAGTCAAGCTGCCCGAAGATGAAATTCTTGTCTGCACACCCGGCAGTAAAATAACAAAGATTGATAATAAAGGCATAACCGATAAAAATACGGTTGATAAATTCAAAACAAAGCTCCTGCCTATGCTGAAAGACCTCACCTACACCGATTGGGAAGGAGAACAAAGAAACAAAGCACAAGATTACATCAATTTCCGATGACGAAATAAAAATCTTCAAAGGAAATTTCACCGGAAAAGACGGGCAGTACCTTGTAAGCTATACCAAACGCCTCAGCTTTGATAAGTTTGCATCTGCCGTTTTACTGATGGATTCTGACGGAAACATTACATCAAAACCATCTGCGCTGGCGCAGGATTTCAGCTACACAAAATCTATCGGCACACTTGATACCGACGGTGACGGAGCACTTGAGATTATTATAGAAAACGGATACTACGAAGGCTCCGGTTATGAGCTGTGGAAATATACCAAAGACGGATATATTTCAATTGCCAACGGCTTTACATGGGGAGTGTGAGAAATAAGAATTAGAAGTTAGAAGTTAGAAGTAAAAAATCGGAAGTAAGAAATTAGAATCAGCAAATCTGAATCAACCTTTACTATGTACGGAATTACTTCGCCTAACACAGCCGGCCCGCATAAACATCATCTAAAGAACTCTCTTAGGCTTTCAGTTTTACAATTCTTTTCCTAAATTACAAAATTCCGCGAACATAACCCCTGACATTTTGCCAAAACTAAAACTGCATACGAAAATCATTATAGGCCTTGTGCTGGGAGCGGTCTTCGGCTCTATTTTCAGTATAAATCCGCATAAGCTTGAGCTTGTTACCGGCGGTAAAACCGTAACAGTTGAGCACTGGCAGGAGTTCACGCTCACAAAGTCAGATGAACCGCTGAAATCATTTGACGAAGGCTCACAGCTTGCAATTGTAAAATATTTCAAGAGCATAAAAGATAAAAAAGATGTAAAGGCGATTGTTAAATATTCCGGCGGCGGAGAAGAGATTTATGAGAACATCGATAAGATTGATAAAATAAAAACCATCGGTGTCTGGCTGAAACCCATCGGCGATATATTTGTCCGCCTGCTGACAATGATTGCGGTGCCGCTTGTGCTTGCATCGCTTATTGTAGGCGCGGCTTCGCTGAGCGACCTTAAACACGTGGCAAAAATCGGGGGTAAGACACTCGGCTTCTATGCAATGACAGCAATTTTGGCAATTACAATCGGACTTGTTTTTGCCAATGTAATCCAGCCGGGGCATATAATGGACCCTGTTTCAAAAGACCGGCTTATGGATGCCTACCAGGAAGATGCAGCAACCAAGATTCAGGAAAATGTTTCGCTTGATGTTGTAAGCTTTCTTGTTAACATTGTGCCCAAAAACCCGTTCCGCGCAATTGCTGACGGTGATTTTCTGCAGATAGTTTTCTTTGCAATACTAACGGGAATATTCCTCATGCAGATTCCGCAGGATAAAGCAAAGCCCGTCATAAAATTTTTTGAAGGCATAAGCGAAGCAATGATTGTGCTGGTGGAAAAAATTATGAACATTGCGCCTTATGCAGTATTCACGCTCATAGCTGCGACCGTGGCGGAATTCGGGTTTAATATACTGCAAACGCTGCTTTGGTATTCGCTTACAGTTATTGCCGGACTTGCGGTACTAACATTTATTGAATACCCTATCCTGCTGAAAATATTTACTAAAATCGGAGTGCTGAATTTCTTCCGTACGCAGAAGCAGGTGCTTGCTGTTGCGTTTTCTACAAGCTCATCGGCGGCAACACTGCCTGTAACAATGGATGTGTGCGAAAAGAAACTCGGCGTACCAAATAAAATAGCAAGCTTTGTACTGCCGCTCGGCACAACTGTAAACATGGACGGAACTGCTTTATACCAGGCGGTAGCGGCAATGTTCATAGCGCAGGTTTACGGCTTTGATTTAAACCTTACACAGCAATTAACTATTGTACTAACCGCAGCACTTGCGGCAATCGGCACTGCGCCGGTTCCAGGCGTGGGTTTGCTCATGCTTATTATAGTGCTTAGGTCTGTCGGTATACCCGAAGAAGGCATTGCACTCATTATCGGGGTTGACAGAATATTAGATATGTGCCGCACAGTTCCCAACGTACTGGCTGATTCACTTGCATGCGTTGTAATTGCATCAAGCGAAGGAGAATTGGGAGAGCTGGTTTTGGAAGGATGACACAATGAACGGATTAACACAGCAGCAAGTTAACGAACGCCGGGCTAAAGGACTGGTGAACAAATCGTCCAGGACCCGGAGCAAGAAAACAAGAGAAATTCTGGTTGAAAATATATTTTCAGTTTTCAACCTCATAATATTTTCCATTGTTTTATTTCTGCTTGTGTTTTATTTCCGCACATATGATAAACGGCTTGTGCTCGATTCCATCGGTGTATCAATGGTTGCCATTATCAACACACTGATTGCCGTAATACAGGAAATCCGGGCTAAGCGCGCGCTTGATAAAGTAAGCCTGCTTCTGAAAAAAGAGGTTACCGTTGTAAGAGACGGAAAAGAATACCCCGTTGACCAAAATGAAATTGTAGTAGATGATTTAATTTTAATTGAGCGCGGTGACCAGGCGGCAGTTGACGGGAAAATAGTTAAAGCCAATCACCTTGAAATTGATGAAAGCCTGCTTACAGGAGAATCTCACCCTGTTGCAAAAAACGAAAATGATACAATACTCTCCGGCAGTTTTTGTGTATCAGGCAGCGGGTATTATACCGCGGAAAAAGTCGGTGACCAGAGCTACGCTTCACAGGTAACAAAGCTTGCAAAGAAGTTCAAGATGAACCTCTCTCCGCTGCAAATTAAAATAAACTTCATTGTAAAAGCGCTTTTCGGTACAGCAATTTTTCTTGTTATACTTGAAGGGCTGTTTCACGGTATTACATTTGGCTATGTTGAATCGGTCAGAAAAGTATCTACAATAATACTCTCACTCGTACCGCAGGGGCTGGTGCTGATGGCTTCTATTACATTTGCGCTTGGCATTTACAGGATAAGCAAAATAGGGGCTATTGTGCAGAAGCTCAACGCAATAGAATCATTTGCCAGCGTTAAGGTAGTTTGTACCGATAAAACCGGAACTCTTACACAAAACAAGCTTTCGGTAAACCGTATTACAATTATTGATGAAAGCAAAACCGAAGAAGATATAAAATTAATGCTGGGCACTTATGCAAAGCTATCAACTGATAAGAATGCTACACTTAGAACGCTTGATTCATTTTCGGGAACGGATGACTGTACTATGATTGACGAAATACCGTTCAGCTCGGATAAAAAAATGAGCATGCTGAAAATGAAGACCGGCGGGGCGGAATCAACATTTATCTTAGGCGGGTTTGACGTTTTGATTGATAAAACATCAGGCAGTAAAAAAGAAACAGCAAATAATTTGTTTGATTCCGGCGGGCTTAAGGTTTACAGGAACCTGCTTTTCGGAATGGAAAGTTCCGGATTACCGTTTGATAAGCTGAGAGAAAACACTGATGGAATTAAGATTGAGCCGGTATGCATTGTTTCTATAACTGATGAAGTGAGAGGCGATGTAATGGATGCAATAAGGCTGTTTCAGGATAATGATATACAGGTTAAGATACTTTCAGGCGATTCAGCGCCTGCAATTCAGGCAGTTGCCAGAGAAATCGGCTGGGATATAAAAGATGATGAGCTGATTTCGGGAAGCGAGATTGACAGTATTGCAGATGTTGATTTCAAAAAAACCGTTATGGATAAATCGGTCTTTGCCCGCCTTAAACCTGAACATAAGCTGCGGATAATTAAAACACTTAAAAAAGAAAAAATCTACACTGCAATGATTGGTGACGGTGTTAACGACCTGCCAGCTATAAAAGAATCCGATATGGGCATCGCAATGGAAGAAGGCTCAAGTATTACAAAAGAAGTTGCCGATATTGTTTTGCTGAAGAATAAATTTTCGCTTCTGCCGCAAATATTCGATGAGGGAAATAAAATTGTTAACACGGTAAGCTCGGTTGCAAAACTGTTTTTGACGAAGAACTTCATGGTAATATATCTGACATTGATTTCGCTTTTCTTTTTCATTGAATTCCCGCTTACACCGCGCCGTGTAGCGCTGATAAACCTGTTTTCAATCGGTTTACCGGCTTTTATTATAGCTTTCAAGAACGCAAACGTATCCAAAGTAAAACAATTTACAGAAGACCTGCTCTCGTTTGTGATTTTATCGGCTGTTTTAATTGTAGGAGCCGCCTCTGCCGGTGAATACTTTGCCAAAAAGTATTTCATTATAAGCAGAACTGAACTGCAAATGGTAATGATGTCGATAATGATTATTACCACATGCGCAAACTATCTCTCAATAGTGCTCCGCAAAGGCGAGAAGAACATAAAAACATATTTATTCTACGGGCTGCTTATAGTAGTATTGTTTATATTCTTCGCAGTCACAAATATTGATTTCCGGCCATTCTACATCATCAAAAAATTTTATGAAATTAAAGCTCTTAAACCCGAATACTGGGGGCTGGTTGCTGCTATAAGCGGAATCGGTTCTGTACTGCTGTTTTTTATTCAGAAATTACGGGAAAAAGTTTTCGTCACAAATACGATTAGCCATAAATAAAGATAACAGATTCCCTTCTTATTGAATATCATAAATACTTTGTTTTGTGTAACTTTGTATTAGTGATTTACACCTTCTGATATCTAAATAATATTTCCGCCAATAAAACTTAATTTGAAATTCCTATCAATTAGAAAAGATACTTAAAATGGAAAACACAAAGACAATAACAAACCTTAAAGATGCATTCAAAGGCGAAACTACAGCAAGCGCCAAATATGCAGCATATTCAAAGAAAGCAAAAGAAGAAGGCTATAAAAATATTGCTGTGCTGTTTGAAGCTGCCTCGCACTCCGAAAAGATTCATGCTAATAACCATAAAAACGCTCTTCAGCAATTGGGAGATAGTGCTGAAGATTTTAATCCTGAATTTGAAGTCAAATCAACAAAGGAAAACCTGCAGGATGCAATTAACGGCGAAACTTATGAAATCACAACCATGTATCCTGAGTTCATAGAAACCGCAAAAGCTGACAAAGTAAGAAATGCTATTGTTACGTTTAATTACGCATACAAAACAGAAATGAAGCATAAGATTTTATATGAAACAGCAATGGCTTCACTCAATTCGGGACAAGAAGCGCAATTACCTTCTGTATATCTGGTCTGTCCCGTATGCGGCAACACATATGAAACCGAAGTACCGGGCAAGTGCGGTATTTGCGGCGAGCCTGCCGAAGATTTTATTGAATTTAAGTAAGAGCTAATTTAAATAAAAAAGCCCTGTACATTAAAAATGGACAGGGTTTTTAATTCACCGTAAATTTTAAAACTGTTTGAATAAATAAAAAAAACATACATATAAGCTTTACTACTAATATAAACCCGTCTTTTCCCGTCATTTATTATACTTTTTTTCTATAGCACATTTTAAATAATAGTCGTAATTTTGTAGTTCTATTAAGCAATTTCGCTTATGAAAACTATATACATATTAGTAATTTTTATGTTTTTGAACGAAATATCAAACGCCCAATCCGGCAAGGAATTGAACTATCCCAAAACAAAAAAGGTTGACCAAGTTGATGACTATTTCGGTGTAAAAATCAATGACCCGTACAGATGGCTTGAAAATACAGATTCGCCAGAAGTTAAAGCATGGGTTGAAGAAGAAAACAAAGTAACTTTTTCATACCTGGAGAAAATTCCGTTCAGGAATAAAATTAAAGAAAGACTTACCGAAATTTGGAATTATCCCAAATATACCCAGCCGTTTAAAGCAGGTGATAATTATTTCTTTTACAAAAATGACGGGCTTCAAAACCAGGACGTACTGTATATCCAAAAAGACCTGAAATCGGAACCTGAGGTATTTCTTGACCCGAATACATTTTCCAAAGACGGAACAATAGCATTAAATGGAGTTTTCGATTCTCATGACGGTAAATATCTTGCTTATTCTAGTTTCCGGGAGCGGGTCTGACTGGCAGGAATTTTATGTGATGGATATTGCATCCAGGAAAAAATTAAATGACCATATCAAGTGGTCTAAGTTTTCAGGCGCAGCCTGGTATAAAGACGGTTTCTTTTACGGCAGGTATAACGAGCCTGAAAATGTAAATGAATATACTGCAAAAAACGAATTTCAAAAGCTATATTACCATAAGCTGGGAACAGAACAATCGGAAGACAAACTGATTTATGAAGATAAGTCTAATCCAAAACGTTCCTATTATATGTGGGTACCAGATGATGAAAAATATTTATTACTTTATATTGGAGAAACAGGCAAAACCGGAGATTATCTTTATTATAAAAAAGCAGATGATGAAAATGCTCCCTGGATTCCTATTGTAGAAGATTTTGACCATCACTATTGGGCAGCAGATATTATTGGAGATGAACTCCTTCTGATAACAGATAAGGATTCTCCGAAATATAAACTGATGGAAGTAAACCTTGAAAATCTAAAGGACCCATGGAAAGTACTGATACCGGAGCAAAGTGATAAGGTTCTTAATTTCGTGTCTTACATTGGAGGAAAAATCATTACAAAGTATATGAAGGATGCTACCGAAAGAATTTACATTTACGATACATCGGGAAAATATCTAAATGAAGTGCATCTCCCCTCACTCGGCAGTGTTTGGGGTTTAAACGGGAAGCAAAAAGATACTGAAGTATTCTATACTTTTACTTCTTTCACCTATCCTTCAATTACATATCTATATAACATAGAAACAAATACGTCAACGCTGTTCAGGCAAAGCGAATTAAAGTTTAACCCCGAAGATTACGAAACAAAGCAGGTATTTTATTCAAGCAAAGACGGTACAAGAGTTCCGATGTTTATAGTTTATAAAAAAGGACTTGAACTGAACGGGAAAAATCCAACTTACCTTTACAGCTACGGCGGGTTTAATAACAGCCTTACGCCATATTTCAGCATAATGAGGCTAATACTGCTTGAAAACGATGGAATATTCGCAATGCCCAACATAAGGGGCGGCGGCGAATACGGCGAGGAGTGGCATAAGGGCGGAATGCTTGAGAAAAAACAGAATGTGTTCGATGATTTTATAGCAGCTGCAGAATATTTAATTAAGGAAAACTATACCTCGCCTGAATATCTTGCATGCGCTGGAGGTTCAAACGGAGGTACACTTATAGGCGCTGTTATTAACCAAAGACCGGATTTATTCAGAGTTGCATTCCCTGCTGTGGGTGTTATGGATATGCTTCGGTACCAGAAATTTACAATCGGGTCCGCATGGGTAACTGAATACGGCTCAAGTGATATTGAAGAACAGTTTAATTTTTTAATCAAATACTCCCCTCTTCATAATATAAGAGCAGGATTGAACTATCCCTCAACGCTTGTAACAACTGCTGACCATGATGACAGGGTTGTTCCGCTGCACTCGTTTAAATACATTGCCACACTTCAGGAAAAATATAAAGGTCCAAATCCTGTTTTAATCCGCGTTGATACAAAAGCGGGTCATGGCATGGGCAAGCCTACAGATAAAATTATTGATGAATGGGCTGACGTTTGGGCTTTTATGTTTTATAACATGGGAATTGAAACTGACTATTAAAATCATAGACCTGGCATGTTTTCATGCCAGGTCTTTAAAATATAAACGTTTTACTTTACCAATACCATTTTCCTTGTATCAGTAAATCCCTGTGCTTCAATCCTATAAAAATACATCCCGCTGCTTAAACCCGAAGCATCGAAAGATTTCTCATAACTGCCGGCTTGTAATTTTTCATTAACCAAAGTTTGAACCTCCTTGCCAGTTACTTCATAAACTGTAATTTTAACAAATGAAGATTTTGGCAAAGAAAATTTAATTGTCGTGGAGGGGTTAAAAGGATTCGGGTAGTTTTGGAAAAAAGTATAGTGCCCTGGAATTTCATTCTCCTTTACAACCCCTGTAATGCCTGTTCTGAAATTCCATATTGCCGACCACGGTCCTGTTCCGCCGATATTTGCCGCATTTACCCTCCAGTAATATTTCACATTGTTGGATAATAAACCGGATACAACCTGATATTGAGCAATTGTAATATTTATTGAGTCGATTAATGTGCTCGAAAAAGTACTGTCAGTTGAAAGTTGAACTCTGTATGTATTTGCGGTAGAGAGGCTGTCCCAGTCCAGCAAAGGGGTTAAGCTTTGCCCGGTTGAATAATTTGGAGGTGAAATTAATACAGGCGCAATGGGTGCCAAAACACCGCTTCCGTTAATAGTTTTCAGAATTGCACCGCTTGTGCCGCATATCCATCCGGTATTGTAGTTAATAAAAGATATACCCAGTATATTATTATTGACCGCTGTATTTTCCTGTATCCAGTTCAGTCCACCGTTTGTTGTTTTAGAAATCCGGCTGTTGGCAATGTTCATTCCGCACCAGCCTGAATTTACATCGTGAAAGAAAAGATTACAGTAAAAAGTATAAGTTGGAGAACTAAGCTGATACCAATTCAAACCGCCATTAGTTGTTTTGATTAAGCCGGAAATGCTAACTGCTGCATAACCGATATTTTCCGATAAGAAATTAATATCGGCAAAAATTTGAGTAGTAGGGGTATTTTGCGGAGTCCATGTAAAACCTCTGTTAGTAGTTTTAACCAGAACACCCGGATAACCTCCAACCCAACCGGTTTGACCATTAATAAAAAAAACCTGGTCGGGGTCCGTTATACCCGGTAAAATAGAGATATTCCAATTAGTTCCTCCGTTTGTTGTAATAAATATCCTATTTAAATAAGCAGGTAAAAGAAAACCAAGACTGTCATCCATAAATTGTAAATCTCTGCCATAACCGTTTGGAGGAATATTGATCCATGTATCGCCACCGTCCAAAGTTCTGTAAATTCCGTTTGAATATGTTAATACGAAGCCTTTATTCATATTCAGCCAGCTCATTTCAATGTTATTTCCGGGAGTTGTGTAGGCAACAAACCAGTTTGCACCGCTGTTTGTAGTCTTAAGCACTTGTGATGAAGTCAATGCGTAAACTACATTCTCGTTAAAGGCTTTAATGTGTTTTACGTCTCCCGTTGACGGATTTATTTGCCACGTAAATGACTGTGAATAAATCACGGTGCATGCGAACAGGAATAAAGATAATACAGTTAATATCTTTTTCATTTTATTCTCCTTTTTGATTATTGTAATTTTTTCAGTTCTCTGTACAGGAGTCTGCATGCTTTTGTAATCACTGCATCCTGGTCGGCATTCAACAACAACTGTAGCTTATCAATTAGCTTGTGAGTCGATGGTTTCAGCCTGTATCCTTTAGAAACTTTTGAGGATTTATGTTTTAATATCAGCACCATATTTTTCTAGTGCACTCACGATGCACATAATAGTGCACAAACTTATGGTAACTTGTCTGCTGGCGCAAAGAAAGTTTTTCCAGATAATCACAGTAAAATTTCCGAAATGAATACTTAAAAAGTGTGGAAAACCTCCATTAATTATTAATTTACACTGTTTTATGTTAACACATAAATTTTTATATTATTACATTGTTTCACTAATAAATTTATTCTGTTCATTATGCAGAATTCCAAGCTCATTACACTTCTTAGGACTTTCTCAAAGAAAGAAATGAAGGATTTCGAAAAATTCATTTCGTCTCCCTATTTTTCAAAAGGGAGAAATGTTAAGCCGCTTTTCAGAATCCTGAAATCCTATCATCCCGATTACAAAAGCGGCAGCTTAAGCACAGAAAAGCTGTTCCGTAAAATCTATCCGGATAAAAAATTTAATGATAAGACTTCTATGAATGTCATAAGAGTAATGTTTTCGGAATTGTCGGAATATGCTGAAAAATTCCTGGCGTTTGAAGAAATTCAAAAAGAAAACAAGGGTTTCCGGATTTACAGGGCTCTGAGCTTTGAGATGCTTCATAGAAACCTGGATGAGTTTGCATTTAAGGTAGTTAACAATAACGAAAAGAGAATAAAAAACTCAAACTACGGGAGAGAATTTTTTCACGAAATGATAGAAATTAATGATATGTATGCAACACTTGATATTCATATGAATAAGCAGTACAAAGCGTTCGAATATATCCACCGTGCCCCTCTGTATATTTTCGGGTACCTGATTTGGAGCATCGGTATTCTTGCGAACGATTACATTACGCACAAAAGAAAATATAATGTTGATGTTCATGATATGAAGCTGATAGAAAGCATAATAAGCTCATTTAATCCCGATATGTTTGAACGGGAATGCTATGATGACGGGGCAGGAACAAAAAATCTTGTTCTGCTGAATTACTATATTGCGCGCTCAAGGCTTAATTCAGATGACGAGGAAAGCCTTAGCAAAGCAATAAGTATATTTAAGGATAATTATGACAGTTTTCATTTTTCAGTAAAGCTTACTTTTTTCGGTATGCTGCACAATATTTGCATTATACGCGCTCAGGATAAAGACCTTTTGAAATATGCCTCCATGGGAAATGAACTCAGTACTTTTGCATTTTCCAAAGGTCTCTACACCGGTAAAAATTCGTTGTTTCTTGTTCCTGCAGCATATACATCGTTTTTCCATTTAAAGCTTGTTGTGCTTGAAACAAATATGCTGAAACATTTTATAGATGATGCAATTGATTTAATGGATGTTTCCTTCCGTGAAAAACTAAGAAATTATTCTTATGCATGTTTATATTTCAAATCGGGGGAATTTGGAAAAACACTTGAATATCTTTCTAAATTCAAATCTGAAGAAACTACATTGAAGAATAACTCATACAGGCTGAAAATTGCAGCCTTGTTTGAATCAGGTTATACTGAAGAAACTATTTACGCAATAGATTCTTACGAGCATTATGTCAAAAACAATCCGAAGCACTCAGAACGGCTCAGGGATGAAGGACTTGCATATATAAACATTGTTAAGAGCTTAACAAAAATTAAAGAAGGCTCTTGGAACGGAGAAGTAAAAATGCTGGAACAAGCTTTAGCTAAAAATAATAATACACTGTTTGGTTCCTGGTTCAGAAAGAAATACGAACAGCTATGCAGCAATATCAGTTAAAAAAATCAATAACTTTCTTTTTGTTATTTAATTTTTTTAATCTTTACTGGCTTCTGAACTCTCTATCTACAATCGTTAACTCACCCGGGTATGTTATCGGACCAAGAAATGTATCGACGGTCGGAGTTGCTTTCAGCGTTATTCTTGCGATGAAGAACCCGAAACTCCCGCCAATGCCAGCGCAAGATTAACTATATTATTGTATCCCTGGTCTTTGAAAAACTTGAACAGGTCAAGTGACATTGTTATCGGGATAGTGGTCGTCTGTCCTACGCCCGGTATTTCAATGGAATTGGGAATGTTGCCGTTTATGGTTTCTTTATCATCAAGGAACAGCCTCCATGCAAGAGATTTCAGCACGGCGGTAGTGTTTTTTGTTCCGCCTGTGCCGTCATTGGGATTTTTAGCCAGCACGTTCAAAGTAAAAGATGCCGGAAATTTAGATGAAGCAAACGCTGCAACAAGCTTTGCCCCGTCTAAAATACTGAGGTCGTTTATTGTTCTGACAGAGCCGAGCTTTACACCTGCCAGAGAAAAATTATTTACCGAACCCAGCTTAAACTGAAGGCGCTGTAAATTGTTAATCGCATCAAGTGCCGCCGAACAGCCAAGCTGCATAAATGCAAATGAAAACGATATTAGTAAAATTAATATTTTAGCTTTTTGTTTCATATTATTACTAATAAAAATTTATTAAAGTCCAAATAATACTCCAAGCTGGAACTGGATTGTAGCAATAGTTCTGTTGGCTGCAACCGGATGCTTAGACGGGTCAGTTAATGCATTGGGGTCTTTGCCGTCGTTTAAATATTTATAAGCATCAACTCTTGACGTTGAGTTTGAAGGACCATCGTAACTCTTATTGAAAAGGTTAATAAGATTATATCTTAAGCTCAAATCAAGCGCAGTTCCGCCGAGTTTTATCTCCATTCCCCCGGCAAACCCCAGACCTGTACGTGAAGCAGTCTGCATATCGATTAAGGAAGAAGTAACAGCTGCTGTCCCCTGAAATTTTGTTGAGCCGCTGATTGTAGTAAATAACAGGTCAAAACCGATATAAGGCGTTATAGGAGACATGGGCACGCTGAATCCGAATTGAGTTCCTACACCTATAGTAAATAAATTTTGTTTTATTTCAACAGTTGAGTTTGGCTCTGAAATGTTAGCCTGTCCGGTACTGCTTAGAGGAGCATACAAAACCGACAGGTTAAAATTTATAGGTCCAAGATTAAGCTTTCCCATTGCCCCGAAATTTATTCCTGAGCCGAGAGCATATTTACTGCCTGCATAATAATCTGTAGTTTCGCCGGAATAATCAACAGTAGGAGCGGTCCAGCCTATAGACGGCCCAAGTAAAATTTTAAGCTGTGCATTTGAGCTGTTTTGAAATAAAAAAAGAAGAGCGGTAATAATGATAAAATATTTTAGCGGTCTCATAAGTTAGGATTTTGTTTTATGTAAGACTTCCGAAGTTTTTAAAACTTCGGAAGTCTATTATTGAATTTTAGTTAAAATACAAATTCTACAAACCAAATAGAATACCTAAATTGAATTGAAGAGTTTTTCATTGTTTGTTTTTCTTGCTGCCGTTATTGTTTCCTCTGTTATGTGAATAATCCCCGCTCCTGTTACCTGTTTTCTGAATCGGTTTATCATTATACCCCTGCCTTCTTTTATTTCTCCTGTCCTGTTTTTGCTGCTGATTACCATTATTGTCATTGCTATTTTTTCTGAACTGTTTCTGTTTGCTGCTTTTATTATCATTACCGTTGTACTGTTTCCGGCTGCCGTTATTATTATTACCTTTATATTGTTTCCGGCTGCCCCTATTATCATTGCCTTTATATTGTTTTTGGCCGCCCTTATTGTCATTGCTCTTCCTGCGGAATTTCTGATTATTATTACTGTTATTGTTATCCCTTTGCTTAAAATTGTTTTTGCTGTTTCCTTTATTTACCTGTTCATTATTTTGTTTATTGTTTCCTTTGAAATTCCCGTTATTTACTTTACTATCATTGTTTCTTAATGCTTTATTATCATTGCTTCCGGCATTCTTCTGTGTTATTTCGTTCTTATGTTTAGATTCTGCGTGGTCATAAGAAATAAAATTATTCGGCTTTGTCACAGATTCTTTCCTGTCATTGCCCTTCACTTTTGTAAAGTGCGGGGAGTAGGAGTTCAGCTCACCCCCGGCATATTTTACATTACGAATATTATCTACTCTGTTTATTTTCACAGGTTCAATTTTTCTGCCGGTGATTTTTTCAATTCTGTCAATCTCAGGACCCCTTTCAAAAACTCTCCTGTCTTTAACAATAACTCCGTCAAATCTTCTCATTTCTTTAATATGAATTTTTTCATGGTAATATCTGTACGGATAGCAGTGAGTGTAGATATCGGGGTCAACAAAGCGGTCTCTGTCAACAAATATGTAGCGGTCATCATCAATAAATACCGGAGGTACGCCGTCATCAACTATATATGAGCATGGCGGCAGCGGTGCCCAGCCGATATAATCGTCATCATCGCGCCATTCAACCCAGGCAGGCGCCCACACTCTTCCGGGTACCCATACCCATCCCACAGCGGGTGAGTAAGCCCACCTTCCGTAATGACATGTTATTTCTTCATAAGGGGTTGGCGCCCTGAAATACCAGCCGTCATCAGTGTAAATCCACTGACCGCGTGTATAAGGCACATAAACGGGGGGTTCCCCAACTGAAACCGATACGGCCAGTTCGGGAGATGGTCTCCACACAAAAAACATTCCAAAATCAACATCATCGGCATAAGCGTCTTTTATACCTATAAGGTCATTAAGTATTGAGCTTTCTCCGGCACTTTCTTCTTTTTTAAGGTCTATACCAAGGTCTTTTGCACTGACCTGGACCCAATCGCCGTGCGGAGCAAGCTCATCATAGAACTGCTTGTAATCTACGTTCTTAAGGTCTTCATTGGTCTCATTGAAGTTTGAATCGCTGACTGCAGTTTCATTTTTCGCATTATCATCTTTGTTTGATGTACTGTCATTTTTCTTAGTACATGATGATAACGCGAATAACGAAATCATTAGAATAGCAGCCAGAAGGGTTCTTCTCTTTATGAACCGCATAAGTCCCTCCTTTTTAGGTTAATATGTTATTTAGGTTTTTAGAACCTGAAGTCTACTCCTAACTCTAAAGTGTTAAAATCGATAATTTCCTCCGTTAATCCTTACAGAACCGGCAACTTTTGGACTGAAAAAATATCTCATTCCAACCTGTCCCCAAACCCACATTCCGCTGTTATAAGCAAAATTACTATATACATGTCCTGAAGGAGTTGTGTAAGATGGATGATACACTGTTGTATCCCAGGACAATCCCACAAATGGAACAAATTTTCCCGTCACCTATCTGGTTGAAATTATAGTTTGCCTGAAATCCGAAAGAGGTAAACGTGTACTTGTAATCAACATCAGGATAATTATCTGAATAGGTATAAAATCTGAACACCCCCCCCAGACCGATTGTTCCAATACCAGCCTGTGTTATCTCGTTTTCATAATTTACGCCAAAAGTAGGCACGCTTCTTCTTGCCCAGAATCCTAAAGATGGTCCAAGCAGATTATCTCTTTCTTTCAGCTGTGCGAATGCTGATGTAACCGTAATTAACAGAAATACAATTATGAAAACTGATTTTTTCATAATTAGCAATCCTTTCTATTTTTTGGGAAATTTATAAGTTAGACAATATCATTAATAAATAGTTTAATCAAACAACCTTGTTTATGTTAAATTTTATTTTTGCTTAACTACTGTTTTTTGCACTGTAATGTTATGTTATTTATAAGGATTTTTAAATAAAGTAAGTTCCCGAAGTTGAAAAAGTTAAAGAATAAAGCTGAAATTTTAGTAAAAAATTTTAAAAAACAGTTAAGACTTTATAAATTAGTTCTTAAAGATAAGAGAACCCCTCTTACAGCAAAAATTCTTCTTTGGTGTGCAATAGGTTATTTACTGCTTCCGGTCGATATAATACCTGATTTTATTCCGGTTTTAGGACAGCTTGATGATTTAATAATAGTTCCCCTGCTGATTTATTTAGCAATTAAAATTATCCCCCGAAATATAATAAGCGATTATAAAATAGAGCTTGCGTAGAAGAAAAATTTAAGGGGGGCTTGACAAACGGAACACAATGTATTATATTTGTGTTATAACAAATAGTGTTGAAACAAATAAATGGGTGAAATCTTAAAAAAACGTTTAAAAATGAAGAAAGAGCTGCCGGCAAGAGAGGTATTGAACCTTAACCTGCGGGTTGCTTCCAATGCTATTGCTAACAGATATGAAAAGCTGATTTCAAAATTCGGAATTACAGGCTCGCAGTATAATGTTTTACGGATACTTAAAAGGCGTTTATCCCGATGGTCACCCAAGATGCGAAATTGCAATGAGAATGATGGAAATTGCTCCGGATATTACGAGGCTAATTGACAGGCTGGAGAAACAGGGACTTGTTGTGCGTGACAGAACTAAAGAAGACAGGAGAATGTCTATTACAAAGCTCTCTGAAAAAGGACTCAAGCTTATGGATGAAATTCAGCCTGAAATTGAAAAAGAGCACAAGAATTCAACAAAAAACTTAAGCGAAGAAGAATGCAGGAAACTATCAATGTTACTTGAGAAATTATATAGCGATATAAGCTGAAATTTTTTTATATATAAATGTGTTATAACAAATAATGTTGAAACATAGATTAACAGGAGTTTTATAAAGGAGAATAAAAAATGAAAAAAACTATTCATAAAGCGGATTCACGCGGATATTTTGACCATGGATGGCTGAAAACATATCACTCTTTCAGCTTTGCAGGGTATTATGAACCGAAGCGGGTTCATTTCGGAATGCTGCGGGTTTTAAACGATGATATTGTTGAGCCTGCCATGGGATTCGGCACTCATCCGCATGACAATATGGAAATAGTTACTATCCCGCTTGAAGGCGAACTTGCTCATAAAGACAGCATGGGCCACAAACAGGCTATAAAGCCGGGAGAAATTCAGGCTATGTCAGCAGGCTCCGGTATAACACACTCGGAGTTTAATAACTCAGATAAAGAACCGGTAAACCTTCTGCAAATATGGGTTTTCCCTAAAGAGCAGGATATTAAACCCCGCTACGAGCAGAAAGTTTTTAATACTGCTGAAAGAAAAAATAAATTCCAGACTGTTGTATCACCGCAAATGGAAAACGGAGCTATGTGGATAAACCAGGATGCATATTTTTCATTAGCGGAGCTTGATAAAGGCAAAGAGCTGAACTATAAAATAAAACATAAAGGCAACGGCGCATATATTTTTGCAATAAACGGCTCTGTTAATGCAGCAGATGAGACCATGAACAAAAGAGACGGTATGGGTATGGAAGATTTAGAAGATTTTTCAATTAAAGCAAATGAAAATTCGGAGATTCTTGTAATTGAAGTTCCCATGAAATAATAAAAGAATACAAAAAGTTTAAAAAAATAAAATTAAAGAGGTAAGTAAAATGGAAAAATGGAAAATCGATCCCGCTCATTCGCAGATTAAATTCAAAGTGAAACACCTTGTTGTTTCAACCGTAACAGGTCAGTTCAGAAAGTTTTATGCTGAAGCCGAAACGGAAAATGATAAATTTGAAAACGCTAAAATCAGGTTTGAAGCCGATATAGAAAGCATCGATACAAGAGAGCCGCAGCGCGACGGTCATTTGAAATCAGCGGATTTCTTCGATGCGGAAAATCATCCCAGGATGACTTTTGTTTCGAAATCGTTTAAACGCATAAGCGACCATAAATATGGGCTAATTGGTGACTTAACAATCCGCGGAACGACCAAAGAAATTAAGCTCGATGTAACATATAACGGAACAGTTAAAGGCTTGTATGATTCGGTTGTTGCAGGATTTGAAATTACCGGTGAGCTGAACAGGCAGGACTTCGGGCTGAAATGGAATGCGCTCACAGAAGCAGGCGGTGTTGTGGTAAGTGATAAAGTAAAGCTTGAGATTGAACTTGAAATGCACAAAGTAAAAGTTGAAGAATCTGCGCACGTTGGTTAAGGACGCAATGCAAATAATTAAAACCTCAGTTGAAGCGTGGGATGGTGTAACATCCCGCGCTCATAGGTTCGGCGGAATCGAGTTCAAACTCGGTAAACGAGAGCTGGGGCATATTCACGGCAATACACTGGTGGATATACCTTTTTCCAAATCAATTAGAAATGAACTTGTTGATTCGGGAAAAGTTTTACCGCATCACGTACTGCCCGATAGCGGGTGGATAAGCTTTTACCTGAAAAAAGATGATGATGTTGCAATAGCCATAGAGCTCTTTAAATTGTCTTATGAAACGGCATCAAAAAAAATCAGAGGTAATAATAATGAACACAAATAAAATTAAAGTACTCGGCGTTGCAGGAAGCTTGAGGAAAGAATCATACAATAAATCTTTGCTTAAAGCAGCAATTGAATTGCATCCCGAAAACATGAATATAGAAATATTCGATATTACGGATATTCCATTATATAATGAAGACGTTCATGCAATAGGTGAGCCTGAAGCAGTAAAGATATTCAAAAATAAAATTGCTGAATCAGACGGACTGTTAATTGTAACTCCCGAATACAATTATTCAATTCCGGGGGTTCTTAAAAATGCAATCGATTGGGCTTCACGTCCAGCGGCTGAATCTCCTTTAAGCGGAAAACCGCTTGCAATAATGGGAGCCGGCGGACGGATGGGAACTGTCAGGGCGCAGTCACATTTAAGGCAGGTTGCAGTATTTACAAATATGCTTGCCTTAAATAAACCGGAAGTACTGGTTTCAATCGCAGGAGAGAAATTCGATAAAGACGGAAAATTGACAGATGAACGGACAAGGACACAGGTAAAAAATCTGCTTGATGCATTTATTAAATGGATAATACAACTAAACAAATAAAACAATGAGAATATTATATGAATACATGGTCACTTTTGACCTGCCAAAATACTTTGATGATGAGTTTACATCATTAATTCCCGCACAGCGTGCAGTTGTTGATAAGTTAATGAACGGCGGCATTATAACAAGCTATGCTGTTTCACTGGAAAGCTCCAGCCTGTGGGTAACTATGATTGCGGAGAATGAGTTTGAAATAAACGAAATTATAACCGGTTTCCCGATCGCGGATAAATGCGGCTATAGTATCAGCAGGCTTGCGTTCAGGAATTCTGTGAATGTGCTTGTTCCTCAATTTTCTTTGAATTAAATAGATATGAAATTACCTGATAACACAAAAATACAAAGTATAGATTTAGCTGTAAGCGATTTGGAGAAATCACTGGCATTTTACAGCCGGTTACTCGGCTTTAAAGTAATATCGCGGGAAGGAAATACTGTGCACCTATCCGCAAACGGAAACTATCCGTACGTATTTTCTCTTATGGAAAATAAAAACGGTAAATTTCCATTGCAGAACAATACCGGGTTATATCATATAGCAATAAGATTTCCAAACCGGAAAGAGCTTGCAAAAGTTTTTATGCGCCTTTTTGAAAATAAAGTTAAGTTCCAGGGATTTTCAGACCACCTTGTCAGCGAGGCTGTATACCTTTCGGACCCCGATGGCAACGGAGTTGAGCTATATTCAGATAAACCGAAAGAAACATGGCAGTGGCGCATGGGGCAGGTACAAATGGACACCCTGCCTTTAAACCTGCAGGTGTTAACTTCAGAGCTTGATAAGGATGATATGAAATTTACAGAACTTCATCCTGATACTGTTATCGGGCACATTCATCTTAAAGTATCAGACCTGTTCAAGGCAGAAAAGTTCTACAGCCATTTGATGGGCTTTAATATAACAAGCTCATCATACAACGGAGCATTGTTCTTTGCGGCTAACGGCTATCACCATCACATCGGAACAAATATATGGTCAAGCCAAAGAGGCTCTCCTCCGAAGGAAAATTCCCTTGGCTTAAAAAGCTTTACTATAATGCTCCCTGATGAGGATTTTATTAAAAATGTTGAAGAAAAAGCAAAAAATTCAGGCATCGAAATTGCAAAGACAGGTGACGGAAAAACCCTCCTCCATGACTTTGATAATAATAAAATTATTCTAACTTTGTAGAATTATCATTCGTTCAATGCACACGGGATAATTTTTCTCTGTCATTGCGAGCGGAGCGAAGCAATCTAAAATGAAATATTAATAGATTGCTTCGTCACTTCGTTCCTCCCAATGACAAACAGATTTGTACCATTAATGCGAACTTATTGTCATTCCTGCACCTGCCTGCTGCAGGCAGGGAAGCAGGAATCCGGCTTAATGTAAAACTTTTTTTCTACTATGAAAGTCACACTCTCAAATTACAATCCCGATTGGGTTAATCTCTTCCAAAAAGAAAAAAAATCAATTACCGGCAAGCTTGGTGATAAAATAGTAACAGTTGAACACATCGGCAGTACCTCCGTTCCCGGACTCGGCGCAAAACCCATAATTGATATTCTTCTCGGAGTGAAAAAAATTTCTGATGCAGATGAGTTCATCCCGAAAATGGAAGAGCTTGGTTACGAATACCGCAGCCATTTTGAAAATGTTATGCCCTACCGAAGATATTTTACAAAACCTGACCATTATCACGTTCACACAGTCGAGGTTACAAGCGAGTTCTGGCGCAGGCATTTGCTTTTCAGAGATTATATGCGCGCTCACAATGATGTAAGAGACGCGTATTATAAAGCCAAAAAAGAGCTTGCAGAAAAAGATTGGGATGATGTGAATGACTACGCCTACGCAAAAACTACTTTCATTAAAAAATCCGAACAGAATGCCCTCGCATATTTTACGCAAATTGCAGAGAAAGCCGAGTGCAATGCGCTGTACGATATATACTCAGCCGCAAGTGATGAATCAAAAAAATTAATCGGATTGAAAACAAACAGATACGGCATTGCTTCATTAACCAGAGTAGACATTTTCCTGGGATTTTCAAATAACCGCGTGCCTGGCTTAGGTTTAGATAAACCGCTTGGCCAAAATGCAATCGATATAGTAAGGGATTTTTTCAAATCATCAAAAAACAAACATGCATTGCAGATTGCGCCGTCAGTACTGACTGATGATGTTATAAAACTGTTAACTGAAAACGGATATCAGCATAAGAATAATTGGGTAAGATTTTACAGGGATTCTTCACCAATTGAAACTGTTAAAAACCGAACTTGAAGTAAAAAAAATTGGACAAAATCACGCGGGAGACTTTGCTGATTTGGTTACAAGAAATTTCGGATTCCCCGCGGAAATGAAGTGCCTGTTTAAATCAGTAATACCGTTAAAGAACTGCAGCTATTACGTAACGTTTGATAACAAGAAGCCTGTCGGCGCGGGTTGTGTTTATTTTTCCCGTGATACGGCATGGATAGGAATGGCTGTAACGGAAGAATCATACAGGGGCAAAGGCTCACAAGGAGCTATACTCAAGGCAAGAATCGATGAAGCTCGCGAACGGGGATGTAAATGGATTTCCGTTGAAACAGCAGAAGAAACTTCCGAACATGATGCACCCTCATACAGAAACATGCTGAGATACGGCTTTAGACTGCTGTATAAAAGACCTAATTATGTGTTTGAACCGTGAAGGTTTTTTTTCTCATTTATTTTATCATCTTAATCAAATATCTTAATATATTGAAGCAAGTACAGATAAGGTACTTTTTTATATCATGAAAAAAATTTTTATTGCGATACTATTACTGCCCGTTGTGATTCAGAATACATACCCGCAGCTTGAACAGTCTAAAAGCATACAGCAGCTCCAGCAGGAATATTATTCAACTTATAATTTCACCACCGAAGCAGAGTTTGATAGACTCAATCCGCATTCCGGAAGCAGTACTTTAAACTCTGCGGCGTTAACAAAACAGGTATTCGGGTGGAACCCGTACTGGGTTGGAACTGCTTACACAAGTTATAACTACTCACTGCTTTCAACCGTTGCGTATTTCAGTTATGAAGTGGATACTGCTACCGGCTCATATACAACAATCCATTACTGGAAAACAACCGACCTCGTACCGCTGGCTCATTCAAATAATGTAAAAGTTGTTTTAACCGTTACTAACTTCGGCTCGGCATATAACACAAAAATACTCGGCAGTCCCCAGAAGAGGCAGACATTAATAGACAGCATAATAGCTCTTGTGCAGTACAGAGGCGCTGACGGAGTAAATATCGATTTTGAAAGCGTACCCTCCTCTCAAAAACAAAACCTGACAACATTTATGACCGCCCTTTCGAACCGGATGCACTTCAGCATTCGAACTCAAAAGTATCTATCGACCTGCCGGCAGTTGACTGGAACAACAGCTTTGATGTTCCTGCCTTGAATGGCATTTGTGATTATATGCTCATTATGGGTTACGATTTCCACTGGTCAACTGCGCCAAATGCGGGACCCGTAGCTCCGCTTCAGAGCGGAAACATTTGGGGAACGTATAATGTAACTTACTCCGTAAATTATTACCTTACTCATGGAGCAAGTGATATTAAGCTGCTTCTTGGTGTGCCGTACTACGGATATGACTGGCCGACAGTAGATAATTCCCTTAATTCACCTACAACAGGAACAGGAAGTGCATATACTTATTCCTCAATCAAACCGCGAGCAATTACATTCGGCTGGCTATGGGACGTGCATTCGCTTACACCATGGTACACATATAATTCAAGCGGATGGCGGCAGGGCTGGTTTGATGATTCAACAAGCCTGGGACTCAAATATGACATGGTCAACACACGAAACCTCAACGGAATAGGAATCTGGGCGCTGAGCTATGACGGCACTTATAATGAATTGTGGAATACGATATCACGGAAATTCGGTGTAACGGGAATTAAAGTCATCGGAGAGTCACCGGATAAATTTTCGCTTAGCCAAAATTATCCAAACCCGTTTAATCCCATAACGAAAATAAAATTTCAAGCCCCCCACTCTCCCCCCGGGAGGGGGATGCAGGATGTTTCCCTCAGAATATATAACGTTCTTGGTGAAGAAGCTGCCGTCATTTTTTCCTCCCCCTGGGGGAGGATAGGAGGGGCTGGGTATGAAGTTGAATGGGATGCTTCCAATTATCCCAGCGGGATTTATTTCTATAAATTGGAAACTAACGGTTTCACCGAAACGAAAAAGATGATTTTGATTAAATAAGCGCTCATTGAAAGATAAAATTATCATAAGTATCTGCGGAGCGTCCGGAAGCGGTAAATCCATTCTTGCAAAACAACTGGTAAAAGAACTCGGCAGCCACATGGCGCTGAGAATACCCTGCGATTATTTCCTTAAATCGGTTGAGTATAATTCATTCGGAGAATTTATCTCCGCTCCGTTTAGATGGGATTGGAAATTATTAAAAAGCTATCTATCCCGCCCGATAGAGACAATCAATAGTATTCCCGATTTTGATTTCAGCAAATATGCAAGAATAAGCAAAACAGGGGGAATAGCTTTAACAATGAAGAGATATATAATTCTTGACTCCGCGCTCCCCTATCCCGAAAGCACGTTTACAATTCTGCTTGAAGCGCCTGCAGAGCTCCGTAAGCAAAGATTAATAGAACGCGATAAAAAATGGAGTTCAAACACCGTTAAGAATTGGGATAAGCTAGAGCTGACGGTAAAACCGTTAACAGAGAATAGATTTGACCTCGTACTTGACGGAAGTTTGAATATAGAAGAAAATGTTTTGCTTATTACAAAATTTTTGGAATCTAAAAAATTATTATCATAGTGCTCTTACAAACATGCAATGAAATTCCCGCGGTAGAATATTTTTTTCTCATTAGTATTAGTGTGGGAATGTGAATGCTCGTGTGTATGTTCGTGATGTTCCGGCATAAAATGATAAATTACACCTGTATTACCCCCGGGTTAAACTTAGGTATATCGGGATTATTATTGGCAAGCTCAATGCAATACGAAACCGTTCTTCGTGTATCGGCAGGGTCAATAATAGCATCAACCCACAGGCGGGCCACCGCATAAAGCGGGTCAGCCTGCGCTTCGTACCTGTCCTGAATTTCTTTCAGCAGTTCTTTCTGTTCATCTTCGGATATATGCCTCCCCTGTTTTTCCATTTGCCTCAGCCGGATACCGAGCAGTACCTTGCTTGCCTGCTGTCCGCCCATAACCGCAATCGATGCTGAGGGATATGCAAATATAAACCTTGGGTCATATGCTTTTCCGCACATGGCGTAATTGCCTGCGCCGTAACTGTTGCCAACTATGATTGTAATCTTCGGCACAACGGAGTTTGCAACGGCATTAACCATTTTTGCGCCGTCTTTAATAATACCGCCGTGCTCTGCTCGTGAGCCGACCATAAATCCGGTTACATCCTGCAAAAACAACAGCGGAATTTTCTTTTGGTTGCAGTTCATAATAAAGCGCGCGCCTTTATCAGCGCTTTCGGAATATATCACTCCGCCGACCTGCATTTCAGTGCCGCCGCCGGGTGATTTTGCTTTAACTACGCTGCGCTGGTTAGCAACTATACCAACTGCCCACCCGTCGATTCTTGCGTAGGCTGTAATTAATGTTTTGCCGTACCCGGCTTTATACTCGTCAATTTCGGAGTTATCGGTAATTCTTGCAATTACTTCGTACATATCGTACGGCTTTGCGCGGTCGAGAGGTATTATACCGTAAATTTCGCTCTCGTGGAATTTTGGCGCGGCTGATTTTATTCTGTCAAACCCGGCAGTTTCATTGTGACCGAATTTGCTGACAAGATTGCGGATTGTTTCGAGGCATTCCACATCGCTTTTCATTTTATAATCGGTAACACCGGAAATTTCCGAATGCACTACAGCGCCGCCAAGTGAGTCATTATCAATTTCTTCACCTATAGCAGCTTTAACTAAATGCGAGCCTGCAAGAAAAACACTTCCTTCACCTTCTACTATTAATGCTTCATCACTCATAATAGGCAGGTAAGCGCCTCCTGCCACACAGGGTCCCATGATAGCCGCAATCTGCGGAATACCCATTGCGCTCATAACCGCATTGTTGCGGAATATTCTTCCGAAGTGTTCTTTATCGGGGAAAATTTCATCCTGAAGCGGAAGGAAAACACCGGCGCTGTCGACAAGGTAAATTATGGGCAGATGATTTTCCATTGCAATTTCCTGCGCGCGGAGATTCTTTTTGCATGTAATCGGGAACCACGCACCCGCTTTTACAGTAGCATCATTTGCCACTATAACGCAGTTGCGCCCGTGAATTTTGCCGATGCCGAAAATTGTGCCTGATGAAGGCGCGCCGCCGTACTCTTTATACATGCCGTATGCGGTGTATAAACCGATTTCAAGAAAATCGGTATTTTTATCGATTAGCAATTCAACTCTCTCTCGGCAATGGAGCTTTTTCTTCGAATGAAGCTTCTCAATTTCCTTTTTGCCGCCGCCAAGCCTTATTTCATCTCCGGTTTTATCAAGTTTGGCAATGAGCTCTTTCATATTAGCTTCACGTTCTGTGAACACCTTATCCTGCTTTAATTGCGATTTTATCTGTGCGATGAGTTTATCCCTCTGTTAAGTTACAAAGTCAGAAAGATAAAAATTATATAGGTAATATTCTATATATAAAAAAACTTCCGAAGTCTTTAAGACTTCGGAAGTTTCTATATGCTATTTGTTATATATTTTTTCTAAGCGTACTGCTGTTTATTTGGCTCGGTTATAAATACAGGATTATCTTTTTTGTTAATTACATCCGCAGTTATAATGCATTTGGTTACGTTCTGTTTTGAAGGCAGTTTATACATAATATCAATCATAATCTCCTCAAGTATTGAACGAAGCGCCCTTGCGCCGGTGCCTTTTTTCATTGCCTTTTTAACAACTTCTTTCAGCGCAGATTCTTCAAATTCAAGGTCAACGCCTTCCATGCGGAAAAGCTTCTTGTACTGCTTTATAATTGCGTTCTTCGGCTCTGTAAGTATTGAAAGCAATGCCTCCTCGGAAAGCGAATTCAGAACCGCAGTAATCGGCAGACGTCCGGTAAATTCAGGAATTAAACCGAATTTAATCAAATCATCAGGCTCAACCTGCGCCATAGTTTCATCATATTCTTTCGATTTCTTGCTGATAATATCTTTGCCGAATCCGATTGACGCCTGCGATATCCTGTGCTGTATAATCTTTTCCAGCCCGTCAAATGCTCCGCCGCAAACGAACAGTATGTTCTTTGTATTTACACTGATAAGCGGTTGTTCGGGATGTTTTCTTCCGCCTTTCGGAGGAACATTAGCAATAGTACCCTCAATAATTTTTAACAATGCCTGCTGAACACCTTCACCCGATACATCTCTTGTTATAGATGTGCTGTCTGACTTGCGTGAAATCTTATCTATTTCATCAACATATACAATGCCTCTCTCAGCGCGTTTAATATCATAATTTGCTGATTGGAGAAGATGGACAAGTATTGTTTCAACATCATCACCTACGTAACCGGCTTCTGTTAAAGTTGTAGCATCTGCTATTGCAAACGGAACATCAAGCAGCTTTGCCAGAGTTTGAGCAAGATAGGTTTTACCGCTTCCTGTAGGGCCGATCAGAAGAATATTTGATTTCTCTATTTCAACATCATCAACATAACTGAACTCATTGCTGTCAATTCTTTTGTAATGATTATACACAGCAACAGAAAGGACTTTCTTTGCTCTGTCCTGTCCTATTACATAGGTGTCTAAAAATTTCTTAATTCCTTCCGGAGTAAGTTCTCCCCTGGCGGGAACGTTCTTCTGCAGTGTAGCGCTTGTGCTCTGTTTAATTATGGTCATTGCATTGGTAATGCACATGTCACATATATAAACCTTCTTGCCAACGTAGTTCGAAGGTCCCGCAATCATGCTTGTAACTTTATTGGCGCTCCGTCCGCAGAATGAGCAAATGGGTGTGTTAATGTTTCGTATGTTTGTCTTATTTGACATAATGTTTAAGTTAAACTTATTATCCGTGCCGCGAGGGAGACTCGAACTCCCACGGGTATTCCCCACATGCTCCTAAGGCATGCGTGTCTACCAAGTTCCACCATCGCGGCTATATCATTTTTCAGTACTCTTGGGCATGCGCGCCTGCCTGCCAAAGCCTTGGCGCAGGCAGGTATACCAGTTCCGCCACTCCAGCCTTTCAATACCTTAGACGCTCAAAGAACTGAACAAGTAATAATTAATCGAAGTTTTTTCTCCGGTTAACCAAACAATAGGAAAAATCTAAATCAAACATAAACATTTATAATGGAAATGTCAATATTCTATTTAGATTATAAATAAGTCACTTACAAAAACAATCTAAAGTATCGGTTTAAAAATTCATTCCGGAATAAAAAATTGTCGGCGCGACTGGATTTGAACCAGCGACCCCCACTACCCCAAAGTGGTGCGCTACCGGGCTGCGCCACGCGCCGAATACCGGATAACTAAATTAAGTAAATGAGCATTAATAAAAAAGTCTGAAAATCAGACAATAAATACATTCACACAAAGGCGCAAAGAGTCAAATGGATGTATATGCGTAACAATACTCAGCCTGAAGGCTCCGGCTGCGGGATGATTATAATCAACAGGATGAATTTTTTCACGCAAAGGCGCAAAGAAAAATTTGAGTGATTTTCAAAGCTGGTCGAAATCAAAAACAGTCCCCCCTCTCCTCTTGGAGAGGGGCGGGGTAGGTTTTATCTGCCCGCAAAGGCGCAAAGAATTAAATGGGGAAATACATGCGTAACAATACGCAGCCTATTGCACCGGCTGCAGGATGATTACAATCAACAGGATGAATTTTTTCACGCGAAAGAGCGCAAAGACGCAAAGAAAAATTTGAGTGATTTTCAAAGCTGGTCTAAATCAAAAACAGTCCCCCCCTCCTCTTAGGAGAGGGGCAGGGGGTGAGGTCAATACATACGAGCCCGTAAATGGCTCGACTACAAGCTTCATCTGTTCAGCTGCCAGGCACCAACAACGGGGTAAGGGGTGATGTTATTCATAAAACAAAAAAACCCTCAATCAGAGGGTTGCATTATTTTCAGGAATATGTTATAATCTGTATTAGTTTTCTTCGAGCTGGTTATAGAGCTCTTCGAGGAATTTTCGTATTTCCTTAAGGTCATCAATAATCTTACTATCGGTTTCCATTCCGCCATTCTCGCCGTCGGGTGCGGGACCTTCAAACAGGCTCAATTCGCCCTTAGGTTTTTCTACGACTTTCATGTCCTCGCCTTCTTTAATCTCATCACCGCTGATGTTATAGTTTTTCAGGATTTTCTTTGCGCCTTCTATTGTATACTTCTCTTCTTTAAGAAGTTTCTTTATTAACAGGATTAACTTAATGTCTTTATTGGTATATATCCTGTTACCTGAAGAGTTCTTGGCAGGCTTAAGCTGTTCAAATTCAGTTTCCCAATATCTAAGTACATACTGCTCAAGGTCGGTGATTCGGCTCACCTCGCTAATGGAGTAGTACAGCTTTTTCATTGAGAAATTCTTCATAGACCTAAATTTGTTTATTAAGATTGTAATTAAATTTACTTATATTTTCTATACTTTTCAATAGATTGCGTTAAAATACTTTATAAATATCCACTAATCAATAGCAAATGGAAGAAGTTAGGGTCAGATTTGCCCCCTCTCCGACGGGGTTTTTACATGTTGGGGGCGCCAGAACGGCAATTTTTAACTGGTTGTTCGCTAAAAACCATAAAGGCAGGTTTTTGCTCAGGATAGAAGATACCGACCCACAGAGGAGCAAAAGCGAGCTAACCGAACAAATAATAAGGAGCCTTAACTGGCTGGGCATGGAATCTGATGAGCCAATCGTATACCAATCAGATAAAATTGAACGTTATAAAGAGATTGTCAAAAAGCTGGTTGATGATAAAAAGGCATATTATGCGTTTGAGACTGCAGAAGAAATCGAAGCAAAACGAAAAGAAGCGCTGGAAAAAAAATTACCGTTCACTTATTACAGAGACTCATTGAAATACGATGAAGACACTGTTAAGAAATTCATCGATGAAGGCAAACCGTATTCAATCCGTTTTTTTGTACCCGAAGGTGTTACGCAGTTTAATGACCTTGTTCACGGTTCAACTTCATTCAAAAATTCCGAAGTCGACGATTTTGTTATTCTCCGCTCCGACGGCTCGCCTGTTTACCAGATTGCCGTTGTTGTTGATGACCATGACATGAATATAACTCATGTTATTAGAGGCGATGACCATCTATCAAATACACCAAAACAAATTATGCTGTATAAAGCGCTTGGCTGGAGCGTCCCGCTGTTTGCTCACCTGCCCTTGCTGCACGACGAAGAAAATAAGAAACTCTCGAAACGAAGAAATACAGTTTCGGTGGAAGAATACAAAAAGCTCGGTTATTTGCCTGAAGCACTTTTTAACTTCCTGACTTTGCTGGGATTTGCGCCTCCGGATAACAAAGAAATTATAAACCGTGATGAACTTATTTCTATGTTCACTTTCGGCAGGGTTAATAAAAAGTCAGCCGTATTCGGTATGGATAAGCTGAACTGGATTAACGCTGAATACATAAAAACTGAGGATGAAAAAAAACTCACTAAGCTGATAAGAGAAAAATTACCGTTAATATTAAATATTTCAGCGGATGATTTTACCGATGAGTTCGTTACAGGAGTTATCCGTCTGATGAGAGAACGCGCAGTTACAATTAATGAAATTATAGAAAAAGGAAAATTCTTCTTTAAAGACCCTGAATCATATGATGAAAAAGGTCTTGCAAAACACTGGAACGAAGAATCAAAAAAATTAATCAAAGAATATCTTAAAATTCTTGAAAAAAATTCCGAAAGTGAATTCAATGCTCCTTATCTTGAAGAGCAGCTGCGTAAGTTTGCCGAAGCTAACGGCATGAAAGCCGGCGCAGTGATCCATCCTCTCAGGTTAGCGCTTAGCGGAACAACAGCCAGCCCGGGAATATTTGAAACTATGGCGGCGCTGGGCAGGGAAACAGCAGCCAGAAGAATAGAGAATTTATTGGGCTTTTTATCATAGAGACTTCCGGATTGAAAAGCTTTATAATCTTCAAAAAACAGGGAAAAATAATAATATTAAGATATTTTGTTCTTGATTTTTAGCATGTTAAACATTAGCTTTAACGCATAGTTACTCCGGGTATTGATGTTAAATAATTTTTAATTAAAGAGTTCAATTAAGGACTCAACAATCGGGAGGAATAACCAATGAAGAAATTTTCAATATTATCAGCAGTATTATTTATAACAATTTTCAGCATTTCTGCATATTCTCAGTGGCAGACTTTAACACAGAGTGTAGTAGGCGCCGGTACATACCCGAGTATTTCAGTTGTAAGCGCTGACGTTTTCTGGATAGCCGGTGGTACGAATACCCCATCCATTTGGCGTTCTACCGATGGAGGAACATCAATAACAAACGCAACCGGAACGGGTATTTCATTAGATGTATTTTGCGTATGCGGCAGAAGCTCGACCGAATGTTATGTTGGTGACGGCGGCGCAGCCGGTGGAGTAGGCGGTAATGCTAAAGTTTATAAAACAACTGATGGAGGCGCAACCTGGACCGTTGTACTGCAAACAGGCGGAACAGCAGGGTTTATTAACGGAATAGCTTTTTCAAAATCAAATCCGCAAATCGGTGTACTTGAAAGTGACCCGCCTTTGGGAGCAGGGCAGCCTTACTTTGTTTACCTTACAACAAACGGAGGAACCAACTGGAATTCGGTTACCTGCCCGGGTGTTACAGGCGCTGCTTCTGCGCAGAACAGTGTAATGGTAATTGATGCTCAATTTTTCGGTTTTGGATTAAATGCAGCTCCTTCGAGAGTAAGATTCACTTCCGACGGCGGTTCATCATGGATTACCGCATCATTAGGAATTGCCGGAGCATTTGTTTCAGGTTTTGCATTTAACGATGATAAAATGACCGGTATTTCAGCAACCGGCGACCAGACCGGAAGCTCACTGCCTAATATTGCAAGAACTACAAACGGCTCAACATTTTCTATCGTAAATACAGGCGCAGGTCTCACGGGATACGGAAACTGCAAATTTATTAATGGCACAAACGTGTGTTATGTTTCCGGCAGCACGGGTTCCCCGGATATTGTGAGAAGAAGCACTGACGGCGGCGCTACATGGACCAATATGACAACCGGCGGAAATGCAAACATTACACATATGGATTTTTATAAGGATGTAAACAATGTAATATGGGGTTACGCGGTTTGTAACGACGGAACCGTTATGAAATTGCAGGATAATATTTTGGTCGGAGTATCTAATAATCAAAATAATATTCCGGGTAATTACACGCTGGAACAAAACTATCCAAACCCGTTCAACCCTGCAACAACTATTAAATATTCTTTGCCTAAATCATCATACGTTACATTGAAAATTTATGACGCTCTGGGTAATGAAGTAATGACAGCAGTAAACGGATACAAAACGGCGGGAAGTTATACAACATCAATTGATGCTTCAAACCTTTCTTCCGGCGTTTATTTTTACAGACTGGAAGCAGGAAGCTTTACGGATACTAAGAAAATGACTCTTTTAAAATAGTATTTAAAATATACACTTTATTTAAACCCGTCAAAAAGACGGGTTTTTTTTGGATAAATGAAAAATTGAATGTTATTGATTTTTTGATAGTCTTTGTTTACCTTTGGAAATATGTTATTTAAAATGTTAGAAATAGCAGAATTATTAAATCACTTTTTTATAAATTTCTTTGAAAAGTTAAATTATCAACTATTATTCATTATGGAGGGAAAAATGAAAAAAATTTCACTAGGTGCGGTATTGTTTGTATTGTTATTTGCCGCTAATGTATTCGCTCAGCCATCATGGACAGCTCAGACTAGTCCGGTGACAACCGATTTAAACAGTGTCTGGGCTCCCAGCACTGATGTTTGCTGGATGTGCGGTCCTACCGGAGTTGTTATCAGAACAACAAACGGCGGTTCCACATGGACACAGAATAACGCAGGTCTTGCAGGAAATGACTTCTACAGTATCTATGCATTTGATGCAGACAACTGCTGGGCAGGCGCCGGAGACGGCGGTTTATGGCATACCACAAACGGCGGTGCTAACTGGTCGTTTATAACTCTTTCACCGGCTACTCCGTTTATAGATGGGGTATATTTCTTTGATGCAAATAACGGTTTTTGTTTTGGTGACCCCTCTGCCAGTCAGTGGAGATATTATATTACCACGAATGGCGGTGCTAACTGGACCTTAGGTTCTAATGCCCCTGCTTCAGTTGGCAGCGAAGCCGGATGGAATAATTCATGGGAATCTACAGACACTGCAAATATCTGGTGGGGAACTAACGTAAACAAAATCTGGCACGGCGGTTTCAAAGGTCCTTTTACTTCTCAGTCATCAGGTTCGGCAAGCTATGTTTTTGGAATTGCTTTTAATGATGCATCTACAGGATGTTCAATTGTTAATATTGGCGGTACAACAAACGCAGCTAACCAAATAACCACTAACGGCGGTACAACCTGGACCAATTCATCATTTACACCCAACGGAGTTGCTTACGGAATTAGAGCTGTTCACGGTACTGGTTACATGTGGTTAGTCTCGGCATCGGCTATTGCAAGAAGCACTAACTCAGGTAATTCATTTACCTCACAGTTTACTCTCCCTGCGGGACAAACAGGTTACGGTGTCGGTATGGCTAACATAAACTGCGGATGGGTGTGCACAGCGACAGGAAAAATTTACAAATATACAGATAACGTTGGAATCGAACCTCCGATTACCACACCGACCAAGTTCGAATTGAAGCAGAATTATCCTAATCCGTTCAATCCGCAGACTTCAATTGACTTCTCTCTTGCCCAGACTGGTTATGTATCTCTTAAGATTTACAATATGCTCGGACAGGAAGTCATGACTTTAATTGACGGTGTTGAAACAGCCGGTAGCCATACTACCACTTTCAATGCAACCAATTTACCAAGCGGAACTTACTTCTACACAATGAAGAGCGGCGATAACACTGCTACCAAGAGCCTGGTTCTGGTTAAATAATAAAAGAACAATCTTTTTACATTAAAGCTCCTTCTGAAAAGAAGGGGCTTTTTTGTTTTGAATATGAATCCTTTTTGATATATCTTTTCTACAACGCGCCGCTGTATTATAATTCCTCTGTTTTTAGGAAAAGGCAAATGAAAAGATTAATCATATTATTATTCTTACTATCTCCTGCGGTAAATTCTTTCACACAGGGAATATGGATATCGCAAAACGGACCCGTTTCCTCTGACATTAACGGATGCTGGGCTGTCAACGACCAGGTTTGCTGGATGTGCGGTAATGATAAGTACATAATAAAAACTACAAATGGAGGCGCAAACTGGATTCCTGTATACAGCACCATCCCGGTGATAACAGATTTCAGCTGTATTTACGCTTTCGATATGAACAAAGCTTACGCAGGTTCGTATGACGGTGAAATATTTAAAACCACAAATGGCGGAAACAACTGGACAGTTGTAAATCTTTTCCCCCCTTCCCCATCTATTGATGCTATTCATTTCTTTGACGCTGATAACGGGTTTATTTTAGGTGATGGAAATGCCGCTTCCGGTAAATGGGTATTTCAAATAACAACAAACGGTGGCGCCACCTGGAGCCCCGGGCTTAATTCTCCCCCCGCAGCAGCAGGCGAATTTGGTTTCCCTAATTCATATTGTGCGCTTGATACCGGTCATATCTGGTGGGGCACCAATATGACAAAAATCTGGAAGGGCAGCTTTAAGGGACAGTTTACTTCTTATCAGACTTCCGGCTCACAGAATGTACTTGCCCTGTGTTTTAATTATGATTCAACAGGCGATGCATGTTTTCTCTCCGGTCCTGTTAAGATTTCTAAAACAGGAGGTTCATCATGGATAGACGGAACATTTACCCCGCCCCAAATTCCCCTGGGATTGAGAGGTATTCCAAACACAAATTACATGTGGCTTTGCGGCGGCGCATCGCAAGGTTACATATACAGAAGTACCGATAACGGTACAACCTTCATCTCCCAATTAACAATGAATTCCAATGCCCTATGCCTCTCAATGTTCAGTGTAAACGGCGGCTGGTGCGGAACTGCCGGAGGCGGCATTTATAAATATTCCGATATCATCGGTATAACAAATCAGAACAGAACACCTGCCGTGTTTACTTTGAAGCAGAATTATCCTAATCCGTTCAACCCGCAGACTCCAATTGACTTCTCACTTGCTCAGACAGGTTATGTATCTCTTAAGATTTACAACCTCCTCGGACAGGAAGTGTATGACTTTAATTGATGGCTGTTGAAACTGCCGGTAGCCATACTACCACTTTCAATGCGGCCAATTTACCAAGCGGAACGTACTTCTATACAATGAAGAGCGGCGATTTCACATCAACAAAGAACCTGGTTTTAGTTAAATAATGGAGTTAGCTGTTTTAATTAAATTCCATTTAACATATTTACATAAATTTTAATATTCATATATGATTTTTGTTGAAAAATCCCTTTTTTATTTGATTGAGTTTAAAAAGGGGTTTTATGTTTTTTATTTAACTTCAGTTTTATACATTGTATTTTCGCTATAAACAAACTATTTTTCAAAGTAAATCAAAATTTTTAAATTAATTTTTTACTCCGATGAAAAAGATTCTTTTACTGTTTATTATGGCATTTGCAATCAGTTTTACAAATGCTCAATCATGGGTATATTTGAGCACTTTGCCTTCACCCGACAACATTAATTCAATTTCTGTTGTAGACCAAAATGTAATCTGGGTTTGCGGTGACGCAACTGCATGTTACAGGTCAACAAACGGCGGGTATAACTGGATTGCAGCCTATACAGGATTACCGAGTGTTAGCTTATACGGTATTTCAGCATTGGATGCCAATAATTGCTGGGTCGGAACCGGTACCGGCGCTATATATTATACAAGCAACGGAGGAACAAGCTGGACTCAGCAAATTCTCGTCACTAACAGTTTTATAGACGGCATCAAAATGTTCAATGCCAATTTTGGAGTCTATTATGCAGACCCTTCTTCTCAGACAGGTCAGCCGTACCAGCTTAGAAGAACTACAAACGGAGGATTGAACTGGGTGTTATCTCCGACCGCACCTATTTCTTCAACTGAATTCGGCGTCATCAATGCATGGGATTGGCTTGACACTTCTACTTTCTGGATTGGGTCAGCTAACACTACCGCTAGTGCTTCTTCTGCAAAAGTTTACAGAACTACTACCGGCTTTTTCGGAACATGGACAGCCGCAACTCTTTCCGGTACCGGCGGGTCTGCCGGTCTGTACTTCCAGGCAATTGCGTTTGTTAATGCTACCTCAGGAATGGCTGGCTCAAATGCAAACTCTATCATGAAAACTACCGATGGCGGCGCTACATGGACTGCTGCAACAACTCCTCCGGGCTTAACAACTTATGCTGTTATTAATATGTACGGTTTCAAAGATGCCTCTAACTTAATCAGAGTGGTTGTTAATGAAACTGCCGGATACAAGGTTTTCAAAACTACTAACCTGGGAAGTTCATGGACTCAGGAGACACTCCCCTCGCAGGGCTCATTGAACGGTCTGCAGCACATGCAGTTTGTTGACCAGAACCTCGGTTACGCCGGCGGCGGTGTTGGTACATTTTTCAGATGGGGACCGCCTGTCGGTGTTGAGCCCGTCAGCCATAATATTCCTAATTCTTATTTGCTGGAACAGAATTATCCCAACCCGTTCAACCCGACGACTACGATAAAATATTCACTGCCTAATGCATCATTTGTTACACTGAAAATTTTCGATGCAGTCGGCAATGAAATCAAAACCATAGTCAACTCAAATCAACCGGCAGGAAATTATATAGAGTACGTTGACATGTCATCATTTGCTTCGGGAATCTATTTCTACACCATCAACGCAGGTAATTTCACCGAAACAAAGAAAATGATAATGATTAAGTAAGTATAAGAACGATTTTTTTGATTTAAGCCTCTTCAAAACGAAGGGGCTTTTTATTTTCTCATTTCGTACGAGCCCTGAGCGGAGTCGAAGGGCAAAACTATCTCCGTGCTTACCGGGTTTTCACCCCTACTGTGTCTCCCCCTTAACAAGGGGGAGATTAAGAGGGGGTCAACTGTCACCCTGTCCGCCTTGGCGGATTGTTTCAGGGTATGACTCTTGAGATGCTGAAACGAGTTCAGCATGACAAATCAATTTTTCTTTCCCCCTCTCCTTCTCCCAAGGAGTCCTTCGGACGGGGAGGGGAACGCACCCATGGTGCGGGGGTGGGGTTTTACACCCTTCCCCCTACATACTCCTTAATCTTATCTATACCTATCCTTTCCTGTTTCATGGTGTCGCGGTCGCGGATGGTGACTGTGTTGTCTTTCAGCGTATCGTAATCTACTGTTACGCAGAACGGTGTGCCGCATTCATCCTGCCTGCGGTAACGCCTGCCGACTGCGCCGGCTTCATCATAAAACACGCGGAATGAACTCATCAAATCATCTGCAATGTGATGTGATATTTCCTGCAAGCCGTCACGGTTGACCAGCGGAAATACCGCCAGCTTCAGCGGGGCAAGCTTCGGGTGAAGCCTGAGCACGGTGCGTTTCTCGGATTTGCCCTCCTCTGCTGTCGGCGCTTCGTCTTCATCATACGCATCAACTAAAAATGCCATGAAGCTCCGCGATGCGCCTGCGGATGTTTCAATCACATACGGTATAAATCTTTCTTTGGTCTGGTCATCGAAGTATTCCATCTTCTTGCCGGAGAATTTCTGGTGCTGCGTGAGGTCATAATTGCCGCGGTTATGGATTCCCTCAAGCTCGCCCCAGCCGAACGGAAAATTATATTCAATATCAACTGCGGCTTTGGCGTAATGCGCAAGCTTATCAGCCGGATGCGGCGCAAAGTTCAGCTTGTCTTTCGTCATGCCGAGTGAATAGTACCATTCAATCCGCTGTTCCTTCCAGTATTCAAACCACCTATCGTCATCAATGGGCTTAATGAAGTACTGCATTTCCATCTGCTCGAACTCGCGCGTGCGGAAAAGAAAATTCTTTGTATTGATTTCATTTCTGAACGCCTTGCCGATTTGCGCTATTCCGAACGGAAGCTTCTGCCGTGTGGAATCTTTCACGTTGAGGAAATTCACATAAATTCCCTGCGCTGTTTCGGGACGGAGGTAAACAACCGATTCCTCATTTTCGATTGCGCCGAGAAATGTTTTGAACATAAGATTAAACTGGCGCGCTTCGGTGAACTTGCCTTCTTCAAAACACTTGCTCGCTTTCCTGCCCTTATATCCTTTATTGCCGCACTCGGCGTCTTCGATTTGGTCTGCGCGGAAACGTGCTTTGCATTCTTTGCAATCGACCATCGGGTCAGTGAAGTTCTCCACGTGCCCGGATGCTTCCCAGACTTTTGGGTGCATGAGTATTGACGCGTCCAGCCCCTCGATGTCATCGCGGTAAGTCATCCTGCGCCACCACGCATGCTTGATGTTGTTAAGCATCTCAACGCCCAGCGGACCGTAATCCCAGCAGCCGTTGAGTCCCCCGTAAATTTCGGATGACTGAAATACAAATCCCCTGCGCTTGGCAAGCGATACAATTTTATCCATTTTTCCGCCGTCAGCGGAGTTTTTTATTTGGTTTTTGGCTCATTGATTCATTAAAATATCTGCCGCAAAGGCTCTAAGACTCAAAGAAAAAAGAACAGCGCTTTGTGTCTTTCTGTCTTGGTGGCAAAAAATTATTGTAAAACACTAAAATACGCATAATTGCAGAGTTAATAAAGTAATAATGTCTGAACCACCCTGCCTCGATGAGTCACGCACATCGGCAGATTAAGATGATTTTACTGATTTCACAGAGATAGCCCTGAGCCCCGATATGCATCGGGATAAACTCCGTCGAAGGGCGGATAACACAAAGGAACTAAGCATACAAAGTCCACAAAGAAAATAAATATCTGCTGAGCGAAGCGAAGTCCCGAGAACTCGGGATCATTCCCGCCCGCATCTAGTGCGGGGTAAACTCCGGCGGGAATCCAGAATCTTAACACAGACCTGCCTGCTGCAGGCAGGGGCACAAAATGCACAAAGTCCACAAAGATAATTATTACTTTGCTGTTTTATTTCTTTTATCCCCTTTCGCGTTAATTCGTGTAATTCGTGTTTTCTTCGCCGGGGCATCGGGCATTTTCATTACGGCTGTTTTATTTTTGCGGAGCGTGATGCCGAGGTCCTTCCGGACTTTCCTCCACTGCCTTTCGATTTTTTTTACGGCGCTGCGCATTTCGATGCCTTCGTGAGTATTAACCAGCTTGGCGCAAAGATAGCCGATTGTAGCCGCGAGCTTGCCGCCCATGTAACCGCCCCGCACCTGTTTTATTGTATCCATCAAAAATTCCGGAACATCATCGATTGTTTTTAACGGAATCGGGTTAAGCTCGCAGTAGAGTCCCGCGCGTTTAACCTGCCCGCCTTTCTGTGACGCCGACTTCCTGTCGTAATCGACTTCCGGCGCATGGAACCAGCAGTATTCACTGCCTGACATTGCATTAGCCCAGCACTGTGAGCCGTCCTGTTTTATGTAAGCACATTGCATAGTTTTTTTTGATTTAAGTTTATGAAATATTTTTCACACGAATTTCACTAATTTTCACTAATTATTATTAAAGAACATTTTTATTTCAACTTTTTAAACTTTATAACTATAAGCTTTATAAGCTTTATAAGCTTCTTGAACTCTCCTTTCTTTTCATCTTCTAATCTTATTAATCTGACAAATCTGATTAATCTGTGGTCAATTTTCATTACTTGAAGTAACGTTAAGTAATGAAAGTGCCTCCGAATCGCCATTTTTCCTGAAACAAGTAATGAAAGTGACCTTGAATCGCAGTTTTTCCGGAAAGTACAGAAATTATTAATTGATAAATTTCTGATTTTCAAGTTTTTAATCTTGAACCGCCTGTCAGAACATCGCATTTTAAGGCGATATTAATGATTTCGAGTTAGTAAATTCAGCTGCGGCAGCAGGCATAACATCAAAGTAATTTCTGTAAATGTAATCAGTGAAATCATTGAGGATTTAATTTGTTTAAAGAACGTCGTTAGAATACCTGACTAATCCCGATCTCAATGCCGCTTGTCCGCTATCAGGGTAAACAGGGCGTAATCAGTGGTAATAAATCTAAAACGGAAAATTGCAGAAGTCAATAGCTATTTTTTATAAAATACCTGATTTACGGTATAATTATTTATAGTATATCTTAACCGCCTGTCAGAAGCCCAGGCAGACAGTGATTAAGGGGATTTAAATGATTTCATGAAGCTGAAAAAACATCCCTTTGGAAAATGACGGAGAAACGAGTCAGAAAATCAGACGTTAAGAAAATTCGGCTGTCTGAGCCCCGATGTTTATCGGGGCGAGTTCCGAATTTTCAGCATGATTTGATGACGAGCCGTCATTTTCCGCGGGTGTCCTTTTCTTTGCTTCTTTCTATTAGACAAGTAAAAGAAAGAAGTGTTCTGCAGTGGCACAGAGTTTTGCAATTAACAATTAGCAATCTTCTAATCTGTAATTGTAGCTTCTGTACTATCTGACCTCTGACTTCTTACCTCTTACAGCATGTATTATATGGCTGAGATGCGTTCCCTGCGGTCAAAATTCGCGTCAATCAGCGCAATTAGCGTCAAAAAGTCCCCCTTCTGAAGGGGGTTTGGGGGATGATTAGTGGTCTTTTTTGATGATAATTTCAACACCTAAACGCCTTATAAATATAGCATCTAGCCGCGTGACTATGCTCAAATTTTTATTATTTCTTAAAAAATTTCATATTGGGAGTTGTTGGGATTTTTGTTTATGTTGAGATTGGAGGAAACCGAAAATACTGCACCCCCAAATTTTATGTTCCTGACCTATTTCTACAAAACACATTAAAGGAGCAAAAATGAATAACAAAAAGTTCAAATTTACATTACTACTGCTGTTATTATTTTCTTTTATTTTTTACAGCGGATGTGCAACGCTTTTTTCCGGCGGTAAAGATGAGCTTGATTTATCAAGCGAGCCAAGCGGAGCAAAAGTGCTTGTGAACGGACAGGACAGAGGCAAAACACCTCTTACCCTGTCATTGAAAAAAGGTAAAGAATATCAGGTGGAATTTGTAAAAGAAGGCTATGAGAAAAAAAGCATTACTATGTCTTACAGTTTAGGCGCAGGCTGGCTGATACTTGATATACTTGCCGGTTTGATAGGAATTATTGTAGATGCTGCAACTGCGAATTGGAACAGCTTAGATTACGATTCATACAGAGCAGTATTGGAACCTGTTAGCAAATAACAAAAAGGTCAGGAACAGTTTTTTGTTGTTGGTGACAACACCAACAACTGGTAAAATATTATTAATGCTGAATAACTAAGTTTGCAAAGCAAAAATAAGCTTTGTATTGAATTTACTTCAGATTTAAAAAATCCTTAATTTGCATTCAAATAAATATTATTTGAATGAATACAACGGAACTTATAAGACGTTTAATAATTGCTTTTAACAAAAAGGATGAAAACGAGTTTTATCTTATTGCACAGGAATACATTGATTTAGAACAAAGGAAGAAAAACAATACAAAAGTTAAAGAATTAAAAGAATTATTATACAATAAGAGCTTTTTTAACGGAAATGGTGGGAAGGGGTACAAAATTGACAAACCTATACCAAGAGATTCGGAAAAGGGTTTCCCGCTTTTAGAAATTAAGAAATATTATAATACTTGGGAAGAATTAATTTTAAACGATTATACAAAGCAAATTCTTACACAAATTGTAAATGAATACAAGGATAAGGAAGTTTTAAATGTTTACAATCTTAAACCCAAGAACAAAATTTTATTTTGTGGTAAACCAGGAACAGGTAAAACATTTACTGCACAAATAATAAGCTCGGAATTATATTTACCGTTAGTCTACGTAAGATTTGATTCGATAGTGTCTTCATACTTAGGTGAAACAGCAACTAATTTGAGAAAGGTTTTTGATTTTATTTCACAAGACACATATATAGTTCTCTTCGATGAATTCGATATAATTGGAAAGAATAGAGATGACCATTATGAACATGGTGAAATTAAAAGAGTTGTGAACAATTTTCTGCAAATGCTAGATAATTTTAATGGCGAAAGTATAGTTATTGCTGCAACTAATCACCAGCACATTTTAGATCCTGCAATTTGGAGGCGTTTTGATGAAGTAATCTATTTTGATTTACCAAATTTGGAATTGAGAAAAAGGATATTTGAATTTTATTTAAAATCAATTAAAAGAATTATTCTGAATATTGATAGTATTGTAAAAACTACAGAAGGTTTATCTCCTTCAGATATAAAATTGATATGTATAGAATCGTTAAAACATTCCATACTAAATAATAAAGAAAATTTGGATAAAGAAAATTTAGGATACGCAACAAAAAGGCTTTTGGAAAGAAAAAGGATTTATTCCGGTAAGAAAAAATAAGCAAATTTATGGCAACATATAACCACTTACCTCTTATACTTCACACTCAAGAAATAGAAAGGAAAAGACGAGGAGTAGGAAAAGGATTTAGCCCTTTTCCAAAAAGGATCGAGAGTTAGAGGAATTTTACAGGAGGAATAATGAAAATATAGATGTTTTACTCACTTCATTTAATAATACTAAAGATATCCAACTACATTAAATCCGAACTTGATTTTTAAACTAAATATCAACTATGCTGTAAGTTATGATTCTTTGAAAGACGAATTATTGAAGATGGGAATTGAAATTTTAAGCATTGCAAATGATAAAAAGGGATACTGGATAGTTTTTAGCAATGATCTCAATTTGACTAATTTCAAAAGTCGATTAGCAGAATATTCCGGGATACAAAAGGGGCATAAGTATCCGGTTTTTAACGTAATTGATAGTATTGAAGACATACCTATTGACGGAAAAAATTGAACTATTTACTAGAAGATGATCCTCTTATTAATGATGAGGTAGCATATCTTAACATGGAAATTTGGAAGATCTCGGACAAAAAATTGATGAGTTTATAAGTGGATTAAGAAGAACATTTCCTAATACTGAAGCGTTTGATATCACTGACTCATTGATGTCTTCCTCATTTGCATTATTTCGGATAAAAACGAATAAAGTGGTTTTAAATGATATATTGCAAATGAAAGAAGTCTCAAAAATTGATAGACCCTACTTTCACAAATTCAATCCATTCGAATTACAAAATATTGATGTAAATGAATGTACCATTTCTGAACCCCCTGAAAATGCAACTGGTATTTTAATAATTGATTCAGGCATTGTTGCAGGACACCCGTTACTATCACAAGCTGTAGGTGACCAAGAAAACTTTCAAACTGTGGAGGATTACTATTGAGGATAGAGTAGGTCACGGAACAGCGGTCGCAAGTTGTTGTTTATATGGTGACATTGAAAAATGTAATGGAGATAAACAATTCAATCCTAGTAATAAAATATTTTCTGCTAAAGTAATGTACGCTGACACTTCTGGTAGTGAATTATTTGCTAGGTATGACGAAAAGAAATTATTCGAACATCAACTAAAAGATGCAGTGGATTATTTTCTAAGTAATTTGACAAATAATATAAAAGTAGTAAATTTATCTTTGGGCAATTCAGATGAAATATGGGACGGTAATAGAACACATCAATTCCCTTTAGCTGCTTTATTAGATGAACTAGCAATCACATACCCAAATGTTGTATTTGTTGTATCAGCTGGAAATTCAAATCCGTCATTAATATTTAATACTTTAGCCGAAATCATAGATGGATACCCAGATTATTTATTTGAAGAACCTGGCTTCAAAATAATTAATCCATCGACTTCAGCATTATCGTTAACAGTGGGTTCACTTGCAACTCCACACAGAACATTTGTGAGACAAGACGATGAAATATGGAGCCCGATTGGCTCAAAGAAAACTATCCTTCCCCTTTTACAAGAACAGGCTTTGGCATTAATAAAATGATAAAACCAGATTTAGTAGAATATGGTGGTAACTTGATATTACGTGAAGAAGCTGGTCATATTTTTGAAAACATCGGTTCAAAGATACTATTATTTTCAAACCAAGCAATAGGCAATTTGTTTAAGTTTGATAAAGGAACTAGTTATTCTGCTGCTAAGGTTTCCAACACAACCGGCAAAATCGCAAATAAATTCCCAGACAAATCATCAAATTTTATAAAGAACCTAACAATCCTTTCTGCCGACCATCCTCTTTATCCTGAATTCAGTGGTTCTGATCCCGAAAAAAATGAGAAATTGAATAGAAGTTTAGGTTACGGCTTACCTAATTACGATAAAGCAATATATTCATTCGATAACAGGGTAGTATTGATTGATGAAAACGAAATAGGTTTAAATAAAATTGCTACATATCGCATCGATATTCCAGATATTTATTTTGAAACTTCAGGTAATAAAACATTAGGAGTAGTTTTAACGTTTAATCCTATCACTAGAGGAACAAGAGGTGATAGCTATATTGCTAATTGTATGGATTTTAGATTATTCCATAGTGTTACCCCTGAAACAGTGGCAAATAATTATTCAACTATCAATTTAGAGACGGACAAAGAACTCTGCCAGAGGACTTAAAAAAATTTGAATTAAAATTAAAGCCTTCTATAAAACAAAGAAGAAATAGTTGTCATCAAAAAGGCAGTGTAAACTTCAAAAGTAGGCACATTTCTAACCCACTAACTTTGTCCTTGATTTCCATCAATAAATGGAATTCAGATAATAATTACAAACAATCTTATTGTATTTCTCTAACTATTGCACATCAAGCTGAAATTGAACTCTATAATGCGTTAAGGGTAGAAATTCAAAATAGGATAAGAGTCAGAGGTTAAATTTCTCCCCTTTAATCCCCTCCCTTTGTGCCCCCTAATTCAGCATTCTTGCTAATTCTCATATATATAACTAATTTTATATAAAGGAGAATCATCACTTGCCACAATGTCTCAATTGCGGTACGGAGCTATACGGCGCATACTGTTACAAATGCGGTCAGAAAGTAATCGAGCATAAAGACCGCTCGGTCGGCGCGTTTATAAAAAACTTCTTCGAGGAGTCGTTCAGCTTCGATGCCAAATTTCTGCAGAGCCTTAAGTACCTCTTTACAAAGCCGGGTTTCCTCACGGTTGAGTATGTTGAGGGCAGGGTAAACCGCTGGGTCTCCCCGCTGAAGCTGTATTTGTTCTTAAGCGTAACGGCGTTTTTTATCGGCTCGCTCACCAGCTCAGACTCGCTAAATGATTTCCGGGAGGACTTCCGCGATTTCGGCTCGGATACATTTGTTGATAACTACATCAGCCAAACGGGCGTGCCCTACGCCGTATTTGAAGCCAAATACAATAACGAGCTCGAGGCTAAGCTGCCGCTGTACTTCCTGGGGCTGGTTGTGCTGTTCTCGCTCCCGCTGAAGCTTATTTACATCACGCACAAACGCTTTTACGCCGAGCATCTGGTTTTTTCAATCCACTTTTTTTGTTTCCTGCTCTCAATAAGCGTGCTGGCTGATTTGCTTGAGCTTGTGATACCGGGCATCACGGGGGTGTTCTTTTTCATACTGCCGTTTTTTTACCTGCTGCTCTCGCTCAGGCGCGTTTACGGGCAGCACTTTATGCTCACCTTATTTGAAACAATAATACTTTATATCTACTACACCGTTCTGCTGGTTATGACGGTCGTCGGCGCGTTTTTTATAACAATATTTTTGGTGTAGAGAAGATTAACTTTCTTTTGCTTGTCCAAAAGAAAGTAATAAAGAAAACGACACCCACAGGAAAATAACGGCTCGCCGTCAAATCAGGCTAAAAATTCGGAACTCGCCCCGATGGACATCGCGGCTCAAACAACCGAATTTTCTTAACGCCTGATTTTCCGCGCTCGTTTACCGTTATTTTCCTGAAGGGTTTTTTTGTGACACTTGGTGCCTTTGTGTCTTAGTGGTAAAATTCCCCTGCTTCTCTGCGGTTCAAAAAAATTCATTTCATAAAAATAAATTTACTGCTATGTTTATAACCTGCGAAAGGAGATAAGCGAAATGAACATGCCGTTTACAACCGAACAGTTTTTCAATGTTTTCGTATCATACAATACTGCCGTATGGCCGGCGCAGATAATTTTATTTCTTCTGCCGCTCGCTGCAATCTATCTTGCCGCCAAAGGGAAATCACCTGCATCAGTAAGTGTTATACTTGCCGCGCTGTGGCTGTGGATGGGGATTGTATATCACATATTGTTCTTCAGCTCAATCAACCCCGCCGCGCGTATATTCGGCGCGCTGTTTGTTGTTGAGGGTATGCTGTTTATTTACTCAGGCGTTATAAAGCAATCGCTTTCGTTTGAATACAAGCCCGGCGTATTACCGCTTACGGGCATTATACTCATGCTGTACGGATTGATTATTTACCCTATACTCGGTTACGCGCTGGGACACGGATATCCCGCGCAGCCGACATTCGGTCTGCCCTGCCCTACGACTATATTTACATTCGGCATACTGCTGTGGACAATCCGCATGCCTAAGTATCTGCTGCTCATTCCCGCTGTATGGACTGTCATCGGATTTTTTGCCGCGCTGAACTTCGGCGTATGGGAAGATACCGGCTTGCTGGTCTCGGGAATAACAGGCACAGTCCTATTGATGATGAGGAAGAAAGCAGCGTAAATTTTCAAATAAGATTCACCACCAAGGCACTAAGCATGCCCTCGACCTGATTGGGGGACACAAAGACTCAAAGGAATTATTTCACACCTTCATTTTTTTATCCATCCCCCTGCCCCCCTTTATAAGGGGGAAAAAACAAACAAATACCTTTGGCAGGTGATTCTGGATTCCCGCCGGAGTTTACCCCGCAATTGATGCGGGGCGGGAATGACAATGTATATTTCATTGTAAGTTCCATAAATATTAAATATTTTGCCCAATTATTTCAGTAACGCCCGGTCCCCGACCGGGCAAATATTATGTTCGTTCGGGGAACGAACGCTACTGGTGAATTTTATTAATTAACATGCATTACGACCCGATAAAAGACACAATTGGCCGGCTTGTGAGGAAAAATCCCTTGCTGCGGAGGCTGTTCTATAAAGCGCTTGGGCGCGATGTTCCTGCGGGAATGGTACGTCAAGCGGAAAATAAAATCATTGTACGATGCAGGTCCCCCCGCGGATATATTCGATGCGGGGAGCGGGTTCGGGCAGTATTCATTTTTCATGGCGAGGCGCTACAAAGCCGCGCATATCAATGCCGTGGATGTTAAGGAAGACCAGATTGCCGACTGCAAATATTTCTTCTCGCGGTGCGGGCTTAATAACGCCGAATTCAGCACGGGTGACTTAACCAAAATTGAGGATGAGAACAAATACGATTTCGTTCTCTCGGTTGACGTTATGGAGCACATCGAAGATGATATAGGCGTGTTTAAGCGTTTTTACCGCGCGCTCAAGCCCGGCGGCAGGGTGCTGATTAACACTCCCTCCAATCTCGGCGGCTCCGATGCGCACAGCGATGATGACGAAAGCTTCATCGGCGAACACGTGCGGCTGGGGTATTCCAAAGAGGATATCTGCACCAAGCTTGAAAGCGCCGGATTTGAAATAGAGAGCTTTGAATATACTTACGGCAAATGGGGCAGCCGCTACTGGAAGCTCGGCATAAAATATCCCATGCTCATGCTGAATAAAACCAAGCTGCTGTTTGTTGTGCTTCCGTTTTATTATTTGTTTACAATATGGTTTGTGTGGCTCTTCATGAAGCTTGACGTGGAAGATAAAAATAAACCCGCAGGCACCGGCGTGCTTGTTGTGGGGAAGAAAAAATAGCAGGTTCATAAAGTTTATAAGGTTTGTAAAGTTTGTAAGGTTTGTAAAATTCATAAAGCCTTCGGGTTCATAAGGTTCGTAATAGTGAAATTTATTTTAAGCTTTATAAACTTTAATGAACTTGATAAACTTTAAAAACTAATTTTTTGAAGAAAGTTTTAATTATATCATATTATTTTCCGCCGTCGGGGGGACCCGGTGTGCAGAGAATACTTAAGTTTGTTAAATACCTGCCGGAGTTCGGGTGGGAGCCTGTTGTGCTTACTGTGGAAGACGGCGATTTTCCCGCGAGGGATGAAAGCCTGCTGGAGGAAATCCCGCCGAACATCAGCGTTCACCGCACGAAGATATTTGAGCCGTACGGGCTCTACAGGCAGCTTACGGGCAGAAAGAAATCCGCTGCAATAGATGTTGATAACATCAACAAAGAAGGCAAAAAGAAATTTTCCGAGCATGATGGCGGAGTTCATCCGCGCAACGTTCTTTATCCCCGATGCAAGAAGAGGCTGGCTTAGATACGCCGTGAAAGAAGGAAAGAAAATTATCGATGAGGAAAAACCCGATATAATATTTTCATCATCGCCGCCATACACATGCGCTATGATTGCAATGAAGCTGAAACGGTATTATTTCAAAAAATACGGGAAGCAGGTTCCGTGGATATCCGATTTCCGCGATGCGTGGACGGGGTACCTGACCACTCCCGACCGGTGGCTTATTCCCGCCGCAATAGATGCAAGCTACGAACGCAAAACACTCGATGAAGCAGACGGCGTTACAATGGTTGCTACGGGAATCAAGGATGATTTTGATGAGAAGTATCCCGATATATCAAAGGACAAAAAATATTTTTTAATCAGAAACGGATTCGACAGCGAAGATTATAAAGGGATTGAATACAATCCTGCTAAGAACGATAAATTTACCGTTGTTTACACAGGCTCAATGTACGGCAAACGGAACCCGTTTTTCTTCATAGATACACTGGCTGAGCTTGTTAAGCAAAATAAAATTGATGTGAATAAATTAGGCTGGTGTTTGTGGGACGAATGGGCGGTGAGATTATTGATTACATAAACAAATCACCTTTGAAACAGGCGATTGAACATATCCCCTATGTTCCGCACACTGAGAGCATAAAATATCTGCTGGGGGCAGATGCAATGCTGCTTTTGATTGACGAGGATAAGTATTCGAAGATGATACTTTCGGGCAAGGTGTTTGAGTATCTCGGCACATCACTGATTACCGGAAAGCCAATAATAGCAATAGCTCCCGAAGGTGAAGCCGCGGATTTAATACAGGGAAACCTCCGCGGGTGAAGTCGTTCCCCACAACAATATGGATTACCTTTCAAAAGTATTTCTAAACTATTATAATAGCTTTCTTGAAGGCGGATAACATATTCGCCGAAAGCAAATAAAGAAGCAATTAAACATTACGATAGAAAGCTTCTGACAGAAAAACTGGCAGAAGTATTTGATAATTTTTGAAACACAAAGCACACAAAGTTTCACAAAGTAATAAATAGTTTTTTCTCTGTGCTCTTTGTGCTCTCTGTGGTGAAAATTTTTAAACAACATGGCAAAACAAAAATCAACAAAAAAAGAAACCGCATCAAAACCGGCATCGCTGAAAAAGGATTCTGCGAGGGATTTTACTTTTAACGTTATTCCCGAAAAATACCAGACGCCGGTATTTCTTGCAGTAATACTTATACTGATACTTATATTTTTCAATTCGGGGTTATTCGGCAATAAAGTTTTCTCATCAGCCGATAACATTGCATCGGGAAGCTTTAACACATACCTTGATGATGCAAAGAAAGACGGGATTTTCCCTCTGTGGGTGCCTTATATATTCTGCGGAATGCCCAGCTTTGCGGCGCTTGTTCCCCATCTTGAAAGAATGTATGATTACTCCCAGGCTGTCTGGGTAATTGTCAGAGACGGCGTTTATCTTATATTCCCAAACAACAACGTATGGGCAATTGTGCTCTTTTACGTTATTTTTGGTTTTGCATTTTATTTTCTTGCGGATTATAAATTCAAAAACAAGCTGATTGCGCTGTACTCGGGGGTGGCGGCGGTGTTCATAACGCCGATTATACAGATGATAATTGTAGGTCATAACAGCAAGCTGATTGCGGTTATGATGTTCCCGGTAATATTTTTATTTATACTTAAAACTTACGATTTATTTAAAGCCGAAGGAAAGAAAAACATTTTTAAACTGCTGCTATATTTCTCTGCGCTTACGTTTTTTATCCACGTGCAGATGAGCTCAAACCATATACAAATGCTGTTTTATTTCAACATGCTGTTTGGTTTTTACCTGCTGTACGAGCTTATTGCAAATATTGTTAAGAAAATCCCGATTGCCCCGATACTGCTTACAATTGCAGTGTTTGCGGCGGCAACAGGCTTATCAGCCGTAATGAATGCAGATTCATACATGTCAACCCGTGAATACAGCAAGTATTCAACGCGCGGAGTGCCCGCAATTGAAAACTCTCAATCACAGGAAGAACAGAAAAAGTCAAAGGACAGCGATTACGAATACGCCACTAACTGGTCATTTTCACCCGGAGAAGTGATGACACTATTTATTCCCTCGTGGGAGGGATTCGGCGATATTGAATACAAAGGACAGCAGACAAATATTTACTGGGGGCAGATGCCGTTTACAACTTCACCGATGTATTTCGGCGTGCTGACAATGCTGCTTGCATTTATCGGCATTTACTATAATTTCAGGAAAAGCATTCTGGTGCAGTCAATGGCTGTGATTTCATTCATTGCTTTAATATTGTCATTCGGCAGGACATTCCCGGTTCTGTATGACATACTTTATTATAACCTGCCGTATTTTTCCAGCTTCCGCGCGCCGGTGATGATTCATATCATCATAAACGTAGCATTTGTAATACTTGCTGCATACGGAATAAAATCAATTATCGAAACAGCAAAAGATAAAAATGCTTCTGCAGGATTTATTAAAAATGCCAAATATGTATTCCCGATTCTTTTTCTTCCGATTTTATTTTCGGTAATCGGTTTTGAGGGATATTACAGTGACAGTGTTTTAAGCAGTCCTTTAGCAGCAAAGCTTCAGGCTCAGGGAGCCCCCCCGCAGCAAATTAGTCAATACCTTAAACAAATTACTGAGCTTGCATACTCAAATGTAAAATCCGAAATGCTGTTAATAGGTTTTCTGCTGCTGCTTATGTATGCGCTTATTTATTTTTTCATAAAGGGAAAACTTCAGTTCAAAATGTTCTTCACGGGACTGCTTATACTGATAATTTTTGATTTGTGGTATTTTGATTTCAAAACACTGCACTGGGATACTAAGGCAGACAGTGAAAATGTATTTAAGACTCCTGATTACGTTGACTGGATTTTGAAGAACGAAAAGAACACTTACGATTTCCGTGTGCTGAATATTAATAAAAATCAGCCTGTAAGAGAAAACACGCTTGCCTACTGGCGGCTTGAGAATATTTACGGCTACCAGGGCGCAAAGCTGAGGATTTACCAGGATATGGATGATGTTGCCGGATTGTTTAACCCGACTGTATGGGGAGTTACAGGCACAAAATATATTATTTCAGACCAGCCGTATTCAGACAGTTCGTTAATTCCCGTTTTCAAAGGAAGCAAATATGTTTTAAAGAATAAAAATTATTTACCGAAAGTATTTTTTGTGAAATCATATAAAACTGCTTCAGGTATTGATATACTGAATAATATGAAGGATAATAAATTCAATCCGCTTGAGGAAGCATACTTTGAAAAGGACCCGGGATTGAAAATTGATGCGCCCGATAGTACTGCATCGGTAAAAATAACATCATTCGGAATTCATGATATAACCATCGACGCAGAAGCTAGCGGTAACAACCTCATGTTTTTAAGTGAGGTATATTATCCCGCAGGCTGGAAAGCATTCATAGACGGGCAGGAAACAGAAATTTACAAGACGGATTATTTATTCAGAAGTGTAGTTGTGCCCAAAGGAAAACACAAAATTGAGTTTAAATTTGAGCCTGAAACCTTTTATACAGGCAAAAAAATAGCAATGGGCGCAAATTTTGTACTGATTTTAGTATTTGCGGCTGCAATCGGGGGTATTGCATTAAAACGGAAAAAAACCGAAACATCCAAAACCACCGACAGCCAATAATTTGGCATTGACAAGCGTCATTTAACGCAGTAAATTTAGAGGGTTATTAAAAAATAATCCTCTATTTTTTAACTCAAAGCAAACGAGCCATGAAAAAGATAATAACAACTCTTTTCGTTCTGGCACTCCTACCGGCAAGTTTATTTTCACAATGGACACAGATTACTTCACCAACAAGTAATACTTTGTACAGTTTGTATTATTTAAATGCGCAGACAGGATTTATCAGCGGCAGCTTAAGCGGTACTAGTAATTAAAACAACTGACGGAGGAACATTCTGGGCATTCCAGAATACAGGTTCGTCAAATACATTTTACGATATGTATTTTGTTGATTCACAAACAGGTTTTACCGCCGGAACAAACAAAACAATAACAAAAACAACAAACGGAGGAACAAACTGGGTTACTAAAACAAGCGGCACAGGGACACTTTATTCTCTTTCATTTATCGGTTCAGTTGGATATGCAGTTGGCGGCAGTCCGGCAACTATATTAAGAACAACTGATAATGGAAATAATTGGGCAAGCTTGTCCCCTCCGACATCAAATATAATAAAGGGTTGCTGGTTTGTAACATCAAACTTGGGATGGATTTGCGCTTCGAACGGAATTTTATGGAAGACAACTGACGGATGCTTTTCCTGGATTCCGCAAAACCAGTCATCATCATATAATTTCGAAAAATTGTGTTTTCTGGATGCATCCACTGGTTTCGTAGCAGGTTCAAGTGGTATTATATTAAAAACTACGAATGGAGGAACAACTTGGTTCACTTCTCCCTCTGGAGTAACAAGTACTTTTTGTGACATAATCTTTACAAACTCCTCAACAGGATGGGCAGTGGGCACAAGCGGAATAATCGTACGGACAACAAACGGCGGCAGTAACTGGAATACGCAAGTGAGCCCAAGTACCAATACGCTTTATGCAATTCATATGGTAGATGGAAATACGGGTTACATTGTCGGCAGCGGCGGTGTTATTTTGAAAACTACGAATGGAGGGGGCGAACCATTGCAGACATACTTTATGAAAGTATCCGGTGGCCCAGTTCCAACTACATCTAATGCCAGTAACAGATGTGCTTTCGGAGATTATGATGATGACGGTTTGCTTGATTTGGTTGTATCAACATATAATGATGGATGTGTAAACTGTACATATCCTTTATTATTATTTCATAATATAGGTTATGGTTCATTCGATAGAATTATGACAGCCCCAATTGCAACCGTAACGAGCAGGACTTTTGGTGTAAGTTGGGGGGATTACGATAATGACGGCAAACTAGATTTGTATGTGTGTGTTGGTTTTGATAACAATAATTTATTATTTCATAACATGGGCAATAGCAATTTTTCACAAATTACAACGGGTTCAATTGTTAATGATGGAGGCTTTAGTGAAGCATCTGCATGGTGTGACTACGATAGGGATGGATGGTTAGACCTTTTTGTTGCGAATGGACATGACGAACCAAATTGTTTATATCATAACAATGCAAACGGAACATTTACAAAAGTAACATCAGGAAATATTGTAACGGACATAGGATATAGTAGAGGATGTTCCTGGGGAGATTATGATAACGATGGTTGGCCGGATTTATTTGTAGTTAATTATCAGGGTGAAAATGACTTTCTATATCATAATAATGGAAATGGGACTTTTACGAAAATTAACTCGGGACCTGAAGTTAACGATGGTGCCTGGGGCTCAGGCTGCTGCTGGGGAGATTATGACAACGATGGATATTTAGATTTATATGTTACAAACAATAATCAACAGAACAGATTATATCATAATGAAGGGAATGGAAGCTTCACATTAGTAACAGGTGGACCAAGTAACGAAACGGGTTACAGCTACGGATGCAGCTGGGGAGATTATGATGCAGACGGTTTTTTAGATTTGTTTGCTCCGAAACAAATAACTGTAAATGCATTGTATAAGAATGTTGGCGGTCAGAGTTTCATTAAAATAACACATGAACCCCCAACTCTGGAAGGAGGAAATAGTGTTGCAAATGCATGGGGTGATTATAATAATGACGGAAGGCTGGATTTATTTGTTACTAATAATTACCTGACCAGCGTTAATTTTCTATATTTGAATGTTGGAAACATTGGTCATTATTTGGAATTTAAATTAAGAGGCTGTGTTTCACCAACTGTGAGAAGTAATTATAATGCGATAGGGGCAAGGATAAAGATTAAGGATGGTAATAACACATTTATACGTGAGGTTTGCGGTGGTATGGGAATGGGTCAACAGGATATGTTTTGGCAGTACTTCGGTCTTGGAAGTATAACAAATGTCGATTCTGTGATTATCTATTGGCCTTCTGGGAAACATACAGACTTTTACAAATATGCCAACTAACCAAATTCTCCTGATAGACGAATGTACGGTTGGCGGGATAAATGAAAATTCAGAACCGGTTTCATATTCACTTGAACAAAATTACCCAAATCCCTTTAATCCCAAGACTTTAATAAACTATTCTCTAAAGAAACAAACGTCTGTACGATTGGCTATTTACGATGTGATGGGACGTTATATTGAAACACTTATTGAAGCTACACAACCAGCGGGTAAATACAGGGTCGAATTTGATGGAACCAATTTATCAAGCGGTATATATATTTATAAAATTGAAACGAATGAATTTACTACCCAAAGAAAAATGGTCTTACTAAAATAGAATAATTTTGATATCACACAAAAAAGGCGGGTAAACCCGCCTTTTTTAATTTCTTCTATTTCATAAGTGCATAATTATTAATATTTTTGATACCATTGTTACAAGATATAAAAAATACGATTAGAAGTTCAGCCGTTTACGGATTAAGCAGAATATCAATCAAATTTATTGCTTTTATACTGTTTCCTTTATATTCAGTTTATTTCAGTGTTGATCAGTATGGAATAATAATCAGAGCGGACATTTTTTGGCAGTTACTGCAGTCTGCATTATTTTATGCTATAGAAACTGCCATAATAAGATGGTATTCATTATTGAATGACGACACTAAGAAAAAAAGTTTAATATTCTCCGTTTTTTCATTTCTTACTATTGTAAATTTATTAATTCTGGTAATTGCATTTCTTACAAAGGGCTCTTTATCCGGTTTATTATTTAATGATAGCTCTTATTCACAAATTGTAGTTATTTGTTTGTTGATTTCAATGTTTGAAACATTATTAGGAATACCTTTAGTAATATTGAGAATTGAAGAGAAAGCAGTTAAATATTCAACAATTGTCATTCTAGAAACGATAATTTCTCTCCTACTACAGATTTTCTTTATAACAAAAACAAATTATGGAATCACCGGAATATTTTATTCAAAATTGATTGCAGCACTACTTGCGTTTTTAATTCTTACACCTACGTTTATAAGAAATATTAATTTCAAGTTTGATAAAATAATTTTCTCTGAAATAATGAAATTTGCATACCCACTCATGGCTGCTAGTTTGGTTTCGACATTGTTTAATAATCAAGACCGTTTCATATTAGGATACATGACAAATTCTGCCCAAGTAGGTCTATATGGACTGGGATATAACATTGCCGGCATTCTGACATTTTTACTTATATCACCATTCGCACTTGCTTTCCCCCCGATTTTCTGGAAAAAGCTAAGTGACCCAAATGCTTCCCGTTTCTTCACCAAGTCTATGACTTATTCGTTTTTTGCATTTGTTTATTTTGCTCTTATATTATCATTGATTACACCCTTTTTCATAAAATTATTCGCAAGAAACCCCGCTTATTGGGAAGCAAAAAACATTGTCCCAATAATATCTTTCTCGTTAGTATTTTATGGAATGCAGGTTGTTGGATTTATGAGCTTTTATCACCATAAAAATTCAAGTAAGGTATTAATTGTACTGTTAATTTCAGCAATTACAAATATTATTTTGAATTTGATTCTAATTCCATATTTCGAGATGTATGGTTCCGCGATAGCTACCTTTATATCATTTTTAATATCAGTTATTATTATTTACAAATTTTCAAAGAGATACTACTTCATTAAATGGGAAAATTATAAATTGACGATATCATTGTTAACAGCGATTTTGATAGTAATACCGTTTTATATGTTTAAGCTTGAAAATTTAGCTTTATCAATTTTGCTTTCAATAATTGCTTTAATAGCTTTCCCTTAATTTTATATTTCTTTAAATTTTATGAGGAAATCGAAATTAAAACCATGAAAAATTTTATTTATAACATTATCAAAAAAAGAAATTGAACTTTTCATTAAAAGAAATAAAATCTTGTATTTGCTGTGGTAATGACTTACAATAAAAGTATCTTTTTATTTAAAAAGGGAAATGCAATGTATTATCGCTGCATTAATTGCAGTCTTGTTTATCAAAACCCCCAACCAATATATGAATTAACGGAGGAAATATATGATGGTGAGCATTATCACGAAAGATATATTAAATCCGAATACATTTATCTACCTACTTCAAGAATATACCTGAAGGCTATCAATCAAGAATTATCAAAAACAAATATTGTGAAAGAAAATACCAAATTACTAGATGTTGGCTGTGGAATCGGTTATTTCTTATTTTTGGCAAAAAAAGAAGGTTTCTCAGTCCAAGGTGCAGATATTTCAGTCTGGGCAGGTAAATACGCAAAAGAGAAATTTGATGTGGATGTTATAAGCGGCAATTTCTTAGAAATGAATATTGAGAAAGAAAGTTATGATATTATTACTCTTTGGCAAACAATTGAGCATTTACCGCAACCTAGTTTATTTCTTGAAAAAATATACTCCCTATTAAAAAAAGACGGATACATTTGCATAGCAACACCTGACGTTGACAGCTGGATTGCCAGATTTTATAAAAAGTTCTGGAATTGTTATATGCCTGATGAACATATAGCACTTTTTAATTTTACAGTATGAAAACAATTCTGGAGAAAAATAATTTTAAAACTATTATTGTTAAAAGAATCCATGAAAGAGAGTTTATAAATGAACAACTGGAATATTCAAAACTATTTTCTATTAGACTTATAAAAAACATAGTTCTGAAAACATATATATTTAAGCCCATATTTCCAAAAAAATTGATGAAGAAATGGGAACAACAAAAGGATCTGGAAATTCCCTTACCTTCAGTAGCTTATTCAGTTTTTGCAATTGGACAAAAATAACCCTAACCCCTTGAACCTCCTCTTTATAAAACATAAGGATTTTAACGCAAGAACCGTTGTCAATGACCTTGATATACTGAAGGATACATACAGTGTTAAAATGTATGAGGTTAATACTGCAAAGGGACTGAGCTTCTTTACTGCGCTGATAGCCGAGTTTTTTTACCTGCTGTTTAATATTTACAGGTATAAAATAGTGTTTATATGGTTTGCCGATTACCACTCATTTCTTCCCGTGTTTTTTGCCAAGCTGTCGGGAAAGTTCTCCGCTGTTAATATCGGCGGATATGATGCCGATGAAATACTGATTGGCGAGCCAAAATCATTGAAGGCGAAATTCAGAAAGTTCTGCGTTAAATATACAGTTAAAAACTGCACAAAGCTCTTTGCCGTATCGGATGTAATAAAATCATACCTCGCGCAGGCGGTGCCGCCTGCCAAATGCGAAACCATATACTGCTGCGTAAATACAACAAACTTTAATGCAGATGATAATACGGTAAAAAAAGAAAATCTGATTATCACTGTAGGCGGCGGCGGTGAGTTTATCAAAGAAGCTGAACGCAAACGGCTCGATTATTTTATATCACTCGGTGAGGAATTTACGAAACGCTATCCCGAATACAACGCACGCTTTTATTTAATCGGGCATGATGAAGGTACACCAGTTTATAATTGGTTAAAGAACCTGATAAAATCAGACGCCATAGAGCTTAAGCCGATGACACGCTCCGTAAATGAGCTGACGGATTATTACAGGCGCGCCGCAGTATACATGCAGCTTTCTTATTACGAGGCATTCGGTATTGCGCAGATTGAAGCTATGCTTTATGGCTGTATCCCCGTTTCAAATGCAGGCGGGGCAATCCCTGAAATTATAGGTGAAACCGGATTTATTATAAAAGATTATGACACGGAAAAATACATTGGTATTATTAAAGAAATACTTGACGGGAAACACGAACGGTTAAGAGATGATGCAAGAAAAAGAGTTTTGGAGAAATTTACACTCGAGGCGCGCAAAGAAAAACTGCTGGACTCTCTCCCCCATTAATACGGTTACCCCGGGGGCCAGCTCATAGGTCTGCCGCCAAGCAGGTGGCAGTGGATGTGGAACACGCTCTGACCGGCAATTTCGTTGCAGTTCATCACAAGCCTGTAGCCTTCAAGCTCCATATCTTTTGCTATTTTGGATGCTGCAAGTATAAGCTTGCCTGTTATTGCATAATTTGTATCGTCGATGTGTTCGGTTGATGCTATGTGTGTTTTTGGTATTACAAGTATGTGCACGGGGGCTTTGGGGTCAATATCTTTAAACGCAAACACCTCATCATCTTCGTAAACTACAGAAGAAGGGATTTCTCCGGAAGCTATTTTGCAAAAAAGGCAGTCTTCCATATTATTTATCCTTTGCAGGGTCTTTAGGATTTTCTCCTTCGCCTTCTTTATTCATATCAAGGTTTTTATTGGGCAGGTCTTCCTTTTTCTTTTCCGGTTCAATATTTTCTCCGTTATCATCCTTTGGAGCGGATTCCTTAATTTTTATCCAGTTTGAATCTGTAACACCGCTTGAATCGGTAACATCAAGAGAGTCTTTACCTGCAGACAGCGAACTCTGGTACTCGGCGAGCTTATCCATCACTTTGTTAAATAGCGCAGCCCCGGAAGCATCTTCAGCAAGCTTTGAATAATAGTAAAAGGCGCTGTCGGGTTTTGAAAGTATATTTTCGTAAATCCACCCTATAGCATAATTTGACTTAGGCGCATGGGATGATGACGGATAAATCTCTGAAATTTCTTTAAATGAGGTCAGAGCATTGCTATAATTACTCTCAGCAAATTGTTTTTCAGCACTTATATAAATACTGTCATCTGAGCTTTGCAAGACTTCATCAACTACCGGGATATTAAGGAGCTTTCTGCATTCATTTGCAACAGGCGAAGTGGGATATTCACTTATAATATCTTTCAAAGTCGCCTCATATTTATCTGACCTGTTAGTATTCCTGTAAAGGTCTGCCAGCGCATACAATACTTTACTCTTGAAATCATGGTCTTCGGATTCGTCATAAGACTCTTTCAGGTATTTCTCTGCAGAATCAGGTTTATTAATATCAAAAACAAAAAGTTCGGCAAGCTCAAACTTGGCTTTTGCAACTTTCTCGGCTTTTATGGCTGAAGAATCAACAGAAGATACATTATTAATTAAGGAATCGGGAGAAGAAATCCTTTTTAATGTATCTGAAGCATCTTTTTTTGTTGAATCGGAAACATCCACATATTTCCAGCCGCCCGGTTTTCCTCCGGGTCCTTCATTACCTTTTCCTTTACCCTGGTTCTCATTATCATTTTGAATACCCTGCTGCTGTTTAAGCTCGGGCCTCAGCTGCCTAAGAAAAGTGGAATCGTAATCGGTTTTGATAACACTGCCCGTAATAACACTTCGCAGCTCGAAATATTTTTGGTAAATCCTGAGTTTTTCAGCCGCAGCCTCCTTATGATGTCCGTTTGAGCTTTCTTCACCGGAGTACCTGTAATACTTAACAGCAGTCAGATAATCTCCGCTTTTATTCTCATAATAATCTCCCAATGCAAAACTTGCATCGGATGATGCAATAGTTTTAGGATATTTTATTATTACGTCTTTATAGTGTTTCACAGCCTGCTTATAATCCTTCTTCTGTTCGTAATACATTGCGCTCAGATAGTTAATGTCGGGCAGGTATTCGGGATTATCTTTATAATCTACGTTAAGCTGGTCAAGCAGCTTTAGAACAGGACTGAAATTATTGCTCAGTATGAGGTTCTTTACATAGTTATACCTTGTAAGGTACTCAAGTTCAAAAGATGTGCCGTAATCAAGAACTTTGAGGAATTCAGCAGCACCCTTTGCAGGGTTTTGCCGTGCTGTTACTGAAGCTATCAGAAACTGCATTTGGGCTTTGAAATCGTTATCTTTGGAAAATTCAATTGACTTATTGTAGTCTTTGAGTGATGTATCGTAGTCTTTAATGTAAATATAGTATTCAGCAAGCGATTGGTATGCGGCCGCAACAACTGCTTTATCTTTCGAACTCATGATGAGGTTATTTAATCTGGCTAAAGCAGGTTCATAATTACCGAGTCTTAATTGAGTCCGCGCAAGGAATAAAAGAGCTTCATCTATTAAAGTGCTCTTTGAGAGTTTAGAAATAAATTCACTGAATTTTCTTTCGGCTTTGAGATAGTCTCCTAAGTAAAAATAAGACTCGCCTATAAGAAGAACAGCCTGGTCCATAAAAGCGCTGCTTTTGTGATACTGGATAACCTTAGACGCTTTTTCTATTGCTTTATTAAATTTATCTTTGGATTCCTGTGTTAAATTTGGTGCAGAGTATATAGAATCAAGTCTTTCACTGTAATTTGTAAGTACCCTTGTGACATAATCATCGTAGGCTCCGTCAAAGTTCTCTTTCGCATTAAAGAATGTGTTAAAATATGTGCCGAAATTTTCTATCCTGTTGCCTATAAACATATAAGCTTGTATATTCCTGAAAGGCGGGATTAAGAGTGAGGTCATAATTCGGCTCAGGGTCATCAACATCTTTTTGTTCTATGTACGTCTTATATCTAAAGGTCGAACATGATTGAAATATGATAAGACCGGTAAAAAGGACAGAAATTACTGCGGAAATCCTTAAATATTTGAGTATTTTCATCAATATCAAATTAAACCTTTTATTAAACAATTTCAATGTAGTCACAAAACCACTATGTAAAAAACAAAACAGCACGATTCATAATTTCATCCACTGTGAAAATATTATGAATTGAATATACATAAAAATGCAAGTAATTTTGCACTATGAATAAAATTGCAGAAAACAGCGCTTTAGAAAGCGCAAATAATTCAAAATTAGTACTGCCGGGGATACTTCCTGTAGTTCCCCTCAGGGATATTGTAATCTTCCCGTATATGATGTACCCTATACTCGCGGGGAGGGAATCTACTATTAAGGCAATAAACTACTCTCTTGACAGAGAAAAGTATATCATGCTTGTGGCGCAAATCGACCCGAAAATTGATGAACCGCAGGCTCAAAACTTATTTGTTCACGGAACAATAGCAAGAATAATACAGGTAATTAAACTTCCGAATAACCTTATTAAAGTACTTGTTGACGGACTCGTTCAGGCAAAGGTAGATAAATTTGTACTTAATGATTTCCTTGCAGGCAGAAGTATCTTACAAATTTCCTGAGATAAATGAATCTGTTGAGCTCAATGCTCTTATAAGGCAAACCACAAGGCTTTTCCAGGATTATTTAAACAATAACCGGAACATTGCTCAGGAATCACTTCTGGCATATGAGAACATAAAAGAAGCCGATAGAAAGCTTTATTATATAGCATCTACTATTTCCGTACCTATAGAAACAAAACAAAGAATTCTTGAGATTTCGGAGCTGGAAAAACAATATTTCGAAATCATCAATATTCTTAGCTCTGAGCTGGAAATTCTGCAGGTCGAAAAAGATATCGAGGCAAAATTAACCAGAGTATGCAGAAGAACCAGAGGAAATTTATTGTACAGGAGCAAATCAGGATACTGCAGGATGAACTTAATGATGAAGATGAAACTGACCCGGAATTTATAAAGCTGAAAGACTCGATACGCAAATCCAAAATGCCTAAAGAAGTCAAGGCAAAAGCTGTGGAAGAATTTAACAAGCTCAAGAAAATCCCCCCTATGTCACCCGAAGCAACAGTTTCAAGAAACTATCTTGACTGGCTGATAAACGTTCCGTGGAATGATTTCACACAGGATAACCTTGATATTAAACATGCAAAAGAAATTCTTGATGAAGACCATTTTGCGCTTGATAAACCAAAAGAAAGAATACTGGAACATATTGCAATTTTAAATAATCTGCAAAACCTGAACAAAGGTAAAAGCAAAGAGAAAAATGTCAAGGCAAGAGCACAGATTCTGTGCCTGGTAGGACCTCCCGGAGTAGGAAAAACTTCTCTGGGAAAATCTATAGCCAGAGCTCTTGACAGAAAGTTTGTAAGGATTTCTCTTGGCGGTGTAAGAGATGAAGCAGAGATTAGAGGACACAGAAGAACTTATATAGGCTCAATGCCCGGCAAGATTATTCAGTCCATGCGTAAAGCAGGCTCTTCAAACCCGGTTATTCTTATGGACGAAATTGATAAGATGGGAATGGATTTCAGGGGAGACCCGGCGAGCGCTTTGCTGGAAGCGCTTGACCCGGAACAAAACTATACTTTCAATGACCATTACCTGGATGTAGACTACGACCTTTCAAAAGTTTTATTTATCACTACCGCTAACGTCCAGTATGCAATTCCTCTGCCGCTTCAGGACAGGATGGAAATAATCCAAATGCCGGGCTATCTTGAGCACGAAAAAGTGGAAATTGCTAAAAGACACATAATGCCAAAACTGCTTAAAGAACACGGTCTTTCATCAGGCGAGGTTCTCATAAATGATGAAGATGTAAGAAAAATTATTAACGAATACACAAGGGAAGCAGGTGTTAGAAACCTTGAAAGAGAAATTGCATCTCTGATGCGCAAGATAACTAAAGAAATTGTGCTGAAACGAATGAACGGAAAAGCAGGGAAAAAAGATAAAAAGAAAGTCCTGTTTAAAGTTACACCCGAAGATATTGAAAAATATTTGGGAATTCCAAAATTCAAGGAAAAAATTGCCGATAAAGAAGATAAAATCGGCTCTGCTGTAGGTCTCGCATGGACTTCTATGGGCGGCGATATTCTTGATATAGAAGTTAGCGTTATGCCGGGTAAAGAAAAATTAACTCTTACAGGACAGCTTGGCGATGTTATGAAGGAATCTGCTCTTGCAGGTTTATCATATATACGTTCAAACTCTAAGAAACTCGGAATAAACAGTTCATTTTTTGCAAATAAAGAAATCCATATTCATATACCCGAAGGCGCTATTCCGAAAGACGGTCCTTCGGCAGGTATAACAATGGCAGTTGCAATGATTTCGGCAATTACCGATAAACCTACAAACTCATCTGTAGCAATGACAGGTGAAATAACACTTAGGGGACAAATTCTTCCAATCGGAGGACTGAATGAAAAGCTGCTTGCTGCACAGCGAAGCGGAATTAAGACCGTTTTAATTCCTAAAGACAATCAAAAGGACCTGAAAGAGATTCCCGATAAGATTAAAGAGGGGTTAAAAATAATACCTGTAAGTAATGCTGAAGAAGCATTGAAGCACATTTTCAGGAATGCAAAAAAGAAAAAATCTTAAGGCAGTTTATAGCGAATCTGTTTCACGCCAAAATAATAGCTGACCCCGCCAAACACTGTTGTGAAAGCAAATTGTTTCCATCCGCCGTATAAGACCGGCGGGTCTGAGCTGTCATCATTGAGGTCAAATTCCGAATCGCTTGTTGGAGCTTTGGATTGTTTAAGAAGCAGGTTTGCATGTGTAAATTTCACCCCGATATTAACCCCGAAGTTCTTCACAAAAGCATATTCTATACCTGTATATACACTATACCCGATTCTAAACGCCCCGTTAATTTTAACTTCCCTGGTTTTGCCGTAATTCGGGTCGGTAATATCGTATGGAATAGATAATTTTCCGTAAATGAAGCTGGCAAGGGCATTAACACCTATAAAATATTTTACCCTGTCGGCAGGTGTAAATATATAGTCCAATCCCGTTCCGCCCGAGAAGACATTATAAGCCACTTTGCCGTCTTTTGAATTATCTGCCACAAGGTTGCTTTGAAATCTCGTAAAGCCTACCGCTGCATCCAGCCAGAAGTGCGCTTTTTTATTTAGTGGAAGCTTACCCGCCAAATTCACACCGTACCCGTTTCTTGCCCCGTATGATTTGCCGTGTAAAATATCCTCTAAGCTGAAACCGCCGTTATGACCCTGCAGTTCAAGAGCGCCAAAATTAAATGAACCGCTTAACTGGAGTATAAACTTAGGCGCTGTTCTGATTGTAATAATCCTGATAAACTTTTTCTTGACTACTTTAACGGTATCATATTTTATTGTGATATTTGTATCCTGGGCATATAAATTTGTACTGTACAAAATACACACAGCAAATATTATCTTAAAGCAATATGTGTTTAAAATTCGCTTCACTTTTTGTTCTTCATGCCAAAATAAAAATTAAAACCTGAATAGAACGAAGTATAGAAAAATTGTTTCCATCCTGCATACGGTATAGGGGTTGTTGTCTTCTCGTCATTTAGATAGGTTTCCGCAGGATTTGAAGATGCTTTAGATTCTCTTAATAAAATGTTAGCATGAGTTAATTTTATACCAAGGTTCATGCCGAAACTGTTGGTAAAAGCGTATTCAAACCCAAAATTAGCCGAAACCCCTATTCTGAAAGAATTTTTAATTGTCAGGTTAAAATCGGTTGAATCGGTTCTTAACTCTGCCTTACCGTTAATCATGCTTCCTATAATTTCAAAACCAATATAATATTTAAATTTCCTATCGGGAGTAAAATTGTTTTCCAGTCCCAAACCTCCGGTAAACACATTATAACCAACTTTCCCTTCAGGAGTTTTGGATATAACAAAATTGCTTTCGAACCTGTTAAAGAATCCCGAAACTATGAGCCTAACATTACCCCGCTTGTGAAGAGCTATTTTTCCGGTCAAACCTACTCCATACCCGTATCTTGTGCCGTAATCTTTTCCGTTCACAAAATCTTGTTTGCTGAAATTTGTATTATCATTGGCAGCGAGGTCTGTTAGTCCGATATTATAAAAACCGCTAAGCTGAATCGTAACAACAGGAGCCTTCCCGGGTATAAGAAGCCTCTGAACAGATTTTGGGGCAATAGAAATATATGATGTGTCCGCTTTACTTTGGGAAAATAGAAGTGACGGAAATAACAGAAAAACTATACTTAGGATTTTTATTCCGAAGGTTTTGCGCATTAACTAAAATTTAATTGCTGTAAGTTATTTATTTCTTACAGTAATAATAAATGCATCATCGTAGCCTAAGCTTTTCACGAAATCCAAAAGCTGCAATGCTTCTGCTTTATTAGTAAACCTGCCTATACGAATCTTATATAAATCATTTGACATCTCATAATACAGGTTTTCACCTAATCTTGCTTTCGCAGTTTCATAAAATCTTTGAAAATTATATGTAATAAAATAAGCTCCTACCTGGACAATAAATGTAAAAGACCCAACTTCTTCTTTTATCTCGTTATGTTTTTCACTTGATTCGGTTACGGTTTTCACGGTATCAGCGGTAATAGTCTTTTCTTCATGTTTAATATTAGTTTCATTAAGGTCATATGGCCCGGAACTGCATCCCATCAAATAAATTCCAAATACCAACACCGCTAAATATTTTAAAATTTGACTATTCATTTAGACTTTTACGCTGATAAAATAATCTAACAATTGAACTAAAACAAGATGCACACAGAACATTTCAAATTTTCCTTTAAGTATCACAACTTACCCTTTGTACTATAAGAAGATACTAACCCTAAAAACCACAATCCGTTATGGTAAATATAATAAAAAATTACATGAAAAATCAACATTTTCAAAAAAAATTTTTGTATTTCCAGTAGTTTACCTTTATTGAGAAATGAGAGTAGGAAAGAAAGCAGCCGTGTGCTGTAAAAAAGCCGGTTTGTATTACAATTTGAATTCAGGATAATTATTTTAATTCATATTGTTTTTCAATTATTCCCCAGTAGAAGCATATGCCTGTGAAAACGGTAAAGAAACCAAAATTTTTTCTTCCTAGATATTTTCCGGGAACATCCGGTTTTCCGTCTTCAAGTATATATGAGCTTGAATCACTGACAACTTCAGATTGTTTTAAAAATAAATTTGCCAGAGTAAATTTAAAGCCCAAATTCAAGCCGATACTGTTAGTGAGCAAATATTCTGTTCCGCCGCTGATTGAAACACCCAACCTGAAACTGTTATTGATTTTTGAGTCATATGTATATTCAGGATTAAATGAAGTATTCTGTACCCACAAGTGCGCCGATCCGTTTATCATGCTGGCAAGAAACTCTCCTGATGCATATAATTTAAAATTATAATTGGGAGTAAAATTATGTTCAAATCCTATTCCCCCGGTATAAATATTAAATTTCGTGTATCCTACATCGGCCAGACCTCCTTTGCCGAACATGTAGGTTAATATCCTGTTATAAGTGGCTGAAAGTAAAATCCTTGAATTGCCTTTCCTGCTAACTGTTATTTTGGAAGTTACGTTGGCTCCAAACCCTTTATCAGCACCAAATGTCTGTCCGCTTATAAAATCACGGGAACGGAAATCATCATTATATGTTCCGGCGAGCTCAAGCATAGACTGGTTGTAATCAAAATTAAACTGAAGTGTGAACGTCGGGGCAGACCTGGTAATCATGAATTTTCTAATGTAAGGACTGCGTGACTTATCCGCCATATCCTCCTGTGAAAAAGAAGCGGAAACCAGAATTAATAACCAAAACAAAATTTGTAATTTTTGTGTCAGCCTCATTAGATTGTTAAAGCAAGTTTATTTAGACTTTGAACCATTGATTTCTTATACCGAAATAAATATCAACACCAACATAAAATGATACAAAAGTAAAATTCTTATACCCTGAAAGCAGTAGTTTGGGGTTAACCCTTTTATCCCGTAAGAAAATATCAGTACTGCTGCCTTCATCTTTTGACTGTTTTAAAACCTGATTGGCATTTGTAAGTTTTGCACCAATATTAATACCGTATTTATTGCTTATGAGATATTCAAAGCCGGCATGTACTGCATAGCCTATTCTGAAAGTATTTTTAAACCTTATATCGATTACATTTGTATCTGTAATAATTGTTGCATTACCCGATATCATATTTAAGTCTGCTTCAAATGCTATATATGGCCTGAATATAAATTTGGGGTTAAAATTATTTTCAATCCCGGCGCCAATAGAAAACATGTTATATTTTACCCTGCCGAAGGGAGACTGTTTCGATAGGAATTCACTGCTGAAATAATTATAGCCTGAGGTAACAATAAATCTCATGTTGCCTTTATCGTTAATTGTAAATTTACCTATAGCTTCAGCGCCTAATCCGTATCTTACTCCGAAGTTCTCACCAAGAGAAAATTGCTGTGCATCGAAAACATCTGCATAATTTGAAGATAACTCGGCAAATCCCAAATTAAACCCTGCGGAAAACTGCAATGTAAATTTTGGAGGAGTTCTTACCAGGTATTTATATTCAATCGGTTTCTTTTTGGCGCTGTCATTAAAAACGCTGTCTGCTAAGAAGTGTTTTTGCTCAATGCTGCGTTGAAAGAAATTTTTAAAGGAACTTAATTTATACTGGGCTGATGTGTTATGCGGGATAAAAAGGAAACTCATTGCGAGCAGCAAAACAGGCAAAATCCGGAAACTTAATATTCTATTCAAAGACGTTATTAAAGAGTATAACTTACTGAAATTCACTTACCCTCCCCTGTAATAAATGCGTCTTTTAATCCTGCTTCCCTCAGCTGGTTCAGCATCTGGGCTGCTTCATCCTGAGTTTCAAATATTGCACTCTGGACTTTATACAATCCGTTGATTAGCCTGGCTTCGAATTCATAATTGTACTGCTCTTTGAGTTTTTTCAGAAATTCCTCTGCATTTGCTCTTATCTCAAATGCACCAAGCTGAATTGTGTATTTATATTGGGGACCTTTTCTTATTTGTGTGGTCTCTTCCTTTATTTCGTTGCTTTTCTGACTGACTTCCTGTTTTATCTCTGCGTTGCGTGAAGCATTTACGGAATCTTCGTTTATAGCCAGTTCTTCTATCTCATAGCTGGATGAATCGCAGGAAGAAAAATATATCACCAGTCCAAAAGAAACTACTGTTAAAAAGAGGATTTTAAGTTTCATTGCTTAAAATTTATTTTAAAAATAGCGTTTAACGACCTCAAATACAAGCAGTTAATATTATCCAGCCCTCTTATTATAATTTAATATATATTTTGTTACCAAAAAATGATATTATAACAGTTTCTATATATTGAATAAAATACTGCCGGGCTCAATAATTAGGCTGATGACTTTATAATTACGTCTTTTTTCAATAAATTTACTGATATGTCATTGCAAAATTATTTATTTATACTCCTCTTTTTAGCTGCATTAGCTTTCTTTGTTTATAATCTTTTCAAAATCAGGTCTTATTTAATCCTTGGCAGAAAAGATAACAGGTTCGATAAACCTTGGAAAAGGCTGAAAAAAGTCATTGTTGTAGGTATAGGTCAGACAAAAATTCTGCGTGAACCCTCCGCTGGATTTATGCACGCCTTTATATTCTGGGGATTCTTAACACTGCTAACCGCAGTTATTGAAGCATTCGTTCAGGGATTCTATCCCGGCTTTACTCTGAATTTCCTGGGTAAGTTTGGTAAAATTATTTATGCTTCGCAGGATTTATTCGGGTTTCTTGTTATACTTTCTATCTTCTATGCGCTTTACAGAAGATATATTAAACGCCCGCAGCGCCTTCAGGGTGACGGAAACACAAACGCTGATGCTACTTTAATACTTATGATGATATTCGGAGTAATGATAACTATGTTCGGGGCATTTGCTGCACAGATCATTATTCATCCTCAATATGAAGCTTATTATAAATATCATTTTGTATCATCCATTATAGCTCCGGTTTTTTCAGCATCATCTGCCGGTATATTTTATTCAATTTTCTGGTGGGGACACATAATAATAATTTTGTCTTTTATGAATTATCTCCCCTACTCAAAGCATTTTCATATCGTAACTTCATTGCCGAACGTTTACCTCTCAAAGCTGGGTCCTCAAACACTTAGATGCGGAAGAGATAAATTTCGATAAGGAAGATGTATTTCTTGGAGCGGGAGATGTTGAGCAGCTCACCTGGAAAAGCATGTTAGACGGATATACGTGCACGGAGTGCGGAAGATGCACTGCCTCTTGTCCTGCAAACATTACTGGCAAACCTCTATCTCCGCGCAAGATTGTTATGAATATCCGTGACCGCGTTAACGAAAAAGCTCCCTACATGGTTTCGGGTAAAGAATTACCGCAGAATGTTGCCGAACAAAAGCTTGTATCGGAACATTTTATCACTGATGAAGAGCTATGGGCATGTACAACATGTATGGCTTGCGTAAAAGAATGTCCCGTAAACATAGAACACGTTAACGCTATTGTTGATATGCGGCGTTTCCTTGTGCAGAGTGAATCACGATTTCCTGAAGAGGTTATGACGGTATTCGGCAACATGGAAAATAACGGCGCCCCGTGGGCTTTCCCTCAATCAGACAGATTAAAATGGGCTGACGGGTTAAATGTTCCTGTTGCAGCAGATAAAAATGAGTTCGATATTCTCTACTGGGTAGGATGCGCGGGGGCATTCGATGCGAGATACCAGAATGTAGCGCGCTCTGTAGCGCAGATACTTAATAAATCGGGCGTTAATTATGCAGTACTCGGCACTGAAGAAAAATGCAACGGTGATTCTGCCAGAAGGCTGGGGAATGAATTCCTTGCTCAGACTTTATTAAAGAGAATGTTGAAACACTGAAAAAATATAAGTTCAAAAAAATATTGGTAACCTGCCCGCATTGTTTACAGACTATTGGTAATGAATACAAACAGTTCGGGGCTGATTACGAAGTAGTTCATCACTCTCAATTTATTAATGAGCTTGTTGATAACAAAAAAATTGAATTAGATAACAGCAAAAAGACTAATGAAAAGATAACTTACCACGATTCATGCTATCTGGGCAGGTATAATGAAATATACGATGAGCCCAGAAACCTGATTGATATGGCTAACAGCGGCTCTCAGGTTGAAATGCCCCGCTCCAAAGATAAAGGCTTATGCTGCGGTGCAGGCGGCGGTAGAATGTGGATGGAAGAGAAAATCGGCAAAAAAGTCAATATTGAAAGAACTGAAGAAGCGCTTTCGGTTAATCCCGATACTATCTCCACAGCGTGCCCGTTCTGCATGACAATGATGAGTGACGGTGTCAAAGAAAAGGGAAAGCAGGAAGAAGTAAAAGTTAAAGATATTGCTGAAATTATCTTAAATGCCAGCAAATAAATAAGATTTATTATTATTTTTACAATTTAGATTAAACCAAAACTCAGGGAGAACTATATGTCATTTTTCTTTACATCGGAGTCCGTCAGTGAAGGGCATCCGGATAAGGTATGCGACCAGATATCAGATGCTATTCTTGATGATATACTCGCACACGATAAATACGGCAGGGTTGCCTGTGAAACATTCTGCGCTACAGGGCTCGTTCTTGTAGGCGGAGAAATTACCACTACTCATTATGTTGACGTTCAGAAAATTGTAAGGGATGTCGTAAAAGATATCGGCTATACTAAAGGCGATTACAGGTTTGACCACCATTCGATTAATGTGATGTCATGCATCAACAAACAGTCACCGGATATTGCAATGGGTGTTGATAAAGGCGGCGCAGGCGACCAGGGAATGATGTTCGGTTACGCCAATAACGAAACCAAAGAATTGATGCCTATGTCTATCATGTATTCCCACCAGCTTGTAAAAAAACTTGCTGATATAAGAAAGAAAAACTTAAAGCTCATGCCTTACCTGAGACCGGACGCTAAATCACAGGTAACAGTTGAGTATGATAATAACAGAAAACCAATAAGAATTGACGCAGTTGTTATTTCTACACAGCATGACCCCGGTGTAACACAGAAAAAAATCAGGGCAGATGTTATAAAAAATGTTATTAAGAAAGTTATTCCCGCTCATCTGCTTGATAAGAACACAAAATATTATGTTAACCCTACGGGACGTTTTGAAATCGGCGGACCGCACGGTGATTCAGGCTTAACGGGAAGAAAAATTATTGTCGATACATACGGCGGCTCAGCTCCCCATGGCGGCGGCGCATTTTCAGGCAAAGACCCGTCCAAAGTTGATAGAAGCGCAACTTATGCAGCGCGACATCTTGCAAAAAACATAGTTGGAGCAAAGCTGGCTGATGAATGTTTAATTCAGGTTTCTTATGCTATCGGTGTTGCAGAGCCTATTTCAATATTTGTTGATACAAAAGGCACGGGTAAAGTACCCGATGAGAAAATATCGAAGTTCATCAAAAAAGAAGTCGATATGACACCTAAGGGCATTATTAACAGGCTTAACCTGAGAAGACCGATATACAGGATAACATCTAACTACGGTCATTTCGGAAGAAGCAATCCCGGCATTTACATGGGAAAAGCTTGACTTAGTAAGTAAATTCAAAAAGATATAAATATAATTTGTCATGCTGAACTTGTTTCAGCATCCCTGAACCTGAATCAAGTTCAGGGTGAAAATAGCTCAAAATCATATGACAAATTTTTTTTAGGTTTTACATATCCCTTCAAGTGTATAGGGCTGTTCTTTAAACAACCTAAGCTAATTACATATTCAATTGCTCCCATATTAATAAATTTATTTATTTATGGGAGTATTTTTATTTTGAGTTACAGATGGCTTATTGACTGGATAAGAAACATCAACGATGGCTCACCGGCGGGAACGGGCTTTTGGGCAATACTTATTGCAAATTTTCCTGATTGCAATAGGATTTGCAGTTTTGTTTGTAATATGCGGATTATTGTTCACAACGCTAGGCGGTATTATCACAGCGCCGTTTAATGAAAATATTTCGCAGATTATTGAAGAGAAAATCACAAATGAAAGAGTAATTACGGGCATAGGTTTCTGGAAAGACGCGTATTTAAGCATACGGAGCGAGATGCAAAAGCTGTTATTTTATTTCTCTATTCTTTTTGCCATTTTTTTGTTGAACTTCATTCCTTTAATTGGTAATGTTGTTTCATTAATTTTAGGCACAATATTTTCTTTTTACTTTTATGCGCTTGATTTCCTTGATTATCCGATGCAAAGAAAATTAATGCCGTTCAGACAAAAATTAAAAGTCACCAGGCAAGGCGGAATGTTGACATACGGATTCGGCGCTATAGCTTTTCTGCTGATGTATTTGCCTATTATAAACGTGTTTTTGAAACCGATTTTAGTTGTGGCAGGAACAAGATTGTATTGGGAGGAGAAAAAGTATTCATACTATGACTTTAAATCATAATATGAATGGATAAACCAAAGAATATATTCGTCCTACAAATCCAAGCCTGCCTACAGAAGGCAGGTCGTCGGACGAATAGGAAATAAAAGTAAATTTTAACAAATGCCCACAATTTATATAATAGCAGGTTCAAACGGTGCGGGTAAAACAACTGCATCAAGTATATTATTACCAAAATTTCTGAATTGCAGAGAATTTGTAAATGCTGATTCAATTGCATCGGGACTCTCCCCGTTTCAGCCTGAAACCGTTTCTGTTCACGCTGCCCGAATTATGCTTACAAGAATTAAAGAACTAATTAACGAGAAATCTAGCTTTGCATTTGAAACTACGTTAACAACCAAGAGTTATATAAATTTACTTAAATCAGCAAAAGAGAAAAATTATCAAATAATTTTATTCTATTTTTGGATAAACTCCGTTGAGCTTGCTTTAGAACGTATTGCAGACAGAGTAAAAAGCGGAGGTCACAATATTCCGGAAGAAGTTGTAAGAAGAAGATACACAAGGAGCTTAGATAATTTAGTAAACTTGTTTATGCCGGTTTCAGACAAATGGTATGTAATTGACAATTCATTTGAACGGCCGATAAAAGCTGTAAAGGGCAAATCTCAAAATTCGATAAAAATATTCAAATCAGATATATGGAAAAAAATTTATGAGTACAAAAAATAAGCCCAAAAAAAGCAAAGATATTATAGAAGAAAAACTCATGAAGGGTACAAGAATGGCTATTAAGAAACTGATTGAGGAAAGAAAAAAAATAAACGGCTACCTTATTGTCTCAAAAAACGGCAAAGTGACTAAAATCAGGGCAAGAAGTATTAAATGATACCGAGCTTACCTAATTCATAAAAGATATAACATGAAAAACTATATAACTTATTTTAATTTATAACTGTTTATGCGGATACTGCGGCGGTTACATTTATCTACAGTCTTACTGCTCACGCAAAGAAATAATAGGCTGGGAAACATCGTTCTAGTTTGCAGGATTTTTCGGAAATGTTTTACCGTGGATAAACAAAAGAAAAAAGAATAAATAAAGAATAGACTTAACAATTTTACTAAACAACTTTCATGCAAGACCCCATAGTAAACTTAGAACTCGCCAAAGAACTTGGCTTACAGGAAGATGAGTATAATTTAATCATCAAGATACTCGGCAGAATACCGACCTACACGGAGCTTGGAATCTACTCTGTTATGTGGAGCGAGCACTGCTCGTACAAAAACTCTATACTTGAAATAAAGAAGCTGCCCCGCAGCGGAGGCAGACTGCTTGTTAAAGCGGGAGAGGAAAACGCAGGGCTGGTTGATATAGGTGACGGGCTTGCAGTAGCGTTTAAAATAGAATCACATAACCATCCATCGGCAGTTGAGCCGTACCAGGGCGCTGCAACAGGTGTTGGCGGTATACTGCGCGATATATTCACAATGGGCGCAAGACCTATTGCCGCTCTGAACTCATTGAGATTCGGGGAGATAACAAATAATCACAGTCCCTCCATCGGGGGGACAGAGCGAAGCTCTGGGGGGTCGTTAGCGCACACTCAATATCTTTTTAAAAATGTTGTTAAAGGAATCGGTGATTACGGCAACTGTTTCGGTGTGCCTACGGTTAGCGGTGAAATTTATTTTGATGATTCTTATAAAGATAATCCCTTAGTCAATGCTATGGCGGTGGGTATTGTTAAAACTGACCAGGTTGCAAAAGCCATTGCAAAAGGAGAAGGCAACCCTGTATTTATAGTAGGCTCATCAACAGGCAGAGACGGCATACACGGGGCAACGTTTGCATCGGAGGAAATCTCAGAGAAATCAGAATCAAAACGCCCGTCGGTACAGGTTGGCGACCCGTTTACCGAGAAGCTGCTTATGGAAGCATCGCTTGAGCTGATTAAAAGCGGAACAATAGTTGGTATGCAGGATATGGGCGCCGCCGGCATCACATGCTCAACCAGCGAAATGAGCGCCAAAGGAAATGCCGGCATGGAAATTAATCTTGACCTCGTTCCTGTCCGCGAAGAGCAAATGAGCGCTTATGAAATAATGCTTTCCGAATCACAGGAAAGAATGCTTGTGGTAATTGAAAAAGGCAAAGAAAAAACTGCGCTTAAGATTTTCGAAAAATGGGATTTAAACTGCGTTGAAGTAGGAAAAGTTACTAATGACGGTAGATTAAAAGTCCATTACCAGGGAGAACTCGTTGCAGATGTTCCCGCCGAAACACTTGTGCTCGGCGGCGGCGCTCCTGTTTATGTAAGAGAATCAAAAGAGCCGGAGTATCTTAAAAAAATAAAAGGGTTTGATTTTAATTCACTCAAAGAACCTGATGATTATAATAAAGTTTTATTAAAACTGCTTTCTTCACCAAACATTGCAAACAAAAACTGGGTGTATGAGCAGTATGATACACAGGTAAGAACAAACACAGTTATTCTTCCCGGCGGAGATGCTTCGGTGATGAGAATTAAAGAAAATAACAAAGCGCTCTCTATGAAAACCGATTGCAACGGAAGATATGTATATCTAAATCCTTACAAAGGCGGATTAATCGCCGTATGCGAATCAGCCCGCAATGTAGTCTGCACGGGCGCAGAGCCGCTTGCTATAACAAACTGCCTTAACTTCGGTAATCCTTATAAGCCGGAAGTTTACCACATGTTCCGCGAGGCTGTAAGAGGAATTGGAGATGCATGCAGGGTTCTAGGCACTCCCGTAACAGGCGGCAATGTAAGTTTTTATAATGAATCACCCGATTACGCGGTCTATCCTACTCCTGTAATCGGAATGATGGGATTAATTGAAGATATCAAGCATGTTACAACTTCGTATTTTAAAAATGATGGTGATTTGATTGCTGTTATTGGAATCCCCCTTAATCCCCCTTTAAAAGGGGGAAGTCAATCCTTTGACGGAATCGGCGGGAGCGAATACCTGAAGCTGATTCATGATAAAGTTACGGGCGATGCGCCTGATATTGACCCGGAGTTTGAAAAGAAGCTTCAGCAGACATTACTTGATTTAATCAGGAAAGGTTTTATTAAATCCGCTCATGATGTATCCGATGGCGGACTTGCTGTTGCACTTGCCGAATGCTGCATTATGAACAGAAAGAAATTTACCGGCTGTGAAGTTAATTTCGAACTCAACGGGAGAAAGGATTTTGAATTATTTAACGAATTGCAAAGCAGAATAATTATATCGTTTGATGAAAAATCATTTATAGAAATTGAGAAAATATGCAAATCAAACGGAATTGATGTAACAATTATAGGAAAAGCAGGCGGAAAATCGCTGAAAATCAACAAAGATATAAATTTATCTCTGGAAGTATTAAGCGATTCGTATTATAATTCAATTAAACAAATTATGGAGGGGTGAGGTGAAATCATTTGCTCTTAAGCCAATAATAATTTTTTTGTTATTACTGACTTCGGGCAATTTGTTTTCACAAACCCCTTTAAAAATTAACGCAACTAGTAATTCATTCCGGATAAACCGCTTCGGTTTATCCCGTACAGGCAGTAATGCAGATGCTTACTTATTCATAGGTACAATTGTTGTATTAACACTTACCCCAACAGTTGTTTACGAGAATAAAAAATTTTATTTCGGATTAGGCAGAGAGTTTTCACTCGCTTTTGGAAAACACGGTAAATTCAGAATTTCGGGAGAGTACACTTATATTTTCCGAAGCGCATTAAAAAGCCAAATCAGGGCAGCATTAAAATACGATATTCTCTCGGAGCTGAACCATAGTGAATGGATTGATGAGCGGGAATTTGTTTCAATAGGAGCAGGTTATTTTACCGATACAAAGAACAGCGGGATTGCACCGGAAGTATCTGCAGGATTTAGAATCGGAGCCGATGGCGGTATTTATTTATATCCTTATGCAAAGCTCCGCCATACGTTTATACTGAGGAAAGAAATTCCCGATAATACCGATTTTTCAATTGGACTTGCAATAGGGTTTCAGCTTTTTTGAAAAAATGGTTTTTAAATATAAGAAAATTTTTCTCACACCTCTTTTAGTATTTATACTATACAGCAATCTTTATGCCCAGTTTAAAGAAAATAACCACCTTAAATATTTAAGTCTTTACAATAAAGAATCAACTGCCGCTTCGGTTCTGCCCATATCAATCTTAGTAGGGAGCATATTTTATCTAATCAATCCTGAAATTATGTATGAGAACAAAAAGCTCTATGCAGGAATAACCAAGGAGTTCTCCATAGGCTTCGGAAAATTAGGAGAGCACCGTTTTGCCGTAGAATACTCTCTATTATTTGGCGGTAATATTAAGAACCACCTGAGGTTCTCGTATAAATATGATATACTGTTAAAAGAAAATATTCAACCGTCACACATGATACAGGGAACGGGGGTAATTTCAGTTGGAGCAGGTTATTTTACTGATTTTGGAGCTAAAGGTATATTCCCCGAGTTAACTTACGGGTATTCATTGAGGAACCACAAAATTTTAATCTACCCTCATGTTAAAATAAGACATACGTTTATGTTCGGAAAAGATAATGCAGATAAAACAGATATTTCATTCGGAATAATATTTGGCATTGCAAATCCCTTTATAGATGTCAACATTAGAAGAGAAAACTAATACCAACAAAATGGAAACCGCTGTAAAAATAAAAAAAATCTGGCTTCCTGAATCAAGTGCTGCGTTGTTTCTGCGGATTGCAGGTCTTGCGGTTTTCGGGTTTAGATTTTTTAAGGAAGTTTTCTCTCCGCCGTATGAAATTAAGGAAACACTAAAGCAGTGTTATTCAATCGGGTACAAATCTCTCTCTTTAATTGGAGTCACCGGTTTTATTATTGGCTTAACCCTTACACTTCAGTCAATTCCGACACTCTCAAAGTTTGGCGCCCAATCACTTGGTTCCTTCTATGGTTGCCCTTGCATTAATACTTGAAATTGGTCCTGTAATTACCGCGCTTATATTTGCAGGAAAAATAGGTTCGGGTATCGGAGCAGAGATTGGTTCTATGAGAGTCACTGAACAGGTAGATGCAATGGAGGTTTCAGGGACAAATCCGTTTAAATATCTTGTTGTGACAAGAATTGCTGCAACAACTATTATGCTCCCTTTGCTGGTAATTTATGCAAATGCAATTGGCCTGTTTGGCGGGTACCTTGCATCCAGCTTTACAAGCGATACAAGCATTAAGTTATTCTTCATAAATGCATTTTCAAGCATAACATTAAAAGATTTACTTCCATCTATAATAAAAACTTTTTTCTTCGGGTATGCAGTCGGAGTTGTGGGCTGTTATGAAGGGTACAATGCAACAAAAGGCACCGAAAGCGTAGGCATAGCGGCAAATACTGCTGTTGTTATTTCTTCATTGCTGGTAATTATAATTGATATGATAAACGTTCAGGTAATGACAATAATTTTTTAGATGGAAATGAATTCGGATAACGAGAAAATATTATTCATTTCGCATATAAGTAAATCGTTCGGCAGCAATACTGTTCTTAAAGATATAAATCTTGAAATTAAGAAAGGCGAAACAGTTACTATACTCGGCAAATCAGGAACCGGGAAATCCGTAATTTTAAAATGCATAATCGGCCTGCTTTATCCTGATTCAGGCTCGATAGAAGTTTTTGGTGAAAATATTTCAGAGCTGAATGAAACTGAGCTCAAAGATGTCAGGAAAAAAATCGGCTTCCTGTTCCAGAGCGGGGCTTTATATGATTCTATGATTGTAAGAGACAACCTCGAATTCCCGTTATTAAGGTCCGGAAAACATATTGATGAAAAAAAAATGACGGAAAAAGCTAGAAGAAGTGTTAAACAGCGTCGGACTCATAACCGCAATAGATAAAATGCCTTCGGAGCTTTCGGGGGGAATGAGAAAGAGAATAGCTCTTGCAAGAACATTAATACTTGAGCCACTTATTATTTTATACGATGAGCCAACTACGGGTCTTGACCCCGTAACTTCAAGAGAAATAAGCGAATTAATTGTAAAGATGCAGAAAAAATACGATGTTACATCAATTGTTGTAACTCATGACATGCAATGTACAAAATTGGTTTCCAGCAGAATCGTTTTATTAAAAGACGGTGTTCTGTTTAAAGAGGGTACTTATGATGAGCTGGAAAAATCAAATGATGAATTCGTAAAAGGGTTTTTTGAAAATAATATTTAATTTAATTTAACTTAATACCATTATGCTGGAAAAAGACAGATCAAAATACATTAAGCTGGGTTTTTTCATCATTGTTGGCTTAATTTTCTTTGTTGTGGCAATTTTCTATATTGGCAGTAAATCGAACCTGTTTACTTCTACAATAAGAATAAAGACAACTTTTTCAAGCGTAAGCGGGCTGCTTGAAGGAAACTCAGTCAGGTTTGCGGGAATTAACGTTGGTACTATTCAAAACATCGAAATAACCGCAACCAATAAAGTTGTGGTTACGATGTTAATTCAGAGTGACGTGAAAAAATTCATTAAAAAAGATTCGGAAGTATCGATTGGAAGCGAAGGACTGGTAGGCAACAAAATAGCCAGCATTTCTCCCGGCACACCGGGGGGACAGAGTATTGAAGACGGGGATGAGCTTAAATCGGTTCAGCCTGTGGAGATTAGCGATATTTTTAACTCATTAAATGAATCCACAATAAATGCACAAAAAATTTCGGCTGACCTTGCCGATATAGTGGCAAAAGTAAATGACGGTAAGGGGACACTGGGACAGCTAGTAAATAATGACCAGCTGTACAGAACCGTGGATTCAACTATTACCGGTTTTGCAATTGCAACCGGTCAGGTAAATATAGTTATCAAAAAAGTTGCCTCAAGCATAGATACTATCTCGGGAGATATCACACAGCTAACGTCTAAAATAAGAAATATCACGAGCGATATTGCCGATATTACCTATAAGATGAACTCATCCCAAAGCATTGTCGGAACACTTCTTACCGATACTGCTTTTGCCAGGAACCTGAAAGAAGTTATTACAAATGCAAATATGACAACTAAAAATCTTGAAAACGGTTCTTTCGGATTTGCTCAGAACATGGAAGCTTTAAAACACAACTTCCTATTTAAAGGATACTTCGAAGATATAGGGTACTGGGATAAATCTGACTGGGAAAAAAATGTTACAGATAAACAGCTGCTGCTAAAAATAAGGGAACAAGAGCTTAACGATAGAGAAAAAAATCTTGATAATCTTCAGCAACAGCTTGACTCACTGAAAAAAAAGCTTGAAATAAAATAAATCGTTTGTAAATATTTATAATAAAAATATTTTCTTATTTTAATATATGAAATTAAAATCGGTTTTATTATTAATTTTGGCAGCTATAACCATCACCGCAGTTCTTGCAATTCAAAGCTGTAAAAACGATTCGGCAGTAGAACCTCCGCCGACAACAACCCAAAATCCCAATACCCCTCAGCTTCAGAGCCCTGGGAACGAAGTGACACTGAATTTTTTCACTCCTGTATTAGACTGGGATGATTTTACTGGTGCTGTAAGCTACAGTGTGCAGGTATCTCTTGACGCAAATTTTGCAGGAACAATGGTTATGGATTCCTCCGGAATTCATTCATCAAATCTCACTGTTCCTAATGGAAAATTAACAACCAACAGCTATTATTACTGGAGAGTCAATGCAGTAATTTCAGGAGGAACCACAGGGTGGTCCAGCACATGGCGGTTCAGAATAATTTTAGGAGCTCCGGGCGCCCCGGTATTAATTTCACCGCCAAACGGTTCTGTAAATCAGCCATTTGCTCCCCTGCTGGATTGGAATGATGTCGATTCTGCAGAATTTTACAGGGTGCAATTATCAGATACTGCTTCATTCAGCAGGCTGTTATTAGATACAGGAAGAATTTATGTTTCTCAATACCAGATACCGCAATATACACTGGCAGTAAACTCACGGTACTATTGGAGGGTAAATGCATCAAATTCAAACGGAGCAAGCACGGGCCCATGGTCTGCACCGTTTTCATTTACAGTAATGAACGGACCTATGCCAAATTCGATAAGCGGCACAGTAACATTTGCAGATACAAATTTTGTACCCCTGCCTTCTTACTATAGGGTTGGAGCGTTTGTAGAATGGCCGCCATTTACTCCGGTGAATTCGGATTCACTTGCTATTACACATATAGGAAATATTTACCGGGCAAATTACACGATTACGGGGCTCATGACGGGAGATTATCGTATTGCAGTTTACCCGGAAGTCGGGTCTCTGAGCGGAGTTGAGATTCTCGGTATTTACGGCTGTGACACAGCCCGTGCCGAATTCTCAAATTGCCCCCTCTCCCCTGTTACAGTACCCATAATCAATAACTGGGGTGTTGAAGATATAAATTTTCTTAGCTGGGCAGATACAACTAAAAACATTTTCTAAATAAGGTTTTTATTAAAATACATATAACAAAATCACAAAAGATGAAACGGAAGCTTATTCCAATCGCATTTCTATTAGTCCTTTTTACTTTTTTTGTTTTTACATTACGAACATATTCACAAACGGAATCTGTAACGAGCAGTAAGTATACTTATCAAACTGTCGATGGTGACCCGTTCAAAGCGCGTATATATACTCTTCATAACGGGCTCACGGTTTATATGACCGTTTACAAAGATGAACCCCGAATCCAGACCTACATAGCCGTTAAGGCAGGCAGTAAATTTGACCCTGCCGATGCAACAGGACTGGCTCATTACCTTGAACACATGCTTTTCAAAGGAACCGATAAATACGGCACAATGGATTATGACAAAGAAAAAGTATACATAGACCAAATAATAAATCTATATGAAGTTTACCGTAAAACAAAAGATGAAACTGAAAGAAAAAAAATTTATCACCAGATTGACAGCGTATCCGGCATCGCCTCGCAGTATGCTATTGCTAACGAATACGATAAAATGCTGAGCTCAATTGGAGCAAAAGGAACAAACGCTTATACATCTGTTGAACAGACTGTATATACAAATGATATCCCTTCAAACCAGCTTGAAAAATGGCTGACCATAGAAGGTGAACGCTTCCGTCACCCGGTTATGAGGTTATTTCATACTGAGCTTGAAGCTGTATATGAAGAAAAAAATATAGGACTGGATAATGATGATAATAAACTGTGGGAGGCTTTTTACAGGGAACTTTTCCCTACTCACCAGTACGGCACTCAAACCACTATAGGAACAATCGAGAACCTTAAGAATCCGTCTATTAAAAAAGTTATTGAATACTATAATACTTATTACGTTCCAAACAACATGGCAATATGTCTATCAGGTGATTTTGATATGGACGAGGCAATAAAAATAATTGATGAAAAATTCGGTTCCCTGCCGGAAAAACCCGTTCCGCATTACACACCTCCGGTCGAAAAGCCCATTGTTTCACCTGTTACAAACGAGGTTTTCGGTCCGGAATCAGAAGAGCTGTTTATAGGATACCGTTTCCCCGGAGCAGGAACTAAAGATGCCGATATGATTAACATGATAAGTAAAATTCTCTACAACAGAACAGCAGGATTGATTGATATTGACCTGAACCAGAGCCAGAAAGTACTGGAATCAAGCGCTTTTGTAGATGATATGAAAGATTACTCGGCATTCATTTTATACGGTAAACCCCGTAACGGGCAGACTCTGGAAGAAGTAAAAGACCTACTGCTGGCAGAAGTAGATAAGCTTAAAAAAGGAGATTTCCCCGGCTGGCTGCCAGAGGCAATAATTAATAACACAAAACTTACAGAAACAAAATCGCTGGAAAGCAACAGGCGGCGAGCACACGCCTTTGTTGATGCCTTTGTTCACGGCATACCATGGGATGAATATATTACTGAAACCGAACGTATGTCTAAATTAACCAAAGAACAAATTGTCAGCTATGCTAACGAACACTTTACAAATGATTATGTTGTAACATACAAACGCAAAGGTGAAGATAAAAATGTACAAAAGGTCGAGAAGCCCGCTATTACACCTGTAAAGGTTAACCGGGACGTACAGTCAAAGTTTTTAACTGATTTGGTAAATACACCTGCGCCGGAAATTCAGCCTGTATTTGTTGACTACAAAAAAGATATAAAGCAAATGAATCTCTCCAACGGAATCCCGGTATACTATGTGGAGAACAAAGAAAACAGCACTTTTAATCTTTATTATGTATATGATTTCGGAACAAATGCCGATAAAAAGCTTGGTCTGGCTATAAGCTACCTGGAGTATCTAGGTACATCAAAATACACACCTTCACAGATGAAGGAAGAATTCTATAAAATCGGTTGTTCGTTTTCGGTATCCAGTTCTACAGACCAGGTATATGTGAGCCTCGGTGGATTGAGTGATAATTTCGGAAAAGGGCTTGAGCTTTTCGAAGAATTCCTTTCGGATATACAGCCGAACGAAGCAGCACTTGTGGACCTCGAAAAAGATGTTTTAAAAGAGCGCCAGGACGATAAGCTCTCTCAGGATAAAATATTGTGGAATGCTATGCTGAGTTACGGTAAGTACGGCGCAAAGAACCCTAATACAAATATTCTGAGTGAAGAAGAGCTGAAATCTATTAAGCCGGAAGAACTTGTTTCTATATTAAAAAAGCTGAGATATTACCCGCACATGGTGCTATACTATGGGCCCCTTTCTCCTGAATCGCTTACAGAAGCTTTGAATGCAAAGCATACGGTAACCGAAAAACTTACTCCCGTTCCTGTATCAGAAAAATTTGATGAACTGCCCACATCAGAAAACAATGTCTATTTTGTGAATTATAAAGATATGGTTCAGGCAGAAATTGTTTTCCTCTCCAAAGACGGCACATATGATAAAGACAGAGCCCCGCTGATTTCTATGTATAATGAATATTTCGGCAGCGGAATGTCTGGTATAGTTTTCCAGGAATTACGGGAGTCAAAAGCTCTTGCATATGCAACGTTTTCGAGCTACAGCACACCGCAGAAAAAAGAAGACTCATATTATGTTATTGGATATATAGGAACTCAGGCAGATAAGCTCCCCGAAGCAATGAACGGCATGCTATCTATTTTAAATGATATGCCGGAATCCGAAATAACTTTCGATGCTGCAAAAAACAGTTTATTAAACCAGCTGAAAACAACACGTACAACGAAGGCGTCTATTTTATTCGACTATCTTGCAGCAAAAAAACGAGGGCTCGATTTTGATATAAGACAGGAAATATATGATGAAGTTCCCAAACTGAGCATGAGTGACATCAAAAAATTTCAGGAAGAAAATGTAAAAGACCGTAAGTATACTATTCTTGTACTGGGAGATGAGACTAAAATTGATATGAAAACACTCCGGAAATATGGAAACGTAAAAACACTTTCACTTGAAGATGTTTTCGGTTACTAATACGTAATTTTAATATAAAACAGTAAAAGCGGAAGAGGAGAAAAACTTCTTCCGCTTTTTGTTTTTTTATTATTGTAATAACAAAATCTATTCAGTAGAACATCCCCAAAATTAGACTCTTTTGTAGAGAATTTCCCCAATGTGATAAATTCAGACTAAGAAACACCTTTTTTCATTAACAATCTTTGGCACAAAAAATGTAGCTAATCTAACTATTTAACCACAATCCGGAGATAATATGGGTAAAATATTTACAAAAAAACTTTACTTCACAGCTGCTGCTGTAATTTTAGCAGGAACTGTAACAGCCTTTCTTTATACGTATCCATCAGGGTACACAGGAAGAACTCTTAAGACAACAACACAGGGCTGCGGAAGCTGTCATACTTACAGCACGAACGTTACAGGTGCAATCGGCGGTCCCGATACAGTGACTGCCGGGCAGACTGTTCAATATACAATAACAGTAACAGACCCTAACAGGAATAAAGCGGGTGTTGATATTGCTGTAAAATTTGGAACTCTTGATCCGAATCCAAGCTCTGCAGATTTGAAGTTACAAAGCGGTGAAATTACTCACCTTCATGCTATCAGTATGTCAAACCATACGGTAACAAAGACATTCAGTTATACTGCTCCGTCAGCTCCGGGAATTGATACAATATTTGCAACTGTAACATCGGGTACACCTGCATGGAACTGGGCACCCGGCAAAAAGGTATTTATTACAGTCCCTGAAGGTGTAAAGACCAATCAAACTGTTAAAGAATACAGGTTAGACCAGAATTATCCAAATCCGTTCAATCCAAATACAAATATTTCATTTGAATTGCCGAAGGCTTCACATGTAACCGTAAAAGTATTTGATTTAATAGGTAATGAAGTGCTTACACTGCTTGATAGCAGGCTTGAGAGCGGTACGCATGAAATATCGTGGAATGCGGTGAATTATTCCAGCGGAGTTTATTTCTATAAACTCATAACAGACGGGTACACTGCCACAAGAAAAATGATGCTTGTTAAATAAAATAATAAAGAACCCGCTTCAAATTGAGGCGGGTTTTTATCTTTTATTATGTTAAAAATAATAAAGCTTTTTAAGTACGAAATAATAAAAATCCTGGTTTTCCTGTTTCTTTTCGGCTGTTCGCTTGTTTTCGTTCTCGCTGCACAGGGAAATTATTATAATAAAAATACTTCCCGGGAGAACTATCAAAACAATACTTTCAGCATAGAGAAAACGCCGGTTCAGGACAAAACAAAGAACTAAACCATTTATTTCAATAACACCATTTTACCTGTACCTGTAAAACCCGTTCCGTTTAACCTATAAAAATAAACTCCGCTAGGATTATTTAATGCATTCCAAACCACAGTATAACCACCCGGTACATAATCTCCGTTAACCAGGGTTTCAACATTCTGCCCAAGCATATTAAATATTTCAATTTTAACATTACCGGATTTCGGCACATCAAATTTTATTGCTGTTGACGGGTTAAACGGATTAGGATAATTCTGGTAAAGCTTAAATTCTTTGGGAATGCCCGATGTTTTTCTTATTACACCTACCAAAGGATTATCGCCAAACACAGCATTATGCCTTGCATTATACTGCCACATAGCGTTATAGGTTTTTGGAATATTAAGATTCATACCGGTATTCCAGAGGTAAAGATTCGTAAAATCGGTTGGATAAGTCCCTTCCCCTCCTTCTCCAATTATGTCAAGAATCCCGTCGTTGTTAATATCCAGAACACAAGGTGTGCGGAAAGATGTACTTCCGCTTGTGTAAACAGGCCATCCTGATACCGGCGTTCCGTCATGGTTAAAAGCCGGATATTTGCCCAGCCCGCTTTCTGTAGTATTGTCATCTATTATAAGCTCAGACATGTTATCGTTGTCAATATCTGCAATCACCGGCTGATTATTAATTGCCCAAAGACCGGTAACAGGGAATCCGGTTAATGCAGTTCCGTTTTTATTCCATGCATAAAGACTAAATACAGGTGTTCCGCTGATAGTACCGCCTCCATCGCCTACAGAAATATCAAGTACGTTATCGCCATCTATATATCCTATTGCAGGCGGGGAGTAAATCCAGTATGGTGTAATTTTGGGCCAGCCGGTCATAACAGTCCCGTTATTTTTTAAGGCATAAACATAACCGCCTCCGCTGAGAGCGTGCGTTCCAAATATTATTTCTCTAATATTATCACCATCGAGATCTGCCAGCACAGGAGACGAATATGAATTGTTATCTCCGTTAGGCATAGTAAACGGAAATCCTGCAACGGTATCACCGTTTGTGTGCCATGCATATAGTGAATTATAAGACTCTGCAATAATTTCAGGCACGCCGTCACCTGTAATATCACCAACAGCAGCGCTTGAAGCTGGAACATGGTTCATGGTCTGCGGCCAGCCGGGAAACATCGTTCCGTCTCCTTTGTAAACTCTTACTGTATGTGATACACGCTCGTTAACAATAATTTCCAATGTTCCGTTATTATCAAGGTCTGCAAGAACAGGAGTTCTGGTACAATATCCGTTGTTAATCGGGAATCCGGTAACAGCATCTCCGTTTTTTTTGAAAGCATAGACATAACCTCCTGAAGCCGGTCCATGAGAAACTGCTACTATTTCACCCTGACCGTCACCGTCAATATCTCCAAATGCAGGCGCTCCGTCAAGTCCAATTGTACCGGAAGTTACGGTTTTAGGCCAGCCGGGTACGTTTGAACCGTCAAGATTTATTGCGTAAATAGTATATGATGCGCAAAAAACAATTTCCGGTTCGGGGTCCGAATCCATATTGCAGAATATCGCGCCGCCTTCGGTTATTGTTCCGGCAACGTGTTTTGGGAACCCCGGAAAATTAGGAAATGAATCTGCTGACATCGTTACATTATGGAAGCCGTTTGCATCATTTTCAAGAACATTAATTTTATTCATTACATCGGGAACGGTAATCATTTGAGTATTTGGATTAATACTGTTTATATATACAGGTTCATTTGAATTGAAACCGAAAAGAAAATAAGAAATTGCAATCAGTGCTGTTATAGTAAGAATTTTTTTCATAGTTGTGTTTAGATTTTTGAATGAATAGTTTTTTTTATTTAAATATAAAATACATAAACTGATTAAATACTGAAAGTAAAATGGTAACCGGTACGGGATAAGAATATCTTTTTAAATTGTTATTAAATAGAGTTCAATTTATATTACAGCTTGATATGAAATCATTAATTGCGTTTTTTATACTATTTTCGGCTTTTTCCGCATTAACCCGCGCACAGAACGAGCCCGCAGACCCAAAAGCACTTGAAGCTTTCATTGAAGGCAAAACATTTGAGCTGCAGGATAACTATATAGCGGCGTTCCAGAAATACTACCAGGCGCTAAGCATTGAAAAAGCACCCGGCATTTATTATACAATGTCACAGCTTTATTATAATGTTTCCCAGTACCAAAAAGCCCTTGAAACAGGCATCGAAGCTCTTAAGCTCGATACAGGCAATACCGATTATAAAGAGAACCTATCCGATATTTATATAATGCTCAACGATTACCGCAATGCAAGAAAGTACCTGATGGAAATTGCTCTAAAAAAACCTGATGATATAAATATACTTTATAACATAGGCAGAATGTATGAAGCCGATAAACAGCCGTCTGAAGCAATAAAATACTACGAAAAAATTACGGAAGATTTTGAATATGACGAGACTGTGCTGCAGAGAATGATTGATATTTATGAAGGATATAAGGACTATGCAAACGAAGCTGCAACCATGGAAAAGCTTCTTACAATGAATCCCACGGATGTTAATTTAAAATACGCAATTGCTGCTACATATCTAAAGATTCCCGATTATGATAATGCGCTCAGGGTTTATGAAGATATACTTTCTACAAACCCGAACAACCGCGATGTTCAGACCGAGATGATAAAAATATATTTCCGCCAGCACAGAAATGACCTTGCCTTCGAAAAATTCGGGAAGATGACAAATAAAGATTCGGTCGATTATAATACTAAGTTAAATGTTGCCCTTTCATTCTTCGATGCCGCACAGGAAGATTCAGAAGCGCTGGATGTTGCAAAATCAATTCTCGAAAATATTGCAGGCGCTTATCCAGGTAAATGGATGCCAGAGTATTATTTAGCCCTGATTAACTCAAAGGAAAACAACGCTGAAATACCTGAAGATAAAATAAAAGAAATACTTTCCGATGCTGCGGATACATCTGCTGAAGCATATATACAGGTTGGTTTCTATTATTTTGAACAAAACAAGCTTGACCACGCTCTGGAGGTTTTTTCAAAAGGTGTTTCATCTTTCCCCGGGGATTTTAGACTCAATTTTCTGACTGGAAATACAATTTACAGGCAGGGAAAGGAAAAAGAAAGCCTCCCCTATCTTGAGAAAGCGCTTGAGATAAACCCGTCTGATATCAATACGCTTTCAACGCTGGGTATAATATATGATGACCTTAATATGGACCCTGAATGTGACAAACTATATGAACAGGGGTTCAAATATTATCCCGATAATATTCTGCTTCTTAACAACTATGCCTATCACCTCTCCGAAAGAGGTATTAAACTGAAGGAAGCGCTTGAAATGTCAAAGAAGACTATTGATAAAGAACCTGAGAATTCCTCATACCTGGATACCTACGGATGGATTTGTTATAAACTGAAAGACTACAAGAATGCAGAGAAATATATTAAAAAAGCTGTAAGCCTGGGCAGCAATGCCGTAGTACTCGAACATCTTGGAGATGTTTACGAAGCAATGGAAGAAATTCCAAAAGCTCTTAAAACCTGGCAGCAGGCGCTTGAGCTTGACCCCAACAATAAGGATATTATTTACAAAATTGAAAAATATAAATAATCAAAATTAAAGTAAGAAACCAATGGAAGATAACAAAATTCACAATGTTATAATCATCGGCTCAGGCCCGGCAGGCCTCACAGCCGCACTGTACACAGCAAGAGCTAACCTTAACCCAATAGTCTTTGAAGGCTTGCAGCCAGGAGGGCAATTGACCATAACAACTGAAGTAGAAAATTACCCCGGATTTGAACACGGAATTATGGGACCAGTATTAATGGACGTTATGAGAAAACAGGCGCAGAGATTCGGAGCGGATTGCCATTTTAAGATTGTTGATAAAGTTGATTTTACTTCACAGCCTTTTAAGGTTTTTGTGGACAAAGACATTTACAAGGCAAAATCGGTAATAATTGCTACCGGCGCTTCGGCAAGGCTTCTTGGTTTGCCTTCGGAATCTCATTTTATGGGATACGGTGTTTCTGCCTGCGCCACGTGTGACGGATTCTTTTTCAAAGACCAGAGAATAGTAGTTATCGGCGGAGGTGATACAGCTATGGAAGAAGCAAACTATTTGACAAAATTCGGTAAAGAGGTTGCAATAATACACCGAAGAGATGAGTTCCGCGCTTCGAAAATTATGCTTGACAGGGCAAAGAAAAACCCGAAAATAAAATTAATAACCGATACCGTACTTGAAGAAGTTCTGGGTAAAGAAGAAAACGGTAAAAAATTTGTAACAGGTGCATTGCTTAAGAATGTTAAAACAGGTGAAACATTTATCCACGAATGTGAAGGGATTTTCCTGGGTATTGGGCATAAACCAAACACAGAAATTTTCAAAGGAATAATCGATATGGAAGATACCGGATACCTGATTACCAAAAAATCATCAACTGAAACCAATATACCGGGTGTATTTGCATGCGGTGACTGCCAGGACCATGTTTACAGGCAGGCTGTAACAGCCGCCGGCTCGGGATGTATGGCGGCTATTGACACTGAAAGATACCTTGAGCAATTAGAAGACTAAACGATTAGAAGATTAAAAGATTAAACTCCGGTATGAAAAATATCGGAGTTTTTTATTACAAACCATTTTGTTTATTTTGCCTTTGATGTCATTTAAATACGCAAACATAGCATTTAACCTTCCGCTGGATAACCTGTATACTTACTCAATACCGGAGGAACTCAGCGAAACCGTCAAGACCGGCTGCAGAGTCTATGCACCGCTGGGAAATAGAAAATTAACAGGTGTTGTAATTGAGCTGATAAATTCATCTTCCTTAAAAAAAATACTGCCTATTTCAGAGGTACTGGATGCAGAACCGGTACTGAACGATGAAATGATAAAATTCTGCAAATGGATATCCGCCTATTATTTCTGCCCGATAGGCGAAGTGGTTTTTTCTTCTATTCCGAAATCAATACTTGTCGAATCAAAAACAGTCTACACGGTCAATGAAATTACTGCGGATGAAATTTGTAATCTCACGGGACTGCAGAAAAAAACTATTGGTGTTCTGCAATCGAAACCTTTAACAATTAAACAAATAGAAAGGCTCACGGGCTCTAAATCAGCGCGCTCGGTTATACAAACACTCATTTCAAAGGGAATAATAAAACCGGAACACATTACTTCGCAAAAAAGAATTAAGCCAAAAACAGAAAAACACGTTGTCTTTACTCTTCACGAAGATTTCAGAGGATTCACTAATATTATGACGGAAAATTTTCTTAAAGAATCCAAAATCAGGTCAAAAAGCCAGGAAACTCTTCTTAAATACCTTATAAACAAGAATATACATGAAATATCGCTGAGTGAACTGCTGAAAAAAGCGGGTGTATCTTCGGGCACGGTAAGTTCATTCGCCAAAAGAGAGCTTCTTAGTATTGATGAACGTGAAGTTACCCGGAGGATGGAGGATGAATTCAGTTATGAAGAAAAAATAGTTGAGCTTAACCAGGACCAAAAAGAAGTTGTTGAAGAGCTTATAAAATCAACAAGCAGCAATGAATTCAAAACGTACCTTTTATTCGGTGTAACCGGAAGCGGGAAAACGCAGGTATACATAGAGACTATAAAGCACGTTATCGCTGAAAACAAAACAGCAATAGTGCTCGTTCCTGAAATATCATTAACACCGCAGCTGATTAACCGTTTTAAATCACATTTCGGAGATGTAGTGGGAGTAATACACAGCCGTTTATCAGAAGGGCAGAGATTCGATGTTTTCAGGGGGATATTATCCGGTAAAATAAAAATTGTCATAGGCGCCCGTTCCGCATTATTTGCACCATTGAATAATTTAGGAATAATTATTGTTGATGAAGAACACGACCATTCATATAAACAAACAGAAAAGAATCCAAAGTATAATGCAAGAGATTCGGCAATAGTCAGGGCAAAGCTTAACAATGCAGCCGCACTGCTGGGCTCGGCAACGCCATCGCTTGAAAGCCTTTACAATGCCCGGACAGGAAAACACAAAATGCTTGAGCTCCCTCACCGTGCGCTTAAAACAAAACAACCGGAGATTGAAATAGTTGATATGATTGAAGAACTGAAATCTTCAAGCAAATTTGTTAAATACGAAACACCTGAAATAAGATTTCTCTCATCAAAGCTTATATCATACATCGACCAAACATTAAAGAAGAAACAAAATATAATGCTGCTCCAAAACAGGAGAGGGTACTCAGCCTATCTTGAATGCCAGAACTGCGGGTATGTAAAAATGTGCAAAAATTGTGATATAACTCTTATTTACCATAAACTGAAAAATCATCTTCGCTGTCATTACTGCGGCCAGGTCGAACAGCTGCCGGATAAATGCGAAAAATGCGGCAGCGCTGAGATCTTGCTGAAAGGAACAGGAACGGAAAAAATTGAGGAAGAAATTATGAGGCTTTTTCCTGAGGCAAGGGTAAGAAGAATGGATGCAGATACAGTGAGAAGAAAAGATGCGCACAGGAAAATACTAAAGAGCTTCCATGAAGGTGAGTTCGATATTCTTGTAGGCACACAGATGATTTCAAAAGGACTCGATTTCCCGAATGTTTTTCTTGTTGGAGTAATATCGGCTGATGTAGGTCTCCTCAACCCGGATTTCCGTTCAAGCGAAAGAACATTCCAGCTTCTTATGCAGGTGGCTGGGCGCTCTGGAAGAAAAAGTGACCACGGAAGAGTGATAATACAAACTATGCACAGTGATAATCTTATATTCCCGTTCATAACCTCTCATGATTATATATCATTCTACGAAAAAGAAATCGGTACAAGAAAAAATTTTAATTATCCCCCGTTTTCAAGGATGAGCCTCATTGAGACCAGCGGAAAAGACAGCTCAAGTACAGCAGCGCTTTCTGCCAAAATATATCTCTACCTTAAAACGCACAACAATTCAAAAAACATTGAAATACTAAAACCGGCTCCTGCCCTTATTTTTAAGCTAAAAAATCGTTACAGGTGGCATATTATAATAAAATCAGTAAAAAGTGACTTAAAAGCTTCAAATGAGGAAATTGGAACCGAATCTCTTCTGAATAATCTCCAAAAATTCATCCAAACATTAAATATAAAGCAAAGCGAACGAATCAGCATTGATGTTGACCCACTTGATTTTGCTTAACTTATATTTTTAAATTAAATCACTGATTTTAGTTAGGTTGATTTACCATTTTTTTGGGTAATTTTATGACTAATATCATATTTCATTACCATAAATTTAGATAATTTGTCGTATATAAAATTAGTAGAAACCGTCATAACGAGTTACTATTTACTTCAGAAACTCAAAAAAACTATTACATATGTCGATTAAGAATACTGAACATCTCAATACCAATAATATAAAAGAGCTTAAGAAGAAAATAGAACAGCTCGAAAGTGAAGTAATAACACAGAAGGAAACAATCAACAGATTAACCGATACTGCAAATCAACTTAACACAATTACTAAAGTAACTCCTTCGTTAATCACTGTTTTCGACTGCAAAAAAAACAACAATATCTACCAGAACAGGTCATTACTCGAACTGCTGGGATATTCCAAAAAATATGTTGCAAAACACCTTAACGGAAAGGGAAATTATTCATTAATACATCCTGAAGACGTTAAAAACATCGAAGATTCATTCGAAGAAATAAAAAAATTTCAAAACGGTCAAAAGCATGTTTTGGAATACAGAGTTAAAGATAAAAACGGAAAATGGCAATGGGTAAGGAAGGTGTCAGCGGTATTTCAAAAAGACGATAAAGGGAGGCCGTCTCAAATTATCAGCTCACATGATATTATTACCGACCAAAGACTCGCAGAGGAAAGAACCAAAGAGAACGAAGAAAAATTCAGATCAATATTTGAAAACGCTTACGATGTAATTGTCATAGTTGACAAATACGGCAAAATTATGGAGATAAATGACAAGATTGAGAATATAATAGGGGTTAAGCGCAAAGAACTGATTGGTAAAAACTTTTTCTCATTAAGGCTTTTCAAGCTAAATGATATAGTAAGTATTGTGAAAGATTTCCGCAAAACTGTAAAAACAGGGGTCTTAAAGGGAGACAGCAAGTCAAAAGATTTTTACATTTCGGATTTTCAAATAACAACAAATAATAACGAAACCAAATATCTTTCGGCGGGTACAACCATGCTGAAGGAAAAGGGGAAAATTAAAGGTTTCCTCAGTATTATTCATGATATAACCGAATTGAAAAGAGCTGAAGAGGAAACTTCCAAAATCCGATGGATTCACGAAAAAATCGGGGAAGTATCTCCCGGTATCATTTCAATATATGACCTCAGGGAAAAAACAGAATTTTATAAAAACAGAACTTTTGGGATGGTTCTAGAATACAACGGAAAGTCGCCGGAACCTGTGTCATTAACCTTGGAAGATGAAATTAATAAATATATTCATCCCGATGACAAATCAAAAACAGAAAAGTTTTTAAAAGATGTGCGGAAGCTCGATAAAAAGCAGGTCCTTGAAATAGAATTCCGCTTAAAGGATTTTTGGGGCAACTGGAAATGGTATAGCCGGATAAGCAGGGTGCTCGAAAAAGACAAGAACGGAAAATTAGCTCAGATTCTGAACATATTTACCGATATTACCTCAAAGAAGAATGCAGAAGAAACACTACGAAAAAGCGAAGATTTTAACCGGGCAATAACCGAACATGCCCCAATAGGAATTTCAGTCAGGTCAAATAAAGGCAGGCTATTAAGCTATAATAATACCTGGAAAAAAATATGGAATAAAACCGATAAAAGTATTTTTGAGGACATTACTAAATTCAGAACTGCTCTCGCTTTCGATGAAAATGACGCTTATCTGGGAGCGTGGGCTGCAAAAGTAAAAAGTATATATGAAAAAGGCGGAACCCTGTACATACCGGAGCTTAAAACAAAATTGTCAAAGAAAGACATGGCAGAATGGGTTTCGAACTATTTTTACGCAATCAAAGACATTGATGGAAAAGTTCAGAGAATTGTAATATTAACTGAAGATATTACCGAAAGGAAACATGCCGAGCTGAAACTTATTGAGACTAAGCAGCTGCTGGAAAAAATTACTGCAACAACTCCAGCAATAATTTCCGTTTCGGATTTGAGTACAAATACAAACATTTATCAAAACAGGTCGTTATTGGAAATGCTGGGGTATTCTAAAAATGAGGTCACCCGTCTGGTTAAAAATCCTGATGAAATAAATAATATAGTAATACATCCTGACGATTTAGACAGAATTTCTTCAATTGACAAAAATTTAAAAGATTTAAAAGATGACAAGAGTTATGAATTAGAATACCGCATTAAAAACCGTAAAGGCGGCTGGGAATGGATAAGACGGATATTCAGCGTATTCCAGCGCGATGAAAAAGGAATCCCCTCACATATAGTAAGTATATTTGAAAATATTACACAAAACAAAAACGCGCAGGATACACTTAAAGAAAGCGAAGAAACTGCGCAAGCCCTGATAAACACAATTTCCGAATCTGTCTTGATGTTTGATATGAACGGGATAATTCTTTCGCTCAATGATACTGCTGCCAAAAGATTAGACAGCAGTAAAGAAGAGCTTATAGGGAAAAGTGTCTTCGGCTTTTTTAATGAAAATGTTAATAAATTCCGGAAAGAAATGTTACATGAAGTTGTAAGGACAAAGCAGTCTGTCAGCTTCCGTGACGAAAGAGACGGAAGGTTTTATGAATCAATTATGTATCCGTTATTTGACAATAACAGAGATATTATAAAAATAATTGTATTTGCCAAAGATATCACCGAACATCTTCTTGCCGAAAGAGCTATAAAAGAGTCTGAAGAAAGATACAGAAATCTCATAGAATCTTCTCCGGATGGAATTATAGTACATTATAACGGAAAAATATTATTTGCAAATAATTCTTGCGCTTCATTGCTGGGGTATGATTCTGCAGATGAGCTTACCTATAAAAATGTGTTTGATTTTCTGCATCCCCGTTTTAAAGCTGAAGTTGATAAGCGGATCTCAAAAATCATCGGTGACAGCCATAGAGTTCCTTTGCTTGAAGAAAAATTCCGCAAAAAAGACGGGAGCTACATTGATGTTGAAGTTACCGCACTGCCGTTTAATTACAAAGGGGATACTGCAGTACAGGTCATAGCAAGAGATATAACATTCAGAAAGAAAGCTGAAAAAGAATTGGCCGAAAGCGAAGAAAGATACCGTGCATTTATAACTCAAAGCACTGAGGGAATTTATAGAATGGAGCTGGAAAAACCTATAGATATTTCTCTTCCTCCCCAGAAACAGGTTAAGAACATCTTCAAATACTGCAGAATTGCAGAGTGCAATGACGCAATGGCATTTATGTACGGATATAATAAATCTTCAGAGCTCGTTGGAATGAAACTAATTGAAATGTACGGTGGAGAGAATCCGGAAGATGTTTTAAGACTCACTGAATTTGTAATTTCCGGTTATAAATCGCAAAACACAGAAACTGAAGAAAAAGATAAAAATGGAAAGCTAAAATATTTCGTGAACAACGCTGTCGGAATTGTTCAAAACGGGTATTTGACTCGAATTTGGGGTACGCAAACCGATATGACAGTGCTTAAAGAAAAAGAAAGTGAAGTAAGAAAACTCTTAAGTGCAGTAGACCAGAGCCCGGTTTCAATTGTGATTACAGATAAAGAAGGAAAAATAGAATTTGTAAATCCTAAATTCAGTGATGCTACCGGCTATTCAGCCGGAGAAGCAATAGGTCAAAATCCCAGAATCCTTAAATCCGGTGAAACACCATCAGAGGAATACAAAAAATTATGGGATACTCTTGCTGCAGGTAATGAGTGGGTAGGCGAGTTCCATAATAAAAAGAAAAACGGTGAACTCTTCTGGGAATCGGCATTGCTCACACCAATCAAAAACGATAAAGGAGAAACTGAGCGCTTTCTGGCAATCAAACAGGATATTACAGAACAGAAGGCAAAAGATGAAAAGTTAAAACAGTCTCTCAAAGAAAAAGAAGTGATGCTGAGAGAGATTCATCATAGGGTTAAAAACAATCTGCAGATAATATCGAGTCTTTTAAAACTGCAGGGCGGTTATACAAATGACCCCGTTGCGTCAGAATATCTCAGAATAAGCCAGCACAGGGTAAAAACAATGGCGCTGATTCACCAGCAGCTTTACAGGTCTGATGACTTAAGCAAAATTGACTTTGAGGAATATATGAAACAGCTAAAGGGCCACCTTTTTGCAGCCTATGGTACCGATAGAGATAACATTACTTCTAAGATTCGGGCTAAAGATATTTATTTGAGCATCGACAAGGCAATACCCTGCGGGCTGATTGTAAATGAGCTTGTTTCAAACTCACTAAAGCACGCTTTTGGCGATTCGAGGAAAGGCAACATCGAAATTTCGGTTACACAAGAAAATGACTTCTATTATATGATTGTTAAAGATAACGGAAAAGGCATTCCGCCTAATATCGATTACAGAAATACACAGTCCCTGGGTATGCAGCTGGTTATTACACTTACTGAACAGCTTGGAGGAGAAATACATCTTAACAGCGAGGCAGGAACTGAATTTAATATTTCGTTTCCGGTTAATTAACTAACGGCAGTTTCATAAATTAATAACTCCATATCGGCCAAATTTGCATAGCTTCGGGTATGCAAATAATATTGTGTCGTTTATAATTCGGGAAGATACTGCTTAACTCCATATATTTATGGTACTTACGAAAATATAATAGATTTTTAATTGCATATCTGCTATTTTTATATATATTCTATTTTATCAAAGACATAAACCAGAATTTAAGATAGAATCGGTCAGTCAGCAATAAGAGACAATTCGGAATAGAAAGGTTATAAACATTTGAGCAAAGTTAAAGTACTGGTTGTTGAAGACGAACGTATAGTTGCTAAAGACATTCAGAACACATTAAGAAATCTGGGCTATGACGTGCCTGCTATAGCTTCAACAGGAGAAGAAGCTATAAGAAAAGTCTGGCGAGTTTATGCCGGACATTATTTTAATGGATATTGTTCTGAAAGGAGAAATCGACGGAATTGAGGCAGCTTCTCAAATCCGTTCCAGGTACAAAATTCCAATTATTTATCTTACTGCATACGAAGATGAAGATACTCTGGACAGGGCAAAAGTAACAGAACCTCTTGGCTATATTCTCAAACCTTTTGAAGAGCGTGACCTGCATACTACACTTGAGATGGCGCTGTATAAGTACTCAATGGAAACCAAGCTTCATGAAAGCGAAGAGCGCTACAGGGCGCTTGTGGAACATTCACCCGACGGAATCGCAATAGAAGTAAACAAGAAAATTACTTATGTAAACCCCGCTGCATTGAGGCTTCTCGGCGAAAACGACGAATCAAGACTGCATGGTAAATCTCTATTTGATTTTCTGCCTCAGGAACAGCTTGAAGCATTCAAACAAAAACTTACCGGATTAGGAGAAAACCACAATTCCCTTCCTTTTGTAGAAGAACAGCTTATGAGGAAAGACGGCTCAAAGTTTTACTCTGAGGTTGCTATGATTCCTATTGTACAAGAAGGGAAAATCGCTCTTCAAGTGGTATTCAGAGATATAACAGAAAGAAAATCTGCTGAAGAGGAATTAAAAAAAGCGTACGAAGAAATTAAACGAGCGCAGCAGGAATTAATCTATACAGAAAAGCTCGCAGCCCTCGGCAGGTTCTCCGCCGGTATCGCGCATGAAATACGGAATCCGCTGGCTAACATAAGTGCAAGCGCCCAGTTCTGTATGAGTAAATTCGAAATGGATAAGAATATGAAAAAGCATTTCGATGTAATATTAAGAAATACAGAAACTGCAAACAGGATAATAAAAGAACTTCTTGATTTCACTTCTCCGAGAGAAACTGTGCTGGTTCCCGGAGATATTACCTCCCTGCTGAATAAACTCTGCGATATGGTAAAGCCCCGGTGCACAAAGCATAATATTGAGCTTGTAAAAATAATTCCAAATGAGCTCCCTAATTTTCCTCTTAACGATAAAAAACTGGAGGAAGCATTTATGAACTTTCTCTCTAATGCAATTGAAGCAATGACGGGAGGAGGAACCCTTACTTTAGATACATCTTACGATGAATCAAAGAATTCTCTTTTTGTCAGATTTATAGATACAGGCTCCGGAATTTCAAAGGAAGATATGGATAAGATTTTCGAACCTTTTTTTACAACGAAAGACGAGGGCACGGGTCTTGGTTTAAGCCTCGCCTATCATATTGTAAATGCCCACGGCGGTGATATCAGTATTGAGAGCACACAAGGCAAGGGTACTGCAATAAACGTAAGATTCCCGGTGCCCGAAACAGGAAAAAAATAAAAACTATTATGAGCACAATACTAATAGTTGATGACAACGAAGACCTGCGAACTACACTATCCGATATAATCCAAAGTGAAGGCTATAATGTACTTGATGCGGGTGACGGCACTATCGCACTGAAACAGGTAAAATCCGCCAATCCTGACCTCGTATTGCTTGATATGAAACTTCCGGGAATGGACGGAATGAAGATTCTGGAAGAAATCAAAAAGTTCGATAAAAACATTATTGTCATAATGCTGACTGCATACGGCGATGTTAAAGGAGCAGTTAATGCAATGAGGCTCGGGGCTTTCGATTACATTACAAAACCTTTCGATAACGAGGAACTTCTTCTAATAATCAGCAAAGCGCTTGAAACGCAAAACCTCAGCAAAGAAGTGGAATCGCTCCGCAAGCAGCTTGACGAAAAAAATGTAATAAGCGAAGTTATAGGGCAGAGCACGGAATTCAACCAGGTACTGAAACAGGCGCAAATAATTGCTCCCACAAACATGACGGTAATGATTCAGGGTGAAAGCGGAACGGGTAAGGAAGTTATCTGTAAACTCATACATAAGCTAAGCCTCAGGAAGAACCAGCCGCTTGTAGCTATCGATTGCGGCGCAATACCCGATACACTTGTTGAAAGCGAATTATTCGGGCATGAAAAGGGGGCTTTTACGGGGGCAGACGGCCCCAAACAGGGTAAGTTTGAACAGGCTCACGGCGGTACTTTATTCCTTGATGAGCTGACCAACCTTTCCGAAACACACCAGATGAAACTTCTGCGTGTGCTGCAGGAAAGAAAATTTCAGCGCATTGGAGGCAAAAAAGTGATAGATGTAGATGTAAGAATTATTGCCGCATCAAACGTGAAGCTGTTCGACGCTGTCCAGAGCGGTAAGTTCAGAAATGACCTTTATTACAGGCTGAATGAATTCCATATAAATCTTCCGCAGCTAAAGGACAGAAAAGATGATATCCCGATTCTTGCGAAATATTTCCTTGATGAAGCAAATAAAGAACTTTCCAAGAACGTAAAAGGCTTCTCGCCGGAAGCGGGAAAGCTTTTATTAAGCTACGGGTGGCCCGGTAATGTGAGAGAATTAAAGAACGTAGTAAGAAGAGCCGTACTGCTTTGCGAAGCCGAAAAAATAACAACTGAAGAACTCGGTATTAATGCCGCATTTGATATTGCATCATCATCACCAGATGGTGACTCGCCAAACTCTCTTGAAGACGCCACAAAACAGGTAGAACGTGAGCTTATTTTGAAAGCGCTTGAACAAACCGGCGGCAACAAAATTAAAGCCGCAAAACTGCTTCAAATGAACAGAAAGACTCTTTACAGAAAGCTTAAAAGCCTGGGGATATAATCGCGCCTCTGAGTAATCCGTGCAAAGACCAACAACGCGGAATAAAGCACAAACTGTTCAAGCTTTTATTTCAATATTTATACATTTTCCTTCACAGTTATTGCCTGTATTTACCGTAAGTTAACTACCTACAGAAAATACCTGCAAATTGCTCCTTAACAAAAGTCTGTAAACCAACTCACAGCCCCTTTCACTTTCATTAGTCTGTTCACAAAATTTTTTTATTACCCGTATTGTTCCCAATTAGTCCATCAATAGCCTTATATGCCCCATTTGCTGCCTTATATTGAAAATGTTTAAAATTTAAGTATTGAAAAAATAACGTTTACAATCATTTTTTTGGCACAGGGATTGCTTATATATAATTAAAAATAACTTCCAACGATATGATAAATACAAAAAAGGATAAAAGGATTTTAGTTGTCGATGACGACAAGGACCTTTGCAACCTGATTTCCGATATAATCGAAGAAGACGGGTACGAGGTGAACAAAGCATACGATGCTAACACTGCATTAAGTACAATTATTAAAAATAAATATGATGTAATGATTATTGATAACAAGCTTTCGGGAATTTCGGGAATAAACGTTATAGAACAATCTAAATACCTGAACCCTGAGCTTAAAACAATAATGATATCTGCTTACGGGAATACAAACACAAAGCTAAAGGCAAGAGACCTCGGTGTGTATGATTTTCTTGATAAACCGTTTGATATTAAAGTTTTGCTGAAACGCGTAAGCGATGTGATTTTTAAAACAAACTGTAATCTAAGTTTGATTTATTGAGTTTGCCCTAATATAATGCGGTTAATAAACCTCCTCAGGCGGGATGACAAATTTAAGTTACCCCGCTTCCTTTTTTCTAAACAAGAATAAAGTCAATCCATTTTTTTTCAATATCCGTCTTTGAGACTTTTACTTTTACCTTATCCCCTACCCTGTACATTTTTTTTCTGTGCCGTCCTATCAATCTGTAATTCTTTTCATCAAAAATATAATAATCATCGTTAAGGTCTTTAAGCCTCACCATGCCCTCAATGAGGTTTTCCGAAATTTCTACATACACTCCGTATTCCGATATTCCGGAAATAATGCCGGCAAATATTTTCCCGGTGTGCGCTTCAAGATATCTGATCTGTAAAATCTTAACTGCTTCCCGTTCAGCCTGAACTGCATTTATTTCCATATCGGTTGATTGCTTGCAGACATCAGGCAGAATATTTCTGTAATGCGCCATGCGTTTATTGTTCATGCCGGCAAGAAGCTCACCCAGAATTCTGTGAACAATAAGGTCCGGATAGCGTCTGATCGGCGAAGTAAAGTGTGTATAATTATCAAACCCGAGCCCGTAGTGCCCGATATTTTCCTCGGAATATATTGCTTTAGACATCGAACGGATTGTAATATCGGTTATAAGATATTCTTCCTGCCTGCCCCTGATTTCAAAAAGCATTTTTTGAATAGAGCGCTTGCTCTCGGGGTTAAGAGTTATACCGAATTGTTTTACGAAATAAGCCAATTCTTTAATTTTATTTTTATCAGGCGCATCATGTATTCGGTATACAAACGGCGGTTTAGGTTCTTTTCTCTCAACATACAAAGCAACGCATTTGTTAGCCAGGAGCATAAAATCTTCAACTATTCTCATCGATTCCAGCCGTTCTTTAGGTCTTATATTTTCTATGAACCCGCTCTCGTTTATTTCTACGTGGACTTCCTGCGTTTCAAAATCAAGGCTTCCTTCTTCAACCCTCTTTTTGAACAGAATCCCGTGAAGCTTGTTCATTTCATTAAGTTCATGAAGGAACTCACCCTCCTGTTTATCCAGTATCTCCTGTACTCTTTCATAGGTAAATCTTTTACTGCTTTTAATAACAGATTTACCAATGCTGAAATCTATAACATCCCCTTTCTGGTTAATTTCCATAAAGACCGAAAATGCAAATCTTTCAACACCTTCTTTAAGAGAGCAAATGTCATTGGAGAGTTTTTCGGGAAGCATAGGTACAACGTCATTCATCAGATATGCGCTGGTGCCGCGTTTCAATGCTTCATTATCGAGCTCGGAATCCTCTTTTACATATTGACTTACATCTGCAATGTGCACACCGAGCAAATAATTTCCTTTTTCGTTCACATCGATAGAAACTGCATCATCGAAATCTTTTGCATCAACAGGGTCAATTGTAAAGAGTATTTCATTTCTTAAATCAACTCTTTTTTTGATTTCAGCGGCTGATATTTTAAAAGCCCCGCTGTCTTCAAGCTGTTTAACTTCATCTCTAACCCGTTTCGGGAAAATCTTATTTAGCCCGTACTTTTTTATTAATGCCTTAAACTCAGTCTTTACATCTCCTGCTTTGCCTAAAACCTCAATAATTTTTCCTTCGGGTGAAATATCCTGGTAAGTCCAGTTAACTATTTCACAGATAACTTTATCCCCGTCAGTGGCGTTTTTAAGGCTCTTAGAGGGTATGTAAATATCTTTCCTGAATTTCCTGTCATCCGGAATAACAAATGCATAATCTTCATTTTCTGAAAACTGAAGCTTCCCGACCAGTCTGTGCTTTGCGCGCTTTAAAATTCTTTCAACAAATGCTTCTTTTGTCTTCCTGCCCGCAAACTCAATAATAGAAATCTCAACCAAATCGTCAATCATGGCAGTCTGGAGATTTTTCTTCCTGACCATTATTCTCTCAAATCCCTCATCTGTTTTTATATCAGCAGCATATTCCATTTCTTTATCGAGCACAATCTTTCCTTCGAAGAGCCTGCTCTTTTGCCGGAGCTCAAAGTATTTGCCGTTTTTGGCAATCACATTTTCCTGCACAAGCTCATTCATCACATTCACGCAAGCGCGCTTTATCCGATTTCTGAAGCCTCAGCCTCTTAAAAAGCGGATTAAACTTTATAGAAATAGAAGGAGATTTCTCGAAGAGATTCAGAGCCGCAGCTCTCAGGTTATCTGGTTTATTCTTAGGCAGTTTAGTAATCTTTAATTTTTTAATATCTTATTTTGTATATCAGTTTAACACCGGTTTGTACTGACCTCGTTCCTTCAAAACTTGATTCATCGACGCTTCTCGATAATTCTATAATAAGATTATTGGAAAGGTTCATATTCAGCAGCTTATTAAGCGGGTACTCTATACTAACTTCGGCATTATCGAGTCCCGAAAATACTTTGCCTCCGAACCTTAACAATTGCATCGCCTACTTCCGAAGTAATTCTTATATCCGTTCCCGTTGCAACACTCCCTTCGGAATAGTTTATTTCTGTATTTATTATAAAAGGGGCAATATTCCTCAATGCACCTGTAAGTAAGCCTGAAAGATAAGTTGAGCCCGTAGTAGCGCCGATATTCTGCGCAAGCAATGAACGCTGGCCTGGCTTTAAGTTATCTTTTGATACGCCGAATAACAGGTATGAAATGGCATCTGATTGAGCATCTTTACCGGATACTTCCTGCCCGTTATTATACATTCTTAGTTTCAGCTCCGGTTTATCGGCTGTTCCTGTTATATCAAGAACAATCTGAACACCCTGGTCAGTTGATTCATCGAAGCTTTGTATTCCCTGCTTGGTGCTGTAAACCGCATGAATATTTATATATGGATTTACAGGATTGCCGGAAAATGATACTTTACTGTTATCAACCTTAAAATTTCTGTAGAAACGGAAATAAGAATCCCCTACAATATCAAGGTCACCGTATACCTGAAGCTGATTATTGGTTTCGTTGTTTACATCAAGGTCAGCCTTGATTTCACCGAGCAGCTGCTGTTGTGTAACATTGCTGATATTCACATTAACAATTGCGTTCTTTACGGTCTTAATATTAATATTGTATATGAGGTTCGTGGAAACTGATTTTGAGCCCTGCTCTTTTACCGCATATGACCGCATAAAGGGGTCTATTTGCTGAAGCTGCTCCGGTGATACAACAATTGTTGTATCTGTGTAAAGTGTTCCGGAAGTATCTGTTATTACCTTATAAACAAAATCATCTGAATAAATATCATAAGAAGCGCCCGGTATAGTCGGGAAAATCAGGTTAGCGCTTTTTATAAGCAATTGACCTTCCACAACAATTTTCCTCATGTTGCCTGTAATAGTAATCGGCGGGTCCCCAGGACCTGCAATCATATTGCCGTAAAATCCGAATGCTGTTCCTTCCGATGAACCGTCAAGAACGGCAACATCTCCTGAAGTACTTAAGTCAATATTATTAACTGTTTAAGCCTGCTATATTAATGCGCCCCCAGGCATCAAGGTGCCGTGAGTCATCATCAATGTTAAAAATACGGAACTGCTCAACAACTATATCCGAACCTTCGGTTCTAACTGAGTTTCGAACCGGTGGTACATGCCTGTAAGCCCGAAAAAGAATCTGCCTTTTGTAATATTCATGTTACCTGATAAATCAGGTTTTTCAACCGTGCCTGCTGCATCAATCTCTCCGTCGAGCAAGCCTCTTATATCGGCAAAGTTCGGAATCAGCTTTGAAAAAAAGTTTAAGCTGGAAATTACTGGCTTTTAGCTTAATATTTACATGTCTCTGCTTGTAAATGAACTTGCTGTGTCACCATTTTTCGGCGGACCAAGTGGTGCTTCGCCGGTCAGCCTCAGTTTGCCATTCCCTTCTGCGTTACTTATCAGCACATCTGTATTCAAAATAGAGTTTGCATAATTTATGAATGCATCTATTCTTCCTACTTTGCTGTTTTCGTATCTTAGCAGTCCTGTGTTCATTTCTAAGTTAATCAGTGGATTCTCAAACGTTCCTTTGTAAGTTACCGAGAGCCTTCTTACCATTCCGTATAAAGGTGATGCTTTATAGTTGTGCCATGAGGCAGAATCGCGGGTAGTAAACATATTCATTATGCGCCCAATGCGTATTCTTTTTGCTTCAACATCAAGGTTGCTCTCACCGTTAATCGAGAGGTCGCCGCTGACTCCCATTTCAAGAACATCATTAGTGACATTAAACTTTTCAAATGTAAATGTTCTTTTTGAAGGAGTGGGGTCATACTTAATCACTAAATTTCCGGCATTGCCAATATTAAAAATATCATATCTTAAATACAGGCTGTCTATATTCACTCTCAGGCTGTCACGAGAAAACTCTGTTCCGCCTCTAAGGGTTACATCAATACTTGTGTCTTGTTTTGCGGAAAAACTGAAATCCTGTTTTGCCTCAAAAATCCCAAGTTTTGTTTTGACATTTTTGAACTGTCCTGGACCAACCCTGATATAATCGCCGTTAACTACAATGTTTGCCGTTATGGGATATAATACAGGCTTTCATCATGACGGAACTGTTTTACCGTAGTCATTTCTGAAATCAAGTTCTCCTTTAACATTGCGCATTACAATATTTGTATCATTATATATAAAATTATTCAGGTCAAGCTTTGCATCGGCAAAAAAACCCGCTTTGGAATTCTTTACGTTTCCTTTAATATTCCCAATAAGCTGTATTCCCGATGTATCAAAAATTTCCGTAAGCGGCTGAATATTTTTTGCTGTAAAGTTATACGTAAAATCCAGGTCAGAGAAATTCTTATTGAGATTTCCTGTAATACCTGTTACTGTATCGGCAATTAATTTTCTCTTCAGCTCATTTGAAACCAGTGAAATATTGTAAGCCATTACTTCGCCTATCTGGCTGAGGTTAAATGTTCCCTTTGCGTCTAAATCAAAGTAATCGGTTGCAACAGAAATGTGCCCGTTCTTTGAGCCTATACTGCCAAGCTTAATATTTACCGCCGTTGGGGGAATATGGTAATGTGAATAGAACGACTTGTCCACTTTCATGTCAAATGTGCCTTCAATTCCTTCAGAAGTCAGCCCCTTGCCTTTTACGTCAAAAGCAAGATTCAGATTGCTTTTATCGGCGGAATTTTTCGTGTATTTGGAAACATCGAAATTCCTCGCGCTGTCCCTTGGCAGTATATTCCGCATCGCTAAGATTATCTCAGGTTTACATTTCCCTTTAATGATGTCTGGATATTATCAGTAGCCAATGAAATATCCCTCTGTTACCCTGCTTCCCGAAATATTTACCACCCCTGCTGATTTGGAAATATTTTCATCCATTATGCGTGAGTTAACCGCCTCATAATTAATCTTTGCATTCATGGTTTTCGGGTCAAAGCCAACTCCGTTAACTTCTGCGTTTACGTTAAGACTGCTTTCCAAATCTTTGTTTTGAAGTATTCCTCCGATGTTCAAATTAGTTGTATTTACTTTTGTATCGTAGCGGTATTCCTGCGATTTTAAATTCATGTCAAAATATCCGTTCACACTGCCAAAGCCTGATTTAATATCAAAGTTAGTTTTAAAATCAAGCGGTTCACCAACATATCTTACATCGGCGTTTACTTTTCCAATGTAACTGTAATCCGGAATCGGGAGCCCCGGAAGAATATTTTTTGTATCCGACGGGTCTATTACAAGATTATCGCCTGTAAAATCGAAGTAAAGCTTCTCCGGATCATGTAGGTTATCAATTCTGCCCTTAAAATTGTAATATGAATTGGGAGTCTTAAGAACCATTTTATCTACGGTCATCTTGCCGTATTTACCCCCCGTTTTGAGCTCAAGGCTTACAACCCCATTCATAAAATTTAAATCAGGCAGAAAATATTCAAGGTCTTTAAAATTAAATTTTTCCGTAACAAGGTCAACCTTCACATCATTACTTCCGAACTTGAAATAATCCACTTCCTTAAACGGGTCAAAATGGCTCATGTAAAGAGTTTTGATATTAATGCCGGTTCTGTCCGTTATCAGCTCAAAGCCTTTAATATCCGAAACAGTATCTTTTTCGTTTACTTCTGCGGTGAAAGCCAGCTTCTTTAAATTAAAATCTGAGTTAGTTCCGAAGCTTAGATTTTTAAGCTCAACCGATTTAACATCCCTGTGGTATTTTGCACTGAGGTCAAGATTAAAATTTTTTATATCGAGATAACCCGCATCAAACCATTGAGTTTTTTTCATGGTTATCGAACGCAGCGGAATATCATTTAAGTTTGAATCAAGTATTCTGAAGTTACCGTTATTAATTTGAAAATTATCAACCGTAATATCCCACTTCAATTCCGATTTGGTTGTGTCCTCCGGCTTTTTTACTTCCGATGAGAACAGGTAAGCAAAATTCCACATGAGGCTGTCATTTTTTGTTTTCAGCTTCACCATGTTAACCTGCGGGTCCTGGAGAACAACATTTTTAATTTTTATTTCTTTGTTGATGAGCTTGAAAATATTATACCTGATATCTAAAGAAGAAAACTTCACAAGCGTATCCTGCCTGACAGTAATTGATGCATTATTCAGCCGCAAGCCTTTGAATATATTTCCCTCCAGCGATTCCACGTAGAGTGTGCTTTGCTTTTCTTTCCAAGATTCATTAAGCTTATTAACAATATACCCGAGAGCCCAGTTATTGAACAGGCTGGTTTGCATAAAGAGGAAAAGGAAAAACAGAATGAATACAAATGACAGAACGCCGAATAAAATAACTTTGAAGAGTTTCTTTATTAAACCACTTTTGTGTGATGTTTTTGAGGGAACGCTTTTTAAAGCCGGTGCGGGGGTTTGTTCTTCCGGTGTGTTTTTCTGCTCTTCGGTATTTTTGGCGTTATCAGGCATTTATAATGTAAATTCGGGTAAAATCAGACATGTTTAACTTAATATCTTGCTACTAATATAACTGTATTAAGCTAATTAAGTTTCTGATATTTTCTTGATAATTCCCGTTGTAGAATAGTTATCAATATATTTCAGGCTCAGCACTTTTCCGCCTGAACCAAGAACAATATCAGAACCAACAATGTCTTCCGGTTTCCAGTCACCGCCTTTTACCAATACGTTCGGAACGATAGCTTTAATCAGATTGTAAGGTGTATCTTCTTCGAATATTACAACGTAATCAACTGCTTTAAGATTTGTAAGTACAAATGCTCTGTCATCTTCTCTGTTAACCGGACGGCTGCTGCCTTTAATACTCTTTGTTGACGAATCGGAGTTCAACCCGACAATTAATATATCACCGTATGATTTGGCTTCATTTAAATACTCAACGTGCCCTCGGTGGATTATATCGAATACACCGTTTGTGAAAACAATTTTACTGCCCTGCTTTTTTAATGAAGCAATAAGTGAAGCAAGGTTATTATTTATTTTGAATATATTTTCTAACATCTATTTAGTCGTTTTTCAAACACGGATTGCTTCGTCCCCCGAAGTACTCGCGTTCCTCACAATGACACAATGCTCCTTTGTCATTGCGAGCGAAGCGAAGCAATCTCAAAAATCGACCTTGTCCAAATATTCCGCAAGGTCCTCCCAATTTTCATTCACTGAATTAATCAATTCAACTTTTTTATTTCTTGAACCGCCTTTTATTTGTTTTTCTCTGGCAATAGCAGAGAAAACATCATCTGTTACTTCGTAATAAACCAGTTTGCTAATATTGTATTTACTCGTAAATCCTTCAATAAGCTTGTTTTTATGTTCATAGACTCTTCTTTCCAAATCTCCTGTAACTCCGGTGTATAACACACTATTCATTTTGTTAGTCATTATATAAACACAGTATTGCCGTCTGCTCATTTTATAATGCTTCTTTTATAATTCAAAACAGAGATTGCTTCGTCCCCCGAGTACCCGGGGTCCTCGCAATGACATGTCTCCTTACACTCCAAACGAAGCCAGCAAATCTTTTTTATAAATCGGAACTATGCCGACTTCTTCACAAACCAATCCCGCAGCATGGTTAGCAAGAACGATTGCTTCTTTAATATTAGCCCCGCCGCATAATGTTACTGCAAGAGTCGAGATTACCGTATCTCCTGCGCCGGAATACATCTGCAACTTTTAAAGCGCGTGTCGGAATGTTATATGTAACCGTTTTATTTTTTTCTTTATCAAATAACATCATGCCTTTTTCACCGCGCGTGAGCACAAGCCATTCGCAGCCAAGCAGGTTCATTAATTTTTGCCCTGCATCGAATGCCGAGTCATCGCCGTCAATTCTTATCCCCAGCGCATCCTGGATTTCTTTCCTGTTGGGCTTGAATATTGTTACGTCTTTGTATTCAAAAAAATTATCGAACTTCGGGTCAACGTAAACAGGCTTTTTGTTTTCCCTGCACAAAGCAATTATCCGGTGAATCATTTCTTTGGAGAGCACCCCTTTATTATAATCCTGCAGTATTACCGATTCGAACGTTTTGATGTTAGCTTTTAATAAAACGGAACATCTCCTCGGCTGTTCTTCCCATCACATCCATTTTTACTTCACTGTCGATTCTGATGATATGCTGTGAGTGAGCAATTACTCTTGTTTTGCAGGTAGTCGGTCTTGTTTTATCCTTAAAAATTCCCTTGACGGAAAGATTCTGCTCCTTCATTGTTTCAAGAAAATGGTCACCGTCATAATCATCACCTATAATGCCGATTAAGACCGGCTCGGCTTCGAGTGATTTGATATTATTTGCAACATTTGCCGCTCCGCCAAGCTTGTGTTCCGTTGCTTTTGTATCCACCACCTGCACAGGCGCTTCGGGAGAAATACGGGTTACGTAACCGTAAACGTACCTATCCAGCATAACATCGCCAACAACGGCAATCTTTTTATTTTTGCTTTTATTGAATATTCCGCGAAGTTTTTGAGGAGCTATTTTTAATTCCATCTGAAATTCTTCATTTTCAGGCAAAAAAGCCTGTTATTGGTTATTTAACATATTCATTTAATATAGATTTAATTGATTTTTTATTCAATTGATTTGCAAATAATAAAGGATACCGCATTTTGACGGGAACTTTAATAAACCGTCAATTTTATGTTCCCGATTTTTAGATTTTGTTTTCTTATATATCGCTTTATTTTAAACCTGCAGGCTGAATTAAATCATTATTTATGAAGCTGAAAATATGTTTAGTTCTTGCTGTTGTATATATTCTGGTTGCCGTAAGAGTTCTGCGTTCGCAGGATGAACACTCCTTTAATCTGAAATTAAAAGAAACTACTTCGTTTACCGTTGATTCCCAACAAGTCAGTTTGACACCCAAGAGCCCGCTGCTTGCGGGAACTTTATCATTTATTGTTCCGGGATTTGCAATTGGGACAATATTATAATGGAGAAGTTTTAAATAAATTTTTCGTCCACTCGGTAATTTCAACGGGGTTGGCACTTGGATTTATTAGTTTACATGGAAAATTCTCAGATATAAATATCTTTGGAAATATTTTCAGCAGTGAGCCGCACTCTTTCTGCCGGAAGTATTGCTTTTATTTCTCGCCTATACAACTGACTGGATTTGGACATCGCTGATGCAGTAGTATCTGCAAACAATATCAACAAGCAAATCAAGCTGCAGAAATACCGCTCTGATATTCTTGGATAAATTAAAATTCGGGTTTACTCTGAACAAAAACAAAGAACTCAATTTAAAATTTGCGTTTGAGTTATGAACAAAATAAAAATAATTCCGGTAATCTTATTCTTATGTTTTGTGATAAATGTAAATCATGCACAGTACACAAGCACATTAAAATTAAAAGGTGATTTACAGCTTAAAGATTCTGCTAAAGTTACCAGCAACCTTTCACCAAAAAGCCCTCTGTTTGCAGGCTTTGCATCATTTATTGTTCCCGGGATGGCTTTGGGACAATTTTACAACGAACAGATATTTAAAGGGATGGTGCATATGGCAATATCCGGAATTGCATTTGGAATGTTTGCCTCCGGTATGAATCCGGGGGGCGGTTCAGATAATCACGGCACCGCAATTGCAGGATTCGTATTATTTCTCGGCAACTGGATTTATTCGACATTTGAAGCAATTGCTGCTGCGGAAAAAATCAACAAGCAATCAAGCTGCAGAAATACCGCTCTGATATTTTTAATAAATTAAAATTCGGGTTTACTCTTAATAAAAACAAAGAAATCAATTTAAAATTTGCTCTGGAACTATGAACAAATTAATAATCAGCATAATCATTTTTTCAGTTATTTTTGTGCAGGTGGATATTAAATCTCAATATTTAAATGAGCTGAAACTAAAAGAAAACAAAACCGGCTCTATTGTGCTGAAAAAGAAATATGATAATTTGCCGAAACAGCCTGCGGTTGCGGGAATCCTTTCTTTCATTATACCGGGATTCGGGTTCGGACAAATCTACAATGAACAGCCGGTAAAAGCATTAATACATACTTCTATAACTGTAACTTCCCTTGTAATCGCTGCGGTTAGTTTAAGCGGAATATCATTCAGTGTCGGAGGTAGTCACCTCACATGATAAAAGCTGGGGCGCTGTTCCATTTTTAATTTCTTTTGGTGTTTTTACTCTTAACTGGATTTGGAGTGTTGTAGATGCTGTAATCTCTGCAAATAACATCAACAGCGAAGCTAAATTAAAAAAACACCAATCAACAGATTTAGATAAACTAAAATACGGCTTCTCATTTGACAAAAATAAAGGGATGAATTTAAAATTTGCTTTGGAGCTATGAATAAATTAATTATTTGCATAATCATTTCTTCAGCTCTTCCTTGTACATGTTAATGTTAAATCACAGTATTTGAGTGAACTGAAATTAAAAGAAAATAAATCTGATTCTTCTATTATTATAAAAGAACCTGCGTCTGGCAGGAATTTTATCCATTCATCCTTCCCGGATTCGGATTAGGACAATTGTATAACGAACAAAACGGAAAATTCGCAAGGCATGCCGGAATATCAGCCGGACTTATTGTGTTTACATATTTAGCTCTTGAATCTCATTGGATTCACATTAGTTTTGGGGGCGGCAGTGAGAATCTGGAAATTTTGTATGTTGCTTGCGGATTATATATCGGCAACTGGATTTGGAGTGTTGCTGATGCAATTATATCGGCTAATAATATTAACAGAAAAGCAGAATTTAAAAAACACCATTCGACAGATTTGGATAAATTAAAATTCGGCTTCACAATTGACAAAAACAAAAATCTAAACCTTAAATTCGCGTTTACACTGTGAAACAGAAAAATCTTATCATATTATCTCTGATGTTCGTATTTTTGACATATCCTGTTCACTCACAATATTTGCAGAGCTTAAAGCTGAAGAGCACAGCATCTGTACTGACTGATACAATAAAATCCAAGCCGTACCGTTCGGGCGGCAATGCGTTTGCTGCCGGAGCGCTGTCACTTATCGTACCGGGTTTAGCGCTGGGACAGATTTACAACGGCGACTGGGACCAATTTTCAACTCATATTTCTATCTCCGCTGCTTGTTTTGCGGGCGTGTGTATCAGCGCGGTGATTATTAACACACAATGGCGCATAATTCAGCCGGGATGGCCACATGTCCTTCTCGGTACAACTCTGTTTATATGGGCAACTGGATTTGGAGCATAATCGACGCTGCAAGCACGGCTGATAAAATGGAAAGGCAAAAGCAATTAAAAAATCACAGCTCTGATTTGATAAATAAATTCGGATTCGGCTTTTCATTTCAAAACAAAATAACCCGTTTAAATTTTTCACTTAATTTATGAAACCCGGAATATTTTTAATAATATTCACCGTTTTATCATACAGCTTAGATGCTCAGTATTTGAAAGATTCAAAATTAAAGGATGAATCTTCCCCGCTGAAAGCAAAATCAGAATTATCTGTTTCACGGTCTGAAAAAATCCCTGCGATTGCCGGATGCCTTTCATTCTTTGTGCCTGGGGCTTCACTAGGTCAGCTTTATAATGAAGATTACGGCAAGTTTGGTTATGCACTTCAGGTATTTCAGGCGGCAATATTGTGACTTTGATAATTGCTGAATGCAGAGCGGTTGAGAGTTGTATTGGCGGTATGAGCCCGGCGGTGGAACGGTTAAGAGGAAGCTAAGAAAAAATCAAGAAGCTGGCATACTTCTTGTTATATGTGTTCTTGCATATACCGGAAACTGGATTATGGAGCACTATCGATGCAATCCACTCCGCAACTATGTATAACCGGAAACTGGAACTGAAGAAGAAAAAAGATACAGGCATTGCGCCGTTTAATACGGGATTTGCATTTGATAAGGATGGAAAAGTAAGATTTTTATTCAGGATGGGTTTATGAGAACAGTTCTAATTGCCGCAATCATAATCTTTACAGTAAATTCTGCATCAGCTCAGTTTCTCAGCACTGCAAAAACAGAAAAGATAAATTATTCTGTAACCGATTCATCGTTAAAAAAAGAAAAGCTGACTGAAAAAAGTCCCTTGCTTGCGGGAACGTTCTCGCTTCTGGTGCCGGGGTTCGCATTAGGTCAATTATATAACGGCGAGACAAATAAATTTCTAACTCATACAATTATAAGCGCCTCTTGCATTACAGCATTTTTCATATCTGCATGGTTTTTAGGAGGCATCCCGCCTGACGGAAAACCAAAAGGCTGGGCAAATGTTTCAGGATTCATGGTTCTTTTATCTATGATAACTTATGCAGGAAATTATGTAATATCTGTTGCAGATGCGGTTGTATCTGCAGTTAAAATAAATGAAAAGGTACGGCTTCAGAAAAACCGTACCCAAAAATTTAATAACCTGTATTTCGGTTTCGGGTTAGAAAGGAACAATAAGCTGAACCTGAAAACCGTAATATATTTCTAAACCTTTATTGCTTTGCCAGCAATAGCGGCATACCGTCAGGGTCAATCAAATTCATCTTATCACCCTGGAAAGTAATTTTAAACTCGCCTTTTTGCCCCGATTGCGGGTGTGTTGCTTCAAGCACGAGAGTATCACCTTCTGATTTTATTGTGTAAGGAATTTCCATTGAAGGAAGCTGCTGTCCGTGAACACTTCCCGATGCAATCATTTTATCTTTTGTGAATTCATAGAAAATCTCAACTTTCATAGAATCGCTCAGCTTCTGGTCAGTCTGCTGCTGAGTATCTGCTTTCCATTTGCCGAGTATTTTATCAGCACCTGATTTTTTCGAGCATCCGGCAAGTCCTATAAACATTAAGGCAATTAATACAACTGCAATATTAAATTTGTACATTTATTTATATTTATTAAGTTAAAAAAACTGTTACTGATGAGTTTAAATGATTTCCCGGATTGGATAATTGCTGGTTTTATGCAATTATTTGCAAAATTGGTGAATTCAGGGTAATCTGTGGTCATCAATGGTTACAAAGATACTCAAATAGTTTTTATATTAAAACAGCTTAAAAAAACTGTCCATAATTTTGAATTAACTGATTTCCTTACATAATATCACTATCTCCCCACTTGACAAACGCCAAAAAGTTTTTTAGATTTATTAGAGTATTGTAATGAGGTTAATCTCAATAATGAGATATACCCGGGTATGAAAATGCTGAAATTGTACCGGAAACGCCAATTTTGAATAAGTTACCCCCATCTAAACAGTGTTCAAGCTTATGATAATATGATATTTAAAAACTTCATAGGTAACTTAGTTACCCCCCATACCCCTTACATCAATTAATTGTGATTTTTGAACATTTTACATTGTTTCCCATACGGCTGTTTTTTATCTTTGTAGTTCTGCCAAAAAGCAGAGAGAACTATGAAATTTACAAAAAGAACAAATACTTGCGGAGAGTTAAGAACCTCCGATATCGGAAAAACCGTAACCTTAAACGGCTGGGTGTCGCAGGTGCGTGACCTTGGCGGCGTGATTTTTGTTAATTTACGTGACAGGTACGGCATCACACAGCTAATGTTTAATTCCGATAATAAATCGGCTTACGAGACTGCCTCCGGTCTTAAAAATGAATTTGTTGTTTCCGCTTCGGGAACAGTACAAAAACGCTCGAGCGCAAATCCTAACATGCCTACGGGTGAAATTGAAGTCGCTGTTACAGATATTCAGATTCTCAACCGGTCGGACGTTCCCCCGTTTGTTGTGGGTGAAGATATTTCAGCTAACGAAGACCTTAAGCTTAAATACCGCTATCTTGATTTAAGAAGCGAGAAGCTTAAGAATAATTTTATCGTGCGTAATGAAGCTTCGCTGGTGATGCATAATTATTTTCACAAACAGGGATTTGTAGAAATAGAAACTCCGATTCTGATGAAATCAACTCCCGAAGGCGCACGTGATTATCTTGTGCCATCGCGCGTTCATAAAGGAAAGTTTTACGCTTTGCCGCAGTCACCGCAGACTTACAAACAAATTCTTATGATTGCGGGCTTCGATAAATACGTGCAGCTATGCAAATGCTTCCGCGATGAAGACCTGAGGGCTGACCGCCAGCCGGAGTTTACTCAAATCGATTTGGAGATGAGCTTCGTTACTCAGGATGATGTTTTCGAAGTCGTTGAAGGATGCATGAAAGCTATCTGGAAAGAGGTAAAAGGAATCGATATAAATACTCCGTTCACCCGGATTTCTCATGAAGAAGCTTTGAACAGCTACGGAATTGATAAACCTGATTTAAGATACGGAATGAAGATTGTTCATATTACTGATGATGTAAAAGGCACAGAGTTTAAAGTGTTCAACGATGTGATTGCTTCAAACGGACTCATTGCAGGAATAAAACTCGAAGGGCAGCAGGAAAAGAAATTTCCCGAAAGAAAATTGATGAGCTTACAGAATTTGTTAAGCAATCCGGTCTTGGCGGAATGTCATACATAAAAATTGCTGCAAACGAAATTTCTTCACCCATAAAAAAATTCCTCAGTGAAGAAATACTAAACGGAATAGTTTCATAAATTTTCGGCTAAAGCAGGAGATACTATTTTTATTCTTTCATCCGAAAAAAGAAAGCTTGTGCTTGAGACACTCGGCAAAATGAGAATCAGGCTGGCTGAAGAATATTTATCGGAAACAATAAAAGACAAATTTGAATTTCTCTGGGTAACCGATTTCCCGCTCTTTGCCTGGGATGAAAAAGAAAACAGGTTCGTTGCGGAGCATCACCCGTTTACATCACCTAAAGATGAGTTTTTGCCGAATCTTGACAGCAGATGACAAGAACGAAATTGCAAAAATTAAAGCGGATTGTTATGACCTTGTGCTGAACGGGAACGAACTCGGCTCCGGCAGCATTAGAATTCATACAAGCGATGTGCAGTCGAAAATCTTCAAAATTATCGGGTTAACCGATGAGGAAGCAAAAGAGAAGTTCGGATTTCTGCTTGAGGCTTTCCGCTACGGCGCGCCTCCGCACGGCGGGGCGGCTTTCGGGTTCGATAGAATAGTGGCACTGCTGACAGGCGAAACATCAATTAAAGAATTCATTGCTTTCCCGAAAACAACTAATGCAATGAGCTTAATGGACGGAAGTCCCGGCGCAGTAGATGAAAAACAATTAAAGGAATTAGGAATTAAATTAGACCGTAATTGAAAGGCACATAGTCCCATGGCACATAAAATAAATAACACAGAAATAGAAGTCATAAAAGATGATATTACGATGCTTGACGTTGAAGCAATCGTAAATCCCGCAAACAATTATTTAATACACGGCGGAGGACTTGCAGCCGCTATCGTGAGGCGCGGCGGACAGATTATACAGCAGGAATCCAAAAAAATCGGTAACGTTCCAACAGGACATGCTGTTTATACATCAGGCGGACACCTCAAAGCAAAATTTGTTATTCATGCAGTAGGACCGCGTTATAAAGACGGCAACTCCGGTGAAGCTGAAAAACTCGCAAGCGCAGTTAAATCAGCGCTCGATATTGCTGATAAGAAGAAACTTAAAATCAGTTGCCCTGCCGGCAATAAGCGCAGGAATATTCGGTTACCCGCTTGAAGCGTGCGCGGAGATAATAACTAAATCGAGCTGCGGAATTTCTACATGATAATCCGGAAACAACACTTGAAAAAGTTCTCATCTGTTTATTTGATGATGAGACTTTTGCAGCGTTTCGAAAAACAGATGAAGAATATTCCGGTACAAAAATCTAAAGCGGGAACAAAAAAAGAAGAACCTAAGGCTAAAGAAGAACCTGGTAAAGAAGTTAAAAGAGAAAAAACCAAAGAACCGGTTATAAAAGCAAAATCTACAAAAGTTAAAATTGAAAAAGCGCACACCGGCACCAAGAAAACCGGAACAATTTCAAAAAGAAAATCAAAATAATAATTATATACTTAAAGGAGAACCACAATAATGGCTTCAAATATTGAACCACGAGTACCGTAGATACGCAGGACTATAAGGTAAAAGATTTATCGCTGGCTGACTGGGGCAGAAAAGAAATCCGCTTAGCGGAAGCCGAAATGCCCGGATTAATGTCCGTAAGAGAAGAATACAAAAAAACCAAGCCGCTTAAAGGCGCAAGAATTGCCGGATGCCTTCATATGACAATTCAGACTGCGGTGCTGATTGAAACTTTGGTTGACCTGGGCGCTGAAGTAAGATGGTCTTCATGCAACATTTTCTCAACACAGGACCACGCTGCAGCAGCAATAGCGGCAAAGGGTATTCCGGTATTTGCATGGAAAGGAATGAACGAGCAGGAATTTGACTGGTGCATCGAACAGACTTTGTTCTTCGGTCCCGATAAAAAACCGCTTAAACATGATACTTGATGACGGCGGCGATTTAACCAACATGGTGCTTGATAAATTTCCGGAGTTGGTTCCAAATGTTAAGGGACTTTCCGAAGAAACCACAACAGGTGTCCACCGTTTATATGACAGGATGAAAAACGGAACACTTCCTGTTCCGGCAATAAATGTAAATGACTCAGTTACGAAATCGAAGTTCGATAATAAATATGGATGCAAAGAATCCTGCGTTGACGCAATAAGACGCGCTACAGATGTTATGATGGCGGGAAAAATTGCGGTTGTAGCAGGTTACGGCGATGTGGGAAAAGGCTCAAGCCAGTCATTACGCGGCGCCGGAGCAAGAGTTATGGTTACCGAAATCGACCCCATTTGCGCTTTACAGGCTGCAATGGACGGCTACCAGGTTATAACTATGGATGAAGCTGCAAAGATTGCCGATATTTTTGTAACTGCAACAGGCAATCTGAAAATCATTACCGACAGGCACTTTAAAGCAATGAAAGATAAAGCTATTGTTGCCAATATCGGGCACTTTGACCATGAAATAGATATGGCATGGCTGAATAAGAATTACGGAAATACAAAGGTAAACATTAAGCCGCAGGTTGATTTATATAACGTTGACGGACATGAAGTAATAGTACTTGCTGAAGGACGTTTGGTAAACCTGGGCTGCGCAATGGGTCACCCCTCGTTTGTAATGTCGAACTCATTCACAAACCAGGTGCTGGCGCAGATTGAGTTATGGAACCACAGCGATAAATATGAGAATAAGGTTTATGTGCTTCCTAAACACCTTGATGAAAAGGTGGCAAGACTTCATCTTGCCAAGGTGGGAGCTAAGCTTGAAACACTCTCGAAAGAACAGGCTGATTATATCGGCGTTCCGGTTGACGGACCTTATAAGACTGACGAATACAGGTATTAAGAAAAATACATTATTAAATTTTAGAGGTGCCGTTTTTTACAAGATGGCATCTCTTTCTATGTAAAGTAAAATTTTTGTAAACGGGAAAAACAAGATTAATATTATGTTAATAGAAAAAATAAGAAATGATATGCATGAGGCTAAGAAGGCTAAAGACCTTCTGCGTGCTAATCTTCTATCGACTCTTTATGCCGAAATATTTACCTTATCGAAAGAGCGGTAAAGAGATGACTGAAGAAGATGAAATAAGAATTATAAAAAAGTTCATCAAGAATATTGATGAAACTCTTGGGCTGGATATACCCGATGAACAAAAAACAAAATATAAAGCAGAGAAACAAATTCTGGAATCTTATCTTCCAAGCCAGCTAAGCAAAGATGAAATCGAAAAAATTGTAAGCGAACAGTTTTCCCGGGGAAAAATTATGAAAGATATTATGGGTTATTTTAAAGAGAATTATTCCGGCAGGTATGACGGTAAAACCGTTAGCGAAATTGTAAGGGCAAAACAAGGGAGTTAAATTGTCATTCCTGCGAAAGCAGGAATCCGGAAAAACAAAAAGTTACTTTAATTATTGAGATTGCTTCGCCCCGATTTCTCGGGGCTTGCAATGACACAATTATTTACGCAGCTTTTTCCTGCAGAAGCACATCGTTAATAATCTGCACAAAAGATTCTTTCGGAAGCGCTCCCATAGCCATCTGCGGCTGTCCGTTCTTTGGAATAAATAACAGTGAAGGAATGCTTCTTATACCAAACGCAGCTGAAAGCTCCTGTTCTTTTTCTGTATCAATCTTGAATATATTTATTTTGCCGTTGTACTCATTTGCAAGCTCTTCAAGAACCGGGGCAACCATTTTGCAGGGTCCGGCACCAGTCGGCATAGAAATCTATTATAGCAGGAAGCTCGCCTTCGTACTTCCAGTCTTTATTAACTTCATAGTTAAAGATTTTCTGTTTAAATGTTTCGTTTGTGAGGAATTCCATTTTTAAATTTTCTCTTTCTAGTTTGTTTCTAATATTGATGTTAATTTATCTAATGAATTTATAAAACTTTTTATTTCTGTTTTCGGAATTTTAGACTGCAGCTCCTGTTCACATTGCTCAAGCATTTTGTCGATTTTGCTTTTAACCTTTTGTCCCTTTATCAGCCAGTGCAATCGTTAAGCAGCGCCTGTCATCTGAGTTACCTGTTCTTTTAAGATAGCCCTTTTGAGTAAGCTTTTCTATTACACGGCTTCCGCGTGAAACAGAAAGCCCCATTTTTTCCGAGAGTTCGCTTCCTTTAACAATCTCTCCCTGTTTAATGGAAAGTATTCCTCTGTATTCGGCGGGGCTAAGCTCAAATTCTTCCCTTATGCTGTCTTCTTTCATCAAACAGCTGTGTTTAAGCGCAATTACGAGGTCAATTATCCTGATTTCTGTTTTCATTGTTATTAGCAATAGTTGCTATTAGCAAATATAATATATTAAATATAATTTGTCAAGAGCCTGTTAATTGTTCTGCATTGAATTGAACCGGGTATTTGGTTAACTTTGTTATATTGTTGAATAAAGTGTTGATTTTCCGAGATTTTCAATAAATGCTGGCGTAGCTCAGATGGTAGAGCAGCGCACTCGTAATGCGCAGGTCACCGGTTCAATTCCGGTCGCCAGCTCAAAGCAAAGCCCGGATTTTATCCGGGCATTTTCAAAAATATAAACATATAACCCCATAAAATTTTAACTGATGAGATACGAAAAAATAAACCCCGCCCTTTTTATTTCAAACCGGGAAAACCTGAAAAAACAGCTTAAGCCGAATTCGATTGTTGTGCTGAACTCTAACGATGTACTCCCCTCTAATGCGGACGGTACGTTGAAGTTCAAGCAGAACAGTGACCTGTTTTATATGACAGGCATCGAACAGGAAGAAACTTTACTGTTGTTGTTTCCCGGTTCACCGGATAAAAAGCTAAGTGAAATTTTGTTTATTCGCGATGTGAACGATGACCTCACAACATGGGAAGGCGAAAAGCTTACTCAAAAGAAAGCATCAGATATATCAGGTATTAAAACTGTGAAGTTCGTATCAGAGTTTGATAAATTGTTTTATTACCTGATGAGCGATGCACAAAACGTTTATCTCAACTCAAACGAGCATAAACGCGCAACGGTAGAAGTAGAAACCCGGGATGACAGGTTCATAAAAAAATGCAGAAAACGTTTTCCGCTTCATGAATATGAGAGAGCAGCCCCCATTCTGTATGAATTGCGAACAGTTAAATCAGATATTGAAATACAGCTGTTAAAAAAAGCATGTGCACTTACCGGAAACGGATTCAGGAGAGTGCTTAAGTTTACTAAACCCGGAGTTACTGAAGCACAAATTGAAGCAGAGTTCATTCATGATTTCATCAGCAATAACGGAGCGCCGGCTGATTACGAACCTATAATTGCCTCCGGTGTTGATTCATGCACACTGCATTATATTAAGAATGATAAAGTATGTAAAAACGGTGATGTTGTGCTGATAGATTTCGCCGCGTCGTATGCCAACTATAATGCCGATATGACGAGGACTATCCCGATAAACGGCAAATTTACTAATAGGCAGAAAGATGTTTACAATGCCGTTCTCCGGGTGCAGAAAGAAACAATTAAACAAATGAAACCGGGCAAACTGCTTGCAGATTTATTTACAGAAACAAGAAGCCTTATTGAAAAAGAGCTGATTAACCTCGGACTGCTTAAGATAAATGATATTAAAAATCAGAATCCCGATTACCCTGCATCAATGAAATATTATCCCCACAACGTATCGCACTTCCTCGGTCTTGATGTGCATGATGTGGGTTACTTCCATGAACCGCTTAAACCGGGTGCAGTGTTAACCTGTGAGCCGGGAATATATATAAGAGAAGAAGGCTTTGGCATCCGGCTTGAAAATAATATTCTTATAACTGAAACAGGGAACGAAGATTTGTTTAAAGATATTCCGATTGAAGCAGATGAAATTGAAGAATTAATGAACAGTTAAGTTCAATGGATAATTTCCCGTTTTATCTTTTTGCAGCTGCGGTAATTCATGTAACCGAAGAATTTTTTTTACCGGGCGGATTTATAAGCTGGGTGAAAAAGCAGGCTCCGCCAATAGCCGGAAGAGTTAATGTAAAGCTTGCAGTAATTGTGAATGCGCTGTTTCTGATTTTATGTTTGTCTTCGGTTTTTCTGGGAGGTCATTACCCCATGTTTGCACTCTCAATAGCCGGGCTTCTGCTTGTAAACGGTACAGCTCATGTAATCGGCTCAATCGCAAGAAAAAGCTATTCACCCGGGTTAGTTACAAGCTTGCTGCTTTATATTCCTTTATCTGTATATATATTTATATATTTCAATCTGGGAACCGGTGAAATTTTAAAGCTGATTTTATACGGGCTTCTGTATCATCTTGCAGTTCCTATGTTTCTGTTTTCTCCGTTTAATAAACCTAAAAATGCCAATGTGAACAGATAAATTATATTTATCTTATAAAATATATGTTTAACAGAAACTTTCTACTTTGCTATTAACCCAACATTAAGAATATTTATTGAATTTTCCGTTTTTATACCTGTATTTGGTTTGAATTTAAGCTAATAAATTCGTAAAATTACAGTTCAGCCCTAAAAGTAAACTTTAATTTCAGAGCTGTAATTTCATGTAATCTGCTGCAAAAACAGGAGTTAAGTACTGATTTATAAAATTTCAAAAAAGATATAACAATGTTTGCAATAGTAAATATCAAAGGTAAGCAATACAGAATTTCAGAAAACCAAAAGCTTTTTGTACCGAAACTGAGCGAAGAAATAGGCGCTAAAGTAAATTTTCCTGACGTGCTGGCTTACAGTACTGACGATAAATCATTACAGGTTGGAGCCCCCAAACTTTCAATGAAAGTTGAAGCTACTGTGCTGAATCATATTAAAGATGAGAAAGTAATGGTTTTCAAGAAAAAGAGAAGAAAAAATTACAGAAGAACCCGCGGGCACAGACAACAGTACACAGAAATAGAAATCAATTCAATCAAGTAATACAAGTTCTGCCGGAAAACAAAAAATGAAATTTAAGTTTTCCGGTTTATGATTTTAATAAACATTTTTAATTTACTACAATGGCACATAAAAAAGGATTAGGAAGCACTAAGAACGGACGCGATTCCAACTCGCAAAGGCTCGGAGTAAAGAGATTCGGCGGTGAAAAAGTAAAAGCGGGCGCAATCATTATAAGGCAAAGAGGAACTAAATTCATGCCTGGAATTAACGTGAGCTTAGGGAAAGATGATACAATCTTTTCTCTAATTGAAGGTAATGTGAAATTCACCTTCGTAAATAAAAATAAAAAGAAAGTTAACGTTATACCGGTTGCCAAAGACTGATAATAAGAACCCAAAAAATAAAAAGAATAAAAGCATGAAAATTACAATAGTTGGTGCCGGTAACGTAGGCGCTACCGCAGCACAAATATTGGTTGATAAAGCTCTGTGCAATGATGTTGTCCTTCTTGATATAGTAGAAGGAGTACCTCAGGGCAAAGCTTTAGATATTTACCAATCAGCAGCAATCCAGACTTCCGACACAAAAATTTACGGAGCAAATTCATACGAGCCGTCTGCTAACTCGGATATAGTTGTAATTACGGCGGGCAGCCCAAGGAAACCCGGAATGTCAAGAGATGACCTCATGGCAATTAACTCCGATATAGTGAGGAACGCAACAAAAGAAATAATAAAATACTCGCCGCGCTCTATTATCATAGTAGTATCCAACCCTCTCGACGTAATGACATACGTAGCTTTCGTAAGCAGTCATTTCCCGAGAAACAGGGTGATTGGAATGTCAGGTGTGTTAGATACAGCAAGGTTCAAGGCTTTTATTTGTATGGAACTGAATGTGTCAATAGAAAATATAAACGCATTGGTGCTCGGCGGCCACGGCGATTCAATGGTACCGCTTGTGAGGTATTCAACTGTTTCAGGTATTCCTCTTACAGACCTTCTGCCGAAAGAACGAGTTGAAGCTTTAATCGACAGAACAAGAAACGGCGGAGCAGAGATAGTAAAGCTGCTTAAAACAGGAAGCGCGTATTACGCTCCTGCTGCATCGATTGTTCAGATGATAGATTCAATTGTAAACAACAGGCACAGAATTATGTCATGCTGTGTTTACCTCCAGGGCGAATACGGACATCATGATGTATGCCTCGGCGTTCCTATTAAAGTAGGCGCTAACGGCATGGAAGAGATTGTACCTATTAATCTGACGAAAGAAGAAAAAGCAGCTTTTGACAGGTCAGCAGAAGACGTTAAATCACAGATAGCAAAGCTGAAATAAGAAAATAAATTAGCATAATAAAATCGAAAGGCTGTCATTATTGACAGCCTTTTTTATTTCTTCTTTTTTATGGTAAGCACAAACTCAGAGCCTATACCCGTATCTCTGTAATCAACGTCTTTAATAAGTGATTTTACAATATACATCCCCCTGCCGGACTCTTTCAGAATATCCTCGGGAAGATTGGGTTCGGAATTTTCAAACTTGTAGCTTCCGCCTTCATCGAGAACAGTTACTTTCATTGTTTCCGAATCGTATTCAACGCTGACAAGCACTTTTTTTGTTTCCTTCTCTTTATTGGCGTGAACTATAGCGTTCATCACTACTTCGGATACCGCAATCATGAGGTTATGAAACTCGGATAAAGGCAGTCCAAACTCCTCGTTTGCCCTGTAGAGAAGCGATTCTACCAGCGCGTAATTCTTTTTTAATGAGGCTATTTCAGTACTTAGAGTTTTCATCTGCTCAGTTAAAAATTCCAGTAAATATTCATGTAAAGGTTTCCGCTGGAGGTTGATGGCTGCAGTTTGCCATAATCATAATAATTATAACTTCCCGTAATTTCTACCCGGGAATTATCAATCATATCAATTTTCAGTTTTGCAAGCGGCCCGTAAGTTCTTACAAAAGTATCAAACACCCTGCTCCCGTTATTATAAGTATACCTTCTCTGCTCAAAATACGTATATCCTGCAGAAATAATTATAAATTTATTAAAAAAATAATTTAATTCAGAATTAATAATTCTATCCTCAAAATAATTAAGCGGTCTTTCGGAAAAAGCATTCCAGTTAAGCTCACCTCTTTCATAGAGCTTCAGCTCGGCATAAATATCCATTCCGAAAGCTCTTGTAAAACGCAGTATTGTTGAATCCTTGCAGTTAAATTGTCTGAATGAATAGCTCTTTACAGATGAAACAAGGTCCTCAAAATCATACGAAGTGTAATTTGCCAGCACGCTGAAGCTGTTGACTGTTCTTAAGCTTCTATAGGAGTAAAAATATTGCTTGAGGTAAATCTAAGTACCCTGTTCCAGTTGTTATTGGCGCTCTTATCGGCAAATATATAGACTGTATGATACAAATTTAAATCAACTGAGTTTACCACCCGGAAATTTTTCAGGTTATCGAACCTGTGGGCAAGATAAACAACAATGTTCAGCTCATCTCTGTCATCTGTGTTAATTTCACTAGGTGTATCGTAGCGCAAAATTGAGCTGCTTGCCGAAAGCTCGAAATGATTCGTTAATGTAGGGTTGTAATAAAAATTTCCGTCAAGCTTAAACCTCGCAGAGTGGTTGTTTTTGGATTCCTCCAGCAATTCTTTATCGCGCACAAAAACGCTGTGAAATCCTGTCAGAATTAATAAGGAAATGCTTTTCGTCACGTTCAAGATAAGAAGCTTTGAGCTGAAAATTGAGTTTGTCATAATCAAACTGCAGCGCTGCATCGCCGCCGAGGCTTAGTTCCTGGATTCTTGTGTCATAAATGCTGGGAGATGCATGTAGAAACCTTTGCTATATAATAGTTTTGTTTTATAACATCACGGTAATACGGGATTTACATTCAGGTAAAACAGAACTTTCGGTGTTACATAATAATCAAACCTGTCAAACCCTTTGATGATGCTTTCTGTTCTTTCTTCAATATTATTCAAAACCCCGAACTGAGACTGTGTAACGGGGTCTGCGGGGAAATAAAAATCTTTCCTGATTCTCGAGAAAAATCCTTCGAACTCATTTCTTGCAAGGTCATTGGCGAAAGACTTATCGAAATAAAGGCGTGACAAAACGAGGTTATTTTTCCGGGGGTCTAAATCTTCATATCCAAGCTTCAGCTGGCCGTCAATGAAATAATCAGAAATAAAAAGATTCTCCAGGTTAAACTCACCGGCAAGGCTGATTCCCCTGTTCAATTCGCCGATTTGTTTTTCAAGCTTGTATCCGGCATTTACATTTGTATTAAACGAAAGATTAGTATAGCTTTTTTTATAAATACCGCTGAGGCTGAACAGGCTGGATGAAGAACCCTTTAACTGTATATTCTTATCATCGGAAAACAGCATACCCAGATAATTAGCATACGCGCTGAAATCATCATTTACTGTATAACCCACTCCGGTTTTTACATTTTCAAAATCACGGAAAAAATTATCGCTTAGCTTGGTAACGGATGAGGAGTAATAATTCTTAAAAAAGAAGTTCAGCCTTTTATGTTTTCCAACATAGTTTAGCCTTGAATCGAAATTAGCAGACTGGATTCCGTTATCCAAATATGTTGAAAGGAAATTTTTGTTGATGGTGGAATCTATGAAATTCTGTACATCGGTTATACCTGTCTGGGAATAAAGGCGGGAGGCGGCTGCAGATATTAGAATAAATAAGATTGCTGTTGCCCGTTTCAATCAGGTAAAATTAATTTGTCATGTTTCTGTAAATTTCCGCTGCCTTCTCAGATGAAGTGCTTGTATCTACATATTTCCTGTAAGTCTCTTCGATTGTTTCCCTTTCAGTACCGTCATTAATGTTTCCGTTATGAACTATTTTCCCTTCGTTAAGAATAATAACCCTATTACAAATTTTTTCCATCATATCAAAAATATGTGTAGAATAGAAAAATGTTTTGCCGTGGGCTGAAAGGTCTTTCACAAGGTCACCTATAAGCGAAGTTGTTTTGAAATCTATTCCGCTGAGCGGCTCATCCCAGAAAATTATATCCGGGTTATGGATTAAAGAAGATATAATCAGCACTTTTTGGCTCATTCCTTTAGAAAAAGAGGCAATCGGAGTTTTAATTTCATTCTTCAGGTCAAACATTTCCATCAGCTCATATATTCTTCTTTCATAAACATTTTTTTCAAGCCCGTACATTTTACAAACAAACTCAAGGAAATCATACGGAGAAAGTGACTGGAACAGCGCGCCTGATTCGGGTACATAACCGATAATTTTTTTTGCATCCTGCGGTTTTTCAAATATATTAATTCCTCTTACTTCAACTCTGCCAGAATCTGCTCTCATTATGCCGGTTAAAATTTTTATCGTAGTGCTTTTGCCTGCGCCGTTAGCGCCAAGATAACCGCATACTTCACCTGTTTCTATTTTAAAAGAAACGCTGTCAAGCGCCCTGCAATTGTTCGGATATGTTTTAACAAGCTCTAATACTTCTATCATTTAAGTAATTTCTTTGGTGTATGGCTTACAAACCTGTTATTTTTTTCGAAGAACCTGTAAAGCTTCTCCGTGTTTTTGGTAATTCCTATTCTTTTTGAACGCGCTATTTCACGCCTGGTCTTATCTGATGAACTCTCTGCTATAAATATTTCTTTTCCCTGAAGGCTTACGCCGTTTAACGAAGCATCAATCATAAATGCTTTTGTAAACTTGCCGGGTCCGCTTGTGAGATTATAAACGTCATCAGTCCCCCTGTTCTTTTTCATCATTGCAATTCCTTCTACAGGCTCAACTGCACGGATTAAAACAGCGCTCGGAGTCCCCTTTCGGCAGGTAACCGCATTAAAACAAAAATGGTTACCGTAAGTAAAATACACATATGCCGCTCCGCCTTCATCAAACATCACCGCGTTTCGGGAGTTTTACCCTTGTACGAGTGAGCCGCGGGGTCAGTTCTTCCGGTATATGCTTCAGTTTCAACTATAATGCCTGATAAAACATTGCCATTAATTTTTCGGAAAACATATTTGCCTATCAGTTCCCTTGCAGCAATTACCGCATTTCGCAGATAAAACTCTTTCGGTAATTTCCTGAACCGCATATTTAAAACAGCCCGTCTTGCTCGTCTGATTTTGTTCTTTTCCTTTTCAGTACACCAAGATGTTCATACGCAATATCAGTTACTTCTCTTCCTCGCGGTGTACGGCGGATAAAACCCTCCTGAATTAAAAACGGTTCATATACTTCTTCAATTGTGCCCGGTTCTTCGCCGACTGCAACAGCAATCGAATTCAAGCCTGCGGGACCGCCCTTGTATGTATCTATAATAGTCATAAGGATTTTCTTATCAAGGTCATCAAGCCCCCTGTCATCTATTTCCCAGTTATTTAAGCACTCGATAGAAATTTCTTTGTTAATAATTCCCTTATTTTTTACCACCGCCAGGTCACGCGTGAGCTTCAACAGCCTGTTCACAATTCTCGGAGTGCCTCTTGAGCGTGCAGCAATTATAGAAGCGCCATCTTCGTCTATTTTTATATCCAGTATTCCTGCAGAACGGATAACTATTTTTTTTAGTTCATCTTTATTATAATAATTCAGCCTGCATTTTAAACCGAACCTGTCAAGCAGAGGCGAGCTTAGCAGTCCCGCGCGTGTTGTTGAACCTATTAAGGTAAACTTTTCCAATTGCAGGCTTACGCTTCTTGCGCCGGGACCCTGGTCAATAATAATATCAAGCTTATAGTCTTCCATTGCAGAGTAGAGATACTCTTCAATAATTTTGGGTGTCCTGTGAATTTCATCAATAAACAAAATATCCCCCTCCTGAAGTTTTGTGAGCATACCGGCAATATCACCGGGCTTTTCCAGTATCGGGCCTGAGGTAGTTATTATTCTTGAATTAAGCTCCCCTGCAATAATATATGCAAGTGTTGTTTTGCCAAGTCCGGGGGGACCCGTAAAGAGTACATGGTCTAACGAATCATTCCTTTTCTTTGAGCTCTGTATTGAAATATTAAGGTTATTCTTTAGTTTGTCTTGTCCAACAAAGTCATCAAACTTGTGTGGGACGAAGCTCATTTAAGAACTCTTTATCTTCATTATTAAGCTCCGGGGATGTTTTATCAGATTTTCTCATTACGGGAATGAAATTCATTAAAAAGCTAAGATAATTAGAGATTTCTCGCACTTCAAGTCATTGCAGTTGTGAATCTCTATTCAATTTAATCGAATCATTTTTGATAATCAGCCTTTCGGGTAATTTTTTTCTTCCATGGAACTCCCCCTTATCAATGCAGTAGTTATTGTCTACTGAATCAAGCATTTCAGAAAATTACACACCAGAGCAGGTGTATAATTTTTCATTCTTATTTACCTGTAAAAACATTATTTTAATATTATGAAAAGGCATATTTTAATTGCATTTGTACTGATTATTTTATCCTGTTTTCATGGAAAAATTTTCTCACAGCAATACGGCAGCCTCATAGGAGAAGTTACCGATAAAAATACACAGGCTTTTCTTGAGGGTGTTACTGTAAGAATAATAGGAACAGATATCGGAACTGTGACAAATAAAGACGGTGCATTTGAAATTAAAAAAATTCCTGTGGGCACTTACGAAATTAAGTTCAGTGATATAGCTTATAATTCTTACATCGAAAGCAACGTAGTAATTTTATCCGGCAAAGCAACTACGCTGCAGGCAGAGCTGCAGAATATAACAACCGAAGAAGTTCTGGTTGAATCTTCCAGATTTCAAAAACCTACGGATGCGACTACCTCATATAAATCTCTTACTTTCGAGGAACTAAGGCGTTATCCGGGGGGATTTGAAGATATCGGCAGGGTAATACAAACACTGCCGGGTGTTGCCCTTGGCTCTGACGGAAGAAACGATATTAATGTGCGCGGCGGCTCACCTTCTGAAAATCTGTTCATTGTTGACGGTTTTCAGGTAAACAACATAAATCATTTTGGAACACAGGGCGCTACAGGCGGACCAATCAGTATCATAAATCTTGACTTCGTTAATGAAGTAAGCTTTCTTACAGGCGGTTTCAGCGCCAGGTACGGGGACCGGTTATCTTCTGTTGTAGATATTAAACTCAGAAACGGAAACTATGAAAGATTATCCGGCAAGATTAACCTCAGCGGAACAGGTTTCGGTGCAAATCTCGAAGGTCCGCTGCCTCTGAAAAACAAAGGCAGCTGGATTGTTTCCGCACGGAGAAGTTATCTTGACCTTATCTTCAATGCTGCAGGATTTTCTTTCGTGCCTGAATACACCGATTTCCAGATAAAAATGCATTATCAGTTAAACAATAAAAATTTCCTTACAATAAATTCATTTGGGGCGCTGGATAAGGTTAGGTTTAACAACTCTACCGAGCAAAATAAACAGGATAATGAACGGCTCCTCACTAACAACCAGAACAGTTATAATGCCGGTATTGGTTTGAAAACATTATTATCTAAAAATTCATTTTCAGAGATTACAATATCAAGAAATTTTACTAATTATTTCTTTTCAAAACGGGATTCAAATTTCACAGAAACCTTCAGGAATAATTCAAAAGAAGGCGATGTACAGCTTCAGGCGGAGTATTCCATTAAGGCGGGCACTGGTAGTTTTATAACACTCGGCTCGGGTGTCAAAACAATCAAGTTAAATTATGATATCAGTAAAGCCTCCGATACTCTGGACTATACCGACCCTGTAACAGGCAATAGAATAGTAATACCCTCTATAACGGTACTTGAAAACAAAAGAACCTATAAAGCTTTTGCATATTCAGAATTAGTACAATCTTTCCTGTCAAGATTCAAGCTGACACTTGGATTGAGATATGATTATTTTGATTTAATTAATAACAAGAACTACATTTCACCGCGAACTGCATTATCGGTTTCAATAACAAAAAATCTTAACCTGAATGTTTCATACGGGATATTCTACCAGTCTCCTTCATATATCTGGCTTGCGGCTGCTTCCCAAAATTTAAATCTTAAAGATATAAGGGCTGACCATTATATAGCAGGAGCAGAATATTTGTTCGATGAAAGCACCCGTTTGACTTTAGAATTCTATTATAAATATTACAGAAACTATCCGGTAAGTACAGTAAGACCTTACCTTATACTTGCCAATAACGGAGGATTTGAAACAGAAAATTCGTTCGGTCTTGAAAGCCTGACAAGTGACGGAACGGGTAAAGCTAAAGGGATTGAAATTTTTATCCAAAAAACCTTAACAAAATCACTTTACGGCACCATTAGCATATCGTTAAATGACGTAAAGTATAAAGCTATTGACGGCATTGAGCGCCGTTCCGATTTTGATAACCGCTATGTAATGAATATATCGGGAGGTTACAAGTTGGGTACCGATTGGGAATTCAGCGCAAAATTCCGCGCTGCGGGAGGACGGCCGTATACACCGATAAATCCTGTTAACGGAGAAATTGATTATTTTAATTACAACTCCCTCACCCTGCCAATGTACCACCGCCTTGATGTAAGAGCTGAGAAAAGATGGTTCTTCAGCAAATGGACGCTGACTACCTATATTGATATCCAGAACGTTTATAACAGGCAAAATGTTTTTGAATATAGATGGGATATTTTCAAAAAGGAAATTGTAACATCAAAAAACATCGGAATTCTTCCGAGTATCGGGATAAGCGCTGAGTTTTAGTTATTGCAGGAACCCAGTTATTTATAACTCACATTTCTCGGCAATAAATGTTAATTTTGAAAACACCAAGATTTAAACAGGAGAGTATATGAAAAAAATATTAGTCCCGGTTGATTTTTCAACCCGTTCAATGACTGCTCTTGAGATTGCCGCAGATGCAGCTAAGAGAGCAAAAGCAAGTATTACGCTTTTTCATGTTATTGTTGACCCGTATGTCTTTCTGGCAGCGCCTAATTCATATCTTACCCCGGTTATTGAAACAGGCATACAGGCTGATTACATGGTAAAGCTTGAGAAATCCTCAAATGATAACATGAACAAGCTTGCTGTAAAGCCCTTCCTAAAGTCATTAAAAGTGAACGTTATTACCAAAACCGGAGCCAGCATTTACAGGGAAATATTAAACTACGCAGAAGACCATAAATTCGACATGATTATTATGGGTACAAACGGAGCCAAAAGCATCGGGAAAATTTTCCTTGGCACTAATGCCGAAAGAATTATACGGTTCACCGATATTCCCGTTTTAGTTATAGGAAAGAAAATAAATGCGCCTGTTATAAAGAACATCGTGTTTGCCTCAAAGTTCGATGAAACAGCAAAGCAGGTATTTCCTTTTATAGACAATTTCGCAAGGCTCTTTAAAGCAAAAATATACTTGCTGAGGGTAAACACTGAAGATGATTTCATCCCGACTCAGACAGCAATAGAAAGAATGAAATCGCTTTACAAAGGGAAAAAAGGAAATTACCAGATAGCCCTGAGAGATGCTTACGAAATAGATGACGGAATCGTAAAATATGCCGGCGAAGTTAAAGCAGACATGATTGCTATAGGTGTGCACAGACGCTCAGGGCCTTCAAGGCTGTTTACGGATAGGGTTGTAGAGGGATTACTCAGGCTTACGGGACTTCCGGTGCTCGGCGTCGATATAAAAAAATAGAAAAAACAATTAACAATCAGTTATTAACAATTAACATTTTTTAAATCAGGTATGGACAAACATTGCTCATTGTTTAATTGATAATTTTTTAATTGCTAATTGCAGCTACATCCACTTCTTCTTTTTCCAGAAAATTCTGACAACAGCTATTGATACCAGAGCAAGTCCCATAATAATATAGAATGCAAATTCAAGCTCGGAAAGCGGAATCCTAACATTCATAGAAAATGCGCTTACAACGAAAGTCGGCACCATAATACCGATGGTAATAATTGTAAGCGTTTTCATAATTACGTTGAGGTTATTGCCTACAATTGAAGCACGCGCATCCATCAGGCTTGCAAGAATGTTTGAATATATTTCAGCTTGTTTAAAACACTGTGTATTTTCAATCAGCATGTCATCAAGAAACTCAAGTTCATCCTGATTGAAGTTCATCTTTGTGTGGTAATTCTTCAGCTTTTCAATTAACACACCGTTGGAATTAATCGAATTCAGATAGTAAACAAGGCTTTTTTCCAGAGCAAACAGGTTAATAATATAACGGTTATCCATCGAAGCGTTTACTTTGCTTTCCAGCTCATCAGATATCTCATTTATCACTCTCAAGTGCTCAAGGTAATGGAATATTGAACGGTAGATTACCTTCAGCATTACATCGGTTATTGAGTTTACCCTGCTGAAGTGCTTCCCCTCAAAAATAGTAATTTCTTCAGCCATTACAACTATCAGTTTATTGGAGAACAAAAATAATCCCGCCGAAGAAACCCTGAACAGCAGCTGGTCTTTACCTGAATAGTTTTTAGGACGTTTGTAAATTATAGCGGTATGTTCCGGCTCGAATTCAATTCGCGAAAGCTCGTCCGGGTCGAGTGCTGAATTTAACGTATGTTCATCAACCTGGAATTTATCAACAAGTAATTTTTTTTCATTTTCATCGGGGGCGCAGCAAAGAAGGATTTCACTTTCCGGATTTTCACTGGGCAGGATTTTGTTTTCTCTTATTTCGAAATGCTTGAGCATAATAAGCCTCCATTTTTTACCGGATTTACAAAGAATATTTTATGGACTGCATAAGAGAGGATATATAAATTTAATTATAACTTATTTATAAAAAAATGCGATTAGACGTCAGGGGTATGAATGAAAGCCTGGGACTATAAAATATAAGCAATATAAATAAACGAGATGCCTCCGACTAAAACCATGAATAGTAAGATAAGTTAATATCATAATGGCTGTGCCGGAAAGAAACCCTTTGATTCTGGAGTATCCCTGAAAATTGAATTACTGCGTACACAATGTAAACGTAATTTAACTACAAACCTTAAACTCCACAAGCGAATATCAATTAATGAAAGAAGCATAAAAAATGCGCCGAACACAAGCAAAGTTGCAAAAGTGTAAAAAGCAAATACCAAAGACTCCGCATAATTGACACCTGTTTTTTTCTTCAGAAAAAGCTTAAAGAAAAAAGCAAATACAAGAGGGAGCAAAAATTCAGGTAATTTACATTCTTGCTGATTAAATGCTGGAGCTCGGCAATCTTCTCGGCTTGTGAGGCTTTTGTAACAGTTATATTTACAAATGCAAAAAATTTTTCGCTCATCAAATGGAAAATCACCACGTAAAGAGTCTGGAGAAATAAAAAATAGGAGAATGGTTTTACAAATGATTTCCGCTTTCCTTTAATATAGCTCTGAACAAACTTACCCGGCTGTATTACAAGCTGCTTAAATGTTTGCAGAATGCTGTTTTCCCAGTGAAAAATACCGTGTGTTACATCATGAAGTATAGATTTGACTTCAAGACGCCTGGTAATCCGCTCCTGCCCGCAATTAGGACAGTAGTTAGCCGAGATTTCAGCGCCGCAATTTTGGCAAATATCCATTAATAAATATACTTCAATTATTATAAAAGTTAAAGCAATAATCTATTGAAATACAGTACATTTAATACAATATTACGCTGTGTTATTTTTAAAATGGCTTAATAAAATTCCGGCACACCGTAAGGGACTGGTTTACATTTCATTTACAGCTCTGCTGTGGAGCTCAAGCGGATTGTTCATTAAGCTCCTGCAGCTCGATGCGTTCCAGATTTCATTTTACCGTTCTGGTATTGCAGCATTGACTGTCCTGGTTGCATCTTCAATAAAAAACCGGGCAGCTGGAAAATCAATTAAGCTTCAGTTTGACAGGATTTCTGTTTTATCATCATTTTTTTATGCCGGTATTTTAATATTCTTTGTTATTGCAACAAAGAAAACTACAGCAGCAAATGCAATTTTCCTTCAGTTCACCGCTCCGATTTATCTGCTGATACTTGAACCGCTGTTTTTGAAAGTAAAGTTTGAACCGAAAAATCTAATAACCATTTCCATTTCAATTTGCGGAATGATTTTGTTTTTCTTCGGCAGGCTTGAAATCGGCAGTATATACGGCAACCTTATTGCAATTGCATCGGGAATTTGTTTTGCGTGTTTTACACTTTTGCTCAAGAAAAAAAGAATTGAGCAAAAATCAGAAAACACACTTAACAGTGTAATTCTCGGCAACGGTATAGTTGCAGTAATAGCATTCTTTATAATATTTCCAAACTTTTCATTATCAGGTACAGAAACGCTTATCCTGCTTTATATGGGTATAATACAAATAGGGATTAGCTACATGATATTCAACGAAGGAATTAAGTATGTATCGGCAACAGAATCGATGATAATAGCCACAATGGAAGCAATATTTAACCCGATTTGGGTTTTCCTGGGAATAGGCGAAACCCCTTCAGTTTATGCAATTGCAGGAGCCGCAATTATCCTTTCGGCAATTCTATGGCGCAATCTCAGCAAAGACAAAGGTGAGAAAATAATGCTGGTTGAATAGTATCTATGTTTGCAGTCGTAATCTTTCAGCTTAATATTTCAACCTGAATTATTATATTATAACAAGAACCTCTAATTCGAATAACAATTCCCAAAAACGGGGGGTAAATCAAAATGAAAAAATTCATTATATTTTTCATTCCGCTTTTTCTTCTGAGTATTATCTCTTGCAGCAAAACAAATGAAATCAGTAATAATACAGATGATTGGTTCCAGGCGGGCAGCAGACCCTCTTCATACGAAACCGGCAAAGACGAGAAGACAAAATATGAAGAAGAACCTTCGCTTTATATAAAATCTATCTCCAATGTTAAAGACGGATTTCGGTACAATAATGATGAATATGAAACCATATGATTATCTCGGTAAACGTATAAAACTGACGGGATTTATAAAATCAAAAAATCTAAGTGACTGGGCTGGGATGTGGATGCGGGTTGACGGACCGGACAAAAATGAAATGCTTCAGTTTGATAACATGTCAAACAGACCAATCAAAGGCACCAGTGACTGGACAAAATATGAAATTGTATTGGATGTGCCTGATAGCAGCACAAATATTGCTTATGGAGTTTTAATCAGCGGAAACGGACAGGTTTGGTTCAGCCGTCTCTTACTTGAAGTTGTCAGTAATGATATTGTATCAACAAATCTGCCCAGGAGTTATAATTATATAAATGATTGGTTTAAAACCGGAAGCAGACCAGACTTGTTTGAAATCGGAAAAGATGAAAATGTAAAATATAACGGGCAAGCTGCACATTACATTAAATCTGTTGCTGATGTCAAAGAAGGTTTCGGTACTATTATGAAACAAATTCCTCCGGGTGAATATCTTGGTAAACGCGTTAAACTCACGGGAAATATTAAAACCGAAGATATTGATAATCAAGCTGCTATGTGGATGCGGGTTGACGGACCGGATTCAGTGAAAGCACTCCAGTTCGATAATATGACAAACAGACCTATCAAAGGAACTACTGACTGGACTAAATATGAAATTGTGCTTGATGTACCTGAAAACAGCACCGGGATTGCCTATGGAGTTTTAAGCGGCGGTAACGGGGAAGCATGGTTTGATGACCTTAAATTTGAAGTAGTTGGAAATGACGTGCCTACAACGAATATGTTAAAATAATTTAAATCAGCCGGTGCCAGCCTCGGCACCGGCTATCAGTTACAATTTCTTCATTTAACCTTGTAAATAACCCCCAAATACACTAAATTTGCATTTTAATTAATTTAAACAACAAATTCCTCCTAAGTGAACGGAAAGCACCGCATCACAGGATATTTCAATGTATAAAAACATAATTGTCAATAAAATAGCAAATCCCAAGGGACTTGAAGTCGGAAAAATCCAGATAAACCGTCCCGATGTGCTTAATGCGCTTAATATCGAAACAATGGGAGAAATGCTCGAAGCTCTCCAAACACTTGATAAAGACTCAGGTGTTGGCTGTATGATAATAACCGGAAACAACAAAGCATTTGCTGCGGGAGCTGATATAAAAGAAATGGCATCAGCAAGCGCGATTGAAATGCACATTAGAGACCAGTTCTCCACATGGGATAAAATCAGGAAAATCAAGAAACCTATTATTGCAGCCGTTTCAGGATTTGCACTCGGAGGCGGGTGCGAGCTTTCCATGACTTGCGATATGATTGTTGCAGCAGAAGGCTCAAAATTTGGACAGCCGGAGGTTAAGCTGGGTGTAATTCCCGGAGCAGGAGGAACGCAAAGATTAACACGAGCAATCGGAAAAGCAAAAGCTATGGAAATGGTTCTGACAGGAAGAATGTATTCTGCAAAGGATATGTTCGATGCAGGATTGGTAAACCGTGTAACACCGGATGAGCTTTATCTTGAAGAAGCAGAAGCATTGGCAAAAGAAATTGCGTCCATGCCGGCAATTGCTGTTCAAATGGCTAAAGAATCTATATTGAAATCGTTCGATACAACAATTGAAGGCGGATTGGAATTCGAAAGAAAGGCTTTCTACCTTTTATTTGCATCCGATGACATGAAGGAAGGAATGCAGGCTTTCATTGAAAAAAGACCTCCCCAGTGGAAAGGCAAATAAAATTTGAAAACATTGAACCTAAAGAACTTATTTTACCTGTTAATATTTCTCCCGCTTATTAATCTTTATGCTCAGGATGTTGAAGTAGAACATACCCCTGTGCAGCCTGTTATAAAACCGGACAGCAGTTACAATGCCGAACAGATTATAGAAAAAACAAAACCTGCATTAATATCAATATGGTATCATACCGATAATTACTTCTCTTATTACACATACGAAACCAAAGATACAACACTTCTAAGCGGAAGCGGATTTTTTATTGATGAATCAGGAATCCTGGGCACAAACTACCACGTGGTAGACGGAATAGACAGCCTGCTTGTAAAAACAAGTGACGGAACATTCTATGATGCCGAAATAATTATTGTAGATGAAAAAAATGACCTCGCTATACTCAGGATAAAAAATGCCGAAGGCAGAAAATTCCCGGTTGTTAAAATGGGAAATTCCGATAACGTTAAAGTCGGGCAGGATGTATTTGCAATAGGCAGCCCGTTCGGATATGAATACACTATCTCACAGGGAATTGTTGCCGGCATCAGGGAAAACGAAAAAGTCAGCTTTACAGACCCTGTAACATACATGCCTATAGAAAAAGATTTTGCTAAAGTAATACAGATAACAGCGGCTATTTCACCCGGAAACAGCGGCGGCGCGCTGTTTAACAACAAGGGCGAAGTAATCGGCATTACAACATATACATACCAGGGTTACGGAAACCTGAATTTTGCACTGGCAATCAACAATTTTATTGCTTTCAAAAACAGTATTGACCTCGCAAACCTGGATAACAACGAGGAAACCAAAAAGAAGCGCGAAGAAAGCCTCTATTTTTCCAGCCTGAAGCTGGCAAATTCATTTAAAGACCAGACAACATATAACTGGTACTATGTAAAACAGAAAGACACAATGAAAACGCTTGATACATTTGTAGTTAAACAGGATTCAATTGCAAGGGTTAATTTCGCCAAAGCTGAGGGCTTTTATAATAAATGCATTGATATGGCGCCTGATTCGTTTTCGGTTTACCAGGAACTAATGGACCTGTATGTCTTTACCGAGTCCTTCACGAAAGCAGAAAATTTATTTACAAATATCCGGGAAAAATTCCAGTCAGACAGCCTCCTCAGCCTGCTCTCTTCATCGATGGCAAGCGCCTACTCAAGCTCGAAGGAATACAATAAAGCCATACAGTTTTATAATAAAATGCTGGAGAAAGATACAAGCGATGTATACATTTATTACCAGATTGCCGATATTTATGAACAGATGAATAAAAATAAAAAGGCAATCAAATACTATAAAACTGTTATTAAAAAAGATTCTTCATACGTAGATGCATATGTCAGGCTCGGCAGAATGTATTACGAAAAATATAAAGATTATAAGAAAGCAAAAGAATTCCTAGAAAAAGCTAATGAAATAGAGATATTGAATTACGGTTATTCTTATTACGGTGTGGATGTTCATTACTACCTGGGTATGATAGCTATTAAAGAGAATAGGAAAATGGATGCCATACTTTCTTATATGGAGCTGAAGAATATTTATACATACACACCCGAAGATAACGTAAAAAAGCTGAAACTCTACAAAGCAATAAAGAATTTAGAATAATAAATCATCTTATATACTAAAACGAAATGATTCATAAATATGACGTTATTATAGTCGGTGCAGGCGGTGCCGGTTTAAGAGCAGCAGTTGAAATTCCTAAAAAGTATTCATGCGCAGTTCTTTCTAAGGTTTTCCCGACGCGCTCTCATACGGGAACAGCGCAGGGCGGCGTTTGCGCTGCTTTAGGCAACGAGGAAGATGATTCATGGCTTTACCATGCCTTCGATACTGTAAAGGGATCGGATTATCTCGGTGACCAGGATGCAATTGAGATTATGTGTTATGATGCATTGCGCGCAATAGTTGAGCTTGAACACATGGGCATGCCCTTTTCAAGAACAAAAGAGGGCAAAATTGCGCAGCGCCAGTTCGGCGGACATACAAAACCTGAAAATCCCGATGACCCGAATTCAAAACGTCTGCCGGTGAAACGCGCATGCTATTCAGCCGATAGAACGGGTCATGTTATGCTTCATACTTTGTATGAGAACTGTATTAAAAACAATGTAAAGTTTTTCGCTGAGTTTTTTGTAACCGATTTAATTATAGAAGACGGTGTCTGTAAAGGTCTTGTTGCAATAGATATTTCCACTTCCGAAATCCATGTCTTTCATGCAAAAGCGGTTATGTTTGCAACAGGCGGCTACGGAAGAACTTTCAGAATCACCTCAAATGCGCATGTTGGCACGGGTGACGGGTGTTCACTTGTATACAACGCGGGACTTCCGCTTGAAGATATGGAGTTCTACCAGTTCCATCCAACCGGTTTATGGAAGCTTGGTATACTAGTTTCCGAAGCTGCAAGGGGCGAAGGGGGAATCCTCCGCAATAAAGACGGTGAAAGATTTATGGAGCGTTACGCTCCCACAGTAAAAGACCTCGCCCCGAGAGATATGGTATCAAGAGCAATTATAACCGAAATCCGCGAAGGCAGAGGCATTCAGGGAGGTGACGGTACATATTATATTAACCTGGATTTAACCCACCTCGGCAGAAAAATTATCGATGAAAAGCTGCCTGAAATTACAGGTTTTGCAAGAACATACTTAGGAGTTGAGCCTACTAAAGAATCAGTCCCAATCCAGCCAACAGCGCATTATGCAATGGGCGGAATTCCAACAAACTCCGATGCCGAAGTACTGGCTGATGCAAAAGGTAAAACCGTTAAAGGTTTCTATGCGGCGGGAGAGTGCGCCTGTGTTTCGGTTCACGGCGCAAACAGGCTGGGTACAAACTCGCTGCTTGATATAGTTGTATTCGGCAGACGGGGCGGGAAAAAGATTACTGAATTTTTAGAAACTGCGGAACTGGTTCCGTTTAATTCGGCACCTGAAGAAAAAACAAAAGAACTTATTGCAAATACCTTAAGCAAAAACGGAACGGAAAAAATTTCTGCTATCAGAAGAGAGCTTCAGGAAGCTATGATGGATAAATGCGGCATATTCAGAAACGAAAAAGACTTAACCGAAATGAAACAAATGGTTAAAGATTTCCAGGAACGATACAATAATATCTCGGTTCAGGATAAGGGAAATGTTTTTAATACCGATTTAATTGAAGCAATCGAACTGAAGAGCCTGCTCGATATCGCCGAAACAATTACACTCGGCGCGCTAAACAGAACAGAATCAAGAGGGGCGCATACAAGAGAAGACTACCCTGCCCGCGATGACAAGAAATGGATGAAGCATACATTTATTTGGCAGGCTAAAGACGGAAAAGAAAACAAAATAGATTATAAAAAGGTTAACGTAACCCGTTTCCAGCCGATGGAAAGAAAATATTAATTTTGAAAATTTTATTATTACTTTATCCGGTATGCAAGTAACATTTAGAATTCTAAGGTACAATCCTGAAAAAGACAATGAACCGCATTTTCAGGATTATAAAATTGAGGCTAATCCGACTATGACAGTATTGGATGCCCTGCATCAAATCAAGTGGAACTTAGACGGCACTCTGTCATTCAGGCGTTCATGCGCTCACGGCATTTGCGGTTCTGACGGAATGAAAATAAACGGGAAAAACGGGCTTGCATGTTCAATACTGCTCAAAGAGCTGAATATGAATAAACCTATAACCGTGGAGCCTCTGCCCTCGATGTCAATTGTAAAAGACCTCATTGTTGATATGAATGATTTCTATAAGAAGAACGAAACTGTTAAGCCGTACCTGATAAACAAATCACCCGTACCTCCTGACGGGGAACGCCTGCAATCGAACGAAGATGCAGAAATGCTTTTTGAATCGGCAAAATGCATAATGTGCGCATGCTGCACAACAAGCTGTCCGTCTACGTGGTCAAACGAGAATTACCTTGGCCCCGCAGCACTCTTGAAGGCATACCGCTTTGTATTCGATACAAGAGATGAAGCTGCTGACGAAAGAATCAACATTATCGATTCACCTGACGGGTTGTGGAGATGCCACACAATATTTAACTGCGTGGATGCATGCCCGAAAGAAATTAACATAACCTGGCACATATCACAGCTTAAGAAAAAAACATCTACTAGAGAGCTGTAAAGCCGGAAACGGAAAGAGATTAAATGCTATTTGAAGATTTTGCCAATAAGAAATTCAGTGATTACATATCGTTAGTTCAATTTTCCGAAGGCAAAACACATCTGCGAAACATACGGGAATCAAGCCTCCCGCCGTATATCATAAACTTTTTCGAATGCACTTATAAAAATAAACCTGCGGTTTTAAACAAACCGGATTTTGAAAGCGTACTTAACCGCGCTGTTGTTTTCAGCATTAATTACGTTATTAAGCCCGGCAGCACTCTGCAGAAATTCCTGTTTGGAGAAGTTGAAACACGGCCTTCGGGCTATGTAAGCGAAAGGCTGAAATATTTCCAGTTTTATAATTATTACCTGGAGCAGATAGAAAACTTCATTATTATTAATTCGCCGGTTACTATTTCTGTCAACCAGGTTCAGCGGCTGATTGGTGATGTAAACAGAAGAATACTTGAAGAAATAAGTATTACTTCAAACGGTGATTCAGGAAGGCTGAACCTTGTTAAGCTGCTTTACATTTTTTTCCGTGATCTCACAAAAAACAACCCTATAAATATAAAGCTTCCTAAGAAAATACTTTCAGTATTTTTTGCAGATAAAGGGTTTACCGATATCAGGGATAGAATAGACGGATTTTTCAGCCATGAAATTTTTATCCAGGAAGCAATTGAATTGATGAAGCCCGCAGTGAAGAAAACCGGGAAAGTACACGAAGAAGCCGATGAAACAAGGGCCGGGCTTATACTTTCGGAAACAAAAAAAAGCCTTATAAACGCCGAATCATCTTATAAAGATATAAAGATTGCATTAAAAACAGATGACAGCGCGCCAAAACCCGAAGAATTAATAGATGAACACAACCTGCCCGGAATTAAAACTATCAGGGAGTCCAAGCTTGTACCTGATGAAATCCAGGAAAAGAAATCTGATGATGATATATATTCCGAAGACCTTATACTTGAAGCAAAGTTAAGCGAAGCGGCAGCAGAACCTGTTAGTATAGAAGAACAAAAAGTAAAGCTATTTGATGAACTCTTCTGCGAAGAATCTTACAGAAAAAAAATCCTGAAGAAAATATTCAAATGGGATGAAAAAACGTTCAGGGAGTTTGTAAATAACCTTCTTGATGAAGACGGCTGGGATTCGGCTTCAAAAAAAATCGATGAATACTACTCTAACAACAATATTAAATACTATTCCGAAGAAGCAGTAAAGTTTGTAGACGTGCTGCAGTATTATTTCGAAAACCGAAAAAGTGCAAACGGGACTAATTGATGTTAATAGATTACGCAAAAATCCTTATCAAAAGCGGTAATGGCGGCAACGGCTGTGTAAGCTTCCGCAGGGAGAAGTATGTGCCCAAAGGCGGTCCCAACGGAGGTGACGGCGGAAAAGGCGGCGATGTTATATTCAAAGCAGACCGTTCGCTTGCAACACTAATCGATTTCCGCTACAAGAAAATTTATAAAGCAGGAGCGGGCAAACACGGAATGGGCGGCGATAAAACCGGAAGAAACGGCGCTGATATAATTATAAAAGTACCTTGCGGCAGTATAATTAAAGAGGCTGAAACAGGTGATACTTTAGCTGACCTTGTTAATGACGGACAGGAATTCATTGCATTAAAGGGAGGTAAAGGCGGAAAAGGAAATACTCATTTTGCTACTTCGACAAACCAGACTCCAAGAACTGCCGAGCCAGGTGTAAAAGGTAAAGAAATTGAAGTTATTATTGAGCTGAAGCTGATTGCCGATGTTGGACTTGTCGGTTTGCCGAATGCAGGGAAATCAACCTTAATTTCAAAAATTTCTGCTGCAAAACCTAAGATTGCTGATTACCCTTTCACAACACTTCAGCCAAACCTCGGAATTGTGAGATACAAAGATTACGAAAGCTTTGTAGTTGCTGATATACCGGGTTTGATTGAAGGCGCTCATCTGGGCAAAGGGCTTGGAATCAGGTTTTTAAAACACATTGAAAGAACAAAAATACTTGTTTTTTTAATAGATTCAACATTAGTGCCTTACAAAGAAAATAAAACCGAAGACTACGAAATTCTTACAGCTGAACTCAAGGGCTACGATATAAGCCTTCTTGATAAACCGAAAATAATATGTTTTACAAAGTTAGACGCATTGACTGATGAGCAAAGAAATGAACTGGATAAAATAAAATTTAAAAGAACTAAAACAAAAATTCCCGTGCTGAAAATATCATCAATCAGCGGTGAGAATCTTGATAAGCTGAAAGATACAATATGGGGATTACTGCACAGAGATGACTGATAATAAATTAAACATACTTGTTTCAAATGATGACGGCATAGAAGCCGAAGGGCTTCAAAAGCTCGTTGCAGAGCTGAAGAAATTCGCAAACGTTTATGTATGCGCGCCGCACAGGCAGCAAAGCGCCGTGGGACACTCAATAACCGTATTTTATCCCCTGCGGGCGTTTGAATACAGGAAAGACGGCGAAGTTTTCGGTATAGCAGTTGAAGGAACTCCTGCCGATGCAGTTAAAGCTTGGCGTGCTGATATTCTATAAAGATGTAAAATTTGACCTGGTTGTTTCCGGCATAAACCACGGGGCAAACACAGCAATAAATATAATTTATTCGGGAACGGTATCTGCCGCCACGGAAGGCACAACACTCGATATTCCCTCAGTTGCCGTATCGATTGCTACATTTGAGCAGATTGATTTCTCGTACGCTGCTGAAGCTGCAGCTAAAATTATTGAATGATATACTAATTACTAAAAGTATAAAATTATCACCTAAGAACTTTACTGAATATAAACTTCCCAGCTGTTCCGAAAGAAGAAATAAAAGGAATTGTAATAACCACACAGGGAAAATCAGACTGGCAGGATGCTTATGAAGTCCGCTCTGACCCCAACGGAAGAGAATATTACTGGCTGACAGGGAAAATGAATATTACAGATGAGGCTGATGATACCGATATCATTGCAGTGAAGAATAATTATATTTCAATCACTCCCCTGCACTACGATTTAACCGATTATAAAATGATTGATGAAGTTAAAAAGTGGGATTTGAAAATTTAGGCGTCATTCCCGCGAAAGCGGGAATCCCATGAAAATATAGATGATTTCTTTTTCATTTTACTTCACAATCAACATCTTCTTTGTATCAGTAAATTTTCCCGATTCCATTTTATAAAAATACACACCGCTTGATAGCTGTGATGCATCAAAATCAACCGAATATATACCCGGATTTTTAAACTCATCCACAAGCATAGCAACCTGCCTGCCGAGGATATCGTATACTGTTATTTTTGTATCTCCCGGTCTTGGGATAGCATACTCAATTTTAGTTGATGGATTGAACGGATTGGGATAATTCTGCTTTAAAGCATAATAATTTGGGATAGATAAACTCTTTATACCTCCCTCCCAAACAAGATAAGTAACTGTTAAACACCACGCTTTAAGTGTGCCTGAACTTCCGCTGACAGTATCGACTAATTTTAACTTCCAATAGCCGCTGGGATTTACATATGCATTTAAAATTGATAAAGGATTTGAAGGTGTAAAAGAACCGGTAAATGGAGCATAACCGGAGCTAAAAGAGTAACAGGCTGTATCGCTAATTTGTGTTCCTATAAAGTTATGCCCGCTTCCTCCGACGCTGTCAATAAAAATAACCTGTTTATCAAGATGTAATAAATACAGTCTAAGGTCTGAATCCCTGGGGTGAAACAAAGAATCTATTTTTACCTTAGCGCTTGTTATCAGATATGCATTTGATGGAGCTGTAACTAAAATCGAATCAAATACAAATCCATTATCCGGTATAAGTATATTCAAACCATTTCTGCACCCATTATAAACCTCACCTATAATTGGTGAACCAGCCAGTACCTGAATTGATGATTTGAGAGTATCATTGTATCTGTTTTGGTCAGTTGAAAGTGATGTAACAATTCTTATTTCATGAAGACCGCCTGCAGATGGTATCCAAGGGAACGAAACAGAATCTATTTGACCTGCTAGCAAGCTAAGATTTAAAGAAGCACCAACCTGAGCACCATCAACGAAAAATTTAACCGGAACACTGTTTTCATTAGAACTTCCTAAATTTCTAATTCTGCCTCTGATATTAATAAGATTATTAATGATAAGCCGGCAGGGCAGACCCAGAAAGGGACCCGGTGAATAATCATGCGTTAAAACAAATCCGGAATTATCTGCTCTTATTCCTACAGCATTTGCTAACGGCATGTATGTTCTTAAATCTGTCCATGAGCCTGAATTTGAGCTTGTAAATATATGCCACGACGGTGTAGAACTGCTTTCATCGACACCTAGAAAATGATTTGGATAAAGCGAAGGATTCCATTTTATCCCGATATAATACGCACCGTTGAAAAGCCTCGGAATTGAATCTAAATTATCAAAATCAAACCATGAGTAATTTGGGTAAACCGGAACATTTACCGCTGTTTTGTTTGCAAATGTTTTCATAACCTGACCCGGGGAATCACCAGCACCGGTTGTGTCGTAAACCGTAATATCAAATGTCCAATCCGCCGTAGCTGATGCCAGTCTTGTTAATGCAAAACAAAGCTTATTTATTGTGAACGGGTACGACATGGGTTTAATTTTCTGAACAATTCTTCCTTCGGTATTTGTACTGTCCCATCCGAATTTATTTTCCCATGTATTATCATCATAAATTATGCCTGTATTGCACTGTGGATATATAAACCCCGGAACTCCCTTAACAATAGTTATATTATCTGTCTGCTGAGCAAAAAGACCTTTAACAGGAACTATGCTTATCAGTAATATAAAACAGATTTTTTTAAGCATCACTTCACAACCAGCATTTTCTTTACATCCTTAAAGCTGCCTGATTCCATTTTATAAAAATACACTCCGCTTGAAAGCTGCGATGCATCAAAATCAACGGTGTAAATACCTGGATTCTTAAATTCATCTACAAGCACAACCACCTGCCTGCCGAGAATATCATAGACAGTTATTTTAGTATCTCCCTGTCTGGGGATGGCATATTCAATCTTTGTTGTTGGATTAAAGGGGTTCGGATAATTTTGCCTCAAAGCGTAATAATTTGGTACTGTGATTGTATGTATACCACCCTCACAAGTGTAATAAACAATGGTAATACACCATGCTTTTAAAAATCCTGTATCACCACCCTGGTCATCAAGGATTTTCAATACCCAGTTTCCTCCAACATTTCCGTACCCTACATATCCGTTAAATGCCGATAACGGGTTAGACGGTATATATGAACCGGTAAACGGAGCTATGCCGTTAGCAATTGGTGTTGATGCGGAATCATTCAATACTGTATGAATAAAGTTATCCCCGCCCCCTCCTACATGGTTTATTATAATAACTGTTGTGTTTAAGTGAACGATTGAAAACTGCATATCTGAATCCCACGTGTGATATACTGTATCTATTTTTACATTGACATCTACTATTTGACAATTGTTTGGAGGCAAAGATGATACAACTAGTGTATCATAAACTGTATAATTACCCAATATATTTTTGTTCAACCCGTTTCTGCATTGATTGTGTACACTGGGTTCATAAACCCCTGCTAAAACTAAAACTGTGGCACTGACTGTGTCATTCGCCCGAAGCTCGTCAGTAGAAAGAGCTGAGACAATCCTGATATTATGGCTACCTCCTGCAGAAGGTGTCCACGGAAATGAAACAGAATCATACTGCCCTGCATTTAGGCTCAAATTAATTGAAGAACCCACCTGTGAACCGTCAACGAAAAACTTAATCGGCACTGCGGTTTCATTTGATTGTCCGCCATTAGTAATTCTTGCCCTGATTTGTGTGGGCACGTTAATAGGATAAGTTGGCTGCAATCCTAAAAACGGACCTGCAGAAAAATCATGAAGCGGAGGAGGTCCTGTGATGCCCGGTATTATTGTTGCAAGAACCTGGTTTAAACCTGTAAAAGCTGCTAACATTGTACTTGTACCTGTTATAGTATCAATCGTCCTCAGGTTTGCAGGATTAGATGTTCCTATCGCTGCCCAGTAGAATAAGCCGTCCCTCGGGTCAAAATCTGCATCCTGACCGTAATTGGCATCCATGCCCAGGGGACCAACCAATGAGGCTGTGCCGTTTGTCTTGTTTATTTTCCAGAGATTATCGTTTACAAGGTCAATTGCAAATAATGAACCCGCAGGGTTACAACCCAATGCAATGATACCGGGGGCATTTGTAATTGCCGCCCCTAAAGGTGTTGCAACCTTCGTTGTAAGGTTTAATGTGTATATTTCAGACTCGGTAATGCTTGTGCTTGCAACATAAGCAGTATTGGTTGATGCATCCCAAGCAAGTGATGTTATACCTCCCGCGCTATGAGCAGGATTAATACCGGTTATTGTACCGAGATTAGTTAACGCTCCTGTTGTTGTATCGACTGTGAATAATATATAAGGACTTAACTGCTGAATAACATAAATAGCCTGATTGCCTCCCTGACCGCACTGGTCACCTGAACCGAGAAAATAAGGCTGAACGGGACCTATAAAAGTAAACGGACTCCCGCCGAAATATTTGAACAATTGAGAAGCAGTTAAACTAGTTGAATTATAAGAAAAGAATCTTGAACTTGTTGACTGTATATTAAATACTATGCCCGGTTTTTCGGTATTGTACACAAATGGCGCAAGTCCTGTGGAAGGGATGTTCTGCGAAAATAGACTGCCGGTTAAAAATACCAAGAAAAAGAACTTATAAATATTTTTCATTTGCATACCCCCGGTTAAGTTTGAAAAGAGCAGGAATTAGGTTGTTTCTTTAATGAAATATTTTTATTTATTTCTATTCAGCAGGATTCGAAATCAGCACTATTAAAAAATAGAAATATTTATATTTAATATCTATATGAAAGCAAATATACGTCGCAGCTGGATTAATAAAAAATTTAATATTATAAAATATGAACAGTAAAATAATTACCTTATTACACACAAGTAAAATCCTTAAAAACAACACTTTAAGAGACCCTCACAAGAGGGATGTTTTAGTGTATCTTCCTCCCTCTTATCTGGATTCAGCAAAAAGCTACCCCGTTGTTTATCTTATTGCAGGTTTTACAGGGTATGGCAAAATGAATATGAACGTATCGGGATATTCGGAAAATATAAAGGAACGGCTGGACAGGTTGATTAAAACAAAGAAAATCAAAGAAATGATTGTTGTAATGCCCAACTGCTTTACTAAATACGGCGGTTCCCAGTACGTAAACTCATCGGCAACCGGCAGGTATGAGGATTACCTTATTAAAGAAATTGTACCGTTTATTGATAATACGTACAGAACAATTCGTAAGCCTGAATCACGCTGCATAATAGGCAAATCTTCCGGCGGTTACGGCGCGATGTGGCTTGCTATGCGGCATCCTGATGTTTTTAAGCTCATGGTAACTCACTCAGGCGATACAGCGTTTGAATACTGCTACTTAAAAGATTTCCCTGAATTTATTGTAGGCATACAAAAATACGGTAAGGGGCACCAGGCAGTCAGAAATTTTATAAATACAGAGCTGAATAAAAACCAACCCAAACCGCGTTCGTTTCATGTTTTGCTGAATACTGTGGGAATGGCATCATGCTATTCACCAAATCCCAAACGCAGAGAATATAACTTTGACTTGCCGTTTGATTTATATACAGGAGAGATGATTCCGGGTATATGGAATAAATGGCTGAGATTTGACCCTGTAAGGCTGGTTAAAAAATACAGAAGCAATTTGAAAAAACTGAAAATGATTTTTGTTGACTGCGGCACAAGAGATGAATTTAACCTTCATGCCGGAGCAAGAATCTACTGCAGTAAACTGAAAGAAAACGGAATAAAGTACATCCACCAGGAATTTGATGACGGACATATGAATATACAGTACAGGTATGATGTAAGCTTTAAATATATTTCAGATTATTTTTCGTACAGGTAACATTATTGGATTTTAAAGACCATTTCTCTCAGCACGCATCGGAGTATGCCAAATACCGTCCTGATTATCCCGAAGAGCTGTTTGAATACCTTAGCTCAATTACAGATGAACATAAAAGAGCATGGGATTCAGCCGCAGGCAACGGACAGGCTGCAATTAGTCTTGCCCGTTACTTTGATGAAGTAATTGCAACCGACGCAAGCAAGACACAAATTCAAAATGCTATTCAGCACGTGAAAGTTATATACAGGGTTGCTCCTTCGGAAACGAGCGGAATTGAAGCTCATTCGGTTAACCTTGTAACTGTGGCTACGGCAATTCATTGGTTCAGCCTGAATAAATTTTATAATGAAGTAAAACGGGTTCTGGTGCCCGGCGGAACACTTGCAGTATGGAATTACGGCGAATCAAATGTTAATAAGCATATAGATAGTATTTTTCACCGCTTTCTATATGAGGTAATCGGCAGTTATGCAGCGCCGGAATTCTGGAAAGGCATTCACCAGGAAACCGAAATAGATTTCCCTTTCGAAAGGATTAAAACACCGCAGTTTAAAATCAAAAAACTGTGGAGTTTTGATGATTACATTAATTTTGTAATGACATGGTCACCTGTACAAAAGTACATCAGTGTAAACAATTCAAATCCGGTTAGGCTGATTTTTGATGAATTAAAAAATGCATGGGGAAATGAAAATGAGAAAAAGGAAATTTCGTGGAACTTAATGCTAAAAGCGGCAAAAATCGGTTAATCTAAAAGCAGAAAGTAAATTAATGCTGCAAACCCGACCTGGAACGCAGCAAGGAAAATCCCGCTGTAAATATCATATTTTTTTGTTTTATCAAACTTATCCCTGTTACCCGTAGCAAGGTACTCATCATAATTATCATCAGCCAGTTTTTTGAAATAATAGCTCAACACTCCCGAGCCTGCGGATACTACCGATGTAACTACAATGGGAACAATTTTCCTCGGAGTCTTAAAATAATCAACACTGTTTTCTTCAACATTGTTTTCTTCTTTTAAAGAGAGTTTATTTTTAGGCACAAGGTTAATAGTCTTGTTTACAGGCATATCGGAAGTATTCAATGTAAATGAATAATCAATGTAATCTTTCAGCTTTAACGTAATATTTACGGAATTAAGAGTATCAACCGATTCTTTCGTAAACCGGAAAGGCGTTTCACCCTGAAGCTTATCATTCAGGTACACTTCGGCATTCTGAGGAACGGAGTTTATAAAATTATAATCTATCTTCAGCGAGTCTCCGCTCTGCGCATACAGGTTTATACAGAAAGCATTTCCTGATAATAAAAGAAATAATATTTTATATAAATTATTACTCAGCATTTTTCTTAGGGCTAAAACAAATTATATTAACATCATCAGCAGTGAACAGCATATTTTTCCATATAACAGGTGAGGTTTTTCCTTTATCATCCATTTCATAACTCCACAATCCGTTCCCGGAGGTTCCGTCAACACAATATACTTTTCTGTCATAAGAAGTAAAATAAATATACCTGCCAGAAACAAGCGGGGTTGAAGTTATTACACCGTAAGTGTGGAATTTCCACTTCATACTGCCGTCATTTACGTTAAGGCAGTAGAGGTTACCGTCAATGCCTCCGGTAATTACTGATGAGTCCCCGTATAATGCCGAACCCGATGCAAGCTTGGTCTTAAGGTTAACAGCCCATTCCTGTTTACCGGTATTTATATCGATACAAAAGTAATTTGAATCGTAGGAACCTATAAAGACCTTATTGTTAAATATCAGCGGAGTTGTGATTACCGACTCCTGTGTTTTGAATTTCCATTTTTCCAGTCCGTCTGATAATCCAACGCAGTAAATATATCCGTTATCCGCTCCGAACACAGCTTTATTATCATCAATGGCGCATGTTGAATGTATGGGAGATGAGGCGTTGAACTTCCATTCAACTCTTCCTGATTTACTGAGCTTGTAAAACTTTCCGTCTAATGAACCCGTGTAAATAAAATCATCTTTCATAACGGGCGAAGTTTGGATATAACCCAGATTTCTTCTCCATTTTATATCGCCTTCCAGCATATTATAGCATGCAATGGAATATTTTTTATCTCCTGCAAAAGTTACATAAACATCATTGCCATCCACTAGAGGTGTGGAGCTTGCCTCTTTTCCGAGAAAATTTATTTGTCCTATTTTACCGCCCGAGCTAATATCGAGCGCATACATTTCGCCCTGCAGGTCATTAACAAACACAACTCCATCTGAAACAGATATTGCGGAAGGACCGATACCGGCATCGATGTTATAGCTCCATACAACTTCAAGAGGAGGCTCCAGAACAGATTTTGAAACATTAAGCTGCTGGGGCACACCGCCGGACATTAACCAGTCATCTGCACCTGTCACTATCTGCTGGCTGAGATGGACACCTGTGCAGCCCTGTATAAATAACAGCTGCAGAGCAATTAATGATAATATTGAAAAAAATATTTTCAATTTATTTAACAAGAATCATTTTTTTAACATCAGAATAATTTCCGTATGTAATCTTATAGAAATATATCCCGGAAGCATAACTGCCTGCATTCCACACCACTTCGTAACTGCCCGGCTTGAGCTGACTATTGACAAGCTGGGTAACTTGCCTTCCGATGATATCATATACTGCTAACTTTATTCCGGTATTTGTTCCTGACCGGGGAACATCAAATTTAATTTTTGTTTCGGGATTAAACGGATTCGGATAATTTTGGTATAGCGCAAATTTACCCGGTACAGCAGTTCCATTGTTTGTTATGCCCACCAGCGGAACATTAATTTTGAAAGCGCTTCTTCCGTGAGTCCATACTACAAGTGTTCTTGTAGGATTATGGAATGTCAAATCATGGCACGGAACATTTGTCGGGAAACCTGTTCCGAGCACATCCCAGTTAGCTCCCAGATTTGTTGTATACATGACGGCAATATCAGTACCAATATAGAGTGTATTATGATACACGGGGTCAATAATAACATCATTTATCGGCGCATCTGGCAGGTTGCCTTTTATGGAAACCCATGAGCTTCCGTAGTTTGTTGTTCTGTATATATGCGCTCCGAGTGAATCGACCTTATATCCCGATAGCGTAACATAACATATATTAGCTGAATCGGGATGAACAGTAACTCTTGTAACCCACCTGTACGGCAATCCGTTATTTATTTTTGTCCAGTTCCCGCCGCCGTTAGTTGTAACCCAGACGTTTGCGTCATCTGTTCCGCAGTAAATCACATTTGGATTTGATTTGGATACGTCAACTGTGGTAATAGTACCAAGATTTTGAACGTGTCCGTTAGTCAAATCAGGACTTATTACCTGCCATGACTGCATACCATTGGTTGTTTTATGTATCTTATATGTTCCGCAGTATAATGTGAGCGGATTATTTTTATCCATAACATACGGTGTACTCCAGTTTGAATAAGTAAGGTCTAAGCCTGATGTTCCGCTGAAAAACGTTGAACCGCCGTTTGTGGAATACCCAAGATAACCGTTTTGTGAAGACGCATAAACACGCTGTGAGTTAGTATAATCTACAAGGCAGTAAAACCCGTCTCCGCCGTAAATGTCAGTCCAGTCATTTAAGTTACCTGTTAATGTTCTGACCGTGCCGTTATCCTGCGCGCCGCCGAGTATTACATTGGGATTATTATAATCAATATCTCCTGCGTAAAACTGCGTAACCGGCAGCGAAGTGCTTGCAAGCCAAGATGAACCTCCGTTTGTTGAATAATCCACACCGCCGTCATTGCCGATTACAATGTAGCTTGAATTTGAGGGCGCAAAACAAACAGCATGCTGGTCAACATGAGAAGCGCTTATTGTTGAAAAGCCAGTACCTCCGTTGAGCGAGCGTTCCATATTTAAACCGCCGCAAATAACATAGTTAGCATCTGTTGGACTTACTTTACAAATCCTGTTAAACCATGCATAATTGGATGATGATGCAACCGAACTGTTTACAAGCGTCCAGCTTGTACCTCCGTCTGTTGATTTGTATAATCCTCTTGAATTACCGTTTGTGTATGAAGTAAGTGCATAAATAAACTGGGAGTTTGTTCTGCAGATATCGAGTGATATTCTACCAAGTGCTGCATCATTTGAAGGAAAGCCGCTGTTTACTACGCTCCAGCTAGCGCCGGAGTTTGTAGATACATAAAGCGCTGACATTGGTCCGCCGTATTTTATATAGTCTTCACGGCGTTGTCTTTCCCACATGGCACAGAACAATTTATTGGGCGAATTGGGGTCCATTACTACATCAATTGCTCCTACTGAATCGGATAAATACAATGATTGTGTCCAGTTCAAACCGCCGTTTGTAGATTTATACAATCCGCGTTCGGGATTTTTTCTTCTCAGCGAGCCAACCGCTGCGGCATATATTTCCTGAGTATTTGCAGGATTGATAACAATATTTCCAATGCTGTAAGTATTGACTAAACCAATATTAGTCCAGCTCGTACCCCCGTTAGTTGATTTAAACATGCCGGTACCCGGATAGTAGCTTCTAAGTGAATTTGCTTCACCCGTTCCGCAGTATAATATTTCGGGATTGGAAGGGTCTATTGCCAGCGCACCGATAGAAGATGTGTTTTCGTTATCAAATACACTTACCCAGCTCTGGCAAAAATTGGTTGACTTCCACACCCCTCCATCCGCACAGCCTGCGTAAACAATCTGCGGGTTGGTTGGATGAACAGCAAGAACACTTATTCTTCCCTCAATATTCGTAGGACCCGCAAGAATCCAGTTAGACATACCGTTGAAATCAGATACATGCATGTTGTTTTTTACATACTCGATGGATTTTAATCTTTCTTCCTGCGGAATTTCTTTAAACGGGAAAGCTCTTTGGCGTTCGAACCAATCATCTGAGGGATAGGATGGAATTTCCTTACAGATTTCTTCAGAATTTCATTTACTTCCGAACTAATACTATAATAAAAAATATACTAATGAAATAATAATATAATGCTGTAAAAATGATTTTTAGCTTCATCGCTCACCTCTAAAAAGAGGCCGGTAAAATACCAGCCTTAAAAAATTTTATTTTATAAGAACCATTTTCTTTGTATCTGAAAATTCCCCGGTTTGCATCCTGTAATAATATATCCCGCTTGCGAAACCGGATGCATCCCACTTAGCCTCGTAAGTACCCGGTTCAAGAGTTTCATTAACAAGAACTGCTGCAACTCTTCCAATAACGTCATAAAGAGTAATATTAACTTTCTGCCGTTTTGCAATATCAAATTTTATATTTGTTGCAGGATTGAATGGGTTGGGATAATTATTATATAATGCAAACTTCACAGGAATACCTGTGGATATATTCTGTACACCTATAACAGACCTTACAAACGTTATAAAATTTGTAGCAGATGAAGCAGTGGAATCAACTCCGTTGTATGCATAAACTCTCCAGAAACACTTCACTGAATCACCTGTGATACCTAAATTATTTGCAAGTGTATCAAGGTAGCTGTTCCGGAATGTGATAGCTGAATCAAGACCGCTGTTATTACTGGTGTAAATCAGGTCATTTGGGGCGCCGAGTTTTCTCAGCTTAAGTTTATATGTCACATCAGGCGCGTATGCTGCTCTTGTCCACGTAAATCTTACCAATGAGGTATCCGCCGGTGAAGTTGTAATTCTTGTCAAGGAGGGCGGGGAAACCAGTGTGAAAGCGCTCATCGGTGTGCCCATAACCCTAATGTATGAAATCCTAGTAAGTGTATCTGTACCAAAAGAATTTGTTACGGTCAGCTTAACCGAATAAAGACCGGCTGCATTATAAACAACTGAAGGATTCTGAATATTTGAAGAAGACGGTGTTCCGCCTGAAAAATCCCAGCTCCAGCCGGTGGGGATACCTGCTGATAAATCTGTAAACTGCACTGTTCTGCCATGAACAATTGAAGTGCTGTCTGCAACAAACATTGCAATGGGGGTTCCGTTTACCGAAGTACATCCATTAGAGGTAAGAATTGGCGCCCGAGGTCCGTTTAATGCAGATGACATTCTGACTGATTGTCCGTTTGTAAAGATATTCATACACCCGTCATCGGTATAATCCATGTAATTCATAAACATATCACCGTTCGGACCGTTATTGCATGAAATATGCGGAAAGCCCGGGCATCCGTAATTTTCCGCGCCTTGGTTAGGTGTATCTGCCACAAGGTCTGAACCCGTACATGCACCGTTATCATCACCCCAAATGTGATACAGCTGCAGCCAGTGTCCTACTTCATGAGTAGCCGTTCTGCCAAGATGATACGGAGGTGTTGCAGTGCCGATTGTTCCGAAATACAAATACCCTATTACTACGCCGTCAGTTGCGGGATTTCCTCCCGGAAATGTTGCATATCCTAACAGGTTGCTGCCAAGATTACAAACCCATATATTCAGATATTTATTTCTGTCCCATGCATCATGACCGCCCATCGAGCTGAACTTTACTGCATCATCAAGCCCGAAGGTCTGTACAGTTGTAAGTGTTCGTGTAACCCCCAAGGAAGGATTTCCGGATGGGTCTCTTTGGGCAAGACAAAACTGTATCATCGGGTCAGAAGCAACCGGCTTAAACGCCGGCGGTGTGTTTGCTGTATCCCTGTTTAACCTTCTGTAATCCCTGTTTAATACGTCAATCTGGGTTCTTATCTGGTCATAAGAAATATTCTGCGATGAAATGCTGTAGACAACATGAACAACAACCGGAATCGTAACAAGCGAAAGGTCCCGTGAAGCATGAGTTTTGGAAAATTCGACGGCTGATTTATCCAGGTCTTCAAGTATTTTTTGATATTGTGGGTCATTCTTATATGTTTGTTCAAGATAGTTCATTGTTCCGCACGTTCTCTTCTGAAGAACTGAATCGGAACCTGTAACCGGACTTGTTCCGGCAGTCTCACCGGAATATTCAGCGATAAAAGCATAAAGGGCAGCAGCTGACAGAATTAACAGGAAAGTTTTTAGTATTCTCTGCATTATTTTATTTGTAATACCTTGTTATAAAAAATTGAGTCTGTTAAGGGCAGGCTCAATTTTCTTGTAATATTATATTTTAATTATAAGTAAATCAATTGCTTTATCAAAACCTATTTTTGAAAAAGCCGGCTAAGCAAACTCAACCCAAAAATATAATCTATTAGAATCTAAAAATATACTAACAAATATATATCCCGAACTTCGTTATTTTATTAACATCATCTTCTTTGTTTCAACAAAGCTTCCCGCTTCAATCTTATAGAAATACAGCCCCGAAGCCATATTTGAGCCGTCAAAAACCGCCTCATAATAGCCGGGTTCTTTCTGCTCATTTACAAGTGATGCCACTTCTCTTCCGAGCAAATCAAACACCTTGATAGTAACAAATTCCGATTTTGGAAGCTGATACTTAATAACAGTTGACGGGTTAAACGGATTCGGGTAATTCTGTGCAATTGCAAATGTTTTAGGAATATTTGTTATACCCGGAACACCAACTGTCCCAAGGCAGTAGTTTGTGAACTTTATATCATCTACCCACCAGCCTTGATTGTAAACACCCGCATCACTGTATAACCTGAACCTGATTTTCATTTGCGCTGAAGCATTTACATACTGAGTAACATCAAAGCTTTGCTGTGTCCATGTGAGATTTGTTCCGTTAAATGACGTTACTGACTGCCATGTTGAGCCGTTATCGCTTGATATTTCCACATATCCGTAATCATATCCGGCTTCAAGGTCATATCTCGTCCAAAAATTAAGATAGCAAACAGGTACAGACTGCATATTGACGGGACTGGTCAATGTCAATGAATAATTTGCATTATTTGGATATGGAGCGTAGGCAAAAGAATGAGAAGGTGAATGGTATGAGTCTGTATGCAAAGACCAGCTTCCCTGAGTTGTCCAGTTTCCAATGCCGCCTTCAGCATCGTCATTCAAAGTTATTGAACCTGCCCCAATGTAAATATAAACAGTTTCAGTGTAAACTGTCGATGTATCAATCTTTAAATTTAATGTTGTGGGAATAGCGCAGTTAACAGGCGCATTTGCTGCAACAGTAAAATTGAAGGTTGCGCTGTCTGAAGCAAATGAAACGAGTGACGGATATGTATACTGTTGTGTTGGAATTGTTACATTAGAATTCCAGGGAATCAACTGCACCTTAACATTATTTGCGGTCATCAATCCTTTGTTTTTGAAAACAAGCTTGTATGTGCCTGACTGACCGGGATTATAGGTCGGCTGGTTAAATGTCTTTGAAACAGGGTTTACGTAAGGACCCGCAATCAGACTGACGTATTGATTTGCCCATAACATTCCTTCGCAAAGCGGTATAATTTCGCTTTGTGTGGGCCAGAAACCTGTGCCTCCCGTTTCAGGAGTCATTAGAAATATTCGCTGAGATGAACCATGTGCCGAATCCTGGTAATACCAGTCGTCTGCGCATCCTCTAACTGTATAGCCAACAGTCTGAAGCGGGGTACCGGTTGTATAATGATTATAAATTGTTGCATCTGCAAGGAACACATTGAATTTCGCATCATCCGGTGTAGGTGATGGGTCACTCCATGCCCACGGCTTTATTAAATAATTTCCGTAGGTATGCGCACCAAGACCTGCTTTAAAATTACGAGACATCACGAAGTTTGCAACATTCTGAGTCTCAGGTTCTGAAAAGGGACTGGTGCCTCTATATGTTCCTGAACCGCCGCTGCACTGATTTGTGCTTGAACCGCCATTGGATGAATTCCAGAATGAATAAATACCGAAATTTCTGTTGAGGTCAACAGGTCCGCAGCTACCGCTCGTAATATGCCTGTTAGCTCTCCACATCCCGCCTCCCGGCTCGTTGTAAACGTAACCATCGGGATTAAATACGGGAATCCAGTAGATTTCACGGTTATTTAAGATATAAGTTGCAACCGGGTCAATATTATAATTTTCAACAAGCCAATAAACATAGTAAAGCTGCTGTTCCATGCTGACAGGTTCTCTGGCATGAATTAATGCATGGAGTAATACTTCCGGTCTGCCTGTAGGCGCATCGGGATTGTGTGTAATTCTAACTGCCCATTGCTGCCTGTTTTCAATTGTATTGCCTAATGACCATTTAACAGAAACCAGCGTGGGATATTCGCTTCTAAGTGAATCCAGTTTCGCAACAACTTCACTGTATCTCAGGCAGCCGTTGTTAAGTGTGCCAAAAATTGAATGAGAAATGTTATCTCTTTCTTTTGATTCTCTCATAGCTGCATCAAGCTCCGCAGGGGTCATAAGATTTTGCCTGTTGTTGTAATATGTGTCCCAGTCAGCTATCAATACTTCATAAGGAACGGTTGAAGCCTGTAACATTTGCATTTCATCGGCCGAAAGCCATGCTTCAATGTAGTGACCGGGTTTCCTTACCGCATGGTCTATTAGTAAACCTGCCTGTTCCATTTTATCAAAATCCTGCTGGTTTGCTGCATAGATTCTGACCTGGGAAAACTTCTGGTCATTATGAGCTAGTTGTTTTACAGTCTGATTACTGGTTAAATTAAACCCGTTCACCGAAAAATAAACAACAGCTGCAGCCAGAATTAAAAAAATGCCCGTACGGGCTAAATTGTTAATTTTCTTCATCTTACAACAATAAGTTTTTATTTATTAATTATCTATATTGGACTTAACTTAACCAATTTAGAACTTGTTGTCAACAATATTTTTTCATCTCATTTAGTATTATAAACTAACTGTTTTCCTTACAATATTCATCTGAAGACATAAAAAAACTTCCGAAATCAATTAGACTTCGGAAGTTTACATTATTTTATCAGTCCTGCAGAGCAGGAATTCAAAAATATTTCTGTTATTTTATCAACATCATTTTTTTAGTTTCAACAAAATTACCCGCCTCAATCTTATAGAAATATAGTCCTGAAGCCAGGTTTGAACCGTCGAATACAGCTTCGTAATATCCCGGTTCTTTTTGTTCGTTAACCAGTGATGCTACTTCCCTTCCAATCAAATCAAATACCTTTATGGAAACAAACTCCGTTTTCGGCAGCTGATATTTTATAACAGTTGATGGGTTAAACGGGTTAGGATAATTTTGTGCTATTCCAAATGTTTTAGGAATATTTGTAAAGCCCGGAACACCGACTGTTCCCATACAGTAATTTGTAAGCTTAATATCATCTACCCACCAGCCCTGGTTGGTTGTGTTGCCGTCACTTGTCAGCCTGAACCTGATTTTAAGCTGGGTTGCAGCATTAACATAAGATGTAATATCAAAGCTCTGTTGAGTCCATGTAAGATTATTCCCCGTATAGGATATAACCTGCTGCCATGAAGTACCGTTATTACTCGAAACTTCAACAATGCCGAAATCCCATCCGCTTTCAAGCGATACCCTATTCCAGAAATTAAGATAACAAACCGGAGCCGACTGGGCATTTATAGGTGCGGTAAGAGTCAAAGAATAATTTGCGTTATTGGGGTAAGGAGCGTATGCAAATGAATGTGTCGGTGAATGATATGAATCGGTATGAACAGACCATGAACCCTGTGTTGTCCAGTTGCCTATTCCATTCTCTGCGTCATCATTAAGTGAAATTGCACCTGTGCCAACGTATATATATACTGTTTCGGTATATACAGTTGAAGTATCTATTTTTAAATTTAATGTAGTCGGGATAGCACAATTCACCGGTGCATTTGCTGCAAGAGTAAAATTGAAAGTTGCACTGTCAGAAGCAAAGGATGCCAAAGACGGATACGTGTACTGCTGAGTTGGAATTGATACATATGCATTCCAAGGCACCAACTGAGCTTTTACATTATTTGCAGCTAACAAACCTTTATTCCTGAAAACCAACTTATATGTGCCGGATTGACCGGGGTTATAAGTTGGTTGGTTAAAAGCCTTTGAAACAGGGTTAACGTAGGGACCTGCTACAAGACATATATACTGGTTTGCCCAGAGCATACCCTCAGCATCAGGCAGAATCTCAGATTGCGGCGGCCAGAAAGATGTTCCTGTTTCAGGGGTTAATATAAAAATATGATGAGGAGCATGTGCTGAATCCTGGTAATACCAATCATCGGTACCTCCCCTTACATAATATCCAAGAGCCTGAAAAGGCGTACCGGTTATGTAATGATTGTACATAGTCATATCTGCTAAAAATACATTGAACTTATTGTCATCCGGTGTGGGTGTAGGGTCGCACCAAGCCCACGGTTTAAGAAGGTCATTCCCTGAGGTATGAGCCCCCATACCAGCCTGAAAATTTCTTGAATTCACAAAATTCATAACGTTCTGTGATTCGATTTCAGAGAAAGGAGTTGTGCCACGGTAAGTACCTGAGCCTCCATCACACTGGTTAGTGCTTGAACCGCCGTTGGATGAATTCCAGAACTGAATAAATACCGAAATTCCTGTTCAGGTCAACGGGTCCGCAGCTTCCGGATGTTATATGCCTGTTGCATCTCCATTGTCCCCCGCCCGGTTCATTGTAAACATATCCATCGGGATTAAATACAGGCATCCAGTAAATTTCCCTGTTGTTAAGAATGTATGTTGCAATGGGGTCTATGTTATAATTTTCCAGCAGCCAATAAACAAAATAAATCTGCTGCTCCATGCTTACAGGCTCTCTTGCATGAATTAATGCATGCAGTAAAACTTCCGGTCTGCCTGTGGGAGCATCGGGGTTTTTAGTAATTCTCACAACCCACTGCTGTCTGTTCTCATATGTATTGCCGATTGACCACTTTGCAGAAATCAGAGTCGGATATTGCATTCTCATTGAATCGAGCTTTGCAACAACTTCACTAAACCTCAAACAGCCATTATTCAATGTTCCATATATAGAATGTGTTACATTATCCCGGTCTTTTGCTTCACGCATTTGGGCATCCAGCTCTGAAGGGGTCATAAGGTTCTGCCTGTTATTATAATATGTATCCCAATCATCAATCAATACTTCATAAGAAACTCCGGAGATCTTGAGCATTTGCATTTCATGTTCGGAAAGCAGCGCGTCCAAATACTGACCCGGTTTTCTAACTGCATGGTCAATGTACAGCCCAGCCTGCATCATCTTATCAAAATCCTGCTGCGTGGTTGCAAAAATTCTGACTTGTGAAAATTTCTGGTCATTATGAGCAAGATGTTTGACTGTATTATGAGAACTCAAATTGAAGCCACTGATTGAAAAGAAGATTCCTGCAGTAATAATAATTAGTAATAATCCTGTCTTTGACAGGTATTTTAATTTATTCATGTTGTATAAAGGGTTATAGTTCCCCCGTTTTTGTTCTGAAATGATTTTAATTATATAGATATTCAAACATAATTGAATATATGAACCGAAACAATAATATTATTGAGCCTAATATTTTAAAGATTGGAACTTAAATAAAACGGGTTCCTAGTTTAAATTGAAATGATTAAGCTCAAATTTCAAAACCTTTAAAATTTTAATAAAATTAGGGTTTTTGAGGTCAGTTTAGCTATTTCAAAATTACTATCTTTTTAGAATCAGCAAACCCCCCCGCTTCTATCCTGCAAAAATATACTCCGCTTGAAAGATTCTCTGCACTGAAAATAATTTCGTGTATTCCGGTTGATTGAGTACCATCAATAAGTGTTTTTACTTCCTTTCCTTGTACATCAAATATTTTTATCGTTACAGATGCTGCTTGCGGTAATTGATATTTTATGATTGCAGAAGGATTGAACGGATTGGGAAATATATCAAACAGCTTAAACCCTGACGGAATATTATTACTGTTATTGTTTACTGTGACCGGAATATAAATAGGAATATAGTCAACAAATCCCAATGCGGGATTATCGGGTTTATGAAATATATGCTGTTCTATTATTGATATATTTCCCGTTCCCCAGAAATTATTTTCCGCCATTATGGAATCGGGAGTGTTGTTATACAAATCGGGAATTGTATCATTATGGAAATTCCCGTAAATGTAATTATACCCGTTATCAGATGTATCCGCATTATTTAAATTTCCAAGATTTGGCTTTGCTGTACCCTGAATAGTAACTCCCCACAGGTTCCATCTTATAAAATTACGTGTTACAATGGCGGTTAGAGTTGATGTTCCATTAAAATTTATCCCGCTTCCTCCTAAAGCAGCATTGCCCTGTATATTATTGCTATCAATAATATTTCCCCTGATTATAGCAATTGTGTTTGCATTCGCAATTGCTATGCCGTACCTGTTATTTTTAATAATATTATTTTCGATAATTATATTTAATGTTCCGATTGGTAATGTTGCAATACCCCCAGCATTTGTATATAATCCTCTTATGGTATTTCCATGAATTAATGTTGTTCCTGTTCCGGACTGGCCGAGATTTATCTGCGGTACATTTCCGTTAGCAATGTTATTTTCATAAATTATATTATTAATTATCTGCGGTGCATTCGCAATATTTGCCCCTCCGCCTATTGCAGCTTTGTAGTTTCTGTAAATTCTGCAGTTTGAAATAACAGCATTAGACCTGAACAGGTTAATTGCGGGAGCCGTTGTTGAACTGTTTCCGTTGCAGTTAAATCTTATTATGCAGCTATCGATTAAAGGATTTGTATCGAGCAGGCGGATTCCGTTTACACTGTATTCGAAAATCATTTTTCTCATTACACTGGCATCACTTAAGTCATCGAGGTGCATTTCATAAAATTTTTGTGTTGTATCAACTGATGTAATTTTGACAGAATCAGGAGGATTAATTATCAGCGTGCCGAACACGTTGAATATTCCTACAGGGTTAATTTTTACAGTTGAATTAGTGAGAATCTTCAGTGTATCTGATTGTGAAATTGTCAGCGTATCATGAAATGTGTAATACCCGCTACCGAAGGTTACACTGCCGCCCGAAAATGCAACAAGGCTGTCAAGGTTCCATGATTTGCCTGCACCGGGAGTTGAATAACCCGCAAACAGAGTTGATGAGATGAGTAAAATAAAAAGTATGTATTTTTTCATAATTGTGTTTAAGCAATTAACAATAATAAAACATTTAATGGGTATATTAAATCCATTAATTTATGACTTTAAATTTGATAAGTATATTTTAAAATTACATAAACATTTACAACAGTTATGGCAGAAATATTTAAAAAATTAATTCTTCTCGGCAGACCTGCTTCGGGAAAATCGGAAGTAATAGATTATCTAAAAAAAACATCTCCTGATGACAGGTTAAAGCGTTTTCATATTGGAAATATTGATGAAATAGATGATTTCCCGATGTTATGGACATGGTTTGAAGAAGATGAGATACTTGAGAAAAAATTCAATAAGCCGCGGATTCACTCAACAAAAGACGGGTATTTTCTGTATGAATACCAGTGGCACCTTTTGATTGAACGCATCTCGCTTGAATACAAAAAGAAAATCCGTGACAAAAATAATTATCATGATAACACAACCTGTCTTATTGAATTTTCCCGCGGAAGCGAACACGGAGGATACAGGGAGGCATTCAAACATCTTTCGGAAGAGGCAGTAAAAAATTCTGCAATACTTTATGTTAATGTGCCTTACGAGGAATCACTAAGGAAAAACCGTAAAAGGTTTAATCCCGATAAGCCTGACAGCATTCTTGAACATGGGCTGCCTGATTCCAAAATGGAAAGATTATATAAAAACGTAGATTGGAAAGAAGTTTCCGCTGAATCTACAACTCATATTAACATAAACGGTGTTGAAGTACCCTACGAGGTTTTTGAAAATATGCCGTCTAAAACGGATGACCCTAAGCTGTTAGGTCCCGCTCTGGATGATGTTATCGGAAAATTATGGGAGATATATCGAACTAATAAAATTAGCGGTAACCATTCCCGCGAAAGACGGGAATCTCGTCGATATTAACTTAAACTTTTTAATATTCTTAAAACCCGGTTCTGGCAAATTTCTTATCAAGTTCATCCATTGAGATTTTAATCATAGTTGGTCTGCCGTGGGGGCATACGTAAGGCATCTGTGTAAAAAACAGCTTATCGATTAAATTAAGCATTTCATCAGGATTCAGTTTATCACCCGCTTTTATAGCATGCTTGCATGCATACGATTTTGCAAGGTTATCACGCTTATCAAGATTCAGCTTAACATCATTTTCTTTATACTCATCAATCAATTCGTGCAGGATTTTATCTTCATGCCCGAGGCGAACATCGGAAGGGATTCCCTTCAGTTTTATTTTCCTTTTTGATTGCAGCTCGATATCAAATCCCAATGCTCTTAATTCTTTCTCGATGCTTTTTATAACTTCAAAATCAACCGGGTTTAATTCAATATACAGCGGAATAAGAAGCTGCTGTGATAGATTAGCATTTGAGTTCAAGCGGTCAACAGCCTGTTCGTATAAAATTCTTTCGTGAGCTGCGTGCTGGTCGATTATCATCAATGTATTTTCAAGCTGGTAAAGTATATATTTTTTCTGGAACTGCCAGATAGAATTCTTTCCGCTTAAATCTCTCACATCGGCGTGGTCGAATGATACCGCTTCACCCGGAGTGTTTTCTTCCTGCGCTGAATCAAAAACTTCATTGGCTTTTACATGTTCATCCGGCTTTTTATCACCGAACATTTCAAGAATCGGCGCTCTGAAACCATCCCCTTCTTTTCTTTCAAACGGAAAACGCTGCTCCTCTTTCGGATTTTTGGCAAAACTCTGGGAGGAGAAAATTCTTGCTTCAGTTGGTTTTGATTCTATTCTTGAATGACCTTTATTATCGCCTAAATTTACATTTACAACCAAATCATTCTGCTGAAGTGTATTCCAAACCCCTTTTCTCACAAAGCCGAATACAGCCTTTTCATCATCAAATTTAGCTTCAAGTTTCGAGGGATGAACGTTTACATCAAACCTGTGCGGGTCAAGCTCAAGAAATAAAAAGAAATTAGGGTAATCCCCTTTTTCAATCAAATCATCATAAGCCATGTGAACAGCGTATGATAGCGCCTTGCTTACAACATAGCGTTTATTGAGAAATAAAAACTGATCTTGTTTTGTCTTTTTTGTATAACTTGGTTTTGAAATAAACCCTTTCAATGATATTAATTCTGTTTCCTGCGAGACCTCAATTAATGCTTCGGCATATTCCACACCGTAAATTTCCATCAGGCGGTTCTGCAGGTCAGATGATTTTAAATCAAGAATCTCTTCATCTTCATTAACCATTCTGAATGAAACCGAAGGATTTGCAATTGCCTGCCTGATGTATGTTTCGTAGATGTGTTTGAACTCTGTCTGGTTTGTTTTAAGAAAATTCCTTCTGGCAGGGGTATTATAAAATAAGTTTCTTACAGAAACCGATGTACCGTTGTTACCCTGCCTGTGCGGACCGGTAAAAGTATCAGGTATACATTCAATAATTTCACTTCCGTGATTTTTAATAGATACACCAAGTTCTGAACCCTCAGTTTTGGTTTTTAGCTCGACCTGTGCAACAGCGCTGATTGAAGCGAGCGCTTCGCCTCTGAATCCAAGAGTTTTAATATTTTCAAGGTCTTCGGGCTGGGAAATTTTGCTTGTAGAGTGTCTCTGGAAACACATAAGAGCGTCTTCTTCGCTCATACCGGTACCGTCATCGATTATCTGAATAAGACTCTTGCCTGCATCTTTTAATACAAGCTCAATATTCTTTGCGCCGGCATCGATAGAGTTTTCAACAAGCTCTTTAACAACCGATTCAGGTCTTCCTACAACTTCACCCGCCGCAATACGATTTGCTATAAACTGGGGTAATATTTTTATGATGGCTGACAATTTAATCTTCTATCAAAGCTTTTACAAAATCTTCTTTATTGAATACCTGCAGGTCATCAATCTGTTCGCCTACGCCTATAAACCTTACGGGAATTTTGAGCTCATTGCTGATTTTCAATACAATCCCGCCTTTTGCTGTGCCGTCAAGCTTTGTGAGTATAACACCTGTTAACCCTATTGCATTTGCAAATTCTTTTGCCTGGTTCAAGCCGTTTTGTCCAGTGGTAGCGTCTATTACAAGAAGTATTTCATGGGGAGCATCGGGCATGAGTTTCTGAATAACACGTTTCATTTTTTTCAGCTCTTCCATCAGATTTGTTTTTGTGTGAAGCCTGCCTGCAGTATCTATTATAAGCACTTCAATATTTTTAGCAAGAGCGTTGTTAACAGCATTGTAGACCACGGCTCCGGGGTCACTGCCCTGCGTAAGCTGAATTATTTCGCATCCGGCTCTTTTTGCCCATGTTTCAAGCTGTTCATTTGCAGCCGCACGGAATGTATCGGCCGCAGCTATTAAAACGGAATGACCCGCATTTTTAAAATTATGTGCAAGCTTGCCGATTGAAGTTGTTTTACCAACTCCGTTTACACCCACTACCATAATCAGGTAAGGCTTTTTGTTTATCTCAAATCCCACAGTTTGATGGCTGCCGTTTTCGGAAAACATTTTTTTAATTTCATCTTTCAGCATCTTTGTCAATTCATCCGGGCGTTCAAATTTTTCCTCTTTCACCCTTGTCCTGATATTTTCAACAAGTGTTTCGGTAGTTTGTACTCCGACGTCAGAACTGAGTAAAATCTCTTCAATTTGCTCAATTAAATCGTCATCTATTTTGCTTTTGCCGTAAACCAGCTTATCGACTTTGGCAAATATATTATCATGGGTCTTTGATAGACCCTTCTTTAATTTCTCAAAAAATCCCATAATTCGTAAAAAATTTTAGTCAATTAAATTAGTCAATTTAGTTCTTAATAACAACGAAAATTGAGCGCAGAATAACTTGTTTATTTAAAGAACTTCAGTCAAAACGAACAATTTGTGATTCATACAGCAGGAGACGCTCGCTGAGCGTCTCTACAGGTCAATTTTTCTTAATGCTCAACCGATTTTCTGTCTTTAAGGTCAGAAATTAATTAGCTATATTTCTAATGAAAAACTAACTAACACCAATAAATTGAAGATTAATTCAAATAAATTATTTCTGCTATTTGTATGTTTTTCCACTATCTTACTAATATCATGTGGAAAAAACAAGCAGTCACAATCTAATCTTCTCGAATCGACTGATGCCGGAGAAAGATTTGCAGCTTCAAGCTTCGGCAATAACACGGTTGTATTAGCAAAAGGTGACCTGAACGGTAACGGAAACAAAGATATATTTACTGCCGTTGTAAATAAAAAGCAGAATGACAATAAAATGTGGATTAAGAACGGAGGCATTGTAGAAAATTCAGGTGAGTGGAAAGTTATATTAAGCTTTGATAAGAAGCTTTCTTCGACTAAAGGTGAACTGGTTAACCAGATAGATGCCGATAATGGTTACATAATAAACTTTGATGAAAAAGAAACCCCTATGAATATATATATCAGTATAGCCGATTCCACAGGGAAGAGCGTTTCCGATGAGGCTATGCTCAAATGGAATCAGAACGAAATGTCATACGATTTTATCCCAAACCCGGGCGCTCCCGATAATAATGCACCATGAAAAATTGTGTTAAAAAACTGCAATTCCAATGTCAGCCAAGAAAGCAATAAAATGGGTAATATTTTGGGTAACTGTAGCCGCACTTTTTAATATAGGCGTATATTACGAATTCGGTAAACAGAAAGCTGTAGAATTTTTAACAGGCTACCTTATTGAAGAAATTCTAAGTGTCGATAATCTTTTCGTCTTCCTGATACTGTTCAATTACTTCAAAATCCCGCCAAAGTACCAGCGTAAGGTGCTTAACTGGGGAATAGCAGGTGTAATTGTCCTGAGAGGAATATTTATTTTCCTCGGGGTTACTTTAATAACTTATTTTTCATTCATACTGTATTTCTTCGGGGCAGTTCTGATTTACTCAGGCTACAAAATGCTTTTCAATAAAGAAAAGGAAATTCACCCGGAGCAAAACAAGGTTCTGAAGCTGTTCAAGAAATTCATGAAGACCACCGATGAACAGCACGGCAATAAGTTTTTTGTAAATATAAAAGATATCAGGTACGCAACTCCTCTGTTTGTATGTCTTCTTGTTATTGAATCTACCGATGTTGTTTTTGCAATCGATTCCATTCCGGCAATATTTGCAATTACCAATGACCCGTTTATAATATTTTCATCAAATGTACTCGCAGTACTTGGCTTAAGGTCAATTTATTTCCTGTTATCTATAGTTGCGGATAAGTTTTCATTCGTAAAAAGAGGTGTAGGATTTATATTGGCTTATGTAGGGGTGAAGATGCTGCTTCCTATTATCAATCCGGAGTTTCATATCCCGGCTCATATATCGTTGATTATTATTTCTTCAATACTTGTTATGTCCGTTCTAATATCTATGATAATAAATAAAAGGACGTCAAACAAGAGAGCTTAATTGTTTTATTAAAACGAAACTGTTATCTTTAACAAAATAAGGCACTTAATATATTTGGAGTTTCAAGATTGTCTTTTTATAGCTAAATTAGAAGTATCTAACTAACAATTACCTAAATTTAGTCGAATTTATGAAAGTCCCTTTTGTTGACCTTAAGACACAATACTCTGAAATAAAAGAAGAAATCCTGAAAGAAATAAATGATGTACTTGATAACACTGCTTATGTTTGCGGTAAAAAGGTAAAAAAATTTGAAGAAGATTTTACACGAGTTCAGGAGGTAAAATACTGCTGCGCATTAAGTTCAGGAACTGATGCTCTTCATACGGCACTTACTGCCCTTGGAATTAAATACGGAGATGAAGTTATAGTTCCGGTGAACACTTTTATTGCTACATCGGAATCTGTGAGCTTAACCGGAGCAAAACCGGTTTTTGTTGACCATGATGAGAAGACGTTTAATTTAGATGCACATAAAATTGAAAATGCAATAACCTCAAAAACCAGAGCAATAATTCCCGTTCACTTATACGGTCAGCCGGCTGAAATGGAAAAAATTATGGAAATTGCCGGAAAACATAACCTGTACGTAATTGAAGATTGCTCCCAGGCGCATTTATCGGAATTCAAAGGGAAAAAAGTTGGAAACTTCGGAATTATAGGTACATTCAGCTTTTACCCGGGCAAGAATCTCGGAGCTTACGGAGAAGCAGGCGCGGTTGTAACCAATGATGAGGAGCTTTACAGTAAAATGCTGCGCTTCCGCCAGCACGGCTCTGTTGAAAAATACATTCATGAATCGGAAGGCCATAACTACAGGATGGAAGAAATTCAGGCAGGAGTTCTGAACGTTAAGCTTAAGTATATTAACAAATGGACAGAGCAGAGGCGCAAAGCTGCAAAATATTATTATGACAGGCTTAAATTATTTGAACCGGAATTAGTAATTACCCCATATTGCCCGGAATATATAAAGCATGTTTACCACCTTTTTATAGTCAGGGTAAAAAACAGGAGTAACCTGATGAAATACCTTTCAGAAAAGGATATCCAGACCGCGCTGCATTACCCGCTGCCCCTGCATATGCAAAAGGCCTATAGTTATCTGAATTACAAAAAGGGCGATTTCCCTATTGCTGAAAAATGCTGCGATGAGATACTCTCATTGCCTATGTACCCTGATATAACTGAAGAGCAGGTTGATTTTGTTTGCAGTTCCATACAGAGTTTTTATGATTAAAAACTAAAGCAGGAAAAATGGTAAGCTGGTTTATAAAAAAATACGGCGCAAAAAAGCTTTTGCTTGCTTCCGGGGATTTACTGTTTTCTCTTCTATCTGCATTTCTTGCTTTATACCTCACTTCAAAAAAAGGTTTGATGTATTTTCAGGATAACACCTTTATTGAGAAAATACTGATATTTGCATTCGGAGCAATCTTAACAATACCCGTCTTCAGGTACTACCAGCTGTATAAACATAAATACTTTTTAAAAATCGGTGAGCAAATATTATTAATATTAAAAGGACTTTTAATTTCCAATATTGCAATTATCCTGCTCATATTTCTTGTGAAAACACAGGAAACCTTACACGATTCCAGGGCGCAGGTTATTGTTTACTTCCTGTTAGCTTTCTTATCTATATCATTGGTTCGAATAATGATTTTCAGACCAGGGCTAAGCTCAAAAACCTATCTTGGGGGCAACATCAACCGGTTCTTAACAAGAAGAGCTGTTGCAATCGGCGCAGGAGGATTGGGACGGTTCTTCAGTGAATCTTTATTGATGAAAGAACACTACCATATCGAGCTGGTGGGCTTTATCGATGATGATGTTTCAAAAAAAGATACCAGAATCAACGGAGTTCCTGTATTTGGCACCACGCAGAAACTTGCAGGAATAATTGAAAAACTCGAAATCGATGAAATATATATTACTATTCAAAAAATCGATAATAAAAACCTGCTTGACCTCATTGAAAAGTGCAAATTAACCAATTGCCAGATAAATCTTGTTTCAAACCATTTCGATATTGTAAACACTAAATTAGACGAAAACGAGTATCACGATTTAAAAATTATTTCAATTTCCTCAAAGGCTTCTCCTTTGTATTCGGAAAAATTTAAGAGAATTTTTGATATAGCTATTACAACTATATTAATTGCAATTGTTTTCATCCCTGGTCTGATTATAGCATTGCTGATAAAACTGACTTCAAAGGGACCGATATTTTATAAGACTCAGGTCATAGGCAAAAGCGGATTGCCATTCTACTGGTATAAGTTCCGCACGATGAAACATGAAAACGACCCGACCATACATATAGAGCACCTGAAAAAACTTATTGTGGAAAATCATGCTAATATAAAGCTCATAAAAGACAAGAGAATCACTCCTGTAGGAAGAATCCTGAGAAAGTTTAGTGTTGACGAGCTTCCGCAGCTTCTCAATGTTTTCAAAGGTGATATGAGTCTCGTAGGACCCCGGCCCTGTCTGCCATATGAATACGAAATTTTTAAAGAATGGCATAAATTAAAATATAAGGTTATTCCCGGGATGACCGGGCTTGCGCAAATAATAGCACGAAATAAAAAAGACGTTACCTTTAATGATTCTGTGCTCTTAGACCTGTATTACGCTGATAACCAGTCACTTTGGCTTGATTTGAAAATTCTATTTAAGACCCTGCCGGTTATGGTGCTGGGCAAAGGAGGAACCTGATTATTAAAAAAGGAAAAGAAAAATCATTAAACATCGGAATTATAGGATGCGGGTACTGGGGGCCAAAACTCATAAGGAATTTTGCAAGCTTAACTAACTGTAAAGTTAAAAAGGCAAGCGATATAAAACCGGGCAGGCTTGAATTCATTAAGAAGGAATTCCCTTTCATCGAAACGACTAAAAATTACCGGGACATTTTAAAAGATAAAAACATCCAGGCAATTTGTATCGCAACACCCGTTAGTACCCATAAAGATATTGCCGAAGAAGCTATGTTTTTCGGCAAACATGTTTTTGTGGAAAAACCACTGACGCTCAATTCGGATGATGCAGAATCTCTTGTCATAACCGCAAAAAAGCTGAAAAAGAAACTTGCTGTAGGGCACGTATTTCAGTTTGCACCCGCAGTAAGAAAGATAAAATCAATGCTTAAATCAAAAGTCATCGGTGAAATCCTTCATATAACATCGACAAGAATAAACCTGGGTCCCCCTGAAACTGAAGTAGATGTAATCTGGGACCTCGGGCCTCATGATTTTTCAATTATTCTTCATATACTGGATGAAGTACCATGGAAAGTAAATTGCTGCAGAAACGAGTATCCTTTTAACGGCTTTAACATCAAGAAAAAGACCGCAGCAGGTCAAAAAAAGAAAAAACTTATAAACAACGCGCATATAGACCTGAACTTCAAAAGCGGTATAACTGCACATATTCACCTGAGCTGGCTTTCATCAAATAAAGTGAGGCTCATGCAGATTTTCGGAACAGAGGGTACAATTATCTATGACGAAATGCTCGCACTCGACGGCAAAGTAAAACTCTACGGTAAAGGTATTGATAACCGTTTAAAAGCTAATGCCGCCGATTCATCTAAGCTTGGTTATTCAACCGGAGAAATTCAAATTATACAGCTTGAACAGCATGAACCGCTAAGAATGGAATGCCAGGAGTTTGTTGACTCTATATTATATAATATGCCTCTTATTAATAGCGGGGAAATCGGTATGCAGGTTGTGAAACTATTGGAAACCTCGACTGAATCGTTCAATAAAAATATATAAAATAATTATTGGAAGAGACAAAAAAATATTTCGTTCATCCTTCGGCAATCTGTGAATCGGTAAATATCGGTAAAGACACAAGAATATGGGCATTTGTTCATATTCTTAAAGGTGCACAAATAGGAAAAGACTGCAATTTATGCGATTATACTTTCGTTGAAAATGACGTTGTTATAGGAAACAGGGTTACTGTTAAAAACGGTATTTCGATTTGGGACGGAATTACAATCGAGGATGACGTCTTTCTTGGACCGCACTGCGTGCTGACAAATGACCTTTACCCGCGCAGCAAAGCATACCACAGAGAAAACATAAGAACCCTTTTCAAACAGGGCGCAAGTATTGGCGCAAATGCTACCATTGTTTGCGGCACAACAATCGGAAGATACTGCATGGTAGGCGCAGGTGCGGTTGTAACAAAAGACATACCTGATTTTGCCCTTGTTGTCGGAAATCCTGCAAAATTCAGGCACTGGATTGGCAAGACAGGCGAGAAACTTGAGTTTAACATAGACGGCTTTGCTTTTGACAGCGGCGGAAATAAATATAAATATATAAAAGCTTCGGATAAATCGCCCGAGTGCGTTGCCGAATTATAAATAAATATGATAATTTCAGAAACACCGTTACGAATCAGCCTTTCAGGCGGAGGAACCGACCTCCCGGGCTATTATCTTGACCATGAAGGAGCTGTAATCAGCACCGCTATAGATAAATATTTATATGTAATTGTTAAAGAACGGTTTGATGACCTGATTTATGTTGATTATTCCCAAAAAGAAATCGTTCATAATATAGATGAAATCCAGCATGACTTAGTTAGAGAAGCAGCTGCTAAAACAGGATTAAAAAAGGGCTTTGAGGTTATGATGCTTGCCGATATACCCTCCGAAGGCTCAGGCCTGGGTTCTTCAAGCAGCTTGACTGTCGGACTGCTTAATGCATTTTACCAGTACCAGGGTATATTAGTTACATCTGAACAGCTTGCCCGTGAAGCATGCGAAATTGAAATCGATATCCTCAAAAGACCTATCGGCAAACAAGACCAGTATATTGCCGCTTACGGCGGATTGAAAAAATTTGTATTTAAACGCGATAATTCTGTAGAAGTACTCGACGTTAGCATTGATACCGAACATAAAAGAAAGCTTGGCTCTAATCTCCAGCTGTTTTTTACAAATGTTACGCGGAAAGCATCTGCTATACTGGATGAACAAAACAAGAACGTAAATAAAACTATTGAGTTTCACCACAAAATAAAAGAGCTTGCCCTGAAATCGTTTGATTCGCTTATGGAGCTTGATATTAATAAAATCGGAGATTATCTCAAAGAAAACTGGGAGCTGAAGAAAAAACTGGCATCAAACGTTTCAAATCCGGAAATAGACCGGATGCATAAAACGGCAATGGAAGGGGGTGCAAACGGAGCAAAAATTTCGGGGGCAGGAGGAGGAGGCTTCCTACTCGTATACTGTGAAAGAAATAAACAAGACAAGCTCCGCGAAGCAATGAGAGAGTACCGCGAGCTTCCATTTCTGCTGGAGAAATTCGGAAGCAGAATTATATTTAACCAGAGCAGGTACGAAATAAAGTAACTTATCATAATTTTTCAATATCTATATGTCATTAGTTCTAGTTACGGGGGGAGCCGGTTTTATAGGTTCTCATACAGCCGATAGGCTGTTAAAATCAGGATATGATGTCAGAATACTCGATAACCTTCAGAAACCTGTTCATCTGAAAGGAAAGCCTTCATATTTGCCCAAAGAAGCGGAATTCATATTGGGTGATGTCAGAGATAAAGATACTGTTGAAAAAGCCCTTAAAGATGTAGAATACGTATTCCATTTTGCTGCATACCAGGACTACCTGCCTGATTTCTCTACTTTCTTTCATGTAAATTCGGTTGGTACTGCCCTACTGTATGAGATTGCAGTAGAAAAAAATCTTAAGATGAAAAAAATTGTTGTTGCATCATCTCAATTTGTAAATGGTGAAGGTATTTATAAATCAGAAGCGGGAAAATTATATTATCCCAAAAGAAGAACCAACCAGCAGCTGGATAGCGGTATATGGAATTTCCTTGATGAGGATGGAAAAGTTCTTCAATGGCAGTGGACACCGGAGACCTATGCTTCTCCGCCGAACCAGTATGCAATTTCAAAGTATTCACAGGAGCTTATGGCTCTTAATTTCGGTGAAAGGTATAATATTCCAAGCACAGCTTTAAGGTATTCTATTGTTCAGGGCTCACGACAGTCATTTTATAATATGTACAGCGGCGCATGCAGGATATTTTCACTGAGTTATTACTTCGATAAGCCGCCTGTTGTTTATGAAGACGGAATGATGATGAGAGATTTTGTAAATGTACACGATGTAGTTGATGCAAACATGCTGGCTTTAGAGGATGAAAGAACAAATTACCAGGCTTACTGTGTCGGGGGGGGAAAAGCATATTCGGTTAAGGAATTTGCCGGTATTGTAGCAAAAGAATTCGGTAAGGAAAATGTAAAAGCAAGAATTACCGGTGAGTACCGTTTCGGAGATACACGCAATGCATGCTCGGATATAACAAAGCTGAAATCGCTTGGATGGGCTCCAAAACGGAATGCAGCCGATAGTGTGAAAGAATACGTTCAATACCTTAAATCGCAAACTGATATTGATGATATTCTTGATTATTCAGAAAAAGTAATGAAAAATTTGAACGTTGTCAGAAAATCAGCTTCAAAAAATTAAAATTCCTCATAATTTCATTGTGGGATAGGATTTTTTCACTTAACTTCGTTTTTTAATCAATCTTAAGATATGGATTTTAACGCATATAAGAAAACGGTAACCTCTTCACTCGATACACTGGACCATGACGAAATTGAAAAATTCATGGAATTACTGCTTGATGCTTATAAAAATGACCGGTTTGTATTTGTTATAGGCAACGGAGGAAGCGCTGCCAACGCATCACACTTAGCCCAGGATTTAGCCAAAGGTACACGTAAAAATGCAGCACAAACAAAGCGGCTTAAAGCGCTGAGCCTTACCGATAACCTGCCGTTTATTACAGCACAGGGCAATGATGAAGGATATGACAGCGTGTTTGAGCAGCAGCTTAGAACATTTGGCTCTAAAGGAGACCTGCTTATCTCAATCAGCGGTTCGGGAAACAGTCCCAATATTATTAAAGCAGTTGAGTGGGCTAATAACAATGGTTTAATTACTCTGGGGATTACGGGATTTGACGGGGGAAAGCTGAAAAAAATTTCTCACCATTCGGTAAATGTCGTTTTAGATGACATGTGCACTTCGGAAAGTATTCATTCAATAATATTTCATTACGTTATACTCGAGCTTAGAGAAAGAATGAAAGATATACAATAATCATTCATTCCGTACTATATAGAGTTTTAAAAAATAATATAACTAACTATGAGAATAAATAAATACTGCCTCGGTATTTTATTTTCCATGCTTTTGTTTTCCGCATCCCTCAAAGCGCAGGTTGAGCTTGTTCCCGTTTCGCACAGCGTATACGGTTTTCTTGACAGAATGCTCACAAATAAGGTTATAGACAGCTATTCATCTTCTATGAAACCTGTATCGCGCAGAGAAATTGCAAAATACCTTGTTGAAATAAGAAGCAAATCGGGCAAGCTGTCAAGAACCGATAAACAGTTCCTTGACGATTATTCAATTGAGTTTGAATATGATATTAAGCAAAGCCTGAAAAGCTCATCTTCGTTCTTCTCAGGCTTCAAGTTCAGCGAGATTTTCAGCAACCGGAAACAAAAGTACCTGTATGCCAAAGCGGACAGTAATTCATCGTTTTTCTGGGATGCAACGGCTGAACTGAACTACGTTGGCGCAAACGGTGATTCACTCGGCAAGTCCCATGTGGTTCTGGCAAGCTTAGGGACAAGAATAAGAGGTACATTGTTTAACTCAGTAGGATATTATTTACGGCTCTCCAACGGCGCAAGAATAGGCGGAACGCAGCAGGACGCGCTTTTTGCCGCAGAATTCAATCCTATACTTGCTTCAACACGGAAGTTTGTAAGCGAAGGAAGCAAGAGCTACGACTCCTTTGAAGGCTACATCAGGTATGCGCCCGCATCGGACTGGCTTGGCTTAACAATAGGAAGAGAGGCTTTAAGCTACGGTACAGGATTTATCGATAAGCTGGTAATATCCAATCTCAACTCGGCTCCGTTTGATTTCATAAAGTTCGATTTATCGTACAAGAAAATTAAATACACTTTCCTGCACTCAAGCATAGTAGGAAGCGATTCAACAGGTAAACAGCTTGAATCAAAATACATGGTCTTTCACAGAGTTGAAATAGGACCGTTGTTTAACAATTTTATGAAATTGGGTTTTAATGAAATGCTTATTTACAGCAATGTGCCTATTAACATTGCATTCCTTAACCCGCTCGCTTTTCTGACTTCCGCCGACTTAAATACAGAACTTCCGGGAAAAAATACAAACAATACTTTGATTGCAATAGATGCGCAGTTTTTCCCTGTAAAGAAGCTTTCACTTCAGGGCACATGGCTTATAGATGACCTGAATTTTGCAACACTGGGCAAATCGGATGTAACCGGAAATGATAATAAATTCGGTTTCCAGGCAGGTTTAAGCTGGCAGGATGCATTCACACTGAAAAATCTGAACCTGACTTATGAAGTAACAAGAATTGACCCTTTTGTTTATTCACACAGGGAAGTTAATAACTCCTATACTAACTGGAACCAGCCTATCGGTGCGGCTCTTAACCCTAATTCGGATGAACATGCTGTGAGACTGTCATACGATTTAAACAGCAGGCTTAATATCACGGTAACTTTCAAACACCAGCGTTCGGGGATGAACGTTACCGATAGCACGGGCGGGATTGTTACTAACGTCGGTTCTAATATACTTCGAGGCGAAGGAGATTTCTTAATTCCAAATATATTTCTGCAGGGTTTGCGTGTTGACAGGAACATAATAATTGCTGAGCTTACCTGGCAGCCTATAAGACAATATTATTTTTCTATAAAATACCAGAACAGGTCATTTAATTACATTGATGAAAACAGAACGATTTCCGATAACATTTTCTGGGGAACATTTAAGGTTGATTATTAACAGGATATGGATGTAAAAAAGAAAATAAGCGAGCTTTCAGAAAAATATTTTAAGGATATAATCAGCCTAAGAAGGCAGATTCACCGGAACCCCGAGCTTTCATTTAAAGAATTTGAAACATCTAAACTAATTTACAATAAGGTAAAATCCGCAAAGCCTGACAGTGTGAAAGGAATAGCTGAAACCGGAGTTACTGCCTTGTTAAACGGAAAATCAGGCCATAAATGCGCAGCGCTTCGCGCTGATATTGACGCGCTCCCTATACTTGAAGATACCGGTTTAGCGTTTTCATCGAAGAACCCCGGTGTCATGCACGCCTGCGGACACGATGCGCATTCTGCGATGCTTTACGGGGCATTGCTTATTTTATCGGAATTAAAGAACGAGCTTAACGGAAAAGTAAAATTTATATTCCAGCCTGCGGAAGAAAAAAATCCGGGCGGGGCTTCGGTGCTTATTAAACACGGTGTACTTGAAAACCCGAAAGTTGATGCTATTTTCGGACAGCATATTATTGTAAATAAGCCATCAGGAAGATTTGGCTTTTATCCCGGAGTCATGATGGCTTCGCAGGATGAATTATATATTACTATTACCGGAAAATCTGGCCATGGAGCTAAACCAAACGTAACAATTGACCCGATAGTTACAGCTTCCCAGGTAATATTAGCACTTCAAACAATTGTATCGAGAAATACAAACCCGTACGACCCTATTGTAATTACAATCGGGAAAATCGAAGGCGGCACGGCAACAAACATTATTCCCTCCGAAGTAAAAATGGCGGGAACCATAAGAACTTTAAATGAGAAGCTCAGGAAAAAATCACTTAACCTTATAGATAGAACACTTAAAGGAATTACTGCATCGGCAGGTGCCAAATATAAATTTGAAATTTCACCCGGGTATCCCGAACTTGTGAATGATGAAAAAATAACGGAATTCGCTGAATCTTCAGCTAAAGAGTATGCAGGCAGCAAAAACGTTTTCAAAGCTGAAAGTTTTATGGGAGCGGAGGATTTTGCTTTTTACTTAAAGAAAATACCGGGGACTTTCTACAATATTGGTGTTGGAAATACAAGTGATTTGCATACTCCCGGAATAAATATAGATGAATCCGCTTTGAAAACAGGCGCCGGATTTATGGCTTACCTTGCCTGGAATTATTTAAGCCAATTTTGAAAAATTACGTAATAAAGAAAAGCCGGAGCTTGAAACCCCGGCTTTTCTTTATTTCGAAAATAATTACTTCAGAAGAACCATTTTTTTAGCATCTTTGAAAGATTCTGAAGACAGTACATAAAAATAAACCCCACTTGATAAATTCTGTGCATTGAAATTCACAGAATAAGTTCCGGCTTTTTTATATTCATTAACAAGAACTGCTGCCACCCGTCCCAAAATATCATAAACTATAAGGGTTACAAATTCACTTTTGGGAAGTGAATATTTTATTGCAGTACCTGGGTTAAACGGGTTCGGATAATTCTGCCCGAGAATAAATTTATCCGGTACAGGACTGCTGATTCCGGATATGCCGATTAGCGGGTTTAGAGTTGCAAACCTTTCCGATTTATTTATAAAATGATAATTTGAATCTCTCGTTATACCGCCAAACAGATAAAAGAACATCGAATCCGCTGTAATCCTAAGCGCCAAAGAAGTTCTTGATGCAGTATCGATGGAATTTGGTACAAATTTCGTCCAAAGACCGTCACTAACATTATAGCTCCATATCTGGTTTATACATTCTGTTCCGCTGAGAGCAGGGCCGAAAATCATTGAATTTCCGTACCGGCTGCCTGCTATTCTATATACACCTGTGTTAAAAGGAGTTGAGATGGTGTCTTCCAGCCAGTTCAATGAATCAAGGTCAGCAGAATTAGTATAACCCTTGTATACTTTATTAAGTGAACCTGTGTTATTATAACCTCCAACAACAACAATATCGTTTCCAATGCTTTCAGCCTGAGCAGATGTAATATAAATCGGAAATACATTTGTAATCCCTGCTAATGTTCTCCATGTGTCAAGCCTTGGGTCATAAACCCGCACCAGGTTTGTTGCCCCTCCAAATGCATCTGTAGACCCGCCAATAGTTATTATCAGGCTGTCTCTCCAGACAACAGCTGCCATTTCGTGAACAGTGGGACCTGTCACCGGCGTTCTTGCAGTCCATGAATTGTTATGTATATCATATTTATAAAATGCCCCATCAGGTAGATAAAAATCTGAACCCACTGAGCCTACAAGATATAGAGAATCTTTAACCCTTACCAGCTTACCCAGGTACCTGCCTAAAGGCAGTGGGGTTTTGGGTTCATAAGAATTTGTTTGAATATTGTAGAAATAACAACTGTCAGAAATATATCCCGAACTGTCAATACCGCCGCAAATAAAGACCTTGCCGATGTCACTCAAATAATACGAAGATGAACCAAAATAAGGGCCGTGAAGCGGGGCAATCCGGCTCCAGTTTCCGGCGATTGAATCATACAGCTGGTTAAACAACCAGTGTCCGCTTGTGGTGGTATATGGTGGTTTTATGAAAATATCATTTGTTTGGCTGAAACAAACAGCAGAAAACAGCAGGAAAAAGACTATTAAAGGATATTTCTTCATATCAGAATTTTAAATCGAATTCAAATTAATAAAATTATTATTAATCGGCTATGCAAGAAAGGACACGAATATTCACCTCTCTCCTTCGCGGAGGGGGCGGGGTAAAATAAAAAACCCGGACAATCGTTGATTGCCCGGGTTAGTAAGATAATATTAATCTTTTACTTTACAAGAAGCATTTTCTTGGTATCTGAGAATGTTCCGGCCTGAATCTTATAGAAATAAACGCCGCTTGCGAGTGAAGAAGCGTTGAAATCTAAAGTGTAGATTCCGGCATTCTTGAATTCATTTACCAGTGTTGCAACCTGGCGTCCGAGAATGTCATAAACAATAAGAGAAACATTTGCGGACCTGGGAATTGCATACTGAATCTTGGTTGACGGGTTGAACGGGTTAGGATAGTTCTGACCCAGTGCGAAGTAGTTAGGAACTGTAATTGTTCCTATTCCACCAACGTATGTGTAATAAGAAATTGTTACGCACCATGCTTTTAGTATACCGGTATCTCCGGCTGCGCCGTCATGAATTTCAAGGTGCCATCCGCCGTTCGGGTTTGCACCGATTCCGTTGAATGCTGCGAGCGGGCTTGAAGGTATGAATGAACCAGTAAATGGTGCAACTCCGCTTGCGATTGGCGTGGTTGCTGAGTCATTCAGGATTGTTCCAATGAAGTTATCTCCCGAGCCTCCAACGTTTGTAATTATACCTACGCTTGTGGCGCCATGAGAAAGTGTATATGATAAGTCACTATCCCAAGTATGGAATACTGTGTCAATTTTTGCATTAACATCGGCAATACCAAATGCCCATGTAGGAATAGTTACCTGTAATGAGTCAAATATTGATGTATTATCAGGAATAGTTATGTTCAATCCATTTCTGCAAACTGTTGTTGCTCCGCCGACATACGCTGTGCCTGCAAGAACCAGAACGTTTGCTGAAACTGTATCATTACCTCTGTTATTATCGGTAGAAAGAGCGGCAATAATTCTTACGTTATGTGTACCGCCTGCAGAAGGAGTCCATGCGAATGAAACTGAATCATTCTGTCCGGCATTTAAGCTGAGGTTAATTGAAGAACCAACCTGTGCGCCGTCTACGAAGAACTTAATAGGAACACTGGTCTCGTTTGACTGACCAACGTTAGTAATTCTTGCTCTGATATTGGAAGCAGTTCCAATAGGATAAGAAATTTGCAATCCAAGGAACGGACCGGCTGCGTAATCATGCTGCGGGGGAGGACCTGAAACTGCCGGGATGGTAGTAGCAAGTACCTGATTCTGACCTGTGAACAGACCAATCTGTGTGCTTGCACCTGTTGTGGTATCAACTGTTCTAAGGTTTGCAGTGTTTGATGTTCCGATTGCTGCCCAGTATAATATACCGTCTCTGGGGTCAAAATCTGCATCCTGTCCGTAGTTGGCATCCATTCCTAAAGGACCAACCAATGTAGCTGTTCCGTTAGATTTGTTAAATTTCCAAAGGTTATCATTTACTAGGTCGATACCGAAAATTGTACCTCCGGGATTGCAAGCTAATGCAATAATTCCGGGTGCATTTGTAATTGCTGAACCTACCGGTGTTGCAACTCTTGTTGAAAGGTTAAATGTGTAAAGTTCTGACTCGGTGATACTTGTGCTTGAAACGTATGCAGTATTGCTTGTTGCATCCCAGCAAAGTCCTGTAATACCGCCTGATGAGTGTGCCGGGTTAATACCGGTAATTGTTCCAAGGTCAGTTAATGCACCTGTTGTTGTATCTACCGAATACAACGAATAGGGGCTGAGCTGCTGGATTACATAAATAACCTGGCTGCCTGTCGGACCGCACTGGTCGCCTGAGCCTAAAAAGTAAGGCTGGGCTGAACCGATATTTGTAGCAGAGCCGGGTGTACTCAGAAAATACTTAATCAGTGTTGAAGCTGTTAAGCTTGTTGAGTTGTAAGAAAATCCTCTTGATGTTGCAGCCAAATCATTGAATACAACACTTGGTTTTTCTGTACTGTACACAAATGGTGCAAGACCAGTTGAAGGAGCATCCTGTGCCTTAATTGTTGTCACTGAAACCAAAAGTAACAATGCCATACATAGAGGCGCAAATAGATAATTCTTGTACATAGTTTTAGATAAATTAGTTATTAGTTAATGAATTTAGAAGTAATTTATTAAATTTAGTATAGCGATTAATTTCCTTTTTGTCAAGTTCCAAAAAATGGTGTCTGAAAAATCAGAAAATTTTGCTATAACTTACCATTTAGGCTAGGTAATTATATATAGTTTTTTTCTCAATAGAAAGACCATTTTATTGATAATTTAAGACAAATTGTAAGAAATGTTCTACATGCATAAAATAAAAATTCAAGGGAAAAAGAGCTCTGTAATTGACGTAAATATGTACCGGGATTCTGGTTCCGAATACAAAAGACCACTCGTGATTTTCTCGCATGGTTTTAAAGGTTTCAAAGACTGGGGCGGATTTCCACACATGCTGCAGAGGATTTCTGAGGCAGGTTTTCTTTCTGCCGGGTTTAATTTTACATTTAACGGTGTTGAACCGGAACATCCTTCCGAATTCACCAGGCTTGACCTTTTTGCCGAAAACACTTTCACACGCGAATTAAATGACCTAGGGACTGTTATAGATTATTTCAATGAAAATGAGGATGAATTTAATATTGATAAAGAAAATATTGCATTAATTGGTCACTCCCGAGGCGGCGGTGTCTCTATTATAAAAGCAAGCGAAGATAATCGGGTAAAATCTCTTATAACTCTCGCTTCGGTTTCTGATTTCGACAGGTATTCCGATGAACATAAAAAGAAATGGAAAGAAAAGGGGTATTTCGAAGTTCTTAATACACGGACAAACCAGATGATGAGACTCAATTCAACTCTTCTTGATGATATTGAAAACAATAAAACACGCCTTGATATTAAAGCTGCTGCAAAACGTCTCTGCAAGCCTTTTTTAATCATTCACGGTAAAGAAGACCTCTCAGTCAGATTCTCGGAAGCAGAAGCGATTTATACCAGCTCTGAGAAGAGCCTTACCGAATTATTTGCAGTAGAAAATACCGGTCATACATTTGGTGTAGTTCATCCTTATGCAGGCACTACAAAAGCATTTGAGATTGTAATCGAAAAAATGATTGGATTTCTGAAGAACAACTTCCGAAGCCTTTAAAACTCCGGAAGTATATCACTTCACATGCAGCTTCTTTTTTAACTTCTTATCCACAAACTCAGGGACAAACGGCTTTACATCTCCTCCGAATTTTGCAATTTCACGTACAAGCGTTGAATTAAGGTAAGTATATTTTTCGTTAGGCATAAGAAAAACAGTTGTAATATTTTCTTCTATCTTCCTGTTGGTCAGCGCCATTTGAAATTCGTATTCAAAATCCGATATGGCGCGGAGCCCTCTTATAACCACATTTGCGTTCTGTGATTTGGCATATTCAATCATAAGGCCTTTGAAAGAGGTAATAGTTACGTTTTTAATTCCTTTAATGGCCGCTCTTATCATTTCTTTTCTTTCATCAACCGAAAAGAGGGTTTTCTTCGATGAGCTGCCTGCAACAGAAACTATAACTTCATCAAAAAGAGATGACGCTCTTTTGATAACGTCGATATGTCCGAATGTAATGGGGTCAAAGGTCCCCGGGTACAAAGCTATTTTTACTTTTTTATTCTGTGAGCTTTTCTTCATGGTTAAACTTTTTACTTTGAAATAAAAATAGAAAATTTTGCTGCACCGACTTTTTTTTCACGAAGCCCAAAACCCAAAAACGTGAAAGTACCTTTATATTCACCTGAAGTTTCCAGCACAAACAACACAGGCTGAATTTTTAAAGCAAACTCCGTCAGCTCATTATATTTCTTATAATCGTAAGGGGGGTCTGCAAAAATAAAATCAAATGCCTTATCTTTGCTTTCCCTCAAATAATGCAGGGCATTATCTTTAAATACCGAGACTTGTTCTGCGCACCCAAGATTACCGGCTGTGGTTTTTATAGCATCAAGGTTCTTGCTGGACATGTCAACAAATACAACCGATTCGGCTCCCCTGCTCAATGCCTCAAAACCAAGCGCCCCGGTTCCTGCAAACAGGTCAAGACATGCAGCATTTTCAAAATCCACTATGTTAGTTAACACGTCATAAAGCGTTTCTCTTGCCCTGTCACTTGTGGGTCTAAGTGAACCATCTGCGCTTTCCCGGGCTGAACCTTTCGGCAGATGTATTTTCCTGCTTCGGTATTTACCGGCAATTATTCTCATAGCCCGCCTTTTAAACTGCGCAGGGCAACGCCGCAGCTCGGAGCAAATGTGTATGAAATTTTTCTAAGCTCTTCGTTTTTCAGAAAAACAGAAGATGAATTAATGTTCTCGAACGGGTTAATTACCACCGGCTTTATACCCGGAATTCTTTTTAACGACTCAACCGTATCCTCTCCTACCGTATCTCCGTATAATATTATTTTGCGGATATTAAGCCTCGAAAGCCTGTCCCCTAGCAGTGAGTTCACTTTTCTTACAAGACTGAGGTTTAATTCTGAAACCGAATAATATTTTGAATAAGTATAAAAGCTGTATTTTCTCCCGGAAATAACACCGTAATCGATTCTGCCTTTTTTGATTCCGGCAATTAAAACATCCTCATTTTCTACTTCAGCGGGATAGCTGTTCCTGAAAACGTGTTCGGCAGCAAAATGGTCAATATCAACAAGCTTCAGTTCTATGCCGCATAGCTTAAATACCCGCTTTACGAACTCGAGAGAATTCTTAAGAACAGCAATAATCAAAAATTCGCCTGTATCACCCGATGGCATCACTGAACTGAGACGGTAAGTATTAACTATAAAATCATTGTAATTATCAGGAAAATAATTCGAAAGTTCCCAGTAGATTTTAGAATTTATAGAATGTTTACCTTCGGATAAATCCAGCGGAAGTGTTATAAGAAAAGCCTGCGATGTTCCGATTGCAAGAGAAACGTTTTTGTAGCCGAGGTTTCTTTTACTCAGATATTTCTGTATATCACCCGAAATATTCGTTAGTACTTTCTGGTTGCTTTTATAGCGTGAGAGGTCTTCTTCGAAATTAAAATCAGATTCTGCGCTTTCAACATGGTTAAGAACCGGCACACCGGAATCGAGCACAAGCTCGGTATAGCAGATTTTATTCGAAGAAAAGCTTATGCCAAGAGAAGTATTTAATTCTTTATCCAAATGCTGAGGAAATTATATACAGAGTTTAACTTAGTCTTCAACCGTTATTAAATCCTTAATCTTCCCGAATTTTTTCTGCCCTATGCCTTTTACTTTCATGATATCCTCTATTTTATCAAAGCGGCTCACCTGTTCTCTGAATTCAATAATCTTATCGGCAGTTACTTTCCCAATTCCCGGCAGTCTCTGCAAATCGGCTGAATAAGCGAGATTTAGGTTTATTTTTTTATCGAACTTAGCGAGCAGGTTTTCTTTTTCCTGTTTATCTTTCTCGGCAGAAAGGCTGTCACTTATATTTCTCAGGAGTGAAAGTTTGCCGGATTGCTGCAGCGATAATTCGCTGTTCTGAAGCTCTTTAAAATCTTTCTTCAGCTGCTGTTCAAATTTAGAATCTGAATTTGAATAATCGAAATCAGCAGGTTTCTTCCAGCCGGAGATTCTTAAGGCAATTCCCGCCAAAAACGTTACCAGCAAAAACGATATAACGGCAAAATCCTGACCAGTGAAACCAATCTTTTTAAATCGCTCAATCATTTATGAAACAAAAATGTTTCGATAACCTCACCCCTGACCCTCTCCGAAGGAGAGGGGAGAAAAGTATTTTTTAAGAAAAAGTATCTTTTACCTTGTTAAAAAAACCTTTTGATTTTTTTCCCTGTTCATTATCAGGGTTTTTAGGCTTCAAATTTTCTGAACGCGATAACTGCTTAAAAAGCTCTTTCTCTTTTGAAGTAATTTTGGAAGGAATATAGATATTAACATAATTAAGCTGGTCACCCCGTCCGTGATGGTTTAGGTGTTTAATGCCCTTTTCTCTCATTCTTAAAACTTTGCCCGGCTGTGTGCCCGGCTCTATTTTCACTTTAGCAGTTCCTTCAAGTACGGGAACATCTACTTCGGCGCCAAGAACCGCATCGGTAATACTTATAGTCAAATCGTATATTATATCGTCCTCTTCTCGTACAAAATGGCGGTGCTTTAATTCCTCAATTACAACAATCAGGTCACCGGGTTCGCCGCCTCTTATTCCTGCATCGCCTTGTCCCCTTAATGGAATGTAGTTCCCTGTAGAAACTCCTGCCGGTATGTTTACCTTCACGGTTGTTTCTCCCCTTATTCTGCCTTCACCTGCGCAATGTGGACATTTATCTTTTATAACTCTTCCCTCGCCGCCGCATGTTGGGCAAACCGATACATTAATATACTGGCCGAACATCGAGCGTGAAATTTGCCTTATCTCACCCGAACCGTGGCATGAAGCACATTCAGCAGAGCTGCTGCCGGCTTTGGCTCCGCTGCCGCTGCATTCACTGCAGATGTGTTGTTTTTTTACTTTAAGGGTTTTTTCGATGCCGACAGCAATTTCTTCGAGTGTTAATTTTAATGTTACCTTCAGGTCACCGCCCTGTATACCGGGTGAGCGGTACCTGCCCTGTCCCCTGCGTCTCGCCGCCGCCGAATATATCGTCAAATATGCTTCCGCCGCCAAACCCGCTGAAAATATCGCTGAATGCCGAAAATATATCGTTAACGTTATCAAACCCGTGGATGTCGGTTCCGCGTACACCCTGATGCCCGAACTGGTCATATCTTGCGCGTTTATTCTGGTCAGAAAGCACTTCGTAAGCTTCAGCGCCTTCTTTAAAAATTTCTTCGGCTTCTTTGTTACCCGGGTTTCTGTCCGGGTGGTATTTCATGGCATGCTTGCGGTAGGCAGTTTTAATTTCTTCTATAGAAGATGTTTTGGAAACACCCAGTATTTCGTAATAATCGCGTTTTGTCATACTGTTTAAGAATCCTTTTCACTTTTCTTTGAAACAATCACTTTTGCGTGCCTCAAAACTTTATCTTTAAGGAAATAGCCTTTTTCAGCGGTCTCAGTAATTGTATTTGGCTCAAGCTTATCATTTACAGCCTGCATAAGTGCATCATGAAGATTTACGTCGAATGGTTTTCCGTCGGTCTCCATTTCTTTCAGTCCTTTTTTCTCAAGGATTTTTTTAAACTTATCGTAAATAAGCTCTACCCCTTTACGGAATGTTTCTTCATCATGTTTGTCATTCCATGCCGAAAGCACACGGTTAAAATCATCCAGTACCGGAAGCAGGTCAGATAGAGTTTCTTCATTAGCATATTTCAGGAAACTTGATATTTCCGATTCGGTTCTTCTCTTATAGTTCTCAAACTCTGCTGCTTTCCTTAAAAGCTGGTCACGGAGCTGTCCTGTCTCCTGTGAAGATGAAGGTTCGTTTTCGGTACCCGGTTCCTGACCTAATTCTTCAAGCTCGTTTGCTTCTTCTTTCTTAATTTCCTTATCCAATTTTTCTTTCTTAGATTTTTGCATTTATAAAACTTTTTATATTTTATCTTTAATAATTTCAGATGTATAATTAAGCAGTGATATCATTTTGGAATAATCCATCCTGCGCGGACCAATCAGCGCAATTTTCCCGCTGATATCACCTACGCTGTATGTTGTTGATACAACGCTGTAATTTTTAAGCTTTCCGTCTTTATTCTCCTCACCAATTGAAACGCCGTAGCCCTTTATATCAGTAGGCAGATTATTTAAAACATGCACTACAATATCTTTGTCATCGGTAAGCTCGATTATATTTTTATAGTCCTCGGTTTTGCCGAACTCCGGCTGTGAAAGCACTTCAACCGTTCCTCCGAAATAAAGCGTAACACCCTGTTTCTCATCCTGAAAAATTTTATCAATTGAATCAACAAATATTTTTATTATTCCCGTTTCATGGTCTTTAATACCGCCTATTCTGTCTTTGTATGTGCTGCGAATATCTTTTAAGGTAAGCCCGCTTAGTTTTTCATTCAGCATACGTGAAATACTTTCCAGCTTGTCACGGTTAATTTCCGATTCAACGTCGAAGAGTATCGTTCTCACAAGTCCCGATTTTATTGATACAACAACCAGCACCTTGTTAGATGACAGGCTTACCAGCTCAAGTTTTTCCAAAATACCGTTTGATAGATATGGCTGGCTTACAATACTTAGCTCCTTGGTGAGCTTGCCGAGAATTTTTGATACTTCTTTAAAGATTTCATCACCCGATAAGTCCGCTTCATCAACCATCTTTTTAATTTTGGTTTTCTCGTTTGATTTAAGCGGTTCAATATCCATTAATTCATCAACAAAATAACGGTAGCCTTTATCAGTTGGCACTCTGCCGCCGGAGGTATGAGGATGTGTAATATAAAATAACTCCTCAAGGTCACTCATAACGTTTCTGATAGTTGCAGGTGATAGTTTAATATCTGTTTTTTTAGATATATAGCGGGAGCCAACCGGATTTGCAGTCTGGATAAAATCTTCTATAATATGCCGTAAAATTATCTTTTCTCTTTCAGTTAAGCCGTATTCCATGTATCTGTCTCAACGAAATTTAATGAGAGTTTAGTAAATTTAGTTCCCTTTTAGTATATCTAACAAAATTACCTGAATTTAACGTTTTTTTCAAGGTAAAGCAACGTAGGGGAAAGAGTGCTAATTATGACAGTCAAGAAAGAATGACATAACGTTGGGATTTAATTCAGCGGTTATTTGTTATGTAATTCATCAAATCATTTTAATCACAAAACAATATGGATTTATTCGACGCAATTATACGAAGGCGAACAACCAATACAGCCTTCATGAATAAAAAAGTCTCGGATGAAGACCTTGAGACATTAATAAAAATGGCTTCACATGCGCCGAGCCATTTCAACTCACAGCCGTGGAGATTTGTTGCCGTTACCGATGAAAATATTATCGGGAAGATTGCCAAAATCGGCGGAAATGCTATGGTGCAGTTAATGGAAGACGGAAGGTTTTGGAAGCAGTACAGGAAATATTTCCGCTTCAGCGAAGAAGAAATCGAAAAAACAAAAGACGGAATACATGTCGACCATCTTCCCGCAGTCCTTAAACCGTTTGTGAGAACAATATTTTCCGAAAAAGGCGGAAAGGTCATGGCAAAGTTTAAAGTGCCGCGCATACTTGGAAATGATGAAGAAAAACTAATTGCGTCCTCTCCCTTGCTGTTTATAATTTCACTAACTAAAGATGAATATAAAAAAGAAGAGCTCTCGGGGTTTTATTCCGTAATCTCAATGGGTGCAGTGATACAAATCCTCTGGCTTGCAACAACAGCGCTCGGAATGGGAATGCAGTTTATTTCAACACCCGGAGAAATACCGGAAATGTGGAAAGAAATTTCATCAATAGTAAACATTCCTGATGATTACGAAATGTGCGCTATATTCCGTATGGGTTACGTTGACCCAAACATGAAGCGTCCCACAATCGACTGGAAATCATCACAGCGCAAATTACCCGGAGAGCTAGCATTCAGAAATATATGGGGTAATAATTTAAATGGCGGCTGAGTATCTGTATTGGTCAGGACTAATTGTTTATGCAGTAAACTATTTAATCGGCTGGCTGCTGTATTTTCATGTTATATCTATGAATAAACGGACTCACCAGATATTTTATTCATTAATTATAATTAATCTTATAGTTTTACTTTTCTTTATTCAATTTCTATCGGTAAGATTTTTTCTTGTTCTTGCTTCCCTGGTTTTAATGCTGATTCTACCAATGGGAAGAAAAGGCGGAATTTTTCACAGGGTAGGTAGCACTGTTGGACTTATTTGTTACGCTTTGGCATGGAGTTAAAACAGTTCTAAATCGTCCCCGGCCAGCCATTCCTGTTAAATTATTGCAAATAACCCTGCTTTACACCATTTTCCACCATAGGAAGGAGAGCATGTAGCGACTTTTTGCATACCAAATAGCCACATTTGGTATTATATTATTTTCAAGCTAAAGTGGAGTAATTAGCCATGAAAAAAATAATAACATTTCTTTTCATCCTTTCGATATTCTCTTCTGATATATGCTTTTCGCAAAGCGGGTGGTTTTGGGTCAATCCTGTTCCAACAGGAAAAGAGTTGAGGTCAATCCGTTTTGTGAATGAAAATGTAGGATTCGCAGTAGGGGCAGAAGGAACATTTTTGAAAACCACAAATAGCGGAGAGAATTGGACTTTACAAAAAATTACAGATGATTTTCTTTGGAGTGTTTATTTTGTTAATGAACAAACCGGTTTTGTGTGCGGTCAGGGTGGTTTAATATTGAAAACAACAAATGGGGGAATAAGCTGGAATGAAAAAGCATCAAATACATTGCAAACACTAAATAGCATTTATTTCCCTAATCTTAACAGTGGTTACGCTGTTGGTTATGGAGGCACAATGTTAAAAACAGTTAACAATGGAGAAGTTTGGAATGTAATTCCTTCCGGTTTATCTGATAATTTAAAACAAATTCAGTTTGTAAATGACCTGACTGGTTATGTATGCGGTTCATATTGTGTCGGGAAAACAATAAACGCCGGGATAAATTGGAGTATTCAATATTATGGCAGCAATTTGAATTCAATGTATTTTATTGATGAACAAAATGGTCATGTCTGCGGTGACGAAGGGTTGTTTGTCAGGACAACGAACGGCGGTGAAAATTGGGAAGAACAAATTGAAATTTCATGGTGTTCAGTTTATTCAATATTTTTCACTAATGTAAACACAGGATTTGCCAGCGGATTTGTTGGAACATTATTTAAAACAACCAATGCAGGTGTAAGCTGGTTTACTGAAGAAACCCGCGTAATAAATTATCTGTACTCCCTATACTTTACAAATTCTAATTTGGGATGGGTTGCAGGTGATGTAGGATGTATTCTTCGAACTAAGAGCGGCAGTGATAGGTGGCTGTCTCAAACCGGAGTTACAAATACTCTGCTCTGGATGGAATTCCCTTCTGAAAATGTGGGCTATATTTGCGGAGGCTCCGGTACTATGCTTGTGACAACAAATGGCGGTAATAATTGGGATAGGATACGTACACCGGTAGATAATCCGCTTTGGAAACTCCGTGCTCCTTCAGAAAATGTTTGTTATGCCTGTACAGATACTGTGATGATTAAAACAACCAATAGAGGATTAAATTGGAATATAATAATTTATGACAGCCCCGGTTTAGGAGAAAGTTTTGATTTCCCGGATGAACTTAATGGTTTTGCCTATGGAGGAAGTGATTTTATTAGTAGAACAACCGATGGAGGACTAACTTGGTTTAATCAGCCAAATGGGCTGCCAAATTCTCACATATGGCCTGCTTATTTCTTAAATTCTTCAACAGGTTTTGGAAGTCATGATGAGAAATTTTATTACACAACAAATTCAGGTGTAAACTGGACATTAGTACCATTAGATATTTACATTTTGGAGAATGTTTATTTTCTTAATTCTTTTACCGGATATTTAGCCTGTGGAAACGAGATGATTTATAAAACAACCAATAGGGGACAAAATTGGACAGGTTTTAATACGGGTGCTCAATGGCTTCAAAAGGTAGTGTTTCCGGATGTTAATACAGGTTACGCTTTGGGAGATAATGACTATGTAATAAAAACCACTAATGGAGGTTTAAATTGGATTGAACTGCCGAGACCAATTACACCGGAGTTACACGATATTGATTTTCTAACCCCAGAAGTTGGATTTATGTGTGGTTACGGAGGTGCAATTTTGAAAACAACAACAGGCGGCATTATTGTGGGTCCTGTTTTAGAAGAAAACCAAATTCCCTCTTCCCCCTCCCTCGCCCAAAACTACCCCAACCCGTTTAATCCGGTTACGAGGATAAAGTTTAGCCTCCCCAACCCCTCCAAAGGAGGGGCATGGAAAAATGTTCGGCTTGTCATTTATGATATACTCGGAAGAGAAATTGCCACTCTCATTCCTCCCCTTGGGGGAGGACAGGAGGGGCTTAAACCCGGCAGTTATGAGGTCACATGGGACGGGAGCCGCTATGCATCAGGTGTGTATTTTTATAAGCTGGTTACGGATGAGTATGTTGAAACAAGGAAGATGGTGCTGATTAAATAAATTTTTAAAATTTTTATAGCATTAGCTTTGAAAAAAATAATTTTGATCATTTTATTCCTCTTATGTTCTAATAATTTTTACGCTCAGCTGCAACAGGAATGGGTTGTCAGATATAATGGACCGCTTTCCGTAAATCCTGATGATATTCCGGTTGTTGTAAAAACAGATATTTCCGGGAATATATATGTATTTGGCAGTACATATAACAATATTTCGAATAAAGATTACTATCTGGTAAAATATAATTTATCTGGTGCTAAACAATGGGAAAAGACTTACGATAATCCATGGCATTTAAATGATTGGGCAGTTGATGCTGCAGTTGATCAGGTGGGGAATATATATGTTACTGGAATAAGTGAAAACCATGAAGGTTATCAATCTGATGATTTCTTAACGATAAAATATAATTCGTCAGGAGATACATTATGGACCAGAAGGTACAATGGTGCAGGAAATTACATAGACCAGCCTGTTGGTATTCAACTGGATGTTAATGGATTTGTATATGTAGCCGGTGAAAGTTTTGGAGACCCGCCAAATACATACTACTGTTTAATAAAATATGATTTTAACGGAAATCAGATATGGCTCATGATGAATACAACTCCTCCTGCAAGAGCAGATTACCCTACATCATTTAAATTAGATGACTTAGGTAACAGCTATATAACAGGATTTAGTGATTCCATGGGAGCGAGCCATTATGCATACTTGACCTTAAAAATAAATTCATCAGGAAATATAATATGGAAACGGAAATATTGGGGACCTGTATTTAATGACTACGCAAAAAAAGTAGATGTTGATAATGATTGCAATGTTTATGTTACCGGAGCAAGCGCAAAGGAATTTAATTATATTAATTATGATTACGCAACAGTAAAATATGATTCTTCGGGTAACCAGTTGTGGGCTGCGAGATACAATGGTACTGCTGACGGTAAAGATATTGTAACATCAATTGGAATTGACCAAAGCAGGAATGTTTTTATTACCGGATATAGTTTGGGTCAAAATTCAAACTTTGATATAACTACAATTAAATACAACAGTCTGGGTGTACAGCAGTGGTTAAATAGGTATGATGGTTCTGCTAATGATACAGATAAAGCTTATATGCTTAAGATTGATAACGGGGGAAATGTTTTTGTTACAGGCCAGAGCAAAACACAAAATAATTATTATGATTTTGTAACTCTTAAATTCAGCAATTCAGGAAATATTTTATGGAATAAAAGTTATAACGGAACAGGTGACAGTACAGATGCTGCTTTTGCTTTAGTTTTGGATAACAATTCAAATGTAATAATCACCGGTGAAAGTATTATAGTTACTATAAAATATAATTCTTTGGGGGTGCAGCAGTGGTTGTGCAGATATAACAGTTCAACAGAAGAAGCTTATAAAATTATTCTTGATGATTCATTAAATATATTTATAGCAGGTCAAATATACAGCTCCGGAGGAATGTACTGGTCGTATAGTTTCTTGACAATTAAGTATAATCCTGGAGGCAATATTCTTTGGAATAAGACTTATGGAGCTACCTATAATACATATATGCCGACTGATCTGGCGGTTGACAGTCATCATAATGTTTACACATGTGGTTACGGATCTAATAATTATGTTATTATAAAATACGCGTCAGATGGTTTTCAGAAATGGGTTGCAACTTATAACGGTCCCGGAAATGGGGATGATAAAGCATATTCCATGACACTTGATTCTGCAAGCAATATTTTTGTGACGGGCGGTAGTTATGGAATAAATTCAGTGTATGATTTTGCTACTGTGAAATCTGACACAGCAGGTCATCTGTTATGGAATCTTCGCTATAATGGACCTGGAGATAGTTCAGACATCGCCAAAATAATAAGATTTGATAATTTAGGAAATGCTTATGTGTGTGGTTCAAGTATAGGATTCGGTACCGAGAATGACATTACATTGATAAAATATAAGAAACCTCCAATTGGAATTGAAAATTCATCAACAGAAATACCCTTGTTCTTTTCCCTTTCCCAAAACTACCCCAACCCGTTTAATCCTGTTACGAAGATAAAATTCAGCCTCCCCAACCCCTCCATAGGAGGGGTGTGGAAAAATGTCCGGTTAGTTATTTATGATGTTCTCGGAAGAGAAATTGAAACTCTTATTCCTCCCCTTGGGGGAGGTCAGGAGGGGCTAAAACCCGGCAGCTATGAGGTTGAATGGGACGGGAGCCGCTATGCCAGCGGTGTGTATTTTTATAGGCTGTACATCGATGATGCTTCGACTTCGCTCAGCATTACAAAGAAGATGGTGCTGATTAAATAGGCAATTTAATTGAAAAGTTCTTTATTGAATTTTAATTGCTCTTAAAAAATTGTGTGTTATTGAAGCATCTAAAAATAGGTTATACTTCAATGTAAAACCAGTTTTATAATTTTCATAATTAAGTAGTTAGAATTAGATGAGAAAAACATATTTATTCATTGTACTAAGCCTTCAGAATCTATTTTTTTTCGTTTCTTTATCTTCTCAGTGGGTACAAACTTATGGATTACCTACTAATTCCCAAGTATATGTCATAACTTCGCAAGACCAATATATATTTGCGGGGATTATTGATAGAGGCATTTATTATAGTACAACCAATGGACAGAATTGGACTAAGTGTTCTGACCTGTATGCTGTTTGGTCGTTTACACTTTATGGTCCTAAACTGTTTGTTGGAAATGGACCAAGTCCTTATTACCCTAGCGTTCATTATACTACAAACCATGGGAACAATTGGATAAATACACAAGTTTATTCGCAAACTTATGCATTAATAACACACGGAAATAATATTTTAGCAGGAGGAGCCCATATTTTCCTGAGTTCAAACGGTGGAAATAACTGGATTACGATAAATCCCATATTAAATATCAGATCATTTTGCAACGCAGGAACAGACATTTTTGCGGGTACTTATAGGAATGGGATATATAGATCATCTGATGAAGGGTATAATTGGATACAAACGACTTTAGATACCGGAGATTTTTGGGCAGATACCTCACTTAATGGCATAATTTTTGCGGGATCAAGATTCAATGGTGTTTATAAATCAACCAACAATGGAACAAATTGGACTCAATCAGGTTTGAACAATATATTTATCAGGTGTTTTGCTACTTTTAATAATTATTTATTAGCAGGTACCCATCAGATCGGGTGTGTATTTGTCATCAAATTTCGGAATAGATTGGGTTCAAAAAAATGAAGGTTTAACGAATCAAAAGGTAGCATCTTTATATGTTTATAACAATTATATATTTGCTGGAACAGATCCTGCATATGTTTGGAAAAGATTACTTAGTGATATTGTAAGTACAGAAATTGAACAAAAAAATATCCCCCAATCCCCCTCCCTTTCCCAAAACTACCCCAACCCGTTTAATCCGGTTACGAGGATAAAATTTAGCCTCCCCAACCCCTCCAAAGGAGGGGCATGGAAAAATGTCCGGTTAATCGTTTATGATATACTTGGAAGAGAAATTGCTACTCTTATTCCTCCCCTTGGGGGAGGGCAGGAGGGGCTTAAACCCGGCAGCTATGAAGTTACATGGGACGGTAGCCGCTATGCATCAGGTGTGTATTTTTATAAGCTGGTTACGGATGAATGTGATTGAAACGAAGAAGATGGTGCTGATTAAATAAAAAACTTCCGAAGTCTTGGAGACTTCGGAAGTTTAGTCTTTTATAATCCTGTAAATCTTCTAATCCGGTAAATCCCGGTTCAGACCTTATTTGTTAAATCCCGGTTCAAATAAACGTGTTATCTTCTTCGCTTTTCCTGTTTGTGTATCGATGTTTATCACAACTGCATTAATGCGCAAATCTTCAGTGGCAAGCTCCTGTTTCTGCGGTGTCTGGTAAACAAAACGGTTCACGGAAAACTCACGCTTGCTTCCGATTACACCGTCAAACGCGCCTGTCATTCCTGCATCGGTTATAAATGCAGTGCCTTCGGGCAGGATTCGCTCATCGGCAGTCTGCACATGCGTGTGAGTTCCTATTACAGCGGATACTTTCCCGTCCATATACCAGCCGAACGCAATTTTTTCCGCGCTCGCCTCGCCGTGGAAATCAACTATAATAATATTTGTATCCCTGCTTAGCCTGTCCACAATCTGCGCTGACGTTCTGAAAGGGCAGTTCAGTGTTGAAATGTAAACTCTTCCGAGCGCGTTTATCACAGCGACTTTAAAAATACCGCCATCGACTGTAACGGGGTAAACGTTATAACCTCTTCCGTAAACGTCATCGTGGTGGTTGCAGGGGCGGAGTATTCTCGGTTCATCGCCGATATATTTTCCCGATTGAATTTTGCTGAAAGTATGGTTTCCGCCTGTGAGCACATTAATGCCCAGCTCAAACGCGCGCTTGGCATCCTTTTCAAGTATCCCTTTACCGGAGGAAAGATTTTCTCCGTTGGCAATTGTGAAATGAATTTTATGGTCGTGTATAAGTCCTTTTAGATTATCGGTAAGGATTTTTAATCCGGGGTCACCGATAATGTCACCGATAAATAAAACATTAAGTGTATCAGGCAAGATTTAATTTTCCTCCATTAGTAGCTTTCAGATTTGGCGGGGAATTTTTTATTTTTCACATCTTTTATATAACGCGAAAATGCGCCTTTTATTTCTTCAGCAAGGTTTAGGTATTTTCTGACAAAACGCGGGTGGAATTCTTCCATCATGCCGAGCATATCATACGTAACAAGTATCTGCCCGTCACAATTTACACCGGCGCCGATTCCTATTGTAGGAATCTTAATAGATGATGAAACTTTCTTTGCAAGTGAAGCAGGAATTTTTTCAAGCACTATGCCGAAACATCCCGCCTGTTCGAGAATTTTTGCGTCCTTTAGTATTTGCTGTGCTTCTTTACTGTCCGTACCGCGTGTAACGTAAGTTCCGAATATATTAATCGATTGCGGAGTCAAGCCAAGATGCCCCATTACGGGAATTCCGATTTTTACAAGATGCTTAACTGTTTCGGCAATTCTTTCGCCGCCTTCAAGCTTCACGGCATCGCAGCCGGTTTCTTTCATTACTCTGCCGCAGTTGCGGACGGCTTCCTGCAAATCGACGTGGTATGACATAAAAGGCAGGTCAACTACCATCAGCGCTGATTTAACTGCTTTCCTGACAATTTTTGCGTGGTAAATCATTTCATCAAGCGTAACAGCAAGTGTAGTTGAATTTCCCTGCACAACGTTACCGAGCGAATCACCAACAAGTATTATATCAATACCGGCTTCTTCAAGAAATTTTGCCACAAGATAGTCATACGCAGTAAGCGCTGATATTTTTATACCCTCTTTCTTCATGTTGATGAGTGTACGGGTAGTTATTTTTTTTCTCTCTTTTGGAGGCAATGTATTAATTGAAATTTATGTTTAAGGTTTTTTCAAATCCTTTAATTAATGCCGAGGCTGTTTCTTCGTAACTTAACTCTCTTCCAACTATTTCATTCAGGCAAACGGTTTTTTCATTGATTTCTTTGCGGAGCCTTTCTTTTAAGCGCTCATCAACCAATAGATAGTTCACAATGTTTTTGTGATGTTCACCAATTAAAATCGAACCGTGCTGAAGCACTATATCACCGAATTTCCTCTGCGCGCTGCCAACAAGCTTTTTGCCATTGCAGTTTATTTCATTCTTAATGGATGTATTAAAACAGAGGTTATACATTCCTGTCTTAGCCAGCTTCAGCAAATCGGGAGTTTCTTTTGTGAACGATAACTGCTGCAGTTCCGTATTTGATTCATCTATCAGCTTCAATCCTTCAATCAGCGCAAGCGAAATATAACGGTATAATTCGTGAACTGCTTTATCCGATTTCATCACAACCGAGTAAGTCAGCTCCTCCGAATGCAGAACAGCCCTTCCGCCCGTTGGTCTTTGAACAATATCTATGCTGTCTTTCGCGCACTTTTCTGTATCTATTTTCTGTCCCGAAGCAAATTTGTTCTGGTTGTAACCAAGCGAAATTGCGTAAGGTTTCCAGCGGTAAAACCGGAGAAAAAACTTATTCTCATCTAAGGCATCTTTCAACAAGCTGCATATCAAAATCCATATTATACTGCCCTGTATTAAATCCTGTATCGAGAAATTCCCACTGCCGGTTAATAGCGGAGGCAGTTTTATTTTCTAATAATGCCTCTTTCACTTTTTTCTATGAACTCAATAATATTCTTTACTTCTTCGGTCGGTTTGATTGAATCTTTAATCGCCTTAATTGCATCACTGATGTTATAAGATGAGTTATATATATATGTGTAAGCCTGTTTGATGTGCCTTATAGCTTCTTCAGAAAAGCCGCGCCTTTTTAAGCCTACGAGGTTCAGGCCTTTGTAGTTGATAGGATTTCCGCCCGCAAGAATATACGGCGGAACGTCCTGTGTTACCCTTGAGCTGAAAGCCAGGAAGCTGTACATGCCTATTTTTACAAACTGATGAATTCCCACCAGCCCGCCGACAGTTGCCCAGTCTTCTATAACAACGTGCCCCCCCATGTTTACGGCGTTGGCAAGTATTACATTATTGCCGATTTCCGAATCATGCGGAATATGAACATAATTCATCAGGAAGCAGTTCTTGCCGATAGTTGTTTTGCCCCTGTGAGTTGTGCCGCGGCTGATGGTAGCAAATTCACGTATAATTGTGCCTTCGCCGATTTCGAGTGTTGTAGGCTCGCCTTTGTATTTTAAGTCCTGCGGTTCTGCGCCAAGTACAGCGCTGTGGTAAATTTTACAGTTAGCCGCAATTGTTGTTCCCCCGTGAACAATTGCATTTGTGCCTATAACAACGCTGTCCCCGATGGATGCGCCGTCTTCTATGACTGCAAAATCTTTTATTGTAACATTATCCCCGAGCTTTGCTTTCGGAGATACAACTGCATTTTTGCTTATTTGATTCATTCGTTATTGAAAGGTTTTTTCAGAGGGTTTTTTCAATAATTACGTTATCGTTATCTGCCGAGTTTTTTGTAATCATCTCAGCAATAAGTCCGAGTGAAATAAACTGTACGCCAACTATAGCCATAAGTATTCCGACAAGAAAGAGCGGCCTGTTGCTGATTGGCACCGAGTCAAAAAATTTCAGTATAGTTAAATATAAAATTATGCCGAAGCCCGCAATAAAGCTTAGTATACCTAGTGTACCGAATAAATGAAGCGGTCTTTTGATAAACTTAGTTGTGAAAATAACGGTCATTAAGTCAAGGAGGCCGTTAATAAAGCGTGATGAGCCGAACTTTGTCTTTCCGAATTTCCGCGGATGATGCGTTACGGGAATCTCAGTAACCTTGTATCCCGATAGGTGCGCAAGCGCGGGAATATACCTGTGCATTTCGCCGTAAACTTTTATGTTCTTTGTAACGTCTTTTCTGTATGCTTTTAGTCCGCAGTTGTAATCATGCAGTTTCAGCCCGACAAGTGTGCTTGTAACAAAATTGAATAATTTCGAAGTGCTTCTCTTAATAAACGGGTCGTAGCGTTTTTTCTTCCAGCCTGAAACAAGGTCGTAGCCCTCATTGAGCTTCATTATTAATGAAGGAATTTCCTCCGGGTCGTCCTGCAGGTCGGCATCCATTGTAATTACATAATCACCATTAGCAAGCTTAAATCCCTCGGATAGCGCGGCGGATTTGCCGTAGTTCCGTTTGAATTTAATGCATTTGAAACGGTTATTAAGGTGGTTAATCTCTTTTATTTTCAAAAACGAATCGTCAGTGCTGCCGTCATCAATAAAAATAACTTCATAATTAGCGCGGATTCGCTCAAGCACCTTTTTCAATGCAATAGAAAGCTCTACAACGGATTCCTCCTCATTTAATAAAGGTACAATAATTGAAATTACTTTATTATTCAGATTAAGTCCGGGAGCTGGAGCAGACTGCTGAGACTGCCTTGTGGAATGGTACTTTTTATAGTTCCCGTTGCGGCGGTAGTATCTTTTATACGGTTTTTTCTTTTCGTTGGGCTGCCCTTCGGGACCGCCTGTTTTCTGCGGTTCTGAAGCAGGTTTGTTTTCCATCGGTCCTTGCTTAATAACAGGTACGGGAGGAAATTGAGGATTGTTATCTTTTTTTTGTTCGTCCATTAGTATATAATCATATCAAATTAACAAAATATGTGTAATAAAACAATTGAAAAAAGTAAAAAAACAATATAAATCAAGTATTTACGGATTTTTAAAGTTTTGTGTCTTTCTGAATATCCATAGTTAAAAAATTTGTTTGTGTTCCCCGATGAATTCACAGTCCTTAGTCCATTTTCTGTCTTGTATTCTGCATTATAAACAGATAATTTACAAGCAACAAAACAATACTTATTATGAAATATAATAAGATAAAATTTCACGCTTTCCTGATATCAATATTGTTTACCACTTCTAAATGGTTGGGTTGCATGCTCAAGCGGACGGATTTTTCACACTTCAAATGGTGGTTTAAATTGGAACCTTCAAATTAGTGGAGTAATATCATTTTTAAGTTCTGTTTTTTTTATATCAGATACTGTGGGATGGTGTGTGGGTAATCAGGGAACAATTTTTAAAAACCACCACGGGAGGAATTATTTTAAGTTCTAATATAATATTAACTAAAATCCCAAATGCATATAAACTTTATCAAAATTACCCTAATCCATTTAACCCGATAACTTCTATCAAATTTGATTTACCAAAAAATGGAATTATTAAACTTAAAGTATATGATTTATTTGGAAAGATATTGTATTATGTTTCAGAATATAAACAGGCGGGTACAAATAAATTAACACTTGACCTTAGTGATTATTCGTCCGGTTTATATCTTTATAGAATAGAATTCGGCAGTTATGCTGAAACTAAAAAAATGGTATTATTGAAGTAAGAATTCGGTTTCAGATTAGATATATTGATAGAATTTTATCCTTTCCCTTCTTCGTTGATACTCAAAATATATGAGCGTATATTAATTGGATTTTCTAATATTTTTAAGCATTTAAGGTAATTATTTGGAATTTCTTAAAGATTTATTTCATTCAATCTATGATGTGAAGTCCCTCGTCATGTGGGCAGGATATGTGGGGCTTTTTGCCATTATCTTTGCCGAAACCGGGCTTTTAGTAGGATTTTTCTTCCCCGGTGATTCACTGCTCGTAACTGCAGGACTTTTTGCCTCAACAGGCGATTTTAATATTGTTTTACTTAATGTTCTTCTGGTTCCCGCCGCAATACTTGGCAACTCTGCTGGCTACTGGATTGGATATAAATCCGGTCCCAGGCTGTTTAAAAGAGAGCAGTCGCTTTTGTTCAGGAAAGATTATCTTATTAAAACGCACCAGTTTTATGAAAAGCACGGCGGCTCAACAATTTTCATCTCGCGCTTTATGCCGTTCTTCAGAACGTTTGCGCCCAATTGTTGCAGGTATTGGCAAAATGAAATATTCTTCCTTTACTTACTATAATCTTGTCAGCGGGGTTATTTGGGTTGTAAGCATGTTGTTAATCGGATTTTACCTTGGCAGGGTAATTCCCGATGTAGATAAGCATATTGAAAAAGTAATTGTTGTAATAGTGTTCTTATCACTGCTGCCTGCAATTATAAAATACATTAAACACAAGTTTCAGAAAAAAGAAGCAGCTGTTGAAAGAGCTGATTAAAAGGTAAATAATTTTTATAGATTCATAATAAGATGCCAACATTCACACTAGACGGAAAACAAATCGAGTTTAAACCCGGTCAAACCATAATCCAGGCGGCAAAAGATGCCGGTATAGAAATTCCGCATTTTTGCTGGCATCCTGCATTAACTGTTGCAGGCAACTGCCGTATATGCCTTGTAGAAGTTGAAAAGCTTCCCAAGCTTGTAATTGCATGCTCGACAAATGCTTCGGAAAATATGGTTGTTCATACGATGAGCGAAAATGCCGTTCACGCGCGCAATGCCGTAATGGAATTTCTGCTTATTAACCACCCGCTTGATTGCCCCATATGCGATGAAGCCGGCGAGTGCAAGCTGCAGGATTATGCCTATAAATACAGCGTGGGCAAATCAAGATTTGATGAAGAAAAAAATCATAAGAACAAACACATTGAGCTTGGTCCCAATGTTATGTTTGACCAGGAACGCTGCATAAGCTGCTCAAGATGCATAAGATACTGCGAAGAAATAGTAGGCGAACCCCAGTTAACATTTGTGCAAAGAGGCGAGAAAGTAACGATAGAAACATTCCCCGGCAAGAAGCTGGATAATCCGTATTCGATGAATGTAATAGAAATCTGTCCCGTCGGCGCGCTGACTTCACGCGATTTCCGCTTTAAATCAAGAGTGTGGGATATGGCGCATACAGACAGCGTTTGCACAGGGTGCGCAAGAGGATGCAATATGAATATATGGACCCGCGATAATAAAATAATGCGGTTAACACCCCGCGAAAACATGGATGTAAATAAATACTGGATGTGCGATTACGGCAGGTTAGAAACATTTAAATATATTAATGATGAGGAAACACGTTTAAGCACGCCGCTAATAAGACCGCCGGAGGGCGGAATATTGAACGATGAGGATTATAATTTAATCAGCTGTGATTGGGACGATGCCATTGCAAGAGTTATATCTGAACTGAAAAATTATAAGCCTGATGAAATCGGATTCATTGCTTCACCGTTTTCTACTCTTGAAGATAATTATATTCTAAAAAGATTTGCCGATGAAATAGCGGGAAAGAATATTGTCTATATACCTAAGATTGACGAGAATGACAAAGACGACTTTTTAATAAGAGCCGATAAAACTCCGAACTCAAAAGGATTGGATTATCTAGGTATTAAGAAAATAGATAAAGCATTTACCGATAAGATAATGAATAAGCAGTTCAAGATGATTTATATAATAAACGATACGCTTAGCAGGCTTGAAAACGCGGATGACATGATGAAGAAAATCGAAGTCGGAATTATGCACATCAGCAATCTTGTTCCCTCAAGCAAGAAGGCAACCGTGGTGTTCCCTTCATCAACTTACGCTGAAATCAACGGAACGTTTGTGAATTTTGAAGGCACGGTGCAGAGAATAAAACCTGCTGTTGCAACGCTTGAACTGGAAAGGCTGATTGGTGATTTTTCTGTCAGCAGGCTTGATAAGTTCGGAGCGCAAAATGACCGCTGGGCTCACGGCGCAAAGTTTAATGCGCGTCCCGTATGGAAAGTTATAAACCAAATGGCAAACGCTATGGGATTTGATTTTAATTATGATACAACCGAAGATGTATTCGATGAAATTGCGGCAAAGGTTCCGGAATTCTCCGGTATGAGCTACGATTCACTCGGCGCTCACGGTTTGCCCGTTAATCAAGGGAGAGACAGTTTCTGCGTAAGTCAAACATTCATCGGATGACTTGTATTCCGGATTGATTTTTCCGTAGATTGAACACATAGTTTTCTAAGTAACCAATCATCCGATGAATAATGTTGTATAAGTTACAATTAAATATCTGTTGTTCACTTCATTCCCGCCTCGAGCGGGAATCCCATTAATTGCAGCGCAATTTATGATTGTTTAAAAGAATTGTATAACATTTATCAAGTTCATTAATTATTTTCCCGCAACTTAGTTGTGGGTTTTTATTTTTGATTCAGTTTGAAATTATATTTTTTTAATGAAAGATTACCTTAAACATAAAGTAAACGATGCACTCGCAAAAATGGGAGCGGGGATAGCTGACCTTATTTTTGAAAGACCAAAAGAAGATAAGTTCGGTGATTTATCGACCAATGCCGCTATGCTGCTTGCAAAGGAATTGAAAAAGAATCCACGTGAAATTGCTAAGGAAATCATTGCAAAAATTGAATTGCCTGACCCGTTTATAAGAGAAGTTACAATTGCAGGCGCAGGGTTTATTAATTTTTTCATTTCCGATAATTATTATACAGAGCAGCTAAAACAAATTATTTCCTCCGGCGATACCTTCGGCAGGTCTGATATACACATTGGCAAAATGGCAAATATTGAGTGGGTAAGCGCTAATCCCACAGGACCGCTTCATGCGGGACACGGCAGGCACATTGCTTTAGGCAAAGCTGTTGCTAATCTTCTTGAGTGGTCAGGTTACAAATGTAGTTAGAGAATATTATTACAATGATGCCGGTAAACAGATGGATAACCTTGCAATTTCTGTTTATGCAAGAATCCGGCAAATTTACGACTCCAATTTTCCGTTTCCTGAAAATGGGTATGTGGGTGATTATATTAATGAAATTGCAATTCAAATTAAGCAGGAATATGACCATTATAAAAAGGGGCTTCAATGCAGTTCAAAACCGGGTTCAGAAAAAAAAGAAAGTGATTTTGTCTTCAACAATAATAAAAAAATACAGGACTTTTTTGCGGGGTTGGAAGAAGGCAAGAAAGATATTGTCAGTATTACGGCAGATAATATTCTGAATATCGATAATGATGTTTTACAATATTTAAAGCTTAGAGCTGAAGAGCATAATTTTCTTAGCATTACCGGTACCCTTAAAAGATTGGGTGTTAAACATGATGTATTATTTTAATGAGTCTAATCTGTATAAAGACGGGAAAATCAATGAAATATTAACAAAGTTTTATAATTTAAACTTGTCCTATCAAAAAGACGGGGCATGGTGGCTTGGGTTAAGTGAATTCAGAGATGAGAAAGGCAAAAAGCTGTTTGAAAATGATAAAGTTATAGTTAAATCAACAGGTGAGCCAACATACCGTTTGCCCGATATGACCTATCATATCGATAAGCTGGAAAGAGGATACGATTCAATTGTAGATATCTTCGGTTCCGACCATTCCGATACATACAAAGAAGTGCTTGCGGGAGTTGGGGCGCTTGGTTACGATACATCAAAAATAAAAGTTATAATTCACCAGATGGTAACTTTTGTGCATGACGGCAAACCTGTTAAGATGAGCAAACGCAGCGATAATGTTTATTACCTTGATGATTTGCTTGATGACGTCGGCGAAGATGTGGCGCAGTTTTTCTTTGTTATGAGAAGCGCCAATACTCATCTTGATTTTGATATAAAGCTGGCAACGGAGCAATCGGATAAAAATCCCGTGTTCTATCTTCAGTATGCCCACGCAAGAATTTGCGGAATTCTGAGAAATGCGGCAGGTGAGCTTCCCGAATATGCTAAAGTTAAAGCTAATGAACTGGATTTTTCTTTATTGAAGGAACCCGAAGAGATTGACCTTATTAAAACATTAACGTATTTCCCCGAAGTTGTAGAAAGCTCTGCTTTAAGCTATGAACCTCATAAGATTATAACATACCTAAACGAAACGGCGGAGAAATACCACAAGTTTTATCATAACCACAGGGTATTGAATTCAGGCAGCATGGAGCTATCGTACGCAAGGCTTAAATTATGCGAGGCAGTTAAAACAGTTTTGAAAAACGGGTTTTCTATTATAGGTATTTCAGCGCCGGAGAGGATGTAGCTTCTACCTCTTTTTGCAAAGCTCAACAATTCTTTCCAAGGTCTTCCGGGTTATAATATTCAATTACAATTTCGCCCGAGGTTTTTGTTTTGGGTTTTATTTTTACTTTTGTGCCGAAATGCTCGCGGAAGCGTTCCTCAAGGAAATTAATTTCTGCTTTATCCTGGCTGGTTACTGCAAATATTTTTCTTTCTTTCGGTTTGCTCTTTATGGTTTTGGCAAGTTCTTCGGTTCTGCGGACAGTAAGCTTTTCGCCTATTATTTTTCTCCATAATGTAATCTTACCCATTTCACCCTCAACTGCCAGTATGGCGCGGGCATGCCCCTCCGATATTTCACCTTTGCTTATGCTTTGCTTTATTTCTTCCGGCAGCTTTAGTATGCGGAGAAAGTTTGTTACTGCTGTACGTGACTTACCGACTTTTTCGGCAACCTGCTCCTGTGTCAGCTTACACTCGGCAATTAGTCTCTGGTAGCCTCCGGCTACTTCAAGCGGGTTTAAATCTTTACGCTGAATATTTTCAATTAACGAAATCTCAAGCAGGTCTTCCTTTGAATTAACATCAAGCACGAACGCAGGGATTTTATCGAGTCCTGCAATCTTAGAAGCTCTTAATCTTCTTTCACCCGAAAGCAGTTCATAATTATCTCCATCTGTCTTCCGGACTGTGATTGCCTGTATAACGCCTTTTTGCTTAATAGAATCTGCAAGCTCCTTAAGTGATGACTCCTCAAAATCCTCACGCGGCTGGTAAGGATTGGTTTTAATTTTATTTATTTGAATAAACAGAATGGATTCACCGGGCTTCAGCGCGGCTTCCTGTTTTGTTGTTTCTGAGGCTTCTGTTTCAGGTGTCGAACCGGAAAAAAGAACATCTAACCCTTTGCCTAATGCTTGCTTTTCTTTTGCCATAAGATATTTTATTAGCTTTTTTCTGTATTCAATTTATTTTCATTGTTATCCACAACCTCAAAACTCGGGGGGTTGTATGTTAATATGTTATCAAATTTCTGCTGGCTGCCCCTGCCGTTGCGCTTAAGGAATTCATTCGCCAGCTCGGTGTAATTCTTTGCGCCGATTGAATACGGGTCAAACACAACTACGGGCTTGCCGAACGAAGGTGATTCGCTGATTCTGACATTGCGCATAATCTTAACGCTGTAGACCTTATCTTTAAAATATTTTTCCATTTCGTCGGAAACCTGGTGCGAAAGGCGCAGACGGGTATCGAACATCGTAAGCAAATATCCCTCAATATCCAAATCCGGTTTCAGCCGTGTCTTTGTCCGCTTGATAGTATTAAGCAAAAGCGTCAATCCTTCAAGCGCGTAATATTCGCATTGAACCGGAATGAGTACAGTATCAGATGCAGTCAGCGCATTTAAAGTAATCAGGCTCAGCGATGGGGGACAATCGATAAACACAAAATCAAAATCATTTTTTATTTTCTCCAATCTGTTTCTCAGAACAAATTCCCTGTTTTCCATTTCCACAAGCTCTATTTCGATGCCGACAAGGTTTATATTTGACCTGACAACAAACAGGTTATTTACGCCCGTTTCAGAAATGCACTCGCGCGGTTCTTTTTTCCCGGTGAGCAGCTCGTAAACGGAATTTTCTACAATATCATTTTTCAGTCCCAGCCCTGATGTTGCGTTTGACTGCGGGTCAATATCCACAATAAGCACTTTGCAGTTGCACAAAGCAAGCGCAGCCGCAAGGTTAATAGCAGTGGTTGTTTTTCCAACCCCGCCTTTTTGATTCGCTATGGATATTACTTTTGACAAATCGGGTTAATGTAATTGTCCGTTCCCCGAACGGACATATATTATTAAAGTTCTATTGATTCACCGTAAGGAATCACCGCGCATTTCTTACCGATTGATTCAACTTTGCGTTTGAACTCCTGCGGGTCAACCTCTATTACTCCGAACGTTCCGTAATGCATTGGTATTGCCAGCTTAGGATTTAAAAACTCAATTGCTTTTACCGCGTCATCTATTCCCATTGTAAAGTTATCGCCAATCGGTACCAGCGCAGCATCAAGCGGATTTATCTCGCCAATCAGCCGCATATCCAAAAATAATCCCGTATCGCCGGCATGGTAAATGTTTTTCCCGTTAATAGAAAGAACAACCCCTGCAGGTTCGCCCATATATTTACCGTCTTCGGTAGATGAGCCGTGGTGAGCTATAGTAAATTTCAATCTTCCGAACGGAAAATTATACCCGCCGCCGATATGCATGTTATGCGCTTTGCATCCTTTTGAAGATACATAGTTGGCAAGCTCATTAACGGCAATTACAGTTGCATCGTTGTTCCTGGCTATTTCAAATGTATCGCCGAGATGGTCGCCGTGCGCGTGTGTTAATATAATATAATCAGCTTTAACATCTTTAGGTTTTATTTTCGCATTTGAATTGCCGTTTAAAAACGGGTCAATTATCAGCGAATATTCTTCTGTTTTTATTTCAAATACGGAATGACCGTGATAAGTTAATTTTACCATGACAAGCTCCGGAATTTTATATTTACAAGGATGAACTTAAAGTTATCATAAAAAAATATCTAATTCAATTTAGCAAAAAATACCCTAAAAAGCACAGTGAGCATTTTCCCGTTTTTGTTTTTTTGCAATGAAACCTTGCTTAATTTTGCATATCTTAGCCGAAGGCAGAAACCAATTATTTACAAATAAATGGATACAAATCTAAACAGGAAACTGATTTACCTTGTTATAATTTTACTTACCTTAATTTCACAAAGAATTTATTATAATACTGTTTTTTACCCTTCAAGAGATTTAAAAATACAGGAAACCAAATTAATTCTTAAGGGCGAGATGGAAGCTCCCTACCAGTACAGGATTTTAAAGCCGGTAATTTTCAGTGTCTTTGATAAAATTTTATCACCTGTTATAAAAAATGAAACCACAAGGTTTGAAATTATAGTTAAGGGGATGCTGATTTTTTGGTTCCTGCTTATTTATTTTCTGTTTTTTAAATTCCTGAAGTATTTTTATTCCGATATAATATCTTTATTCGGACTGGCTCTGCTGGGAATTGTTTTGCCTCTAAGTGTTACCGATAACATGTGGGAAGAAGGTGACGCTATAATGCTTCTTTTATACCTGGTTACCTTCCATCTGATGTTTAAAAATAAGGATGTATGGATACCGCTTGTAATAGCATTTGGCACGTTTAACAGGGAGCAGACTGTATTTATACTTGTATTTTATGCTGCGTACCTGATTGAACAGAAGAAGCTGTTTAAACTAAAGAGTATACTGATTATGGTATCAAGTATCCTGCTTTACCTGGTAATATATTTTGGAATAAGGCAGTATTTCGGTGACAGGTTTAATCATTATACACCGATGGTTCTTGGAATAAATATTTCGAGCCTTTCAATTCTCAGGTTATGGGTGGAACAGGTATTTATTTTTATCATTTTCAGCATCATAGCATATAAAAGAAGCAGGCTTTTCTTTAAGCTTGCCTTGCTGGCGCTAATCCCTTATACCGCGTTGTATTTTTTTTACGGTGTATTGGGAGAGCTGGGCAAATTTCTTCCGGCATATTTAATAATGATAACAGTAAGCCTGCAGTTATTTGTTACGGATAATCCTAAGCTGCGTGCCGCTCAAGAGCCTGAATAAATTTTTCTGTGGTGTCAGTCCGCCCAGGCGGATTTCGACCTGACACAAAAAATCCAGCAGCTAAAACTCAGTCAGGTGGTAACACCTGACTGCACATTAAAATAATACACGTCACCACAAAAACAAACATTTAACAATTTTTCGGGAACTTTTATAAACGGCAATGTCTGTAATTTTGTATTTTTATTTACGACCCCTCCCATCCCTCCCTGCCAGCAGCAGGCAGGCCCGAAGGGGAGGGCATATTTATATCTTGACAACTCTAAAACACGTCTGTAATTTTGTAACGAGACCTTCTAGTGATGTAAATGGTAAAACCACGATGTGAATCGGCCTGCTCCGATTTACATCGGAGGGCAAACCGGCCTGGTGCAATTGCCGGGGGTAAACATACTGCTGTATTTTGCTGACTGAAAAATAGAATTTTTAAATTTTCTATTTAGGAGTAATATATGCAAAACAATACATCACACGGAAGGCGCCGCGATAACCACCCGCCGTAAATGCATTTCTGTATTATTTTGATTTATGTTTACTTGATTACTTAAGTTATAGCTAATATTAAACTTACATCGGTTATGAAAAAAATAATTTTACATATTTATTGTTAATTGTCTTACTGCTTACAGTGCTAATTGTTATGCCCAGCCTTCTATAACATGGCAAAGATCATTACGTTACACCAATTGGACTGGTTCATGAATAATTATCGGAGATGATATATTGTAATGCTGAAGCGAGTAATTTTTATATTAATACTAGCTCAAGATATAATTCGGCTCTCAAGAGGAGCCTATATAGTTTAAAAATAAGTGCCTTATGGATGATACAATTTGGACAAGATTAATTGATTCAATGGTACAGCCGTTGGAACCTGGGTTTGCACCACAGGAGCTGATGGCGGTTGTATAATTACAGGAGATTACAGTCCTTACAACCACATTATCCCTTCAGTTTAAAATTGCAATACACTTGGGAAATATTGTTAATGGTTGAAAGTGTACCCCGGAATAAATCCGCCTCAGCTATATGTTATAAAGATTATTCGAACTAATGATAATAATTATTATAATGTGCGGTTATAAGGGTTATTATTTAGGTGTAAATTGTAAAAATTGATTCATCAGGTAATTTGATTTGGCAAAGGGAATATTTCTTCAACCTGGTATAAATACTACGATTACATTGCAGAAGCTTATAACAGTGGTTATATTTAGCGGTAGGTTATATTACAAATAATGGTTACAACACTTCAACACGCCATTATTGATAAATTGGACAATGCAGGAAATGTGATTTGGGAAAAAGAATATTCAATAAATGGAATACGTATACAGCAGCTGAAATCAATTCAAAAAGTATATAATGGGTATATTGCAACGGGATGGTTATACGATTCTACTGCAGATAAGATTTATAGTGCATATTTGAAAATTGATATAAGTGGTAATATAAATGCTAATCAAATATTGTATGACAGTCTCAGAAAAGTGTATACTTATGACATTAATGTAATGAATAATAATAAATATGTTCTTTGCGCACATTTAATAACGCCAAACAGCTACAATGTTTATTCTTCTGCGTATATAATTGATATTCGTTCAGGTGAAAATAAGCTAAAAAACATAATTTATGGAACGGTGCAAACAAGCATTATCTGCCTTTAACAGGATATTACCGTTGAGTAATGGTAGACATTATGTTTGGTAGAGTAATTGTAATTATTACATATCCTGCATTTATAGAAAATGCTTATGATTGTCAGGAACTAGACAGGTCTATCTGTATGGAGACGCTCGCTTTCAGAAATTATTGGAATAAATCAAATATAAGCAGTAATATTACCGGATAAATTTAATTTATATCAAAACTATCCCAATCCATTTAATCCTGTCAACAAAAATTAAATTTGATATCCCCTCTGTAGGTCAAAGGCATGTCTTTGACACGCGGTTGGTTATCTACGATATCCTCGGCAGAGAAATTGCAATGCTTGTAAATCAGAAATTAAAACCAGGCACTTATGAAGTTGAGTGGGATGCGACTGGTTATCCGAGCGGAGTATATTTTTATCAACTGTCCGTAGGAAATAAAACAGATAATTTTAAACAAACTAAAAAAATGGTACTTATAAAGTAAAAATTCATTTTAAACTATTTTAAAAAGCCTTTCGTGTTAAAAACGGGAGGGCTTTTTTATTTTACAGGTTAAAGAAATGTAAATTCTGCATTGTAATTACCGAAAATATTCGGCTATTTTTGTTAATATTGAGTTATATAACTTAACCAATTGGAGACTTAATATTATGAGATTTAAATTTTTTACCTTCCTTTTAATAGCCCTTTTCGCAGTTACAATTTTAGACGGCTGCAGCAAATCCAAAAGAAAAATGGTGTTCGATACGAAACCGGTATCAGTTAAAAAGTTTGATACCCCGCCGGGAGCTGACCCTTCGGTATCGGCTGATATGGGCGGAGCCGGTTTTACCGGCGAAGGATGGCAGACTAAAGCAGATTATAACGTGCTTGGCAGTAAAAATGCTGTCAAAGGCGGAAGCATAATTATGTCAATGCCTGATTTTCCTGCAACTCTTAGAACAGTCGGCAAAGATGCCAATTCATATTTTAACAGGATGGCGGAAGCTATGATGTATGAACCGCTTCTGGGAATGGACCCTGTTACGGAAGAATATATTCCTTCACTTGCTACCCACTGGAAAATTTCCGATGATAAAATGACGTTCACATTCAGGATTAATCCCGATGCAAGATGGGCTGACGGCAAACCCGTAACATCAGAAGATGTAATAGCAACATGGAAGCTGCTTGTTGACCCCGGTATCCTCGAAGCATACTCAAATATTCTTTACGGAACTTATGAAGAGCCTGTTGCCGTAAGCAAATATATAGTTTCGGTTAAATCAAAACAGCTCAACTGGAGGCAGTTTCTGTATTTTGCCGTATCGATGAGAATTCTTCCCGCGCATTATATCGGTAACATTTCCGGTAAAGAGTATCTCGATAAATTCCAGTTCGAGTATGTTCCGGGAAGCGGCCCTTATCTGATAGACCTAAAAGATATTAATAAAGGCCAATCGATTATGATTAGAAGAAGAAGCGATTATTGGGGAGAGAAAGAAAAATTTAATGTAGGACTCAACAATTTTGATATGGTGCGCTTTGAAGTAATTCAGGACCCCTCGCTTGAGTTTGAAAGATTCAAAAAAGGAGAAATAGATGTTTACGCAGTAAGCCGCGCGCAATGGTGGGAAGAAAGATTTGATTTTGATGAATACAACAGGGGACTTGTCTTAAAAAGAAAAATTTTCAACGAGAACCCGAACGGAGTTTCCGGAATTTGCTTTAATATGAGAAAGCCTCCGTTTGATGATATAAGAATCCGCCAGGCTTTTGCATGTTTGTTTGACAGGGAAAAATATAACGAAAAGCTGTTCTATAATGCATACCAGCCAATCTATTCATTTTTCCCCGGCTCGGTTTATGAGAACCCCAATAATCCTAAGGTCAAGTTCGATATTGATAAAGCTCAGCAGCTTCTTGCCGATGCAGGATGGAAAGATAAAAACAGTGACGGCTAGCTTGTGAAAAACGGAAAGATATTTGAAGTCGAGCTTCCGTTCGCAGGCGGACCCGGACAGGAAAGGTATCTGACGGTTTACCAGGAAGATTTAAAGAAGGTTGGAATCAAACTGAACCTGAGGCAGATTGACGGAACAACAAACTTCAAGCTCGGCAATGAGAGAAATTTCACAATACTGCCGATGAACTGGAGCGGTTTAAGAATTCCTAATCCGGAGAGTTCAATGGGACCCGGAACTGCCGATGAACCCAATACAACCAACTGGCCCGGCATCAAAGACCCGCGTATTGACGAACTTTGCCAAAAATATAACGTGTCATTCGATAAAGCTGAAAGAATTAAGATTATCAGAGAAATTGATTTCATCGCAACCTCCATGCAGCCTTATGCGTTCGGATGGTATGCGCCTTACCAGAGAATTGCATTCCACAATAAATTCGGTTATCCCGAGTGGATGCTTCCGAGAGCGGATGATTATTTGAATATTCCTATTATGTGGTGGAACGACCCCGAGAAAGCTGCTGAATATGAAGATGCGAAGAAGAACACAAGCATGCAGATGGAAAAAGGAGAAGTCGATAACAAGTTCTGGATAAATGTTAAAGAGAGAGAAGAAAAAGGCGAAAAAGTAACTCTCGTCGAATCATCGAAATAAATACGCCCGGTTTAAATTTAATGATATTCCAAAGAGAGCTCATAATGAATGCTGATTATGAGTTCTCTTGATTAATAAAAAAAGTTAAGTAATGACTTTCTATTTTATCAGAAGATTCTTATTAATTATACCCACCTTTCTCGGTATAACAGTAATCACTTTTACAATTCTCCAAGTTGTGCCCGGCGGCCCCCTTGAAATGGAGCTGCTTAAGCTCCGGGGTATGGGTTCACCGACAGGTGAAGTGAGCACAAACGGGCAGCAGGGTTCGGGAGTAAACATTCCGGAATCGGCGCTCGAAGAAATGAAGAAATTCTACGGGTTTGACCAGCCGATTCATCTGCGTTATGTAAGGTGGCTTGGTAATCTTGTCCAGTTTGATATGGGCAAGTCTTATGTTTATGCTGAGCCTGTTTGGCATGTAATAGTATCCAGGTTTCCAGTATCAATTTATTTTGGTCTTATAGGTTTTATTCTCACTTATGTTATTTGCGTGCCGCTGGGTGTTATTAAAGCCGTTAAAAACGGTTCACCGTTTGATTTCACATCGTCCGCGCTTGTGTTCATGGGGTATTCTGTGCCCGGCTGGGCGTTCGGCGCGCTGATGCTGATATTCTTCGGGGGCGGAAGTTTCTGGGACGTGTTCCCGCTCGGCGGGTTCCGCTCGGAAGATTTTGCGCACCTTGCTTTTTTTGAGCAGGTGTGGGACCAGGTGCAGCATACTATTCTGCCTGTTATTTCTTACATGGTCGGCAGCTTTGCTACATTAACTATATTGACAAAGAATTCGGTTATCGAAAATCTCAGCCAGGATTATATCAGAACAGCTTTTGCAAAGGGGCTTTCGGAAAAACGCGTAATATTTTTTCATGCCTTAAGGAATTCTTTGATTCCTATTGTGACCGGGCTGGGTCATTTTCTTTCCATTGTTCTTGCCGGCAGCATACTTATTGAGAAAGTATTTAACATTAACGGAATGGGACTGCTTGCATATACTTCTATATTGAACAGGGACTATCCTGTTACAATGGGCATACTTGTTATATCGAGTGTGCTTCTGCTGGTAGGTAATATTATTTCCGATATGATATACGCAATTGTTGACCCGCGTATAAGATTTAAATAACATTATTTTAATTCAGAACAGAGTTTAATGTAATCCTGTCTTACAATATGACTGAACAAACCAAACATGAAAGCGCAAAGCTTTTAAAAGCCGAAAAAAAAGATGAGCAGAGGAGAGAAAAAGTAATCTCGACTTCTTTGTTCAGAAAACGGTGGCGAAAATTTAAATCTATTAAAAGAGGTTATTATTCTTTTTTAATAATAGTTACTGCATACGCATTATCTTTTTTTCTCCCGCTGTTTGTGAACAAAGATGCTCTTATGGTTAAATACAACGGCAATTATTATTTCCCGGTATTCAAGTATTACGATGCAGGCTTTTTCGGGCAGAACATACAGGGCGAAACAAACTACCGCCTGCTTAAAAAGCAGTTCCAGAAAGATAACAGTGATAACTGGGTCCTCATGCCATTGTACCCGTATCATCCCAACGAAAATCTCCTCGATGAAACTGAAGGCTCTCCGCCGCATCACCCGTCATGGCAGCATTTACTGGGAACCGATGACAGGGCAAGAGATGTGCTGGCGCGGCTGCTCTACGGCTTTAACATTTCTATTTCTTTTGCGCTTGTTGTTATTGCCTTTGCTTATACTGTCGGAATTGCCATCGGCGCAATGCTGGGATTCTTCGGCGGAATATTTGATATAACCGTTCAGAGATTAATTGAAATATGGTCAACGCTTCCTTTCCTTTATGTTATGATTATACTAAGTTCCATTGTTCAGCCGAATTTTATCCTTCTGACTCTCATTCTTACTGCATTCGGATGGATGGGAATAACATATTATATCAGGGGCGAGTTCTACAGGGAAAAAGCCCGTGATTATGTTTCAGCTGCTGTAGCAATGGGAGCCAAGAACAGGAAAATAATTTTTAAACACATTCTTCCTAATTCACTTACACCGGTTATCTCCTTTGCGCCGTTTGTTATTGTAGCCGATATAGATTCTCTTGTAGCTCTCGATTTTCTCGGCTTCGGCCTTCCGCCCCCGACACCAAGCTGGGGCCAGCTTATCAGCCAGGGTATGAGCAATATTGAATACTGGTGGCTTGTAGCTTTTCCTCTGCTGGCAATTTTCTTAACACTTCTTTCAATTGTGTTCATAGGCGAGGCGGTAAGAGAAGCTTTCGACCCCAAAGTGTATTCAAGGCTGAGATAGTGAAATTTAATTTTTAGATTACTAAAGATTTTTAGTTCATGGACAAAAAAAAATTAGTTGAAATAAAAAACCTCAGGACTTACTTCTATGTTGAGCCGACAGATAATATGCTCAAAGATAACCCGGCTCTGAAGTTCAGAAGCAGAATTCCCGCCAAAGCGGTTGATGACGTCAGCTTCGACGTATATGAAGGCGAAGTTCTTGGCATAGTGGGAGAATCCGGCTCTGGTAAATCTGTAACCGCGTATTCTATTAACCGGCTCGTACCTGACCCGCCGGGAAAAATTGAGGGCGGCGAAGTTATCTACAAAGGTGTCGACCTTCTTAAGCTCTCTTATGACGAAATGAAAAACTACAGGGGCAGGGAAATTTCTATGATTTTTCAGGAGCCGATGACATCGCTTAATCCTGTAATGAAAATTAAAACCCAGCTCATGGAAGTCATTCTCCGCCATGAAGATGTTAAAAAAGATGAAGCCTTCAGCCGTTCTGTAAAAATGCTTGAACTGGTTGGTATTCCGGATGCAGAAAAAAGAATGAACGATTACCCGCACCAGTTCTCAGGCGGAATGAGGCAAAGAGTTATGATTGCTATGGCGCTCGCATGCAATCCCTCGCTGCTTATTGCCGATGAACCTACTACTGCTCTTGATGTTACAATTCAGGCGCAGATACTTGATTTGATGTTAAAATTAAAGAACGAAAGAAAAGAAGCTGCCATTATTCTTATTACTCACAACCTCGGGGTTGTTGCCGAAACATGCAGCAGAGTTATTGTAATGTACGGCGGAAAAATTCAGGAAGTCGGAACCGCCGAAGACATTTTTGAAAAATCGAAACACCCTTACACAATTGGTCTGCTGAAATCACTGCCGGACCCTTATGATGAGAGCCAGAAAGAGCTTGATGCAATCCCCGGAATTATTCCTCATATTCTTGAGCTGCCCGTGGGATGCAAGTTCTGCACAAGATGCAAAGAGGTCATGGAAAAATGCTGGACCGAAGAACCCATATTAAAAGAACTGAACCCGGGGCATTTTGTAAGATGCCATTTATTCTAATCCTAACATTTGAAAGCAAATGAAGCCAGACAATATATTAGAAATAAAAGACCTTAGAGTAAAATTCCCCGTTACGGGCGGATTGTTTCTGCGTAAAGTTGCCGAAGTTAAAGCCGTTGACGGAATTAATCTTGAAATCGTTAAAGGTGAAACATTAGGACTTGTCGGAGAATCAGGCTGCGGTAAATCGACTGTTGCTAAAGCCATCATTAAAGTTTTAAAATTTTCTGCTCCCAACGTTGAAGTCACAGGCGAAATCTGGCTGAGAACAGAAGACGGCGAAATAGATATACTCAAGCTCAAGAACAAAGAGATGAGAAAGTACAGGGGTTTTGTTCAGATTATATTTCAGGACCCGTATTCATCACTTAACTCCAGACTTTCAGTCGGACAGATAGTTGAAGAACCTCTTCTTTACCACACCAAAATGAACAAGGCTGAACGCAGAGACCGTGTGGCATGGCTTCTTGATAAAGTAGGATTGCAGTCTGAAATGTCAAAGCGGTACCCGCATGAGTTTTCAGGCGGACAGAGGCAGAGAATAGGAATCGCACGCGCGCTTGCAACCAACCCGAAAATTGTAATTGCAGATGAACCGGTTTCGGCGCTTGACGTATCAATACAGGCGCAGGTGATTAACCTGCTGCAGGAGCTTCAGGCAGAGTTTGACCTCAGTATTTTGTTTGTTGCTCATGACCTTTCTGTTGTTGAACACATCAGCTCAAGAATTGCGGTAATGTATCTTGGCAATATAGTTGAAATTGGTGATTCAGTTGATGTGTACCACCATCCGATTCATCCGTACAGCAAAGCTCTTCTTTCGGCAGTGCCGCTTCCGAACCTGCAGAGCAAGAACAAGCACAGAATCATTCTTCGAAGGTGATGTGCCTACTCCGCTGCGCAAGCCGAGCGGGTGCGGATTCAGAACAAGGTGCCCGATTGCAAAACCGGAGTGCGCGTTAAGCGTACCTCCGCTTGAACTTAAGACAGGCGACCACTATGCAGCGTGTCCGTACTCGAACGCCGAAGTGACTGCGGAAAAACAGCAGAAGTAAGGAGTAAGAAATCAGAAGTATGATATCAGAAGTATGATATCAGAAGTATGATATCAGAAGTATGAATTCAGAAATCAGAATCAAAGTTCTGAGCCCTGAATACAGTAAAGCAGCCGAGCCCTTTATGCCTGACTGCTGCAGGCAAGGGCTCGTTTTATTCTCACCGTTTGTTTTAAATTTTCAGAAAAATTTTCATTACTTCAAGTAACGTTAAGTAATGAAAGTGCCCTCAAATCGCCATTTTTTCCAAAACAAGTAATCAAACTGCCCTGTTTTTGCGGTTTTTGACTTCGGAAAATTGCATCAAAACGAAAATCCGGATTGAGAAATCAGTAACTTAACAATTTTTTCATTTTTATTTTTTTATGACAAAGAACGTTTATCAGTGTTTCGAGTGAGTCGAGTGTATAGAGTGTGTAGAGTGTGATTGAAAAAATCCGCACTCCGCACTCGAAAGACTCGATGCCCTCCGCACTCTAGAATAAATCTAAAACGGAAAATCGCAGAAGTCAATAGGCTGGAAAAATAAATATTCTTAAGGTATTGATAAAACAGTATAAAATAATATAGTATCTATTTAATCAATACCATCTTTTTCGTTTCAATATACTCATCCGTCATCAGCTTATAAAAATACACACCTGATGCATAGCGGCTCCCGTCCCACGTAACCTCATATCTGCCGGGTTTTAGCCCCTCCTGTCCTCCCCCAAGGGGAGGAATAAGAGTTGCAATTTCTCTTCCAAGTATGTCATAAACTATTAACCGAACATTTTTCCATGCCCCTCCTTTGGAGGGGTTGGGGAGGCTAAACTTTATCCTTGTAACCGGATTGAACGGGTTGGGAAAATTTTGGGAGAGAGAGAAGGAAGAGGGGATATTTTCATAATTTCCTGAAATCTTTAAAAATAATCCCCCAGCATTTGTTGTCTTAAGAATGGTACCTACAGTACCAATAACCCAGCCTGTATTCAGGTCTGCGAAAAAAACTGATTTTAAATTATTGGTTGTACCGCTAAAATTGTTATACCAATTTATACCACCGTTAGTTGAATATCTTAAAAGTCCATCGTAACCTGAAACCCAGCCTGTACTAGGGTTTGCAAAATAAACCGATGGTAAAGGAGATGCATCAGTTAAATTTTCATTCCAATTTTGCCCTCCATTTGTTGTTTTAAAAACGATACCAATTGTCCCGTAAGAATACACAAATCTAGTACCGGCAGACCAGCCAGTATTTGGATTTGCAAAATATATAGAAGTAAACGTTTCATAATTAGGGAAACCTGTATTCGTATATTGAGAATACCAATTTAAACCTCCATTCGTAGTTTTTATTATACGGTTATCTCCTGCAACCCAGCCCGTATTTGCATCTAATATAAAAACTTTGCAAAGCAGGTTCGCACCTGATGATTGTGCAAAAAAATTATCTCCGCCATTAGATGTTTTTAAAATTATACCCCCACTGCCAACAACCCAACCGGTATTTTCATTTACAAAATAAATATCATATAACAGGTTCCCGGTCCCGCTTGTTTTAGTTGTCCAGTTTATTCCCCCATTTATTGTTTTTAAAATCAATCCGCTGTTACCTGAAATCCAACCAGTACTTACATTAATAAAATACACCCCTTTCAATGAGTTACTGTAACCTGAATACTGTATGTTCCAGTTGATACCACCATTTACGGTCCTCATAATAAGACCTTCCTCGCCAACTACCCATCCTGTTTGATAATCTGTAAAACTCATTGAATTTAGGTCATTACCAGGGCCGGCTAAAAATGCCTCCCAATTATTGCCTCCATTTGTTGTGTTTATTACCATCCCATAACTTCCTACTGACCAAAGATGATTCAAATTAACAAAGCATATAGATTCTAATGTACTACTAACGGAAGTTGAAAGAGAATCCCAGTTCGCTCCCCCATTTGTAGTTTTAAAAATTACCCCTCTGCTACCGCATACAAACCCCGTATTAATATCAATGAAATCGATACAGTACATAATATCATTTGTGCTGTTATTTTGCTCAAACCAATTAATTCCCCCATTTGTTGTCTTTGATATTCCTCCATAAATATCAATATCCCATCCTATATTCTGATTTATAAAGCTTATAGACTGTAATGGTATATTTTTCCCTGTAGACTGGAATATCCAGTTAATCCCGCCGTTCGTTGTTCTTATGACACATCCTAAATGATTTGTATAATCATTTCCAACCGCCCATCCATTACTTGTGTCATTGAAATGGACGGAATTTAAACTTTGTGATGTACCGCCTTGGGAGAACCAATTAATCCCGCCGTTCGTTGTTTTCAATAAAGCTGGATGTCCCACAACCCAACCGGTATTATTGTTCACGAAATCGACAAATTTCAATTGATTTGACGTCCCGCTTTGTTGGATATTCCAATTAATACCGCCATTCGTTGTTTTCAAAATTATACCTTCGCTGCCAACCGTCCATCCAGTGTTGACATCTACAAAATCGACTGAATTTAGAGAATTACTTGTCCCACTTGATAAATACATCCAATTATTACCACTATTCGTTGTTTTCAGAATTTGTCCGACATCACCAACAGCAATCAAAGTCGTAGAACTTAGCGCTATCACACCATGGAGTGTATTCCCCTGCGGCAGCGGGTTCTGCCAAAACCACCCGCTTTGCGAATAGCATATATTAGATACCAAGATGAGAGATATTATAACTGTAATTATCTTTTTCATAGCCAATCTGTATTAAAAAATTTTAAAAATTGATTTTATTTTATCAGCACCATCTTTCTTGTTTCAACATACTCATCTGTCATCAATTTATAAAAATACACACCTGATGCATAGCGGCTACCGTCCCAACTGACTTCATAGCTGCCGGGTTTAAGCCCCTCCTGTCCTCCCCCAAGGGGAGGAATGAGAGTAGCAATTTCTCTTCCAAGTATGTCATAAACGATTAACCGGACATTTTTCCATGCCCCTCCTTTGGAGGGGTTGGGGAGGCTGAATTTTATCCTTGTAACCGGATTGAATGGGTTGGGGTAGTTTTGGGAAAGGGAGGGGGAAGAGGGGATATTTAAATTGAGGCTGATTAATCTAACAAAATTTCCGCCACCATCAATTGTACTAAATATCGCACCACCTTCACCAACGAACCATCCAGTAGTTTCATTAATAAAATTAATAGACCATATTTCTCCGCAATATTTACTGTTTTGCCTATTCCAATTCACTCCCCCGTTTGTAGTTTTCACCAACCAACCACCCAATCCTCCAGCATATCCGGTTGAGGGTGTTATCATCTCGAGAGTAAAAATTGGCATACTAGGGGGACTGGAAATAAGATTCCACGTCAGCCCCATATCAGTGCTCTTATAAAACGAATTCGGACTATATAAAATCGAATTACCCGAATTATCTGCATCTATGCACCAAGGTATATTAAAAACTTGCTGCCAGCTAATGCCACCATCCGATGTTCTAAATACGCCTCCTTTATCCATTATTCCCGTATTAGCATTAAAGAAATAAATAAAATCTACATAAAGATATGTTGTAAAATTACAAATATTTACCCAACTATTTCCAGCATTACTTGTATGATACAAAAAATTGTAAGATGCTGCCCAGCCAGTATTTTCATTTATAAAATATAATTTGTCGATTTTAGTTGAGGCATTTAACTGTATAGACCAATTAAATCCTCCATTCGTAGTTTTGATGACTTTTGAATAACCTGTAGCCCATCCCGTATTTAGGTCAGTAAATTTTAAATCATAAAGATCGAATCCCGGAAATATGAATACAGTATTCCAATTTAAGCCCGCGTTTGTTGTTTTTAAAATTTTACCACTAATAGAGTCATCAGCGATATAACCGGTCAATCCGTTTACGAAATAAACACACTTTAAAACATCTTTTGTTATTGATGTTGATAATGACAGCCAATTCAGACCACCATTACTTGACTTTGATAAACTTCCCAAATTACCTGCTGTAAAAATATTATTGGCATCTGCTCCTGAAATACAATTACCTCCCGTTTCACTTTGAAGGGACCAATTTAAACCTGCAGTTGATGTTTTATATATACCTGCATTATTTATTAAGAATCCGGTCTGATTATTGGCGAAATAGATGCTATTGGCAGATATAGCTTGAGAATTCCATGAAATTCCGGAATCAGTAGTCTTCCACAAATTTGTACCCCCTGCCCAGCCCGTATTCTCATTTACAAAAAAAAACGTTTTTAAAGTTTGCGCCTGGTTGTTATACATTTGAGTAATAAAACTCTGACCGCCATTTGTAGTTTTATATATGTAGAATGCAGCTCCTGATGCCGGGTATGACCGTGCGAAAGATCCAGCAAACCAGCCAACATTTGAATTAACAAAGAAAATTGAGTAAACTGCCTTGATAACAGAATCTTGCTGAAACCAGTTTAATCCGCCATTTGTTGTCTTTAATATCTTATTATATTCACCATTAATGTGGTCGTTTAGGCTGCAGGAACTCCATCCAATATTCTCATTTACAAAAAAGATAGATTTAAATGAATAGCCTTGAATACTATTAACGCTATCCCATGTTAATCCGCCGTTACTTGTTCGGTAAATATTATTTGTACAGTTTGTCCCGCTGGAAGTGGGCCAATAATTTGTTCCAAAGAAACCCAAATTTGAGTTAACAAAGAAAACGGTATAAATTTGTTTTACATATCTGTCATAATCGTTGCCGATTCCTGCTGCATAATAATTACCGGTCCAGTTAACACCGCCATTTGTGCTTTTCAAAACTGTACCTGCATCTCCGACTGCAAATATCAGATTTGTATTTACAGCATTTACAGAATTTAAATTCATTCCCCTGCGGCAGCGGGTTTTGCCAAAACCACCCGCTTTGCGAAAAGCATATATTAGAAGAGAATACCGAAAGGATGAAAAGAAATGATAATATTTTTTTCATAGCTAATTACTCCACTTTAGCTTGAAAATAATATAATACAAAATATTGGCGAGTGGTATGCAAAAAGTCGCTACAGGGTCTTCGTGCGGAGGCTTTCCTGTCTTAGCTGTCCGCATCCGGCATGGATATCAATTCCCCTGCGTATGCGTAAAGTGTTAGGAATTCCCGCTATATCCAAAATTCTGCGGAATTTGGCTATATTTTCACGGTTTGATTCCCTTCCGTCATAACCGCGTGTTGGATTTAAAGGTATGAAATTTATATGACATAGCATTCCTTTCAGCAGTTTTGCCAGCTGTTTTGCCTGTTCAGGAGTGTCGTTTACTCCGTTAATTAATGCCCACTCAAAGCTGATTCTCCGGCGGGTTTTTTCGGTGTAATTGCGGCAGGCATTTATTAATTCTTCAAGCGGATATTTTTTGTTAATGGGGAGCATTGTCTCACGCAATTGGTCGGTTGCCGCATGAAGTGATATTGCAAGATTCACCTGTGAATGTTCTTCGGTAAATTTTTCTATCATCGGAACAAGTCCTACTGTGCTGATTGTAATTCTTCTCGCACCGAAATTGTATCCGTCTTTATCAGTGAGTATATCAATTGATTTCATCACCTCCTTATAATTTGCAAAAGGCTCGCCCATTCCCATAAAAACAAGATTGGTAAGCCCCACCCCGCCCCTCCCCGAAGGGGAGGGTGATGAATGCAGTATCCTTTCAAAATATAACACCTGGTCAACAATTTCTCCTGCTGTGATGTTTCGCTGCAATCCTGCCTGACCGGTTGCGCAGAATGTGCATCCCAATCCGCAGCCCGCTTGAGTGGAAATGCATGCAGTCCTTCGCTTTTCGTAACCCATAAGGACTGTTTCAACCTGGCTCTTATCCGGCAGTCTAAACAGAATTTTCCTTGTCCATCCGTCTGATGAAAGCAAATCAATCTGCGGCTCAAGATGAGTGAAAGCAATTTTTTCTTTCAGCAATTCTTTAAGTTTTTTCGGCAGATCCCGCAATTTCATCAAATGATGAAGCGAATTTTTTGTAAACACCTTCATAAATCTGTTTGGCGCGGAAAGCCTCAGCGCCAATGCCGGAGAGGAATTCCTTCAGCTCATCGAGTGTAAAATCAAGCAGAAATGTTTTTGTATTGTTTGGCAATTAATATTTGTTATTTATTATATATTAATATAAATAAACGTGTTGTATAAATTTGGCTAAAAATTCAGTAATGATTTTTGTATTTGAAACAAAGGATGAAAATTATAAATTCATTTAATATCCAGGAAATAAACAGATTCAGCCATGAAACTTAAACTAATATTTTTTGCATTTATACTGATTCCATTATTCCAATTTTCCGGCTCTAATACTGCATACTCAAAAACAGCAGTTGACCTCGATAAATTTGTGAGGGAAGTGTATGACCTGTACCAGACTGATGAAGTTCCCGCGAAAACGGAACGGCTCGTTTATAAAAAAATCACCGAACTGATGTCAGGCACTCAATCGATGAAAATCACCTGCTCGGATTCAATTGTGTATGATAAGAAAACAGATGAGACCGTAATCAAATCAAAAGAAATTTACTATGCTGATAACAAGAACGGGTATTTCGGTGTTGTAGTTATCTACCGCCAGAAAAGCGACCAGCTTCTTATGACTACTTCACCCGATAAAGAAATAACAGCATCTGGCACGGTATCGGATATACTGGTTACGTTATACAGAAAAGGGCTTGATTTCTTTAAGTGCAGAACGCCTATAAAAGAATTTGATGACAGCGGTACAGTTATTCAGCATATAATACTGATGGTTCAGGGCTGAAGGGCATCTTTAAGAAAATCTATTAACGGCTTTAGCGTTTTGAATGCTTTAATCGAGTAATCTATTGCCTTAGGTGAAAGTATAACCTCATCGCTTACATTGTGAATTGCGATAAAGCTTTTAAACTTAAGCAGTTCAACATCGGGATGGTCTTTCGGAAATCCCTTCGGCGCAGTTTTAAGCTTATCTTCCCACAGCTCCCAGTATTTTTTATAATCCTTCACGTTTAATATTTTCCGGAATTCACCTTCGCTTAATGCTATTGCTTTTCTAACAGCCAGAAGCTTATCGGGTGAGGGCAAATACATGCCTCCCGCGAGGAAACATCCTTTCGGCTGGAGATGAAAGTAATAACCGGGAATCGGCATTTTCCTTCCGCCTTCGTTGATTGCTGCGCCCATATTGGTTTTATAAGGTGTTTTATCTTTTGAAAAACGCACGTCCTTATAAATTCTGAACATGCAGTCCTTGGGCTGTAAACCCATAAGCGTCGGGTCAAAATCGGTAATTCTGTGAATCAGCTCCTCTATAAAAATCTCGAAATCCTTCCGCGCATCCTCGTACAGATGTTTATTTTCATTAAACCAATCGCGGTTATTGTTTCTCTTAAGGGCTTTGAGGAAATTTAAAGTAGATTTCTTAAGCATATTATTTCTTTTTACTCCTTTCCAGAAACTTAGCAATACCTTTTTTGCAGTCATCCGTCATTCTTGTTTTGGCGTTCATTTCACAGGCGTAATCAAGCGCCTGTTCTACGTGCATGTTGGAGATGTTGATGAACATTTCTTTTGTCAGAGAAATTGAATTGGAAGAATTTTTCATTAATGATTCACAGATTTCATTTACTTTGTTATCAAGCTTATCCTTTTTCACCGAATAATTAATAAATCCCATTCTGTGCGCTTCTTCGGAACCTATAAACCTTGCTGTAAGAAGCAAATCTTTGGCATGTGTCTCCGAGACCCGCTTAAGCAGGAACATCATAACAACAGCGGGTATAAAACCGATTTTAACTTCAGTATATCCAAACTTCGCTGTTTCATCAGCTGCAATAATATCACATACTGATGCAAGCCCGCATCCCCCTGCCAGCGCATAACCGGAAACCTTAGCAATTACAGGTTTTGTACAGCTGTAAATTGCAAGCAGCATATCTTTAAACCTGCGGGAGTCTTCCTTGTTTTGTTCTAAATCAAACTCCGAAATTTTCTGCAGGTAATCCAGATACAATCCCGAGCAGAAATTTCCGCCTGCCCCTGTTAGCACAACCGCTTTAACATTTTTGTTTTTGCTCAATTCATGGAACAAACCTGTCAGCTCTGAAATCAATGTTTCATCGAGCGAATTCATTTTTTCGGGGCGGTTTAAGGTAACCTCCGCAATTCCGTTTAGTTCTTTGTAAAGTATGTTTTTAAATGGCATGATTTAAAATCTTTTGATATTAATTTAACGAGCCCATAAAGGGCTCGGCTACCTGAATAAATATATTTAAAATATTAATGCAGCAGCGCCGAGTACGCCAGCATCGTTGTTCATGTTTGATTTAAGTACCTTGAATTCATTCCTGATTGTCTTTAACGCTCGTTCTTTGATTGTCTTATTGCACTCATCAATAAAATATTTATATGCGTTGGAAATTCCCCCGCTCAATATGCAGGTTCTCACATCCATTAAATTAAAATAATTTGTAAGCGCTGCCCCGAGATAAAACCCGTATCTTTTGTATAAGTTCTTGGCAGTTTTATTTCCCTTTACAGCAAATTTACTTATATCATCAAAATCGATATGCTTACCAAGCTTTTTAATATCCTTCTTCTCGTTTTCCAGAAAATAATGTCTCCCTAAATATGCTTCGACAGCACCGGGATTACCGCCCAGGCAAGGCGGACCGTCAAAATTTATAGATGCCATACCGAACTCACCTGCGCCGTTTTTTTCGCCCTTATACATTTTACCATCAATAACAATTGCGCCGCCGATTCCCGTACCAAGCGTAAGGAAAATAAAATCCTTGATTTTTTTTCCGTGCCCGAATCTCAGTTCAGCCAGTCCCGCGCAATTTGCATCGTTATCAACTTCGACTTCCATTTTGAACTTTTTGCTGAAGCGGCTTTTCAAGTCTTCCGTTTTCCAGTTTTTAAAATTAGGGGGGTACTTCACAACACCATCCTGCACTATACCCGGCGAGCCGATTCCGATTCCCGCCAGCGGCTTATCGAATCCACTCTTTAATTCATTTATGCATACTTCGATTTGCGATATAACCTTCTGCGGGCTTCTCTCAGCATATGAATCGACCTTATGCTCTTTGTAAACCTTGCCTGTTGAATCCGCTATACCTGATTTAATGAAGGTGCCGCCTAAATCAATCCCAATAGCATAAGTTAATTTTTTTGATGATGTTTCCAGTGTTATTGACATTTTCGGTTAATCAGATTCCTGCCTGCGCAGGAATGACATATTATTTTATTTCGGATATTTTTTATTTTTCCACAATTCCTGCAGCCGTTTTTTGAATTTTGCCTCCGCGCCGAACTCACCCGGAAAATAATATATTTTGTCCTTTAATTCATCCGGCAAATACTGCTGGTGTTCAAAATGTCCTTCGAAGCTGTGCGAATACTTATAATCTTTCCCGTAACCGAGTTGTTTCATCAGCTTAGTCGGTGCGTTACGTATATGGAGCGGAACATCGTAGTTCGGCAGATTTTCCACATCACTGTTTGCGGCGCCGATAGCAGAAACTGCTGCATTGCTTTTGGGACAGCATGCAAGATATGCTGCTGTCTGTGAAAGTATGATTTGCGATTCCGGCATACCAATATAATTAACTGCGGTAAACGTGCTTGTAGCAAGAGTTAAAGCGTAAGCATCTGCATTACCTATATCTTCTGAAGCAAGAATTATCATACGTCTTGCAATGAATTTCGGGTCTTCGCCGCCTTTGAGCATACGGGCAAGCCAGTAAACCGCCGCATCGGGGTCACTGCCTCTCATACTTTTTATGAACGCCGAAATTATGTTGTAATGCTCTTCCCGGTTCTTATCATACTTTATATATTTTGCCTGGAACGCTTCTTTAAAATTATCATTAGTAAGCTTTATAATACCTGATTTAGCCGGCTTGGATAATTTTACAGCAAGCTCAAGTCCGTTTAATAGTCTCCTGCCGTCACCGCCTGAGAGCGCAATAAGAAAATCTTTATCTTCGATTTCAATTTTTTGCTTGCTGAGCAGTACATCATTATTCAGGGCGTTTGCTATTATAAATAAGAAAATCATCTCTTGAAAGTTCCTCCATAACAAAAACCCTGCAGCGTGAAAGCAGAGGCGAAATAACCTCAAACGAGGGATTTTCTGTTGTTGCGCCGATTAATACAACCGTGCCTTTTTCAACGCTGTGCAAAAGTGAATCCTGCTGACCTTTATTGAAGCGGTGAATTTCATCTATAAATAAAATGGTTCGCTTGTTGTGATTTGATAAGTTGAACTGCGCTTTTGTTATGGCATCGCGCACGTCTTTAACTCCCGAAGATACCGCTGAAAGCTGAATGAACTCAGCATTAACCAGATTTGCAATGATTAATGCAAGCGTGGTTTTACCAACACCAGGCGGACCCCAAAAAATCATTGAAACCACATCGTTCTTTTCAATCATTAAGCGGATTGGCCTCGATTCACCAACAAGATGCTTCTGACCAACGAATTGGTCTAATGTTGCAGGACGCATACGCTCGGCAAGCGGCTGCTTCGCGGGGTCAATTTTAGACGGTTTATTTTTTTCGAAGAGTTCCAATTATAAAACCTTCAGAAATTCATCTGCAGTCATGACAGAAATATCTTTAACTTTAAAATCTTTAGTATTTCTTGTCAATAATACTTCCATGCCGTTTTCCATCGCAGTGAAATACTGTACTGCATCTTCAAAATCATTAAAATCAGAATCAATTGCATTATTGATAATTATCCCATCCACAGCAAGAACAGTAACAATAGAATTAAGTTTGTTTAGATATTCCAATACTTGCTCACGCCTTAATTTTTTTCTCATAACATAAAAAAGGTTGGTAAAACACAACGAAGAAATATATAAATCAATCTTACCATCCTCTGCCAGTTGAAAAGTTACAAATGCACTTTCATAAAAAGGTTTTCGCTCAAGAAAAAGGTCAAATATAATATCAGTATCAACATAGATTTTCTTCATTTTAAATATTTCTCTGTCAAATATTCCGAAATTATTTCTTTATAGTCTGCGTCTTCAGCATATTTTCCTTTTAAGATCCCAACCAATGACTTAACCCTTGGACTAATCTTAACTATTGCATCTTTTTCATTGTGCTTCTCTTCGGATGTAACTGCCAGAAGATAATTCTCCACCATTGAAGATAAGCTTCTCCCCTGTTTTTTGGCATATAACTTAGCTCTTTTTATAGTTTTATCGTCAATATTTAATGTAAGTTTTGTATTCATATATGTTTATATTATACGTATAAATATAATATCTTTTTTACGTATAAACAATTCCGAGCCCTTAAAAATTCTCTATATACAATTTCGTAAGCTTATATGTTTCATCCAAAGCTTTTTCATGAGTTCTTTCTACTCCATGAGAGGCTGATACACCGGGACCAATCAATCCCACCCTAACGTCATATCCTGCGGCAAGCGCCGCGCTGCCGTCGGAGCCGTAATAAGGATAAATATCGGTTACAAAATTTATTTTGTTATCGGCTGCAAGCTTTTTCAGTTTATCTGTAACGGTGAAATCATAGGGACCTGATGAATCTTTTACACAAATAGAAACTGCATCTTCTTTTCCGCTGCATCCTTCGCCGATTACTGCCATATCGAGCACAAGAAGCTCCTTTGCCGAATCAGGAATTCCCACACAAGCTCCGTGACCAACTTCTTCATAATTAGAAAAATAAAATGCAGCTTTTTTATTAAAACCATTTGCAGAAAATTCCTTAATCAGCTCAATCATAACCGCCGCGCAGGCTTTATCATCAAGAAAACGGCTCTTGACAAATCCGCTCTTTGTGAATTCAAACCGAGTATCATAAAATATAAAATCTCCAACGTTTATCCCAAGCTTTTTTATATCGTCCTCTGACCTTACAAGCTCATCAAGGCGGATTGACATATTTGTTACATCACGTTTAGTGGCATTTATTTCTTTATTAACGTGTGATGCGGGATTATTCAGCAGAAACGTACCTCTGTACATTTTACCTTCGGTATTTCTTATTGTAACATATTCACCTTCAAAAGATGTAAGCTCAAGCCCCCCGATTTTTGAAATTGCAAGAGTACCATCTGACTTTATTTCCTTCACCATTGCACCCAGGGTATCAATATGTCCTGATATAACCAGTTCGGGATTTTCATCAAACGACACAAGCAGCGAACCTTTATTGGTTTTACGAAGAATCAGCTTTGAATCTTTAAACAGGTTTTCAATGTACTTTATAATTTCAATTGTGTATCCTGTTGGTGAGTTGATTTTGAGGATTTTCTCTAATGTAGTTACTATGTTATTCATCTTATATTGGTAAAATTTACTTTCGCAACCTAAAGGTTACGGCTTCTGTATGAAATAATCAACAATACGTAATTCGTAATTTTATATTATTTGGTGCTGTCTATCTGCACTTTATAAATCTCTTCTCCCTCTTTGGTCATTCCGTATTTTTCACGCGCCATTTTTTCCAGTTCTTTATCCGAAGATTTCAAATCATCTACTTCTTTCTGAAGTATCAGCGTTTTTTCCTGTTCCTCTTTCAGTTTCCGCTGGAGCTCTTTATTTTCCATTTCAAGCTCAACGCGCTGAAGGATTCCTTTTTTGCCGAACACTGCATAAGTAACTATTAAAAGCAAAACAAGAACGTACAATCAGCATTCTTCTCCTGGAATATATATACCTGAAAATGTTTTTGAAAAAACTGTCTTCTTTATGGGATGACATCGGGGAAAATATGATTGTAAGTTTTAAGTTACCGTAAAGTAGCCTTATTTTAAACTTAATTCAATAATTTTATTAAGTAATTCGGAGAAACCAGTATTTACGGCTTTGGCGGCTTTGGGAACAAGACTCAATTCAGTCATACCAGGAAGTGTGTTTACCTCTAAGCAGTAAAATTCGTTTTTTGAGTTCAGCCTGAAATCAACTCTTGAATATGCTTTGCATTTAAGCGCGCGGTGCGCTGTGAGAGCTTTGAGCCTTAGTTCGTTTGAAAGCTCATCGGGCAAATCTGCCGGACAGAAATATTCCGTCTTTCCTGAAGTATATTTATGTTCATAATCGTAAAATCCTTCTCTGGGTTTAATTTCAACAACTGGCAGGGCTTCTTCACCTAAAACAGCCACAGTAAGCTCCCTGCCTTCAATATACTCCTCCACCATTATACGGTCTGAATAATCGAACGCGTGTTCAAGAGCATTTTTCAATTGAATATCTTCAACGTCAGGCTGAACAATCGAGAGTCCAACGGTGCTGCCTTCGTCATTTGGTTTAATTACTACAGGGTAATCGAAGTATGCGTTTATTTTCTCATCAACGTGATTAAGCGAATAAGAATCTTTATCAATCATAAACCAGTTAGGCGTAGGAATACCGAAATGTTTAAACATTATTTTTGATATATCTTTATCCATAGCCATTGCGCTGGATGTAACACCCGAACCTGTATACTTAACGCCCCGCATTTCAAGCAATGACTGTATTCTGCCGTCTTCACCGAACTTACCGTGAAGCCCCAGGAAAACTATATCGATATTATCAAACAGGTTTGAGTTAATGCACTCAATTACATTCCGGCTGCTGTAAGCTTTAAGCTCTTCCGCTGTGGGAAACTCTTTGCCTATTGCAGGGTGTGAATTAAATATATCATCTTCAGGCGGTTGTTTAACACCGTAAATGGGGTCAACAACTTTTACGTTATGACCTGAATCTCTTAAACCTTTCGCAATTGCGCGGCTTGAAACTATTGAAACATTTCTTTCGGAGGATACACCGCCGGTTAGTACTATTATATTCACAAGCTTTTCTTTGCTTTTTTACTGTTTAAAATTTGTTTTTTGATACTATCAAGCTTCTTCAGCTGAGCCTGAGTCAATCCTTTTTCTCCTCCCAGCATTCTTGCATAGAAGCTGATTTGTGCAATGTGCTCGACTTTCTCGGTTTTGTAATATGCTTCTTCAAGGGTTTTACCGAATGTTACCAGCCCGTGGTTTGCAAGAAGTATTGCATCATGTTCTTTAACAAGATTTGCTATTGAATTGGGCACTTCATCAGTTGAAGGAGTTGCATACTTAGCAAGCGGTATTTTGCCGAAAAATAAATATATTTCCGGAAATACCGGCTTGTTCAGCGCTATACCCGCTGCGGCAAAAGCAGTGGCAAAAACAGGGTGTGTATGAACAACTGCATTTACATCTTTTCGTTGCTCATAAATATACTTATGCAGCTTATACTCAGAGGAGATTAATCCTTTACCCTGAATTTTATTCCCCTTCAAATCAGCCTTAATAATATTTTTCTCAGCAAGCTTTCCCTTGCAGATTCCGGATGCCGTTGTGAGAATATAATTTTTTCTTGTGCGCGCACTGATATTGCCGTCAAATGCCGAGAGAAAATTATTTCTGTAACAAAGCCTGCCGTAATAAATTATTTCTGATTTAAGGCTCACGGTTTTATCAGGGTTTTAAATACTGAAACATTTTATGAATTGGTTTTGCACTCTGCATAATATAGAAATGAATTCCGGGTACTTTTTTATTAATCAGCTCTTCGACCTGTTTAGCTGTCCATTTTGAGCCGATTTCCATTACGTGTTCAGGTTTTGCTTCGGCAATTTCGCCGGACAGCTCCTCGGGAATATTGACATAAAAATTTTTGGGTATGTTTGCCAGATGTGTTTTAGCGGTAAGAATTTTTAAACCGGGAATAATTTTTGTTTTTATTCCTGCTTTTCTGCATTTATCAATGTACTCAAAATATTTTTTATTATCGTAAAAAAGCTGTGTTACTATATAATGAGCGCCATTATCTATTTTTCTTTTGGCATTCTGGATTTCTGCCGTCATATTTGCCGCTTCGTAGTGTTTCTCGGGGTATCCCGCAACACCGATACAAAAATCCGTGGGCGCGGCATCTAGCAAATCATCTTCAAGATATTTGCCTTTATTCATGTTGGCAATCTGCTCTACCAGCTCATAAGCATAGACGTTCTGAGTCTTGTGGTCGGGTATAGGTTTTTTGTATCCAAGCTCATCACCGCGGATTGCAAGAACATTTTCTATACCGAGATATTTCAATTCTATCAGTGCATCCTCGGTTTCTTCTCTTGAAAAACCGTTGCATAAAATATGAGGCACAGTATCTATATGAAACTGGTTCTTAATTGCCACACTTATCCCGATAGTTCCGGGTCTTTTTCTTTTTATCCTTTTTTTAATTCCTTCATGGGTTTCGGTGTATTCAACTTCTGCGGCATGTGAAGTAACATCAATAAATGGCGGGTTGTATTTCATTACTTCTTTAACAACCGAGAAAAGCTGGTTTATATCACCGCCTCTTTTAGGCGGTATTACTTCGAAGCTTATTAAAGGTTCTTTAGCTTTCTCGAGGTGTTCGATAACTTTCATTAATGCTCTGCGCTGCTTTCTGTCATTTCTGAATGCTGGGGTTTACATTATTCGCTTTCTCACCGGTTAGATTTTCGGACTTGCCTGAAATTAAATCCATTACGTTTATACTGGATACCGATTCGTTAATACTTTCGTAAACAATCTTTTTTGAATCATATGACCAGTCAAACTCAACGGTACTTCCCTTTTTACTGGTTATTTGTTTTATTCCCGACCCGTCTCTGTTGCAGGTGTAAACCTCAAAATTTCCTGTCTTATCGGAAATAAAAGCAAGCTTCTTGCCGTCAGGTGAAAACTTGGGATTATATGAGCTTCCCATTCCTTTTGAAATTGCCGAATTATTCTTTCCGTTTGCATCGCAGATATGGATTGTACCCTTATAGTTAATATCGAATGAAGAATAAGCAATCGATTTTCCGTCAGGTGAAAACGTGCCGTAAAGCTCTGCATCTTTTGAATTGGCAATGGTTTTTTGAGCGTCATCCGTTGTATCATTAAGGTCTAGCACTACAAGGTCAAAATTTTCATTCAGAGAAGATGAATAAATTACTTTGTTCCCGTCAGGTGAAAACTTAGCATGAGTCGAGAGGCTGCCGTCACTAATTGGGAATGATTCATCGGCAGCGATATCCAGAATATAAATTGCATTGTTATCATTCTTTTCCGAACGGTACATTAAATATTTTCCGTCAGGCGAGAAAACGGGGTCAGTGCCTCCGTCAATAAATTTCGGCAATGTAAAAGTTGATGAATCATCAAGGTCAACCATATATATAAAATCCGAAACAACATTAGTTGCGCAGAATACTATTTTTCTTCCGTCAGGTGAAAAACGCGGGCTGTAGCAGTCGAGGTCTTTGTAACAAACTTCTTTTACTCCGTCTCCATTTGAGTCCATAATAAATATTTGCTGCTTATCATTTTTTGTAGCATCAGAACTGAAAGCAATCAGAGGATTTGCATAGTTAATTTTCTTTACTTCTACGTTAGTTTGAGTAAATACCGAACATGTTAACAGTAAAAAACAACAGGTGATTAAAAGTTTTCGCATATAATTTACCGTGAAAAGATAGTCCTTAGTCATTAAAATTAAATTAATAACAATTTTATCTATATTTTGTGTCTGATTCAAGGTATATTTAATGTTTTTTATAAAAAAGAAACTAAAATTTTGATTTTGTAATTCAATAAAGCGCAGAGCCAGCGCCTAAAAAGAAGTTTAATCCTTGAAATAACTCTTTATTTTCGTTAGTTTAGCTGACATTTATTTTATTGAAATTCCTGCGAATAATCTAATATACGGGATAGAAACAACTTAAATTAAGCAATTATTATTAATTTTTGATAAATAATGACAGATATAAACCAAGCAAAAAACTCTAATTACAAAGAACCTGCTCCTTATCATAAAGACGTAGATAACCCTTTTGAATCTATGATGGAAACCTTTGACAAGGCGGCAGAAATGCTTAAACTTGAAAAAGGAGTATATGAATACCTTAAAAAGCCGGTTAAACAGGTTATTGTTTCTATCCCAATCCAGATGGATAACGGTGAAATTAAAGTCTTCGAAGGTTACAGGGTAATACACGATAATATACTCGGTCCTTCCAAAGGCGGAATTAGATACGCACCGGACGTCACCATTGATGAAGTTAAAGCGCTTGCTGCATGGATGACTTTCAAGTGCGCAGTTGCAAATATTCCGTTTGGCGGTGCCAAGGGCGCTGTCAAATGCGACCCGTCTAAGCTTTCAAGTATTGAGCTTGAAAAAATTACCAGAAGATATACAGCGAACATGCTTTCAGTGTTCGGCCCCGATACCGATATACCTGCGCCAGATATGAACACAAATGACCAGGTTATGGCATGGATTATGGATACCTACAGTATGCACTCACAGAAAACAGTAACCGGTGTTGTAACCGGAAAGCCTTTAATTATAGGCGGTTCACTCGGCAGGTTCGAAGCAACCGGCAGAGGCGTTATGATTACAACAATGGAAGCGCTTAAGAAACTCGGACTTGATGCTAAGAGCACTACAACCGTAGTACAGGGATTTGGAAACGTTGGTTCAGTCAGCGCAGACCTTCTCCACAAACAGGGATGCAAAATTATAGCAATAAGCGATGTGACCGGCGGATATTATAATAAAGCAGGCATCGACATCCCGAAAGCTGTTGAGTATGTCAGAAAGAATAAGGTTCTCAGAGGCGGCGGATTTGGTGAGGAAATTTCTAATAAAGACCTTCTTGAACTGCAGTGCGATTTACTTGTTCCCGCAGCTAAAGAAGACCAGATTGACCAGCACAACGCGCCTAATATTAAAGCAAAACTTATTGTAGAAGGAGCTAACGGTCCTACATCTGCCGATGCGTACGATATTTTAAAAGATAAGAACATTATGGTAGTACCGGATATTCTCGCAAACGCCGGCGGTGTAACCGTATCATATTTTGAATGGGTGCAAAACCGGATAGGCTATTACTGGGATATAGACGATGTGAACCGCAGGCATGACAGAATGATGCGGGAAGCTTTTGATAACGTTTACAATATGGCAGAAAAATATAAAACAACACTCCGGCTCGGCGCCTATATATTTGCGCTTGAAAAAATTTCGAAAACTCTGAAAATCAGGGGAATCTACGGATAACATTTTTTAATCTTAAATACGGCTAAGTTTGTACAGGACAGCCATAATTTTATGTTTATTAGCTTTATGCAGTGTTTTTTCATACTGTCAGCAGTCTCCAAAATCAAATCTCGGGGTTTTCGAAGCGATTATTTCATCAGGTCTTGACAAATATTATTATTATCCGGGAATCAACAGGAACAATCTGTTCATTTTCGAAGTAAACCCTGATGTAATTGAAAACAACAGGGATTACAGCAGCAGCCAAATTAGATTCTTGAGGAGCATTATAAAAAAAACAGCATCACAAAATAATCTGAACTTCAGTTTTTCCTCAGGAAATGATGGGATAAGACCGGATTCTGCATACAATCTTCTCGTTTTAAAGATTATTAAGCTCAAAACTCAATATTCCGGTTTTAAGAAAAACAGGTTTCTTGGCAGCAAAACAATATTAAGAAATATTACGGTAAACATTGCCGCCGAGCTTAAAACAAGTGACGGCAGTGTTAATTTAAATGACAGCATAGCTTCAACAGCCGCAGATGAAGTTGATTATGATAACTACGAACAGCTGGAATCATCGGACTATGATTTTACCGCCGGGGTTCCTCCCCGAATAAGCACACTTGAACGGGTGTTTTTTCCGGTTCTTGTTATATGCGTTACTGCTGCGGCTACAATTCTATTTTTTGCAATTAGATCAAAGTAAAATTGAAAACCAAATCAATCCTAAGCCTTTTATCGGTTATTTTTCTTTCGGCTGTTATGTACGGCTGTTCATCATCAAATGGCGGCGATATAAAAACCGATGACCCCGAAGAAGCTTTTAAGATAGCAAAAGCTAAATTTGATGATAAAGAATATCTTGATGCAATAGATGACTTTTCTTTCATCAAAATTAAATTCCCGGGTACTTCGGTAGCTGATAAAACCCAGTATTATCTCGGCGCTTCGTACTATTATAAAGAAGAGTACATTCTTGCGGCGTATGAGTTTGAGAGTTTCCTGAAAAACTATCCTTTAAGCTCCCTGATAGCTCAAAACAGGTATATGCTCGGCTTGTGTTATTACAACCTTTCGCCTAAATATTCGCTTGACCAGGAATACACGCGCTATGCAATCGAGGAGCTTCAGTTATTTGTTGAGCTCTATCCGGAAGACAAAAACGCGCCGGATGCGAATGCTAAGCTAAAAGAACTGAAGGATAAACTGGCATATAAATTATACAGAACAGGTCAGCTGTACATGAAAATGGACGATTATAAAGCAGCAGCACTTTATTTTAAAGATGTTTATGAACAGTATGTTGATTCAGATTGGGCGGATGACGCTATGCTGGGACAGGTTGATGCGCTGATAAATGCAAAGAAACCTGATGAAGCAAAAAAAGTCCTAGAAAAATTCTACATCCTCTTTCCTAAAAGCAATCTGAAATCAAAAGCCGATAACTTTAAAAGAAACCTTAGCTAATAATGCCGGAATTAAAACCAAAAACAGTAAAAGAATCTCAGGTCTCAATGATTGAGCTGGTATTGCCAAACGATACCAATATACTTAATAACCTGCTTGGCGGGCGGCTGATGCACTGGATGGATATCGCCTGCGCTATGGCAGCAGCAAGACACTGCAATAACATTGCTGTAACTGCAGCAGTTGATGACCTCGCGTTTCATGTTCCGGTTAAGCTGGGAAACATTGTAACACTAAAAGCCTCCGTTAACCGCGCATTCAATACATCAATGGAGGTTGGCGTTAAGGTTGAAGCTGAAGACTATGAAACAGGCGAAGTTAAGCATACCAACAGCGCATATTTTACATTTGTTAGCTTTAATAAGAAAACAGGAAAGAAAATACCCGTTCCGCAGGTGATACCCGAAACCGAAGAAGAAATGAAACGCTTCGACCACGCACTTGAAAGAAGAAACCAGCGTATAGCTAAACAGCACGGTATTGTAAAAAACCTCAAAGGCTGATGTCCTGCAATATCTCACTTGAAATATCAAACCTGAGAAAAGAGTTCGACCGCCGGCCAATATTCAGGAACCTTGATTTCACACTGACTAACTCCGATTCTGCAGCCATTACCGGAAGAAACGGCTCGGGGAAATCCACGCTCATCAAAGTGCTTGCAAACGTTTACACACAAACATCCGGTGAAATTTCACTTTCAATAGACGGAAAAAAAATCGAGCGCGAAAATTATTACAAATATATCGGCTTTGTTTCTCCTTACCTTAACCTTTATGATGAATTCACGGGATATGAGAACCTGCATATCATTACCAAAATCAGGGGAATGGACGCAAACGGTATCGATGACGTGCTTAAACGCGTAGGTCTGTATGAAAGAAGACATGACCTCGTGAAAATTTATTCATCCGGCATGAAGCAGCGCCTCAAGCTGGCTTTTTCCGTTCTGCATAACCCCTTGATACTGATGCTGGATGAGCCGACAAGCAATCTTGATGCCGAAGGAGTTGGTGTAGTTGACGGCATGGCGGAAGAATACAAGAATGAGAAAATTTTAATTATCGCCACTAATGATGAACACGAACGGAGCCTCTGTAAAAAAGAAATTAACCTTAACACACAAACAAAGTAAACTATGTTCAAGCAGGCAATAGCAATATGCCGTAAAGACTTCAGCTCTGAGCTGCGCACGCGCTATTCCATTAACGGGCTTGCAATGTTCATTATAGTTGTGATTTCCATAATCAAGTTTTCCCTCGGTGAGGAGAAGCTGACAAGCGAACTTCACGCCGGTTTGCTGTGGATAATAATTTTCTTTGCCAACTCAAACGGACTTTCCCGTGTTTTTGTTGCCGAAGAAGACAGGGGCACTTCATTTATCCTAAAGCTTACAGCTAACGCAAGATCGGTTTTGCTCGGGAAACTGATTTTCAACACATCGCTCAGCTTTATAATAAATTTTTTCGTTGTTTTCCTGTTTTTAGTTACAATGAACTTCACCATAAACAGCTTCGGGCTTTTTGCGCTTACAATAGTTCTTGGAAATCTGGGGCTATCCGCTGTTATGACCATAATAGCTGCGCTAATCTCCAAATCAAGCTCAAAAGGCACGCTGTACCCGGTGCTTTCCTTTCCATTGCTTCTGCCGTTAATGCTGACCACTATTAATGCAACATGGATGACTATTGAGGGTACTTCGCTCGGCGCTCTTTCGGGAGAAATTCAAATCATGGTATCTTACACAATTGTAATTACAACTGCTTCGTTCCTCCTGTTTGACCTTAGTATGGAATGACTAACCGCTGATTACCCGGATTACCGATTTTACTGATTAATAATTCAACAATTAGAAATTTACAAATGTCTTTGTGCTTAATTTATTCAACGTGGGATGGGGATGGATATGAAAGATTTGCGGAGCTGTAATATTCCAACAAAAAATTTTACTAATCAATACCAAAAGCATTTCAGGCAAATAATTTTTATGCATAAATTTTTGCATAAATTTCTTCAAATAATCTCTTGACATAAACACAAAATTCTTTTAGATTGACACTAAACCTAATCAAGGAGTTTAATTATGAGTTACTTCGACAATCTCGAATTCGAAGATGACGTACGTAATGATAAGAATGAAAATAAGGATGAGTTGATAAATGCATTAATCAAAGGCGAAAACCATGCTCCCGAACTAGAGTTAGAACAAATTGACGAGAATATTAACTACCTGCTGGAGAAAAACCAGCACACTAAAGCTCTCGAATATATCGACTCACTTTTAGGTTTCTTCCCCTACTCAAACGAAATATGGCAGCGAAAAGCCATCATCTACGATAACCACGGCGACTTCCGAAAAGCAATCGAATGTTTCGATAAAGCAATAACACTCAACCCGCTTGATGAAGAAGTGCTTATAAATAAAGGCATTACGCTTGATAATTCCGGCAACCACGAAGCCGCGCTTAAATGTTTTGATGACGTTATTATCATAGAACCCAATAATATAGATGCGCTCTTTAACAAAGGCTTAATTCTTGAAAAAATAGATAACTTCGAAGAAGCAAGAATTAATTTTCGAAAAAATAATATCGCTTGACCCAAATCATAAAGATTCATATTACGAACTCGGATACTGCTACGATTTCCTTGACCAGCTTAAAAAAGCAATTGAGGCATATGATAAGCACATAGACCTTGCGCCGTTTAACTATAACGCATGGTATAACAGGGGCGTTGTCTTAAGCAGGATGGGCAGATATTACCAGGCAATCGAAAGCTACGAAATGGCGCTTACCATAAACGGCAAATTCGGCTCAGCCCTCTACAACAAAGGCAATGCCTATGCAAGTCTTGGAATAATAACCCGCGCTATCGATTGCTACAAACGTGCAATTACAATCAACAAGAAAGATACCTACGCATTATATAACCTCGCCAGCTCATACGAGCAGATGGGTCGCAGCAAGGAAGCCATAGAATACTTCACAAGAGTTGTACAGCTTGACCCAAGCCATTATGAATCTTATTTCGGCAGAGGAAACTGCTTCTATGCTCTTGAAGATTATACTAAATCGCTTAGAGATTACGATTCCGCATTAAAGCTTTTCGGTGATAATGCAGAGCTGTGGTATGCCAAAGCAGATGCCGAATACAACCTCGGTAAGGTTACCGAATCAATCAGCAGCTACCTGAGGGTAATCGAACTTGACCCGAGCAACTTCAATGCTATGCTTGATATGTGCAACACTCTAATTGAAAACGAGGAGTACGACCGCGCCGATATTTACCTCAAAAGACTTTTGCATGTTAAACCTGATTGGTGCGAGCCGTATTATTCAATGGCAAAAGTGTGTTTCCTGAAAGGTGATATAGAAGTGGGAATTGCTATGATTGAGCGGGCATTCGATTTAAGTCCCCAGGACAGGTTTTGTTATGATTTCGAAAAAGACTGGCGTAAAATTCTTAATTTTCTGATTGAAAGACAGGCGTAAAAGCCTCTATTCCTTTATTACAACCTCAAATATCTTTTTATCTTTAATCTGCATTAACCGTTTACTTTTCAGTTTCCGTACAATTTCATAGTTATGAGTAGCCATAAGTACAGCAGTGCCTTTATAGTTTATATTCAGCAGAAGCTTAATTATTTCAAATGATACAAAGGGGTCAAGGTTGCCCGTAGGCTCATCGGCTATCAGAATAAACGGCTCATTAACAATAGCTCTTGCAATAGATACCCTCTGCTGTTCACCCCCCGAGAGCTCCGCCGGCATTTTTTTGTATGACTCAAACACGCCGACTTCATTAAGCACGTTAAACACTTTTTTCTTTACAGCATCGGGTTTTACCCCGGCAAGATACAGCGGTAATGCAACGTTATCAAATACATCCCTGTCATCAAGCAGCTTGTAATCCTGAAACACAAATCCTATTCTTCGTCTTAGCAGGGGCACTTCGGGTTTTTTTATTGTCCTGCTGCTGAACTCAGATACCAGTATCTCACCCTGTGCAGGAACAAGCTCCATGTTTATCATTCTGAGCAGCGTGGTTTTGCCTATACCGCTTTCACCGATTACAAAAACAAATTCGCCTTTATCAATTGCGAAGCTTACATCTCTGAAAATTTCTTTGGTCGGGTAAGAAAACGATACTTGGTTAAAAGATATCAATTGTTCCTGGTTAAATAGTTTCTTCTGTGTTTAAAAATCATATCTGCCGTTTTTACGGCTGATATGAGGCTCTCTTCACTCGCTATATTCTTTCCTGAAATATCATATGCCGTGCCGTGGTCAGGTGATGTTCTTATAAAGCTTAGTCCTGCAGTAAAATTCACTCCCTGCTTTCCGGCAATCATTTTAAACGGAATAAATCCCTGGTCATGATATAACGCAAAAGTCATATCAAACTTCTCATACTTCTTTTCGGCAAAATAAGAATCTGACGGAAACGGACCCTGCACAATAACACCCGGGTATTTTTTTGCAAATGAATTTATTGCAGGAGTTATAGTTTTTATTTCTTCGTCCCCTATTTGTCCGCTCTCGCCTGCATGCGGATTTAAAGAAAGCACGCCAATGCGGGGCTTAGATATTCCTAAATCCATTCTCAATGAATCCGAGCACACCTTTAATTTATTAATAAGTAATTGTTTTGTCAATAGCTTTGCGACGTTCTTAAGCGGCGGATGTGTTGAAGCAAATCCCATAACGAGTTTCTTATGAACCATAATCATTGCTGATGATTTTGCTTTTCCCAAATCGGTCAGCATTTCTGTGTGCCCGTCATATTTAAATCCGCCCATATTCATAGCTTTCTTTGATATTGGCGCAGTTACTATTGCATCATATTCATCCATGAGGCAAAGCTCGATTGCTGTTTTTATTGCGTAGCCGGAAATAAACCCTGATTCTTTTGTAATTTTGCCGGGCTCAATTTTTGTTTTGCCATCACAGACAGAATATATCTTAAAGTTTCCCTCGGGCGGTTTAAGTCTGAATAAGCGGTAATAATATTCAAGCACCTTTACCGGTGAAACTACTGTTACATCATATTTATCGGTAAACCCGGGTTTAGAGAGTGTTTTAAGTACAATTTCGGGACCAATGCCGTTAATATCGCCTATTGTTATAAGTATTCTCGTCTTCATTGGCTCAATATAATTTTAATAGGAAGGATAAACAATGAAAATGAGATAGAGCTGTCATTGCGGCCCCGGGCACTCTCCGAAGTGTCGGGACAAGCGGGGGGAAGAAATCTACTTTTACATTTCCAAGCCGGATCTTGGGAACGAGAGTTGTCGGGGTGTGGGAAAGACAGCTGACAATTTTTCCTGTTTTATTTTACAATTTGTCTCTATTTTAGTAAAGGATTAATAGCCGATTTATTAAATTAATCTTTAAAAAAATGAAAGCACAATTAGCCTTAACTATGCTGCTTGTTTGCTCACTTGTTAATCTTCATTCTGTTCTTGCCCAAAACGAAATAGAAAAATATAAACAGCCCGATACAATTAAGGGGAGCAACCTGATATTCAGCGCTTCACCTTTTTACTCAAACACTGTTTATAACGATACCGATAAATCAAATAATTTCAGTATTAACATGAGCGTGGAGTTCACGAAGTGGAGATTTACTCCGAATCTTGACTACTCTGTCCGCATCTCCCCCGGCTTTAACTATTCAAGATATGGGGGCAGCAGCGGGATTGTTACCGATAATGTATACGATAACTCCCGCGGTTACAGCCTGATTCAGGGTTCCGCCGGTTATTACCCGTTTAGAAAACCGGTATACGGAGGCAGTTACTTTATCTCACAGGCTAATTTTTCAAACCATAATAAGCCGGAATCCCATAATGAATTATCTATATTCTTCGGATACGGAAAACTTATTAACGGCGGGCAGATAGTATATGCAAAGAATTTTGAAAAAGTATTAAGAACCGAAGGCGTAATTTCCAGAAAGCTGAATAATTATGTTTTCAGCAAGCTGACCGAACTGCTTGATAAACGTTATAACCGTGAATTTACAAGCAAATACAAAGATGATGCCGATATTGAATTTTTCTCGCAGATAGAACAATTGCTCATGGACGAAGGTGTTATAAAATCACCTTTAAGCTCAAGGACAACACTAAAATTATTTCAGGCATTGACATAACTACAGCTTTGTAAATTATCCCCGCTACAAAGGATTTCTTGCTCAGGCAGAATTTAATTATAACAATATTAACTTCTATTATAACAGGTCATACGGAAATATAGTCTCATTAACTCTAAGCGGTTTGTACGCATTGCCCGTGGATTATAAGACAAATCTTCTGTTTTCTGCTTTTCTCAGCAAACCCGTTAGTGTTGACAGTAATTACCTGTACAATTACCCCGATTTCCATTCGCCATACACAATAAGAGAAGGATTTCCTGTATACAGACCGTTAGCATATAATCTCCCCGACAGCAGAAGCTATTTTTACGCTGCAGGGGCTGAAATAATTGCTTTCCATAATTTCTCTCCCCTGTTCGGAATTTCGGGATTTATTAATTACGCATTCGGAAATTCTGCGAGCGGTGAAAACAGCAATACATTCTCCTCAGTGGCTCAGCTAAGATATAACATTTTGTCAAAATTGTATTTTACTGCCAACCTGGAGTTATACAGTACAGACAATGTAAAAACAAGATTCTCCACTTATGCGAATTTTGATTACATTCTGTTCTGAGCAAAAAAATACCTGCCCCGGAATAACACCGGGACAGGTATGAAAAACATACTGCAGTCATGCTGTTCATTCGGGGTGAACACCATAACTCCTTACTGAACAGCAGGCTCCTGCAATATATTTAATGAACTGAAATACTTCTCACCCATCTCAATTCTTCTTTTAACAGAGGGATGCGAGTGAAACCAAAACTCAACAAACCTGTTCGGCTCCCTGTCCGAAAGGTTCTGAAACGCAAGCTTCTCCATTAATGATTTAAACACATCTATATTGCCAATCAGCTTTATTGCAAAGCGGTCAGCTTCAAACTCAAACCTGCGTGAAATATACGAGCCTATTGGTTTTGTAATAAATCCGAATATTCCGCGTAAGCAATATAAGCAAAGGCAAAGCCGCAATATCATATACATGCACAAACCCGAATACAGGCAATAGTGCATTGTAAGCTGCCGATAATAAGAAACAGCATCATAAATGTTGAAACGAAGGATAACATTATGTTTTTATTAATATGTCCCTTCTTGTAATGTCCAAGCTCATGGGCAAAAACGGTTAAAATCTCTTCTTCTGTAAATCCTGTAACAAGGGTATCTCCCAGGATAATCCGTTTTGTACGCCCTATACCTGTAAACGCTGCATTTGCCTTTTTAGTTGTCTTGCTCATGTTAAATACATATACTCCCTTAACTTTGAATCCGACTTCTTTGCACAGTTCAAGTATTTTTTCCTTTAATGCCTCATTACTTATCGGATGAAATTTGTAAAACAGCGGAAAAATCACTACCGGCGCAATTTGAGCCAAAACAACGGAATAGGCAATTATAACACATCCAAACCATAGCCACCAGAGGTGGTAATTCAGTAAAAAATAATAAAATAGAAGAATAACCGGTGTGCCAAGCACGATTCCGACTGCAAGTGATTTCAAGTCCTTCTTCAATCCACTTAATAAATTTTTGGTTTGATAAGCCCGAATTTGTGTTCAAGCCGGAATGAGAGAAAGTAATCCGGCGGGAAGGAAAGCAAAGAAGACACAATACCGATTATGAAAATATATATCAGCAAAGCTATGTAAGGATTTTGTGTATAACTGAAAGAATACTCTTCAAGTTTCCTGCTGAAACCAAGCAGCACAAAAAGAAAAACGAGTACAGCAGAAACAATACTCTCGCTTATTCCCGCAGAAATCTTTATTTTTTCGTATTTTTTTGCCCTTATTTGCCTTTCTGTATCCATCAATTCAGATTATCATGTAAAGACATATTTTTTGCCTGTAATGTTGAAATCCAATAACACTGAAACAACAATAAAAGTTTAAGATTAAATAAAAGCCCGCTAATCTAAGGATTAACGGGCTGACAACGGAAGGTCTCATTCAGGATTATTTTACAAGGAGCAGTTTCCTTGTTTCAGCAAATCCATTGTCTGTTACCAATCTGCAGAAATACGCTCCGCTTGAAAGGAACGAAGCATTAAATTTTACAGTGTAAGAACCTGCATTCAAATTTTCATTTACAAGAGTATATACTTCCTGCCCCATTATATTATAAACCTTCATTACAACATTAGAAGATTTCGGAAGGTCAAACTTAATATTAGTTGAAGGATTAAACGGGTTCGGATAGTTCGGGTAGAGCGCAAATTCCTTCGGTACAGTATTATTTCCAGCAGTAATTCCGACCGGGTTTTGGACAAGTGACCTTTCAAAAACACCGCTGCCGTGAGTAGTTGCCCTGATGTGCCTGTTTGGATAAACAATTGTCAGATCAAATACCAGAGAATAAGGCATCCCGTTTGTAAATTCATACCAGCTTGCGCCGCCATCCGTTGTAACATAAACTCCCAGGTCATTGCCAACATAAACATTCTGCGGAAACAATGGGTCAACTGTAACCGAGTGAGCCGGAACATCCGGCAGGTTTCCCGATATATTTGTCCATGATACTCCGGCATTCGTTGTTTTGTAAACATGTCCTGAGCCGAATCCTCCAAATGTTACATACACTTCTTTTGAGTTATTAGGATTAACATGAATATCTGTAGGGTAACGGTTGGGTATTGTTCCGTTAGTCATATTCACCCAGTTTGTGCCGTCTACAGTGCGGTATACAGCAGCAACAGTGGCACCGCTGGGTACAGTACCTGCATATACCGTATCTGTGCTTGTAGCAGAGGCATCCATAGATAATACTTTTGCCCCGCCGAATGAGCCGTAAGGACCCTGCCAGCCGCCCCCGCCTGATAGTGATTTGTAAATTGACTGCCCTCCAATGTACACAATATTCGGATTTGAACGGCAAATTATATAAGGTGTTACAAAGCAGTAATATGTTTCGTTGCCCGAGTTCGGCGGTGAAATATCAGTCCAGCTTATTCCGCCGTTATTAGATTTATTAATATCGCCGTTGGTGTATTCGGTATAACAGATACTTGAATTCTGAGAATTGACACCGCACCACATTCCGTCACCTGAGAATGTTTTGTACCAGGCTGTAGTTCCCTGGTAAAAAGCTGAACGGTTATCCTGCAAGCCCCCTAAACAGAAAATTGAATCCTGGTATGAATTAGCAAATCCCCCGTAGAACTGTGTGGTAACATATCCCCCGTTGCATGAATAAAATGTTTCGCCGAAATCATTCGAGCGGTAAAGCCCGCCGTCAGTAATGGCGTATAGTTTGTTTGCATCTTTTGGATTAGATACAAAGAAATGCTGGTCAGCATGTGAATAATTGGGTGATGAACTTTCAGGCTGCCCGGGAGGAGTTGCACCTGTATTCCATAAATACCAGTGGCTCTTGGTTGTAAAAGATGTTCCGCCGTTAACGGATTTTTCAACATCGAGTGTACCTACAACAATAGTATTGGGGTCATTGCTTTTTACAAGATGCGCATTGTTGTACCATCCCTGGTTGCCTATGGGCACCGAAGTACTTCTTGCAGTCCAGCTTGTTCCGCCGTTTGTGCTTGTATAATACCCAATGTATGAAAAATCGTTCGCTACACTTGCATAAATGTAATCGGGATTGCCTTTGTATAACTCTATGGTAGTTTTACCTGACCAGGTTGAAGGCAAGCCGCCCGAAAGCTTAGTCCATGAACCGCCGCTGTTAGTTGTTTTGTATATTCCAACGTTTGCATTTGGAACATTGTTTGTTAAATCACCTATTGAAACATATAGTATGTTTGTGTCAATCGGGTTTATTTCTAAATCCATAGCCATCTGGTAATTTAAAACCTGTGACCAGCTGGTACCGGCGTTATTTGATTTCCAAACTCCTTCGCTTGTTGCTGCGTAGAGCTCGTTATGGTTTTTGGGATTCATAAGAACAACCCATACACCGCGCTCGTTATTGTAAGCCCAGTCAAGTGATTTTGTCCATGTTATACCGCCGTTGGTTGTCTTAAGTATTCCTATGCCGTACATACCTCGCGTTACCCTTATATCAAGCCCGTTTTCTGAATACTGGTAGCCGTAGTTTTCGCCTGTTCCAATATACATTGTGTTTGGGTTTAGTGAATCTATTGCAATTGAACTGACAGCAAGGCTGGGGTATCCTGTATTTATTAATGTCCACGCATTTGCTCCAAGTCCCCCGGTTGTTGATTTCCACAACCCGCCTGATGCAGAACCCATAAAAATTGTTCCAGTATCAACCGGGTTAACAGTCAGGCAAAGACTTCTTCCGCCTATGTTGTTAGGGCCAATTGAAGTCCATTGCGTAGGTGAATCGCCTTCATCAAACTGCTGCATATTATTCTTTGTGTATTCAAATGCCCGGTAGAATTTATCCGAAGGGATATCAGCGTCGGGATACGACCTGATTTTATTAAAAAACTGCATCGATTCAAGCGCATCGGCAGCCTCTTCTTCCTGCCCGGCTTTCTCTATAAAGCCTGCATCATTTTGGGGATAATCCTTTCCCAGAAAAATCAAAAAGACAAAAGCAATACCGGCAGTTATAAGTAAAAACAAAACGTTAATTTTGCTTTTCATGTTCGTACGTTTAAATTATAGTTAGCGTAATATAACTCCATAAAACACTGAATGAAATGCAGAAGCGCAGTTAAATTATTTTCTGATAAGCTATTATTAATACAAACATTTACAAATACATCTTCGAATTTATTTTCTTTAAAACATGGTCAAGCCAGAGTTTGGTCTCTTTTTCAACAACACTGTTATTTTTCAGGCGTGAGTTCAGGTTGCCGAAATCAACTTCATCGAGCATCTGGTCCTGATTGAAGCATGAAAACACAAAGTATTCTTTCCCTGTAATGGAATCGACGTGGCGCTGGAGGCACTGTGCGCATACCTCCTTCATCATGCATTGCATAGTTGAGTTAATACTGCCTATTGCAGTATGTTCATGATGAAAATATTCATCCAGAACATCATGGCGTGCCATTTTTACCGCAGCCATCATCCTGTCACTTCCGATTGCTATAATCCTTTTAACCAGCTTGAAATCGAACATAGGTTTTCCGCCGTCAGGCTCAAGCTCGCCTTTTGCATAAGCTAGCATTGCCTGAACAATGTTAGCTGTTACAGAACGGTCCTGCGGTCTGCGGGGCTGGATTTTATCACCGTAATCGTTTGACCATATTACCTGGTCAGTAGATTCCTCAACTTCGTCTTGCTTGAACAGGTCTGATGAATTCTTATAGCCTGCAAAATAAACAACGCGGTTGCCGTTTTGCTTCATTGCTTTAGCAATTGAAAACAGCACCGCATTACCCAGTCCCCCGCCTGCAAGCAAAACATTTTCATTTTTTGGAATTTCCGTCGGAGAGCCGGTGGGACCCATCAGAACAACACGCTGTCCTTTCTTGAGATACCTGCATAAACGCGAGCTGCCCCACATTTCAAGAACGATAATGCTGAGCAAGCCTTTCACCGGGTCAACCCATGCACCGGTAAGAGCCAACCCTTCCATAAGAAGCGTTGTGCCGTTTACCCTGATGCTGTCAACCTCATAGTTCTGCAAACGGTAGAACTGTCCCGGGTGAAACTTCCTTGCAGCGAGAGGAGCTTTTACAATAACTTCAATAATTGTTGGTGTGAGAATGTTTACTTCTTCAACTGTTGCATGGAATTCTTCATCAAGATACGAACCAAGTTTTTCAAATTTTTTTTCATCGCCTTCTTTGCCGATTTCATCTTCAAACAATCTCGCAATTTCCCTGAACCCGTCTCTTGCTGATGCCATTGCTTTAACAACGTTACCCGCATATACAGGGTGGTTATCGCCGTAAACTGTAATGTATTTTCCATTTTCGCTGTAAGATGTAAAAAATCCCGTTTCACCTTTTTCGGTTTTAACAAGATTTGAATTTTCATCAAGCTTATATGTTTGAAAGAAATGCTTCCACTCGTCAAGCTCAAATGTGCCTTCGTGTTCACGCTCATAAATAACATTAGGCGATGTCCCTGCAGCTACAAGCACCGATTTGGCCGGAAGCGTAACTGTTTCACCAAGGTCAACCCATTTACCCTCGGCAGTTTTACTTTGCTTCATGAAAATTAGCTCCTTTACAGCGAGGAATTCATCCTGAACAGCTTCTAACGGGTTAAGCTTTTCCCAGAAGTAAATTCCCTCTTCGAGCGATTTTATTACTTCTTCATGGTTCAGCCTGTATGATGGCGCATCGGTCATTGCCTTACGGTAAGCAATTGTTACACCGCCCCATTTGCGGACTAGAGGAACAAAATTAGGCTTTTCTCCAGCATCCGCTGCGCGTTTTCTTTCTGCTTTTACTTCTTTTCCGTGCTCGATAAATCTTTTTACTATAACTTTTTCTTCATTATCATACATTTTGTAAAACTCATCTTCACCAAACTCTTTTACAGTGGTTTCATAACGCTCAAGGTATTTTTCCACCTGAACAGGATAATACGCAGCTGCTTCGGTTGCGGTATCTACTGCAGTTAGTCCCCCGCCGATAACAACCGCGGGAAGCTGAAGCTGGAGATTTGCAATTGAATCTTTCTTTGCCGCGCCGGTAAGCTGAAGCGCCATAAGGAAATCAGACGCCATTCGGAATCCGCGAATCAGGTTATTTTTTATTCTGGCAAGTGTGGGCTTGCCTGCACCCGTTGCAATTGCGATATGGTCAAATCCCATCTGCCATGCATCTTCTATCTCTATTGTACCGCCAAACCTAACGCCGTCATAAAACCTGAAATTTCTCCTGCGCGCAAGAGTCAGGTAAACAACTTTGAGGAAATTCTTATCCCATCTGACTGTAATGCCGTATTCTGAAACTCCCCCGAAGCCGAGGAAAATCCTTTTATCAAGCTCATCTTTTATTTCAGTAAAATTTTTAACCGGTTTGGGGTAAACGTATTTTCCGTTTTCATCAACGTAACCGGTAAAATCTTTGTGAACCGGCTCAATTTTTAAACCATCGGCACCGACTACACCAAAACCTTCATTAAGCAAATACTGGGATAGAGTGTAACCTGCAGGACCAAGTCCTACAACCAAAACATTCCTGCCGTTATAGGGCAGAGCGTAAGGACGTTTTACGTTGAGCGGATTCCACCTGGTAAGGAGTGAATAAATTTCAAATCCGTAAGGAAGATTAAGGACTTCGGTTAAAACTTTTGTTTCGATTTGCGGAATATTTACAGGTTCCTGTTTTTGATATATACAGGCTTTCATGCAGTCATTGCAAATCCGGTGACCCGTGCCGGGGCACATGGGATTATCAACCATAACAACAGCCAGCGCGCCGAGTGTATGACCCTGGTTTTTAAGATAATGCATCTCGGAAATTTTTTCATCAAGCGGACAGCCGTTTAGCTTTATGCCGAGCGGATTTTTCTTAACAGCGCCGTCTTTTTCAAATAATCCTTTGCTGCATGAATCTTTCTTGCTTTCATGGCAGAACACGCAGTATTCAACTTCGCTCATTACCTCACGTTCATTGTAACGCTCGTCAGTAAGCTTAAACCCGTCACGCCGCCTTAATGATTCATCTTTACCGTACATTCTTTCAGGAAGACTCCCGTCAAATGCTTTATTGTGGACAAGGTCAAAGTAATTCAGGTCAAGCGGAATTTTATATAAAACCCAGTGTTTTATTTCTTCTTTACCGTTTTTATCGTGAACACGTTTAATTGACCACAACTCAAGAAGCTCAATTACTTTTTTTACAAGCTCGTAATTGAATTTATCCTCTTCATCTTTAAATACAGTGATACCATCGAATAAAAACTTAGCATCGTTGGAAGATAACAATTTACTTTTATATTCATTTGCTGTTTTTCTTGATGAATCCGGCAGCTCAAACTCGGTTTTTACCGCATCTATTAATGTTTTATAATCTTTTTCAAGTTCAAGAAATTCGTTAATCATAACAGCAGTGGAGCGTTCTTCATCGGCTTTCCAGTTCAAGCTTATCAAACAGAACCGATTTGATTACATTAACTTTTTTATTCAGCTCATCATAGCTTTGCTCTATTGTTCCCGCAGTTTTAAGCTTCTTAAATATTCTTTTCTGAAAAAAATCTTTTTTAACGTTAAGTATAACACGTTCGTAATCAACTTCACTTTTAAGCCCGTCAATCTCGTTTTCAATTCCGAAAAATTCACTGAGGAATTTTTCAAGAAAGCGCGCAGAATTAATTATAATTTTTGAAGTCACCGTCTCATCAAATCCGGCTCCGTTCGCATCACGGTACTGTGTAAATTCAGTATAATCAATAGGTGATTGTTTTTCGTAGAATTTATAAAATTGCTCCGTTAATTCTTTTAGTTTTGATGATTCGAACAGGTCTGTAAATTTGAAGCCGTATTTGAGTTTTAAGTAGTTTTCTGAATGTAAATCTATATTATGATTCATTAGGTAATTATTGGTTAGTAATATTCGATGCAAGTTTTCTTAAATATTCCCACGAGTAAATTCCCGTGTCATGCCCGTCTTTCCAGATGAGCTTTATGGCGTATGAGCCTACGGGCTCTGCATTTTCATAACTGTAACCGGCTTCAGTAATCGGATTTTTCACAGGTTCATATTTATGGAGCAGAACCTCCTCGCCCTGGCAGCCCGCACAGGGGCAGTTATCCCGAAGCTCTTTAGGTGTTATATCAAATTCCAGCCCGTCACTGAACTTGAGGTGGTAGGAATCTGAATTTTCGTTACGTTTAAATTGGGGTAATTGCAATTGTGTATATTTAAATTTCTTCGGGGAAACTATTCAAATCTTCATAATATCTCATCATTTCAAGCCGTTCATCCAATAATAAATCCAATGCAGCCGAAGGTAAATCCTCGATGCTTGTTTCCTGCTGAGTTTTAGACTTTGATTGGATCTTCTTTATATATTGTTTTTTCAAAGGTCTGACAAATCTGATAATATCTGACCAATCAAAATTTACTCTTATTAATTTTGAATAAAACTCTATTTTTGAAGTCAAATCCCATAATCCGCCTTCATAGAATGAGGATTTTCCCTTCCAGCTTTCATGAAGGCTTTTAACATGCTTAATATCCGGCTTAGCTAGTCCATTTTTTACCCTAAGCGGGCAATAAATTGCATCTCCGTCATCAAAAAAATAAAATTCGTAACCCGATAAAATCTTGGATGAATCAGTTACAAACTTAATCACATTATGAGCATCTATTTCATTTCCATACACTTTTGTAAAACCATATAACTTATCCTTATCCACTAATTCAAGCGCTTCCTCATCCTCAATCCTTATCTCGGTTACTTCAAATAAACCTGTACCCGTAAATCCCTTCTTTATATTTTTAGCTATGCTTTCACCGCTGCCGGATTTATATTGAATATCCTTTTTTCGTTCGGCACTCATTTTAGGAAATGAATAAAGTGAGGGAAACCAAACTTTCTCATACTGCCATTCATACTCTTTTTGAAATCTATTTGTTAGAGCAAATATTTTTTCTTTTTGTTCTTTGGTTAATTTTATATTTCCATCAATACCATAATATAATGTACGTCCCATAGTATGTTTTGTTTAGTTGCTTCGAGCATTTAAAGGACTCGGCTGCAGATATTAATTTGTACTCGTAATTAGAAACTCTTAAATCGTAACTCGTAACTCGTAACTGAATATCAGCTCATCTCCAGCATACGTTGTATCGGCTTAAGCGCTTTTAAGCGGATTTCTTCGTCAAGCAATAATTTCGGGCTTTTGGTCTTTCATGCACAAATAAAGCTTTTCCATCGTGTTCAGCTTCATATAAGGACACAGGTTGCAGGCGCAGTTGGCATCAGGCGGAGCCGCAATATAAACTTTATCGGGCGCTTTTTTCTTCATCTGGTGAATTATGCCTTCCTCCGTTGCCACTATAAATTCTTTTGCAGGATTTTCCTGCACAAACTTAAGCAATGCGCTTGTTGAGCCGATAAAATCCGCTCTGTTTAAAATTGTTTCCTCACACTCCGGATGAGCTATGAGCAATGCACCGGGATGTTCAAGCTTTAGCTGAATTATCTTCTTATCGCTGAATGTTTCGTGTACAATGCATGAACCGTCCCATAAAAGCATGTCTCGCCCCGTTTTCTTGATTATGTATTTACCCAGATTCTTATCAGGCGCAAAAATAATTTTTTGTTCCGGAGGCAATTGCTCAATTATCTTCACAGCGTTTGATGAAGTGCATATAATATCGCTCAATGCTTTCACAGCGGCGGAGCAGTTTATATAGCTGATTACAATGTGACCCGGGTTCTGTTCGATAAATTTTTTTAACAATGGCGCGGGACATCCTTCTGCAAGCGAACAGCCCTGCATTTAAATCAGGCAGTAAAACTTTCTTATGCGGATTAAGATCTTTGCAGTTTCCGCCATAAAATGCACTCCTGCAAATACTATTACATCCGCATCGGTTGCGGCCGCTTTGCGGGATAGCTCAAGTGAATCACCTATAAAATCTGCTAAATCCTGAATTTCGGATTCCTGGTAATAATGCGCAAGTATAACTGCGTTAAGTTTTTTCTTTAAAGCAAGTATCTCTTCCTCAAGATTTAAGCTGAGGTCAATATTTATTTTTTCTAATGTTTGAGTTTCCATTTATTTTTTTTATGTCAGGTTGCCAGACCCTGAAAGATTTCGAATTTTTCATTAACCCGGATTCCCGCTTTCGCGGGAATGACAACTAAATTAATATTTCGTTAATGAGTTATCTATTTTATCTGCCCATAGGTTAATGCCGCCGAGCAGGTTTCTCGCTTTTTTAAAGCCTGCCTGTTCGCGCAAATACTGAACCGCATGATGGCTTCTGTGACCCGAACGGCAATAAACGATTATTTCTTCATCTTTATTCAGCTCGTTCAGTCTGTACGGCAAATCATTTATCGGAATTAATTCACCGCCTATAGTAGAAATCCTTGTTTCAAACGGCTCGCGCACATCTATAAGCGAAAATTTTTCATTGTTATCAATTTTTTTCTTAAGCTCTTCTACTGTGATATCGGCATCGTAAATCACATGATTAATTTCTTCCGGCTCAGAATTGCAGCTTTCAAAATTATAATTTTCTGCTGTTAGATTCTTAATCGATGGGTTTACTCCGCAAACAGGGCAATCGGGATTTTTTTCAAACCTAATTTCCCTAAACTTCATATCAAGCGAGTTAAGCATCAGCAGCCTGCCTGTCAGAGGATTTCCTTTACCGATTATTAACTTAATTACTTCATTAGCCTGAATCGAGCCGATAATTCCCGGCAGAACTCCCAGCACGCCTGCCTCTTCACAGGAGGGAACATCTTCCGGCGGTTCAGGATAGAGACATCGGTAACAGGGTCCTTTTTTTGTATAAAATACCGAAGCCTGTCCTTCAAACTTCAGCACACTTCCGTAAACGAGCGGTTTGCCGAGAAGAACACATGCATCGTTAATCAGATACTTTGCAGAAAAATTATCGGAGCCGTCGGCAACTACATCATACCCGCTGATAATTTCAATTGCGTTTTGATATGTGAGTTTATCATTATAGCGTATTACTTCAATACCGGGATTAATTTCAATCAGCCGTTCTTTGGCAATTTCGGCTTTCGAACTTCCGACATCGCCCTCAGAAAACAAGACCTGCCTTTGAAGATTGGAATAGCTTACAATATCGAAATCAACAACTCCAATTGTGCCAACTCCGGCGGCAGCAAGATACAGACCGATTGGAGAACCGAGTCCCCCCGCACCAACAATCAAAACCTTAGCAGCTTTTAACTTTTTCTGGCCTTCTTCCCCCACTTCCGAAAGTACCATATGCCTGCTATAACGCTGTATTTCTTCAGGGGTTAACTCATTTGAACCTATTGTTTTCTTATTTTGCTCCATCATCTAAAATTACATAAAATCTACTTATTTATAAAGCCACTTTCCAAATAAGAAAACTGTTTTTTTATGGAAATAGTTACTTATATTTGCATCAATCATTAATTCAAACTAACATTATTATTATTATGAAAAAATTCGCGCTTTTATTGTTGTTTTTTATAAGTTTAAAGCTGGCTGCGCAGGACAGGTATATAATCGAATACCAGTACTCAGAAAAAGACGGCGGAAACAGGAAAACTTTTACTCTCAGCAGAGACGGTGATAAGATTAAATTCAAAGGAAAAGATAAATACGGCAATATGGTGACAATGTGGGCTTTTAAAAACGAAAACAGCATTTATACACTTACTGAAAACGATGCCACGAAAATCGGAACAAAATATAACGGGATGGATTGCTCATACCTGGGAATGCAATGGGGTGTTTATATTCTCGATTTAAATAACTGTGACTTTTTAATCAGCAATTCAACCGCTGACGGCTCTGCGGATGTAGCCGGTAAAACCTGCACAATTTACAACATAATGAAGCAGGGTGATTTAAGAACCGATTATTATATATATGATAATAAGCTTACGCTTAAAAGCTCCTCTCCTGCTACCACAATTGAGGCATTAAGCTTTAACGATAACCCAACATTTGCCCCTGATGAGTTTACACTTCCGTCAGGTATTGATTGGCAGTAAAGGGCTTATCTGAATTTTGTAATTCCTTAAGAAATAAATGAATAACATATCGTCAGAGTCACTGAAAAAAACACGGGTTGTTACGTTAAGAATTCCGCTGGGTTTGAAAAAGACTTGAAAGACAGGCAAAAGTTCAGGGAGTATCTCTTAATCGTTTGTCAAGCTATTTATTAACCATTGAAGTATCTCAAATGGATACTACATCTATTGAGTACAGGTTATCAAAGAAAGAGCCGCGGAATTTAAAGAAGAAGGTAAACAAAATTCTTCAGAAAATATCTGCCAATAAACCTGCAATGTGGGATTACATACCTTAATTTAAGAACAGAAATACACTCTAAATTTCAGTATCTTCATTTTTATTGGTAAAATTACTTTTTACTGCAAATAAGCTTAAAAATTAACAATAGGATTCCTATTTGTTTTTTATTTTAAACTAATTATGTTAATTTTATATGATTTTGCGAAAAAGATTTAAAATTAGCAGCTAATCAGTATGAATGATTTAACAAAATATTTCATAATTGAAACACTGTATTCTTTGAAAAAAGAACTTGAAACTAGATTCGGCGTTAAAAGAATTGCTGTAGTTGGTTCATATGCAAGAGAAGAAAACACTGAAAACAGTGATATTGATTTTTTAGTAGAGTTCCACTCAGTTACTTTCAATAATCTTGCAGGATTAAGCATATTCCTGGAGAAAGTCTTTGGGAAAAAATCAGATATTATAATAAAAAGTCCCTACTTGAAAAAGAGATTTCTTGAGTCGGTTGAAAAGGAAGCCATTTATGCATAATGATTTCATTCAGGGTAATCTTGAGAGTGTTTTAGAATCAATTGAAATAATAGAGGAAAGATTTAATAATATCAAAAAAGCCAATGACTTTATGTTAACACCGGAAGGTGTTACATTTTTGGATTCTTTAGCAATGCGGTTACAAGTGATTGGTGAGTTAATAAAGAATATCGACAAAGAAAATTCAAATTATTTGCCTCAATTTAAAAATGTGGACTGGGAAAAAATTATCAGGATGAGAGACCTGATATCACATCATTATGATATAGTGAATCCGGAAGTAGTATATGATATATGTCTGAATCATATTCCTATTCTGAAATCTACAGTTATTGAAATGTTAAAAGAAATTAAATAATTAATACTCTTTATCATGTCTCAAAACGGAATAAACTCAAATAACCCGCTGCTTAAAAAAAGCAAAAACAAAAAAGAGTGGCTCGAAACTGCCGAAGCGATGAAAACCACCGGGATGAAATTCACCTCACTTAGCGGCGAAGAAGTAGAAATGCTCTACAGCCCCGAAGATGTAAAGGATATTAATTACGATGATGAAATCGGCTACCCCGGAGAATTTCCCTATACAAGAGGAATACACCCGAATCTTTACAGGGGGAAACTGTGGACCATGAGGCAATTTGCGGGTTTCGGCTCACCCGAAGACACTAACGAACGTTTTAAATATTTGCTTGAGCATGGACAAACGGGACTTTCGACAGCATTTGACCTGCCAACCCTTATGGGATGGGATTCTGACGCTCCGCTTGCCGAAGGTGAAGTCGGTATCTGCGGAGTTGCAATATCATCGCTTGAAGATATGAAAATCCTCTTCGACGGTATTCCGCTTGATAAAGTTTCTACTTCGATGACAATTAATTCACCGGCTGCAATGGTGTTTGCATTTTATCTTGCAGTTGCAGAACAGCAGGGTGTCCCATTCAGCAAGCTCAGGGGAACGATGCAGAATGATATATTAAAGGAATATATTGCTCAGAAAGAATACATATATCCTCCAGAGCCTTCGATGAGGATTATAGTTGACATGATTGAATACTGCAAAGATAACGTTCCTCAGTTCAATCCCGTATCAGTCAGCGGATACCACATACGCGAAGCCGGCTCTACTGCGGTGCAGGAACTTGCGTTTACACTTGCAGACGGGTTTGCTTACATGGAAGCATGTATTGCAAAAGGAATGGACGTTGACGATTTTGCGCCGAGAATGTCTTACTTCTTTAATTCGCATCTTGATTTTTTTGAAGAGATAGCAAAATTCCGCGCTGCAAGAAAAATCTACGCAAAACGCATGAGACACAAATACGGAGCAAAGAACCCGAAATCATGGACACTTCGTTTCCATACGCAGACCGCAGGCTGTTCACTTACTGCACAGCAGCCTGAAAATAATATTATAAGAACAGCTATCGAAGCTTTAGCGGGAGTACTTGGCGGTACGCAAAGCCTTCACACAAACTCAATGGATGAAACTCTGGCGCTGCCTTCTGATAAGGCGGTTAAAATAGCGCTTCGTACACAGCAGATTATTGCTTATGAGCATGGCGTTATAAATACTGTTGACCCGCTCGGAGGAAGCTATTATGTTGAAGCCCTGACAAAGAAAATGGAAGATGAAGCGGAGAAATATTTCGAGAAAATTGATGCTATAGGCGGCGTAATTCCTGCAATAGAATCAGGATTCTTCCAGAAAGAAATTGCAGATGCTGCTTACCGCTACCAATTAGAACTCGACAGAAAAGAAAAAATTGTGGTAGGCGTAAACGACTTTATTGAAGAGGAAGAAAAAATTGATATTCCTATTCTTACCATACCTAAAGAAGTTGAGGAGAGACAGATTCAGCGTCTTAAGGAACTGAAAGCCTCAAGAAATAATGATAAAGTAAAAAAGTGTCTAGCAAGCCTCCTCAATCTGCAAATGACGGCACAAACATGATGCCGAAAATACTTGACTGTGCAAGAAACTATGTTACACTTGGCGAAATGTGCAGTGAGCTTAAAGCTGTCTTTGGAGTATATGAAGAACAGACCGTGTTTTAATGCATATTGTTATTGAACAATTCTAATATAATGATGAATGTTTAGAACCAAAGACAGGAATTACCTGTACTTAGTAATACTATACATTGTTCTGACGATTTCTTATTTAGTAAGCGAATTTATAATAACCGGGCGCCAGTTCGGTATGCCGCTGGATGATACATGGATTCATTTCCGCTTTGCCGAAAATTTCGCCCACGGTCATTTTTTCGAATTTAACATCGGCAGTCCCACACCCGGGACAACCTCACCCTTCTGGGTAATTATTCTAAGCATCCCGTTTCTGATTTCATCAAAGTTAATTATACTATTTTCTCTTCTTGCGGGTTCTGTTTTCTTTCTGTTAACAAGTATTGAAATATACCGGCTTGCAAAAAGACTGGGCTTTAACGAAAATTACGCGCTGCTGATTGCCGTGCTCACTCTGCTTGCGGGGAGGCTTGGGTGGTCTTCGCTTTCGGGAATGGAAATTACGTTTTTCACCTACCTTACGGTTATAATAATAAAAACACACATTGGTGAACTCCGGCAAAACAAAATCAATATTGTTACCGGTCTTCTGCTGGGCCTGGCTGTTATAACCAGACCCGAAGCATACCTGCTGGCGCTTATGTATTATGTGATTACAGTGATACTGCTGAGAAAATCGATTAGAAAAAATATTATACAACTGGCTTTATCGTTAATAGTTTTCGCGGTTATAATTATTCCCTACCCTGTCTTTTGTTACTATCTTATTGGAAAATTTGTGCCCAGCACATTCGAGGGGCAGAATGCGGGAATTAGTTTTTTACCCAACTTCGTTTTTCTGCTTGAAACCGGAAAGCTTTTTGTTAAAGACAACGTTATTATTTTGCTTTTGTGGATTTCGGCATCAGTTTATTTTATTATAAATTTATTCAGAAATAAAACCGATAAAAAATTTATCCTTATTTACTTATGGGTTATCCTTCTTCCGGTTATTTCGGCATTTATAGCTCCAAACTGGAGGCATCACGGAAGGTATTTAATTCCGATTATTCCATTTATTAATATTGTTTCAATAGATATATTACAAAAATCGGGCAAATACCTTCAGGAAAAGTACAGTAAATTTTCTAAGTTTGCATTTAAAGCAATTCCGGCGCTGTTAATATTTTTCTCGTTTCTCAGCACGGTAATATTTGTTGCTGCTCTTGGATGGAATGTTGAAAACATTAATGACCAGCAGGTAAAAATTGCGCACTGGATAAACAGGAACCTTCAGGATGAATCAACGCTGGGTATGAATGACATCGGAGCAATAACATTCATAACAAAAAAGAAGATTGTCGATATGGAAGGGCTTGTGACTCCGGAGATATTCAAAATAAGGAAACTGAGCCTGGATGAATCAAATAAAGCTTTGTTACGGCTGCTGAGGAAAAACAATGTAAATTACATAATCATATATCCCAATTGGTATGAATATCTAATGGAGCATTATTCTTCAGCATTTGAAAATGTTTATTCCGCTAAACTCGAAAAAAATACTATTTGCGGGGGGCCTGAAATGTTTGTTTATAAAATACACTGGGATAAGATAAACTTAGATTAATGATTTTAAACTTAATAAAATTAAGCCGTCCTAAACAGTGGATTAAGAACTTCTTTGTTTTTGCTCCTATACTGTTTTCAAAGCATTTTTTCGAGCCGTCATACCTCCTCAATTCCATTGAGGCATTTGTTACGTTCTGCCTTACATCAAGCGCTGTGTACATTATTAACGATATAATGGATGCCGAGTCAGACAGAGCCCACCCGAAGAAGAAATACCGCCCTATAGCATCAGGCGAAACAAGCGTTCCGCAGGCATTGATATTTTTAGGTGTACTGCTTATTCTGATTATATTTTCTTTCTTCTTCCAGAGCAAGGTGTTCATGTTTGTCATCATAGTTTATTTTGTTACTAATTTTCTGTATTCATCAATAATCAAACGCGTAGTACTGCTTGATGTTTTCTTTATTTCGTTCGGATTTATGTTAAGAGTGCTGGGCGGAGCGGCGGCCATTAGTGTACCGATTTCAAGCTGGATGGTGCTGACAACTATTTTTATTTCACTGTTTCTTGCAATATCAAAAAGACGGGCGGAGCTTTCGCAGGTTGTTAACCATGAGAACATCGAAAAACAGCGCCCCGTGCTGAAAGAATATTCCGTCGAGTTTGCTGACCAGCTTAACACTATAGCTGCTGCGGGAACAATTATCTCTTACGCGTTATATACTGTATCAGACAGAACACTTGCAACTTTCGGCACAGAAAAGCTTATATACACTACCCCGTTTGTAATTTACGGCATCTTCCGTTATATGTATTTAATGCATAAAAAAAATCTCGGTGAATCGCCCACCAGTATTGTTGTAAAAGACATCCCGATACTGCTTAACGTTATATGCTGGTTCTTAGTCTGCCTGCTGATTATATATACAAACAAAATACCTTTCATACCGGATATAATGAAGGTGTTAATCCCACAGTAATTTTAATTGAAGAGACTCAAAGCCGAACTGATTTTATTATTTATTGCCGCCATCTGGGGCGGTACGTTTGTAATAATAAAACTCACACTTACCGAACTTCCGCCGTTTTATTTTATTGCATTCAGATTTACAATAGCTACGCTTATTTTTTTCCCGCTTGTTTACAAAAAGATTCCCGAATGGAATAAAAATGCATTTAAAGCAGGCTTGGTTCTCGGAATTCTGCTTTTTGCAGGATTCGCTTCGCAGACTTCAGGGCTTCAGTTCACAACAGCATCCAAATCGGCTTTGATAACGGGAGTAAACCTGCTCATTGTTCCGTTTGCGCAGTATTTCATTATAAAGCGTAAAGTCGGTTACGAAAACTGGATTGGAGTAATTGCAGTAACTGTGGGATTGTATATGCTGACCAATCCCGCTGTTAACGGTATAAATAAAGGTGACCTTGTAACATTAATCTGTGCCTTTTCATGGGCGTTTTACATAATATCTCTTGATGTGTTCAGTAAAAAATATAATCTCTACATTCTGGTTTTAACACAGTTTGTTTTAGTAAGCATTCTTTCGTTTTTGTTTGCAATAATATTTGAAAGCCCCGGGGATATTCACTTCGGCACAATTTCTATACTTGGTTTATTATATACAGCATTGCCTGCAACACTGATTGCAACGTTCCTCGGCAACAAGTACCAGAAAGAAACAGCCCCTGTAAGGGCAGCTATAATTTTTACATTTGAACAGCCTTCCGCTGTGCTGTTTGCAATTATTTTTTTAAAGGATGCATTTCTGCTTCTGCAAATTATCGGAGCAGTTCTGATGATAAGCGGTATTTTGTTCTCGGAAACTTTTGAATATATTAAAAGCGCACTGTCAAAAAGAGATGGAACAGCAAAAGAACTTAATTCATAAGGCGGCTGTTAAACTTATAGTTAGCGGAAGGGTTCAGGGGGTTGGCTACCGTTATTTTATTGCAAGAAGCGCATCGGAATTAGACCTCACCGGGTATGTACGTAACCTGTTTAACGGGGATGTTGAAATCTATGCAGAGGGTAAAAAACAATACCTTGATGCGCTCGTAAGTAAAGCAAAAACAGGGCCTCCGCACTCTATAGTTGATAAAGCCAGTATTCAATGGCTTGACTTTAAAAACAAATACAATAATTTTGAAATAAGGTAGAATTTCAATAATAAACTCAAAATAATGCTAAAAAAGACCTCAGCCTACATCATTCTTGCATTAATTTTCACCGCAGCTTCTTCACTTTATTCGCAGGAAATTCCCGCATACGATTTTTTAAAAGTCGACCCCAGCGCCAGGGCATCAGCTTTAGGCGGCGCTTTTGAAACATATACTGATGACCCCAATACTATTTTTTATAATCCCGCTGGATTAAGCACGGTTGAAGGCAAGCGTCTTTCTGCATCATTCGGCAAATACCTGCTTGATATTAATTTCGGTACAGCATCATATAATATGAAATACAAAGATATCGGCTGGTTTGGTGTTGGTGTGAAATACTTTAACTACGGTACGTTCGACTATATGGATGAAAACGGGGTACCTACCGGGGGCACTTTCACAGCAAATGATTTGATGCTGACTGCCGGATACTCAAACTACCTTTATGACGTTTTGAATTACGGAATAAACGTAAAATATATTTACTCAGGTATTGCCGGTTATAAATCATCCGCTGTCGGGTTCGATATCGGCTTGCTTTATATGATTCCTTCACAGAAAATGAACCTTGCTTTAAGCGTTAATAATATCGGTACCCAGTTAAGCACTTATGCCGGTGTACGGGAAAAGCTTCCGCTTGATGTAAGGGTAGGTCTTTCCAAGCAGCTTGAACATCTTCCGCTAAAGCTCAGTGTTTCATTCAGCAATCTTAACGTGCAGAGAGATAACGCGCTTCAGCATTTGAAATCATTTGCAATCGGCGGTGAGTTCACATTCAGCGAAAATGTATCTGCCCGCGTGGGCTATAGCAATGAGAAGAGGCAGGATTTAAAGCTCGGCACATCGCTCGGTATAGCAGGATTTTCCGCAGGGCTGGGTGTTAAAATTCTTGATAAATACAGCTTCGATTATTCATTAAACTCCCTCGGTAAAGTCGGTTCCACACACAGGTTTAACATTGGGTATAAATTTAATTAAAAATTATTCTTACAAAACAAAAGGCTCTGTATTATTACAGAGCCTTTTTTGTTTAATTAACTAAATCTTTTACTTCACTAGAACCATTTTCTTTGACATTACGTAGTCTGCGGCTTCCAATCTGTAAAAATAAACACCTGAAGCTAAATTGGTTCCGTTGAACTCAACTACATACCTGCCCGGCTGCTTGTATTCATTGTTCACAAGCCTTATCACCTCTCTGCCGAGTATGTCATATACTATCAGCTTAACAAATGCATTCTTCGGTATATCATAGTTAATCTTTGTTTTTGGGTTGAAGGGATTAGGATAATTCTGTGATAAATTAAATACAGTCGGGATAAACACATCATTCTTATTGTTATTGGCATTTGGATTTACAAACACGCGCTTTATATCATTGGTTACCATTTTCATATGTTCGGCTAAATTCTTCGGTCTTTCGGTTTTGATAGTCTGCTCAAGAGCCTTGATTACTTTGAGCTTTGATGTTGCAGATTCATCACCTTTGTTGGATAATTTGGTTAATACATCTATTTTCTTCTTTTCTGTAGTTTTTGATATTTCCAATACCGATGATACAGTTTGTTTGATTTGTTTCTTTTCTTCTTTGGTAAACGGTGATGTCGGGTCTCCATCGTCACCGTTTATGTCCGAACGGGGTTCAGATGTTACTTCCTCCCTTTCAGGGAGGATAGGAGCGGCTTCTCCTCCACCGGAACCCTGCATTAACAGGCTTGTTGCCATGTAATCCCATCTCGCTACAAGTCCTTCATAGTTGTAAGGATTTTCGTTTATTATTTGCTGGAAGCCAGATAAAGCGGATGAGTATTGATGCAGTAATACTTTGCACTTCTGCACATAGTAGTTACACCGCTTTACCAGTGATATGTTACTGGGATGATTCAGTATTAAATTCTCATACAATGTTTTTAAATCCGTAACCGACTGCGCCGATGTATCGGTCTTGCTTACCGCAATGTAGAGCTTCGATACTGCGCCGATTGACTGCATGCTGTCAGGATATGCGTTTAACAGATACTGGCATAATGTTTTTACATTGCTGTAATTCCTGAAACGCATCTGTATTGCTATAGAGTCATAAACTGATTTTGGGGAGATTACCATTTTACGGACAGAACGCTGTTCTGTCCCTAAGAGCCGCCCTGACCGCCGCCGTTATACATTACCGTATCATATATCCCGTTTCCTAAATTTATTGCCATCATGTCGCCGCCATCGCCTTGAGTACAGCCGTTAAGATAAGGTGTAAATGTAAAATATATAATCTGACTCCCCTGCTCACCCAGCGTTACGGCATTATTCGGCGGGTCAACTGCTGAGCCCTCAATTTTGAAGCAGTTATCGGTTTCATTGTATGAGCCTTCGTATGACTCAGGGAACCAGCCGTATAAATGTTCGCTGTATCTGCCCATATCAAATATATTCTCGCCGTAATCCATCAGAAAATCCGAATTTTCAACGTAAATATTATTTGTCTGGTTGCCTGAATTGGTTATCGTATTTCTTCCGCCCAGCAGCATGCCGTATGCGTAGCTCATTCTTAGTTCCGTGCCGGATAAAGCCTGTATGCCGAAATCTGTGTTTTCAGATGATGAGATTGTATTGTTATATACATCAAGCGATGATGATAATGCTGTTATTGATTTGTTATAGCCTGTAAATGTATTTGATTTTACTGCGCCGCCCTGAATGTTATCCAGAAATATTGCTGTGTTTGAACCTGAAAAATTGTTTTCTTCAATAATTACCGGGGCAGTAAAACCTGAATATGCCATTACTTTAACAGCGGGTATATCAGCATCACCCGTTGTAAACGAGTTACCGCCAATGTATGCATTTGACATCATAAGCATTTGGTTTACATAAGAGATATCCAGCGCGCTTTTGTTAGTGCCTGAACCGGGACTGAATGAATTGCTCTTTAAGCTGATTAACGGACAATCAACAAACGTAAGCATAGCAATACTGTCATTTGCTAAACCTGAAAATGCGGTGTTAAATATCCCCACATTTGCGCCGTGGAATTCAAACCCTTTCCATGAGTTGTTCGGCGCGGCATCCATGGTAATATCCTGCCCGCTCTGGTTGGGGTCGCCCATTGTAAATGTGCCGCCTTCGACAACAAACTTAGCAGAATCGGAAAAATGGATTGTTGCTCCGTTTTCTATGGTGAGGTTGTAGCCGTTGGTCCATACAGTATCTTCGCAGGTAAATTCGGCACTTGATGGAATATCTTCATCAGCTACAAGAGTTCCACCGGACCTAACCATAGGCACCATTTTATATAATCTGCCCTCACCCGGCATAAACCAGCCAAAGTCGAGAACTGAACCAGATGTTTTTGAAAAATTCTGGCTCCAATCATCATTACCTAAGTCGTATATTGTCCAATTATTTGCATTTTGCATATCAGGGTGATTACCATCAAAACGAACTCTTACAAATCTTCTCCCGCCATTGCTTGTTTCATTTAAATCGTTTATAAAAGGAGAACATCTGCGGTTAACAATCATAAAATATAACCCGTTCTGAGTAACTGAGGGTGCTTCAAAAACTGCCACTTGTAAATACCTGTCACCTTTACACTCTATTTGTGAATTTGCCGGCGGATTATCCCCTTCAGGTATATCTTCCCAGCAATTAGCAGGCGGACTAGTGGTTATTTTATAAGTGTATATATCTGAAAAATATGTTCTGTCCAGTAAATCCTGCCGCTCTGTTCTGTAAATAAAAGATTGTCTGTGTGCATTATCAAAACACATTAGCGTTGGACCCCATTGAGTTACTTTCCTATTTATATCCTTGATAGCCGTCCATTTGTTCTGTCCGTAGACATTTTCAATTCTCGGGTCCGTATTCGAGTAGGTATTGCCTCCGGTAAATCCCCTTCCATAGTTAGTGCTTCCTATATTCCCCCAATTGCCATACCAGAACCAGAGCTGTCCCCTTGCACCGTAACTGACTGATACATTTATCATCATATTCATTTCCTCATTAGTCGGTTCTCTCAGCATGTAATCCGGTGAATACCAAAGATGTGCCTGAGGTAAATTTATAAATGGGATTCCGGTGGCTTTCGATATTGCATCGCCGTGTTTCATCCAAACAATTAATTTGTCATTGAAAAGTGTTGAAGGGTCATCAATGTAGGTTTGAAGCCATGTGTCATAGGTTGAGGGATTTATACTTAATGACAGTCTCCCCTCCGGAACAGAATACTCAGTATCAGGAAGTGTATTGGGTATATACACAGGGGTGCTGTTATTCGGCGAGCCTTGTTGATAACCGTTAAGCGGGTAAGCAAAATCACAGAACTCTCTTAACTGAAGTGTATCAACAAGATTTCTAACAAGATAATTAATATCAAACGGGTATTTCCATGATTCGGGCATATGGAGCGAATATTCGCCGTAATTTAACACGCACATAAGATTAAACTTTTCGTTTGAATACTGTCTGATTTTCTTTGCTACATAGCTCATACACGGAACATTGTTAAACTGAAATTCCTCTACGTAAAACTCCGCAGCGGAGTTGTTATAATTTGCAAGATTTACTTCCCAGTTAATCCAGTCATCATGCTCACCTTTGAACAGCCTATCCGCTATCTCATTATCCACTCTCACATAATCGAGCCACATATCGCAGTTGCCATACCACCAGACTTTGTAATCAACCTTACAGCTCTCGTCCCACTCTATTTTATGGTCAGGATTTAAAGGATTCGTGTTAAAAGCTAATTCGCCCGGATGATTGGGGTCTGATATTGGAACAATTATAAGGCTTGAGGTGTCGTTCCATTCAGTAAAATAATACTCTTCTATGTAGTTGCCTGAGTAAGTACTATTTGGTTTTCTGAAGTTTTTTGCCTTTATAAGAGCCTGCTTAATTGTGTCACCATTAAAATTTGTAACTATAATTTTGCAAACTTCTTTATTAGGGTTATTGTAAACCTCAGTTGAATCAATCCTGATTCTCGGTTTAATGTACCAGGGGTACAACTGATCTGTCATGTAACGTGAACTGTAGGCAAAATAGTTTATCTGCTCCCTGTTGGCTATCAGGCTGTCAACAACGTAACCTGCCGTATGAACCCACGGTCCGTCATTTGTTGAATTTATATTTCTCGAATACCTTACCCACGTTCCGTTTCCAAAACCGCTGATATCCCGATATTCCGTACTTACCGCTGAATTGTGTTTACCGTAAGTATAAAACCAGTAATCATTGTTAACATCCGAAACATCTTCGCACTGGTAATCGCTTCTCTGGCCCATTGCAAGGTATTCAGTTTTTACCCTGTACATAAGGGTTTTCATGCCGTCATTGGTATTTGCAGTCAGAATATCCTGAATCTGGCTTCCGTAGTCTGAAAAATCCGCTGTTAAAGAATCGGCAGGAGCACGGTTTGTCCAGCCTTTCTGAAGCTTTGTGTCATATTGCGAATATTCGTGCCAAAGGTTTAAATATAACGAATCATGGTACTGGTTTGTAGTTCCTATACTTCCAAAATCAAGAGCTCCTATGAAATATGTGCTGTTAAAAGGCGTATTGCCCTGCTGGGGTGGGCTTAGCTTTGCCGAAGGATTATTGAACAAAAATGCAACTACCGAAATAACAAGAATTAGTGTAAAGAATAATTTTGTTTTCATATTATTTATTTCTTTTGATTAGATATTTTATTTTGATTTACCTAACCTCCATCTTGTTTTTGTTCGAATTATAATAAAATTATTTTCCTATTCATTTCTTAACCTCCTTTCTTAAAAATATAAATTCTGCGTAATCGGTGTAATCCCTGTGCTATTTGAGCAAAACCATTTTCTTTGTGTCAATTAATTCCCCGTCAATTGTTAATGTATAGAAATAAACACCAGAGGTGTAGTTTGTTCCATTGAACATAACTTGGTAATATCCGCGATTCTGTTTTTGACTAACTAACAATTTTATCTCTTTTCCTTGAACATCATATACTTTTATTTTCACATAACTAATTTTTGATATTTGATACTTAATATTTGTTTCAGGATTGAATGGATTAGGATAATTCTGACTTAAGTAAAAATTTTCCGGTATATGTGAACTAATTTGGCTAGCACCAGTGTAAAATGTATCATCCCCGCCTGTGGTTGTATGGATGCCCGTTGGTAGTGTTGAATATGCCCATCCAGTTAATCTTGTTACAAATTTATCATGAAAGTATTGCTCAATATGTATGATGGTATCGGGTACCTGGAATAACCAATTTGCCCCTCCGTTTGTGGTTTTGTATATCATACCTCTAAATTGACCTGCTCCATAAAATACTATCCCCCCCCCACCCCATATTGTATCTTTGTTTACATTACTGAAATGTTGAATACCTGTCGATAAAATTATACCTCCATCAGGTAAAATCTGTGTTACCCAGTTAAATCCTCCATTTGTTGTTTTTTTCATAAACCCGCCTGAGAGGGAGCATTTCCATCCTGTCAGGCTATCTGCAAAATATATGTCTCTGAATCCATCAACGCCCGGAATGAAAGTCCAGTTATTACCCCCATCAGTTGTTTTAAGAAATGCATAATTTGTATTTGTGCATGATATAAATACGATTCTTGAATTAAACATATATATCTTCTCCGGCTGTGAATTTGGATTGTTATACTGCCGTATCCAGTTCCCTCCCCCGTTTGAAGTGAAAAATAAACCGCCGGTGAGAGGGTCATTATCGGCTAACCACAGTACATCATTACTTAATACACTCATATCATTCCAATAAGCATTACCTAAAGTTGCGCCGGGTACAGTATTCCAGTTATATCCTCCATCTGTAGTTTTATATAAATACGAAGTACCGCTGCCACTGCCACCGCTTATAAAACCGGTATATGAATTAATAAATTTAACACGGCTGAATCTTCTCTGCGCCTGAGTGAACACTATCTGCCAGTTATCTCCTGTGTTGGTTGTTCTTAATATACTGCTTGTATCCGGATTAACATTTTTTGAGGCAACTGCAAATCCCGTTAAACTATCAAGAAAGGTAATGTCATTAATTTGTTTACTTCCTATGCTCGGTATAAACTGCTGGTACCAGCCGCCGCTTAAAGGCGTATCACTAAAGTTAAAGCCGATGATGAATATTAATATTGCAAGATAGTAGATTGCAGATGAGAAGATTTCTTTAAGCTGTAGTATTTTTTTCATGGTCATTACTTTATTTCTCCTAAATTAACCCATATTATTCAGCCAATCAATTAAAAAGCAAAAGGTGAGAGAATGTTGTACGTTGTTGGTGAAAACCTGTCTGAGCCAGGTCTACCTGTTGTAGACAGGCAGGCACCAACAACGGGGTGAATTGGGTACGCGGCAGCAGAAAAATGGTATTTATAAACAAAAAATTCCATTTCAGCTTATTTAATTTTTCTCCCTCAGCAATATGCCGAAGGAGTCAATAGCTGACAATGGAAATTTGGTCTCAATACAAATATAATACAAAGCTTGTCGCTTGTCAAGATAATGCCGGTGACTAACATCAACGGGGTTAATGGAGCAAAATATTTGCATTGATTTAAGTAAATATATGTTATATATTTATATAGTGTTCTTTGAAATAAATGCGCGGAAAGAAAAAACCGCAATTTAAGGGCAGTTTGGTAACCTGCCTGCAGCAGGCAGGCTTGTTTTAAAAAAACTGCATTTAAAGGGCACTTTGGTAACTTGTTATAACTTCAAGTTATGGGGGGGTAGGAGTGCAGAGTGAGTTGAGTGTCTCGAGTGCGGAGTGTTTAAGTGTTGAACCTTGCGTTTCTGCTTCTCTGTGGTTAATCTTTTAGAAAAACTGCACATAAGGGTCAGTTTTATTACCTGCCTGCAGCAGGCCTGCCTGGCACTAACAGGTCTACCTGTTGTAAGCAGGCAATTTTTGCGATTTGGGGGACTTTCATTCCGCCTCGCTTACCGTTACTTGAAGTAATGAAGTTTTTGCGGAAAAAAATCGTATAAATCTATTTATAACCTTTCTCTTTATACGTTTTTGCAGCTTCGCGGGAGTCATCGATATCATTCATATTAAGAACCCTGTCATAATATTTCACTGCTTCATCATGGTTTCCCTTTAAGTCATAAACAAGACCAATCCCTAAAGCAGAAAAAACCTGCATGGGCGACTGTTTATCTTTATCCAGTGCAGGGCTCATATCCAGCGACTGTGTATAATAAATTAATGATGTATCAAGGTTGCCTGTTTTCATGTTACCCAAGCCAAGGTAATACAGCGTTTCACGTTTCAGGTATGTTTTATTATAACCCGGGTAACTGGAATCAATTTTCATCAGAATATCTTTCCAGAGCACAATGCTTTCCTTCCACTTACTCTCACCGGTGTAACTGTTGGCAAGGAACCGCTGTGAAACAGGGTTATCAGGGTAACGGGCATAAAGCGTATCTGCATATTTTTCGGCTTCATAATAATTTTTTTCATAGGCAAGATAAACATAGCATAAAACCACCGTAGCCTCAGTTCTGGCAAACTTAGCGTGTTCTATGCAGTCCTTTAACTGCGCAAAGCCTTCTTCTTTATTCCCCGTTGGGAAAAAGAACAGCAGTGTTTTAAGAAAAGGGTAGCGTTCGGTAACATAATTCACAGCATAATTGTAGAGTCCGATTCCCAGCAGAGCATCTTTGTTTGATGGATTCAGTTCAACACATCTTTTTAAAAGCGAAAGCCCCTCCCTGCCGTCATCAACAGCAGCAAGCCAGTTATCACGCAGACCGTTTAAGAATCCGCGGTAGCCGATTACCCCGCCTTTTAAGAACAGCGCCCAGTCATCGTTCTCGTTTTCATCAAGGCGTTCATCGCAAACTTTAAGGCATCTGTCGACAGCAGAGCGGTAGTTTTCATCATTCGATTCATCATTTTTGTTGAGGTAAATTTTCCACCACTCTGTCATGGCAACCAGAAAATACCCGGTCGGGTCTTTGGGGTTCTTGTCTATCATTGATTGAAATACAGCATTTGCGGAATCAAACTTAATTTCATAAACATAGTTTATCCCCTTTGTCATCTGCTCATCTCTGCTCTGTGAAAAGGAACTCACTGAGCTTAACAGTATTGCCGCAAATAATATTTTATTTAATACTCTAAGCATTTTTCTTCATCATTTCGTCAAATTCTCTTACGGAAAAAACTACATCGTTAACTTTGTCTATGTTATCAATTATCTCAATCAGCTTTACTGCAAGCTCTTCAGGTTGTGTTATTTGTCCTTTTTCTTTATAACCTATAAATTCATTTTTTCTGCTGAATTCATTTATCATCAGCATCTCTTAATTTGCTCTGCATAACTGTATCAACAACGCCAACAGAAATTGACACAATCCGGAAATCACCGCCTGTAATTTTCTGTTCCTCGGCAACAACTTTACTGAACATATCCAATCCCGCTTTAGAAGCAGAATATGTACTTGCGGCATCAATCGGGTGCCTGCCCGCCCCGGAGCTGATATTGAATATTATTTTCTCTGCAGGTGAGCTGCGGTAAGTGTTAATAAAATTATTTATCAGTATTGAGGGCGCAGTGAGGTTGACTTTATAAGTTCCAGCAAGAGTTTTATTATTGTGATTACCTGCACGTTTAATTTCACCAATAAATCCGGCGTTATTTACCAGAACAATTTTCTCAGCATCATTGAATTCGGTAAACTCAAACTTTGCGGTTTTCTTAGTTTTGGATAAATCAAGCGTTACATGGCGGTAGTTGGGGTGGTCAATTGATGCGGTGCGTGAAATTCCTGTTACAAAATTATTTTTGTCTTTTAGCAAAGCTTCGGCTAAAGCTTTGCCGATTCCGCGGCTCGTTCCGGTGATATAGTAGTAGTTCATTTCTTATTTTGTCATTCCCGCGAAAGCGGGAATCTGATTAGAGATGGATTTCTGTCACTTCCCAATACCGTAATATGCAAACCCTTCTGCTTCGAGAATGAGACGGTTTATATATGTTTCTGCCGTCGAATACAACATGCTCTTTCATCAGCGATTTCATCCTGTCAATATCAATATTGCGGAATTCATTCCATTCGGTTACCAGCACAAGCGCGCTTGCATCTTTAAGAGCATCATAGTTGTTTTTGCAGAATTCAAGGTTCGGAATATTTCCGTACTGCTCTTTAAAATTATCCATTGCCGCAGGGTCATACGCCTGTATTTTCGCTCCCGCTTCGGAGAGTTTCTTTATTATAGTTATAGCAGGCGCTTCGCGTATATCATCAGTTCTTGGCTTATACGATAAACCCCAAACAGCAAACGTTTTGCCTTTAATATTGCCGCTAAAATGGTTTTTGATTTTCTCGACAAACTGAAGCTTCTGGTTCATGTTTATTGCATCAATTGCTTTGAGCAGCTTAAAATCATACCCGATTTCGTCCGATGTGCTGATTAAACCTTTAACATCCTTTGGAAAACAGCTTCCGCCGTAACCGACACCGGGAAATAGAAAGCTGTTGCCGATGCGGGAATCGCTTCCAATCCCGATTCTAATCATATCAATATCGGCGTTAACTCTCTCGCAAATGTTAGCGATTTCGTTCATAAACGATATACGCATTGCCAGCATTGAGTTTGCCGCATATTTGGTAAGCTCGGATGAATGTTCATCCATTATAATTATTCTCTCCGATACGCGCATAAAGCTGCTGTAAAGCTCGCGCATAATATCGGCTGCTTTTTTACTGCTTGTGCCGACCACCACTCTATCGGGTGACATAAAATCATTAACCGCGGCGCCTTCTTTCAAAAACTCGGGATTCGATACTACATCAAACTCGTGTTTTGTTTTCTTAGCAACTATTTCTTTTATTCTGTCACATGTTCCAACAGGCACTGTGCTTTTGCTCACAATAACTTTATAGCCGTTTATATACGGCGCCATTTTATCGGCCACATCAAGCACATGAGTCAAATCAACCGAGCCGTCTTCATAAGGCGGTGTAGGCAGGCAGAGGAAAATCACTTCGCTGTTTTCAACTGTATATTTCAGGTCAGTTGAAAAAGTTACTCTTCCTTCTTCAATATTTTTTTCGAGCAATTCTTTTAAGCCGGGTTCATAAATAACAGGGTCACCCTGTTTAAGGCGCTCTATCTTTTTTTCGTCTACGTCCATGCAAATTACTTCGCTGCCGTTTTCGGCAAAGCAAACGCCGGAGACAAGACCCACGTATCCGGTTCCTATAATACTAAGTTTCATTTGTATTGAAATAAATTATAAATTCAATTCTCCTTTACAGAAGGCAATCCAGGCAGGAAAAGGAGATTAATACTTTTCGAAAAGCTTTCCCCATTCGGAATTCTTTTTCCATTTTTCGAACACTCTTTTATCTTTAAACGGCCAGCGGTAGAAATCATGATATGTCTCCGAGCCGAGTATAAACACGTTAACAAGCGGCGTTCTGAAAAAGAAATTCTGCAAAGCTTTCATAGGACTGAACCAGAGCAAATCGCCAGCCCTGCTCGCAAGGTTATCGCCAACATGGAATCCCCAGCTTTCATTTGATATATCATGCCCAACTATTTCAATATCTTTAACATCACCGGTTCCTAATCCCTGGTTATGAGCAACATTAATGTACTCAAGGCTCATCGGGTCGAAGCCCATCATCTTTGCCGCAACTGCATCAATTGCAACCTGGTCTGCGCTTGCAAGTATTATGTTCTTTGTTTCAGGATACATTGTTCTCGGTCCCGGTCCGTTGCCAGCCGTTGTGCCGTCCATTACGGCAAATATACCTGTGTGAATTTCTTTCTGAATCGCAAGCAAATCAACCAGTGTTTTATGAATCCATGAATGTGTGTAATGGCGTTTTGTATTCAGCAGCCCGCCGAATGCATTCTTCATAGCTCCGGTTGTTGTGGTGTATATATGGCACTTGACGGTTGGAAGATGAATAATATTTTTCCCGAAAAAATAATCGGGTATTGTTATGCCTTCGGGATAAATCATATCGAGAACGTTCATCTTTGCTTTGGGCTTGTAGTCAATCCATTTCATATCCCCTTCCTTGAAGTTAAACAGCACGGGAATATCATATTTCTTAAATATCGGCACATACTTGTTTAAGTCCTCGCCTTTGAATGCATTGGTAACCACGGTTTTATTCTGCACACAGACAATATCGTTATATTCGTGCTTCTTCAGACCCATTACGGTAGCTTCAAGCTGCCACGGCGTTGTATTTGCGCCGGGGAACGGGAAATGCCATGAAATATTATCTTTTAAAATGGTAGCTGCCGATTTATCGAGGTAATTGGTGAAGTCGGCTAACTCCATCAGCTTTATATAATCATCATTTATTGTTTCGGGTGTTGTTTTTAAAACTGCAACTTTTGATTTAGGCATAACTTATACAGTTTTCTCCTTTAATTCTGAAAATTTATAGTTAGAAATAATAAAATAATATAAACCGACAATTAAGTAAATAACAAAGCTCATTAAATGCGTTGATGTAGCGTAACCCAATGCTTTTGCTTCACTTATTGAAAATATCGAGACCAGAGTTACCTTGCACATATAGTGGTAGGGTCCCGTTGCTGCAGGCACAGGAATAAACATAGATACGTTTATGAGAACCAGCAAAAGATTGGCATCCCAAATCTCAGTAAAAAACCCCAGCCCGTTATTTACAATAATATTAAACGAATAAAACGGAATATAAGCGCTGATAAGATAGACAGCCCAAAGGAGTATTGTGTAGAGCGCAATTTTAAAAAGCAATGCCGGTTTTTTTAAAACATCAAAACCGCCAACTAGCGATGCAAACATATTTTCAATTTTCCCGCGGAACCTCGCCGGGAGTATTTTCGAAAAGAACCTTACAATTTTCAGGCTCTGCTCTGTTTTAAACATCATTAAGAGTATCCATGCAAGCAGCAAAAAAATCAAAGCCGAAAGTATTATTACTGCCGAGGAAATTTCAGGCACAGCTTTGGATATCTTATCTTTAAAATAAAACAGCGCAATTCCGAACATAAGCAGGAAAATAAAAGTATCAATAATTCTTTCGAGTATTATTGTACCGAATGCCGCCGCTTTTGAAATGCCTTCGTTTTTGCCGAGAAGGTAAGGTCTTACGACTTCCCCCGAACGGGGGATGAGATTATTAACCATGTAGCCGATTGCGGTAGAGGAAAAAAGATTCCTGAATGAAATGCCTTTCTTAACAGGTTCCAGCAAAACTCTCCACCTGAATACACGAATAACCATGCCGCCGACTCCGCCGATTGCTACGCCGATAAAAATATAAAAGTAGTTTGTATTTTCAAGTATGGAAGCAAGCTCTTTAAGATTCACGTTTCTGAACGCAAGGTACAGGAACAGAGCAAGCAGAACGGTGCTGATTAAAATATTTAGTTTTCGCCCGGTCTTTGATGCCATTAACTAACGCATATCAATTACTTCCACGCCTTCGGGAGCCTTGAAAGTAAAATTCGAATTGCTTAACCCAACGTTCAGCTGAATGTTCTTTACATTAAACGTGGTGGTTGATTCATCTGTAACAATGTTAATCTTTTTTATAAGCCACGTGCTTTTATCAACCCAGAGCTTAGCTGATTTAACGTAACCGTTTTCGCGCGGTCTGAGCTTGAGCACGTATGTATCCGTGCTGCCGATTTTCTCCGAGCCTTCGAGGTCAGAATAAAAATTCTCCGGGTACTGGAATAAATACTTGTTTGGTGAAAAAGTATTGCCGGTTTCTTTGTAGTTATCAATTATAACCTGCTTTTTCTTGGGTGAATATGACCAGGAAGTCGTGCCGTCGGTTACGATTGTCTGCGCATCGGTTTCGATGCGGTATTTGTTTTCCTTCTTTATATATAATGTGCCCGATGTAGTCTGCGCTTTTGATTTTCCCAGCTTAACAGTCTGTGAAAATGCGGCTTTGGCATCGGTAATGTCTTTATACACATTCTGGACATTCTGAATTATTTCCTGTGCTGTAATATCATCCTGAGCCCTGGTAAACTGCCCGAACGGCAGGATTATTGCAAATATCAGCAGAAATAAACTTATATTTTTCATGATTTTATTGGGTTTTAGAAAATAAAAATAACGCTTTTAATCCATTAATTCTATGCCATTTATATAAAAGAGAAAAGTGCATAAAAATCCCATATTTGTTGACATTCCCTGTACGGGAATCTAGACTGCATGTATAATCTGTCTTAGCAGTGTCCCCTGCAAGGGACACTGCGCATGATGACACTAGTCGGGTGATAACACCAATAACGGGATTAAAAGGATACATTTGACAAAAAAAGGCTCAATAAATTGAGCCCTACAATTACAATCATTCAATCTCCCCTCGGTAGTTTATCCTTCACTGGGGGAGTCCCGGTTCCTCGGGGTGGGGCGGGTTGTTGCCTCACCTTCCCATGCCGTTGTTATCCTGTCCCTGGTCGTTCTGCTCGTTTGAGTTCTGCTTAACTTTTTTCTTCTTCTGAATATAATCTTTAGTATTTCCGAATTTAAACGATAGCGTTAGGAAATAACTGCGTGAATCCCAGCTGTTGCGGTACTTCCCGTAATATGTGGATGCGCTAACGTCCTGACCCCACTGCTGGGTTTGCAGTATATCACTTGCGCGGAAGCTAACCGTCAGCAGGCTATTGAAGAAATCCCTGCTTATGCCGAAATCCAGATTCTGCGTTGGAAGGTTCTTGCCCTGCGCATTGACTTTCTTTCCGACATAGTTATAATACAATTCAAGATTGAAGAGCGTACCCAAATTAAAATATGCCCTCACGTTTGCTTTCCATGAGAAGCCTTCTTCCTGCGCGTAATCAGTCAGCGGGTCTTTATCGAATTTTGTATCATACATGCTCAGCGTTCCGTTTAAGTTAAGCCACGCAAACGCTTTTGATGAGAGCACCAAATCAAGCCCGTATGATTTTGAGCCTGATGCGTTTATATAAGATGTAACAAGCACGTTGCTGTCATTTAACACGCTGTAGTTTGAAATAACATCATGCGACTGCCTGTAGAACGCCATAGGTGTAACTGATATCAGCTTGTTAAAAAACATATAACTCAGCTCATATGAATCGGTATACTCAGGGTTAAGGTTGGGATTGCCTACATACCAGAACTTGGGGTCGTTTTTATTTATGAACGGATTCATACGCCATATATTAGGACGCGTAACCCTGCGGCTGTAAGCAAACTGAATCTGGTTCGCCTGCCCTATGCTTCTTGAAATACTCACAGTCGGAAAAACATCAAGATAATTTTTCCTGAAATTCTCACCGCCGGTTAACAGCTCACCTATTGTATTAGTATGCTCAAACCTTAAGCCGAGCTTATAATTGAAATCAGCTATTGAGCTTGAAAAAACACTATAAGCCGCATTAATATTTTCAGTCAGCTTAAAATGGTTTGAAGTCGAAACATTTCTTGTGTATCCGTTTATGTTATAATCAAGCGAATCTGATGTAAAATCATTATCGTTCTGGCGGAATGTTCCTTTATAGCCCGCTTCAAGCTTTGTAGTTTTGCCGAACGGATGAACATAATCCATCTGCGCATTGAGGTTATACGAATGAAACGTAGTTGAATCCTGCTGTTTGAAAGGATTAACCGATACGGGCACTCCATTACCGTTAAAATCGGTTCTTATAAGCCCGTTATCATAATCGTTTTTATTTTGTGTAAAGGTTAAATCACCAGAAAGCTCCCTGCCTTCATCATTTAGCTTGCCTGTATAATAAAGGCTGTATGTAGCGCCTTCCCAGATGCCGTCCCTGTTGTTATCGTTGGTATATGAAGATGTCGGGCTGCCGGATGAATCAAGATAAAGGTTTGAGGCATTATTTAAATTGCTCCAGTTTCCTTTGTTATAGTTTACTTCGAACCCCAGAGTATTGCTTGTGATGAACTCATATTCAGCGCCGCCCTGCAGAAAGAAATATTTGCTCCTTCCTGAGCCAAATCCGTCATTACGGTAATATGAAAGCGGGGTATAGTAATCCAGGTTTCCTGTATAATCAAAAGAGTATCCGTACTTGCCAAGATATGCGCTGCCGAACATAGAAAATTTATTTTTCTTCATGCTGAGGTTCAGTCCGCCCCAGTAGCGGTCTTTATCGCCTGCGCTCAGGTTTGTCATTCCCTGAAATCCCAGCCGTGTATCTTTCTTCATAACCAGGTTTATAATTCCGGTTACGCCTTCTGATTCGTACTTGGCAGAAGGATTTGTAATCACCTCCACTTTTTCAATATCATCGGCAGGTATCTGCTTAAGGCTCACAAACCTTGAAGGCTTATCATCAACCAGTATTTTCACGTTCTGGCTTCCGCGGAGTGAAACGTTATCGTTAATATCAACGTCAACCATGGGCACTTTCTTAAGCACGTCCAGCGCGTTTCCGCCTTTTGTAGTAACCGAATTATCCACATTAAATACTTTCTTATCACCGCTGAAGTTAATAAGTCCCTTTTGGTCTTCAACTACTATTTCATCTGTAGTGATATTTTGTTTTTTCAGTTTAAGAGTGTCGAATGACTTAGTCGGATTTGATGCATCAAGCTTTATGTTACCGATAGTAAGAGTTGAGTATTCAATTAAGCCGATTTCAATCTTATATGTTCCGTAAGCAAGGTTATCAAAAACAAAATAGCCGGATGAATCACACTTCGTTCCCTTAACAAAAACCGTATCCTTGGTAAACAATCTTGCATCGGCTTCAACAGGTGAATTCTTTTGGGAATCTTTAACTATTCCTGAAATTTTACCGTTATTTTGGGCTAAAAGGGCGCAGTTCAGCAGAATTAAGCACACAAGTGCTTTTAATGTTTTTGTCATAAAAAATAAAATTATGCGGTTATTAATATTTGACGCACTAATGGGCGGAATGGTTGCGATTTTACTAAGGGCGGAAAGTATTATTTACAGATAATTTACCAATTCTTCTTCATTTTCAACCAGTACTTCCCTGGCTTTGCTTCCGTCAAAGGGACCTACTATGCCCGCTTCTTCAAGTTCATCTACAATCCTTGCGGCTCTTGCATAGCCTACTTTCAGCTTTCTCTGGAGCAGTGATACCGAGCCCTGCTGGTAGCGTACAATCATCCGCGCGGCATCTTCAAACAGCTCATCTCTTTCATCGGATACACCCATCGATTTCCGTTTGTTAGCAAGAACTGATGGAAGCTCAAACGGGCGGGAAAATCCTTTTTGGGTCCCTATGAAGTCAGTAATTTTTTCGACTTCTTCAACTGAAATAAACGGGCTCTGGATTCTCATAGGTTTTGATACACCCGGCGGCAGGTACAGCATGTCTCCCCTGCCCATAAGCTGTTCGGCGCCGTTCATATCAAGTATGGTACGGGAATCCACCTTTGAATTTACAAGATATGCAACTCTTGCCGAGAAATTGGCTTTTATAACGCCTGTAATAACATCAACCGAAGGTCTTTGTGTAGCAAGCACTAAATGTATCCCCACAGCTCTTGCAAGCTGCGCAAGACGCGCGATTGGTTCTTCTACTTCACGGGCGGCGGTTATCATTAAATCGGCAAGCTCATCTATTATTACAACAAGGTAAGGCATTTTGCCGTGCTTAATGTTTTCATCGTCTTTAAGCACGCCTGTATTCCATTTTTTGTTGTAATCGTATATGTTTCTTACAGTAGCATTTGCAAGGCGTTCGTATCTTTTTTCCATTTCGAACTCAAGGCTCTTTAACACCATAACGGAGTTCTGCGGTGTTGTAACAATACTTTCGTTAATATCTTTCGATACAGCAAGGTAATGGTTCTTTAAGCTTTGAGTAGAGATTAAGCTCAATTTTCTTCGGGTCTATTAAAACAAATTTAAGGTCGGAGGGATGAAGCTTATAAAGCAAGCCCGCAATAATTGTATTTATTCCCACGCTCTTGCCCGAACCTGTTGAGCCTGCAATAAGTAAATGCGGCATTTTAGCAAGGTCATCTATAAACACTTCACCTGATATAGTTTTACCGAAAGCTATAGGCAACTGATTGGTTGAATCAGAAAACTTCTTCGATGCAATTGAGCTTTTTATTTTAACCAGGCTCGGCTTATGATTAGGTATTTCCACGCCAACGGTTCCTTTACCGGGTATGGGAATAATCATTCTTATTCCGCGTGCTTTCATTGCAAGCGCAATATCATCCTGCAGGCTTTCTATTTTGCTCAGCTTAACGTCCTCGGCGGGGATAAGCTCATAGAGCGTAACTACCGGACCCGGTGTTGCAATAACTTTTTCTATCTTCACATCGAAGTGCAGAAGCTTTGCCTGAAGCAGCCTTCCGTTTTCTTTTAATTCTTCATCGGAGGCTCCCTTCAAGGTCTTCCCTCAGAGGTTCTTCAAGCAAATCAAGCCCGGGGAATTTATAATCCTCAAGCTGTTCATTAATTATATCGGGTTCTTCGGTTGATGCGGATTCACCAACCGGCTCTTTAGGTGTATTCGGTTTAACGACAGGTGGTTTGGGTTTTACCTCCCGTACATCTTCAGACTCAAGCGGAATTTCTTTCTTTACAATTGGTTTCTCTTCACGAGTAACAGTTTCAGCTTCGGGGCGGTTGATTTTAGTATCTTTAATAACATGCTCTTCTTCTTTTTCCCGACGTTTAAAGATGCTTTTCTTTTCCTCACGGGATGGCTTTCTTTTGCTTTCTTCTGCAAGCGCGGCTTCTTTCCGTTCTCGTGCCTCTGCTATGGATGCTTTAAATTTACTGCGCAGATTTTCTATAAATACCTTAAGCTTCGCAAATGTTTTAACTATATCACCATCAACAAGCAGGAAAAGGAATACTATAATCAGCGCCGAGAGCAGAAGGTAGCTTCCGAAAGCTCCCAAGCATAAAATAAAGCACCGATGAAAAATAATCACCGCTCCTTCCGACAAGCGAATATGAAATTTTATCATTACCAAGCGATAATTTCATTACACCGAACAATGACGAAAGTATCATCATTAAAACAAGCAGGTAAACCGAGAACTGGAGGCTATCGAGCAGGCGTTTTTTACGCATCATTATTATGCCGAAGAGCAAGAGCAGCCCGGGCATAGCAAGAGAAAAATATCCGAACGCATTGCGCACCAAAAAACCGGACATAACTACGCCGACTATCCCCAGCCAGTTTGATGTCTGGTAATTGGTTGACTGGCTTTCTTTTTTAAATATTTCGCTGATGTTGAAGCTTTCAAGCTTCGATTGGTCGGCATCGGAATAAGAAATGATACTGATAATAATGAGCAGGCTGAACACAACAAGAAAAAATCCGAGGATTTGCTTCTTATTGGCAATCGGCAAACCCTCTTCAAATTTTCTTGAAGAACCGGAGGGTCTTTCTCTTTTCCTTTGAGCCTGTCTGTTCTTCATTTAGTTGTTTATTGCAGAATATTAGCTGCTCTTTTGAGCAACTCTTCTCATAGTAAGTTTCGGATCACTCTCGAATGTTTCTATCAGCTTAATGACACCGTTTCTCATTACCGGCAAACATTTGCACGAATCTACTTTAGCGCATGCAGCAAGGTCATCTTCAAATCCCAATTCAATCAAAAACCTGCCGTGTTCTGATTCATGGAGCATTTTAAGCAGGTCTTTCTTATACGATTCATACAGCTTCAGAGCGCCGCGTGAAGAATCTGTAAGCGCGTATTCCGCTGAGTTATTCTTTATAAGCTTGTAAATAAGCATGCCGGCGCAAACGGTATCTTCAAGGCTGAACTCACCGTTTCTTCCGGCGCAGAGTATAATAAAGTCTTCTTTAAGCCCGGTCAAATAATCGGCGCAGCGCGAGAGATTTGTGAAACCAAGCACTATGCACGTGTGCGCAAATTTTGATTTCATCAATGCGGGTGTTCCGTTTGTACTGCTGAAAATAAGGTTTTTGCCCGCAACCTTTTCAGCCGTGTATTCCTTAACGGAATTACCGAGGTTAAACCCTTCGATAATTTTGCCGTTGCGCTCGCCGCAGAGCAATGACTGCCCTTCGGAACCCCTGCCGATTCTGCCTGCAGTTGCAACATCTTCGGTAGGAATAATTTCCTTAGCGCCGTTTGCAAGCCCTGCTGCCATTGTTGTCGATGTTCTCAGCACATCTATGACTACAACATTTTTATCTTTAAGAACTAGTTCAGAATCTAAATCCTGATGTGTGAAGAATAAACTGATTTTTATCATATTATCCAGTAAAGTTAGAAAAAAGCATTGATTTAATCAATCTTTCGATACAAATGGTATTTTAACAACTTCGGAATCAACAAATTCATTCCTGATTTTTACTTTTATTTTCGAGCCTGCCGGCGCAAATTCTTTTGCAACGTAACCAAGCCCGATATTTTTGCCGAGCACAGGTGAAGCGCTTCCGCTTGTAACGTGCCCTATTTTTGTGCCGTTATTATAAAGCTCATATCCGTGGCGCGCCATCAGCCTGCTATCGACAACAAAACCCACAAGCTTTCTTGATACGCCGTTTGTTAACTGGTCCATTACTTTCGGTTTCCCGTTGAAATCGCCTTTATCGGGTTTGGTAATCCAGCCGAGTCCCGCTTCTATTGTGTTGGTTGTGTTATCTATATCGTTTCCGTATAAGCAGTATCCGGCTTCAAGGCGGAGTGTATCACGCGCTCCAAGCCCGATTGGCTTAATATTAAATTCTTTTCCCGCATCGAATATTGCATTCCATAGTATTTCCGATGTTAATTTATCGGAGCTGATATAAATTTCAAAGCAGATTTTTTCTCCGGTGTAGCCTGTTCTTGATATAATAGCATCTATTCCCGCAATTTTGCCTTCTTTGAATGTATAATATTTCATTTCCGAAAGATTCGTATCAGTCAGCTTCTGCAATGTGGGAAGAGAATTTTTTCCCTGCACAGCAAGAAGTGAAAATGCATCACTTTTGTTTGTCAGCTCAACGTCACCGAATTTATTTTTCTCAAACCACGCAAAATCTTTATCTATATTTGACGCATTAACAACTGTCATATAATAATCACCGAAGCAGTAAACCAGCAGGTCATCAACAACGCCGCCGTCTTCATAGCATGCGGCTGAATACTGAATCCTGCCTTTGGTCAGTTTTGATACATCGTTTGTAGTAATTTTCTGCAGGAAAGCCAGCGCGTCTTTGCCTTTGATGATGAACTCTCCCATATGTGAAACATCGAACACACCGACTGAATTCCTTACAGCCATGTGTTCTGCAATAATACCCTCGTATTGGATGGGCATTTCGAATCCAGCAAATTCAACAATCTTTGCCCCCAATGATTTGTGTAAATCGTAGAAAGCAGTTTTTTTAGCCATTTAATTTTTTATAATCACTTAAGAATTTTTCAAGACCAATATCGGTCAAAGGATGTTTAATTAACTGGTCAAGCACTTTGAACGGCAGGGTACAAATATCCGCGCCAATCAAACATGACTCGACAAAATGCATAGGATTCCTGATGCTTGCAACAAGCACCTCGGTTGTATAACCGTAGTTACCGTATATCTGCATAATCTGCTCAATAAGCTCCATACCGCGTTCGGAAATATCATCAAGCCGCCCGATGAAAGGACTTACTATTGTTGCGCCTGCTTTTGCCGCAAGCACCGCCTGCGAAGGCGAGAAACACAGCGTAACGTTTGTATGAATTCCCTCTTCCTTAAATGTCTTAACGGCTTTTAATCCTTCCATTATTAACGGGACTTTTACGTAAATGTTCGGAGCTATTTTAGAAAGCTCCCTGCCTTCTTTTAATATTCCGTTGTAATCTTTTGAAATTACCTCGGCGCTGACAGGACCGGATACAATTTTGCAGATTTCTTCGTAAAACTTTTTTGTCTCTTTATGACCTTCTTTTGCAATTAATGACGGATTTGTAGTAACTCCGTCAAGCACACCAAAGCTGGCGGCTTCTTTGATTTCGTTCAGGTTAGCAGTATCGACGAAAATTTTCATGATTTAACCCCTTATTTTTTGTGAAATTTAACAAATATAGCAAAAAAACCTACACTATTCAATTTAGAAATTGGTCAGTTGTTGGTGAGAACCTTCTGAGCCAGGCAGACACCAACAACGGGGAATATTTAGAAATAAATGCCATTGCGAGAACCAAGAAATCGGGGAAACAATCCTATATCCCCCTTCTAAGGGGTTAGGCCGTCAAGGTTCGGCTCTGACGAGGGGATGAATTTTCGCCACCAAGGCACAAAGACACAAAGTTTTATTTGTCATTCCCGCGAAAGCTGGAATCTAATATGTATTCGTAGCCGAGCCCTTTATGGGCTCGCTTTGCTGAGCGAACCCGTAAAGGGTTCTCCTCTCCTAGTCAGAAGGGGGCGAGGAAAAACCACTTAATACTCATTTTTCTATCGTTAACATAATAATTTTTATTTATTTTATTGGAGACATCACCCGTTCAACATTATAAAAAATGGTTTTAATAAAATGAAAAAATTTTATCTGCTGTTTTCTTTAATGCTCGTTAATATCCAAATCTTCCCCCAAACAACTTCAGAGAAACTGATTTTTGATATTAATTCAATATCAAAAACTAATTTATCCGGCCAACCTTATCAAGGCTGGTATTATTTTTTTTATTACAGAGCTACCGGAACATATGTTTATATGAAACCTGACACAATAAGTGAAAAAAAAGTAAAATATACATTTGTCAGCAATAAGGGTAATTCTAAAGAATATGATTACGCTGACTATCGTGCGTTTTTTGATGAATATGGAAATTATTACGCGTTTGCAATAGATACTCTTTCCCGAAAAGAAATTATTTGTTATTTGATAAAAAATGGAAATGAAGCTGTAAAATCAAAAAATAATTTAATTGTTATTGGAAAACACAATGGATTTATATTTTTCACTCAGGATGAAAATAACGGGAGAGCATTATATAAATATGATTATATCAACGATAAATTATATCACGGTAATACATATTATATGCATTATGGAGATATAAATTTTACAAAAGACAACAAACCATTTTTCCTATCTCAGTCAAACCCGGGTTATCCTGCTGAAGAAATATTTTTTGTAATAGATGATAAAGAGCAAAAGCATTATTCAGATATTGAGTGGATTTCAGTTGACCCTTCAGGATATCCCATTTATATAGCTAAAAAAAAGGACAGGTTTCAATCATTCCGCGGTATAGAAAATATCAATTCAGGAACGTTTTTAGTTTGGGGAAATAAGGAATATAAAAAATTTGAATCAATACGCGGTCCGGTAATCTTTAATGAATTCGGCATTCCCGTATATGTTGGGCGGGATTTTAAAGACCCTGAGGGAAAAATTCATTTAATAGTTGGTAATGTAAAAACCGGAAATGCATATTACAACATAAACGAACTCCGGCTTACCCCGGAAAAGAAAATAATTTTTATTGCGGATATAAATAAAAACAAGGTGCCCATTACGGATGGTTTAAGTCAAAATGCCCAATGCGTTGTTTATAACGGAATTGAAGGAAAAATATACGCTTCAATTGAAAATCTTAAGATTTACCCCAAAGATAAATTCATTTATATCGCGCAAAAAAAGGGAGGCGAAAAAGTAATCGTTACAAATGACAGTGAAATAAATGTACAGCATCCCGGTTCGTTAAAAATTGAAATTCTGGATGCAGATATACTTTCTGACGGAAGAATACTATATGCTTATAGGCTTCAAAGAAAAATTAATCCAAAGAGCGAGGAAAATTCATACATAAAATCAGGTGATGAAATAATCGGACCTTTCCTTGGTTTCCCTGCAATTAAAGCCAGTCATTACTATTTTCAAACCGATTATAAAAGTAATTTTACTATATCGTGTATAAAAAGGACAGATGATTCATCAAATATTAAGGATTATATATATTCTAATACCGGAATAAGCAATTTGCATGATGCAATTTTTTACATAAATTTTTATAGGGGTAAAGTTTTCTACGAAGGAGCTGATAATTCAGGACGAAATTATTATGGCTGGAAAGAAAGAATCTATTATGACTTCAAACCGGTATCACCTGAGTACGACGAAATATCCCCCACTTATGCTGCTAATTCAAATTTTAAATTTGATGATTCGGCGGGAATACTAACTTTCGTTGGATTAAGAGACTATAAATTTTATGATGTAGAGATAAAGTTTTAAGATAAAAGACAGCATTAATGAAACAGCAATGAAAAAAATATTATTTGCAATATTTATTTTTTTTGCTTTTACAGAATGCTCATCATCCCAGTTTCTGAAAGGCTATAGATTTCAGGGCGGAGTTACACTCTTCTGGCAATACTCCACAAATTACGGTTCAGCTTTTTCGTATGATGAACAAAGCGGTGCATTCGGAATCGATATCGGCATCCTCGGAGAATTTGCCTTATATAAAAAGCTTTCCGGCATTGGGGGACTTCACCTTTCAGATAAAGGGATATCAACTTCCGACCCGGCGCTGACAATACCCGGAACCTCCGGTTATAATTATAAAACAATCAGCAACCGATTCAGGTATCTTACCCTGCAGCTTTCTATAAAATACAATTTCAAAAAACCCGATTACGGCTTTTATACTCTTTGCGGATTAAGAACAGACCTTATGCTTCAAAATTATTACACGGGCGGATACGCAGACCATCTCAGTTATCCAAACGGAGGTCTTGAAGCAGGGCTTTCATTCGGGTTCGGTTACGATTTCCCCGGCGGACTTTTAATGGAGCTTCAGTACAATCCTAACATTGCAAAAATTTACCGCATGACAGATAACGGATACAATTGGAACATTAAGGTTTACAGAACTTCATTTATTTTGTACATTGGGTATATGATAAGCACAGGAAAAGATTCTTAAGGTACGCTAAATTCTGTATTTGTTATGTCAGGTCTTATTGACCTGACATGCGTAGGAGAATAACTCCTGACACGACTGCGCTGTTGTTGGTGAGAACCTGTCAACTGCCAGGCAGGCACTAACAACGGGGATATGTAACTCGAAATTCCATTTCGAGTGCCGAAACAGAGTTTCGGCGGCCAATTACGTTCCCAAACCGGAGTTTACTTGTTATGTCAGGTCTTATTGACCTGACATGTGTCAGGAGAATAACTCCTGACACGACTGCACTGTTGTTGCTGAGAACCTGTCAACTGCCGGGCTGCAGGCAGGGATAGGCATCCGAAGGGCGAGGGGGTCTATTAAAACAAAACTCAAAATCCTGTAAATCCCGGTTCAGACAATCTTCCTCATATATAAGAATAACTACCTTGACTTCCTTGAAATAATCAGTTATATTTGTATTTGCTGCAGCACCTGTTTTCGCTCAATCAGTGAAATCAGAAAAAAAATAGAGCATAAATCAGGTTAATCCGTGGCGTTCTTTGTCATATAGGTCACCAAATTTGGCGGTTTGATAACTTGTTTTCATGTTTTTGTAAAAAGCTTCAATTACAATCAATTTTTGAAGAAAAAATTTGCATTTTTCATAACTTGTTTTGCAGTTTTTGCAGCTAAACTATACAATTTCAAGGACTTATTTTTATAACTTAAGTTATGGGGGGGTACCCCCTGGTAAATATCCGGATATGTAACTCGAAATTCCATTTCGAGTGCCGAAACAGAGTTTCGGCAGCCAATTACGTTCCCAAACCGGAGTTTGGGAACGAGGAAATTGAATCTATCGTTAACCGGATTCCCGCCTGCACCACCTTGCTGCAGGTATATGCCGATTTCGCAACCTAAAGGTTGCGGCTACATTTCCCATCGCTTCGGGGAGGAGACAGGTATGGGGTGTTTACTTATGCCCGTATAATATATTCAGCACCCACACAATTACAAGCAACGTCAACAGGAATATACCACAGCTTCAGAAGCTTCGGGGTAAGTTTTATGGTTTTGTTGAATAAGCTGAGAATAAAAATATATGCTAAGATGAAAAATGTTATAATATAAATAAAGAGCGCGGAAGGATTATAATAAAACCAGCGCGCTGTATCAAAATTAACTATTGCGCTTAAGCTGTGCCCCATACCGCACGCGGGACACCTTACGCCGGTCAGCGTAAGCAAAATACATCCGTTTGAATCCGTATAACCGAAATGTTTGAATAAATATTCAGTCGGTGAGTAAATTATGAGCGCAATCACAAGCGCGCTTGCGCCGATTAGCCATAATTGGATTTTCCGGCTTGTGCGCGGCGGGCAGCTTTCGATAGAAAAATATTTATTCGGCTGCATTTTTCTTTTTGCCGAATATTGCCACCGCAAGCATTCCGCCTATTGTGCTGAATATAGGATACGTAATCAGGTCAGCCCCAAGCGAAACAAGAGTAAGCGTTATGCTGAAACCGTTTTTGCTGTATTCTTCCGAAATCTTCTGCAGAAATTTTTCCGCCTCGGGAGGAATATTAATTCCTTCCGTATCGAGAATTTTGTACAGCTCGGGAATGGGGTTCTGCTTAACAACAATTGTCATAAGCGTTGTGCCGATTACAACAATGAGCGCGGAGATAATTCCCGAAAGAATACCGATTGCAGCCGCATCTTTATACTGAATCTGTCCTCCCACGCTCTTAAGCCTGCTGTTGTAATACGCAGTGCCGGCCGCGCCGCCGATTACAACTCCCGCGCAGCACATAAGATTGATGAAATTAAGAAACGGGAACAGCGAAATTACAACAATAACAACTGAGCTGATGATAACAGGAGTAAACTTACTGGGCATAATTTATCTCGTATTATTTTTTGGGAACAACTTTTGGCGGATTAAAAAACTCTTCAAACAGGCGTATAGAACCGGGGATAATAAAAAACGGCAGTATTAAACCCAGTATAGCGCCTGTGATTTCACGCGAGAGAAACGTGTTCTTATATACATCGAATATGTCAAGTCCTGCATCAAGTCCTACAAAGGCAACACCTGTAAGCAGAACCCACAATGCGGGAAGCTCGGTATTGTTAAGCTTTCTTACAAACGGGTAAACGAGTGTTGTCAGCAGGAAGCCGAAATACACGCTCGTGCAGCGTGAACATACTCCCAGCTTTGCGCCCCATAAAAAGAATGAGCGTTCGGGCTGCTGGTGGCACTCTGATGAATAAAACCGGTACAGAAAATCCGATACAGCGCCTCGGAAATCAGTCTGTCCGTGCCAGAGCGGGGCAAGCAGAATTCCTCCGCACCAAAGTATTGCAATGGCAGCTATAACTCCGTAAACAACACGCTGGTAACGCTGAATCTCCGGCGTAGATAATTCGATTTGATTGTTCGTTGAAATACTCTTTATTTTATATTATAAACTGAAAACGTCCCGTATAATACGGGACGTTTATAAAAATCTAAAGTCAAAAATTACGAATTTTGTATTACTGGCCTTTGCGTTTAAACTTTTCGTCTTCGAGCGTAAACATAACCGAAATCCTGTGTGTATTGCCAAGCTGGTCATTATTATCAAACTTTGCAAACGAATAATCTATGTTCAGCTTCGGAAGCTTTATTCCCGCGCCAAGCGTAAGCTGTTTCACATCGTTGTAGCCAACGCGTACAGCAAATAGGTCTTTGAATCCGTATTCAAGTCCCGCATGCATATCAAAGCTTACCGGGCCAACATGCGCAAGCGAAGAAAACTGGCGGTTTTCAAACCTGACGTCAAAATCCATGGCAGGCGTTATTCTGCCGGTACCGAGGAAAGGTATATCATACGAGCCGCCAACTTTTGCAGTCGGGGTAATAAGCTCTTTTGTTCCCGTGCTCCAGGCAAGATATGTTGTTGTAATATCCTGCAGGTTAGCACCGACTCTGAACTTTTCGCTGACGTTATACATAGCGCCAACATCAAACCCGATACCCCATGCAGTTGCATTATCGAGGCTTTCGGAAATGACTTTGAGGTTAACGCCGTAAGAAAGTTTTTCTGTTTGTTTTTTTGAATATGTAAAATATACTGCCCAATCGGCAGCGTTGAAGAAATTAATTTTGCTGTAATCAAGCCTGTCACCGGAATCAAAGTAACCGTTATGATTTAAATCTTCCCATGCGCCGTTCGTGTTGGGAACATCATCTACGCCGAGACGTATTACGCTGAGTCCGAGTGAAGTGTTTGTACCGAAGGGAATTGCAACAGAGCCGTAATCGTAATTAACAAGATTACCGAAACGTTCATCGTGCATAAGTGACATCTGCGGGTAGTTCAATCTTGCGAGCGCGCCGGGGTTCCAGTATCCTGCAGTAACATCGCTGACAAGCGAAACAAACGCTCCGCCCATACCAAGCGGCCTGCCGCCAACACCGATTGCAAGAAATTCACCGGAATACTTGTTTCCGCTTCCCTGGGCAAATATATTTGTGGAAAGCAAAACCAACAGCAATAGAGAGCAAACCAGACTTCTTCTGCCAAAAACACTATGTACAAAAATGGCGTGTTGATTATGTGATTTTTTCATTTTGATGGTATTTATATTGATAGTACCGGTATATTGTGAAAAACAGAAGAAGTGTTTCTATAATTCCTGATTTTGTTTATGAATATATGCCTGAAATATATGGCAATTTTACATAAATAACATCAATAAATTAAATAAGTCAAGGGAAAATTTTTAACAAAAACTAACAGTGAATACCATAAATAACAACAGGAAATATATGTATTTACAAACTAATGAGTACATAGCTTCATCTTATTCTTTCAACAGGCTTTGGTTTCGTGTAGCGGCTATCATAACCTGCGTCTTTTTTAATGTTTTCAATCTCTTCAATCTTTTTTTGAGCATCACGGTAGTTTTCATCTGTTTCTCTTACCTTTTTAAAGTATTTTTCGGCAATGTCATAATCTTTCTGACTGAAAAACTTAAGTCCTTTTATGTAATCAGACTGTACTTTGACATTTGCAGATGAAGTATCTGCATTTATTTTTTCAAATTCATCATTTTCCCGGGCGTTCTTTTCAACTTTTTCGGTTTTATCATTGTGTTCATTTTCAGTATCACGAGTTGTTTGAACAAGAAAAAATACCGCGCCTGCAACTGCGAGCGCAGCAATGGCTGCACCCAAAGTTACAATGACCGCGGGTTTACTGCCTCTGCTGTTTCGGGGGGATGTAATTGTCGCAAACGTACTGTAATAAGGAGCAATGAACTTATCATAATACTCCCTGTCAGCATTATAATAATAATTAGCGAGCTCGTCGAAATACTTCCGGCTGTTTTTATAGTAATAATCAAGCTCTTCTTTTGAGGGACCGTCTGAAGGCATAACGATTGAAATTTATTTTGAAATCAAAATAAACTTATCTCATTTTTTCCGAATAGGCAAGGAAAAATTTATTTATGCCGAATGGTCTATTGTAATTTTGCTCTTATCTTCCGGGTCAAATTTTATCCAGACTTCTTTGCCGGGCTGGAATTTTGGCACTGCCTGTTCGCCGATTACTCCTTTCGCTGTAGCTTTAAAAGGCTTATCGCCATCGGGAATTACTTCAACATCGAGCGATACAAAAGGATTGTTGCCGTTTACATTAACACCAAGCCATTTATAATTTGTGACAATGGCTTTTGAAGATGTACCATAGGCAGATAGTTTTATGTTTGCATCATTGATTTGCTGGAGCATGGCATCTGCTTCTTCCTGCGTCATGCCGGCTGCGTTATTTCTATCATTACCGGATGAATATGATGCAGCGTTTGACGAATTGCCCGAATAGCTTGCTCCGCCGGAGTAATCGACTGCCACTTTGTTTTTGTCATTGGGATCAATTTTTACAGCAAGAACCATTCCGGGCTGATAATCAGCAGTCTGCAGCCTTGATATCAGAAGCTTAGTTTGGACCAGGTAAGGTGCTCCTGCAGGAGGTGTTACTTCAAGCAAAAGCTTAATTTGCGGGGCATTGTTAACCGTTACACCAGTATCCCTTAGTTCTTTGATAACTGCTGTTGCCGATACCCCTGTTTTCATCAGCTTGTTCGAAACCATCATCGGTCTGTACACTCCCCAAAAAACTCCTCCGAAAATCCCTATAAAAACGATGGAAAAAATTGTGCCGAAAAGGGGCGCTGCGGCAATTGCAACTGCCATCCCGAAAAGTCCGCCAAGTATGCCTATTGCAAGGCCAATTTTGCCGATTATACTCATTTGCATAATAATTTTATAATTTATTTAAAAAATATTTTCAGCAAAATAAGTGATTTTATCTTTAGATGTCAAAGAAATTTTTTTTGAAATGTTTTACCGAGAGTTGGTTATTCTTAAGTGACTGCATAAACAAATTTGGGGCAGATTTTGAGTCTGCCCCGAACAGAGTTCCTGCTTTTTCAGCATTACTGCCCTTATAGTCCGGCGTTACTAAGACCCCAGGGAGCAAATGCAATTCTGTTCGTAATATGCTTTCTTTAAAACGACTTCCCCCCGATTGAGATCATTTCGGGGGTTTGTCGTTTTATGCTTAAACAGGTTCTCAGAGAACTAGAGTACCTAGGCATAACATAATAGAATAAAACCATAAACGCTAAAGTTAAATTTTTTAGAAAATAACAAAAAATTTTAAGTAAAAACCCTATAATTGAACGATTTACAGTACTTTATATTGATTTTTTTTCATCAAATTTTTTGATAGTTTTGGCGGAAAAAAAATTAAAACATGACTAAAAATTGGGTATTTAAGGTAAGTAAAGAGCACGCCTAAGGCATATCCCCAACACACCGTGCCTTCGCAGGTGGTCTGCCTGCATTAAAAATCATAAGCAGGCAGGCTTAAGCGTGCCCCAAATAATCCATAAATGGAAGCAGAAACGGAATTGTTTCTGCTTTAAAATAGATAAAAATATTTTATAACACAATAAGGCTTTACATGATTTCAAAAATCTTCTCCTTAAACGTGGTTCCGCTTACAAGAATTATTTTCGATTTCGGCACTTTGAAATGTTTTGAAAGCAATTCAATTACCCTGTTATTTGCTTTTCCCTTTTCGGGAGGTACAGAAACACGGGCTTCAAAGAATCCGGGGGAAATTTCTTTTATTTCATTCTTCCCTGCATTGGGTTTTACTTTTACTTTGATACGCATAATGTTCTGCATCAGACCTCTCAGGTTATTAAAACCTGACTGGTCTTGTATTGAAATTTTATAGCGGAATTTTTCATTATAATTAAAAGCTAATTTATCTTATTTTTGTAATAATTAACATATATTAAAACATGAAAAATCTGTATTTATTTGCATTTTTAACGCTTTTTGTTTTTGCTGCAGGCTGCGGGAAATCTGAAAATCAAACACCTCAGACTAAAAACGAAAATAATATAAGTCAAAATGTAAACCAAGATTCTAAACAAACAGATAATAAACAAACAAAAACAGAGGAAAACAAAAAAATGAACAACTCGAGAGACTATAAAACAGTTGAGATAAAAACAAAGGGAATGTTCTGCTCGCATTGTGAGAATACTGTTAAAACTTCGGTTGAAAAATTAGACGGAGTAAAAGAAGTAATTGCCGATGCCAAAACAAATACCGCAAAAGTCACATATGATGAAGGTAAAACTAATGTAAAAGAAATCGAAAACGCAATTACCGATGCAGGATACGGTGTGCTGGAACCGGTACAGTAACAAAATACTTTAAACAATAAAGGCGTCCCGGTTATCACCGGGACGCCTTTTTATATTTTTACCTCTGACGTCGAAACCCCCGTGTTTGCCTATTATAAAAACAAGCGTGAGGAGAGGTTATTTTTTCCATGTGCAATATAAAGAGAATTCTTATGCATTTGCCGGCTGCTCGTCAACTGTTTTTTTCATTCTTCTCATAATCCTATGCTTAAAATCATCAACTGCCGAAAACATAGTCGGCACAATCACAAGCGTCAGGAAAGTAGAAATAGCTAATCCGAATATTATAGCCACACCCATGGGGCGCCAGAAAGCAGTATTCTCTCCGCCGATAACCCAGCTGAATGAAAACCAATCAAAATCGACGCCTGTTGTTAACGGAACGAGCGCCATGATTGTAGCAGCGGCTGTAAGAAATACAGGTCTTAACCTTATTGTTCCGGCTTTTATAATTGCTTCATCCCGCGTCATTCCCCGGTTCTCAAGTTCTTTCTGGAAATCCAAAAGCACAATAGCGTTTCTTACAACAATTCCGGCAAGCGCTATTACACCAATACCCGTCATTACGATTCCGAAAGGAGTATTAGTAACCAGCAAACCGGTAAACACACCAATCAATGAAAGCAGAACGGAGAACATAATGACCAGCGGTGTCAGCACAGAATTAAACTCAATAACCATTAACATAAATATAAGCAGCAGCGAAATAAGAAATGCTTTCATTAGAAACTGCGAAGTTTCATCCTGCTGTTCCTGCGCGCCTGTATACTTGATGCCGTATCCAGGGGGCAGTTTATAATCCTTCAGTCTTTCCTGTACATCTTTAAGCACATCGGGTCCTGTTCTTCCCTGGGCATCCGCAGAAACAGTGACCACTCGGTTTAGATCTGTTCTGTGGATTGCTCCGATACCGCCTGAGAGCTCAATCTTTGCAACAGAGCTTAACGGGATTTTCACACCGTCCATATTAGCAACATATAAATTCTCTATTGACGTAATGTTATTTCTCTGGTCCTTTTCAAGCCTTACAGTAATATCGTATTCATCCTCACCTACCCGGTAAGTACTTGCAGCAGTGCCGTTAATAGCTGTCCTGACAGTAGAAGCAATTATTGCTGTATTAAGTTTATACAATGCAGCTTTTTCTCTATCGATAGATACTTTTATTTCCGGTCTTGCTTCATCAAAATCGTCATTTAAGTCCTTCATTCCCGGAACACCTTTTATCAATGTTTTAATCTCACCGGATATCTTACCCAGCTTATCGAAATCATTTCCGGAAATTTCAATGTTAACCGGGAGTCCTACGGGCGGTCCCATTGTTTGTTTAGATACCTCGATATCACCGCCTGATATATTTGATATGGCTTTTCTTACCATTTCAATTGTTTCAAACGAGCTTCTTTCCCTGTCTTTTTTATCAAGGAAATTCAGAGTAATTGTGCTTTTATTCGGAATCCCTTCACCGCTGAAATCAAGCGGATTATTTGATGAACCTACATTTGCAATGTAATACTCAATATCCTTAAACTGGGGGAGCTTCTCTTCAATTTTCTTAGCAAGCTCGTTAGTTTTATCTATATTTGTTCCTACCGGTGTAGTTATATTAATGCTTGCCTGGCGCGGCTCTACATTAGGAAAGAACTCAACACCATTGTTAAACTTGCCGTAAAGGATAAACATAATTATCAGAAGCAGCACTGCCGCTCCTACTGTGAGCTTCCGGTGTTTCAGGCAGTACCTTAATGCTATTTCATACTGTCTTATTGTTGCGCTGAAGAATTTCTCGTCGAAAGCTTCTATGAACTTCGCTATAGGTCTTCTCTTTTTCTTTTTTGACCTCTCTTTATCCCTGTTAACATGTATAAATACCGATGCCTGCACAGGACTGATTACCATTGCAACAAATAAAGATGAAAGCAGACATACAATAAGCGTAATAGGCAGGTATTTCATAAATTCGCCTACAATACCCGGGAAAAACAGCAGTGGCAGGAATGAAGAAATAATGGTAAATGTTGCTATTGATACAGGCTTAACAACTTCACGCGGTCCCTCTATGGACGAATCATACGCGTTATAATTTTCTTTTTCCTGGAGGCGGTAAATGTTTTCCATAACCACAATAGCATCGTCAACAATTATACCCAGCACAAGAATTAGTGTAAACAAAACTACAATGTTGAGCGTAATACCCATAGCGCTCAGTACAATAAACGAAATTAAAAACGAAAGCGGAATTGATGTTGACGTAAGCAGCGCATTTTTTAAGCCGAGGAATAATAGCAAAATGGCAATAACCAGCACCATACCTGTTATAATTCCGTTTTCAAGCTCATGCACAGTATCCCGAACATTTTTTGACTGGTCACCTGTAATGCTTATTTTAACACCCGGGGGCAGCGTTTTTTCTACCTGCGCAATCAGTTTTTTTGTTTCATCGGCAATCCTTACCAGGTTTTCACCGCTTCGTTTTTTTACAGGTATTGTAATACTTTCATTTCCGTTCTCTCTCGAGAAAGTTGTTCTGTCTTTATATCCGTAGTAAACCTGCGCCACGTCTCTTATATAAATCGGTGTAGCAGTCTGTTTATCAGTCTTAATAACAAGGTCACCGAAACGCTGGGGGTCTTTTATTTCACCGGGTATTCTTACAAGATAGTTTGCATCTCCGATATCAACACCGCCGCCCGGGATACTGACGTTTTCGGCTGAAATCGAATTAATAACATCATTAAAGCTGAGATTATAATATTTTAAGCGGTTCGCATCAATATCGATTTTAACTTCGCGCTCCAATCCTCCCACTACATCAGCGCTCAATACACCGGGTATTTGTTCTATTTTATCGCTCATCTTATCGGCAATATCCTTCAGCTTTGCCAGTCCGTAGTTGCCGGAAATATTAATATAAATAATCGGCAGTTCCGAGAAGTTAATTTCCGTAATTACCGGCTCTTTAATATCTTTGGGCATTTTGGTCTTGGCAACCGAAACCTTATCTCTTACTTTCTGCAGCGCATCATCCACATTTATATCGGGGTTGAATTCGATGTTAATAAGTGAAAAGCTTTCGCGTGATACAGAAGAAATTTTCTTAACATCCTTTATGCCTTTAACTTCCTTTTCAATTTCCTGGGTTACAAGGCTTTCGATATCCTGCGGAGATACGCCTACATATACGGTCGAAACAAAAATGTAAGGGATAGTAATAGAAGGGGCGGATTCTCTCGGCAGTCCTAAATAAGACATCAGCCCGAAAATTACAATTATCAGAGTTAAAATGTAAACAACAGCTTTGTTGTTTACAACGGTTTTAAAGAATTTCATTCGACCACCTTCACCTTTTCGCCGTCCGTAAGCGACTGGAACCCTTCAATAATTAATTTATCACCGGCATTAAGCCCGCTTTTTATCAATATAAGGTTTTCATTCCTTCCGCCGAGTTCCAATTCGCGTTTTTTGGCAATACCGTCTTCAAGAACGAAAAGGAATTTTTCATCACCGTAATCGACAATATAATCCTGCGGAATTGCAATTGCATTTTCCTGTTCTTTTCTGGCTAGCTCTATGTTTGCGCTCATCTCAGGCTTCAGCAGGCGGTCTTTATTGTTTATAATCACTTCTATCTCAAACGTCCTGCTTCCCTGTGAAAGCGAAGGAGCTATGTAGCTTATCTTTCCGGAAAAATCAACTCCCGGCAGAACATCAACAGTAATTGTAACATCCTGTCCTTTTGAAATCTGCTCAACATATTTTTCGGGAATCCCGGCTGATATTTTTACTCTTGAAACATCGACTATGCTCAATATGGGAACACCCGGCGCAGACATTTCGCCTTTGTTCATGAATTTATCTTCAACAACGCCGCTTATAGGCGAACGGATAAAACCTTTTGAAATGTGAGTTTTTACAACTTCAAGCCCTTTGGATGCTGCTTCAAGCTGCCATTTTGCAGTGAGGTAAGCAATCTCTGTTGTTGCGTTATCATCATAGAGCTGCTGCTGTTTTTCAAAGTTCAGTTTTGCAAGCTCATACTGTGCAACCAGCTGGTCATAGGTTGCGCCTTCAACATCTTTTTTCAGTCTTACAACAATCTGCCCTGCGCCGACTCTGTCTCCTTTATTTTTCAGTATGCTGAGAATCAGTCCGCCTTCTTCGGATGAAACTTTGGCGGATGCATACGGCTTAACAACGCCTACAACCGCAAACTTTTCCGCAAAATACTGCGGCTTAACATCCTGAACCTTAACCAGTGGCAGTTTCTCGTTATTATCAGTTTTTTCAGTGCTGTTTTTTCCGCATGAAATAAATAATACCGATGCAGATAAAAGAATAATCGTTAAAGTTATTTTATAAGTACTCATTGTTATATATTTATAAGTATTTAAATTTCTTTGCATGTTTTTTAATTTTTACTTTTCAAGCAGCTGTTCAAGGTCTGCCTTTGCAACCATGTAATCATATATTGCCTGCAGATATGCCAGACGAACCTGGCTTAAAGTCAGTTCTGCATCGAGAACATCTATCTGGTTAATCACTCCGCTCTTAAAGCTGATATTGGCAAGTTCAAGCCCTCTTTCTGCCATATTTACAGTTTCGCGCTGGGCAACAATCCTGTTCTTGGCATCCTCCAGCCTTATTAATATACTCTGAGCCTGAGTTTTAAGCTTGTCTTTAACATCTATTATCTGTTCATCGTTTTTCTTAGTTTCAATTAATGACTGTTCAACTATATGGCTGTTTCCGATAAAATTCAAATCCCATGAAAGCCCAATACCGACGTTAACCGAATTAACAAAAACATACCTTGAAAATGATTTCCCGTCGTTTTCCATTGCCTGGTTTTGGAGCTGCCCGAACAAGTAAATCTTTGGCATAAAGCTTGAGCGGTTTACTCTTACAAGCTCATCATTTATTCCCCTGTTCAATTTAAGCTGTCTTATTGCAACATTTTGTTCAGCTATTTTCTTGATTAATAAATCGGTGCTTCCGTATACTTCGGCGCTGTCATAATTAAGTTTTCCGGCAACATCGATATCCTCATCTGTTTTGAGTCCCATTGAGGTTTTAAGCAATTTTTTGCTGAGAGAAAGGTTATTTTTAGCCTGTTCAAGAGCGGGTTTAATTGTTTCAACCTTTACTTTTGCACGGAGGTAATCAAACTCTGTAACTACACCGGCGTTATATCTTGATTCAACCACCCTTAAATTATCCTGGGAGTTAGCGAGGCTTTTTTCGTTCACATCAATTACATCCTTAAGCAGAAGCACATTATAAAATGCTTTTTTGACGTTTGCATCAATTTTATCTTCAATGGCAGTTACATTTTCTTCCTGCAGTTTTGAGTACATCTCGGCAATCCTGATGCCTGAAAAAACCGGGGTTCCAAGAACGGGAATCGGTTCGCTCACATTCAGCGTTGTCTGGAACGTATTATCTGATGTAAGAGAAAACCTTTCGGAAAGCCCCATAAAGCTAACATTAATGTACCCTTTTTGGACCGCCCTGATATACTGCGAGCTAAGTGAGAGAGTGGGGATAAGATTTTCGGCGTATACCTCGGATACTTTCTCATCGGCTTTCATTTTATCGAGCTGGGCGATTTTAAGCTCTGAATTGTTCTTCCTGGCTATGGAAACCGCTTCCTGAAGATTTACAATCTTTACATTCTGCGAAAATACTGCGCCGCCTGAAAACAGCAGCGGCAGCGCAATTACAATTATTAATTTATTAAATCTCATAAAATTTAAGTTATTTACCTAACTCTTTCTCGAAATTTTCTTTCGTTTTAATATATTGTTCTTTACCCTGCGGAGTCAAAATCCCGTTTAAAAGAAGCTCAAATGTATATTTCAACGCCTGGTGCATCGAAAACTTGTTTTCCAGTATAAAATCGGGGTTCATTACTTCTCTGAAGGTAGCTATAAAAGAAGCCACTATTATCTCAGACGGATAATGTTCAATTAACTTTTCTTTTTTTCCCTGTTCAAGAAGCTTTCTTGCCACGCGTATGATTTTTTCCTCGCGCAGCTTATCGATTTTCTGCCATATGTGAGGTGTATGAAGCTGCAGGTCTTTGTACCACCTGCTTGAAAATCTCGACACGTTATTCATGTGCTGGTTTAAGAGCCTTACAAATTTCATCACAACATTTTCACCGGAATCGATAATTAAATCAACGCCGCAGACAGCATCATCCATCATTACATCCGTAATTTCCTCCACTAATTTCTCTTTTGAAGGAAAAAACTTATATATGGTCTTTTTGCTGATTTGAAGCTCGCGCGAAATCTCGTCCATCGTAGTCTTGTAAAATCCTTCGGAGAAGAACTTCTGCTGGGCGAATTTTATAATTTTATCTCTTTCTAGCTGCTGGTCGGTCATTAACTGTGTTAAATATGGAAACTTTTTTAGTTTTTGAAGTTTCCAAAATAATTAATAAATCCCGCCTTGTCAAGTGATTTTTAAATCAGAAATAAAAATTCATTACTTATTTTATGTTTTTATATTAATTTAGGAAGTATGCAAGATTTAGATGTAAGGCTGAAAAAGAAAGCGGCGCTGATTTCTCTTATTATAGGATTTATGATGTTTGCCGGCAAAATGGGGGCTTACCTGCTTACCCACTCAGCTGCTATATTATCTGATGCGCTGGAATCCGTTGTGCACATTATTGCTACAAGTTTTGCGTTTTACAGCCTCTACCTTTCTCTTAGACCTCCGGATAAAAAATACCCCTACGGCTACGGAAAAATTGAGTTCTTCTCGGCGGGTTTTGAGGGAGCATTAATTATTATAGCAGCATTTTCGATTATCTACTATGCTGTAAGAGATATTATTTACGGCTCTACCATAACAGAAGTTGATGTTGGTGCAGGAATAATTTTTATTGCCAGTGCGGTTAATGTTGCGCTCGGGCTTTACTTAATCCGCTCGGGTAAGAAAACTAACAGCATAATTCTTATTGCTGACGGAAAACATGTGCTGACTGATGCTTACACAAGCATAGGTGCGTTCGGGGCACTGATACTGGTTTTGTTAACCGATATAAAGCTTTTTGACCCGATAGTAGCAATAATACTCGCTCTTAATATTTTGTTTACCGGAAAGAACCTTGTGAAGGAATCATTTTCGGGACTCATGAACGTCAGCGATACATCATTAATGGAAAATATTGCCAAAACACTTGACAGCGAAAAACAAAGCCACCAGAACTGGATTGACCTGCATCTGCTCCGCTACTGGAAATCCGGTGAAAAATACATTGTTGATTTCCATATTACAATTCCGTACTTCCTTTCTGTGGTCGAAGCGCATAACGTATCACATGAGCTTGAAGAAATGTTCAAAAAAATATTTATGAGCGATTCTGTTGATACACTGGCGCACGTTGAACCCTGTGAACCCACCTGCTGCATAATTTGCAGAAAAGAAAACTGCACCGTCCGAGCCGAAAAACATACTAAAGATATTCAGTGGGATGTGAAAAACCTCACTACCGAATCTGAATACTCACTCATAAAATAAATCCTAATTTTAATCTAATATTTTTAATATAACCGATAATATCGGATTAAAATAATATTTTTCAATTATTTATATAATTAATATTGATATTAATATTATTAATATAATAATTAATATTTATTAATTATTTTAATTTAACTATTGACTTTTTAAAATCACCATATTATATTTGCAGTGAAAGGAATTACTCATGTCATACAAATTAATAAGTGATTGTCCCGTTTGCGGTTCAACTCTAAAGGCTACCCGGCTCAGCTGCGGAACATGCGGAACGGTTATTGAGAGCGATTTCGAGCTTTCACGGTTTGAGCAGCTTAACAAGGAGCAGCTCGCCTTTGTTGAAATATTCCTTAAGAACAGGGGAAGCATAAAAGATGTTGAACGCGATATGGGGATTTCTTATCCCACAGTCAGGGCAAAACTGAATGATGTTATTAAAACTCTTGGTTATGCCGTTCAGGAAGAACCTTCGCCTGATATAGCCGATGTTATCAGTAAGCTTGAAAAAGGAGATATCAACATTGACGAGGCAATAAAAAACATTAAAAAATAATTTTAAACATTAAAAAGGATACTAAAATGAACGAGAACATCAGCAAAATATTAAAGATGGTTGAAGAAGGCAAAATAGATGCCGCAAAAGCTGCAGAGCTGATTGACGCCATTAACTCAAAAGAGAAAGATGAAACCGCTGAAGTAAAAACAACGGGCGAGAAAATGCTGAAGATAAAAGTAAACACGCAGGATGGCGATGAAAAGGTTAACATCAAGTTCCCCATTAAATTCATTAAAGCGAGTCTTAAAGCGTTCGGCAAGATGCCGATAAACGTACAAGGCGATATGAATCACGATATCGATATGCAGACAATTGCGGATGCAATAGAAAACGGAGTCGAAGGTAAGATTGTGGAAATTACATCCAAAAAAGGCGAGAACGTTGAAATAGTAATTGAGTAAAATTAGTAACGCTGTTATACTCTGCTGATACAAAACGCAGCACCAACAATGTATTAAAATAACCCCAGGCTTCAGGCCAGGGACAGAGTAACTCAAAATAACCGGACTTCAGTCCAAAATCTTTTAACAAACAAAACCAAAAGCCATGTTTATAGCAAGTCTTCACACGCTCTTTGACTATTACCAGTTTTCGGGAATCTACAATTCAACATATCCCGGTAAAGAAATATTAAGGTAATCATCAGAAATGAAAATACTTATCAAAAGAGGAAAGAAGTCATTCGGCATCAGGATTCCGCTTGGCGCAATCAATCTTATACCGGCGGGAGTAGTTAACCATACAATTTCAAAACACCGAGATGATGATTCCCCCGTACCGGAGATTGATTTCAAACAGCTAAAAAAAGCAATCCATCTGCTTAAGGAATACAAGGGATTAAAAGTTATCGAAGTCCAAAGCTCTTCAGGTGATGGGGTTGATGTTGTTATATAAAAAAAGGGTCTTTTTACAGACCCCTTTTGTTTAATTTGACATTGTTTTATTTAATAAGAACCATTTTCATGGTCCGTGAAAAATCACCTGCCTCCAGCTTATAGAAATAAACACCGCTCGGATTGTTACCTGCATTCCAGGCGACTTCATAAGAACCTGCTGTCATATTTTTGTTTATAAGTTTGCTGACTTCAGCTCCAAGCTCGTTATATACAGCAAGCGTAACAAATGAATTTTCCGCTACATCAAACTTTATCTTTGTTGATGGATTGAAAGGATTCGGATAATTCTGACTGAGTGAAAACTTATTAGGTACTTCACCAGAAACAGTATGTGTACCCACATAACCCGATATAGTTTTGCGAATCGTGCCGTTTAATCCTACAGCATAACCTACATTTATCACAGGGAAATACACCGAGTGGAAACGGTTCGTTGTATATGACGGCAGCTGCTGCCAGTTTGCGCCGTCATTGGTAGTCATTATAATTGTTCCGTTTTCACCGACTGCATAACCCACACTTGGCTGTGTGAAGTGAATTTCATACAAATCATTATTAGTGCCCGTGGTAAGCGCAAACCAGTTTGTTCCTCCGTTTGTGGTTTTTACAATTGTGCCTGAAACACCCACTGCATAAATAGGACTTTGACCGAGGAGCGAAAGATTTGAAAACCTCACGTCGAATAATGTGTTATTCGTTCCGGATGTGCACGCCGTCCAGTTTGTTCCTGCATTCGTGGTTCTTCTTATTGTACCGTTGTTGCCCACGGTCAATCCTATACCGGTTGGAGTAAAATCGACTTCATACAGGCTAGTATTAGTGCCGGAAGTAAGAGCAAACCAGTTTGTTCCTCCGTTTGTGGTTTTTCTTATTGTGCCGGCATTACCCGCAACATAACCTGTATTTACGCTTGTGAAAAATATTTCGTACAGAGTATTGTTAGTTCCCGAAGTCAGCCCCGACCAATTTAGACCGCCGTTAGTGGTTCTTCTTATTGTGCCGCCTGTTCCTGAAACATAACCTGTTAATGAATTGATAAAGAACACCTCATAGTAGTCCTGGGTTGAACCCGAAGTTATTCCGGTCCAGGTTGTTCCTCCGTTTGTTGTTCTTCTTACAGTCCCGTTAGCTCCAACAGCACAGCCGGTATATTCATCTACAAAATACACAGAGTAAAGATTCTGAGTTGTTCCCGATGTTTGAGGTGACCATGTCGGCTGAGAGTAAATTAATCCGCAGGATAATAACAGGAAAAATGTAATGAGTATTGAAATTTTCATTACTGACCTTCCTTTTAAAGTTTGTAATGATATTAAGTTAACGATACAGGTTAGTTTTTGCTATACCGTATAGTCGTTATATCTTTAATTTTAACTACATCTTAATATTTTTAAGCCTTTCTAATATCCTAATTATTAGTAGTTTATTTCATAAAATAAAAAAGGGAGCTTTCGCTCCCTTTTTACAATATTTTCTGAAAATATTTTATTTTCAGGTCTATTTCAGCAATATCATTTTCCTTGTTTCGTTGTAATCCCCTGCTTCCAGCTTATAGAAATAAACGCCGCTTGCATAATTTTGTGCATTCCATTGGGTTTCATATTTGCCTGCCTGCATTTGTTTGTTAACCAATTGTTCAACTGCTTTGCCAAGCTCATTATAAATAGTAATCTGCACAAACGAATTTTTTGGAATATCGAACTTTATATTAGTTGTAGGATTAAACGGGTTTGGATAATTCTGCGAGAGATTAAATTCTTTAGGAACACCGGCAAGGGTATTTACACCTAAAATCTGTGATACGTCAAATGTCCAGCATCCGCGCCCGTGTGTTGCAGCAAGAAGAATACCTGCTGATTGCTTATATTTCATGTCATAAATTTCAACAAGCGGCAGTCCTGTACTGAACGATACCCAGTTAGCGCCTTCATTGGTTGACTGATACACACCCAAATCGGTGCCTACAAATATCATTCTCGGCGGGGCGGTTCTGAGACAAACTGAATTAGCTGCTATGTGCGGAATTCCGCCCGAAATATCCGTCCAGTTTACTCCCCCGTTTATGGTTTTCATAACATGCATGCTTCCTGTTCCGCCAAGAACAGCATAGCATACATCATCATTAGCATCATCTACAGCAAAATCACTAACATACGGAAAACCCGTTGCAGAAACAGACCAGTTAGCCCCGTTATCGGAAGTAACTATTATTCTTCCGTTGGAAGTGCCGATATAAATTTTATTTGTATTCTGCCAGCTGATACCGATAGCCGATACACTTCCGCTTACTGTGCCGCTCGTTGCAATCTGTGTCCACCCGCTTGAGCTTGATGCGGTTTGTACATTGGTGGTTTTCCACACATCAGCCCTGCCGAATACCATTGTATTATGGTCACCTGGCGCCATCTCAAAAGGATTGTAGAACAATCCACCTGAAGAGCCGGAAGGACTTATTTCAGCTATAACTGACTCCGTAATTAGCAGAACGCTGGCATGAGCCGTTAACATACTGACCGTAAATATAGTTGGGATTAACAGGGTCAACAATTGTATAACCGCCGTCACCTGTTGTTCTCTGCACCCAGTTAGCGCCGCTGTTGGTTGTAGATTCTTTGTTATTATCCTGAGTACCGCCGTATATTTTTGTTATATCGGTTCCATCATAATCTGCGCTCTGATACTGGAGTGTAGAAAGTGTATGATTTAAATCAGTCCATGAGTTTGCATTATCAGGTGATTTATAAACTCCGCCGTCTGAGCCGCAGTATAACACAGAACCGTTGTAACGCAATGTATGAATATCAGCATGCGAAAATATTGCGGGATTTGTTGTTGCCCACTGAGATTTAATTGTCAGCGTTACACCTGCATTGGTTGATGCATATATATCCAGTCCCCCCACTATAACATAATCCGGATTTGAAGGATGAACTACAACAACGTTATCATACCAACCCTGAGAACCGAGATAATTGGTGGTCGAGTTCTGCAATGTCCAGTTGTCTCCCCCGTCGGTTGTTCTGTACAAACCCCTTAACGCTCCGCCGGGCTGAGCAATACTTGCATATAAAATACTGCTGTTAGTGTGAGCCATTGCAAGCTGTATTCTTCCGGCACCTGTTGGCAGACCTCCGGCGAGAACAGTCCAGTTTGTTCCGCCGTTAGTGCTTTTTCTGATTGCACCGGCGCTTGTGCCTCCGGTTGATGCATATACTGTCTGTGTATTTGACGGGTCAATAATAACGCAGTTGGCATTTGAGCCGCTGACTGTACTGATCCAGTTAACACCGCCGTTAGTGGTTTTATATACTCCAAGGCTGCCTGCAGCATAAATAATACTTGTATTTGAGGGGTCAATAGCAAGCTGTGAAAACCGCGCTCCAACACTTGTTGTAGCAACCTGAACCCATGTAGCACCCGCATCAGTTGACTTAAATATTCCGTCACCGTATTGGCTGTCACCGGAGTAATTCAGCTCGCCTGTGCCGAGATAAAGTATATTAGGATTTGACTGGTCAACAACAACGTCACCGCATGCTAGTGTGCTTAAGTTATCAGTTAAAGGAATCCAGTTCAACCCGCCGTCTGTTGTTTTCCAAACCCCGCCCTGCGCGGCTGCTATATAAATTGTATTGGGGTCAGTAGGATGAAACGCAACTGAGTTTGTTCTGCCCGAAATATAATTATTGTTTGTCCTCAGATAAAATAAACCAATGGGATTTACACTTATCCAGCTTACTGTTGCTGTGGGACTCCCCATTATATTTTCATCAAGCGGAAGCAATGCTCTCTGCTGCAGTGCAAGCTGGTATGCACCCGGAGGAATTGTCATTCCCGGACCGCCTGCGCGCCGCATATAAATAAACTGTTCACGCTCCCAGATTTCTTCGCCGGTTTCCTGGTTCTCAAAAAACTGCTCATTTTTATCCTGTGCATAAATGTGTGATGACGAACCGGGAACAAACGAAAAATAAAGTATAAATGCCGTAAATAAGGCTGAAATTGAAAATTTCATATTGATTTTAGTTGAATTTATAATTTCTACATAAAAAAATTGCTTTAGAAGAGATTTCCTCTAAAGCAATATGAACAAAATTTAATTTATTTGCTATTCAACTTATCATTTTATTGTAAACACAACCCATGGCCTTTTAGGTGAATCGAAGAGCATTGCCTAAGGTGAAAGTGTTAATCCGGGAAGAATATTACCAAGAACAGGCTGGATATTATTCCATCTAAGATTACCGTTTTTGTCCAATGAACATACGGAAAAATCAAGATTATTGTTCCAATAATTGAAGTATACATTATCTTCATCATCAAGAATAATGTATGGTTCAATAAGCCCGCTGTTAGGAAAAGTGTTAACCCAGTCGGTTTTTCCTGTGTTATCAATTGATATAACAGAATATACTGAATCAATTATAATATGATTCTCTTTGGTAATGGCAGGAACAACGTGTATGTAATTATTGCCGGGAATTTCTTTTTCCCATCTTAGATCAAATTTTTCATTTAATGAGTATAGTTTCTGAGAATCTCTAAAATAAATATTATTATATCCGTCTATCACAACTGACAATATCCAGTCATTTAATCTGTATCGGTATAGGATATTCCCATTTTTATCTATTTTAAGCAGCTCATATTGACCCTGTGATATTACATTGCCAATACATATATTACCATCTCTGTCTAATACAGGCCAGCATGGTAAAAAAACATCGGTATCGTACAATCTCCATTTTACAATTCCATCAGGCGTGACTGCTGTGAGGTCTGAACCAAACACAGTATAAATCGTGCCGTCCTTAGCTATACAGGGAATTACACCTGCGTTGCTCCCGTTAGGTAGGCTCCAAACAAATTTACCGCTTGAATCACGGCATACAAACTTATACCAATCTGAATAGTATATCCTGGTTTCATCATAAGACAAAGCGAATCCCATGTAGGCATCATTTTGAAGTGAGTCCCGCTCCCAAATTCTTGTTCCATCAGGTCTGTATTTTATAACTTTACCTTTTTTGCCGCCTGCAGTTTCACTGTATCTGAAATAAAAATTACCTGCTGCGTCACAAGCTGCCTCACTGCCGTCATTTACATAGGCATGAGTTGTTGAATCCATCCAGTACACATTTCCTGTCTGCACCGGGGGGATATTTACATTTATACCGTACCTGTTATTTGTATGTCTGCCGTTATAACCAACCTGCGGCCAAACAGGTTTGGTATCATTAGTCAGCGGTGGAATTAAAGGATTATCCGACTTGCACGAAAAGAACGAAAGAGTAATCAGAAGTAATATGATATATGTTACATATGATTTTATCATTATTTAATTAATACCATTTTTTTAGCTTTCAGAAAAATCATCTTGTCATTCCCCTGCCTGCAGCAGGCAGGCGCGAAAAGGCGGGAATCCGGTTGACAGAGAATTCAAATCTGTAATTCATCGGATCCCTGCTTTCGCAGGGATGACAATTATAAATTTATTTAATTAATACCATTTTTTTGGCTGCTAATTGCTCATTGTTAATTGATAATCTATAAAAATACACCCCGCTGGGATAATTTGAGCCGTCAAAATCGACTTCGTATGTGCCGGGTTTTAATTGTTGATTTACAATCACGGCAATTTCCCTGCCGAGGACATCGTAGATTGCCAGCCGTGCATTCATCCCCCTAGCCCCCTTCAAAGGGGGAATATCAAAATTAATTCTAGTAGTTGGATTGAATGGGTTGGGGTAATTTTGTGAAAGTGAAAAATTGTTTGGATATGATAAATCGGATTTTTTTAAATTTACAATATTCCCATTAAGATTACTTTTATAGTAAATTTCCCAATTCCCATCCCGATAATCACACCATAGTACATTTATCATTGAATCAGCTGTAGAAATGGCTGGTAAACCTGAAAATGTTGAAGTTAAAACTAAACTCGTTTCCCAATTAATGCCTTTATCAATTGAACGTTTGTAAAATATTCTGTCAGTGTCATTAATATTGCCGTGCCAAACTACATGTAATATGCTCCCGGACACCGATATTGCAGGATGCCAATGAGCATTTGGAAGATTCGATAAATTAACAATTGGTCCCCATGATAAACCACCGTCAGATGAATGTTTGTAATAAATCTCATAGTGGTAGTTGCTGTTATCCTGAAAAGTAAGATATACATCTGAACCTAAAGAACTAATAAACGGATATAAAGACTCTCCGCTGTTTGCTGTTAATCTTGTATCCTGGCTCCAGCTTACTCCTTCGTCACTTGAACGTTTGTAATATATTTCATTAGTGTAACCATCACGTATATCTTCCCAAACAACATGAATTGTTGTTCCAGAAATTGATATATTAGGGTTTTCTGAAGCACTTGAACCGTTATCCAATACAATTCCGGGCGACCAGTTCAATCCGCCATTTGTAGAATATTTGAAATAAATATCAGTATATAATTCCTTCTCTTCCCATACCAAGAACAAATTTGAACCATTAATAGCTAATGAGGGTAATCTTGAAAGCTCGGTAGTATTTGTCAGCCTTACATCATTTGTCCAGGTTAACCCCCCGTCAGTTGAGCACTTATAATAAATTTCATAATTATTGTCTCTATAATCGTCCCATGCAATATGAATATTCAACCCGTTCACTGCTAATGATGGAAAATTAGAGCTCTGAGGACTATTCGTTAATCTAATATCAGGCTCCCAGGTAACGCCTCTGTCCGTTGAACGTTTGAAATAAATTTCATAATTACCATCCCTATTATCATACCAAACTACAAATACATAATTCAAATATGATGCCACATTTTTGGTATATGATAATAATGAATTACCAGGCGCATTCGTAAGGCGTATATCTTGCAGCCATTGAGTATTTACCGGAAACCTAAACAAACTTAAAATTATTAAAATAAAAATTATTTTTTTCATTTCGTTTTAAAAAATTTACTAATCATTTAATCAGGACCATTTTTCTGGTTTCGATAAATGAATCTGCAACCAACTGATAAAAATACACTCCGCTGGGATAATTTGAGCCGTCAAAATCGACTTCGTATGTGCCGGGTTTTAATTGTTGATTTACAAGCACGGCAATTTCTCTGCCGAGGATATCGTAGATAATCAATTTCGTGATCATCCCCCTCGCCCCCTTAAAAGTGGGAATAGAAAATTTGATCTTTGTAGTTGGATTAAACGGGTTGGGGTAGTTTTGCGAAAGAGAGAAGTTTCTGGGCACCTCGGATGAAATAGGCTGAATGCCGATTGGCTGAGAGTATTTTATTGTACAGTAATCACCATTTGGATCGTAGTTTCCAACACTAACTCCTGTTACCCAAATGCTGCCTGAATTATTAATCTCAATAGCGCTGACAAGATCATTCGAATTGGCGGTGCCATTATAAGAAATAGTCCATCGTTGTAGACCCTGTTCATTATATTTAATAGTAATATAATCTCTTAATGAATTGCTTCCATTGATAGAACCAGCCACATATACATTTCCAACAGAATCAACTTTCATATTATTAGCTCTGCTACTCCTATAGGCATCATATCTGGCAACCCATTTCTCAGCTCCGGAGGTATCATATTTTAATATGACTATTTTAGATGGAGGCGAGTATACTCCTTCTCTCCCCCCAATATATATATTCCCTTGATAATCAAAATCTATATCGTATGCATCATCTAAACCGTGGCTTAAACCGTCATATCTGTTTTCCCACAACTGTTGACCATTTTGGTCATACTTCAAAGTCACAATATCAAATGAATTGCTCAAGCTCTCGCTCCTGCCGGTAACATAGACATTTGAATTATTAACTTTTACAGAATATGCCTGGTCACTTTTGTTTGCAGATCCATTGTACAAAACGACCCATTGTCGTAATCCATTGGGGTCATATTTCATAGTAACATAATCACAGTATAATAATGAAGTGAATACATATCCAGTAACATAAACATTGTTCCCTTCGTCGAGAGCAACCGAAGTGCCATATTCCTCATAACTGTTTGTATCTGAATACCTTGCTGCCCATTGTAATGTACCCGCTGAATTATATTTGACAACCGCAATTTCCGATAATACACCAAAACTATACCCAACTACGTATACATTACTCATATTATCTAACACCAACATAACTGGCACATCAATTGAATTCCCAGGTCCGTTATATCTCGCAACCCATTGCTGAACTCCCTGAGAATTGTATTTTATTGTTGTATAGTCCTTATTACTTCCAACACCATAGCTTTCAGCAGCCACAAAGACATTTGCCGAATCATCAACTGCAATCGACCATCCAAAATCCGAACTATCTATAGGACTATTATAAGTTGCAACCCATTGTTGTACACCATCAGAATTATATTTTATCGAAACAACATCAGACCTTGGGGAGAAACTGTAACTTGCCCCTGTTACATAAGAATTTCCATTTTTGTCAACAGAAATAGCATATGCCGACTCACCACTATTCCCTGGTCCATTATACCTTGCCACCCACTCCTGTGTTACCTGTGAAAATAAATCAGATGAGATTAATATCAGAAAGAAAATTAAAAATATGTTCTTTTTCATCGCTGTCCTCCGACAGTATAATATATATACATTTTTCCCCCAAAAAAACGACAAAGTATTTTCCGCGCTATTTATATTTCCTGCGACTTAAAACCTGCCTTCTGCAGAAGGCAGGAAATTGGTTAAATATTTGTTTTTCAACAACGCCCTTTGGGAAAATGACGGAAAACGAGACATCAAATCATGCGTTAAGAAAATTCGGCTGTTTGAGCTCCCCGCTGCCTGCCGGCGGCAGTCCTGCATCGGGGAGCGAGTTCCGAATTTTCAGCATTATTTGATGTCGAGTCGTCATTTTCCCGAGGGTGTATTTTTCTTTGGTTCTTTCTTTTGGACAAGCAAAAGAAAGAACAGAAATAATGTCATCCCTGGCTGCTGCAGACAGCCCTTCAGTATTTTTTCTTAGCGCCTTTGCGGTTTCGCGTGCAGTTATTAAACATGATAATAATTGAACTATATAATTCGTCCGACGACCTGCCTGCTGCAGGCAGACTTGAATTCGTAGGACGAATATTCGAGACTTTCCCTTTTCATTTCGATTTACACTAATTATTTGTATTTTTTAGCTTTGAACCCCAATAATTGGCAAAGAAAACAACCGTAAAATACGTAATCGGCATTGACTCAGGCGCAACATCCACCGATGCGCTTATTGTAAGAATCCCCCCTGCCAAAACCGTTCCATCTTTTAAAGGGCGGGGTTTATGCTGTTTCAAAACCGGTTTATAAAAAATATCAGCCGATAAACTTAAACGTTCTTGGTTTTGATGAATCATTAAAAAGACTCATTCACATAATAAAAGATTCATCAAATAAAATAGGATTGAGAAATGTTGATTACATCGTAGCAGGTATATCAGGCGCGAGGCGGGAAAATGACCGGAAGAAGCTTGAAGCGGCGGTTTTAAAAAATACGGGTTTCGGTAAAATAAAAATTTTACCCGATACAGAGATAGCATTCTTTTCTGCGTTTGAACATAACCAAACTAACTGCGGTGTGCTGATTGCCGGAACAGGCTCCATTTTAATTTTCCGGGGTACGGGCTTGAGAATTAAGCGGCGCGGCGGATGGGGCAGAATTCTGGGCGATGAAGGAAGCGGCTGGTGGATTGGGCATGAGGCTTTATCGTTAGCGGTTAAGTATTATGATACTTCTGCATCAAACAGCAGGATTTTAAAAATGCTGGAAACGAAATTCGGACTGAACAAAGATAATATAACAGAAGAAATCTATCATAATAATTTTGATATATCAAAAATCACAAAAGATATTTTCCGACTCGCTGAAAAACGTGACAAAGCTTCCGATGAAATTATCCGCAGCGCGGCGCAGCGCCTCGCAGAGCTTCTTAATGCAGTCGGTAAAAGCGAGCATACAATTGCTCTCTGCGGTTCATTGTTCACCGAAGAAAAGCTGCTTGAAAAATATCTAAGGAAAATTATTAAAACAGATTTTCAGTACATAACATTAATTAAACCTGAACTCAAACCCGTTTGGGGTGCTGTGGAGATTGCAATAGCGCTTTGTCGTTAGTGTAACCTTAGTAGTTGACTCATCTCCATTTTTCCATCCCCCCTGACTGTTTAACTGGTATCCATCTGAGCGGGACTTGAGCAGACAAGCTTTCGCAGAAATCCGGCATAAATGTAAAAACGTCCTTTTAAAAATTGGCGTTAAGAAATTAACTGAATGAGCAAAGCCAAAAAATCTGTTTGAGTGTACCCCGAAATGACACCGGGGGACACGAGTTATTTTTTGGCAGCGAAATGAAGTTAATTTTAGCCGATTTTTAAACAGACTTGACTTTTTTGGTTCTTTTTGCGTCAAGACAAAAAGAACTAAAAAAATTCATTCCGAAAAATATAACACATTACCGGTACGGCAGAGTACATTGACAATGAAACTCTACCGAATCAAGAGTCGTCTCGTTATGGGTGATAGTAAAAGCGAAAAAGTGTTTGAACCCCCTCGCTCTGCTCTTCTCCCCTTTGCACAAAGGGGGATTTAGGGGTTCCTTTTCCTTCTTACTCATCCTATGACTGAGAGTCATAGGATGAATGCTCACGTCAATACCCTTTTCATTTCGATTTACAGTAATTATTTGTATTTTTTAGTTTCAAGCGCAGATTTTTGAACCCCCCAGGCTAAAGCCTTCCCCCCTTTATTCAAAAAGAGAGGTTAAGGGGGTTCCTTAGTAAATAAACTATCACTTATTGTTATCGGGGTGTCAAAACAAAAAGAACAATGAAATTTTAATAAACATGATAATTGGATTCCCGCCTGCGCGGGAATGATATAGAATGCACGCAGATAAAATATTAATAATAGATTTCGGTTCGCAGTACACAAAACTTATTGCAAGAAAAGTAAGGGAGTGCAAAGTATACTCCGAAATTGTTTCTTGCACATCGGATTTATCTAAGCTGGGTGAAGATAAATCGCTTAAAGGAATTATCCTCTCCGGAGGTCCCTTAAGCGTATATGTTAAGAATGCTCCGGCGCTATCGAAGCAAATACTTAATTCAGGTGTGCCAATCCTCGGTATTTGCTATGGTTTGCAGCTTTTATCATATCACTTTAAAGGCAAAGTCGGCGGCGGTTCAACACGTGAATACGGCAAAACGAAAATTCACAATACAGCAAAGTCATCAATCTTCGATGGTGTTAACAAAAAGCTGACTGTATGGATGAGCCACGGCGATCACATAAAAAAGCTGCCGAAGGAATTCAAAGTAACATCAAGAAGCGAAAACGGGTTAATCAGCAGCTTCGAAAACGTGAATGATAAAATTTACGGCGTGCAGTTCCACCCCGAAGTCCACCATACCGAGCAGGGCACAAAGGTGCTTCATAATTTCCTTTTTAAAATCTGCCGGATAAAAAACAAATGGCAGATGGGCTCGTTCATCGACGAGAAGATTCACGAGATAAAAGAAAAAGTAAACGGTAAAAAAGCAATCCTTGCCTTAAGCGGAGGAGTTGATTCAACAGTAGCTGCATTTCTTATTCACAAATCAATAGGAAAAAATTTAATCTGTGTTCACATAGATAACGGCTTGATGAGGAAAGATGAAAGCAGAGATATTGTAAAATATTTTTCCAAAAAGCTGAATCTTAAGTTCATAGACGGCACAAACACTTTCCTCAACAGGCTCAAAGGTGTATCAGACCCCGAGAAGAAAAGAAAAATTATTGGTAAGGCATTTATAGACCTTTTTCAGTCATACGCAAAAAAATTCGGAAATATTGAGTATCTCATCCAGGGCACGCTGTATCCTGATGTGATTGAATCGGTTTCATTTGCGGGACCCTCAGTTACTATTAAATCACATCACAACGTAGGGGGACTTCCGAAATCACTGAAAATGAAGCTAATTGAGCCGTTCCGCGAGCTTTTTAAGGATGAAGTTCGTGAAATCGGCAAATTGTTAAACGTTCCGCATGAAATAATTGAGCGCCACCCGTTCCCCGGTCCCGGGCTTGCCGTGCGAATAATAGGGGATGTCAATAGAGAGAAACTTGAACTATTGAGAGAAGCAGATTATATTTACATTAACAGCCTAAAAAAACACGGACTTTATAACAGAATCTGGCAGGCGTTCAGCGTTTTGCTTCCGGTTTCTACTGTGGGGGTGATGGGTGACAGCAGAACTTATGAACGCGTTATTGCGCTGCGGGCTGTTGAAAGCGTTGACGGTATGACCGCCAACTGGTTTTATATGCCCCCTGAGGTTCTTGAGGAAATCTCGACTTCCATTACAAATAAAATTAAAGGCATTAACCGGGTAGTTTATGATGTGAGCAATAAGCCGCCCTCAACTATCGAATGGGAATGACAAATAATTACAAATTAAAAATTACGAATTACAAATTTGTTTTAATCGGATTTTTTATTTTTCTTTTTTTAATTCATCCGGTACGTTCGCAGACAGTAACTATCGGCGCTGCATTGCCGCTGATGGAAGATTCCGATGACGAGAATGCGCAGCAGCTCGGCAATGAAATTCTGGGGGGAATGTCATTTGCTTTAAATGAATACAACCGCGCGCCGAAAGTTAAAATTAAGCTTGTTACCAAAGATACTAAGCGCGATGCACAGACATGCGCCGATGCCGTTACCTCGCTAGCCGAAGATGATTCCGCTGCGGTAATACTGGGTCCTGTATTCAGCTTTGAGCTTGATGCAGTTACCGATATAGCAGGTGAGGATGATATATCAATTGTATCGCCTACAGCAACAGGCGACCAGCTTGCCGAAAACCACGATTATATTTTTCAGCTTAATCCCTCCTATGCTGTACGGGGCAGACTAATGGCTGATTACCTCATGAAAGAACTCAGCATGAAAAACTTCGCGGTAATATCTGAATCATCATACGGTATTAATTTCAGCAATCATTTTACAACAGAAGTCAAGAGGCTTGGCGGAAATATTGCAATAAATTCAACGTATCAAAAAAACGCATCAAGCATAGTAGATATAATTAAGCAAATCGATTCAACCATCAGGGCAAACGACCTGTTTATTAATGTGGCAAACCTTAACTTAACACAAAGGCAGAAGCTTGAAAGCTCCGGCCTGCGATACACTTTACTTGATTCGCTCAATACATACAAAACCGACGTGAGTATTTATTATCTCTTCGGGAAGAACGCAAGAAAAATTATAGATACTCTTAATATAAAGCCGTATCCGCTGAAGCCTGAAACAACAAAGTTTATACAGGGTTATCTTGATGCAATATATATCCCCATTTCAAATCCGTCTGAAATAGGAATGATTGTGCCGCAGCTGTTTTCATACGGGCTAAGCTTCTTCATCGCGGGCACAGGTGACTGGAATAACGAAAAAGCATTGAAGGATAATGAAGTATATCTTAAAAACACAATATTTGAATCAGAGTATTATATAGATGAATCGAACCCAAGTGTGCAGGACCTTGAAGCAAGGCTGAAAAAAACGAAATACAAAATGACGAAGAATTTTCTGTTCGGCTACGATGCAATGAACCTTGTGCTTTCGGTTATTTCAGACGGAAACACAACAAGAAAGCAGATTTACGATGCGCTTAATAAAGTTAAATCATACGATGCAATAAAATCAAAAATTTCGCTTGACTATCACCGCATAAATTCGGAGCTGAATATATTAACCTATGATAACGGAATAAACAGGATTGCGCAGTATAAACTTTCAACCAAAGAAAAAGATAAGTGAACTGCGGTTTTATAAAATATTTTCTGCTTATGGTTTTTGCGCTGATTACTTTTAAAGAAGTATCAGCGCAGCCTGAGCTTACACAAGACCAGGCTGACCTTTTAAAAGACGAGTACGCTTCTCAAATAATTAAACTGATGGTAAGGCTCGATACGCTCAACTACGATATCGATATGCTGAAACAGGTTTCAGAACAAATGGACAGCGATATTGAAAACAGCCGGTCAAACCTGTATGCATTAGTCGGCGCCACCACAGGCGAGGTAAATGATTTCAGGAAGAAGTTTGAAGAAACCGAAAAGAGAGTAAACAGCAAAACGGGCACGCCCTCGGATGCAAGAAGAACATACTTTGACGAAATAGCCGGCGGACGAATAAGATGTTTGCCGGAATTTCAGGAACGCTATATCTCGATGAAAAAGAGACTGGATGACTGGGAAGGCGTTAAAACCACATCGCCTGTTGAAGAAGGAACATACATAGTAGTCAAAGGCGATTGCTTATGGAAAATATCATCCGAAAAATACAACTCACCTTATTACTGGCCTGTAATCTGGGAAGCAAACAAAAACGGTGTTGTAAACAAAGACCAGCTCCCCGACCCGCGCCACCAGTCAGTAACAAACCCCAATTTAATCTACCCGGGACAGGTATTAAAAATACCCGCTCTCAGCAATTCAGTTACCACACGTGAAGAATTTAAAGAAAGAATAAAGAAATTCAGAAGAGTATTAAAGGAACAGTAAAGTCTTTCTCACCCCGTATCGAGTACTGGATAAACTCCAGCGGGAATCCAATCAGCAATTACAATCCTGAGCGAAGTCGAAGGACACCACCAAGGCACTAAAGACACAGAGACATGTCATTTCGAGCTCAGCGTCTGCCTGCAGCAGTCAGGAAGCAATCTTCACTAATTAACCCATTTTAAATTAAAGTCGCCAATCCCCTCCCGCAATACAGGATGTACGCTTCACTCCAAGTCGGGCAAGATTAGGGGGGAACCCGCTCCATGGCTGTTTATCCAACCCTTCTGCCCCTTTTATATGGGAGAATTCAGTTTATAGTGTATAGAAAACTATACAGGAAACCGAAATATGTTAAAATCCTGTTAGATTCAAAAAATAAAGTGTATATATTTTAGGAATAGCGCTTGACAAATCGAAATTACGATAGTATATTTGTAAGTACTTTAATTAACCCTATTTATAAACGGCCAAAAAAATACAGGAGGTATTACATGGCAAAATTTAAAAGCATGCTGTTCGCTCTTTTAGTAGCAGGCTTCCTCACCGGTTCATTTATCGGCTGCGGCGGCGGTGTTGACGAAGAGCAGATGCAGGCATTAAATAACCTGAAAGCTGAAGTCGAAAGTCTTCAGAGCCAGGTCAGAGCAAAAGAAGACGAGAAAGCTTCTTTGCAGAAACAGATATCAGATAAAGATGCAAAGCTGAAAAAATGCAACGATGATATGGCAAAAACAAAGAGCTGTCTCGACAGCTGGGGAAGGGAGGGAAAATAATATGAAACTATATAAATTAATGTTATTTTTCGCTCTGTGTGTTGGCTTGACATTCTCAACCAATCACAAACTATTTGCACAGGATGATGACGATGATGATGACGATAACGGTCAGATGGAAGAAATGGATGAAGAAGAATGGCAGAAACAGATGGACGATTACAATGCTCAGAAGACACAGTTACAGCAGAAACTTGACGGCTTAAACAAAGAGATTGATGACTTGAAGACCACCTCGGCCAACAAAGACAAAGACCTCGAAAAATGCGAAGCCGACATGTATGCCCTGGTTGGAACAACCAAGAGCGGCGTAGCTGACTTCAGAAAAAAATTCGAAGAGACCGAGAAGAAAATCAACAGCAAAAGCGGAACACCCGCAGATGCCAGAAAGATGTACTTCGACGAAATTACCAATGACAAAGCAAGATGCTTACCCGAATTTGCCGATAGATATGCTTCAATGAAGAAGAAATTGGCTGATTGGGAAGGTATGAAGGCTCCTGAAGGAACCTACACTGTTGTTAAAGGTGACTGTCTCTGGAAAATCTCCAAGATGAAATACAACACACCGTATTTCTGGCCCGCAATCTGGGATGCCAACAAGAACGGCGTTGTTAATGCTGCTGAATTAAAACACAGAAGCCACAAAACAATAAACAATCCTAACTTGATTTTCCCCGGCCAGGTCTTGAAGATCCCGACATTGACTGATGCTCAGAAAAAAGAAGCTGAAATGAAATCCAAGAAATACAGAAGACACAGAACGGTGAAAAAAGAAAATGAAATGAAGGAAGAGAAAAAAGATATGAAGAAAGACGAAAAGAAAGACATGAAAAAAGAAACCAAGAAAGATGAAAAGAAAGATATGAAGAAAGACGAAAAGAAAGATACCAAAAAAGATACTAAGAAAGACGTTAAGAAAGATACCAAGAAATAACCGGACTTCATTTCAATTGTTAAAGTATTAACAATTATAAACCCTTATGTTTCTTCGGAGCATAAGGGTTTTTCATTTTTAACTTAACAAAATACTGAATTGGCAGAAGAAGAAAAAAATATCACACTCGAAGGAGTTGACCTTGCTGACCTCGCAGGGATAAATGACAGAAACATCGACCTTATTCGGGAAAAATTTAAATCAACTATTACTCTTAGAGGAGAACGCCTCCACTTAAAAGGCGAGCCTGAAGAGCTTGCACAGCTCGAAACAATTTTTAAAGAGCTGACTTTCCTGCAGAAACGGCAGAACAAAATTACCGAAGGCGACGTTAACCTTATCATCGAGCTTGTTACAGGCTCGCAGGATAACGACCTCGAAAAGCACACCGGAATTAAACGCGAAGACCTCGACGAAGTTATACTCGTTGATAAAAACGATTTTATTAAGCCCAAAACACTCGGGCAGCGTGAGTTTTATTTACAAACACAGAAAAATGAAATCGTTTTTGTTATAGGTCCTGCCGGAACAGGCAAAACATATCTCTCGGTTGCTATTGCGCTTGCAGCTTTACGCAGCAAAAAGGCAGGCAGGATAATCCTTTCAAGACCCGCGGTTGAAGCAGGCGAAAGCCTCGGCTTCCTGCCCGGCGATTTATCCGAGAAGGTTGACCCCTATCTCAAGCCGCTGCTTGATGCGCTTGAAGATATGGTGCCGCGCGAAAAACTGCGCAGTTATTTTGAAAAAAATATAATTGAAATCATTCCACTGGCATACATGAGAGGAAGAACACTCAACAACGCATTTCTTATTCTTGATGAAGCGCAGAACTCAACTGCGCTGCAAATGAAAATGTTTCTCACCCGCCTTGGTGTAAGCTCAAGAGCAATTATTACGGGTGATATAACACAAATCGATTTGCCCTCAAGACAAACATCAGGATTGGTGCAGATACAGAATATTCTTCAGCATATTGACGGTGTTGAATTTGTATACCTCGATAAAAAAGACGTTGTGCGCCACAGGCTGGTTAAAGATATTATCAAAGCTTACGAGGATTTCTCTAACGGCAATAATAATAAAGAAGATAAAACGGCAGAGGGATAGTAAAACAACAGCTTCTTCAGCGCCATGATAAGTATTAAACACGCGAAGAGCTTCTTAAGCAGATAGCTGCGGTTTTTTTATTGGCTATGCCTTACCATAGTAAAATTAACTGCGAAAACCTTTCTAAGAGTGACTAAACCCTTCATCTTTATAAAATTTTTACACATTCAGCCAAACCTTTAATTTTTTACTTATATATCCGCTTTTATATTTGAAGCAAAAATGGATTACATCACTGGCGGATTTATATCGTTTTTACTGCTCGTTTATCTTGTCTATGTCATTTTAAAACCGGAGAAATTTTAAAATGGGTTTCAATGATTTTTTACAGGTACTGCTGTATATTGCGCTGCTTATTGCAGTAACTCCCCTTCTTGGCAGGTTTATGGCAAAAGTGTTTACTGGTGAAAAGCATTTTCTCATTCCCGTTTTCGGCGGAATCGAGAAACTGTTTTACAAATTACTGCGCATTAATCCCGAAGATGGCATGAACTGGAAAAAATATCTTTATTCGGTCCTTCTTTTTAACTTCTTTGGGTTTGTTCTGCTGATGATAATCCAGCTTACACAAAAATGGCTTCCACTAAATCCGCAGAATCTTGATAATGTGCCTTTCTGGCTCTCATTCAATACTGCTGCCAGCTTTATGACTAACACCAACTGGCAATTTTACGCCGGTGAAACTACCATGAGTTATTTCACTCAAATGTTCGGCTTAACCGTGCAGAATTTTGTCAGCGCGGCAACTGGTATTGCAGTGCTTCTTGCTTTAATAAGAGGATTAGTAAAAAAACAGGGGAATTCACTCGGCAATTTCTGGCAGGATATGACAAGAATTGTGCTGTATGTACTGCTCCCTCTTTCAATAATAATGACAATTGCGCTTGTCAGCCAGGGAACTGTACAGACATTCGCAGACTATCAAAAGGTAATAACACCTGAAGGAGGCGAACAGGTAATTCCTTTAGGTCCGGCAGCATCGCAGATTGCAATAAAACAGCTCGGCACTAACGGCGGCGGATTTTTTAATACCAACAGCGCATTTCCGTTTGAAAACCCCACACCGCTTACTAATCTTATTGAAATGCTCGCCATTCTCGGCATTGCTTCAGGATTGACATACACATACGGCAGGATGGTTGGTTCTCTAAAGCAGGGCAGAATATTATTTGCCGCAATGCTGATTTTGTTTATTGCCGGACTTTCACTTTCGCTTTATTCGGAATATTCGCATAACAGCGTTAACGGTTTAAGCGGAAGCATGGAAGGAAAAGAAACGCGATTCGGCGTTACAAACAGCGTTATATGGTCAACAGCAACAACGGATGCGTCAAACGGGTCTGTAAACTCAATGCATGACAGCATGAGCCCTTTAACGGGATTAGTTGAGCTGTTCAACATTCAAATCGGTGAAGTAATCTTCGGCGGTGTCGGGTGCGGGCTGTACGGATTGCTGATTTATGTTTTCATAGCTGTATTTATTGCGGGACTCATGGTCGGCAGAACACCCGAATACCTCGGCAAAAAAATAGAATCTCTCGAAATAAAAATGTCTGTCCTGGCTTTGCTGATTCCCAGCGCAGTAATTCTAATCTTCACCGCAATAGGTTCTACTGCATCAGCAGGGCTTGCAAGTCTTAATAATTCCGGTCCGCATGGCTTTTCTGAAATACTCTACGCATTTTCTTCAGCAGCGGGAAACAACGGCAGCGCATTTGCAGGGCTGAATGTAAGCACGTTTTACAATATTCTAATGGGATTCGGGATGATAATCGGCAGGTTTGGAGTTCTTGTTCCTGTAATGGTAATTGCCGGAAGCATGGTTAAGAAAAACATCACGCCTGAATCATCAGGTACATTAAGAACAGATACACCGCTGTTCCTCTGGTTCCTGATTGCTGTAATTATAATTATCGGCGCGTTAACATTCTTCCCTGCTTTAAGCCTGGGACCTGTTGCTGAACACATTTTAATGAATAACGGAGTAAGTTTTTAAAATGGTAAAAAAAGCAGAAAACATAAGTTTATTCGATATAAAGATTTTAAAAGCTTCGGCTGCCGGCTCGTTTAAAAAGCTGAACCCGCGGATTTTAATGAAAAACCCGGTAATGTTTATTGTAGGAATAGGAGCTTTACTGACATCATTATCACTTTTTTCACACTTATCTTTTTTTAACGTGCAGATTGCCTTGTGGCTGTGGTTTACCGTGCTGTTTGCAAACTTCGCCGAAGCAATTGCAGAAGGCAGGGGTAAAGCGCAGGCAGAAAGCCTGAAGAAAACGCGGGGATTTATAGTTGCAAGAAAGCTCGAAGGGAAAAAAGAAATTAAAATCGGCGGGATTGATTTGGTTAAAGGCGATTTAGTTGTTTGCGAAGCGGGTGATGTTATTCCCGCAGACGGCGACGTAATTGAAGGAATTGCAAGCGTCGATGAATCAGCCATCACGGGCGAATCCGCGCCTGTTATCCGTGAATCGGGCGGCGACCGGTGCGCAGTTACAGGGGGCACAAAAGTGATAAGTGACAGAATTGTTATTAAAATTACATCGGAGCCCGGTCATTCGTTTATGGATAAGCTTATTGAGCTTGTTGAAGGCGCCAAAAGGCAAAAAACACCCAATGAAATTGCGCTGATAATTATGCTCGCAGGTCTTACAATAATATTTTTGCTGGCTGTTGCAACTCTTCCTGCCTATTTTGACTATGGATTAACTGCTTCGGGAAATACCGGGCCGGGAAATCTATCTATGCCTGTTTTAATTTCACTGCTTGTATGCTTAATACCTACTACTATCGGCGGTTTGCTGAGCGCAATAGGCATCAGCGGCATGGACAGGCTGATTAAAAAAAATGTTATTGCCACAAGCGGCAAAGCCGTTGAAGCCGCAGGAGACCTCGATGTTTTACTGCTCGATAAAACAGGAACTATAACATTAGGCAACCGCATGGCTACGGAATTCATACCGGTAACCGGGGTAAGCGAATCGCAATTAGCCGAAGCCGCAATGCTTTCATCGATATCAGATGAAACACCCGAAGGCAGGTCAATAGTAATACTTGCCAAAGAAAAATACCGCCTGAAGCCCAAAGAAGTACAGCCGTCATCAGCGGAGTTTATACCGTTTTCTGCTGAACACCGTATGAGCGGCATAGACCTGACTGAAAACGGGATTGTCAGAAAAATCCGCAAAGGGGCTTCGGATGCTATTGAAAGACATTTGACCGGCGAAGGGGGAATTATCCCGTATGATTTGAAAAAACATGTGGAGCAGATTGCGCTCGAAGGCAGTACCCCCCTTGTTGTTTCCGAAGGAAATATAGCTCTTGGGGTTATCCGTCTCAAGGATATTGTTAAAGGCGGTATAAAAGAAAGATTCGCGCATTTACGGAAAATGGGAATTAAAACCGTAATGATTACAGGTGATAATCCGCTTACTGCAGCATCTATTGCCGCCGAAGCCGGGGTAGATGATTTTATGGCGGAAGCAAAACCGGAAGATAAATTAAAAAGAATCCGTGATGAACAGGCAAACGGTCATCTGGTCGGAATGATTGGTGACGGAACAAATGATGCCCCGGCGCTTGCGCAATCGGACGTAGGTATAGCTATGAACACCGGCACACAGGCGGCGCGCGAAGCGGGTAACATGGTTGACCTCGACAGCAATCCGACAAAACTTATTGAAGTAGTTGAAACAGGCAAACAGCTTTTAATGACGCGCGGAGCCTTAACAACTTTCAGCATTGCAAATGATGCTGCAAAATATTTTGCTATACTGCCTGCAATGTTTTCGGTATTGTATACGCTTTCAAACGGTCATGGAGCGCTCAGCAAGCTGAATATTATGCACCTTGCAACGCCTGAAAGCGCAATACTAAGCGCGGTGATATTCAATGCGCTGATTATTATTGCGTTAATTCCGCTTGCGCTGAAAGGAATAAAGTATAAACCGATGGGCGCTGCCGCAGTTTTGAAAAGAAATATTTTAATTTACGGGTTCGGCGGTTTAATTATTCCGTTTATCGGAATAAAACTGATTGACCTCGCTGTAAATTTTTTAAAATTAATATGAGGCAATGAAAAAGACCGCAGTTACATCGATTTTGTTCCTGCTGATAATGACAATTTTTACCGGGTTAATTTATCCTCTTCTTATGACAGGAATTTCGCAGGTTATCTTCCCGCACCGGTCAAACGGAAGCATGATTACTTCGGGTAATAATATAATAGGCTCGGAGTTAATCGGACAGAGCTTCACAAGTGATAAATATTTCAAAGGAAGACCGTCTGCTGTAAATTACAATCCGATGCCTTCGGGAGCATCTAATTTAGGACCAACCAGTAAAATCCTTGCAGACAGCATTAACGCAAGAAAACTGGCATTTATTAAAGAGAACGGACTGCCTGAAAATACCGTAATACCGCAGGAAATGCTGACATCCTCAGCAAGCGGAGTTGACCCCGATATAAGCATTATTTCATCAAAATTGCAGATTTCACGCATTATTAAAGCGCGCGGATGGGATGAATCTTACCGCATGAAAATAGAAGATTTAATTAATAGATTGATTGAAAAACCTCAATTCGGGATATTAGGAGAAGAAAGAATCAATGTTCTGAAACTGAACCTTGAACTGGATAAATTGAAATAATGTCATGGGAACATTAAAGCCCAATGCAGATGAAATTCTTGCCCGTATAAAAAAAAGAGAAGAAAAGAAAAACAGGGGCAGGCTGAAAATTTTCTTCGGGATGTGCGCCGGCGCGGGCAAAACATATTCAATGCTTCAGGAAACACAGAGCGAATTAAATAACGGTACAGATGCCGTTATAGGCTATGTTGAAACACACGGCAGGGAAGAAACCGAAGCGCTCACTAAAAACATTCCTTTTATCCCGAGAAAAAAACTCCTTTATAACAATATTGAGCTTGAGGAGATGGACATTGATGCAATTCTTCTCAGAAAACCCGCTCTTGTTCTTGTCGATGAGCTTGCGCATACAAACGCTCCCGGAAGCAGGCACAATAAAAGATACCTCGATGTACTGGAAATACTTGATAAAGGAATCGATGTATTTACAACATTAAACGTTCAGCATCTTGAAAGCAAAGCAGGCACCGTAGCTCAAATATCCGGCATCATCGTACGCGAAACCGTGCCTGATTCGATTCTTGATAACGCCGATGAAATAGCGTTAATAGACATTTCGCCCGAAGAGCTTCTCGAAAGGCTTGAAGAAGGCAAAGTATATAAAGGAGAGCAATCGGCAAGAGCGATAGAGAATTTTTTCAAGGTTGGAAATCTGACCGCGCTGAGAGAAATGTCTTTAAGGCTGACAGCCGACCGCGTCGATAAGCAGCTGAGAGATTATATGCATGATAAACGTATTCCCGGTCCCTGGAAATCGGGGCAGAGAATACTTGTTGCCGTCAGCGCAAGCCCTTCTTCCGAATATTTAATAAGGTGGGCGCGCTCTGTTTCGTACAGCATGCATGCTTCATGGATAGCTTTGTATGTAGAAACATCAAAGCCTGCTGCCGAAGCCGATATACCCGGTTTAAAAAAGAATCTTGACCTTGCGCGCGAGCTTGGCGCCGAAATTATGACAACCTCTGATGAAAACATTGTACAGGCAATTATAAGAACGGCAAAAGAAGAAAACGTATCGCTTATACTTGCGGGCAAACCCGAAAAGAGAAAATTTCCGTACATACTTTCGGGAAGAAGAATAGCCGACAGGCTTATAGAGGAAAGCGGCAGTATAGACGTTTATGTAGTTGGAACAGAAACAGGCAAAAAAGAACGTTTTTCATTAAGAAGGGTGCTGCGCTCACAATCGGGTTTTGTAAAATATTTTACTACTTTTCTGATTATTACCTCAATTGCAGTTATACTTTACCCTTTATCGCCATTTCTCGGCTACCAGACTGTTGCAATGATTCTGCTTCTTGCGGTTGCCCTGCTTCCCTTAATTTTCGGACCCGGTCCTGTTTTGCTGGCTGCGGGTTTAAGCGCGCTTATATGGAATTTCTTTTTTATCCCGCCTCGCTTTACGTTTAATATCGGCAAGTCTGAAGACGTGCTTATGTTTGCTATGTATTTCATAATAGCAACAGTGACAAGCATATTAACAACAAAAATCAGGGCAAGAGAATATGCGGTAAGGCAGAGAGAAAAACGCGCTTTAGCGCTTTATAACCTGGCAAACGAGCTTTCAGGCTCAAGGAGCGTGGAAGACGTTTTATATACGGTTGTTAGCAATATCAAACAGGTTTTTAATGCTGAGTGTGTTATTCTGCTTTCGGATTCCAAGGGTGTCCTGTTCAATACATTTGCAAACGAGAACCTGCTTACGCTAAGCCAGAAGGAACTAAGCGTTGCAGCCTGGTCATTCGCAAACGGGAAAAAAGCCGGGAGATTTACCAACACTCTCCCCTCCGCCGAGGGACAGTATTACCCGCTTTCAAGCCCGAGGAAAATTTTCGGCGCAGCCGCAATAATGTTTAACAACAGGGATGAATTAAAAATTGACGAAGAAACACTGCTGGGCAGCTTCATTTCACAGGCAGGCGTTGCCATCGAAAGAGAGCTTCTGAACGAAAGCAGCAAACGCGCTTTGTTAATTGAAGAATCGGAAAAGCTTTACAAAAATCTTTTTAACAGTATTTCGCATGAGCTGAAAACTCCGCTGGCCGCAATTATGAGCATATCAAATTACCTTAAGGAAAATTCAAGGGGTAATCCGTCAGATACCAATATTCTGATGCTTAATGATATCAGCATTGCTTCAACACGTTTAAACAGGCTGGTGGAAAATCTGCTTGACATGACAAGAATTGAATCGGGCAGCATGGAGCTTAATTTAAAATGGTTTGACGTTCACGATTTAATAAATTCAACTCTGAAAAATTTAAATACGGAGCTTTCAGGGCGCAAAATTAAAATTGAAATATCGCCTGATATCAAACCTGTAAAAATTGATTTTGTCCTGATGGAACAGGTATTAAAAAATATTTTAATAAACGCATCAGTCTATACTCCGGCGGGAACTGAAATTTTAATCAGGGCATCAACAGGAACGGACAATTTAATAATTTCAGTTTCGGACTGCGGTCAGGGTGTTGATGAGGCGCAGCTTGAACATATATTCGATAAATTCTACCGTGTAAGCAGCGGTCATAGCGGCGGAACCGGGCTGGGCTTATCAATATCAAAAGGATTTGTTGAAGCGCACGGCGGTACAATTACTGCCAAAAACATTCCGGGGGGCGGTCTTGAATTCGATATTGAAATTCCGCAGAACTTCGAAGAATATTTAATACACGTAAATGGATAACAAACGCATTATTCTTATAATTGATGATGAGATTCAGATAAGAAGGTTTCTGAAAATAAGCCTCGAAGCAGGAGGATATAAAATTCACGAAGCAGAGAACGCAAATGAAGGATTAATAAAAGCAGTATCGGTAAAACCGGAGTTAATTCTGCTTGACCTCGGACTTGCCGGATGAAGACGGGCTCGAAGTACTGAAAAAAATAAGGCAGTGGTCTGATGTTCCTGTAATTATTCTTTCGGTAAGAAATTCGGAAAGCGATATTGTTTCCGCTCTTGACGCGGGGGCAAATGATTATCTTACCAAGCCGTTTAATACAAATGAGCTTAATGCAAGAATCCGGGCAGCATTAAGAAACGTTCATCCCGAAGAATCAAACCCTGTATTTAAATTTAATTCGGTTGAGGTGGATTTTAATTCACGCGTGGTAACTAAGGCAGGTGAACCGGTTAAACTAACCGCAACGGAATACTCTCTACTGACTCTTTTTATCCGCAATGCAGGCAAGGTTTTAACTCATGGATACATTTTAAAAGAAATCTGGGGAAAAGCATTTTCGGACGAATCGCAGTATGTAAGAATTTACATATCTCAGCTCAGGAAAAAGCTCGAAGATGACCCCGAACATCCGCAGATTTTTTTAACCGAGTCGGGTGTGGGATACAGGATTAGAATAACTGAATGAAAAATGACACTTCCCAGTTAAAAAAACAACATCTTTACTGCCATGATAAGTATTAAGCAGGCAAAGAGCTTCTTAAGCAGAAAGCTTTGAGTTTTTTTATTAAGATATACTCCAACCTGCGCAAAAGGTATCGAAGCCATTACGATGGGAACGGCGGAAAGCGCGTCAACTATACCGATTGAAAATTTCATAGTATTTGCTCCAGGTGGCGCATTAAATATATAGCTTAAGGCTCCTGCAAGAGAAGTAATAAACAAAGCGGCTGATGACGTGCCGATGGCTTTCCTGATTGGAAACTTAGCTGCGTAATGCAGCAGCGGAATTTTAAATATCCCGCCTCCGAGTCCCGTGAACGCAGCAATCGTTCCTGCCAGCGCACCTATCAGCATGCAGTATACTTTCTTTATTTTCCCCGGGTCAAAGCCGTCGTTGTCCTTATCGCTTGCTGATTTTTTTTCTGTCAGCATCTTAATGCTCACAAGAATCAAAACAACTCCGAATATTTTTTTCAGCACATCACCGGGAAGTGCAAACGCGATTTTGGAAAAAACAAAAACAGCAGCCGCACTGGATATCCCGATTAAAAACGCTGCAAGCCAGAAAACGTTGCCGTGCCTGGAATGTTTGTATGCTGATGACGTACTTGTAAAAATAATGGTAAAAAGGCTTGTGGAAATTGCAATGTGAACAACATATGGCGAGTTAAAGCCAATAAGAGAATAAACTGCAATAAGCGAAGGGACAATTACTATCCCTCCGCCTACACCGAATAAACCCGATAAAATTCCCGCTGCAATGCCGACACCGAAGAGAATTAAGAAAACTTCAACGCTCAATTGTTTGGTTTAAGAAATCTGTTATATAAATCTTTGTCTTTTATTATGCTCAAAGCCGCCTGAAGCTGCACATCATCTTTTAATCCGGATTCGGTAACTTCTTTTTCAGGGCGGTTGTATTTTCTCAATATCTCTTTTGTAAGCTGCATCTCTATCACGGGTTTTGATTTATCAAAATCTCTGTAGCGCTCCGATTTCAATTCGGCATCAAGCTCATCGGCTATTTTCTGTGATTGTTCGGAATACTGCTTATCGGCAATAACTTTCTTCAGCTTGTTAAGCTCATCCTGCGCCTTTGAGGAATAATCAAATTGTTCCTGGTTCAGGAAACTGTAGAACTCGCCGGCGATTTCATCTGTCATTGCAAAATTACTTCCCTCGGGATGTTCGCTGACATATTTCTCTGCAAATTTAAAATACATATCTTCGCTGAGTCAGTCCGTCAAGCAGTTCGTTATCGTCAATGCCGGCAACAATTGTATCAGGTGTAATGCCGCCTTCAGCATAAACCGGCCTGCCGTCAAGTGTTTTGAATGAAGTTGAGCTTGAATACGGGTCGGTTTTAAACACCCCGTATTTATTTTCTTTGAAATAATTCTTCGCCTGAATCCATCTTCCGCTGGGGGTAAAATATTTCTGTGTTGTAATCTTAAGCTGGTTGCCGTAGCTCAGCGGTGTGAAAATCTGCACAAGCCCTTTACCAAATGACTTCGTGCCGAGTATTACTCCCCTGTCAAGGTCCTGTATTGCGCCTGATACTATTTCACTGGCTGATGCTGTGTTACCGTTGACAAGCACAACAAGCGGTACGTCTTTGCCCATTATAGGGACTTCCTCCGCAAAATATTTTTTCTCCGAATCGCTCTTTCTGCCTTTAGTTGTTAAAAGCAAATCACCTTTATCAACAAACTTATCCAGTATGCCAACAGCAGCTTCAAGCAAACCGCCGGGATTATTGCGGAAATCAAGCACGATACCTTTTACATTGCCTTTGCTTTTAAACTCCGTTAAAGCGTCAACAACTTCATTAATGGCATACCTGTTAAACCGCTCAAGCTTAATGTATCCGATACCATCGTCTATAATTCCTTTGTAGGTAACGTTTTTCAGATTTATTTCTTCGCGTGTCAAAGTGAAATCAATTTCTTTTCCGTTACGCTCAACTTTTATATTAACTTTAGTTCCCGGTGTTCCTTTGGCAAGAGTGCGTATATCCGAAGGATTTTTTCCGTCAATAGGAGTGCCGTCTATTTCTATAAACTTATCGCCTTTGCGGATTCCTTCTTTTTGCGCGGAGTAGCCTTCCAGTACATCAGTCACAATTACAGCACTGTCTTTTATACCGATTGTAACGCCGATACCGCCGTATTTGCCGGTTGTGATTAAATCCATTTCATCACGGCGTGATTCATCGAGGAAATTTGTATAAGGGTCAAGCGTGTTTAGCATGCCCTCGATTCCCGCTTTCATGAACTTATCGGGGTCGATTTCATCAACATAGTTCAATGCAATTTCTTTATATACCTTACCGAAGACATCCATGTTCTTGTTGATTTCGGTGTAGATGTCATCATCCCCTCCGCCGGGCTTAGCTCCTGTAAAGACAAAGAACAGAAGAACTACAGGTAACAGTTTTATAAATGAGAGTTTTTTAAAATTAATTTTTTTCATCAGAATTTATGATTTAAATTTTTTTGTTTATTTCCATTACATGCTTTTTTCAACATGAAGGCACTCACCATATATATTTTTCAGCAGTCAGGAGGCACAGAGTGTTTGTCATACCTACCACGAACACTTTGTCATTCCTGCGAAAGCAGGAATCCGGGTTACCGTTAATTTCTACACACAAAATCTTTACTTTTTCATTAAATACGGCATAGATGTCAGCAATGCAGCCGGGTCAGACATGAGCTCATCTATTTCTTTCCCACCGTATTCATAATACAAATCATTCCACTCGGGATTTGATTCTTCAATCAACTTTATTTTCCATTCGCGTTTCCATGTCTTCATCCGTTTCTCTCTTTGAATTGCCGCATATATATCTTCAGTTTGTTCAAAATGAACCAGCTTATGAACATTAAAGATTTTTGTAAAACCATCTAATAAATTGTGTTTATGTTCGTAAACACGTCTTAATAGATTGTTAGTCACTCCGATATACAAAACACCGTTCTTTTTTGATGCCATTATGTAAACATAGTAGGTATTCATAAAGTAAATACATTCGTTAATCGTATTCCCGCCTGTGCGCCTGCCTGCTGCAGGCAGGAGAATGACAAAAATCCTTCGTTAATCGGATTCCTGCTTTCGCAGGAATGACAATTTTCCGGTAAATGCTTTAATAATTGTGCCATGTATTTCTCCAACCTGCTTTGTTCCGTCTATCACAACAAATCTTTTTTTATTCTTCTTTGCAACTTCCAGAAACCCGTTCCTCACGCGGTTATAAAACGAGAGCTTTTTTGTTTCGATTCTATCGAGTGTATGTTTTTCTACTGCCCGTTCAAACGCTTTCTTCGGCGAAATATCGATTAAAAATGTTAAGTCAGGTTTAAGCAGCTGCTGTTGCAAAATCATTCACATCAAATATTTTCTTTACATCCACTCCCCCGCCGAAACCCTGGTACGCGCTGGATGAATCATAGTACCTGTCACATATAACAGTAATACCGCGTTTTAAATTCGGTTTAATTACCTCATTAACAAGCTGGGCGCGGGAGGCTGAAAACAGGAAAAACTCAGTTAACGGCAGCATTTCAAGATGTTCGCGGTTTAAGAGGATTTCTCGGATTTTCTCGGAAATCTTCGTGCCGCCGGGCTCACGGACAAGAATTGATTTTACCTTTATTTTGCGGAAATACTCATGCAATAGCCTTGCCTGGGTTGATTTCCCCGAATAATCGATGCCTTCGAATGTTATAAACATAGATTACTATATTAATGAATAATTTGGACTAATTAAATGGAGTAAAATTCTGCAACAAATGCTTATTTCCCCCTTTTTTCAATTGAAACTCCCCCCTTATTAGAGTATTTTCAAGTTCTTTATGTGCGGAACTATATGTCCTTATAAACTTTAAGAACCTTATGAACTTTAAGAACCTTATGAACTTTAAGATAACTTTAAGAACTTTGCCTGAATCACAGACCCCCTTGATGCGCCAGTACACGCAAATCAAGGCGAAATATCCCGATACCATACTGCTGTTCCGTATGGGTGATTTCTTCGAGACTTTTGAGCAGGATGCAATCACCGCCTCGAAAGTCCTTGGCATTACATTGACCAAACGCGCAAACGGCGCCGCATCTGATGTGCCGCTGGCGGGATTCCCGCACCACGCGCTGGATAACTACCTGCCCAAACTCGTTAAAGCCGGCTATAAAGTCGCAGTCTGCGAGCAGCTTGAAGACCCCCGCATGGCAAGAGGCATTGTTAAACGCGATGTGATTGAAGTAGTTACACCAGGCATAACTTTTTCGGATAAGCTGCTTGACCATAAATCAAATAACTACATCGCATCGGTTTATGTCAGGGATGAACACGCGGGATTTGCGTTCTGCGATATATCGACGGGTGAGTTTTCGGCGTGTGAATTTCCGTTTAAGCAATTGCAGGCGCAGCTTGATTTAATTAATCCTTCGGAAGTTATTATTTCAAAAACACAGAAAGCGCAGTTTGCGGATATTCTTGATATAGATTATAATCCCAAAGCTCCCAAAGAAAAACATGTAACCGTTACTAAGCTCGATGAGTGGATATTCAATCTTGATTACTGCACTGAGCTTTTGCTTTCGCAGTTTAAAACAAAATCACTAAAGGGATTCGGAATCGATGAGCTTAAGCTCGGCATTGTTGCTGCGGGAGCGATACTTAACTACATACAGGAAACACAAAAAGGAAATCTTGCGCACATAAACAAAATTTCATATTACGATACGGGCGATTATGTAATACTTGATAACTCAACCAAGCGCAACCTTGAAATAATATCCTCCATATCCGAAGGCAGCCGTTTGGGCACGCTTGTATCCATTCTTGATAAGACCGAAACAGCAATGGGCGCGCGCCTGCTGAAGAACTGGATAACACGACCGCTGAAGAAGCTTGACCAAATCAATAAACGCCTTGAGTGCGTAAATGAATTTTATGAGAATAAAAAGCTTAGGGATAATCTTCTCAACCTGTTTAAAAATATAGGTGACCTGGAACGGCTGATTTCTAAAATTGCTACGGCACGTGCCGTTGCAAGAGATTTGATTAACCTTAAATACTCGCTTAAAACAATTTCGCAGGTTAAGAATGAACTTAAGGATACTACATGTAAAAACGCTTCAGGGAGTTAATTCAAATCTCAAAGAGCTGAATGATTTATGCGAATTGATTGATAACTCAATTAACGAAGACCTTTCGCTCCACTCAGAGAACAAAGGCATAATAAAACAGGGATACAACACTGAGCTTGATGAAATAAGATATGTGCTAAATTCCGGTGAAGCGTGGCTTGAAAACTACCAGCGCAAAGAACGCGAACGGACAAAAATAAATTCGCTTAAGGTCAGCTTTAATAAAGTATTCGGGTATTATATAGAAATTTCAAAAGCTAATCTTGACAGAATCGAAGGCGTCGAAGGCTACATCAGGAAACAAACACTCGTAAACGCCGAAAGATATATCACACAGGAACTGAAAGAGTATGAAGAAAAAATCCTAAGCGCCGGCGAGAAAATCAGCATACTTGAAGCAAAGCTGTTTACGGAAATAAGAAGCAAAATTGTCGAATACTCAAATGACATTCAACTTAACGCCGCAATGATTGGCGTGCTGGATGTTATGCTAAGCTTCGCCGAAACAGCCGAAGCGAATAAATACGTAAAGCCTGAGGTGAATGATTCCGACAGAATTGAAATCTATGAAGGTCGCCATCCTGTAATTGAACAGCTATTGCCCGCAGGTGAAAAATATATTCCTAACGATACAATACTTGACCCCGAAAGTGACCAGGTACTTATTATTACCGGACCCAACATGAGCGGAAAATCGTCTTATCTGCGCCAGGTAGGACTCATTGTTCTACTTGCGCAAATCGGCAGTTTTATCCCCGCAAACAAAGCAAATATAGGCATTTGCGACAGGATTTTCACACGTGTCGGGGCTATGGATAATATCGCCAGGGGCGAAAGCACGTTTTTGGTTGAGATGCAGGAATCCGCCAACATAATGAACAACCTAACACCTAAGAGTCTTGTACTGCTCGATGAGGTCGGAAGGGGCACAAGCACGTATGATGGGATTTCAATTGCGTGGGCAATAACGGAGTATGTTCATGAGAATCCCGCTGCAAAAGCCAAAACACTTTTTGCAACTCATTACCACGAGCTGAATTCGCTTGCAAGCCTTTACACAAGAATAAAAAATTTAAGAGTTGAAGTAAAAGAAATCGGTGATAAAGTAATTTTCCTGCATAAGATAAATGAGGGTACGGCTGACCACAGCTTCGGGATACACGTAGCGCAGATGGCAGGCTTGCCGGATAATGTTATCCGCCGCGCGAAGGAAATCCTCCGCAACTTCGAAAAACGCGAAGAACGCGCAAGAAGGAAAGATGAATTCCAGATAAACCTGTTTGAGTATAAAGACGAGGAGCTTAGGGATATTATAAATAAAATCGATGTAGATAAGATGACACCGCTTGAAGCGCTGAATAAACTGGTGGAACTGAAGAAGTGGAACCTTAACCACTGATTACTCTGATTTCACTGATTACGCTGACATAATATTTTTAATTTTTAAAAAGAAAATTTGGTAAATAAGGGGCTAAGAAATGATTAATCAAAAATATCTGTATTCGGATATTACTGAAAAAATCATTGGCTGCGCAATGAGAGTTCATAAACAACTGGGAAATGGTTACAGAGAAGAAATATATCAAAGGTGTCTTGCTATAGAATTTGAAAAAATAAGCCTCCCATACTCAAGAGAAATAGAAATTCCAATTTACTACGATAATATTAAAGTAGGCATGAGACGGGCAGATTTTGTAGTCGATAAGAAAATAATAGTTGAAACCAAAGCAATTAAGAAACTGGAAAACGATGATTGGGCACAAACTATAAATTATTTAGAAGCATTTACTTATGAAGTTGGATTACTTATTAACTTTGGAAGTAAAAGTCTGGAATTTAAGAGATTCATTAATAGTGAAACTCATCATCATTCAGTGAAATCAGCGTAATCAGTGTAATCAACGGTTATAAATGACAACACACGAAATATACATGCAGCAGGCTTTAAGAGAAGCCGAAAAAGCTTACGATGCGGGCGAGCTTCCTGTAGGCGCAGTTATTGTATTTGAAAAAAGAGTTATCGCCAAAGGCTATAACCAGGTAGAAACTCTCCGGGACCCAACCGCACACGCTGAAATAATTGCAATTACTTCGGCAGCATCGTATTTATCATCAAAAGCGCTGCTGGGATGCTCGATGTATGTAACGCTTGAGCCCTGCTCGATGTGCGCGGGAGCTATTGTGCTTGCAAAAATTGAAAGCCTCTATTTCGGCGCGTTTGATAATAAATCAGGCGCCTGCGGAAGTGTGCTTAACGTAACCAATAACAAATCATTAAACCATCAGCCAAGTGTCGGGGGCGGAATACTCGACGCCGAATGTGCGGGAATCCTGAAAAGCTTCTTTGAAGTACGGAGATAACCGATTGCCTGCCGGAGAAAAATCACTTAATAAAGAAATCATCACCCTTGCCTGGCCTGCAGTTCTGCAGACACTGGTGCGTTCATCCGTGCCGATTATCGATTCATACTGGATTGGCAAGCTGGGTCCGGAATTTCTTGCTGCAATTACGGTGGGCAGCTTTCTTTCGTGGGGGGTTTTTGCGCTGGGTGAGCTTCTGCCAATCGGGACAAATTCGCTTGTTGCACAATCTGTTGGCGCAAAGCAGCCTGATACTACCAGGCATATTGCAACAACAAATATTATCACCTCTTTATTTTACGGTTTATTGATTGCCGGAGTAATTATTCCCCTTCTTCCGCTTTTATACGGCTTAACTAATTTAGATGCAGAAAAATCGGTACTGGCTAATATGTATCTCTTCCCGCTGCTGATTGGTTTTCCGGCAATGCTTCTTTTTGAAACAAGCAATTCTATTTTCCGCGGGAACGGTGATACACAGACGCCATTCCGCCTTCTTGTAGTTGCGGTAATCATGAAGCTCACACTTTGCCCATTATTGATATTCGGTATAAACGGTCATCTCAAGCTCGGTATGTCAGGTGCTTCCACATCAAGCATAATTGCTTACGGCACTACATTTTTAATCGGCTTTTACCTGCTCAAGCGCAGAAGCTTGATTGTGAAAATCAGAAGTAAGTTCTTCAGTTTCTTTAAAGACCTGAGGTTCAACTGGAAAGTAATTAAGGAGACAGTGAAAATAGGCATACCCCTTTCCGCCGAAGGATTATATTTTGTTATGATATATATTATCATCTCGCGGTTTGTAAGTGATTTCGGAACTGTGGGACTTGCCGCGCTCGGTATCGGCCACCGTTCGGAAGCTATACCCTACCAGATGGGAGAAGGATTTTCGATTACCGCAACAATTATTGTAGGACAAAGCATAGGCGCTTCAAATCCTGCAAGGGCAGAAAAAGCTGCCTGGCGTGTATTATATTTCTCGTGGCTTCCGATGGTATTTTACGGAGCGCTGCTTATTTTTCGGCGCGTCATGGGTTGCGGGAATATTTACCAATGATATTGCTGTAATTGAAACGGCAAAAGTTTATAACATGATAGCGGCATTCAGCATTTTCTTTGCGGCGTCTGAATCGGTTTTTACCGGTGCATTTGCGGGAGCTGGGAATTCCGTTCCCCCGTTAATGATAAGCCTGCCGATTACGGGACTCCGTATTCCGCTTTGCGCAATATTTGCGCCGATTTACGGAATGAACGGAGTGTGGATTGCAATCTTTACAACCACAATCTTAAAAGGTACCATTATGGCATTATGGTTCAAGCGCGGTAAATGGAAAGAAAGAAAATTTGCGCTGGCAAAGACAAATCCTGTGGAATTTGTGGAGCTGCGGTAAGGTTGTCATTCCCCTGCCTGCAGCAGTCCGGCGCGAAGGCGGGAATCCAATCTCAGCCGCAGATTCACAAATTAAAAAGTAATTATTCCCCCCTCTTTGCTTTTCTCACCTTTTCTTCTTAAATTGCCTAACAAACGTTAGGTAAGTTGAACCTTTTCTATATTTCTATTTGTTTACTATATAAATGGACGTTTCTGCAAATATCAGCCGGAAAGAGCAAATAATTGAGGTTTCAAGCCGCCTTTTCAGAGAAAAAGGGTTTATCGGCACCTCCATGCGTGATATTGCCGGTGAGCTTGATATAGAAGCCGCAAGCCTCTACAGCCATATCAAATCAAAGGATGAAATACTGGAAGAAATCTGCTTCCGCAAGGCTGATGAATTTATCAAAGCAATCGATGATGTGAACGATATTTATTTTAATGCCGAAGAACGCCTCCGCATGGCTGTTGTATCACATGTGAGAATTCTCTGCAATGACCTGAACACATCAAGCGTTTTCCTGCATGAGTGGCGCCACTTAAACGGTCCCAAGCTCGAGGAATTTAAAATGCTCCGCAACCGATATGAAGGCGAATTCAGGAAAATACTGAAGAACGGTGAAGACGAAAATATATTTGATACTGTCGATAAAAAATTTGCAGTGCTTACAATACTTTCGACATTGAACTGGATAACCGAATGGTACAAACCCGGCGGAACTATGAAGCCTGAGGAAATTGCCGAGAACCTTTGCAATTTTATTTTAACCGGACTGAAAAAGAAATCTGTTTTATAAAACTATAAATTTATTGTGAGTCCTATAATTTTATGTACGGAAATGCATACATAGAAAAATCCGCAAGCCCCAAAAACATTCTTGAGGGTGAAGACCCCGTAAAGCTCGCGGAGTTCGAAGCCAGAATCGAGCGGGGTGAAAAAATTGAGCCGATGGACTGGATGCCGAAGGAATACCGACGGCAGTTAATCCGCATGATTGAACAGCATGCTCATTCGGAAATCATCGGCGCGCTGCCGGAAGGAACATGGATTACCCGCGCCCCGGGATTCCGCCGCAAGCTGGCGCTAATGGCGAAAGTACAGGACGAAGTAGGGCACGCGCAGCTTCTCTACAGCGCTGCAGAAACACTCGGTAAAACCCGTGAAGATATGGTTAACGATTTGATAAACGGCAAATCAAAATATTCAAACGTGTTTAACTATCCTGCTAAGACATGGGCAGATACTGCAATTATAGCATGGCTCATTGATGCCGGAGCAATAATAAACCAGGTTGCAAACTCGCATGGTTCATACGGTCCTTACTGCCGCGCGCTTGATAGAATCTGCACCGAAGAATCATTCCACCTCAAGTACGGGCATGATGCAGTTGTTTACCTTGCAACAGGTACTCCTAAACAAAGAGAACTGGTTCAGGACGCGCTGAACCGCTGGTGGCCGCCGATTATGCATTTCTTCGGTCCATCTGATAAGATTTCGGTTCATACAGAAACACTTATGAAATGGAAAGTTAAAATGGCAAGCAACGATGACATGAGGCAGAAATTTTTGGATGAGTATGTGCCGAAAATATGGGATTTAGGATTAACCGTTCCCGACCCGAAACTTAAAGAAGAATGAAGAAACAGGACAATGGGAATACACCGAGCCTGATTGGGATGAGTTTAAGCGCGTTATAAACGGTGAGGGTCCCTGCAACAAAGAACGTCTTGCAGTCCGCCGCTGGGCTGAAGAACACGGCGCATGGGTGCGCAGAGCATTGTTAAAAGAGAATTTGGAATATTCGGTGCCGCTGGCGTAAGACTATGAAATCATTTGACCCGAGAATAAACAGAATCGAGCTTCCCTCAATTGAGGAAAAGAAAGAAACTCTTAAAGGACACGAACACTGGGAAACTTACGAAGTATTCCACCAGAAGAAACGCGGCGAACAGCATGTTCACGCTGGTGTTGTGCACGCTCCGAACGCCGAAACCGCGCTTGTATTTGCCAAAGAACAGTACGGGAGAAGAAGAGTTACTGCAAACCTTTGGGTTGTAAAAAGCTCGTGTGTGCTTGCAGGTGAATACGAAGACCAGGATATATTTGCAACCACGCCTGAGAAAACTTACCGCGAGGCAAGCGATTATTATGTTATGGATAAAATCCGTAAATACCAGAAAGAACACGGCATCCAGGACAGGAAAGAATTAAAGAGAAAATAGTTACCTTTGTGCCCCGACTCTAAGTAGTGGCACGAATAAAATGTTTAATGTAATTAGTCGTCCGACGACCTGGAGTCGTAGGACGACTTTAGATCATTAAAATGAGTCTCAGCCTTTAGGCTGAGTAAAATTAATTCGCAACCTGCCTGCCCGCTGCAGGCGGGAAGGTTGAGGCTACAGGAAAATAGATAATTTTTAAAATGAACCCGACAGATACACAAATACCGGCAATAAAAGAGATGCTGTTTAAGATGGCAGATGATGAGCTTATTATCGGTCACAGGAATTCCGAATGGACGGGCTTAGGTCCCATACTTGAAGAAGACATTGCATTTTCATCAATTGCGCAGGATAAGCTGGGGCAGTCACTGGCAATTTACAATGTGCTTCACGAGCTTGGCGAAAAAGAACCTGATGAGCTTGCATTCGGCAGAAAAGAAAATGATTTCAAGTGCTGTCATTTAACCGAGTTTCCCAACGGGGAATATGATTTCAGCCTGATGCGGCATTTTCTGTTTACACATGCAGAAAACCTGCGTTATGAAATGCTTGCAGAATCATCATTTGAGCCGATTTCAAAAATTGCGAAGAAATTCAAAGGCGAAATAAAATACCATCTCATGCACGCCGATACATGGATAAATCAGCTCGGCACTGGAACAGACGAAAGCAGAAACAAAATGCAGAAAGCGCTTGATGATTTGTTTAATGCGGCGCTGGGAATTTTTGAACCGGGTGATTACGAAAGCTTGCTTAATGAATTAAAAGTATTCGAAGGTGAAAATGCTTTACAGAAGAAATGGGTGAATGCAATTAAGCCTGTTTTGGAAAACGCCGGCTTAAAAATCCCGGGTGAAAACCTATGGAAACCTTCTTACGGCGGAAGAAAAGGAAAGCATACCGAATTCCTTAAACCCCTGCTTGATGAAATGACAGAGGTTTTCAATATTGACCCCGAAGCAGAATGGTGAGAAAGTTAGTAAAGTTTATAAGGTTCATAAAGTTTTGGTGACAAAAGAAGAAATATTAAAAGCATTGGAAGATGTTAAAGACCCTGAGATTCCGACAATCTCGGTGGTCGATTTGGGTATTATTACTGATGTTAATGTAGATGAATCAAATTCCGTTTTAGTAAAAATGACACCTACTTTTGCCGGGTGTCCCGCGTTAAGAATACTTGAAGATTTGGTGAAAGACAGAATCGAACAGCTTAACGTAGAGCACGTTGATGTAAAAACCTCGTTCGATGTTCAGTGGAATACGAATATGATTACGGAAAAAGGAAGGGCAATGCTGAAGAAGCACGGGCTTGCGCCGCCTCCCGAACACAACGGACTAATACAGATTGAAATTTTAAAACACGTAAAGTGTCCCTACTGCGATAGCACAAACACTGACCTTAAAACACCGTTTGGTCCCACACTATGCCGCTCGCTTCATTACTGCAATAACTGTCATCAGGCATTTGAGCAGTTTAAACCGGTTGAATAACAAGCCATCCCCGCGAAACAGTTTTCTGCCGCAGATTCATAGATTAAAATTGTCATTCCCTCGGAAGCGGGAGTCCAATAAACATGTTATATCTTTCCTAATATTTTCCCGTACTTATATTAAATCCTCTTCTAAAAGGTTCTAATAAGAAATGCCGTTCGAAACGGCATTTCTGCTTAATTTATGAGATGTTTTCCGGATTCCCTTTTTCACGGGAATATGATTATTACTTTATCTGCGCTCTAATATACAATGCAGGAATAACATACAGCTTTCCTACTTCACCATTATAAGCTTGTGTTATCATCCCTACAAACTGACCGTTTGTATCAAACACAGCGCCGCCATCAAGAGCAATTGGCTTTGCAGGTTTAACTTCGATAATCTTATTCTTAGAGCCCCAGTCTTTTGTTCCGGTTATCGATGCATCCATTGAATATACAACGGAAGAAAGCGGGTTAGGATAATAAAGTATTTTAACTTTTGTTCCTGATGCAATTTCAATTGGGGCGAATTTCAGTGATTTAAGCTTTTCAATATTATTAAAACGTAAAAACACAAGGTCAAGCCCCGGTACAAGGTCGTTTTCCTGCATTTCATCTATTCCTGCAAGAGAATCATTGCTTAGAATTACGCTGAAGAATCCTCTTCCCTCCATAATATTCATCAGCTGGAAATTCGTTACCAGAAGGTCATCCTTTATAACAATACCTGTTCCGATTTTAACAGGCTCTTTATTGGCATTATATACCTGTACACGGATTAGAGGATTATCTTTTTTATTTACTTTAGAAATTTCTTTTTCAACTTTTTCTGCATAGGTCAAATCAAGTCCTTTATCCGGAGTCATATCGGCAGTCATTTCTGCCTGGTTGTGGACAATGTCATTCATTGAGACAGTCCAGCTCAGCAGGTTGCCGGACTGGCTCTGCGCATTAGAAGACGTTACCTCAAACGGAAATTCAAAATTCACTTTAAGAGTCTTTGATGAAATTAAACCTGAAAATATGCTTTGAGCAACCTCATCGTTGAAGGCGCGGTTTGCCTTTCTTATAAAATATTTAAATTTGAGGCTGTTATCGTCCTGTAAAAACTTAACTGTCTCCCATATAATGTTAAGCTGGTTTGTATACCTGAATGTCCCCTCTTTAATAATATTTACAAGCGCCTGCGGGTCATCAAAAGTATATTTTATGTAAATTTCTTTCCCGCCGTCTTTATCTGTAATAAGAAGGTCCTGGATTGATGTACCGGGAGTTTTTTGCAGGTCAGCCATAAGCCCATTATAGAAGATTACGTTATCCTGCAATGTATCCAGTTCACCCTTTGCTCTGCCTGTCTGGTCTGAACCGACATAAGTCTGGAACGTATCAAAAAAATCCTTGTCAAGCGTGACCCGAAGCTCTTCTACTCCGCCGCCGTTAGGATACATTTTTATATCCCGCTGGACGTCAAAGCAGCCCGATACGGACAGCGTTAACGCAAGCAGTACAAAAATTTTAATTGACAGCCGTTTCATATTATTACTGATTTAGTTTATGATTTTTGATTTTAATCTCTATTAACCATATGATGTACAAAATATAAAGACAGCATAAGAAAATTTAAAGGCAAAATGCATATTAAAAGAAATATTTCCATGTTATTAGTAAGAGCGCAAATAATGCAAATTGTAAGGTGGGTAGTTGAGCCTATATAGCCCCAAAAGTGCATAAGCCGCCTGTTTCTTCTGTAATAGACTTTCGGGTCAATAACCGCATTAGATAAACTATTTTTCTTCTTTGACTGAAGGCTCAGCTGGAAGCGCGTGTATTTTAGGTAGACTGCAATCAGAAAATTATCAAAAAATCCTTTCTTAACATCCCGCCGGCTGATACGGGCTTTTTCCTCTTCAAATTCTTTAATCTCTTCCTCAAGTGATGAGAACTTGCCGTATACGATTTCAAGAAATTTATTGCGGAAGAAATCGAGCAGAATAGCCTGAAGCGCAGACGAGAATCCGCCTAAAGCTGTGATTAACCATATATAAACATAAGGATTTATACCAAATATATTGAACTCTAAATGGAGCAAACCGCTGTGCTGCAATCCTGTTAGCCCAACACCGATGCCTATATAAACGGCAGTGCTCACAACGTAATCAATAAATCCGTCAACTATCCTGCCGACTTTGGTGCCGTTTTTTTTAAGACGCGCTATTTGCCCGTCAGCGCAGTCAAGTACATTACATGCACCATAAAATCCGGCCGCCGCCAACAGGTACTCTCTAGTGCCAAAACCGAATAATACACCGGCAATGACTCCAATGAGCATAGCCATGGAAGAAACCTGGTTGGGGGTAATCTTAGTGGAGTAGGTGGCTTTTACAAATATAAAAGCAAGCGGACGATAAAGAATCAAATCGAAAATTTCCTCTATCTCTACTACCTTTAGCGAAGCTTTATACTGCTCAAATAAACCCATTCAGCAAAATTAATGATTTAATCCCACAATTACGAATGCAATTGCAGGATTAAATTCAAATGACAATCGTCAAATATTAAAGAGCATTAAAACGGATTCTCTTTGCAGTACTGTTTTATTGCATGAGCAAGCAGCTTATTCTGCTCTTTTGTGCCGAGCGAAATTCTTACTTCGGTCCTGAAAGCCTCTTCATCAAGGAATTTTATAAGTAAATTCCTTTCGGTAAGATATTTTTTTAAGCCGCTGCGGATTTCAACGGGGAAATCGACCAGTATAAAATTTGCAAACGATTTATAAGGAGTAAACCCTTTAAGCTCAGTGAACAAATCGTAAAACATCTGCTTATCTTTTTCATACTGCCTGCCTACTTTCTCGTAGTACTTCATGTTATCAAGGCAAATTTCGCCAAGCTCTTCCGATATGCGGTTATAGCCGAGATATCGCGTAGTGAAATTAATCAGTACATCAAGGTTTTTACCGGCAAATGCAAATCCTATTCTGCATCCCGCAAGAGCAAAATATTTTGAAAAGGTTCTGCAGATTATAAGGTTGGGATATTCATCTATATATGGCTTAACATAGCTGTTATCGGTTGAACCCATTCCCCAATATGCTTCATCTATCATTACAACTGTATCTCTTGAAGCATCCAGGAATTTTTTCAGGCTTTCATTATCTATTTTGTTGCCGGTGGGGTTATTAGGTGATGCAACAACAACAACTTTGGGCTGTTCATTGCGGTAGATTTCAATCATCTTATCAACATCATACAGGTAATACGGCACGCCGTCAAGAGTACCTTTGGTCATTGGATACTCAACATTAAATCCGCCGCGCTCGGAAGCAACTTTCTTATAATACCACCATGCCTCGCGGGGAATCATAATTTTTTCGCCCGGGCTTAAATAACAGTGAATAATCTGCTTGAGTAAATCTTCACTGCCGTAGCTAAGCAGAACATGCTTTTCATCGAAGCCGAAATCATCGGCAATACGCTTTGAAAGGCGTGACTTAATCCCCTGCTGAAAATCTCTTGAATACCATGAAAGATGGTTTAGGTCCACTTTTTTGAGAAACTTAAACACTTCAGGCGCGGGACCCGTTTGTGATTCGTTCCTATCGAGATACTGAACTTCTTTAGGATACTTTACACTTTTTGCTTTCTTAGAAGCGTGTTTTTTCTTTTTGTCCTTTTTCATATAAAAATAAATTATTTAAAAAATTCTGCAAGAGAAAAATGGGATTGCTTATTCCGGTTGCCTGAAATTCACTTGTCCGGTACTTACCCCAAAGTCTATTGCTTTTGGTAGCCGCAACCTTTAGGTTGCGATTCTGCTTTTTAAACGCAGCCTGAAGGCTGCAACTACATATAACTTTTCAGAATTGTGATAACTTCAATAACTCCCCTATGCATTAGAAAGAGCTTCTACGCCGGGAAGCGCCTTTCCTTCAACAAACTCAAGGCTTGCGCCGCCGCCGGTGGAAACATGGCTGACCTGCTTTTCCAATCCCGCCAGCGCAATGGCAGCAGCAGAATCGCCCCCGCCGATTACAGTAACTGCGCCTTTTTGGGTTACATCAGCAAGTGCTTTTGCAATTTCAAACGTGCCTTTGGCGAAGTTCGGCATTTCGAAAATTCCCATCGGTCCGTTCCAGAATATTGTTTTAGAACCTGAAATTATCTGCCTGAAGCTATCTATTGTTTTTGCGCCGATATCAACTCCTGCTTTTCCTGCCGGAATTTTATCAGCATCGACCGTTGCAAAAGGTGAATCATTTTCAACTTTATCAGCAGCAACAACATCAACCGGAAGAACCAGCTTATCTCCTGCTTCGGCAAGAAGCTCTTTAGCAAGCGAAATTTTATCTTCTTCTAAAAGTGAGTTCCCTATTTCGTAACCTTTTGCTTTATAGAATGTAAATATCATTCCACCGCCGATTAGTATTTTATCGGCTTTGGGAAGCAGGTTTTTAATCACATCAATCTTTCCGGAAATTTTGCTTCCTCCGAGAATTGCGGTAAACGGGTGCGCGGGCGATGATATAACGCGCGAAAGATAATCAAGCTCTTTCTGCATAAGATAACCTGCTGCGCATTGGGATATGAATTTCGTTACACCTTCGGTCGATGCGTGAGCGCGATGAGCCGTGCCGAATGCATCGTTTACATAAACATCGCCGTATGAAGCAAGCTCTTTTGCAAATGCTTCATCGTTCTTCTCTTCTTCTTTATGGAAGCGCAGGTTTTCAAGCAGCAGAACATCACCGTCGTTCAGCGCATCAACGCTTGATTTAGCGCCAAGACAGTCATTTGTGAATGCAACAGGTTTGCCAAGAAGCTTCGCAAGGTGTTCAGCAACCGGCTTAAGTGAATATTTTAAGTTTGCTTCGCCTTTAGGTCTGCCGAGGTGGCTCATTAAGATGCATTTGCCGCCTTCGGAGATTATTTTTTTTATAGTCGGAAGCGATTCTACTATCCGCTTATCATCTGTAATTTTGCCCTGTTCTTCTTTCGACATCGGAACGTTGAAATCAACCCTAACCAGCACACGCTTCCGTTTCAGTCCGCCTGAAGAGGCGAGACTTTCAATTGTCAGCTTATTCATTTTTCTAACCTGTTTAAGAAATCTTCTTTAACAAATCTACTACCCTGCATGAATAGCCCCATTCATTATCGTACCAGCCGATAACTTTAACTAAATTGCCCATCGCCATGGTTGAAAGTGAATCGAATATACATGAATGCGGGTTACCGACTATATCAATCGATACAATGGGGTCAATGCAGTATTCAAGGTAACCTTTTAGATTGGTTTCAGATGCTTTTTTGAACGCAGCATTAATTTCATCTTTGGTTGTTTCTTTGTTGAGCTCACATACAAAATCTGTAATCGAGCCGTCAGGTGTCGGAACGCGGAGCGAGAACCCGTCAAGTTTGCCGTTTAAGTGCGGCATTACTTTACCGACTGCTTTTGCTGCTCCTGTTGTTGTAGGAATTATGCTCACAGCGCCCGCCCTGGCTCTCCTTAAATCTTTATGAGGATAGTCAAGTATCACCTGGTCATTTGTATAAGCGTGCACGGTTGTCATAAATCCTTTTTTAATTCCGAATGCATCATCAAGCACCTTTACCATCGGGGCAAGACAGTTGGTTGTACACGAAGCGTTTGAAATAATTTTGTGTTCAGGTTTTAACACTTCGTCATTAACGCCGAGCACAACAATAGCATCGATATCATCTTTCGGGGGAGCGGAAAGCACAACTTTTTTTGCACCGGCATCTATGTGAAGCTGGAGCTTTTCTCTTTTTGTAAAAACACCTGTTGATTCAAGCGCAACATCGATATTCAATTCTTTCCAGGGAAGCCTGGAAGGGTCTTTTTCGGACATTATTTTTATTTCTTTACCGTCCACCGATATTCCGTTTTCAGTTGCATTCACTTCACCGGGGAATCTGCCGTGCACCGAATCGTATTTAAGAAGGTGGGCTAAGGTTTTAGCGTCTGTAAGGTCATTTATAACAGGCACTTCGAAACCGCCAAGCTGCATCATCCGTCTGAAAACAAGGCGTCCTATTCTTCCAAAACCGTTTATACCTACTCTGACTGCCATTTTATATTATCTCCTATTTAAGTAATTATTTAAATAATTCTTGAATTCACATTTTTAAAGGAATTCCAAATTACCGAAATATTGGAATTTAAGCAATGAATAAGAACTAACAGCTTTATTTGAAAATATTTATTTGTTTTTTTATAGTCTCGTAATTCTTCTTGTGTTGAATTATTTATATTAATACTTTATGCATATTTTATAATAACATGATTATTAATCCCAAAAATATCATATCTATTAATATTTATATAGATAAAGATGTTAATAAATGTTAATTTCGCCTTTTATTATGCTTAATAAATGCCAAAATTTGCTTATTTTGTTAAATTCAAATTAACCCGCAGTTTCCGATTGATATGGAACAAAGAATACTTTCAGAATTTGAAAAATACAGCGATTCGATAAAAAACACCCTCAGAGAAAAACTGGGAGATAAGCTGTCGGATTCGGATATTACGTCTGTGCTGAATATTCTTGGCGGCTCAGTTATGGATATGATTCAGCTTATGCGGGAAGGCAAATCAGCCCACGAAAAATTCTTTTCGGATATAATATTAAACTCAATAGACGGCATAATAGGAACGGACAACGATTTTAAAATTTTCCTTTGGAACAGGGGCGCTGAAAGGATTTTCGGCTACACAAAAGAAGAAATGATGGGAAAGGATTTCGGTATTCTCCTCCCTCCTAACAAGCTGGCTGAAGGCGAAAGAGAATTCCTTATTAACGAGGTCAAAGAAAAAGGATTTCTTGTGAATTATGAAACTGAAAGAATTAACAAAACAGGTGAAATAATTAACGTAAGCATAACCAGATTCGCTGTAGACAATGAAAAAAACGAGAAGATGGGCTCGGTAGGAATTGTAAGGGATTTGACCAAAGTAAAACAGCTTGAAAGAGAATTGAGGGAGAGAGAAAATCTGGCTCTTATTGGTGAAGTTGTTTCAAGCATTGCACACAGCCTTTCAAACCCGCTTAATATAATATCAGGTAATGCGGATTATCTTTTAGTTGATAAAGCTGAAAACGATAAGGAATACGAGGAACTTAAAACCATTCTTGACGAAGCTACAAGAATTACAAAATCAATAAGGCACCTTCTGAATTTCTCAAGACCTCTCAGAATCGAAAAACAGAAAAACGATATCAACAGGATAATAACAAATGTTGTAAAGAATTCCAGGTTTTCAATTGGTGATAAAACAGTTTCATTCAGGAAAACACTTAAGGAAATACCGGAATTCAGTTTTGACGTAGCGCAGATTCAGGAAGTAATATCAAATATTGTAATAAATGCAATACAGGCAATCCCTGCAGAAGGTGAAATTAAGCTGAAATCATCGCTAAAAGGGAACATAGTTTCGGTTGAAATTGCCGATACGGGTCCCGGTATAGAGCGTGAGAACCTGGAAAAAATTTTCAAGCCATTCTTTTCGTCTAAAGGCTACGGTAAAGGAACCGGACTTGGGCTTTCCATTTCAAAAAGAATACTGAAAGAGCACGGCGGAGATATTACTGTAAAATCCAATGTAGGCAAAGGAACAACATTCACTTTAACGCTCCCCTTATCATAATTCAAAAATAACGCTTAAAATTTTCATTGTTTTTATAATTTATGAGTGTTACTTTTGTTAAAATAGTAACACTCAATGGCTCACAAAACAACCCGTTTCGGGGTTTCAATCGAAACAGAACTGCTGGAAAAATTCGATAAGCTCAGCGCAAAAAAAGGATATTCTAACCGCTCGGAAGCGCTCCGCGATTTAATAAGAGATAAGCTCGTCAGCGAAAAGCTCACCAATGAAAATTCTGTTTGTTTTGGTGTAATTACATTTGTATATGACCACCATAAAAGAGAAATAGACAAAACTCTCAACAGCTTCCAGCATGACCATTTTAAAAGCATACTTTTTACCACACACGTTCACATAGATCATGATAACTGCATGGAAATGATTATTGTAAAAGATAAAGGCGGCAAAGTAAAGATGCTCGCCGAGCAGATTCTCAGCTTCAAAGGCGTTAAACACGGAAAGTTTGTTATGACTTCAACTACAAAAACATTTTAAATACCCGTATGAATTAATTAAACAAGGAGATAATATGAACACAGCACAAAATAAAACTATTGCTTTAAATTCAACTACACTTGAGCTGAGGGGAATAAAATCCTATTCATTTCAAATCCTTCTTGTAGGACTTGCTGTAGCACTCCCTTATGCGGCACATTTTTCAGCGGCGCGCCTGTCAGGTATCTTCTTCCTATGCACTGGGCGGTAATACTCGCGGGACTTGTTTACGGCTGGAAAAGCGGCGCAATTACAGGACTTCTTGCCCCGATTGTCAGCTTTATGATTTCAGGCATGCCGCTGCCACTTATACTCGGTCCGATGACTATTGAGCTTTTTACATACGGTATATTAGCCGGATTCTTAAGAGAGAATGTAAAAATGAATTCATTTGCCTCGGTTGCAATAGCGCTTGCTGCCGGAAGAATCATGTTTCTGATTTCGGTTCTGGCTTTAGGTTCAGTTTCGGGCAGCTTTACAGTTTATGCTGAATCCGCCATGCTTCCGGGTCTTGCTGCTGCTTTAGCGCAGATTATTATTCTTCCCTTCATTTCAAAATGGTGGGTTAACAGCGAACGTAAACAGGATTTAAAATAATGCACACTATAAAAACAGAAAAAAATACCGAAGCTAAGCCAAAACCATTTGTAATGACTTTGCCGCTTTTGGAACAAAAAAGGTTTGAAATATTAAACGGAAACAACTCGGTAATAATGCACTCGGGATTTGTAACTCTTGCCGAAGGCGAATGTATTGGTGAGCACAGTACGGGTGAACATGAGGAGCTTGTTGTTGTGCTGGAAGGCTCCGGTGAAATTGAAGCCGAAGGAAACGGCAGGAATGAAATTAAAAGAGGTGAAGTTGCGTATAATCCTCCGCATACAAAGCATAATGTTTACAATACCGGTAATGAGGCTTTGAAATACGTTTATATTGTATCTAAGATTTAACACCACTTCACCGATGATTATCGGAGCAGACCAAAGTGGAGGGAAAATAACATTGTCATTGCTGGGCCCATATCAAGTACAGGTTAAACACCGGCAGGAATCCGGTGGACGAGTAAATTAATCCATTTTTTTATCAGTTCCCTCCCTTCCTGCCTGCAGCAGGCAGGCAAGGGATGACAAATCGTTTGGAAAAACAAAAAAGGGATTAACTTAAAAGTTAATCCCTTTCCAATTTACCTCCACAAAGGAACCGTTATACTACCTGCCTACCTGGTCAAGATATTCTTTTCTTTTAAGAAGAACTGCTTCATCTTCACGCCTGTTCGGGTCAGGAACTATACTGTCTACCGGGCAGACAGCAACACACTGCGGCTCATCATAGAAGCCTTTGCATTCAGTGCATTTTCCGGGAACAACGTAATAAAAATCTGATGAGAAGTTTCCTTCGATACCATCAAATGTTTCGCCTTCTCCGAATGATTTATCTCCTAAAGTCCAGTTTGCTCCGCCTTCGAATATTGCATCGTTCGGGCATTCTTCTACACATGCGTTGCAGTTTATACATTCCTCAGTTATGATATATGACATTTCTTTATGTCTCCGTTTCTATAGTTTGAGTTGTAATAGATTAAATTATTTATACAAAAATTATAATACTAAAATAGCAATGGGTGCTTTCATTAAAAATGACTTGAGTCATGTTTTTGAAAATTATTTTAATGAATAAACCATTGTGATTAAAGAACTTAGAATCCTCTGTTTTTCCTTTTGTATTTTAAAAAACCCGCCCCTGTTTGAAAAGAGCGGGTCTAACTAAAGGATTAAATTTAACGTTACCTAACCAATATCATCTTCTTCGATTCAACAAAATCTCCGGCTACTATTCTGTAGAAGTAAACTCCGCTGGCAACAGATTTACCGTCTTGATTTATTGCAGACCAGATAGCATCATACTTGCCAGGTTTCATAGTTTTATTTACAAGAGTCAATACTTCTCTGCCCATAATGTCATATATTTTAATTGTAACATCCTGCTGTTTCGGCAGTGAGAAGCTAATCTTCGTTGTCGGGTTAAACGGATTTGGATAATTCTGTGACAGTGAATAAACAGTAGGAACTTCATTTGAAACCGGTTTAACACCAATAGGCTGAATTGTAGCCTGGTAAACGCTTACATAGAAGAAAGGATTATGGAGTCCTAAGCTTCCGTCATTTGTAAGCAGTAAATAGTTCCAGTAAGCTTTTCTAAGCGTTACATTATTTGAGTCTGCAGCAATCAATTGCCATGAAACCGAATCGACACCAACAGGAGGAAGGGCGATTCTTAAGTTTCTCAGACATCCTGCCATTTCTGTCTGCCAGTCTTCAATCTGGTTGTTTCCGTCATAATCTTCCGGTGCCATGAAATCTGAAAGATGCTGTACTCCCGGGTGACAGCTCTGGCATCCTGTAACGTTCTCATAACCGCTCGTCTCGTCAACTATTCTGAATGTATGTTCGCCGACTTTACCGTATGCAACAGTTCCCGTATCGGGTCCCGGTGCCATATGGCATGTTACGCATAAATTCTGAATGTTCCTGTGTGAACCGCTTAAATACGGAGGTCCGCCGAATGATGCTGCATTTTGCCCGTATAAAATATCGCCCTGCGGTGAATGATGTGGTCCCCAGTGAGAATTGGTGACTCTTGTCAGTACTGTTACACTTACGCTTGACCTGTTCTTATGGCAGTTCAAACAGATTCTTCCGTTGCCGCCGTTTGTATAATGATAACCGGTTGCCAGTGTATCTGAACCTGCCAGCGGTGACCTTAACTGATGTTCATTTGTTGAACCGTGCGGGTCATGACATGCCTGGCAGCTTATTTCTTCCTGGCTGGTCCTGTGTGAGTCCTACGGTATTTGTTCCAATTCCTTTTGTAAAATTGACAAATCCTTTTCCGTCATGACATCTTATACAGTTGCTGAAATCATTAAATACGAAACCTGGAGCAGATGAGTTCTGCGCAAAAGAACTACTCCACACTACGTCTGAGTGCGGTGAATTAAGCCACTGTGAAAAATGTACGTGATGTGTAGGCGAATCGTGGCACTTTGCGCAAACACCTGCATTGTATGAAATTGATATTTTATTTGTATCACCTGAAAGGGTGTGTTCGCTTCCGGCGCCGTGGCAGCTTTCACAGCCAACGCTTGCAAAAGGAACCAAACCCGTAAACATGGTTTTAAGAGTATCCCAGTTGCCCGGATGCGGCGGTGAATGCTGTGCCCATACCCAGTTCAATGATGCAGCAACATCATCGAATCCATGGTTATCAACTTTTAAGTTATGGTTGTAGCCTGTTGTATGGCACGGGAAGCAGTTTAAGCCAAATCCTGCGGAACCGCTGTCTATGTATGATGAAAATGATACAGCGTGTCTGGTAACTTTCCATCTGTCGAAAATTGCAACAAAACTTGGAGTTGCACCGTGGCATGACATACAGTTTGGATAAACTGCCGGAACATTATCAAATCTTCCGGTACCTACAAAATCTGACGAATAAACATTTATTGTAGTATCATGGCTTCCTGCTGAAGTGGTCATTGAAACTTTTACAGTATAGGTACCCTTCACGTCAGGTCTTAATTTTGCCCACCATTGCATACTTCCAATAGCTGAAATTGATGCATTAGAACCTGCGGGTTTGCTTAATAAAGTCCATGTTGCATTTGTTATTGTTGCCGTTCCACTTATGTTTTCGACATCAAAATAGCAATAAGTTTTATTAGCTACGTTTGTTAATCCCTGCGAAACTGTCGAATCCGATGCAAATGCCGGATTGGTTTTCAGCATATTAGGAGTAACATACTTCATTTCAATTTTAGCTCTTTGGGCATTTGTTATTCCTGCGCCCAGAATCAGGATGAGAATTATTAGTAATGTTTTTTTCATAATTGGATTAATTAGATTCCTTTAGTAGAATAAGAACTTTTCTAACTGCCTATATAAGCACATTTTTCGTGCCAAAAAAATTGCATTTTATTGATTATTTTGAACATTTTTCAATATTACTTTGAGGAAATTCTCTACAAAGGATATAAGAGATGTGGAATATGGGGACTGGAACTATTTACTAACAAATGTTTGTAATATTAATATCTTAGGGGTTTATACAATAATCCCAAAATGCACTCATTATTTTTAACTTTTTTTTTTATCTTCGGATAATATGGAAAATATAAGAATTTTATTAGTTGATGATGAACCTAATTCAACAAAGCTCCTCAAAAAGGTTCTATCAAAAAAAGGCTATTATGTTGATGAATCTAACGATAGCCAGGCAGGACTTGAAATGGTCAAAAGCGGAGATTATGATTTAGTCATTTCAGACCTTCAAATGCCAAATGTATCGGGAATAGATTTGCTGAAGGTAAAACCCGATAATACCCTTTTTATTATGATAACAGGCTACGGCTCTGTTACATCTGCTGTTGAATCTATGAAGCTTGGAGCATATGATTACATAAACAAGCCGTTTAATATCGAGGAATTCCAGATAAAAGTTGATAAAGCAGCAGAAAAAGTTCTTTTAACTAACCAGCTGAAATCACTGCGTTCACAGGTAGAAAATAATTACTCGTTCAGCAATATTGTGGGCAAAGGCAAGAAAATGCAGAACGTTTTTGAATTCATCAGAAAAGTAGCAAAATCAAAGGTAAATGTTTTAATTGAAGGTCAAAGCGGAACAGGGAAAGAGCTGGTTTCAAAAGCAATCCACTTTAATTCTCCGCGCAAGAACGGGGCTTTTGTAGCAATTAATTGCAGCGCTATACCAGAGAATCTTCTTGAAAGCGAATTGTTCGGGCATGTCCGCGGAGCCTTTACCGGCGCTGTAGAAACTCAGAAGGGTGTTTTTGAACAGGCAAATGGAGGTACTCTGATGCTTGATGAAATTGCCGAAATGCCGGTTAACCTCCAGGCAAAGCTGCTCAGAGTTATAGAAAACTGGGAAATAAAAGCACTGGGAAGCGATAGGGTCAGAAAGATAGATGTAAGACTTATTTCTGCGACAAATCAAAATCTTAGGGAACTTGTAAAACAAAAAAAATTCAGGGAAGACCTCTATTACAGAATTGCAACAGTAACCCTAAGCCTGCCCAATCTGAATGAAAGAAAAGAAGATATACCGCTTCTGGTAGATTTCTTTACAAAAAAATTATCGGAGAAATTCACCAGGAATGTTGCAGTTACTCCCGAAGCGCTTGACCTGCTTATTAAAAATGACTGGAAGGGAAACGTCAGGGAGCTTGAAAACGTGCTTGAAAGGGCAATCATAACTTCCGAAAACGACAAGATTGGCATCAGCGATTTTAAATTTCTGCAGGCATCGGAGAATTCAGATAACCCCTTCAATAACATGGATAATCTTGGCCTGAAGAATATCGAAAAGCTCTATATTAAAAAAATCCTTGAAGAAAACAGCTGGAACAAGCTAAAGGTAGCCCAGATTCTCGGCATCGACAGAAAGACTTTATATAAAAAAATAAAAGAGTATAATCTTGAATGAAAATTCATCTGAACCCATAACCGATAGTTATGCGGTTTGACCTTAGGTTTTTTTACCTTATCAGATTAAATTCATTGCCCCAAAAATCTTCCTCATTCAAATACTGCGCACATATTAGTAAAAAACAGCTCTTCTGCATAAGTGCTTAATTTCTTTCATTTACATATTAACTATTTTGTGCTAAATTAATTCTTACCATAAAAATCTTACCAAAAAAGAAGAATACGGGTTTGTTCACTAACCCGCCTGAAGTAAAACTCTTTGGAATATTGGTATAAAAATTTTCCGATAATTAACTTACCGGTATATGGTCAATGTGAATTATAGAATAAATAATTGAACAAATATTTTACATAAAGGAAACAAATGACTCAAGAGAAAGCGCTATCTAAAAACATCAGAGACCTGATTGAAATCAAAGACCCCAAAGTCGATTCAAGATATAAAAACGGTGTAAAGGTACCGATAACAACTTTCATCCAGGATTACATAAACGGACGTATTGACTTGAACTGCGACCTTCAGATTCTTCTCCAGAACCGCACACTCTTTTTTAATTACCGGTTTGTAACTCACCATCTAAAATTTTTCTTCCGCCATTTTATTTCTCAGGCGGCCATTCACTCAAAGAAACAGGATGAGCGTGTCATAAGAGACCATTATGACCGCGGCAACGATTTCTTCCGTTCATTCCTGGGCGAAAGAATGGTTTATACATCGGCTTATTTCAAAACAGGCTTAGAAGACCTCGAGACAGCGCAGGACGAGAAACTTAATCTTGTTTGTCAGAAACTAAATCTTAAAGAAGGCGAACGCCTGCTTGATATCGGCTGCGGGTGGGGAACACTTGCAGCACATTCGGCGAAATATTACGGCTCTGATTCGACGGGTATTACTATAGCTCAAAACGGCGCCGATTACGCAAATGAGCAGATTGAACGCTGGGGGGTTAAAGGCAAAGCAAGAGTTATACGTATGGACTACCGCAGCATACCTGCCGATAAATATGATAAAATTACATGCCTCGAAATGGCGGAGCATGTTGGTGTAAAATACTTCACGAGATTTATGAGGCAGATTTCGGGACTTCTAAAGGATGACGGACTTTTCCTGTTACAGATAGCAGGATTGAAAGCAGGTTATCACCAGGAATCGCTCAGCTGGGGACTGTTTATGAACCAGTATATTTTTCAGGGCGCAGATGCAAGCATGCCTCTCTCATTCGTAGTTAAACGGCTGGAGAAAGCAGGCTTCGAAATTCACAGCGTTGAAAATATCGGGATTCATTATTCGCGTACTATTCAGCTCTGGTATCACAACTGGCAAAAACATAAAGAACAAGTGCTTAAAGAATACGGTGAGTGGTGGTTCCGATGCTGGGAAGTTTTCCTGGGCTGGTCAGTCGATATCGCAAAGCAGGGCAACTCAACCTGTTTCCAGATTGTCTGCAATAAGAACCTTGATGCGTATGACCGGCAGCGCTGGTTCTTGTGAGAATAAACTGTCCTAAACCGTCTATAAGCCAATTGCTGTATATAAAAAATGCAGTACCTGAAGTACTGCATTAGTATCTTTTAAACGACAAAAATAGATTATCCCCAGATAACAGCAGCAATAATCAATACACTCGCAAGCGCTGCGTAAATGACAAATAATCCGTACTGAGAAGTCTTTGAGAATTTGAATTCAGAAGTGGTGTGTAGCATTAAATTTCCTCCTTTTTTTACAAGCTAAAGCCTGGGTTTATATATATGTTAATTAAAATATTATAGATTCCAAAGTCCGTCTGCCTGTTAATCATCAAACATTGTAAACCCGGTGTCAAAATCAAGTTTGGAAGGATTATACCGGTAGATTTTTCTAAGAAGATCCCCGTAATCATCATCAGTTGGGTTATCAGAATTTTCAGGATTGGTTTCCCAGCTGAAATCGATACTGTTATCTTCGAATTTAAATTTTTTGTTTTTATGATTTTCTTTGGCAAGCATTAGAATTTCAGTAAAATTTATATTTTCACGGTAAAAAGAGGCAAAATCTAATCATCTCTAATTCAAATTCTGCCCCTGATTTATCGTCTTAATTCAATTTCTGCTCAAATATGCTCCCTAATCTCGTTACATAACATCCCCTAATTCGGGTATTTGATAACGTTAAAAAGTGAACTTTTGCTGTTTCACGTTATTAAGTGACGGGTCTGAAATTTTAAATTTAATTTATATTCTTGATATTACCCAAGTTATCTGAAAATAAAATTAAAGAAAATCTTTGAAAAATTGCAGATTTTCAGGTTCAATTTATCGCCACCGCTTTGTAGATAAACTCCACAAGTTCAATAGTAATATATTAAATAATAGGTTTTTTTTATCTGAAAACGAATTTTGTTCAGTTTTTATTGGCATGTTAATTGTGAAAATATGAGAATTGGAAGTTTAATAAATGGAAAAAATGATAAAGGTTCACATTTTCTGTATAAAACCTGATATTTGCAAGCTTATTAAGAAAATGTTTAATACTTCTCGGTATGAAATTTCATGTTCGCCTTCTCAGCAGGTAGATGATGAGTATCTCAATAGATTTCATCATAACATGGACTGCATAATACTGGATGTTGATGTTGAAAAAGAAACAAAAGATAAAATCAAACAGTATTTCCGCGGGACACCTGTTATTTGTCTGCCTTCTCTGGGCAGCGAGACTATTATGGAAAATGACGTGAAGTATATTTCCGAGCCGCTGAAACTCAGTGAGCTCAGAAGGACCCTGGATGAGATATTTCAAAATAAGCAAAATTGAGAAACATATCTTTTAAAAATACTGTTTTTATTCTGCTTTCCGTTTTGGTAGTGACCGCGGTTCTTATTATATCAGACGGCTTCAAAATTATATCCGCTCAAAGCTCAAACGTATGTTTTGCCTGCCATGAAGATATGGACCTCACAATGGAAAGAAACGGCAAGAAAATTTCGCTTTATGTAAATCCGAAACTATACGAAAAATCAGTCCACGGAAGCGCTGAGTGTACAGACTGCCACCAGAACTACAATCCTGACGATGTACCCCATACAAAAACTCCGCAGAAAGTAGATTGCAAATCATGCCATGATGATGTTAAAGGACTTGACGCAAGTGTCCACTCAAAGGTGAACTGCTACGATTGCCACAGCAAGCATGAAATAATGCCTGCAAAGGAATTTGCAAAGAACCAAACAGACGCTTGTCTGAAATGCCATACCCAGAAAAAAGTTCAGCTTTACAAAACCAGCATTCACGAGAAAAAGGGTGTAGGCTGTGATAAATGTCATCAGAGCGGACACAATGTAAAAAAGATTGAAAAGAGCGAAGTTGCTTCGGTATGCGGAAAATGCCACACGTCGCATGAGAAAGATTTTAAAAACAGCATACACGAAACAGTATTCAATGAAGGTAACAAATCTGCGCCTACATGTACAGACTGCCACGGCTCTCATGAGATACTTACCTCTAAAATGACAATTGAATCGGAAAAATGTCTAAAATGCCACCTTGATGCAAAGCTGTTTCCGGGCGATAAAATGGGTTCAGCGCAGTTTGTATCCCAATATAAAACAAGTATTCATGCTTCAATTCAGAAAAACGGACAAAGAAGCAGCAGGCTGTACGGATTGCCACGGCGACCATATGATTCAGAACCCGGATAATCCTATGGCTTCAACTACAAGAACAAGACTTCCTGAAACGTGCGGTAAATGCCACAAGGATATCGAGAAAAATTTCATGTCATCTGCTCACGGGAAAGCGCTTCTGAACAAATCAGTTGCCGCCCCAACCTGTGTTACATGCCACAGTGAGCATTCTATTAAATCAGTAAAGCTGTCAGATGAATTCTCAAAAATCAACCAGGTTGATTTATGTCTTAAATGCCACATTGAAGGAAAGCTGCCTCATAAAAATTATAAAGGCGAAGATGTGATGATAAGCAACTATAAAGACAGTTATCATTACAAAGCTCTTCAACAGGGAAATAACAACGCTGCAACCTGCGCAGACTGCCATGGGGCACACGAGATGAAAAAATATGATGACCCCAGTTCATCGGTATACAAGAAGAATATAGCGCAGACATGCGGCAAAGCCGGATGCCATACAAAACAGCTTTCTGAATATACAGGCAGCATTCATGAAGTTTCAATAGCTACAAAACAGAATTCCGATGCGCCAACCTGTACAGGCTGCCATGGCAACCACCAGATACTGAAGAAAGATGAAAGCTCAAACAGAATTGCAAGCTCAAAAGGACTGGTTCAGCTTTGCTCTGATTGTCATAATTCAGTGCAGTTAACTGAAAAATATAACCTGCCCACAGGCAGAACATCGTCTTATAATGACAGTTATCATGGACTGGCGGTAAGGGGCGGCTCGAAAGTTGCAGCTAACTGCGAAAGCTGCCACGGCAACCATAATATAAGACCTTCATCAGACTCGCTTTCATCAATAAACAAAAAGAACCTTCCCCTCACATGCGGAAAGTGCCACCAGGGAGTAAGCACGGCTTTCTTAACACCCCAATACATCTTGTGAATACCGAAAAACAGTTTCCGGTTTTATACTGGGTGAAAAACTTTTATCTGTCTTTGATTTTCGGAATTATAGGATTTATGATTCTGCATAACATATTTGATTTTACTAAGAAGTTCAGGAAAAAGAAATAGGCAATGGAAGAGACTGTAAACACTGCGGAAGAGAAAAAATATTTAAGGATGACCTTTAATGAAAGGGTTCAGCACTTCCTGCTGCTGACAAGTTTTATAACGCTTGTCATTACCGGTTTTGCTCTTAAATTTCCGGAGTCACTTTGGGTAACCTGGTTCAGGCAGCTCTTCGGTGAAGGTGCATTTTATTTCAGGAGTGACCTTCACAGAATAGCGGCTGTTATAATGGTTGCAGATTCCCTATATCATCTCTGGTACATTATCTTTACCAAAAGAGGAAGAAGATTTGTTGCTGATATGTGGTTCAGTAAAACCGATATTACCGATGTTACACAGACTTTAAAATATTATCTCGGTAAACAGAAACTAAGACCGAAGTTCAGAAGATTCAGCTATATCGAAAAAATGGAATACTGGGCTGTAGTCTGGGGCACTGTTATTATGGGGGGAACCGGATGCGTATTGTGGTTTGAAAATACATTTCTCCATTTAATTTCGAATTCGGGAATGGATGTTGCAACCGCTATACATTATTACGAAGCAATACTTGCCTCGCTTGCAATTGTTGTATGGCATTTTTATTTTGTAATTTATAACCCTGACGTTTACCCAATGAATAAAGCATGGTTCACAGGCTACCTTACCAAAGAAGAAATGGAAAAGGAACATGCTCTGTGGCTCGAAGAAATTGAGAAATCTGAAAGTACAGTTAAAGAAGAAGAACCGGCAGCAGAAGAAACTGCTGATGAATTGGTACCTGATAAAGCGCCTGAAGCTGAGCTTACAACTGAAACTTTTCCTGAAGACCCGAACATTAAAGATACGCCTTCAGGAACACCGGAGGAAAATAATACGGCTGACGGTAAACATGAAAATTCCGATTTCGAAAATAAAAACCCCGAAACAGAAAAAAAGAACAATTTAAAATAATATTTGTATTAAAGTGGATAACCAGGAAAAACCGGCTAAAAAGGAAAAAAGATTTTTTAAGAAAATACGCGGTTGGAGAAGATTTCTTCTTTTTACCGGAATATACATCGTGATATTTATTATTCTCGTTGCAGGTTCAGCGGAATATACATCGCGCCCCAGTTTTTGTCCTACATGTCATTATATGGAAACATTTTACCAAAGCTGGCGGGTATCAGCTCATAACAAAGTTGATTGTGTTGAGTGCCATTTTGAACCCGGAATTTCAGGTACAATCAGGGGAAAATTAAACGGTCTTGTGCAAATTGTAAACTATATTTCTCTTTCTTATAAGAAGAGAAAACCCTGGGCGGAAATTCCCGATAATACATGTACAAGAAGCGGATGCCATGAAAGACAGGCTTTGCAGGATACATCTTATGAGTTCAAGGGGGTTAAATTTAACCATAAGAGCCACCTTCAGGGTCTCAGGAGGGGAAAAACTCTCAAGTGCATAAGCTGCCATTCCCAGATTGTGCAGGGTACTCACATTGAAGTGACGGCAGCTACCTGTTATAATTGCCACTTTAAAAAATCCGATGACCCCGAGCACCTGTATGATAAGCTTTCGGACTGCAAAACCTGCCATGACTGGAAGGGAATGACCAAAGAACAGATGGCAAACTTCAGGTATGACCACTCATCGGTTGTTGCAAATGATATATCGTGCAAGAGCTGTCATACCAATGTTGTTGAAGGAAACGGTGAGGTTGGAAAAGAGAGATGTTTCCAGTGCCATTTTGAAAACGACAGGCTCGATAAATACAATGAAACCGATTTTATACATACCACGCATATTACAAAACATAACGTAAAATGTTTTGCATGTCATACTCCTATACAGCACAAGATTCAGAAGATAGACCCAACTGCTCCGCCCGACTGCCAGAGCTGCCACACAGACGCACATAAATCGCAGGTGAGTTTGTACACAGGCGAAAACGGGTTCGGAACGGATAAAGACCCGAGCATAATGTATTTAAACGGAATTAACTGCCGCGGGTGCCATATTTTCCATGAAACGGATAATAAAGATATTAAAACATACAAAGCCGGCGAGTCATCCTGCGAAAAATGCCACGGTAAAGGGTACGATAAGCTTGTTGAACAGTGGAAAGAAGCATCCATAAAAAGAGTTGCATTAATTAATTCAATTTATAAAACCGTTTCATTCCAGGTGTCTTCAGCGGGAAGCGATAAAAAACCTGATGCAGAAAAGCTTCTTGATGAAGCATATCATAACATCAGAATTGTGGAAGTCGGAAAGAGCGTTCACAACATACAGTTTGCCGATAAGCTGCTGATAGCGGCATACGGTTTAATGAAGAAATCGCTTACCGTGATTGGCTCTTCAATGAATTTACCCGAGTTCCAGTCAGGCAATGAGTTTATACCGAACGAATGTTATAACTGCCATTCGGGCATACAGGAAATTTCGGTCAAAGTATTTGACATGAAATTCTCTCATAACCAGCATATAGTAAAGAACAGGATAGCATGTATAAAATGCCACTCAAATGCGCGCACACACGGAGAACTTATTGTCAGCAAAGATAACTGCAATGCATGCCACCACACTAAAGTAAACAGTGATGATGAATGCGCAAAATGCCACCAGCTGCAAAGACAGGTATTCGACGGGAACTATATGAACCAGTCACAGCCCGATTTTATGAAAGCCGGCGAAGTTAAGTGTATAGATTGCCATTCGGATGCTGTTAAGATAATAAAGCCTACAGAAAAGATTTGCCTGAAATGCCATGACGATTCATATTCGGATATGGCAAAAGAATGGAAAGGCGATATTCAGAAGCTCGTGAAAAATGCTGACACTGAGATTCAGAACCTGAAAGATAAACAGCTCGATGCAGACGGGCAGAATTTGATAAACGAAACAAAGAAAATTATTGGCGATATTTCCGCAAACCCCAGCATATACGTTCATAACTATGATATGCTGAGTACGTTATTACAGGAACATATTAAAAAGCTGAAAAAGCTTGAATAAATATAAAGCGGTAGAATTATTGTATAACGGCAATATGTTCTAATGTTAATTTTGCAAAAATCTGGGTATATTGCAGGAATTAAATAGTATTTAATAAATAAATTCACAGGAAAAATTGACAGACGATTCTATTTTTTCCGAGAAACAATCCCGGCGGGATTTCCTTAACTGGGTTCTTGGCATTGGGTTTTTAGGGTGGCTTGCTGCCGTTTTATATCCTGTTTATTCATACCTCAAACCACCAAAAGCGCCGGAAGTGGATGTTTCAAACCTTAAGCTCGGCAAAGTTGAAGATTTTCCGGTTGACTCGGGTAAAATTTTCAAAATGGGAAGCCAGCCCGGTTTACTTATCAGGACTCAGGATGGAAAGTTCAAGGCATTCAACGCTACATGCACACACCTCAGCTGTACTGTTCAGTATAAACCCGATGAAAAAATAATCTGGTGTGCATGCCATAACGGCAAATATGACCTTAGCGGAAAAAATATAAGCGGTCCGCCTCCGGCTCCGCTTACTCCATATAATGTTTCTGTCAAGAATGATGAAGTTTTTGTCTCGAAATAGAAAAAGCAAAAAATTGTAAATGTTTAAAAAGATTTACAGCAATTTGAATGAAAGGTTTCAGCTTGACGACCTGATATCTTTTATGAAGAAAAAAGAAGTACCTATGTACCGCGGTACTATCTGGTATTACTTCGGAGGTATATCTCTGCTTCTGTTTATAATCCAGATAATAACCGGGATATTGCTTTTACTCTATTATAAAGGAAGCGCAGAGCTTGCATTTGAAAGTGTTCAGTTCATATCTGCAAAAGTAAAATTCGGATGGCTGATAAGGTCAATTCATTCATGGTCTGCCAATTTGTTTATACTCGCAATTTTCATTCACATGTTCAGTGTATTCTTTACAAAGGCATACAAGAAACCCAGGGAGATGACATGGTATTCAGGCTTCATATTACTGGTGCTGGCAATGGGTTTCGGGTTCACAGGTTACCTTCTTCCATGGAACGAGCTTGCTCTGTTTGCAACCAAGGTCGGTACCGATATGACCAAAGTTATCCCGTTCGTAGGTGAATTCTTTATGAATCTTCTGCGGGGAGGAGATGAAGTTACCGGTGCAACTCTTTCAAGATTTTTCGGATTCCATGTGGCGCTGCTGCCCGGAATTTTTATTGTTGTGCTTGCAGCTCATCTAATATTCATTCAAAGACAGGGGATGTCTGAACCCGAATACTGGAAAGAGGTTCCCGAAAACGAAAAAAGACGCATCCCGTTCTTCCCGAATTTCCTTTTAAGAGATTTGCTGCTATGGCTTATAATTATCAATATTCTTTCCATTCTGGCTGTGTTTTTCCCATGGGACCTTGGAACAAAGGCAAGCGAATTAACACCTGCTCCCGCCGGTATAAAACCGGAATGGTATTTTCTGTTCATGTTTCAGTCATTAAAGTTTATTCCTCCAAAAGTATTTTTTATCGACGGTGAAGCTTTCGGACTTTTCCTGTTTGCTCTTGCGGGGTTATTCTGGTTTTTAATTCCTTTCTGGGACAGGAAAACAAAATCAGGCGAAAGAAGATACTGGATTACATATTTGGGTGTATTTGTTGTAATCTTTATTATAGTAATGTCAATTATAGGTTATGTAACCTAGTTTTAATATATAAAGCGCTCCGGCGCTGCATGTAAGAATGTATAAAAAAACAAAATATTATTTAATCCCGATATTGCTGCTTTCTGCAATTTTTCTCTTTCCCGGGTTACTTAAACCCCAGGAATCCGAATCGGGAGATATGTGCATGACCTGCCACTCAATTTTAGACGGAAAGCTCAAGGCTCCTGCCGATATGTTTAAATCGGATATACATTACCGGAAGGGCATTACATGCGCATCGTGCCACGGCGGCAATCCCAAGGAAGAAGAACCTGAAAACGCAATGAATAAATCCGCGGGATTTATCGGGGTACCGCACGGCTCGCAGGTCTCGAAAATCTGCGCAAAATGCCACAGCAATGAATTCAAAACACTTTCGGAAAGCGTTCACGGGGAACAATCAACCGGTAAAGGTCTTATAATAGATAATTGTGTAACGTGCCACGGCATTCATAATATTGTTCCCGTAAAAAGCCCTTCATCAAGAGTTAACGGCGCAAATATAGTAAAAACCTGTTCAGGCTGCCACAGCGATGCAAACTACATGAAGCAGTACAACCCCGGATTGCAGGTTGACCAGCTTGAAAAGTATAAAACCTCTGTACACGGCAAAAAGATTTTTGAAGGAGATACTAAAGTTGCAAACTGCGCTTCATGCCACGGCAACCATGATATTAAGCCTGTTAAAGACCCGTTATCTCATGTTTACCGTACTAATATTCCCGAAACCTGCAACAAATGCCACGGTAACGCCGAATACATGAAGGAATACAAGATACCAACAGACCAGTACGAAAAATATAAAACGAGTGTTCACGGCATTGCTGTTCTTGAAAAGGATGATAAAAATGCACCTGTATGCAACAACTGCCACGGAGACCACGGAGCCGCTCCGCCGAATGTTGAATCAATTGGAAAAGTTTGCGGTACCTGCCATGTGCTTAATGAACAAATGTTTGAGCAGAGTCCTCACAAGACAGCGTTTGCTCAGAAAGATTTGCATGAATGCGCCGCCTGCCACGGCAACCATGGTATTATTCACCCGACAGATGATATGCTCGGCAGCGGGGATAAATCATTCTGTATAAAGTGCCATCAGCAGGGCGATAAAGGTTTCGGTCTTGCGGTACAGATGAAACATCTTATCGACAGCCTTAATAATGAGGTTAATGTAGCCAACAATTATATCCAGCAGGCAGAGCAGAAGGGAATGGACGTGAGCGATGCTGTGTTCAGTTATAACGACATTAAGAAAGTCCTTATTACAACCAGAACATCGGTTCATTACAGCAGCCTCGATAAGTTTGATGAAGCTATCGGCGAGGGTTTTAAAATAACAACCAAAGCAAAAACCGAGGGTAAAGCAGCAGTAGATGATTATTATTTCAGGAGATTAGGTCTTGGCGTTTCAACTTTGTTTATTACAATTATTGCATTAGCGCTTTACTTTAAATTACGCAAGTTTGAGAAAAAGACATAAATATTATTATTAATTTCGTTTTTTATTACCATAACTTTAATTAACTTTTTAAATATAAAAACAAACTTCTAAAATAAAACAGCAAGGAGCAATATCAATGAAAAGGAAATTTTATATTCCTGCTTTAGTTGTATTCTTTATTAGCTTCATATTCCTTACTGCTTCTTCAACGCAGACTACCGGAGACTTTAAATACGTAGGGGTAGATAAATGCGCCGGAATGTGCCACAAGGGAGATGCAAAAGGAAGACAACTGGAAATCTGGCAGGATTCAAAACACTCACAGGCATTTAAAAACCTTCAGACTCCTGAAGCAGACAAAATTGCGCAGGATAAGGGTTTCACTACACCGGCAGCAGAAACACCGCAGTGTATTAAATGCCACGTTTTAGGAAAAGACATCGATGCAACCGAACTGGAAGATACATTCGATAAAACACAGGGTGTACAGTGCGAAACATGCCACGGCCCCGGTTCAGAATACAAGAAGATTACAATCATGAAAGACAAGCAGAAAGCAATGGATAACGGTTTGATTATTCATACAGAAAAAGAAGCATTCTGTGTAACCTGTCACAATGCCGACAGCCCCACTTTTAAATCATTCAATTATGATGAAGCATGGGCAAAGATAGTGCATACAGACCCTAACGTACAAAAATAAACTATTGATTTTCGCCCTCAGCCCGCCTTTAATATAAAAGTCGGGCTGGGGACCGATTATATTTTGAACGATTAACAATTGAATTATGAAACTAAAATTACTATTTGTAATTATATTTCTATTCTTATCCGCCGGTATCCTTAAATCACAATCATTAAATCTCAGGTTCAGTACGTATGTTTACGGCTGGCAGAGAGCTGATACAATTACCGCAACAGGTTCAGAAGGTAAAACCACTCATATGCGCGGCTACCAGAACCTCCTGCTTGATGTAAACAAAGACCAGTGGAGCTTTAACACACTTGTACAGACCGAGGAAGACGTGATAAATAAGAACGGTGACGGGTTTAATTACAGGCTTTACAACCTGTATGTTAAAGGTACAAACCTGTTTAACGTACTTGATTTGAAACTCGGAAGACAATACGTATTCGCAGGTTCCGGTAAAGGACCCGTCGACGGGCTTTACTTTAAGGTAAAAGCCGGTAAGAATAAAGAATACCAGTTAGCCGGTTACGGCGGCGTGCTTACGCCTTACGATTATTCATTTAAAAACTACCCGCAGTTAAAAGATAACTATATGGTCGGCGGACAATTCTCTTACTACGGCGTTAGAGACCTGTTTGTTGGATTAAGCTACGTTAACAAGCGCAGACAGCTGCCTTCATACTATGCTTTAAGGCTCGATACTGCCATGAACACCCGTGAAGTGCTTGTCGATTTAGATTCAAAAGCTGACCAGCTTGCCGGACTCGATTTCAACTATACATATAAAGTTGTTCATAACATCTACGGTAAAGCATATTTTGATATATACCGTAAGAAATTCTACCGCGGTGAAATAAATGCGCGGGTAAGAGCTTATGATAACCTGAACATATCTGCAGGATACATTTACCATGAACCCCAGCTAAGCTATAATACTATATTCTGGGTATTTGAACACAAGCAGACCCACGAAGTCTTAGGCGGTATAGATTATACACTGAAAAACGGAATAAACCTCTATGCAAGTGTATCCGACGTAATATTCAGCAATCAGGCCGATTCATTGAAGAACAACTCATTGAAAATTAACGTAGGCTTCAGCCACCCCTCATTCGGACTGAACTTTGTCAGATACATGGGCTACTCAGGAGAGTCCGACGGAATAAATGCATATTTCCAGAGAGAGCTTATAAAACCTATGCTTTCTGCATCGGCAGCGGTAAGCTTTTCAAGATATTATCTCGGCGAATTTGAATACGATAAGGTAAACTCATTCAGCGGGCTGGTTGGTTTTACTTACAGACCAACTCCGCAGTTCTCAGTCGATGCACAGGGACAGTTTTTGTTTAACAGGATATACAAATCCGACACGAGATTTTTAATTGGGGTTAACTACTGGTTATTTAAGAAATTCTAAAAGTTTAATATACAGCTCATGAAAGTAAGTAAATTTTACCTGTTTTTTATTGCCGGATTGATTGTGTTCCTGAGCTCCACTGCGTACCTGATACAGACTCAGAATATGTGGGGCAAACAGAAAACATCCGATGCGGCTGGGAAAATACAGGACCATACAAAGATTATAAAATTCGACCACAAGCTCCATGTTACCGATAACGGAGTTGCATGCGCCGATTGCCATACGTCAGCAGTGAATTCAGTTTCGGTAAAAGACAATCTGATGCCGGGGCACGACCAGTGTTCGACTTGCCACGATGTTAAAGACCAGAAGAACTGCACACAATGCCACTTTGATAATAAGTACAAGAAGGTTAAGCAATCGAGCTTTGAGCTTTCATTCTCTCACAAGTATCACATAGATACTCAAAAGAGAATATGCACAGATTGTCATACAGGACTTGATAAAGTTAAATATGCAAAAGAAAGCCCCACTGCTTTCCCCGTTATGGAAACATGCGTATCATGCCATAATACTCAGAAAGCAACAAACAACTGCGAGGCTTGCCATACAAACCTTACTAACCTGAAGCCAAGCACTCATTTACAGTCAAATTTCTTAAATGAGCATAAGGTTGTAATGGGAGTTTCCTCTACCGATAATAAATGCATGATGTGCCACAGCGATAATTTCTGCCAGGTGTGCCACTCACCAACCAACTACAGCGGCAACAACGAGAAAACCGATTTCTACGCTCCTTACTATACAAAAGAAGGCGCTGTAAGAACAGACCGCGCATCACTGCAGAAATTAACAACTGTGCACCAAATCAATTATAAGTTCAACCACGGGCTTGATGCCAACAGCCGCAGCTTTGAGTGCAAAACATGCCATGACCCTGTTACATTCTGCGCTTCATGCCACCAGAATGAAGGTGATAACCTGACAGGAAGCGTGCCGCAAAGCCACCTCCAGCCGGGATTTACAACTCTTGGCGTTAATACCGGCGGCGGACTGCATTCGGAGCTTGCAAGAAAAGATATTGAAGCATGCCAGTCATGCCACGATGTAGAAGGCAGAGACCCGACTTGCGTTAAATGCCATTTTGATAATGACGGTGTTAAAGGAACCAATCCAAAAACTCACGAATCGGGGTTTATGCATGATGAAAACGGTATATGGCACAAAACCCAGGGCGCTGTTTGCTATACCTGTCATACAGATGCAAACGCAAGACCAAACGGAATTAAAGGAGTCGGTTTCTGCGGATATTGCCACGATAAATAAGTATGAAGAAAAATTAAAAATTCTACAAATATGAAAAAGCAAATAAGTTTTTACATTTTATTTATAGTTTCACTTGCATTGATGCTGGTATACCAGGGCTGCAGCCAGATTGAAGATAATCTGGTTAAGCCTGATGTGCCGGGAGTTCACGGAGCGGGGTGGACAAATCCTTCATCACCGAACTTCCACGGCAGCTACATCATTAACCAGAAGTGGAACATGAGCACGTGCAAGACCTGCCACGGGAATGATTATACAGGCGGTAACACAGGATTAAGCTGCTACAAATGCCATACACAGCAAGGCGGACCTGAAGCATGCACTACATGCCACGGCGGTGACGGGCATGCAAATCCACCTAAGGGACTGCATGGTGAAACCGACCCGGCATCGATTCATGTCGGCGCGCACTTTAAACACCTGAATGATTCAACAAGAATCTCCGCAGTTGTTGAGTGCGAAGAATGCCATACACCGGTAAATAATTTCAGCGATACCAACCATATAGGTCCTAATCCTGACGGAATGGCAGATATACATTTCGGTGATTTGGCAAATACAGTTTTATTCCCCGGTGTAACTCCTAATCCGCAGATTAACCTTACAACAGGAACCTGTTCCGGTACTTATTGCCATGGTACTTTTGTAGGGGGGAATGTGAATAATACTGTTACATGGACACAGCCCGGAGGCGCAGCATGCGGAACGTGCCACGGCCTGCCTCCGACACATAACCATGACCCGAACTGGACTATCACGGTTTGCGGTATGTGCCACTCGGCAACGATGACCGAGGGACAATCAACAATTACACATCCTGAAAAACATATAAACGGTGTACTGAATTTTGCTCAGTAAACAATTAGTTTATTAACTAAAAAGGCGGATGATCAATCCGCCTTTTTTTATTTATGTAATTTCTACTTTGATTTGCTCAAGCTAAAGCTTGAGCCTACGTTGCAATCCCGATGGGGTGTTAATATTGTTTCTGCTGTTTATTCTATCACTTCACCGTATTTCTTTTTATAATGCTTTACAATAAAAACAAGCAAAACAGGAATCAGCGCCGGCATAAACCGGGGTATCATGACCGTGAATAGCGATAGCGCCGCTGCGCTTAAAAACACAACCGGAACGATTAATGCCCTGGCGCGGAGATAATTTCTTTGCCCGGGGTGGATTTCAGTCGCTCTCCCGGAAGCCGGGTCTGAAATTGCATTCCAGCAAATTAATGATAAGAAACCGGTAGCGGAAATATTAAGACAATACACGATGAAAGGAACTTTCATCAAAGTATATATGCTGTAAAACTCTGTAGTAAACGGCATTATAACAATTGTCATGAGAAAAAAAAGATTAAGCCACATTAATTTCTTATCAATCCGTTCAAGATAACCGAAGGTTCTGTGGTGCGCATTCCAGTAAACGCCGATGATTGAAAAGCTGATAATAAAACCAATCCACTCCGATAACTGGTTAAGCAGCGAATTTGCAAGCATGGTTTCTGTTACAGGACCTTCAAAATGCGGTATTTTTATTTCAATAATCAGCAAAGTAATTGCAATTGCAAAAACCGCATCAGAAAAAAATACAGCGCGCTCGAGCTGAAAACGCTCTTTTTCTTTGTTTTTATTGTCCATAAATATCTACGAACTTATGCGTAAATTCATATAATATCAAGTAAATAAAAGGACTCGTGGTGGGAATTTCCAGAATGGTTTTCGCCGGGAATATTCCCGACGCCGCGAGAAAAATGAGGTAATTTATATCATATCGAACGAAGCCACAGCTTTTAGATGCGCAGATTTGCTCAAACTGAAGCTTGAGACTACGCTGCAATCCCGAAGGGATGTTATTATTATAGAAAAATAATTTATTTATGTATCTAATCCCGAAGGGATGTTATTATAATTTCACCCTTTCAGGGTTAAATTGATGCACATTTTTACAAATATTTCATCCCTTCAGGATTCATATTTCATTCAGTTGTCATCCCTGCGAAAGCAGGGGTCTGATAATAGGTAGAATTTGAATATTCGGCACATCGGATTCCCGCCAGTGAGCCAGCCCTGCCAGGCGCTTAGATTTGCTCAAGCTAAAGCTTGAGACTACGGTTACAATCCTGAAAATCGGACAAGCAGTATCAGCCGGGTAAAAAATAACATTCTCCGATGACCTGCCTGTTGCAGGCAGGCTTGGAGTCGTACGAAATTATTTGCTAACAAAAAAATCCGGGCATCAATTAAGAAACCCGGATTTCACTTTAATTAACCCTATTTATAATATCTAATTATGCTGTTTTTGTTTTGTCTTCTGATTTCTATTGTGTCCGTTTGTATGCCCGTTGCCGTTTGTATGTCCGTTCGTATGTCCGTTAGCATTATTATTGCTCAAACCGTTTGAGCTAACTTCTTCCGGGAGGCTTTCGGCTTTAACCCTGCGGTAGCGTTTTACTATCGAGAAGAAGAAACCGAGTCCCATAATCAGCACACCGAACCATACAAAATTTATGAACGGCTTTATACTTGCAGTGAGAACCAGTGTTTCAGGACTTTGCTGGGGCTTTTGTTCAGTATTATCAACCACAGCTATATCGACCGATGATTCATTCTGCACATTAACGTTGGAAAGATAAAAAGTATATTTATCACTTCCTTCCATCTGCACGGGGATATGTTCGCTCTTGCCCTGGTCTATTTTTTCCTGGGCAGTTACGGTTTCGGTTTTTTTGCCGTCGGTAACCTCTAAAGTTGCACCCATTATGTTATCGTGTCCTGACTGCATTTCATCACGGTTGAAATGCGACCTGTCAAAATCTATAAACTTTATTTTAAGCCCTTTGAAATCTTTTTCTTCGCCTTTATTTATTTTAACAACGTCATCTTCCGTAAAATCATCGGGCACTTCAAGAGCCATAGGTGAAAGATAAACGTCTTTGTAAAACAGGTTAGCCCAGTCGGGGTTCTTCATAACACCCTGTGAGTATTCACTGTAATACATAATCGGCTGCAGCAAAAAGCCTTTGCCGTCTTTTTCCACAGCAACGTTAAAATGATACTTTTGCGGGTCATCGGCAAACGGAGTTGCCTTAAGGTAAGTCATGTTATAGCCAAGCGCTTCTTTTGTTTCACCAATCGGAAGCGATACATTAACTTCCTGTGAATATCTTGATGAACCTATAATTCCAAGGAATAAAAGCATTATTCCCACGTGAGCAATATATGCTCCTGCTTTTGCAGTGCTTTTCTGAACTGCGGTGTAAATAATCTGCGCATTGATAAAGAAAGCAAACAGAGCTGCTGCTGCAAATACCGCCATTAATATATCATGCAACCCAACAATAACCAGTACCAGCGTTACACCTGCCGAAACCGCAAATGGCACATAAAGGCTCTTTAAAAATTGTTTTTCTTCCGAATGTTTCCATTTCAATAGGATGCTGAAGCCGTTAATAGCTGCAATTAATATAGCGAGCGGTAAATTCATCCTGTTGTAGAATGAAGGGTCAACCGTTCCTTTTGCAAAGATTGGCCAGCTTGTACCGACTGCCACAACAAGCGCAGTTGCGCACAGTGTTATAGCGCCAATAAACAAAGCAGACTCTCTTGATAGAAGATTTGCAGAGCCTGTTTTATCGGTTTTAAGATACTTCAGCCTGTATAAAACCATTCCGATTCCGCCCAAACCAAAGATTGAAAGGAATACAACAAGGAATAAATAAACTTCCTGTCCGGGGTCAACAAATGAATGTACAGATGCATCTCCCAGTATTCCGCTTCTTGTTAAAAATGTGGAATACAGTACAAGTATAAAAGCAGAAATAGCCAGTAAAAGGCTTGTCTTTTTAAATTTGCCCGTCTTCTGGTCAGTTATCATAGTATGAATAGCTGCAACTATAAGTATCCACGGTACAAGCGATGAGTTTTCAACAGGGTCCCAGCCCCAGTAACCGCCCCATCCGAGTACGCCGTACGCCCAGTAACCGCCGAGCATTATGCCTGTTCCTAATACCATACCGGAAAACAAGCTCCACGGCAGCGCCAGCTTAAGCCACCTGCTGTATTCATTTTTCATTAAGGCAGCAATTGCAAAGCTGAACGGAATTGAAAGTGAAGTAAATCCCGTAAACAATATCGGGGGATGAATCGTCATCCAGAAATTCTGAAGCAAAGGATTTAATCCCCTGCCGTCCTGCGGTATAAAACCGATTTGAACATCCTTCGGGAATGATTCCCAAACGTATTTATACGGTGATTTTATTATTAGTATAAAAAGCAAAAATGACTGAATCAAAGTAAACACAGCCATTACCTGCGGTTCATATCTATCCTCATTATTCCTGTCTTTCCTGGAAGTATAAGCGAGCAGGAATATACCCAGCACCGCCATCAGGAAAGCCCAGAGGTGGAAGCTCCCTTCCTGTCCTGCATAGAACGTTGAAATCAGCAGGTTCCACGGCAAGTCGCGTGAGCTGTAGTCCCATACATAAGTGTACTGGAACTGGTGCGTTACAATAAGGTACATCAGAAACGCGGCGGAGGAAATTGTTCCCACTACACCGACGTGAAAGAAGAACCTTGCAAACTTTAAATTATTAGTCTTACCGAAGTGGACTGAAAAATACGATATCGATGATAACAGCGCACCGCCAAAAGCAATTATTATTAAAATTTCACCCATTAGTTATAATATGAAAATTTGGAAAATGTTCTGAGCCAATTTAATTCAGCCCTTAAGTACAGTCCTTCGACTCCGCTCAGGACTGTTAACCTGCTCTGGATACTCTGCCCTGAGCGGAGTCGAAGGGCAGGATAAACAAATTTTTACGAACCCGTTTTTTGAACGTCTCCGCCTTTGCCTTCATACTTCGACGGGCATTTTGTAAGCACTTCTTTTGCCTGGAAGTAACCGTCAGTTACTTTGCCTTTTGCCACAATGTTCTCTGCCATCTCGAAATTGTTCGGCTTCGCGCCGTCTAAGACGACTTTCATTTCCGTATTGCTTTCATCCTTCATATAAAATGTGAAGGTGTTTGTATTAGCATCAAACTTCGAATCTTTGTCCTTAAGCCATGAGCCTTTCACCTGGCATGTCTTGTGGTTTTGTTCGGCAGCCTGAAAGTTTGAATATTCAATCTTGCTGTCTTTGAACGCAAAGAATCCGACTACAACGAAAACGATGATAATCAGGATTCCTATTATATATCTTTTATTCATTTTAGATTTAACCTTAGTTATTTAGTTATTTTCTTTTTCCATTTTTTGGATGCGTTTATCCATCTTATACATGTAAAAATACATACCGCCCCAAATCAGAAGCGATGCCGCAAGAACTACAAGATAAGCATTTTGTTCAAAAAATCCCATTTTTTACTCCGTTTACCTTACTCCGGTATTTCCATACCCATTGATTTGTAAATGTCTTCAATCTGCTGTTTATTGGCAGCAGCTTCTTTATTACTTGGATCAAGCTCAAGAACTCTTCTGTATCTCTTCAAAGCCGGTCTGTATTTTTTCTTAGGCGGAAGGTCAGCCTGGAACATCAAATAGTTGGCAGCTTCCATCTGTTTATCGATAGCTGCTTTTTTATCATCATCCGATTTTGACTTCATGTATTTTGCATCAGCATCATCAGCATCTTTTGTCAGCTTTTCAGCCAGCTTATCATCACCCTCGGTTTTTGTATCGGTTGTCTGGTCATTAGTCTGCGGTTTAAGATTTCTGTGGATAGAATCGTTCGGCATCTCCTGGTTTGACATTGGAGTCTTTTGCTGGTTAGAGTTCAGCAGTTCTTTGGGCACTTCCTTCGTGCATGAAGAAAGTATAAATACCGTAAAAACAATAGATAATCCTAATATTATAGATTTTTTCAATTTTATTTTAATTTTAGTTAGTAAATGTTAATTCTATAACACAGAAACATACAATAAAATCGCAATACTTATGCCAAAAAAAGGACTAAAATAGTCGTAAAAAGGCAGGATTTTATGTTCTGTGTCCATTAATTCCACAATTTGGAAATTCTATATTCCACATGCGGAAATATCATGCAATATAAGAATTTTGGGTAAGAAATTCTATGTTTGGGGGGAAATGTGGGATATTGAGAGAAATTTACAGCCACCTTCCTATTTATGAACAGGATGCCTATTTCTTTAGGACTTAAACGTGGCGTCGGGTAAAACCTGACAGACTGTATATTTAGCAGATGCCTAAATATTTACTTCTCTAATTTTCTGTAGTGTCAGGTCTTTCGACCTGACACAAAAAATCTATCGGCTAAAATTCAGTCAGGTGGTAACACCTGACTGCACATTATAAATTAAGTGATATAGTTCATATTTAAAAATAAGTGATTTTGTTGTTGGTGACAACACCAACAACGGGGTATGAATTATATTCATTTTAATCCTGTTAAAGCAAAGCTTGCAGAGAAACCGGAGGATTGGGAGTTTTCGAGCGCAAGAAATTATTATCCGGATGACCATAGACTGATAAAAGTAAATACCCCGCGGAGAATAGATTGATAATTAATCCGCAAAGCGGATTGTACCGGGAATATTCCTGCCTGCAGCAGGCAGGCCCGACGCCACATAGTTTGTCAACCTCCCCTTTTTAACCGAAACGGGGATTTTTAATGCTCATATATAAGATTATTTACCTTGATTTCCCTGATATAATCAGTTATATTTGTATATATCCCCTCCCCTTCGGGGAGGGCAGGGGTGGGGTATCAGTGTAATCTGTTAAATCAGTTGTGTTCTTTGACAATATCGTTTTAAGTGAGCCGGTTTTTTATATGATTCATTACTTAATTCTGCATTTTCAAAAAATTTGACGAAAACAGCTTAAAATCGCAAAATCAAATTTGCATGTTTCATTACTTGTTTTGCAGTTTTTAGATTTAAGCTCATGATATTCAAGTAATTAATTTCATTACTTAAGTAATGACTTTTTTGTGAATTTGTGAAAATGCGGAGGATTCTAATTAAAATCCCGCTCAATCCTTTAAATCCTGGTTCAAATCTTGGTTTGTTTTTGACAAATTGAATATCTATATTTGAAGAAATCCAATAAAAATCATTCAATTTTGGTCGGTTTCTATACGAAATCAGGCCATTTTTAATCAAAATCAGTCAAAAAGGAGTTAATTTAGATTTTATGGGTTCTACATCAGACCTACGCAACGGATTAGTAATAAAATACAATAACGAACTACACGTAATTGTCCAATATGAGCACCGCACACCCGGCAACCTGAGGGCTTTCTACCAGGTTAAAATGAAAAACCTCAAAAACGGCAAAATGATTGAAAACCGCTTCCGTTCGGGCGAGGAAATTGAAGTTGTACGGCTTGAAACGCGCAATTACCAGTTTCTTTACCATGACGGCTCGGGGTTTGTATTTATGAATACCGATAATTATGACCAGGTGCCGATTTCCGACGATATAATCGGTGACCAAAGCCAGTACATGAAAGAAGGCGAAGCGGTACAAATAATGTTCGACGGCGAGAAACCGATATCGGTTGAATTCCCTCCGCATGTTACACTGAAAGTTACCGAAGCTCCTCCCGGAGTTAAAGGCGATACTGCCACAGGCGGAACTAAACCTGTTAAGGTTGAAACGGGCGCAACAATTAACGCACCTTTGTTTATTAATGAGGGTGACCTGATTAAAGTAGATACCAGAACCGGAGCATATCTGGAACGGGTAAAAAAATAATAAATACAAAAATGAAAACAGACTTAAATTACATTAAGAAGCTGGTTAAAATTATCGACTCCTGCGATATAACCGAAATTGAAATTGATGAAGAAGGCACAAAAATCCGCGTTGTAAAAGCAAAGCCCCAAAATGATGCTCCCCCGCAGATAATACAGTATGCTCCTCCCGCTCAGATGATGCCGATGGCTTCTCCTGCTGAAGCGCCGGCTGGTGCAGCGCCCAAGGCTGATGAAAAAGCCGCAGAAAAAGCTCCTGCTAAAGATAATCTTATCGAAGTACGCTCCCCGATAGTGGGAACGTTCTACAGGGCGCCTTCGCCTAATGCTGACCCGTATGTTCAGATTGGTACAAGCGTAGGTGTGGGAAATGTGCTGTGCATTATTGAAGCAATGAAGCTTATGAATGAAATTGAATCAGAGGTAAGCGGAAAGGTTGCAAAAATCATGGTTGAAAACGCTCAGCCTGTCGAATACAATCAGGTCTTGTTCCTGATTGAACCGGAATAAATTTAACACCATATAAAAGTGTTTAAGAAAATTTTAATTGCCAACAGGGGCGAAATCGCTCTTAGAGTTATACGAACCTGCCGTGAAATGGGAATACGCACAGTAGCTGTATATTCCGTTGCGGATAGAGACTCGCTGCATGTGCGCTTTGCAGATGAGGCGGTTTGTATAGGTCCCGCTCCCTCGAAGGAAAGTTATCTGAACATACCGCGTATAATAGCCGCCGCCGCAATTACAAATGCAGATGCAATTCATCCCGGCTACGGTTTTCTGGCAGAGAATGCGGAGTTCTCTTCTATTTGCAAAGACTCCAAAATAAAATTCATAGGTCCCAGCGCAGAGATGATTAATGCAATGGGAGACAAAGCTTTTGCAAAAGAGACTATGCGCAAAGCCCTGGTGCCCGTTGTGCCGGGAAGTGACGGTATAGTTAAGAATGCTGAAGAAGCAAGAGTTATCGCCCGCGAAGCCGGTTATCCTGTACTGCTCAAAGCAACTGCAGGCGGAGGCGGCAAGGGAATGAGAGTTGTCATGAATGAAGATGAACTTGAAAAACATTTTGACATGGCAACTAATGAGGCGCTAAATGCTTTCGGCAACGGCGATTTGTATGTGGAAAAATATGTCGAAGAGCCGCGCCATATCGAAATACAGGTGCTTGGTGATAAATTCGGAAATGTAATCTGGCTCGGTGAACGTGACTGCACCATACAGCGCCGCCACCAGAAGCTTATTGAAGAAACACCCTCGCCATTTATTAATGAAGAAATCCGCCAGGCTATGGGAATTGCCGCCGTTAAAGGAGCTAAATCAGTTAACTACGAAGGCGCCGGAACTGTGGAGTTCATTGTTGATAAGCATAAGAATTTTTATTTCATGGAAATGAATACGCGTATACAGGTAGAACATCCCGTAACCGAACAGGTCACCGGAGTTGACCTGATCCGCGAGCAGATTAACGCTGCAGCGGGCAAAAAATTGAAACTGAAGAGGACAAAACCTGTACTGCATTCAATCGAGTGCAGAATAAATGCCGAAGACCCTTCGCGGGGATTTTCACCGTCACCGGGAAGGATTACAACTTTCCACCAGCCCGGCGGAATCGGGGTAAGAGTTGATACACACGCTTACGAAGGTTATATGATACCGCCGTATTACGATTCAATGATTGCTAAACTTATTGTTACAGCCGATACAAGAAACGAGGCTATTGCAAGAATGTACCGCGCACTCGATGAGTTTGTGATTGAAGGAGTTGCATCAACAATTCCCTTCCACAAAAAAGTAATGAAGAATGAAAGATTCATTGCCGGAAATTTTGATACGGGATTTGTGGAGAAAGAAGGACTGGCTTAGTAAATTACGACGCGTCTGCCTGATACCACAAAAATAGATTATATACTAAATAAAAAACTTCCGAAATTTTCAGAAACTTCGGAAGTTTAAAATAAGTATAATTATCGGTTATTTGGTCAAAATCATTTTCTTTGTATCGGAATAATCCCCTGCCGAGAGCTTATAGAAATACACACCGCTGGGATAATTAGAAGCGTTCCATTTAATCTCATGGTTTCCGGCTTCAAGCCCTCCCGAAATAAGAGTTGCAACCTCTCTTCCGAGCATATCATAAATTTTCAGGCTGGCAAAGGAAGATTTTGACAGGTTAAACTTTATTGTAGTTGACGGGTTAAACGGGTTGGGATAATTCTGCGCTAAGTTAAATCCGTTTGGAATTTGGTTAGCTGCAGGAACGCCGACAGTAATATCAACTACGGCAGTATAAATTTCCTGGTCGAACCCTCCGCCTCTTTCGTCCGTCCATACAGGGACAATTCTGTTTCCCCAGAAATCAACACCGATATAATCTCCGAATCTGACATCGGTGTTAGGAACATCGGTTGGTGACTGCTGTGAGCTCATTACTTCATTCGAAAATGTAGAGCCTCCATCGCTTGAGCGCGCCAGCCATGCTTCGATGATATTGTTATTGGGTGTGTTTCTTGTGTCATAAAACACAATCGATACCAAACCCTGGTCATTAACCGCTATCCACGGCCATGCCTGGCATTTGCCGTTGCTTACGGGGTCATTGTTAACTCTCACTGGTGATGACCATGTAGTACCCTGGTCGGTTGAACGAATCATAAATATATCCGCATCGCCGTTTCTGCCGTCACACCATGTCACATAAACATACCCGTTTCTGGGTCCGCCCGAAATATCAACTGCTATTGAAGGAAATGTAGTAGGACCTGTTTGCGAAAACGGGATAATTGCCTGCGTACCTGTAGAAACAGTCTGCGGTGTTCCGAACGTTAAGCCGCCGTCAGTTGACTTGTTAAAATAAGTCCTGTTGAATGAATAATTTGTCCATGCAACATAAACTTCACCGTTGGGACCAATTGCGGGGTCAGAGCCCTGACCGTTGGTGGAGTTTGATGCCACTATTACAGGTGTTGACCAGTTTATGCCTCCGTTGGTTGACCTTATCAATCTTATATCAGGTGACAGATTAAGTCTTGACCAGCTTATATATAGATTATTTCTGTACGGGCTGTTCGGGGAAAGGTCGGTTGTAATCATTTCCTTATCTTCGTTTGAGCCCTGGGCAAGTGACTGAGCAATAGGAAATGTAATACCGCCGTCAGTTGATTTATAAACAGCCAGAGTACCGTTTCCGTTAACATTATTTAAAGCAATAGTTGTAATATAAAAATTTCCTGCTGTATCAACAGTTACGGAAGCATCGCTGTTGCGGAGCAGTCCGTTGCCCAGCAATAGAGAATCAAGCAGTGCGCTGGTAGCCCATGTTGTGCCGCCATTGGTTGAATAGCTGTAACCCACTCTTCTGTACGCCGGATTATAATTTATCCTGAAATCCCTCCACCCTGCTACTACGCGGTTAGGGTCCTTATGGCTGATTTTCACCGAAGGCTCATTATGCGGAGAAGGAGGATTATTTGAAATATTAACATTTGTGTAAACCGGCGGATTATCCGGTAAGGGCGGATAATAAACGTAAGGCGGAACAACAAGATTAGGCCTGTAATCGTTAAAAATATCATGAGATTTTAAGCTGTCTATTGGGACAACAATTGATGCTGATTTACTCCCATCATCATCTGTCTGAAGCATGAAGTTAGCTGATAAAAGGAAAAATAATGTTCCCAAAACCAGAACTGAAACCGGAAAATAGTTTTTCATTTTAATGTTATTTATGGTATAAAATAATTAAGTGTTGATATTCTACAAATTGAGAAACGTATTAATCCCCTATTTCGGTTACTTCCGCGTCTCCCCAGAGTTTTTCGAGGGCATAAAAATTACGGGTTTCATTCAAGAAGATATGCACAACTACTTCAACGTAATCAAGCAGCACCCAGCTTTTGTGTGCAAAGCCTTCTTTATGCCACGGTCTTTCATCAAACTCCTTAGAGCCGTCCATTACCGCATCGGCAACGGCTTTAACGTGAGTATCAGAATTCCCGGTGCAGATTACGAAGAAATCGGTTATAGTAGTAAGTTTCCTGAGGTCGAGTACTTTTATGTTTTCAGCTTTTTTAGAGAGCGCTAACTCTGCAAGCTCTGCCGCTAATTCTTTAGAATTCAAATTCGATATTATTTTGTGTTATCTTGTTTAAAAGGATTAAGTTCTAAGTAATCTTTTCCTACTACAACAGTAGCATCGAGAAAATAGTTTTTGTTAACCTGCTGAATAACGTATTTCTCCGATATCCCGAGGCTCTCCGCAACCCGTTTTGCATTCCTCATATTCCCGGCCCTGTCAATTACCATCGATGTTTTAATATCCGAAGCTGCAAAGTTTCCCATTTCAACAACGTCGAAGCCGCCTGCGCGAAGGTATTCCATTACCTTGCCAGCTATTCCCTGTATTCCGCTCCCGTTCTGAACATCAATCTGCAGAGTTTTACTCGAAGGCTGCTTTGTAAGATTGTGCAAAGTAGTATCGGCAGTGGGGGGTTTTTCCACTGGCTGTTCGGTGGTCGAGCGTTTAATGAAATTATAAAGCAGGTATATGGTTAGTACAGCAAGAAGAACAATTAAGATATTGAGCGAATAGTTCTTAAACTTATTTACAAACCCGCTTGAAGAGGTTTCAGGCATTTAGTCTGATATGGTTATGGTTAATATCCCCCGAATCTTGAAAAATAATAATCGTCCCAGTAGTTGTTGAAATAATTACTTTTGTTGTTCACATACTGGATATTTATAAACATATTCTTCGCCGGCTGGTAATTCAGAGAAAGCCTGCTTAAATAAACTCCGCTTAATGATTTTTGCAAATCATTATTCATCCCGGGTGTGTTTCCGCTAATCGATGCAAAAGGCGAATACTGCATTGTAATATCAGCGCTCATGCTGAGGTTCTTAAGCACTTTGTAAGAAAGTGTTCCTGTATATGATGCTATTGAATATGAACCGCTGCCGAATGACGCGTATGAAAGATTGAAAGAATGTGTAAACGAAAGATTTTTCGGGTTAATAAATCCGAGTATCAGATGATTATTCTGAAGCTTAACCTTGGTATCATAGGGAATCTCTTTATATTGCGCATAGCTCATGCTTCCAATAAGGGCTAAAATTATGAGGATAAATGAAATTTTCCGCATTGCTTTGTATTTATTTGCTTAAGAATAACGAATAATGGGGTTTTTGTCAATTGAGAAATTTAGACAAAGAACATTCCTATCTATATAACTTCTTTTAAAATAAGAATGTTCCGCCCAATTGTAACAGTTTGTAAAAGCGAATAATTCGGGTTGTTGTTGGTCAGAAGACCAACAACGGGGATAATGAATTATCGGAGCAAGCCGAAGGAGAGAGGAACTTTTATTGAATTTGATATATAAATATTAATCAAAAGAGGTGTAATTTATTGAAGAAGAATTTTTACTGAACCACAAATCCTGATTGAGGTCTGATATTGATGCAAGCCTATGAAAATTGGCGTAAAAAAATTTTCGAGCAGAATGACACAGGAAAATCTGTTTGAGTCCCCCGAAGTAATCGGGGGACGAGTTATTTTCCTGTAATGCGAAGATAATTTTAGCCAATTTTCATCAGCCTTGATTTTTTTGGTACCGCAATGATACGAAAAGGCTATCTGGTAAAAAACGGATTCTTTATTCTTTCCTCCATCTGGCGCTGATAGAACTCTTTTTTATCGGGCACATTCTCCATAAGGTAACTGTAATAGACAGCATAATATTCTTTTTGAGCGCCTTTATCATACCTTGCTTTAATTTTCATCGGCAGCGCTTTCTCTTCTGCAAGGCTGTTAAGAACGTAATATTCCAATGCTCTTATCCTGTCATCGGGCTGGTAAGTGTTTACTGAGCCGCAGCTATCGCATTTAATATTTACAGCCATGAATGAATATACATTAATATTAAGTTCCGCTCCGCATTGTGTGCAGCGGTGCATTTTCTTTTCATCGATGTGCTGTTTAACGTTTTCAAGAATTTTTCTTGCTGCTCTTGCATAGAGGTCTGTTTCGAATTTCAGGAACTCAACTTCCATCCATTCCTTAAAATCGGTCATCTTCTGATGCTCGGCAGATTTCTGGTTCCAGAACAACTTTCCGAACTGCGCCATCTGGGTTTCCATCTTGCCCCAGCCTTCTTCGGCTTTCTGTCCGAGCTGTGTTACAGCCTGGTTATATAATCCTGTTTTGATGTTATGTATAATAACATTATCATACTGCAGATTATTTATAACTTCGGTTAAGGGACCTTCGGCGGAATTTATAATTTCGTAATAGCGGTCTTTTAGCTTGCCGAGATATGCATCCCAGCGGGCTGATAAATCTTCTAATGACATAATTTTTAATTTTGAATTTTTTTATGAATTCTGAACGAAGTGCCTGCCTGTCTACAACAGGTAGACCTGCAGGCAGGAAGAATCCCGTAATCATAAGCCAATTATGAGATTCTTCGTCCCGCTAATGCGGGACTCAGAATGAAATCTTAATTATTAAGCGGTTTCGAAAAGCTTGCTTCCGCAGAAGAGGCAGCTATCGTACTGCATTTCTTCAAGCCTCGGAGCGCCGCAGTTCTTGCATTTTATTGTTAGCTGCTTTTCTGTTTTTAATCCGGTTGAATATTTTGCAGTACCTGTTTGCGCGTTCTTAAATATATCGCCCAGTCCCGAAAACGGTTTTATCTTCTGATAATATTCCAGCACCTTTGCATCCATGTTGAAGCCGTTTATTGCATCTGTCAGCTTCTGCGATGATTGCGCCTGCGGTCTGTATTTCATAATAATGCCTTCATAAACGCGCCTTAGCTCAATGGGGAATGCGCCTCTCGCTATTTTCATTTCAGAGCCGAGCAGCATTTCTTTTTCATCTTTTGTAAGCGGTGTGACGCCGTAAGCGCTCATGAATTTATTCCAGCTCTCATCGCCGCCTTTATCGGCATGCCACGCAGTACGGAACGCTTCTTCTGTTTCGGAATTAAAATCTGCGGTTAATTTATTTTCGTCCATTAAAATTCAATATCTTTATTTGCATCCGGAGGAGCCATGCTGGCGTATTTCTGCCTGAATTCAGCATCAAGCTGCGCCATTTTTGCAGCGAGCGAAAAATCACTCATCATCTTTCCGCTCCAGTATGAGCTAATGTTGGAATAATCGGCAACTGTAAGCCCGAAATCCTTCAGCACGTCCTGCGCGTCGCGTCCCTGCTTGCCGAGCACGTCCTGCGCTACCATGCATTCAACGTATTTTTCAAACGGGAACGAATCTCCTGTAACCTGTGAACCGCTTCCGAGGTTACCCGATGCGTTCTGGTTAAACGCAGCAGCGTATTTCTGTGAAATGGTGAATGATGTATCATTGCTCATGCGCGTGAGCCATTCGGCATTTACCCGGTCCCATTTCGGCATATCTACGCCGATTGTTTTGATTGCTTCTTCAGTTGCTGTACCGGAAGCGAGCTTTGCATTGGTTGCAGCCCACTGGTCAAGCGTAATACCCTCTACGGGGTCTAATAACGGATTACCCATAATAATTAATGTTTAGTTATAAATTTATGATTATACGTGCAATATACTAAACAGTGATTTTGCTTTGCAAGGAAAGTTTTTACAGAATGTTTTAAGACATTGTCATTCCCCTGCCTGCAGCAGGCAGGCGCGAAATCGGGAATCCAGTTGAAAAATTAAACCACAAAGGGCACAAAGAGCACAGAGAAAATCCTATATAAGGAGGGCAGGACGTTAAGGCCCCGCTCTATCGAGGGGATGAATTAACTAAACCTCCCCCTTATAATGGGAGCCCGGTCCGCCTGCTGCAAGCAGGGGGATGGATTAACAGAGTAAATTCCCCCTTATTAAAGGGGGGAATAATGACTAACCTTACACCTTTTGGCAGGGCTTACTCCAGTTTTTTCGCTAATATCTCAAAATATAAGTCCTGAACAAACGGTTTACCAAATGTGTCTTCATCAACAATGAAATCCTCACGTTCACCGGTTGGTGTATAACCTCGCCGTAGGTAATAGTCAACCAGCTCTTTGCGTACGCCTATTACTTTCATTCTCATTTCACGGCACCCGAATTTATCTTTAACCAGGGTTTCGCTTTTTTCAATTAAAATTTTGCCGAGTCCGAAGGTTTGATAATTTACATCAACCGAAAGCATTCCAAGCCAGCACTTATTGCCCTCTTTTTCAAGATGAACACAACCGATTATTTTATTATCATGAACTGCAAGCATAATTACATTATCTGCGGTATTAATATATTCTTTTACTTTTTCGGGACTTATTCTGATACCGCCTAAAATACCAGCTTCTGTAGTCCATCCTTTTTTTGCATTCTCCCCCCTGTAAACTGAATTTACGAGAGCTGCAATTTCGCCCGCCTGTTCAGGAATCGCAAATGGAAATTGAAAATTATCTATTGGTTTATCCTTTCAGAACTTTTTCGTAATACTGTTCATACAAAGGCACTATTTTTTCGGTAGAAAACAGGTTTACTGAGCGTTCTCTTGCGTTTTTGGCAAAGATGCGGTACTTGTTTTTGTTTTCAAGAAGCTCGATTGCATATTCCGCCATTTTGTTTACATCGCCTATTTCGGCAAGGTAGCCTGTTTCGCCGTGGAGATTAAGCTCCGGCAATCCGCCTGCATTTGATGATACAACGGGAACTCCGCATGCCATAGCCTCTAGCGCGGATAAACCAAAGCTTTCGGACTGCGACGGCATAAGGAATAAATCAGCCACCGAAAGTATTTCCACAAATGATTCCTGGTTGCCGTAGAAAATAACATCGTCATGAATACCTAAGTCTTTGGCAAGGTATTCACAGTTGCTGCGTTCGGGTCCGTCACCAATCAGAAGAAGCTTGGCCGGGATTTTTTTTCTGACTTCGTTAAAAACCCTTATGCAGTCATCAACCCGTTTCAGGGGGCGGAAGTTTGAAGTATGCACAAGTATTTTTTCGCCGTTCTTTGAATACCTTTCTTTAAGGCACTCGGTCTCGTGGTTTTCTATTCTTTTGTAGCGCTCTGTATCGATGAAGTTAGGGATAACCTCTATGTCTTTTGTAATTCCGTATTGTGACATTGTCTTTACCTTGAGAAATGATGAAACAGCCGTTACACCGTCTGATTTCTGGATAGAAAACTTCATAGTGGGGAGGAAGCTGATTTCAAGTCCCACAAGTGTTATATCCGTACCGTGAAGTGTTGTAATAATCTTAAGCTCTGAGCCGTTGTTTTTACCGCTTAACTGTTCTTCGGCGATAATTTCTCTTGCAAGATATGCGCTGGTAGCATGGGGTATTGCATAGTGCGCGTGGACAAGGTCAAGCCCGTTGTATTTTGCAACCTCAACAATTTTACTGGCAAGCGCTATGCTGTATAATGGGAAATCAAACAACGGGTAAGATGCCATTTCAACCCTGTGGAAAAAAACTTTTTCTGAGAAGCCTTTAAGCCGCATGGGCACGCTGTAAGAAATGAAATGCACCTCGTGTCCTCTTTCGGAAAGTTCAAGTCCTAATTCTGTTGCAACAACGCCGCTGCCCCCGAATGTCGGGTAGCAGGAAATTCCTATTTTCATTTTAATTCCTGTCCTTTAGTTAGATATTTTATCAAATCTTTACTCCGTCAATACCGATATGGCAGAGTGAAAAATCGTATTTAACGGGGTCGTGATTATCGAATTTTTTTAAATTCCGGGTAAGTTCAAGGGCGAATTTCAGGTCAACCGATTTTCTTTCAACCAGTTTTAGTGCTTTGGAAACCCTTGCTACATGGACGTCTACGGGCATGATTAGCTTTGACCTTGAAACCTCGCTCCAGATTCCTGTATCAATTTCGTCTTTTCTTACCATCCATCTTAGGTATAAATTCATTCTTTTACAAGTGCTTTTATTGTTCGGATTCGGCAGAAGATAATTAAAATAACCGTGCCTGTTGGAAGAATAAGAATTTAACACTGAGATGAAATTCGTAAGCGCATTAACAATATTTTCACCTTCTGAATCATAAGCTCTTAGGAAAAGATTTTTAAGCGAGCCGTATTCCGTAATTGCTTTACTGATTGCGCTGAATAAAAGCGCTAAATCATTTTCAGTATTAAAACGGTAATTTAAACCTTTAAGATATTTTTTATCTTTACGTTTGGCGAAATTAATTGTAAATTCGTACGGTTTGCCGCCTGTTTGCAAAAGAAGCTTATCGGTAAATTTGTTGATTAAATCAACCTGTCCGTATGAATATGCTGCGGTTATTAAGCCAATAATCTCAATATCTCTTGCATCAGAAAACCTGTGAAGAACCCACACCGGGTCCTTTGATGAGAAGCGGTATTTATACTGCTTATAGAGATTTTCAAGTTTATCTTTTAGATTCTGCAAAATTAAAATCTTTTTATGAAGAAAATATTTGTAACCGGGGAAACTTCGGTTAATGATGAAATAAAAACGCTGTCTTGCTTCAAAATGCGAAGTTGTTTCAAATCTTGATGATACAGTTGATATTATAATTGATACAATAAATTTCCCAACAGAAAAAAAACGAGATAATATTAATTTTATAGACGAAAACTCGGATAAAAATATTCCCGTTTTTTCTTCATCGCTGTGCATTGCTGCATCGGAAATAGCTTCGTACAGCAAATACCCGAAACGAATTATCGGTATCGGGCTTTATGACACGTTTTCTAACTCGAAATTGATTGAAATAGCTCCCTCCAAAGCAACAGAAGTAAAAATACTTGAAAATGCTGAGAATTTCCTTAAAGAAATCCAGCTGAATTATGCCAAAGTTCCCGATAAAACAGGGTTGGTTTTTCCGAGGATTCTTGCAATGATAATAAATGAAGCTGCGCAGGTATATTCGGAAAACATTGCCTCCCGTGATGATATAGATACAGCAATGAAGCTCGGCACAAACTATCCATTCGGTCCGCTTGAATGGGCTGATAAGCTTGGCATTGACCTGGTTTATAACATTCTGCTTGCTTTACAAAGAGATTTCGGTGAAGACCGCTACCGCCCGCACCCCGCATTAAAAGAAATGGTGAATCTGAAAACTCTCGGAGTTAAAACAGGTAAAGGATTTTATATTTATTGAACCGTTTGTCATTCCCGTCCCGAAACTTGTTAGTGATAAACTCCAGCAGGAATCCGATGAAAGATAAATTTAATTTTTCCCCCACGTATAAAAAAACGAATTCGAAAATTTTTTCTGCGATTGGGTCTAACTGAAAGGCCTCGTTTATTTCTATCCAGTTTATATTCTTATCTTTCCTGAACCATGTTAACTGTCTTTTGGCAAACCGGCGGGTATTTTGCTTTATCATTTTTACCATAGTATCGTAATCAAGCTTTTCTTCCAGGTAATCAAAAACCTCTTTCACGCCAACTGTGTTAAGTGAATTGTAAACCGAGTAATGAAAACCTTTTTCTTTTAATGATTTTATTTCATCAATAAGTCCATGCTTTAGCATTTCATCAACACGGAGATTAATTCTATCATAAAGTGTTTGTCTATCCCAATTAAGAGCGTACTGCACCGGTTCAAATCCTATATCAATTTTTTTGCTTTGAAGCCTTGAAATCGGAATGCCCGTCATATAATATACCTCAAGCGCGCGGAGTATTCTTCTCTGGTTAGCGCCTGTCATTTTGACAGCTGATTCCTCATCAACCGTTCTCAGTTCAGAAAGCAACTTATCAATTCCTTCTTCTTCAAGCCGCATGGCTAATTTCTGCCTGATGTTGTTAAGCTTTTCCTTAGAAACTTTATCCCCTGTTGCATCCCCGAAATCAAACAATCCGTAAATTAATGAATGTATATAAAGACCGCTTCCTCCAACAATAATTGGAATTTTACTTTCCGCAAATGAGTTGTTGATAATCTCTCTTGCCTGCTTGCCAAACTCACCCGCGTTAAACTCTCCGTCAAGCTCAAGCTCACCGATGAAATAATGCTTATAAGATTTTAAATATTCTTCGGGAGGATACGAAGCTGCTATCGGTATATATTTAAACACCTGCCTTGAATCGGCTGAGATAATAACAGGTTCTTTCGATAATTTTTCTTTGATTAAATTTGAAACGAGGTAAGAAAGTGTAGTTTTTCCTGATGCAGTGGGACCTGATAAAACTAATATCTTAGGTACACTCATGCCTCATACTACTGTTTATTCCAGCCTTCTTCGCCGATTAGAGGCACAAACTTAAAACTGTCACGGATTGAATAATCTATACCGTCATTTGTACGCTTAACAACATAGAGCTTTTGAGACTCAAGCGAGCCGACAGGAACAACAAGCTTGCCGTCAATCTTAAGCTGCTGAATAAGGCTTTCGGGAACATTGGGCGCTGCGGCTGTAACAATTATTCTGTCATAAGGAGCATTTTCTTCCCATCCAAGGGTGCCGTCACCTAATTTAATATGAACATTATAGCCAAGCTTATGCAGTATTGATTTTGCAGAGTTGTACAATTTTTCAATACGTTCCACAGAATATACATCTGCGCCCAGCTTGCTTAATATTGCCGCCTGGTAACCTGAGCCGGTTCCTATTTCAAGGACTTTGCTGCCTGCTTCAATTTCAAGTACCTGTGTCATGTATGCAACGGTAAACGGCTGCGAGATTGTTTGTTTGCAGTCAATAGGCAGGGCATTATCGTCATACGCGTATTTTCTGAACGGTGCGGATATAAATTTTTCTCTAGGTACCTTAAAAAAAGCATCGAGCAGGCGTTCATCTTTAACACCTTTTGCCCTCAGCAATCTTATCAGAGATTTCTTTTCTTCTTCAAGCAGAAGCATTATTTTCATCCATTATTTTTCTTCTTTTGCTTCTTCGAATATTTCGTTAACCTGTTCGGCGGTACCCGGGATTTCAAGCGTTTCTTCCAAAAGTTTTTTCAGCTCATCATAATCATTACAGACTGTCAGCTTGCCGTCATTGGCAATTGATATATCTCCTGTTTCTTCCGAAAGGATGATAATAAGAGCATTAACCTGTTCGGAGAGCCCCAAACCTGCGCGGTGGCGTGTGCCAAGCTTGCGGACACCTTTCTTTTCTGCCGATGAAAGCGGAAGAATACATCTTGCAGCTTCGATAATATTATTTCTGATTATAACGGCGCCGTCATGCAGAGGAGAGCGTGTATTGAAAATGGAAATAAGCAGTTCTTTATTCACTTTTGCCTGTATGCTCTCGCCAGTTTCTATAAATGAATTCAATCCCGAGCTGCTTGATATTACAATCAACGCTCCCTGGTGGCGGAGCTTTAACTCTTTTAATGCATCTATCACTTCAACAATGGTTTCGCTTGAACTGATTTTAAAGAAATACCTCGCAAACCTGGTTCTTCCGAGAACAAGCAGCACTCTTCTAATTTCCGGCTGGAATAAAATAATAAAGGCGATTACCCAGATATCAGTTAATCGGCTGAACAGCCATCCTAAAGAACGCATGTTGAACGTCTGGGCAATCAGGGATATAGTAACTATTAAAGTAAGACCTACAAAAATCTGCGCAGCTATGGTACCCCGCATTACAAGGTACAGCTTATAAAAGATGTAAGTTACTATAAGTATGTCAATTACATCAATTACAGTAACATTTATAAAGCCTACTTTGAAGAGTTCCATAATTCTAAATTTACGAATTTTTGTGCATTATAGCGAACCTATAAACACTATCCGAATAATGAAATTTGCTCTGTTTTTCTTTCTTTATAAAATTTCATACGTGTTGAAATATTTTCCCTCCCGCACAATTCGGCAAATTTCTTTTGCATCTCATTAATTGAAGGCACAGCGCATGAATAATTATTGCGGTATTTTTCAATATATTTTTCCTTTAGACCGGGGAATCTTTTATCAAGCTCACCGTAAAAATATTCCCTTTGTCCTTCCCGGATTGTCATGCCCGGCCAGCATAATATATACTGCGCTCCTGCCTCTTTACTTTTTAGAACAATCTCTTCGATATTTTCATTCGTATCGGTAATAAATGGCAGCACAGGTGTTAAAGCCACACCTGTGTAAATCCCGTTATCGGATAATTTCTTCATAGCAGCAAATCTTTTTGTTGATGAAGGCGCGTGGGGTTCAATCTGTTTTGCAAGCTTATCATCTGAAGCAGTTATGGTAAATGAAACCGCTGCATATGTTTTATTTATTTCTTTCAGCAGGTCAATATCACGCACAACAAGGTCTCCTTTGGTAATGATATGCACCGGAAAATGATATTTCTTTATCAGTTTCATGGCGCCTCTTGTCAGTTCCATTTTCTTTTCAACAGGCATATAAGGGTCATTCATGCTTCCTGTTCCGATTGTGCCCTTTATACGCTTTGACCTTAGCTCTTTATCGAGGAGCACAAGCGCGTTTTCTTTAATAAGTATATCGGAAAAATTTTCTATTCCGTAGCAGGAGCTTCTTGAATCGCAGTAAATGCAGCCAAACTGGCATCCGCGGTAAAGATTCATTGTGTAGCGGATTCCGAAGTAATCATCTATCCCTTCTTTGTGTGATGAGAGAAGTGTTTTCGCATGAATCTTCTTAATCATGCTTCAAAATCAACACACGCTCTTGTTTCCCGAACTTTTTTAATAAAATCAGCAGTCTTAACATGCTCGGGATGTTTCTGATAGATTTCCAGGTCAGCAAAGCTTTCAAATTCAGTATAAAGCACCATATCAAAATTATCGGCTGATGCCTTGGGTGAGTTTATGCCAACTTCGATATGTTTTATTTCGTTGATTTTATCTTTTAAAGCAAGAAGTTTTAGAGAAACTAATTCAGCATTAACGGATTTCGGATTGCCTTCGGCAAAATCCCTCAGCTTAAAACAGATTATGTGTTTTATCATAAATGATTTTGTTTAAAGTTTGATAAAATTATCGGAAAAAAATATTAATAGAAATGCATAGTTCATTATTCATTAAACGGTAATTTTTCAAATTTATTAATATATTGCATTATCTTCTATTGTACTTCAAATCTTATTTTTTAACTAACATCAGGATTTAAAATGAAAATTAAGCTTAAATATTTTCTAATTTTATTTATTATTAACGTATTTCACCTTTTCGCTGCCGATACTACCGTTGTAACAGATATTAATTACAACCGGAACGAAGAAGCAATAAAATTCAAAAGTGATGAAAGCGGCGCATATATTTTGACGGTAAACGATAAATCTGTTAACGGGCAGTTTATTGAAGGTTATGATTCTTTTATCAGGATAATAGATATTGACAACAACGATAACCTCAAGGAAATTGCTGCCGGGGGCTATGGCTCAAGTGATTATATTGAATGGTTCCTGTACCAGTTTGTGAACGGGAAAATTATTGCTTGCGGACACCTTTCAGGGAATTTCGGAATTATAACTACCGGGAACAAAATCCTAACGGAAAAGGTCTGGATGGGCTTTTATGAATTAAAATTTGAATATAAATTCGATTCAATAAATAAAACGTTGACATACATTCAGAAGGATATTTATAATATTGATGTTCCCGCAGAAGTGAACGCTGCATTCCCAATTTTAAGATACAGATATGACAATTCCCCGGCTGCAGCCACTCTAAAGCCTAAAACGAAAATAACTCTTGTTAAAGTAGATATTTCACCCAAGTGCTCTGATTACGAAACTGATTATAAATTTGATGATAACTGTGACTGGTTCTTAATCAAAACCGGTGACGGGACCAACGGCTGGTGCAGGCTGAAGGATTTCAGAGATAACGTAGACGGGTTAATTTGGGCAGGGTAAGATACAAACAAAGGTACAGCATATATTTTTGAATTTTAATATATTGCAGGAATTAGCGGTATTTCGGAGAGCTCGCATAATGGTATTGCAGCGGTCTTGAAAACCGCCGCCCGCAAGGGTGTGGGGGTTCGAGTCCCTCGCTCTCCGCAAAAATGGCTGATATTTATTCAGTTTATGTTCTTTTTTCTAAAAAATTCAACAAAACCTATGTTGGCCAAACCAATAATATTAATGAAAGAATTCATAGGCACAATTCAGGTTTTGTAATTTCAACCAGAATGTATAGACCATGGAAAATAGCTTATACTGAAAATTATAAAACAAGGTCGGAAGCAATGAGACGTGAAAAATGGTTGAAAAGTGGAAAAGGGAGAGCATTTATCAAAAATTTTATTGCATCCGCCTAGGCGGACGCCCGCAAGGGTGTGGGGGTTCGAGTCCCTCGCTCTCCGCAAAAATGGCTGATATTTATTCAGTTTATGTTCTTTTTTCTAAAAAATTCAACAAAACCTATGTTGGCCAAACCAATAATATTAATGAAAGAATTCATAGGCACAATTCAGGTTTTGTAATTTCAACCAGAATGTATAGACCCCGGAAAATAGCTTATACTGAAAATTAGGCTCGATATTATTACAACCAATAAATAGGAGAGGTGCAGGAGTGGTTGAACTGGCACGCCTGGAAAGTGTGTGTACTGGGAACAGTACCGTGGGTTCGAATCCCACCTTCTCCGCTTAATGGTACAATATTGATGGATATTTGTGGCTGAAAGAAAAGAAAATTATTTAACTGTACCGTGGGTTCTGCCGAAGGCACTCCTTCGGAGGAATCCCACCTTCTCCGCTTAATGGTACAATATCGATGGATATTTGTGGCTGAAAGAAAAGAAAATTATTTAACTGTACCGTGGGTTCTGCCGAAGGCACTCCTTCGGAGGAATCCCACCTTCTCCGCTTAATGGTACAATATCGATGGATATTTGTGGCTGAAAGAAAAGAAAATTATTTAACTGTATACCGTGGGTTCTGCCGAAGGCACTCCTTCGGAGGAATCCCCACCTTCTCCGCTTAATGGTACAATATCGATGGATATTTGTGGCTGAAAGAAAAGAAAATTATTTAACTGTACCGTGGGTTCTGCCGAAGGCACTCCTTCGGAGGAATCCCACCTTCTCCGCAAAGTTATACTTTCAGCGAAATTGAAATATGCTGCCTCGTCCGCCTGTGCGCATGCAACAAACAATACTCCCTTGTTCAATGTAAGGAAAGATGTATTCTAATAATATGATTTAGATATAAGTTCTCATAACTCCATTTTACCAATAATAGTATTATAATACAAGTATGACACGAGAATAAAATCAGCAAGAACGTAAAGAAGCTAAGACAAGCCAAATGGTTGTCGCAAGATTACCTCTCAAATGCGGCAGATATTCAATTCGTTAGATTAGTAATTACTCCAGTTTCAAATTTAACGATTAATTTTTAACAATATGAAAAAAACAAACACTAGAAATGATTTTAGCCGTATCAGCCCCACGGCTAAGCTGACGGCATATTGGAAATCTTTCTCGGACATACCGTATTCTAAAGAGATAGCCGAGTCTGTCGACGCCGAAAAGACCGCTAAGGAGTTGACGGGAAATAGACCAAAGGAAGTGGAAGCATGTGCTCCTGCGGCTATGGAAGTGAGATATAAAGCGATTGATTACGGACTTAAAAAGCGCGGTATCAGCAATGTTATGGAGCTGGCATGTGGGTTGTCACCGAGAGGGTTGGGAATTGTGGGTGACGGCGGGATTTATGTAGGAACCGATTTACCTGACATGCTCGCCGAGAGTTCGCTGGTTATTCCCGCCATTGCTCGCCGAATAGGAATTCCGATGGAGAATTTTCATCTACAGCCAGTGAACGTGCTGCAAGAAAAAGAGTTGAAAGATGCCAGCATTCACTTTGGCGGCAAAACATTCGCTATTTGTAACGAAGGACTGCTGCCGTACCTCACTATGGAAGAAAAGACTATCATGGCGAAAAATATCAGAAACCTCCTTAAAGACAACGGAGGCTGTTGGATAACAACGGACCTTACCTTCAAAGAGATAGGGGAAAAAATATTAAGTATGTTAAATTCCGGAGAGGAAAAGACTCTCCAGGAATCAGTACAGAACATTTCCAAACATACTGGGAGTAATCTCACAAGCAATGATTTTTCCAACAAGGCTGCAGCGCTCAAATTCTACAATAATCTGGGATTCGATGTGGAAGAGTTCCCAATGTATTCCGGAAACTATAAGCTTTCGACGGTTTCACTTATTCCTGACCGCTTTAGGGAACCTCTTATTCACACATTTGCCTCTGTAATGGCTTGGATACTGACTCCAAAAGCATAGAAATTAAATCAAGCGAATGCTTAGTAAGCCTGGCATTACAAACTACAATCCCGAATGGGAGTTACTGTACATAAAGCTGCCTGATAAAATCTTATAAGAAAAAATGGAGAATCTAAAACCTTTAAGCTGGCCAAAATTATTAATATTGTTTGGGATACCAACTGTCCTGAACTTCATCGCATGTAAGATTGCAATACCTTTGCTGGATTCACAAAATATATTTCCAATAGAGATAACATATTTCTTAAGCGTTGGTATGTTGGTGCTGGCACCTATGTTTTTCGGCGCAATTTATCTTACAGCAAGGGAAATAAAGTCAAATAAGCCGGCTGCAATCTTTGAAAGAATGCGTATAAAAAAATTATCCAAGGCAGATTTACTGTGGACTATTGGAGGCTTTATAGTTTTATCTTTTCTCTCATTCTTAATAGCGAAATTATTACTCCCGATATTTAATTTAGATGCGGCGCCGTTTTTCTTTAAGAATATGCCCCTGAATGATAAACACTTCTGGATATTGTACGTGTGGCCTTTATTTTTCTTTTTCAATATATTCGGCGAAGAATTCCTTTGGAGAGGCTATATACAGCCCAGACAGGAATTACTGAATAAAAAACATACATGGATTGTTCATGGTTTACTTTGGGCACTCTGGCATTTTCCGATGGGATTGATTTAATTATATCGGCAATACCAATTTTATTTGTACTGCCGGTAATAGTTCAGATAAGAAAAAATACAACAATCTCAATAGTAATACATTTTGTTTTCGGAGCATTTGGCTTTTTAGCGCTCGCATTAGGCCTTGTAAACTGAGATTTTTTAATTCCGTATATCAGGTAATCAATCTTTTTTCTTCCGGCTAAATTCAAAAAGTAAACACAAAATACTTTAAATTTTAATTTTCATATTTTAATTCAATAAGCGCACCCTAAAACCCCGGCAGGTTCCCCTCAATTTTTCCGTAATAACACGGAATTACTTTATAATTTCAGAGTTAAATAAAGTGATTAACCTAATTAAACAAAATTTCACACTTTTTTTATGAAAACAATTTTAATTTTTATCAGCCTTTGGTTAACAACAACTCTTTCATATTCACAATGGATGCGCACAAATGGACCGGAAGGTATCTCAATAAATGCTCTTTCAAGCGTTGGCGATACAATCTATGCAGGCACAAGAACTGACGGTGTTTACGCATCCATAAGCAGCGGTATTAACTGGTTTCCGATGAACTCCGGAATTGAAACTAAAGGAGTTCTCAGCCTAGCTTCAAAACCGGGATATCTTTTTGCAGGAACTAATGGCAGCGGAGTTTACCGTTCAACAAACGGAGGCGAAACATGGCTTCCTCCCTCAAACGGAACCAATTTCTATGTTACGGCAATTGCTGTAAAGGATTCGTTTGTCTATGCTGCAGCCGACGGTTTATTCCGCTCTTCAGATAACGGTGCCACATGGCAGAATGTCTATTATTCACCCGAACTCTTCCATTCAGTGTGCGTTGATAAGAACAAAATATATGCATCAGAATACGGTTATACCTATCTCTCAACGGATGACGGAACAAACTGGTCATTTGTGCACAGCCTTGATGGTTCTGAAGCGTGGTGTTTCTACTGCAGCGGTGATACGGTAATTGAGGGCGCGTCAAACAGGATTTTCCGTTCCACAGATTTCGGAAACAGCTTTACACAAATACCAGTCAGCTTCGATTTCAGTTTTGTAAATTTTTATACAATAGTCTCATCAGGCACAGACCTCCTTGCTGGAACATCATATGACGGCGTTTACAAATCAACCGATAACGGTGTAACATGGTCACCAGCAAAAACAGGAATGGGACCTAAGGATACACGGGCGATTGTTTCATCCTGTTCGACAGTTGTTGCAGGCGCTAATTATGCCGGTGTTTACAGGTCAACAAATAACGGTTCAAGCTGGAACAGGTCAATGGCGGGTTTTCCGGCTGGCTCCACAGTTGCGGGATTGTATGCATCAGGCTCAACTGTCCTAGCAGGAACATACGATGGCGTATACCGCTCGGTAGATAACGGTTTAAACTGGAACAAGCTTTACGGAAACAATGATACAATTAATTATTCACTCGTAAGAGGCATATACCAAAATGGTGATACAATCTTTGCAGGATGTGAGCTGCAGTATCATGCTGCTGTTTACAGGTCAACCGATAACGGTTTGACGTGGCTTAGAAAAACCAGCGGGATTTCGACCACTTTGAAATTTCTTAATGCAGTAACAGAAAGCGGAAATAATGTTCTTGCAGGCACCGATAGCGGAGTTTATTATTCAACTAACAACGGAGAAAACTGGATACACGGAAACGGATTAACTTATTATGTTACAAACCTTGCCACCGGCGGTGGGTATGTTTACGCTGCCTGCGATTACCTAGGCATTTACCGTTCATCTGATAACGGTGTTAACTGGAACGTAACTATTTCCGGTCTGGATTTCACGTCTGTTGGGGCTATGAATAATTATGCATGTGTCGGGTCATCTGAGCAGGGAGCATACGTGACAACAAACAATGGAAGCCAGTGGTTCGGAGTATCGGGTTTTCCAAGCGGAGAATCGGTCTTTTCAACTTTTTACGTTCCCAACCAGCCCGGCATGGTTCTGGCATCAGCATATACTACTCCAAACTTTATATATGCTTCGTATGATAACGGGCTGTCGTTTACACCATATACAGCAGGACTCGGAATAAATGCGCAAGCTGAATGTTTTACAGCTACTGATTCATTTTTAATTGCAGGAATGGATTTTAACGGCGTATGGCGGAGGCTTAGACCGGGGTTAATTACTTCAGTTGCGGGAAATACAAATGTACCGCATGAATTCAAGCTTGACCAGAATTACCCGAATCCATTCAATCCGTCAACAACAATAACTTATTATGTCAAATCACAGCAGCCAGTTTCGGTCAAAATACTTGACCCGCTCGGTCGGGAAGTTGCAACACTGGTTGACGAAACCAAACAGCCGGGGAAATATTCCGTTGTGTGGAATGCATCCGGTAAAGCCAGCGGAGTATATTTCTGCCGGATGGAAACAAAAGGATTTTCTCAAACCAGGAAACTTGTTTTGGTTAAGTAAACGTTCATAAACATTGGTAACAGAATTTTGTGCCTCTCAAAAAGAGGCACTTTTATTTTATTAGAAATTTTTAGCTATCTTGCCTGAATGAAAGCTAATAACACATTCATCGCGCTCTTCAGAGCCATCAACGTCGGGGGGCATGCTGTTGTCAAAATGGCTGACCTGAAAAAGATGTTTGAAAATCTCGGATTTTCAGATGTTACAACTTACATTCAAAGCGGAAATGTTGTGTTTTGCTACCAAAGATTCTGATAATACATAAAATCGCTGCGCAGATTGAAAAGAAATTTAAATCATTAACGGGCTGTGACAGGAAAGTTTTTATACTGACAAATGATAAATTAAAAAAAGCCGCATCAAAAAATCCTTTTGAACCCGAAAAAAATGCCGAAATGCTCTGTCACCTCATGTTTTTATCCGGTAAACCGGGAAAGGAAAAAATAAAAGAACTAATGAAAACGGAAGGAGAGGAATACCGCTTTTTTGTTCATGATGATGTTTTGTATTATGCATACGATAAAAAATACGCAGGCATAAGAAGAAATCTTGACTTTGAAAAAATCCTCGGCTCCGGCAGGTACCGCGCGGAGCTGGAAAGTTGTTGATAAGCTGATTGAGCTCTCCGCTCCTGTATAAAAACGTATGTTTATTTTAACTGTATCAAAAAGCTCAGTTTAACTGTAGAACCGCTTTCAAGAATATTTTTCCGGTTGCCGCTCATACTTCCTGTCCCCCTGGCCCCTTCATAAACACCCGTACCGCCTGTAACGGATACATCCGCGGTGAACAGGGGCATGCTTTCATCAGTTGAGCCGAGCGACCGCCCCTTGGCTTTTACAATAAGAGATGAGCCATCCTTAAAAGTGAGGTTATAATACTCGATAAAATCACCATTACCGTTTTTATAATCATAAATAAAATATACTTTTACAATTGCATCAGAGCCGTCGGAAAACGCGGCGCTTCCCGAACCCTCGGCTTTGCCCATTTTGTGATTTAATGTATCGTTCACTACCAGAAAATCATTTGATGTAATCTGGTATTTCATATCGAATTTAAGGTCCTTTGTCTGCGAGAATAATCCCGATATCAAACCTATTAAAAAGAACAGGAGAAAAATCTTTTTTATCATAAAAAACTTTAATTTTAATTTACCAGCTGTAACCGTTTGCTTTAAGCCAATTCTGGCTGTCTTCATCACCCAGCCTTGCCGCTTTCTTAAAGCTTTCGGCTGCCATATCTTTATTTCCCGTATTGTAGTAAGCGATTGCCAGGTTGAAATGTGCTAAAATTGAATTCGGGTTTATTTCAATCGCTTTGGTTAAATCCGAAATTGCGGGCAGATAATTTTTCATATCCGAATAAATTGACCCGCGGTTTGTGTAAGCCTTCTCGTCTTTCGGGTTTAGGTCAATTGCTTTGCTGTAATCCTGCAGAGCTGCATCGTAGTTGTTAAGCTCGGTGTAAGCTCTACCCCTGTTGTAGTAGCACTCCTCGCAGTCCGGTTTCGTTTCAATTGCTTTGGTTAAAGCATCTATTGCAGTAGAAAAATCTTTCTGTTCAACAGCGCATAAGTCCTTTTATCATATATAAATCACTGCCAGATGCATTCAGTTCAATTGCTTTATCTATATCAGCCATCGCACTGGTGCAGTTTTTCATCTGGTAATATGCAGTGCCTCTTGCGATATACAGGTCAGCCGAGTTGGGATTATTTTCTATTGCTTTGGATAAATCGCTTATAGCTTTATCATATTCTTTTGTCTGCATATAAAGATTGCCGCGGTAAAGATACGCTTCGGGTTTAGTCGGGTCAAGTTCGATTGCTTTAGTATAATCATTAATTGCATTGTTCACATCATTCAGCTGCAGGTATGCGAATCCCCTGTTATAATATGCTTCGGGCATATCGGGTTTAATTTCTATTACCCGTCCGAAATCGCTCACTGCGTTCTTATAATTTTTCGCATCGAAATAAATCATTCCGCGCTTGAAATAAGCATCCGCGTTTTTGGAATCAAGCTGTATAACTTTATTGAAATCACCTAATGCACCTGAAACATTTTTCTGTCTGTAATAAACACAGCCCCTGTGAAAGTAAGCATCTGCATAGCTTGAGTTTGCCTGTATAGCCATTGAATAATAAAACAGAGCTTCTTCGTTGTTTCCGTTCTTCTCTGATTCAATGCCCGAGTTCACAAATTTTGCTGCATCGTTTTGCTGCGTAAAGCTGTATTGAGCTATAAATAGAAATGCAATTAAAACCAGGTTAGTTTTTATAAATGTTTTCATGACTCTTGTCATTAAAAATTTTTAAAACAACCTTAAGGGAATTGTTTAAATATAATCAATTAAGCAGTTTGAAATAAGCCATTTTATCACCGGTTCGGGTGAAATTTGAAGCAAAAATTTAAAAATTTTATAAAATATAGAATTGTTAAGGGAAATTTGCAGCTTTTTCAAGAAGCCATTTTTTACTGATAACATTTGCATTTTTTTCGATTTCCCGCCTGATAAGAGCCCCATGGAAATCTTTTGAACCGTTCTTAAGCCTGATTAAAATTCTAAAAAATTTAAGAAAGCTCCCGAATCTTTCTTTATCTGTTATGTAAACACTTTTATTATTCGAAAGAAAATGAGAAAATGAATCTATAAGCGATATTGCCGGTTCAAAATCTTCCAGCTCATAATAGATTTTAAGCATAAGGACTTTTGCATCGAACTTAAACGGGAAAAACCTCTGCCCCACTCTGGAAATATTTTCAAGCGATCGGTTAAACTGCTTCTTTTCGAAATAAATCATTGCGCGCGAATAATAAAACATACTATCCTTTTGTTCAGGGTGGATTTTTGAGCTGAACCTGCCGATAAAATCCTCAGCCCATTCATATCTTTTAAGAATAACTGCAGTATAAAAAATATTTCTGAACAGGTTGGTTTGTATATAATCATTTTCATTTGGCGCCAGCAGGTTTTCCCTTATCATCATCTCATATATTCCCATAAGATTTTTGTAAAAGCCCTCCTTCCCCGCAGCTAGCATATTTACGCAGATGCTTTCAAGAATTACTAGCAGGTTAAATCTTTCTTCCCTTCCGAAAAGATTAATGTTTTCCTCTATAAGCTTTCTTAACTGGAAATAATATTCTTCTTTACCGGTTTCTCTGTATGCTTTATACATATAGTAATATATTGCAGCAACTGAATAATATTTATGGTTTGATTTCCTGAGATACTCCATAAACCCGTCAAGATTAAAATGTTCAAGATACATATCGATAGCATTTTTATCAAATTTTATATTAAGGACATCCTGTTGTGTAAGAAGCTCATGAGCAATATTCAAAATTCCGATCAATGAGAAAAATAGAAGATACTCTCCCTGCTTAAGAACATTACCTGCTGTTTGCGACTGTTTATCACGGGATATCATAAAATCAATCAGGTGATTTTCAATGTTATAAAGTTCAAGAAAATAAAAATGATTTGTTATTCCTGAATTATTCATTATATCTTCAGCGATAGTGAAATGCCTGTTGTGAAGCCTGTCAAGTTTGCGCTCTTTCAGTTCTTCGAGAAGATATTTTTTCCCGTCAAGAGGATTTTTAGCATATCTTAAATATGAAAGAAATTCTTCGGCAAGTTTCATCAGGTCAGAAATCAGAATCCTCATAACTATATCATTATATGATTTACCCGGGAAAATTTTCCTGTAAACACTTTCTTTTCTTATCAGAGCTGAATTAAATCCCGGGTATGATTTTCGTAAAATCTCAAAAAGCCGTATTACACTTTTATTACTGTTAAAAAAGGGTGAATTGACGAAATCTTTAAATGATTTCATCTCTTCTTTTGAGAATGTTTTGAGTATGTCAATTATCTTCGATTTTTCCATCAAAATTATACGAAAATATTATAACAAACCGGGTTAACGTAACAGGAATAATGTCTAAAATACGCTCAAAAAAGTCCTATTTCAAGTATCCCCGCCCTTCTACCAGTAAAATTTCCGCTATAACAACCATAAAAAACTTTCTTTGCAAAACCCTGCCGGGTGTATTTATCTTTGCCGAACAAGTAAACAAACAGAGTAATATGCCTAAAGAAAAGAGAAAAAAAATTGATTGCCGTCTGTTTCCGAATGAAATCGGATGCACGCTCACAATTTCGGGAAACAAGAAGGAAGTTCTTAAAGCCGCACTCAGACACGCGGTTGAGGAACACGGACACCAGGATACACCTGAACTCAGAAGACAAATTAAAGCTCTCATGGAAAACGAAAAATGAATTTTAAAAATAAATTTCAAGAAAGGAAATAAACCATGTTTTTAGTAAGAGATATTTTTCATCTCAAATTCGGAAAAGCCAAAGACGCAAAAGCCCTGTTTAAAGAAGCAAGCTTTTTGTTTACCAAATTCCAGATGCCGAAACCCAAAGTTATGACAGACTTTACAGGCCCTTCATATACAATGGTAATGGAATCGGAATGGAAGAGCTTCACTGAAATGGAAGGCTCGCTTAAACAGACGTTCGCCGATAAAGACTGGCAGCAATGGTATCAAAAATTTATGCCGCTTGTGGATTCCGGCAGCAGAGAAATCTACACATTATTTGAATTGTAAACTGTTTTTCAAAGAACATTTTTTAAAATCATTAATCAATAAATAAAGGAGCAAAACAATGACACGTAAAGAAGTCTATCAGGAAATCGAACAAACCTTCGGGAAAGTTCCAACCTTCTTCAAATCAATCCCAGATAGGTCACTCGCAGCGGAATGGGAGCTGTTCAAAGCAATTCAGCTTAACGAGAGCCCCCTTCCAAACAAATACAGAGAGTTAATAGGGATTGGCATTGCTGCAGTTACAAAATGCCGGTACTGCGCATTCTATCACACCGAAGCCGCAAAAATGTTCGGAGCAACAGATGAGGAAATAGAAGACGCCGTTCATTTTGCAAAAGCAAGTGCCGGATGGAGCGCTTACCTCAATGGTTTACAATTTGATTTCGAAGAGTTCCAAAAAGAATTACTTGATGGAATCGAATATGCCAAGAAAATGCAGGCTGCTGCGTAATTTCAAAGAACTGTTTAATAAATTCGTGCCCTTGTGTTAGCCGGGGGCACGTATTTTTCATTCCATCACCAGCACCGCTGCGCCGTGAAGCTTTCCCGAACGTAAATCATTCAACGCATCGTTTGCTTTTTCCAAACGGATACAAAGTGATTTCAGTTTTAACCGGAACCTTCGGCGCAATTGCAAGCAATTCCTCGCCGTCAAGGCGGGTGAGGTTTGCAACCGATTTAATTTCACGCTCTTCCCAAAGTATATCATAAGGAAACTGCGGAATATCGCTCATGTGAATCCCTCCGCATATTACAACGCCTCCTCTGTCCGATGCCCTCAGCGCTGCGGGAATTAAAGCTCCGACCGGCGCAAATATAATTGATGCATCAAGCTTAACGGGAGGCAATTGGGTTGAATCACCCGCCCACACCGCGCCGAGCTTGAGCGCAAATGCCTGACCTTCTTTATCACCAGGCTTAGTGAAGGCATATATTTTCTTCTCCCTGGTGAATTGCAACCTGAGCAATCACATGCGCAGCTGCGCCGAAGCCGTATATACCCAGCGTCTCGAAATCTTTTCCAATCATGCGGTACGAACGGTAACCGATTAATCCCGCGCACAGTAACGGAGCCGCATGAGTATCATCAAATCCATCAGGAATTGGGAACACGTAATGTTTATCTGCTGCGGTATATTCCGCGTAACCGCCATCGATGGTATAGCCGGTGAACTTTGCATTTTCGCACAGGTTCTCCTCACCGCGCTTGCAGTATTTGCACGTGCCGTCGGTATAACCGAGCCAAGGCACGCCGACTCTATCACCAATCTTAAACTCGCTTACATTTTTGCCGGGCTTAACAACTGTTCCAACTATCTCATGACCAATAATTAACGGGAGTTTTGGTTCGGTTAACTCACCATCGACTATATGCAAATCCGTTCTGCATACACCGCACGCATGGATTTTAATCAGCACCTGATTACCATCCGGTTCGGGAACAGGGACAATACTCAACACAAGCGGGGACTTCGGTGATTCAAAAATCATTGCTTTCATATTTTTAGGAATGGTGGTATTCATTTCGGTAAATCATTATTTAGTAATCTTTCATTTAATTCCCACAAAGCGGTTTTGTTTGAATCCCATTTAAGCATTTCAACAGCCTCATTGTATGCAGCCCATTTAAATTCGGTATGTTCGTGTGATATCTGCAATTCGATACTGTTACATTCTACAGCAAAATAATGTTCCGGCACAACATATAAATCTTTTGACCAGTATTTTCGGTGAGCAAATGCATTAACAGGAACATTAGCTTTAAACTCAAGCGGAATGTACTTTGAGCCCTCAGGTATTCTTGCTTCTTCAAATGATTCTCTTACCGCAGCCTGATAAGGGGTTTCATCGTCTTCTGCCCCGCCGGCTATTCCCTGCCAGAAATATTCATCAGCTCTTTTAAAAACAGCGAATTCAAAATCACCGTTTTGAATTTTTCTAAAAGGTAAGACTAATATTTGTATTGGCGCTCTCATAAATATGATTACATGTTAATTGGATTCCCGCCTTCGCGGGAATGACAATTACAGGAGTTTCTTAAATTCCCCCAAATCACTCACCGGCAGCTTGCACGTGTAATTTTCACAAATATAAGCCATAGTTTTATCCGATGGTTTAATAATTGATTCAAGAAAGGGAATGTGTTTATTTAATTTCCCTTCTTCAGCAAAAATTAATATTTTATCCGGTATGTAATGATTTTGAACTTCGCGGATCATTTCATAAGCCAGTTTGTCATTTCTCCTGCCTGCAATAATAATTTGTTTCGGCTTGGTGAGTGAAAAATCAAGCGCGCACAGCATCTGCGGCATGCCGTACGGCTGTTCATTCATTTTGCCGGAGAACAGTTCCAATGATTCAATTGCTTTAGTTTGATAATCCTCGTTCTCAGTCAGCTGCGCAAGCCGGAGTAAATTCATTATCGCAATTGAATTCCCCGTCGGCTCGGCTGAGTCATAATCTTCTTTAGTCTTCACTAAAATACTTTTATCATTACCCGAAGTATCGAAGAACCCTCCGCCTGATTCATCATAGAAATACTGGAGCATCAGCTCGGTAAGCTCAATTGCGCGTTCAAGATATTTTTCATCGAAAGCCGGCTTCATATAAATCAATTAAAGCCTGTATAAAAAATGCATAATCTTCCAGTGTTCCGTCATATCTTGCTTCGCCGTCACGGAACCTGTGAAGCAGTATTTTATTTTTGAATAAGTTCTCCAGAATAAAATCAGCGCTTCTGTTTGCAAGCATTATATATTTTTCATCACCCAGCACATTGTATGCTTTTGCAAAAGCTGAAATCATCAGCCCGTTCCATGAAGTCAGTATTTTGTCATCAAGATGGGGACGCGGACGCTTTTCTCTGGTATCAAATAAAATCTTTTTCGATTCAGTTAATATTCTATCAGCTTCATCAGTAGATATACTGAATTTATTCGATGTATCAGAAAGCGTGTGCGCCTGGTATAAAATATTTTTATTCTACAAATACATTATGCGGGTCACTTCCGGCGGGAGCGTTTCCTCTTGCCCCAACACCGAAGTAATAGCAGAATATTTCCGTGTTTTTTTCGCCGAGCAGTTCATCTATTTCGCTTTTCTCCCAAACATAAAATGCGCCTTCTTCTTTTTCGTGAGGCTTTGATGAATCCAAAGCAGATTCAGCGTCTTCAGCGGAATAAAATCCGCCTTCGGGATGAATTAGATTTCTTTCAACATAACTCAGAACATCATGCGCAATTTCTGCAAAATTATTTTCTTTGGTAAGCTGGTACGCATCGAGGTAAACGGAAACCAGCTGAGCCTGGTCATACAGCATTTTCTCGAAATGGGGAACAATCCAGAACCTATCGACCGAGTAGCGGTGGAATCCGCCGCCGAGGTGGTCATATACACCGCCCCGCGCCATCTGGAAGAGTGTGCGGATGACCATTTTCCCTCCCCTCCAAAGACTCAATACATCTCCTTAGCGTCGAATATGCGACGCGGAGTAAAAAATTAAATCCTGCGGGACGCGGAAATTTTGGCGCGCCGCCGAAGCCGCCGTATTCTTCATCAAACCCTCCCTTAAACTGCTCAACTGCTTTATTTAAAATGCTTTCGTTTAATTCATTGCTGCCTGATTTCTGCGCAGTGAACTGCGAAATATGTTTAATGATTGTGCTGCCTGATTTTTCTATTTCATCACGGCGGGTTTTCCATGCGTTATGAATTTCGGTAACCAAATCTTCAAAGCCTGGCATTCCGTATTTGGAGTTAGGCGGAATATACGTTGCTCCGTAAAACGGCTTGAGTTCAGGCGTAAGAAACATCGTCATCGGCCAGCCGCCGGAGCCTGTCATTGCCTGAAGCGCTGTCATATAAACCCGGTCAACGTCCGGACGTTCTTCCCTATCGACTTTAATGCTGACGAAAAATTTATTCATCAGCTCCGCCATTTTTGCGTTCTCAAAAATTTCGCGCTCCATAACGTGGCACCAGTAGCAGGTAGAGTATCCGATTGAAAGAAACACCGGCTTATCTTCCGCTTTCGCTTTTTCAAATGCCTCATCACCCCACGCATACCAGTCAACGGGGTTATACGCATGCTGAAGCAGGTAGGGTGATTTTTCGTTTATGAGCCTGTTGGGTTTGTTGGTCATTAATTAATCAAGTAAAAATGCTTAAAAATCGCTTTTATATGAATGAATTTAATAAAACATAAGATTTTGGGATTATAATCCTAAAATATCATAAGATTTTGGGATTACAATCCTAAAATATTATAATACTGCCCCCCCCGTAACTTAAGTTATGTTTTTAATTTATTATTAATTAATATTTTAACATTAGAAACTGAAAAACAAGTTATGAAAAGACCAAATATTTTTATGCGAAAATCGTGCAGTATTTGCAGTTTTTTCAGAAAATGCAAAATTAAGTAACGAAACATATAAAAAACGATACCACTGATTACGCTGATTTCACAGATTTCGCTGACCGAAAACTGACGCAGCGTCCTGAGTCGCCTGCCTGCCGATGCTTCGGCGCAGGCAGGGAGTCGAAGGACAAATATAACTGATTATTTCAGGGAAAACAATGCATAAATCTTGTATATGAGAATATAACTCTTTATCATGGATATTTATTTTATTGATAATTAGCTTTGAAAGATTAGTTTAATCAAATCTTTGACATAACTATGAACAGCTTAACATTCAAAGCGCTGCGCGGATATGCTACACTTACCATTGCTTTAGGACTTCTGATTTTTCTTCCCGCATGGACACTTAACTATCCGCAGGGCTGGCTTTACTGGTCGGTCTTCTCTGTTTCATCACTCTGGGGCACACTGTATCTGCTTAAAAAAGACCCGGCGCTGATTTCACGCAGGCTTAAATCGGGTCCCAAAGCCGAAAAAGAAAAAACACAGAAAATCATACAGGCTTTTTCGGGAATCCTCACAGTTCTTACGCTCGGCTTTTCATCGCTTGACCACCGTTTCGGCTGGTCGCATGTTCCGTTTTTTATTTCGGTTATTACTTATGTTCTGGTTCTTGCCGGTTACTTTCTTGTTTTCAAAGTATTCCGTGAAAACAGCTTCGCATCCAGTGTTATAGAAATCTCAGAGGGGCAGAGAGTAATTTCAACAGGTCCCTACAGCGTTGTGCGCCACCCGATGTATGCAGGCTCATTAACAATGTATGTTTTCTCACCGCTGGCGCTGGGGTCTTACTGGGGGCTCGTGTTTTCATTCTGCCTGTTTCTGAATGTAACCAGGCGTCTTGTAAACGAAGAAAAATTTTTAATAAAAAACCTGCCCGGCTACAGCGATTACATGCAAAGTGTCCGCTGGAGGCTGGTACCGTATATTTGGTAAACAAAATAATAATGTCAAAAATATTTATTCAGCCTGATAATACTAACTTTGATGAATTTCTTAAATATGCAAACGAATACGGCTGCAATATAGAAATTGCATCATTTGCTTTTGCAAAGACACTTGATACAAACTGGAAAGAAATCCTGAAAGACTATCAAAAAAAGCTCCGCGATTTTAAAGGCGTAATTTCCGTTCACGGGGCATTCCAGGATTTAATTCTTCACAGCAGAGACAGCAAAATCAACGAAATTGCAAAAAACAGATACACACTGAATCTTGAAATTGCAAAAGCACTGAATGCAAAATATATTGTGTTTCATGGAAACTTTAATCCTTTAATCAATCAAGAAAGCTACATTAAAAACTGGATTGAGCAAAATACACGTTTCTGGAGCGAGGCGGTAAATAAATTCGATATTACAATCCTTATTGAAAATCTATGGGAGCCTTCGCCGGATTTATTCAGGAAATTACTGGATAATGCAAATTCACCGCACCTGAAGATTTGCTTCGATACCGGTCACGCGAATATTTTTTCACATGTTCCGGTTGAGCGTTGGTTTGAATCACTTGGCAGCAATATCGTTTACATTCATGTAAATGATAACAAAGGAGATGTTGATAATGAGCTTGTACCCGGTGACGGAACAGTTGACTGGCACGAGTTCTCGGGAAATGTAAAGAAATATTGTAATAATCCGGAAATTGTGTTTGAAGTCGGCTCATTGGATAAAACAAAACGCGCAATTGATTATTTCGAAAAAACAAAATATATCCCTTTTGAATAATTTGAATGAACTCTGGGACATACTTGATGAAAACGGAAATCCAACAGGCAGAACGGTTGAGCGCGGCAAACCGATGAAGCCCGATGAATACCACCTGGTAGTGCACGTGTGGATTAAAAATGATAAAGGCGAGTATTTAATAACCAAACGTACTCCAAATAAGCCTGCTCCCAATATGTGGGAAACAACAGGCGGCTCTGCAATCACGGGTGATTCAAGCCTCCAGGCGGCGCTCAGAGAAGTACGCGAAGAAATCGGAATTGAGCTTAACCCTGCAAACGGGAAATGTCTCTTCAAGCTGAAACGGCAGCATTATGACGCTCCCGATTTTGTTGATGTGTGGCTGTTCAATGAAAACGTAAATTTAGACAACATTATAATGCAGCCCGATGAAGTAAATGACGCAAAATGGACAGAACCGAAAGTAATTTTATCTATGATAGAAAACGGTAAATTTGTTGATGTGTTTACTTATCTTGATGAATTATTTGAGAATATAGAATGTTTTTAAAAATGCCGGTAATTAAAAATCTCAGTTATGAAGATGCCGTCAGGATAATTTCATTTTACGAAACATATATCAGCTTACCTTACTTGCCGAAAATTCTTGATTACCGGATTGAAAAAAATAACAGCCAAATAAGCTTTGAAGAAATTTGCGGTATAGAGGCTTCTGAAAAGGACATTCAAATAGCATTTTATTCACTGGGTAAAATGCATCTTTTATGCAGGCAGGCTGAATTTTGACAGCGGGTTTATTACTCTATGCCACGGTGATTTTCACTTGAAAAACATACTTATTAAGGGAGAACAAATTAAGTTTATCGATGTAACTTATCTGCATTTGGACTGGAATTACTCTGATTTTGATTACGTCGATTTCTATGACTTTTACGATTCATCACAATATCCGTGGATGATAAAACATAAAGACTGCCTTAAATCATACTGCGAAAGTATAGAATACAAATTATCACCGCAGGAAGAAGAATTATTGAAAAAGGAAAATTACTATTAATAATCTTAAGAGCTACATAAAAAACGGAATTCGCTCTGCAACTGATACCAGTGCTGAAAAAGAATTTCTTAAATTATTACTGCAATAAAATGACAGATAAAAAAGAATTAAAAAACCAATACAAGCAAAACCAGCCGCGCATGGGCGTGTTTCAAATCAAGAATCTTGAAAGCGGAAAAATATTTCTCGGCAGAGGTATGAACGTTCAGGGAAAGCTCAACAGCGCAAAATTCCAATTGGAGCAGGGCTCTCATCCCAACCGTGAGCTGCTTGATGATTTTAAACGGCTCGGCGCGGAAAAATTTTCCTTCGAAGCGCTGGATTACCTCGACCCGAAAAAAGATGATTTGAATTATGATTACACTGATGACCTGAAGCTGCTTGAGCATATGTGGCTCGAAAAGCTCCAGCCCTATGGGGATAAAGGGTATAATAAGAAATAACAAAAAATAAAAAATGAATGAAGATATTTTTTCAGGCGGTACCTATCACGATGATGATGGGAATGAACTTAACCCGGACCTATATCCTAAACCGGCTTTATGTTTGTCATGTGTGTTGAATGAAAGTGAAGATGCTGAAAATGAAGTATTATGCAACCTTAACAGACTTGATCAAAGAGATGAAAAAGAATTCTGCTGTTATCAATATATACAGAAATAAATATAATTTCTCATGCCATCACCAAAACTGCATAAACTATATCCTCCGTCGGAACCATGCTCATGTAAGGTTTGCCGAAGCTACTGCTCACGTCCCGGGTGGTGGAGCGTTGAAAAAGCAATTAATACCTGCTGGTGAACGAAAATAATGCTTGATTTAATTTTAAAACACGTTCCTGAATTCAGAAAAAACTGGGATAAATATAAACCGCTCGTAAAAAGGATTCAGGTTCCCGCTAAAACTATTCTTTTAAATGAGGGCGAGATATCGAAAAAAATGTTTCTGATTAGGGAAGGATGCCTCAGGATTTGGTTTAATGATGACGGAAAAGACGTAACGGTGCAGTTCTTCTTCGAAAACGAAGGGGTATCATCAATGGAAAGCTTTTTTACAGGCGAGCCGAGCATGTTTTCACTATTGAAAGCATTGAGCCATGCGTAATTGATGTAATTACAAAAAACTCATTTGAAAAATTGCTTAGAGAATTGCCCGGAATGCAGAAGTTTATGAACGAACTTCTTTTAAGAAGATTTATGCACTATGCGAAATTGTTTTTTTCGCGTATCAAAGATAAGCCCGCCGAAAGATATGAGGACCTTATCAAAAACCACCCGAATATCCTCCGGCGCGTTCCCCAGCATTATATAGCCTCGTACCTCGGAATTACCCCTGTTTCACTCAGCAGAATCAGAAACAGGGCTGCAAAAATTTCTTAACAATTGTTAATGCATTCCTGAATCCGCCTGCATTATCTTTGTATTGATGAGTTATGCGCAGCAGGTATCTTTCAACAAAATATATAAGGCTTGATACAAGACTTTGCAAAGCATGCTGGAAATGCATTGAAAAATGCCCCAATAACGTTATCGGGAAAATAAATATCTTGTTTCATAAACATGCAAGACCGGTAAAGGCTGAAGATTGCACGGGCTGCATGAAATGCGTAAAAGTCTGCGAGGCGGGGGCTTTATTTTCTCTTATCCTTAAAAAAGAAAAAATTCCTGCCAATGCATAATCCTGAAAAGTATTTCACAGAATTTTTAAAACTGCAAATATCAAAAGCGTTAAAAGGAAGTAAAATGGAAACAAAGAAAAAATTTAACAGGCGTGCATTTATTTCTGCGGGGCTCCTGGTTTCCGGAATCGGCTTGCCGTTTTCCGGCTACATGAACCACATTTTAGGCTTTGACCCGCTTACAACTGCGCACCATTTCTGGATGGCTGCGCACTGGACAGCCGGAGTATTATTTACCATTTTTGCTGTAATTCATATTACATTAAACCGGCATTCTGTAAAAAACTATCTCGGAAGTTTTATAAAAGCTTTTATGAGCAAAGAGGTATTGGCAGCTATCAGCATAGTTGTTTTTTTAACGGCGCTGATTGCTTCGCATGTTTTTCATGTAAGGTAAAACAGGAAATTATCTCGTTGATTCTATTGTTATACCAGCATAACAATAAAATACATGGATAAAAAACAATTTTTCTTAAAGCTTATACCCCCGCGCACAACGTTTACCGAAGATATGACAGATGAAGAACGCAGCATAATGAATAAGCATATTGAATACTGGAAAGAGAAAATGGATAACGGGATGGTAATTGTATTCGGACCCGTATTTGACCCGAAAGGCGGTTACGGTATGGGTGTTATTGAAGCTGAAGGTGAAGATGATGCTAAGATATTTTGCTGAGGGTGACCCGGCAAACGGATTAGTCCGTTATGAAATTTACCCAATGAAAGCAGTTAAGCCGGAGAAATGATGAATTTTCAAGTATCAAATTGTGAATCAAGATTCATTTTCAGCAGTTCCTGCCAGGTTAAAGAATCGCCGCTTATCAATAAAGATTTAAACGGATTGTATTTCCTGCTAAAATCCTCAATACCTCTATGAATTCCTGATTTGCCTGATTTTACTTCTACGGAAATTATTCTCCTGTTTTTCCCGATAATAAAATCCACTTCATTATTCCCGTCCCTCCAATAATACAAATCTATACCATTAATTCTGCATTCGTTTAAAAAGAATGCTCCTATAACAGATTCAATATGTCTGCCCCATACATCCGGAGTATTAACAGCTTCTTTACGGCTCATTCCCGAAAAGACCGATAAGAATGAGGTATTATAAACCATCCATTTAGGCATTGAACTTTTTGACATAACCCTTGAACCGGAATACTTCTGAATTCCGGAGAGGAACCAAACATCATTCAGCAGTGATTGGTAGTGAGCCAGAGTGGTTGTATTGCCGGCTTCAGAAAGCTGTCCTGCAATTTTATTATACGATAATATCTGTCCGGAATATATACAGCCCAATTCAAACAGTTTTTTTAATAAAGCTGGTTTTTGTACATTGGTAAGAGACAAAATATCTTTTGAAACAGTGGTTTCGATTATAGCATTTAACATATAATCTTTCCACCGCTTTTCATCACTAATTAATGCTGCTGCACCAGGGTAGCCTCCAAACCAAACGTAATCTTCCGCACTGTATGAAAATGCTTCATTCATCTCACTAAAGCTCCAGTGCGGTAATATAATCAGCTCAAAGCGTCCGGTAAGCGATTCGGATAATCCTTTATGGATTAACAGGGTTGACGAACCGAGCAAAATAACTTTTAAATTAATATTATTTCTTCTGTCTTTATCCCACTGTTTCTTTACACTATCACTCCAATTATCTATTTTTTGAATTTCATCAATTACCAATAATCCCCATTCTGCTCCCGAATTTTTCAATTTTATTCGGGCTGCTTCCCATTGCTGTTCAATCCAGATTCCGCCAAAAGAAGGCACTGCATCTGCCGATACATAAAGAACTGGATTTGTTATTTTCTCCATCATCTGTTCTGCAAGAGTCGTTTTGCCTGTTTGCCTTGGTCCTGTAATTACCTGTATAAACCTTCTCGGTTCATTTATCCTGTTTAATAGTGTTTTTAATTGTTTTCTTGAATACATATTTTACTCAATGGATTGAGAAATTTTACTCAATGGATTGAGTAAAATAATTAAAGTTTTACAGATAAAAAAGCGGATTAAAATATAATGGCGGAATATATTGTTTTATATGAATTTATACTTCTTTTTTTTGTAAGTTCTTCACCAGCTTTTTCTTTATCCTCTTCACAGCAAACGGACCCTCATAAATAAATCCGGTATATATCTCAACCAGCTTGGCGCCTAAATCAAGTTTTTCTTTAACATCATCAGCATTGAATACGCCGCCGCAGGCTATAACGCTAAGCTTATCGCCTGCTTTATCGCAGATGTATTTTATTATGCTGTTCGATAGGTCACGCAGAGGTCTGCCGCTTAATCCGCCTGTTTCATAAGTAATGTTTTCGGGGAGCATATCACGGGCAATTGTTGTGTTGGTAGCAATAAGTCCCGTTATGCCGTTATCAAGTGAAACCTGTATTATATCATCAACTTCGGAGGGAGTTAAATCAGGGGCAATCTTTAAAAATATATCTTTAGCTTTGCATGAGTAACGTTCATCAAGCTCTTTGTTAAGCTCCTGCAGTGATTTCAGTATTTCATTAAGGTATTTTTTCTGCTGAAGCTCGCGCAAGCCTTCGGTGTTAGGAGAGCTTACATTGATTGTAAAATAATCGGCATGTTCATAAAGCGTTCCGAACGAAAACTTATAATCCTGGTAAGCATCTTCAAGCTCGGTTCGTTTATTTTTGCCGATGTTCACACCTACGATAAAATCACGCGAAATGCCTTCTTTATTATCTACGAGGTTCTTATAAAAATTATCGGCGCCGCAATTGTTGAACCCGAGCCTGTTAATAATTGCTTTCTGTTCAGGCAGGCGGAACATACGCGGCTTTGGGTTTCCGTCCTGCGGCAAGCGGAGTTACTGTGCCTGTTTCGGCAAACCCGAAACCAAATGCATCCCAGCTTGCAAGCGCGGTGCAGTCTTTATCCATCCCGGCGGCAAGTCCTATTGGATTGCGGAATGTCAGATTGCCTATTTTTACTTCTAAACTCTTGTTTTCATAGGAGAAAAAGGGACGAATCAGGTTATCAAAAATATCGAGCGAAAGCATCTTCATGGTGAAGTTATGAACTGCTTCAGGGTCAAACTTAAACAGTACGGGACGGATTAAATGCTTATACATAAATATCGGATATTTACAAAAATAACTTAAATAAATCAGAGTTAACAGGGAAAATCCTGTTAAACAATTATCCCTTAGGAGAACAAACGGAACAGCGAATCAAGCGTTTAGAAAATTCGGCTGACACAGAAATAAGAATACTGTCCTGTTGAAAATTTTCGTTAATAAATTGACGGATTTAAGCGTTAGCCAAAAAATCTGTTTGAGACCTGCCACAGGCTGGTCGAGTTATTTTTTGGCAGCTTAAAAACGGCAATTTTAGAAAATTTTCAACCAGACTTGACTTTTTTGGTTCTTTTTGTGTCAAGACAAAAAGAACACTTCAACATTTGTATGCGAAATAGACTTCCGGCGCAGCGGAGCTTCACACACTATTGCTTTACGAAGCAGGAGCTTCGTAAAGAGGATTAAGAACAAACTTATATATTGCAATATCCCCTCAAATAAAATATTTTAACCGAATGAATAAAATTTACTTAGATAACGCAGCTACAACAAAGATTGATGACCGTGTACTTGAGGCAATGTTGCCGTATTTAAAAGACTCCTTCGGCAATGCATCATCAGTTCATTCGTTCGGAAGGGAAACCAAAGTACTGCTTGAAGAAGCACGGGAAACTATAGCGGATTTCATCGGCGCAAAGCCTTCGGAAATATATTTTACATCAGGCGGAACGGAGGCAAATAATTTTGCAGTTAAGGGGATTGCATTTAATAATTTAGGCAAGCGGAATCATATAATAACAACACCGATAGAACACTCCGCTGTACTTGATTCTTTAGATTACCTTAAGCAACGGTTCGGATTTGAAATTACATACTCTCCTGTAAATAAATATGGTGAAGTTGATTTGAATGTCACTGAAAGAATCTATCACAGATAAAACTCTTCTTATATGTGTTATGCACTCTAATAATGAGCTTGGAGTGATTAATGATATTCAACAATTGTCAGAAATAATAAAGAATAAGCATATTGCTCTTCATACAGATTCGGTTCAAAGCATAGGGAAAACAAAATTCAATGTTAACGAACTTTAATCTGCAATACTGCAACTTTATCCGCCCATAAGATTTACGGACCCAAAGGAATCGGCGCATTATACATACGGAAAGGAACACCGATTGATAAATTTATACATGGCGGCAAGCAGGAGCGTGACAGGCGGGGCGGCACGGAGAATATACCGGCCATTGCAGGATTTAAAAAAGCTATTGAGATTTTAAATGAACAAATGAACAATGATATTGAACATTACGGAAAACTCAAAAAATATCTGATTGAAAAATTGGAATCTGAACTTCCCGGCAATCCGGTCAAAATAAATTCCCTGCTAACGAAAAAGCGCTGCCTAACATTGTGAACATTTCGTTTAAAAATAAAATTGATTCGGATACTGTTATTATTAAGCTTGATATGAAAGGCATAGCAGTTTCTTCAGGCTCGGCGTGCACATCCGGTTCGGTTCAGCCCTCACATGTGCTAAAAGCAATCGGGTATGATGATGATACAGCAAAATCTTCGCTTCGTATTTCGTTCGGACGCGAAAATAAAATGGAAGATGTGGATTATTTAATGGAGGGGCTGAAGGAGATTATGAATTCATAGACCTGCATTTAAAGTTATGTCAGGTGTTATTCACCTGACATGTCAGTCTATGGCTGACAAAATGGAAATATTCAAGTGCAAGGAATTATTATTTAGATGACCAAAGCGTTATAGAAATCTCAACTGGATGGATATTAAAAAAATTTGAAACCTTCGGTTTCACTGTCAGGTCGATAAGACCTGACAGGACGAAAAATTCACTTAGTGAAATATTTTCTTTGATGATTTTCATAGAAAACTTCTCTTAATTTGAAGTTTTAAGCTTCAATTTTTCCTCTTCATCTGTATATGATTTAGTCCTGAACATTTTTTTCGTTATGTTCACAGTCCAGCGGAAGATCCCTGTGCCCAGGTAAAACAGGCAGAACGGAAAAAGTCCCTCGCCCTTAGTAACCAATACCATGATGATTATCAATATTATTAGTGTGGTTTTTACAGGATGGGCTTTAAATGCTCTTTTGGAAAACTTCGGAGTAGTATCATATTTGAATTTGGTCAGCATTAAAACAGGCAGAAGGAAAGTCAGTACATAAACAAACACGACGCTGAGGTCATGGCCGAAGTTAGAATCATAATAAAAGAGGAAAAACGATGAAATTGTTATAGCCGAAATCGGAACCGGCACGCCGGAGAAATAATTTTTATCGAATCCTACAAGCTGCGCGTTAAAGCGTGCAAGGCGCAGAGCGCTGAATATCATCGGCAGTGATGCGAGCGCAATCCCGATTCCATCAAGATGGTAATAGTAAAACTTAAATAAAATCATCGATGGCGCAAAACCGAATGAAACAACATCCGCAAGCGAATCAAGCTCAACACCAAATTTAGATGATGTACCTGTAAAGCGCGCAAGAACACCGTCAAATGCATCAAAGAGCGCAGCATAGATAATAAACATGCATGCATGGTTCAGCTCACCGTTTGCAGCATTAATAACGGATAAAAACCCGCTGAAGAGGTTAAGTATAGTAAAAAGGCTTGGTATAAAGCGTGCTGAATATCTCATTATGAATTCACCTCGGCTATTATTGTTTCACCGCCTTTAACCCTCTGGTTTACCGAGACTTTAACTATTGAATTTACCGGCAGTATAACATCAACCCTTGAACCGAATTTTATCATTCCAAACTTCTCACCTTTTTTAACAGAATCACCCGCTCGTATGCCGCATACAATACGCCTGGCTACAAATCCTGCAATCTGTTTAAAGAGCACTCTGAATTTTGGTGTGGTAATACCAATAATTGTCCTTTCGTTTCTCTCTGAAGATTTGTGGTCAAAGGCAACTATATAATCTCCTTTTACGTATTCTAACAGCTCCACTTTACCCGAAACAGGAACACGGTTAACGTGCACGTTTAAAGGCGAGAGAAAAATTCCAATCATCTTAGCTCTTGATTTCAGAAATTTATCTTCATCAATTTCTTCTATCATCATCACTTTTCCGTCAGCGGGAGAAATGACTTCGTTATCTTTTATCCCTTCAGGAAGCTTTCTCAAGGGGTCACGGAAGAAATATATTACAAACCCGAACAGGAGCATAGATATAACCAGCAGCACAAGCTTTAAAATAAGAAAAGGCACCAGTATTGCTATGATGTCTATCAATAAAGTAAATACCAGTGCCTTAGTAACAACACTCCTGCCGTAGATTGTTAAGCGCAAGCTTGTATGCCCTTTCAGCTTATTTTATTACGCGGTTGATAACCTCGGCGTATGTTTCATCAACATGTCCAAGGTCAAAACGGAAGCGGTCCTTATCCATCTTTTCGTTTGTCTTAGCATCCCACAGGCGGCATGTGTCAGGCGAAATTTCATCGCCGAGCAGAATATTTCCCTTGCTGTCACGCCCGAACTCAAGCTTGAAATCAACCAGCTTCAATCCCCTCTTTTTAAAGAACGGTATGAGCATTGAGTTAATTTTTTCCGCCATCTTACGGAGGTGGTCAAGCTCTTTCTGCGTTGCAAGTCCCATAGCGAGCGCATGCATATCGTTAATGAGCGGGTCATGCAGTGCGTCTTCTTTATAGTAAAACTCTACTATAGGTTTCTTTAGAATTTTACCCTCTTTGAAATCGGTTTTCTTCAGAAGGCTGCCTGCGGCGATGTTTCTAACAACCACTTCGATTTTAATAATTTTAAGGCGTTTTATTATCATCTCATTTTCGCTGATTAGCTCAACGAAGTGATTTTTCACGCCGGCTTTTGCTAAAAATGTGAATATATAAGCGGTAAGCCGGTTATTAATTTTGCCTTTATTGGTGATTGTTCCCCGTTTCAGAGCATCGAATGCTGTAGCATCGTCTTTGAACTCCTGCCAGAGCAGGTCTGAGTGCCCGGGGATTGTATAGAGCCTTTTTGCTTTGCCCTCGTAGAGGAATTTCCCTTTTTTGTAATTTTTTGCTTTTGAAGCCATATTTTGAGTTTTTTTATTAATTTTACAATTGGTCAAAATTAAGGATAACAGACACAAATTACAATGTAAAGTTTGCCATTAATGTTTATACAGATATTGTTTCATTGTTATTTCCGCTTGCATCGTCTAAATTCAGCCAATCTTTCCAATGAGCACAAAAGAAAAAATAAAATTTCTTCTGCACATAATAATTCCGGTAATCATCTGCATAATACCCGGTTATATATTATATCCCGAATATATTTTTAAGCCGTATCTCTCCACATTCCAGATTATCACCACTGCATTTATAGGCTCGGTATTTCTTGCTTCGCTTAAAATAACGGGGATAAAAAACTCCGTAGGCATAATGATAATTCTGATGGTATTAAATTCTATGTTTCTTACAAAGCCGGTTGAATCGGGCAATATTTCAAGGGATTTATTTCATTATGCAGCGCTCTTTCTTTCCTTATATTTTTTCATCAGGGTAATTTATTCAAAAACACCGCCGGCATTATACCCGCTGTACATGGCAGTTATATTTGCTGCCGCATATTTTGCAGCTATTGCAATACTATTTCTATTAAAAGCCGGCGAAAAAGACGAGTCGTTAACGTTCTTATCAGCAGCCGTTTATCCTGCACTAATTGATTCTATTATAGGTTTTTGTTTGGGATTGGGTACCTTCATTACTGATATATACTTTCCATTTAAAAAAGAATAGGGGGATACATCTAATGAATGATGACACAAAGTTCAGATTTGTTCTTCATATATTAATTCCTGCCGCCTGCTGTATTATACTGGGTTATATTCCGTTCGGCAAAATGATTTTTAACACGCACATGACAGTATTCCAGATTATTGTTTCAGGAATTCTTGCTTCACTCTTTTTGGCAGTACTGAAATTTACCAGCATTAAAAATTCACTGGCGGTAATTTTTGTTGTAATATTGCTGAATGAAGTATTTATTACAAAACCGGCAGGGTTGAATATATTATCAGGGATATTGCCTACTTAGGCGCTTTGGTTATTTCGGTACTTATATTTTACAAACAAATATATAAAAAAGCTGCTCCTGCATTATACCCGTTATTTTCAGTGATTGACTTTGCTGTGGTTTACGCGGTTTGCTTAACTATTTTTCTGCTTTACAAGAGCCTTGAATTAGGGTCTCCTTTAGGGTCTGACTTATTTTATTTGCCGTTCCAGATATTGATTTATTCAATAATCGGGCTTGGCATAGGCGCAGGCACTTTCTTAGCCGATAAGTATTTTCCGCTTATAAAAGCCGTACCCGAAAAAACAGGCGGTGAAAATGACACAGAATAATTTTTATTTCCTGTGAAGGAACAGGCTTAAGCCTCCAACAAACTGGAAATAAACAATCTGTTTTCTAAATCCCGTACCAATTCCGTTTACACTTGCGCCGTCATTTATATAAACTTTGTATGGTTCGGTTGATTCAAGGCTTTGCTTCGGTGCAACGTTTACCCACACAATTCTTCCTCCGAATGAAACACCAAGCTTTTTATTAACCATATATTCAACACCGGAATTAAAAGCCATACCGAAGCGGTGAGCAGGTTTGAACTTCATAAATATTTCGGTTACATCTCCGTTCGGTTGGGTAATGCCGTATTGCCATGAACCCAGCATTAGTGTGTACATAAGCTCATAGCCTATGTACGGTCTGTATTTTGCTTTCGGCGCGAAGTTATATTCAATGCCAAATGCACCGCTGAACAAATGCCATTGGTTCTTATAAATATTATCAAATGCAGTATTATAGAAAAGGCTGTAACCGAGATTTAATGTAAGTTTAATTCTTCTTCTTTTATCGACTGCCATTTTTCCGTTTGCCATAACGCTGCCACCCTGAAGCATGCCGTAACTCTGTCCCGCAAACAGGTTCCCCCCGGTAAGTGAATCATAAAGAACAGTACAGTCTCTAAGATTACCATAAGCTTTTGAAAGAGCATAGTTGTAACTGAGAGAAAATGTTAAAGTATATTTCGGCGGCTTGGATATTTTATATTTTGTTTGTGCTCCGGCAGTGAGTTGTAAAAACAAAAATGCAGAAACAAATAAAAGATAAAATTTTGTGTTAGAATTCATTTCACCCTCCTCATTAGAATTCTTCATTAATAAAAATTAGTCACAAATTTTAACAATGAAATTATGATTTAATTGATATTCTTAAAAATTTTGGCACAAGGTTTGCCAAACAAAGAATCTTATATTATTGTAAACTAAATAACTTAGGTTATTTATGAATCCCGTAAAAAAAGTGTCTCAGTTTGGGGAGGAAAATCATAATTAAACCGGAATTTAACTTCTTATCAGCTAAAATATGTAGAATTACTTACAGCTTAACAAACATTGGATTGAAAAGCTTTCATAAATACATTAACTTGCTTTGTTAAGTCAAAACACTTCAGTTATTGCTAACTCATAAACAGATTAATAAGCAGAATGAAAAGATTTATACTTCTTAGTTCAATTTTTATATTACTTACAGCAGTTTCATATTCACAAACACAGGTTGATTTCTGGCTCACAATGCCCGATAACGTAAGGCTTGACTGTACAAAATTTATTCCTGACGGCAATCCTCCTTCAGGCGGATGGCCTTGCATAATTATTTGCCACGGTTTCGGTCTTTCGAAAGAAGACGAAATGGATTGGGCTGAATCTCTTGCAGGTGATGAAAATTACTATTCCCTCGTTTACAGCATGCGCGGTCAGGGTGAATCGGAGGGTACATCAAATTTAATCAGCACTACCGAGATGAATGACCTGCTGCAGGTTATACAGTATGTAAAAAATGACCAGAACACAAATGATAGCCGTGTAGGAATTGCGGGGGGCTCTCAGGGCGGAATTATTCCCTTCATGGCGGCATGCCACGGAGCAAATGTAAGATGTCTTGTTACTGACCTTGCTGCGCCTGATTTTGCATCAAACTGGATTGAAAACGGAAGTGTAAAAATGACTTTGTTGTGGTCAGTGAGTTATGCCTCGAATATAGTACGGTATAATTCAACAGTGGGACGTTTCAGAAGCTGGATATTATCAAGCGCACGTGATAAATGGGACAGTCTTGCGCACTATATGCCGATTAACCGTGATTTCCAAAACCTTGTGGGAAGTTCAACCGTACCAATGCTGATTTCATGCGCATGGCAGGATAAATTTTTTAATACCGAAGGCATGATAAATGCAGCACCTCTGCTTACTGTTCCATTCAGAACATACTACGGTTCAATGGATGGGCACGGCTCTGACCCATCACAGCAGGAGTTTAATTATCAATCAAACGTTGCAAGCGATTGGATGGATTATTGGCTTAAGAATATACAAAACGGAGTGCTCGACCCGCAGAATAAATATACTTACGCTTCAACAACATTCCCGAGAGTTTATAACTGGTGGAGCTTCCAAAGATTTTCTTCACCAACCTGGCCGCCTTCGGGTACTACAAATTATAAGCTGTATTTCTGGCCGGACCTTTCGCTAAGGCTGGAACCATACACCGGCTCAACTTCATCGGTCAGCTTTTTAAATGATGTACGTGACCCGAACCTAACTATGGAAACCTGCGTTAATTATGAATTCACAGGTAATACGTTTCAAAGCAAGTTTGTAAAAACTATAACGAACTTTACTACTCCGCAATTATTGCAGGATTCACGGCTCGTAGGGATTCCGAAAGTGAATTTGTATTATTCATCTGACGGTGACCTTCCGCAGTATAATTTCCAGATTTATGAAGTCCAGCCAAACGGGAGCGAAAAGCTTGTTACAAGAATTAACTGGACTGACCGCTATTATACAACTAATACTGCAAAGCAAAAGCTGATTAACGGATGGGCGCATTCACACATTTTCAAGCAAGGCAATAAAATCCGGGTAAAGGTTACAAACCTGGATAACGATGTTTATGACGATGAATTCCTGAGAACAAATCCTTATGTACTTCCCTCTCTAAAACGCGCAACAGACAAGATTTTTGTGAACGGCTCTTCGCAGTCTTACCTGGAGCTTCCTATGATAGGCTTTGCAATCGGTGTAAAAAATATTTCATCCCAGGTTCCGGCAAGTTTTAATTTATATCAGAATTTTCCGAACCCGTTCAATCCGGCTACAAAAATCAAATTCGATGTATCCGGCTCAGGAAATTCAAACATAAGTTATGTAATCATAAAGGTTTATAACGTGCTCGGAAAAGAAGTTAAAACTTTGGTAAACCAGTCTCTTCCCACCGGCACGTACGAGACCGAATTTGACGCATCAGGTTTGCCGAGCGGTGTTTATTTCTACAGAATAACAGCAGGTGACCAGTCCGGAACAGGATTGAACTATACAGATACAAAGACAATGGTTCTGGTAAAGTAATATTGTTCAAAGAGCAGAACCTAAATAAATTTTTACATGTGATAATCTTCAGAATGTTCATGTTCCTGTTTGTTACATTATTGATTGCATTTGTTCTGCCTGTATCTTCTCAAACAAATATTTCAGCCGATTACCAAACCGAAAGAACCGATTTTACCCTCACTATGGATGACGGTACGGTAATCGATTGTTCCAAATTTATCCCGCAAACATATCTTCCCGGTGGACTGCCGGCAGTAATTTTCCTTCACGGTTTCGGCGGCTCGAAAGATGATGAAATCCCATTTGCAGAAAATCTTTCAAGGAAAGGCTTTTCCACTTTCGCCTACAGCATGAGAGGTCAGGGTAAATCCACCGGTTACTCAAACCTAATCAGCACAACAGAAATGAATGACCTGATTGAAATAATCGGGTTTGTTAAAAATGAACCGTCGGTTAATCCAAATAAAGTTGCATTAATCGGCAGCTCGCAGGGAGGCATCCTTTCTTTTATGGCTGCATGCAGCGGAGCTGATGTAAGATGTGTGATTGCCGACCTTGCTTCGCCGGAGTTTGCATCGAGCTGGATAGAAAACGGAAGCATTAAAATGACTCTCTTCTGGTCATTGAATTATGACAGCTCAATAATACGGTACTCGAATGAGGTGAAGAATTACAAACGATGGATTCTTTCCGGTAAAAAAGACAAATGGGACAGCCTCGCAGCCTACCTGCCTGAATACAGAAACTTTTTGTCAAAGGTAAAAAATATCAAAACACCAATCCTGTTTTCAAATGCATGGCAGGATAAATTTTTCAACACACTGGGAATGATTAAGGCATCTTACATAATAAGCTCTCCGTTTAAAATGTATTTCGGTACAATCCAGGGACACGGCTCTGATACCGTCTATTCCGAAACGGTGTTCCATTCACAAAATATTGATAACTGGCTTGACTACTGGCTCTACGGAATAGAAAACGGAATAATTAGCGGAGATAAATTCACCTATACATCCAGCAGCCACCCCGTTGTATTTAATCACTGGACATATACACGCTACTCGTCAGACACATGGCCCCCTGACGGAACGGTAAATTTAAGGCTTTACTTTCAGCCGGGAAACAAACTTAATACGGAACCAAACCTTACAAATCCTGATACTGTAAGCTTTTTGAATGATGTAAGAGATAAAAAGTTATCAATGGAAGAGGCAATAAAATCAGATTTCACGGAAAATTTTTACAAGAACTTTATTTATTTCGAAACTGAACCGCTGAAAAGTGATATACAGTTTGTTGGAACCCCTGCTCTGAATCTTATTTATTCATCAACGGCAAACATATGCCAGTATAATTTTCAAATCTGGGAGGTAAAACCCAACGGAGAAATGAACTTTGTTACAAGAATTAACTTTACCGACAGGTACTATTTCCGTAATTCTGTAAAACAGAAATGGATGAACGGAATATCCTATTCGCATTTATTCAGTAAGGGGTACAGGATTAGAATTTATGTAACCAACCTCGATAACGGTCCAACCGATAATTTCCTCGGCTCAAGCCCCTTTGTACTGCCTATACTTGTAAGAGCAAGAAATTACATCCACATGAGCAGAGAAAATCCCAGTTATATTGAATTGCCGGTAATTTACAGGTGAGTTTTAAATGCTGAAGTTGGTTTGTATTCCGTAGTTTTTCTTCAGAAGCTCGTAAATGAGGTAGCTGGAATCACCGAAACCGTAAGTATAATTGTATTTTGATTTATGTCTTTCCCTGTAGTGAATTGCTTCTGTAAGGAAGCTGGAAATTTCATTTGTTACAAACGGCAGAAGTTTTGCGTTTTTCTTTAGCACTTCAGGTCTTTCGGTAGTTTTCCTCAGCACTCCGCAGGGAACATTAAAAAACAAAGATTCTTCCTGAAGTCCGCCAGAATCGGTAAGTATAGTACCGCTGTTTTTAACATAGCCAAGCATTTCGAAATAATCGTGTATAGGTTTCATGAATTCAATCTTATCATGCGCTCTGCCGTCAAACACAGTTTCAAAGCTTTTCTGTATTAGCGGGTTTGGATGCATAATGTGGAGAATTTTGGAATAGTTCAGCGGTTCATCATTTATTTGCTTAAGTATTTTAGCATAGGTCATAACGTTATTCCAGTTCTCTCTGCGGTGGAGAGTGCTTAGAATATAGTTTTTCTTTTCCGGCTCTTTAATTTTCTTTTCTTTTATCAGTGTGAATATGGCATCGTTAATAGTATTCCCTATTACATAAACTTTATCCGTTCTTATTCCTTCGTTTATCAGGTTGTCACGGTTAATTCCCTTTGGGCAGAAATGTATTGTGGCGGTTCTGGCAATGGACTCGCGTATGAACTCTTCGGGAAACGGGTTCTGTTTATCAAGAGTTCTCAATCCAGCTTCAACATGAAATACAGGAATCTGGTTTAAAAATCCCCAAATAGCGCCGCTGAATGCAGAAGCTGTATCGCCCTGCACAATAATACCTGATATATGTTCTTTCCTTACCGGAGAACCTTCGCCGAATTTATTATTGAAATCGTAAAGCAGGTGTGATATAAGCTGGTTGAGGTCGCTTGAACGGTTTTTGATTTCTTCGGAAACAATATCACAGCTTAAGCCGAGATTGCCTAAAATATCATTTGAAATTTTCTGCTGAGCTGTATTGTATAATATGGGATAAAACTCGGTTGATTTTTTGAGGATTCTGTATAAAACAAACAGCTTAATAATCTCAGGTCTGGTTCCGAAAATTATAACAATTACCTTTTTATTTTCAAAATTCTCAGGATGTAAACTTATATTTAAACTTTCTTCTATAGACACTTATTCTCCAAGCCAATAAGCAAGATAACCAAGATTAAACAAATAGAAAATGAATAAATTATATGCAAAATGCATTATGGGCATTAAATACTAATGAGTAAAAAATTAAGGTAATCTTAATACTCATCTGCTTTCGGCAGGGAATTCAAAGATTACCTTAAAATAAAATATAAAGAGCTTTTTCAAGGTTTATTAATAGTGGTCTGTTGACTCCCAAACTACTTTGTTCTTCATAGTCATGAAGACTCTCAAAGCTCTGAAAGTAGCAAAGAAATTAATCAGGTTATCAAAATTTATTCTGATAAGGCTGAAGAGCGCGTAACGGAACCCGTACCAGTTGTATGTGAATATAAACCTGTGCAAAAGCCGCCATATCATAAACACAAAGCATACCCACAGGAAAACCCAGAGAGCCGAGTTCTCTTCAACTACCGAATCCAGATAGTTTATTCCGAGTGAAAAGCCAAGCAGGTAAAAAAGGAAAAGAGCAAAAACGAGATTAGAGAGCAGAACCATGAAATTGCTGAATATGGTTTTCCTGTCTCTCATCAAAAAGTATTTGGTTTTAAAGCTGCCGGTCCATTTATGCATTTTCCAGTTCTGGAAGCAGATTCCGGCTGTCCATCTTGAACGCTGTCTTACAGCCGCCCAGAAGCTGTTAGGGAAATACTCGCCGGTAGCAATTCTTGTATTGCTGTTGTGCTTATCGGCTAAGAGATTCACATAAGCGGTTTTGTAACCCAGCTTGTGAAGTCTTAAGCCAAGTTCATAATCTTCTGTAAGGTTTGCATCGTTAAACACACGCGAATATTTAGCCTCAAGGTCCGAAAAAATATCGCGCTTGAAAGCCATACCTGTACCCGCAAACGGAATAAAAACTTTTAACGCCTGTCTTACAACCAGGTCTTTTGAATGAACTTCCGCAAATGCATCGCAGTATGTGCGGTGAATAAATTTACCCCTGTCATCTTTGATAGGCACTACAGGTATCTGTACCGCATCAATGCCCTGGTACATTAATATATAATTGTAAAGCTTCAGTGAAAGCGGATGTATAAAATCCTCCGAATCATGTATAAGAACAACGTCGAAATGCCTGTTATTATCAGTCTCAAAACGTTTTATTGAATTATATACGTTATTAAGGTTATCGGCTTTTGTTGTAGGTCCGTCATGAGAGTTAACGCAAATAACAACTTTATTGTTTTTCTGTGCAATTCGTTTCACAACTTCAAGAGTCTTGGTATCGTTAGGATATATTCCCACAAAAATCTGGTAGTTTGAATACTTCATCTTGCTCAATGCGTATGTAAGAGTTCTCCCGATAACTTTATATTCACGCCATGCGCAAATAACAAGAGCAATTGAATTTTCATTTGCCCTGTTTACTTCATCGAGGTCGGGCAGGTTTTTTTTGTACTTAATTCTGTTAAACCAATAAAGCAGGTCAACAAGAACGTCATCTATTCCGCTTAATACAAGCAGCACAGAGCATACCCAGAGTAATATATAAAATACTTCGTTCATAATGGTGTTTTAAATATAAATTCAAATCCTGCTTTTAACTGGAATGAGTTTTTCCTGTCTCCGTAGAAATATACTTTATAAGTTGGTTCTATAAATAGGGTTGGAAAATAGTCTATATTCGGATGATATTTTAAGCCTGTACCGGCTTCAACATAATTATTGTAATCCAGCTTACGGCTATCGAACTGCGCATACTGGACAAGGTATGATTCCATGTAAGAATAACCCTGGATACCGAATCTCAGCACTTCCTGAAAAGTTGATTGAAGAAATGCATTCTTGTACTTATAATCATACATAGCCGCATAATACATATTTAAATACAGGCTTGTTTTTTCTGCAGAGCTGCTGTTAACATAAATCTTGGCGTTTCCAAACCTGTTGAAATAGACAAGCATTGGCTTAATGTTTATTCTGCTTGTATCAAGGTCAACTTCTCTTGCGTAGCCCAGCCTGAATTCAAGAAAAAGATTCTTAAGAAAATTGTATCTGAAAAAACCGCCAAGCTCAACAAAGCGGTCATTGTATATATTATCCGGTTTAGAACGCGTATCGGTATAAACATCAAGATAAAACCCGGTGTAGAACTGCGGCGCTACCCTAAAATTGTAATGCCCTACTAAATTGGCAATATAGTTATCCTGGTATGAATCGTAAAAATTGTAAAAATACAGGTCAAGCGAAGTTTTTGCTACGGAGGCAAGCTCTTCTTTTATTACAAATGATGATGAACGGGCTTTTTCAACATCCGAAGGGTCGGTTGAATGCCTTCCAACATAATAAAACTCATTATAAGACTTATCAAGCTTTCTCTGGTCATAATAAATATAACCCAGCTGCATTCGTATCTTATTATCTTTTGGGTTTTCCTTCAGGTGGTTTTCGAAAATCTGGGTAGCTAACTTCTTGTTTCCCTGATTTAAATAGTAGTAGCCTGAATCAAGATTCGATGACTGAGAATAAACAAATTTGACCGTACATATTAAAAAAATTAAAGCATAAACGCTCTTTTTGAACATTAACTTATATATTTATTTGATAATAACTCATAAACACTGAATCAACACTTTAAATAATGATTTTTGTTGCGGTTTTGACACAGAATAATAATAATATATTTTCAAAAAAACAAATCTTTTCAGTCATTAGTTACCCCCAAAGGTATAACCTGTAAACTTTTTTTCTATTCTGAGAGATTTTTGCTACCCTATAACGCGTGGGAGGATAAAATAGCAGTTTCAGCTATCATGTTCAATACCGTAATAACGTTACTAAAATGGCAATAATCCTTTAATTAACTAAAATTTAACAATTCTGTCGCCGTGTATTTGGAGGTCTCTGTACATACATAACACAAATAAATTAAGATTTAAAATTCCAAAAATAAACCTTATAAAATGTAAATGATTGCTATTACATTTATTTGCATTTAGATTCTCTTAATAATTGCTATATCCGTTAATATTTAATATTTTTGAGAATGCCTGTTATTATTTTTGCAATAGAAAGCTCATGTGATGAAACTTCCGCATCAATACTGAGGGATAATACCGTTCTTTCCAACATTATTTCATCACAGCATTTCCATACTGCCTACGGGGGTATTGTGCCTGAACTTGCATCCAGGGCTCACATAGAAGCAATTGATGAAATTGCATCAGAGGCATTTAAGCATGCTAATGTTACAAAAAAAGATATAAAGCTTGTTGCGGCAACTGCGGGACCCGGCTTAATAGGTTCTTTGCTTGTTGGATATAATTACGCAAAATCATTTGCAATCTCAAGGAAACTGGAATTTCTTGGAATAAATCATATTGAATCGCATTTGTATTCATGCTTTATCGGTCATGAAGAAATTGAATTTCCTTTCATAGCTTTAATTGTCTCAGGCGGGCATACACTGCTTGTGCTCGTGAAAAATTATTTCGATTACCGTATACTCGGCGGAACGCAGGATGATGCGGCAGGCGAAGCGTTCGACAAGGTCGCCAAGCTAATGGGACTCGGTTACCCCGGCGGACCGTTAATAGATAAACTGGCTAAAGAAGGAAACGAAAAATTTCACGAATTTCCAAAAGCTAATGTTAAAGAAAATATATATGATTTTTCATTCAGCGGAATAAAAACCAGCGTGCTTTATTTTCTGAAAAAGAACTACGGTGATATAAAAGATGAGAACGTTATTAAGAATATTCCGTTAAAAGATATATCGGCATCTTTCCAGAAAGCTGTCATCGGCTCGCTTGTAGAAAAGACACTCATGGCGGCGGAAGAATTCGGTGTGAAAATAATTGCAGTATCGGGGGGTGTTTCGGCAAATTCAAAACTGAAAAATGAATTTGGTAAGCTCAAAGAGAAAGGCTTTAAGATAAATTTCCCTGCATTGGAATACTCAACCGATAATGCGGCAATGATTGGATATACTGCTTACTTAAAAAACAGGTTCTCAAACCTTAAAAGTGAAAGACCCGGAAAAAGAACTTTTTAAACCGGCATTTGCAAAATTCAGTTACGAAAATTTTTAACAATTGACAGAGAAAAAACCAAACAGAGCGGTAATAGAAGTTGATGAGCAGCTTCTTAATGATATAGCAGACCTTATAGAAAGCAAGTCATTTGTTCTGCTGAAGAACATCCTTGCCGATATATACCCGTCTGATATAGCACAGATTATCAACAATCTCGATGATGAGCTTGGGTCTTGAACTTTTTGAAATTCTTGACGATGAAACCGCCCCCGAGGTTCTGCTTGAGCTTAATGACCACCCGAGAGATTTTATTCTTGATGCTCTTAACCCGAAGGAAATCAGCGAGCTTGTCGGAGAGATGGATTCAGATGATGCTACAGATATTGTATCAGAACTGGATGAAGGAATTAAACAGAACGTTCTTGACCTCATGGATAAAGAAGATTCAACTGAGGTAAAAGAACTTTTAACTTATGACGAAAATACCGCAGGCGGTATAATGCAGAAAGAGTTTGTTGATGTAAAACAATCTGATACTATTGAACAGGCAATAAATGAAATCAAAATAGAAGCCGCTGAAAACGAACATCTCTACCAGATTTGGGTAACCGATGAAGAGCGAAGGCTCATCGGTGTAGTTACGCCGATTAATATACTGCTTTCAATAGATACTTCCGCTGCGATAATTGCGGATATTATGAACACCGAAGTAATATCTGTGGATGTAGATACAGACCAGCAGGAAGTTGCCAAGATTATTCAGAAGTATGACCTGGTTTCACTTCCGGTGGTCGATAAAAACAAAAGGATTGTAGGTAAAATTTCGGTCGATGATGTGGTAGATATTTTGGAAGAAGAGTTTTCCGAGGACGTTGCAAAAATTGTCGGTTCGGATGCAGGAGAGCTTGAAAGCAAATCGCCGATTCAAATAGCTTTGTTGAGACTGCCATGGGTGCTGATAACGCTCGGTGTAGAACTTCTTGCAGGCGTAGTTATCAAAATGTATGATGACACATTAGGAAAAGTTATACTGCTTGCGTCATTTATGCCCATAATATCGGCTATTTCCGGCAATACAGGCCTGCAGGCGGCAACTATAACGGTAAGAGCTCTTGATACAGGACACGCTTCGCTTTCCCGCTGGTGGGAGCCTATTAAGCGGTCATTTCAAACCAGTTTTATTATCGGACTGGCATGCGGAACGGTTATCGGTATAATTGCGGCAATATGGTACGGAAGGGTTGTGTTCGGCCTGGTTGTAGGCTTTTCTATGTTTGCTTCGGTAAACATATCTGGTATGGTCGGTACATCGGTTCCTATGGTTTCAAAACGTCTGGGTTATGACCCTGCCATAACAGCAGGACCGTTTGAGACTGCGTTCCAGGATGTAGTAGGTATTACAATTTTCCTCTCACTTGCTACACTCTCGCTGAAATGGTTATTGTAAACATGATGAAATAAGACTATCAAAGAAAAATATCTTAAATATCTTAAGCTTCCCGATATAATTCATTTACTGTTTCTATTATTCCTTACCGCACTGGATATCGTATTCAATTCAATTATTGAATACTGGTATGTGCTTGCCGCGGTAAACCTGATTATCGTTTTCATTATATCTTTGATTTCAGTTAGGTATGAATCTAAAACATCTGAAGAAAAATCTAAATTTTCATTTCTGAAAGTACTGCGGTTCTGGTACCCGGTTCTGATTATACTTTACATCTTCAAAGAGATTTACCTGCTTATTCATCCGATTAACCCGCATGATATTGATACAATACTGATTAGTATCGATTTCGGAATGTTCGGTGTTAACCCGACACAATGGATTTACAAATTTGCCAACCCGGCGCTTACGGAGCTTCTTCAAATAATTTATATAATGTATTACCTTGTAATCCCTTTGTATGGAATTGAGTTGTTTTTAAAGAAGCGGTATGAGGATTTCCAGTTTTCAGTGTTTGTATTGTTTTCAGGATTCTATATTGCTTATGCGCTGTATTTTATATTCCCGGCGGCAGGTCCCCGCTTCTTACTGCACAATTTTTATTCGATTGAAAAAGAACTGCCGGGTTTATTCTTAACAAATCCGCTGAGAGCAATTCTTAATGCTGCGGAGTCAATTCCTGCCGGGGTACCCAATCCGCAGGATTACGTTCAGCGTGATGCTATGCCCAGCCTTCACGCCGAAATTGCAATCCTGCTTGCTTATCTTTCAAAAAAGCTCGGTATGAAATCGTTCTACTTTTATCTCCCCTACTGCCTGTTAATGCTGATTGCAACAATTTATCTCAGGTACCATTATGTTGTTGATTTAATTGCCGGCGCAGCGCTTGCTGTAATTGCTGCTATCCTCGGCTCTATAATGTACTCAAAGATTAACGGGGAATATACCGAAAAATCCAAAGCTAATTTTTAAAAGCAAACTTCCTCGGATAATAACCGCTAATAGTGTAGGTTTTATGAGGCGTTCCGTCCTTGCCAAAAGTTCTTACCATACCCGTCGAAGCTCCGGAACGCGAATCGGCAATTACAATTTCTTCTTTTACATTGTTGTAAGCTATACCGTATATATCAACTATTGAGGGGTCATTAATTACTTGAGTCACTGTTCTGGTCAGAATATCCACAGCATAAACAGCTTTTCCTACATCTACAAATGACTGGATATCCAGAGCAATTACATAAAGAGTTTTATAATCACCTGCAATTATCTCGCCTATTGCGGCATGCTGTATTGATGAACAGGATATTGAATCAACAATATTATTTGTTGCAGATGAATCAAGTTCATATATCATTTTCTTTGTGTAATCCGAAACATAAACGGCGCCCGAATTTGATGCCACAGAAACCGGTGGAGCGGCAAAATAAACTTTTGAAACGGAATTGCTGAATTTATTTATTACGGCAATTGAGTTCTCAGATGTAAAGCTTGCCTTTGCCACATACATATTGCTGTTTGCTGCAATTATTTTTGTAGGACTTGAACCTACATAAATAGCGGGAACAACCACATTAAGGTTGCCGTCGATTCTTGTTACGGTTGAATCACCAATGTTTGTTACCCAGAAATCGCCCTCTGCGAGGTCAAAGTCATACGGGTTGTTGCCAAATGTAACAGTATTCTGAAGCCTGTTATCAGCTGAGTTTATGCGGAACATCTTGCCGGGTCCGCCGTAATTCCCCTGGCTTGTTATATATAAAGATTGACCGTACAAATACATCCCGTCAGGTATTAATCCGAGATTTGCATTGCCGTTCGAGTTTTGGTAAACATTATTGAAAACTGAATCATTAACTGTATTAATAAATGAATAATCACCTGAGCCGGGTGTAAGACCACCTTCATACAAAACTAAAATTCCCTGGGTTGTGGTAACAGGATTAGTAATAATTTCATCACGTGAGCAGCTTACCGCCAGAACGGCTAAAAGAAACAGTGAAACATATAGAACAGTTTTTTTCTTCATGTTTATAATTACAAAAAATTTTAAAATTAGGTTAATTAAATAAAAAGCCCCCGTTTTATTGTATATCACGCGGAATAAGAATCATGAGATTATACAAAAAAGCAGAAGCTTATAAAAAACTCATAATCTTTTCCCGCGAAGATATATTCGTGATGTTTCCGGCAGGTCTCCTGGCTCAGGAGCCGGCATATTGCCTGAACCAAACCGCCTTCCCGTTCCGCGGACATACGGAACAGTGGCTTTCGGTATGGTTTCCCTTTCGGGATGCTCTTTAACAGTTGCGGGGACAGCTCCGGGTTTTAACCGGATTCCCTTTTAATCACTTAAGAAGTGAACCTGAAACGGTATATGAAAGAACTCTGTTGAAATTCCGATGTTTTTGAACTCCATAAGACTTCCGAAGTCTTAAAGACTTCTGAAGTCTGCATAAAACTAAAACTCTATTCCTTCTCTCGCCTGGATGCCTTCATCAAAATAATGTTTAACCTTCCGCATTTCGGTGATTAAACCAACTCTTTCTTCAAGTCCCGGGAATAATTTATGTCCTGTCATAACAAGCTCAAATCTGCGGTTCTTGTAATACAGGTCAAGTATATCCATAACGTCTTTTTCTTCTATTAGGTGATATGCTGAAGCAGCCAGAATTTCATCGAGTATTAAGAGAGTCTGTTTACCTTCTGTAATCAGTTTTCTGCAAATATCCAGCGCGCGTTTAGCTTCGGCAAAATCTTCATCGGCATTTTTGAACCGGAACGTTCCGTCTTCATTCATCCTCTCACACCCGGTTGAATATATTTCGATGGGGTAGCCGAGTGATTGAAGCTTTTTAATAATAGTTATTTCCTTGTAATGGTCATTTTCTTTATCGTGCCCTTTATCGAACTGCACAATTGCCGCGCTTCCGCCTGCGCCGAGCATGCGGAATGCAAGTCCCATTGCGGCAGTTGTTTTGCCTTTGCCGTAACCGTAATAAACATGAACCTGGTTCTTCTCTTCACCGGGCAGTTTTTCGTAATCCGAAATTACTTTCTGAATTTTCTCCCTGTATTTTTTACCGCCAGCTTTTTTGGCTTCGTCTATGGTTACTTTTTTTCTTTGAGGCATCCTGAACTACTCGTTAACATCAAAGTTAATAATGATTGATTTCTTCTTCGGGCTTAATTTCCTTGTTTTTACTTTAGCCAGTTCAAGCATCTTTTTGGATGCCTTAACACTATCGCTATCTCTATATTTATCAGATAGATACACTATTTCTTTTATTCCGGACTGGATTATAAGCTTTGTACATTCATTGCATGGAAACAGGGCCACATAAATTCTTGCCCCGTGCAAATCCTTTGTTGAATTCAAAATAGCGTTTGCTTCTGCGTGCACAACATAAGGGTACTTAGTATCATTAATATTTGCGGCTTCTCTATCCCACGGCAGGTCATCATCGGAACAGCCAATTGGAAATCCGTTGTAGCCGATACCGACAATTTTGTTTGACTGGTTCACAATGCAGGCTCCGACCTGTGTACTCGGGTCTTTGCTCCGCATTGAGGAAAGCAGCGCAATACCCATAAAATATTCATCCCACGAGATGTAATCTTTTCTTTTCATATATATTTTTCGAGTTGTTTATTTAATTCTTCCAGCGATGAATCATTTATAACAAGATAATCTGTAAACGCAATCGGTCCGCCTTTATCAAGCTTCTCTATTTCACTGTAATCTCTTGAACGCGCTTCATCATTAGTTAAGCGGACGGAATAGGCGTTTTGAAAGCCTTTCGTAACGCAATTCTTTTGTTGTATATAATGTAAGCAGCTTAAAGCTATCGCCGAATTTTTCTTTAACTATCTTAAACTCGTCCCACGAGTAAAGACTTTCTATTACAACATTACCCGATTTATAAAACTCATTAATTTTCGGAAGGCTTTTTACTGCCATTGCTCCCATACCGAATTCTTTGCGGAGGTTTTCCCGTGTCATCCTCTCGTTTGTTTCGTTTACTTCAAGTCCAAGACGTTTCATTTCTTCCATCACAACCCCGCCGAAATAAACTTTTTTATACCCGTTCTGTTCGAAATACTTCACAGCTTCGGATTTACCCGAGCCGCACATTCCTATTACCGCAATAATCTTATTCATAAATTATTAATATCAAAATTTATTACGTCGAAATCCGTTTCACCTGTTTTCAAAACAAGCTCAACATAAGGTATGCAGATGTTGCAGTTCTCACCGAATGTAATGTGTTTCTTTAAATCACAAAGTGTAGTAATGCCTTTCGAATCAATAACTGATTTCATTTCGGCAAATGATTTATCGAAACATAAACACCTGTCAACCATTTAATTCCCTCATCAATTGGTTATAAATTTCATTTAAGGGTTTGCCTGTCGATTGCGCTATTCTTTTGCATTCTTCAAACTCCGGAACAATCTAACCTCTGATTTTTGACCTCTTACTTCTGAATTTCTGCCGATTACCTTCACTTTAACTTTACCAAAAGCTTGAATCAACTTCTTTTATCTCTCTTTCTATCTTATGCCTGTCGATATGGGTTACCCTTACTCCAAGAGTAGTTGTTTCCGAATAAATAATATCAAGAACTTCATTCAGAATATTGTCGGGAGCTAGAACGGAAAGCAGAATCCCAGGTCTGCCTTTCTTCATAATAATATCGTGATAAAACACATCGAGCACACCCGCATCGAACAGCTTCTGCATAACATAGGGATAAATCTGCGGATTCATATCATCAATGTTTGTTTCAATCTGTACAAGCTTTTCTTTATTAAGAATATTTTCTTCTTCGTATATCATAACCCTGAGCAGGTTAGGTGATTCTTTAATATCAAACGTGCCCGAGCCGAAACCAATACTTTTTATTTTCACATTTCCCATCGAACCGGCATCAAATACACCGTTTGACAGGGTTTTAACTATAGCAGCACCCGTGGGAGTAGTCAGTTCAAAATCGATATTGGTAAGCTCAACAGGATAGTCTTTCAGTATTTCCAAAGTTGCAGGTGCGGGATTCGGCATAACGCCATGCTGTGTATTTATTAAGCCTTTGCCGAGTTTTACCGGAGTGGTATAAACTTTCGTAACTCCCATATTTTCAAGGCAGATACAGGCACCGACGATATCAATAATAGAATCGATTGCGCCGACTTCATGGAAATGAACTTTTTCATACGGGATGTTATGAATCTTCGCTTCCGCAATACCGATTGTTTCAAATATCCGCTTTGAATTTGTTTTAACGAAATCAGATAAAGCGCTCTCGTCAATCAGCCTGAATATATTTTCTAAATCCCTGTGATGATGCTGATGTTCATTGATTACAACATCAAACTTTGTTGCTTCAATCTGGCTGCGTTTAATTTTTGAAATCTTCAGTTCGTAGCCGGAGAAATTAATCTTAGCGCATTCACTTTTTAAGATAATCAAAGCTTGCGCCTGCATCAAGCAATGCGGCTATTGTCATATCACCGCTGATTCCTGTTAATATGTCTAGTAGTGCTGTTTTCAATTATATTATTTTTTACTTGCCAGCTTATTTATCAAGTGCGCCTGGTATGCAGCGCCAAAGCCGTTATCGATATTTACAACGCTGATTCCAACCGCGCATGAGTTAAGCATTGTAAGCAATGCTGCAAGTCCCTCAAATGATGAGCCGTAACCAACGCTTGTCGGAACGGCAATTAACGGACATGAAACTAATCCCCCCACAACCGAGGGCAGCGCGCCGTCCATTCCTGCTGCAACAATAACCGCATTACAGCCTTTAAACACATCAACATTATTAAGCAATCGGTGGATACCGGCAACACCAACATCATAAATCCTTCCACTTTGCTTCCGAATGCCTCCGCGCAGAGCGCTGCTTCTTCCGCAACGGGTACATCTGCTGTACCTGCGCAAACAACCGCTATTTTGCCGAGTTTGGCTTTTTCAAATTTTCCGATATAAATAATCTTTGCTATTTCTGAATACTTTACCGGATATTTTTGAACGCGTAAGCTTTTTCTTAACTGCGTTATACTTGTTTATGCGTTGCCTTTGTAATTAACAGCTTTCCTGATTTACCGATTGCCTTTGAAACAATTTCGGTTAGATGTTTTTCATCTTTGCCAAGTCCAAGTATAACCTCGGGAAAGCCTTTTATCTTTTCCCTTTTAGTATCAAACTTTGCAAAACCCAAATCTATGTAGCCTTTGTTCATAATCTTCTATTTGTCATTCCCGCGAAGGCGGGAATCTGATTTTTCGTTAATCTTTGTATTTAAAGACCCCGACTTCAATCCCCCAATATCAAGCGTTACGAAATTATAGCCAAGTGATTTCAGTTTTCTGTCTATCTCATACAGCTAATCTGTTATCAAATATATTTTCTAACTCAGCTTTTGAAATATCAATCTTAGCCAGCTTCAGCTTTGTTTCATCACCGTTTTGCGGAATTTCAAAATGCCTTACACGGTAATCTCGGAAACCAAACTGCTTCAGTACCTCTTCGGCTTTTTCTATTAATGATAATTTCTCAACCGTAACCTTTTGTCCGTAAGGTATACGCGATGAAAGACAGGGTGATGAAGGCTTATCCCAAATTTCAAGCCCTATTGAGCGGGCGGTGTTTCTTATTTCAACTTTTGTGAATTCCAGTTCAACCAGCGGAGAAATTATCCCGTGGTTTTTTGATGCTTTGTAACCCGGGCGGTAATCGGACATATCATCATAGTTAGTGCCGTCTAATATAGCTTCATATTGAAGCTCAGTTTTTAAGCTCATCAAGCTTTTTATACAGCTCATCTTTGCAGAAAAAACACCTGTTTTGCGGGTTATTATAGTAATTCGGGTCAGACATTTCCTCGGTAAATATTACCTTATGCTTTGCGCCGATATTTTTTGCAAGCAGAGCAGTTTGTCCCTTCTCGCTTTCTTTTAGCGAAGGCGAATCGCCCGTAACAGCAAGCACATTATCTTCTCCAAGTGAATCAACAGCTGCTTTAAGCACAAAATAACTGTCAATGCCGCCTGAGAAAGCAACAATTACTTTATTAAACTGTTTTAAATATGTTTTTAATTCTTCGTAATGTGACATTTTAAAATTAAAAAATTGCGAATCCTGCTCCTGCGGGATGAAGCAATCCCTTCAATGAGAAGATGGGATTGTTTCGGTCGTTTCACTCCCTCACAATAAACTTATTGCCTCTCCCACTTCATATGCAAGATTTGGAGCAAGCCATTTTTCTATTTCTTCAATACTCATACCTTTGCGTTTTGCATAATCAGTTACCTGGTCTTTTGCCAGCTTGCCTACATTAAAATATCTTGCTTCAGGATGAGAGAAATACAATCCGCTGACTGATGATGCGGGGTACATTGCAAAACTTTCTGTTAATTTAATCCCGGCATCCTTTTCAGCATTGAGCAAATCAAATAAAATTCTTTTTTCTGTGTGGTCCGGACACGCAGGATATCCGTGCGCAGGTCTTATACCGGTATATTCTTCTTTAATAATCTGTTCGGCTGTCAAAATCTCATTTTTCCCATAACCCCAATATTCTTTTCTTATCAGCTCATGCATTTTTTCGGCGAATGCTTCCGCAAGCCTGTCGGTTATTGCTTTAGCCAGTATGCTGTTATAGTCATCATGTTCACTTTCGAATTTCTTCACCATCTCATCAAGCCCGATACCTGATGTAACAGCAAATGCGCCGATATAATCTTTAACACCCGAATCAACAGGTGCAATATAATCAGCAAGGGAGTAATACGGCTGGTTCACTGTTTTTTCCGCCTGCTGCCTTAACATGTGGAAACGTTGTGAGAACCTCTTTTCTTGATTCATCGGTATAAAGCAATAATATCATCACCGTCTGAATTTGCAGGGTAAAGTCCGATTACAGCTTTTGCGATGAGCAGCTTATTCTTAATTATATCATCAAGCAGGTTATTTGCATCATCAAACAATTTTTTTGCTTCTTTGCCGAATACCTGGTCATCAAAAATTCTGGGATATTTGCCTTTTAGCTCCCACGTTAAGAAGAACGGAGTCCAGTCGATTCTCTTTCTAATTTCATCAAGCGGAAAATCTGAAAAAACTTTATTCCCTGTAAATGACGGTTTTGTAATCTTTGTTTTTTTCCAATCGATTTTTGTTTTTGCAGCACGGGCTTTTTCTATGCTTAGGTATTTCTTATCGCCTTTTCCCTTTAAGTGTGTTAAGCGAAGGTTGTCATATTCCTGTTTAACAGAATGAACAAAACCCTCTTTATCATTTTTGTTCAACAGACTGCTTGCAACAGTAACACTGCGTGAAGCGTCAAGCACATGGATTGTGGGACTGGAGTAATTGGGCGCAATTCTTACAGCTGCATGGACTTTTGATGTTGTTGCGCCGCCGATTAAAAGCGGAACCTTGAAACCTTCACGCTCAAGCTCTTTTGCAACATGTACCATCTCATCAAGCGATGGAGTTATCAATCCGCTTAAGCCGATTATATCAACATTTAAATCTTTTGCAGTCTGTATAATTTTTTCGCTTGGCGTCATCACTCCAAGGTCGATTACCTCGTAATTATTGCATCCCAGCACAACACCGACTATATTTTTACCTATATCATGCACATCACCTTTAACGGTTGCGAGAAGTATCTTACCAGCGGTTTTCTGAAGCTCGCCGCTTTCCAGTTTTTCTCTCTCGATGAAAGGAGTGAGGTACGCGACTGCTTTTTTCATGACACGCGCGCTCTTGACTACCTGAGGCAGAAACATCTTGCCCGAACCGAACAAATCACCCACCACATTCATTCCCGCCATTAAAGGACCTTCGATTACTTCAAGCGGTTGGGAATATTTCTTTCGTGCTTCTTCAATATCTGTGTCGATATATTCCACAATTCCCTTAATCAATGCATGCTTAAGACGCTCTTCTACAGGAGCCTCGCGCCATGTTTCATCTCTTTCAATTTTCTTGCCTTTTGATTTCACGTTCTCGGCAAACTCAACAAGGCGTTCGGTAGCATCTGCTCTGCGGTTAAATAAAACATCTTCAACACGCTCAAGCAAGTCTTTCGGAATTTCATCGTAAACTCCTATCATTCCTGCATTTACAATACCCATATCCATACCGGCTTTGATTGCATGATACAGAAACGCCGAGTGCATTGCCTCTCGTACAACATTATTTCCGCGGAACGAAAATGAAATATTGCTCACTCCTCCGCTTACTCTTGCAAGCGGCAAGTTTTGCTTAATCCATTCAACAGTGCGTATGTAATCAATTGCATAATTATTATGCTCTTCGATTCCGGTAGCAATAGTTAATATATTCGGGTCAAAAATTATATCCTGCGGCGGCACCCCGACTTCTTTTGTTAATATTTCATAAGTGCGTTTGCAGATTGCAATTCTTTTTTCGAAAGTATCCGCCTGCCCTTTCTCATCGAAAGCCATAACAATCAATGCTGCGCCGTAACGGCGAATAAGCCTTGCGTGTTCTTTAAATACTTCCTCACCTTCTTTAAGGCTGATAGAATTTACAATCCCTTTTCCCTGAAGGCATTTTAATCCGGCTTCTATTACAGTCCATTTAGACGAATCAATCATCACAGGCACACGCGAGATATCCGGCTCGGAGGCAGCAAGTTTCAGGAATTTTGTCATAGCTTCTTCGCCGTCAAGCATTGCCTCATCCATATTTACATCAATTACCTGCGCGCCGCTTTCTACCTGCTGGCGGGCAACGCTGAGGGCTTCTTCGTAATTACCTTCAAGGATGAGCTTGGAAAATTTAGATGAACCGGTAATGTTTGTTCGCTCACCTATATTTACAAAATTTGTCTGCGGCGTAAAAGTCAACGGTTCAAGTCCGCTTAATCTTAGATACGGTTTAACGTGCGGAATTTTCCTCGGCGGAAGCTCTTTAACAACTTCAACAATTTTTTTAATATGGTCGGGAGTTGTTCCGCAGCATCCGCCTACAAAATTTACAAAACCGCTTGAGGCAAAATCTCTTAACAGTGATGAAGTTACATCGGGTGTTTCATCATACTCACCGAATGCGTTTGGTAATCCTGCATTGGGATAAACGCTTACATAACAATCCGCAATACGTGAAAGCTCTTCGATAAACGGTCGTATTTGTTTTGCGCCAAGTGAGCAGTTGAGTCCCACGCTGAACAGTCCCGCATGCGAAACGGAGTTCCAGAACGCTTCAAGCGTTTGACCCGATAACGTTCTTCCGCTTGCATCGACTATTGTACCTGACACCATTATCGGTAAGCGCTTTCCTGTATCATCAAAGTATTTATTAATTGCAAAGAGCGCTGCTTTGCAGTTAAGCGTATCGAATACAGTTTCAACAAGCAGCAAATCAACACCTCCGTCGACTAATCCTCTTACCTGTTCTGTATATGCTTCAACAACCTGCTCAAATGTAACAGCACGGTAACCCGGGTCATTTACATCGGGAGAAAGCGAAAGTGTTTTATTTAAAGGACCGATAGAACCTGCAACCCAGCGCGGCTTAGCGGGATTTAACTTTATATATTTATCCGCTGCCTTACGCGCGAGCTTTGCGCTTGTGACATTCATTTCATACACAAGCGATTCCATTTTATAATCAGCCTGCGCTATAGCTGTGGCGGTGAAAGTATTGGTTTCAATTATATCGGAGCCGGCATCGAGGTAAGCTTCGTGGATTCCCTCGATTATCTGCGGCTGTGAAAGAGAAAGCAAATCGCTGTTGCCTTTAACATCGGTATTGTGTTCCTTAAACCTCTCGCCGCGGAAACCCGCTTCGTCAAGCTTATGGCGCTGAATCATGGTTCCCATCGCGCCGTCGAGCACAAGGATACGCTTATTTAATTCTTCGGTGATATATCCAATAAATTACAGTTTTTTAATTAAGATATCGTAATCCGAATGTGAGCCTATCCAAAACCATATCATAACATTACCTTCTCTAACACCTAACGCTCTCCAGCCTCGCCCAACTCTTACAGAATAAACCTGTCTACTTGAATGAATCTTTTGGTGAACCGTAAACTTTCAAGTTCAGGATTTTGCATCCATTTATTAAAAGAATTCATTGCAGATTCTTTTACATTTTTAGGCAAATCATCAAAAGCTTTTCTGAATCTTTTTGTAGTTCTCGATTGCAATGTTATTATTTCAAAGGTTCCGTTTTATCTTTATTATATTCATCAACAGCTTCATCGGCTAACTTCGATAATTTATTTTGAGAATTCTTGAACTTGCTCTGCCACTTCTTTTCATCTTCAATCTCTTCAATAATTAACTCAGCAATTGCATTTTGCTGTGCTTTTGGAAGCCTGCCTGCTTTTTTAATAGCTTTTTCTAAAAGTTCTGTCATTTCTTAAAAATTTTTATTTTATTTTTTCTTCTACTGCCTTTGGGTTTAGTATATACCTGCTGACCAGCTCATATATTCCAAACATCACAGTTACATAAACCAAATCTCCGGCAATTGAATTTCTGAAAAACGGGATTGCCATTGTGTAACACTGAATGAGACCGTTTACTGAATATTCATAATAACCGCTTGCCCATACACCAAAGTTTGTTATGATAAAAAATATTATCGATGAAACTACTGTTGTTCCGAATATATACCCCGCTTTTTTATGTGACTTTAGCCAAAGCCCGATTAAAGCGATTACTGCAAAGCTTCCGTAAACCCAAATCATTGTTGAGTAAAAGCCCAGAAATATATCGCTAAGCAGCATAGCAATAACGGGAATGATGAGATAATATTTCTTCTCAAGGTAAACGCCCGAGAACAGCGCAATTGCTGCAATAGGCGTAAAGTTTGCCGGGTGCGGCATAAGACGCGAAAATGCGGCAAATAAAATCAAAACTAATGCGATAATAAAGTTCTTCATTTTTATATCTCCTTAAATGAAAGAATATTTGTAGTGTAAGGCTGTACCGCCCGACACGTGATTTAATATTTAATTCCTATTTGTAATTTATAATTCCTGAGAGGCATGGGGTACCCATACATCACCTGGTAATCTTCGTTTGCAAAATTGTTAACTGCGAATTTTAAAGATGTTTCTGTTTTAAATAAGTTTAAAGTCAAATTTAAGTTGGCATCAATAAGCTCATAATACGGTATAAACCTTGTATTTTCAGGGTCAATAAAGCGTTTACCTGTAAAAGTATAAAAAATATTGAGCGAAACCTGTTTTACTACTCCTTTAGCCGGAGTAAATCCAAGGTTCAATGATGATTTAACATATTCCTCCGGTAAATATAATAATTGTTTGTTATAATGCCGGGTCATTCACTAAATCCATGCTCTTCTTCAGCGCAGTAGCGTAATTGTAGTTCAATCCAGCAGAAATATCAAAGTATTTAAAGAGCTTAACACCGGTTTTAATGCTAGCGTCTATTCCTTCGGAATTTACTTTCCCGACATTAATCGGTCTCCACACTCCTCTTGCGTCGGGTGTCCATACAATTCTATCGGTTGTATTAATATTGAAATATGAAACTTCGATTTTATTTTCTGCCAAAAACCTGAATGAATAATAAACTCCTGCATCGAAACTCAATTGATTTCTCCGGAAGAAGATTTTTATTGCCAAGCTCCAGCCAGTATAACTCATTAAACGTAGGCACCTTGAAGCTGTTGGCGATTGATGATTTTAAACTGAAATCAGCCTTCTCAAACGGTTTTATATTGATACCGAGCTTGCCCGATAACACGTTTTTATTAATGTTTGAATAATAATCCGAGCGGACTGACGGATACACCGTAAGCTTCGATACAAGCGGTACATGAATTTCAACCTTCCCTGCCCAATACAGCGCGCCCTGGAACAGCCTGGATGCTTCGGTTTCATTGCTTGTCATTGTGTTATAGCTCACATCATAACCGAAATCAAACTCGCTTTTCTCTGATGGCGTTAATTTTATTTCACTGTTCGATTCGAAATTATTTATTTTATAAAAGCTGTTGACAGGTTCGGGCGCGGAAGTAATTTCATCGTAATAATTCATAAGTGAATATTTATAAGAAACACCGAGCTTTTAACTGAAGTAACTTTACTCATCTTTTTATCAAGCGTAACGGATGAAATTAAATCTCTGTCAATCTGCCTTGACGCTGTTGAAACGTAACCGATATCAATTCCGGGCAAGCCGCTGTCTTTATAGCTGTAAAATGTAAAGTATCTTAAATCGGTTGAATTGATTTAATTTATAAAACAAATCAAAATTAAATGCGCGCTGTGAATAATCGGAGTAATCACGCTCTCTTTTTATATTGCTGAACCCGTCGAAATAATTGTATTCATAATTATTTTTTGACTGCTCATTTGAGAATGAATAATTGAGGTCCACGAATGAATTATTTGCTTTACCAAACCTGTTTGAGCCCCTGTGCATAAAACCTGTTATATCCGTATGAGCCAAGCTCGCTTTTGAGTTCAAAACCGAACGGTTTATTAAATTTTGAACTGCCTGTAATAATATTAATGACACCGCCGATTGCCTCGGTGCCGTAGAGCGATGATGCTCCGCCTTTGGATATTTCAATTCTGCTGATGTCATCAAGCTGGAGCAGACCTGCATCGAACTCGGAGTTCTGGCTGCTGTTAAGCTTAATTCCGTTATACAAAATGAGTGTGTGCTCCGCCTGTGTTGAGTTCAGCACAGCGAGCTTTAAGCCGGAGTTGAAACCGTAATCGCGGACGAACGTGCCTTCGGTATGGTCTAAAGCATCCGATAATTTATCACCGTTAAGTGAAGTAAAATAATTTTGCCCGATAATTTCAATTTTATTGGGAGCAAGAAGCGGGGTAGTTTTAACACGGTTTGCGGTAACGAGAATTTCTTCCGTCACGACGCTGTCATTTACGGACGCAGTTGACTGCGCATAAACCGCGCCGCCTGTAATAAAAAGTAATATGTATAAAAGCTTATTCAAAAAATAAAACCCTGATTTTATATCCTCCGGCGGTAAATGAATAAGAATATAAAAACGGGGTTTTAATTATACTCAATACCTTTTTCCGCGAAGGCATGCTGAGACATATTTCCGGCAGGTCTCCTGACTCACAGGCACGCATTTTAAATGCTTACTTAAGTTACCTTCCCATCTGAATTGAGGCTAGACAGTGGCTGGCAGACGCCATAACTTAAGTTTTTGCCTGTTCACAGTTGCGCGACAGTCCCCGAATTTCACGGGATTCCCTTTTAATCACACCGCTGTAAAAACAGCGATTTTTAAACGTGAACCAAAAATATTCTGTCAAAGAACATAATTAAATTACGTAATAATTGGACGAATTTCAAGATATGACACCCCTCCCTAACCCTCCCTCCGATGCAGTACCGGAGCAGGCCGAAGGGGAAGGAAACGAGTGAGCCACTCCGCCGCGGGGATTCACAGATTAAACTTGTGAAAAACACACATTAGCCCAGCGCTTTAGAGAGATGGAATCTCTAAAGGTTTTAATGCTAAAGCACCTTAAGGTTTTTTATTCCCCCCGTCATCTCCTCCCAGCCCCCTCTCCGAATTCGGAGAGGGGAGCGGGGGTGAGGATTTTAATAACGCATTATAAAAGAAACTGATTTTACCTTTGTGTACTTAGCTTGTAAATAAAGCCCGTGTTTCTGTATTGTGTTCTTATATAAACTAAATTATATTTATTTTGAAAAACAGCGATTAACAATCCCCGGGACTTATACCTGATGTCCTCAATCACCGGGAAAGGGGGCTGTTATGAGAAAAACATACATCTTCTTACTTCTTACCGCAGAAATTTTCTTCGGAGGCATTTTATTATCACAGCCGACACTTGAATGGGAAAGGGTGTATCCTGATTCCAATACCTATAATTCCGGAGCAATTGCGTTAGCTTTGGACGATTCGGGAAATGTTTATATTACCGGATACGAGGATATCAATCAGGGTACGGATTATTGCACAATTAAATACTCCCCGGGCGGAATACGGCAGTGGATATCTTTATTTCCGGCATCCGGTACAGGCACATGTATTGTAAGTGCAATTACAACTGACAATCAATCAAATGTATATATAACCGGCTACAGAACCAGGTATGGAACAATGTTTGATTTCTGCACTGTCAAGTACAACTCAAATGGGGTTGAACAGTGGGTAAAATACTATGATGGACCAATTCATAGCTACGACCAAGCACAAAAGATAGCAGTTGATAATGCAGGGAATGTTTATGTTTCAGGTTTTATTACAATTAACAATTACGATGCGAGAATCTACACCACAATAAAATATACAAAAGACGGTGACAGCATCTGGACAAGAGCTTACGGGTCAGGTGACATTGGTACTGATGTTAATGATATCAGAATTGATGAGAACTGTAATATTTACATAACGGGCGAATGTGACGCAAAAGCTGTTACCGTTAAATATGATTCTTCAGGCAATCAAAAATGGGCAAATACATATTCAAACAGCAGTTATTATAGTACAGCAGAATCTATGACGCTTGACAAAAATAATAATGTAATTATCACAGGTTATACATTTTACTCAGCAAACAGAAGAGGTTATTTTACAATTAAATATTCAAATTCAGGATTACTGCACTGGGTACGAGCAGTTGCACCCGGAGAGGCAATGAATTGCTGGATACAATCAAACTATGTTTGCGCAGATGAAAACAATAATATTATCATCAGCGGCTACTCTCATGAAAGTGATACATCCCGTGCCGGGACTCTAATTAGAAAATATACAAATGAGGGGGATTCCATCTGGCATAAAATAGACTTTAGCGATACCCTGGCATCCCAATTCACTTTTGGAGATATCGATAATAATGATAATATATATCTTTCAGGTGCGATAACAGACCAAAATACCACTCAGATTAGAGTATCAAAATATGACAGCTCAGGCGTTTTAAAGTGGAGAACATTCACAGGTTATGCCGGCACTAACTCTGTTCCTCGCTCAATTAGATTAGATAAACATAATAATATATATATAACCGGAAGTAAAGACCCGCTTGGTTTAATAAGTCCGCAGATGCTGACATTAAAATACTCTCAGGTAAATGGCATAATAAACAGCCAGAATAATATCACTAACAATTATAAATTATATCAAAACTATCCTAACCCTTTTAATCCAAATACAAAAATAAAATTTAGTGTTCCAGTAAGTTCAAATGTAAAATGCATAATCGTAGACATCCTCGGCAGGGAAATAGCAGTTTTAATTAATAAATATTTGAAAACCAGTAGTTATGAAATAAATTGGGATGCTTCGAACTTTTCAAGCGGGATTTATTTTTACAGGCTGCAGGCAGGTCAATATACCGATACAAAGAAAATGATTTTAATTAAGTAGTTATTGAGATTTTAATTATTATTTAGAGATTCCATCTTTATTTAAAGATGGAATCTCTTTTTTTGTTTGTAAATAATTAAATCCATATTATTCCGGATTCCCGCTTTCGCGGGAATGACAATTTTCTATAATGCAAACGAAAATATCAATCTTGTCTGAAACTTCTCGAATTCAGAAAGATTCAGCTCGCTGTTGGGTGATTTACCCTTAAACGCCGCTATTTGCGGCATAACGGTAAGCGCTGCCCACCACGTGGGGGCGGAATATGAAACCACAGGTCCGCCGAACAGCGCCGAGTGTTCCAATCCGCCCTCTTCCTCGATTACGTTTTCATTCATCAATTCAATTCCGGCAGAGAAAGCCGAGCTTATTTCGTAATTCAATCCAAAGCTTGCGCCGAGCTTCCACTCGTTTTCCGTTTTCCCCGGGCTAAGCTCCCATTCCGGTTCGGCGGTAAGATTCAGAGCAAGAGTTGTCCGCTTAATCTTCTTATCAAAAATTAATTTCGTTTCAAATTCAACTTCATCGGTATTTAAGCCCAGCTCGCCGTAAACAGCAAATCCCAGAGCGCTTGTGTAGGGGTTGGAAATTTGATATTTGAATTCGGTTGAGATTCCCTGAAAATCGAACTTGGTAGAATTCACCCCGGTACCGTTATCGCCGGTTACATTTGAAAAATTAATGTAAAAAGCTGATTGCAGCCGTTTGGTTAAGCCCACCTCAAACTCAAGCCTGTTATCGAGCGCCGCATAATAGCCGTTATCCTTTCCCAGCCGCGGAGTTGACCAGATTTCAAGCTCCTTTGAATTCATCTCAAGAACAGAACTCTGGTAAACGTAGGTGAATTTTCTTTCGTTGGCATAAGAGTTTGAATTTAAAAATAAAATCATAAAAATTGAAAAGAAGAGTAAAGCGGAATTTTTGAACATTATTTTAATATAGGTTAATTAGAAAAAAAGATTTACAGGCAATTATAAAAATTAAAATCGGACTAATCAAGTCCGATTTCAAGGCAGCAACTAATATTTTATTTTTTGCTTAAAAACAATCATTAATCCTCATCATTCTCATATTCAAGAATTATTAACTTGACTTCCCTGATAAAATCAGTTATATTTGCAGTTGGCTTTGTTCTTTGTCATAGGGCAGGCTTAAAGCCAAAATTCATATATTTGGTAACTTGTTTTTGCATATTTAGAAAAAACTGCGAAAACAGTTTAAATTAACAAAATTATTTTTGAAGATTTTATAACTTGTTTTGCGGTTTTTCAGGACAAGTCAGTTATATTCAGGAACTTAATTTCATAACTTAAGTTATGGGGTATGGCTAAGATAGTATATATAAATTTTTTTGTTTATTATGATAAAGTTTTTCATCAACTTGCAGAGTGAATTATAAGAAATTAACAGGAAAAGTTGGCTGTTCTTCATAAAAAAGCTCTTTTTGTAAAGCGTTTGCTGGTTTTCGAACTGCTGGTATTCGAGCTTGCTACGTTTATAATAATGGAGCTTTATAAATACTACTATAATATTTCAACGGGGAGCTTTTTCTCTTCTGTATTTTTCAGCCAGTTCCTGAAAAATTTTAACATATTTTATACCGGCAACCTGCTTTGGCTGCTCATATTTATTCTTTCCTTAGTATCGCTCATAAACATTTTAAGACACCTTGAAAAAGTAAAAGAAGAAGCTTTAACTGTGCTTGTTATTATTACCATTCTGCTTACAATTCTTCTTGTAATTTCCATCTTTCTTCCGGGCTCCGAAGCAATGGATAAGTTTACGGGAAATTTCGTTCAGCTTGGTACTAAAAGCACAAAGACAATTACTTTATCATTATTCGGAGTGCTTAAGGTTTTTCTTGCCATATCATACTCGGTAATTGCTTTTTCTGCGCTTAAGAAATATTATATTTTCAGAAGTATCTGGCTGACAATTTTTGTAATGCTTCTGAGTGTTTTAACGGTTTTCTTAACTGTTTATTATTATAAAGACGATTACAATACGCTCGCAAACAAAAAATACGATGCAGGTGTAATTCTGGGCGCCGCAGTTTGGGGAGGCAACCGTCCCTCACCCGTTTTGCGTGAGCGAATAAATAAAGGATACGAGCTTTATAAAAACGGAAACATCGGCTTCCTTGTGCTTACCGGCGGAGGCTCACCGGGAGAGATGACTGAGGCAGACGTTGCAAAAAACGAGCTTCTTAAAAAAGGAATCGATGAAAAAAACATTATTGTAGAAAACAGGTCAAACTCAACTCTTGAGCAGATTGGTTTTGTTGAGAAAAATCTATACCGGAAAAACAACTGGAAAGAGATAATATTAATTACTGATAATTTTCACCTGCTGCGCTCAAGCCAGATGTGCAGTTTTTTTAATATCAAAGCCCGCACGGTTGCATCAGATACACCGCTTTCGGCAGAATCAACATTTTCATACAGCATGAAAGAGAGCTTTGCATTAATTTTGTTCTGGCTATTTGGAATCGGATAGGTTAATTTAGAAGATATTCTATTATATGGCTCAAACAAGAAGGCAAATACGGGAAAAAGTGCTCCAGGTTCTTTACGCGCAGGAACTCTCCAAAGACCCAATCGAGAAAATAAAAGCTGACCTGATGCAGGATATAGGTGACAAAGACAGCTATGTTTTTGCAGAGAGACTGATTCATCTTTCAATTGATAACAAAGACAGGTACGATGACCTCATAAAAACGACTGTCGATAACTGGGACATCGAGCGGATTGCGTTAATCGATTTTATCATCATCAAAATGTGCTTAAGCGAGTTTTTTTATTTTGAAGAAATCCCTCCAAAGGTTTCTATCAATGAAGCTATTGACCTCGCTAAAGACTACAGCACAAGAAACTCAGGAAAATTTGTGAACGGTATACTTGACTCTTTACTGAACAGCCTGCTTGAAAAAGGCGAAATTACAAAAACAGGAAAAGGGTTAATAACACAAACAACAAAATCAAAAACGAATCCTGAAGAATAATTTAACTTCACATAAGTTTTAATGCAGGAAGCAGTAAGCAAAAAATGGTTTAACAAGACTGTATTTTACTGGTCTATGTTCGATTTTGCAAACTCATCATTTGCAACTATTGTTGTGGCATTTGTATATGCAGTATATTTTAAGAAGGTTGTTGCGATGGACCGGCCGGTAGCCGATTTCTACTGGTCAACATCAATCAACATTTCAATGATAATTGTAGCTGTCTTAAGCCCTGTGCTTGGTGCAGCAGCCGATTTCTACTCGAGCAAGAAAAAATATCTAGCCTTCTTTACAGCATTATGCATAATTGCAACTGCAATGCTTTATTTTGTCGGCAAGGGCATGGTTACCGAAGGAATGCTTCTGTTTATAGCCGCAAATATCGGTTTCCAGGCGGGACTTGGTTTCTACGATGCATTTTTAAAAGAAATTACAATACCTGAGTTTTATAATAAGGTATCTTCAGCAGGGTATGCAATCGGATATCTGGGTTCTTTGGCTGCGCTGGCGGCTGTATTTATTCTGCAGGATGCTCCCAGGATGACTTTCCTTGTTTGCTCTGCGCTTTTTCTGTTATTTTCCCTTCCGATTTTCCTGTTCGTTAAAGAAAAGAAAACGCTGCCGGCTTCAGATGAAAAACATTTATTTGATTTTATAAAAATAGGCGTGAGCCGTGTATCGGATACAATTAAACATATTAAGCAGTACACTAATCTCCGCAAATTCCTGTTTTCTTATTTTCTATATATTGACGGTGTTAATACGGTTATATTTTTTTCCGCCATATACGCTCAAACAACATTAGGGTTTACAATTCTTGAGCTTGTAATATTTTTTGTGATTGTGCAGATAACGGCGCTTATAGGTTCATACCTGTTTCGGTCTTATTAGCGGATAAGTTCGGGACAAAGAAAATATTAAGCTTAACTATTTTGGGATGGGTAATTCTTACGGTATCTGTTTTTGTAAGCCAGGGAAAAACTTCATTCATGATAATAGGCGCATTTGCAGGATTTTTCCTTGGCTCATCTCAGGCTTTATCGAGAAGCTTTATGTCAACATTAATAACGGATGATAAGAAGACAGAGTTTTTCGGGTTTTACAGCCTGTTTGAAAAAACATCAACAATACTCGGACCATTGACATTCGGGCTGGTTAGCTGGCTTTCCGGGAGTGAACGGTTTGCGGTGCTTTCTATTTCGGTTTTCTTTTTAGCAGGATACTTGCTTCTTCGAAAAGTGGAAGAAGCAAGTATCTGAATTCTTGCTATTTCTTTCCTATATAAAAGGCAATTCCAAGAGAGAACTGCAGGTAATCAATCTGCCTGTCTTTTACAATATTGGTATTCAAATCGGTGGCTTTTTTATCGTTCAAATAGAACTTGTTAAGTTCGGTTGAAACCTGAGTATCTTTGCCCAGTAAATTTGCAAATTTATATTTTGTTTCAAAAACAAAACCAACCGGCTGAGCAACTCTGAGGCTAATGCCTCCGCCTAAACCGAATCCGAACCTGACCGCCTGTTTCATTGTATAAGAAACTTCAGCAGTAGTTCCGGGACCAACAACTGTGTTAGGAGTTTGCCTGTATGTTCCAAAAAGCAAATGCATATCTAAATCGGCGCCGAGGAAAGGAGTCCACCTTGTTTTATTAACAAATGTATAAGAGAAGCCGAGTCCGAAATTGAAATCATGAATAAACATTTTAGAGGTGCCCGAAACCGGACCGTATATACTGCTTCCCTTCAGCGGGTAAATGTTCATTATGTTGGAATCGATATATGCATTATCACCGCTTCCAAGAAACAAGTTGTAGCCGATAGTTGCATAGGGTGTAATCCTGCCTTTTTTATCTGCGTTCAGCTTAACATTAATTTCGCTTCCGAAACCGGTTTTAACGCCGTAACCGTCAAACGAAAAGAACCTGGTCATATCACTGAATAAATGAGCAATAGGCTGCGAGTAATTAAAGAGAAGCTCTACAGATACTGCAGGCGGTTTAAATTTCTTGTAAGTGTACGTTTTTATCTGCGCCTGTGAAAATGCAGGAAACAGAAAAACCGAAATCAATAAAACAATCAGAATTTTTGTAATATTCTTATTCATGGTTTTCTTAAATTAATTAATTAATAGGGGTATAACTTCCGTAAATTAACAATTTATTTCCACTTTGTAAATATTTTATCACAAAAATCTAATAATAACTTAGTATTTATGTAATTAATGCTCATTATGCCTATTTAGCAGATTTTCCAATAAAAAAACTTGCTCCAAGATATAATTCCATAAAGGCGATACTTCTGGTTTCTTTCAGGTTTGTATTTAAATCTGTATCTGACCCGTCAAGCAGGTTCATCTTATTTTCTTCCATGAGATAATCTGCAGTCTTGCCAATCATGTTAGCAAGTTTATATTTGAAACCAAATGTCATCCCAAATCCCTGTGTTAACCTGATGTCCATTCCTGCTCCCGCTCCGAAACCAAACCTTACATCAGCTTTTATAATATATGGTGTTTCAACACCCGGATTGTTTGGAACAAAATCAGATGTCTGCCTGTATTTGCCTGTTATCACGCTTAAATAAAACTCAGTTCCGACAAACGGAATAAATTGTCTCTTTTTGGGGTCAGCTCTCGTGAAAGCATATTCAAATCCAACTCCTGCATACGGTACTCTGATAATAATTGCTGATTCGCCTTTAACCGGATTTGTACCATATAATGCACTTCCTTTCAGCGGATAGCCATGGTCAATATAATTGCTTTCAATAAATGCATTCTTATCGTCCGAGCCGAAAAGCTGGGAGTACCCAAGTGTAATATAAGGTCTGTATTCTGCGTAAGTGCCTAATCCGAATTTAAAATTAAACTGCGCACCCCACCCTATACTTGTGCCGTAATTCTTAAATTTAAAAAAATCTCCAAGCTCGCCGCTTGCATCCTGTATCGGCGGATTAAACGAACCGGCAACCTCTATTGTAAAAAAGGGTGATTTCCATTTGCTCCCAGATGAATACTTGATTTGCGCCTGAGAGGAAGAAATGAAAAACACAAAGATAGCAGCAGTAAAACAGAAAGTTAAAAATTTTTTCGCCTCCATTGGGACTCCCTTATAAAAAGTTAAGAAATAGCAGTTTATCAATAATTAATGAGTTTAAATTATAAAATAAATTTAATATAAACAAGAATTTTCCTAACGAAATACGTGATATTTACTTAACTAAAACCACTACTAATACCTAACTAAAATCGCTATACCCCTGAAACCATAATCTATTAACACCATTTAATTCATTAATAGCCGGGTCAATAAAAAACCCGCACGAAGCGGGTTTAGGATTGATAAAATTTAATATAAATATTAACTGATAATAGTGCTCAAATCCGTGTCTTTATACATATCGTCTCTTATATATTCAAGCACTTTCTTAAAATCATTGGCGGGATAGTAGCCGGGCAGATTATTCATTTTGTATTTGTCATAATTGAATTCAATTATCTTTCCTTTCGAATCTAAAAACACAGTTGTAGGGTAACCGCTAACCTGAAAATATGCAGCAAGCTCAGCATCAGTATATGATTTCCCGTTATAGGTATTTGTGCCGCTGCCTTCAGCATCGAGTCTTACTAAAATAAAATCATCTTCAATTATTTCTTTAATATCAGAATTGCTGTAGGCATCCCTATCCATCTTTTTGCACCACCCGCACCAATCGGTATAGACATCTACTATAACTTTTTTATTTTCCTTTTTAGCAGTTTTTAACGCTTCATCGAATGTAAGCTTTTTCTGACCTTGAATATTTGAGCAGCCAAAAGCAAATACTGAAACTAAAACGATAAGAATAAGATATTTAATTTTATTTTTACTCATAATTTACTCCTTGTTACCGTTTTAACTTGAGTATATAAGCATAAGTTCCACCTGCTATTTTAAGAATATCTGCATTTTTTCAAATACTGTATCAGCGCTTAGTTCCGCCATACACTTATGCTGATTGGGACAATCCTCAATCTTTGTCAGGTTGCAGCCAAGACAGCTTAAGCTTTCATTTTTTATCACGATTGAGTTTTTATTTAGAGGACCCTGAAGATGCGAATTAGTCGGCCCGAAAATTGCTGCCACATTAACTCCCAAGGCGGAGGCAATATGCATAGGACCTGTATCGTTTGTAAGGAATACCCTGCATTTCCTCATAAGCGCTCCGGTATATTTTAAATCTGTTTTTGGTATCAATATTACATTGCTTCCCGTCATTTCGCGGAGTTTTTCTGCCTGAAGACGCTCTTCTTCATAACCCCAGAAAATCAAAAAACGGTAATCACCGGTGAACTTCTTAATAAGCTCAGCGAATTTCTCCAAATACCAAACTTTGGTGGGCCATGTACCGCAGGGATTTATTCCTATTACCTGTTTTCCCTCCAACGAGTTATCCAAAAAGAATTTATCGGCAAACTCATTGTGAACTAAATTAATATAAAATTTCGGAAGCGTTGGTTTTACTTCGAGTCCCAGAGCTCTTAATGCATCGAGATTAAATTCAGTATTATGGACTTCACCGCCGCGTGAATCAAGCTTTATATTATATGCATATTTTCTTTGCCTGAATTTAAACCCGACTTTATATCTTGCACGGCTTAAGAATGTAATTAATGCAGTCCGGGGATTGCCGAAAAGGTCTATAACAAGGTCATATTTCTGTTTGCGGATTTTGCTGATAATAAACCAGCCGCCATCGAGACTTAAATCATAGGTCAGTACTCTTGAAATGAACGGATTCCCGGTAAGAATTTCTTTGCAGAATTTTTGAGTGAGAAAATTAATTTCGGCATCGGGAAAATTATAACGCAGGTTTTCAGCCGCAGGGGTTGCAAGCAGCACATCACCGATTGCAGCCGGCTTTATAATGAGGATTTTTTCTACTTTTGATTTATCGAATTTCTTCAAACGTGCTCCAGAATAATAAAATTATTTTCTTTTGGAACCTGTTTAGCTCCCTCACCGATTGAGGCATATAAGCTCTTTTTCTTTGAATTCGCACAGGTCATATAAAACACATTTATTGCAGAGCGGATTTTTTGCGCGGCAGATTTTTCTGCCGAACCTGATTAAAAGAGTGTGCAGAAGAAACTTTTTCCCTTTGGGTATTTTATCTTTTAAGCTCTCAAATGTTTTATCGGGAGTTTTGGTTTTTACCAGTCCCAGCCGGTTGGCAATTCTATGTACATGCGTATCGACGGGGAACACATCCCGGCCCAACCCGAATGCAAGAACGCATGAAATTGTTTTTACTCCAACACCGTTGTATTTAATCAGCTCGCTGTAAATCGCTTCGTCATCCATTTTATCAATGAAATCGAGGCTCATTTTCCCGTATTTCTTCTTCATTTCCTTAAGCACCTGACGAATGCTTTTTGATTTCTGGTTCGTAAGCCCGCATACTCTTATGGCATTTTTTACCTTTGATGACGGGGCGTTCATAACATCATCCCAGTTTTTAAAGTCTCTCTTTAAGTTTTGGAAAGCCCTGTAGCTTGTTTTATCTGTAGTATTCTGCGAGAGCATGGTGGCAATCAGCATGTCCAGCGGGTCAGATTTTGAAGGTTTTGGTGATAAACCCTTAAATTCTTTACGTAAAAGGCGTATTATTTCGTTAATTTTTTCTTTCAATAGGATGGCGGAAATCAAAGACTTCAAAAGCTTTTAAAACTTGAGAAGTCTATATTTCAGTAAATATAAAAAATTATTGACAATGAAAGTTGGCATTTAGAAATACATAAAAAAAGGAAGAGCTACTTAACTCTCCCTCTCCTCTTAGGAGAGGGAGACGGAGGGTGAGGTCAAAATTAGCAAATCAGCGCATAAAAAAACTTCCGAAGTTTTTACAACTTCGGAAGTTTAAATCTGTCTTTTAAGTTTATGTGTCCTTCGACTTCCTGCCTGCAGCAGGCAGTTGTTCAGGACATTGTTTACTTAATCAATATCATTTTCTTAGTCTGTGTAAAGTCTTTTGCGCTCAGCGTGTAATAATATACTCCGCTTGCCCAGTTAGTGGCATCGATTTCAGCGTTATATTTACCGGCTTTTACAAACTCGTCGACATAAGTCTCTACCAGCTGACCTACTGAATTATAAACCTTAAACGAAACATTACCATCCTTCGGGATTGAAAAATGTACGTTTGTTGTCGGGTTAAACGGGTTGGGGTAATTCTGCTCAAGAGAATATGTTTTCGGAATTTCCTGACCGTTACTATTAATGCCAGTCACAATATATCCGCTTTGAAAACCCTGCTGGCTTTCCGAAAGACTTAAGCTTCCGTTATCCTTAAAAATAAATACGGAAAATTTGCAGTTTCCTGCCTGCCAGCCGGCATCAATGGTTGTGGTAAATGTAAGCGGATAAGACTGTCCGGAATTCCATGTGCCTGAATTTACATTTGTTCCAGACGCGCCGTTTACAATATTTCTTACAACCCAGTAATGAATTGCATTAGGAACCGTAGGACAAGTAGAGTTTCCAGTCTGAGTATAAACCAAATTATCCTCGGTTATTACATAATTTACTTTATATTGACCGCTCAGCGTCTGCAAAGCTGTTGCATTCAAATTTACCGAAAGCTCTCTTGTACCCGGGTTATAATTAATGCTTGTTGGAGAAATGCTGACTGTTCCTGATGGAGCATTTTCCATGCGGTATTCTGCATCATAGAAGAAAGAGCCCCAGCCGCTGTTTGCTCCGAGCCGTCTATCTATCAATCCTGAAGGGTATCCTGTAAAACCAAGCAGACCAATAATATTGTTGCCGTTGAAATTTATATACGGGTCTGAACCGGCACCATGATAAGCAAAAATAACAGAATTATCAGGGTATGTTACTGCAAGGTGATGAGCTACTTTATCGCCGCACGCACACCACTGGCACCAGGTTCCTGTACAAAACTCAAGTACTACTTTCCTCGGTGAAGTGGTAACCGTAAGAGTATTTGTAACAGTATCATTTGATAAATTCTGGTCTGAACCGTAAGTTGAATATGCTTTTATTGTATATGTTCCGGTAGTTGCAAAATTAAATGACGGGAATGTTAACTGTTGTGTTGCACCGGGTGCAAGATTTGAGAAACTTTGTGACTGTGTATATCCTCCCGGGTTAATAGTCATTGTTACACTCGATGATACTGTTGACGAACCGTAATTTCTTACCGATGCATTTGGTGTTTGCGAACCGGGTACAAAACCCCACTTAGGGTTGCTGATGCTGTTTACACCAACGTCATTATTGTAAGGAGAACCTATCCTCACATTGTCAAGATAAAGACTATTCCCAAAAGCTGTAACACCATCGAATTTTACTTTATTTGTTCCAACCGGCAGTGCATACCTCTTTGTTGCCCATTGGCTTGAAGTGGGAATAAATAAATCGTTCGTAGCAGGAGCAGTTACAAGAGGTCCGCTATTGCCTCCAACCAAATTTATAAGCAATACCCATGTTGAACCGTTATCTGTTGAGGTATATACATTAAGCGCATCATTATATCCGCCCACTGCAGTTGCATACGCATGGTCAAATATAAGGGAATCACCGGAAACAGATGCCGGAAATGTTTTTGTAATTAAGTCATAGTAACCTGATTGATAATCATAATTATCAAATATGACGCTTGAGCTTCCGTTACCGTAACCGCTGCAGTATGTTGTTCTGCTGACATCATGTCCGGTGGTATTGGCAACCGTCCAACCTGCGGGCGGAAATGAAGGGTTATCAAAATCCTGCGATATATAACCTGCAGCAAGGGCGTTGTTTGTTCCGATTGTAAATCCGCATAAAATTACTGCAATGAGCAGTGAAGCGGAAAATAAATTGTAAAGTTTTTTTCTCATTATTGTACTCCTGAAAAAGGTTAATTCATGCATTATAATACAACTTATGATAAGATTCAAACATGAAAAAGCAGGATATAAAAAGAAAGCCCGCTGTAAATGTGTAACCATTTGATTTTTCATTTCTTTTCCGGCTGTATATTCACATTCCAGGCTGCCAAAGGATAAGTTAAGAAGTGGTCTGTTAAGAACGTCCTGCCAGTATCCCTGCCATAAATTTCTATGTAAAATTTGACAATCAAGACCACGCCGGCAGTACAAAAAATTCTATTCTCTCCCTCTCCTCCCAGGAAAGGGATACGGAGGGTGAGGTCAGTCATATAAAACTTCCGAAGCTTTAAATTATTACCCCCACTGTGTCTCCCCCTTAACAAGCCTGCCTGCTGCAGGCAGGGGGGAGATTAAGAGGGGGTCTTCAGCTATAAGGCGAGCCCATAAAGCCTTAGAGACTCCGGGAGTTCCTAACTCGTGCCACGTCTGTGAGTCGGGGCACGAGGGTAAACAGGAGTACTTCAACTTGCCATTGTGAAAATTTTTATTCTATTCTCTCCCTCTCCTCTTAGGAGAGGGAGACGGAGGGTGAGGTCAAAATTAGCTGGTTAACACATAAAAAAACTTCCGAAGTTTATAAAACTTCGGAAGTTTGATAATCAACGTAATCAGATAAATCAGCGGTCTATTTAACCAATACCATCTTCTTTGTGCTTACAAAATCACCCGATACAATCCTGTAGAAATACACGCCGCTTGCCCATTTTGAGCCGTCAACCGATGTTGTATAAACACCGGCTTTGAGTATACTGTTATAAACGTCAGCAACTTCGCTTCCGGCTGCATTGTATATTTTTATTGATACCAGTCCGTCTTTCGGCAATGCAAATTTAATTGTCGTTGACGGGTTAAACGGGTTAGGATAGTTCTGGTTCAGCTCATAAGCAGCGGGAACAAGTTCCGAAACAGGTTTAACTGAGGTAATGTTCGCGAATGCAATCTTAAAAGTCAGCCATTGACTACTTGTCGGCACAAAATCATTTGTAGTAGTCGGGGCAGTTGCAAGAGCTGCGCCTGTTCTGTCAAATATTGTGTACGGGAATGATGTTCCGCCGTTGGTGGATACCATTACCTGCAGCCTGTCAAGATAGCTTGCTGAATACATTGCATAAGCCCAGTCGAAACTTATAGTATCGTTATCCTGAACATTATTGAATACTCTTGTTTTCATATAATCCATCTGTCCGGTAGTGCTGTAGCTGTAGAAGTTCAAACGTGATGATGAAGTTCCGCCGAGCGTTGGTCCGTTAGCCCCGCTGAATTTTTCAAATGTTATTCCGCCGTCCGGATTGACAATTGTCCATCCTGCAGGAGGAAAAGAACCTTCAAACATTTCCGGAACATAGCCGCCTATTACAAAATCACCTGTACCTGTAACTGTCTGCATGTCACGAACATAACCGTTGTATTCGGCATAGGGTTTCAGTGAGTTAGTTTGAGGGGCAGGGGTGTTATCGGAAACATAATTTCTTGCTTTCGCGCAGTTTATTACTTCTTTATTTGTTTCATTCTGAACAAATACTGCGGTATACATCATGGAATCTACCCATGCGCTTTCTCTTTTATATGTGAAAGTATAATTATAGGTGCCCGGTGTCATCGGAATAGTTGTACCCATTGTATTGGGATACGCACGCCTGAAAACATCATGGAAAACTGTTTCGCCGTTGGTTCCGGGAGGTGAAGAATAAGTAATAGTTCTTTCTATTGATTCAACTCTAAGGTAGTAATTCCCTGCAGAAAGCGGCGAATAAATTGTCATTGTAACTGCTGCCCGTATTGAGTCACCGGCAATTCTTGTATCAACAACGCTTAATGAAAGCGGCGAGCCTTTTGCCAAACGCGTGTTGTAAGGGTTCAGAAGATTTGAAGGTGTGGTATAGCCGCTTACCTGCTGAATAACTCCGTCAACCATTAATGTCGGCACTGCATTTATGCTGTAATAATTTGTCCTGTCATTGTTCTGTGAAACATTAGCAAGATACATTGGGTCATTGTTTGCGCCCGGCCACCATACATGGTGCTTAATTGCAACTACAGTATCAAATCTCGCTGTTATAAATGCATCTAATGCGGGGTTATTTGAAGCGCAAGGTCCGCAATTGGTCTGTGTATATGCCTCGTATAATACTTTTCTTTTTACACCCGGCAGGAAAAGTGAGCTCTGCTGAAGTGTATCATTTGACCTGTTCATGTCTGTTGAGAGCGAGCTGTACGCTTTCAATGATAATACAACACTGGGATTGATGGTTGCATTATCAAATGTTACCTCGTAACCCTGCCCGCTGTTAAGTGAAGGAATTGATTTGGTGCTTGTATAACCGCCCGGGTTAATTGTTATTGTAACATTGAAAGATGTTGTAATGTTGTTTCTTCCTACGTTGGTGAAGCTAACCTTGGGGGCTATCTGGAAACTTGACGCGCCGTAAAATGAATAGTTAGTATCGCGCGGTATATTATTAAAAGAAGTTACCATAACATCTGTGCCGAACTGGCTTCCTATTGCAACGTTATCTATGTAAAGGTTGTTGCCATACTGGTTTGTAGTCACAAATTGAATCATCACATTGTCTGTTGCGTCTGTTTGGGTCAGATTCACTCCGCTGAATGAATAGACCAGAATACAAAACAACGCTAAGCTGAAATATGTAAATAACTTTTTCATTGTAGTAAATTGTTTTGATTGTTTAAAGAGCAGAAATAAAAATTTTTATTGAAATTCTGTAAAAAAGACACGAATTGTGCATTTCCCACCAATACAATAATATTAACTTATGCAGGAAGAATACAATGACTTATGTCATAAATTAACATTATTTGTATCTAAATAAAAAAAGCGGGCTTTAAACCCGCTTTTTATACCATTTTTTAAATTTACTTTATTAGAATCATCTTCCTGGTTTCGGTGAAATTACCTGCGGTTAAGCGGTAAAAATACACGCCGCTGGAGAGTTCAGAACCGTCAAAATAAATGTTGTATATACCGGCTTTGTGATTTCCTTCAACAAGTGTTTTTACTTCCGAACCAATCATATCATAAACTTTTAAAGTTACATTGCCGTCTTTAGGCATTGTGAACTTAATGTTTGTTGTCGGGTTAAACGGGTTCGGGAAGTTCTGTGAAAGAGAAAAATTTTCGGGTATTGTTTGGGTATTTACAGGAACACCCGTAATGTTATCGATAGCCTTGAAGCTGTTTAAACAGTCTTTGTTAACATCATTCTGCACAAATGCAATTGTGTAAATCATAGAATCCACCCAAACCGTGTCAATTTTATACCTGAACTCGAAATTATATAGTTCCGGCAGAAGTAGGCAAAATGGTACCCAGTGAATTCGGGAATGATTTCCTGAATACTTCCGGGAAAATCGTTTCGCCGTTTGTTCCGGGAGGTGATGTGTAAATAACCTTTTTTTCCACAGCCATTACCCTGAGATAATAATTACCTGCCGGAAGGTTTGAAACAATGTTCACAACAACAGTTGCTTTATTTGAATCCCCGGCGATTCTCTAAATCGGTAACGTTTACACTCAGCGGTGTAGCAATACCGCAATCTTGTTACCATTGCATTCTGGAAGTTTGCTGCTGAAAACGGCCAGACATCATTAATAATCCCGTCAACATTCAGCAAGGGACTCTAGCGTTAACGCTGTAATAATACCTTCCTCTCATGGACTTTGTCGGGTTATTAACCGATACATAGGGTCATTACCCGGCGAAGGCCAGCCGACATGGTATTTTACTGCAGTAATCGTATCTGCATGGGCTTCAATAAATGCATTCAAGACTGGGTTATTTGCAGCGCATGGTCCGCAGGTTGAGCTTGTCCATTCCTCAAACAATACTTTCCTCACTGCCTGTGAATTCGCATCAATCGATAAACCTAACAGCAGCGCAATAACAAAAAAAACAGTAAATTTTATATTCATGATTCAACTCCTTTCTTTGAGCTTTTATAAATTTAAAATACTGTTTATTGTTTAAAATTAATATTTATAAATTCATCCCCATTATGCAAAAAGCCCGAATTAACGGGCTTCTTTGCATTTATTAATCAATTCTATTTCACAAGAAGCATTTTTTTAGCCTGTGAAAAATCGCCTGCAATTATCTTATAAATATAAACTCCGCTCGATAGCCCATACCCGTCGAAATGTAAAGCATGTTCACCTGCTTTTTCGTTAGCATTAACAAGTGTATATACTTCTTCACCAAGAAGATTGAATATTTTCAGCAATACATGCTCGTCTTTCGGTAAATAGTATGATATAGCCGTAACGGGATTAAACGGGTTTGGGTAGTTTTGGTAAAGAGTAAATTCAGAAGGTGCATAGCTGTTATTATTTACGACTCCCAGCGGCTCTACTATACCGATAGAGGTTGTCTGCTGAACTGTACCGAGAGCTACACCATTGGTTGAATTATAAATAAAAACTGCAAGGTGGCTGTTGGCAGCAATAATAGTATCTGCAATTGTATAGTTCAGAGTTTTTGTATAAGTAACGCCCATATCCCACTGCCCGCCTGTATGTATCACTTCCCCGGCAGCGCCGTTTATCATGTCTCTTGTAACGTGACTATGCACATAATCATAGAAATATCCTGCTGTTCCGCATGAAGCATAAAAGCTCTGTCCTTTAACAAGGCTGTCTTCGGTCAAAACAAAATTAATGCTGAAAATTCCTGTAATATTCGTAAGAGCAGTTGCAGTCACAGTTACATTAAGTTCCCTTGTTGCAGGGTTGTATTGTTTGTTCGTGACGGCAAGGTTAACATTACTAGGTGTTGCGTAACATGTAGCCATCTGTCCCATCCACAAGCTTCTTGTCATCTGAGTAGTTGTCCTGTCAAATATTGCATTCGGGTAAAGGCTGAATGCAAGAAGAGTACGGATTTCCGAACCATGGAACCCTTTCATTGAATCTACACTGCTGGTGCCGCCGTGATATGAAAGTATAACAGTGCTCGGATAAGTTGGTATAATGTTCTGGTCAATAATCTGATGTCCGCAGGGACAGTATCCGCACCATTGACCTGTACAGTATTCCATAAGAACACTTCTTTGCATTTGTGCATTGACCGGAAATGCAATAAAACTCATAAACAACAAAGAGAGAATAAGAAAGAATTGCAGCTTTGCTTTCATTTGTAATCTCCTTTTTAGAAATTAGAATCTAAATGATTAAAAAGTAATTAGTTGAAACCCTTTTTGTTAGTGAGGTGAACCTGAAGTAAATGTATTCCACCAATACAATAATAATAAATGGCTTTAGCTCAAAACAATGACTTATATCATATTATAACATGACTTCTATCCATAAAATAAAAAACTTCCGAAGCCTGTAAGACTCCGGAAGTTATAAATTTATTCTCAATCAGAGGTTTATTTCACAAGAAGCATCTTTTTAGTTTCAACAAAGTCCCCGGCTCTGAGTTTATAGAGATAAACTCCGCTGGCAAGGTCGGTGCCGTCAAAGAAAATATTATATGTTCCTGCTCTTTGATTTCCGTCAACAAGCGTTTTTACTTCATTGCCCAGAATATCATAAACCGTCAGGCTTACATTACCTTCTTTTGGAAGAACAAATGCAATATAAGTTGAAGGGTTGAAAGGATTAGGATAGTTCTGCAGCAATTCATATTTCCCTGCAACTTCGCTTGAGTACGTTTTCTTTCCTGTAATTGTAACGTTATCCGGTCTGCCGCTGTTCATAACTTCCTTGTTTGCGTCATTCTGAACAAAAGCGAGTGTATAAACCATAGAGTCTACCCAAACAGGATTACGTTTATAAGTAAATTCAAAATTGTATGTACCTGCAGTTGTTGATATTGCTGTTCCCTGAGAAGTAGGATACGATGCCCTGAAAACATCAGGAAATACCATTTCGCCGTTTGTGCCGGGAGGTGATGTATATCTGACGATTCTTTCTACAGCCATAACGCGCAGATAGTATGTGCCCGCCGGCAGGTCAGATAAAATTGTCATTGTAATCATAGCTTTTATTGAGTCACCCGCTACCCTCTGGTCAACTACATTGAGTGCAACCGGAGTAGCTACTGCCCTTCTCTGATTTAAATAAGCTGTCAGACATGTTGACGGATTTGTATATGAACAGCTAACGCATGCACCGGTTGAAATAATTCCGTCTACTCTTGCACATGGCACAGCATTTACACCGTAATAATATCTTCTGTCATAAGATTGTGTCGGGTTGAGTAAATACATTGGGTCATTTCCGGGTGATGGCCATCCGACATGATATGCAACAACTGTTGCAACATCCCAGTAACTGGGAATCCACGCCTCGAAAGAAGGATTTTGTGAAGCGCACGGGCCGCATGTTGAGCTCGTCCATTTCTCAAATATTACCTTTCTTGGAGCTTGTGAATAAACCTGACCGGGAACTGAAGCAAGAACAAAAACCAGCAATAAAAACAAAACGTAAGATTTAAATTTCATTTTTTTGACTCCTTTGGTCATAAAGTTAAACTAAAAATATGGCAGGAATTAGATTGTATGATTTAGTAAAAAACTTAATCCTAATGCAAAAGGACATTCCTTACCGATACAATTATAACTGCTTACGCGTATGCAGAACAATGATTTATATCATAATTTTATATGATTTGTGTCCTGAAAATTGCTTAAAAGACCCTAAAAAAGCGGTATTAACCTACATGTAAATCTTCAAGGACTTTTCACTTAATCAGAACCATCTTTTTTGTCATATTATAAGAACCGGCATTCAATGTATAAAAATAAACTCCGCTCGCCCAGTTGGAAGCGTCAACCTCGGCATTATATAACCCTGCTTTCACAAATCCGTCCAGATAAACAGCTTTTAAATTACCCAGCGCATCATATATCTTAAGGCTTGCATTTCCGTCATTCGGAACAGAAAATTTTATATTGGTGACCGGGTTAAAAGGATTAGGATAATTCTGTGACAGCAAATATTCAGACGGCGTTCTGTTTACAGTTGAAATACCAAGAGGGTTTGTAACCGATTGTTTAATTGCCTGCTGAACCGCGCTCACAAATATACCCAAAGATGAATCTTTATAAACAATTGCCATAAAAGTGCAGTTAGATGCATTCCATGAACTGTTGAGTGTATATGAAACATTTTTTGTTATAGTCTGGTTCTGGTTCCACACTCCGCCTGTGTTCAGGTTTTCACCTTGTGCGCCGTTTGTAATTACACGCGGCACCCATTTGTGGATATAGTTGCTGTCATATCCGTTATATCCGCATTCAGGATAGTGGTTCTGAGGATAAACAATGTTATCTTCGGTAATAATGAAATGTATTTTATACTGTCCTGTTAAATCCTGAAGCGCAGTTGAATTAACAGCAGCTGTAAGCTCTCTAGTAGTTTCATTATAATTTTTAGCAGTTAAAATTACATCGATGGGCGTTACAGGCATAGTATTGTACAAAAGAGTTACACGCTCCACCCATAAGGCGCGCGCCATATACGGGTAGATGGAATTACCCGGATGATTCATTCTGTTAATACTTGCAGTCGGAGAAGCGGTATATCCGAACATCCCGAAAATCTGAGTGCCCGGGAAATTAACAAACGGGTCATTGCCCCCGCTGTGATACCCTATAACAAGAGTATTAGGATACATTACCAGAATGCTATCGGCAATTCTTTCGCCGCATGGGCAAAAGCCGCACCACGTTCCCGTAGAAAATTCGATTACGAGGTTTCTCGGTCCGGCGCTTGAATAATTAAATGAGAAAAGGCTGAAAATTAAAAGAGAAGAAACAACAATCAGTATTCTGTTTTTCATATTGAATCCTTCTGTTGATGATTTAGGAAATCTATTTAACTTATATACATTTAAGCTAAATTAAAATCCAAATCGGCGGGCATAAAAAAACTTCCGAAGCTGTAAATTATTACCCCACTTCGTCTTCCCCTTAACAAGCCTGCCTGCTGCAGGCAGGGGGGAGATTAAGAGGGGGTCTTCAGCTGTTATAGGAACCTATAAAGGCATAGAGACTCCTAAAGTTCCTTACTCGTGCCACGATTGTTAATCGGGGCACGAGGGTAAACCAAAAAATTTTTATTCTTAAACTCTCCCTCTCCTACCAGGGAGAGGGAGCCGGAGGGTGAGGTCAGTATATAAAAAAACTTCCGAAGCCTTGGAGCCTTCGGAAGTTCTATTATGTAATCCGTAGCCGAGCCCTTTATGGGCTCGCTTTTTGTTTATTTAACCAATGTCATTTTCTTTGTATCGGTGAAATCAGATGTTGAGAGTCTATAGAAATAAACTCCGCTAGACCAGCTGGAAGCATCTATTTCTGCATTATATGAACCGGCTTTTACAAACCCGTTAATATAAACTGCTATTTCCTTTCCCAGCATATTATACACTTTTAAGCTCACATTCCCGTCTTTTGGCAAAGTAAATTTTACATGAGTCGTCGGGTTAAACGGGTTAGGATAATTCTGAGATAGTGAAAATGCTGACGGAATATTATTATTGCTGTTTGAAACTCCAAGCGGATTAGTTACAGACTGAATCATCGTCTGCTGAACACTTGATAAATTTAACTGGGTTGAATCTTTAAATACAAATACGTTAAGGTTACAGTTTGAAGCAACCCACCCCGGGTCTAAAGTAACAGAAACATTCTTACTAATCATCTGGTTCATGTTCCATGCGCCTGAGTTTAAATTTTCCCCGCTTGCTCCGTTTACCATATTTCTCACTATCCATTTGTGAATATAATATGCGCTTCCTGTATCACATACAGTATTGTTCACCTGTGCGTACATTACATTATTTTCGGTTATTACGTAACTGATTTTATACTGACCTGTTAAGTTTTGCAGCGCTGTTGCATCAATAGTCGCTGTAAGTTCCCGTGTAGATGAATTGTAATCTTTTGTCGATACCACAATGCTTACATTAGATGTTGGTGACGAATTATATCTTTGCTGTACATAAGTCCTCCACACCGTGTAATCAACATATGGATTATTCGGTGCATTTCCCCTGTCAATAACCCCGGTTGGGTATGCTGTGAAACCTAAAAGAGTAATAATATTATTACCGTTAAAATTCTTGAATGGGTCAGAAGCACTCAACGGTCCGTGATAAGCTAATATCATAGTTTCAGGATAGGATTGAAGAATTTGTTCTGCTGTAAAATCTCCGCATGGGCACCACTGGCACCACGTGCCTGTGCAGAACTCAAGCAGGACTCTTCTTGGCTCAGCGTTAGTTTTGTTTGTATAAGAAAAACTTAAAAACATAAGGGCGAAAATAAGAAGTAGTAATTTGGCTTTCATTTTAAGCCTCCTTCAATAAGAAATGTTGAGAAAATTGATTTATTAAATAATAATATATTTTTTTGAATTCAAAATCAAGACTTTTTTGGTCGTATTTGTAAGTTTTAAGCTGTCTTTTTGAAAGAAAATTGAGGTATGTATAATAAAAAAACTTCCGAAGTCTCGAAGACTCCGGAAGTTCTATTAAATAATCCGTAGCCGAGCCCTTTATGGGCTCGCTTTTTGTTCTATTTAACCAATGTCATTTTCTTTGTATCGGTGAAATCTGCTGTTGAGAGCTTATAGAAATAAACGCCGCTTGCCCAGCTGGAAGCGTCAACCTCAGCATTATATTCGCCGGCTTTTAAATAGCCTTCAAAATAAGTTGCAACTTCGTTTCCGAGCATGTCATAAATCTTTAAGCTTGCATTTCCGTCTTTTGGCACCGAAAACTTTATATAAGTTGTCGGGTTGAAAGGATTCGGATAATTCTGCGAAAGACTGTAGCTTGCCGGAATTTTATTGTTATTATTAACGCCGGTCGGTATCAAATCTTCTTTCCATGTTTGCTGAACAGGACTTGCTGAAGTATTTATTGAAGAACCGTTTCCTAGATAAGCAAATACTGCAGCAGTACAATTATCGGCAACCCATGCATTGTCTACTGTGGTTGTCCAGCTCTTTGTTGCCGTTGTTCCCTGAATCCACCCGGTTGCATGCAGAAGCTCACCGGTTGCGCCGTTTACCATATTTCTTACTACCCAGTCATGTATATAAGTAGAACTTCCCGGGCAGCCGCTGTTTCCTGTCTGTGGATACATGATATTTCCTTCATAAACTACAAAATTAACATAACACGCAGTATCTAAATTTCTTAGAGCTGTAGCTGTTACAGAAACATCAAGCTGGCGTGTGGATGAATTGTAGCTTTTTGTTACAGAATAACTGATTCCCGGGGGATAATCGGATGAAACAACATTAACCCAGCCTCCCCATGTGTTTCTATCTATTATACCTGAAACTCTGCTGACAACTCCTGTGGGATAAGAATTAAATCCCATTAAATCCAGAATATTATTACCATTAAAAACTTTAAACGGGTCTGCAGTAGGATATAGGACCATGGTATGCAAGTATTAAAACCTGCGGACGAATATTCTGAATGTTGTGAGCATAAACATCGCCGCACGGACAATACTGACACCATGTACCGGTGCAAAACTCAAGCATTGCATTCATACCGCCCTGCGAGTAAGAAATCCTGCTTCCCGCTCCAAATAAAAGAGCAATCGAAAAAGAAATTAATAATATTTTTTTCATTTTAGAGAAAACCTCCTTAAAGTTTGTATATTTTTCCCAATATATTTATTCATAATAAAATATTTTATGCTGAAAATCAATACTACTATGGATTTACCGGAACTAATTTAAAAGAATTGTTTATATATTGGTTTACCTGAAAGTTAGTTTGTAAAATCCATATGTCTATGATACATCTGCCTAATAAAAAACTTCCGAAGCTTTTAACAGCTTCGGAAGTCTACGTTAGAAATCTGTGTAAATCAGCGAAATTCAGCAGTCTATTTTATCAGCAGCATTTTCTTTGTTGCTGTATAACCTGATGTTACAAGTTTATAAAAATATACACCTGATGCCAGGTTAGAAGCGTCAAATGATGCTTCGTAATATCCAGCTTTCCTGTAAGACTCATCAAGCGTATAAACTTCGTTGCCGAGAATATCATAAATTTTCAATGAAACAAACCCGCTGTTCGGGAGCGCAAATTTTATCTTTGTGCTCGGGTTAAACGGGTTGGGATAATTCTGGTCAAGCGAATACACTTTGGGAACCTCAGTACTGATTCCTTTAATACCGATTGGAGGTATTGTATCCCAAACAGAAGTTTCAGCAACAACGTTATTCATTGTTATCTGCACATTAGGTTCGGTTCCTGTGTATGAACCGTTGCCGGTTCCCTGCCATCTCTGGAAATAATATGTCATATTATTAAACTGCACCTGGAGCGGTGTTACAGAAAGATTGGCAGTACCTGCTGAATCATAAAAAATATTTCCGCCGGTTATTGTTATGAGAGTACTAATCCCGCCGGGGTTAACTGTGTTACCAGCTTATACTGGGCTTTGTAATTTACCGTGATACTGGCTGGTAAGACGGAGTTAATTGTTACATCCTGAACAGTATCTCCTCTCTTGCTCCAGCTATCGAAACAGGTATCTTATTGACCCTGACCGCTGGGTGAAATTGCTGCAAGGTTATGAACTGCGTTAAGATCCCATGTAAAAAATTGGGTTGTGCTGTAATTACATTATCTACCTTGAAACTCAGATTAAGCTCTGTTAGCTCCTACAATAACATAATTTTTTCCAACAAGATAGCTGACTACGGTTTTATGTACTTTACTGATGCGTTTGTTCCGGTTACTATTACTTTGTATATACCCGCCGGAACCGATGCAGTCGAAGAAACCTGAAGTGAAACCGAATCGGGGAAATTGCTTATAACATTTCCCGAGGGGAATGAAGCTGTTATACCTGCCGTCGGAGGGTCAATTGCTGCGGTTAATGTAACAGGAGAATTATACCCGTTGGCAACCTGAGGAACTTTTATTTTATAATTTGCGCTCTGGCTTTGCCCCTGGTAAACAACCCGGTATGCAGGGTTTGGAAGCAGACGAAAAATTTGATATATTTATCGCTGCATTGTAATATCTGCCTGGGCTGAACCTGTGGTTCCAGAAATAAGCAAGCGATTTTATCTGGTTAGCCTGCCATATAGGGTCCATATAATACCTGTATTCAAAATATATGTCTGACCGGGCAGCAATGTCAAACGAAGTACCGTTGGCACTCGGCAGCATTTTTCTCATTATATCATGAAATGTTGTTTCGCCGTTAGTGCCGGGAGGAGAAGTATATTGTTTGTAATTTTTCTAAAACCGCAACCTGCGAGCTACATTGGAATTCTGGAGCGGTGTTTCACAGTAAATAAGCACTCTGACTCTGGCGCTGTCTCCCCATGTGCTGTCACGTCACAATAATTGTTACAGGGCTTAGATATATTTGTTCTTGAATTAAAATCAGCTGAAAGTGTCCCTGCTGTATATGGCGGCTGAATTTCTATTACCGCCATCCATATATGCCTGCGGAATTGAGTTTACATTATATAACGTACGCCTCGTATTATTATCAGTCGGGATTATATAAATAAAATCCGTCATTGCCGGGCGCGGGCCAGTTCATGTGGTAGGCTTATGCCTGTAATTTTATCCGGGTCCTGTGATTGAAGAAAAGCATCCATTGTAGGATTATTCGCAGCGCAGGGACCGCATGTCCAGCTTGTAAATCTTTCAACAAGCACCATCCTGTCACCTGCAAAGGTTACCTGTAAACCCGCAATGAACAAAAAAAGAAAAAAGACAGTGAATATTTTATTTTTCATATTAGTATAGAAATATTTTTTAAAAAAGCTTTAATTTCGAAGGCTTAACCTTAATAATATTGATAATTATATTTATATTCAAAGGATATATTTTAAGATAGTCAAATTAAAGAAATATTCATATTAAATTCTTGAAAAAAATAAGATTTAGAGCTATAATTGAGGATAATTAAAGTTTCAAAATGAATAAAAGCAAAAGCCCTCTGATAAAAAAAGAAGAAACCATTTCCGGGAGAAAAGACGATAAGGTGCAGGTAACTTCTTTTTCTGTCAAACCTCTAAACCCGAAGACCGGTGAAACCGTTACTGTAAAAATGACTGTAAAAAATGTAAGCGGTTCGGCGCTTGAAGGCATACCGTGGCAGATTGTCTGCGATAAAAAAATTCTTGAATCGGGTATTAGAAATATTCTTCCAAAAGGAGATTCATTTACTGTTGCTGTAACGTGGACTGCAAAAACAGGAAGCCATTTTTTCCACGGAGACGTTGACCCCGAAAACGTTTTAAACGAACCCAAAGTTAAACAGTATAATAACTTTCCGCAGGGTATAGATATTATTGTATCTAAATAAATTTTTTTTAACGGCTTATTATTCCTGTTCAGCCGGAATTCCACGGATAAAAATTACATAAACAAAAATGAACACGAGCTTTAAACAAAAACTCCATTACAGGTTTGATAACCTCATGTCTTCCGGTCCCGGCGCTTTAATCGGGTGGCTTGGAATAATCTCACTCGCTATGGTAATACTTGCAGGAATTATAATCAGCTTTGCGGGACTGACACAGGATGAAGGCAGCGCGCTTGGTTTTGTTGAAGCGGCGTGGGAAAGCCTTATGAGAACACTTGACCCCGGCACAATGGGCGGCGATACAGGATGGGGATTCAGGTTTGTAATGCTCGGCGTTACAGTCGGCGGAATATTTATCGTCAGCGCGCTCATAGGTGTTCTTTCTACCGGCATTTCCGGCAAGCTTGATGAATTAAGAAAAGGACGCTCGTTCGTAATCGAAAAAAATCATACTCTTATTCTCGGCTGGTCAGAAAAAATTTTCCCCATTATTTCCGAAATTGTTATTGCAAACGAAAACCAAAAAAATCCTTCTATTGTAATACTTGCGCCGCGGGATAAAGTTGAAATGGAAGATGAGGTAAGAACCAAAATTTCCGTTCTGAAAAACACAAGAATAATCTGCCGCAACGGTGACCCAATTGACCTTGATGATTTAAAAATTGTAAACCCCGATGAGGCAAGGTCAATACTTATTCTTGCGGGTACTGAAAGCGACCCTGATATTCATGTTATTAAAACAATTCTTGCAATCATTAACAACCCCGTAAGAAAAGAAGATAAATACCACATTGTTGCCGAGGTAAATGACCGCAGGAACAAGGAAGTTGCGGAGATGATTGGCAAAGACGAAATTACGCTTATTCATTCCGATGACCTTATTGCCAGGGTAACAGCGCAAACCTGCAGGCAGTCAGGCTTAAGCATTGTTTATGATGAGCTGCTTGGTTTTGCGGGTGATGAAACATATTTCCAGCATGAACCCCGCCTTGAAGGCAAAACTTTTAAATATGCGCTTCACGCTTATGAAGATTCCTCCGTTATAGGAATGCGGTTTGCTGACGGAACAATTAAAATTAATCCCCCGATGGATACGGTTTTCGGCGCTAAAGATAAAGTTATTGCAATTTCGGAAGACGACGATACAATAATTCTATCGGGCAAAAATGATATAGATATCGATACTTCAGCATTTGCAGATGCGGGTATGCAAAACCATAACCCCGAACATACACTTAATCTTAGGGTGGAACAGGCGCGGCTGCTCTATTATAAGAGAGCTTGATAATTACCTCGCAAAAGGCTCAACGGTTACTATAGTAAATGATAATGAGATAACTGCTGAGATTGACCTGGTTAAAAAAGCTGTTAAAAACCAGGAAGTTGATTTCAAACAGGGCGAGACTACCGATAGAGAAATGCTTGAATCCCTGAATCTTCAAAAGTATAACCATATAATAATCCTCTGCTATTCAGATACTCTCGGCGTTCAGGAGGCTGATTCCAGAACGCTGATAACGCTCCTGCATTTGCGCAATATATCGGAAACTCTCGGCAGGGAATTCAGCATAGTAAGCGAAATGATGGATATCCGCAATAAAGAGCTTGCAGAGGTAACAAAGGCGGATGATTTTATTATCAGCAATAAGCTAATCAGCGCAATGCTTTCACAGCTCTCTGAAAACCGCGAATTAAAAGCAGTGTTCGATGATTTATTCGATGCCGAGGGTTCGGAAATTTATCTTAAGCCTGCTGTAAATTATATTAAGCCGGGTGTGCCCGTAAACTTCTATACTGTGGTTGAATCTGCCGCAGGAAGAAATGAAATCGCAATCGGCTACAGGATTTGCAAATACTCGCACGATGCTTCAAGGACTTACGGAATAGTTGTAAATCCCGATAAATCGAGCATGGTTACCTTTGATGAGAAAGATAAGGTTATAGTGATAGCTGAGGATTAGAAAACCTCACATTTACATATTTAAAAGATATAAATATAGTAGATAAGTTGTATTTATTTACGTTGATGTTGAAACTTAATTTCATTAAGTTTTTAATAATTTATGATATACTATAAAAATGACACAGGGTAATTTATTTTATTGGAAACAACCAAAAAGCCGTGATGTAGGATCTTTCGGGGGTATCAGTGTCTATATTCAAGTTCTTCAATTTTCAGAAAAAGAAACAGTAATCTCAATTGATCGACTAATATCTGAAGAAATAGGACTTGGACAACGTTTGAGAGGACTGCTTATAATTAATAAAGTTACACCAACAATTGCGAACGATGCAATAAAAGAACTTGAAGCTTATGGATGGATAAGGAAAATTAAAGCTGAAACTGACAAGTATGTTATTACACCTGAAGGTGAAAAAATGTCAGAGCTAGCTAAAACAGATCTAAGGCAATTCAAACGAATTTTGGCTGTTAAAATGTACGATAGATTCGTTATACCCGGATGGTTTTTATATAGATTACTTGAATTAAACCCCAATAGACAAGGAGAAATCGTATTACCAACACCAATTAGGGAAAAGGATTTGTCAAGCAGAAAATGGGAAGAAGTTCATTGGTCACGAGAATTAGAAGAAATGGCGATTGAGTCTGTTAATATTGCCAAATCCAGATTTCCTGGCGCATTCCCCGTTAACATCAATGATTGGATATTCGAAGTAAAAAAAACATGGCATCAACTTGGAGAAGCAAAACGTAAAAGAGTTGCAAAAATTAAAAAAGAGATCAAACCATCACGTGAAAAGCCAAAAGTTGAAAGGTTTTCAGCAAGACGCAGACTTTCCCTAGCAATGAGAGAAGCTTCAATTAGTATTTTGTTTGGAAATATATCACCAGTCGAAAATAGATTGGATTTCGAATCTTCAAAGCACCCAATACCACCTAGGTCTTTCCAATCTTGGTGTCCAATACTGGAAGCATTAGAATTTATATTTTACTCTGATCATCATAGCGAAATTTCAGGCAGGTTAATTTTTCCATGTGGAGGTTTTAGAAAAACCATTTCATCAGATTTTGAAGAAATTAATGAAATAAAAGAACCTTACAGTAATATAAGTCTAAAACTGTATCAGCCAGAATGGTATAAAATAAGAAGTGAATTCACTCGTTCACTTCAAGATGTCTATATTCTTACTTCGAGAAAAAAAGGTTCACTTTATATTTCTTTACTTGAAATCCGTGATGAAGTCTGTAGAAGATTGCGTCTTAGTTCAGTTCTTTTTGATAAATTTCTCGAAAATCTCTATCGAGAAAGTATTCGTGAGAGTATAATTGACGGGAAGACATTCTCATTATCACTTGAAAGTGATATAAGACCAGATCAGCAAAGTGGTTCCAATCTATTACGCAGACCTGTATATGTTGATAAAGTGCCCTATTCATTAATAGCAATCTCAACTGGCAAAGTACGTAAATAAATCGAAAGGAATTTCAAAACATGAGTAACATACTAAGAACACCCAATACAGCAGTTACAGAAATACCTAATAGGTTCATAAAACTTGGATTGAAGGAAAATCCTTTCCCATCAGAACCTTCACTTGTTCTTGATAATTTTGACCCTCGTTTAAATGGAGATATATACTATGAAACTTTACATTTAAAACAAAGAAAGGATTTTGATGATTTCTTAATACCTCGACCTGATAAACCTGATATTAGGACTTTGATTTTTCTTATGGACCATGCTACGAAAAGAGGCAGAGGAATTGGCAAGACCGTATTTTTAAAAAAACAAACCGATCGTATTATGAATGACCTTGGTGACAATGCTTCAAATGGCAGTGCAGTTATACTTGCTAGCCATATAGTACCAAACTCTTCTACACCACCTCGTAAATTTTGGCAATTCTCAAGACTAATTTTTGATAATTTAATAGAAAAAAATGTTATATCAATAGCACTAGGTAGAATTAGAGCATTATCAGGTAAAATTAATGAGAGTTTGATATCTAAAATTACTACTACAGAGGATATACTTGATAAATTATGTAATAATCAATGGTTGAATGAAAACGGTATTAATGTTGATTTCGATCTTAATCCTTTTGTAAAACACACTTTGAAATCCTCAGGTATTCGTGAGGATTTTGCAGATGCATTGGCACAGCTAGGAAATGATTCTGAAAAATTCAGGCGATTTTGCCTAGATAATTACACTGATTATAGATGGAGACAAGACGGTGGCAAGATTGTGTTTCATGATCTTGTAAATTTGTTTGTAGAAGCTAAATTTACAAGAGGATTAATATTGGTAGATGAAGTTGAAAAAATAATTACATATCAGAATTTGTTAGAAAGACGCTCGTTTGTAGAATCTATTCGATATTTTTTATTTGATGGGAATTGTGCTTCTGCAAAAAAAAGATTTTATGGAATGCTACTTACAATACATCCAGGGATACAAGAAATATTATTACCCCATTGGAACGCTGCAGGTCTAGATAGATTAGCTCCAATTAATGAACCTGATGCACAAAGGAATACAATTTACTTTCCTCCATTGCAAGCAAAAGACGCCAGACCGTTGGTTAACGAATATTTAAAGCACTATAGATTAATTGCTTCGACAAACGGTAATGATCTTTCACCTTTTAATGAAGATGCCATAAATGAAGCTCTTGTAAAATCTGGTGGTGTACCAGGAAGAATGCTTACCCTTCTTCATGAGGTTATTGAAAACGCAGCAAATCAAAATATTGATAAAATTGAAGAACAATTTATTAATCAAGTAATCCTTCAGAAAGAAAAGGTGGAACCTCCTGCTATTGACGAAAATATTGAAACTACTCCACCTCAAATTGATTTAACTGGTGGAAAGAATATTAATTCATGAAAACCATCTTATTGTCTCAAGATATAATTAAACAAATCATTATTGAAGAAAATTGTGCATCTATTAATGACACAGATACGATATATTTTTATTCAATTGCAGACATAATCGAAATAATCGAAAACCAACGAAAAACTGATCTTTCCCATAAATGCATTGACAAGGTTCGGAATAAAAAAACTATTCTTCAGGAAATACCAAAAGATAAATATTTTGTACCAGCTGATATTGATGAGAACGTTTTGAGCTTTGGTGTTTTCCAACAGTCAGATAATGAATCAAATATCGAATTTTGGAAATATAGTAATGATGTAAATTTAACTCCATTCAATAATATAAGTTTAATATCTCTAAAAAATATAGATTACAATTGGAATACATCATTTGTAGATGAATATCTAGAAAGATTATAAAACAGGTTCAAGTTTTGAAAGAAACTATTTTAGATACTAATATCCTAATCGAATTTATAGGCCAATATTTCGATACAAATACAGCAAATAGAGGACTGGGGCGTTTCATTTCTAATGGTCATTTAACATCCGAGTTAGTAAAAACAATTAATTCTGTTATAGTAAAATATTCTGATACAAATGACCCTAGCGTTTCTGGCCTTGTAATCGCATCTGCATTTGCATTTATAGAAATGACTCGTCGATTTGATACAAAAGTAAATTCCAAATTTACGATTGCGAATTTACATGATTTCGTTCAGAACTACCCTGGATGGTTTTTAATTGCACCATTGGATATGGATTTGATTCCATTCATGACCGATGTCCCGACACATGTCTTCATAGATGGTGATGCAAAACCAATAGAATTAACCGATGCAATTCATGTAGCAACCACGCTTTCTCGTGGTAATTTATCATATATTGCCAGCACTGATGAAAGGATACGGGCAATCCCCTTTCTTTCTAGCCGTATATTAAATTAACCTAGGAATACATTCAGTTCATTACTATAAATATTTATACTGTTTTATCAGTACCTTGCAAAATTTATTTTCCCAGCCTCTTGACAAATCGATTTTTCCGTTTTAGATTTATTGTAGAGTGCGGAGTGCATCGGGTCTCTCGAGTGCGGAGTAAAAAATACTCTCGTTACACTCAACAGACTCTATACACTCAACACACTCGATAATCTCGATACACTCGATAATTTCGTTCTTTAAAAAACAGTGAAATGGCTAAAACAAGCAATTTTTAAGGTTTCCGGTTAATCTGTCAATCCGAAAAACCGCATTTCAGGGTCACTTTCATTACTTAAATCTGAAAAACTTGCGATTTAAGGTCACTTTTATTACTTAACATTACTTGAAGTAATGACTTTTTTATGAATAATTCAGCGTAATCAGCGTAATCAGCGTAATCAGCGAAATCAGTGGTGGTAATAAGTGGTGGTAATCAGCGGTGACTTTAAGATTTTAGCTATTACTATTATTTTACTTATTTACAACTAAACAGAAGAGATGATTAAATCCAAAGCAACAACACAAGACACAGCAGCATTCTGCGATAAGTTTCCCAAGCTTATGCATAAACAGCTTGGCAAAACCGGGCTCATGATTTCAGCCTCCGGCTTCGGCGCTTACAGGGTTGATTTCCGCGTGCACGAACATTATGAAGCAATGGAATATGCATTGGAAAACGGAATAAATTTAATTGATACTTCATCCAATTATTCCGATGGCGGAAGTGAAATACTGATTGGCAACGCATTGGGCGAAATGCTAAACGCAGGCAAAATTAAGCGCGAAGAAATTGTAATAGTAACCAAAGGCGGATACATCCAGGGCAAAAACCTTGAAGCTGCAAAAGAGCGGGAAACAGCGGGAAGCCCGTATAAAGAAGTTACAGAATACACCGATGACCTCTGGCACTCAATCCATCCCGAATTTCTTGCTGACCAGATTACAGGCTCGCTTGAAAGATTGAAGCTTGAAACTATAGATGTATATCTTCTGCATAACCCCGAATATTTTCTTGACTCGCCTTTATCAAAAGACCTTGATATAGAAGAGCTTAGGCATGAGTACTACAGGAGAATCAAAAAATGCATTCGAGTATCTTGAAACCGAAGTTAAAAGCGGAAGAATATCATGCTACGGAATTTCATCAAATGCATTTGTTTACGGAATCGATGACCAAACATTTACATCGCTTGAGCTTTGCCTGAGGGCTGCAGAAGAAGTAAAGCCCGATAATCATTTTTATGTAATCGAGTTTCCGCTTAATCTTTTTGAAAAAGGCGCGCTTGAAAACAAAAACCAGAAAGCGGAAACAAAAACGCTAATTCAGATTGCGCGCGAAAATAATCTCGGCGTGCTTGTAAACCGTCCGCTTAACGCAATAAATGATAAAAAGCTTAAACGCCTGGCGGATTTTAAAACAAACCCGGAATATTACAAGCTCGATGAAGCGCAGATTATTACTGAAATAAACCTGCTTGACTCTATGGAAGAAGATTTCCTGAAAGAATACCTTGAAATACTGAAGCTCTCGGAAAAAAACGGTGAAGCGGTAAACTATTTTCTTAAAGCCGGGCAGGTGATGAAAGAAAACTGGAAGAACTTCGGCTCAATAGAAAGCTTTAACGATGTTAAAAAACAGTTTCTGATTCCGAGAGTAAATTATGCATTCACCGTAATTATACGCTCGCCTAATATAACAAATGAAATGAGAAACCGGCTTGATGCAATAGCAAAACAGATAAACAAGCTTATGGAAATAATGGAAACCATTTACGGGCTTGCCGCAAACACCCGCTCAAAAGAGCTGCACGAAAAGCTGAATTCTCTTGCGGGAAAAAAAGAAGCTTCATGGTTTAAGAAGCTTACGCTGTCTCAGAAAGCAATTCACATACTAAACTCTATTGACGGCATAAGCTGCACGCTGGTCGGTATGCGCCAAAAGAAATATATCGATGACGTAATCGAAAGCCTGAAGAAACCTGCAATGGCTGAGCCGGAGAAAATGCTGGAGTAATGGAAGTGTAAAAAGAAATGAGACGCATTTGAAAAGCGTCTCAATAATAAAATTCGTTCTTTTAAAAATTCCCTTAGAGTATATTAATCTAATATCTTTAACCTGTTCCGGGCTGTCTAAAATTATCTGCGGCTTTTCTTTGTAAACCGTAACTCTGCCGGTAAGCGCAACATTCTTGCCTTCGTAAATATTCATATCGCCGAAGTCCTTGAACTTGCTGGCAAATATTACACCCGAAAAAGGGTTATCGGGAAACTTCTCCACAAAGTTCAGGTAGGCAACTTTATCGGTTTTGTAAACATCGGCAACAAATCCTTTAACGGTTACAACTCTGCCGATATGGTCTTTTGCCTGCAGAGGCGAAATTACAGCTTCCGGTTTTGTATTGCTGTAAAACCTCAGCTCTTCTGTTGATTTTTCTTTTGATTTACCTGTATCGGTTTGAGTTTTCGGCTGCTCTGTTGAATTCTGTTCAGGTTTCTGTTCGGGTTTATCCTGCTTCTGGGTAGGCTCGCCTACTTTCTCATCGGTAAATTCGGAAGAGTCTTCTTTCTTGCCGCATGAAAATAAAACAAGAGCAAAAAAGAAAAACATGATTAAATTTATTTTTCTCATAACGCCTGCAATTTAATAATTGAAACATTCTTATGAAAGCAAATAAAAAAGGGGGTTCAGCTTTTTTACCAAACCCCCTGAGAAATATACAATTCAATTATTTTTTTCTGCCGTGTTTTTTTGCTTTCTTAGCGCTTTAGCAGGTTTACGCGTTTTGCTTTTGTTCCTTTGCATGTGCCTTGGCATGTGCGCCTGATTTCACAACCGCTCTTGCTGCAGCAAGCCTTGCAATAGGCACCCTGAACGGTGAACAGCTTACGTAAGCAAAATTAAGTGAGTTGCAGAATTCTACTGATGACGGGTCGCCGCCGTGCTCGCCGCAAATACCGATTTTAATATCGGGTCTTGTGCTTCTGCCTTTCTCTACGGCAATCCTGATTAACTCACCAATACCGGCTCTGTCAATTTCCTGGAACGGGTCTACGGGCAGAATTTTCTTTTCAAGGTAATCTTTCATAAATGTGCCGATGTCATCGCGCGAGAATCCGAAACCCATCTGCGTTAAGTCATTGGTGCCGAATGAGAAGAACTGAGCATACTCGGCAATCTGGTCAGCGGTAAGCGCGGCGCTGGGAATTTCAATCATCGTTCCGAAAAGATACGGTATTTTTTTCATCTGAAATTTGTTAAGAACTTCTTCATAAACTCTCTTAACAATTTCTTTCTGGTTCTTAAGTTCTTTGTCAATCCCAACAACAGGAATCATAATTTCCGGGAAAGGATTCTTCCCTTCCTGAATAAGTTCAGCAGTTGCTTCAAATATTGCTCTCACCTGCATTTCGGTAATTTCGGGATAGGTGATACCGAGCCTTACGCCGCGGTGTCCGAGCATCGGGTTGTTTTCATGAAGCGCATCGGCGCGTGATGAAAATTCATCGTGTGATATACCGAGGCTTTCAGCAAGCTTCTGTCTTTCGTCTTCGCGGGTAGGAACAAATTCATGAAGCGGCGGGTCAAGCGTTCTAACCGTTACTGGGTATCCGTCCATCGCTTCGAGCGTTCCTTTGATATCCGATTTAACATACGGGAAGAGTTCGTCGAGCGCGCGTTTTCTTTCATCGAGCTGAATCTGATATAATCATTTTTCTCAGCATGAAAAGCGGCTGTTCGGAGTGCTTGCCGTAGAACATGTGTTCGGTTCTGAAAAGCCCGATACCCTGCGCGCCGAATGCACGGGCTCTTGCAGCATCTTCAGGAGATTCAGCATTGGTTCTTACTTTCATCACTCTTACTTTATCGCAGATTTCCATGAATGCAACAAAATCAGGATTCTCTTCAGCGGCTTTTATCATCGGCAGTTCACCGAGATAAACGTAGCCTTTTGTTCCGTTAAGGGTAATCCAGTCACCCTCGTTTACTGTTGTGCCGTTAACGCTGAATGTTTTTGCCGATGCACTTACATCAATACCGCCGGCGCCGACTATACAGCATTTGCCCCAGCCTCTTGCAACCAGCGCGGCATGGCTTGTCATTCCGCCTCTTGCAGTAAGTATTGCTTCTGCTGCGCGCATGCCTTCGATGTCTTCGGGATTTGTTTCTTCGCGGACGAGGATTACTTTCTTGCCCTGCTTTGCCCATTCAACCGCATCTGTTGCGGAAAACACAACCTGACCTGCGGCACCGCCGGGACCTGCCGGCAATCCTTTTGCAAATAATGATGTTGTTTTCTCTGCCTGCGGGTCAATTATCGGATGAAGCAATTCATCAAGCTGTGAGGGCTGAACACGCATTACAGCTTCTTCTTTTGTAATAAGCTTTTCTTTGTGCATGTCAAGAGCCATTCTCACTGCAGCGGGACCGTTTCTCTTGCCTACTCTGCACTGCAGCATATACAGCGTGCCGTCCTGAATTGTAAACTCGATATCGAGCATATCACGATAATGTTTCTCAAGCCTGCGTTCCATTTTATGAAGCTGATCATATAATTTCGGGTAAGCTGATTCAAGTGAAACCTGCCCTGTTGTATGTTCGCTCTTGGCCTGATTCATTTATCGGGTTCGGAGTTCTTATTCCCGCAACAACGTCTTCGCCCTGCGCATTTGGAAGCCACTCGCCGTAGAAAATATTTTCACCTGTGGCCGGGTTACGTGTAAATGCAACGCCTGTTGCTGAGTTCTCGCCCATGTTGCCGAACACCATTGATTGAACATTAACTGCTGTTCCCCATTCATGCGGAATTCCTTCCATGTTGCGGTAAGCTATTGCGCGTCTTCCCGTTCCAGCTCTGGAACACTGCGCCGATTCCGCCCCACATCTGTTCCATCGGGTCTTCCGGGAACGGCTTGCCCAGCACTTCCAGAACTTTTGCTTTGTAGATTTCAACAAGCTCTTTTAAATCATCTGCGTTAAGCTCGGTATCATTCTTCACTCCGCGCGATTGTTTCATCTTCTCAAGTTCTTTTTCAAGCTGATGGCGAACGCCTTTGCCTTCTTCGGGTTCGATGCCGGCGGCTTTTTCCATCACAACGTCTGAATACATTTGGATGAGCCTGCGCTGCGAGTCATACACAAAACGCGGGTTATTTGTTTTTGCAATCAAGCCTTCTCGCGTTTCGTTATTGAGTCCTACGTTGAGAACTGTTTCCATCATTCCGGGCATCGAGCTTCTTGCGCCCGAACGGATTGATACAAGCAGCGGATTGGTTTTATCACCGAACTTTGCGCCCATTTGTTTTTCGGTTCTCTTGAGCGATTCGGTGACCTGTTTATTTAATTCTTTAGGATATTTCTTGTTGTTTTTATAATAATGAGTGCAAACTTCGGTGGTAATTGTAAAACCTGCAGGAACCGGCAAACCGAAGTTCACCATTTCTGCTAAATTTGCTCCTTTCCCTCCAAGGAGCTCTTTCATATTCGCTTTTCCTTCGGCTTTTTTTCCGCCAAAATAATAGACTAACTTTTTCGCCATGGTAATTATTAATTAATAGTGTTTATAAAATAAAAAGAAATAACCCGAAAGAAGTTATTTCTTTTCCCGTTTAGGTTAAAATCTTTTTTTATATATCGAAATAATTTTGTTCTTCATCTTTGAAAATCTTCAGCACTTCTTCTTTTGTCTTAGCTTCAAGAAGCTTTGACCTGAACTCATCTTTATTCATTAAGCGCGAAATGCGGCTTAAAAGTTTTATGTGGGTGTTCAGCAGTGTTTCTTTTCCGACAAGCAGAAATATAAACCTCACGGGCTCGCCGTCGATGGAATCGAAATCAATGGGGTCTTTGGTTATAACAAAGGCGGCAACTATATCGCTGATTGCATCGGTCTTGCCGTGCGGGATTGCAAATCCTTTACCAACCCCGGTGGATACCAGCTTTTCTCTTTCGAGTATGGTCTCGGAGACCTTATTTAAATCAAGAATCTTTTTTGATTTTGCTGCAAGCGCTATTATTTTGTTCAGCGAATCTTCCTTGTCTTTTGCATCCAGATTCACTTCGATTACATCAGGACTTAGTATATCAGAGATTTTCATAGGCAAACATTATTTTTTACTTTTTCTGCGAATTCAAATTTAAGAATTTTCGTGTTAATATAAAATTAAGAAATTGAGTATCATTTCTTAAATTAGTAAAAACTAATGGTTTAAATTAAATACTATAAATGCAGAAGATGAAACATTTTTTTACATATTTTTACAATCAAGTGAATTTTCACCAATTATAAACATGAATATTAGCATAATTAATCAATTAACAAAAATTTCAAAAACCACAAACAATGAAAACAAAGGCAATTCTGTACATCCCACTCTTAATACTCCTTGCCGTTTGCCTCAACAGCAGAATCTATGCGCAGGAAAAGATGTCAGCAGCAGACAGGGCTGATAAAATGACCGAAAGGCTTAACCAGCAGCTTAGCTTTTCGGATGACCAGTATAAAGTTGTGCACGATATTATTTATGATTACATGTCAACTCACACAAAAGCCGATTTCGACCGCGATGAGCTTCACGCAGAAATTGAAAAAGTATTAACTACAGAACAAAAAGATAAGTTTGAGAAAATGAAAACCGATATGCAAAATAATCACGGCGGATTTCACAGAAACAAAGAGTAATCCTCATTGCAGCCTCCAATAAGGATGGGTACAACCTGAGCCGGGAGTAAAATTCCGGCTTAGGATACCGATAAAAATCTCCTCACTGCCCTCACCGCGCTTTGCACACTTTTTCTTTTATCGTTATCCAAAATTTTTAAATACATCAATGCCTTAACTTTATTCTTTCTTCCAAAGCTGTTATGAAATGTGTTTGCAACATTCCATCTTACATTTTCATCTTTTATCTTTATCCATTTATCAAGCTGTATAAAAAACTCATCAGGATAATTACCGGCAAAGTATGAACCCAGCACAAACGGTCCGAGATTTTTCTTAACGTAGCGATTTGAATCATACATCAAAGTCTCAAGCAATGCAAAGGCTTTATGTAAATTCTTTTTACTTCCTTTTTCAATTAAGCCCGTTGAGCCAATGACAACTGCCCGCCTCACATTTGGTGATTTATGCTTTGTCCATTTTATTAGTGTATTATAAAAATCATGATTATAACGCAGTGTATTCGCAAATGCGCTGCCTGCATATTCACGGACTTCCCAGTAATCATTATCTGCAATCTCTATTAGAATACTTTTGGATTTCAATTTATTATACCTGTAACCTCTCGATATAAATGAAGCAGCAATTTCTTTTGATAAAGGCTCTTTCATTTTAGAAAAAATTCCTGCGGTATTGAAATATTCTTTCAGGATATAGTTTTCTGTGTGATGTTTTTCTTTTATATGGGTAAGGATTTCTTTTATAACGAATTCCTTATCCTTCATCTTAGCTGTTCCGGCGTGGGAGGTCTTTATGGTTTCGAGAATCAAAACCAATGATTTGTAATCCTCATTTCTTACAGCAGAAATGATTTTGGATTTAAGCTTTGGCTTTAGTAAAGAGTTTGGCATAATAAGACCTCACCCCCCAACCCCCTCTACTATAAAGGGGAGGAGGCGTTAAGGAATCGGCAAAATTTTTAACTTAAAATTTAAGTTTAATTTATTAAATTAACTCCTATTAAGGATATAATTTAATGGATTTTAAAGATTATTACAGCACACTCGGCGTAAGCAAAACGGCTTCGCAGGATGAAATTAAAAAAGCATACCGCAAGCTTGCGATGAAATTCCATCCCGATAAAACCAAAGGCGATAAAGCTTCGGAGCAGAAGTTTAAAGAAATAAACGAAGCAAATGAAGTGTTAAGCGACCCGGAGAAACGCAAAAAATATGACCAGCTCGGAAAGAACTGGAAACAATACCAGCAGCAAGGCGGCTCGCAGGGCGGGTTTGACTGGTCGCAGTATGCCAATATGGGAGGCAATGGCGGCGGCGGGCAAACATATACATTCGAGGGTGATTTAGGCGATTTGTTCGGCGGCTCGGGGTATTCCGATTTCTTCGATACAATCTTCGGACAATCCGGTTTCGGCGGCTCACGCAAACGCTCCGGCAGAAGAACGGCGCAAATAAGAGGGCAGGACCTCGAAGCGCAGATGGAAATTACACTTGAAGAAGCGTACAAAGGCGCCACAAGAGTATTTGAACTGAATGGGCAATCAATTAAACTGAAGATTAAACCCGGAATACCTGAAGGGCATACACTCAGGCTTACAGGTAAAGGCTCACCCGGCGCAGACGGCGGGCAGGCAGGTGACCTTTTAATTACAATTAAAATACTTAAAGACTCTGTTTTCGAACGCAAAGGCGATGACCTGTATGCTGATTTAAACGTTGACCTTTTCACAGCCGTGCTTGGAGGCAAGACTCATTTTAAAACTATGAAAGGCAGTGTTAAGATTGATATTCCCAAAGGCACACAAAACGGCAAAACAATGCGCCTGCAGAAAATGGGAATGCCCGTTTACGGCAAAGAAAATTCGTTTGGTGATTTATACCTGAAGGTTAATATACAAATCCCTGATAAGCTTACCGCAAAAGAAACAAAGCTGTTTGAAGAGCTGAAGAAATTAAAGGGGAATTAAACCCATTGTGAGTCCCGCAAGGGACGAAACAATCCCATCGTTTTTTAGTGGATTGTTCAATTAAAAATTAATCGCAAACCGGATTCCCGCCTTCGCGGGAATGACAATAACAAAAACCTGCGGAGGCAACTAAAAGTCTCAGTAGAGTCTCCCGAAGGGGGTCTCTGCTTTTAAATAATATTCAGAGCACGGCTGAAGATGCTAATTGGATTCCTGCTTTCGCAGGAATTTATATAATCTACTTCCCTGCTTTTTTATCGTATTCTTTCTGAACGTTATCTTTAATGAAATCTGAATCAGGGTCGGCTTCAAGTCCTGCATCAATCCATTTTTTTGCATCATCAAGCTTATCGTTTTTTAAATAACACAGCGCAATATATCCGCATGCCTGGTCTTTGCCCCAATCGGGATACGTCTCGTCAACGCGCTTATAGGTCTTGAAAAGGTCAGCCGATTTTTCAAGCAGGGGCTGGGCTTTATCAACTCCCCCGCCGAAGCTTTCAGGAGTGTAATAAGCGTTAATGCCTTCTATTAAATAAAGGCGCGGATTATCAGGGTCATACTTTGCGGCGAAATCTTTAGCTTCGGTTTGTTTTGCAATGATATCGTTCATCTTGTTAGGCTCATACATCCACCGGTTGCCTGTTATGGCAAATTTTAAAATATACGCTTCGGCAAAATCATCTTTTAAATCGGTTGCTTTGTTAAGCATATCCAGCGAAGACTCGGTATATTTTTTAACAGCATCCATATCTTTTTTTTCTGCTGCGATATAAGATATAATCATATCAACCATACCGAGGTAATAATCAACCATCCATTCATTTTTCTTAAGCTGGAGAATACGTTCAAAGTTACCGCGAACTTTCAGCATACCCGCTTCGGTTTTATCGGTGTTCTCTTTCATCTTCTTTTTTGCTTTCAATAAAGCATCCGAAAAATCATCTGCATGAACTGCGCCCGCGCTCAAAAACGAAAGCACCAGCAGGCAGATTAAAGTGAATTTTATTTTATTCATTTAATTTCTCCTTAGATTTTATTAAATATTATTTTTACAAAGTATTTGCGCAGCCTGAAGGCTGCGGCTACGATGACAATTTATAACTGAAGTCCAAAGCCAAGATACAGTGTACGCCTGTTAGTTGATACTATTTCTTTCCTTAATGTATAATCGTAACTGTAAGTATAATCATACAGGTTTTTCTGGTTCAGTACATTATTAAGTTCCATAACTGCTATAGCAAACCTGCCGAATACAGAAAATATAAACTGTGCATTTAAATCAAGCCTATGGTAGGTTGGGAAGCGTCCGCTGTTCTTAATAGCATACTCCGGCACATATACGCTTTGTGTTGAATCAAAATAGCTCCCGTCAATCGGTGTAAACGGTCTGCCCGTTGATATCCTGTATGTTAAGCCCATTGTAAAATTATCGGTAATATTATAGTAACCTACCGCAGTTAAGCTGTGCGTAATGTCATAGTCAGCCGAGGTTTGCTCGGAGGCATCATACTGCCTGCGTTTGGAATCGGTATATGAATATGATATCCACGCAGAGTATTTGTTAAACACCTTTGATTTTAAAAACACATCAACTCCTTTTGCATAACCCGAACCGCCTGAATAGTAAGTAAAGTTGTTAGGGTCATACAGCACAAGGTCTTTATAATCTTTATAATATCCCTCAACCCTGAACAGAAACAACCCGTCCATTTTATTTATTTCATAACCTAAAATATAATGAGCTGCCTGTTCGGGTTTGAGATTATTGCTCACGCTCTGCGCATAATACTGCAATGCCGGGTATTGGTGATAAATTCCTACCGATGCCCTGAGTACATTATCATCAAATATTTTATAACCAACAGAAAGTCTCGGGTCAAAACCTGCTTTTTTTGAAAGAGTGTGGTAATCGGTTCTTACTCCCGCAATAGTGAAAAATTTCTTTGTAAACTTGAACTGAGATTCAATATAGGCTCCGAGCCTTCCGCTGATTTTCCTGGATGCAATATAAAATGAAGGAGCGGTTAATCTGACGTTATAAGGATAAAGCGGTACGGTTCCGCTGAATTCGTTTTCATCGTATTCATATTCTGCGCCTGTATTTAAATCTATTTTGCTGCTGAGCGGATTGGAAAAATCTGCTCTGAACTTTGAATAAGTATCTATAGATGTATTATTAAGCACCCCGTAGCTGTAATCTTTTTTGTGCCTGCTGTATGAAATTCCCATATTAAGATATGATGAGCCGAGCGGAGTTGAATATTTTAAATTTGTAAACGCATCATTTGATTTTGAGTTATAATACCCGTCAAATGTGGGGCTCGTATTTCTGATTCCGATTTTATCATCGGTGTAGCTGCCGTAGAGCTTTAAATAAGAGCCTTCTTTTATTTTGTAAGAAAGCGTTCCGCCCAATCCTCTGGCCAGCGGTATGGGATTATACTCTGCGTCATTTTTATTAATTTTAAAATAAGGGTCAAGTATAGTCTGTCCGCCTTCAAAGGTTGCACCGAATTTTTTATCTTTTGAAAGATACACACCTGAAAGCGAAACATTTGCCAGGCCCAGCCATGCAAATAATCCTGTACCCTGGGGCATATCGTATGTCTGCAGGTCAAGTATGGCGGAAAGCGCATTTCCGTATTTAGCTGAAAATCCCCCGCTGGAGAAATTAATTCCTTTCAATCCCCACGGGTTAATGTTTGAATATGCTGATGAATTATAATCATCTTCAAACAGGAACGGGTTATACAATGAAGCAAGGTCAAGAATTGTTAATACCTCGTTTGCATCTCCTCCTCTAACAGTGATTTTACTGCCTTCATCTACCTGGTTAGAGCCCGGGAATGTTGTAATTGCACGGAATATATCGGCATCAGAGCCGGGGATTCGGGCAATTTCAAGCGGGGTAAGCGTTACCTGTGAGTTTTGACCTGATGTATAAGTGCTGGCAGTTACAAGTATTTCATCGGTTGTAACTTCGCCTTTAGTCATATTAACATTTACTTCAACGGGCTTGCCAGCCTGAATGGAAATCTGTACGCGCTTCTCTTTATAATCGATTGCAGTAAATATAAGCGAAGCATTTCCTGTTTTGGATGTTTCAAATTCAAAATACCCGGTTGAGTCAGACGATGCGCCGTCAATAGTTCCTTCTATCACAACATTAGCGCCGCCGAGCGGATTATTATCCGCGCCGGTTACTTTACCTGAAACCTTAGTATCCGTATCCTGTGCGTGAGTAAATGGTATAAGTACAGCAAATAAAAGCAGAATTATAATTGGTAATTTCAGCATGAATAAATAATAATTGTTTTAAAATCTTTTTAGTTATATCTCTTTAGTTATACTTTTTTATTTTCCTTCACTTTTGCCGAGTCTGTTTGATTAAACGACCCTTTGTATTCAACCAGCCCAATATCGCATCCCTCGCCGATAGTAACATTATTTCCGCGAACAATCTTAGCGTTTGTAAATTCAAGTGTAATATCATCGCCCTCAATTATATCTGTGCTAAGCTTATTAGATAAATCGAGTGAAGTAAATATTGATTTAATCAGGTCTTTAAGAAAAAAAGCATTTCCTTTTTTTACTGAAATATTTTCTCCCCCGATTTCTTTTGCTTTGCAGGGTCCGTAGAGCTTTACTTCAATCTGACCCGCATTGAGCAAACCGTTTATTGTAAATGTTCCGTGTGAAACAAAATTCTCTGCATTGCAGTCACCTTTTACGGTTACTGCGCCACGTAATGAAATATCGTCTGAATTCAGCGTGCTGCCTATATCTGCCTGTCCTGATACTTTAATGGTTTTAGAATCAACTTTTCCGCCGATACCCGCATAGCCGTTAATTTTTATTTCATCCGAATCAATATTTCCTTTAATATCAGACGAACCGTTTATTTTTAATGATTCCGATTTTACATTGCCGGAAATTGCTGATTCGCCGTTGCAGCGGAAGCTGGTGCAGTCTATATTACCATTAACTTTTCCCATTCCGTTTATTACCACGTCATTAAATGTTCCGCCGGATGTGCTTCCGTTTCCGTTTATTCTGAGGTCATTTTTTGTTTGAGTTACCATTTTAAATTTATCTCCGTTCTTAAATTTTATTTTTTAATTCTTCTATGCATCTTGAAATATTTTCAACCGCGGCAATCTTAGCCGTTTGGTCAAAAAATATTTCTTTATCACCTGCTTCAAGGATGCATACTGTTACGCCGGATTTGCGGATGATGTAAACATTTCCGCCGCGTCCGTTTAAAGCGGAATAATTGTTCTCCATAACTTCAAGCAGGAGCCTGCCTTCTTCGATGCTGATTTCACCGGACTCGAAGAGCTTATTGGCAATGTAAAGACTAAGAAGCTTTTCAAAAGTGAACTGCACAGTATCAGGATACATCTCTAAATAAAGATTCAGGGTTATATCGGTAATAATTCCGTGTTCTTTCAGCTCATCTTTGGTAAGAGTCATCAATACCGGCACCGGAGAAACTGCATCGGCGATATCATCAAGTGATAAATCACCTTTCATGTTCATGATTTTACCGATTCTATCGATGATTTTCTCTTTTGGGAAAGAAAGTTTCCTGTCCCGTAAAAGAAGATTTTTTAATAAACCACTCTTCAGGGATAAGGTTTTTGCGCTTCCATCTGTACAATTGCCCGTAGGAAATGCCCGTTAAATCAAGCAGTTCCTTTTTTGATATTAAATTCTGTTCCATTTTTCAAATTTTCCTTTCGATACAAATATAACAAAACATTGTTACGTTGTCAATACCCTATTTTTGGCTCCCTTTAATGATATTTTCGAGCGTTTTAATATAATCTTCAAAAGCCTTCCTACCCTTTTCGGTGATTTTGTAAGAAGAATGAGGTTTACGGTTGATAAATTTCTTTGTAACTGTGATGTAATTATTTTCTTCAAGCTTTTTTAAATGGACGCTCAGGTTGCCGTCTGTTGCATTAATTTTTTCGCGGATAAAAGTAAACTCCGCTTCTTCTACTGTAATTAATACAGCCATTATTGCGGTACGTATTCTTGAATGAATTACATCATCAATATTCTGGTAATCAAAATTATCCATTTAAATTAGCCGAGTATTCTTTTTTAAATTTTTTATATAATTAAGATTCCCGGTATTATCTGCAGGGCAATCATCATAAACGCGAAAGATTAATAAGCGATTCTCTGCCGGTGAGTATAAAAGTAGCAATAGCGCCTGCCCACCATCCATAAGCCAGGTTTTTTATCCATGGCTGGCCGTAAACAATTCCGCTTACAAAATAAGCAACTCCCAGAATTACCGACATCATCGGTGAAATTGAATATGCGCCTATTGCCCCTGTACCGGTCCCGACAAAACCAATCATTGTCATTGCAATGCCGCATGATAACCAAACTGCGCCAAGAATTTTTCCTGCAAAAGTCTGCACTCGTTTCCGGTAAGTTTTTCTGAAATGCTTTAACAATGTGTAAATCCATCCTAACCCGATTGAGCCCAGCCAAACCCAGCCAATATAATTGCTAAGTTTCTCCAGTATCAGAAAATAGGTTCCGAGTAAACCAATGACAATAAGAATTCCCCATATAATGTAACCTTTACCGTCATCAACAACTATTTTCCTTGAATCATCCATGATTTGCTTAATCATGTTAATTTCTAATTCTGCTTGCTGTTTTTCCATTATTTTCCCCTTGTTTTATTAAAGTACTTTATATTTTAAAGTAAGATAATATATAAAAACCCGTTTGTCAAGTGTTAATTTTGCATCTGTTTCAAAATGAGGGTTTTTTACCTATTTTTGTGATGCTTAGCTGTTTTCGCCCTTCTGAAAATAAGCACACCTATAATTAATGATTAAATAAACCTTTTCCGCTATGGAGGCGTCTTAATGTATAGAAAAACCCAAAGAAAATGCTCGCTGAACCAATTGGACAAAATAACGTTACGGAGTTTGTAGTGGAAACAACTTACAACGAAATTGAGCTGGTGAAAAAAGCACAGCAGGGTGATAGTTCAGGTTTCAGGCAATTATTCGATACTAACGTAAACCGCATATATGCTTTTTGTTTAAGGATGTCCACCAATCCACAGTTAGCCGAAGAGATAACACAGGATGTGTTTGTAAAAGCCTGGGAGAATCTTCACAAATTCAGGGGCGAAAGCAAATTCACAACATGGCTTCACAGCATTGCGGTGAACGAGTTTTTAACCCAGAAGCGGACAGAAAAAAGATTCATGCAGCGTTTTGTCCAGACAGATGATGTTCTGAAATTTGACAGGCAGGGTGAAAAACCGGAATATCACTTCAACACTAACATTGATTTAGAAAAAGCAATTTCCGGACTTCCTGAACAGGCAAAAGCTGTTTTGATTCTGCATGATATAGAAGGATACCAGCACAAAGAAATAGCGGAACTGATGAATATAGAAACAGGCACATCAAAAGCGCATTTACACAGGGCGAGAAAAATATTACGGGAGGAACTTTCAAAATGAAATGCAATGAATTCGAAATATTAATCGATGAATACATCGATGGCGCAATTTCCTCCGCCCCAAAAAAGGAATTTGAGCTTCACATGCAGGAATGCGAATCCTGCAGAAAAGAATATACCGAAACGGTAAAGCTTCTGGAAACAGTCAGCACACTTCCGAAAGAAGCAATGCCCATGCATGACCTGTGGGCAAATATAGAATCAAGAATTTCAACCGGAAACGGCGGAAAGAAAAAAATATTTGACTTAAAAAAAGCAAACCGTGAAGACTACAGCGAATACACGGAGAATTATAAAAAAAATAGTTACTTAAAATACGGGGCCATAGCTTTGATAGCAGCTATGGTTCTGATTGCACTGCTGCCTTCGCTTTTTTTAAACAGAAATACGCCGCTTCTGGATAAAGTAATGACACCTTACTGGAAAGTAAACAGGTTAAGCGGAATTACAATAGCAGCGGCAAACATTATAGGCGATACAGACAGCCTTAAAGTCGGCGATTGGCTTGAAACCAAAGACTCATCAAGGGCGCTGCTGAATGTTCCGGGCCTAGGTACAGTTACCATTGAGCCTAATTCAAAACTCAGAATTACCAAAAGTGAAACTGATGAACACAGGATTGACCTTGTGTACGGAACAATAAACGCAAATATAGACGCTAAGCCGAGAACGTTCTATGTAGATTCAAAATCGGCAACCGCAATTGACCTCGGATGCGCATATACCTACACTGTTTCGCAAAACGGTGACGGAATATTGTATGTAAAACAGGGAATGGTTTCGCTTCAGTCAAACGGAAGAGAATCACTGGTACCCGAAGGGAAGTTCTGCCTTGCCAAAGCCGGTATAGGACCCGGAACGCCATTCAGGGAAAATACTTCGGCTGCATTAAAAGACGCTTTAATGAAATATGACTTTGAAAAAGGCGGCGATAAAGAAGTTGAAGCTATAATAAAAAATTCCAAAAAATCAGATATGGTTACGCTTATTAACCTTCTTCCCAGGGTTGATGCTTCTAACAAGACAAAGCTGTACAACCATATCACACAGTATACTCCCGCTCCCAGGGATATTCCCAGGGACAGCGTTCCTAACTTCGATGCAAAAGATTTGAACGAATGGATTCAGAAGTTCCAGAAGGAATGGAAAGAAGAAATGCAGCAGAATATGAAAGAGCTGCAGGAAAACCTTAAGAACATGAGCAAGGAACTAAGGGAAAACCTTTCCAAGCTCCCGAAAGATGAATATGATAATGGGCAGTTTAATGAAGAGCTTCAGCAGCAAATACAGGAAAACATCGAGAAACACATGGATAAACTTGAAAATCTTAACAAGATGATAGTTATTCCAAATGACCTGATTGAGAAATCCGTTCAGGAAAGCCTGGAGAAAGCAAACGAAGAGCTGGAGAAAAACGGTGACCGCATAGACCGTGAAATGGAAAAACTGCAGGATAGAATGGAAAGATTGAACGAGAGAATGCAGGATAGAATGGAAGAGCAGAAAGAGCGCCAGGAAGAACTTAAAGACCGTCAGAAAGAACGGGATGAAGAACTGAAGGAAAGAGAAGACGAACGAAAAGAAGAACTAAAAGAAAGAGATAAGGATCGCCGGGATGAACTGAAAGAAAGAGAAAATGAATACAAAGAAAAATACAAAGATTACTGGAAGAATTACAAGTATAATTTCAACTTTGATAACCTGGAATCTCTGAAGGTTGAGCCGCCTGATGTTGAAGCGCCTGATGTTGAAGCGCCAGATGTTGAAGCACCAGATGTTGAAACACCTGAAGTTGAATCTTTTGATGTTGAAACTAACGAAGCAACGGAGCCGTCTAAAAAGAATGAGCCTGAGAATAATCATGATAAATAATTCAACGCAAAAAATGCGGAAATCTGAATCGCCCTTATAAAAAATTCGGCAGAATGTTTCTAATTCTGCTCCGAATACGGTATAGGAAATATCATTTATAATCTATAAAATTTCTTTTATGAAGAAAATACCCTTAGTATTTTACGCCCTAACTATAATCTTTTTTGCATCAGCAGGTGCTTACTCTCAAACGAGCTATACTGAAGAAGCCTCTGCGCCGACCATTGACGGCAAGATAAACGACAGCGAGTGGCGGGATGCAAAGGTATTTTCGAACTTCTATATGATGATTCCGAGAACAGAAGATAAAATTTATGACAGCACCATTGTTTATATAAAGCAAACCAGGGATGCCCTTTATTTTGCATTCAGGTACTGGCCTAAGGGAAAAATCCTTGTCCAGTCTCTTACAAGAGACCAGAGCACTGCCGAAGAAAATGAATTTTTTATTTTACTTGACCTTGAAGATAAAGGACAGAACGGATATATATTTGTTTTCAACTTCGGCACCAACCAGCGCGATATGATTGTGTACAACCAGAAGAACACATCATCGGAATGGGACTGGCGCTGGGAAAGCAAAACCACTATATACAAAATGCCTAAAGACGGTGAAGCAGGCTATATAGAAAGCGAAATAAAAATTCCGGTTGATAAGCTTCAGAATAAAAACAAAAATCAAATAGGAATAGACATTCAAATGTTCGGGTATAAACCCGGTGGAGGAGGCTACTATTACTACTCACTTATTCCTAACAGTGAACTGCTCAGCCTGAAAAACACATACCAGTTCCAGCTTAAACAGCCGTTTGATGAAAGACTGAACCTCGATTTCAGCTTAACACCGTTTACAACAATTAAGAAATTCAACAATGAAAAGTTCGGTCTTGGATTAGGCGGCGATGCAACAATCAGCCTTGATAAACACAAGCTCCGCGCAACAGTGTTTACCGACCAGTCAACACTTGAAGCCGACCCCTATACTTATACGTTCTACAACCGCCCGATTTTCCTGAATGAAAAACGTCCGTTTTTCAGCAAAGATTTAGACATGTATAATACTCCGATAAACCTATTCTACACACGCGCCATTGACAGCATTGATTACGGAGCAAACTACACTTACAGAAGCAACTTATTTAAAGCCGGAGTTACCTATGTTAACGAGCCAAAATATGATTTTAAGGACAGCACTGAAAAATCAAAGCAGTATTTCATAGCAAGACCGCGCTTTAACCTGCCTGATTTTAACATCGGGGGATTATTTATGTATTCCGATAACCACGTTACCAGCACCCAGGAAAAAATCATCGGGATTGACGGAAAAGTATATCTCCCCTACCGGTTAAGATTTATACCGCAGTACGTAAGAACATACAATAGCAATGGTGACCCCGGCAACGCATATTACGGTTATTTGTATTATGAGTTCGATAACGCGGGCGGATTTTATTCTGACCTGTCATACTCAAGGTATGATAAGAATTTCGAGTCGTCTACTGCTTTCACCAATTACGGGAATGATTACCACGATTTTAATTTCGATGTCGGGTACAACTTCGTGCGTAATTCAAAAACATTTACCAATATTAACATTAACACCGGTTACTACACTGCAAGAAGGCTTTCAGACAGGTTTAAATACCAGGATAGAGGTACACTAAACGTAAATTATAATGTTACCAACTGGTTTAACCTGAGTCATTATTTCGAAATAAATTACCCGAATGACAATGACGTAAACGGCAACCTGATTACCAGGAGAAATTTCCTCCAGGAACATGATATTAAATTCCTGCTCGGTCCAAACTCACTGAGCTTCGGTTATTTCTTCGGAACATATTTTGGCACGTTCCTGAGAAATCCTTACGCAAACATTAACCTAAGCTTTATAAAAAACCTGAGGCTTCAGGGAAACATAAGCTACCGCGAGTTCTTCGATATAAAACAGACTATCTACAGCGTAAGAATGGACTGGAGAATAATTGATAAGCTATACCTGCGCTCATTCTTCCAGAAAGACACATACCGCCAGCTTGCGCTGTGGAATTCGCTTCTGCAGTATGAATTCTTTGCCGGAAGCAACGTTTACCTTGTGCTGAACCTGCAGGGCAACAAGCTGCAGAATACCCAGCGGGTATTTAAGGTAGGTTACGAGTTTAATTTTTAAACTAACTTACACCTTATTTTTAGGATTCGTCCTATGACTTAAAGTCGTAGGACAAATTTTATTTTATACCCCAATATGTAGGTATCGCTGCCACCCCTACCCAGATAACTCGGGCAGTACTAGGTGGTCACCATCAACAAAAAGCTGCTTGCGATACTGGATTCCCACCTTCGCGGGAATGACAAATGCATTTTAACTTTTCTTAATTCTCATTTTATAGAATGAGCGCCACACAAAATACAGCGCTGTTAAGAAAAATACTAATCCCACTATCGATGCCACTTCCCTGAAACCCGGGGAAATTGCTATTTCCATAGCAAGCAAGCCGAATAATGTTGTAAACTTAATAATCGGGTTCAACGCAACCGAAGAAGTATCCTTAAACGGGTCGCCGACAGTATCACCAACTATAGTTGCATCATGGAGCGGTGTGCCTTTTTCCTTCAAATCGATTTCAACAACCTTCTTGGCATTATCCCAAGCGCCTCCTGCGTTAGCCATAAATATAGCCTGAAATAAACCAAACACAGCAATCGAAATGAGATAGAAGACAAAAAATGAAGCAGCTGCGCTGAGCTTTGCTTTTGCTGCAGGGTCAAGCGCTCCGGTTAAATCACCAGGCGCTGAGAAAAATGCAAATGCAAGAGCGAAGGAAAATATGGCAATAAAAATATTCAGCATGCCTGTTTGAGCATACTGTGTGCAAATTTTAACTACCTCTTTTGATTTTTCTGTCGAAGCGCTTTTGCTCGCGGTTTCATCAAGCTGTATGTTTTTCTTAATATATTCCACTGCCCTGTATGCGCCCGTTGTAACAGCCTGCATTGATGCGCCTGTGAACCAGTAAATCACCGCGCCGCCGCAAAGAAGTCCGAGAATTGAGTACGGGTTAAGTATATTCAATACCGCTTCGGGGGCAATGCCGAGATTTTGTTTAATGAGCAGAATCAGAGAAAATATCATCGTGGTAGCGCCGACAACCGCCGTACCAATCAGCACGGGTTTCGCTGTAGCTTTAAATGTGTTTCCGGCGCCGTCATTTGCCTCGAGATAATATTTTGCTTTTTCAAAATCGGGTTTAAATCCAAAATCTTTTTCAATTTCAGCAGTTGCGTTTTTATTTTCCTCAATTAAAGAAAGCTCATAAATCGATTGAGCGTTATCGGTTACAGGTCCGTAGCTGTCTACAGCAATTGTAACAGGACCCATGCCGAGAAAACCGAAAGCAACAAGACCGAAAGCAAATATTGAAGGATACATCATGAACTGGTCAAGGTTCTGCTGGCTTGCGAAGTAGGCAACAAACATTAGCACAAAGAAAACAATGCCTTGCCAAAAGGCGCTGAAATTTCCTGCAACCAGTCCCGAAAGAATTGTCAGCGATGCGCCGCCTTCGCGTGATGCCTGAACAATTTCGTTAACATGCTTTGATTTGGGGCTTGTGAATATTTTTGTAAACTCCGGTATCAGCGCTGCGCCAAGTGTGCCGCAGCTGATAATAATTGAAAGTATCAGCCACAAGTTATGGGGAAGATGACCGATTAATATATTGCTGATTACAAAAGTAACTATCATCGAAAGTCCTGAGGTAATCCATACCAGTGATGTCAGGGGCGCTTCAAAATCGATGTCATCTTTATTTCCGTATCTTACCTTGCTGACTGCTTTATTAACCCAGAACGAAACAATCGATGTAATAATCATAAGAATCCTCATTGCGAAAATCCATGTCAGCAGTTCGGTCTGGTATTCAACCGATGAAACTGCAAGCACTATAAAACTGATTAAAGCTACACCTGTAACACCGTAGGTTTCAAACCCGTCAGCCGTGGGTCCTACACTGTCTCCTGCATTATCACCTGTACAATCGGCAATAACTCCGGGATTTCTGGGGTCATCTTCTTTAATCTTGAATACAATTTTCATCAAATCAGAGCCGATATCCGCAATTTTAGTAAAGATACCGCCGGCAATTCTGAGCGCGCTTGCGCCGAGCGATTCTCCTATTGCAAAACCGATAAAGCTTGCGCCGGCATATTCACGGGGGACAAAAATCAAAATAATAAGCATCATAATCAGTTCAACGCAAATCAGCATAACACCGATGCTCATACCGGCATCGAGCGGAATATTAAGCAGCTTAATGGGCTTGCGCTCAAGCGAAGCAAAAGCCATACGGCTGTTAGCCAGAGTATTCATTCTTATTCCGAACCATGCAACGCTGTAAGAGCCGAGTATACCGATAACCGTCCATCCCAAAATCAGCAGCACTCCGCCGAAGCTGTTATGCTGCAGATAACCGAAATAAAAAGCAATACACGCGGCAATAAATGCAAAGAGTATAGCAAGGAATTTTCCCTGCTGTATAAGATAAGTTTTGCACGTTTCAAAAATTATCTGCGCAACATCAAGCATTGACTGGTGCGCTTTTAGCTTTTTAACCTTAAAAAACTGGTATGTGCCAAACAACAGTCCGAGCACGCAAACAATAAAGCCAATCATAAGCAGGTCATTCTGGCTTGAAGAAAGTTCCGGTATCTTAAGGTCGGCTTCGCCGGCAAATGCCAAGGCCGGAGTCAGCAAAGTAAAAAGTATAAAAGATATTATTTTTCTCATACTAATTTAAATTTTTAGTCCCGTTATAAGTATAAATGTTATTTATCAGTTCCGGTATCCGAAGGAGTTTCGGTGTTTTCGTTTTCTATAAAGCTCCTGTTAAAGCTGTTCATTGTTTCTTTGATGCCGGTATCAACAAAACTCAGCACGGCATCTTTTGCTGCAGAAATAACCGTATCGAGATTTTTCATTTCCTCGGGGGTGAAGTCGGATAAAACATAATCAGCTAGGTTATGCTTTCCCCCAACAGTAAATTTTTCAAGCTCTGCAGAATTATTAATTCCGACTCTGAGCCTCGGGATATTTTCGTCCTGCAGTTCGTAAATAATTGAATGCATTCCCTTTTGCCCACCATCGCTCCCGGAGGGTCTTAAGCGGAGTGTTCCGAAATCAAGATTAATATCATCATAAACAACAAGAATATTTTCGAAAGGGATGCCGTAATTGAAGGTAAACTCCCTGAGCGCAAGTCCGCTCAGGTTCATATAAGTAAGCGGCTTCAATAAAACAAGAACATCTTCGTTATGTTTAAAGGCAGCCGCCTGGTAATTTATTTCTGTCTTAAAAGACTTTATTTTAAAGAACTCGGCAAGCTTATCTATAACCATAAAACCCGCATTATGCCTTGTGTAGAAATACCGCCTGCCGGGATTGCCCAAGCCTACAATTAGTTTCAAAGTAATTAAGTTTGCCTGCCTGCCTGCAAGATGCAGACCTGGTTGAGGCAGGTATTACGTGCTTTAAGGGATTATTTCTCTTCTTCTTCTTCTTTCTTGCCTTTGGAAATAACTTCAGGTTCTGCAGGAGCTGCTTCGCCTTCGGCTGCGCCTTCTTCACCTTCAACAGCAGGTGTTTCAACTTTTTCTATTACCGGCGGAACTACAGCTACTATAGTTGTATCAGGGCTGTCGAGTATTTCAAAATCTTTATGCTCGAGGTCTGCTACATGAACAGAATCTCCAATTTTCAGGTTTTCTATATGAACATCTATATGTGACGGAATATTTCTCGGAAAACACTCAACCTCAAGCTTATGAATTGAATGCTGAAGAATACCGCCGTCTTTTATTCCTACCGGTGCGCCGATAAGAGATACTGGCACCTCAAGTTTAATCTTTTCATTTTCCATAATTCCGAGCAGGTCAAAATGAATGACCTTATCGGATACCGGGTCAAACTGTACATCTTTCAAAATACAACTGTATGAATCTTTCAATCCTTCGATTATGAGATTAATAATGTGAACCTCTGTTGTATATATAAACGGTTTTAAAGCAATATCTTTCACAAACAAAGGCACCGAAGCGGTTCCTCTCCGGTAAAATACTCCCGGTATGTTACCTTTCTTTCTGCTTGTTTTCAACGAAGAAGTTGCAATTTCTTCCCTTTTCTGTGCATTTAAATTCATTACAGCCATGGTATGGTATATGTTAAAATTTTAATAAAACCTAAAAATAGAGGATTTTAAAAATAGCGAAAAATCGAAAATTAGTCAATTGAAAGATTTATGGATATAATGAAAACATTTTCGAAAAAACTCATTACTTCAAGTAATACTAAGTAATAAAAATGAACTGAAAATGCGGTTTTTCAGAAAACAAGTAACCAAATTGCCCTGTTTTTGAGGTTTTTTTATTTGTTAGAACACACAAACAAACATTCCTCTGTTGAAAAAACAAATCTTTAACTTTTTTATGTTCAAAAATATTAAGAAATAATTTTGACCATCCGCTCCGGCAGCGCGTCTAAACTGCTGCTTACAAATATAACTGATTATTTCAGGGAAATCAATACCGTTAATCTTGTATATGAGGACAATATGAAAGAATTCCCGCACAAAGCCGCAAAGGCGCAAAGATTATTTTGCGGAAATGTTAAATCTAAAACCTGAAGCTAATTCCAAGAATTGGAATTCTTATCCATTGGTAATTAATTTCTGTATTATGTTCATCAATATTCCAAAGATACTGCCAAACATTTCTCCGGTTAAACAGATTCTGCACTTCAAAATACAGCGCCAGCTTAGACCACCCAAAATCAAATTCTTTATCTATCCTTGCATCCACTCTTAGGTAATACGGCATACGCCCCTGTTGATATTGAGACATATCAAAAACACCACGGTAGCTCAAAGCCGATGCAAGCGAATCGAATGGCGTATACGGCTTTCCGTCATAATACTTTACCCTCGTGCTAAATGCCCACAGGCTTTTAAGTTTCCACCCTGCAATAACAGTAAACTGGCTTCCGTAATCGAACCCGCTTGGCTGGGGACCGCCGGACATAGCGTAAAATTTTGATTTTGTAAATGAATACGTAAAGAAGCCGTAAAATCCCGTTCCGGAATTTTTTTTCTGAAATGTAACATCTATTCCCTCAAAATATCCCCGTCCTTTGCTTTCAGATTCGGCAAGAAAATCAGGATACATACCGCTTAAACCATATATAAACATGTAATACGGGTTGTAAATACTTACCGGGTAACCGGTGTAAAACTTATAATATGCTTCAACGTTAATTCTAAAATCAGGAAACAAAAAGTGCTCTGCTCCCAGAATTACCTGGTTTGATTTGATGTACGAAAGGTTTTTGTTCTGTTCAGCCGATAGCAGCCAGAGGAACTCCGGCGCCTGGTAAAAATACCCGATGTTTAAGTTAAGAAAAGTTTTTTCATTGAGTTTATAAGATAAGCCTGCACGGGGTGAAATGCAGAAGCCGTAAGTCATATAATCAAAGTAGTCAAACCTTGCGCCGGCATTTGCAGTCAGTTTATTGCCGGGCAGATTCCACGTCATATTAAACCCTCCGAAAATTTTGTTAGAGTTTAAATCGGTTTTATATCTAACGTCTTTAAGCAAATAGCCTGTATAAGACACAAAATAATTTGCAAATACATTATAATTCCCGAATATATATTTATTGCCCAAAAACAAATTCATTTTTAAATCTCTTGAAAGCAAGCGGGTATAATCTGCTTTTAAAGTCAGCTGGTGCTGATTAATATTAATGTTAAAGAAATCGTAATCAGCTATATAATGGTCAAAATTATGAGAGAGGATAAGCTTAAAATCTTCTTTGTGTGATTTTGAAGTATAGCTTATACCGTATGTTAAAAGCCTCAGGTCAACAGGAAGTTTTTCATCGCTCTTTAAATATTTTGCTCTATCAAGAGCAAATATTCCGGTAAAACTTAATTTTTTATTATTTGCAATATCGTAATTCAGCTTGAGGTTTATATCCCAATAATCAGGAATTACCAACCCAGCGTTTGGCGCCCCGGCAGCCAGGTAATTTTTCAGAAGCTCGAGATAACTTCTGCGGATGCTGAACATGTAAGAAGATTTTGAATTAATGGGTCCTTCAAAAAAACCGCCGAAACCGGTAAATGAAAGATACACATCTCTAATGTGTTTATCTTTTGAACCTTCCTTAAATTTTATATCCATTACGCTCGAGAGTCTTTCGCCGTATTTAACCGGGAACCCGCCTGTATAAAAATCGGCTTCCTGAACCAGCTTCAGGTTAATGTAGCTTAAAGCTCCGCTTGTAGAGCCGGGCGGCCCGTAGTGGTTAGGGTTTTCAATCTCGATGCCGTCTATAAGAGTAAGATTTTCTATCGGTGAGCCGCCCCGGCAGATTATATCATTATCCTGGTCATTGCCTAATGAAACACCAGGTGAACTTTGAAAATATTTAATAATATCTTCAACAGCGCCGGGAGTTTTCCTCATCTCGTCGTAAACAGCATAATTGTAACTTGAATTTATCTGCGGGTCTTTTTTGAAGTACTCTGCATTAACATCAATTGTATCCAAAGAGAATTCAAACGGGCGGAGAAGAACAATAAGTTCTTGTTTAGCGGAAACAGAATCGAGCTTAAATAAAACTGTTTTATTTATATACCCTTCGGAGGAAAAACGCAGGGTATAGTTACCTGAGGGCACATTTTCGAAAATAAAAATTCCGCTGCTATCTGACGAAGCGCTTGCTTTTAACTCGATAATTTCAACATTTGCGGTAACGGGATTATTGTTAATTTCACTTAATATGCGTCCCCTTACGGTGAAATCTCCGCCGCAAAAAGAATAGTGAACAAAGAAGAGCAAAATAACAGCCGGGAAAAAAAGTCTCGACATAGTATGCTGAAATTAAACATAATTATGTATAATTTACATGCAATTATTAAGATAAATTTTGGTCAGGGTACGCCATAAATTGCTTATATGCTGTCTCTCCTGCAAAAAGCTTTATAAAAGCTATCTTTTAATAGCCTTCCTTACCGTATTATTCCAATCCTGCGAGCTTGAGCCGAATGTGCCTGAAAATTCAATAAGAGCACAAATACTGAATGAAGATGGATTTACGTTTAATACACACTCTATTAATGAAATTACGGCAAGCATCGGAGATTATCCAATTGTACCCCTTGCTAAAAATGGATTCTTCACAATCAGTAATGTGCCCGGGTATTATGATATAAACATTACAACGTTCAATGAAGAATACGGCCCCTATACACTTTCTTATCTTTTCAAAAACCTGACAAAGTCAAACCCCATTTTGATTTTGAAACCTGCATTATTTGACGGGTATACTAAGTATTGCTGGTTTCATGTCCATTTTCCCCCAATTTCCGTTAACCGAATAGGCATTATAAAGTTTATCAGCAAAGATATATTTATACAATACAGCGGTGAAACTATTGTCAGAGAGCACGATGACAGCGCGTTCGTACCAATCGATATACCTGTTTATGAAAATTATGTGAGCGGTAAACTGCTTTTTTTTGAATGCGGAGGGTCATGGGAAGACGAGATACAAATAGAACAATTTGAAAAATATGGCTCGAAAGATGTGAACATAAAATCCAATGAAATAAAAGATATCGTGTTTAGTGAATCTGATATTAGTTTTAATCCTTTAGAATCTTCAGTTAATTACGAGGTAACTCTTCCTCCAAATTATCCGGGGAGCTACGTGTTTGCAAAATTAAATTTCGAGGGATATAACGCTCAGTCCTGCATGACTGTAGCAAAACATTCTGACCCCACACAATATAATTCCGTTGTTCCGGCATCACTTGATATTCCGTTTAAAGTTCGCGTAATCAGCCTTATCAACTATACTTCAGGTTATTTTGATCAATTTAAATCTGTTGACATTCAACCCGGAGAAACAGGAAAAGTGATACATGAAACAATAGATTTGATTAGTCCCGCCAAAAATCAGCAAAATGTAAATCTTTACACCAATCTTGAGATTAGTGATTACGGCGAAAACGGCGTCTACATTTTTAATTTTGAAGGCTACAACAGCAATACTATAAACGAGTTTCAATTATTCACCGATAGAAAAAATTTGAAAATTTGGGAGGTCAACAGCCGGGTTTTTAAAATAGAACCTAATTCAGCTTACAGGTGGTACGTTGTAAAACTTGGAGGTTTTAACTCAATAGACGAGCTCACGGAACAGGTTTACGGACTAAACACAAAATTAAATTCCTGTTCAGTTTCGAATATGCGTTTTTTCAGAACCTGCGCCTGGTGAATCTTATTATGCAAAATTCACAAAACAGAAAAAATTTTATTTCAGGATTTGTATTTTTATCTTTCTTATTAATTTGCATTCCGCTGCTTTTCCAGTCATGCGAGCTTGAGCCAAACCCTGCGGGAAATACAGTTGAAGTACAGATTCTGAATTATGACGGGTTTAAATTATATTATAATGGAGTATACACAAGTTTAGGCAAATATCCGTATTCAATACCTGATATGAACGGTATCTGCAAATTTGAAAATGTTCAGATTCCATACAACCTGAATATTGGCTTATACAGTAACCCAAATTATAACGGACTATCTTATCATTATGCAGGTTTACACAGAAATAATCCGGTATTATTAATTATATACAATGAAAACGGCAGTCCTTCCCGGGAAATTGAAGTAAGAGTAAAATTCCCGCCTATATCCGATAATAAGATTGGAATGGTAAGATTTATAAGTAAAGATATAATAGATTCGGTGGAAGGAGGCTTGGGATTTTATTTTCCTATGCAGGGAATAGCCCGGTCGCATGATACTACCCGTTATTTATATTACAGGATACCGGGAGAAATGAATTCTGTCTCCGGCAAGCTTATTTTTATCGAAGGTACCGGGTCATGGAATTACCAAAATCTGATAATGCAATCGTATGACCATTACGGCTCAAAAGATGTTACACTTCGAGAAGGTTTTATGAACCGGGTTACATTCACCGAAAATGAAATTCAAACAAATCCGCAGGAGCTGCCCGTTTCAATTGATGTTTCATATCCGCAGGAAGTTAACTCTACAATTATTAAGTTCTTTTTAAATTTTGAAGGTTACAGCAAGGGTTCACTATTTTTGTTATCCCAGCTTAATAACCAATCAGGACATCTGGAAGCTGTTATACCACTATTAACGGATATAAATAATAATATAAAAATATTTAGTTCCCATAATTATTCTTCCTGGGGAAATAAGCTTTTTCCGTTTAAATCCATAGAAATTGAGCCAGGCGGGCACGGAAATATTTCTCATTCTGTACCTGAGGTATTAAAACCTCAACAGACTGAAATAATCGATGAAAACGATTCGCTTACCGTAAACGATAATGGTGAAAAAGGTATTTATGTATTCAGCTTATCAGGTTTTGCTCCAATGGCTTTTGCATGCATTGTTAGTGAAATAAACACAATTAGATTCGGTGATTTTAAATATGCCGATTTTATCTATAAACCTAATACTATATATGAACTATCAGTAGCAAAATTTACAACTTTCAATTCTATTGATGAGTTTACAGAAAAACCATATTTTCTTAACAGTAATTTTAATTCTGTTTCGATTTCACGACCGCGTTTTTTTAGTACTGCGCCGTAGCTATTTAATCCACCCTTCTTTTCTGTACCAGTCTATTGTTTGAGCAATTCCGTTTTCCAGTCCAAGTAATTCTTTAAATCCCAATTCTCTTTTTGCTTTTTCTACCGAACATGTCCAGTACTGCCGGGTAATATCTATGCACTTCTCTAAATTAAGTATTGCCGGCTTCTTTGAGAAAATTGAAAATGACTGCGCAAACGCTCCTACAGTATATACCACAAAATGCGGTATTTTAATACGTACATTTTTATTGCCCATAAGGCGTGTGGTAAGCTCACCGACTTCTTTCCACGTGTAAAACCTCTCGGATGAAATGAAATAAATCTGCGATACGGCATTTTCCGCTTCGGCAGCAAGAATTATACCGTGCACAAGGTCAAGCCCGTGAATAAGGCTTACAAGCTTTTCTTTATAACCGATTAACGCCTGCAGCCCCCTGCTCATTGCTTTAAAATATTCAAGCACGGCAACGTCGCGCGGTCCGTAAACCGCAGGCGCTCTTACAACCGTGCATTTCATTTTGTCAAAGTATTCAACTACTGCTTTTTCCGCTTCCAGTTTTGACCTGCCGTATGTTGTTATAGGATGACACGGGGTGGTTTCATCTGCAGGATGTTCTTTATCAGGTGAAGGTCCTACAGCGGTCTGCGAGCTTACGAACAGAAAACGTTTTAAATGTGGATTTGATTTATAACAGACTTCAAGAAAGTTCTTAGTTGCTTCTGTGTTTCCCCTGTAATACTCATGCTTCTTCTTTGCAAAAGTTACGCCTGCAATATGATAAACATAATCAACATCTTTCACGGCTTCCGAAAGAACGTCATTATCAAATAACCCGCCGTAAATAAATTCAACCGGCTTGCCTTCAAGCCAGCGTAAATTGCTGGTTTTTCTAACCAAACATTTTATTTTATAATTCTTTTTAAGCAGTTCATCAACTAAATGAGAGCCTATAAAACCGGTTGCCCCGGTAACAAAAACGCTAATCTGTGCCTGATTTTGAGTAGTCAATACAATATCCTTGTGAAAAGTTTCTAAATACAGTAAATTAAGAAACTATTTTAACTATTAAAGCTCGAATATTCAATTTTATTATTATAGTATAGCCAATCCTTAGAGAAAGGAGCAGGTGGTTTTGGACTTATTTCAGAAATGCTTTGATTTTACAAGGGCAGACCTCGTTAAAAAACAGGGGGTTTACCCTTATTTCAGGCCTATTGAGGAAAATGAAGGACCTGTTGTGAAGATTGAGGGACGCAAAGTTATTATGGCAGGTTCTAATAACTACCTCGGCTTAACAGCACATCAAAAGGTAAAAGACGCAGCTATAGCAGCTGTTAAAAAATACGGAACGGGCTGCAGCGGTTCCAGATATCTTACAGGAACTCTTGACCTCCATGTAGAGCTTGAAAAACGGCTCGCAAAATTTTTAGGAACCGAAGCTGTTCTCCTCTTTTCCACCGGCTACCAGACAGCACAGGGAATAATTCCAACACTGGTACAGAAAGGCGAGTATATAATTTCCGATAAAGATAATCACGCTTCTATAGTTGCTGCTGACCTCATGGCTAAAGGAGCGTTCGCTGAGTTCAAACGCTACAAGCACAACGATATGGAAGACCTTAAGGTTGTGCTAAATAAAATTCCCAAAGAAAAGCCTAAATTGATTGTTACAGACGGAGTATTTTCAACAACAGGAGAAATTGTTGATTTGCCGCACCTCGTAAAGCTGGCTAAAGAATATAATGCCAGAGTAATGGTAGATGATGCCCACGCAGTTGGAGTAATTGGTAAAGGCGGAAGAGGCACAGGCTCTCATTTCGGAATAATGAATGATGTAGATATTACTATGGGAACGTTCTCAAAAACGTTTGCATCACTCGGCGGATTCATGGCAGCATCTGAAAGAGTAATTAATTACATAAAGCACCATGCCCCCGCATTGATATTCAGCGCATCCCCTACTCCCCCCTCGGTAGCAGCGGCAATGGCTGCGCTTGAACTGCTTGAAGCAGAACCGTGGAGAGTTGATAACCTGAAGAAGAATGCCGATAAAATGCGCGAAGGCTTTAAAAACATGGGATTCAAAATAATTGACGGACGAACAGCAATAGTGCCCGTAATAATAGGTGATGACGAAAGAACTTTTATTTTCTGGAAAAAGCTTTTTGACGCCGGTGTGTTTACAAACGCATTTATTTCGCCGGGTGTGCCGCCGGGCATGGCAATGCTGAGAACCTCGTTTATGTCAACCCACGAGGATGAACAATTGAACAGAATCCTTGAGCTGTCGGGTGAAATTGGCAAAGAGCTGGGAATAATAAAGTAAAATTTCAATAATTAATAGCCACGTGCTTTAGCGGCCTTAAAAGGCGGAGCTATTAATTCTTTAATTCATTATTCTGAATCAGATAATTTTTATGAGATACATTATTTTTATTTTTATATTTGGTTTTTTTGTTTCATGCTCCAAAGATGATAAGCAGACACAGCAGCAGAATAATGCTCCTAAAAACCAGGTTGAGGATATTGACGATAACCCCGCTGACACAAATCTTACTCCCGAAGAAAAATTCTCCACAGCAATTATGCTGGATTTTCTTAATGATTCAGATGATGAAGACCTTGCCGATTACCTTGAAAATGAAGTATACAAAATGGGCGCTAACTACAGGGGCGCTTCACTTGTTGAATTAAATCCCAGCACATGGCTGCTAATACTTGAAAAAGACGGTACCACAAAAAATTACCTCGTTCAAAAGTTTGTTGATTTTACCACCAACGATGAGTACTTCCGCATGAAAGAAACATCATTAACCGTAACCGACGTAATAGCAAAAGGAAAAGTTAAAACTATAACAGCAGGACAGTAGCTAATTACTTATATCGGAACTTAGTATAGTATTCTTCGGTTATCTGTATATCATATTGAAATTTGAAATTTCAACTTCTTATTTTCATTAAATGAAGAAATTCGCAAAAAGCCGTTACAGGATTTTATTCCTTTTTCTGGTTCTCGTTGTTTTAAGCGGGAGCGAGTTTTTTCACCATCATGAAACCACTGAGGCTGAAAGCCATTGCCAGGCATGTGTTCTCAGCCACATGCTGTCTTCAAGCGATGTTGCTCCCGAGCCTGTAATCCACACTTTCTTTTCTTTTGAATACATTACATTTACATTAGAGCTTCAGCAGCCGGTATCCAGTTACACCGGCTCAATTTCATCAAGAGCCCCTCCGTTTTCTTCATAACCTTAGATTAATTATTATTTCTTTTTCCATTTCAGGTTTGTTAAGCAATAAGCCTGACTTATAATTATAGTTATTAACTTAATCTTGTTAAGCATTATGAAGAATATAAAATATTTTCATTTAATATTATTAATTTTGTTACTTTCCGTAAATTCGGTTCTAAGTAAAAATCCCGGCCTTGTAAAAAAAATTTCCGGAACAGTAAAAAACGAAAACAGCCGGCCTCTTGAGTATGTAAGTGTTACACTTGTTGATTTCGGAATAAATACATCAACCGATAAAAACGGCAATTTTGAATTCTCAAATATCCCCGAAGGAAATTACCTGCTCAGCTTTAAGCTTACCGGCTATCAATCAAAAACACTTAGGGTAAATGTTTCCAATGATAATAACACATTCGACATTGTTCTTTCTGAATCTCTCATACAAACTCCCGTGATTGACGTAACGGGTACAACAAACCCTTCGGACATTTCAAATTCGGTTTATTCGGTTACTTCGGTTAACAGTAACGAGATGACTAAACAGAAAAACCAGAACTTAGCCGAAGCAATACAGAATATCCCCGGCGTCAATAATATTTCCACCGGTACAAATTTAGGCAAACCTGTTATACGCGGCTTATCATTTACAAGTGTTTTAATAGTACATGACGGTGTGAAGCTTGAATCGCAGATGTGGGGAGACGAACACGGACCGGAGCTTAGCCTGTTTGACCTTGATAGAATAGAAATCTTAAGAGGTCCCGCAAGTCTGTTATACGGTTCTGACGGTATTGGCGGAGTTGTAAACGTAATATCTAAACCGCTTGAGTTTTCCAATAAAAAAAGAATGATGACCTATGGAGAACTTTCTCTCGGCGGATTTACAGTCAACAATCAGGGATTTGGAAATTTAACACTTGGCATGGGATTAAAAAACTTTGGGCTAAAAGGCCATTTCGGTTATAGAAAAGCCGGCAATACAAGAACACCGGACGGAATATTTATTGCAAATAATCCCGACGGAAGCAATGATACAATTCAGGGCGGAGTTCTTTCAAACAGCGGGAGCACAGAATTTGAAGGCGGCGCAACATTAGGCATAAACGGAAACTACGGCAATCTTAATTTAGGGTTTGAGACATTCCAAAGAGAAATTCAGATGCATGACCCTGACCCGCTGGCAACCGGAAATCAGAAGTTAAATACAAACCAGTTTGAGCTTGACGGAAAATTTAACCTGCCTCACAAAATGGAGCTTGAACCGATTGTTTCATATCAATCGCAGATTAGAAAAGAGTTTAACAGTACCGGTGATAAAAATAATGATATCGCTTCGCTTAATCTTTTAATTAAAACTCTTGATGCAAAGCTAAACCTGCACCATAATTTATTTAATATACTGTCGGGTACCTTAGGAACGGACTTCATATACCAGACCAACAATACCACGGGATTGAAAAACTCATCCCGAATTATAATTCATACGGCGGCGGGGTTTTCCTTCTTGAATCGTATGATGCAAAATCGTTCAAGCTTTCTTTTGGCGGAAGGTTCGATACAAAACAATTAAATATCGCGCACACTGTATTTGAAGCTCCTGATTCAACAAACGGGTTATACTGTCAAAGGAAGTAAATGATAAGACACTTAATTTTAATGCAGTTACAGGCTCATTTGGTATTGTATATAAAGCATGCAAAAGATCTTGATATTTTCTCTAATATCGGGCGCGGCTGGAGAGCTCCGTCTGAATTCGAGCTTTTTGTTAACGGAGAACATGAAGGCACCGGCAGATATGAGCGGGGGCTTGTAACCGTTAACAGTTCTTACTCACCTAAGCCGGAAGAATCTATTAATCTCGATTTAGGTATTAAGGATTAAGATTTAATACTCTAAAAGCTGATTTTTCTTTTACAGAAACCAAATAAACAATTTTATTTATCCGTCTCCAACAGGTGATTCTCTTAATGATTTACCGGTATATAATGTATTGCAGGATAAAAGTACTTTTTACGGTTATGAATACTTAATACAATTTCAGCCGGCAAAGTGGCTGCTGCTGACAGCTGAGGGTGATTATGTTAATACTAAAAATGAAGCTACAGGGAATCCTCTGCCGTTTACGCCCCCGATGAAAAACATACTGACTGCAAAAGTTCAGAAAAATACATTGGGCAGGCTGTATAATCCTTATATCAGCATCAGTACAAAAATTGTATCTGCACAAAACGATGTTGACCCGCTGGAAGCAAAAACTGCGGGATATACGTTATTAAGTGCAGGAGCAGGATTCCAGTTTGAATTTGCCGGCTCAATTACCGCTGTTGATTTATCCGTAGAAAACCTGCTCGATACAAAATATGTTGACCATTTAAGCAGGTACAAGGCTTATGCGTTAAGTCCGGGCAGAAGCGTTAATCTTGAGCTGACTGTGCCCTTTAGATTTAAATAGATTTTACTGTGCATGAAAAATAATCTTTCATTATAATAACATTTATCATTATTATTAAGAAGAAATAAATATTTTCATGAACATTTATTGTTTATTAAAATGGATGGAGAAAACGAAAGGACTATTGTTCTAAAAGTATTCACGAATGAGTTTGAAGCCGAGCTTGCAAAAGGTCTGCTTGAGGAAGAAGAAATAAAAGCATACATTTCAAGTGACGATGTTGGCGGCATGCAGCCTCCTCAGCAGATGAGTGAAGGTATAAAACTAATTGTGATGGAAAATGATTACCAAAGGGCAAAAGAAATACTTGACGCATATTCTTCATTCACTCCGGAAAACGAAATCGAAAATTTGGAAGAAATAGATGAAGAAGATGATGATGAAGAAGTATAATAATTAAGTTTAGAAAAAAATCAAAGAGCCGGTATTAACCCGGCTCTTTTTGTTTTTAGAATTGTATCCTGTGAAAAAATCTAACCTCCGCCGTAATCCTGCCAGAGGCTCCATGCATCTTCCACGTCCTTCGATTTATCAAATGATTCTACCCACTTGACAAACATCCTTCTCAGCTCTTCAACCTGGTCTTTAAGCAAAGGTATATACTGCTGGTTGCCTATGTTTTTCGATTCGCAAAGCGCAAGCTCTGTCATAAGTTCATTTGCATATCTCTTAATGCTGAAAGCATTTTCAAGTCTGTACGAATATAATTCACCTGCTTCGGCACCGGCAATTTTAGAACTAATCATATAAGCATGTTCCAGCATAAGCTGTTTAAGATTAAAATCATCATCTTCATCATCAATTGGCTTTGTGACTTCCATTGTCAGTTTTCTTATCAGCAAAGATTTTTTATAAATAGGAAGTCCTTTATGTTTCTCGAAATCAGCCTCATTAATTTTTATATCCTCTATTCTTGGGATTGTGTTTACTTCGTTTGTCATAACGGTAAGGTTTTAAGTTTAAGAGATTACAATTATAATATATGATTTTTTCAAAAATAAAATATGGCAAACAAAGGGGAGATTCCGGAAGCGGAATTAAAAGTACCTTGAATGCTCGACCATAATACACTCATCCTGTATAACTTTAATTCCTTTATCTTCAAGCATTTTTGCGGCTTCGTTATTTACAATCCCGAGCTGAAACCAAACATATTTAGGCAGGGGCTTCATTTTCAATATTTCTCTTGCATGCTCTATTAGAAATTCCGGTCTTCTGAAAATATTCACTAAATCAATTTTTTCTTTGATTTCATTAACTTTTGCAGTAAATTTTCTCCCGAATGCTTCATTTCCTGCCATTTTTGGGTTTACAGGGAATATTTCATAACCGTGTTTTGATAGATAATACGGTACTTTATATGCTGTCTCTAATTCATTATCTTTCATGCCAATTACAGCAATTGTTTTTGAATTTTTCAGCATTTCGAGAACTTTTTCTTTATCATCTTTGTTCATACTGTTGTTATAATACGGGTTTATGAGATTTATACAACTTATAATATTTTCCCTTGAATATATCGCTTTATAAAGCTAATTTTGTTTCTAATGAAAATTATAAACGAAATTTTAAAGTTTCATCCAAAAGCAAAGCAAAAAATAAGAGTTTCAACAAATTAGAAATTTTAAAATGTCCCGAAAGAAGCCTTCGGGACATTTTTTTTATGCATAGTTGATTTCATGAATAACCCCCTGAATTTCGCAAAAAAAATATTCGGACCTAATAACATAACGAATATTGAAACATTCAGTGTTAGATTTTTTAAAAAAAATAAGATTGTAGTTTTTACACCGGCAGGACATACAGATAAAATTGCTGCTGCAATGTCTAAAGCAGACGCCGGAGTAATCGGAGAGTATTCGGAGTGTTCGTTCAGAACCGAAGGCAAAGGGACATTCAGGGGAGGAAAAAAATCCAACCCGGTATTAGGTAAAAAGGGCAGGCTGGAAGAAATTGATGAAATCCGCCTTGAAATGATTTGCGCAAGAGAAAAACTAAACGCCGTAGTTGAAGCAATGCTCAGTGTTCACCCTTACGAAGAGCCGGCTTATGATGTTTATGAAATACTAAGCGGTGAAAAGTTGAAAAATCCTTATGCGGTAAAATTCAGCCTTAAGAAACCCGAGCCGATGGAAAAAATTTTAAAAAAGCTTAACAGGCAAATTGAGATTTCTGTTTTTCCCGAAAGCTTTAAAAGAGAGAAAGTAACTAACGTAATTATAGATTTTTTAAATGATGGCGGACCGGCTCAAAGAGCGAAACGCACAAAAACAAAAACGCTTTATATATCGAAAATTTTTAAAGGACCAATTAATATACGGTTGCTGCAACCGGGGAGTAAATAATGAAAGAAAGATTGATTCTTCTTTATGAACTAAACAAAATTGATAAAGAGCTTCAGGAGCTTGACAGCTTAAGAGGGGACATTCCGGAGAAAATAGAGGAATTAAACCAGGAGAAGCTGGAACACGAACAGGAAATAGAAGAACTGAAAAAGGAAATTTCTGAAGTTGAAGAAGAAGAAGCTGTTCTTCTGAAGGAAATTCAAAATCTTACCGAAAAAATCGATAAGAACGACGGACTGCTGAGAGCCGGGGCTGTAAAAACAAACCAGGAATACAACGCTCTTGCAAAAGAGATTGGAGACGCTTACGAAAAAATTGATAAAAACGATAAAAAACAGAACGATGAATTTAAGCCTAAAAAAATCAGCCTCACCGAAAAGCTGAATAAGCTTACGCTGGAATTCGAAGAAATTAATACAGGGCTCAAAGAAAATTCCGTGAAACTGAAAGACCTTAACGAACAGACTGAAGAAGAAGAACGCGAGCTAAAACAAAAAAGAGAGGAGCTTCTGACAAAGATTAACGCTGAAGACCTTGAGTATTACGAAAGAATAAACAAGGTAAAGTTCGGTGATTCAATTGCTATAGTAAGAAAAGGCTCCTGTCTTGGATGCTACAGCTCAATACCTCCGCAGCGTGTAATTGAAATAAGAATGGCAGAACACTTCTTCCATTGCGAAGCTTGCGGAAGAATCCTGATTTCGGAAGAATTCCTTGAAGAAAAAGTTTGAAGGTAAAGGTTTTTACTGACGGAGCATCAAGAGGGAATCCCGGACACTCCGGCATAGGGGTTACCGTATACGATGAAAATGATTTTATTATTAAGACATATATGGAATACCTGGGCGAAGCTACCAACAACCAGGCCGAATACAAAGCGCTTATCAAGAGTCTTGATGTTTTAAAGAAAATGCTGGAAGATAAAGAAGCTGAATTCGATGAAATCGAGTTTTATTCTGACAGTGAATTAATGGTAAACCAGGTTAACTTCGATTTCCGTGTCAAAGAACCCGACCTTGCACTTCTTAACAATAAATTCCATTTTACAATAAAGAAGCTTGGTAAGCCGTATAAGATATTTTATATAGAGCGCGCTAAAAACAAGAATTCAGATAAGCTGGCTAACACAGCAATCGACAGAAAACTCAAATAAAGTTCTGTAATAACAATAGGCAGGAAAGCTCAAGCAGCCGCTTCGATGAATATCGGAGAGGAAAGTCCGAACACCAAAGAGCAGGATGCCCCGGGAGTTTAATACAACCGGGGGTGTTCCGGTGCAAAACCGGGGCAACGGATAGTGTCACAGAAAACAAACTACCTTCCGGGTTCACCGGAGGGAAAAGGTGAAAAGGCGGGGTAAAAGCTCACCGTTTAGCCGGGCGACCGGCTAAGCAAGATAAACCCCATCCGGTGCAAGGCCATGTAAAGCAGTGCGGTTTCGTTCAACGGAACAGGAGGGCTGCTCGCCCGATTCTCTTTTTAGGGAAACATTGCAGGGTAGGCTGCACAAGATAAATGGCTGCGGTTCCGCAATCTGCGGAAAAACAGAATTCGGCTTATGTACTTTCCTGCTTATTTTATTTCTTATTCAGTATGCAGAGTATCTACAAACCCGTCTGGTCACGCCAGCACGGCGCTTACATAACACTTATAACAAGCTGGCTGGCCGGCACACTTCTAAGCAGGAATATTTACCCTATACATTTTGTTATCTTAATTATGCTTATGGCAGGATTCAATTTTACAGAATTCATGCAGGACAGGTTTTTAAGAAACTCGCCTCCCCCGCCCCGTAAAAAATTCTGGACATGGATTTATTTCACTCTGGCTATTACCAGCGGTGTTTGTGTACTGATAAACGTAACCGGATTTAAATATCTCCTGCCTTTTATTATTCTTGCAGGATTAATATTTCTTCTTCTCACAAAGCTCAGGTTTCATAAAAGCATAGTAGCGGAGTTTTTGACATTTGCAGTTCTGAGCATATCAGGATTAATAGCTTTTAACCCGCACGTTAATTCTTCATTCCGGAACTTGTTCCCTTTATGGGTTTTGATGTTTTTATATTTCTCATCAACAATATTTCTTGTTAAAATAAGATTTAAGCGAGTAGTAGCTGTATGGGTTATTGTGTACTTTGCTGCAAGCTCTGCAATTTTATTTTTTGTTTGGGGGAATGTGCTAATTGTTTGGATGTCAAGCCTGCTGATGTTCCTGAGGTTGATGCCGGCTATTGCATTTCAGGACAAATATAAAAGCTTAAAAATTACTGTGATAGGATTTATAGAAACGGGGTTTCAGGTACTATTTTTGATTTGTATAATGATTGCATTAAAGTAAAAATAAACCCGGCAGGTTTATAAAAAAAATTTATCTTGCCCTTGTATAAAAATATTCGTTAAACACATCATTTCCCATTTTATTTTTGCCTTCAACTCTTGCGTAAAGAGAATCATTATTTCTCAGTTCGTAAATTATCCGGTTAGGAAAATCATGTTCGTGGTTTTCAAAAACTGCTTTATTCTCACCAAGTTCAACCAGCTTAAAGCTCACGGGACCGGGGTTATGTTTTACAGCGGCAATATAAAAAATATCATCACCCGTTTTCTCAATCTTAAGCTGTTCGCTGAATACCGTATCACCGTTCTTAACTGTAAAAGCCTCTCCTGTTAGCGAATTATCGTTATTGGTAATCCAGCGCTCATAGGTTACACTTTCTGAATCAACCCATACCCATTGGTCGGCTAACCAGCTTAGTTTTTCAAGGCGGTTATCTTTACTCTGTATTATAGCCATAGAAAATAATGATAGAAGCAACATTGGGAAAAGAAATTTCATAAAAGCTATTTTCTGTATACTTTATCGGCCTTCATCTCATTAACAATAAGAGCTTCGTATATAAGGTGCCTGATTTTATCTTCATCTATTTTTGTTCGGGTTTTAAATACAGCATGCCTCACCGCTTTTCCGCTGCCTATAAGCATATTATGTTCATCCGGCAGGTCAGCTCCCCTGCTGAAACCGAGTATAACCTTATCATCAGACGGATTTATATAGCAAAGCTGACCCTTATGTATATAAAAAGGAATTCCATATTTAAGCTCTTCTTTAATCTGTTCTGAAGAAGTGAGTATTATTTTTCTCAGCTGTTCAACTAAAGATTTAACATCCTGCGGGAGCCTCTTTACAAATGCATCCACTTCATGGGAGCTGTTTGAAACTGACGGAACTGTGTTAACCATGTATTAGTGCTGGCAGATTTCAGTAAGCACGCCGCCTGCCGATTTGGGTTTTACAAATGCAATCTGCATATTATCCGAACCGGCTACAGGTTCTTTATTTATTAAATCGAAGCCGTTTTCGTTAAGCCTGCCAAGGTCGTTTGTTATATCGTCCGATTCGTATGCAATATGATGAATACCCTCTCCCCGTTTTTCTATAAATTTTGCAATTGGCGAATCAGGTGACGTAGGCTCAAGCAGTTCGATTGTTGATTTACCTAAATTGAATTTCGCTACCCTCACCTTTTGCGATTCAACGGTTTCTTCTTCCGAAGGCTCCGAATTTAGAAGCTTGCGGTATGTTTCCTTCGCGTTATTTAAATCCTTGACCGCTATTCCGATATGTGATATTCCGGTAATCATAAATAATCCGTTAGTCCCTTTCTTTTTAAATAATCTACTATTTCTTTAACTTCCTGCGACCTTCCTTTTTTGCAGATAAGCACCCCTTCTTTTGTGTTTATTACAATGAGGTCCTCGGCTCCTATAACACTTACAAATCCTTTTGGTGACATTATAAGGTTGTTACCGGAGTCTTTGATAAATGTTTCACCGATAATGACATTACCCTGTTTATCTTTGGTTTTAATTCTGTAAACTTCATCCCAGCTTCCGAGGTCGCTCCATGTAAAGTTTCCTTTGATAACGTACACGTTTCCGGCTTTTTCCATAATTCCGTAATCGATGGAAATTCCCTTAATGCGTGAATAAGCATTCTCCAGCGATTTCTGAAATTTGTTTGTATGAATATCTTTCTCAAGCTTTTGCAGCTCGTGCTGAAGGTCGGGCAGCGATTTCTTCATTTCCTTCAGAATAACATCAGCCCTGAAAATAAACATGCCGCTGTTCCAGAGAAAATCTCCGCTTTCAAGAAAATGACGGGCTATATCAAGAGTTGGCTTTTCTGCGAACGTTTTTACTTTATAAATAGTTACTTTTTCGGAATCTACCGATTCGACCGAAAGATACGCATCGTCTATAAACTGAATATAGCCGTAGCCTGTTTCAGGATGTGTGGGATTAATGCCGAGAGTTACTATTGCGTCATTGCTTTCAACAAATTTCAGCCCAGCCTTGATTGTTTTATTAAATTCATCTTTATCCTCAATTAAATGGTCTGCAGGAAGAATAACCATATTCGCTTTTTCATCGTACTGTTTCAAAATTGTTGCAGCGAGTCCCACGCAGGGTGCTGTATTTCTTCCCACAGGTTCACCAATAATATTTTCGGAAGGGATTCTTGGGACCTGTTTTTTTACCTCGTTAACATACTGGGTATTGGTAACAATAAACATTTGCTGGTACGGAATTATATCCAGTATTCTTTTAACTGTAAGCTGCAGCATTGAATCGGAAGAATTTGCAATCGGCAAAAACTGTTTTGGCAGCTTGAACGTGCCATAAGGCCAGAACCTCGCTCCTACCCCGCCTGCCATTATTATAGCATATGATTTCATTTTAGTTTGTCTGTTTTAAATATTTATGAATCCGTAAAAATTTTAACCGGGTTATTCAGGTACTGAACAAGGACTTCAAAATCTTCGGGTTTTCTGCCGGTTAAAAGCATTTTATAAGTAAAAATTATGTACTTTATTATCTGCTGTATTTCAGCATCTAGCAAATCCATTTTATAATCTTTAAGGTATTTGAGAAATACATACGATACTTCCGAGAGCTTCAAGACGTCATCGTTTTTTACTGATGCCGAAACTTTTGCCAGCATTCTAAGCAGGCTGTTGAGTGTATCTACATCCTCAAGTATCTCGAACTTACTGTACTCGCCCTCGATGCTGCTTAAATTCAGGAAGTTTTTCTCAAATTCTTTAATAAGATATTTCATTTTAAACAACGATGTATCATCAGGAGCTTCAGCCTTTATAATTTCAGTTTTGTCATCTGTCTCCTTAAAAGGCTCTCCTTTCACTGTTTCAACGGCTTTTTCCTCACCTGGTTTTGGAGGCACTATCTCAACAACAATTTCCTTAACATCTTCATTTATCTCCTCTTTGCGGAGCTCTGCTTGCGGTATCTCTTCTTGCGGAGGTTCTGATTTAGGAGACTCTGTTTGTATAGATTCTGACTGCTGAGGTTCTGTTTGTATAGATTCTGACTTAGGAGGCTCTGTTTGCAAAGATTCTAACTTAGGAGGTTCTGTCTGCAAAGATTCTTTCTTCAAAGTTTCTTCTTCATGCTGCGGTGAAACTTTAACCGGTGCTTCCTGCGGTTTTGTTAAAACATCTTTTAACTCAACAATTTTATTCACAGTATCATCGTAACCCAGGTAATCGTCACCTTTGATAAGGCTTGTTACAAGTGAAAGTGATGAGTTAAGCAGCCGGACCCTATCAGCGCTAATTAGCGAAGGTTTTTTAATTGATTTAGTGAAAAGCAGGTTTATTGATAGAAAAATATCCGAAATAAGGTCAAGCTGGAGCTGTCTGGCAAGGTTAGAAAGCTCGCTTGATATTTCGATAATTTCTGTAAACCGCTGCAATGTTCTGTCACTAAGTTTTGCAATATTTTTGTCTTTGCATTCCTTCTCGGTATATGAAAAGAGCTTTTCAAGAATTTTTACTTCTTCAAAAAACTTGTTTTCGAACCTGTAATAAACATCACTGGTGACTGTACCGCCTTTTATGTCTTCGTCTTTTTCCGCATCAGCTGATTCAGGTGCAGGTTTATTTATTTCAATTTCAAACTCTTCCTTAGGCTTTTCCTTTTCTTTAAAACTGTTTATTTTTTCAATATCAGCGGCGCTCAATATTTCATCTTCGTATTCAGCAGGCTTATAAATCTCCTCATCCAGCCCGGATTTTGGCTCTGCTTCTTTAATAATTTCTTCATCAGGGAGATTTTCATCGGCAAGCTCCGTTTCCGCTTCCTCTGAATCAGGGATTTGGGTTTCTTCATCCTGCTCAACAGAACGTGTTATTCCTTCAAGCCCGAATATTTCCTCGTCAGAATCACCTGTTTCCTCATTCTCAATCAATGTAAATACCGGACTGTCTGCGGGTTCAGAAGTTTCAGCGATAAGCTCTTCGGCTTCTTCTATTAATTCTTCCTCTATCTCAACTGATGTCAGTGTTTCTTCAATTATATCTTCCTGTTCAGGCTCTTCAAATCCGGATACCTCATCCTCAATAGGCATGCTGTTTTCTTCTTCAGCCGGAGGATTTTCAGGCTTGGTTTGTTTTACTGCAGCATTCCGGTAGTTCTTAAGTTCGCTGCATATTCTTTTTAAATTCTGCAGGTCATAATCAAAATTGTTTTTGAGATTAAAGATTGTAATCTGTGACTTGTCAATTTTATCTGAAATGTAAAGCAGGTACTTAAACAGAATTTCAAGTCCTGCAGTTTTTCCTGCAAAGTAGGTAGCCTTTGCTTCATCGGAAATCGAAATAATTTTCTCAAGAACTTTTCTAATCCTTATATCATCTTTAACACCGTAAAACTCGCTCTGCAGGACGCTGTAAAGAACAAAGTTGATATAGTCTTTTTTAAAATTCATAAAAGTTTTCTTGAAAAATTTACTTGTATAAATATACCCGTTTCACTCTGTCTGCAACCGCGCACAGCATCTCATATGGAATTGTGCCGGTTAACCGCGCCAGCTTATCCGCTCCGATTGAATTACCGTTTTCGCTGCCCATAAGCAAGACGTCATCTCCAACACGCACGGCTGATTTTTCACCGAGATTAACCATAAGCCAATCCATTGTGATTGCACCAACGGTCGGGTAAAGTTTCTTGTTAATCAGCACCTTTGATTTATTTGTTAAAAGCCTCCAGTACCCGTCACCGTACCCCACGGGAATTGAGCCAATATATGTTCTTCGTTTGGTAAAATACAGCCTGCCGTATGAAATACTTGTGCGGGCATCTACCCGTTTAATAAAAGTAACTTTTGATTTAAGATTCATTATTGGTTTCAGGTTAATTTTATTTTTCACTTCGTTTGAAGGATAATAACCGTATAAAATTAAACCCGGTCTTACCATATCGAAATAAGATTCTTTTATATCCAGCACAGCACCGCTGTTGGCAGCATGAACAATAGGGAATTCAACGCCGGATTTTCTTAAATCCTCAAGCAAATCCTGGAAAAAACTCAGCTGCCTGTAAGCAAAAACCTTATTCTTTGATTCTGATGAGGCAAAATGCGTGAATATACCCTCAACATTTACGTTTTTTAATGCCAGAATCTGCATTACGTTCTTATATGCGCGCCGTACATCGAAGCCGATTCTTTTCATGCCGGTATCGATTTTAATGTGAACGGTGAATTTCTTTCTGAGCTTTTTGCTGTAATAATCAAGAAATTTCGCCGTATCAAGAGAAGCAACTGTTGCCATCAGGTTATATTTCAGCAGCGTCGAAACATATTTATCAGGCTGAAGCTTTGAATGAATCAGTGTTCCGAAAACAAGTATGGGGGCATCAGGGACAAGCCTCCGCAGCTTAATTGCTTCGTCATAGTTTGCAACACCGAGATAATCGACACCCAAATCAACAAGCTCTTTGCTTACTTCTTCTATGCCGTGACCGTAAGCATTTGCTTTGACTACACCGCAGACTTTAACTTTTTTGCCATGGCTGCCTTTGCGTAAATGTTTCCTGATGCTATCAAGATTGAAAGCCAGCTTTTTAAAATCTATTTCCGCTCTTGTTGGATTCAAATTTTTCCTTTTATTTGATTAAAGCCCCGGATGAGTCAGTTTTTTCAAATCAAGAACCTTTTTAAGTTCTCTCTCACTCAATATATTCTTTTCTTTTATAACTTCAATAATTGACCTGCCTGAATTAACCGCTTCCTTTGCGATTTCTGCTGCTTTTAAATAACCTATTATCGGGTTTAATGCTGTTACAATGCTTATGCTCCGCCGGGCGTATTCAAGACACTTCTCTCTATCAGCCTTTATTCCGGAAACACATCTTTTATCAAATTCATGCATTCCATTTTTTAAAATTTCAATTGACCAGAGTATATTGTAAATAATCACAGGCATCATGACATTAAGCTCAAGCTGTCCCGCCTGTGAAGCAAGCGTTACGGTCAGGTCATTCCCCATAACCTGAAAACAAACCATGTTCATCATCTCAGCCATTGACGGATTAACTTTCCCCGGCATAATAGAAGAACCCGGCTGAACTGCGGGCAGAATAATTTCACCAAATCCCGTAGTAGGACCCGATGCCATAAGGCGTACATCATTAGAAATTCTAGTTAAGTCAGCAGCCAAATTTTTCAAAGCTGATGATAATTCCATGAACGGAAGCATGCTCTGCATTGCTTCAAAATAATTGTTCGCAGGTATCAGCTTTAAACCGGTAAGCGAAGCTAATTTTTGTATAACAAGCTTTCTGTATTTTACATGAGTATTTAATCCAGTGCCAACAGCCGTACCCCCTAATCCAATTTCGAGCAAATGTGTGCGGCATGCTGTTATAAGTTCAAAATGTTTATGAATATTTTCTGCGTAGCCTGAAAATTCCTGTCCCAAAGTAACCGGTGACGCATCCTGCAGATGTGTTCTGCCGGATTTAATAACAGAATCAAATTCTTTTGATTTTCTACGAAATGTATTTTCAAAACGATTTATAACGGGCAGGAGTTTCTTAAGCATGAGCAATGAGGCTATACGCATTGCTGTAGGAAAGGTATCGTTTGTCGATTGAGCCATGTTAACATGGTCATTGGGACTTACAATTTTATAATTACCTTTCCTGCCCCCTAATAATTCAATTGCACGGTTTGCAATAACTTCATTTGCATTCATGTTAAAAGAAGTTCCCGCCCCGGCTTGAAAAACATCAACAACAAAATGCTCTCTCAGCTTGCCGGTGAGAATTTCATCAGCCGCCTTAATAATTGCACGCGATATGTTCTTTTCAAGCAATCCGAGCTGTGAGTTTGTAAGAGCAGCAGCCTTTTTTATAAATGCATAAGAATCAACAAGTACGGAATGAGGTTTCAGCCCGCTAATTGGGAAATTCTCAATTGCGCGCATGGTTTGCACACCATAATACGCTTCAATGGGAATATTTAGTTCGCCCAGAGAATCTTTTTCTTTGCGGGTTTTCAATGATTATCGCTATATTATTTGATTATAAAAAATCTTATTTTTAACTGATAGTAGGGATAAAATAACACATAATTTGCATTAATTATGCAATTTAACAATTAATTTTCATTAGTTATAGCACTTTATTTATGAAAAAAGCCCTCATTTCTCTAACTGCATTATTCCTGCTTTGCCTCTCTGCGAATTTAGTATACTCACAGGAAGAACAGGATACAACATCATCAAATCTAACAGAAGATTCTCTCCAGACCGAAGAAATTGACCCGGTTAAAGCTCAGATATTGAGTATAATAAAAGAGGTCAATACTAGGTCTGAAAGTGTAGATAACATAATTTCAACCGGCGATATAGATGTTAAAACTCCCAAGCTCGATAAATCTGCATCAATAGAGATTCATGCAAAGAAAAAAGATGATGTATGGTTTTTAATAGAAGGACCTATGGGGATTGATGTAGCACAGGCGCATTTCGGACGAAAGAAGTTTGTCTTTTTAGATGATTTAAATGATGAACTGATTACAGGCTCTACAACAATTATCAATATAGGCACTCTAACAAGAATCAGGTGCACGTTTGACGACCTGCTTAACTCATTTACGGGTACAGTAAGAATTCCGAAAGGAAAGAAAGATTCACTCTGGCTTGAAGACGGAACATCCGAGTACGTTGTAGCTTTAAAGCGCGGAACAATTACACGAAAATACTGGGTTGATAAGCTTAGTTACGCGGTTACAAAATACATATACTACAATAAAAGAGGACAGGTACTAATTCAGTTTGAGTTTTCAAATTTTTCAACTTATAGCGATGCATCTTATGCCAAGAGGATTGAAATCCGGCGTCCGCTGAAAGGAGAATACTTTAAGCTTTCATTAGAGAACGTTAGCTTAAACCAAAGTTATCTTAATTTTACGGTTGACTATCCCAGTGATGTGAAAAGGAAAAACTGGAAGTAAAAATGGGTTTTTTAAATTTGTGAAACATATAACTGGATAAGAATCTCTTTATTTTACAATTTCCCTTTCTTATTTAAATTCAACCGGGTTTCAAAATACCACCGGGTACCATAGTATCCTTTTTTAATATTTCAATTATATGTATAGCAAGAAACAAAATGCTGGTACATTATTTTAAAAATAACAAAATTTACTCAAAATCCTCTAATTTTTTTCATTGAAACAATTACCTTCAGAATAGTTCTAAACATCCGCCTGAATTTTTCCAACTTCTCTCTCCGGCAACAATACGTATTTTATTTCCATCTTGAAAATACTGTTTTGTCACATATTTAAAGTTAATTCAAAACAATTTCCGGTTAACAAAACAGAAAAATATACTTAACAAACCGCAAATCATATATTTGCAATAGGAGGGTCAAAAAAACTATCTTTGCATAGTTCATTAAAAACAGAGTTAATAAATTAAAAAATCAAAGAAAGGAAACATTTTAAAATGTTTGGTATCAACAAAAAAATCAAAGAAGCACAGGACGACCCCAAAAAAGGTATTGAAAATGCAGATAAGGCGCTTAATTCAGGTGTTTCAGGGTTCATGGCAAAAACATTCATGGGAAAAGATTTTATGGATAAGGCAAACGCAGGCCTTAACATGGCAAAACAGTATACCGATTATGACGGGAAGAAAGCTGCTCTTATGCAGACCGGAATGCCCGGCACTGCCGAAGTTATGACAATAGCCGATACAGGCGCCATGGTAAATTACAATCCTGTTGTAAAGATGAAGCTGAAAGTCCAGCCGCAGTACGGTATGGCTTTTGAGACCGAAATTGAGACCGCAGTATCAAAAATTGCAGTTCCAAGGGTAGGCGATAAAGTTAACGTTAAATACAACGCTGCAAACCAGCAGGAGCTTATTATCGTTTAACAAGGGAGAGAAAAAACTAAAAAGGGACGTTCATTTATGAACGTCCCTTTTTATATATATACTAATGTATTATTTCTTATGCCCGTCATCAATAATTTTCCCTGTCCACGAAAATCCTATTCCCTGGTCCACGGGGTAAATAACATTCGGGTTGTCTGCATCGATTTTCACATTCACTTCTTTGCCTTCCTGCACTTTCGGTGTACCCATCTCATAAACATTCCAAACCGATTCAGCTTTATAAGGAGATTTGTAATTGCTCCAAACCTCAAGATTAAACCTATACGCCTGGTAACTTCCGCCTGAATCTCTTCCCCTCAAGCCAATGACATCATAGCTTAAAATTTTAGCTTTGCCGTCTTCTGCCCGGTTTATTTTCTCTCTTCTTCCTGCCTGCATCTTCTCTCCTTTTTTCGACGCATATGCAAATAACAACAGCAGCCCTAATACTACAATAATTAATATAAATAATGTTTCCATCAGAATTATTTCTCCTGTATCAAATATAGAAATATATTTTTAAACAAGCGTTAACCCCGGATTTTTTTCTTTATTTAGATAATTAAACCAGCTATTTTTGTTAATATGAGTGATTTAATTTTGATTCCTATATGTATTGCTTCCGGTATGCTGCTAATACGTTCAAAGGCATTTCCGGAAAACTCATACAAAGTTATTAACTCACTTATAATATACATAACCCTTCCTGCCCTGACATTATATTATATCCCACAAATAGAAATAAAAAGTGAACTGATTTTCCCTGCTGCTGTAATATGGATTATTTTTATTTTATCAACTGTTTTTTTCATAATGCTGGAGAAGATCTTCAAATGGGATAAAAAAACTACCGGAGCATTAATCCTTACCGCGGGACTTGCAAATACATCATTTGTAGGATTCCCGGTTCTTATAGCTTTATTCGGTGAAGAGGGCTTAAAAATTGGAGTGATAATTGACCAGGCAGGAAGCTTTCTGGTTCTATCTACATTGGGAGTTATTATCGCTTCAATTTATTCAAGCGGAACCTATTCAATTAAAAAAATTTCATATGATATAATAAAATACCCTCCGTTTATTGCGTTCATAGCAGCAATTTTAATGATTACTTTTGGAATAAAGCATAATGATGCCTCATCGTTAATCCTGCAAAAGCTGGGCTTCCCCACAATTGTTCTTGCATTAATCTCCGTTGGCATGCAGCTAAAACCTAGAATTGATAAGATGCTATGGAAAGAACTCCTGTCAGGTCTTGTTTATAAATTACTGCTGGCTCCTGCAGTAATACTTGCAGCCGGGTATTTTATTTTTAAATCAAGCGGATTGCCGTTTCAGGTAAGCGTAATTGAAAGCGCAATGGCGCCAATGGTAATGGGCTCGGTACTTGCCACACAATTCGACTTAAATCCACGTTTAGCAAATTATATGGTGGGAATCGGAATACCGCTCTCGGCAATTACACTTGCATTTTGGTGGTGGGTAGTAAAATAAAAAACGTTGATACCATCAGATAAACTTAACACAAAATTCTACTTTACCCGAAGCTTAAAAGGTTTTAAATCCTGCTATAAAGATATTTTAAAATACTATTCGCTCGATGAAACCGGTATATACAAATTTTTTAGATTGTTCAAAGCCTGCGCAGAAAATCCTATAAAAGAATACTCTCAGTTCAAAAGCTATATAATAAAATTAAATAATCATTTACGGGATTCGTACAGTATAAAATACTGGAGGCTTGTTAAGTTAAATGATTCAAACATCGGAATCTTAATGCCGTATATCCACCCGGAAAATCCTTATATCGGCTCATTGCTTAACTTTGGTGTGAAGCCGGAATTCAGAGGTAAAGGCTACGGCAGTATTATTCATGCCAAAGGCCTTGAATTATTGAAAGAAATGGGAGCTAAGAAATACATTGGTTCAACTAAACCAACAAACCATGCAATGCTCAGAGTATTCGAAATAAACGGATGCAGGAAAATTAAAACATGAACTATTTTATTAATATCATTTTCCTTGTTTGCCTTGTATTATTAATTATCAGCTCATAAAAATAAATACCGCTTGTATAATTAGTACCGTCCCAATCGACCTCATAAGTACCTGGATTAAGCCCCTCCTGTCCTCCCCGAAGGGGAGGAACAAGAGATGCGATTTCCTGTCCAAGCACATCGTAAACGATTAACTGCACTTTGTAAACTCCTCCTTCGGAAGTGTTGGAGAAACTAAACTTAATTTTTGTTTCAGGATTAAACGGATTAGGATAATTTTGGAATAATGTAAATTTTTGGGGCACTTCGGATGAAATTTGCTTTATTCCAATTCCTCCGTTTGTTGTTCTTAATATTATTCCCAGCTGTCCAACAGCCGTTCCATTGTTCTCATCGGAAAAACAAACACTGTATAAATCTGAATTCACGCTGATGTTCTGGTTTTGCCAGTTGAGTCCCGCATTGGTAGTTTTAAGAATAATTCCAGTTCCGGCTGCAACAGCAGTATTTGCGCCTGTAAAATACACACTAAACAGGTTATTATTTGTCCCGCTTGAAATCATATTCCAGTTAGCTCCTCCATTTGTTGTCATTAGAATTGTGCCGCTGTACCCTGCAATTAATCCTGTATCACGGTTTGCAAAATGCACAGCGCGCAAGTCAATGCTTGTATTGCTTTGCTGGCTAAGCCAGTTTAACCCACCGTTGGTTGTGCGCAGTATTGTGCCGTTAAATCCCGTAATGTAACCTTCGTTTGGTGTTGTAAAGAACACCCCTGTGAGTTCGATGTTTAACCCGCTTGTCTGAACTGACCAGTTATCTCCGCCATTTGTTGTTCTTACAATAGCGCCGTTTTGACCAACTATCGTTCCAGTTAAAGCGTCGTAAAATTGTACATTCACAAACGTGTCAAGTGTTCCTCCGTTAAGCGGTATCCAGTTTATTCCGCCGTTTACCGTTCTGAGAATAATACCCGCCTCACCTGCAGTAAATCCTGTTGTCGGATTAACAAAACTGATGCTTCGTAAGAACTTTGTTGTACCGCTTGCCAGAGAATTCCAGTTTGAACCCCCGTTTGTAGTCTTTAGGATAATACCATTTACCCCGCAAACATAACCTGTATCAATGCCTGCAAATGAAACACCGAGCAAGGTTTGGCTCACCCCGCTTGTCTGCTGAAACCATCCTGACTGCGAAAAAATTATTGAATGAATAAAAAAGGGCATTACGAGAAGTAATGTCTTTTTCAAATATAATTTTGAATAAATTATTGAAAATTTAGGGCGTTTTAGGGCGAAGCAAATGGGCGGGATTGCTTATATATAATTTAAGGATTTGTTCTTAAAAAAGAAACTATTCAAAAAATAATATTGGAAAAAAAACAGAATGGTTTATTTAATTCCCTTTAGAAACTTATAGACTGCACTCATATCTTCCTCAGACATTCCGTATGATTTAGCCAGACTGTATATCTCTTTTAAGATACAGTCGGATTTTTTGCAAATATACGCTTAATTTCTATTCACAGTTTTTTTAGTTATATTAGCAATGAAAATCATTTTCGTCTGTATATTATCTATAATCCTCAATGAAAAATTTTAAGATACTGTTTTATTTAATTATCTTTTTCTTCATGGCAATCGGTTTGTTTATGAGACTTGCTCCGCTTTTCGACGATTACCGGCTTCAAAATGATATAATAGACGACGGATATTATATGATAACAATAGGCAGAAACATTGCTATGGGATATGGCATATCAGTATCAGACGGGACAATTCAGACAAACGGTATTCAGCCTCTTTACACATTTGTAATAGCAGGTGCTTCGAAACTGGTTAATTGTGATAAAATTCTGACTCTAAAACTTGTAGTTATAATTCAACTGCTGATTTCATTGCTGACATTCTGGGTTATATGGAAAATGGGAAAGAGTTTTTTCACTGAAAGAGAAAATTCCTCTCAGATATCTCTCTTTGCTGCTGCGCTGTGGTTTGCAAGCCCTCTTACTATCTTAAATACAATTAACGGTCTTGAATCAGCTCTTTATAATCTTTCAACATTATTATTTATTTGGTTCTTTATATTTAAAATTAAAAAACTTAATTATTTAACTTCGATATTTTTGGGTTTTTCCCTTGGTATAATTTTCTGGATTAGAAACGATGCGGTCTTTCTAATAGCCATAGTTTGTATATTCATAATATTGTATAAGTTTTATGATAAGAATAAAATATATCCAAATGTAATTCATGCCGTAATAATAGGCATTGTATCTGTTATAACAGCTCTGCCTTGGTTAATATACAACACTAAATTCGGAAGCATCATACCTCTCAGCGGCTATGCAGAACTAAGCAGACCTGGCGCAGACCTTATTTATAAATATGTGCCGGCGGTATATGTGGAATATTTTATTCTGTTCTATTCAATTCCGATATTAGTTAAGGTTAAAACAATTGTAATTATTATTACAACACTGTTATCTTTGGTTATATTCTTCTTATTATTTAAAAACTATAAACATTTCACAGAAAATCAAAAGAAGGTTTTTTTCATAACCATAGCATTCATGTTTAGCCTAAGCATATTTTACGGTGTTTATTTCAAGACTTATTATTTCCTTAGCAGGTATTTGTTCCCTATATCTCCGTTTATTTGCTTATTGTTAGCGGCATTCATCTTTAAGATTTTTGAAAAACCGGGTTTTAAAGCCATTAAATATACCATAGCAGGTTTGTTTTTTATTTATTTTGCTGCCATATCCTATAGAAATTATCAGCATAATTACCAGTGGAACTTCACATATTTTGTTGACTGGGTTGAAAAAAATGTAAGAAAAGATGAATGGGTCTGGCGCTACTCAGAGCGGCATGATTGGATATTTCCATGACAAAACAATTAACCTCGATGGGAAAGTTGACCCCGAAGCGCTTAAAGCAAATATGAATAATAATATAACAGATTACATTTTAAAAAGAAAAGTCGATTACTTAATTGATTTAAGTATTTTAGACTCGCAGGAAATAGCTAAAATTAAAAAATATTATGACTTGATAGTAGAAGACATCCCTAAAAATTTAGTGATTTTTAAAAGAAATGACTTACATGAGCAGCCTTTAAAATGACCTGGATTAAAGAGTTTCCCTGTATCATTTACAAAACTTTATTTAATTCCATTTAGAAACTTATAGACCGCACTCATATCTTCCTCAGACATACCGTATGATTTAGCCAGGCTGTAAATCTCTTTTAATGAATTCGCAAGCAGCAGCGCAATACCGTTTATATAGCCCTCCTCAGATGCGAGCTGCAAATCCTTATGCATCCATTGCAGAGGAAACTCCGGTTTAAAATTATTATCTAATATTTTCTGTTTTTTTAAGATTTACAAAAGGCGCTGCAACAGCTGAATTGCCCGAGTGTATCAAAAATCATTTCTTTATTTAAACCTAGTGATTCACCCAATACCAGCGCTTCAGAAAATGAAACCATTGCAGAGGCAAGCAGCACATTGTTTACAATTTTCATAGCTGAACCCATTCCGGTTCCTCCAACATATATAACTGCCTTGCTCACAGCTTCAAGCATTGGGCGAACCTGTTCCAAATCATTTTTATCCCCTCCGGTATAAATAACAAGCTGTGCATTTTCAGCGGGAATTTTTGAACCGGCAACAGGAGCTTCAAGAAATCTTAAACCATGTTCTTTTGCAAATGAATTCATTTTTTTTGAAAAAGAAGGATTCACAGTAGTAGAATCAACCCATAAGCTGTTTTTCTTCATTGACACCAAGAAATTCAGGTGCAAGACTGTTCCACTGCCTGAGGAGTTGAAAGCATTGTGAACAGCACATCACAATTTTTTACAGCATCAGAAAGTGTATTACCCCATACAGCACCCGATTTTATAAGCTCATCAGCTTTATCTTTAGTCCTGTTCCATACAGTAATCTTAAATCCTTTTTTAATAAGGTTCTTCGCCATGCGTGAACCCATAATTCCGAGACCGATAAATGTAATTTCCATTATTTCATTATTAACATTTAAAAAATCATTATTAGATTAAAATAAAAAAGAGTGATTTTATTTTCACTCTCTTTTTCAGTGCGGAAGGAGGGATTGTTGACACCTGGTATCCGGCGGAAATCCCGATTCATCGGGAAACCCGCATGCCTTGTATAACTCCTTCCCGCCAAGGCGCCTGCCTGCTGCAGACAGGGGATTTCGTCCCGCCGATGTTCAACGCGGGACTCAACAAGATGGTGTGATTACATAAAAAAAGAATGAATTTTTTTCACTCTTTTAGTGCGGAAGGCGGGACTTGAACCCGCATGCCTTGTGAGCGCCACCCCCTCAAGATGGTGCGTCTGCCAATTTCGCCACTTCCGCTTTATAAACCCTTAATTTAAAAGAACTTTTAATTAAGGATTTCAAATTTAATAAACCAAATGCTTATTTAAAAGATATAAAATTGCACTTTCAATTTATACCGATATTTATATTTTACCAATGAAAATGGAAAAATACAGAGTACTGTTATATTATAAATTTGTAAAAATCACCGAACCGGAGATTTTTGCACAAAATCACCTTGAATTCTGCAAAAATCTTGGTGTTATTGGGCAGAATAATTATTGCCGAAGAAGGCATTAACGGAACAATTTCAGGTACTTATGAACAGACAGAAGCTTACATGAACGCTATGCACAAAGACCCGTTGTTTACGGATTTGGAATTTAAAATAGATGAAGTCCCCGGGCACGTTTTTAAAAAACTCCATGTCAGGCATAAAAAGGAAATCGTAACATTCCGTTCGGAATATGAAATAAATCCTAACCAACCTTACCGGAATTTATCTTGAACCCGACAGAATTTAATAACGCACTTCAGGATGAAGATGTAGTTGTTCTTGACGGCAGAACTGATTACGAATTTGACCTCGGGCATTTCAAAAATGCAATCCGCCCTGAGGTAAAATCATTTAAAGAATTCCCCGAATGGATTAGAAAGAATCTCTCCGGATATAAAGATAAAAAAATCCTCACCTACTGCACAGGCGGAATAAGATGCGAAAAACTCTCCGCATTTATGCTGAAAGAAGGATTTAAAGACGTTTACCAGCTTCACGGGGGAATTATAAAATATTCAAAAGACCCGAGTGTAAAAGGAAAGCTCTTCGAAGGCAAATGTTATGTATTTGATGAAAGAATATCCATACCGGTAAACTTCGCGGAAGAAGAAATCATCACCGGTAAATGTCATCACTGCGGAAAACCAACCGACAGATATGTAAACTGCGCCAACATTGACTGCCACAAACAGCACTTCGAGTGTGAAGAGTGCGAAACTGAATGGAAACGCTCATGTTCGGAAGAATGTATGAAAGCAAAAAGACACGAGCTGAACGCTTTCATCATAAAATTATTGAATTTGTTTATGAATTATTAAGAAATAAAATGAAATTAAAAGCTATACAGGATTATTATCCCGAAGAATTAAGTTATTGCTACGGCTGCGGAAGTTTGAATGAGCATGGCCATCAAATAAAAAGTTATTGGGATGGTGAAGAAACAATTGCGCATTTCACACCAAAAGAGTATCACATAGCGATTCCGGGTTACGTTTACGGCGGATTAATTGCTTCGCTGATTGATTGCCACGGAACGGGAACCGCGGCATTAGCTTCTTATAAAGCCGCAGGCAGAGAGCCGGGTACACAGCCGCCATTCCGGTTTGTTACCGCATCACTTCAGGTAGATTATCTTAAACCAACACCTCTTGCTGCAGAACTTGAACTGCGGGGAAAGATATTAGAGATTAAGGGAAGAAAAGTTGTTTCTGAAATTACGGTTGCAGCAGATGAAGTAATTACTGCCAGGGGAAAAGTTGTAGCAGTTCAGATGCCGGAAAATTTTATTAGCAGGAAATAACTGTTTTATCCATAAATTAATACTCATTTGCTATTAGCACCGTATATGTGTATATTAAACCTGATTGAAAGCAAAATCAAGTACAGAACAGCTTTTAGTTAATTATCACGAAAATTTCTCATTTGGATTACTTCGTTTTTCTTCGATTTTGATCACTTAGATGTATTTTCTCTGATTCACTGAATTCCGGGTTCAACTTTTCAATTTTACTTTAATCTTACATTTTTTAAACAAATGTGTCGGCTTTTAAGCTGATACATCAAAAACAGCCCTCATAGGGCAGGAGAAATTCTATGAACATCTATGTTGGAAATATTCCAAGAGAAGCAACCGAATCAGAAGTGCGTTCAGCATTCGAGCAATACGGTGAAGTATCAAATGTCAATTTAATAAAAGACAGGTACACAAACGTTTTGAAAGGTTTCGGATTCGTTGATATGCCGAAAAAAGCAGAGGCAGAAAGCGCAATTCAGAGCCTGGACGGGTCAATGTTCAGCGGAAGACCGCTGACCGTAAATCCCGCAAAGCCGAAAACTGAATCAAGCAATAGTGACGGCAGGAAATTCAGAACCGGATATTAAAAACCGATTATAAATATTAAACCGGATTGCATTTTCTGCTTTCCGGTTTTTCTTCAATTAAACTTCGCTTGTACATATGTCAATCGAAAATATACCTCAGATAAACGTCTGGAAAAGCCTTGTTGCAAAATATCAAAAGTCAAATGCAGTTAAAAGCATCTGGCAGATTACAAATTCGTTTTTGCCTTTTATAGCTTTACTTTATCTCATGTATCTTTCATTGGGTTTCAGCTATTGGTTAACTCTGCTTCTGGCTCTTCCTACTGCCGGTTTTGTCACAAGGATTTTCATAATTCAGCATGATTGCGGACACCGGTCGTTTTTCAATTCAAGAAAAGCAAACAATGCAACAGGTTTTTTACTGAGTATTTTTACATTAACGCCTTATCATTACTGGAAAAAAAGCCATTCTATACATCATGCCAGTGTTGGCAACCTTGAACAGCGCGGCGTAGGTGACATTTATACAATGACTGTAGAAGAATACTCACGCCTATCCTCATGGGGAAAGCTGAAATACAGAATTTACCGCAACCCTTTTATTTTATTTATTATACTGCCTTTCTTTCTTTTTACGATTGTTTACAGGTTTCCTTCATACCGCCAAAAAGAACTGAAACCATTTCATAAAAGCGTTTACATAACTGACTTATTAATAGGACTGCTTGCAGGCGGAATAATATGGATGATAGGATCTTCAGGCATTTTTGATGATACTGATTCCCGTTTATTTCATTTCATCGACAGCCGGGATGTGGATATTTTATGTTCAGCACCAATTCGAAGATACTTACTGGAACAGCAGCGATGAATGGGACTACGCACAGGCTGCTATAAAAGGAAGCTCATATTACAAGCTCCCGCGGGTATTGCAGTGGTTTACCGGAAATATCGGATTTCATCATATCCATCATCTTAGTCCCAGGATCCCCAACTACCGTCTTGAAAAATGCCACAAAGAAAATCCCGTGTTCCAAAAAGCTAAAATCCTTACATTACGTTCAAGTCTTAGAAGCATGATTCTGAACCTATGGGATGAAAAGCGTAAAAAGCTAATAAGCTTCTACCGGTTCAAACAGCTTAAGCACGAGATTAATTTCTGAACCGCTCAAAAAGCAAATATTAAATTACATTCTAACACGGATATTCTTTCGGCATTTTTAATCTTTACTAATTTTTAAATATTTAGTATATTTTATTAAGCTATTACGGTTAAATATCAAGAGTTCAATTATAAATAGGATATCGATTATTTCTCACCAAAATTCTTACCGAATTATTTATTTCCTATATACCGAATGAAAGCAAAAAAAGAGCTTAAAACGTTCATTTTAGATACAAATGTTATTCTGCATGATTCAACATGTATCAACCAGTTCCAGGAACACGATATTGTTATCCCGCTTGTAGTTATCGAAGAGCTTGACCATTTTAAGCGCGGCAACCAGGTAATAAACCTTAATGCAAGAGAGTTTGCCAGAAGCCTTGATTCCTTAAGCGGCACGGCTTTATTTGACGGCGGAATAAAAATGGGTAAAGGCAGGGGAAAAATATCTATTCATATAACACGCGGTTTGAGCAGTGAAATAAAAGATATTTTCAGAGAAGATAATTCCGATAACCGGGTATTAAGCACAGCGCTTGAAATTCAGAAAAAATACAGCAGCAAGCGGACGGTGATTCTGGTTACTAAAGATGTTAACCTGCGTATGAAAGCAAAAGCGCTCGGAATCTATGCCGAGGATTATACAACCGATAGAATCAGCAGTGTTGAAGAGCTTTACAGCGGAAAAGAGATTATTGAAAATTTTAACGATGATGTTCTATTAAAATTTTTCCAGCCGCCTTTTGAAGTGCCTGTCAAAGAAGCATTTGAAAGCCCTAACGGTGAGGTAGTTCCGAATAAATTTTATATTCTCCGCAATACAAGCCGTTCGGTATTGGCATATACTGACCCGGATAAAGAACAGCTCCATAAAATAGATAAAAATACCGTTTATGGCATTAAACCAAGAAACTCAGAGCAGACTTTTGCAATTGATGCCCTAATCAATAATGCCATACCGCTAGTGTCACTCACAGGAAAAGCGGGCACCGGAAAAACTCTCCTGGCGCTTGCTTCGGCTCTTCACGTCAGGAAAAACTACAGGCAGATTTATATTGCAAGACCTGTTGTACCGCTTAGCAATAAAGACATCGGCTTTTTACCGGGAGATATTGAAGAGAAACTCGCTCCATATATGCAGCCGTTATGGGATAATTTAAAGGTTATTCAGGACCAGTACAATGAAACCGATAAACAGCACCAGATGATTAACCAGATGATAAAAGAAGAGAAGCTTGTCATTGAGCCCCTGAGTTATATAAGGGGAAGAAGCCTTCAGCGTGTATTTTTTATTGTGGATGAAGCGCAGAATCTTACACCGCATGAGATTAAAACTATAATAACGCGTGCAGGTGAAGGCGCTAAAATTGTATTAACCGGTGATATTTACCAGATAGACCATCCGTATCTTGATTCGCAGTCAAACGGACTCTCATATTTGATCGAGCATTTCAAAGGGGAGAAACTTTACGCTCATGTGAATTTGCTCAAAGGAGAACGCTCCGTTCTTTCTGAGTTGGCAAGTAATTTATTGTAATTAAGCATACTGTCCCGCTGCAAACCCTGATGCCCATGCCCACTGGAAATTATATCCTCCCAGCCAGCCGGTTACGTCAACCGCCTCACCTATAAAATATAAGCCGTTAACTTTCTTAGATTCCATTGTCTTTGAAGAAAGCTCTTCTGTATCTATACCGCCGCAAGTCACTTCTGCTTTTTCAAATCCTTCAGTCCCCGAAGGTACTATTTGCCATTTATGCAGCCTTCCGGAAATAAGCTCGATTTCTTTTTCACTCAGTTTATTTATTGGTTTTGATGGAAAATTTATTTCGCACCATTTCTCAGTAAAACGGCTCGGCAGATGAAGTGATAAAAAGTTATCTAACAGCATCCGGCTTGTGGAGTTTTTGCCAAGCTCATCAGTAAGATTTATTTCAGGCAAAAGATTAATTGTTATAGGTTTCCCCTTTTGCCAATATGATGATATCTGCAGTATTGCGGGACCGCTTAATCCTTTATGTGTAAACAAGAAATTTTCTCTGAAGCTGATTTTATTATAACTGACAATCGAATCAATCGAAACACCGCTCAGCTCACCGTACAGACTCAAATCCTTTTTACCCCATGTAAAAGGAACCAGTCCCGGTTTAATTTCTGTCAGTTTCAATCCGAATTGTTTGGCAGTCTTATGTCCAAAGTCTGTTGCACCCATTTGGGGAATTGAAATTCCGCCTGAGGCTATTACAAGTGAATCCGCAGTAAATTCACCAAGATTAGTGGAAACAATAAATTCTTCAGTTCTAGCTATTCTTGAAACTTTGCAGTTAACCAGAATTTCCACTCCTGTAACCCTACATTCATCAAGAAGCATGTCAATTATTTCCTTTGAGCTTCCGTTACAAAACAGTTGGCCTAATTTCTTCTCGTGATATTTTATTTTATGCTTTTCAACGAGCGAAATAAAATCCTGTGGAGTGTATCTTGCAAGTGCTGATTTACAAAAATGCGGATTATCCGATAAGAAGTTTTCCGGTTTGGCATAAATATTTGTAAAGTTACATCTTCCACCTCCGGAAATTAGGATTTTCTTACCAACTTTCTCTGCGTGCTCAATTACAAGTACTTTCCTGCCCCGCTTACCCGTTTCTATAGCGCACATTAATCCTGCAGCTCCACCACCGATGATAATTGCATGTTTGTGTAATGTCTCCTTTAGCATAGTTGATGCCAGCAGCAGCTATTTAAATTTTATACTTAATTCACCATCTAAATCATGCTCAAAGACATTTTCATTGATAAAAAACTCATACATATCATCAATCACAGGTACTTTTTGATCATCAAGGGAAAAATTCCTTACGTAGGATGCAATCAATTCATTTGTGTAAAAATTGTAAAGACTAATAGAATTGGAATCTGCCTTAATTCCATATTTTAAAACGATTTTCCAGCTTGCAGTATCTCCGGATATTTCTATATACTTTCTGCTGCGGTATTTATCGTCAAATGGTTCCTTTCCCTGAGGAGAAAAAATAAAAGGAGAACGAATCGAAAATTTGTAGTAATCTTTAATTTTATTAAAAAGACCTGGTTTATTTTTTAACTGTTCCCCATATATTTTATTAGTATCATTCTTATCAACAAAAATGTCCGGTTTACTTTCGTACTCCTTGAGATATTCATCAAATCTTTCAGCATCTGGCAAGTTGATTTTATTTCTTTCTATCTTTTGCAAATCAGATAAACTGCCATTGACACCTCTATATATTTTGATATATTCTTCTGTTCCAAGTACTTTTATTAAAAACGCATTATACATTCCCGCAACAGGATATGCCACCGAAGCATCCTCCTTATAAAATCCATCATTAGTTATTATCGAATCATACGTCAAAAAGCCGCTTTTTTGAAGGAAATAGCCAATATCAAGCACTACCCGCTTTCGCCATTCCTCCCCTGCCGCCGACTGCAACGGCAAATCCTTCCATAAAAAAAGGCAGAGTGTACAGGCCTAAATTTTTCAGCTTGTAATTCATTAACAGGTGAGTCAGCTCATGGTAATGTGTATTGTATGTTGTTACCACCTCATCGAGCGCAGTGATATAAATTCCTCTTGTATTAAATCCCGTTACCTGTTCAATTTCTTTATCATCTTTGCAGAGTATATAATAAATTTTTTCATTCTGCAGTAATTGCTTTTGCTGCTCATCAAAATCCAATAATACCGCCATCGAATCAACAAACTCATCGAGTTTATTTATGCAGTAATCATTAAAATACTTTGGCTCGCTTATTTTAAAAATAAAATATTTGCTTGATTTAGTTGTCCAGTCTTTTGAAAAATAAGTTATCGGAGAAATCCATTTACCTTTTTTAAAATAGAAATTTTTTGAATAGTCCAACGATGGTACTGTAAATTCAGTTACCGAATAATTATTCCCAAGCTCATTTGTTTTAATTTCATATTTAATACCGTTTTTTTTAATCTCATCCTTAATATTTTCGTCAATATCAAACGATATTATAAATTTGTTTTTAACGCTGTCATAATTAATACCGAGCCTGCTGCTTTTAGCCAATTCATCTTCATCAACATAATTTTCTAAACTATCACTGCCGTTTATTAAAGCCTCGATAAACTCTCTTTGCTTATTCTGCGGGTAAGAAAAAGAATTAAATAGAACCAGAGATAATATGAAAAGATATATTTTCATAACTTATTTAAACAATCGCCGTCGACTTACAGCCAACGCGCGAGCTATATAATTGTAATTCGTAATTTGTAATTCGTAATTATCTATGCAAGCCACATGTTCCTGTCAAGTGTGCGGTACTGGATTGCTTCACTGATATGCGCAGAAGTAATATTTTCTTCACTGCCAAGGTCAGCAATTGTGCGTGCAACTTTCAAAATACGGTCATAAGCTCTTGCAGAAAGTCCCAGCTTTGTTATTGCCATCTTCAGCAGTTCTTCCGAAGCGGAATCGATTTTGCAGAACTCCCTGATATCTTTTGACTGCATATCGGCATTTGAATAAATATTCTTTTTGCCTTTAAACCGTACCTGCTGTTTGGCTCTTGCTTTAATTACCCGCTCACGTATTGCTGTTGAAGGCTCGCCTTCTGCTTTGCTTGAGAGCTCCTTATATTTAACTGCCTGCACCTGGATGTGTATATCGATTCTATCAAGCAGCGGACCGGAAATTTTTGAAACATACTTTTGTATCATCTGGGGTGAGCATGTGCATTCCTGGTTCGGGTTGCCGAAATTTCCGCATGGGCAGGGATTCATTGCGGAGGCAAGCATAAAATTGCACGGGTAATCAACCGATATTTTCGAGCGCGATATTGTCACTCTTCCGTCTTCCATCGGCTGGCGCATAACTTCAAGCACGTTCTTTTTAAACTCCGGCAGTTCATCTAAAAACAAAACCCCGTGATGAGCATATGAAATCTCCCCCGGCTTTGCTATCGTACCGCCTCCAACCAGCGCAACATCTGATATTGTGTGATGCGGTGAACGGTACGGTCTTACCGAAACCAGCGCAGTATTTGATGGCAAGATGCCTGCAACAGAATGAATTTTTGTAGTCTCAAGCGCTTCCTCAAAAGTCATGGGCGGCAGTATGGTAGGTAATCGCTTTGCCAGCATAGTTTTTCCGGAACCGGGAGGTCCAATCATAATAATGTTATGTCCGCCTGCAGCGGCAACTTCAAGCGCGCGCTTTACTTCGTGCTGTCCTTTCACTTCGGAAAAATCAACTATATACTTCTGGTCAACACTGAATATTTCTTCAAGATTTACCCTAACGGGTTCTGATACAGTTTCTCCGTTTAAGAAATCCACTATTTCTTCAAGCGAACCGAACGCGTGAACATCGATTCCTTCAACCATCGCGGCCTCACGTGCATTTTCATGAGGTAGTATTAATCCCTTCAATCCCTGCTTTCTTACTTCAATGGCAATTGGGAGTGCGCCGTGTATGGGACGCAGCTTTCCGTCAAGTGAAAGCTCACCGGCAAATGCGTAATCATTTAATTTATCGGGCTTGAGCTGACCCGTTTCGCAAATCACACCCAGTGCAATCGGAAGGTCAAAGCCGCTTCCTTCTTTTTTTATATCAGCAGGAGCAAGATTAATTGTAATTTTGCGTATAGGGAAATTAAACCCGGAATTTTTGATTGCGGCAGGGACTCTTTCGTTTGCCTCGTTTGCGGCTTTATCGGGCAAACCGACTATTACAAACCTTGAGGGAACAACTTTCTCAAAATGAGTTTCAATTTTTACAAGGTAGGCATTGACTCCCAGCGTAGTTGAGCCAAGAACTGCAGATATCATAATAAATCAAATCTAGATTTAAAATAGTTTTTGTTTTCTTATTTCCGTTATCTGTTCATCTTCCAGCTTTGCTTCTATTAACAGAGTCTTCTCATGCACCGATAATTTGATTTTATCCAGTACATTCAGCATTGCGGTATTTTTCTTTTTCGAAAATTGTGATGAAAGCTTTGAAAGCGCTATTACAGCATCAATTTTATTTTTCAATTCAATTGCCGAGTTGTTATCAATGCATTCATTTTGCATTACAAGCTCAAGACCTTTTGGTCATTTTCAGCGAAAACGATACGGCTTCAATTTTATTGTATAATCCAAGCAGGTCATATTTATTTTCACTAGTGGAATCCTGTGTATTCAACGTATCCTGCACTGAAGATTCGGGAATCTTATTTTTCCCTGATTTCCCAAGTTCGGAAAAATTCTCGAATATTCCGCGGATAAACAGCTTCTGCCCGGACATCATCCACAGGTTATCTTTGTATTCTATGTGCTCAATTGTTTTCATAAAATCGGCGTTGGTAAGCAAGCCTGCCTGTGAAGTATCTTTCACATTGAAAGTATTTTCTATTTGCTTAAGGTAATTGCTCCCGCAGACAGTAAAATCATCTTTGAAATAAAAATAGAAATGAGAAGATTTTTGGTTGTAAACGGTTATACTGCCGGGATAAGAAATTTTTGTATAGTCTGAATCGGAGCTGACGTAATCGTTGATTCTGTTTTTATCGAATGTCCCCTTTACTACCATTGCATTATCGCCAATCCACGAATTGGAAAAATAAAGTTCATCTATACCGTTGGAAATGCTTACTCCTGTAGCATTTTTAAGCGTGTTCAGAAAATTACCGAAATTGTGCTCGCTGTTGAACAAAGAATCGGAAATAAAATTATGCCAGAACTCGGTTTCCCGCATTTTCTTGAAATTAAAATACATTACAAACTGCGGGTCAGTCTGAAGCAGGGCAAGATTTTGTTTTACCGAAAGTGTTAAAGGCTCGGGCTCAAACCGGCGGGAACAACCGGCAAATAACAGTACACAATTAACAATTAACAAAAATAATATCAGCTTCTTTACACCCGTTGATTTAGGAAGCGAATTAAATCTAATCATATTTTTGCCAATTGATAATTGTTAAATTGACAATTGAACTAGTAATCTTTCTTTGAGAAATAATAGACCGAATAAGCCATCACTGCTGCGCAGAACAGGAATGAAGTTATCACCGGCTGCCACGAAGCAACCGGCTCGCTTGCAATAAGCTTGATTGTTATATCGTTTATCTCACCCGGTTTCGGGAATATGTAATAGAAGAAGTTGAAGACAAAACGCACAACTTCATTTTGAACAAATGTAAAAATAATTGTTTCCCTTGCAGCAAGCACAGGGCAAATTACAAAAAGCAAAAAAAGGTTAACTAATATTGCAATTATTGAGCTTTGAGTTGTCAGGCCAATCACTACCACAATACTGTACATCACTGCAAACGCAAATGTAAGGCTAAGGATTGTATAAAGAAAATTAAAATTCCAGTAACCTGATTTAACCGAAAGTATGAGCCATATAGCGCCGATAAAATAAACAAGGCTGATTCCTACAAATATTACAGCACCGAGATATTTCGATAAAAGAATGTTAAACCTTGAAAGCGGTTTTGATAACAGCAAATCGATTGTGCCTTTGTCAACCATCGAGGGGATAAACGAAGCGGATGAAATTATACAGAATATCAAAACCAACAGGTAAGAAACAGAGGTCATAATTGCCTGAAGTGATACGACCGATTGCTGCACATCAGTCAGAGAAATAACTCCCTCTACAGTATCCAGATTTACAGCAAACAAAAAAACAAGTATTATAATAGTGTAGATAATATAATATCCTACAAATATTTTCTTGGCAAACGCCTCACGGAAAGTATTTAAAATTATTGGTATCATCAGTTTACGTTATCTTTGTTAATTACGTTAATAAACAGCTCTTCGAGCGTGCTTGTTTTTTGCTGGAGCGATTTCATCTTTATTCCTGAAGAACGCAGCAAATCTACTATGTTGTTAACCTGTTCAATACTTGTTTCTGTGTGGATTTCGGTTTCTCCTATTCCGGCATTCTGGTCAACCGAAAGAATTTTACGCTTAAGCTCCATATTAACCGGCTCTACAGTTTCTATTATAAATACATTCTCTGCTTTTGTAAGGTCGTCTACATTGCCTTCTTTAATTAAATCGCCCTTGTTTAATATTGCAACTCTATCACAAATCATCTCAACTTCAGAAAGCAGATGCGAGTTAAGGAAAATTGTTTTGCCTTTTTTCTTCAGGTCAATTAATATATCGCGTATTTCTTTTCTGCCGATGGGGTCAACACCGTCAGTCGGTTCATCGAGAAAAATTAAATCCGGCTCATTCAGCATAGATTGCGCAAGCCCCAGCTTCTGCATCATACCCTTGGAATATTTTTTAATCTTTGTATTTCTTCCACTTGGTAAGATTCATAACTTCCAGCAGGTCATTAATTTTTTTGTGAAGCTCGGCTCCGGAGCTTAACCCTGAAAGCCTGCCGTAATAACTTAAAACCTGTTCGCCGGTGAGATAGTTCGGAAATTTATGATTTTCAGGAAGATAGCCAACTCTTTTTTTCCATTTTGAATTTGATGCATCCATGCCGAATACTTTTGCGGAGCCGCGGGTCGGAAAAGTAATCGCAAGAAGAATTTTTATCAACGTAGTCTTGCCCGCTCCGTTGGGTCCCAGCAATCCGAAAATCTCGCCTTCATTTACGGTGAAAGTAAAATTATTCAGCGCATTTACTTTTTGCTTTGATAACCTGCCCGCATTGTAATCTTTGGAAAGGTCTTTTGTTTCTATAACAGCCATTATTTTTTGGTAAATTCTTTTAGTAAATATTCAAGCTCGCCTCTTGTAACAACCTGCGGTTTTTCGTTTACATCCTGGTTTGCTATGCGGCGTTTAAAACGTTTTTCTTTCAGCTCGCCCCAGAAACTCTTTGATGACATAATCTTTGCTCCGCACTCTCTGGCATACCACGAAATTTCATTATCGGAAGAAACTACTCTAAGGAGCTTTCTATTTCTTGAGCGGTCAATCATTGCCTTAATCATCTTATCGGCATTACCGTAGTCATGGGTTATATCGGTGCTTGAAAATTTAACATCGATATTTTTCATGTGCCTGTTCTGTCCGTGACCGTCAAATACCAGCACAACTTTTCTTCCGCCGCCTGTAAAGTGGCTCTGAATTTTTGCAACCATCATATCGACGCAGATTTCTTTATCCTGTTTGAGTAAAACCTTAAGCTCCGGGATTTTATGCATAAGGTTGTATGCGTCAACAATAATGGTTTCCATTTTACGGCTTCAACCTGTAAATAAGCCTCGGGAATGGAATCGTTTCCCTGATATGGTCAAGTTTGCAGACCCACGCAACAAAGCGCTCTATTCCCATACCGAAGCCCGAATGCGGAACAGTACCGTAGCGCCTTAAATCAAGATACCACTGGAATTCCTCCATCGGTAAGCCGTGTTCCTTAATTCTTTTCACAAGCTCGTCATAGCTGTCTTCTCTCTGCGAGCCGCCGATAATTTCCCCGAATCCTTCGGGTGCCAGCACGTCAACGCCGAGAGCTATTTTGTAATCATTCGGGTCACGCTTCATATAAAATGATTTTGCCTCAGCAGGCCAGCGGTGAACCAGAACGGGTTTATCAAAATCTGCCACAACTGCTTCCTCATGCGGAGCGCCGAAATCCTCTCCCCACGGGAAAGGTCTTATTTCTTCTTCACCATCGGCGGTCTTTCTGATTAACGGAACATCTCTTTTCCGTATTAATTCCACTGCTTCAGTATATGTAACGCGTGGAAACGGTTTTTTTATGTTTTCCAGCTTAGTTATATCTCTTTCAAGAGTATTGAGTTCCTGCATTCTGTTTTTCAAAACACGCTGAATGATGTATTCAATAAAATCTTCAATCAAATCCATGTTGTCTTCAAGATTGTAATAAGCCATCTCCGGCTCAAGCATCCAGAATTCGGTTAAGTGCCTTCGTGTTTTTGATTTCTCTGCGCGGAATGTAGGACCGAAATCATAAACTTTACCCAAGAGCCATTGCTCCTGCTTCGGAATAAAGCTGACCGGACTGGGCGAGATATGCATTACCTAAATCAAAATACTCGGTTGCAAAAAGTGTTGATGTTCCTTCGCAAGCGTTTGGCGTAAATATCGGCGAATCAAACTGAACAAACCCGTTATCATACATGTAATCACGGCAGGCTTTCATTATTTCTTCACGTATGCGGAGTATTGCAATCTGACGCGGCGAGCGAATCCACAAATGCCGTTTATCGGAAAGAAATTCCACTCCGTGCTCTTTGGGTGTAATAGGATACGGTTCAGCAACCTGAACTATTTCAAGCTCTTTAATTTGTAATTCGTACTCATCGCGTTTCGGATGTTTTGAAACCGTGCCTTTTACAATTATTGATGATTCCTGTGTGAGTTTCTTAAAATCCTCCCAGACCTGTTCGGAAACTTCCTTCTGAGAAACGACTCCCTGAATAAAGCCCGAACCGTCACGGATTTGCGGAAACATAAGCTTGCCGGCGGTTCTGATGTTGTAAAGCCATCCCTTTAGGGTTACTTCCTCACCGACGTAATTAGCTATTTTATCAATATAGTAGCGCATAAATTGAATTTTAGTATATTTTTAGCAAGTTATTCATTAATGAAAAGATAAGCAATTGAAAAAAAGAACAGCGAAAAATCAGCATTATTTATTATTTTCAGAACAACTTTTACATTTCGGGTGATTTCAAAAATAAATATATTGTTTAAAATCAATTATATAACACATGAAAAAATCATTAATCTTATTTTTAATTTTACCGTTATTTATAATTATTAACGGGTGCTCATCGAACGGAGATAAAAACGAAGTGACAACACCATCAGGTTTAAAATATGTTGACGAAGTTGTTGGAACAGGACCCTCACCGCAGAAAGGTCAGCAGGTTACGGTTCATTATGTCGGAACACTTGAAAACGGGAAGAAATTCGACAGTTCAAAAGACAGGAACCAGCCGTTTACATTTATTATTGGCGTGGGACGAGTAATTAAAGGCTGGGACGAAGGTGTAATGACTATGAAAGTAGGAGGCAAGAGAAAATTAATTGTTCCACCTGACCTTGCTTACGGGCAAAACGGTTTTCCTCCAACCATTCCGCCAAATGCCACATTGATATTTGAAGTTGAATTGCTGAACGTAAAGTAAGGTTGTAATTCCTGCCCGCGCATCAAGGGAGGTAAACTTCGAGCAGGAATCCAATTAGAGATTAATTATTTTCCGGTGCAGATTCACAGATTATTTTAAAACCTTTATCATAATTTATCAGAGTGGGCTTACTTTATTCGTCCGACGACTTAGAGTCGTGGGACGAATTTTTTACAGTTACTCTTTCCTTCCAATCATCAAATCAGTGCCAAACTCTGTATGTTTTCTTTTGATTGATGAAAACCCTGCTTCTTCCATCCAGCTTTTTATTTCGGATTCAGTAAAAGTATCACCTGCTGTTGTTCCAACCAGCATGTTGAGCGCAAACATAGCGCCCATTGCGGGTTCAGTGCGGTCTTCATTCATAACCTAATCAAGCACAACAAGCTGTCCGTTTTTGTTTAATGCTTTAAAGCATTTTTTAAACAGCAGCTTATTTTCATCAGGCGAGTTGCTGTGAATTACAGCTGAAAGAAACGCCAAATCGTATCCGCTGCCTATATCATTTTTAAGATAATCGCCTTCAAGCGTATCAACTTTACCTGTATAACCTTCCTGTTCAATATATTTGTGCGTGAGCGGAACAACATTCGGCAAATCAAAAACGGTTGCTTTCAAGCCTTCTTTTGAATTAACAAATGCAAAAGAGAACGTTCCTGGACCGCCGCCGACATCAAGTACCTTTGATACTCCATTTAAATCAATTTGTGAAATTATAACCGGAGCCTGCTGTTTTGCTCTCATATGCATAGCCGCTATAAACGAATCTAACCAGTTCTCACCGCGGTCATTGACCGATGCCCTTACTTCAGGGGCAGTACCTTTTATTACGGCTTCGGTCATATTAGTCCATGTATCCCACAAGTTAACCGTATGGCCTAATCCGCCCATATATGAAGGTTTTCCTTTAACAAGAAATTTAGCAGCAGCAGGAGTGTTGTAGAACTTCCCGTTTTTCTTTTCAATAATACCGATAGCAGAAAGCGCATTCATTAACCTGTCTGCTGCGCGTGAATCGGTTTTGATTGATGAAGCTGCCTCGGATGAAGTTTTTCCTTCATCACCTAAAACGGAAAATATTCCGAGTTCAAATGCTGTTAAAAATACCCTGCTTGCACGGAAACCGTTGGCAAGTTCCATTATATCGGCAGGATTCTGATATTTTTCCATAATGTTACCTCTATTGTATTTAAAAAAATAAATACCCCGGCGTTTTAGACCGGGGTATTAAAAATTAAATTCGGAACGGGAATGACAAATTTATTATATCCCTTTTGTTTTCTCTAACGCCTGTTGTAAATCATTTAACAAATCATTTACGTTTTCTATTCCGACCGAAAGCCTAACAAGCCCGTCAGTAATCCCTGCTTCGGCTCTGCCTTCTTTGCCAAGAGTGTAATGCGTCATACTTGCCGGATGCTGGATAAGTGTTTCAACTCCCCCAAGGCTTACAGCGAGCTTGCACACTCCAACTGAATTCATAACAACCTGCCCTGCTTTATAACCGCCTTTTAATTCCAGCGAAATCATTCCGCCGGGACCTTTATGCTGTTTCTGCCCGATTGCAAACTGCGGATGGCTTTTCAGCCCGGGATAGCTCACCCATTTAACCTGCGGGTGTGATTCAAGATACTCTGCAATTTTCTGAGCGCTTTCACAGTGCCTTTGCATCCTTATACTAAGTGTTTTAATTCCCCTGTGCACAAGGAATGAATTGAACGGGTCAATTACTCCGCCGGTCTGGTTTAAAACTTTCCTGAAGCTTAAGTATGTTTCCTCATCTCTTACTATAATTATTCCGGCAACAACATCTGCGTGCCCGTTGAGGAACTTCGTCATGCTGTGCATAATAACATCAACACCGAAATTAAACGGCTGCTGAAGCGCTGGACTCATGAACGTGTTATCGACTGCTACTTTTGCGCCGTGCTTATGAGCTATTTTCACGGTCTCTTCCAAATCCGTAATTGCAAGTGTCGGGTTACCGGGAGTTTCAATAAACACCAGCTTTGTGTTAGGCTTCATTGCTTTTTCAATCTCATCGAGGTTTGAGCTGTTAACGACGGTTGTTTCAACTCCGTACTTCGACATTACAGTTTTAAGCAGAGTTAAAGTAGGACCGTAAACAGCAGATGAGCATACTACATGGTCACCTGAAGAAGTTAAACTTGCAAATATTGTATGAACAGCCGCCATGCCGCTTGCGCAGCCAAGAGCTTTATGACCGCCTTCAAGCGTGGCTACAGCATCTTCCATAGCCTGAACTGTCGGGTTAAGCATTCTTGTATAAATATATCCCTTTTGTTCTCCAGCAAAGAGCGCGCTGCCCTGTTCGGCAGTTTCGAATGCGAAAGTTGAAGTCTGGTAAATCGGTGGTACTACAGGACGGAATTCATATTCACCAACTCCTGCATGAACACATTTGGTCTCAAAATCGACCTTTATATCTTTTTTCATTTTTAAATTATTCTAACAGGAAACCTTTGAAACGGTTTACCTTATTTATATTTCATAAATCCCCGCAGCTGAAGGCGCGGGCGTTTTTTGTTTATTTCTTTACGGGTCTTCTTACTATGAAATAACCGTTTAACTTATATTTGCCGTGGCAGACGTTATTGATTATATTATCACCGTTATCTTTCTGTCCTGTTCCTGCCCACCATGCCATTGCATACATATCTTTTTTAAGCTGAACCAGGTAATCAAAAATTATTACGTGACCGTTCCATACAATTAAATCACCTTTCTTTGCCGATTCAGGGTCGGAGATTCCAACCACAGGAAAAATATCTGAGAACTTGGAGGTATCAACAAGGTCATGTGTTAAAGCATTTGTTTTGGGAGTTTTGAATCCTGCTTTGTATAAAACATTCAGTGCATATATGTTACATTTGGTCATATTCCTAAGGTGGACTTCCTGGTTATCAAGCCAGTACAGATATGTTTTACCGCTTCCCTTTGTGTACATATCGTTTTGCTGCTCTTCTTCAGCTGTACTTGTAATTAACGCGCCGTTGGCTTCTTCGTAAGTGGTTTCTGTGTTAGTGTTTTCCTCCTCGGTATCGGTATTACCTGAGCCCGAACAGCCCGAAAGCGCTATCACACCGCTGATTAGAAACAGTATAAGGAGAAAACGGTATCGTTTTATCATAAAAAAGTGCCTGATTAGATAAAATTACATGAAATAAATGTTTATTGAAAGCGAAAAGGAAGGATATAAAAAAACCACCCTTTCTTTCGATTGGGTGGTTAATATTTCGTTTTACGTATTACGTTTTCCGTTTTACGTTTTTATTTCTTATCATTATCATCAACTACTTCAAAATCGGCGTTCTCGACTTTCTTATCATCTGTGCCTGCCTGGCTTTCGGTGCCCGGCTGTTCGCCCTGCGAAGAAAATCCTTCCTGCTTGGGTCCCGAACCCTCAGCGCCGCCGGTTGTCTGGGAATACATCTGGGTTGATGCTTCGTTCCATGCAGCGTTAAGCGCTTCGATTGCAGATTTCATCTCATCGGTGTTTGTGCCTTTCAGTGTTTCTTTCAGCCTGTCAACAGCAGTCTGTATTTTCATTTTCATCTCGGCAGTAAGCTTTGCATCGAATTCCTTAAGCTGTTTTTCACTCTGGAACACAAGGCTGTCTGCCTGGTTTTTGATATCAATCTGTTCTTTCTTCTTCTTATCTTCTCCTTCATGCTCTTTAGCATCGCGTTTCATTTTTTCAATTTCCGAATCGCTTAGCCCGCTTGAATGAGTAATCTTAATCGATTGCTCTTTACCCGAAGCTTTATCCTTTGCGCTTACATGCAGTATGCCGTTTGCATCAATATCAAAAGTAACTTCTATTTGCGGTATCCCTCTCGGTGCAGGCGGAATTCCGTCTAAGTGGAATCTGCCCAGCGTTCTGTTATCCTGCGCCATGGGACGCTCGCCCTGCAGTATATGAATCTCAACCGAAGGCTGATTATCTGATGCAGTAGAATACGTTTCGGTTTTCTTTGTCGGTATCGTAGTATTGGCATCTATCATCTTTGTGAATACGCCGCCGAGTGTTTCGATACCGAGTGAAAGCGGTGTAACGTCAAGCAATAACACATCGGTAACATCGCCTGCGAGCACGCCGCCCTGGATAGCTGCGCCGACTGCTACAACTTCATCAGGGTTAACGCCTTTATGAGGCTCTCTTCCGAAAAGCTGTTTTACAACTTCCTGCACTTTAGGAATTCTGGTTGAACCGCCTACGAGTATAACTTCGTTTATATCAGCAGGAGTGTAACCTGCATCGCTCAAGGCTTTTTTGCACGGACCAACTGTCCTCTGAATTAAATCATCAACAAGCTGTTCAAACTTAGCGCGTGTAATTGTCATATCAAGATGTTTTGCTCCATCAGCTGTAGCTGTTACATACGGAAGTTTAACATCGGTTTCTAACCTGCTCGAAAGCTCCATCTTTGCTTTTTCAGCTTCAACTTTTAATCTCTGCAGAGCCATTGGGTCTTTCTTTAAGTCAACACCTTCGAGCTTCAAAAACTCATCGGCAAGATAATCTATTATTCTCTGGTCAAAGTCATCGCCCCCAAGGTGAGTATCACCGTTGGTTGATTTAACTTCAAACACTCCTTCGCCAAGCTCAAGTATTGATATATCAAATGTACCGCCGCCGAGGTCATACACAGCAACTTTTTCATCTTTCTTTTTCTTATCGAGTCCGTATGCGAGCGCCGCTGCAGTAGGCTCGTTGATAATTCTTTTTACATCAAGCCCTGCAATTTTACCGGCGTCTTTAGTTGCCTGTCTTTGCGAATCGTTAAAGTAAGCCGGAACGGTAACAACCGCCTCGGTAACTTTCTGCCCTAAGTAGTCTTCGGCAGTCTGTTTCATCTTCTGCAGTATCATAGCAGAAATTTCCGGCGGTGAATAAATTCTATCGCCGATTTCAACTCTTGCTGTATCGTTTTCGCCCTTAATTACTTTGTAAGGGACTTTTGTCATCTCATCCGATACTTCATCATATCTTCTTCCCATAAATCTCTTAATCGAGTATACTGTATTCTGCGGATTTGTAACCGCCTGGCGTTTAGCAGCGCCTCCCACTAAACGCTCACCTGACTTGGTAAACGCAACTACTGACGGAGTTGTTCTGGTACCTTCTGCATTCGGTATCACAACCGGGTCGTTGCCTTCCATTACCGCCACGCACGAGTTGGTAGTACCAAGGTCTATGCCTATTATTTTTCCCATATTGTTTGTTCCCTTTCTTAATGGATATTGTTGTTATTTAGAAAATTAAACTCTTATATTTATAACAATTATAAAATAAATCGGGTGTCAGGACATTATTTGCCTGACACCGGGATTTATTCTATAATTAACTTAACCTATTTATCAAATGCTTATGCAGTCATTATTTAACGTCTATCTGTTTTTCAACAATCTTTGCTTCTTCGGTCTTAGGCAGTGTTACATGAAGAACTCCGTCTTTGTACTCGGCGCCGATTTTATCAACGCTTATTTCTGCGGGAAGCGTAAAGCTTCTTGAGAACGAACCGTAGTTTCTTTCAATCCTGTAGTAGTTCTTCTTTTCATCTCTCTGCTCGGTTTTCTTTTCGCCGCTGATTGTGAGAACATCACCAACAACTGAAACCTTAACGTCTTTCTTATCGATACCGGGCACTTCAGCTGTTACATATAAGTTTTCGTTATCTTCGGTTACATCAACTCTGGGTGTGAAAACATTTGAATTGAAGTTCTTCACTCCCCAATCACCAAAGAACGGGGAATCGAAATCTTCAAAGAATTTTCTCATTTTTTTATCAACGTTTGAAAGTTCCCTTGACGGGGTGAATTTAACTAATGTCATTTTTTAATCCTCCTTATTGTTTTTTATTTTACTTCTGCCTTATAATACTACAACCGTTGTGCCAAATGTGAAACTTGCAAAAACAAGCATTTTTCGCTAATTTGCATAATTGTAGGTTTGCCAATTTTGACAAAAATTCAGCAAAATTTGCATGATTTTGAAATATTTTCCTAATTTAATGACATTTTGTCACATATCAATCATATCACCCTGAACTTGTTTCAGGGTCTCTTTAAAATCAGATGCTGAAACAAGTTCAGCATGACAAATAATTTACTAACAAAACACAAATCATGACCAAAGAAACAATATATTCAAAGAACGCACCCGAGCCTATTGGACCTTATTCCCAGGCAATAAAATTTAATAATTTAGTGTTCTCTTCAGGACAAATAGGAATTGACCCGGCCAGCGGAAAATTAGATGACGGTGATATAAAAGCTCAAACCAGGCAGACTATTAAAAATTTAGAGAAAGTACTTGAGGCTGCGGGCTCTGACCTTACAAAAGTAATTAAGGTTACTGTTTTTATGAAGGATATAAATGAATTCGGTGCAATGAATGAAGTTTATAATGAGTATTTCGGAAAGTCAAAACCTGCAAGAAGCACAGTTGAAGCCGCAAAGCTTCCCAAAGATGCTTCGGTTGAAATGGATGTAGTGGCGTATATGTAAATATTCTTTTGAGACGCTCACCGAGTGTCTCTACATGCATCATTTTTTATTCCCTCTCCTTCGGGGAGGGTTAGGGAGGGGTCCCCTACAAGCTTATATCCAAACCCACACCTTTTTCCACCGCTTTATCATAAACCAGCTTTGCGGCGGCTGCATCCTGTATTGCAAGACCGTTGGATTTAAAGAGTGTAATTTCCTTTTCCGTTTCCCTGCCGGGTTTTCTGCCGGTTATGACTTCTCCAAGCTCCGCATGAAAATGCGATTCATCGATAACACCTTCTTTTAAAGGAATCATAATATCACCTGCTTCACTGAAACAAGCCGCATGTGAATCACCAATGAACTTAGAACGTTTTATTATTTCCGTATCAAGCTCACGCGCGCCGGGAGTGTGGCTGCCGATTCCGTTAATATGCGCGCCTTCTTTGACTCTTGAACCGTTAAATACAGGCGTAGGTGATGAAGATGCTGTGCAGATTATATCAGCTTTAAGCACCTCGTCAGGTGAAGATGCTTTAACTATATCGAGCTTCAATCCTTTACCCATTTCATCTGCAAATTTATCCATGGCTTCCTGTGATGTATCATACACATACGCTTTGGATAGCTGTCTTGCTTCAGCAACTGCCCATAACTGCATTTTAGCCTGTACGCCCGCGCCGAAAATTCCGGCTGTCATTGCGCCGTTTTTACGGGCCAGATATTTTGTGGCTACACCGCTTGCAGCGCCTGTACGGACTGCAGTCAGGTAACCTGCATCCATTATGCAGATGACCTCGCCTGTATCGGGATTCTGGAGCATGAGCTTTCCAATAGTTGTAGGCAAATGATATTCTGCGGGGTTGTTTTTATAAACCGTAACAACCTTGCACACAAGCGCATTCATTTCTTTTAAATAAGCAGGCATGTATAGTGCAAGTCCGTTAGGGGGAGTAATATTAATTCTGAGGGGTAAAACAGCAGTACCGCATGCAAGCTCCGCAAAAGCTTTTTCAACAGCCGTCATGCAGTCTTTCATATCAAGAAGGGTAACAACATCTTCCCTGTTTAAAATGAGTGTCATTGTAAATTCTCCTTGTAATAAATTTCGTTAATGCTTTGAATAAAACTCAGGACCGGAAAAGAACAGATTAGACTGGTTTAAAATAATTCATAATTGTTGAAATAGAAATGAAAAAAGATTGACTTTTCTTAATCATATTGAGATGCTGAAACTAGTTCAGCATGACAAACTGGATAAAAAAAGAGCGGACTATCGTCCGCCCCTGCACTTTTCATTTTACGTCTTACGGTTTAATTTCCTTTTCTTGTATTATAATTATCATATTTACCCGATTTCTGCATTTCGCTTTTTTCTTCATCGGTTTTCTTTTCGGCTGATTTCAAATCATCATCGTATTTATCCATTGTTTCCTGCTGGCGTCTCATTTCGGGTGAAGCAGTTACCGTATTCATTTGTCCTTCCATATACTGCTGAGCGCTTCTTACGATATTTCTTGCATTATCATAATTTCCGTTATCGGCTTCCTTCAAAGCGTTTTCCATCATGTCATTTGCTTCGAATACTGAAATGTTCTGCGTTACTGTTTCATCTTTCGCTCTTACATACTCGTCTTTATTGTTTGCAGGAGTTACCGAATTATCCTGTGTCTCACTGACACTTCTGAAATTCGCAGCAACGTCTTCATAAGTAAGCTCGCTTGTGAAATTAAGTTTCCTGTCGATTCTGCGGTTAACGTTAAATTTAATTAAAACTGATTTTGTCTGCTCGGAAAATACATCCTTAAAATCAATTGTAACTTCATCACCCGAAATATCATAAGGATAACCGAAAACTTTATTTACCGAAAGATACTGTGATGGAAATCTTACACGCAGCTTTGTTCCCTGTCCTACAAGGTTGCGTACTCCTCTTAATTCCTGGGCAAATATTTCGGGAATATCAACGGAGTTTCTGATGTAGTAGTAATTTCCTTTTCCGTAATCGGCTAAATCGGTCATAAGGTTTTCATTGAAATCATTTCCTACTCCGAATGTTGAAATTGTAATACCGTCACGCCTGTTTTTATCTCTCACCATATCGGCAAGCTTATACCTGTCGGTTATACCGCGGTTAGCAAGCCCGTCGGAAAGAAGCAGCACGCGGTTAACGTATCCTCTTGAATAAGAGCCGTTCACCTGGTCATATCCTTCAAACATACCATCGCTTAGGTTTGTAAACCCGCCTGGTTTTAATTTGGAAACCTTATCTCTTAAATCGTATTTATCACGGATGATTGCTGAACGCTGAAGAACATCTACATAATCATCATAGTCAACTACAGATATGTAGTCATCACTGCCGGATTGTTCGATGATATAATCAACTGCTTTTTTAACATACTCAAGCTTGTTTTTATCAGCCATAGAGCCGCTTCTGTCTATTACAATAGCAATGTTCATTGGTGAGCGGTCTCTGTCATCGCCGACCTTATCTGCCTTAAGGTCAACAAACAAATAAACATTGTTGTTATCAAAATAATAACTGTTATCAAGGCTGGTTGTAAGATGAATTGGTCCGCCTCCTCCGCCAATAGGCGGTTTGTGGAGGAGGATATTCCCTGCCGTTTTTGTTGAAGGCTCCGGTATATGCTGAAACCGATAAAACGGAAACTACAATAAAAGCGGTTAGAAACAAGATAAACTGCGTTTTATTTTCTTTTTTCATGGCTTTGGGGGTTAAGTTTAATGGTTTTACTGCAGGAATGAAGGAAATGTTCCGGTAATTTGTCATTCCTGCGCCTGCCTGTCTACAACAGGTAGACCTGCTGCAGGCAGGAAAGCGGGAATCCAATCAGCCACAAGACGCAAAGGCTCAAAGATGCTTTAAAACTAAAGCCACAGATTCATAGATTATGTTATTGTAATCCTATAACCCCACTCTTCAGAGCGGGGGAATTAAAAGAAGAATGAATAGCGCTTTGGCTCTGACTTATTGAATTAATCTGTGTAAACCTGTTCACTCTGTGTCATCTGTGCGCTTTTTTAATTCCCCCTCTTGCATATATCTAAAAATCCAATCATATTCCAAGAATAAAATTTTACCCGTTGAACGATAAACTAAATGAAATAAAAGAGCGTAAGCTCATTGTTTCCGAAATGGCTGAAACACTTATCGGCTCGGAAATCATACGCCTTGCGGGTGAGATTAACGAGAAAATCAAACGAGGTGAGAAAATTCATAACCTCACTATAGGTGATTTTGACCCGAAGATATTTCCAATACCTCCGGAAATGGAATTGGAAATAATTAACTCATACATTGCCAAACAGACAAACTATCCCCCTGCTAACGGCATACCAGAACTCAGAAAAACCGTGGCAGAGTTTTTAAACGATTGGGGCGGCTTAAATTATTCACCTGATGAGATTCTGATTGCTGCAGGAGCAAGGCCGCTTATTTATGCAACATACCAAACATTGATTCATCCGGGTGATAAAGTAATATTTCCGGTTCCTTCATGGAACAACAACCATTACACACATCTTTCTCATGCAAAGCCGGTGTTTATTAAAACACATCCTGAAAACAACTTCATGCCGCGGGCTGAAGATATAAAACCGCACATAAGAGAGGCTGCCTTGATTTCACTTTGTTCTCCGCTGAATCCTTCAGGCACAGTATTCACTAAAGAAGGTTTGAGTGAAATTTGTGATTTAGTTGTTGAAGAAAATAACAGGCGTGAGGAAAACCAGAAACCGCTTTATGTTTTATTTGACCAGATTTACTGGGTGCTGACTTTCGGCAATACTAAGCATGCTGACCCGGTTTGCCTGAACCCCGAAATGAGAAATTACACAATCTACATTGACGGTATTTCGAAATCATTTGCAGCTACTGGTGTAAGAGTCGGCTGGGCATTCGGACCTCAGCGTGTAATAGATAAAATGAAATCCATACTTTCACATCTCGGCGCATGGGCGCCAAAAGCGGAGCAGGTAGCCGTATCAAAATATTTAGCGGGTAAGGAGCAGGTGAACTCTTATCTTAATTCCTTCAGGCAGGAAGTACAGGCGCGCCTTGATGGATTTTACAACGGGTTTGAGTCATTAAAACGTGACGGCTTTAAAGTAAACGCTATTGCGCCGCAGGCTGCTATTTATTTAACCGTTCAGTTTTCACTTCACGGAATGAAAAAAGATAACGGAGAGGTGCTGAACACAACAAAGGATATAACTAAATATATTTTAGAAGAAGCAAAAGTTGCCATTGTGCCGTTCTATGCTTTTGGTGATTCGGAAGATTCAACATGGTACCGCTTATCGGTAGGCACATGCAAAATTGAAGATGTTGATAAGGTGATAGAGAGTTTAAGAAGTGCGCTGAGGAAATTGAGATAATATTAATTTCGTTATTCCAGCGCCTGCCTGCTGCAGGCAGGAAGGCTGGAATCCAATCAGCTACCATGATTCAGAGATAATGCAAAAAATTATTATGATGTATTATATCAAATTTATTTTGTAAATCGAAACTCCGTTTCGATTACTCGAATCAGAGATTCGAGTTACACATCCACTCTTCACCCCGCATTTAGTTTTTTACCTAACTTCATTAATTCCTCTTCGCTTAATGTCTTCTCTATCATCGGAAACAATTCTCTTTCTTCAAATCTTATATGCAGGTCAAGCAGCTCGCCGAACAAGTTAAGCTTATCGCGCTGCTGGCGCAGGGTCCATTTCTCGGTTCCGTTTACAATCTTGTTATAAAGACCTTCCAGTTTCCGGTGCTCATACAGCATTTGTTTTATTAATTCATTTTCTTCAAAGCCGGGGACAAGGAATTTTTCTTCGGTCGAAAAATGTTTGCGAAGTACTTTTTCGTATTTATCAGCTAACTCCTTTTTTAACATTGATATTTCTTCTTCGGGTGAGGAACTTAACGGCTTTTTACTGTATTTTAATCTAAGAGCAAGCGCCAAACCATGCTGATGGTCATGGGAAAGTGAAATTAATGATTTATGTCTTTTCATCAGAATAAAAAATCCCGCTCGGGCGGGATATTAAAATCAGTATTCGTTATAACAGTTATTATTTACTTTATTTTATTCACATGACGCACAAGCTGTGATTTTTTGTTCGCAGCGTTCTTTTTGTGAATAATTCCTTTTACTGAAACCCTGTCAAGCAGTGATACTGCCTTTTTCAGCTCAGTTTCGGCAGCGCTTTTATCCGTTGAAGTCAGCACTTTTTTCACAGCAGTTTTAATTTTGGCTTTGTATAATTTGTTGCGTTCCGTCCTTTTTACAGTCTGCCGGGCTCTTTTTTGAGCTGATTTGTGTCTTAATGGCATCTAAAAGTTCCTTTTTATAGTTAAATTTTCAGTTTATAATTACTTAAATATTAATTTAGAAAACAAAAATAGCCATATACTACATGAAAATCAATTTACTAATTTGTAAAACCCTATTTATTAACCAAATTAGTAGAAAACGTGGATAAACCAAAAAATAAAATTCTCTGGATTGATGACGAAATAGACCTTTTACGTTCCAACATACTGTTTTTGCAGGAAAAAGGATACGAGGTAGATGAAGCCACAAACGGCGAAGATGCTATCTCTATGTCCCGGCAAAAAGATTATGACCTGATTTTTCTGGATGAAATGATGGCAGGTATGGGCGGATTAAGAACACTTGGCTCATTAAAAGAAATCAGCCCGAGCGTGCCGGTAATTATGGTAACTAAAAACGAAACCGAATCGCTTATGGAAGATGCTATTGGCGCGAAAATTTCAGATTACCTGCTGAAGCCCGTTAACCCGAACCAAATCCTGCTTGTATGTAAAAAATTTCTTGAAGGCAAACGAATTAAAGGCGAAACAATCTCGCGCGATTATATTCAGGAATTTAATAAAATCAGCCAGGCGCTGATGGAACCGCTCGATTACCGTGACTGGATAAATATTAACGCTGACCTTACACAATGGGAAATGGAGCTAGATGAACATCCCGAGCTTGGCTTAAGAGATACACTCTCATCCCAGAGGCGTGAGTGCAATACCGAATTTTGCAGGTTCTACGAAAGGAATTACTTAGAGTGGATTCATAAGAAAAAAGACGGTCCCGCATTTTCTAACGAAGTAGTGGAAAAATATGTAGTGCCTGAACTTGATAAATACAAATCCGTTTTCTTTTTCGTTGTCGATTGCCTCAGGTTAGACCAATGGCTTTTAATGGAACGAAAGCTCTATGATTATTTTAAAATCAGCAAAGACTTTTATTACGGAATAATTCCTTCGGCTACACCGTACGCAAGAAATTCAATCTTCAGCGGGCTGTTCCCGAGTGAAATCGAAAAACATTACCCCGAACTTTGGGCTAAGGGGGAAGATGACGAGAACAGCAAAAATAATTACGAGAAAGAGTTTCTCGAAATGCTTTTGCAGAGAAAACGCATCAAGCTCCGTAATGACCTCCGTTATGTTAAAATTCTTGAAGCTGAATTCGGGAAAGGTATTGAAAATAAAATTGCAACTTTTTCAAACAGCCATCTGAATGCCATTGTTGTAAATTTCGTTGATATACTTGCGCACAGCCGTTCAGATAACGCTGTGCTGAAAGAAATAGCTCCTGATGAGCCCGCATACCGCTCGCTGACTGATTCGTGGTTTGAACATTCATCGCTTTACTCAATGTTCAGAATTCTTTCGGAGCAGAAAGATATAAAGATTATTGTAACAACCGACCATGGCAGCATAAGGTGCCTCCGCGGCTCACGCGTGCTGGGTGATAAAGAAACATCCACTAACCTGCGCTACAAATACGGCAGGAACGTGAAATGCGACGAGAAACAGGCGCTGTTTATCCGCAACCCGCTCGATTATAAGCTTCCTAAACGAGGCGGAATTGTAAACTATGTTGTAACCAAAGAGGATTTCTATTTTGTTTACCCGACAGACTATCATTACTATCTGAACTATTACAGGAACACATTCCAGCACGGCGGAATATCAATGGAAGAATTAATATTACCTGTAATAAGCCTGGAACCTAAGATATAGCAGTGAGAAAGTTCATATCCGAAAGCGAAGACGCAACACGTAAGTTCGGTGAAAAGCTGGCTGCAAAACTTAATGTATTTGATGTTGCGGCCCTTTACGGCGAGCTTGGAAGCGGTAAAACACAATTGATTAAAGGAATTTGCTCTTCGCTCGGTGTGAAAGATGTTGTCAACAGTCCCACTTTTGTAATAGTAAACGAATACACTTCCTCTTCTGGGAAAAAAATTTTTCACTTTGACCTCTACCGCATGAAATCTACTGATGAAGTTCTGGATATGGGATTCGAAGATTATTTAAACAAAGGCCTTGTGCTGATTGAATGGCCTGAGCTGGTTGAAAATTTGCTTCCCGATAACACACGTAAGATATTTTTATCGCACTACGGCGATGAAGCCAATAAAAGACTGATTGAAACAACGGAGGAATGAACATTGAAACTTCTGGTAATAGATTCAAATCCTAATTGCTCTTTTGCGGCATATAGTTCTGACGATTTAATTATTAAGTTCCGTACGCCCGATTTTATGTCAGCGGATGAATTGCAAAGCATTAACAAATCACCCGATAAGCTTATTCAGTGCCTCTATAATCTCTCAATCCGTCCTGAAGTTGAGTTGAATGATATCGATGCAGTATCCGTTACCATTGGTCCCGGCTCATTTACAGGAATCAGGGTTGGCCTTGCAATAGCAAAAGGAACCGCCGATTCGCTCGATAAGAAAATTATTCCCGTAAATAATTTCGAACTTCTGCTTAGCAGGGTGAAAAATTTTGATGAAAAGAAAAAATACTGCGCACTAATTTCTGCCAAGCTGCCCGAATATTATTATTCTCTCAGAGAAAACAATATTGAAATAAAATCAGGATTTGTGCAATTGAGCGAACTAAACCAGATAATTGATAAAAATGTTACAATAGTGAGCGATTTTTCTGATGAAACTGAGAGAAATCTTAGTTATTTTAGTTTTATAAACCCAAAAGAATTATTGCCGGAAGAAGATACTATGGTGAGCCTGAGCAGGAGTTTGTATAAAAAAGGAGATATGCTGAACCCGGGGGATATTAAACCCCTTTATCTGAAAGATTTCTCATTCAAAACGTAGATTTTCTAAATTATATTTGAGCTTTTAATTATGGTATGGTTTAAACGTACAAAGGAAAACATTACTACAGGGTCACAGGACAAAAAGGATATTGAAGAAGGCATGTGGGTAAAGTGCCCTAACTGCAGCGAGATAATGCACAAAACTCAGTGGGAAAACAATTATTACCTGTGCACCAAATGCGATTTTCATTTCAGAATCGGCAGCGAAGAATATTTTAAAATTATATTCGATGATGGCAAATATAAAGAGTTTGATAAAAAAGTCCGCTCGCTGGACCCGTTAGGCTTTGTGGATTCAAAGAAATACAAAGACCGCCTGGACGAAACAATTAAAAAAACAGGTTTGAATGATGCAATAAGAAATGCGACCGGCAAGATAAATGAAATTCCTGCAGTAGTTAGCGCAATGGATTTTACATTTATAGGGGGAAGCATGGGCTCTGTATTAGGCGAAAAAATTGCAAGAGCGGTTAATAAAGCTATTAAGACAAAATCACCTTACATTATAATTTCCAAATCGGGCGGCGCAAGAATGATGGAAGCGGCAATATCGTTAATGCAGTTAGCCAAAACCTCTGCCTGGCTTGCAAAGCTCGCAGAGCATAAGCTGCCGTATATTTCGGTTATTACCGACCCGACCACAGGGGGAGCCTCTGCCAGTTATTCAATGCTTGGTGATGTAAACATAGCAGAACCAAATGCCCTTATTGGTTTTGCCGGACCGCGTGTTATAAGACAGGCAACCGGAAAAGATTTACCTCCGGGATTTCAGCGTTCTGATTTTGTGCTTGAGCACGGGTTTTTAGACCTTGTGGTTAACAGAAAAGACCTGAAAGAAAAGCTTTATTACCTCATCAGGTATATGAAAGATTAATCTTCGTTATGAAGATATTAAAAACCTCCGCTTCAGCGCAAAAGCTCGCATTAAAGCTCCGCCTGCAAAACAAGGTAATCGGTTTCGTTCCTACCATGGGATACCTGCATGAAGGACACATCACTTTAATAAATATTGCCCGAAAAAAAGCAGATTCTGTTTTTGTCAGCATTTTTGTTAACCCGCTTCAATTCGGACCGGGTGAGGATTTTACACGCTACCCACGTGACTTAAAACGTGACGAAAAATTATGCAGAGATGCCGGAGTTGATTATATTTTCTATCCGGATAATAAAGATATGTATCCTGAAAATTATTCTACATATGCGGAAGTTGAAAACATCACTTCAATTCTTGAAGGAAAAATAAGACCAGGACATTTTAAAGGAGTTACTACAGTCTGCCTGAAGCTGTTCAACATTATTCAGCCTCACTTTGCGGTATTCGGGCAGAAAGACGCGCAGCAGCTTGCGGTAATAAGGAAAATGACCGAAGAGCTTAACCTTCCGCTTAAGATAATCAAGGGCGAAACAAAACGCGAAGCCGGCGGGCTTGCTATGAGCTCGCGTAATGTTTACCTTAGCAATGAACAGCGCAGTGATGCACCGGTTTTATACCGGGCTTTAAATTATGCCAAAAGAAAAATTGAGGAAGGTTATAACCGTGATATTGACTTCCTTTCGCACCAGATGTACAAGTTAATCAAATCACGCCCTGCTGTAACTAAAATAGATTATATTGCGTTTAACAATAACAGGACGTTAGAACCTATTGATACATTAAAAAGCCTGAAAAAAAATACCGAAATTTTGATTTCTCTTGCAGTAAGATTCGGGAAAATAAGGCTAATTGACAATATTGTAATTAAATATTAACTTTAAGGTCAATATAACAAGGAGGATACAAAAAGCTTCAAATGAGACGTATAATGTGTAAATCCAAGATTCACCGCGCGCGGATAACGCAGGCGGAGCTCTATTATGAAGGCAGCCTGACAGTCGATTCCGATTTGCTTGACGCAGCCGATATGCTTCCTTATGAGCGGGTGCAGGTATGTAACGTTAATAACGGTGAAAGATTCGAAACCTATATCATCCCGGGTAAAAGACGCAGCGGAATAATATGCTTAAACGGAGCTGCCGCAAGGCTTGGCTCAATCGGGGATGAGATTATTATTATTTCCTACGGCACTTATAATGAGCAGGAACTGAAAAACTTCAAGCCGAGTGTTGTTCTGCTTGATAAAGAAAATAAAATTGTCGATATCAGAAAAGACACAGAAATTGTAGAAGTGTAAAGTATTATCTATTTTAATTAAAAGGTCACATTTAAAATATGTGACCTTTTTTGTTATAACCCGTTTCCTCCACCTGTAGCCGCAACCCCTTGGCTGCAAATTATGCAATACCCATTCTTAAGGCTGTGACTGCAATTTTTTTTGTCATGCCGAACCCGGTTCAGCATCTCTGTTTCAGCCCATAAAAAACCCCAAAACAAGTTCAGGGTGACAATTTTTTCATTCAAATACTTTTCCCCTTCAAATTCATATAAATACTTAATATTTTATAAAACACATTAATAATTTAATAGGAATTAAAATGGCAAAATATATATTAGCAATTTTAGTTTTCTTTCTTCTGCTTTCATCAAGCTCTTTTGCGCAGAAAATGTACAGGGTAAAATATGAATCACAGGCTGATTTGAAAGTTTATGTTGTCAGCTATGAATCGCAGGCTGACCTGAATGTTTATATGGAAAAATATGAGTCACAGGCGGATAAAGACGGTTTATGGTATAATGTCGATTATGAATCGCAGGCTGATTTCAAATTATATTTTGTTGATTACGAGTCGCAGGCTGATTTGAAAATTTATTTTGTCGATTACGAATCGCAGGCGGGATGGAAAAATCCGTCTAAGTCATATTTATTAAAATTCAAGAATTGATTATTAATGCCGATTACAGACACAAACTTTATTGAGCAAATGCGGGCAAAGCAAAGCATGCAGCTTGCTGAAATTATGAAAGGTATGGAGAAAAAAGAAGGCTTAACAAAGAAAAGACTTGCTGTAGCTATTCTAGCAGCAGGCTTGGGTAAACGCATGAAAAATCCCGAAAAGCCAAAGGTTATGTTTGAGCTTGCGGGAAAACCGTTAATACAATATGTTGTTGAGCTTGCCTTAAGGATTAATGCCGAAAGAATAATACCCATAGTAGGTCACAGACGTGAACAGGTAATTGAGTTCGTTACAAATCTTCTTCCCGAACTTCCCTCGCCTGCCGAAGGCGGCTCCGAAGAGCTTCCCGAAGGCTCGGAGGATGTTTCTAATGCAATATTTGATTTTGCCGTACAGGAACCGCAGCTCGGTACGGGTCACGCTGTCATGCAGACTGAGCAATACCTGCATGATTTTGACGGGGAAGTTTTAATTCTTTCAGGTGATGTGCCTTTGCTTAGCTATGAAACAACCGAAAGATTAATAAATGAGCATTTCTCAAACAACCGCTTTGCAACACTGCTCACTGCAATATTTAAAGACCCTGCAGGTTACGGCAGAATAATAAGAGATTCGAACGGCAAGTTTGAAAAAATTATTGAGCACCGGGATGCAACCGATGAGCAGAGAAAAATTCATGAGATGAATCCCGCAATATATGTGGTTAACAGTAAAGCGCTGTTCGACTCATTAAAGCTGATTAATACCGATAACGACCAGAAGGAATATTATTTAACCGATATTTTTAATTTTATTCCGAAAGATAAAATCGGTACTGTTACAACTGAAGACGAAACCGAAGTAACCGGTATTAACTCCGTTGAGCAGCTTTTAGAAATGGAAAAAGTACTGAAAGGCAGACCTTGAGATGCTTCGTCCCGCATTGCGGGACTCGCAAATTACATAATGTATGCAAACTCCAAATAATACAAAAAAATATTTCTGCCCGGAAGAATTAATTGCGCTTTCATTTACTTTAGTTGTTCTTCTTCTTCAAATCATACTCATCATTCAGGGCAAAATTACTTCGTACTCTGAGTTTATTCAGCTTTTAACAGCATTTGTTATTCTGTTCGGGTTCATAATATATACACGAAAAAGCTCTCACAAAGTTACAAAGTTCTTAAGAACTTACCTGCAAATCCCTTATTACGGAATAATATTCACTGATTTTGAAAGCTACCTGCACAAGCTGAATCCAACTGATTGGGACTGGCTTCTCTCAAAAGCTGACATGGCAATATTCAGATTTGATATTACGCAATGGCTTGAAAAATTTAATACACCTGCGTTAACAGAAGTCCTTATAATTTCGTACTTCTCTTATTATGTTTTGCCTACAATTTCAGCAGTTGTTTTTTATTTCGTATTAAAGCAGGATAACAATTATGAAAATTTAAGGGGGTTTGTTTTAACACTTCTAATCGGCTGGTATGGTGCATTTATTTTTTATGCTGTGCTTCCTGCGGCAGGACCCGATTTGGCATTCGCTCAGCATTATTCAACCCATCTTGTTGGACTATCCCCTCTTACGAACTATTATCTTGTCACGGTAACAACTTATCTAAAAACATCCGAAGTACGCAATACTTTTCCGAGCATGCATTTTACAATACTGCTGATGATAAATTATTTTGCTTTCAGGTGGAGTAAGAAATACTTTTGGTTTTGCACTTTGCCCCTGGGTATAGGACTTGCAATAGCAACACTCTACCTCCGCCAGCATTATTTAATTGATTTAGCCGGCTCGGTATTTATGGCATGGTTCAGCGTGTGGGTGGGGAAAAAGCTCCTCCAACCTAAGGCTCAAATTTAAGGTCTCCGTAATTTTTGCATGAATCAGAAGAATTGTATGAAGGTCCTTGCATATAGAGCCGCCAATATGCCGCAGGAGTAAAGAAGTTAGATACATTTACTGTGTATGTATAATAGCCCGCCTGCAGGGTATCGTTTTCAACGTAGATTGTATCGGTGCTCGTTTCAAGAAAATATATCTTAACTAAATCTCTTATAGGCACTGTAAACTTAATATTAAATGAGGGTGAATGCAGCGGGTTCGGGTATGCGGGGCCAAATGCAAACGCACCTGATGGACCTCTCCAGCACCAATCTGTGCTGTCACCGCCAAGTATATTACCCTGTTCATCTGTGCGCAGAATTCCCGGGTCATATTCTTTAGTCGGGGTTACAACATCGTCTTTGCAGGCAAGCGGAAGAAGCATAAACAGGAGAGAAACCGCTGCTATTAATTTTAGTGTTCTCATAGTAATTGAAAATTAATTTACATTTTCAAATATAGCGGTTTACAAGCCAAATCAGTGTAAATTATTGTAACAACAGCACAAAGAATAAATTAAGAGGTGTTTGAAAACCCTCTTAATTTCTAATCAGGAAAATTAAAAGAATACTCCACATTAATTTCAGGATGCAGGCTCTTAGCTGTAGGGCAGTTTATTGCAACCGCTTCCAGTAATCCCCTTCTGTTTAACGGAATACCTTTGCAAAAATTTATTTCAACTACAAGCTTTGCAATTCGCCTCGGAGCATCCTCGCTCATGTGTTTTTCGACTTTTGCTGTGGTGCCCTTCATATTAACGTCATGCTGTTCAGCCTGGATTCCCATTAACGTAAGGTAACAGGTACCGAGAGCAGTCGCAACAAGGTCAGTTGGTGAAAATTCAGAAGCTTTTCCGTGGTTATCGACCGGGGCATCGGTCTTAAGAGTTTTTCCGCTGGGTGAATGAACAGCTTTGCAAATCAGTCCGCCTTCGTAGGTGCAATTTATTGTTGTTGCCATGGCTTTTTGTGGTTTGATTTATCCTAATTTAACCATTTATTATGTGTTTTTATACACCAAAAAAATGAAAATTAAACACAGTCAGCTCACTATTGGTATTGTTATATTGATTCCGTCAAACAAATTAACGGTTTTTATAACTTTAATCTTTTTTTATAGGTATACATCTTAAAAGGAAATTGATATTATCCTACAAGTCAAGGGCATTATTGGTAATGAACTGACTGTTTTTACTAATTCAATTAACTAACGTATCACCTAAAACAACTATTGTTGAAATAAATATTTAAAATTAAATTAGTTAATGAAGAAAATCGGATTTTTAGTGAACGCAGGAGGATTTTTAATTTCTTTAACAACCGTCAATATGCTGACAATATTATTAATATTAGTCACTTTGCTATCCTGAGTTCTAATGATTAATCTGCAGAAATTATACTAATTACATTACTTTATACTGAAATGAAATACCTTCTTACTCTTCTTTTCTTATTCTTAACATCATTCACAAATTCTAACACCAGGATAAATTACATGGACCCCGTTGAAGGAGCAAATTATGTAAGTACAGAAAACAGCATTACGTTAGGATTTGATAACCAAATAATTCTTAATAAAACAGAAATAAAAAGCTGTATCACAGTTAAAGGTTCCAAAAGCGGTCTCCATGAGGGAACAGTAATTTACTGCAATAATGATAAAGAAATTATCTTCAAGCCAATAATACCTTTTAATGAAAATGAAAAAATAACGGTTAAGATAAGCGGCAAACTGCTTAAAACACTTTACCCCTTGAAGAAAGAATACTCGTATTCATTCAGCACAATTACCCGGCGGGTACAATGGGACCCCCTGAAAAGCATGGAAGAAGATTTTGACCCTAACCAGGGTGGATTGCCGGATATTCCCAGGCTTACTGTAACGGTGGATAATAATCCTTCGGAAGGTTCAATTTTTCTTTCGAGCTATACGGTTCCATCATACCTGATTATTACAAATAAAGACGGGAACCCTTATTGGTCTTCACAGATAAGCTCTATCACGTTTGATTTTAAAAAACAACCTAACGGCGATTTGACTTATTACAGTTCAGGCGATAAGAAGCATTACGAAATTAATCAAAATTACAACCTGGTAAATTCATATTACTGCGGCAACGGTTACAGCGCCGACGGACATGATTTAAGAGTACTTAACAACGGCCATGCCCTTCTGATGGCTTATGACCCCGAAGTTGTTGATATGAGTCATATAGTGCCCGGCGGAAAAACCAACGCCGAAGTAATTGGATTAATAATCCAGGAAATAGATGAAAACAAAAACGTTGTTTTCCAGTGGAGAAGCTGGGACCACATACCTATTACAGACGCACTGCATGAACTCCTGACTGCGGCCAATATAGATTACGTTCACGGAAATGCAATTGAAATTGATAATGACAATAATTTAATTATTTCAGCAAGACACCTGGATGCTATTATAAAAATAAACCGTACAACTGGCGATATAATGTGGCATTTTGGAGGGCTGGAAAATGACTTTACTATTACAAATGACTCATTGTGGTTTACATACCAGCACGCAGTAAGAAGAATAGCAAACGGAAATATAACAATATTCGATAACGGAAATTTTCACAACCCGCCTTTTACAAGAATAGTTGAATATTCGCTAAACGAAACAAACAGAACTGCAGCGCTGGTATGGCAATACAGACATAACCCTGATATTTTCAGCAGCTTTATGGGATACGTTGAAAGGCTGAGCAGCGGAAATACCCTGATAGGATGGGGCGGAGCAAATCCGACCGTTACAGAAATTACATCTGACGGCACAGTTGTATTTGAAATGGCTTTTCCTCCGCACACATATTCTTACAGGGCGTATAAATATAATTGGAGCGGCAACCCGGTATCTGTCAATAACGGGCAAGGCAGCATTCCACTTTCATATAAATTAAGCCAAAATTTTCCTAATCCTTTCAACCCAAGGACAGAAATAACTTACGATATCCCTAAAGCCTCACAGGTAGAATTATCTGTATTTGACGAAACAGGCAGGGAGCTGAAAAAATTAGTTTCCGGGTATAAACAGCCCGGCAGCTATAAAACTGCATTCGACGGTTCGAATTATTCCAGCGGGTTGTATTTTTACAGGCTTGAGGCGGGTGATTTTTCCCAAACACGAAAAATGATTCTGATTAAATAGCAGATTTCAGCTTATTGCGATTTCGGAAGTGTCTTCAAGGCAGGTCTTTGAACCTGCCCTTCATTTTATGACTCATCAATATCATTAATATAACGGTTGAAATATAGTGTTGATAAAGGATTTTATAAAATTTAAATTCTAATTACGGTGTTATATATGCTCAATTAAAATTACCGAAATGAACCGATTTTTAATAATTTTATCTTTTTTTCTGTCAACATACTCATATTCGTTTAATAAAATAAATTATCTTGAACCGCAGCCTGGTGCTGAATATGTCAGCATCAATAATAATATTATTATCGGATTTGATAAACAAATAAACCTTACAAATGCAGAAATGCAGAATTGTATTTCTGTCAGTGGCAATTTGAGCGGATTCCATCCCGGAACTATAATTGTTTGCAGCAGTAATAAAAAAATTCTTATAAAACCGGATGCTTCTTTTATTCACGGAGAACGGGTAAATGTTATTCTGTCAGGAGAATTAATCAGAGAGATTTATCCCTGGAAAAAAGAATTTTCATACTGTTTTACAATTTCTTCGGGAAAAATTCCACCCGGATTTATAAGAAACACCTATGAATATAATCCCCCTCCCGCAGTTTTTGATATTCCGGATTTTATTCAGCCACCCCCGCTTGTTGTTTCAGTAAACAATAATCCTGCCCCCGGGTTTCTGTTTACAACGCCGTATAATGGATATTCAAGCCTTGTAATAATGAATAATAACGGCAGCTTTTACTGGTACAGATCATTTGTAACGAATAAACTGTTCGGTGATTTTAAGAAACAGCCAAACGGAAATTTAACATACTTCAATGCTGATAAAAATACACATTATGAGCTTAGCCAGAACTATGATATTATTGACAGTTTTTACTGCGGAAACGGTTATACGGCGGATATTCATGAGCTAAGAGTTTTAAACAACGGTCATGCATTGCTTTTAGCATATGACCCAGAAATTGTTGATATGAGCCAGATTGTTCAGGGAGGAAACCCGCACGCTACTGTTATTGGACTGATAATTCAGGAAATAGACCAGAGCAAAAACGTTGTATTCCAGTGGAGAAGCTGGGACCATTTTGCCATTACCGATGCGCAGCATGTTAACCTGCTTGATTCCGTTATTGATTATGTGCACGGAAATGCAATTGAATCAGACAATGACGGAAACATAATAATATCATCAAGACATCTTAATGAAATAACAAAAATTAACCGCACTACCGGGGATATTATTTGGAGATTCGGCGGCAGTCATAACCAATTTACATTCACAAACGATACTCTCAGATTTACTTACCAGCACTCAGTAAGAAGAATTGCAAACGGTGACTTAACTCTTTTTGATAACGGAAATTTCCATACTCCTCCGTTCTCAAGAGCGGTTGAATATTCACTTAACACCTCAAGTATGACAGCAACACTGGTATGGCAATTCAGAAAAACACCTGATGTTTACGGATTTTGGGGCGGTTATGTTCAAAGGCTCGATAATGGAAATACCTTAATTTCATGGGGCGGAACCAGACCAACTGTTACTGAGGTAAAACCTGACCGCACAATTGTGTTCGAAGGTTCTTACCAGCAGAATATTTACACATACCGCGCTTACAAATTAGATTGGTCAGGCGCCCCCTTAGCAATTAACATCCAATCCGGTTTAATGCCAACAGCATTTAAATTAAGCCAAAACTTTCCTAATCCTTTCAACCCAAGGACAGAAATAACTTACGATATCCCTAAAGCCTCACAGGTAGAATTATCTGTATTTGACGAAACAGGCAGGGAGCTGAAAAAATTAGTTTCCGGGTATAAACAGCCCGGCAGCTATAAAACTGCATTCGACGGTTCGAATTATTCCAGCGGGTTGTATTTTTACAGGCTTGAGGCGGGTGATTTTTCCCAAACACGAAAAATGATTCTGATTAAATAGGGCTTTGAGCTCAGTTTTCAGGATTTAATGAATTCACCATTTTAACATAGATTTCCTGCTGAATTTCCGGCGTTAACATAGTCTGCACCTCATGGTACAGTACATGGTTTTTCTTGTGTATGTGCCTTTGAAGTATATCCACCAATGAAATAATCTCAGCCTGTAGTATTTCCTTTTTTTTCTCAGATTCGTTTTTGTTACGGAGCATTTCATCAATAGTTGTACAGATGTTCAATATCCTTGCGTGTTCTTCTTTCATAGCTGCAGAAGATGAATGGCGCGGCATTACTTTTTCAAGTTCAGGAAAAAGAAGAACCTCTTCAAGTGTAAAGTAGCGTGTAATATCATTAAAGACATATTCATGCAGGCTTTTAACATTTTCGAAAACAGAATCTGTTAAACCCGATTCTTCTATTTTCCAAGCATATTTCTCTATACCTGTAATTTTTTCCATTATTGTGTCCTGTTCATTCTCAATAAGCGAAATCAGGTCATACGGTTTTGAACTCTTTTCTTCTGTACTCATATAAAAAATCTTTTTGTTGGTTAGTGATAATAAAAAAGCCGGGTTAGTTACCGGCTCAGTAAAAAATCCTTCTCAGGCTAATCGAAGACGTTTGCAGCTCTTATTAGAGCATCATTGTTTATTATCTGTATTTTCTTTCCCATCAGGTTAATTATCTTCTCGCTCTTGAACTCAGATAAAACTCTTATGGCAGTTTCAGTTGCGGTACCAACAATATTTGCAATGTCTTCGCGCGAAAGATTGGCTTTTATTGTGTGCTTCTCGCTATCGAGCCCGTAAAACTCTTTAAGCATAAGTATAGTTTCGGCCATTCGCTCGCGAACCGGTTTCTGTGCGAGACCTGTGATTCTTTTCTCAGCCGACTTAAGGTCGTTTGATAAAAGCTTCATCATCCTTGTTGAAAGCTCAGAGTTTGTTTGAAGTAAATCAAAGAACGTCTTTTTGGGAATAAAGCAAATTGTCGAATCTTCAATTATTGAAGCGGAAGCTGTGTACATTTCACCGCTTATGAGCGAACGGTAGCCGAGAATATCCCCATCTTTGGCAAGGCGGATAATCTGCTCCTTACCTTCCATTCCAATCTGGTAAACCTTTACTTTGCCTTTATTTACGCAATATAATCCAGTCGGGCGGTTGCCTTCATAGAAAACCAGCTGTCCTTTCTTGTAAATATTACATGATTTTTCAACCGATAGGTTTGTAAGCTGCATATCAGTCAGGGTGCAAAAAACATTTGTAAGCCTTGACTGGCAAGCAACACAAGACGGCGATTCAAGTTTAACGTTCATTATTGATATTCAGGATAATATAAGCTAAAATGAATAATAATTTGCTTATGAGAACTATAAAATATACAATTTTTTTTAAATTTTATACCCCTTTTAATATCCTTTCGGCTAAAAAAGGGGGTAATTCTTCTAAAATTATCTTTTTTGAAGCACTTTCAGCCTGGTATTGGAGCCTGTAATTACTATATTTGAAGCTATCTGAGTCAAAAAATCCAAAACTTAGCTTAGGATTTCCGTCTCTGGGCTGCCCAACGCTTCCAACATTAATAATATATCTGAAACTTCCATTATTACTAACACTTTCAGTTTCTAAAACGTTTGAATATTGTTCTTCAAATATCACCGGACGGTGCGAATGGCCTATAAAGCATACTTTTTCCGAAAAAGATTCAAACGAACTTTTTGCTGCCTCAGAGGTCCGAACGTACTTATAATCCCCGGGATTTAAAGGTGAGGCGTGTACAAAGAGCAGATTTTCTACTGAGTAAGTATATGGCAGGGTTTTAAAATACTCAACGTATTCGGGTTTTATCACCGAACGGGTATGCACGGAAGATATAAATGCATTTTCTGTAAACCCCTCAGCGCGGGCATAATTAAACTGAGCCTCATCATGATTCCCCATAATAACCACATCACAATTTTTTTTAATAAGCTCAATAACCTCGTTAGGCTGTGCGCAGTAATCTACGAGGTCACCCAGGCAGATCAATTTATCAGGTTTCAGCTTATCTATTTTGGCAAGGCATACCTCAAGCGCTTCAAGGTTAGCGTGAATATCAGAAATTACAGCAATTTTCATTGTTAGATATTACCTTAGACTTTCCTCAAGAGCGGTTGAAGCATCGGTCTTTTCATCACGGTATTTTATTATAACCGGGGTATAGATTGACAAATTGTTTTCTACGGCAAATTCAGATTTCAGCGGCCGCGAACCCGCAACAACAACAGCATTTTCCGGAATTACAAGTGGCTCCTCTTTTGTTTTTCTGTAAACCAGACCTTTAACAGTATCATAAACAGGCGTTGAGCCTGTAATTACACATCCTGCGCCAATAACAGCTCTTCGTTTTACAATTGTGCCTTCATATATTCCGGCATTGCCGCCAATCATTACATCATCTTCCACAATGACAGGAACGGAATTAACCGGCTCCAGCACTCCCCCTATTTGCGCTGCTGCAGAAAGATGAATATTCTTCCCAAGCTGTGCGCATGAACCTACCAATGCGTGAGAATCGATTAACGTATTGTTATCAACATAAGCCCCGATATTAATATACATGGGCGGCATACAAATCACTCCTTTGCCGATATAGCAGCCGTCACGAATTGATGAGCCGCCGGGGACTTCCCTGATGCTGTCCGAAAGCTTAATGTGCTTTAGCTTTAATGTGTGCTTATCAAAATATCGGAATTCACTGTTAATCGATTGGTCTTTCAGCTTCCCTATTCTGAAACCCAGCAGGATTCCCTGTTTAACCCACGGATTTGCCTTCCATGAACCGTCTTTAAATTCTGCCGAACGCACTTTGCCATTGTTCAGCAGTTTTATAAGCTCTTTATAAACAGAATTCGCCCTTTGGGATTCTTTAGCCGATAATTTGGTTTTGTTATATAAAGAAGTAATATCTTTTTCTAATGACATGTGATTTTGCTTTGTTTTTTACCAATTTATCAAATTAAATGAAATTGTTCTATAATTCAATTGCAGTTATGATGGGTTTATAGCTAAAAGATACAAGTATTTACAAACCGGTAATAATTGGCAAACATCAAACAGTTAATTTATATTGCATGTTTTGAAGAATGTTGATAACTTATTTAGGATTAATAGTGTGAAGGGACTGTTTTTTATAACTTAAATTTGAAATTTTTAGGGGGATTTTAATTTATGGCAAACAAAATATCCAGGAGAGAATTTATTAAGAGGTCTGCTATTGGAATTGCAGTCGGAGGCACTGTTCTGTCATCGTTTGATATAGCCGCTTTAGCAGAAAATACTAAGCGCGGTAAAATTACAAGAATCAGCGGAGATATTGTAGTAAATTTAAAAGACGCAAAAAACTCAGACCTTGCAAAAGTCGGAGGCGCCATTTTCCTTGATGATGAAGATATGCTTGTGAGGCTTTCACAGACTCAGTTTTTAGCAGTTAAGTCTAATTTGCAAGCATAAAGGCTGCACTGTTGAGCTTACCGGGAATAAATTCGTCTGTCCCTGCCACGGTTCCGAATATGCAATCGACGGTAAAGTTACAGAAGGTCCTGCAAAGAAAAACCTTGATACATACGAGGCTGTTTATGACCCGACAAATGAAACTGTAACCGTTAAAATGGAAAAACCCCAGAACTAAGAAAAGCCTAAATACAAGTAAACGAATTTTATTATTTACAATAAAAAGCCTGTTTTAAAGCAGGCTTTTTGTTTTAATAATCACAGAAGTGTCCGGTTGTAAAACCTGACACAACTTCTAATACTTATCCTATGACTCCGAGTCATAGGATAAGTTACAATTTTCAATTCCCGGTTAATATGCTCTTCAGCACATAGGTTGCCATCTTCGGGTTTTCTTTAAAGCGGCGTATGCAGTAATTATACCAGTGCTCGCCGAATGGTACGTAAATTCTCATCCTGTGCCCCTTTGCATGAACCTGGTCACGTAATTTTTCTCTTACTCCCAGCAGCATCTGGAATTCATATTCTTCTTTCTTCAGCTTAAACTCATCAAGAATTTTATATGCGCCTTCAACCACCGCATCATCATGGGTTGCAATACCCACATACGCTTTATTATCAAGCATAAGTCTAAGTATCTTAAGAAAGTTTTGGTTGATTTCCTCTTTCTTCTTGTAAGCAATTTCCTCCGGCTCAACATATATTCCCTTGCAAAGCCTGAAGTTTGCTTTCTGCTTAACAAGCTTTTCCACATCGGCATAACTTCTTCTCATATACGCCTGAATTACTACTCCGCAGTTCGGATAGTAATCTCTTGAAAGCTCATAGAGCTTAAGCGTATCATCAGTACATGCGGAGTCTTCCATATCTATTCTCACAAATATGTTATATTTCCTTGCCGCATCAAGTATACGGAATAAATTATCTTTGCAGAAATTAAAATCCATTTGCAGCCCGAGCTGTGTAAGCTTGAGCGATAAATTTGAATCGAGCTTGTGTTCGTTAATTGCGTCAAGCACCTGTATGCATTCGTTTGTTGATTCAGTTGCCTGTTCTTTGAGCGTGTTGTGCTCGCCGAGCACGTCCATAGTTCCCATAATACCTTTACTGTTGAGGTCTTTCGCTTTTTGAACCGCTTCGGAAAGCTTATCTCCTGCAATGTAAGGATTTGCGAACTTCCTCACTATTCCTCTTGGAACAATGGGAATCATTTTTACTACTGCCGTATTAAATATATTCATATAATTATTATTTTATAAAATAAACGGCTGGTTTAAAAAGCCAGCCGTGTGTCATAACTCATTTATATTTTTTCTTCCCGAAAACCCGTCTGAAATCGTGTGCCAGAACCGAATTTCGCCCTCACCCCGTTTCCAGCAGAGATAAATTTCTTCGCCGCTCTTGCGAATATAAGGGAAATCCAGCAGCCCGTTATCAATACTCTTAATCATCACCCCGTAAGATGCTATCTTTCTTAACAATCTCCACAAGCTCCTCCATCTCTTTGGGAAACTCGCCTGTTCCGTTGGGGCCAATTCCGCCGAAATACTGGTGGCGGAATATATCATATCCCTGCTCATCAAGAATTTTTTTAAGCCCTGACATTTTTTCTATCAGCGGTCTGATTATACCAAGCATGCGGTTGGCTTCGTTCAATGTAAAATGCTTTTTATGAAGCATAGAAAATTTTACTTTACTACAATATTAACAAGTTTGTTCTTTACAACTATTTCTTTAACTATTTCTTTGCCATCCAGGTACTTTTGAACTTTTTCATCTTGCTTCACAAGCTCTTTTAACGTTTCTTCATCGGTATCATTTTGAACTTCAATTTTTGTTCTCATTTTGCCGTTTACCTGACCCACAACGGTAACCATTTTCATTAGCAGCTTAGTTTCGTCATATTCAGGCCAGCTTTCATAAGTAATTGAATTACTATGTCCCAGCCTGTTCCAGATTTCTTCTGCAATGTGCGGCGCAAACGGTGAAAGTATTTTTACAAATTTTTCCATTACTTCGCGCGGCATTACATCGTACCTGTTTATCTCATTTAGAAAAATCATCATTTCGCTGACGCAGGTATTAAACCTCATGTCTTCATCTTCGATATCGCGTGTTACCTCTTTAATAGCTTTGTTAATAATAATTTCTATTTCCTTCGAGGGCTTAACATCCTGAATTGCGCTGTTCAGGTTTCCGTTTTCATCGATATATAGCCGCCATATGCGGTTAAGGAACCTGTATACACCTTCGATTCCGCGTGTTGACCAAGGCTTTGTAGCAGAAAGCGGACCCAGAAACATTTCGAACAGCCTCAGCGAATCTGCGCCGTATTGATTTATTACGTCATCGGGATTTACAACGTTCCCTCTTGATTTCGACATTTTGTTTGAATCCTCACCGAGTATCATTCCCTGGTGATAAAGCTTCATAAACGGCTCGCGTGTAGAAACGTAACCGAGGTCATACAAAACTTTGTGCCAGAACCTTGCATAGAGCAGATGAAGCACACCGTGTTCCGCGCCGCCGAGATACAAGTCAACCGGCATCCAGTATTTTTCGTTTTCTTTACTGCAGAATTCTTTATTGTTATTCGGGTCAAGGAATCTTAAGTAATACCAGCATGAGCCTGCCCACTGAGGCATTGTATTGGTTTCTCGTTTTGCCGGCTTGCCTGTTTCTTTGTCTATTGTATTCACCCATTCAGGAATTCCCGCCAGGGGTGATTCTCCCGTTCCCGTAGGTCTATACGATTCAACATCGGGAAGCTCTACCGGCAAATCTTTTTCATCAACAGGTTTTACCGTTCCGTCTTCAAGATGAATAACAGGAATCGGTTCGCCCCAGTATCTTTGGCGGGAGAACAGCCAGTCGCGCAGCTTATACTGCACAGCTGCTTTACCGAGATTATTTTTTTCAAGCCACTCAATAGTTTTTTTCTTAGCATCTTCGGTTCCAAGTCCGTTAATAAAATCAGAGTTCACTGCCACGCCGTCTTCGGTGAATGCTTCCTTTGTTACATCACCGCCTTTTACAACCTCTACTATGGGGATATGATATTTTTTTGCGAAGTCCCAGTCACGCTCGTCGTGTCCCGGCACAGCCATTATTGCACCTGTTCCGTAGCTCATCAGCACGTAATCGGAAATCCAGATTGGTATTTCTTTATTGTTTACGGGATTAATTGCATACGCTCCGGTGAAAGCCCCTGTTTTTTCTTTTTCTATTTGCTGGCGTTCGAGGTCAGATTTATTTTTAACAGCCTGTTTATATATTTCGACCCCGGTTCTGCATTCATCTGTTGTAATTAAATCAACGTATGGATGCTCCGGCGCAACAACCATGTATGTAGCTCCCCACAGTGTATCGGGACGTGTAGTAAAGACTTCAAGAGTATCCACCGAGCCCTTAATCTTAAAGAGGACTCTTGCTCCTTCAGATTTTCCAATCCAGTTCCTTTGCATTTCCTTGGTGCTCTCAGGCCAGTCCAGTAAGTCAAGGTCTTTAAGCAGGCGGTCGGCATATGCAGTAATCTTCAGCATCCACTGTTTCATCGGTCGGCGCTCGACTGTATATCCTTTTTCAATCTGTTCCGGAACTTCTTCGTTAGCAAGAATCGCATTAAGCTCAGGACACCAGTTCACGGGGGCTTCCGCTTCATAAGCCAAACCCAATTTAAACAGCTGAAGAAAAATCCATTGCGTCCATTTATAATAATTCGGGTCGGTTGAATTAATTTCCCGTTCCCAGTCAAATGAAAATCCAATCGCTTTAAGCTGTCTTTTAAAATTCTCAACGGAATTTTTCACGGTAAGCTTAGGATGAATTCCTTTCTTAACCGCGTACTGTTCCGCCTGCAGCCCGAATGCATCCCAGCCCATTGGATGGAGTACATTATATCCTTTCATCCTCTTATAGCGCGCCATAATATCGGAAGCAGTGTAGCCCTCCGGGTGTCCGACATGGAGCCCTTCGGATGAAGGGTAAGGAAAGAAATCAAGGCAGTAAAATTTTGGTTTGGTTTTATCAGCCTCAACATGGAAAGTTTTGTTCTCTTCCCAGTATTTCTGCCATTTATGCTCTATTTCATTAAAATCGTACTTCATATCCTGTAATTTAATTGAATGAATTATAAGAAACAGTGGAAAAAATTGGCAAAATATCAATTTCGAAATTGCCAACACTAAATATACCCCCAATTTGCTATACTATTTAAACATAGAGTTCGTTAAATTATATGTTTATTGTAAAAAAGGAGGAATTTTCAACAAGATTTTAATGGTTCATCAGCTCAAAGACATAAAACTCATAGTCATAGATATCGACGGAACACTTGTAGATGTCAACGGCAGAATTGGTGAAAAAACCATATCTCTTTCTCAGGAGCTCAAGAAGCGCGGTATATACTGCACGCTTTCTTCGGCGAGGTCATTTCACTATTCGTCTCACATTGCCGATGAGCTTGATATCACTATTCCTTTTGTTGTGCTCGATGGCGCCCTTATTATTGATAAAGACAAGAACATCGCCTACCAGGGAATCATCAAAGATACGCTTGTGAAGAAAGTCATCTCGCTTGCTGAACATAACTACGGCAAAATTACCATGTGCGACCACGAAAGCCAGTTTGTTACTCCGCGCAACAATCTTATTAAACAGTACACACGCCTCAGCGCACCCATTAAAGATATTGCAGATTACGGCACCGTCAATAACATACTAGAAATTCTGGTTTACTGCGAAGATAAAGCCAGCCTGCGCATTATCCGTGATAAGCTGAAATTCCCCAGGACAACGGGTCTTTCGATGAACGTAACCAAGTCACCATCCAATGATTACTACCTTCTCACAATCAAGAAAAAGGGCAGCGATAAACTCAAGAGTGTGAAGCGTCTTGTGAAACACCTCAATCTTCAGCGGAACAATGTTGCAGTTATAGGTGACTGGCACAATGACATGCCGCTGTTCGATTACGGCGCATACAACATCGCAGTGCAGAATGCTATCCCCGAGTTAAAACGCAAAGCGGATTATGTTACCAACAGCACAAACAATGAAGACGCTGTGGGTGAAGTGCTGGAGATGATATACATGTACAAAGCTAAAGAAACTCCTGCATGACATGTCATGCTGAACCTGTTTCAGCATCTTTTTGAATAGAACCCGAAACAACCCGCCATGGCGGACAGAATGATAATTAGAATACAAAGAACGATTTTTTTTATAACACAATAACACTAAATTCAACATGGAGAACAAAGTACAAGTCGGCATAATAATGGGCAGCGATTCCGACCTGCCGATTATGAAAGAAGCCGCAGCCGTGCTGGATGAATTCGGCATCGGTTACGAAATAAAAGTTTTATCCGCGCACAGAACACCGGAGCTTACCGCGGAGTTTGCCTCCGGCGCGCACAAGCGCGGAATTAAAGTAATTATTGCAGGCGCAGGCGGCGCAGCGCATTTGCCGGGAGTTGCAGCCGCGTTTCATCCGCTTCCTGTAATCGGCGTGCCGGTGAAATCAAAAAACCTCGACGGAATGGATTCACTGCTCTCTATTGTGCAGATGCCCTCAGGTGTGCCGGTTGCTACGGTTGCCATAGGCGGAGCGAAGAACGCAGGAATACTCGCTGTACAGATTCTTGCAACGGGCAATGATGAGCTGCTTAATAAAATGATTGCTTACAAAAAGAAGCTCGCCGATGAATCTATGAAAAAGAACGAGAAAATAAATTAACCACCTCACCCTAACCTCTCCGAAGGAGAGGAGATTCGGAATTCAAACTTCCGTAGTACTCAAATGCTTCGGAAGTTTTTTTATCTTCATTTGTCATTCCCCTGCCCTGCAGCAGATCTACCTGGCGTAGACAGGCAGGCGGAAATCCAATCAGCAAGAAAATCTTATTTGACATCTTACCAGGTTATACAGCCTCATTTTCCGAAAAAACTTCATTACTTCAAGTAACGGTAAGTAATGAAACTGGGCTTAAATCGCCATATTTCTTAAAACAAGTAATGAAAGCACCCCGAAATTGCCGTTTTTCAGAAGCTAAATTTCAGAAGTAAGAAGTCAGAATTGCGAAATCCGCACGTTTTCGATGTTCTTTAATGAACGGGATTAAGTTTATTTAGTGCATGTTGAGTGATTCTAATACTCCGCACTCAATACACCGCGCACCCGATGCACTCTTAGATAAATCTAAAACGGAAATTTGCGTTTGTCAAGAGGGCAGTACTAATATACCTTATTTATGGTATAAGTAAATATAGCGGTTTAACCAGCATAGCGAATCTGACCGGATTAACCGTGCTGCGGGATTCGACTTTTAATTGAGAGTTCTTTCAATACCTTAGATTTCATTCTTGTTTGTTATTTGCAGTGAATATGGGTTTCGCATAATCCTCCTCTTTTATATCCAATTAATTTTAATTTCACCTTTAATCTGTTCAAACTCCTTATCTCCTGTAACCAATACAGCTTTCTTTTGTTTTGCTAATCCTGCGGCAAACGCATCCGCATAAGATATTTTATAGGCAGCTTTAAATGGTGCTGCTGTCAGAGTTAATTCTAAATCGGCATCTACTATTTCAATCGGAAATTTTAGAATTGTGTCTTTATAAACCTCTGCTCTTGCCTTACCTCCTTCACGCAAAGCTATATAATACATCTCACCAAAGTTTACAACAGAAATATAAATTTCATTTTTACCCTCCAGTGCGCCTATAAGAATCTCTGTTACCACATCGGTTCCTTTTTCGTTTTCAGCATAAGCCAGCAAGGCATAACTGTCTAAAACAAATTTTTTCATAGCTCGCGCTCTTTCTTTTTTTCCTCCATCAAAGCCTTAAGTAATTTTCCTTTAGTTCCAAGAAATCCGGCTTTTGTCCGTATAAGCTCGGGTGTTATTGGCATCATCTTTATACCGTCTCCAACTTCTTCAAATTGAATCTTCGTACCGTTTTTAATTTTATACTTTTTTCTAAGCCGGGAGGGTATCACAACCTGCCCTTTTACTGTTACAATTGATGTTTCCATATTGATTATTGTTTAGCTATTAAATTTTACATAAGTATGAACATTCTAAAAAAGTAAGTCAAGAGAAAAATGTAGTACCTTTTTAAATTAAGGATACTTAACAATATCGTATCCCTTTATCCTTAATAGATTCCGCATCAAGTCCGGAAATGATGCCTCCTCTTTTTTATTGCAATTCTCACCTAATCTTGCTAAATTTTGTAAATTCAACACAAAATGAACTCAAAACGATTAATATTTGCGGCTTTGGGGCTTGCACTTGTGCTCATGTATGCCTGCAACAAAGACAAGACCGAAGAAACACTGAAGCATGATTCCACATTGACATCGCTTACACAGAGCATCTCAGCCGATACAACGCTCAGCGGCAACTACCCCACGGGCGATTCAACCGATATATACGGTACGGGTAACTTTGATTACCGCGATTCGCTTGAGACCTATCACCGCGGCTACAGCATACCGCGTGACAGCGTTTATAAAGTATGGAACATCAAAGCCTTTCAAAAGCTCGATTACTTTATTAAAAAATACCCAACCCGTCCGGGTCCTTACCTGGATAGGGGCAATCATTTTCAGAACATCAAAATGTACCGCGAAGCAATTGAGGATTATGATAAATACATCCAGCTTGACCCCTACAACCAGTCCGCTTACATGAACCGCGGCAACGCATACGAACGATTTAAGATATATGATTCCGCTATGACCGATTATAACACGGTGCTCAGGCTGAAACCCAATGACACAATAGCTAATTTCAACAAGGGAAACATTTACGATATACTTGGAAAATATGATTCGGCAGTGGCGCAATACGATACAGTAATAATGAAGGACCCGCGTCTTGCAAAAGCATATTACAACCGCGGTACATCATATCTCAGCCTGAAGAACTACGCAGCGGCTGTCCGTGACTGGGAAGAAGCCATCCGTCTGAATCCGCCGTATGAGCCTGATTTGCGCCCGCGCATAAATAAAATAAGACCGCTGCTGAAATGATAGGTACCCACTTTCGCGCATACCTGCTGCAGCGGAAATGACAAATTAAAGTTTAAGGGCGGGTTTATCCCCGCCTTTTTTGTTGTATGAATCCATCAAAAATAATTAAACTCTTCGGTGAAGAAGCTTGTGTTTCTTTGTGGCTTGGTGGCGGATGCTGATTAGATCCCCGCTTTCGCGGGGATAGAAATGTTTTTTACTTCCTGTAAACGCTCCACCTGCCGGTGGTTTTGACATCAAGTATATAAGAGCCTGTTTTTGGCGCCGTGATTGTTTTTGTTCCGCGGTAGTTTCCTTTTACATCGGCCAGAACATCAACCAGGGTGCCGTCGGGGTCAAGCAGCCTTGCTGTAAAAGTGGAGTCTCCTTCATATTCAATATCAAACGTTGCTGTTCCCTCTATTAAATCAATCATCTGCGCCTTGTTGCCTGTGAACATCTCCGCAATACGGTACTGGTCTTTGCGTTCAGGCTCCTGCACCTGTTGTTTTTGCGAAGTTTCCTGGTCTCTGCCGGGCTTGCGGCTGCAGGCAAACATTAACGATGCCATTATAAGAAGCGAAATTAAAAACTTTAAATTATTGCTCATATTAATGTTATATATGCGTTTAGGTTGGTTTAATTTAATCATTATTTTCAAGTTTTCATATATAAATTGAAACTCAATTCAGATTTTATTAAGTTTTGATAATTTCCGTTTATAATTCCGTATATTAAATAATAAATGAACCAAGGGATTATGTATTGCCTCCGTGCTTTTGTTGTGCCTGCTGTGATGCTTACTGTTTTGTTTTCCTCATGCGGAAAGAATCCGCAGGAATCAGACACTCACCTCAAAATGGGAATTGACCTCGTTAAACAGGGCAAGCTGGATGACGCTATGAACGAGTACAACATGGCTCTTAAGCTGAACTCCGATAATGCAGAGGCGTATTTCAGGCGCTCCATGATTTATTCATCACGAAATGATATTGATAAAGCTATGGAAGATTTAAACGAAGCAATCACCACCGGACCGGACTCGGCAAAATATTTTGATGCGCGCGGATATTTGTATATCACTAAAAATGATTTCAGCAAGGCGATGTCTGATTACGAAATAGCCGTTAAGATGGCTCCGAAGGAAGCGGTCTATATCAACCGCAGGGGATATGTTTATGCCAACCTGAAAGATTATACCACTGCCATAAAAGATTATACAGCGGCAATCGGGCTCAACCCGAAATATGAAGATGCATATTCAAACCGGGGATTTGCATTCATGAACCTTAAGATGTACGATAAGGCCATAGCGGATTTCACCAAAGCAATTGAGCTTAACCCGAACAACGCTGTCTATTACAACACGCGGGGCTATGCTTATGCCAACACAAACAAGCTCGGCTCGGCAATGGAAGATTACAACAAAGCAATTCAGCTTAAGCCCGATTTCACCGATGCATACATTAACCGCGGATATGTTTTTTTGAATACCGAGCTGTTTAAATTTGCGGTACAGGATTTTGATGCGGCAATTAAACAGGACCAGTCAAAATCAACGTTATTCAACGCGCGGGGTTTTGCGCTTGCAAACCTGAAGGATTATCCCAATGCAATCGCGGATTACACAAAAGCGCTTCAGCTTGATTCAGCTTATGTTGATGCATATGTAAACAGGGGATTTTCGTATTATAATTCATTTGATAATCCCAATGCCCTCAAAGACTGGGAAACAGCAATAAAATTAAAACCTTCACTGGACAGTTCGCTGGAAACTTATCTCAAGAAAGTGAGGAAATAATTATGTTTGACGATTTCGACGATTTTGATGAAGAAATGGATGATGATGAATACAGCGAAGAAGAAATGGATGCATTCAAGAAGCTTCCAATCTACCGGAAAGCAATCCAGATAGGCGAAATTACAAAACACCTGGTAGATACTTTCGATGAAAAGAAAGACCAGTTCATGCTGCGTGAGCAGATGATGGTTGATGCATACACAATCGGCGCTAAAATTGCCGGTGCCGAGGGCGGTGACCTCTACAGCATCAGGATGGAAAATGCTGTGATTATAAAAAGGCATGCAAATGAGCTTCTCGCCGCAACCTCTATGTGCAGGCATGAAAATTTAGCCGGCGCTGAATACTTACAGCTGCTTCGTGACGAAATAGAAGAATTCCGCAAGCTGTTTGTCGAGTGGATTGGCACCTTCGATAGGTCAAATGACGTGGAAGATGATTGGGGCTTGTGGAAATAAATTACCGCAACAGTATGTTTTTTACCTAATTTTAGGTTAGAAAAAGTCATAATAATTTATTAAAATTGTTATTCTGTTCCTAATTCGTTCTGAAACAAAATATTTTTTGCCCGGGTGGCGGAACTGGTAGACGCGCAGGACTTAAAATCCTGTCGGGGTTGTACCTCGGTGCCGGTTCGATTCCGGCCCCGGGCACTTAAAATTAAATTGTTCTTGAATTTTGACGCGTCCGACAAAGTCGGATCGGGGTTGTACCTCGGTGCCGGTTCGATGGAGTCTCCGTACTCGGGAGACCGGGCACTATAGTCTATCCCGGAGTACTCTGGGAGACCCGGGCACTTAAAATTAGATCGTTCTTGAATTTTGACGCGTCCGACAAAGTCGGATCGGGGTTGTTCCTCGGTGCCGGTTCGATGGAGTCTATCCCGAGACTCGGGAGAATCGGGCACTTAAAATTAAATTGTTCTTGAATTTTGACGCGTCCGACAAAGTCGGATCGGGGTTGTACCTCGGTGCCGGTTCGATGGAGTCTATCCCGAGTACTCGGGAGCATCGGGCACTATTAATTAATTTGCTGTTTATTATTTGATATTTGATTCATGCATTTCACATTAGAAAATATTATCGTTTGGATTTTTTCCGCACTTGCTGTGATTACGGCAGTTATTATGATAACACGCCGCAATCCCATTAAGAGCGTATTATTTTTAGTTGTAAATTTTTTCTGTATCTCGGCTTTGTACTTAATGCTGAGAGCTCAGTTTATTGCAATCATACAGATTATTGTTTATGCAGGCGCAATTATGGTTTTGTTTTTGTTTGTGATCATGCTTTTAAATCTTCAGGACGAGTCTAAGCTGAGTGAAAACTTTACCTATAAGAAAATCACAGCCGTTCTTCTTGCAATACTGCTTTTTGCAGCACTTGCAATATCAACATACTTCGGGTTTTTTCAGAAATACCTTGTAATAAATCCCAATGCAGAACAAATCGGCACAATTGAATCAACCGGCAAGGTGCTTTACACAACATTTTCGTTTCCGTTTGAGCTGGTTTCATTCATACTTCTTGCAGCTATAGTCGGCGCTATAGTTCTTGCAAAAAAGAAATTCGAATAACTCCATGACTTCTGATAATCCCAAAATCCCCGTGAAAAAGAGAATTCTCTCCGGCGTTAAGCCCACAGGCAAAGCGCACCTCGGTAACTATCTCGGCGCAATGAAAAACCATGTTGCCATGCAGAATGAATACGAGAGCTATATCTTTATAGCTGACCTGCACTCGCTTACTACTGTTAAAGATGCAAAATACCTGCAGGAGCTTGTAATGGATTTAGCGCTTGATTACCTTGCGCTCGGTTTAGACCCAAAGAAAGCTGTTTTCTTCAGACAGAGCGATATACATGAACATGCGGAACTTACATGGGTCTTAAACTGTGTTACCCCAATGAGCATGCTTGAGCTTGCGCACGCATACAAAGACGCTGTTGCTAAAGGGAATAAAGAAATCAATGTGGGATTGTTTGATTATCCCGGTATTAATGGCGGTTGATATATTGATTTATAAGCCTGACCTTGTCCCGGTGGGCAAAGACCAGAAGCAGCACGTCGAGATTGCAAGGGATATTGCCGGGAAATTCAACCGCACTTACGGCGATGTGTTTAAGCTGCCGGCGCCTTACATTCCCGAAGAGGTTGCTGTTGTAATAGGTACCGATGGACAGAAGATGAGCAAGAGCTACGGAAATATTATCGAAATTTTTGCTCCCGAAAAGCAGCTAAAGAAACAAATCATGGGAGTTGTTACCGATTCAACACCGCTTGAAGAGCCTAAAGACCCGCTGAAAGATAATGTATACAAACTATATTCATACTTTGCCGCTGAAGAAGAAAAAAAATCACTTGCCGAAAAATACCGGGCCGGTGGATTTGGTTACGGTGACGCAAAGAAAATGCTGCTTGAAAAAGTACTTGAACATTTTAGGCCATTCCGCGAAAAAAGAGAAGAACTTAAAAGTAATCTCGATTACGTGAAATCAGTTCTCAATGACGGAGCCCTGCGCGCCCGTGAAATTGCCTCAAAAACCAAAGAAGAAGTCTGGAAAGCAACCGGGCTGAACCTGTTCATTTAGACACTCTTATATTCCTTTCGTATTTAATTTTTACAAGTTATTTTATGGTACTACTGTAATTATGTTTTTATAACTAAAGGACTACACAATGAACACCGCTTTTAAGTCTCAAACTCACCAGCAAATCTGGCATACAGTACAAAAATTAAATAAAGAATGGCTGAATAATAAAACAGATGAGCTTGCCTACTACTTTCACAAAGATATGGTTATTGCGGGACCCGGTATGCAAGTGCTTGCGCACAACAGAGCCGAGTGCATAAAAAGCTATAAAGATTTTATGAGCCAGGCAGAGGTTGATGATTATAAAGAATCCGACCCCGAAGTTAATTTAGTTGCCTATACCGCTGTAGTCAGCTACAGGTTTGATATCGATTACACTATGAAAGGCAAGAAATACAAAGAATCAGGCAGAGATTTATTTGTACTAATCAAAGAAGAGGAACGCTGGCAGGCAGTATGGAGAATGATGATGCCGGATAAACAGGATTAAATCATAAAACTTCCGAAGTCTCCAAGACTTCGGAAGTCTGTGTATTACGGTATCATTACAATCTTACCGGTAACTTTACCATCCTGAATTAACTGGTGGCCTTTAGCTGCATCTTTTAAGCTAAGTGTTTCACCGATGTACGGTTTTACTTTGCCCTGTGAAACCAATTGAACTAATCCTTCAAGCTCTTCTTTTTCACCGAGATACAATCCCAGCAGGCTGATGTGGCGCAAATATGTTTGATGAATACTTACAGTTGCTTCACGTCCGGTCATTATACCGCACCAGAGAATCCTTCCGCCCTTTTTTACCATTTGAAAGCTTTTGGGATGTGTAGCAGGTCCTATATAATCTAACACAGCATCAATTCCCCTATTATCAGTGAGCGCAAGAATTTTTTCGGGAATATCTTCTTCGGTTCTGTGATTAAAAATATGGTCAACACCAAGCTTTTTAAGCTTATTAATTTTCTCTTCAGTTCCTGCAGTTGCAAATACTTCTGCGCCGATATTTTTCGCAATCTGAATTGCCATCATACCCAACCCGCTTGCTCCGCCCCAGATAAAGAATGTTTCACCATTTTGCAGCTTGCCTATACTGCCCAGCGCGTGATAAGCGGTTAAACCTGCAACAGGCAAACAAGCAGCATCTTCAAAAGAGATATTATCGGGAAGCCTGATAAGAGAGCTTTCGGGTACAGCAGCATACTCAGCATATGAGCCATTGCGGTGCATACCAAAATACTGCCAGTTAAAACAGAGTCCACCTCTGCCGCGTTTGCACCACTCACACTCACCGCAGGCAGCAATTGACCAGCTTATAACCCGTTCACCAGGCTTAAATGATTTTACACTGCTTCCTGTTTTTTCAATAACGCCTGCAATATCGCCGCCCAGGATATGCGGGAAATTTAGGCTTAACCCGGGATAGCCGGTTCTGATAACAAGGTCAGCCCTGTTAATTGCAGCAGCTTTGATTTTAACAAGAACCTCATCAGGTTTAAGCTCAGGCAAGGGAAAATCTTCCGTGTAAATAAGTTTATCGGGACCTCCGTTTTCGTTTAGTATTACTGCTTTCATAAAGGATTGGATATAGTATAAAATAGAAATTTCTCTTTTTGTACATTCCCCTCCCCCGGAGGGGCTGTTCCGATTTTATCGGAACGGGGTGGGTTTAAACCTACTTGTCAATTAAACACACCCCTAAAATCCCCTCTCAAGAGGGGACTTACTTTTATTCAAATAATTGTTTCTCACCCTGTTGGTGTTGACACAAGCAAATAAGATTTTCACACTTCAAACGTTAACCCGTCATAGGCAAGCTCAATACCTGCGGGCAGTTTTGCGTTTGCTTCATCGTGAACAATATCATGTGTCATGTGCGTTAAGTACGTCATACCGGCACCGATTCTTCTTGAGACATCAATTGCCTCATCAATTGAAAAATGCGTCGGGTGTGATTTGTATCTCAGCGCATCTATAACAAGGTACCGTAATCCACCAAGTTTCGAAAACTCTTCTTCGGGAATACTGCTGCAATCGGTCATATAAGCAAAATCACCGATTCTGTATCCCCATACAATTGTAGGTCCGTGAAAATATCTAATTGGTGTAACCTCAACATGTCCTATATTAAACTTTTCCAGTTTAATTGCATGCATTTTAATATCGGGTATTCCCCCGCCCCTGTAAGTACTCTCGTCAAAAATATAACTGAACGCTTTCTTAATATATTTTATTGTTCCTTCATTGCTGTAAACGTCAACTGTTTTGTGATGAAGCTGGTTGATTTGCCTTATATCATCGAGTCCCATAATATGGTCAATATGGTGGTGGGTATACAATATCGCATCAATATCGTTTAGGTTATTTGTAAGCATCTGCTGGCGGAAATCGGGCGAAGTATCAATTAAAAGCTTCAATGTACCGTATGAGTATTCCCTTTGGACGCCTGTATCAATATAAACCGAAACACGGAGCCGTTTATCTTTCGGATTGAGTGAAGTGCACGCAGCGCAGCTGCATCCGATTATTGGGATGCCCTGAGATGTTCCGCTTCCGAGAATAGTTACTTTCATTGCCCTGCTTCCTCTTTTTTTTCTTCCTCAGTTTCTTTTTCTTCGGATTCTTTTTCCTCAGCTTCTTTTTCTTCGGATTCTTTTTCTTCAGTTTCTTTTTCTTCCTGAGCTTCTCCCTCTTTCCTTAGCGCTTTCGCATTTTCTGTTTCAATCACTTCCCTTACCTGCGGTTTGACAAAAATATCATCGATGCCGATTTCCTTCAGGTTCCGCGCAATTATAGCAATGCGTTTTTCAGCTTCGTTCTTTGAGTTTATAACAAAAAGGCGTGATTCTTTCAGAAGGCAGTAACCTCCTTCGAAATTGCCTTTTTCGTACCTGAGGTTATAACCCAGCCGGCGAACAATATCTTCAAGCTCCGCAAGAAGCAGCTTTATTTCAGGGCTAGCTTGTTTCTTCTTTTTCATCAGGGAGCTTTTCAGGTTTTTTAGTAAGCGGTCTGAATATTGCCAGACCGATAATTGTATAATAACAGAATAATGCAATAACGGGAATACCGCTTAACCCGCCCAGACGTTTTCCGAAGATTCTTAAGAGGTCATCGTGATTTGGAGGATGAGAATAATACAGAAGAACAAATTTAGTATCCAGATAGTAAGTATATACTTCAACGGGAACAAATACGAAAAAAAGTATACAGCTCATAAGCAGCCAGCCGTTTTCTTTCAGCTTAAGAGTTGTTGTCCTGAGAAACCAGATAACTGATACAAGAACAACTAAATAACTTGAAGCTATCACAATTGAAGAATTAGATATAAGCTGAAACAGCGTGTTCTCCCTGTCAGGCGGTATAGAAGTCCTGAAATTAAACTGGTCGTAATTCAGAAGCTCATTGCCAATGAGGGCGCGTATATTGATAGCTCCAAGCCAGAAAATAGCTGCAATAATAAGAAGCAGCAATGCTGTTTTATTTGATTTTGTTTGGTGAGTTTCCATAATTGGAGCAAAGTTACCAAATTAGAGTATGGTATTCAATCCAAAGAGTCCCCGCCCTATTTTAAACAAAAATAAAAAAGACGGTTTTAAGCCGCCTTCTTTATTCATTAACTAATAACTATTAAATTCTAATAACTATTAATTCAGTATCACGCCCTTTTTTGCGAACTTTGAATTAGCCTCGCGGAGGTCGATACCATACTCAAGATAAGTTTTTAAATTAGTAAGGTAGAACGTCCAGCCGCAGCTGCAGTTAAGATGAATATCCGATTTTCCTTTTTCGGTTTTTGGTATCTTATGCTGATGAAGCGTTACAAGCGAGCCCCTTTTATCCTTTTTAACGGTTACTTCACAAATACTACCTGCAAAAGTGAAAGATATTTTTGAAGGTTTTTTAAAGTCCAGAACTTTGCCTTTTTCTTTTACTCCGGCAATCCACTTCCATTCATATTTCCCGCCCTTTTTCAGCTCAATCTTTGCATCAGTTACAAACCAATTGCGAAGGTGTTCAGGGTCGGTCCACATCTTAAATACCTGGTCGACCGGAGCAGCTACCGCAACCCGCTGCGTAAATTGAGACCAGTCAAATTTCTTTTTCGTCATATCTGTTTCCCCGGGAGGTTTAATTGATTATTATAAATAAGTGTTATTTCATACTCTACACACTAATACTAAACTAACAGATTATATTAAAATACAAATCACCCTTAAGGGTGATTTAAGCCTTTAAACAAAAAAAACCGGGCTTCAAAAAACCCGGCTCTTTAGAAAATCAAATTTCCTGCGTTTAAACTTTACTTTGTCTTGATATTGGTTCTCACGTTTTCTGGTGATGCTGTAACAGTTTCTGTATCGGTTTGCTGAATATTTGACTCGGGTTTCTTAGGTTTTTTTAATATGCCGTAAGGGATGATTACACAATAACCAAGAACAAGAAGTATCGGCGAAAGCACAGTCGGCAAAAAGCCGTTGACCGAATTTTCTGACATCAGTATATAACCGATAATTAAAACTAATATGCCGGCTCCAATAATAAGGAAGTTTGTTTTTTCAAGCGGCAGAGATAATTCTTTTTTTGCCCTGGATGATGTTTTTTTTGATTTAGATGCAGTTTTTACCGCCATAGTTTCTGTTATTTAATTTTTTAAGTTAGCAAGTTCATTATAAAAAATCGAGGAGGTAATTATTCCTTTGTGAAAATTATTCAGGCTCATGTTTTCATCAGGTGAATGCGCATTTTCATCCGGCAGTCCGAACCCGAGCAGTACTGCAGGGGCTTTGAGAATTTCCTGGAATGTTACCACAATAGGAATCGAGCCGCCCTCGCGTATAAATACCGGCTTCTTGCCGAATGCCTGCTTCATTGCCTCATATGCAGCTTTTACCCATTTACTGTCGATAGGTGTCATCGCCGGTTTGCCGTGATGGAGCCCGCTTACGGATATTTTAACCGATTTGGGAGTAATTTTTTTCACATAATCGGTAAATAATTTTTCAATCTTAGAGGGGTCCTGGTTAGGCACAAGCCTCATGCTGATTTTTGCATATGCTTTTGAAGGCAGAACTGTTTTTGCTCCTTCACCTGTAAAGCCTCCCCATATTCCGTTGCAATCGAGCGTAGGTCTTGCCCAAAGACGCTCTAAAGTGCTGTAGCCTTCTTCACCGAAGAGTTCATCAACGCCGAGCGATGATTTATACTCATTATCGTTAAACGGGAGTTCTTTAAACTCATTTTTTTCTTCTTCTCTCAAAGGAACCACATCATCATAAAATCCGTCAATTAATATTCTGCCTTTGCTGTCTTTTAGTTTTGTAATAATGTTAGCGAGAGCATTAATAGGATTTTCAACTGCTCCGCCGAATTGTCCCGAATGAAGGTCACGGTTCGGTCCGGTTAATTCAATCTGCATGTAGCATAATCCTCTGAGTGCGTAACCAATTGCAGGATGGTCTGCATCATACATCGCAGTATCGGAAATAATTACAACATCAGATTTCAGCAGCTCTTTATGGTCAGAAATAAATTTTTCCAGGTTAACGCTGCCAATTTCTTCTTCGCCTTCAATAATCAGCTTAATATTTACCGGCAGTGATTTATTGTTTACAAGATGCGCTTCAATTGCTTTAAAATGAATCATAACCTGCCCTTTATCATCGGCTGAACCTCTTGCATAAATTCTTCCGTTTCTAATATCCGCTTTAAACGGGGGCGAGGTCCATAATTCAATCGGGTCAACAGGCTGAACATCATAATGTCCGTATATCAATACGGTAGGCTTATCATTGCCTGCATTGAGCCAGTCGGCATAAACAACAGGATGTCCCGCTGTAGTATAAATCTCAGCATGTTCCATACCGATTTTTTGGAGATGCTTTTTTATGTATGATGCGCATTGTTCAACATCCTTTTTGTTTTCGGGATTGTTGCTGATGCTGGGATAGCTTAAGAACTCTTTCAACTCATCAAGATATTTATCTTTGTTTGAATCAATAAAATCAACAATATTTTTCATTATTAAAACTTCTCTCCTAATTTTGTTAATTGGTCTTTTGCATCCTGGTTATTGGGGTCAATCTCCAGCACTTTCTTATAAGATTCAACCGCTTCCGGTCTTTTGCCTAAAGCGGCATAGCAGTTCCCCTTCCACAGGTATGAATATGCAAAGTTATTATCCAGGGCAATACTCTTATCGAATTCGGCAATTGCATCATCGTATTTCTGCAGGTAGTAAAGAGAAATCCCTTTATAAACATATGCTGCAAGATTTGTAATACCGAGATTTATCGCTTTATCAAAGTTTACAATGGCATCTTCGTATTTCTGTTCGTTGAACTGCGCTTTACCGTACTCGAAATATGTGATTTCATTAGTTGAGTCTATTTCAATAGCTTTTTTAAAATAATCATAAGCTTTGGCAAAATCCTTCTGGTCAACATATATTTTTGCGTATTTTGTATAGTCTTCGGCGTTGAAATCTTCTTTTGGCACTTTATCGAAGTATTCCATTGCTTTATCGTAATCTTTTTTCTCTATATATATATAAGCTTTGTATTTGTTAGCTTCGCTTGATTTAGGGTCAACCTGCAATACTTTATCGAGCAGGTCCATAGCTTCATCAAGCTTGCCCATTGCATAGAGCGTTTTTGCATAATAGGTATTACCGCGGGTTGAACCGGGGCGCAGGTCTGCATATTTTTTAAATGTCTCAAGAGCAGCCGGGAACTGGTCGCTGAGGTATAAAATCAATCCTTTTTCAAAGTATGCATCTGCATAGTTTTTATCGGCATTGATTGCTTTAGTATAAAGCTCAATTGCCTCATTATATTTTTTCTTCTTGAATGAAACTTTCCCCAGCCCAAAATAAGCGGGAGCAAAATCTTTTTTATAAGTTAACGCCAGGTTATAATTTGTTGTTGCAGGCTCAAACGCTCCCCTGTTTAAATAAGCATCACCGAGACCGACATATACCTGGGGATTCTTGCCGTCAAATACTTTTGCCTGGGTAAGCGATGCGATGGCTTTATCTACTTTTCCGTCAGCAATGAAGTTCTCGGCTTCCTTGCTCAATACTTCAACTATAAGCGATATTTCTTCCTTTTCAAGGTCTTCCGTTTTTTTATTTAGCGGCAGGTATTTTTTAGATTTTTCAAAATAAGACGCTGCATCACCGTATTTTTTCTGTTCTGAGAATACTTCACCAAGACCCATATAGGCTTCCGGCCGTTCATCATCTATCTTTACTGCGTTTTTCAGATATTTTTCTGCATCTGCTGATGAACCCGTATTAAAGAGGGCAATGCCGTAATAAAAATTTGCATCGTAAGAATCTTTATCATCTCCCGAGACAGATTTCTTAAGCAGTTCAACAGCTTTCAGGTAATCTCCGGATTTAACGGCACGAACGCCGTCAGCAAGATTATCCTGAGCAAGTGTAATATCAGCGCTCAGTATAAAAAGAGCTAAGAATGTAAAAACTAATCTTCTGTATTTATTGGTAAACATGGCTTTAATAAAATAATTAATTTAACTGTATGATTCTGACCGGCTGTGTAACCGGTACCAGCCCGCTGTTAAGCGCTATTTTCTGTCCGTCGTAAGCGAGCATAAAACTTATAAAACCCACCGATACGTTCATGCTGTAATCAGTCGAAAATATGTAAATTTTGATGGCAAGCGGGTAATCACCGTTGGCAACATATCCCTGGTGAAGCCCCACATACTTGTCTATTCTGCCGAGTGAATCCACTGCGCCGATTTTGAGCGGTTTTACCGCCGTATCAAGAGTATCGGCAAATTTAGTTACCCAGCTCATTGTAATGAAACCTATTGCATCTTTATCTTTCTTAATTTCATCAAGCATCTGGGTTGAGGTGCTGCACGGCACATCATATTTGCCGTATTCCGAGCCCGCTAAAACTTTTTCCCTGAATATATCGTGTATAGCAGCGTTGCCCCTCGCCATGAAAACTTTGATTTTCCCTTTGTAAACGTCTTTGTTATCGCCTTCGAGGTTCTTCCAGTCTTCTATTTCACCGGTGAATATTCCTTTAAGCTCATTGTAGTTGAGCTTTTCAACCGGATTGGATGTATTTACAATCACCCCGATTGCATCAACTGCAAAAGCATTTCTCTTTAAATCGATTTTAAATTTCTGAATATGCTCCTTCTCGTTCTGATTAAAATCTCTGCTGACAACTACTGTTTTAATATCACCGTTCAGCAAATCAGCCATCACCTCGTTAGAAGTTTTGATTTTCATGTTTATTTTAGACTCAGTATTGAGGCGCATAAACTCATCGGCTTCTTTTTTCACAACAGGAGAAATAGATTCATCAACCTCAATTGAAGTTTCGCCTATTGTTGTAACAGATTTCACCTTGCCGTAATCGCAGCCCATATAAATAACAGAACCCGATAGTATAACCAGCACAAGTAAATATCTTAATGAATGCTTTTTCATTGCTGTGCGCATTTAAAGAGTTCAAAAACGTTTTAATAATCTCTGTTCCTATGATTGTTTGAGTTCTTAATCTTAAAGTAAGTATTAAGACCTCTGAACGCACCGTATACAATCAGTACAAAGCCAAAAGCCATTCTCAAAAACTCATTGTTCCTGAAGAAGTAACTCGTGGTAAAAACATTGCTTAAAATAAGAATTCCCATCACCACAAAGATGAGGGAAATTCCAAATGATAAATAATTATATACTTTCAAAAACTAAATCCTCTTAAAGGATATCCTTATAAAAGGATAACCCGAATCAATTCTTCAGCTTAAAGTTGAACGGAACGGTAACCCAGACTTTAACGGGTTTTCCGTTCTGCAATCCCGGTGTAAACTGCAGGTTCATTGCCTTATCGCGAACTTCATCTGCAAACACATCCGGTCCGCTAACCGACCCAACCTTAATTACACCGCCGGATTCATTTACCAGAACTTTAACAGTTACCCTTCCTTCAATTCCTGCCTGCCTGGCAACTTCAGGATAGTTCATCGAGCTTCTAACCTGCGCAAGATTAACGCACTCAGGAGCTTTTTCTACTTCGAACGACTGGTATACTGTTTTTTCGACATCTTTTTCTTTCTTCTCAATTTTCTCTTCTACTTTTTTCTCTTCTACTTTAATAGGACCTGAATATGTAAACTTACCGGTATCTCCCGTGCTCGAAACAGGGCTTTTAATCTGTTCAAGCTGTTCCTGTGTTTTGATAGTCTGCTCTTCGGCTTTTTCTTTAGCAACCGGCTCCGGTGTGAGTGCGGAAAGGTCTTTTGGCGGAGCAACCATTTCTTCAATTTTCGGCGGAGGCGGAGTTTCGTCTTCTGTTGCAGACGGCGGCGGCTCAAGGTCAGTAAGATTTATTATCCTTTGCTGCTGCTGCTGCTTGGAAAGCTCTTCTGCCTTCAGAGTATTAATATAATTTATTACAAGATACGTTGAAATAAAAACTATATGCACAACAATTGCAAAGAAAAGCCCCCTGGCAAAAAACTTCTGGTAAACTTTTTTTAGTTCGGGAGCACCGTAATCGGTGTTCATCAGAACCTGAATGTTATCAGATACCATTTGAGTAAGCTCCTATATTAAATTTAAAACCCTTAAATCTTATACTTAAAGAAGTAAAAATTTGTTCCTTTTTAAAAAGTGCGTCCTGCATAATAGAAAAAAATGTCTACAAAAACAATAAAAATCGCCATTTCCCTAATCTTTGACTTCGCCAAACATCATAATAACATAATCTTTGGCAAAACCCATTAAATCTTTGCCAGCAGCCCTGCCTTCGGCTGATGCCATGGATTCGTTCAGCCTGTCCATATTGTCAAAATACATTTCAGCCATAATATGATATTTGTTATCCTGCCCCGGCATACCCGAAAGCCTGGATACTTCCGTCTTCAGCAAGCCGGGCATTTTCTTTATCAGCGGCATGTGAACATCGAAATAATGTTTTTCAAATTCCAGCACATCTGCCGGAGTTTTATACATTGCTATTAATTTAACCATAAATATTAATTATGTGTTTCTTATTTGTTGGGCGGAAAATACGGCAATATCCCGATGCGGTTATAAACGAGCTTATCAACAAGCTCTTTATCAACTTCAAGACCAAGAGAAGAATAATCCGTAACTTCTTCGTCAAACTGAAAATTACCGGCAATCTCTTCATCCAGATTTTCTTTCACATTGGATGTAATATATCCTTTCGGGTCAAGTTTATCCGAATACTGCTGAATTTGCTCTGTCATAAACGGCATCTGCTGCCTTGAAGGAATATCATCTGTTGAACCCACATTAAAACCGATTTTAGGAATTACCGCCGGGTCTATAATAAATCTTTTCGGCCGGTCGATAAAATACCTGCCCCGGTATAGCGAGTTCAGATTATAGGCAAGCATTTCCATATATTCATCTTTTGAATATTCTTTGTCATTTTTAAATCCTTCGGGAGCGAATGCAATAACCCTTGCGTTTTTTCCCCGGTCTGCCAGTACAAGAGTACCAACTTCACACTCATGAAATAATTCTTTCACATCCGAAGTTCTCATCCTTATACATCCGTGTGAGGAGGGTCTCACGCCAAGATTACCGTAATAACCTGTTCCCGCAAGGCTGTGAAAACCGATTCCCATATTGAACGGCATATAGTAAAACATCTTAGCATCATCAAACTGGGATGAAAGATGAAGTTCCTCTTTCAAAAATATTGCAAACAATCCGGGACGCGATTCAACTCCTTTATTAAGAAACTTATTTCCGCTGGATACCGGGTATTCTTTTACGCTCCCGTCTCTGTAATGAACATATAGCATCTGCTCGTCTATTCTCAGCTCAAGGTATTTGTCTTTATCGGTATAAACCGTATCCCTGAGGTTTTCCGAAAACTGTTCGTTTGCCAGAAGCGCAGCGAGGTTAAACGCAGGAGTTTTCTTTACATTCATTGTATAAGCGCTGTCATCATTGCCGATAAACCTGTTCTTGTCTTCGGGCTTAAGCTGTGTAAATCCTGCCATAAAATAAACGGAAACCAGCAAAGGAATCAGAAACGAATACAGCTTCCTGTTTTTGCTTTCTCCGCCGTTTTCGGAGGGAGGAGTAATATTTGGTATTTCACTATCCAAAATTGGGTATTTTAGTTGTAAATCACCTTAAATTCAGCATTTAATATTAATAACAGTATTCAGCGCTAAAGAGTGACTTTAAAAATTAATTCTTAACTGCGTTTTCAAGCCAGCCGAGTGTTGCCGATTTAGGCCTTGTAATCGGAAAACCGAGCGCCCTGTCAATCACAAGCTGCGCGCAGATTCCCAGTGTTCTTGATACACCGAACAGCAGTGTGTAATAATCAAGCTCTTCAATCCCGTAGTGATACAGAAGCGCTCCGGAGGAAGCATCTATATTAGGCCACGGATTCTTGACTTTGCCGTACTCGGTTAAAATCGGCGGAACTATTTTATAGAGCTTTTCAACAACTTTAAACAGCTTGTCGTCCGGCATAACTTTTTTCCCGTATTCATAAAACGCAGTAAAGCGCGGGTCGGTTACTCTTAACACCGGGTGTCCGTATCCGGGAATCAATTTCCCTGAAACTAATGTATCGGTTACATATTTTTTCAGTTCATCATCACTCGGAACATCTTTAAAGGTTTTAAGCACATCGAGAACATATCTTACACCCTCCTGGTTTGCTTCACCGTGCAGCGGACCCGCCAGACCTGCCAGACCGCCCATAACTGCGTAGTACGGGTCTGAGAGAGTCGAGCCGATAACATTGCATGCCTTTGCACTTACGTTGCCTCCTTCATGGTCACAGTGAAGTACCATAAAAAGACGCATGAGCTTAGTGAAATCTTCTTGATTTTCTTCTATTCCCATCATGTGTGCCAGGTTTCCCGCCCAGTCCAGGTCATGACCTGAATTTATCAAGTGACCTTTATCATAACGGAGGCGGTATATTCCTGCTGCAAGACTTGGAAGCACCGCTATTATATCAAGAACATCTTCCAGAGCATACTCCCAGTATTCATCTTTCTTCATTCCGCCCGTATTGTAATGGTAATAGAACTTTGATTCTCTTTCAAGTATTGCAATGCTTGAAATAAGAATCGTCATCGGGTGCGGTTCGTCTTTCACCAGACACGTTTTCAGTGTTGACCATAAGTACTGCGGAACCTTTGAGCGTTTTTTCAATTCCGACTGTAGGTCTTCAATTTCTTCTTTAGTAGGGAATTCACCCGTCAGCAGAAGCCAGAATATCTCTTCGGGCAGTTTGTCAACAAGGTTCAATATAGGATATCCCCTGATGATTAAGCCTTTATCAAGTATTACCTCGCTTGTTTCACAGAACGTTGACCTTACACCTCTTAAACCGCCGAGCACTTGTTCGACGCTTATATCGGATATTACTTTTTTGCCGTAATTATTTACGAGGCTGTGTACCCGCTCACGCAATGCAGGTACCTGCGAAGCCAGCTTTTCCTTAAGTAATGACATAGTATTTCCTGTCTTTAATTACAGATTTTTATCAAGCAGAACTATAAATATATCCAGAAGTTAATTAATTGAAAAGGCAAATATATGCAATTTTGGGAGAATAAAACAGTGTTATAACATGAAATATACCCTAAAAACAAGCAGGGATTCAAGTTTTTTGAATCCCTGCTTAATTTACACTATTTTTAATAAATTAATCGCGGACGGCATTTATAAGCCAATCGAGCGTTACAGATTTAGGCCTGGTTATCGGTTCGCTGATAGCGCGGCTTATAACAAGCTGTGAACAGATACCCATTGACCTTGATACTCCGAACAGCACGGTATAATAAATATATTCTTTTACACCGTAGTAATATAACAGCGAGCCCGATGCAGCATCAACGTTTGGCCACGGGTCTTTTGCTTTGCCCTGCTCCATTAATACCTGCGGGACTATATTAAACAGCTTTTCAACTATTGCAAAAATTTTATCGTTCGGCATTACTTTCTTTCCGAATTCAACAAATGCCGTGAAACGCGGGTCGGTTACACGCAAAACAGCATGTCCGTATCCGGGAATAACAAGTCCTTTGTCAAGCCTTTCTTTAGTGAACTCCGTAAGCTGTTCATCTGTCGGAACGCCTTTAAAATGTTCTTCAAGCTCGATGACAAACTTCAAACATTCCTGGTTAGCAAGACCGTGAAGCGGACCTGCAAGACCGTTAAGTCCCGCTGAAACTGCATAATACGGGTCAGAAAGCGCCGAGCCGACAACGTGAGAAGTAAATGCGCTTACATTTCCGCTTTCGTGGTCGCTGTGCAGAGTCATGTAAAGACGCATTAAATCATACCAGTCAGTTGTATTATTATTCACGCCGAGCATGTATGCGTAATTTGCGCCCCAGTCAAGCTCTGGATTTGGTTTAATTACTTCACCTTTGCCGAAACGTGTTCTGTAAACACCTGCGGCTAATGCAGGCAGCTTGGCGATTAAGTCTAAGGAATCTTCCAGTGTATATTCCCAATACTTATCTTTCTTCAAACCTTTTTCGTATGCATGGAAAAATTTCGACTCGCGCTGCATAGCAGTGATGAGTGTATTAAACATGCTCATCGGATGCGCATCTTTCGGGAATGCTTTAAGCAGGTTCCAGATATACTCAGGGACTTCGGAGCGTTTCTTTAAATCGTCCTGAAGGTCTTTAAGTTCGGTTTTATCCGGCAGCCCGCCGGTTAATAACAGCCACAGTATTTCTTCGGGCCACTTATCGGTAAGTTCTAACACGGGTATTCCGCGAATGATGAGACCTTTATCAAGCGCTACTTCAGATGTATCGCAAATCAGCGATTTTACTCCGCGCATACCGCCTAATACCTGTTCTACCGTCACTTCAGAAACCTTCTTCTTACCGTTTTCTTTCGCCAAATTCCGAACTTTTTCTATCAAATTCGGAATTTGGGAGGCAAGTTTTTGTTTCAGCAAGCTCATTGCAATGTTCTCCTATATATTACGGGGATTTAAGTTTTATTTTGAACTTTAAATATATTCAGAACTATGTTAACTAAAAAGGAAATTTTGTGAATATTTTTTTATGCACACCACACCCTAACCCTCCCCGTCCGAAGGACTCCTTTGGAGAAGGGGAGGGAATGTAACTCGAATCTCCGATTCGCCTGCCTGCAGCAGGCAGGAGTAGTCGAAACGGAGTTTCGACTTACAGGCTCTAAAACAAAAAAGGGAACGCTTTCACGTCCCCTTCTTCACTAATTAACTATTTGAACCTTATGAATTTATGAGCATCCGCTTGTTTCGCCGCAGGTTGTGCATTTTAGGCATGTGCCGTTTCTTACCATTGTCAGGCTGCCGCATGACTGGCATATATCGCCGGTGTAGCCTTTCATGCGCGCTTCTTTAATCATCTCGTATTTGCCGTTTGATTCACCCGGCTTTACAAACTGCGCCGAAACGTGCCGTTCATACAAATCGGCTTCTGCTTTATGCACTTCATCCTCCTCAGTTGTATGCTGCTCGTGCGGGTGGACTTCTTCAATTATGCGTTCGCTGTAAATTTCTTCTTCTTCAAAATCAGCTTCTTTATCAAGCTTTGAAATCGAGTCAATAGGACTTGTCCTAAGCTCTGCATCGCGCTCTATATGCGCAAGCTCGCTTCTGTTAAGATAGGTTACTGCTAATTCGCGGAAAATGTAGTCAATTATTGACGTTGTCATTTTGATATTCGGGTTGCCGATAACTATACCGTTAGGCTCAAAGCGTGTATAAACAAATGCGTCAACAAACTCCTCAAGCGGTACACCGTGCTGCAGGCCCAGTGAAATAGAAATGGCAAAACAGTTCATTAAGCTTCTGAATGCAGCGCCTTCGCGGTGCATATCAATAAATATTTCGCCAAGCTGTCCGTTTTCGTATTCACCCGTTCTCAGGTAAACCGAATGGTTGCCTATTTTAGCTTTCTGAGTATATCCTCTTCTTCTGAACGGAAGCTTTCTTCTCTTTGCAATGTAACGGTGAATAATTCTCTCCGCTATTCTTATAATGTCATTCGATTTTGTCATCTCGGCAAGCTCTTCGGTTTCAGCCTCCGAAATATCGCCGTCGCTTACGCTGTTAAGCGGCTGTGAAAGCTTTGAGCCGTCCCGATAGAGAGCATTTGCTTTAACACCGAGATTCCATGAAAGCATATATGCTTTTTTCATGTCCTCAACCGAAGCTTCATTCGGCAGGTTGATGGTTTTTGATATTGCGCCCGAAATAAACGGCTGTGCCGATGCCATAATTTTTATATGCGCATCGGAAGAAATGTAGCGTGTGCCTTTCTTTCCGCATTTGTTGGCGCAGTCAAAAACCGCGTAGTGCGCTTCTTTTAAATGCGGCGCGCCTTCAACTGTCATTGTTCCGCACACGTAATCGTTCGCTTCTTCAACCTGGTCTTTGGTAAACCCAAGTGACCTCAGAATATTGAAGCTGAAATCATCAAGCTGGTCTTCTTTGAAGCCGAGCACGTCTTTGCAGAAATCAGAACCAAGTGTCCATTTGTTAAATGCAAAGTTAATATCAAATACAGTAGGAAGAACTTTTTCGATTTGCGCAATTACATCTTTTGTAAATCCTTTTTCAGAAAGAGCCTGCGCGCTTATATGCGGGCACCCGTGAAGCGTGCCGTGCCCCTTTGTGTATTTCACTATATCGTTTATTTCAATATCTGTATAGCCGAGCTTCCTTAATGCGGGCGGAACTGATTCGTTTATAATCTTAAAGTAACCGCCGCCGGCAAGTTTTTTAAATTTCACCAACGCAAAATCAGGTTCAACACCCGTTGTATCACAATCCATTACAAGCCCTATTGTGCCTGTGGGAGCAATAACGGTAACCTGCGCATTGCGGTATCCGTATTTTTCGCCAAGCTGAAGCGCAAGGTCAGAATCTTCGCGGGCGGCTGTAAGCAAGTTCATCAGGGCAGTATTTTTTATTAATGCCCATCGGTGTAATCGATAAGCCTTCATATTCCTCTGCAGATGCATTATAAGCGGCGCGCCTGTGATTTCTCAAAACACGGAGCATGTTGGCTTCGTTCTCTTTATATCTCGGAAACGGGCCAAGCTCCATTGCCATCTCAGCAGACGTTGCGTAGGAACGCATGTGCATAATTGCCGTGAGCGCGCCTGTTATTGCAAGCGCTTCGTTTGAATCATACGGAATTCCCTGAAGCATTAATAGAGCGCCAAGATTTGCATAACCCAAACCAAGTGTGCGGTAATCATAAGACAGCTTTGCAATATTTTTGCTCGGGAACTGCGCCATGAGAACGCTGATTTCAAGAACAACCGTCCACAGCTTTACAGCATGGCGGTATTCATCAACTTCGAAAGCATTTTTTTCTATATTGAAAAACTTCACAAGGTTAAGCGATGCAAGGTTGCACGCGGTATCATCGAGGAACATGTATTCCGAGCACGGGTTTGATGCGCGGATTTCACCGCCGCGGGGGCAAGTATGCCACTCATTAATAGTAGTATGGAACTGCATTCCGGGGTCTGCGCAAGACCATGCCGAGTACCCGATATCTTCCCATAAATCACGTGCTTTCAGCGTTTTACAGGCAACCGGTTCGCGTTTTTCTTTCTTTGCTTTGGCAATCTCAGTTCTCCAGAAAAGCTTCCACTCGCCGTCACTGGATACGGCTTTCATAAACTCGTTGGTTGCCCTTACGCTGTTATTTGAGTTCTGCCCCGAGACTGTTAAGTACGCTTCGGAATTCCAGTCTGTATCATAAACCGGCACATGGACTTCTTTAACGCCCAGCCTTGCGAGATGAATAACACGCTCTATATAATTTTCGGGAATAAAAACTCTGCGCGCTTCCTGAATTGATTTTGCAAGCTGCTTGTTTGATTTTCTATCGTACGGATTATTTTCGGGATGTGTCTGATGGCACGATTTAATAATATTGTTAAGGTGTATATTCAGCAGTCTTGAGCCTGAAACAAGAGCAGCAACTTTCTGCTCTTCGGCAGCTTTCCAGTTGATAAACTCTTCTATATCCGGATGGTCGAGGTCAAGCGTAACCATTTTTGCAGCGCGCCTTGTTGTGCCGCCTGATTTAATAGCGCCAGCGCTTCTATCGCCAATCTTCAAGAATGACATTAAGCCTGATGACCTTCCGCCGCCGCTTAAGGGCTCGTTTGTTCCTCTAAGCTGTGAGAAATTTGTTCCGGTGCCTGAGCCGTATTTAAACAATCTTGCTTCTCTTACCCACAAATCCATAATTCCGCCTTCGTTAACCAGGTCATCATTAACCGACTGTATAAAACATGCATGCGGCTGAGGATGAGTGTAAGCATCGTCTGAACTCTTTAATTCTCCTGTATTGCCGTCAACATAGTAATGTCCCTGTGACGGACCTGTTATACCGTAAGCCCAGTTCAATCCTGTATTAAACCATTGAGGCGAGTTAGGCGCTGCCATCTGGGTGGCGAGCATATAAGAAAGCTCATTATAATAGTTGAGGGCATCTGCTTCAGAATCGAAATATTTATATTTCCATCCCCAGTAAGTCCAGCATCCGGCGAGGCGGTGGAACACCTGTCTTGAATCTGTTTCGGAAGTATAACGCTCTTCGGGAGCGAGTTCTGCCATTTTTTCGGCATCGGGCACCGAGCGCGAGAGCCACACCGGCACGCCCTCTTCATATACTTTTTTCAGGAACTTAGGAATACCTGCCTTGCGGAAATATTTCTGCGCTAATATATCTGTTGCAACCTGTGACCAGTGCTTAGGCACTACTATATCTATCATCTCAAATACTATGGAGCCGTCAGGATTCCTTATAACCGATGAGCGCTTATCAAATTCAATACTCTCATACGGTTTCTTTCCTTCATCTACAAGTAAACTTTTAATTTTCATTTCATATAACCATTAATAATTTACTACTCATTAATTAAATGTTAAAAAAGTATTAGCAAGTTCCCCTCATGCTAATACTTCTTAAGTATAAAAAATCTATTTATGTTTCAATTTCTTTTGGGAGTCTTTCAATTACGGAGCCTGGAAAATTTTCAGTAATGCCTGCCTGCAGCAGGCAGGCTGTTAGATTCAAAATTAACACAACGAAAGTATAAATGCAAACTAACGGGGAGAAAAAAATTTTCAAAAACTCTTGACAAAATAATAAAGCCCCGAAAACAATGCGTTTACGGGGCATTAAATTTTTCTCTGCAGAAAAAATATTTTTTCTATTTTTTATCCTTCCTGCAAAACGGGCAGGCGGATTTTCTTCTGCTTCTTCTTCAGCGGGCGAGATTCAATGCTCTTGCCGTTCTTGAGCACCGGATGCGGCTCCTGAACGTCGGGATATTCGTATACTTCGTTGCGGAAGTTGCGCAGTATAATCCTGTCTTTATCCCGCGAGAGAACGTAATCGGGTAACAGAGGAATTTTGCCTCCGCCGCCGGGCGCATCAATAACAAACTGCGGCACCGCTAAGCCTGAAATATGTCCCCGCAATTTATCCATTATTTCCAGTCCCACGTCAATAGGTGTGCGGAAATGGTTAGCTCCTTTGGTAAGGTCTGCCTGGTATATGTAATAAGGTCTTACACGCATAGCAAGCAGTTTTTTCATCAATTCTTTCATAACTTCGGGGTTATCGTTAACACCTTTAAGCAGAACAGTCTGGTTGCCTACGGGGCATCCGGCGTCAGCCAGCATACCGCAGGCTTTTTTACTCTCGTCGGTTATTTCCCACGGATGATTGAAGTGAGTATTCACATATATCGGGTGATACTTCTTCAGCATTGTGCAAAGCTCCGGCGTTATTCTCTGGGGAAGAACGCACGGCATTTTTGTTCCCAGCCTTATAATCTGTATGTGGGGAATTGCCCTGAGACGTTTCAATATTTTCTCAAGCATTGCATCGGTAAGCATAAGAGGGTCACCGCCGGAAAGTATAACGTCATTTATTTCCGGGTGGTCTTCTATATACTTAAACGCAGACTCAAGCTCTTTCATATTAATTTTACTTGAGTCACCAACTTTTCTCTTCCTTGTGCAGAACCTGCAGTACAGCCCGCACTGGCTTGTTGTTAAGAACAACACCCTGTCGGGGTAACGGTGAGTAATGTTGGGTACCGGACTCATATCATCCTCGTGCAGAGGGTCTTCAGGCGCATCCACATCATCAAGCTCAACGGCGTCAGGGACGCACTGGAGCCAGATGGGGTCACCCGGGTACTGTATTAAGCTTAGATAATACGGGTTAATTCTCGCCTGGAAGAAGTCTTCGAGCCTTTGGGCTACTCCTCTTTCCAGATTAAATTTTTCTACTAACTGGTCAACGGTACTTACGCTTTGTCTGAGCAGCTGCTGCCAGAGTTCCATAAAGTTTTATTACTCCTATATTGTTATGAAAACACCCAATTAAGGGACTTTTTAAACTTGTATAGTATTTACGGTAGATGAATAAATCATCACCTTTTCTGTAAAAATCTTTTATAACTGTCTGAACGTCATATCCAACCTTTATATAAAACATCCTTTCACCTTCATATTCGGCTTTACCGCTTGTTTCAATCAGAATCAATGAGCCCCCGAGCTTTTTAACATCTTCTTCCATAAATTCAACCAGTTTTCTGCCGATTCCTTTGCCGTGGATATTGGGGTCAACCGCAATCCAGTATAAATCATAAGTTCCTTCGGTAAGCGGTCTTCTGCCGTAGCAGATATAACCCGCTGTTTTGTCATCATCAGCGAAAACATTAACTATGTAGTCTTTCTGGTTCGCATCATTAATGTGCAGGTCAATAAGCTCCATTGCAACATTAATCTCTTCTTCATTAAAATGATTCGTATCAGCCAGTATTTTTTTAAGAACGTCTCTGTCTTGTTTTGTCAGTTTTCTAATCATTGCTTAGTTCATAAGGTTCTTACGGTTCTTAAAGTTTATAAAGTTCTTAAAGTTATAAGGTCAACAGTATTTTTACTTTACAAACTTTTATAGACTTTATTAACTAATTTACATTCCATCTTTTCAGCGCGTACTTTATAACCTGCTGAATCAGGTACTCATATTCCCAGCCGTGAGCTTTTGCGCTGCGTGTGAAGCCCGTATCCTCCGGAACATCGGAAGCGATATCGGGATTGGGGTTAAGCTCAAGCACATAAGGCACCCCGTCTTTGAAACGCATATCTACTCTTGCGTAATCAGCCGCGCCTAACAGGCGGTAAACTTTCTTTGCTGTTTCCTGTATTGTTCTTGTTTCGGCTTCCGTCAGGTTCTGCGCCGGGCAAACTGCCTTTGTGCCGGCAAACTCAACTGTTTTATACATCCACTTTGAGTTATAGCTGATTATCTTCGGATAATCATCCGGCAGAAGCGAGAAATCTATTTCCGAAATCGGGAATACTATCAGCTCATCATTGCCTACAACCGAAACATTAATTTCTCTTCCGTCTATAAACTCTTCAACCAGCGCCGGCTGTTTATGTTCTTCAAGAACGTATTCAACTCTTTTTTTCAAATCCGCTGCGTTTGTAACTACAGCTTCATTGGTTATGCCTATGCTTGCATCTTCTCTCGAAGGTTTCACTATCATCGGAAACTTATGCCCGTTGATATGAATCCTGTTTGAGTTATCTGTAACAAAATGTTTTGCTGTAGGAATCCCGTTCTGATTTAAAATCTGTTTCACAAGCGGCTTGTTAAGAGCAAGTCCAAGTGTAAACGCTCTGCATCCCGTGTACGGAATTTTCAACAGCTCATACAATCCAGCGATGTTCATCTCCTGTGTTGGGTCGCCATCGACGCTTTCGCATAAGTTAAAAATTATATCAGGCCTGTTTTCTTTCAGCTCATCAATGAGCTTTGTAATATCCAGCGCAAAAGGAACAATCTTCGTATTATGTTCAAGCGGCATTAACGCGCGCTCGACAGATTTGACTTCATCAAGTACCCCGTACTCGCTCATATCAATAGCATCAGGCAGGGAATCTATATCGACATGGTCGGTATCATATATCGGACCCTGGGCATACTGCGTGGGGTCATTAAAAATTATTGATATGTTCAGTTTTTTGTTCATATATCTTAAGCTATCCTAATCCTTAGCTGATGCGGACGTTTTTTCAAATTATATCTCTCTATTGCCTGGTTAAGCACAGTTTGAATCAAATTGTCATAATCTATACCCACTTCGCGGGCTGCCTTGGGGAAACATGAATTATCATCGGGATTCGGCAAAATTCCCGGCAAGGGGTTTATCTCTATTATATAGGGATTTTCATTTTTGTCACATCTTACATCAAATCTTGCCCAATCCTTAATTCTCAGTACTTTAAATGCATCAAGGCAAATCTTCTCGATTTTTTTACGCAGTTTTGCGCTGATTTTAGCGGGACAGGTAAATATATCGAGCTTATTTTCTCTTGTATCAAAGAACCACTTAACCTCGTATGAATATATGCTGTTAAATCCCTCGGGAACGCATGCGAGGTTAATTTCAACAATCGGCAAAACTCTTGTTTTTTCACCGTTACCGAGCAGGGCTACAGTAAACTCTCTGCCTTCAAGATAATCCTCTATAATAGAGGGCTGGTTGTAATCATTCTTAATCCTTGAAATCTCTTTATTTAACTCACGCCTGGTTTTAACCAAACTTGAATTATAGATTCCTTTTGAGGAACCCTCATGCAGCGGTTTTACAAAACTTGGGAATTTTACCTTCGGATTGCCATTTACTGCGGAATCGGTGATGAAGAATGACGGAGTCGGAACGTTGTAATAAGAAAGAACTTCTTTGCACCTCGATTTATCGTGGCAAATGCCTATTGTAACCGGGTCGCTTGCAGTATATGGAATACCCAGCATTTCAAGCATCGCCGGAATATAACTCTCACGCGCGGAGCCGCCGTATCCCTCGGCCATGTTGAAAACAATATCGGGCCTCTCTGACTTCAGCATATCGAATGCAGTTTCATCCGCTTCGATTAAAACAACTTCATGTCCTGCTTTTTCGATTGCTGCTTTAACGGCTTCAATCGTTTCTTCATCGTCCCACTCCGCATACTTATCGGAAAGACGGTGAGAATAATTCTGAACAAGATTATTGTCAAAGAATCTTTTTACTTCGCTGCCATTTGACTGTGCATCCACAAGTTCAACGGCAGTCACTTTCTTAACATTGAAAGTTAATCCAACTCTCATAAAAAATATTTGTGCAAATATAACATTATAACAGTCATTGTCAATAGTTTTTACAATTATTTTGAAAAATATTTTTTCTTAACACACCGGTAACTTTTGTTAAGAGCTCATTTAAAAATTTTATTGAAGAAAGTTGATGATGTGCTGGCGATAAAAATATTTTTTTTCATAGTGAGAGTACTATGATGATAAAGAATGGGTATGCATCCCGTTTTATGTTTGGAAAACAGCTTGTATGCGAAGATACATTTCACCGCGAAATGTAATTTCGTCATAGCAGGTCAAAGGCACGCCTTTGACAGTCAAACGCATGCGTTTGACCTGCCGGGAAATTTAAATAGATGCTGATGAAATATTTTCCACTTTTTATCCTCACCTCCCATCCCCCTCTGCCGTAAGGGGGGGGAACCATGAAACATATATTCTTTGTGCCTTTGTGTCTTAGCGGCAGTTTTAAAACTATGGTCTGCAACTAAATTGATTGTTGAAGCTAAATAAAGTATTTTTGAAAATAATTGATGTAATTTCAGAAATTTTAGTTAAAAAATGTTTGATAGACTTGAAAAAGTAAAGCAAAGGTATAACGAGATAGCAGAGCTTCTCAATAAGCCCGATGCAATGAAAGACCAGAAAGAGTTTATAAAGCTCTCAAAGGAATACGCAAGCCTTACAGAAATTGTAAACTCTTACGATGAGTACAACCGCTTAAGGGAAAGCATTGAAAAAAACAAACAGCTTCTTTACGAAACCAATGACCAGGATATGAAAGAGCTTGCAAGAGCCGAAGCCGAGGAACTGGAACAGAAAATTACAAAGCTTGAAGCTGACCTGAAAGAACTCCTGGTACCCAAAGACCCGAACGATGAAAAGAACGCAATACTTGAAATCCGCGCCGGAACCGGCGGCGATGAAGCTGCGCTCTTTGCTGCTGACTTATACCGAATGTACACAAGATACTTCGAGCGCGTGGGCTGGAAACTTGATTTAATTACGTTCAATGAATCATCGGGACTCGGCGGGCTGAAAGAAGTGGTTGCAGAAGTCAGCGGGAAAGATGTTTACGGCACGCTGAAATATGAAAGCGGCGTCCACCGTGTACAGCGCGTACCATTGACCGAAGCGCAGGGCAGGGTGCATACATCCGCCGCATCTGTTGCGGTACTGCCGGAAGCCGAAGAAGTTGATGTTGATATTAATACCAATGATTTAAAAATTGATGTGTACCGTTCAGGCGGAGCAGGCGGGCAGAACGTTAACAAAGTTGAAACTGCTATCCGCATCACTCACATTCCTACCGGCGTTGTTGTTACATGCCAGGATGAACGCTCTCAGCTTAAGAATAAGCAAAAGGCAATGAAAATTTTACGCTCACGCTTGCTTGAAGCGGAAATCGAAAGACAGGATAAAGCTGTTTCCGATAAACGCAAAGCAATGGTAGGCAGCGGTGACAGAAGCGATAAAATCCGCACCTACAACTTTCCCCAGAACCGGGTTACTGACCATAGAATAGGACTTACACTATATAACCTCTCTCAAATAATAGACGGCGATTTGGACGAGCTGATTGCGAAACTGAAAATAGCAGACAGGGCAGATAAGCTGTCTTCGGAGGAATAATTACTAATTACGAATTATAAATTACGAATTACTTTTATTTAATTTTATTTACTTGTTCCCAAACTCCGGTTTGGTAGCATTTAGTGCAGATACAAAATAAACAGATTTTTATGTTCTTCACCCAAAACATAATATTAGAAAACAACACAGCCCTTCTTAAGCCCATGCAGGAAAGCGATTTGCCGGGATTAAGCGAAATTGCATTCGAGCCTGAAATATGGCGCTTAACAACAAGCGCTATAAGCAATGAAGATGATTTAAAAGCCTACATCACCACTGCATTAAATGACCGTAAGCGGGAATTCCGTTACCCGTTTATTATTTTAGATAAACAATCCGGCAGAATTGCAGGAAGCACAAGCTTTGCCAATATATCCGTAAACGACGGCAGGGTTGAAATCGGGTGGACATGGCTCGGAAAAGATTTCCGCGGTACGGGACTTAATAAAGCGTGCAAGTTTCTTCTGCTGAAGTATGCGTTTGAAACGCTTGATTTCTACAGGGTGGAATTCAAAACCGATGTGCTTAACACACGTTCACAGCGCGCTATGGAGAAAATCGGGGCTAAACGTGACGGTGTGCTGAGAGGACACATGCTTATGCCCTGAGGCAGAAGACGTGACAGCGTTTATTACAGCATACTAAAACCCGAATGGGAAGGGATAAAAAACAGTATTTTTAAGGAATTTATTTAATTATTGTCATGCTGAACTTGTTTCAGCATCTAAAAAATGAGACCCTGAAACAAGTTCAGGGAGACAGTCGGCTATAAAACGATACTTTCCTCATTTTTCCACAACACTTATCGGAATAAAACATTAAATTACGCGCATGGCAATTACCGCAGTTTACATATTCGCGCTGCTTGTTCCCATTGTTCTCGGCTATTTGATATACCGCGCAATTAAGAAAGATGAAATTAAAAACCGGGAAATAGTGAGCAAGTATGAAAATAAAAGCTCAAAACCCTAGTCAGCCTTAGGGCAGTTAAAATTACAGGAACTTTTCAACATTTCATTGATTTTATAATTTTAACTAAGCCAAATAATATCAAGATTATGAATCAATATATTTTCACCTGGTTATTATCCGCCGTGCTGGCAGGCGGAGCATTGTTTGCGCAGAGTCCGAAAGACTCAACGGCAACCGACTCAAACAAAATAATGATAACAATTATCCTTAGACCTAACCAGGATATGAGCGTAACCGAAATACAGCAGCAGATGCTCGAAAACGGTTTTTGGAAAGTATTCCCTCCCGAAGACGCTGAAGTTATTTCCTGGTATGTAGTTATGGGAACAGGACAGATTATCACTGTTAAAATTCCTGCCTCTAAGCTAAGCGAGCTTAACGCAGCTGTCGAGAGCGCTGCATGGGGCGCGTTTTCAACCGAGTTTTATCCCTCCTACGATTACATGCCTGTTTTTAAAGATATGAAAGGAAAATACAGGTAGTGCCGAATGAATTTATTGAAAACCTGATTGCCCGTATTGATGAAGTAACCCGCAAAACTGCCGAAGAGTTCAGCCCGCTTACCGCTGCACAGCTTAACTGGAAGCCATCGGAAAAAAGCTGGAGCATTGCGCAGTGCCTTGACCACATCATTGTATCTAACGAAACATATTTTGCACAGCTTGAAACAGTGATTAATAACAGGTGGCAGAATTCCTTCTATCAAAACATCCCCCTGCTTCCTAAATTTTGGGGAAGCATGATAATGAAGGGCGTCTCGCCTGATAGTAAGAGAAAATCAAAAACATTCAAAGTTTTCTATCCGGCATCAAGCGGAATACCTGTAACTATTGTAAAAGAGCTTGCTTCACATAACCAGACGCTTAAGGGATTTATGGAAAAATCATCACACGCAAATCTTGGCAGAATTGTTTTTACTTCACCTGCATCAAAGCTTATCACATTGAGGCTTAAAGATGTATTCAAAATTCTGACAAACCATGAAGAGCGCCACCTGCTTCAGGCAAAAAGGGTTAAAGAAACGGCAGGATTCCCTTCTTAATCTTACTGAAACTTTATTCGCTTCAAAATCCTTGTGACTTGTAAAGCATACCGTTTTTATAATAATACATTAAAAGAAAGGATTTTAAATTATGAAAGTTGGAATTATCGGTTCCGGAGTTGTTGGGCAGGCGCTTGGCGCAGGTTTTGCCGATTCGGGATATGAAGTTATGATTGGCACACGGGACCCGAAGTCGGAGAAAATTCAAAAATGGATTTCAAAAACAGGCAAAGGCGTAAAAGCGGGCACGTTTGCAGATGCTGCAAAGTTCGGTGAAATAATTGTATTCTGCCCCCTGTTCAGAGCTGCAGAAGAAATAATTAAATTGGCAGGCAAAGAAAATTTCAAAGGTAAAATTGTAATCGATACAAGCAATCCTATAGCAGATGTTCCCCCGAAAGACGGAGTACTGACTTACATGACAGGCAACCGCGAATCAGCCGGCGAGCTTATTCAGCAGTGGCTGCCGGATTCAAAAATTGTAAAGGCATTCAACAGCGTTGGTAATTCTTTTATGTATAAACCTCATTTTGAAGAAGGAACTCCGAGCATGTTCATCTGCGGAAACGATGCCGATGCAAAAAAGAAAGTTACAGAGATACTGACTCAATTCGGCTGGGAGACTGTCGATTGCGGTTCAATAGCTGCTTCTAATGCGCTCGAAGGATTATGTATTATTTGGTGCGCCCCCGGATTTCTAACCGGAAACTGGAACCACGCATTTAAATTCCTCTCAAAATAATAATTATATTAATATTAACCCCTCTTCTTCTCCGGGGAGGGGTTGATAAAAAACATTCCTCAATTTATTTCCATTACTTACCGGCCAGTATATCTTGACAAACGTTAAATAGTTGTTTAGATTTACATTTAGCCGGAGGCATGGCTGCTGTTTTTTCCCCTCTGTTAAAATTCCGGTAATAAGAACGTAATATTTTTAAACAACAAAACTATATCTAATACCATGGACCAAAGCAGTTACCAGACATCATTTCAAGGGAACGAACCTTATCCGGGACAAAAAGTCTACGGAAAGTCAAAATTGAAGTGGGGTTGTTTTGGATTTATCGGGGCAATTATACTTCTCTTAATAATTGTACTGGCAGGAATATTTTTTGTTTACCCTGCATTAACACCCAATAAGCTTAAAGGCGATTTGATGAACGTTGTTCTTGTTCCCGGAAAAGACGGGAGCAATAAACTGTGGATACTGACGGACGGCTCATTCCATTATATACAGGAGACTTCCTCACCGGGTTATCATTCAGTTGGCAATAAATGCCTGTTCTGCAAAACATGGACTTATGTTTACGACCCAGTTGACAAGAAAATATTGAATAAAATAAAAACCGAGTATAATTCAATTATTACACAATCATGGATAGCTTACGGAAGCGGAAAAGTGTGGATAGTTACGGGAGCTTATGATGAAAACGAACCGAGGATATTCGCTTACGATGCCGAAACTGCGCAGCTTGTAATGGATACAAAAGCATTTGAAAACAAGTATCCTGAACTTAAAGCCGGGATAACCGATGTCCGTATGGAAAAGAACCCCGATAAAATTATTATGAAGACAAAAGACGGGCGTGAGGGAATTGTATTTACAATAAGCGATGAAAAACTCTATCCCGATGAAGCCGCCCTCAGGAATTTTTTGGAAAGCGATAAAGACAAACAGGTAACTGTATTTGCAATGGGAGACGAACAGGCAAGCGGACCGAGGAAAAAGCTATACAGTATAACCGGCCCGAAAGAAACTTTAGGAAGCGGCAGAGAAGTATCTTCGTCTTATCTTAAAGACCCCCATACTTTAATGTTCTTCGACAAAGCAACAGCAGAAATGCTTACTCCCTCAAGAACTTATATCGAAGGTTTGATTCTTTACCAGGATGCAGAATGCTGTGTTATTTTACATCAGGATGCGGCGGGTAAAAAAGCAAACCGCATGCTGACGTGTGTCGGGATTGACGGAAAAGAAAAATGGACAGCCTCACAGGATGAACTTTTCAAAGAGATGAAGGTAGATGAAGATAAAGATGCATTTTCCAGTATATTTTTTATGAAAGATAAAATGTCTGCATCACGCTCGGGTAATCTTGTAGTATTTCAGCTTAAAGGCGCAGGAGTAATCGGGTTTGATTACCAGACCGGAAAAAAATTGTGGACACTGGAATTTTAAGCATTCCGTTACCGTTAAGATATAATATAAACAAAATCAGTATCTTATGAAGAAAACTATTAAACTCTTAGCTATTGTAATAATTGCATTAATCGTTCTAATCCAGCTTTACAGACCTGAAAGATATTTTACTGAAGAAATAACATCAGACCATATAACAAAACAGCTTACTGTTCCGGCAAATGTTGAGTCTATTCTAAAGCGCTCCTGTTATGACTGCCATTCAAACCACACAAAATGGCCGTGGTACAGCGCTGTTGCACCGGTATCGTGGTTTGTTATAAGCGATGTTAACAACGGCCGCTCAAAGATGAATTTCAGTGAGTGGGGAAAATATTCTAAAAACAAACAGGCAATTAAGCTTGATAATATTTGTGATATGATTAATGACGGAAAGATGCCGCTCAAGCAGTATTTATATATACACAAAGATGCAGTGCTATCCAAAGAAGATAAAGATATATTGTGCAAATGGTCAAAGGATGCATCCGATAAAATTGAAGAGGGTGACAAATAAAATTTAAGAAGGAGATTGTATGATTTCCTGGGTTATTACGATTGCCAGAATTACCGTTTCGGCAATTGCAATCTGGCTTGCATTCTGGTTCCTGCCTGATATTGAAAAATCGGTTAACATATTAACACTCCTTGCAGTAGGCTTTGTCGGCTTCATCAGCTGGCTAAGCCATTTTGTTTTTTACAAAAGCGATGCAAAAAGACTCGGTTTCGAAAATCAAAATCCAGCGTTCCAGTGGGAGGTTGGCTTCGCCAATATGGCATTTGCCGTTATTGCTTTACTTTCATTTTTCGGTAACTGGGGTTTAGCTGCAGAAGTTGCGATTGTTCTTGGGTTTTCACTTTACCTTCTTCAGGCTGCCTTACTGCATATTTACACAAGCATAAAGAAAGAAAAATCATACAAAGGTCATTTTTTGCTGAGCGTAGTCGGGACGCTGCTCATTGTATTCATGCTGTTATATTTCTGCATTTGCCGCAATGCAAAAAAGCCGAATGTTTCCTTTTTAAATTTAACGGGGCATTCAGTATAAACCGGGTATTTTAGCCCGGTTTTTTTTATGCAATAAGTCAATGGCGCATTCGTCTATATTAAAAGAACGCTAAATGGATTTCCGCAGAATGAATGAAACCTGTACCATGCGTATATTTGTGACGTATAAAAACTTGAATTATTGACACAGCAGGAAAAGATTATCGATAGCACTATCCGCAAAAACCGTGGCAAATTGCTTGGGTTTATAAGAAAGCGTATTCCCGATTCGGAAGATGCCGAAGACGTGCTGCAGGACGTATTCTACCAGCTTTCGGCGGGATTTAATGAAATAAAATCGATTGATAAAATTACATCCTGGCTTTATACCGTTGCCAGAAACAAAATTACCGATTTGCTTCGTAAAAGAAAACGTGAACCCGCTGCTTATCGATTAACGACCCGGTTTACAGTGATGGTGATGACGAGCTGACATTGGCAGATTTAATTCCATCATCAGATAATTTACCTGATACGGAACTGATGAGAACTGCAATAATGGAAGAGCTTGAAGATGCGCTCGATGAGCTGCCGGACGAACAGCAGGAAGCATTTATACAAAACGAGCTTGAAGGTAAAAGCTTTAAGGAAATTTCGGAGGAAACAGGTGTGCCAATAAATACACTTGTATCCCGGAAAAGAAGAGCAGTGCTCTACTTAAGGGAGCGTTTAAAAAGTTTAATGAATGAAATTTAAAACATAATCTAAACGAAAAAAATCATGAGACCAATAAAAATAGCTTTAAAAATTATCGTAATTGCAGCATTAGCATCACTTGTTACAATGCTGCTGTGGAACTGGCTGATTCCGTCAATATTCGGTGGACCTGTTATAAATTATATACAGGCGCTGGGACTGCTGATACTTTCCAAAATACTGCTTGGATTCGGCGGCGGACCTGCGGCATTTCAGCGTTCGCGCAGCCACTGGTACTGGAAAAGATTCAAAGATAAAATGGAACAACTATCACCCGAAGACCGCGAAAAATTTAAAGCGCATTTCTGCCTTTAACACGATTTAATCAGCCGCAGATTCACAGATTTTTAAAGTTCACAGGAAGGAAAATTTTATGCCCGTAACGCATTGTTTTGGGACTTTTTATTTAAACCTCCTCCATGTCAGGCCATTATCTGTTGAACGGGTAATAACAAAGTCACTTTATTCCCGCTAATAATTAATGTACCCGGTATCCATCTCATGGTTTCTGAATAATAATATGAAGTAGTGTAAACAATATTCCAATTCAAACCCGCATTAGTAGTTCTGTAAAACCAAAGACGTTGGAGGTGTTTCACCTACAAATATTCCTGTTTGTTTATCACTTGAAAATTGTATAGTAAAAGTACATCCCTGACCCGCATTTACATCAGTAACTATCCAGTTTTGACCGCCATTTGTAGTGTTAATAATTTTACCCGGACCGCCCAATACACTTTCAGAACCAAACCATGCGTAATTACTATCTATTACACATATAGAATTATCTTCTCCTAAATAACCATAGTTTACAAAATCCCAATAATACCAGTTAATACCTCCATTTGTAGTTTTTAAAATACGTACTCCATTTCCCAAACCAATAAATGATAAAGTTGCATAAGCATAAACAATTTCAGAGTTTTTTTTACAGAACATTATCTCTTGTACATGTCCTGTATCTGCCACATGGTACTGCAGGACCCAATTGGAACCACCATTTGAAGAATAATATATTTCATCGGGATGAAACGTGCCTAACCATACATTTAGTGAATCTGTTGCAGTAAAACAATAAGCTTTAACAGAAGAATCAAGATTAGTACTTATATATTGCCAACCTTCACATGTTCTCTTTGCAAAGTAAGGATAGTACTGATTTTGATTAACATTAATATCGCCATACGCCCAGGAAACAGATGAATCAATAACACATACCTGCCATATACGGGGAAACGTATGTTCCTGCATTCGGTAGAGTTGTTTCGTACATCCATTGAGAAACTGCCGTTACAGTTATAAATAACTGAAATGAAAGGAAAAATATGGTCTTCATAAAAAAAGAAAAATATTCTAAAAAACAACAGAGAGCTAATGCTCCCTGTTATATAATTGCAGTATTTATTTGATTAATACCATTTTCTTTGTTCAAACATAATCATCTGATTCTAAAACATAGAAATATACCCCGCTGGGGTAATTTGAGCCGTCCCATGTAACTTCATATGTGCCGAGAGTTAATTGCTGATTAACAAGCACGGCAGCTTCTCTGCCGAGAACATCAAATATGGTGAGAGTGGTCATCCCCCTAGCCCCCCTCGAAGAGGGAATAGAAAACTTTATTTTTGTAACCGGATTGAAAGGGTTGGGGTAGTTTTGGGATAATCTAAATGTAATTGGAATTTCGTTATATAAAGATATTATTCCTGAAACGGGTGAGTATCAATTTTATAAGTATATATCCTGCAGGTGCAAAGAGTCCGCATATAAAGATATTTCTCAAGTTATCTAATTGTAAATTAGTAGATCTTCCAAGTCCTTCATATTTAATAAGCCAGACTAAGCCACCACTCGAGGAATATTTTATAGTCATAGGCCCTCCCATAGTTAGTTGGTTATTGTAAGGTGTCCCGGAGATGTATTCATAACCGACACGAATCGAAGCATTCAATATCATTAGATGTACCATTGGATAAATTCCTGTCTCTTTTCTGACCCAAATAGAATCACCTGTTGAAGGATTATATCTTATAGTTGCAGCAACTTTAATGCTGTTTGCTACTGCATTGCCTGTTACAAAAAGAGTATTATTAATTATTATCACATGCAATTCCTTTTAAAGTGTTATCGCCACTTCCAGGTGGATCATAAATTTTTACCCATTGCCGAGCACCATTTCTGTCACATTTCATTGTGAGGTAGACACCATCACCTGAAATAGCATTTCCTTCTTCGTTATAAAACTTTCCATTTTGATCCGCAACAATTTTGTCACCCTCATTTGCCGAGATTCCGTTCGCATATGTACTTTCCCACCTTAAAACTCCACTGGAAGTATATTTTGTAACGAGTACACTATCTAAACTTCCATATGGAGGAAAGTAATGAAATCTTTTGCCTGTAAAAATTATATTGAGTGAATCGTCTATTGTACAACCGTAGGCAACTTCACGGCACAATGTGGGGTGATATTTTCTAATCCAGATTGAGTCTCCATTGGTATTATATTTAATAACAAGATGAGATGTGTCTGACCACCCTGCAACAAATATATTATTCAATCTGTCGATTTTTATATCACTAAATGCACTCCACCCGTAATATCCAATATATTTTTTAGCCCATGCAGGACTGCCATTTGAGCTGTTAAACTTAACTATGAGACCATTAAGTGGTGTCACATAGGTTTGCCCATATCGTGCTATTACGTATGCGTTTCCGGAAGTATCCAATGCAAGCCCTGCAGGTGCAAAATATCCTTCTCCCGGATATTTATACAGTGTTGCCCATTGCTGCGCACTTTGCGTATTATATTTTGCACAGAGAATGTTAATTGTGTCATTTATAACATGCGTCCCCGCTATATAGCTATTGCCGAGTTTATCAACTGCAAGGTAGGGACCAATCGCATCATTAGAAGGGCCAGGATAATTTCGTACCCACTCTTGCGTTACAGGCTGTTGCGAGAAAATTAATTGATTAATAAAAAGAAATGCTGAAATTATAAGGAAACCGAAGGATAAATATTTTATCATCTCAAAGCTTCTCCTTTTCGCGTTATGCGGTAAGATTTATTAGTAACTCTGTAAGTAATATATACATCATTATAAAATTAAAATATGCAAATGCACATAATGCGTGTTATCAACTCATTCTCAATCTGCTTTTAATATATTCTCAATACAATTTTATAAAGACATATAATTCCAAACAAACATGTAAATGTTAAAATGTTGCAGAAAACGGGTTGAATTATGAATAGGGAATACAAATATTTAAGTAATTAGAAGATAATTACTAATTATTTTGCAAAATGGGAAGATAATGGGTTGCGGAGAATTAGTAAAATTTTCATTTTTTTAAAAACTTTTTTTCAGATAATTTCGTGAATAATAAAATTGATTTTTGGCATGAAATAAAAACGTTCAATTATGCTGAAACATGAAATATTAACCCTTCTTAAGTCTTTAAATAAAGAAGAATTGAAAAAACTAAGCAGGTTTTTATCTTCTCCTTATTTCAATACAAACGATAAAGTTGTAAAATTATACAGGGATATTATAAGATACTACCCTGAGTTTGGAACTTCTAAATTAAAGAAAGAAAGTATCTTTAAAAGGATTTACGGTAATGTGGTTTATAATGATTCGACTATGAGAAATCTCCTGTTCAGATTAGAACAGCTTATCAAGTCATTTTTACAGATTGAAAACTTTTCGCGCAGCAGCTTCAATAAACAAAATCACTTGTTGGATGAGCTTAATCTAAGGTTTATAAAGGATTCACTTTGTGAACGCGTCGGGAAACTGGATTCCGAATTTTCAGCTTTAGTTGGTACCGATTATAATTATTTCTACAATAAGTATTTACACGAAGCAAGTAAATATTATTTCTTATCATTACATGAAGATAAAACAAGTAAAAATCAAATAACCTTTCAATTGGTATCGCTTGACAGGGCGAATATTTATTTAATCATTTACTTCATAACAGAAATAATATGCAATTATTTGAACACTATTACATATTACCAAAAGTTTAAAAACGCCGGGAATGAGAAATTTATAGATTCGTTAATTAAATCAATTGATATAAGGAAAATTTATGAATCCGTTAGCGCCAAAGTTGAGCGTGATTTTCTTTTACAGATATACGTCAATTTATTGGAGTGTTTTACGGATTTCGGAAATGAAAAGTTATATTATAAATATAAACAAAGTGTGGAAAAATACTCATCCAAGTTAAGTGCGGATGAAAAGTCTTTTCACTATTCCAAATTTATTAATTACTGTGTAACTAAACAAGACAACATGGAAAGCCACAAGGTATTTGAGATAGAGTTGTTTAACATATATAATGTTTTTCTGAATAAAGAATTATATAAAACCAAAAAGACCCCATATTTACCACATAATCTCTTCAGAGGTATATTATTCTTAGCGCTAACACTCAAAGAGTTATCATGGTGCAAACAATTTATAGAGAAATACAGCGCTGAAGTTATACCGGGTCATACGGAAAACATGTTTAATTTCGGCTATAGTTTTTACTATTTTCACAGCGGACAGTATGAAAAATCTCTTGAATATTCTAAACGTGTTAAGAATGAATACTTTATATATAAACAGGATATAAACAACCTGACTCTCAGAACAAATTTTATGCGGTATAACCCTGAAGAAATATACAGGATAATTCATAAATACAGTGAAGCATTAAGAGAAGATGATATAATTAGAACTGAACTAAAAAAGGCTCATCTTAATTTTATATCATATTGTAAAAAACTTGCTGATATTAAGGAAGGCTCAAAACGTGTTAAAGCAGAGTCAGTAAGAAAAAACCTTGCCGAATGCAATAACGTGCTTCATAAAGATTGGCTGATGAGGCAATATGCATTATTAACTGACAAAAAACTATAAATCCTACCACTTTATCCTCATATACAAGAATAACGGTATTGACATCCCTGATAAAATCAGTTATATTTGTAATTGCCTGATTTCCTGCAATCAGCGAAATCAGTGGTCGTTCTTTGTCATTTAAACCTATTTTTTATATGTTTCATAACTTGTTTCCCCATTTTTAGAAAGATTCTTTAAATTCAGCCTGTTTTTGAAGAAAAATATTTGCTTATTTCATAACTTGTTTTGCGGTTTTTAGCTTTAAGTCACGTGATTTCACATGTTTAAATTCATAACTTAGGTTATAGGGTACCCCCCCATCTGCAATGGCTAATCAGTGAAAACAACGGAATTTCCGTTTCCGCAATGTCTCTTCGAAGACCTGCCTGCCAGTCAATGGCCTGGCTCTTGACAGGCTGCAGGTATGAGGACCCTGCAGTAGGTAACACGGCAGTAACCTTAAACAAGTGACTCTGCCGAAACGAATAAAAGGGAGCTATTTTACTGATTTTAACCCCGCAAAACAACAGTTGATTTTTCATCCTTAGTTTATTAGCTTACCACTTCCGCAATTCTATTTTTTCCTATATTCCCGGTTTGTTTATAACACTCATTTTTAATTAATATCTAAAGGAGGATAAAATGAAATTAACAAAACTCTTTATTGCTGTTTTTGCTGTTCTCTCATTCATTTCTTTTAAAGCTTATTCACAGGATGATATGGCGCCGCCTAAACCGGTCGATAACAAGGTGTATGAATCGATGTGCGGCACATGGACAGGCGAAAGCGATATGATGGGAATGAAAATGAATCAGGAAGTTAAAATTTACTGGGCGCTTGACCACCAGTTTATTTATATGGAGCTTAAAGCTGTTGGAACAACCAACCCGAATATGACGTACAGCGGGCTTGGGGTTTTCGGTGTGGATAAAGACGGTAAAGCCAAAGGATGGTGGTTCGATAACTGGGGCGCTGCCGCAATGTCATCAGGCGATGGCACCTTTGAGGGAAACAAGCTCATATTCAATGACGGCAACTCGATGTTCACTGAAACCAGAACATTTGATGTTAACGGAAATGAACTGACTATGTCCTCAAAAGGCACAATGAAAATGAACGGGCAGGAAATGCCGTTTGAAGAAAAAACTGTTTATACAAAAAAATAAAGTTTTACTTACTCATACTATGACTCTAAGTCATAGTATGAGTACAGTCAGTCCAGTAGCTGTAGGACGAATCAATCATTTAATTTATGAAACCTTCTTACCTCACAAAATCCTTCGACTGGCGGCTTCCTGAAATTGCTGAATATTCTGACGAGCTTCCGCTGTGGTCAGCGCCTTTCGGGTTAATGCTGCTTGAAAGAATTCCGTTAAAGCCGAACATAAAAGCGCTCGATGTAGGGTTTGGCACAGGCTTTCCGTTGATTGAAATTGCGCAAAGGCTCGGCTCATCATCAACCGTTTACGGCGTCGATACCTGGAGCGCTGCTTCAGCCAGAGCAAAGAAAAAGCTTAAAGCTTACAAAGCTGAGAATGTAAAAATTATTGAATGCGATGCCTCGCAGCTGCCATTTGATGATAATTATTTTGATATGGTTACTGCAAATCTTGTAATAAATAATCTTGAGCATCAGGATGAAACTATTGCGGAAATTTACAGGGTGCTGAAACCCGGAGGAAGCTTTCACACTACATCAAATCTTATCGGGCACATGAAGGAGTTTTATGATGTGTTCGAAAAAACTCTTGGCGAATTAAAAATGAAAAACCGTCTGCCTGCTCTTAAAGCAAATATAGAGCACAGGTTGAACAGAAAAATCATAACAGGAATGCTTAAGCATGCGGGATTTAAAAATATTAAGCCGTTCGAAAGCAGTTTCACCATGCGGTTCTTAAACGGAAGCGCGCTGCTGAACCATTCATTTATAATTCTCGGATTTATCGAGGGCTGGAAAGAGATTATTCCTGATGAAGATAAAATAAAATTCTTCACCCGCCTTGAGCAAAATCTAAACACAGTATTCCGGAGAAAAAGGAGAATTGAAGCTGACAATTCCAATGTTGTATATTGAAGGTGAAAAGTAAAGAAACTTGAATCATTTCTCATAAACTTCTATAAACTACTGTAATAACACACCCTTTACATTTTGTAACATATTTTTACAAGAAAAACATAGTTTTAGAGCCATATTGAATTAAATTAGTACCGTAATAATTAATAATATGAAAAAAATACAGATAAAACACTTTTTTACAATTCTAACTGCCCTTTTGCTATTTTCGGCTGCTGTATACGGACAGCAAAATAACTTTCCTGAAGGAAAAGGGAAAATAACAGGAACGGTTTTGGATAAAAGCGATAATTCACCAATCGAATCGGCTTCAATAACAGTTCATAAAGATAAAGATGCAAGCCTTGTTTCCGGAACGCAAACGGATTCAAAGGGAGCTTTTACTGTTGAAGTACCTTACGGGCGCTATAAAATTGAAGTAAACCTTGTGGGTTACAGCATTGCTACCGTATCAGGTATTATGGTATCGCCGAAGAATGAAACAGTAATACTTGACCCTATTAAGCTCAAACAGGGTACAACCACAACGGAAGAAATAGAGGTAACCGGAACGAGAAGCTATATGCAGCTTGAACCTGATAAAAAAGTTTTTAACGTGGGGCAGGATTTAACCAATCTCGGCGGCTCGGCAACAGACGTATTAAAAAATGTTCCTTCTGTGCAGGTTGACCAGGACGGTAACGTAAGCTTAAGGGGAAGCAGTGATGTTAAAATTTATGTTGACGGCAAACCCTCGGGTATAAATGCAGATAACATGGCCCTGATGCTTGAGCAGATTCCCGCAAGCTCTATTGAAAGCGTGGAGCTTATAACCAACCCGAATGCTAAATACGAAGCTGAAGGCTCAGCAGGAATTATAAATATAGTGCTGAAGCAAAACCTTGATTTCGGTTATAACGGCAATCTTTCAATGAATGTCGGGACAAAAGATAAATATAACGGTTCATTTAACCTGAACCTGAAGAATCAAAAATTCAATATAACCACAAACTACAGCTACCGTTTGTTTAACATGCTCGGAACAGGTTCGCTTTTCAGGCAGAACGAAACCAACAGCTCATCATCTATACTTGACCAGTCGAATGATTTCAGCAGAAGGATGAACGGACACTTCGGCAAAGTTGAAATTAATTATCTTCTAGATGATAAAAACATATTAACACTTTCATCTAATTTCAGAAAATCAGACCGTACCGGCGGCGAGTTTTCACAGTCATTAAACAAAGACAACCTGGGAACACTTACATCGATTTATACTTCCCAAAGCGGTGAGGATGATAAAGGGTATGATGCAGATTTTTCGCTCGGCTACTCCGGCAAATTCAAAAATCCCAAAAACACTTTGAATGCTGAAATATCTTTCTCACGTGATAAATCGGATGAAACAAATAATATTATCCAGCAGAATTATGACCCTAATTATGTCGCCTTTAGGCAATCCGTTTCTGCAGAATACTCTTGAGAACTCAATTAATGACATATATAACGCACAGGCAGATTATGTACTTCCTTTCGGAAAACAGTCTAAGCTTGAAGCCGGCATAAAAGCAATATACAGAAAAAACACCAGCGATTTCAGTTCGGATACTTTCAGTTACAGCCATAACTCATGGATAACCGACCCGAACTTAAATAACAATTTCACATATAAAGAACAGATTTACGCTGCATACGGAGTATATACAAACAAAATAAAAAATTTCGGATTCCAGCTCGGAGCAAGAGTAGAGCAAACTTTCACAAAAGGTGAACTGGTTGCCAATACGAATGATACATTTGACAGGCATTATATAGATATATTCCCTAATGTGAATCTTTCACAGAGTATAGGTGAATCAAGCCAGTTCCAGCTCAGTTATTCAAGGCGTATAAACAGGCCGCGCAGTCATTTTATAAATCCTTTCACTGACTACGCAGACCCTTATAATTTGCGTTCAGGAAACCCGAATTTAAAACCTGAATACATAGATTCATATGAATTCAGCTTTGCGCAGTATTTACCGGGAACAGTAATAACTCCATCGGTTTTCTACAAGAAAACACATGATATGATTACCCGTTCGATTTCATTATTAGACAGCAATACAACACTTTCTACTTTTTCAAATGATGCTTCCAGAAATGCTTACGGTGTTGAGCTGGTAGTAACTTCATCGCCATTCCAATGGCTGAACTTTAACGGTAACGTAAGTTACTTCAGGAATGAAGTACAGGGAGCCGGCTCGCTGATTGATTACAGCAACAGCAACACGACATGGACAGGAAGGCTAATGGCATCGCTGAACCTCCCGATGGGATTCGGAGTTCAGGCTGCATTTAATTACCAGGGACCGATGGTTATGCCGCAGGGTACACTTGACCCTCTGTACTCGTTTGATGCTGCCGTAAAAAAAGATTTCTTTGATAAAAAATTGACCGTCAATTTCAGAGTAAGCGATATATTTAAAACACAAAAGTTTACGGCTAATTTAAACGGCGTAGGATTCGTCCAGAGCTTCGATAGACAGCGTGATTCAAGAACAGCGTTCCTGACATTAACATATAATTTCGGAACACCCGATAAGAACAAGATGAGAGATAAGAAGAAAGACCAGAACGATAATAACAATAATGACGATACAACGCCGGGCTTTGATTTTTAAACCCTCATAACCTTCCTATACCCCCGAGGTTACCGCTCAGTATCTTATAATGGTACTAACGGTAACCTTAACTTTTTTAGTGGCTGGCTTTTTTTAAAACTATCTGTTACTTTTTTATTATAAATAAATTTATTAAAACCGCTAAATCATTTATGATTAATAACACAATTACACGCCTTAACGCCCTCATTGAAGAAATCCCGGCAAAAATAAGCAGCATTCCGGCACCGGAGTTCAGCACAAAACCTTCACCTCAAAAATGGTCCAAGAAAGAAATTCTTGGTCATTTATGTGACTCGGCGCTGAACAACATTCCAAGAGCCGTTAGAGCACAGTTTGAGCCTAAGCCGTTTAAAATTGTCAGTTATGAGCAGGATGATTGGGTCAGACTCGGTGATTATCAGAATCAAAGCGATGAGAACGTAATAAATTTATGGACTTCACTGAACAAACAGTTTGTTAAAGTAATCTCACTGATACCAAATGAAGCCTTATCTTATGAGTGCAAACTCTACACGGGTGAAACAAAAACCCTCGAATGGCTTATTGATGATTATCTTGCTCATATGGAGTATCATTTGAAACAAATACTGCCTGATTTTATTTTAACAACATCTTATAAAACAGCTTGAATCTTCGGTTTCGTTACGTCAATGAAAGAGCGGATATAACAATAAAAAAGCCCGCCGGCATTTGCACCAACGGACTTTATTCTGAGGTAAGTGTTTGGATTAATACTTTGACTTTTCGCCGAACTTTTCTACTTTGTTATAAATTGGCTTTATTGTTCTGAGGTAATCATATATCGCGCCGAGGTCTTCTTCTCTCATGGTTGCAAAAAGTGTCCATGGCATAATCGTGTTGAACTCACCCGGCTTTACGCTGATATTTTTAAATTCAGGTGTATTACATGATTTAAATCTCTGGATGAACTGTTCTCTTGTCCATGTGCCGATACCGGTTTCGTTATCGGGTGTCAGGTTCGCAGTACGTACAACTTTATCACCGGGCATTCCGAATTCCTGCCCGCCTGCCAAATATTTATCCATGTTGAACTTACCCTTTTCGTTTTGTGTATGGCAATCCATGCATGCATCAACGTAATATTTTCCTAAAGCAACCTTATCAGCCGTATCCGGCTTCTGTGTAAAATTACTTTTTTGCGGAACTGTTCTTTCAATAAGATTCATCGGAAAATTCAATTCCTTCTTCGGTATATCGTTTTTTACAGGGGTAAGCGTCCTCATATATGCAATTATAGAATAAATATCTTCTTTATCTTTTGTTCCGTACACAAGATACGGCATCAGAGGGAAAAGCGGCTCACCGTTTTTGTTTACTCCTTCGGTAATAGCGCGGAAGAGTTCACCGTCAGTCCAGTCACCTACTCCCCCAGGAGTAATATTTTTTGAATATACTGTTCCGGGGAGACCAAGCTCTTCACCGAATTTCTGTCCGCCTGCACCTTCGGTTCCGGGAACAATAGGACCTGCAAGTTTAGTGAAATCACGCTGCGAGTGGCAATCTGCGCAGAGAAAAACCGAGTTAAACAAATAATTCCCTCTTGAAATTCTTTCGGCAGTAGGTTCAATTTTGATATCCGGCGCTTTATCAATTTTGGGATACTCTTTGTTAATGTAAATATATCCCGAAATAACAAGTATAAACACAAGCACCAGAGCTGCATAAATTATTTTAAGAAATTTTTTCATATGATTATTATTTTATGTTAATAAATTCTTTTTTAATTTTTATTTATAGTAATACACGCTTAATCTTATTACCAATATCATTATAAATGCTCCAGCTACTACTCCTATTGTTTCCACTTGAATCTCCTCTCTTTTCTGATTTTAAAAATTCTGCACAAAGATAATTTCCGAAATACGACCTGAAAAACCTTATTTTGCCTAAAATTAAAATCCGCTGAATCTATGTTATGTTATATTTTTCCTAAAATTTGCAGATTTCAATCATTTTTTGGATGCTGTAAATTAAATCATGTTCCCTTTGCAGATGGTTTTCTACTTTTCTTACTTCCTCTTTTTCTTTTGGAAATGCCCTCTTTTGCGGATTTCCTGCCCCCAGAACTGCCGGAAACAGGATTATTACGAAAAAAAGCAGCATCATTTGTTTAAATATTCTTGATTGCATGAGCATTTTTGTAAATTTTAAAGCAAAGATAAAATCCGGTTAAGAAGTATAAAAATTAAAATAGGTCATAAATTAAACGGCGAACGCAAATAAAATTGAAAAACTGATTTTAATTGCTTAATTTTCACGTCCTTAAACGAACCAAAATTTAAACAATGTGAAAAAGGCGAGCGATGACCTGTTCAGGCTGATAAAATCTCTTACAAAATCTGAAAAGGGGTATTTCAAGAAATTTGCTTCAAGAAACTCCCAGGGCGGGAAGAGCAATTACATTTCTATCTTCGATTCAATTGATAAAATGGAAGGATATGATGAAGATGCTCTTAAGAAGAAGTTAAAAGATAAACAGCTCGCAGCCCAGCTTCCCGTTTACAAAGTTTATTTATTCAATCTTATTCTCAAAGCGCTTCAGCAGTACGGCTCATTTGAAAATACCGATACAAAGCTCGCCGAAATGATTGCAGGCGCAAGAATACTGGCTAAAAAGCAAATGCCGCGCGAAGCACTGAAAATTCTGAGAAAAGCGAAAGAGATTGCATACAAGTATGATAATGAAAAAGCGCTGCTTGATATTCTTTTCCTCGAGAGAAACATTATTATTGTTATGCCCGATAAGCATGTATTTGAAAAACGAAAAGAAATTTATGAAGAACATATGCGGTTTATTGAAAGGCTTACGAACCGTTTTCATTACACTTGGCTTTCTGACCAGATGGTAATATTTGTTGAGCACAGGGGTGATATAAGAAACCTCAACCGTGAAGAAGAAATGAAAAATATAATTTCTGACCCTTATATGAAGACTGCAGATAATGCAATGGGTTTTTCGGCAAAAATGTTTTATTACCACACACACTTGTTTTACAATATCGCTCACGAGAACCTCTCAGCAATGCATGATATAACTAAGGAAGAAATAAAAGTCCAGGAGCAATACCGGCACTTTATTGATGAAAACCCGAAAAACTATATTTCGGGATTAATGAATTACCTGCTTTCGGCTCACCTCAACAAAAACAAAGAAGATATTAGTGACGCCCTGCACAGGCTTATAGCTGCCAGAAAACAATATAAAGGCAAGCTTTCACCTGACCTTGAAACCGAGCTGTTTATGAAAGCTAAAAATACAGAGCTGATAATTTACGCAGATAACTGTGAGCTCGATAAAGGAAGAAATGTTGTTAAACAGGTTGAAGCTGATTTAAAGCATTATAGAAATTTTATTGGACAGCCTCTTAAAATAACATTGCTGTATAATTCATCTCATATTTGCTTTTTAGACGGAGATTTTAATATGGCGCTCCATTTTATAAACAAACTGCTGGATGAAGCGGACAATATGAGAAACGATGTTTACAATTTTGCCAAGCTGTATAACCTGCTGGTTCATTACGAGCTGGGAAATTTTGACCACCTGGAGTATATAACGGAAAATACATTCCGTTTTTTAAAACAGCGTAAAAGCCTGTTTAAAGCTGAGGAGTTAATTATAAATACAATAAGAAGAGTTCCGGCTGCAACGGATAACAAAGAATTAATAAATATCTTTGAAGAACTTCTGGACGGATTAAAGAAAACGTCAACCGACCTGAGGAGCAGGCAGACTTTTGAGTTTTTTGATTTTATTTCATGGGCTCAAAGCAAAGTTACAGGCGAGAAATATTCTGATGTTAAGAGAAGAAATGTAAGCAAGAAGTAAATTCATAAACAGTATCTTACCGCATCATCGGCATTTTCAAATTTAAATTTAAACCCTGCATCTGTCAGTTTCTTTGGCAGCGCTCTTCTGCCGGAAATGATAACGTCAGCAACCTCTCCGAATAAAATCCTCATCAAGAATCCGGGCGCAGGGAAAAACCACGGTCTGTGCAGAGCATTGCCAATATATTTTGCAAAAGTTTTCATCCTTACCGGGTTAGGCGAAGAAGCGTTAATTGCTCCGTTAATTTTCTTATTATCAATAACATAGCTATAAATATTTACCAGGTCATCTATATGAATCCATGATAAATACTGTTTGCCGTTCCCTGCATAACCGCCTGCAAAGAGCCTGAAAGGCAGAACCATTTTTTTAAACGCTTTTGAATCGGGCGCAATAACAAATCCGGTTCTAAGCAGTACAACCCGAACATTGTATTTTTCTGCCTTCAGTGCTTCTGCTTCCCAATCGCATACAACTTTAGAAATAAATAAATCAGCCGGAGGATAGTCTTCGTAAATATTTTTATCGCCTGTATCGCCGTAATAATCAACTCCTGAGGTATTGATTAGAACTTCGGGTTTTTGAGTCATAGACGCAGCCAACTCAACGATTCTGCGGGTTGAGTTTATTCTCGAATCGTATATTTTCTTTTTTACATCGTCATTCCATCTTTTTTCATCTAAGTTCATGCCGGCAAGGTTAATAAACACATCAATCTTAGTGTTATTCAATGAATTTAAAATTGTCCCACTCAACAATGTTATTTATACCGGGGAATTTGTCACGCGATGATCCGGCATTTCTGGTTACAATAAATAATTCATCCCCTCTTTCAGAAAATGCTTTGACAAGATATTTCCCTATTAACCCGGTTGCTCCTGTTATTAGTATTTTCATTTTATTTATGTTCAATTCTCAAAAAACTCAACCACCCCGGTTGAAGTATCATATAATGCGCCTATAATCTTCAGCTCCCCTTTATCTTCCATTTCTTTAAGAATGGTACTTCTATCCCTGATTAATTTAATTGTATTAAGAACGTTTTCCCTTGTAACCATTTCAACAAATACTTTATTGGCTGAATTTCTTTCCCCGTCAGTTTCCACGGCATTAATTGCCGGTTTTATTTTTTCAAGCAGCCCGGTCAGCATACCGAGCTGAACGTCATCAACCGCGCCTTTAATTGCCCCGCAATCGGTATGCCCCATAACAAGAATTAATTTTGAACCAACCACTTTGCTGGCATATTCCATACTGCCCAGAATATCATCGTCAGCAATATTTCCGGCTATTCTTATATTAAAAATATCTCCCAGCCCCAGGTCAAATATAATCTCTGATGGAGTTCTTGAATCCATGCAGCTTAAAATTGTAGCATACGGAAACTGTCCCGTTGAAGTTTCTTTTACCTGCTTCAAAAAATCCCTGCTTAAAGGCTTGCCGTCTGTAAACCTTTTATTTCCTTCTTTAAGATACTCAATAGCCAATAATGGTGTAATAAGACTTTGCATATGCTTTGTCACGGTAGACGAGCTGTCCTGAGAATGTGAAAGCGAACCATTGAAGCACAGGAAAAACAGAAAAAGGTATAAGATAAGTTTACCGAGTTTAATTAACATTATATACTCCTTCTTAGATTTTAAAATTTATAAAATAAGTCTTTTCGTATTATTGAAGGACTTCCAATTCTTTCAAAATCCTTCTTGTTATTACTATTCTTGCTTCAGGGAAATTGTCAGCGGGGTTTTCACTTTCAATATTAGTTGCGAAGAAATAAACATCGTCTCCTTTTTCAACCCAGCCTACCCACCAGCCGATATCAATTTCTGTTCTTACAGCCCACCCTGATTTCGCGCGGAGCTTATAGCCGAGTGTATCTTCGTTAAGCATAATATCTTTAACTATGTTCATCGAACGCTCAGAAAACGGCAAAGTGTTATTATAAAGCCTTTTCAAAAACTCAATCTGTTCTGATTGTGAAATTCTTAATCCCCCGTCCAGCCAAAAACGGTCAACTCCTCCCGAAATATCCCTGTTGCCGTAACCAACTGTATCAATATAATGCTGCATGCGTTCCTGCCCGACTCTTCTTGCCATCTCCTGGTAAAACCACACAGCTGAATATTTTATTGCCCGGCGCATATTTAAATCCTGGTTCCACATTGCATAGCTTCGTTTTATACCATCCCATTTAATTATCTCGTTCTCATCAGCAACCGCCCCTGTTTCAAGCGAAACAAGTGAGTTAAATACCTTAAACGTGGAAGCGGGTATAAACCTTGTATAACAGCGAACGGAATCGTAATAAATATATTCGTCTTTGTTCTTATCATAAAGCATAAATGAACCTTTAACATTGTATTCGTCAAAATATTTTGAAAAGTCACGGGAAGATTGTGAAAACAATGCCGGGCCGAGCATAATTATGAGCAGAAAATATAATGAAATCTTCATAATCAAAATTTCTAAAGGATTGTTAAAACTAAGTTTGGTGAGAAAATACGAAGCTCCGCAATCAAATGTTAGGAAATAAAAAGGGGCAGAGCAGAAACCCAACTGCCCTGCCCCCTGAGCAACATTACAGGAGATATATGGAGGTTATTGGAGGTGCATTACAAAAAATCTTAATCCGGCACCCCGTCTTTATTATCATCCCTGAATGCTTTTAAAAACGAATTCTTAATATTATTATCAATTATGCTTTCATTCAGCGGGTCATTGGGGTTTAAATCAGCAGAACCGTTTTTAAACCATTTTAGCTTATTAAATACAACTGTAATGTTATCGGTTTTTAAGTTTATATTTTCAACTTTATCGAGGTTTATAATAATGTTTTCAGCCTGTTTGCACTTGTACACAAAAGCGCTCCCGTTGTAGGTACCTTTAATAATGAAAGAGTATCTCTGGTTAATGCCTGTGCCGTCTTTGAACTCGGGGTCAGTCGGAGTTTCGGTTTCCTCCGGCTTGTGGAGCTGAAATTTTATTTTCGTATAATTATCTCTAACGATGTACTGTGTACCCATATCTCCTAATGCGCCTGTAAGATTAAAATTCGTTACAAAAGGTCCCGGCTGGTGAAGCTGGTTTTTACCGTCGGATTGTTTTTCAAACTCAACATTTGCAATAAGCGCTTTAGCTTCGGTGATAACCAAACTGGCATCTGTAACACCGTCATCTGATTTTAGACTGACAGTAAGGCTTGTAGCGCCGCTGGGAATCGTAATACCACCCCCTGCATCACAGCCTGTAATGTATACAACCAATGACAGAACAGATAATCTAAACAGCAGCCGAAACAAATATTTTTTAATTAATTTCATTTAATACTTAATGTTTTATCGGGAAAAATCAATTTATAAAATCTCAGATTTGCCCGGGCAAACGAACTAATACTGCTCCTGCAAAAATAAAGGGTGAAGGAACCAAAATTGCAGAATTCAAGCTATTATCCGTTTTGTATTTTATAACCCGGGCCATCTGATTTATTTTCTTTATTAGTTTTTTTATTGTTAATTAATCCTTTTAGTTATCATCAGGATGTCCATCTTTGTCATCATCCCTGAATGCTCTTTTAAATGAATTCTTTAAATTATCGTCTATCTGATTTTCATTCGAAGGATTACGCGGGTCTATTACCGCGTTTCCGTTTTTAAACCACAGGCTTGAGTTGAAAATCATTGTAAGGTTAATTCCCGCCTGCTGCAGATTAATAGGTGTACTGAAATTAATTACAAGGTTAACAGTCTTACGGGACTTGTAAATAAAGCTGTTCCCGTTAATAGTTCCCTTAATTATAAACGAATATCTCTGGTTACCGCTCGTGCCTTCTTTAAACTCGGGGTCGGGCGGAGTTTCGTTATCCTCCGGTTTGTGAAGCTGGAATTTCACTTTGTCATAAACACCCGCAGGAATTTTTCCGGTTGTGAATACTTCAACGGAACCCGTATTGTTTAAATGTACAACTACCGGGTCTATGTGAATTTCATGTTCCGTTTCGGTTCCTTCGAGTTCAAACTCTACTTCACTAATCAATGCTTTTGCATCGGTAATAACAATCTGGTCCGCAGGGTCATCAAAAGCATTATTATCGCCCATAAGGCTTACAGAAACATTGTCATTGCCTGTTGTTGTATTTACAGGAGAGACTACTGCCGGCATCTCCGCAGCCCATTAGGTATAACAGAAGAAGTAACAGCAAACCAATAAGAAGAACAGCTTTTGTGATGTCTAATCTGATTGAATTCATTTTTTTCCCTTTCATTTTATTTTATAATTTGCTTTTAAACACTTTTTATCTTTTTTTAAGATTAATGAAGTATGAATATTTTGCAAATACATCCTTTTTAAAAAATCCTTATACCTTGCATCTCCTTCAATTGATTCTGATTCCGGTGTAAAAACCCACTGGTATTCAAACATCACTATTATTTTCTTCTTCCTTTTTCATAAAGAGCATATATTTATTTTACAAGAACCATTTTTCTGGTTTCAGAAAAATTATCTGTTGTAAGCCTGTAGAAATATATTCCGCTCGATAGTTTCAGTGCATTGAAAGTAACTTCATATTCACCTGATTTAAGCTCTTCGTTAACCAAAACCTGCACTTCCTGCCCCAGTATGTTAAATATGCTTAGTCTTGCAAATCCGGTTTTTGCCATCGCAAACTGAATTTTTGTTGACGGGTTAAACGGGTTAGGAAAGTTCTGTTTCAGAACAAAATCTTTCGGTACTTCGGAACCAATGTTTTTTATACCAATGAGGCTGATTGTATCAAGTGTAAAATTGATTGTGTCTACATTGACTGTTCCAACCACTATATTTCTCATGCCGCTTGTATAGCCGATTCTGTTTACATATACTTCATAACTTCCCGGAGAGAGATTTGGAATCGAGTATTGTTCAAGATCAGTACTGACTCCGAATTTCTTATAATCATTTCCCGATTTAACATAAACAATTGAGCTGCTTTTGAAAGGAAGCGGCTGCGGCGGATTAAACGGCGGAAGATAATTCAAATACACATATCCCCCGACTGAAACTGCAGGATTCGGACTTTGCGGGCCCGGTGTAATTCTGAAAACATTTATATTAACGTTGGTAAGGTTTGTTACCGGGTAAACCTTTACTGCGCTTGCCCAATCTATCGTTGACGGGTGGTATGTGGGTACAAAATCCTGAAGTTCATCATCCGGGAAGGAAATAATAAATAATGAATCCATCCTCACTTTGGGAAGGTCATACTGCCCGTTTATAATAGATGCAGAATCTTCAAGAATCAGTTCTCTGCTGTTGAGGTCCATTCTGTAAGCCCTTACTTTGCCTGTCGTTACAAGCTGGCTGTCATTGGCAAACCTTACCACACCCGAAACATCTCTCAGATTCTGGTTGCTGTAAAGCCCTATCCTGTTAACAACCTTTCCCCCTGCTGTTATAAACTCACCGCCAGCATATAGACTGGAGTCAACAACAAAAAGAGTGTTGGCTTTATTATTTACACCTGTTATAAGCCTTGACCATGATGAACCGTCCCACTGTGCAATTCTGTCTGCATACAGTGTACCTCCAGCGAAGCGGAACTGACCTGCTACGATAAGATTTCCGCGAAGGGAAGCTATTGCATAAACTCTGTCATCAACGCCTCCGCCGATTGCAGACCACACAGAACCGTTATATTGAGCAACATAACTTGCGCTAACCCCGCCGATAGTTGAAAACCTTCCGCCGGCAACAAGATAAGAACCATAAACGCCCAGCGCATGAATTCTGTCATCCGTATTGGTACTTAAAGCAGTCCACACAGAGCCGTTCCATTTGGCAATTTTGCTTGCCGGATTTCCGCCAGCATGTTCAAATTTACCGCCGGCTATAAGATTACCGTTGTAAATCGTCAGCGCATAAACGTCATCATCTGTACCGGTACCAAGCTGATACCATGTATTACCGTCATACGCGCAAATATTCTCACCGTATGTATTGAATTTTCCGGCCATTATAAGCCTGGAATTAAAAACAGTCAGCGCATAAACATCGTTATTAAGTCCTGTTCCCACAGATTCCCATACTGAGCCGTTCCACTTGGCTATATGGTTTGCGGGTAAACCGCCGGCTTGTGTAAAATATCCGCCGGCATACAGATACCCGTTATAAACAACAAGAGAATAGACGGTATCGTTTAAACCCTGACCAAGTGCATGCCAGGACGAACCGTTCCAGGAAGCAATGTTTGAAACGCCAATACCGCCGGCATAACTGAAGCTGCCTGCAGCTACAATATCCCCGTTAAATTGGACAATTGCATTTACCTCTCCGTTTGTTCCGAAGCCGGAGCCGGCATTACCAAGCCCTGCCCAGTCATAAACCGGCTGGCTGTATGTCTTGAGGTTCAGCACAATAAAGACGCAGCATAAAACACAGAGCAGTTTGATTTTGTTTAATTCTCTCATCCCTTTATTTTTTATATTATATTTTGGTTCCCTTTTTCTTTTCGAATTCTTCAATTGAATTGGCTTTATCCCAGCATGAATTAAAATACTCGACCATTGATTGAGCATAATTTTCATTGTGAATAATAATATCAGAACGGTTGTACAGCGGTATTGAGTTATCGACCATGCTTACAAATACTACTTTCCTGTCGAAAATTGCCATGTTCTGGAAAACGTTTTCGGAGAGCCTTACCTGCTCTCCCTGTTCTTCAAAGCCCCTGCATAATTTAATAAGCCCTTCCGGTGTTACATTTTTCCATTCATCTTTAATCTTAATTTTAAAATTAAGGCTCGCTTCATAAATTGATTTTACCGTTCCGCCGCTCATGCACAGATTTTTTACCAACTTCGTTAATTTCTTCAGATATTCTTCCCTCTAGCTTATTCATCAGCAGCATCTCTTTTTCTGTTGATTGCAGAAGATTCAAAAACTTCATATCTCTGTGCTTATTAAAGCCTCTTATAAGCTCTACATCTACTTTCTCTGTTTTAGCTTCATTATTGCTGAACAGGGGTTCAAGCTTTTCGAAGGAAGTTTTTAATTTTGAAATTTTAGATTTGTATGTATCGTGAATTTCCTTTTCAATTTTATCTTCAACAACCTGCGGGTCAATAAGCTGGTAGCGCACTACGGAGCTTGTTTCTATTTCGTTGCAAATACCCTGCTTTGTAAATTCTTTTAATATCTCATATGCAGATGAACGCGGAATTCCGGCAGCCTTGGCAATCTCAGTTGTTGTCATGTTGTTCCCGGTAAAGAGGGCATAGAATACTCTGTGACTCATAATTTGTATATCCTAATGCTTCAAGATTATTTATTATTTCTTCATTCATAAATATTGCCGTTGTTATAACTACGGCAAATATAGCATAGTAATTCAGCTTTGTCAAGTCCGATTTGGAACTTTTTGAAATTTATTTTCATAAATAGCTGATAATTACGTAACTTATTATGTAAGAAATATTTATTAATTATTCTATATGTTTATATAAACTATTGATAATTAATTAATTGCAAATCAAGGTGTATAAACTGACTAACATTATTGATTAATCAATTGTTAAATTGCACTTAAATAATAGAAAATGTTAAAAGCTCGAAAAAACAAATTATTTGAGTCTCTGTTTTCAATTTACAATACAAGAATTCTGAAGAAGTTCTTTTACAGAATACATATTAAGGGTGAAGAAAATTTTATTCTGAGGGAACCGGGAATCCCTACTGTTATTTATGCCAATCATTCGAACTGGTGGGACGGCTTGATTGCTTTCTATTTATCAAAAACACTTTGGAACATAGATGCTTATGTGATGATGGATATAGAGCAAATGAGCAAATACAAATTCTTCAGGCGAATCGGAGCTTTTTCCGTTAAGAGAGATAATCCTAAAGAAGCAGTTGAATCTGTTAATTATGCGGTTAATCTATTAAAGAATACCGAAAGAGTTTTATGGATTTTCCCTCAGGGTATAATGCAGCCTAACGATTACAGGCCGATTATGTTTTTTAACGGTGTTTCTAAAATTGCCGGTGATATTGGCAATGTGAATTTGATTCCGCTTGTGTTCCGGTATGAATTTTTAATGGAACAAAGACCGGAGGTTTTTATAAGCATTGGAAAAGCAAAAAAAATTTCTCCAGGCACAAATTTAAAAGAACTTACTCAATTACTGAATAATGAACTCCTCAATGAACTTAATTCGTTGAAAGCAAAAGTAACGGGAGTGGAGCTGGAGAATTTTAACCTAATACTTCAGGGAAAAAGCTCACGCAATAAAACATTGGATAATATTTACGGCAAAAACTGATGCTTATATACCAGGAGATAATTGCGGTAATATTATTTGTTTTCTTTCTTATTGCAGTTTGGAATATTTACATACTTAGAACAAGAAAAATAAAAAATAATGCAGAGCTTCCATTTGTGTCAATACTAGTACCGGCGAGGAATGAAGAGCTAAACATAAAACAATGTGTTGAATCATTGCTTAATCAAGATTACACTGCTTATGAAGTAATTGTTTTAAATGATGGTTCTGATGACAGAACCGGAGAGATTTTACAATCAATTCAGAAAGAACATTCCGAACTTAGAATTCTAAACGGCAAGCCGCTTGCTGAAGGATGGACAGGAAAATGTTATGCCTGCAAACAGCTGGCAGACGAAGCAAAAGGCGAATGGCTGTTATTTACCGATGCCGATACCACTCACACAGCAAATTCCCTGCGCGGCGCTGTTATAACAGCTCTTGATAGGAATGCGGATTTACTTTCATTGTTTCCTAAAACTACAATGAAAACATTTTTCGAGAAGCTGATTATGCCTATGCTTTTCTTTACGGCATTCGTATTTCTGCCGCATTACTTTGTTGATAAAAAGGGTTACACAAAATTCGCTTTGGCAGCGGGTCCTTTTATGCTGTTCAGAAGAAGTGCGTATGATAAAATCGGCGGGCATGAATCGGTAAAAGATGCGCTGGTTGAAGACGTGTGGCTTTCGAGGAAAATTAAAGAGCACGGGCTTAAACTCGTAGTAATAGACGGAAAGCATCTTGCAAGTGTGAGAATGTACCGGAGCTTTAAAGAAATATGGAACGGTTTTTCTAAAAATATTTTTGCAGGGTTCAATTTTTCTGCGCCGGTTCTTTTTATTGTAAATATATTTTACATCATTTTGTTTTTTTTGCCGTTTATTTTTCTTGCTTTGGCGGTTTTGCAAAACGATTACGGTCTTTCATCCAGGTTCATTCTAATTCAGGTAATAATTTTATTTTTAATTCGTATATTGCTTTCAATAAAGTTCAAACTTGGCTGCATTTCCACGCTCCTCCATCCGCTGGGAGCACTAATGGTTCCTGTGATTGCATTCAACTCGTGGAGATGGATAGCATCGGGAGCCGGCGCAAAGTGGAAAGGAAGAATTTATCATAAGTAACTTGAAATTCAATCAATGAAGAAATTTCTATTTCTGGCAATCTTTTTGTCATTTTCCGGTTTTCTGAAAGCAGAACCGGGTTCAGCAGCTTTTACAATCCATGCAGAAGTCGAAAAATCAGCTTCTGTCGACCTGCCGAGAAGTTTTGTAAGAGATTATATAAATGACCTGAGCGTTTACCCGAGATATTTTCCCGATATACTCAGCGTTACAAAAAACAGTGAAACCGAGAGCGTTTGGGTTTACATGGTCGATGCACCTCTTGCACCGACACTTTACTTTACCTTTACACTTGAGGAAAAACAATCAACACCCGATTTAATGGTGCTCGAATCAAAAAATCCCGAGCCGGATTACTTGTACTGCAAAGCAAAATTCGATTCTTTGGGTGAATCATCGACTAACGTTACACTGACTTTTAAAATCAAAATGACACGTGAAAAAGCAAGCGATATACATTTTATGGCTGGTATTTTAGGCGAGGATTTCATCAGCTCAAGAATGAAAGATAAACTTGACGGCGATATGGAAACATTTATTGAAAATGCCGTCAAAGACATGCACAGAAAATTCGCAAAACAGCGCTAATGGTATTTACAAGAACAATAAAAATACTTGTTGCAATTCTTATCATCATGCTCCCTGTGGGTTTGCTGATTATGCTTTCGGGATGGAGCCAATATTTATGGACAACCAATATTTTTCTTCTTCTCCAGGCAATAGTAACTTTCATTTTTCTGGTTAACGCTGCTGAACAGAAATCGGTTTTAATCACTGCAATTGTTATACTTGTTCTGGCATTCATCGTTGAGCTTATAGGCTTAAAAACCGGCTTCCCGTTTGGAGATTATTCTTACTCTAAAATTCTTGCCCCGTCGGCATTCGGGGTACCATTGGCAATTTCGCTTTCGTGGTTCTCGGTAGTGGTAAATTCATATTTCGCTGCGCGGTTTCTTGTAGATGAATCGAAAGTCATGAGCAGGCTTTTGGTTTCAGGGTTAATTATACTCGGCACCGATATTTTGCTTGAACCGTTTGCATCATCATTCAACGGCTTCTGGGTCTGGACTGCCGGAAGCGTACCGCTTCAGAATTATGTCAGCTGGTTTGTAATTGGTTTAATATTTTCACTGCTGCTGGAAAGGTTTGTTATATGGAACAGGAATATTTTTCAAAATATAAATTTTATAACCATCCCGGCAATTTTACTTACAATAAACATAATACAGTTTTCGATTATAAATCTATATTCCGGATTTTATGAAACAACACTGGCGGGATTAGTAATAATCGCAGCCTGCATACTATTAAGCCTTAGGTACAGAACAAATGAAGAGTGAATACTTTATTGTCCTTGCCGCAGCGTTTGTTGTTCCGTTTATAAGGAGCTTCAGCAAAGAAATTAATTTTTATAAATATCCCGCAAGATTAATATTGTCTATCGGACTTCCCTTCGCCGTATTTATTTTATGGGACGTTATGGCAGCTTCAAGAGGTCACTGGAGCTTTAATGAAAAATATATTATCGGATTCAGGGTTTTCAATTTGCCTGTTGAAGAAATTCTGTTCTTCATCATAATTCCGTTTTGCGCATTGTTCACATGGGAGGTTGTAAAATATTTCATGCGGAAGGCAAAATGAAAGAATATACCCTGCTATGTATTGTATCTGTTGTTTTTATAATTGGACTTGACTATGTTCTTAAGACAAATCTCATTAAAAATAAAAAATTCTGGGTGTTCTGGGCAGTCATGTTCATTTTAATTTTTATTGTTAACGGTTATCTGACATGGAGACCGATAGTAATCTACGGAGAAGGTTTTTACCTTGGCATCAGGTTATTCACAATTCCGGTTGAGGATTTTTTGTTTGGGTTCAGCTTAATTACATTTAATATAATCATCTGGGAATATTATAATAATAGATTAAAGCGCAAGCATCAGGCAAATTAATTAATGAAAAAGAAAATTATAATCATAGGCAGCGGATTCGGGGGACTTGGTTCAGCAATCAGGCTTGCGGCAAAAGGCAATGATGTCACATTGTTTGAAAAGCGTGATAAACCCGGAGGCAGGGCTTATGTATATGATATTAATGGGTTTAAGTTCGATGGCGGACCGACCGTTATTACTGCGCCGTTTCTTTTTAACGAGCTGTTTAAATTGGCAGGCAAGAACCCGGAAGATTATTTCAAATTGGTGCAGCTTCATCCGTTTTACAGAATCTTCAACCACGAAAGAAAATATTTTGATTACAACGATGATTTGGATTTCACACTTAATCAAATTGATAAATGGAATCCCGATGATAAAGAAGGTTACATTAAATTCATAAAGACAACCAAAGCTATTTTCCAGAAAGGATTTATTGAGCTTGGTGATAAGCCGTTTTTAAAATTTACCGATATGCTGAAGGTTGCTCCCGCTTTAATCAAGCTTCAATCATACAAGAACGTTTACAGTTATGTTTCACAGTTTATTAAAAACGATTTCCTGAGGCAGTGCTTTTCGTTTCACCCTCTGCTGGTTGGCGGGAATCCGTTTGATACAACATCAATCTATGCGCTAATTCATTACCTTGAACGGCAATGGGGAATACACTATGCAATCGGCGGAACGGGTACAGTTGTAAATGGTATGGCAAAGCTATTCGAAGAGCTTGGAGGGAAATTCTATCTTAACTCCGAAATAAAGGAAATAACTGTCAGTAACAGAAAAGTAACTGGCGTTAAGCTAACGGATGGTTCAGTTCACGATGCCGATGCTGTAGTATCAAACGCAGACGTTGCTTTAACATACATGAAACTGATAAATGGTAATGACCGCCGTAAGTATACGGACAAAAAACTTGAAGGCATGAAATACAGCATGTCATTATTTGTAATTTATTTCGGTACTAAGAAAAAATACACTGATACGAAATTAGTCCATCACAATATAATTTTAGGCAAACGGTACAAAGGCTTGCTCAAGGATATTTTCACAAAGAAAATTCTGGCAGATGATTTCTCTTTGTACCTGCATATGCCGACCTATACAGACAGCTCCGTAGCCCCCGAAGGCTGTGATGCATTTTATGTGCTTTCACCTGTTCCGCACCTTGGCTCAGGAATAGATTGGAAGAAAGAGGCAAAGCCGTATAGGGATAAAATAATGAACTTCCTCGAAGAAAATTATCTGCCTGATTTGCAGAATAACATTATTGCGGAGCATTACATAGACCCCACTCATTTCAGGGATGAGCTTAACAGTTATTTAGGCTCGGCATTTTCTGTTCAGCCTGTTTTAACCCAGTCAGCATGGTTCAGGCCGCATAACCGTTCGGAAGATTTTGATAATCTTTACTTTGCCGGGGCAGGTACACATCCGGGGGCAGGGCTGCCCGGCGTTTTATCATCAGCAAAAATTGTTGATAATTTAATAGAAAATAGTTATTTAAATTAATATATTATGGTTAATGAGGGATATTTTATCAATTAACAATAAATCAAACCCCCTAATCAGCACTTATGAGGAGTGCCGGATATATACACGGCATTACGCAAGGAGTTTTTATTTCTCTTCATTTCTGCTGCCGAAGGAAAAGAGAAGCGCTGCATACGCGGTTTACTCTTTCTGCCGCTATGCGGATAATATTGTTGACCTGGCAAGCAATCACTCCCATGAAGAAGTTGAACAAAAAATTAACTCCCTCCTGGAAAACCTTGATGAAGTTTATTCCGGCAGAAGCGTAAATGACTCTTTTTCCGCATTTGGCAATACGGTAAGAAGATTTGATATACCAAAGCATTACTTCACAGAGCTTGTTGAAGGGGTAAGTATGGATACCAAAACGAAAAGATACGAATCATTCAGTGACCTTGAACAATACTGCTATAAGGTTGCCTCTGTTGTGGGATTGATAATGTCTGAAATATTCGGCTACACTAACAGCGCTGCACTAACATTTGCCGTTCACCTTGGTAAGGCTATGCAGCTTACAAATATACTTAGAGATGTTTACGATGACCACCGCATGGGCAGAGTGTATTTACCGCAGGATGAAATGAAAAGCTTTGGATACAGCGAAGAAGATATTAGCAGCAAAGTAATAAACGATAATTTCATTTCACTATTCAAACACCAGATTGAACGGGCACGGTCATTTTATGAGCTTGCCGAAAAAGGTATTCCTTATTTAACTGATGACGGCTCAAGAACAACAGTTGTATTAATGCAGAAGATTTACTCCGGCATTCTTAATAAAATAGAAGAAAAAGGATATGATATATATTCCGAACGTGTTTTTGTAACACGCGCAGAAAAATTATCTATCATGACAAGATACATGTTTAACTTTTCTGAAAAGAGAAGGCTCTCCAAAATATCAATTACTAACGAACTGCCGACACCCGCATCAGCGCTTAATACAACCGGGGATTATTGAAAAAGGCGTACCCCCGCCTGCTGCAGAAATCTACATTAATTACATCTGCGCCAATCTGCGTTTAAATCCACATTTTAGCTTTTAATCCCAAAGAATTCAATTTATCTTTAAAATTACCTGCATTTGTGTTATTTTTTGTAATTCTATGAAAAGCTACGGCTCGGCAAATATAAAAATTGCTCTTTTTATCACGGGTATTATTATCATGATTGTGACATTAATCTATACCCAGATACTTGTAGCAGATATACTTACGCGTGAAAGAGAAATTGCAAATCTCTATGCTAAATCCATAGAGTTTATTGCAAATGACGAAAACCAGTCTGGTGAATATAATTTTGTGTTCAATTATGTAATTAACTCGAATACTATTAATTTTCCGATTGCTGTTACCGATGCCAAAACCGGTGCAGTAAACTTTTTCAAAAATACGGGCATAGATACAACGCTGCCAAGGACACAGCAAGAGCAGCTGCTTAAAGAACTGATTTCGCAGATGGATGAGGTCAACAAACCCATAAAAGTAACATACCAGGATTCGCTAGTCTTAAGCTATGTGCATTACGGACAGTCAGGGCTTGTAACTAAATTAAAATTTCTGCCGTTTATCGAGTTCTTTGTTGCAGGCATATTTATTTTCCTCGGTTATTTTGGTTTTAACTATATTAAGCGTACAGAACAAAGCAATATCTGGGTGGGGCTTTCCAAAGAAACAGCGCACCAGCTGGGGACACCGATATCAAGCCTTATGGGATGGAATGAACTTATAAAAGTGAATTCCGGTAACCACGATAAGGTGATGAATCTATCGGTCGAGATGAGTAATGATATAGAGCGGTTAACAAAGATTGCAAACCGTTTTTCTAAAATCGGCTCGAAGGCTGATTTAAAACCGGAAAACCTGTACGAAGTAATTGATAAGGTTATAAAATATTACGAAAAAAGAATTCCGCGCTTAAGCTCCGGAAGCTTCGACGGAACCGAAAGCAAAAGAAAAATTGACCTTATTATTAAAGGTTCAAAAGATGCAAACGTTTTAATAAACCGCGAACTGTTTGAATGGGTAATTGAAAACCTGATTAAAAACGCGCTGGATGCAATAGAAAACTCAACAGGTTCAATTACATTCGATATTCAGGATAAGGATACTTATATTAATATTGATGTAACCGATACCGGCAAGGGATTGGACCTCCGGCGAAAGAAAGACATTTTCCGCCCGGGCTACAGCACAAAAATGCGGGGATGGGGGCTTGGCTTAAGCCTTTCGAAACGGATAGTTGAAACATATCACAAAGGGAAATTATTCGTAAGGGATTCAGAGCCCGGCAAAGGGACTACTTTCAGAATAAAGCTAATGAAGCATCACAAAGAAATTAAAAAAACACAAAATGTTCAGCAATAAAATAACAGATGATATCGAGTTTAAAACTCTAAGCTCATGCCCTCTCTTTGAAAAACTCAGCAAGGGTGAGCTGAAAACAGTGCTCGGTATTTCACACGTCAGAGATTATTCTGCCGATGAAAAAATTTTTAACGAAGGCACTGTGGGACTATGCTTCTACATTATTGTAAAGGGCTCTGCTGTAATTGTTGATGATGCCGCTTCGGAAGAAAAACCTCATATCCTGAAAGTTTATAATAAAGGTGATTACTTTTCTGAAACGCATCTTTTCGCTGAAATGTATCACACTGTTTCATGTATAGCAAAAGAAGTAACAAAGCTTATAATTTTTACAAAACCTGATTTTGAGGATTTAGTTAAAATTAATCCCCGGCTGGGAAACAAGCTCTTGCTTAATTTTATGCAGTTCATGGCCGAACAGCTTGAGGCGCTCTATAAACAAAACACTGAGCTGCTGAAGAAAATACCTGAAAAATCATAGTCTTATACTGAATTGACTGTTAAAGACATACTGAATAAATACCGGGTTTTTTTAGAACACAAGTGGACAGCTATTATTTCACTTGCTGCGGTAAAGACTATATTCCAGATTATAGTCATTAAAAGCGGGTTGAGGTGGCTTTCGGCAGATGATTACTGCAGAACGGTAATTTCTTATGACTGGCTTCAGCATCCGAAAATCTACGGTGGTGTATGGCTGGCGCTGCACTTCTGGATAAATGGTATCTTCATGTGGATATTTCACAGCATCGAGCTGGCTCCCGTTCTTGCCAATACGTTTTTTTCTATCCTAACATTAATATTCTTTTACCTGATTGTTTCTGAGATTTTCGATAAAACAACCGCTTACATAAGCTGTTTAATTTTTGCTGTATTTCCGTTTCAGGTATGGTTAAGCTCCTCGGGTATGCCTGAATCTATATTTTTCTTTTTTGTTATAGCGGCTTGTTATTATTTTTTAATGTGGTACAAATCACTTCAGGATGAAAGTGAACCTCAGGGAAAAACAAAATACTTAATACTGGCTGCCGTGATGATGAACTTCGCCGACCTGCTGAGATATGAGGGCTGGCTCTTCAGCATAACGCTTATAATTCTGACTGTTATGCTCTCATACAGAAAATTTAAATTCAGGAAAAGATTTTTTATTAATATTTCACTTTCATTAATTTCAATAGTCTCGGCTTTGTGGTGGCTGTACCAGAACTATAAAGACTATAACGATGCATTCTTCTTTGTCGAAGAGACAACAAGGATTTTTAAAGACCTAAACGGTGCAGGTTTCTGGCAAAGACTCATTCAGTATCCTTTCTTTGTGTTCTATATTGCACCGCTGACTACCATTTTAGGTCTTAGAAAAATATATCTTGCCCTTAGAAATAAGAAAAACGGCTTTGAGGGAAATTTCTCACTCCTGAAAATATTTCTGCTGTTTAACCTTGTTGAGCTTCTGCTGCTAATGTTCATCGGCATACTCGGCTCCGGAGGAACAAACCTTATATCAAGGTACATAGTTGTAAATGCAATCATGCTTTTCCCTTTTGCTGTATGGCAGCTGCTGGACTTAAGAAAATACATTGCGATTTCTTCTGTCTCAGTTTTAGTTATCGTTAATATAATATGGAGCTTTTACTACCAGCAGGCTTACCGGGATGATACATATGAGGTTGCCGATTTAACAAAACGGCTTATACAAAGAAATTATTTCGAGCCCGGTGATAAAATTTATTTTGAAATGACCGAGGGATATTATGATATATACCCGCTGCAGGTTATATCAGACCAGCCATGGCGTTTTAATTCCGATACAATTCCTGCATATTTTCCGCCGAACATCCCTGCAAAAAAACAATCTATTAAAAAGAGGTCGGAAGACCAGCAAAAGCTGAACATACTCGAGCTTCGAAAATTTCTCGATGAGAAAAAAATAAAATTATTTATTGCCAGAAGTGATTTATTGATTGATAAAATAGATAAGCTCAGCTACAAAAACGAACAAATAGGCGATTATCATATATTTTACTTATCGGAAGGCAAGCTTAAATACCACCGGGGCAACAGCGCCGATAATGAAAATGTACAGGCTTCGTTTTCTAACAGTAAATATTATTCTCAGTCTGTAATATCTTTCGATAAAAAATTAATATTAAAGGATTTCAGAATAGATAACACCAATTTCGGTTTGAACCCGCAGACTATAACGCTTAACTGGCAGATACCCGATATTTCCATATTCGACAGCCTTGCTGTTGATGACGATGATTTCGGCAGGTTTAAAGTTAAGCTGGAGCTTGCCTCGGTTACAACAGATTCGGTTGCATACGATACTTACATGAATGTTTTTTCCGAAAGAAATGTTGAAGAATATTTTGACACGGAAGAAATAAAAAACATACTTATATTAAAGCCTTTTGCGCTGCTGAACTATTCCAAAAAAATGAAGCTCACTCCATTTGAAAGCGGCTTGTACGAAATGAGGCTCAAGGTAATCGATGCTGAGCAAAACAAGGAATTACAGATATTTAGAGGTGACAGCTTGTTTGTATATGTGCCCGAACAAATAACTGACGGTGATACTGTTGTTCAGGCAGATACAAAGTTTAACCAGGCAAAACAAAAGAAACTAAAAGAGGTTTTCCTAAAAAAACCATTCTACCCGCTTGGCAGAATCATTGCCATATTTCCGAATGTTAATTATACCGAGATGTTAAAGAGGTCGAAGGAGCTTTCGCAGACTATTGTGAGGAACGGACTTATGCTGCCGTTTTTGCAGAGGTACCAGGGCGACCAGTTCTTAAACGTGGTGTTTAATTATTTTTAATTTAATTCCCCTTCCCCGATTTTTCTGGCGCTTCCTTCAAGTGATAGGTTTGCAATTTTATTATCACTATTTACAAAATCAACGGTAAGCCATTCACCGCTTTGAACAAGAACCTTAACGGGCGGATTTACCTTACCAAGCAGGCTGGAAATTACTGCCGATGAAATAATTCCCGTACCGCAGGCAAGAGTTTCACGTTCAACACCGCGTTCATATGTCCTGATTCTGATTTCATTACCGGATGTAACATCAGCAAAATTAACATTTGCGCCCTTTGGTGCGAACCGCTTGTGAAATCTCAGCTCTCTTCCCCACTCATTTATTTTTGCCTCATCAAGATTCTTTATGTTAAAAGAATTTTTATTCGGCTTCATCATTAATAAACAAAACTATATGCTCTGAGCCTACCTGTATCCAATTAACATTAAGAGAGAAAATTATGCGCTTCATCATCCACAGCAATGTTTAATTCATATTTCTCCGGAGAGGGGAAATGAATTTTAACAATGTTGTTTCCTTCGATTTCAGCATTATAAATTTTATCAACCGCTTCGAGATTGAACTCTGTTTTTAGTAACTATCCCTTCATCAATTGAAAACTGCGCAATACATCTCGCGCCGTTTCCGCACATAGCGCCATAGCTTCCGTCACGGTTGAAATAATTCATACGGATGGATGATTCGGTTCCTTTCGGCTTATCAACAAATATTACTCCGTCGATATCGGGAAACTGTTTATCACAAATTGTTTTTGTGAACTCACTTTGGTTATCAAACGGAATAACATTATCCCAATTGTTAATCATAACAAAATCATTTCCTGCGCCGCTGTATATTTTATAATGCATATAGTTAATTGCTAATTGCTAATTGTAATTGCTAATTGCTAATATACTCCCCTATAGTTTGATTCCTTCGTAATCTTTACATCCTGCAGCTGGGGAGCTTTTATTCTGATCTCAAACCTGAATCCGCGGTAAACCCCTGTCGGATACCAGTTAAAATTCATTTCCCAGCAATGCAAATCACGGTAAATTGTAATATACGGTGCTGTAACCTGCTTCTGCACTAAATCATAACCGGCGCTGAAAGTAAATTTCCAGTTCTTTGTAATTGAAAAGCTTAAACTGCTTGACACATTCGAAAACCTTGTTGTAAGTGCCGGGTACGGCCGGCTCATGCTGTAATTATAGTTAAATGTAACTGACCACGGAATTGAAAAATCCGGCGGGTTATCATTGTAAATTCCTATATACTCATCTTTTCCGGTATGTCTTGCAGTGAATCTTTTGAAGTCGTTGTTAACTGGTTTCCCTGGAAAGTAGTGGAGAGGTTTATGTTAAATCCCGGTCAAATCGGCAATCCTTTTATCGGTGCTCCACAGAAAGCGGTTTACTCTTCCAACGCCATCAACATATTTATACAGGTTAAACGATGCACCTCCACCGATATTCAGTATTGAGGCAATCTGAGTTCTGTAGCTTATACCAAGCTCGGAAAATCTTACGCTGTCAGCGGCAAAATTGTAATTAATCCCTGCGTTAAGATTCAGGAGCTGAAACTTGGTATCGGCAGTATCGTTTTGTTTGACCTTCATTTCAAACACGTTGCCAATGCCAATACCCAGGCTTTGTACTTCTCCGGAAGTTGCCCCGCCAAATAATTCTCTTTCAAATAGCGAATACTTAACTTCCTGCCCGTTGGAATCGAGATAAGTGCCGTATGCTTTCCAGAATGGCTTCGAAAAATCCGGCTGGTAACTGTATGTTAATGATGGGGTTATTGTATGCCTGAAACCTTTCACATTAAGAAAATCTGTTTTAAATAAGCCGATTAATCTCGTTGAAGCTGAGACACCTGTTGAAAAAGTTCTGAATGCTTTAAACCCCGAAACATCATTTGTTACAACTGTTCTTGATACAGGGTCATAGTGTCTTTCGATTGATTTATTATACCATGTTTCATTGTAATTGAAGAAAGGAGATACATTAAAATCTGACATGTTAATCGGAGCTGTGATGTTAAGGTTCTGCTGTAAGCCCGCGCGGTTGTTATAGTAAAAACTCTGGACTACCCAGCCAAATCTGTTTGTAAAGTCTTTGAGCGGTTATTTAGAAAATTGAAACCGTAATTATATGATAGTACTTCGTACCACTTGAGGTCAAGCAATGACGTATTTTTGCTTCTGAATGGAAATGACTGAGAATGCCTGAATGTAACCGAGGGCATCCGCTCTGTTATTTCACCGGTTTGAAGGTTCTGGTCTCGGTAATAGTTCAATGAAATTGAGTTCGGTGTACCCTCCCAGCTTTTATTTAGTGTAACATTTGATATAGCATCCTGTAACAGAAGGTCATTTAAGTTATTGGTTGAGTTATCGTAATATCTCTTGCTGCTGATGAAATTTACGTTTGCAGTAAGTGAGGTTGTAGGATTAATTGTCTGGTTATGCGTAACCGCAATTCTCCAGTCATCCGAAAATACCTTGTCCAAATCATTCGGTTCGCCGAATCTTATTCTTGTACCGCCTAAATCGACTTCGCCGGTATATTTATATCTCAGCGCGTAGCGGTAGCGCAAGCTTAAATCGATTCTTCCTTTAGTGAAATAATTTCCCTGGATTGCCAAATCCATAAAATCGCTGGTTGCCCAGAAATAACCGAAATGCGAAAGATACCTGCCGTATGTTGCATCATCTCCGTAAGCGGGCGCAATTATTCCGCTTGAACGTCCCGAATGGTTGGGAAAAATACCGAACGGTAATGCAAATATGGGAACGTCATCAATAAACAAATAAACCGGCTCGGCAATTACTTTATCACCCTGAATTACCTTCATTTTCGGACTGCCGAAATAGAAATCCGGGTCTTCTTTATCACACGTCGTATACCTGCCGTTTTGAATAAAATAAACATTGTCCGATACTTTTTTGATTTTCTCGCCCAGGTAGTAGCCTCCCTCCAGCTCGGTTGTACCCATAGTGATATTGCCCTGCTTGGTATTGAAGTTATACCTCACCTCTGCGCCTTCATATTTTTTAGCGCCTTCAAAAAAAACCGGGGTACCCATGAATTTCCCAATATTAGCCGTATCCGGCACTCCGCGGGATTCAAGGGTTGATTTGTCTTTATACAAGAATTATACGCGCGGCTTTAAGCTCAAACTCTTTATATTTCAAATCGCCTTCATTGTACAGCATTAGCTTATGGTTTGAAATATCAAATACTGCTGAGTCAGTTGCGGAATATTCTATGATTGCATTGACTTCACCTGTTGGCTTTGTAGTATCTATTTTCTTAAGAGAATCAATCGGAGAAAAAAAAAGCGAGTCACCCGTTTGCTGCGAGAATGCGGTTTTAATGAGGATTAGAATTAATATATGAAAAAGTTTTCTCAAATAAAGCGTTTGTCATTCCCGTAAACGGAATCCGATAAAAAACAAATGTAAAATTTGGATATTGCTTTAACAAATCTTACCGGATGAATTAATTCATTACCTTAGAAATTATTTTGCTCACCTTCTCAAGATATAGCTTATCGGTATCATCAAAATGCGCAAGGCTATCGCTATCGACATCAAGTACAGCATTACCTCGCTGCCGGAAAATACAGGAGTAACGATTTCGCTTTTCGACAGCGAACTGCATGATATATGCCCGGGATGAACGTTTACATCAGGAACAATAATGGTTTCTTTCTTTGATGCGCACTCACCGCAAACTCCGTTAGGTATTGTCATTCGCGAACACGCAACAGGACCCTGGAACGGACCGAGCGTTAACACATCGCCTTTTCGGAAATATACACCTACCCAGAAGAATCCGTCCATGGTATATTTAAGCGCAGCAATGATATTTGCAATATTTGCAATTAAATCATCTTCCCCTTCCACAAGCGCTTCAATCTGCGGAAGAAGGGATTTATATTTTTCTTCTTTGGAAAGTGAAGCTGTCTATTTTTATTTCTTCTGACATATCTAATTATAACCCTAGCTTATCTTCAATCCCTCTCATTGCGTTAATAACAAACTCAATATGCTCATCGAGGTTTACACCTAATTCTTCGGCGCCTTTAAGCATATCATCACGGTTAACCTGGCGGGCAAATTCTTTTTTCTTGAATTTCTTCTTAACTGAATCTACCTTCACGTCAGCCAGCTTTTTTGAAGGCTGCACAAGAGCGCATGCTGTGATAAATCCCGTAAGCTCATCTACTGCAAAAAGCGTTTTTTCCATTAGTGATTCACGGGTAACACCGGTATAATCCGCATGTGAAAGTATTGCTCGTAATATTTCTTCTGGGTAGCCGCGCTCCTTCAATATTTCCGATCCTTTAATAGGGTGCTCTTCGGCACTCGGATGAATCTCCCAGTCAAAATCATGAAGCAATCCCACGATTGCCCACTTCTCTTCATCTTCACCGTATTTCTTTGCATACTGCCTCATTGCCTCCGAAACCGCATACATATGCCTGCGCAGATTTTCGTTCTTCACGAACTCATGAACTATTTCTAATGCTTTTTGTTCTTCCATTTAGATGCCATCCCCGCGAAAGCGGGGACCTCCATTATTTTTCTATAATACCTTTTTTTCGACTACTTTCAAATCTTTGTCAAACACATATAATATGGGTTCACCCGTGGGAATCTCTATCTTCACTATCTCTTCACCCGTAAGATTATCAAGGTGCATAATCAGCGCTCTTAGACTATTGCCGTGAGCAACAACCAGAATATTTTTGCCTGCTTTTAAATCAGGTTCAATGTGCGAGTGCCAGTAAGGCAGAACGCGCGCGGCTGTATCTTTTAGGCTCTCACCGTTAGGAGGAGCTGTATCATAGCTTCTTCTCCATATATGCACCTGTTCATCACCAAACTTCTTTCTCATTTCATCTTTATTCAGCCCCTGCAGGTCTCCATACATTCTTTCGTTTAATGCTTTATCTTTTTCAATGGGAAGATTATCAAATCCGGCTGCCTTGGCAGCAAGCTCATATGTTTTTATGGCCCGCTGAAGTACTGAAGTATAAACTTTATCGAACTTAAATCCCTTTATTTTCTCGCCTGCTTTCCGGGCTTCGTCTTCACCCTGTGGTGATAGCGGTATATCTATCCACCCGGTAAACTTGTTTTCAAGATTCCACTGGGACTGGCCGTGGCGTATTAAAACTAATTGCGGCATAAGTTATTGATTTTATTTACAAATTTAACTATTTCACCTAAATTTACAATAATTCTTGTAACAAAAAATGGAAAAGGGAACACTAATTACCCGAATTAACACTAATTAATGATTCTTTCGTCCTACGACTTAAAGTCATAGGACGAAACTTGAATTTATAATTCTAAATAAAAAACCCCTGCAAGAACAGGGGTTTAACATCTTATAATAATTATTAATGTGCTACTATATATGGTGTTCCGACTTCAGTTGAAGCAAATTTGGATACATCATCATCATAAAGCGATTCATGCGTAGAAGCGCTTATGTGACCGTTAAACACCCCAAGCATGTGGTTACCGTAAATGTTAAAAGTTTTTGTAAATACCCGGTAGTACGGTCCCGAACCTGTCTGGCTTTCAAGCGCAAACGGTATCCTGTGGAAACCAAATGTATTTCTTGCCCAATGCCATGCAACATAATCAACCGCTGACTGCTGAGAAGTAGTATAAACCTTAATTGTAACCTGTGTGTTCCTGTTTACCACCGGTATTCCGCTTCCGCCGAATAACCTTGTAGTAAATATATTCTGAGTAAAATCAGGTCCGATAAAAGTGTAGGTTGGTGTAGGGCTTCCGTTTGCATAAACTTCTATCTTTGTCATTTCAACTTGCGAACCGCCGACTTGCGGTGCAGTTGTTCCTCCGCTCAGCATGGAAACCTTATATAATCTCCAGTTAAGACGGGGGTACTGAGTTCTTGCAACGCGCTTAAAAGTAATTGTGCGGTAAAATACTTCTGTATACGGTTTTGTAACAGAATCAGGCTGGTTGTTTTGCCAGCCGATAATAATAAAATTCCCGTTTATGGTTCGTGTTACATGAACATCGGCGAGCGTATCGCCTGACCATGTAATTGTTGTGCTTACATTTACGCCGTTCACTTTCCTGCCCCATCTGCTTAAAGAATCTATCGGGCTTCCGCCATTGCCGTTATCGGCAATTGCGCCGCCGTCATCGAGGTCAGCATTTTCTTCTGACATAAGATTGTCTTCGTCATCCTGACTGCTGCTATAACCGGATGATACAACTTTCTGCATAAACTCTTCATCTGTAAGCTCGGATGGTGCTGTTGAGTTATCTTTACAGCTCGATAAAAAGGATGCAAAAAGAACAATGACAAAAAGAGTTAAAAGAATTTTGAAATTTTTAAAAATTGATTTGGCTTCCATTTGTGCCTGTTTTCCTCCGAAAAATTTAGAAAATTTAACTTATACCAATAAGACAATTATTTTGCAAAATGGTTTAATCTGAATACCAAATTTAATACACAAAAAATAAAAAACCCTCCCGTAAAAGGAGGGTTTATTTTAGGAGACACCGCCAAAGGCGCGGCGGTTTATATTTAACTGCCTCCTAAGGCAGTACTCTGTAAGGCGTACCTACCAAATCAGATGCAAACTCTGTCGGTGTGTTATCATAGAGTGACTTGTGCGTCGATGCGCTTATGAATCCGTTGAATCCGCCGAACCTGTGCTGTCCGTAAATTTGGAATGTCTTCTCATAAGTTCTGTCCCAGTACTGACCGTTCGGAACCTGTGATGTCATTACAAACGGCTCCCTGTGGAATCCGAATGCATTTCTTGCCCAGTGCCATGCAACTATATCGGGCTCAGACTCTTTAGAGAATGTGTAAACTTTTATCCTAACCTGGTCGCCATGATGCACTTCGGGAATTCCGCTGCCGTGGAAACGCCTTGTGGTAAATACGTTCTGCGTGAAATCGGGTCCCTGTAATGTATAAGCGAGATTGTTATTAACATAGACTTCAACTTTGTTCATCTGCACAAAATCGCTTCCAACCTGCGGTGATGTAGTTTCGCCGTCAACCATAGAAACTTTGTACAGCTTCCAGTTAAACCGCGGTCTTTTGTTATGGTCAATTCTTTTGAATATTACATTGCGTTTTAAAACTTCTGTGAAGGGCTTTACGATTGTATCCTGGTTACCTGATACAAATCCTATAATGATAAAGTTGCCGTTTATTGTTCTTGTAACTTCGGCAATTTTCAGGCTGTCGCCTTCGGTTGTAATGTTAACATTCACGTTAACTCCGGTTACGTCGCCTTCCCCATTTAAGAAGTGAATCTACCGGGGCATTTCCTCCGCCGTTATCTACCGGTCCGCCGTCATCAAAATCACTTACTGTCGCTTGACATTAGGTCTTCATCATCCTGCTGTCCGCTTCCTGACTCCCTGCAAAACGACTTCCTGTATATACTGGTCATCAGTCTGGTTATCGGGAGTTGTAACATTATCACTGCAGCCCGCCATATATATTGTAAAAACAGCAAAAAACAGCAAAAATGTCAAAATTTTGGTTATTTTTGGGATTTTCATTCGGATATCTCCGCTTCCTTTCATATAAAATAATTGTTTTGAAGTACTCATTAGTACTTATAAGACAAGGAAAAGGAGAAAAGGTTTAATGGGGTTTACAATAAAAATACCCCGCTCAATCATTAATTGGCGGGGTAAATTACCTGTATAGTAAATTTATTTCACAAACCCGCTTAACAGTCCATCTGGTTTAATTATATCCTTCAGTCTGCTGTACGGAATATCCACCGTTTGCGGACCTTCGGCGTAAGATGCTACCTGGTATGTCGGGAAAGTGATTATAAAACTTTCCTTTGTAATGTTAAATGCTTTGAAATTTTTCTCATCCGGTCCGGCGCCCGAATTCAGCCATTCATCGTCTTTGGGATTGAATTCAGGGTCATAATCTTTTTTCGTTTTTGAAATTTCATCAATGCAGATATCTGATATTGTTTTAAGGTAGTTACCTTTAAATAAATCGCTCAGCTTAATTTCCCTGTTGTTTTCAAGGTCATAGTTAACGCTGAAATTAAAATTATTCGGGTGAGCTGCTCCTGCGAAATAAGAATATTCATAAAACAGAATGCTCGCAATTTTTGAATCACGGTACAGAACTGTATCATTCAGCTCATATTCACTTCCGGCATCAAAATCCGGGGGCGTCTCCCAGTCTTTCATCCACACCTTAAACGAATCAGCCTGCGCTTCACAGGTTGTTTTGATTAATTTATTAAATCCTTTTTCACCGGCAGTGTTTGAGCCTTTTATCTGCGAATAGGTTATGTTAATCTCATAATTTTTTTTCTTGTCTTTCTTCTTGATGTTTTTGTATTCAATTGTATAATTCTGTGAAAACAGCCCGGCAGTGAATACAAACAGTAAAAGAAAAATTTTTAATATAATCTTCATGTTTTTTGAGTTGTAAAAATTTTAGAAATATTTGCTGTAACTATGGTAAAGATAACACCGATGAGCGTGTACCACGTCCATGCAATTTTTGTGAAATATATAATAAACACCATTCCCAGAATTCCTGCTGTAAAACCAACAATTGCATCGGTTTGCTTAACTTTGCTGAAGAATACGCCAAGCAGAAATGTTCCCAGCAAGCCCCCGTAAGTGAACGAAGCTATTGTAAGCCCAAGTTCCACAACGGCTTTGTTGGAATTCATAAACAGGAATGCCGATAGAATTAAAATGCCTGCCCATACCAACGCAATAACTCTTGATACAGTAAGCATTTGGGAATCGGTTTTATTTTTCCCCCAATAAGGTTTGTAAATATCGCCCACAAGAGTTGATGACAGCGCCGAAATCGAGCCTGAAAGAGTTGACATTGCCGCCGCAAGCAAGCCTGCGATGATTATTCCTGAAATACCCGTTGGCATATGCTGAATAATGAATTTCGGGAATACTTCATCCGATTTCATTACCTCGCCGCCGAAGAACACATACAGCATTGAGCCCACAACTAAAAACAATGCGAACTGGAAGAATACAATTATACCGCTCCAGATTAATGCTTTTTGTGATTTCTTTAGTGACTCGGTTGTCAATAATCTTTGCACTATTAGCTGGTCTGTGCCGTGCGATGCCATGGAAAGGAAAATTCCGCCAAGCACACTTGCAATAAGCGTGTACGGTTTGCTGAAGAAATCACCCGCCCAATAGAAGTTAAAAAACTCAAGCTTGCCCTTTTGTGACAGTCCTGATAATATATCACCAAAGCTGCCGGGTATTAAGCCTGTAAGCACAATAACTGCAAGTATTCCCCCGCCGATGTATATGAACATTTGTATTACATCTGTCCATATAACAGCGCGCACACCGCCGAGATAAGTATAAACAAGCGTTATGGCAGCCATCATTATTATGGCAATAGAATAAATCTGCCAATCGGGTGTGCCTGAAAATAAATTATAGCCTTTAAAAATTATTGCAATCGGAATTGCAGTAGCGTAAAGTCTTACCCCGTCAGCAAATACACGCGTTACCATAAAAACGCTTGATGCAAAGTTTTTCGTCTTGGCGCCGAAACGTTTTCCGAGATACGTGTAAGCGGTGAGAAGCTCACCTTCGAAATATTTCGGTAAAAGAAACCAGCTTACAATAACTCTGCCGATGATGTAACCAATTGCAATCTGCAGAAAATTCAGGTTTGATACATAAGCTATACCGGGGATGCTGATAAATGTCAGCGCGCTGGTTTCGGTAGCTACTACGGCAAAGCAAACAGCCCACCACGGGATAGCTTTTTCGCTTAGGAAATAATCTTTGGCTGTTTTCTGCTTTCCGCCTTTTAAAATACCGAATACAGCAACGCCAATGAGGTAGAGAATAATTATTATTACATCAAGAGAAGAGAAATTCATTTACAAATATAAGGATAAGAGATGGAAACCTCACCCCCTTACCCCCACTCCGAAGGAGAGGGGGTATTCGGTTCGTGCCCCGACTGCTCAGTTGTGGCACGAATAGTCAAAGTAATTTACTCTTTTATCCCGAAACATTTCAAACATAAACGAATCATCATATATGCTCCGTCCTTAAACATTGCTTGTACCTGCCTGAGGGTCCGAAGTGTGCTGTTTTCAAATTCTTGTTTTTAATAGTAACAAGATTATTGCTTCCTTATTAATTTCTCGTCAGCTTTAGCAGTAAACTTTAGCAGGTTCACGGTAACGGAACGTTGGCATCGTTTAAATCCGGTTGTAATCAGCATTGCAGGATATTCCTGTTCTTTTATATTCTCGTATGGTGAAAATGATTTAATGTAATCATAATATTCTTTGATGTTCGGGTTGCCGTAGCTCGTCAAAATGCGTCGGCTGAGTTATCTATGCGCTCAAGTCAAGATAAATTATTAAGAATATCTATTGCAGGAACTTCGAGCAATAATACATTTAAATAAATCCGGTCTCATGTTAGCTATTGCACCCATAAGCGTTCCGCCTGCGCTTATGCCATCTGCTGCAAATTCCGCCTTTATGTGTATATCCCTCATTCTATTAAATATTCTGCACATGCAAATAAAATCATAAAACAGTATTTTTCTTATTCATCAAGCTTGCCTTCAGTATACCATTTCTTCTCCTAATTCTCCTCCTCCTCTTATATGGGCTATTGCATAAATAAATCCTCTGCTCAAGCAACCGAAAGCAATGCATAGAACCAAAATCATATTTCATGTGCTAATGCCGTATGCGCCGTATGAATAAAGAAATAAGGGATTTTTACCATCTCTCACCGAATTCCTTTTTTATAAACTAAAGTAATAGGGATAATCTTGCCGTCATTTGCAGGAGCAAATATTCCTTTCGGTAACATAATCATCTTTATTGTATCCTCCTATATCTTCATGTTTGTTTAAGTAGAATATCTTCCTTGGTTTACTCATATTATGGTCATAACACGCCGCCGGGTGTTGTTAATGATGTGTATACTGAATCGAATATATTTTGTATCATATTCATAGTTATCCTGAATATCAACGGCATATATATAGGCTCTGGAAATTTTATATAATGCGTTCAGTTATTTCTTATCAGGTTCAGTATTTTTACTTTTATTACACCCCGTAGTCTCTTTCCGTTATCATGCACATAGTCTTTGAAAAATCTGGAGACCTTCTCTATTTTAATATCTTTTTTCTCAGGTATAAATTCAGTCCAGTTTTCTCTTTGAAATAGCAGTTACCGGGTGTTTTCATCACACGGTAATTCAATGCATCGAAATTTGTAAGGAAATAAAAATAATTTCCGTTATGTTCTGTTTCGTATTTTATTCCCTCTTCTCTTTTTTCAATCAGCTTTGGAGTAATTTCGTTTCCGTCTGCAAGAAGGTAATATTCTTCACCTGTAGTGAAGCTTCCTGTTCCTATAATAATATATTTTTTAGAAGCAGTTTTCCTTAGCCCAATCCAGAATCTTATCGTTTTTTTCCTGATAAATAAGATTATCCTCTTCCTGTTTTTCTCCAAGTGTGTGAATAAAAGCCTGTTTTCCCCTGTTTCCTTTTTCATATTTGACGTAAAAAACTTTTTTGCTGTCATTTGACCATTCAGAAATCCATGCATTATTCAAATACGCCATTTAAAAGCTCACCGGTTTCGATATTTTTAAAGTATGCTGTGTATGAAAAATCTCCTTTCGTATCAACCATATACGCAAGAATTTTATTATCCGGGACTCGGCAGTGAAATGTCTATGCTGCAATATTCCAAACTCTTTTGTAATTAAGTTTTCATCCAGAATCATTTCTTCATCTGCATTACTTTCATCTTCCATTTTTCTGAAATGTATTTTGTAGCTTTTTCCCTTTTATCATTCCCTGTAATAATATAAATAATCTCCGCGCCTGTAAGGATAAGATGTATCATCCTCTTTTATTCTGCTAATCATTTCATTATAGAGCTTCTCTCTGCAGTTCTTTTGTATCAGCCATAACATATTCAGTGTACCTATTTTCATCTTTAAGATATTTTATTACTTCGGGATTAGATTTATCCTTAAGCCACGCATAATTATCTATTCTTTTATCACCATGTTTGATTATTTCAACAGGTATTTTCTTTAGCTTTGGGGGGTATGGTTGTTTCATTCCATTGGGATAAATCATTGTTTATAAAAAGTGAGGACAAATAATAATTGCAAATATATGAATTTGGAATTGAAAAATTGAGGGAAAATGTCCTCACCGCCTTGCCTCCTCTCCTAACTGGGAGAGGGGGTACAACTGATATTAATGTATCTGAAGAAATTTGAAGAGGTGAGGATTTTACTCATATAAAAAAAGTCCGCTTTAGAGCGGACTTAATTTCGTAGCCGCAACCTTTAGGCCGCGTTCACTTGCTCAGGCTAAAGCCTGAGACTACATCCTTACATTAATCTCTTTTTCTGTCATGCCTATCGTGATGGTCATGCCTGTCATTTCTCGGGCGGCTTTCCCGTCTTTCTCGCGGTTTATCATCTTCCGGATTATAGCCTTCCATTAGTACTTTTTTGCTTAAGCTCATCTTGCCTGTATCCGGGTCAATATCAAGAAGCTTCACAGTTACTTCATCACCGCGTTTTAGAACATCCTCGACTCTATTAACGCGTTTAATATCAATCTGCGAAATATGCAGTAACCCTTCTTTGCCGGGCAGTATTTCAACAAACGCTCCGAAATCGGTTGTCTTTGTTACAATGCCTGTATAGATTTTGCCTTTAACGGGCACTTCAACTATTCTTTCAATCATGCTCTGGGCAATCTTTGCAGATTCACCCGATACAGCAGCTATAACAACTTTACCGTCATCTTCGATATTAATTTCAGCGCCGCTTTTTTCAATAATGTGCCTGATTGATTTTCCGCCGGGGCCTATTACCGCGCCAATCATTTCAACAGGTACCATCAAAGTATAAAGGTGCGGAGCATAGCTTGAAATAGATTCTCTTGCTTCGGGGAGTGTTTCCTTCATTATTCCGAGTATATGCATCCTGCCTTCTTTTGCCTGGGCAAGAGCCTGTTCCATAATTTCGAATGAAATTCCTTTGATTTTAATATCCATCTGGAATCCCGTTACGCCGGCTGTTGTGCCGCAGACTTTAAAATCCATATCGCCGAAATGGTCTTCATTGCCTAAAATATCGGAAAGAACAGCAATTTTATCACCTTCTTTAATAAGACCCATTGCAATACCCGCAACAGGATTTTTAATATTAACGCCGCCATCCATTAGCGCAAGCGTGCCCGCGCAAACGGTAGCCATTGATGATGAGCCGTTGGATTCAAGAATATCTGAAACCAGCCTAATTGTATAAGGAAAATCTGCATCATCGGGCAGCATGTTTTTCAATGAGCGTTCTGCTAAATGCCCGTGCCCTATTTCTCTTCTGCCCGGTCCGGTAAACCTTCCGGTTTCGCCAACCGAAAACGGCGGAAAATTATAATGAAGCATAAATGTTTTTGTCGAATCCGGCAGCAGTCCGTCGATTATCTGCTCATCCATTTTTGTACCAAGTGTAAGGGATGTTAAGCTCTGCGTTTCGCCTCTTGTGAAGAGCGCTGAACCGTGATTTCTCGGCAGAACTCCGACCTCGCAAGTGATAGGTCTAATATCCTTTGTTCCTCTTCCGTCAAGACGTTTACCTTCATCAAGTATCATTTCTCTCATATCGACATACTGGAGGTCATGGTATATAGTTGAAATTTTCGATTCCTGTTCGGGATACTTTTCTTTAAGAGATTCCATAAGCGAATCAAGAAGCGCTTTGCTTCTGTTATGGCGTTCCTCTTTGGTAATAACAGAACGGTCAAGTTCTTTTATTTTCTCCAAACAGAAATCTTTCACATCTTTTTCAAGTTCTTCGTTTACTTCAGCGGGTTTAACTTCGCGTTTTGGTTTGCCGCATTCGTCTCTGAGCTCAACCTGGATTTTACAAAGAGATTTAATGTTTTCGTGCGCGGTTTTGATGGCGGCGAGCAAATCAGATTCGGAAACTTCTTTACCTTCGCCTTCCACCATTACAATTGAGTCTTCGGTTCCGGCAACAACAAGGTCCATATCGCTTTCCGCAAGCTGGGTTTGAGTGGGGTTTACAACAAACTCACCATTAATCCTGCCCATTCTAACTTCAGCAATGGGACCGTCAAACGGTATATCAGATACCATAAGCGCTGCTGATGCCCCGATTGCTGCAAGCACATCTGCATCGTTTTCTTTATCAGACGAATAAACACCGCAGATAACCTGTGTTTCATATTTAAAGTTTTCCGGGAACAGCGGGCGGATGGGTCTATCTATGAGCCTTGACGTGAGTATTTCTTTCTCGCTCGGTTTTCCTTCACGCTTAAAAAAGCCGCCGGGAATTTTTCCCACAGCTGATGCTTTTTCCCTGTATTCAACCTGCAGCGGAAAAAAATCGATTCCTTCTTTTTCTTCTTCTGCCGATACTGCCGTGCACAGCACAACTGTTTCGCCGTACTGTACAAGCGCCGAACCGCTTGCCTGTTTTGCCATCTTGCCTGTTTCTATCCTTAGTGTTCTTCCGCCTAGCTCAATCTCTTTGGTAATAACCATGTTAGTTTTTTTCTCCTTAAATTCTTAAGTATATTAAACACTGCTGTATAACATCCATAATGGATAAAAGTTATACGGCGCAAACTCAATATATCTTATTTTCTAATTGATAATTCTTTTATAATTTTTCTGTATCTCTCTATATCTTTGTTTTCAAGATATCTGAGAAGCCTTCTTCTTTTTCCGACCATCTTAAGAAGTCCCAGCCTAGAATGGTGGTCTTTCTTATGTGCAGAAAAATGCTCTGCCGAAAGTTCGTTTATGCGTCTTGTTAAAATTGCAATCTGAACTTCCGGTTTTCCGGAGTCTTTCGGGTTTTCACCGTACTTGGCTACTAATTCTTTTTTATCATCTTTAGTTAATGACATTTTTACTCCTTATATTAATAACTGTTTTAATGTTTGCTTTTTAAATAATTTATTGATTGTTCTTTATCTTTACCAAGCTGGTTTAGCAGCTCATCTTTTGAGTTAAACTTTACTTCGCTTCTTAATCTTGTTAAGAAATAAATGTATATTTTTTCTCCGTAAATATCTTTGTTGAAATCAAAAATATTCACTTCCATAACTTTCTTAATGCCCTCTGTAAGGGTTGGCCTGAACCCGATATTCATCATCCCGTAATGCATCTCATTTCCTAAAGAAATCTTCACGCAGTAAACTCCGTCACCGGGTATAAGCTTATTGAGAGCTGATGGTTCCACGTTTGCTGTGGGATAACCCAGGGTTCTGCCTTGTTTATCGCCATCAACAATAATTCCTTCAAAACCGTATTTGTGGCCAAGAAGCCTGTTCGCTTTTTCAACATCGCCTTCAGCAAGAAAGTGCCTAATATTGGTGCTGCTGACTTTTATGCCGTCAATATCAATTTCTTCAACCCTGTGAACGCTGAAATTCAGCTCTTTGCCCAGTTCTTGAAGCGTGCCAAAATCACCCTCGCGGTTCCTGCCGAACACGTGGTCATATCCAATAACCAAATCGCATATTCCCGTTTTTGAATAAATTATATCCTTATAAAAATCTTTTGCGTGTGTTTTTGAAAACTCTTCGGTAAATTTTATAATCAGTACGTTCTGAATTCCGATTTCTTCAAACAGCTTCAGCTTTTCGGCAGTGGTCGTAAGAATCTTTATATCGGGTGATTTATTTTTCAGCACTTCCTGCGGGTGCGGGTCGAACGTAACTATAAAAGAACGGGCGCTTTTTTCTTTTGATAATTCAAGAACTTTCTTGAGTATTTCCCTGTGAGCACAATGAACTCCGTCGAAGGTGCCCAAAGTTATCACCGTTAAATCATTTCTCTGTAACGAAATAAAATCTCTGAAAACTTGCATCCACTAATTTTTGTTATACAACAATTTTTAAGAATATTCATTTGAAAGAAGCTCGTCAAGCGTTAGAGCGTCTTTAACATCGTAACTGCCGATTTTCGTTCTCCTCAGTTCTTTTAAATAAGCGCCTGTGCCAAGCGATTCACCGAAATCGTTAACAAGTGACCTTATGTAAGTTCCTTTTGAACACGATACCCGGAAAGAAACCTCGGGCAGATTATACGATGTAATTTCAAACTCTTTTACAACCACCGTACGCGGCGCGCGCTCAATTTCATCGCCTTTAACGGCATACTTATAAAGAGGCTTGCCTTTGTGTTTTATTGCGGAATACATCGGCGGAACCTGCTGAATCTCGCCGGAAAACTCTCTTGTTTTTTCTTTAACACACTCTTCAGTCAGGAAGTCCGTTGGTCTTTGTTCAACAACCTCTGTTTCGGTATCGAAGCTTTTGGTTGTTTCGCCAAGCACCAGCACTCCTTCATATTCTTTATCCGAGCCAAGCAGGGTGTGCAGCTCTTTAGTAAGCTTGCCTGTGCATATTATCATGAGACCCGTTGCTTTAGGATCAAGCGTTCCCGAGTGCCCCGCTTTCTTTACTTTCAGCTTTCTTTTAACAAGATTAACAACCCTTGCGCTTGAATAATCTTTAGGCTTATCCATTAAAATAAAAAAGCCTTTTTCACTCGTGCTTATCCCCTTCATCGTTTTCATGTATTTTTTTTATGAGTTCATCAATCCTGCTTGCATATTCAGTTGTATCATCATAGTAAAAGAAAAGCTCAGGAACAGTTTTCATATAAATTTTCGAGCCTAAATGCATTCGTATAAGCTTTTTCCGGTAATTTATTTTATCAACACAAGCCGCGCCGGGTTCTTTATTCCCAATGAAGCTGAGATAAATCTTTGCGGTTTTCAAATCAGCGCTAACAATAACCTTTGTAACGGTAACCAGCCCGAGCCTTAATTCCGCAAGGTCTTTTGAAAGGACTTCGCTTATACGGTGCTTAATTTCTTCCGATACTTTTTCAGACCTGACTGACATATCTTCAATGAACGGTTTAATTTATTACACAGCCCGCGGAAACTTATGCGAGCTTTCTCTTAGTTTCAACTATTCTGTAAGATTCCAGTATATCGCCTACTTTAACATCATTAAAATTCTCAAGGCTCAGTCCGCACTCGTAACCCGATTCAACTTCTTTTACATCATCTTTAAATCTCCTGAGCGCAAGTACATTACCGTCAAATATTACAAAGCCGTCTCTAAGTAATCTTACTTTGTTTCCTCTCGTAATTTTGCCGTCGAGAACATAGCATCCTGCAACAAGCCCGATTTTCGGAACTTTGAATGTCTGGCGGACTTCAACGGTAGAAAGAATTTCTTCCGTTTTCTCCGGTTCCAGCAAGCCTTCAAGAGCAAGCTTAACCTCATTAATTACATCATATATAATGTTGTGAAGCCTGATATCAACTTTTTCAGCCTGCGCAAGCTTTCTGGCTTTAAGACTTGGTCTTACGTTAAACCCTATTATTATAGCGCCCGATGCTGCTGCAAGCATTACATCGTTTTCCGAAACTTCGCCGATTCCTTTATGTATAACGCTGACTTTTACCTCGTCCGAGCCGAGCTTCAGCAGTGAATCAGAGAGCGCTTCCACCGACCCGTCAACATCGCCTTTGATGATTACTTTGAGGTCAACCTGTTTGCCCTCTTTAATCTGGCGTGAAATATCATCAAGGGTTGTAAACCTAATCTGCCTGAAATCCTGTTCTCTCTTAAGCTGCTGGCGTTTAAGCGAAATTTCTTTTGCTTCACGGTCACCTTCTACAACTACAATTGTATCGCCTGCCTGGGGCATTCCGTCAAAACCGAGAACCTGCACAGGTGCGGCCGGTTTTGCTTCTTTTACCCTGTTGCCGCGTTCATCGAACATTGCTTTAACTTTCCCGCTGAAAACACCTGCAACAAAACTATCACCGATTTTTAACGTTCCTTTTTGAACAAGAACGGATGAAATTATTCCTTTGCCTTTATCAAGCTGGGCTTCAACTATTACACCTCTTGCCATACGGTCAGGATTTGCTTTCAGGTCAAGAATTTCAGCTTCAAGAAGAATCTTTTCAAGCAGGACATCAACATTGGTTCCTTTCTTGGCTGATATTTCAACTGACTGGTATTTTCCTCCCCACTCTTCAACAAGTATTCCTTTTTCGGAAAGCTGTGTTTTAATTTTTGTGGGGTCTGCGTTGGGTTTATCAATTTTGTTTATTGCAATTACAATAGAAACATTTGCCGCAAGTGAGTGATTAATTGCTTCAATTGTCTGAGGCATTACGCTGTCATCAGCCGCAACTACCAATACAACTATATCAGTGCTTTGTGCGCCTCTTGCACGCATAGCGGTAAACGCTTCATGACCAGGAGTATCAAGAAATGAAATCAGCTTCCCGTTATCAAGCTTAACCTGGTATGCGCCTATATGCTGTGTTATGCCGCCCGCTTCACCGGCAACAACATTTGCTTTCCGGATATAATCCAGCAATGAAGTTTTACCATGGTCAACATGACCCATAATTGTAACTACAGGAGGCCTGTGAACAAGTGTTTCGGGAGCATCGGGGGTATCTTCAAGAATATCTACTTCAAGCTCTTTATGAAGCTCAACCTTAAAGCCGAATTCATCGGCAAGCAGCTCAATCAGGTCTTTATCTAGACGCTGGTTGATAGTTACCATAAGCCCCAGGTCAAAACACTTTTGTATAACCTGGTTAACGTCTATGTTCATAAGCGCAGCAAGTTCAGCGGTTGGGAGGAACTCTGTAACCTGTATTACATTTTGCCTGGATAATATTTCTTCCTGTTCTTTCTGCTCCTGCTCAATTCTTTCTTTCTTTTTTCTTTTTCTGAGCTGGCTTCTTGCTGTAGAAGTACTGGTATCTTCTATCTTAGCCATCGTTTCTCTGATTGCTTCTTCGATTTCAACGTTCAGCGCTTCTTCGTCATATTTCTTGCGTTTCTTTAGCTCGGTTCCGTCTGTATACTTCTGTTTCTTTACTTTATTCTTTCTTTCGGTATCTCTTTTTCTTGCTTCAAGCTGCTCTGATGCAGTTCCTTTTTCTGTTTTTGGAGCTTCTGCAAGTGGTTTTTTACCCTGTCCTTCTCCATGCTGGTGTCTTTTGCCAAAAGGGCTCTGCCTCTGTCCGGGGAACGGTTTTTTCTTCCTGAAATCATCTTTAATTGTAACCCGCTCAAATGTTCTTACCGGCTTTGAAGAATCTTTTGAACCCTTGTTATCATAGTTCTTGTTTTCATGGCTCTTGATTTCGAAACCTCTTGAGTCTCTTTTCTTTGGAGGTTCGGTATGCCTTGGCGTTTCCTTATGGTATTTAGCGCCCGGTTTCTTTTCTATTATTTGCGGAGGAACAATTCTTTGAGAGCCTTCTTTTTTAACTTCTCCGGCTTTTACCGGTTTGGCTTTTTCTTTTTCCTTTTCTTTTTCTTTTTCTTTAGGTTTTTCGGCTGCCTTTTTAGCTTCTTCGGCAGCTTTCTTTTTCATTTCTTCTTCCTGTGCTTTTTCTTTTTCAATCTGTTCCTTTTTCAGTTCTATTAGGCGTTTTTTCTCATCAAGCTCTTTTTGAAGCTGAAGCTCGCGCTCTTTTTTCTTTTTCTCTTCTTCCTCAAGTTTCTTCCTGTGTTCTTCTTCTTCTACAATCTTCTTTTCTTTTTCTACTTTTAAATCTTCTTCTATCTCGGTAAACTCAATCGATTTATGTTTCTTCTGAAACTCAAGCAGCTTTTGTTTATGCTTTTCAGCTTCCTCAATATCAGACTTGAAGTGCCCGAGGATTTTCTTGTAAACAGAATCATCCACTTTAGACATAATACCCCCCGCATCGATTCCTATTCGCTTAAGGTAATCGAGTACTTCGGAACTCTGTCTGTTTACTTCCTTCGAAATACTGAATATTGTTTTCGCTTTTGGTGTGTTTGTCTTTGTATCGGGCATTAAAAATGTTTAAGTAAAAATTCTAAAATAAAAATACAATTTCCGTTTATTTTTCAACTGTTTTCGTCTCTGTACTCTCTTCAGGGGTATTTTCTTCCTCCGGGTTTTTATTTTCTAAAATTTCTTTTTTTCGTGTTCTCTTCTTTGTTACTTTTTCTGCAGGAACTGTTTCAGCTTCCTTGTTTTCATCTGCTGTTTCAGCCTTTTCGGTTTCTTCCGCTTCGGTTTCTTCTTCGGTTTCCTCTTCTTCGGTTTCCTCAGTCTCGTCTTCTTCATCTTCAGCTTTTGGCTCTTCATCTTTCGGGGGCACGTCTTTACGTTCAACATCAATTTCGTAACCGGTTAACTTTGAAGCCAGCTTGATATTCTGTCCGTTCTTGCCGATAATTAATGAAATCTGGTCTTCATCTGCAACAATTTTGGCAACCTTTGCCGCCTTATCAAGATATATATCTTTCAGCTTTGCAGGAGCAAGCGCTCTTGCTATGTACAAAGCAATATCATCAGTGTAGTTTATAACATCGATGTTTTCGTTGCAAAGCTCACGGACTATTGAGTGAATCCTTATGCCTTTCATTCCTACGCACGCTCCGACAGCGTCAATTCTGTCATCGTATGAATACACTGCAACTTTTGCTCTTTCGCCCGGTTCGCGGGCAATTCCTTTAATTTCAATTATACCGTCATATATTTCAGGAATCTCAAGCTCAAATAATTTTTTCAGAAACTCATCACACGCGCGCGATACAACTATCAACGGCGGACCCGATGGTCTTTTCTGAACTTCTTTAATATATACCCTAATCGATTCGCCTTTTTTATATCTCTCCTTGGGAATCTGTTCATTCTTCGGGAAAATTATTTCATGGCTGTTATGAATCAAAAGTATAAAGTTCGGCTTAAGCTGGTAAATCTCGCCGACTATGATTTCGTTTACAAGGTCTTTATAATCATTATAAACAATCTCTTTTTCAATTTCACGTATTTTCTGGTTAAGATTCTGTTTTAAATTAACAATATGGCGTCTTCCGAAGCTGACAAAATCAAGCACTTCAACATATTCATCGCCAACAGACATTTCCTCACCGGATTTCTCCGCAGCATCTTCAGCAGTGATTTCTATTTCCGGGTCAGTAACCTCTTCCACTACGGTTTTCATGAGATACATTTCTATATCTCCTTTATCCATGTTTACAATAACATCAAAATTAGTATTAATACCGTATTTTTTCTTAATCATCATACCGAAAACATCTTTGATGATGCTTTCAAGGACATCCCTGTCCATTTTTTTATCTTTCACCATTTGTGAAAAAGATTCAACTATCTCTGATTTCATTATAATTACCTGTGATTTTTATATTTAAAAATTACTAATTAAGTTTCATGAAAAAAAATGACGCTTCAGAGGAGCGTCATCAAAATCATGAACAAAATTAAGCTAACAAATATAGTTATAGTATTATCACAATGCAATGTATATATAGAGTATTTTGGTTAACCAAAGGGAAAATTATCTTATGTATTGATTTTTTAGGAGTTTAAAGGATAAATTGAGATTTCTGATTCTATTATTTGTGGATTCCCCTGAACCGAGGCTTTGTTGTTGGAGACCGCTGGATACGCCCCGAGGTATCGGGGGCAGGCAACACCAACAACGCTTATGTAGCAAAGGGGTGCAGCCCCCTACTCCAGCGGGAAAAAATATGTTACCCCCGCCGATACAGTAAAGCTTCTTCTCAAGCCGTCCAGATTAAAATCTCTTCTTAAAAGCGGGATTGCCGCAAGTCCCGTAAGAGTAAAGTTTTTTGATACGCTGTACGAAGCTTCTCCTATTAAGTTTACCTGTGATTCATTGCTGCCGCCGATTGTGATGAAATTTTCGGTTAAACCCAGCGGGTCCTGTATGCTTGATTCCTGCAGGCGCAGTAGTGTAAGCACTTCAGCTTTTACACCCAGCTTATTGAATATCTCCTGGTACCCTGCGCGAAGCATTATGTCGTCTCCTCTTTTTAATCTTGTAACATAGTTTGCGCTCCTGCCGAATGATTTCTGGTAGCCTGCTGCAACATTAAATATTCTTGTCGAGTATTCAGCGCTGATAAGCAAATCGTTCGTGCCGAGCCCCGGCATATACGCCTGCGGAAAAGAATCTGATACATTTACTTTACCTGTCGCAAACTTACCGCCAAGCTGGAAGCTGAGCGAATGGTTATGCTTAACCGGTATTGTGTAAGTCCAGAACACGCTTAAATCACCAATGCCGCTTACCGAACCTAAGTCTCCTGTATTGTATGAAAACGGAATCGAAAAGCCGATGCGCGACGCTTTAAATACCTGAAACTCGCCTGTGAGCTTAAACGAGTTATATATAATATCATCATCTCCGGGAATTACGCGCCCGCTTGAACCAAGAACATAAGAAAGCGAAATGGAGTTGTTAAAACTGCCGGGTAATTCTTCATGCTTTTTGCCAAGTATGCAGATTCCCGCATCTGAGCATTGAGCCAGAGGCTTTCCGCCGGAGATTAGGATAAAAGAAAAAAGCATAAATAAAGAAGCGGTAATTAATTTCATAATGTTCGTTTTAATATTATCAGAATATTAAGACTATCTTAACTATATACAGTAGTTTTTTCAATGGTAATCGTATAGGCTTCTGTATATGTACAAAATTAATTCAATTACCGCCGATACGGTAACAGTATATACGGATTGGAGATAAAACTCTAACTGAAATTTTCTTATTTTTAACTTTTTCCATAACAATTAGCCACTTCTTTGCAGAATTGGCGGGTTATTTTAAAATTCAATAAAATTGAGTATCTTTATGCAATATTGGGAAATTGTTTATTGTAAACCAAATACAAGTAAATGAAACTTATTAATTTAACAAAGGCGGGATTTTTATTATTACTTGCATTTTCCCTATACGGATGCGGTTACAACACTATGGTTCAGCAGGAAGAAAATGTGAACCAGGCATGGTCTCAAGTGGAAAACCAGTACCAGAGAAGGGCAGACCTGATACCAAATCTTGTTAGTACGGTTCAGGGTTATGCAGATTTTGAAAAAAGTGTTTTGGTAGAAGTAACAGAGCTGCGTTCAAAGGTCGGACAAATCAAACTTTCACCCGATGATTTAGGTGATGAAGAAAAATTCAAGCAGTTCCAGCAGGCGCAGGACCAGCTTTCCGGGGCACTTTCAAGACTGCTTGTTGTTGCTGAAAACTATCCACAGCTTAAAGCAAACGAGAATTTCCTCGCGCTGCAAACTCAGCTTGAAGGAACAGAAAACAGAATCGCAGTTGAAAGAAAAAAATTTAATGAGGCTGTACAGCAGTATAATACAACAATAAGGAGTTTCCCGACACTTATATCGGCGAAGATATTCGGGTTTAAAGAGAAGCAGTATTTTAAATCTCTTCCCGGCTCGGAAAAGACTCCTGATGTAAAGTTTGACTTTAACAAAAAAGATAAGTAATCACTACCGGATGCAGGCAGTAATAATGGCTGGCGGTTTTGGTACGAGGTTAAGACCTTTGACCTGTAATATCCCCAAACCAATGACGCCTTTGCTGAACAAACCGATAATAGAGCACATCATCAATTTACTGAAGCAGCACAAAATCGATGACCTGATACTTATTCTATACCACCAATCTGAAATTATAAGAGACTATTTCAAAGATGGTTCCGGCTTCGGAGTAAAAATAAGCTACGTTAAGCCCGATGCAGACTACGGAACTGCCGGCGCGGTCTATCAGGCAAAAGACCTGATAAATGACCGCTTTTTAATTATCAGCGGTGACGTTGTAACAGATTTCGATTTAAAAAAAGCCGCTTCATTCCATATCAGGAAAAAATCTTTTGCAACAATTGTTCTTACTCACGCAAAAAACCCTCTTCAGTTCGGTATTGTACTTACAAACAAAGACGGCGCAATAACAACATTCTACGAAAAGCCCACATGGAGCGAAGTTTTCAGTGACACAATTAATACAGGAATATATGTGCTCGAAAAAGAAGTGCTTGATATTATTCCGAAAGCCCGCCCTAACGGGAAACAGGATGTGGATTTTTCAAAAGATGTTTTTCCGTATATACTTAAAAATAATCTTCCGCTCTACGGTTTTGTAGAAAAAGGATACTGGCGCGATGTCGGCAGCCTTGATGATTATATCAGCGCAAACCTGGAATCGTTAAAAGGAAAAGTAAAGCTGGATGCGTCAAGAATCGTTTTCAAAGACGGAAACCTGATTTCTAAAACAGCTAAAATTTCAAAAAGCGCAGAAATTATAGATTCGGTAATTGGAAAAGGATGTTACATAGGAGAAAATGTAAAAATAGAAAAATCCGTTCTATGGGATAACGTTACAGTTGAAGATTCATGCAGCATCACGAGCGATGTTATTTGCAACAGTGTTAAAATCCGCTCAAGCTCGCGCCTTGGTGAAAATGTTTTTATAGGCGATAATGTGAAAATAGGAAACCGGGTAGTGATAAAGCCTGACGTGAAAATCTGGCCTCAAAAGATTATAGACGGCGATTCTATTGTAATGAAAAACGTTGTCTGGGAAGACCGCTGGAAAGATTCGTTATTTACAGATTCAAGAATAACAGGACTTTCTAATATTGAAATAACCCCTGAATTTGCTGCAAAACTTGGCACGATTTTTGGGGTATTTACAGGAATAGGTGCACGTGTCGATATTTCCCGTGATACCGATAATATATCCAGAATGATAAAAGGTGCTATTATTAGCGGACTTATGTCAAGCGGCTCAAATGTTATAGACTTACAGACAATCCCCATTCCAATCCTTCGGCAGGAACTCAGGGCCGGAAAAGGGGCAGGGGGTATTTTTGTGCGGAAATCTCCGTTTGACGCCACTAAATGTGATATTATATTCTTCGATTCATACGGAAAAGACCTTTCTTCGGCAAAAACGAAAACAATTGAAAGGCTGTTCTTCTCCGAATCACACAGGCCGACACCGTTTCACGAAATAGGAACGGTTACGTACCCTGAAAGAACTTACGAAAGCTATAAAGAACATTTCATTTCAAACATTAATAAAGATGCAATAAATAACCGCAGGTTTAAAATTGCAATTAATTTTTCCCACGGAATTACATCTTCTATCTTTCCGCTCATACTCGGTGATTTTAACATTGAGCTTGTTTCGCTGGATACACATCTTGACTCGAACAGGCAAACACGTTCACCAGAAGAGTTTCAAAACGCACTCAAACAGCTTTCATATGTTGTGACATCGCTGAAATACGATGCAGGTTTTTTGATTGATGCGGGCGGCGAAAAAATATTTACGGTTGATAACACAGGAAAAATAATCAGCCATGACAGGTTCTTGAGCATTGTTATCTCATTATTTCTTAAATTATATCCGCAGACCAAAAAGATTGCTGTCCCCATACAGGCAACCGGTGAAATAGACCTGGCTGCACAGGTTTACGGTACCGAAATAATACGAGTAAAAGACTCACATTATGCAATGATGAACGCAACAGACGAGCCCGGTGTAGAGCTTGTAGGCGGAACAAAAGGCGGGATTATTTTCCCTGCATTTTCACACGCAACAGACGGAATGTTTTCAATTATGAAAGTTCTGGAAATGCTCGCTCTTTCAAACCAAAAGCTCGGAGAGGTGGATAAGCAAACACCGGTGCTTTATATGGCAAAAAATAACCTGTTCTGCACAAAAGAGCAAAAAGGAATCATCATGCGCAAGCTGGTGGAAGAATCGGAAGGAAAGAAGCGCCAGCTCATAGACGGGATAAAGATTTTCTTTGGCGAACACGAATGGGTTTTATGTATACCAGACAGCGAGCGTGAGATTTTCCATATAAACGCGGAAGCAAAAACCAAGAAAACTGCAGAAAAACTTATGAAACTGTATTCTAAAAAAATTAATAAATTTCAGGCAAAATCTTGAAACCAGCAGAAGAAACCATATAAAGGATGGAGAAAGTAATTACCAATCAATACGGCTTCAGAAAGTCTTCTGCAAAATCCGGCCAGTTTTCTATCCGAGCCTGGGTATCGATGAAAATTTCACGCATGATTACAGGATGCTTTCTCTGAAAGCAAAGTTTCTTGCATTTGCAATTTTCTTATACTTCTTTTTTGAAAACGGCACAATTGGACTTATTCCCGAAAAATACTATTTGATTTACAGAAGTGTAAGAATTTCGGACTTAATCCTTTATGTATTAGTTATGTATTCTGTTTTTTGTATAAAAGAATATCTGGATTTATTCAAAAGCAAAACATTACTTATTACAAAGCTTATTACTCTTGTATCTCTTATTTGAATTTGTAGTCAGTGCAGTAGCTTACAAATTTAACGTCATCGAGTATTTTTTCAGGTTAAAAGGTCTTTGGTCCTCATTCCTCCTGTTTCCTTACATGCTTCTTCTGAAAAGAAACGGACTCGGATTTTTAATTAAGGCTGATTTTCCCTGTTGCCGTAATATCGAATATTCTGTATATACTAACTGCAATAACGGGAACGGCTTTCCTGCCCGATGTATTTATATTTTCACAGCAATTACCGGGAGGCATTGAAGTTTACCGGGTGTTCGGGGGAACTTTTTTTGGAGATTTATTTTTTCTGGGATTTTTATACCAGTGGTTTTCAAAGAAATTTAAATTGTACCAGCTTTTCTTTGTAATATTGTTTATGATTCCTCAGATTACTTGCTTTTGGACGCGGCGCCTGGATATACTTTATTTTTACTATTTCCCTGATGTTTTTCTTAAGTATTTGGAAAAAAAGGAACTTTAAAGTGTTTTTCAGACAGGCGGTTATTGTTGTGTTATTTCTGGCAGCCCTGGTAATCAGTTTCATTAATTTTATGCCGGAATCCGACTTTTATATAGACGCATTGAGGGCAAGAATTCTGCAGGGACAGGAAGATGTCAAATACAATGAGGGTACCTACGGAGAAAGAGGAATCCAGAACAATGTTCTGGTTAAATTGTGGATGAAAAGCAATCCGCTTATAGGGGTTGGTATGCATCCAATGTGGGTTTACAGACCTGAAAGCCTTGAAGAATCAAGGTACTACAGTGCTTTCAGTGACGTTTACTGGCCCAGTGTTTTAGCTGCATACGGCGCAATCGGGTTACTTCTTGCAATAATATTCCAGTTCTACTATATGAGAAAAAGCTACAAGCTTATAATGAAATCGAAGAAGATTGATATTTATATGTTCCTGCTGACATATCCTTTTCTCAAAACTGCTTTTCGAAAGTACACTCGGGATTTCAAATATTTTCACCTCTGTCGGGCTCTGGGGACTTGGCGCTACACTAAGTTTTGGAATTGCAAACTTTGTCTACACTAATAAATATCAGGAGATCAGATAATGATGAGAAAAAGGAACAGCCGGAGATTAACAAAATCATACCATTTTTACGGAAGATACTATAATTCCTCTTATAGAAACTCTTCTTACAGGGTCTATAAATTGAAAGATTAAGACATGGTAAGAATAATTACCAATAGCTTCAGAACCATAGGAAAAGAAATCTCCAAAAGGACCAACGGGCAATACATTTAATAAACAATATGCAGAATCAAAGTTTATTTCACCAAAAGCAAAAATGCTGGCGTGGGCATTTTTCTTAATTTTTTTTATTGAAAACGGTACCCTGGGGTTGGTTCCACAGCAATTTTATTTCGTGTACAGAAACGTCCGCATATCAGATATTATTTTATATGGTATAATAATTTATTCGCTTATTAACATCAAGGAATACGAACAGCTCTTCAAAAGCAAGGCTTTGATTTTAGTAAAGCTAATGTTAATTTATCTTCTTCTGGAATTTATAATAAGCACAATTTACTATTCGCAAAATCCAATTGAATATTTCTTCCGTCTTAAGTATCTGTGGTTCTCATTTCTTATTTTCCCCTTTCTTCTTCTTTTAAAAAGAAACGGCCTTAACTATCTTGTAAAGCTTGTAATTCCTGTTGCAATTGTGTCTAATATACTATATATATTAACCGCTCTTTCCGGAAAACCATTTCTTCCCGGGGTTGATATTGTGACACAAACACTTCCCGGGAGGCATAAAGGTATTCAGGGTATATGGAGGGACATTCTTCGGTGACCTTCTGTTTCTCGGAATCATTTATAAGTGGATTACCGATAAATTCCGAAAATTCCAGCTGCCTCTTGTTATACTCTTTGTTACACCTCAAATTCTTGCATTTGGACGCGGTGCATGGGTCAAGTTTTTACTTATTATAATAATTATAATGATTTGGAATATTTTTAAGAAAAAAGATTTTAAAATCATTCTCAGGCAGGTTTTTATATTTTCGTTTTTGGGGATATCGCTTATTTATGCTTTTATGACTTTTATACCGCAGTCTGATTACATGCTGGAAGCTTTAAATGCAAGAGTGGTTCAGGGGCAGGAAGATTATGAGCATAGTGAAGGCACGTATGGCACACGTCTGACCAGTATTTCAAGGTTAGTTGAGCTGTGGAAAAATAATAACGTATTTTTAGGAATCGGGATGCATCCCATGTGGGTAATAAAACCTCTTACAGTTGAAGAAAGTCTTTATACCTGGGGATTCTCAGACGTAGGCTGGGCGTCTGTTCTGGTTGCCTATGGAGCAGTGGGGTTTCTCATGGCGGTAATATTTCAAATAAACTACTTTGTAATCTCTTTCAAAATTTTAAAAAATAACAGGAATATAGATATCCCGCTTTTTTTTGTGCTTATAATGTTTAGTTTTCTGTTTTTTGACAGCGTTATTGATTATTCTGTTGCTTTGTTCAGGTTCGGGCTATGGGGATTTGTTTCTTCATATTACCTGATAGCAATGACTGTTTATAAATATGAAGAAATGAATGCTGAATCAAACCAGTGGCAGTGCAATTTAATCTTTATAATTCAAAATCTGCTTTAGGTTTTCAATTAACCTGCATCGAAATATTTAAAATAGACTTACTTGACTGCAGACCGATGGTCTGATCCGTTTCTATAGGAAATATTCACCCTTGCATCCGGACGAGAATAATAACACTCGTTGTAAAGGTAATCTCTCCTATTACAACCGATTATCAGGTTAGTTTGCTTAAAAAGTTTGAAGAAAAACGGATTGTTAAATGCTGCACTGCCTTGAACTTCATAAGAAGGTTCAAGTGTTATCCAAAGCTCGTAATTACCATTGTCTAAATTCTGTATTTGCGGTTTTCCTGTAATACAGCTATCCAGAACCCAATCCTGTCCCGGTTTGGAATAAAATGGCCCCGGCCCTGCACATGGTCCTGCTCCGTCGAAATCCTTATCAAACGGGTCTCTAAATCTGCCGATTGAATAATATATCGGATTTCCCGGGTCAGATTTATCTTTCAACCATGCTTCATAAACCCATCCCGGAGCATTGAGCTGCATTCCATTCTGAAAATAGCTGGTGCCGCTAGTATCACACAACCAAACTCCTCTTTTGCATGTTGAAGGGCCGCCGGTGGGAGTATTTATTATGTAACCGCTCAGAGGGCTGGTAATTAGTACATTACCTGTTGCACCCAAAGCATCATTTCCGGTGATTGTCATTGTTGCATAAATACTATCGCTTGTAATGACTGTCTGACCGCTGAGGAGTATGGCATTGCTTGGTTCAGAATTATTATCGCCGGGCGGCTCAACTGATACAAATGCAGTAGTTGTCTGATATAAGTTATTTGTATCACCCTGATAATTGAATACCATAGGGTTCCCTGAAGTATCAACAACTGTTCCGCTTGTATTAATATTAAATTTGCCCAGGCTGTAATTTTTAATATTGCCGGAAGAATCCAGTCTAATCCAGAGTTCAAAAAATCCGTCAACATTTTGGTCTAAATGACCCAACTTATGCTCGCTAAATGCAATATGCCCTCTTGGTGTGCTGGATAAAAACCCGGCATCATTACATCCGTAGTATATAAATGCTAATAATAAGACGAAAATAATTGCTGCAATCTTATGTGTTTTCATGGTCTAAATGACTTTTTATTAAGTACTTGTTAACAAACTATGAAGGTTTATATTTATCTTCAAGTCGTTTTAGTAACCGTTGGCGGGTATTTTTTACACTCATTTTTTTTAAGAAACTAAGTGGTATTTTATGCTTAAACCTTAAAAAATGTTCCTCTAAAATCAATAATAATAGAGACTTAATATTAATGGAGTATAAAACAGGAATTGTCTTATTCAATAACGGGGCTTTTGGAGGGGCTGAAAGACGATATACAAATCTTTTTATACATCTTAATAATCTATTCCAGGCAAGTTTTATTATTTTGTTAATTCTCACCTCTATAAACAAATAATGGAAATTTACCCCTGTATTGATACATCCAGTATCAGTTATTTGTAATTAATGATACACTCAAAATTGTTTTGTAAAAAGGCTTCTGACGCTACACCGCGTTATTATAAAGATATTATTCTGACCCGTTTGAAACAGACAAAAATACTTCTTCCCAGAAAAATATATTGGTATTATAAAAATAAATTAAAGCAAAAGAATATTCCGTCAAATAGAGAAATAAGAAAAGAGCATGATATAAAAGTTTTTTTTGGGGTTTTTTCCGGAATGTTTCCGCTGGTTTTCTATCTTAAAAAAAATCACCATTAGCAGGTGTAATTTTTTCAGATATAGACAGCTGGTTTTCAGAAATTCACAGTGATATGAAAAAATTATGGTACCGCAAATATTACTCTTTTAATTATGCACTTGAAAACTGTGACTAGATTGATTTTCTGAGTCCATATATTCTAGAAGGAATTAAAAAAATTGGTATAAAAATCAAAGAAGAAAACATTTCTGTTTCACCGTGCTTCGTTCGCAGATTATTCTAAATGCTCATCGGCGAGAAAAAAATATCAAAGGAAATTGCATTTTGCTCAAGGCTTGAACCCGATAAAAATCCGATGCTTGTTTCTCGAAGCCGCAAAAGAAGTTCTGAAAAAACACCCCGAAACAAAATTCTATATTCTCGGAGAAGGAAGCCTTGTTAATGAAATAAAACAATTTATAGAATCAAATGGACTTGATTGTAAAATAATTTTCAGATTCCATAGAAATCCGCCTGAAGTTTTTTGCAAACACATCTATTTTGTTTCGCTTCAAAAAAATACTAATTACCCGTCTCAAAGCCTTCTTGAAGCGATGGCATGCCAAATGCCGTGTTGCAGCGATGTTGGTGATACCCGAACTCTTGTCAACGAAATACGGCGTACTGGTTGGATTTGATGCAGCCCAGTAATACAAGCTCTTGAAAAATTGCTGAAAACCGAACTGATTTTGAGGCTGGCGAAATGCAAGAACGGACGTTACCAGCGTTCATACTATAGAAAAATATTCCATATTTTTTGACTTTAATCCAAAATGTCTATTCCAAAAAATTTTCGTTTGTAGTGAGCGCTTAGATATACTTATGATATCGTTGCCAACTCTAGAGGGAGTTAAAAATTTAGTGGTTAATATAAATGAAGAAAAGATTCTCCGTATCGACGTGCTCATTCGCAGATTATTCGTAAATGTTCTGCCGGGGAAAAGAAAAATGCCGATATTGCATTTTGTTCAAGGCTTGAACCTGATAAAAACCCGCTTATGTTTCTTGAAGCTGCAAAAGAAGTTCTGAAGAAATACCCTTCTTTAAAGTTTTATCTCCTCGGAGAAGGAAGCCTTGTGAATGAAATTAAGAACTTTATCGATGATAATAAGCTAAATCGGAAATGTCGTTTTTCAAATTACCATATTTTAAAATCCCCCAGTGATTTTTAAAGATACCTCTATTATATTTATTTCTCTCCTAAAAGAATACTAATTAATCCGAGACAGATATAATGTGTTCTGCCTTAATTGTTTTATTTCTAATTTGTCTGGTTTCTTAAAACAATTTCTCCCCGCAGATATTTTTGAAACAATAACTTCGAGCAGAATGAATAATAGCAAGTGCTTAATACTGGAGACATAAGATGTTTTATAAATGACAACGTTCGGGAATTTAATAAATCTTTATCTTTGTTCGCGAACTTGTAAAGGATAGAACCCGTGAAATCTTCTTAAATGGTTTTAACACCCGACCGGCTTTCTTTCATTAAAGCTTATATCCATAACTATTATTATATCTGATAATTCTGTATTTTCTTGCCATATCAAGGTAAATGACCTCGGTACATATGCGCTCAGTATACATCATGTACGCTAAAAACTTTTATATCCAGCGGAACTGCTTTTTACATTCTTAACGGAAGTAAGTTCTATCTTATGGATAATTATGCAATGCTGCCGATGTACTTGTTTGAACCTTGAATTTTTTATCAGGTTCTTACAGATGTCTGGCATTTTAAGCTCCTTGCATTCGTGCTTTCACTCGGCTCAATGCTTCATAATATATCCGCATCGCACAGAAATTGTATAATAAGAAGATTGCCATTCTGTTTATTTTTTTCCTCGTTATACAGCCGGGCTTCGGGTTTGTTGGCTCATCCTTTTTCGGCGAAGTAGTTCAGGCTGGTTTTTTTTTTTCGCTGTTTATCTATGGCTGAAAGATGATTCGCACATGAATGTAAAAAAGATATTTATTATTAGCCTGCTTTTTGCATTTACTATGCAAACAAAATTCCAAGTCAGCCAGTCAATAATATTGAGCCTTATTGTATTTCATTTCGTGGATAAAAAAAGAAAAGCCCTGACGATTCTGTTTCTTACCATAGGTATTGTGTTCACTTTTGCATTTATAAGAATGGTTCCTACGTTTATTTATAATAAGAGCTTTATTATTCCTTATTTTAAATTTTGGTTTACCTAGTTTTTTGAAAGCGCAAACCGGACATTGCTAATAATAATAGACAGAGCGCAGTTTTTCGGTAAATTTTTATCATTTATATTTACTAATCTTCTGCTCGGCGGAATTTTTATTTGGGCAAAAAAGCCTTATGAAAAATTTCTGGCAATTTTTACACTCCTTTATTTTTTGTGGTGGATTGTCTATTTCTGGCTTTCAAATTACAGGGTTTTATTTATAGGAATCATACCTTTTTGTTTCCTTCTCGCTGCCTTTATATATGATTTTTACAGACAGGTATTCATCATCAGGAGAAAAACCGCAAAAAACTTTAAAATGGATTTCTGCCGTCTGCTTGCTGGCATTAATGTTGTATGGTTATTCCATTAATATAATCTATGCATTCGAAGGTAATAACGATGCAGTTCAGTTCGACCTTGACGGCTCAAGAAACAGGCTGTACCTTCCTGTTACATACGATAATTCACAGAAAGAGTTTTACAAAGAAGCAGGAAATATTCTTCAAAATGTTGATTCCGTTATATATTGCCTCTGGCGGACAGGCTGCGCTGCTTCCGCAATTCTACCTCGGAGAAAACAAAATATATGATAAGGAATATCTAAGAGAGAGTATAGAAAATTCTCCCGGAGCAAAGTATGTTATTATTGACAGGACTTCCTTCCCGCTCGGGCTGGAAGAAGGCTATAAAATACTGGATTCAATGAAAGTTCAGAAAACCTTACTGCTTGAAAAAGGGCGAATACGAATTGTATTCGGTTACTAAATAATTATAAAAACAGAATGCCTGAACTTGGTATAATACTTGTAATATATAACCAGTCACAAAATCTTGAACCGCTGTATAAATCAATTCAGGCGCAGAGCTATCATGATTTCAGAATTTATTTTGTTGATAATAACTCCGCAGATAATTCCGTTTCGCATTCTAAAGAACTGAACAGCAGTCTGAATCTTGATATACGGTATATTATATTGAACGAAAACACAGGTTTTGCAAAAGGAAATAACATAGGCTCTAAAAAAGCCCTCGCCGACGGATGCAAATATCTTTTCATACTGAATAATGACATGGTGCTTGAAAATACCTGCCTTGCTGAACTGGTAAAACTAATTGAGTCTGATGAATCAGTTGCCTGTACAGGACCGTTAATATTAAGCCACAAATTAAAAAAACCGGATATAATACAGGAGTACGGAGGAAAAGTTAATTTTAAACTGGCAGAAGTTGAAAAATATTTCACGAATGAAAATATAAACAGTGTATCTCTGCCTGAGATTCAGGAAACAGATTTTATCAGTGGCGGCGCATGCCTGATAAGGACCGAAATTTTTGTTAAAGCAGGTATGTTCGAAGAAAAATATTTCGCTTACCTTGATGAGATAGACCTGATAAAGCGCATTAGAGAATTTGGTAAGTATATGTTACTTGTCACTTCAAAATCCGTTGTTTGGCATAACCACAATTGGTCAAAAACAAACAGGCAAAATTATTATTTTGAATATTTCTTAATGGAAAGAAACAAGTTTCTATATTATCATAAATACAGGTTTTATTCTTCAATGATTTTTATGCTTGCAGCAGATATAATTAAATTTCCCCGGCGCCTTTTATGGTTCATGAAAGTCTGTGATTTTAAGCTGGGTATGTATTACCTAAAGGGAATGGTTTACGGAATTTTAAACCGTTCGGGAAAACCTAATTTTTATTTTGTCAAATAAGCCCTTTATGATAAAACGTTTAAGAGATTCATTAGACAAATTTGAACTTAAGCAGGAATTCCTGACTAGAAAATCAGCTCGCGGTTTTTATTACATTAATTTGCCTTACTTTGATCCTAAAATTTCTCCTTATACCTTTTAACATGATAGACCACGGTGAAGGGGCTACAAGGACATGGAATGCATTATGGTGGGCACAGCATCCTTTCTTTGTTGAACCTCTTTCGGGAAACCCGGGGTGGTTTTACTTCATGGGTCCTCTTATAATGATAACCCGGGAAATATTTTATACCCCTATTATAGTAGTGATGCTTTCTGTAACGGCTGCCGGGATTTATATTTTTAAGCTTGCATTAGCTTTAACAAATTACAAAACCGCTTTAACTGCATACCTGTTGTTCACTTTTTGTCCTGCAATTTTCAGGCTTAATTATACCCCCGTTCCGCAGCAGCTTTATCTTGCCTCACTTGTATAATGGTTTATTATTTTGTAAAAGCACTCTTGATAAAGAAGGTGAACACAGCAGGAAATATTTTATTATTGCGGGAATTTTCGCGTTCATTGGTTTGACTTTCAGGCCTGAAGCTTTGTTTGTGCTGGTGCCGTTCTGCCTTCTTGCTCTTTTAACACAAAAGAAAGGCAAATACGAATATATTGCTCTTGCCTTATTGTTCCAGCTTATATGGATAATGGTAAGCTACATTGACTACGGAAGTCCTTTTAAAACATTTCAGGAGGTAAGGGATTATGATTACCTTGCGTCGGAAGCCAGCTCGAAGGACAGAGCGTTCTCCTGAAACTTAAAGGGTTTTTTCTCCCCTATTATTTTCGTCGTTGTTGGACTAACAATTTTCGTTTTTTACTTTTTCATCAGGGGTTTAATTACTTCTTATAAAAATTTCCCTTTATTATTATTTTCGGCTGTTTTTATTCCAATAATTGTACCTGCCTTTGTTAACGGTCTATCCGGCACAATGTCAAACCAGTACCATACTACAAGATATTTTTATTCAACTTTTTATTACGGAACCTTTATTGCAGCAATAGGTGTAAATGCATTTGTAGAAAAATATAAGAGCGATTATGTTCAATGGTCGTTAACTGTATTAATTATCATTACTGCTATACCGTTATCGTACATTAAAGAATTTGTTCCCAAAAAGTATAACAAGCTTTTCCCCAAAGTAATCGAGTTTATAGTAACCTCGGAAGACCCTGCGGACTCCCGTGAGCTTGTGCGGTTTATAGATAAATATATAAAAGACTTTCCTGCATTAATCTTTGATTCCGAAGGAAGTGATTCCAGCATCCTGTATGTTCCGTTCAGAACAAAGCTTGCTCCTCCCGACAAAGTTCTAATCAGCAGGTACAATATACCGGTTGAAAAAACGGAGCTTGAAGACACTATAATTAGCTTTATGAATACAAACCCCAGGGGAATTCTTATAGTTAAAAAAGAAGATACCTTAATGAACCGCATATTTAATGATGAGTTATGGAAAGAAAAAAATAGTATAACTATGAAGTTTGAGGAAGAAACAGGGAAATGGAAAATTTATACTTACACAAAATAAAATTTTTTGGAAGGAATTACGATACTCGTTAAAATGACTAAATTACCCGTAATACATTTTGACTGTAAACATTTTGAAGGCTATAAGCCCTGCTTTGCTAACAAGCAGCACGGTGTATTCTGCGGGAACTGTTCGTACTATGAAAAAGACGAAAACATTGGAGAATTCCCGCCAATTGCTCCTTCTCTCGTTGAGACACCCAAAAAGGATAAATATAAAATTCTAATAATAAAGCTTGATGCTGTTGGTGATGTTCTTAGAACTACGTCTATATTACAATCACTGAAAAAAAAATATCCCAATTCATCTATTGACTGGATTACAAAGAAAAAATCATCAGAGGTCTTAAAAGATAATAGGTTTATAGACAATCTGTATACTGATACCGGGCTTGAAAGTATAAATGAAAATAATTGGGATATTGCCATCAACCTCGATACGGGGAAAGAGAGCTGTTCAATAATGAGCAGCATTACTGCCAAAGAAAAATTTGGGTTTACGCTTGCAAACGGCAAACCGTACCCCATAAACTCACTTGCAAACGAGTGGTACCTGATGGGAGTCGAGGATAGCTTCAAGAAGCTGAACGTAAAAACTTATCACAAAATTATTCATGAAATATGCGGTCTTGAATATACGGACTCAAAACCGGTTCTGGAAATTACCGAAGAAAAAAGAACACGTGCGGCATACCTAAATAACAAGCTCAAACTTCATAATTATTCGGAGTTTATACTCATAAACCTGGGCGGCGGAAACCGCTGGCAGTATAAAAAATGGACTAAAGAAGGATATGCAGGGCTGATAAACAAGCTCTCGGCACATAGGCCGGGTTCTGCAATAGGCGCAGTTGCCGGTGAGGAAGACACAGATTTTTATAACGATGTGCTGGCAATGGTCGATAAGAAAGATAATGTTATACCGCTTGGATGCGAAAACACTGTAGAAGATTTTATTTGTATAGTTTATCTGGCTGATAAAATTTTCACTTCCGACTCGCTTGCGTTCCATATTGCAGCAGCTTTGGATAAATATGTTGTTGTTATTGTCGGACCAACGTCTCATACAGAGCTTGATGTTTTCGGGAAGGGTAAAATTTTATTCAGTACAAAAGTAGATTGTCTTGTTTGTTATCTCAATACATGTCCCAAAACGGTAACCTGTATGAATACAATTAGCGCGGATGAAGTTATAAATTATTTTCTATAGAATGAAAATTGCTTACATAACAAGTGAAAGCTATTTAGACCACAGCTATACAATTGTTAAAGAGCTGAAAGAAAAAACTGATATGACAGTTTTCATGCAGGCAAAGGAGCTTACAGGGGAAATCGAAAACTGGTGCAAAAAATTCGATGCAAAATTTGTTAAACGTAAACGGTTTAGAAACCCCCTCAGTTTTTTTTCTGAGCTTGGTTTTCTGCTTACGGTAAGAAAAATTAAAGCTGATACAGTATGGTTCAATACGCTGACAGCATACCAGGTATTGATAGCAAAACTTCTGTTCAGGAACATTCTTGTAATGGTGCATGATGTGGATATCCATCCCGAAACAAAAGATTATTATTCTGTTCTATCGCTCAGGCTTACATTTGCGTTGTTCAAAAAGAAAATAAGCGCAGCAAGCCGCATGCAGGCAAAACTGTTCGAACAAAAATACGGCATAATGCCTAAGGTCTTTCAGCTTCCCGTTATTGATTATTATACCGATGTTGGAAATAAATCCGGACCTGCAGGCCGGGAAAATAAAACAAAATTTTTCTTCTTTGGTTCTATTGAAGCATACAAAGGCATAGAAACTTTAATCGATGCTGCTGAAATCCTTGAAAATAAAAACATTAACCTCGAAATTAATATTTTCGGGAAGCTAAAGTATAAAAGGGAAGAGATAACGGGCAGAATCAAAAAACTCGGGAACACAAATTTATCAGATAGTTTTATTCCTTATAAAGAAGTTCATACTATTTACTGCGAAAATGATGTGCTTATTCTCCCTTATAAACAGGTTACGCAGTGCGGTCCTTTGTTAATAGGATATAACGAGCTGGTTCCTTCTCTTTGCAGCAGGCTTGAGGGGTTTGAGGAATATGTCGATGACGGGAAATCAGGCTTCCTGTTTGACTCTGCCGAAGAGCTTGCGGATAAAATGGAAATGATTGCAAAAAAACCGGAAATATTAACCCAAATGAAAGAGTATATTAAGAATGAAATTTTTAGTAAGTTCTCCATGAGAAGTCTCTGCGGCGCATATATTAATAACTTAAAGAACGAAACTTTATGAAAATTTTAGTTACCGGAGGTTCCGGCTTCATTGGCTCTAATCTTGTTGATGTTTTACTGGAACAAAAACACGAAGTTTTAATTTATGATAAAGAAGCCCCGCGGTATAATCAGAAATGCAGTTCTGTTATTGCAGATACCGGGAACCTCGAACAGCTGGTATCGGAATCAAAAGGCTTTGATTTCATTTACCACCTCGCTGCTGAAGCAAACGTAAATAAATTTTTCGATAACCCGCTGTATTCAAATATTAATACATCACATAACACACTGAATGTTCTTGAAAGCGCAAGAAGAAATAACGTAAAGCGCGTTCTGCTGGCATCGACTGAATGGGTTTACGGCAGCATCGAAGGCGATGATAAAGATTTCATTACCGAAGAAACGCCCTATGCACAGAACCCGGACCACCTTTACACTTCTGCAAAGATTGCTGCTGAGCTTTTCTGTAAAAATTATAAAACTCTTTACGGAGTTAATTATACAATTATGCGTTTCGGTATTCCTTTTGGCGAAAGAGCCCGCGAAGCTACTGTAACTCCTATATTTATCAATAAGATATTGACGGGAGAAGAAATAACAATTCACGGTGACGGAAGCCAAACCAGACAGTTTATATATGTTCATGACCTTGCCAAAGGCAATGCTGCCTGCATAAAACCTGAAGCTGAAAACGGGATTTTTAATATTAACGGACGAGAAAAAATCACGGTTCTTGAAATTGTCAGAACCCTTGAAGATATACTCGGTAAAAAAGCAAAAATAAAATTCACAGAAGACAGAAAAGGAAACTATAAAGGCAGGTTTATTTCTTCTGAAAAAGCAGAGCGTTTGCTCGGCTGGAAACCGAAATATTCCTACAGGCAGGCAATGGAAAAATATATCAAATCGATTTTGAAATGAAAGAAAAAGTTTTAGTTATCGGCGGAGCGGGATTTTTAGGAACCGTATTGGTTGATAAGCTTCTTGAAAGCGGCTACCCCGTAAGAATACTCGATAGTTTTATCTATGGCAAAAAATCGGTTAAAAAGTTTACTGCGGATGACAGGGTTGAAATTATCGAAGGCGATATACGTAATATAGAAACCGTAAACCATTCAATGGATAATATCGGCTGTGTAATACATCTTGCCGCTGTTGTAGGCGACCCCGCAGGAGCGAAAAGACCGGAACAAACCGTTGAGACAAATTATCTTGCATCACAGATGATAGCCTCCGCATGCAAGATGAAAGGAATAAAACGTTTTCTCTATGCATCTACATGCAGTGTTTATGGTGTTGGCAAAGACGTGCTGGATGAAAATGCACCGCTCAATCCGGTTTCGCTATATGCCAAAACAAAAATCTCATCCGAAAAAAGCATAATGCAGCTTGTAGATAATACATTTGCTCCTACTATCATGCGTATGTCAACACTCTACGGATATTCACACAGAATGAGATTTGACCTTGTTGTAAATACAATGACAATGACAGCTTTCTCTGATAAACACATTAAAGTATTCGGCGGTAACCAGTGGCGTCCGCTGCTGCATGTAAAAGATGCAGCGGATTCATATATTAAAGTACTTGAATCTGACATTGACTTCGTGAGAGGAAAAATATACAATGTCGGCTCGGAGATTCAGAATTACCGGATACAGCAGGTTGCGGATATGACGGTAGAGGCAATCAATGAATTAACCGGAAAAGAAATTCCCGTAAAGACCGAAACCACAAATGTTGATGCGCGCGATTACCGCGTATCATTTAAAAAAATACAGGATGAGCTGGGATTTAAAGTGGGTAATACAATTAATGGCGCTGTGAAAGAAATATACAGCGCGCTTGATTCGGGCGTTATAAAAGACCCGAAACAAAAAGTATATTATAACCATTACTTCGATTCAAGCGAAGAATTGATAGGGTAGAGCACAAACTCCGTCCACCGACTCAAGGTCGTCGGACGAATAAAAAAAATTATAAAATATATTATGAACTTTTCAATCGGATTTGATAAAAGAGATTTGCCTAAAATCCACGAGGCATTCGATAAAATAGTAGCTTCAAATAAATGGACGGAAGGCTACTACACGGAATTATTTGAAACCAAATGGGGTGAGTGGAATAACCTGCAGTCCGTTGCATTTTCAAGCTGGTCAGGCGCAGCGCTTGCTGCAATGGAGTTTTTTAAGCTCAAAGATAAAACTGTTTTATGCCCCTCAAACACATTCATGGCAACTCCGCTTGCAATACTCAACTCCGGAGCGGGTGTACAGTTTGTTGATTGCAATAAAACAGACCTGTGCATGAGCTATGATGACATGATAAAAAAAGCCGAAATGCTTAAACCCGCAGCCGTTTGGGTTGTTCATATCGGAGGGCATATTGCTTTTGATATTGAAAAGATAGCAGAGTACTGCAAAAAGAATAATATCATTCTGCTTGAAGACTGCGCTCATTCACACGGCGCATCCTGGAACGGCAAAAAACCCGGTGAATGGGGCGATGCAGGGTTTTATTCTTTCTACGCAACAAAAACCATTACAACCGGCGAAGGCGGGATGCTGGTTTCGAAAAATAAAGATTTAATTGAGTTTGCTAAAAAATTCCGCAACTACGGCAAGTTCGATTACGTTGTTCACGGATTGAATTTCCGTATTACCGAGTTTGCTGCAGCTATCGGCGCAATCGAAACTGACAGGTTGAAAGATATAATCGATTTTAAAAATGATTACGCGTCGAAGCTCGATGTACAATACTCAAACCGCCTGATTCTTCCCAAGGGCATGGTTTCGGGATATTACAAATATATTGTGTTTGACCCGATAGAAAAATCAACCGGCAAAGTTTATGATGAGCCCTGCCACAGGATATTAAAACATAGTGTTGAGCTTCCCAATTCAGACTGGGTTGCAAAGAACCACTGGTGTGTACCGATATATTATAACCCGCAAGTGTAAATAATAAATACTAAGACTATATTAAGTGATACAGCAAAAAACAGATAACAATAAGAACGTAAGTTTTGATAATTATGTAGAGACTTATCAGAAAGAAGTTCAGTCATCTATTAATTTCATCGGGCAGGATGTTGATTTCTTTATCGAGCTGAAGGCAAATATGATTACAGGTATTGCAGGCAGATATTTTGATAACCCTGAACAAATAAACGTACTCGATATCGGAAGCGGAATCGGGCTGACTGACCACCATCTTACAGGGTTCTTCAAGAACCTGCACGGAGTTGATGTTGAAGAAGGCGTTGTTAAGAAAGCAATGAGTTACAATCCTTCGGTAAAATACAGTTTGTATGACGGGCTTAAGCTGCCTTTTGAAGACAATGCAATGGATATTGTTTTCGCAATTAATGTAATGCATCATGTGCCTCCTTCGAGCTGGAAAAACTTTGTAAGTGAAATGTACCGCGTGGTTAAGCCTGGGGGGCTGGGACTGGTATTTGAGCATAACCCGCTGAACCCGTTAACCCGCCTTGCGGTCAGCCGGTGTGAATTCGACAGGGATGCTGTACTGATTTATAAAAACCGCCTGAAAAAAATGTTTGTAGAAGCAAGCTTCATAGTGAATGAAAGCAGGTATATAGTTTTTTTCCCGCTCAGATATAAAATATTCAGATCTATTGAAACCGTGCTCGGTAAAATCCCATTAGGCGCGCAGTACTATCTGGCAGGGAAAAAATAACGGACTACGGCAATTTGCAATTATTTGTTTCATTAAACAAAATTTTGTGTTAATTTTACAGAAGATGCTGTATTTAATGATTATAGTGCTCACCTTATGCAGATAATAAATAGTAATGAAAATATTAATAATTAACAAATTACGTGTATATTGGAGATGCACGTAAAATTGGCATTCATCAACAATAACCAGTGATGTTTATATCCTTTGTAATTCCGGTTTACAATGAAGAATCATCAATCGAAGAACTTTATCTCCGGCTAAAAAAAGTAATATCAGAACATAATTACGAACACGAAATATTATTTGTAAACGACGGAAGTATAGATAGGACTATGCAGATATTGACGGACTTTTTGAAAAATGGAGAGGATATTATTATAATTGAGCTTGCGAATAATTTTGGACAACTTGCAGCTTTTTCCGCAGGTTTTACTAATGCTAAAGGTGATGTCATTGTAACTATGGATGCTGATTTACAGAATTATCCCGAGGACATACCCAATTTAATAGAAAAAATAGAGGAGGGTTACTCAATTGTCGGCGGAATAAGAAAACCACGGTTTGATTCTTCATATAGGAAATTCATTGGTTTGATTGCAAATAAGTTTAATGCAATGCTGACAAAAGTAGATGTTCAGGATATCGGATGTGCAATTAAAGCCTACAGAAAGCATGTAATAGAGGGCATGCGTTCAAGTGATGGGATAGTGAAGTATAATGCGGTTGCGGCTTTTTCTTTAACTAAAGATGTTATAGAAATCCCTGTACGCCACTCAAAAAGGAAGTTTGGGAAATCCAAATGGGGACTTCTTGCTATGCTGCAACATAACCTTGATATCTGGATAAGCACAAAAAATGTTATACCAAGACTAATTACGGTGATTGGCGCTTCGGGACTTATATATGGTTTTATCATGTACACATTATTTTATTTTGAAATTGTAAAAGCCAATGCTATGTCAGCTGGGGGAACTATTTTGTTTAATGCTTTCATTATCTTCCTGCTTGGAATAATAGCAGAGCTGTGTGTCAGGATTTTGAAGGAGTTCAGGGGAAGCCTTATGTATAATATCAAAAAAATCTGGACAAAAGATAATATTTATTCACCAAGCAAGTAATCGAATAGAATATTAATTATTAATATACTTTAAAAGCATTTGGGTAAAAAAGATAATAAAGATAACACAAAAAAGTTTTTTAATGAATGGGATTCCTATCATGAAACTATACGGGGAATTGATTCATGGCAGCTTTACGGAAAAGCAATAGATAAACATATTAAGCACGGCAGGATTTTTGATATAGGCAACGGTGGGATTTTTAATTATGATACATCTAAAGCAGAAAAAATTGTTGCTCTTGACCTTTCTCCAAATCTCATAAACAATGCACCAAAATCGGCAGCTAATATTGAGTACCGGGTGGGGGATATAATAGATTTAAAATACAAAGATGCAGAATATGACCAGGCTGTCATGGACATGCTGATACACCACCTAGCAGGAAATAATTTTGCCCAAACAAGAGAAAATGTCTTAAAAGCATTTCAAAATACATACTCAGTACTAAAACCTGGGGGAGAGCTAATTATTATGGAATCATGTCTGCCCCGCGTATTTGAAACGACAGAACGAATTTCATATCAATTATTCAAACTGTTTACTTCATTGTTAAAGCATCCTATGGTATTCCAATGGAACTGGCATACTCTTGAAAAAATGCTAAAGAGGGCAGGGTTTCGAAACATTATTCTTGATGAAGTTACATTGGGGAAATGGATAATCCACCTTGGTTTTAAAATACCCACAAAACTTTCACCTGTGAGAGCATTTATAATAAAAGCGGTAAAATAATTGCTAAAAAATTCAATATAAATACATTTCAAATCTATGAATTTGACTCAAAGAATCAAAGAATTTTTCCCTGATACAAAAATCTGTATTTACTATATGCTTGCTACTCTTGCTTTCTGCTACATTTATTTTCATAAAACCTTTCATAATGCGACATTTTATGAACATAATATGGGGGGTATTTATTACATTCTTACGTATACAGCTAATGTACCTAACCAGTACCGACTCTTTATACCTTATATATTTAAAACTATAAAAATGATTTTCCCGTTCCTCGGTGATAGAACAGTATATATGGGAATGATATTAATGATTACTTTTTTCACATTAGTGTTCTTTTATAATATATCTGAATATATATTTCAAGAATAAGAAAATTAATGAATACCTTACTTTTATTTTGCTTTTCCCGATGGCATGGCAATATTTTATATTAACAGACATGTTTGAATTTACTGATTTTATGAACATATTATTTATTTTTGCCGGTTATTATTTCATAATTAAAGAATATAATTGGGCTCTCTTGTTTACTTTCGTATTAGGCACATTTAACCATGACTCTATTGGTTTTCTGATCCCAATGTATCTCCTGTTCAATTACAAAGAAATTTTTACAAAGCGGGTAATATTCAATACGGTTTTCATGACAGTAGTAATAATTGCTGTTAGGCTAATGATGCTGGAGATATTTAAAAATAATCCTAATTTGTCTTGGCGTCCTAACTATATTTATAATATAAATTCATTTGTAATGTATCCGTCTCACAGGGTAGTAAGAAACATGGTACTGTTTTTTGGCGGCATGCATTTTTTTGTACTCTACTTTTTTATTTCCGGAAGATGGAAGAAATTCAGAACAAAATATTTGTATATGTCATTTACAATTATTCCATATGTTATAATTATTTTTTTAATTCATACAACACTTGAGGCGAGAAATTATATTACTGCAATACCATTCATAATTATTCCATTCCTCCTGTATTTTTCTACCGAAAAAGGCTCATTTCTTAAGCCAACAGAAGAAATTTTGAGCAAAAATACATCCTAAATCCAGTAAATAGCCTCTTTTTCCATTTTTTTAAATAATATTTAGTGTTAATTTGTATGATTGAGTGAGCAAGATTAAGCTCATTTGTACAGAAATGCGCCATATTATTAAGACCGCCGATGCTGATAAGAGCGTTCAAAACGCCGGAGTTTTACTTTTTACTCCCTTATCCATCTTTGATATTGATTTAACCTGCGGGGACAAATCAACTTCCTCATTTTTTAACCAAAATTTTTCAAACATAAATTTACATATAAGGAGTTTTCATGGCTAAATACAAGATTGCCTGGCTGCCCGGTGACGGAATAGGCATAGAAGTTTTAGAAGCGGCTAAAATTGTTTTAGATAAACTTAATCTCGATGCGGAATATATACACGGCGATATAGGCTGGGAGTTCTGGTGCAAAGAAGGCGATGCTTTCCCTCAGAGAACAATTGACCTGCTTAACAACGTTGACGCTGCAATGTTCGGTGCAATAACTTCAAAGCCTGTAAAGGCTGCTGAAGCTGAATTGGTTCCGGAGCTTAAAGGCAAAGGACTCATTTACCGTTCACCAATAGTAAGAATGCGCCAGTTTTTTGACCTGTATAATTGCCTGCGCCCCTGCAAAGCTTACCCGGGCAATCCGTTAAACTTTAAAGAGGGAATTGACCTTGTGGTGTTCCGTGAAAACACAGAAGATTTATATTCGGGAGTTGAATTTAATCCTGTTCCGAAAGAATTATCAGACCTGCTTTTAAAAATATCAAAACCGTTTGCAGCATTCAAAGACCTGCCGGGTGATGCATATGCAGTTTCATGTAAAATCAATACAAGGAAAGGCTCAGAAAAAATTATCCGCTCGGCGTTTGAGTTTGCTAAAAAATTCGGCAGGAAAAAAGTAACTGTAGTCCATAAAGCTAACGTAGTCAGGGCAACCGACGGATTGTTCCTCGAAACTGCAAAAGAGATTGCTAAAGAATATCCTGAAATAAAAATGGATGATGCTAACATAGATGCTATGACAATGTGGCTGTTGAAAAACCCGTTTAACTATGACGTGCTTGTTGCTCCGAATCTCTATGGTGATATAATATCCGACCTATGCGCTCAGATGGTAGGCGGACTCGGTTTTGGCTGTTCGGGAAATATAGGTGACCGGCTCGCCGTGTTTGAGCCTACCCATGGTTCGGCTCCAAAATATTTCGGCCAGTATAAAGTAAACCCGATTGCAACAATCCTGGCTGCCAAGATGATGCTGGATTGGCTTGGTGAAAAAGAAATGGGAACTAAGCTTGAAAGTGCAGTTGCAGATGTTATTAAAGAAGGCAAAGTAAGAACATATGATATGGGCGGCTCAGATAAAACACTTGATATGGCAAACGAAATAGCAAAAAAACTATAACTGCTATGGATAAAATTATAATTCACGAAGTCGGTCCCCGCGACGGGCTTCAAATTGAAGAACAAACTGTTCCGCTTGAACAAAAAATAAAATGGGTTGAAGGACTCATTTCCTCCGGCATTGATATAATTCAGCTCGGCTCATTTGTTAATCCCAAAGCGAATGCCGCAGATGGCAGATACAGAAGAGCTGTTTAAGTATTTTCTGAAACCGGAAAATAAAAAGAAAAACGTTGTGCTTTCCGGACTTGTGTTAAATGAAAAAGGTGTTGAGCGCGGAATGAACTGCGGTGTTGAGCTTTTCTGCATGGGTGTTTCGGCAAGTGAAACCCACAGCCAAAAAAACACGGGCATGAGCATTGATAGAAGCACAGAAGCGCATTATCGAAATGGCAAAAGGCATTATGGCTTCGGGTGGAAAAGTACAGGCTTCGGTGCAGTCAGCTTTCGGCTGCGGATACGAGGGCAATGTGCCCGAAGAGCGCGTAATTGCTATAGTTTCCAAATACTTAGAAGCAGGTATTAGGAACATCAGCCTTGCCGATACTGCAGGACATGCTAATCCTGCAATGGTTGAAAAAATGTTCGGCGAAATATTTAAGCTTGATTCAACAGTAAATGCCGCATGCCACTTTCATGATACATATGGTATGGGACTTGCAAACTGCTACGCCGCTTATAAATCAGGCGTGAAATATTTTGAATCATCTTTTGCAGGTTTGGGAGGCTGTCCGTTTACAGCAATTGCAAGCGGAAATGTATGTACAGAAGATTTAGTGCACATGTTCCACAGAATGGGAATAAGAAATGATATCGATACGAAAAAGATTAGCGATGTTTCCGCAGATGCAGTTAAGTTCTTTAACAGGGAGCTGCCGGGTGTAGTTTATAAGACGGGCGAAATAGCATACAAATAAGTATGTGTCATGCTGAACTTGTTTCGGCATCTCAGAAAATATACCCTGAAACAAGTTCAGGGTGACAAATTTAATAATATTCAACAACCCTATATGAAAATATTACAAGGAATAAGAGTATTAGACTTAACCAATGTATTGGCTGGACCGTTTGCTACGGTTCATCTTGCATTGCTCGGGGCTGAAGTGATTAAAATTGAAAATCCAACCGATGGCGACCTTGCCCGCAAGCTCGGGAATGTTCCAGAGCTTAACAAGAAGCTTATGGGCACAAGCTTTCTGGCGCAGAATGCAAACAAGAAATCATTTACTTTAAACCTCAAGGGTGAAAAGGCAAAAGAAATTTTCCGCAAACTTGTAAAAACTTCCGATGTGCTTGTTGAAAATTACCGCCCGGGAGTAATGGAACGGCTCGGGCTTTCATACAAATCACTCAGTGAAATAAATCCCCGTTTGGTTTACTGCGCTATATCCGGATTCGGACAAACAGGACCCGATGCATTCAAGCCGGCATATGACCAGATTATACAAGGCTTAAGCGGAGTAATGGCAATCAACGGCGATGAAAGGTTAAACCCGCTTCGTTCAGGTTTCCCGGTATGCGATACAGTCGGCGGATTAAATGCCGCGTTTGCAATTATGGCAGCTCTTTATCACAGGGAACGTTCCGGTGAAGGTCAGTTTATAGATATTGCAATGCTTGATTCAATTATGCCGCTCATGGGCTGGGTTGCAGCAAATCTTTTAATCGGGCATAAACAGCCGGTCCTTATGGGCAATGATAATTTCACTGCGGCGCCATCGGGTACATTTAAGACTAAGGACGGGTATATTAACATTGCTGCAAACAAGCAGGAGCAATGGGAAGACTTGACCGATGTGCTGGGCATTCCGGAGTTAAAAGAAGATGCAAGATTCAAAGAGCGTGATACAAGAAAAGCCAACAGAAAACTTCTTACTCCCCTGCTTGAAGATAAGCTAACGGAAAAAGAAACTCTCTATTGGGCAGAAGCTCTGAATAAAAAAGGAATTCCATCAGGCGAAATTCTAAGTCTCGAAGACGCACTGAATGCCCCGCAGGTAGTCCACCGTGAAACAATTAAAACAGTTGATGCGCCGGAAATCGGCGAGCTGAAGCTGTTCAACTTAACGGCCAAGTTTGAAAAAACTCCCGCAAGCATTGATTCACCGCCTCCAAGGTTATCTGAACATACTGATGACCTGCTTAAAGAAATCGGTTACAGCTGTGATGAAATAAAAGAATTTAAAGAACAGAAAATTATTTAATTCATATAGAAAGAAAAATTATGGGAATGACAATAGTAGAAAAAATACTTGCCCGCGCTACAGGGCAAAAAAAGGTAAAAGCCGGAGACGTTCTTGAACCGGCAGTTGACCTTGCAATGTCTCATGAAAACGGTGCGCTGGTAATTAACCAGTTCAATGAGGTTTATAAAGATACGGGACTGGAAGCAAACGTGTGGGACCCGTCAAAGATTGCAATAATATTTGACCACAGGGTACCTGCAGAAAGCTCCAAAACCGCAACTAATCAAAAGAAAATCCGCGATTTTGTTGAAGCGCAGGGAATCACAAAATTCCATGATATCCGTGCTGATGAAGGCGGAATCTGCCACCAAATACTGCCCGAGTATGGATACGTCAGACCGGGTTATGTTGTGGTGGGAACGGACAGCCACACAACAACACACGGCGCGCTCGGCGCATTTTCGTTCGGCATCGGCGCAACAGAAATGGCAAGCGTGTGGACACTTGGTACAGTGCTCAACGTCGAAGTGCCTAAAACAATCAAAGTTGTTGTGAGCGGCAAGCTTAAACCGCAGGTTTCACCGAAGGATTTAATACTTCATATAATAGGAAAACTCTCAGCGCAGGGAGCAAATTTTAAGGTAATCGAGTTCCACGGCGATACTATTAAAAACATGCCGGTTTCAGGCAGGTTGACGCTATGCAATATGTCAGTAGAGGCAGGCGCAACATCAGGTATCGTTCCTGCGGATGAAGAAACTATCCGCTACCTGAGGGAAGAAGCCGGTGTAACGGAAAATATTGAACTTTGTTCTGCCGGATGAAGATGCAAAATATGACAAGGTTATTGAAGTCAATGCTTCAAAAATTGAACCGCAGATTGCATGTCCGCACACGGTTGATAATGTAAAAGACATCAGCAAAATAGCGGGAACAAAAGTCAACCAGATTGTAATCGGTTCGTGCACTAACGGAAGGCTTGATGACCTTGAAGCCGCATCAAACATATTGAAAGGTAAAAAAATTGCTAAAGGTGTGAGGATGCTTATTTTCCCCGCATCGTGGAGAATTTATAAAGATGCAATGTACAGGGGATACATATCAGATTTAATGAATGCAGGAGCTGTAATAATGAACCCGGGCTGCGGATGCTGCCTTGGTGTTCACCAGGGAGCGCTTGGGGACGGAGAAACAGCGCTTTCAACAACTAACCGTAATTTCAAAGGACGCATGGGCAACCCGAATGCGGAAGTTTATTTATGTTCACCGGCAGTTGCTGCAGCAAGCGCAATAACAGGTGTTATAACCGACCCGCAGGTCGTACAGAAAGGAGTAAACTAAAATGTCTAAAGTTATATTTAAAACAGGTGACGATATTTCAACTGATGCAATTTACCCGGGAAGGTTTATGGCAACAGTACTTCCGAGCGAAACACCGCAGTATGCATTTTGCGATTATCCCGAATTTAATAAGATGGTTACTGATAAATCCATTAAACCCGGTGACGTTATAGTCGGCGGAAAAAATTTCGGGTGCGGTTCATCACGCGAGCAGGCCGCTTCTACACTCAGGGGGCATGAGCTGATAGTAGTTGCTGAAGACTTCGCAAGAATATTCCTTCAAAACGCAATTAACCTCGGTTTAAGATGTGTTGCCTGCCCCGGTGTTGAAGCATCTGCGGGTGATGAAATTGAAATCGAAGGAACGAAACTGGTTAATAAAACAACCGGTAAAACATTTACCATAGAACCTATGCCCGCGGCCAGACAGGCAATTATTGACGCAGGCGGATTGATTCCGTACACCAGGAAAAAACTGCTCGAAAAACAAAAAGCATAACACTTGTTAATAAATTATTATCAAAGCCGCAGAAAAAACCTGCGGCTTTTGTATTTAATGGATAATTTTTGTGTTAAATTATAATTATTTTGAGATAGAAGCTGAATTAAACAGATAACTTATTGAAAGTATTATACGTTACATCAAACGGCGGAATACATGATTACCGTTTCCTGAAGAAGCTGGTCGAGGATTATGAAGTACTGCTTTTGCACTACGCTTCCAATACTCTGATTGATGAAATAAAATTCCTGAGACATCTTAAGATAGTGACCAAGACTCCTCTCGTGAGGGCTTTTCCTCCTCTCACAATGAAAAGCCATTTCAAAAAAGTATATAATGATTTTAAGCCTGATATTGTCCATACAGGTTATGTTTGGCAGGTTGGGATACTTGCTTCAAATTTACCGCATCATCTTTCGATGCCGTGGGGTTCTGATATATTAATTGAGCCTGATAAAAGCGGATTCATAAAGGGAATGGTAAGAAAAGTTATGACCGGATGCAGCCATATTCAGTGTGATGCGGAGTTTGTAAAAGAAAAAATCAAGCAAGATTACGGAATTGAGGATAACAAGATAACAGTATTCCCGTGGGGTATCGATTTAAAATTATTTCATCCGGCAGATAAATCCTCCTGCAGAGAGTCAGCCGGAATAGATAAAAGCAGTTTTGTAATAATTTTCACACGCCATCTTGAGCCGATTTACGGAGTTGCAGATATGCTGGAAGGTTACAGAGAGTTCTGCAAAAACAAAGATGATGTAAAGCTTATTCTCATTGCTGACGGTTCGATGAGAAATGATGTGATAAAATTTATCAGCGCAAATAGTTTGGAAGATAAGGTGAGCCTGATTGGAAGAATTCCTAATACCGAGCTCCCTTCATTTCTCGGAGCTTCTGATGCTTATATATCACCGTCTTTAAGTGACGGCAGCTCTCTCTCACTGCTTGAAGCAATGGCTATGGGATTAGGCTTGATTGTAACAGATGTACCTGCAATAAGAGAATGGGTTACTCCGCAGAATGGTATAACTGTTGAAAGAAAAGATTCTGAAAGCATTTCCCAAGCGCTTGAAAAATATTATAATGACAGAAATCTTATTGTAAACCACGGAGCGGTAAGTAAACAGATTGCAAAAGAACGGGCAGACTGGGATATGAATTATGAAAAGCTTAAGGAAATTTATAATGAAATTACCGGGAATCAATCCGATTAACCCTTCTGCGAGAATATTAACAAAAAATTAAGTATTTTTGAGATAAGTTACTTTCCAAGTTAAGAGTTCATTAAATCAAAAATCATTACTGTAGTAGGGGCTAGACCTCAATTCATAAAATGCGCGGTTGTTTCAAATTATTTTAAAAGCAGGATAAACGAAATCATAATTCACACAGGACAGCATTATGACGAAAATATGTCAGATTATTTTTTCGATGAGCTGAATATACCGGGGCCCAAGTATAATCTTGGTATTGGCGGAAAATCGAATACAAAGATGACCGCCGAAATAATGCTTAAACTGGAAAGAATATTTGAGAAAGAAAAACCGGCTTTAGTTTTAACTTATGGGGATACTGATTCTACGCTAGCTGCTGCACTGGTTGCATCCAAATTGTATATTCCATTGGTACACGCAGAATCAGGTGAAAGAATTTACCAAAAAAAATATGTCCCTGAAGAAATTAACCGTGTCATAGTTGACCATATTTGTGATTTGAATCTGTGTTCATCCAAAGATGCCTTAAAAAGACTTGAAAAAGAGGGTTTGAATAACGCCTTTTTCGTTGGCGACCCGATGTACGATCTATATATTATGAACAGAATACGTATTAAATCCTTTATACCATCAATTAAGAAAAAGTATAACCTGAGTCAAAAGTTTGTTCTTCTTACTGTGCACAGACTTGAGAATACAATGAATGAAATTCGGCTGCTGAAAATCTTAAAGGGGTTGTTAGATACAGGCTTAAAAATTGTCTGGCCCGTGCATCCCCGTACAAAACAAATTATAGAAAAGTCATATGGTTTTAAGCCTATAATGAACAGTACCGGTTTATTGTTATTAAAACCTCTTCCTTACATTGAATTTAATGCAATACTTTCTATTGCCTATTGTTCATTGACAGATTCGGGGGGTGTAATCAGGGAGTCATACTTTTCGGGCAAGTTCAGCCTGGTACCGCTGAAAAACAGCTGGTGGAAAAATATTGTCAGGGCGGGGTGGTCATTCGAAGTAACTGATAACACTAATTAATCACTCAAACAATCATGAACTTGCCGGATCCCAAAAAACTTAAAAGATCGAATCTCTTTGGAAATGGGAATTCAGCTCTTAAGATTGCAAATCAAATTGAAAAACTGATAAAAAATATATGAACCTATTTACTTACAACACTTACAGAAGACTCTTAAATACATTAAAAAAAGATTACGACTTTACATCTTTCTCAAAGATAAAGTTCAGCAACGAGCCTATAGAGAAAAAAGTTTTGCTCAGGCACGATATTGACCTTTCGCTAGAAAAATCACTGGCGCTGGCAAAAATAAAAAACCAGCTCGGTATTACAAGTACTTATTTTATTTTTCTAAGAAATCCTTTTTATAATATTTTTTCCAAAGAAAACGATACCATTATAAAGTATCTTATATCTTTGAACCACAATATCGGACTTCACTTTGACTGCGCTAAATATGAATTCAAAGCAATTTCCCTGCTTTCCTACCAGGTAACCAGAGAAATCAGAATTCATTCAGGACTTCTTTCGGATAAAACTTGACGCAGTCAGTTTCCACCGGCCCGTTAGCCTTTCTTTTTACAGTAAATTAGAAATATCCTCCTGTCCTCATTCTTATGAACCTATATTTGTGAATAAATTCAAATATTTTTCCGATTCACGCAGTTTATGGAGATATGGTTTCCCTCTTAACGGTGAAGCATACAAAAAGAAAGAAAATCTGCATTTGCTTATACACCCTGTCTGGTGGAATAAAACCAATATTTCCGGAAAGAAATGTATTGCGCAGTTTAAAACGCTTCACAATAAAAAGATTAATAATAATTTGTACGTAGAATTAAAAAGCTTTTGGGATTCAAATAAATAATGAAAAAACTAAACATTTCATTTGCCGGCTGCAAAAACACCACACTTGAGTGTATGAAGGCAGTTTTGGAAATAAGGCTCAAAATCGATATGTTAATTACCATATCGCCGGAACTTGCTTTGAAAAACTATGTAGCCAGATACTATGACCTTCGGGGATTCGCACAGGAAAATAATATTATTACCTATATCAGCAATTACTTATACGTTAAAATCGCAAACCGATAAACAATTTCTCAGAGATTATATTATCAATGCAATGCTTGTAATAGGATGGCAGCGTTTAATACCCGAATGGCTGCTCGTGCAAACCGAAAGCGGCGTTTTCGGCATGCATGGCTCATCAAGAGCCCTGCCGTACGGAAGAGGCAGAAGCCCAATGAACTGGAGTATTATACAAAACAGGAGCATGTTCATAACCAATCTTTTCAGGTATAACAAAGATGTCGATGCGGGAGATATTGTCGATTCCGTAATATTTGATATAAATACATTTGACACGGCGCAAACACTTCACTATAAAAATTTGCTTTCCATGGTAAAAATATTGAAGAATAATATAGAAAACATTCTGAACAGAAAACTTTCGCTTAAACCGCAGCTTAACATCCAGCAAAATACTTACCCCGTGAGAACTGCCGGACGAATAATTTTCTGGGATCAGGATCCGTTCGAAATATATAATCTTATTCGGGCGGTAACTGTCCCTTTTCATGGAGCTTTTACATTTTGTGAAGACCGTAAAATATTAATATGGAAAGCATACCCGTTTGATACCAGATTGTTCGACCCGGCTATCGAATCTGGAACTGTCATAGAAACATTCATTAACAGGGATTCCTGATGAAAACAGGATCAGACTCAATGATAGTTACCGGCTATGAGGTCTCTGGAAATTTTAAAATTGTGAAAGGAATTAAATTCAACAGCAACGGCTCTGTTTATAAATGCCCATACAGGTATCCTGTTTATGAACCGTAATTGTGTTAGTCCCGCGGAGCTTTCCAGTTATAATAGCCCATGAAGAAAAAAATATAAAGTTTGCCACCTGTTCTATGAAGAATTTCCTGCCGACCCGCGTGTCAGAAGATATGTAAATGCTCTTAATGAGGCTGCTATTTACTGCATTATAATATGCAGTAAAAAAAAGGTGATAAAATGTTTGAACAATGGAACGGCAACAGCGTATACCGTATACCGATTGCAAAATTCAGGAAGAGCTTTTTGCTGACATTTTTTGAATATATAGCGTTTACTTTTTTATCAGTATTTCTTATTACTTACCTTGGAATTAAATACCGGTTTAAAATTATTCATGTTCATACCCTCCCCGATTCACTTATATTTGCAGGCTGCATTCAATAAAGCTTTTCGGCGCAAAACTGATTCTGGATTTGCATGAAATATTCCCCGAACTTTTTATTGCACGTAAGCCGGGGCTTAAAAATTCTTTTTGGGTAAAAATATTAAAGTTCAAGGAAAAGATTTCTATTAAGTTTGCTGATGTGTTAATTACCATTCATGATAATGCAAAAGAAATTTTTGTTAAACGAAATAACGGCATCGAAAATAAAATCCATGTTGTAATGAATGGAGTTGACCCAAATGAGTTTAATAAAACAACGCTTATGCCAACCGGTAAATTTGTTATCATCTATAACGGCACAATAAACAAAATTCTTAACCTCACAATGATTGTTGAAGCGCTTGACCGGCTAAAAAATAAAATGGATATAGGTGACTTCAATAAAATTACATTCAGGCTTTACGGTGACGGTCCTTCTGTTAATGAAATTCTAAGCCTTGCCGAAAAACTAGGCGTGAAAGATAAAGTTGAATACAGGGTTTCCTCACAAGGAAATGAGAAAAGAAGTTTTGAAATCGAATGTATTGATTCTTCCTACCTTAAAGAATATTTACAGTGATTTGTTTTATACTATAAAACTTACTGGAGATGGTCTCTTCATGAAAATCCCGGTTATCGCAACAAGATTAAATACATATAATATTACTACAGGGAAGAATCACTATTTTATTTTGACTCCTGTTTTATACGATTAAATTAATAGAAACCATATATTTGAAAATACCCGTTATCGCAACGAGGCTTAATACATATATGCGTTATTATAGAGAAGAATCTCTATTCTATTTTGACTCGGGGAATATTGAACAGCTTATGGAAAGAATATCGGAAGTATTTTACAATAAAGATTTAGTATCTGTAAAAGTTAAAAACGCGTTTGAAGATTATCAGAAGGTAAGGTGGGAAATAATGAAGGAAAGATATATGAAAATAATCCGCAGCCTCCGGTAGGTGAAAGGCATGCCTTTCACCATCATCCAACTCAAACTTTTATATCCAGCTCAATGGGACAGTGGTCACTGCCCATAACATCCATGTGAATAGTTGAGTTAACAACCATGCTTCTTGCTTCTTTCGATACAAAGAAATAATCTATCCGCCACCCGACGTTTCTTTCCCTTGCGCGCGTGTAGTTATCCCAGTACGTGTACATCCCGGGTTCTTTGTTAAACTCACGGAAAATATCTATGTAGCCTAAATTAATTAACCTGTCGAGCCATTCTCTTTCTATCGGCAGAAACCCTGTGTTGTCTTCATTCTCTTCAGGACGTGCAAGGTCAATTTCTTTATGAGCGGTATTATAATCACCGCAGACAATAATGTTTTTTTTCTTCCTGCGGATTTTCTCGATGTGGAAAAAAAGCTCATCATAGAAATCAAGCTTATATTTTATTCTGTCCGGTCCCCTGCCCCCATTGGGAAAATAAACATTGAACACCGTAAATTTCTCGAACTCGGTTTCAATTACTCTGCCTTCGAGGTCATATATCGGCTGTCCGAATCCCGTACGCACATTCAGCGGCACCGCTTTTGAATACGTTGCAACACCTGAATAGCCTTTACGCTCGCCGGAGAAAAAGTGTGCGGTATATTTATCTATTTTAAGCAGTGAGTCCTCAAGCTGGTCCTGCCGGGCTTTGGTTTCCTGCAGGCAAAGTATATCGGGGTCTGCTTTTTTTATCCAGTCATGGAATCCCTTTTTTTCGATAGCCCTGATTCCGTTTACATTCCAGGAGAAAATTTTTAAAGTGTTTGGTTTAGAAGGCATAAGTAATGTACATTATAAATATTTTTCGCAGTAATCTTTAACATCATTACAATTATCAAGAAGAAGCGGTGTGAGTTCAAGAACTTTTTCGTAAATAATCATCAATTCTTCCGGCAGATATTCGTGAGCAATATTATTTCTTAATACCCTGACTCCTATTAACTGTTCTGCATTTTGTATAGCTCCTTTTTTCTCTGCCCGGTTAATTCGGTCCCGTACAGTACCTTCATCTTCCAAATCAATTCTGTCTATTAATCTTAGTACTCTTTGAATCAGAATATCGCTTAATCTGGCAAATCTCGACGTTAAAGCTTCAAGCTTGTCTAATTCTGCATTATCATAAGATTTCTTAATACCGATTTTTTTACAATCATTGTAAGAATGATTCAGTATATCCGCTGCTCTGTAAAACAGCTCCAATTCCTGTTTCAGCAATTCTTTAAGTTCATCTGTCATAAATAAATCCCCTCCTCCAATGCTATTTTAACAAAAGGTTTGCTTTTGTTTTTCGCTAATACTAAATCTATCTTTTGCTCACCCAACTCAAGATAAAGCTTGTTCAGTATCTTTAGCTTATCATCAAACGTGAGCTTTTCAGATAACACGAGCAAATCAATATCGCCGCCCTTCTTTGTGTCGTCAGCTCTTGAACCGAACAATACTATTTTAGAGTTTCTGTCAAAACTCAAATAGTGTTTTTAATAGTATTTTGTTCGTGCTTATTAAGCCTCATGTTTTAACTTCCGCTTTTCTTTGCCATTAAATTTAATGCGCTGCCTACTTTAAACCAATCGATTTGGTGTTTATTTAATGTGTGATTCAGCATTACTGTATCCGTTGAGCCGTCGGAGTGCTTCAATGTCATTTTAACCTGTTTGCCGGGAGCAATATCTTTAACATCAAGGTCTATTTTATCATCTTCTTTTACTTTATCGTAGTCAGCAGGATTATCGAATGTTAACGGAAGCATTCCCTGCTTTTTCAGGTTGGTTTCGTGAATACGCGCAAATGATTTTACGATTATTGCTTTTCCGCCGAGAAATCTCGGTTCCATTGCGGCATGCTCGCGTGATGAGCCTTCTCCGTAGTTTTCCTCGCCAACGACTACCCAGGGAATACCTTTCGATTTATAATCACGGGCAACTTTCGGAACTTCATCATATTTACCTGTAAGCATGTTCTTAACAGAATTCATTTTTTCATTATAGTAATTCACTGCGCCGATGAACATGTTATTGGATATATTATCAAGGTGCCCGCGGAACCTAAGCCACGGTCCCGCCATCGATATATGGTCGGTTGTGCATTTACCTTTCGCCTTGAGCAGTACATACATATCCTTAAAATCTTTTTCGAAATCAGGATGAACAAACGGGAATAGTTTCTGCAAACGCTGGCTCGAGGGGTCAATTGTAACCTGAACTTTCGAACTGTCTTTAGCAGGTGCTATATATCCGCTTTCGCCTTTATCAAAACCGTTCTTAGGAAGCTCATCGCCTTTGGGAACATCAAGTTTTACATTCTCGCCTTTTTCGTTTACTAATGTATCAGTCAAAGGATTAAACGTAAGCTTGCCCGCAAATGCAAGCGCTGTAACGATTTCCGGTGATGCAACAAATGCATGTGTTGCGCTGTTGCCGTCATTACGTTTGGAGAAATTCCTGTTATATGAAGTAATAATGGAGTTCTTCTCGCCTTCCTTAACGTCATGCCGTTTCCACTGGCCTATGCAGGGACCGCATGCATTAGCAAGAACAAGTCCCCCTGCTTTTTCGAATATCTCAAGCTGACCGTTCTTTTCAATCGTAGCGCGGATTTGTTCCGAACCCGGTGTGATGGTAAATTCCGATTTCACTTTCAGTCCCTTGTCGATAGCCTGCTTTGCAACCGATGAAGCGCGTTCCATATCTTCGTATGATGAATTTGTACAGCTTCCAATCAGCGCTACTTTAAGCTCTTCTGGATAACCTTTTTCTTTCACGGCATCTTTGAATTTCGAAATCGGCCATGCAAGGTCAGGTGTAAAAGGACCGTTAATATGAGGCTCAAGTTCGGAAAGATTTATTTTAATAACCTGGTCATATAACTTTTCGCTTGTTGGGTCTGATTTCAGGTAATCACCCATTTCATCTGCCAGGTCGGCAACATCTTTGCGACCGGTAGCTCTGAGGTATTCCGACATCTTTTTATCATAAGCAAACAATGAAGTCGTTGCGCCGATTTCAGCGCCCATGTTGCAGATAGTTCCCTTGCCTGTGCAAGAAATTGATTCGGCTCCTTCGCCGTAGTATTCAACAATTGCGCCTGTTCCTCCTTTTACTGTGAGGATGCCTGCTACTTTAAGTATTACATCTTTCGGTGATGCCCATCCGCTTAATTTTCCTGTTAAGTGAACACCGATTAGCTTGGGGAATTTTAATTCCCACGGCATGCCCGCCATAACATCTACAGCATCTGCGCCGCCTACACCGATTGCAATCATGCCCAACCCACCTGCATTGGGAGTGTGTGAGTCGGTTCCAATCATCATTCCCCCCGGGAATGCGTAGTTTTCTAATACAACCTGGTGAATAATTCCCGCGCCGGGTTTCCAGAATCCGATTCCGTATTTCTGTGAAACACTTGCAAGAAAATCGTAAACTTCTTTATTCTCGTCCACTGCGCGCAGCAGGTCATTCTTAGAACCGACTTCAGCCTGAATCAAATGGTCGCAATGCACTGTTGAAGGAACGGCAACTTTCGGTATACCCGCCGACATGAATTGCAGCAAAGCCATTTGGGCAGTTGCATCCTGCATAGCAACCCTATCAGGTCTGAATTCTGTAAAATCAAATCCGCGCTTCAAAGGTTTTTCAGGCATCTTCCAGAGATGTGCATAGAGAATTTTTTCCGCATATGTCATCGGAAGGTTTGCAAGTTTCTTACGGGCTTCATCAACTTTCTTTTTATAGCCCGAATAAAATGATTTAATTAAATCAAGGTCAAACATTAAAGGAACTCCTATATTAAAATAATATTGTAAAAACTATTTCTATCTGAATAAATCAGAATGGGAACCTGTTCTTTCAAAAATTATATTATCCCCTTCTATTTTATAAACCAGAAGCCAGTCTGGTGCAATATGACATTCTCGCCTGCTCTTATAATTTCCTGTTAGTTTATGGTCTTTAAATCTTCTCTCAATCTTTTTTCCATTTATCAGGTTGACCACGACTTCTTTAAAATCGTCAAGGGATTTACCGGACTTCTGAATTTTCTTCAGATCTTTTTTGAACCTGCTTGTATAAATTATATTATAAATCAATTGTCTCAGATGTCCAGTTTCTTAAAGAAATCTTCAACACTGCTGCACTTTATCAGCCCTTCTCCTTTATCAGTCATTTCAAATGTTCTTCTTGTTTCTTCATTCGGAACTTTCACTCTTTTTATTCTCTGTTTTGATTTCTTCCCGTCACCAACCATAACTTTAATTTTCTCGCCTTTCAAAATCCTTCTGATTTTTTCAAGTTCTTTCGGTGATTTCAGCTTAATTGTAATTTCCATAGTCAAGTTTATGAATTATAATTGTTTAAAATGCATTTTCAAAATGGATAATTTCTTCTTTCCCGCCTCTTACATATACTGCAACAACATCAAAACGTTTTTCGTATTCAGCATATTCATCATGTTCCATCAAAAATCCCTGCGCTGATTTTATGATTTGCTCCTGCTTTTTTACAACAACCGATTCCTGCGCTTCGCCGAATGATTTAGTAGTTCGTGTTTTCACCTCAGCAAATACAAGAACTTTTTTAGTTTCATCTTTCACGATGAAATCAATTTCTGCGCGGTTATAGCGGAAGTTTTTTATTACAAGCTCATAGCCTTTCTTCTCAAGATAACGGAGCGCAATTTCTTCACCCTGCCTGCCGAGGTTCATAATCAAGCTCTCTTATTTTAAAACTCCTGCGGTGAATTTCCGAAAGTCCGTGCTCGTTAATTTCTTCAATATGTTTTTTTGTTCCGTATCCTTTATGATGCGAGAATGAATAATGCGGATATATCCTTTCATACTCAATCATCATGCGGTCCCGTGTTACCTTTGCAATTATAGAAGCAGCCGCAATCGAAAAGCTCATCTTATCTCCACCGATAAGGTTTTCAACAGTATGCACCGGATGCGAATAAAAATTCCCGTCAGCTATAACGAGCCCCGGTTCAATCTTTAACCTGGCTATTGCATTAGTCATTGCAGTTTTAGTAGCTTCAAGTATGTTTATTCCGTCGATTACATTGTTATCTATAATTCCAATCCCGTAACAGAGTGAAGAGTTAATAATTTCATCGTAAAGCTCCTCGCGTTTTTGATGCGTCAGCATTTTTGAATCAAACACCCCCTCAATATAAACATCATCCGAAAACATAATCGCTGCCGCAACAACAGGCCCCGCAAGCGGACCCCTGCCTGCCTCATCTATACCGCATAAAAAGCCGCTGCACTTTTGGCGCAGCTCATTATCATACCTAAATATTTTACGTGTTCTGGCTTTTAAATTGTGCTTCATTCGCGGGATATAGTGATAAAAGCGCTCAAGAAGTGAAGTTATTAAAATTACTTTGAATATAAAATTCAAAACAAAAAATAAAAATTTTAGCCTTAGAAAGCACGGATAACCTGCATTTAATTTTCCCGAAGTTTTAGATATTTTGCGTTAGGAATATTTACTGATGCATAAAAATTTTTTCAACGGCATCCTCAATTTCGTTTTGCCTCCCGTATGTGTTTGCTGTGACAGCGTGCTTGAGGCAGGACAGGAATTTGTATGCACCGATTGCATTTCAAAGCTAAAACAGATTGAAAGAAACTATAATATTTTTCAGGACAGGGTGCATAAAGTAAATTTTGAAGGAGATGCATTCAGCCTGTATTGGTTTGTTGAGGGAACGGAGATTCAGAATATACTTCACGCGCTTAAATACAGCAGGATGAAATCAATAGGAAAAGTTTTCGGAAGGAAAATTGGTGAGGAAATCCATGCAAGATTTCCCGGTAATTATGATTTCACTGTTCCTGTTCCGCTCCACCGTTCTAAACTAAGGGAAAGAAGTTACAACCAAAGCGATTTCATCTGCAGAGGAATCAGCGAAGCGCTTAGTATTAAGCCGCTTGAAAAATGTTTGAAGAGAACACGGTACACTAAAACACAAACAAAGCTTTCTATTACCGAACGCGAGGAGAATGTGAGGGGTGCATTTACGCTTAATGAAAAGTATGCCGAAACTATAAAAGGTAAAAATATAATTCTGGTTGATGATGTAATTACAACCGGCTCAACAATTCTTGAATGCGCAAGAGTACTTAGAGAGAGCGGATGCGTAGGGGTTACTGTTTGCTCAATTGCCCTTGCAGAATAATTTATACGTAACGTTCAGCATAAGTTTTATACGGAACAACTGCAGGTGATTCAATAATAAATAATTTTCCTTCGCTGTCCGATTTAAAACCAAACTCACTTTCATCTTTCACTACAATAAAATCATTCTGCTTTGCTTGTCCGGCAGGAGTATCCACAGTACCCTCAACCGCATATATTGAATATATTTTTTCAATACTTGCCGGCAATTTATGTTCACCCGCTTCAAAAGAAATTCCTTTGATTGTTACTCCCGGTGTAACCATTTTCATCGGCGCGCCGTAACCGGCATAAAGTGTTTCGGTTAACCCGTTTGTCTTCGTAACAGGAAAAGCGCTTGCGGGATAATCATCGTAAGTGGCGGGAGTACCAATGGTTTTCTCAATCTCCGGGTCAAGCCAAATCTGGAACATGTGAGCGCCTGCGCCAAGCTTTTCAGCATGGCTTATGCCGTTTCCGGCGCGGATGATTTGCACATCACCCGCTTTCAATTTTATCCATGACCTGTTCTTTGAATCGTAATGCTCAATTTCGCCCTTCAATACAAATGACATGATTTCAAAAACCTTGTGCGGATGTTCGCCGATTGTGCTTCCGTGTTCTGACCACGCATGAGCCCAATAGAAAATATTTGAGTACGGCTTCAGCTTTGAAGAGTCATCAGAAAGCTGTATTGGCTTGTTTTCAAGAATCTCGCCGTCATTGAATCCGCCTTTTATATGCCGCTCAACAGGATAAATAAATACTGACATGCTACCTTCTTTTCACATTAAATTTCTTTCCGTCCTTGCGCTCATATTGTCCCTTGCGGAAAGAACCGTCTTTAAACGTAAACGTTCCCGCATAAGTTGAGCCGTCTGATTCATATTCATCATAAACCATGTTACCGTTCGGCTGTTCTTCTTTAAAAAATAACATTGTGTAGCCAATGCCTTCGGTCCAGTATACCTTGTATGCTCTTTCGTTTGTATCCCACTCGATTGTGCATGAGGTTTTTCCGACTGTGTATCTTCCTTCAACATCACCGGCAGTACCGGAATATGATTTAACAGTTAATAGCAAAAATAATGCAGCAAGTAATAATAAATATTTCATATAAAGTAATTTAATTTTTTAGAAATGATTTGACTACGAAGTTAATAAACTAAGGTTTTTTTTGCAATACTTTGTCATTATTTTGGAAACGGGATCCGGTTTTACGGCGTGCAGTTTTATCTGGAAACACTGATTAACACAGCATTCCCATCGTGGTCACCTGTTGTGAGGCTGTCGGAAACAATTGAATTGTTGAGCTCAACTTTTCCAATAATCTTATATGCAGTGTTTGAATTAAGCGAAGCCGCTAAATCATCCCTTGCCCGGGTAAACGAAATGTAATTGTGGCTGTATCCGCTTTCACGGCTTAATGCCCCCGCAAAATAATATATTCCGCCGGCGGGGCATGGACCAAAAATCCTCCCGTGGTTATTATCAAATTCAAAAGGCCTGGTGGAAAAAGCGTGAAAATATTCATCGGGAATCTGGTTAAAGTAAATTCCTGCTATTAACCCTTTGTATCCGCTTGAGTGCCCCCACCTGTCCTTATACCCGGCTTTATCAAATGCAGAAATTAAATTCTGTTTTGCTTCATCAACAGATTTTGAAACACTGTCTATAATTATTATATTGATTGGCTCTCTAATGGTCTTCCCGTCCAGCTTCTTCCCAAGCCACGATGAAGGCTTGCCCGTTGAATCAACCATCCATTTGCCTATCTCCGGTAAATAATTAGGCGCGCTTTGGTTCTCTAATTTGCTGTTTTGTAATTTTTCCCGGTTTGTATCTTGTTTCTCCGAACAGCCCGCAAAAAGAAACAAAAAGGCAATGAGAAATACAGAGGCAGAGGTCTTCATTTCTTTAGTTATTTAAGTTTTTCTCCGGGGCCGCGGTGCGAAGCAATATACCTTTCCATAGCAGCGAACACCTGGTGCATTTGTTTAGAGTGCAGCTTGCGGAAATTTACAAAACGTGACAGAAACCTCAGCCAGGGCTTGTTGATTTCAAGGTTGATTTCAAGCGTTAGCTTTGTTTTGCCTTCGCGGTCTTCAAAGCGCCAGTAGGTTTTACCAAGCCATGCGCCGTTAATGTAATCGATACCGATTAACTTGTTAGGCTCGAACGATGTAATCTTTGCAATCCATTTAACAAGTCTGCCGTTTTCGATTGCAAGAGTGGTGCCGACTGCATGGGAATCGAGATGCAGCACATCGAACTTAAACGGCTTGGGATACCATTTGGTGTATGAAGCAAAATCCGTCAGAGTTCTGTAAACCTGCTCAACGGGATAGTTAAGAAATTTTATGTCTTTTGCAATTACTTTTGACATTTTAAACGGGTACGTTCACTTCTTCGTAATAAACTACAGCGCCGTATCCTTTGACATAATATTCTTTGAGGTAATTTACAACATCGCCGAACACGCCCCTTGAACATAACATCTGCACTTTCAGTATATCTCTTTCTTCACCGGTACCGGGAGTGCCTCCTTTAAATTCTTCTTTAATATAATACACAATCTTAAAATTCATAATGTTGGGAATAAGATGAGAAGCCACTTCGGGTTTAGTGACAAGTGTTACGAGAAAGTAAGGTGTTGTAATAACCATGCTGCAAATTATTTTGTTTTTCTGAAATACGCAAATAGGTTACAGAGAAACACCCCTATACCCATCCCGCAGACAATGAGTGTTACAATATGTATTGCACGGATGCTTTCTGTCCCCGTAAGCCGTGTGAATGAAATTAACATAAGCAGCACAACAAACAGGCTGATGAACATTCCGCGCAAAGCTTTTGGTTTTGATTTCATGGTGTAATATATTCGTTACAAAGCCAAACGCAAACTACAAACAATAAATTTCACCCCTTCCTCACCTCCACGCCGTCTTTCTTATCCACAATTACATATCCCAATTCTTTCACTTTATTGCGCAGCTCATCAGCGAGCTTGAAGTCTTTGTTCTTCTTTGCTTCTGTGCGCTGATTGACGAGTGTCATTACTTCCTCCGGCACATCATCACCGGATTTTTCTTTTACATCCTTTAATCCTAATCCAAGAACTTTATCAAAATCATACAGCAGCTCAATCTCGCCTTTGGTGAGAGCAAATCATTCCTCACAACATCCCACATAACGGCAAGCCCCGAGGGTATATTTAAATCATCATTCACCGCTTCAAGGAAACGGTGCTTGTAATCAGAAATCAAATCGACGGAATCAGTGGTTGCCCTTCGACTCCGCTCAGCACTACGGAATTCAATAATCCTATTTTTCAATCTCTGGAATGCATTTCTTGCAGCATCTAAATTCTCCCATGTGAACTGCAGATGCTTGCGGTAAACCGTGCCTAAGCAGAAGTAACGGTAATCAAGCGCGTCATAGCCTTTATCCGTAAGCGTTTTAAGACGCAGGAAATCGCCGGTTGATTTCGACATCTTCTCGGTATCGATAATTAAAAACTCGTTGTGCATCCAATAATTAACAAACTTTTTACCGGTGCATGATTCCGACTGCGCAATTTCGTTTGTGTGGTGAATCGGCACATGGTCAACGCCGCCGCAGTGAATATCAAACGTTTCGCCGAGGTATTTCATGCTCATAGCAGAGCACTCGATATGCCACCCGGGGAAACCCACGCCCCAGGGTGAATCCCACTCCATCTGGCGTTTCTTATCTTTCGGCGAAAACTTCCACAGCGCAAAATCAGTTTTGTTTTTTTTCTCCTCGTTCATCTCGATTCTTGCGCCTGCTTTCAAGCCTTCGATATCAAGTCCCGCCAGCTTGCCGTAATCCGGCACTTTTGACGTATCAAAATAAACTCCGTCACTTGTGATGTATGTAAATCCTTTTTGCTCAAGGCATTTTACAAGTTCAATCTGTTCTTTAATGTGGTCCGTTGCCTTGCACCAGATATCCGGGGGAATAATGTTAAGCAGTTTCAAATCATCCTGAAACTCTTTTGTGTAATATTCCGCAAGCTCCCATGCAGTTTTGCCTTCGCGTTCGGTACCGAGCTCCATTTTGTCTTCGCCTTCATCGGCATCGGATTGCAGGTGACCGACATCGGTAATGTTCATCACATGCTTAACCTCATAGCCGTTGTAAAGAAGCACGCGTTTCAGCAGGTCCTCAAAAATATAAGCGCGCAGGTTGCCGATGTGCGCATAGTTATAAACCGTAAGTCCGCATGTGTACAAGCCAACTTTGCCCGGCACAATAGGCTTAAATACCTGTTTTTCTCTGCCCAGTGTATTGAAAATTTGTATATCCATAACCATAAGATAAGTTTAAAAAATCAGAGGTTAAATACCAATATGTTCTTACTTTCTTTTGCTTGCCCAAAAGAAAGTTACAAAGAAAACGGCACCCGCGGGGAACAGACGTGCTCGGCACAGGTCAAGCTAAAAATTCGGAACTCGTATCCCGATACCGCATCGGGATACTCAAACAGCCGAATTTTTTTAACGCTTGACCTACACCTCGCTTATCCGTCTGTTCCCCAAAGGGATAAAGAGTATATAAAAATTTATTCACGTATTCTTTATTTAAACAATCCTGAAGGGATGACATAATTGTACTGAAAAGAAAGTAAATAAACATTACATCTGCGTTGTAATTACACATATAAAGTTTTATTTTTTATCCTGTTAGGAACAAATTGGAGCAGGAAAAACTAATACAAAATATCAAGGACGGCGATGAAAGAGCTTTCGAAGAGCTGTTTATGCTGTACAAAGACCGAGTGTTTAACACAGCACTGGGCTATATGCAGAACAAAGAAGACGCCGAGGAAATTGTGCAGGACGTGTTTGTGGAAGTTTACCGCTCAATCAATAAATTTAAAAGCGAGTCCGGAATCGGAACATGGATTTACCGGATTGCCGTAAACAAATCACTTGACCGCATCAAGCACAGGAAACGCAAGAAAAGATTTGCATTTTTTACTAGCCTGTTTGATTCCGAAACGGGTGAGCTCGTTCACCAGCCGGTTGAATTTAATCACCCCGGCGTTGCTGCCGAATCAAAAGAAAAAGCGAAGTACCTGTTCGATGCTATCAACAAGCTTCCTGAAAACCAGAAGACGGCATTTATATTATCAGAGATTGAAGGCTTAACACATGCAGAAATAGGAAAGGTCATAGATAAATCTGCTAAGGCGGTAGAATCGCTAATCCGCAGGGCAAAAGAGAATTTAAGGGCAATATTATCAGATATTTATGATGAGTTGTAAATCGGGGGAAATTTTAAAAATTATCGTCTAAATTAACACTATGAAACCGGAAAAAGAAAAATGGATTGAGGACATAACCGGCAGTCCAAAGGATATCAAGCGTACAGAGGCAAGTCCTTTTTTATTTACACGCATAAAAGAAAAAATTAAGGAAGAGCATGCACCTGCGCGGAATATAATTCCCGTAAGGCAGGCATGGATTTATGTTCTAACGTTTGTGGTACTGCTTATATTTAATCTTGACCTGATGCTTAATTCATCTCCGGCGCAATCATCCGAACAGGATATTTACCTGGTTGCAAAATCATACAGCCTGCTTCCCGAAAATAATCTTTATCAAAGCAAATGAAAAAAGAAACACTTCTAACTATAGCGGTTTTAGTACTGATAGTTTTAAACGTCACGCTGCTTGTGGTTTTTTACGTTAACCAGGGCAGGCATCCGTTTATGCAGCTCCCTCCCCGCGGAAATGAACCCGGCCCGGGTAAAGTTATAATCGAACGCCTGAAATTAGATAATGAACAGAAGAAGGAATTCGGTAAGCTGAAACAGGAGCACCAGCAAAAAGTCCGCGCAATTCAGGAAGAATCACGCAGGCTGCAGGATGAGCTTTTCGGATTGCTGAAAGAGCCGCAGCAGGACTCCGCAAAAGTGCGCGCAATAATCGATTCAATCGGCAATAACAGGAAAGAACTCGAACAGGCGTTATTCAGCCATTTTGCTTCAATAAAAGCTTTGTGCAAAACAGACGAGCAGAAAAAACTATTTGATGATTTTATTGATGACCTTGATAAAATTGTCGGTCCCCCTATGTCTCCTCCGCCTGAGGAAATTCCGCCTGCAGGACCGCCTCCGGAAAAATAAAATATCATCGGGGGTTCTTTCAGCATTGGTCGTCTAAAGAAACACATAAAACAAAAGAATGCTTTTTAAAGAGTGTTCACGAAAGGAAAAGAAATGAAGAATATAAAATCAAAGGCCCGTTTATTTGTGATTGCTGTTACAGCCGCCTTTTTTATTTACTGCGGCAATTCCGTACTTTTAGCCCAGCCGCACGATATGGGACCCAAAGACGGTATGGGGCCGAAAAACGGAAAGGGCCTCGCCGAAAAGCTTAAATTCGATGATGAACAAAAAGAAGCTCTGAAAAAGCTCGGGCAGGAACATAAGGAAAAAATGAAAAGCCTTGGGGAAGAAATTAAAAAACTGCACGATGAATTGTTTAACCTTCTGAAAGACTCTCAGCCTGACCAGACTAAAGCCGATTCGTTAATTGCATTAATTGCAGAGAACAGGAAAAAGATGGATACGGCTGTGTTTAATCATCTTACGGATATAAAAAACCTTTGCAAGACAGACGAGCAGAGAAAATTATTCGGTGAGTTTATTGATGATATGAGCAAAATGCACGGACCTCCGCCCATGATGGAGCCTCCTCCGCCTCCCGATGACAAATAATATATGGGTTTTACAGGAGATTCCATCTTTTAAAAAGATGGAATCTCTTTCATATTTTAACTCCCCTCAATTATTCTTAATTTTGTATAAGCGGAATTACTTCTTTCAGGAAATCTGCATTCGTTTATGAACAAAATCATCAGAATCTTTTCAATTATCCTTCTTGCCTTCCTCGGTATTTCGGCAATGTTCGGCGGCGGCGCATTTATAATTGACCCCTCGGGAAGCCTTATTCAAATACCTCTCTCTCATCTTGAACATTCCCCGTTCAGAAATTTCCTTATTCCCGGGCTTATTTTATTTTTATTCAACGGTGTTTCGGGTATATTTATTGCAGTTATTGTATTCAAAAAGTATAAATTCTACGCCGAACTTGTTATACTCCAGGGTTTTGTTCAGGTGGTGTGGATAGTTGTTCAGTTAATAATGATTAGGTCTGTTTCATTTCTTCACTATATTTGTTTCACAATTGGCGCCGTGCTTGTAATTTTGGGTACTAAACTCCGCAATGACCTTAAACGTCTAAAGAAATAAATTAACTAATATTATATAATGAAAAATTTATTTTTTATTCTTCTGTTTATTTTTATCTCCGGAACGTGCCGTACGCAGACTATTCCTGTTACTATAAACGATTACGGGTTTATTTTCGTCAGTGTTACATTGAATGATTCCGTTAAATGCAGTTTTATTTTCGATACCGGAGGCGGCGCGATGGTTGTTTCAAGCAAAGTTTATAAACGTGTTGAAAGCACTTTAAAGAACGGCGGTTATTACACCGGGTTCAGGCATGACGGCGGAAGAATTGACCTTGAGGTTAAACTATTTCCTTCGGTTACAGTTGGAAACCTCCGCCTGACAGATGTTCCCGGAGGTGTTTTCCCATTGCTGGATGGAGACGATATAGACGGAATTATTTCGCTTAAGCAATTTGAAAAACAGCCCGTTACGATTGATTTCAAAAATAAAACAATGACTCTTGAAACTCCTGAAAGCATGGCTGAAATAGAAAAATCCACCGAACAGCTTCCGTTAATCATAAACGACCTGCTCGATATCGGTACCGATGTTTTTGTAAACGTGTGCCTTAATGACGGAGTTAAAATCAGAGCGGAGTTTGATACCGGAAGCGGGTATAACCTGCTTTTAGTAAACCCTTATTTTATCCCGATGACCATTGGAGATACTACTGCTCTGAAATCAAATGAATACACAAATCCTCTGTCAGGTGAGAAAATAACAGATAAACTCGGGAAGATTAACTCGGTTTCTTACTGCGGAAGCTCAATTCTCCATTCGGAAAATAAGGATGTCATATTCAGACCGGGGCTGATTTACGAAGGATTAATCGGAAGCGGAATGTTTAAAGATAAAATTTTGACAATTGATATGCCGAATAAAAGCCTGCTGTGAGAAAATAAAAATTCAGAATTACAATTACCTATTCATCGGATGACTTGTGCCTATATTAATTATGCTTTGTGATGATAGATATGGTTATTAAAATTACCAGTCATCCGATGAATAAAAAATATCTTCAATATAAAGGGATTCTGCTTTCGGAGGAATATTACATTTATGATAAACACAACAAAACAGCTTCTTGCCGCATGGAAGAAGAACAACAAAATCACACTGCTGATGATAGCGGCAATACCCCAAAAGGGATTTAAAGCGGTGCCTCATGGTTCAAGGGGACGCGATGTTACATCACAGCTATTGCACATGAACGCTGTCCGCATGGGATGGCTGCATTATCACAAAACAGGCAAGCGTCCCGAACGCACGGCTTCGAAGAAAACAACTTACACTAAGGCAGAACTAAAGAAAATGTTTACTGAATCCGGCAAGGCAGTGGCGAATTTTCTTAAAAGCTCTGCAGAAGGTAAAACAAAACCAAAAATGTTCGGCGGGGAGATTTTAAGCTGGTTCGGCTACCTCGTTGCGCATGACTCACATCACCGCGGCTCAATCATGCTCGCATTAAAACAAAGCGGGTTTAAAATGCCCGATAAGGTCTCGCTGGAGGCGCTGTGGTTTACATGGATGAAGAAGGGGTAGGCTTTGTTGCATTTTTAAATAAAAATACGATAAATTAATAACAGTATTACGTTTATTATATCGATATATCTTGACTTACGGGTAATCAATCGATATATTATTGTAATACGAAAATAATTTATTATATGACTACTGTAACTATATCCCCTAAATATCAGGTTGTTATACCAAAAGAAATCCGAATGAGAATGAAACTAAAACCCGGTCAAAAACTGCAAATATTGCAGCTCGGTGATAAGTTAGAATTTCTCCCCATTAAAGACATTAAAGAAGCACGGGGATTTCTTAAAGGTATTGATACAACCATAGAAAGAGAACCGGATAGAGTATGAATCTGGTTGATTCTTCCGGCTGGCTGGAATATTTTGCAGACGGTACAAACGCAAATTTTTTTACACCTGCAATAGAAGATGCAGAAAATTTAATCGTATCAACTATCAATGTCTACGAAGTTTTTAAGAAAGTTTTGAAAGAAAAAGACGAAAACAGTGCGCTTGAAGCGATTGCTATTATGCATCACGGGAAAATAATTGATATAAACAATTCGATAGCTATTAATGCAGCCAAAATCAGCCACGGATTTAAAATGCCAATGGCAGACAGTTTAATTTATGCAACCGCTTTACAGAACGAAGCAACAGTATGGACACAGGATGAGGATTTTAAGGATTTAGATATGGTTAGATATATAAAGAAATGATTATTTACTCACTAAAGCAAAGCGGAATTAAAATGCCGGATAAAATTTCACTTGACGGGTTGTGGTTTACATGAATGAAGAAGGGGTAAGATAAGATTATTTATTCGTCGGACGACTTGCTGTTTAAGTAAATCAATGTCCTGCGAAAACATAATTCTGTTATTGACTACAAGTCGTCCGACGAATTGTTTTTATGACCATGAGTTCCCCGCTTTCACGGGGATAGGCGGGTTACCCCAAATACTCCACAGCTTTTTCCACCTGCGCGTGTATTCCCATTAAAACAATCATATCCCCTTCCTCGAATTTAAAATCAACCGGCGGGTTAGGGAAATGGTCATTCCCCCTCACAACGGATATTACCGATGCTCCGGTTTGTTTTCGTATTGCAAGCTCTTTAATCGTTTTTCCCACGGCGCGTGAGTTTTGCATAACGTAAAATACTTCTGTTGTTCCCGCAGCGATAATTCTTGCAATCTGGTCCTGCATGCTTTGTGTATCGGGCTTACCCATCAGCAAACCGTATCTCTGCTGGTGTATAATATTAATTTGTGTGTTAATAATATTCGGCGGCAAGCCGAACAGGCTCATTACCCGCGCAACAATTTCGATCGAAGCTTCATATTCCTCGGCAAAAACCATATCGGCGCCTGCTTCATACAGCCCGTCGATATCGGACACGTGGCGCGTTCTGACTATAATGTATACATTTTTGTTCAGCCTTCTTGCATTTGCAATAGCATAGTGTATAATAAACGGGTCGGAAATAACAAATACAATTGCCCTCGCGGTTTTAATCTGCGCTTCCTCAAGTATTGTAAATCTTGATGCATCGCCGTAAACAACAGCCTCCCCTTCTTCTGCCATGCGCTTTACTGTATCCGGATTCAGCTCAACAAATACATAACCGATGCCTGTTTCGCCAAGCACCCTTGCAAATGTTTTCCCGCTTACACCGGCACCGACAATTACAACATGATTTGTAAACCTGCCCTCGGTTTTTTTCTTAACCGGCAAGACCATTTTTCCTTTTGTTAGCCTTATAGCAAACTTAGGTGAGAGGTTAAATGCAAACGGTGTAAACATCATTGTTAATACCGATGATGCAAGAAATGCCTGGTACATTGAGGTTGATATCAACTCGTAGTCAAATCCTAATTTTGCAATAATAAACGAGAATTCCCCTATCTGCGCCAACCCAAAACCGCAGATAATTGCAATCCTGAACGGGTATTTTAACATCAGCACTATTAGAATAACAATCAGCGCTTTAAGTAAAAATATTCCTGCTCCAAGTCCCAGCGCAATAAAATAATTTTCGTAAACATACCTAAGGTCAAGCAGCATACCGACTGAAATAAAGAACAGGCTGTTGAATCCTTCCTTGAACGGAAGTATATCGGCAATGACTTGCGGACTGTAACGTGATTCCGAAATAATTATTCCCGCAACAAATGCTCCGAGTGCAAGTGAGAGTCCCAGCTCGTATGTTGCATATGCCATACCAAGGCAAAGGAAAAGCGAACCGATAATAAAAATTTCTTTAAGGCGTGTTTTTACAATTAAGTTCAGAATAGGCGGCATAAGGAATCTTGCTGCGGCTATAATTCCCGCTACAGAAATAAGCGCAATAAGTATTTTAAGCGTGGTCATTTCAACGTTAAGGCTGCCTTTTAAAGCAAGAAGCGGAACTAAAACAATCATCGGTACCACGCTGAGGTCCTGAAACAACAGTACTCCGAGATTAATTCTTCCCTGCGGTGAATCAACTTCCTGTCTGTCCTGAAGAAGCTTTAGAACAATTGCGGTACTGCTGAGCGAAACAAGGAAACCGAAAAACACCGAGTTCTGCACTTTGAAACCAAGAAGAGATGCAATAAGCACAACTGCAAGAATTGTAATTACAACCTGTCCCCCGCCAGCCTTCATAATGAGCGTTTTTATTTGCTTGAGCTTGCGGAGTGAAAACTCAATACCTACAATAAATATCATCAGCACAATACCGATTTCAGCGAACATCTCAATTTCAGATGTGTTTTTAACCAGGGCGAGCGCATGGGGACCTATCAGCATGCCGGTAATAAGAAATCCAACCACAGCGGGTATTTTTAACCTGCTTGAAATTACTATAATTACAATACTTGCAGCAAGGATTATTAATATGTCTTGAAGTACGGGCATAATAACGGTTTGTAAGGTTCTTAAGGTTTTGTAAAGTTAGTAAAGTATATTTGAGTTAAAGGTTTATTACTTTATAAACCTTATAAACTTTACTAACCTTATGAACTATGAACTCATCAGTTCTTTTGCGCTCTTAATTGCAGCATCGGTTACTTTTTCACCGCTTAAGAGGCGGGCTACTTCTATTGTTTTTTCTTCTTTACCGAGCTTTCGGATTCTGGTTTCGGTTGTATTTTTATCAGATTCTTTTTCAACCAGGAAATGTTCATCGGCAAGAGCTGCGATCTGCGCTAAATGTGTAATTGAAATCACCTGGTGGAATCCAGAAAGCGTTTTAAGCACCCTGCCGGCTTTCTGAGCAATCCTTCCGCTGATACCTGTATCAATTTCATCAAAGACAAGTACATCTACCCTGTCAGCGTCCGCAAGCACTGTTTTCAATGCTAGCATTATACGTGATATCTCGCCGCCGGATGCAGTTTTACGCAGTGATGAAAAATCATCTCCTTTATTAATTTTTACAAGGAATTCAACATCATCTATTCCGCCGGCTCCGAGACTAATGAAAACATTTTTTTGCTTAACCGAAAAATTTGATTCTTTCTCTTCTGTTCTTGTCTCTATGCTTACTTTAAATTCCGCATTTTCAAATCCAATTTCTTTAAGGACTTTAATTACTTCGGTTTCAAGCTGCTTTGATTTTTCTTTGCGTGTTTTTGATATTAAAGATGCTTCTTTAAACAGATTGTCTTTTAAGTCAGATATTTCTTTTTCAAGCTTATTTATACTTTCATCAAAATTATCAAGCAATAATAAATCTTTTTCAAGTGTTTCTTTTAATCTTATTGCTTCATCGAGGCTACCGCCGTATTTTTTCTTTATAAACTGCAGCTTATAAAGCCGTTCTCTTATTTCTTCAATCCTTACCGGGTCATAGCTGAGATTTGTTAGTATATTGCTGATTTGCCTGCTAATTTCATTTAAAACATTGGCAGAACCGGAAATATCTTTAAGCAATGCAGGAATATCTTTATTAAACTCTTTAATCTTATCCAGCTCTTTTTCAATAAATTTTAATTTTTCTGTAACTGAACCGTTTTCCTCATAAAGATTGGAGTGAGCCGATGCAAGACTTTGCTGAATTACTTCAGCATTTTCAATTGATTTCAGTTCATTTTCAAGTTCCGTATCTTCTTTCGGTTTTGGGTCTGTTTCGCTTATTTCTTTTAACTGGAATTCAAGAAATGTTCTTTTATTTTCAAGTTCTGTTTTTTTGCCGTATAATGAATTTAGTTCACTATCCCTTTCTTTTAATTTATCAAATTCAATTTTATATTTTTCAATGCTTTTAACAAACTTATCTCCTGCCTGTTTTTCAAGAAAATTATCTAAAAGTTCAATATGAACTTCTTTTTTTAACAGTGATTGATGTTCATTTTGAGAGTGTATATCAACAATCCCGTCACCAAGTAATTTTAAATCATTTACATTTACAGGTGAATCATTTACAAAGCTGCGGCTGTACCCTTTGGTATATAATTCTCTTCTTATAATTAAATAATCCGAATCATCAATTGAATTATTTTTAAGGAAATCTTCTATTGCTTTTTTATTATTTTTAGTTTTTCTGATTAATCCTTCAATAATCATCTTATCTTTATTTTTGCTGATAATTGAATAGTCCGCTCTTTCTCCCAATAATAATGTAAGCGCGTTTATAAGAATAGATTTTCCTGCGCCTGTTTCTCCGGTTATTATATTAAATCCGCCGGAAAAGCTGATTTCTATATCTTTAAGAAGCAGGTAATTTTTTATAAGGAGTTTTTCTAACATTAATTACTATACTATTCTTTTATATATAAATAAAGATAGCCGTAGCTGTAGTGATGTAAACAAGTGTAATAAGTGTAAATTTAAGAATAAAACTGCACATAGTTAATGGAAATATAACTATTGAGCAATAAAATTGTTAAGTTTTTTGTTGATAAAGCGCTTACTTATTAACATAAAATAAAAATGCCTTCCGGCTTTGAATTTTCGGAAGGCACTTATTGTGAATAACCTTAAGCAATTAAGAAGTAATTAACATCAGCTTGTTAACAAAGTCTCTTTAAGCTGTTCAATTTTTTCAGCAAAAGCGGGGTTGTGTGAAATATCATCTTCGATGCATTTGCATGCGTGAATAACCGTTGCATGGTTCCTTCCTCCGAAATGAGCTCCTATTGTCTGAAGTGAGCATGATGTAAGCTCTTTTGAGAGATACATTGCGGAGTGGCGCGCTACAACTATTTCCTGGCGTTTTGACTTAAGCCTGAGCAGGGATTCATCTATATCATAGAATTTTGAAACAACCGAAATAATTGTGCTGATATCAAGATTCTGCTTTCTGTTTTTGATAACGCCGAATTTAACCACGCTGCGCTTAGCCATATCTATGGTTATCGGCATGTGAGTAAGCTCTGCATCAAAAATTAAGCTTTTTAAGCATCCTTCGAGTGAACGGATGTTATCTTTTACGTTCAGCGCAATAAACTCAAGCACTTCATAAGGAACGGAAATATTTTCCGCTTCGCACTTCTTGTTTAAAATAGCAATTCTTGTTTCAAGGTCAGGCGGCTGTATATCTACGGTCAATCCCCACTGGAAACGGGTGATTAATCTTTCTTCGAGTCCCTCGAGCTGATGCGGGGGTTTATCGCATGAAAGGACTATTTGTCTTTTTAGCTGGTATAAAGAGTTAAAGATTTGAAAGAATGAATCCTGCGTGCTTTCTTTGCCTTCAAGGAACTGAACATCATCAACTATCAATATATCCAGCGTTTTATAAAATCTTTCAAATTCATGCGCTTTGTTAGCGCGGATGCTCTGAACGAAATTTGTAGTGAATTCAGGACCCGAAACATACATTATTTTTGTCCCTGCCTCGCGTACTTTCAAATGGTTGCCGATAGCCTGCATTAAATGTGTTTTTCCGAGCCCAACACCGCCGTATATCATTAAAGGATTGTACTGCGCTCCCGGTTTATTGGAAATAGAGAGAGCTGCGGCTGTTGCAAATTCATTGTTCTTGCCTTTAACAAAATTATCAAAAGTATATTCAGGATTCAAAAACGGGGCTGGATTGTATGTACCGGCGAGGGTTCTGTTATCGGGATATGTTTGTGCTCCGCTATGCGAAAAAACATTTTGATTTGTATGCGTATAGTTTTCAAACAACGCGGGAGAGCGGGATTCGTTTTTTTCTACAGAGGTAACTTCGGGTTTCGCGGCTGAATCTTTTTCAATTTCATAAATTAATTTACCTTCATCTCCCAGAATCATTTTCAAAGCTCTTGATATTATATCGCCAAACCTTGAAATTATCATTTCATAATAATCCTGGCTTGGTACTGATATAAGAAGTGTATTATTTTCTAATGACTTAGCGCTTATTGGCTTAAACCACGTGTTAAACTTAAGGTCTGATATGTTAAGCTTAACAATTTCAAGAAACTTCAACCAAACGTCAGCGGCATCTTGTATTACACCGTTATTTACATCCTGCGGAACTCCGAAGAGTTCATTCTGTGATTTTAAAGCTGTCAAATTTCTATTCGATATAATATAAATATGTTACTAAAAGATGTATCTGCTTACAAATTACTTTAAGTCGAAAACTTTTTTAGCTGGGTTTCGGCATGAAACAAACATTTATTTCAACAAGATTTTTTGAGAATAAGTCCATGTTTTTAAGTACTTTATTTGAGAGCGTAAAAAGTTATTCACACTGATTGTTAATAACTTTATTTTAATACTTTTCTTAATTTTTCGGCCGGAGGCAGCAGCTCGGGCAAGACAGGAGTTGTTTACAAGTTGTTAACAAGAAGTCTTGCATACTCTGCGATACATTATAAATAAAATTCGCTCAACTGTCAATAGCGCATTAACTAATTTGTAACTTTCCTTTAACCTAACGCTAACAAAATAGAAAAAAATATTTGAACTTAAAATGACTGAAAGAGATAGTATGTTAAGTTAACGCTCTCCCCTATCTTAATTGTGCAAAATTTGCATTCATTGCAGCATCTTCGTGAGAAAAAATATTTCAATCTTTTTTTACAGGTTAAATCAATTGATTTTCTTGCTCGCCCCGGAAGTTTAGCCGCATCTCTTTTATTTTCAAGCATTACTGTATGAGGCTTGTCCTGTTTTTTTAATCCCCAGGCTTTTTTGAATTTCAGGCCCCTTAATTTCAGCGCCTGTATAGAATTAAATCTTTAAAGAATTCTTTAAAGCTTAATAGCCGCGAAAGCCGAACCCGTCTGTAAAGCACAATTGACTTCGGCAGATTAATCTGTATTTCCCGATGCCTGCTGATTTTGTTCGCAGATAATCAAAAAGCCTTTTTATATCCGCTTGAAAATTTTAAGCAAGTCATTCGATTGCGTATTCTTTCATGAATAACACCGGTCCCTTCGGGCAATCGCTCAGATGAATTTCCCACAGGTCTGCAAGGTATATAATACTGTAAATTTATCGGTGTTTTGTGATTGAGTACAGATAGGTTAATATATCACGATTCTTTTTATTAAAAAATTCTTTTTCCTTTCTCATACCGATTTTCTCAGCAGTTTTTATTGAAGCCTTATTATCAAAGCTCATATTAGCGGTAATACGGGTAAGGTTTAATTCGGTAAAACCATAATCAAGACAGACTTTTGCAGCCTCGGTTCCGTAACCGTTTTTCCAATATGGTGAATGAATAATATATCCAAGGTCGTTTTCAGTGTTACTGTTAGTTTCCGATTTAATTATTCCGCAGTCACCTATCAGCTCACCGGTTGATTTTAAAATAACAGCCAGCCTTCCGAAATTATTTTCTTCATAACTTTTGATTGAACGCTCAATCCAGCTTATAGTTTGTTCTTCTGTGAACGGCTCAGGCCAGAATGACATTGTGGTTTTATCGGAGAGTATAGTGTGCAGAGCGTCCAAGTCATTGATTGTATAAGGACGAAGTATAAGCCTTTCGGTTGTTATCTCTTTCAATTCGATGCTTCGATTATATCTTTTACCTCAAGGATGTTTTTAGATACATTTCCCAGCGCGCAGTTAATCATTGCTTTGCCGACCTGCTCCAGCGAGCAAGTAAACTTCGGCATGAGGAACTTCATTATGGGATAAAATACCTGCCAGCCGAAATAGAACTTAAGAACATTCTTTTGTCCTTTGACCGGTTTCATATATCCCGGGCGGAACATGTATGCAGAAGAGGCGAAGAGCTTCATCAGCTCGTTTTCAGTTCTGCCTTTAACCCGCGCCCACATTGTTTTGCCGTGTTCTGTGCTGTCGGTTCCGTAACCCGAAACATAACAGAACGTAAGCTTTGAGTTTTTATTTTGCTCAATAAATGTTTTGGCAAAGTTAATTGTCATATCATATGTCGAGACGAGTAAATTCATCTTCATTTTTTCCAACTGACGATACCCCCGCACAAAAGAAACATGAATCATATCCTTTGAATTTTTCTGCAATGGGGGAGAGGTCCATAAAATCACTGCACAATGCTTCTTCAATCTTGGGGTGAGTGATGCCGCATGAGCGTCTTCCTGTGACAAGGATTTTTTCAACGCCGGGATGGTCAAGGCATTCTAACAGAACGCCTTCGCCAACCATACCGGTTGCTCCGGTAAGGATAATTCTGGTTTTCAATTTGTTAATATATTGTTAATACCTAACTTAAAGTCTTTAAATTTCAGAAATATTCAATTTAATAAATATAACGTTTTCAAATTCCGTAGTCGAGCCCTTTACGGGCTCGTAAAAAACCGAATCGTAAATGGTTCAATTGCAATATCTTCTTGTATTCTTTCTTCATTGTTAAACACAACAAATCGCATTATCTTTCGTGCTAATTTTTTTTCCTCCCCCTGGGGGAGGGCAGGAGGGGCTTGAATACATCAACTATATTTGCGCCGGCAACACCGGTAGGGGAATCCAGCATTACCGTAATCAGAATCAGCGGGAGTGATTCATTTGCAATTATTTCAAAGTGTTTTTCTAAATCAAAAGAAAAATTCATTCCTGTTAATTTCAGCAGCATGGAATCTCACACAGCGCATCACGGCTTTCTATTTGAGGGCGGTGAACTAATTGACGAGGTTGTTGTTACCATATTCAAAGACCCTAACTCCTACACGGGTGAAGACGTAGTTGAGGTTGCATCTCACGGCGGCGTTTATATATTCCATAAAATCAATAGTTTATTGGTTAGGCTGGGGTGTTCTCATGCAGAACCGGGTGAGTTTTCAAAACGTGCGTTCTTAAACGGAAAGATTGACCTCGCTCAGGCAGAGGCGGTATCGGATTTAATCAAAGCCAGAACAGAGATGGCATCTCATGCTGCATTAAACCAGCTTCGCGGAGTACTTTCAGAAAAAATTACGGGATTGAAAGTGGAGCTGATTAATTATGTTTCGCTTGTTGAACTGGAGCTTGATTTTTCAGAAGAGGGGCTGGAAATCATTGCTAAAGGAAACGCTGCTTAATAAAATTGACAGCATAATTCAGAAGATAGAAAACCTTACGAAGAGTTACGAATCAGGCAGAATTATTAAGGATGGGGTTAACCTTGCAATTGTCGGAAAGCCGAATGCAGGAAAGTCAACAATCTTTAATTACCTGTTAGATGACAGCCGTGCAATTGTTAGTGAGATTCCCGGTACAACACGTGATTACCTGCAGGAGCCGTTGATTTTAGGCGGATATATGTTTAATCTTATTGATACAGCCGGTATTCGGGATTCGCATGATTTAGTAGAGCAGCAGGGAGTACAGCGGTCAAAAAAGAAAATCGAAGAAGCGGATATTGTACTGAATGTAATTGACCTTTCAAGTAACGGGAAAGAATCGCATGAATTTGGTGAATTAAAAGGCAAGGTTTTGGATGTATATAATAAGGTTGATGTATCAAAAAGTCACCCCATGGGGACACTCAACGTATCTGCCAAAACGGGGCAGAACATGAAGGAGCTGGAGGAGAGAATAATCGAAAGGGCAAGCCGGCTTGTAAAACCTGAGACTACCTCCGAAATATTTATCACAAATCAAAGGCACAGAGATTGTTTGTTGAAATCTTGTGAATATCTTGTTAATGCAAAAAACCTGGTTTTTCAGGGAGCGGGTAACGAATTGATTTCGTTTGAAATACGGGAGGCAATGGGTGCTTTGGGTGAAATTATAGGCAAAACTACAAATGTTGATATCTTGAATAATATCTTTACAAAATTCTGTATAGGGAAGTAAATAAAGCTCGTCCTACGACTCAATGTCGTCGGATGAGTAAAATCCAAAATGTTTCACCTGCCTGCAGCAGGCAGGCGTGAAACAATGTGACTTGACATTTATGTGAAGGATAATCTTTACTTGTAAATGTTTCACGTGAAACAACGAGTCTCGACATTTATGCCGAGACGAATCGCAACTTACAAATGTTTCACATGAAACAATATTGAAATATGGCTCAAAAAAGCAATAAATATTATGATATTATAGTAATCGGCGCAGGACACGCCGGTATAGAAGCTGCATGGACTGCGGGTAATATGGGACTTTCTGTGGGAGTTGTTACTATGGATTTAAACGCCATCGGACGAATGTCATGTAATCCCGCTATCGGTGGTACAGCTAAAGGGCATCTGGTTAAGGAAATAGATGCGCTTGGGGGACTCATGGGCAGAATTGCAGATGAAACCGGAATCCAGTTCAGGATATTGAACAGGTCAAAGGGGCCTGCAATATGGTCACCCCGAAGCCAGAATGACAGGGAAATGTATTCGGCTGCAGCTAAGGAAATGCTTCTCTCATGTCCAAATGTCAGCCTGATACAAGGTACTGTTGATGAGCTTGTTTTAGAAGGAAAAGAAGTCAGGGGAGTAGTAACTGATTCCGGAGAGGTAGTTCATTGCAAAGCTGTGATAATTTCCAGCGGGACATTCCTGAATTCAATTATGCATACCGGAATGAACCAAACTGAAGGGGGAAGATTCGGCGAAAAAAGCGCAAAGGGACTTTCAAAATTTATGGAATCAGCCGGTTTTGTAACAGGAAGATTAAAAACAGGTACACCGCCAAGGCTTGGCACATGATTCAATTGATTTCTCTGTTATTGAAGAACAGCCAGGCGATATTGAACCCACTACCGTTTTCAATGTTCTCCAATGGCGAATTTCCTAAGCAAAAGCAAATTTCGTGCTTTTTAACCTATACTAATCGAAAAAACTCACAATATACTAAAAACGGGATTCGACCGCTCACCCATGTTTACAGGAATAATTAAAGGTGTTGGACCCCGGTACTGTCCCTCTATTGAAGATAAAATTTTCCGCTTTGCGGATAAGCCCCGTCACCAGATATTTCTTGAACCCGAAGGACTGAACTCAAACATAGTTTACATGAACGGTTTCTCGTCAAGCCTGCCGGCGGAGATTCAGTTTGAAGCAGCCAGAACTGTTGCGGGTTTAGAGAATGTAAAATTCCTGCGTCCCGGGTATGCGGTTGAATATGATTTCTTTCCTACGCAGCAAATAAAGCTTACAATGGAAACAAAGCTGATTGACGGCTTGTACTTTGCCGGACAGGTGAATGGTACATCGGGTTATGAAGAAGCTGCTGCGCAGGGACTAATTGCCGGAATAAATGCAGCACTTAAAATTAAAGGAGAAGAACCGTTTATCCTGAAACGCTCCGAAGCATATATTGGTGTTCTGGTTGATGACCTGATTAACAAATGTCCCGATGAACCTTACCGAATGTTTACATCATGCGCTGAATACAGATTGATACTCCGTCAGGATAATGCAGATTTGAGGCTGGCAAAGTATGGTAATAAATTCGGTTTGATTCCGGAGGACATATTTTCTAATATATTGGAAAAACAGAAATTAATAGATGAATCATTAACGTATTTAAAATCAGTTTACGTTCCTCCTGCAGAGGTAAACGAATACCTTGTTCAGTCCGGGTCAGTTGAAATTAAACAGCCCGAAAATGCCGGTCAGCTTCTGAAGCGTAATGAGCTTGATATAAATTCATTTATGGAAATAGATTTCTTTAAAGAGAACCGGCTGGTTGAAAATCTTAAGAACAATAAAGAAGCGCTGCGCCAGGTTGATATCGAACTGAAGTATGAGGGCTACATAAAAAGGCAGGGTGAACACGTCGCTAATTTTGAACAAAGTGAAACCACCGAAATCCCAAATGAATTTGACTACAGCAAAATAAAATCACTTTCCAATGAGGGGCGCGAAAAGCTAACGAAAGTAAAGCCCCGTTCAATCGGGCAGGCATCAAGAATTGCAGGCGTATCGCCGTCGGATATATCCATTTTAACAATTTATATGAAAGGTTAAGCGTGGGCGAAGAAGACCAACCGGCTCAGGAAAAAATGTTCAATGATGCGGTAATGGAATGGAACGAAAAAATCAACCTTGTATCCCGAAGAAAATCAAATGTTTATGACCTCATTGAAGACAGCAGGGAATTTATGGATTATATCAATTTTACACCCGGGCTGGAGGTCATGGACCTTGGCACCGGAGGAGGATTCCCGGGAATTGTTATAAAAATTCATCATCCGGAAATTCATTTAACACTCGTTGATTCTGCTGCAAAAAAAATAAGAGCTGTATCGGATATTATATTAAAGCTTGGACTAAAAAACACAGATGCTCTTTACTCAAGAGCTGAAGAAATGGCAAAGCTCCCGGAATACAAACAAAAGTTTGATTATATTGTCGCCCGTTCGGTAGCTACTTTAGACGACCTGGTTAAATGGTCAAAAGGAATTATCAAGCCTTCCGGCAAGCTGCTGACTTTAAAAGGACAGGATATTACCGAGGAATTGCTTAGAACGAAACGCCTTAAGTATGTGAAAAACACAGATGTTACAATTAAAAATGAGAGAAAAATGGTTAAGGTTGAGTTTGTGTGATGAGGTTATTAATTCAGGTCATAATGTCATTTGATAACCAATATATATTTGTGCTTTTACCGGACCCTGAATTCCTCTTCCTGCCGAGAAAAGCAAATGGTTGTTTTCGTTTATATCGTATACCACTCCAAGATTAAACCGGGTTTCGGATTCCCCGCCTGTTTCCTGTGGTGTAGTATGATAAAGTTCAGTCCCTATACTTAGGTTTTCAGTCACCTGGTTTTGAACCTGCCATCCAAGAAAAAGCCAGTTTTTAGAGCCTTCGGCAGAATTAATCCAGTAACCTGCACCGCCGTAAGTAGTCCATTTCCCTGCGCTCTTCTGTATCCACACCGGTAATGTAGAACTGCGCTTTTCCGTTTCCAAGTCCTCTTTCTGAATTACCCGTTGGAAGCTCAACAAGAGGGAATATTCCAATCATTGGCATCGATTTGCTTTCTTTTACAAAGCGGTATTTTGCACCAAGCTCAACGTCACCAAACCCATAATTGCTTTGTCCTCCGGCCGGTGCGTAATATCCCAGTGGAATAATTGCATGCAGCTGCAGGTTTGGGATTGCGCCATAGTTAACTTCAAAATGAGGAAGCGTTGCATTCCATCCGTTATCATCATGCGTTGAGTGTGTTGCAACGTAGAATTCCCAGTGATGAAGCTCAACAGGCTCGGGGTCATCGGTATCATACGGCGGTCCCGCAAAAATATATTGGGGTATTAACATTATTAAAAATACCATACTCAGGCTTAAACCGATTCTATCTAATTGGAACAATACTGTTTGGATTGTTTACTTCTTAATACTGAAATCCTGATTTGAAAACGGGGGAGTATCCGGTATCTTCACCTGGTTAAAGCTGTAATTCACCAGCTTGTGGCATGTATTGCATGAGTTGGTAAGCGATGTGAATGTCTGTTTAAACAGCGCCGGGTTTTTCTGCTCGATTGACATGTTCACGCTGTCAAGTGCCGGGTTAAGCATAATCACCATCGGAGTTTCTTTTCTTTCGGACTGGAATTTCTTCAGGTTATCAATAGTTTCCCGAATTTCCTTCAATTCAAAATCCGCCAGCAGCCAGTTTTCGTTTTCGCCTGCAAACCAGAGTTTTGCATGGTGAATCTGGATATTTGTCATAAATTCCCCGAAACCCGGAGTATAGGTACTGTCTAATTTGTGCTCAAGGAAATCAATTCTGCTTTGAAGCTTATCATTATTGCTTCCGCATCCGGCAATTAAAAAAATAAGAAACGAAGCTAAAATTATGGTTTTCATGGTTATAATGTAATAATATGTTTACAATAACGTGATTTTTGGGGTTATAGTTGCGTAATATATTCCTGCAATTACTTTGTTTCAATTTTAAACTAATTAGTTTATTTTTCCTTTTTACAAAATTATATGCCTGAATCACAAGACAAGAAAAAACAGCGCGCTTTGAAAATTTTCAATGCGCTTGATGCGCGAGTATCCCGGTGCAGCGTGCCACCTGCATTTTAAGAACCCGTTCCAGTTATTGATTTCAACAATTCTGGCAGCGCAAAGCACGGATGTTGGTGTGAACAAAGTCATGGATGAGCTGTATAAGAAATACAAATCACCCGCTGACTTCGCCGGCGCCAAACCCGAAGTGCTTGAAAAAGAACTCAGCTCAATTAATTTCTACCGCAATAAAACCAAAAGCGTTTTAAATACATCAAAATCGCTGATTGAAAAATTCGGCGGGGAGGTGCCGAAAACAATGGATGAGCTCACATCGCTGGCGGGAGTGGGACGCAAGACCGCAAACGTTGTGCTCGGAAACTGCTTCGGTGTGCCGGCGATTATGACCGATACACATTTAATCCGCGTTTCACAAAGGCTGGGGCTGGTTGATACCGATAAGCCTGATAAAATTGAAATGGAGCTTAAAGAAATCATTCCTGAAAATAAACAGGTGAAGTTTTCACACGTCATCGGCGAGCACGGCAGACAGATTTGCAAAGCTAAAAAGCCGATGTGTGATGATTGTGTCATTAATAAATTATGCCCCAGCGCATTTAAAGTTTAATTATGAGAAATATTAACGATGTCGATTTTTCAAAAATAAGTTTTATCCTTATGGATTTAGACGGCGTGCTTACCGACGGCACGGTTGTTTATTCCACCACGGGCGAGCACATCAAAGTGTTCAGCGTGTATGACGGTTACGGAATCGAGCGGGGGCATAAGCTCGGCTTAAAATTCGGAATCATCTCCGGCAGAAGTTCTGAGGTGAACGTGCTCCGGGCAAAGAAGCTCCATATCGAGGAACTGCACCAGGATATATCAGATAAAGTAAAAGCTTATGAGGAAATCAAACAAAAATATTCACTCGGTGATGAATCATTTGCTTACATCGGTGATGAGGTGTTCGATATTCCGCTTCTGCGCATTGCTGCATTTTCCGCTGCTCCCGCTAACGCTGTACCGGAAGTGAAGGAGGAAGTACATTATGTCACTTCAGTCGAGGGCGGTAAAGGCGCTGTAAGAGAGATGATTGATTTTATTTTGAGAAAGAAAAAATTGCTGTAAAATCTCACTCGTCCGACGACTTGGAGTCGTATGACGAGTTATTTCGCGAAAACAAACAATGAATCAAAACGGACAAAAGAAATATCCGCGCAAATTAAATGAACGGGAGCTGCAGTGGCTGCTGTACCTGCTTCCCGAAGACAGGGAGCTATATGCCGATTACAGAAAGAAAATTTCGTCCATGCTGGTTATCGGCGAGGGGCGTTTCGGTGAAGGCAACCTTGTGCTCGGTAACGCTGATGATGAGCCCGACCTTTCGTATTCATCACTCCCTATGTTTGCAGCAGGACAGTTAAAATTTTCCGAATGCATCGTTCAGGTTTCAATACACGAGTTTTTTGATAACAAAATAGAAATTTCAATCAACAATCTTTCCGGCAGCGATATTCCTGCGGAGCTAAGCGAAATCAGCCGGTGGAGCTATTCATACTGGAAGCCCGGCACTCCTTCGCCGTTTGAGGGTGATACACTGCGCGAAATAAATATTTCAAAGAACAAAGGCTCGCTTGTGCTTGCCGTATCGCCTAAAAACAGAACCGTATGGCTGTATGATTCAAAAAGCGGGGTAAATTTTATTATCCCCGTTACCAACTTTATCAATGAACTGCTTCGGGGAAATGCGAAAATTGATAGAACAAAAGGCATTGATATGAATTTTATCTTCACCAATCTTGATAAGTTCACCGATGATGATTTCGTAAGAGCGTTTGTTCAGTATAATAAGCATTGGAGGAAAGTTGTGCTTCCTGATTCAGATGCAGCGCTTGGTAAAGAGAAAAAAGGATTGTTTAAGAAGATATTTTCACGTTGAGATTATCAGGTGTCAGGTCGAAAGACCCGACACCACTTTCTGAATAATCCGTAAGCCAGACATGTTTCATGGATTCCCGCCTTCGCGGGAATGACAACACTACACAAATTTCGATATCAGCACAGAAACCGAAAGCAGCAAGCCGAACAGCAGGTGAAGCTGCGCCGTCTGCACATCAAGCATTGCAATCTTGGAAGTATTATCAACCTGCACGCCTTTAATCTGGTTCATGTTCTTTATTGCAGGGGGCAGGCTCAGCAGCACTATCAATCCCCACGGTGAGAGAATTTTCAGCAGGACTAAAGCAATCACAATTACATAAGCGCCGATGATAAGAGTTAAATATTCTGCTTTTGCATAAGAGTTTCCGCCTAAGCTTGCAGCGGTCTTTATACTGGCATTCTTATCATGGGTTATATCCCTTAAGTTATTTGCCTGCAGGATACCTGCAACAAGGCAGCCGATTGGGAGTGATATATAAAGCACATCAGCCATATAATGACCGGTGAGAGCGTAAAACGTTCCGACAACCATGAGCGGACCCATGAGAATAAACACAAACACATTTCCCAGAGCTACATACTTGTAACCTATTGGCCAGCCTGTGTAGAAGAAACCGCCGAGTATTCCGACGATTCCGAGCACCAAAATCAGCTCGCCTCTTGCAAAGATTATCGGCAGTCCCAGCAGGAAAGCAATTGCAAACAATAATATTCCTGCATTAAAAACCTGGCGCGGTTTAAGGAGTCCTTCAATTAAAACTCCCGAGCCGCCCATACTGTCTTTTGTATCAACGCCTTTGACGAAATCATAGTAATCGCTGACAAGATTTGTTGCCGCATGCAGCAATACGGATGAAATCAGAATGAATGGCATCAGGTACCATAATGCATCTGAACCGCCAACGAGCAGTGCAACCATTGCACCTACGATACACGGTGTTATGGATGCGGTAAATGAAAACGGTCTGGTTGCGCGGAACCAAGATTGTTAGCTTTTGACGGTGTTTGAGCCATGGGGGCAGAGGAGTTTGTGTTTTCTGAAGTCATTAACTATATCTGTAAAATTTATTATAAAGCACAAATTTAATTATTTTTTCTAAGAAATGCGACCATAACCATGACCACGACCACTGATTTCACCGATTTACACTGATTACGACCACTGCCCCCGATGTTAAATCGGGTTAAACTTACGCTGATTAGAACTGATTTGCCATTATATGGAGGGGGTACCCCATAACCTAAGTTATAAATTTAAATATTTGAAGTTACAGTACTTACCGGTAAAAACTGCAAAACAAGTTATGAAATCCGCAAATATTTTTATTCAAAAATCGGCTGAATTTAGAGAATCTTTCTAAAAACGGCAAAACAAGTTATGAAACATATAAAAATCAGCTTAATCGGCAGTATTATGACAAAGAACGACCGCCTGATTTCAGCCACTGATTAGCTGATTAAGACGAAACCAAGGCAAAACCGGCAATTACAAACATAACTGATTATTTCAGGGATGTCAATACCATTATTCTTGTATATGAGGATACATCGGGGGAATCTAATCAGAAAGTAAGCATATAGTAATTAATGTTGTTGGTGATAACACCAACAACGGGGTTAAATAATCACCCGGAGGCGCAAATTCGCAAAGATGCAAAGGATTTTAAAAACCCATAGTTTAAATACGCCATTCGTTGGTGTTCTCACCAACAACTTTACAGTCATTTACCTGTTTTCTTTCAATTGTTTTTCGGTGCGCTGGAGGAATTCGCGGACAATGTGGTCGTCTGTCTTCTTTAGCTCCTGCGGTGTGCCTTCAAAATGGATTACCCCTTCGTACATCATTGCAACCCTGTCTGCTACTTCGTAAACGCTGAATATATCGTGAGTAACAACAATAGAGGTTACCTCGAGCTTCGGGTTTCTTGCAAGTGAGTCTATAAGGCTGTCGATTGAATCGCTTGTAACGGGGTCAAGTCCTGTGGTAGGTTCATCGTATAAAATAAATTCGGGAGTGCATGCAAGCGCGCGCGCCAGTCCCACGCGTTTTTTCATTCCACCGGAAAGCTCCGATGGTTTCATATCTTCAATGCCGGAAAGGTCAACCAGCTCAAGCTTTTCGGAAACTATTTTATTTATTTCATCCTGTGCGAGGTCTGTGTTTTCCGAAAGCCCCAGTCCGACGTTTTCGGCAACGGTCATTGAATCAAACAGCGCCGCCCCCTGGAAAAGGAAACCGAATTTGTTTCTGATGCGGTATATTTCTTTATCGCTCATGTTTGTAATTTCTTCGCCGTCAATCCATATTTCACCGCTATCGGGTTTAAGCAAACCGATAATGTGTTTAAGCAAAACTGATTTACCGCAGCCGCTGGCTCCGATTATAACGGTTGTATGCCCCTTTTCGATGTTGAGGTTAACACCTTTTAAGACCTGGTTTTTGCCGAAGCTCTTATATAAATCTTTAATCTCAATCATAGTAATTGATTAATTGTTAATTGATTTTAAGAAGCTTCCTTCTTAAAATCTCCAGCGCCATTTTTGACATCACTTCTTTATTTCTCAGCCTGTCTTTACTAAAATATAAATCTTTTGCAAAAGTAATATTCTTATCCGAATACCCTATCCACACAAGTCCCACAGGCTTACCTTTCACTGCTCCCGTTGGCCCCGCAATACCTGTTGTAGAAATCCCGATATCAGCTCCTGATTTTTTCCGTACACCGTGCGCCATCTCGATTGCAGTTTCTTCGCTTACTGCGCCATGTTTTATTAATGTTGAATCTTTCACTCCAAGAAATTTCTTCTTTGCTTCATTGCTGTATGAAATCACGCTGTCTAAAAAATAATCGGAACTTCCTGCTATATCAGTTATCTTTGATGAAATAAGTCCACCCGTGCACGATTCCGCTGCTGCGAGAGTTAACTTCATTTTACGGAGCAAATCGCCGATTACTTTAGGCAGGGGACTTTCATCGTAAGAATATATATATTTTCCAACCCGCTTTTTAATCTTTGCAACTGCTTTTTTCAGCTCACTGTTTGCGGTTCGTGTGTTATTTGCTTCAACAGTAATCCGTAACCTTGTTTCAAAATTATGGGGGAGGAATGCCAGCTTAATATTGAAATCTTTTTTTCTCAGAGTGATTTCTTTAACATTGCCGACTTTTTCGGATAGCAGCGATTCGGAAATTCCGACTGTGTGCAATGTCTTCTGAACAATTACTTTTCTGTCTTTACGCTTTTTGTATTTTTTAAGAAGATAGGGGACAAGTGAGTTTTCGGTAATGTATTCCATCTCATGCGGTACGCCGGGAAGTGAACAAAAGACTTTACCGTGTTTATCTATCAGTATACCCGGTGCAGTTCCTGTATTCTTAAGGGCAATCGAATTATCGGGAATCAAAGCCTGCTCAATGTTTCCCGCGGGCATCGGTCTTTTCCGCCTTGCGAAGACAGCTTTCACATGACGAAGGACTTTTTCGTCTGTTACAAGCTTCGATTTGAAAAACTTAACAATGCAGGTTTTGGTAATATCATCATGAGTTGGACCAAGTCCGCCTGTAACAACAACAACATCATATTGCGAAAATGAATGTTTGAATTCATTTATAATTTTCTTTTCATCGTCACCTATTGTGATTACTTTTTCGGCGGGGATGCCTGCTTCCAGAAGCTTTCTGCAGAGGTAAGACGCATTTGAATTGATAACCTGCCCGTTAAGCAGCTCATCACCTATAGATATTACCACAGACCTCATCCTAAGAAACGCACGAACAGCTTAAACCAGAGAAAATGTGTAATTACAGGAGAGAGTATTCCTGCATATAAGCCGGCGGCAATATCATCCATCATTATTCCGTAGCCGTTCTTAAGCTCATCGAAGTATTTTGCGGGCTGAAGCTTAACTATATCAAAGACACGGAAGATTAAAAACCCAACAACCCCGAATAGCGCTTTAGTAGAAAAAAAGAATGCGGGGTCGAAAGTTTTTGCTTTGAAGAAGAATTCAAAAATCAGGTAACCGACAAGGTAAGTTGTCCATAGCCCTGCAATTTCATCAATAACAACTTCAGCAGGGTCTTCGCCGTAGCGTTTTTGCATAACTTCGGATACGTATATTCCCGCTATGAGGCAAATAACAAGCGCTATGGCAAGAACATGAAGCTGGGCAAAATTAGGTATAAGAAAAATCAATAAGCCCAGCAGGCTCCCGAACGTGCCTGAAGCAAACGGTATAAAACCGGTAAATAACCCGCTCGCTACTGCCTTTACAACAAAAGACACCTTATAATCTTCATTAACCGGGTTTTTTTCTTTTATTAGCCTCAACTTAATAAATTAATTTAAGCCAGTTTTTCACCTGCCGCCGCCTTTGATTCAAATATGTATGCTGCACCGCTTGCAACAGTCAGCAGAGTTATCAGCAGCAGTATATAGTAATTATAATCTGAATAAAGAAAGCTAAAAAGCTTTGTTTCAAATACGGTTCCGCTGAAGGTCATCCCGAGAGCAACAGAACCTATTACAACAAATATATATGTCAGTTGAATGAAAGTCTTTGTTTTTGATATCATCGATGTCCTGAATTCCTGTCCCTTAAGCTCTTTATATGACCTTACAATCGTTAATATAATATCCCGGGCAATAATAACGGCGGCAAGCGCCCAGACGGGGATAAATTCATTTGTACCGAAAAATTTCGGCTCGGCGTTATTTAAAATACAAAAACCAATCAACGCGCAAGAGCTGAGAATCTTATCCGCGAGCGGGTCAAGGAACTGCCCCCACCTGGTTTTAAACCCGTACTTTCTTGCATACCATCCGTCATACCAATCGGTTAAAGCGGCAACAGTGAAAACAATAAATGAAAGCTGAACCTGAACGGATGAACCGGATAAAAAAAGCAGCAGAAATACGGGTGATAGAACAATCCTCAGGACGCTTAATGTATTAGGAAAATTCATAAAATTTAAATCTGTCTACCCCCGGTGCAAGTTTAGCGTGCCGATGCCGGAATTACAATAATATTCTGTGAAATTTAATAATCTTCAATCTAAAATTTAAACCCTCTCCCACACCGAGGCAATTCCCTGCCCCACGCCAATGCACATAGCGGCAAGCCCGTAACGCAAGTTTCTCTTTTCCATTTCATGCAGCAGTGTGGTAATAATCCTGGCGCCGCTCATTCCAAGCGGATGACCGAGCGCAATTGCTCCGCCATTCACGTTAACTTTAGTTGTATCCAGCCCCAGCTCATCGATGCATGCCAATGACTGCGCCGCGAATGCTTCGTTCAATTCAATTAAATCAATATCATTTAAAGTCAGTCCCGCTCTTTTTAGAGCTTTGCGGGTTGAAGGGATTGGTCCAAGCCCCATGCAGTCAGGTTCAACCCCAGCAACAGCCGAAGCTGTATATTTCGCGCGCGGCTTAAAACCAAGCTCTTTACATTTTTCTTCCGAGGCAAGCAGTATGGCGCATGCACCGTCATTAATGCCGGATGAATTGCCTGCGGTTACGGTTCCGTTATCTTTTGTAAACGCCGGTTTAAGCTTTGCAAGTTTTTCTATTGTTGTATCGAAGCGCGGAAATTCATCCGTATCGAAAATCAAAGTTTCTTTTTTTGATTTAATTTCAACTGCAATAATTTCATCTTTAAATTTGCCCGCTTTTATTGCTTCTTTCGCTTTCATCTGCGAGCCGTATGCAAATTCATCCTGCCTTTCGCGGGAGATATTATACTTCTTTGCAACATTTTCGGCAGTTTCTCCCATTGAATAAGGATGGTACATTGCAGCAAGCTTCGGGTTAGTAAATCGCCAGCCGATTGTAGTATCGTAAACAGCATTTGACCTGGAAAAAGCATCGTGCGCTTTCGGCATAACAAACGGCGAACGAGTCATCGATTCGACACCGCCGGCAATAATAATATCAGCCTCACCCATTGCAATTGCTCTTGAACCGTCTATCACTGCCTGCATTCCCGAGCCGCAAAGACGGTTAATTGTAACACCTGCCACGGAAACGGGGAGTCCCGCAAGCAGCAGGCTCATTCGGGCAACATTCCTGTTATCTTCACCTGCCTGGTTAGCGCATCCGATTATTACGTCTTCTATAAGTTCTTTATTTACAGATTTATTGTCAAAATTTCTCTTTACAATTTCGTTTATAACAAGCGCAGCCATATCATCCGGGCGCACGTCTTTTAAAGAACCTGCATATTTACCAATTGGTGTTCTTACGGCATCAACTATATAGACGTCATTTTTGCCCATTAAATTGAAATTTTCTTAAATTTTGCATAATTTGCTCTTACCGAAGCGCCTGCAGCGCACAATCTGGCAGGAAAATACCTATTTTATAAAGATTTTACAAGGTAATGAGTTCCATTATAAAGATGTGAATTTTTTATCTTTAACTAAATAAAAACGGAGTAATTCATGAATAGAATTAAATACCCGGCAGTACTGTTGATTCTGGTGTTCTTTATGTTCAGCTGTTCGTTTTTAGATAACCTGAAGGAGAAACTCGGCAGCAAAGATAAAAAGGATGAAGATAAAAAAGAAGAAACTGTAAAAGAAGAAACTTCTTCGGGAGATACACAGAACGACATACAGTATTACAATAAATATATCGAAGTTCTTAATAAGCTCTCCGAAACGGTTGAGCGTTTTCATAAATCATATTTAGATGACGTACCTGACCCTAAAACAATTAAAAAAGAATCTATGATTTTTGTTATTGCATCAGACGTGTACGCAGGGCAAATGGAAAGCATGGTTAAAGAATATAACCGTTCGCTATTCGATGGAGGTGAACTTTCAAAGCTTAAGCCCGATAACGAACAGATGAAACAGGAGGTTGAAACAAGCTTTAAAGATGTACTAAAAGCGATGGATGATTATCAAAAACTATCCACGGAAGTTATAAATTATTATAAGAACAAGGGCTACCAGAAAGACCTTTCACTTGCCGACGGGTACGATGAGAAAATGAAAAACCAGTACGATAAGTATAAGGAAGCTTTCGATAAATTCAATTCAGCCGTAAAAAAGTATAAGCCGAAAATGACAAGGCGCGACCCTGAAAAAATTCATGACCCCAGCGAAAAATCTGTTGCAGTGCTTATGAATGTTTATGAGAATACGCTCGACGGCGCTGAACAATTTTATGATAAATTCCAGGCGCTTGATAAAGACAGCAGCACAACGGAGCTATCAGGTATGATAGATTCCTTCGAGGTTAAGTTTAAAGAAGATACAAAAAAAGTTGAGTCAACTGAGTTCACGGATAAAACAAAATATATGAAATATAATTTTGAAGATTATTTTACTAAGACGGTGAATGATTTCATTGCCGAATCACGGAAGTTTTTTGAAAGTATGAGAAAGAAAAAGCTTGATGCCAAGAGCTTCAACAGTGGGTACGATAACGTGATAAATTACTATAACTATATGATAAACTCGTATAACAGTTCAATAGGTACGCTGAACACGTTTCAGAATTATTAACTAAATCCCGGCTATAATTGCATAGAGAAGATAAACATTAAGGAAGATAATTATCACCGCGCATACGGAGCCGATAACGATTACCCATTTTTTATTGGCAAACGAGCCCATGAGCTTTTTATCGGATGTGAATACAAGAAGCGGCACTATAGCAAAAGGAAGCTGAAAGCTCAGCACAACCTGTGACAGCACAAGCATTCTCAGCGGGTCGATACCAATTGCAATGGCAATTACTGCCGGTACCATCACAATTACCCTTAAAATAATACGCCTTAACCACGGGCGTATTTTTATATTCAGGAAACCCTCCATTACAATTTGCCCTGCCATTGTTCCGGTTGTTGAAGATGAAATTCCCGAAGCGAGCAAAGCAATGGCAAATACCAGAGCTGCAGAGGCGCCGAAGAGGTATTCAAGCGTTATATGAGCCTGCTCAATTTCAGCAACCTGAAGTCCGCGGGAGCCGAATGCCGCTGCCGCCATAACTAATATTGCAGCGTTTACGAAGAATGCCATATTTAAAGCTATCACGTTATCAAGCTTTGCGAATCCCAGCACTTTCTTTTTAACTGCAAGGTTATCTGTTTTGAATAAAAATCGTGTTTGTATAATATTGGAATGCAGGTATAAATTATGCGGCATTACAGTAGCGCCGAGTATGCCGATTGCAACAAGGATGCTTGATGAATTAATGCTTGGAACCAGCAATCCTCCCGGTATCTGTGACCACTCCGGTCTTGCAAAAAACAATTCAATAACATAGCAGAACATTATTGTTGCTACGAAAACAATAATAGCAGTTTCAACCCACCTGAAGCCGTAACGCTGGAGTGCAAGTATCAGAACAACATCAACACCTGTTATTATTGTTGCATCAAGAAGCGGTATGTTGAAAAGCAGTTTTATTGCAATAGCCGAGCCCATGAACTCGGCGAAATCCGTTGCAATCATTGCCATTTCGGCTGTAAACCATAAACCGTAATTAGTCCGTTTTGAATAACGGTCTTTGCAGTTTTGCGCAAGGTCGCGCCCTGTTGCAATACCGAGCTTTGCAGCAAGAGTCTGCATTATTATAGCTATAACGTTACTGACAAGAATTATCCATAACAGCTTATAGCCGAACCTTGCCCCCGCATCAATATCTGTTGCCCAGTTACCGGGGTCCATATAGCCTACGCTGACAAGAAAAGCAGGACCCAGAAACTTGAAAAAACTCCAGTTTTTAACCGTGTTGGAATTCCTGTAACCAAGAACTTTACCGGAATCTTCAATCTCAGGGAAAACAGCGTCTTTTTTTAGATTAATTACTTCCTGCATTTATTATACTGCGGTTTCCTCAACAAAAATATTTTCTGCGATTTTTCTGCTGAGCAAATGGTTTATGTTATTTATATTAATCAGCACCGATTCGTCAAAAGCTATTTTTTCGCTTACAAAAATTTCAGTGTTAAGCTTGATGCCGATACTGGATATATATCTCAATACTTCATCTGAGGTATCATTTACTTTTCTGACAATGTATGATTTATCTGTCATAGCATCGCAAAGAAGGATATTTATTTTATCAGTTATGTTCCCGTTGATATCAGGTATGGGGTCGCCGTGCGGGTCAAACTTCGGGTAGCTGAGGTATTCATCGAGCTTGTTTATAAATTTATCAGTGCAAACATGTTCAAACTTCTCTGCTTCGTTATGGACTTCATCCCAGCTGTAACCTAAATGCACGTGAAGAAATACTTCTATTAAGCGGTGTTTCCTGACAAGGTTTACGGCAATTTTTTCTCCTTCTTTGGTCAGAGAAAATCCTTTGTACGGAGTGTTTTCTATCCACCCGGGCTTTGAAAGCTTTGAAACCATCTCGCTGACAGAAGCAGGTGAGACATTCAACACACCTGCAAGAGTGGTTGTATTAACTTTGCTGCCTGATGATTGAAGCTGGTAAATGTGTTTCAGGTAATCTTCGACAGATGTTGAATACATAAATATTTAGGTTTACTTTAACATAAATTTAGGTAAACCTAAATTAAAAATCAAGGTGGAATTCGGATGGGATTAATAATGATATAAACTATTGATTTTGATGGGGATTGGTTTACTTCTTCACAAACAATATAAACAATTCCCTGCCCATTCTTGGCTTAATGGAATTGTATGCCTTGTCAAAAACCTTAAACTTAAAATACGGCTCAAAATATTCTGTGTACTCTGCTTTGTTTCCGCCGAAGGGAGGATGGTCATCATAAAGCGGGTCATCGAACAGTAAACCTATTAATTTTCCACCCGGTACTAACAGCTCATGGACTTTCTTCGCATAATCAAATCTTTCCCCGGGATTAATAGCGCAAAAAAATGTCTGCTCGCTTATAATATCATACTTTCCTTTATGCTTAAAAAAATCTTCGTTGTAGATATGGTTATCGGGTAAAAGGTGGGTTTTCTTTTTAAAATTATCGAGCGCAACCTCCGACCAATCAATTAAAAAAACATTTTTGAATCCCTGTTCAACCAGGTATTCCGCCTCATAAGCATTGCCGCACCCGGGAATGAGTATACGCAGGTCTTTGTTTTCAAGCTGGTCAAAATATTCTTTTAAGGGGGTTGAAATATAACCTATATCCCATCCGGTTGAGCCGTGGAGATATTTATCATTCCAGTAATCTTTATCAAGCTTCATCTTATAATAATATAAAATTTTATGTTTATTTTGCAGTATAATAAATCAGCTGAAACAAACCAAAATTATTTATGAAAAAATTTATTGCATTAGTAATAATTTTCGTTTCAATTTATTTTACCGGCTGTGAAAGCAGTATCACGGGAAATTTTGATACATTGAGAGTAAAGAATTTTGAGCTGACAGACGGCTCTGAAACACTTGCAAAAATTACTGCATCAAAAGATACGGAAGGAAAAGTAATTGTTACTGTAAAGGATAAAGAAGGGAACATAATCGGTACCATTACAGCTAAGTAAACGGATTGGGAGAACGTCCTGCGGAGAGGTGCGTTCAATTTTATTTTTTTCCAACTACTCCCATATAAACGGCAAAATCGTTCTCACCGTCAAGTCCGAGCAGCTTATTTAGTTCATCGTCATCATACGAGTCAACTGCGCACACGCCGCAATCTATTGATTCCCCTGCCAGATAGAGATTCTGGCAAACATGTCCCGCATCGATAAAAATGTAGCGGTAGCCGCGTTCCCAATAACGCCATGTCATTCTGTAAGATATTGCCGCCCATATAAAAACCGCCGAGCAGTTATCAAGCAATTCTTGGCCGCCGCATGCCTCTTTAATTTTCCCTGAAATGGTTTCTTCTAAATTTACCGGAATTAAGGAATGTTCACTTCCGATAAATCTGTAAAGACCGGGCTTTAAACCAGATATGTGCTTCACAAGGATAAACGTTTCGAAAGGGTGTCTTGCTCCTGCAGAGGGAACGGTCTTTAAAATGTATTTTTCTTTAATAACCTTAACGCCCTGTGTGCACCACAACAGGTAAGAAAATTCCTCAAGACTCAATTCTTTACCCGTGAAATCCCTGAAACTTCTGCGTTTTTCAATGCATTCGCGCAGGTTTTTACCGTCTGGTTTAATTTCCGCGGGTTTTGGCAGAGAGATTAACGCAGATTTATCATATTCAATTTCAAACGGCGGTCTCGGTAAGCCTTTTTCCTGGTCGGTTTGAATAAAATATTTTTCTTTTGTCTTCTCTAAAAATTCTTTTCCTGTGCTCATAAATAAAACATTAAATTCGCAGGACGACTCAGAATCGTCCTGCGAATAGTTCATCAATATTGGTTTTTAAAATACCGGCTCTGCGTGCTTTGCTAATTTTTCTTTTGAAGTGTTATCAACTTCTGCATGCAGGCTTCCGCCGTGTGAATCCATTGTAACAATTGCGGGGAAATCCTTCACCCGTATGTGCCACATTGCTTCGGGAATTCCGAACTCAAGGAAATCAACGCCCGTTACTTCTTCAATACATTTTGTATAATACTGCGCTGCACCCCCGATTGCATTCAAATACACGGCGCCGTTATCTTTTAATGCGGCAAGCGTTTTAGCTCCCATTCCGCCTTTGCCGATGACTGCACGGATACCGAACTTCTTTATTATATCCGCCTGAAATGGCTCTTCGCGGATACTTGTTGTGGGACCAGCTGCATTTAAAAACCATTTGTCATTTTGTTTTAATGCTACGGGACCGCAGTGGTAAATCACTGCGCCGCTTAAGTTGACGGGTGAATCATGTGTCAGCAGGTAATGATGTAAGGCATCTCTGCCTGTGTGCATATCACCGTTGAGAAGAACTACATCACCGACCTTAAGTTTACGTATATCTTCTTCTGATATGGGGGTAGTTAAGCGGATTTCTTTTCCGCTCAAGGGTACACGCTCTTTTTCTGCCATACGCTCGATTTCTTTATCCTTATACAGCCAGTCTTTTATGTCACCTGTTCCGGCATCGATAATAACACCAAGCCGTCTGAATGCCCAGCAGTCATATGCCACACTTACAAAAAAGCTTGCCGGCAAACGGTTATACGTTCCGATTTTGCAGCCGATAAGTGTAACTTCACCGCCGAAGCCCATTGTGCCGATACCCAGATGGTTAGCATGCTTCATAATATATTCTTCAAGTTTTCTCAGCTCGGGGTTTGGATTAACATCATCCAATGTGCGGAACAATTGTTTTTTTGCAAGTGCGTAACCCGAAGCGCGGTCACCGCCGATTGCAACACCTATTGCGCCCGTGCTGCATCCCTGACCCTGAGCCTGGTAAACTGCATGCATTATGCATTTGCGTACGCCTTCCAGCGTTCTGTCTGCTCTGCCCAAGCCTTCAAGCTGGCAGGGGACGGAGTACTGGATATTTTTGTTTTCGCATCCGCCGCCTTTTAACAGCAGTCGCACTTCGATATCATCTTTTTCCCACTGCTCAAAATGCACAACGGGCATTCCCGCGCCGATGTTGTTTCCCGTGTTTTTACCAGTGATGGAATCAACAGAATTCGGCCTTAACTTGCCCTGTTTGGTTGCTTCGGCGATTGCCCATTCAATATCACTGCGCATTGTTATCTGGTTTGCTCCAACGGGAGTTTTAATTTCAAATGTTGGCGTGCCGGTATCCTGGCAAATCGGGGCAGCATCATTGCACGCCATATCGATGTTGATTGCAATTGTTTCGAGCGCATAAGCAGATTGCGAGCCCGCAGTTTCGAGTCCTCTGGCTTTATTAATCGCATCTCTTACATCGGGCGGAAGATTCGTTGAAGTTTCCGTAACTAATTTTAATATGCTTTCTTTGAAGTTTTTCATGGTAATTTTTGGTTTTGTTGTATTACATAAAATATGAAAAAAGAAGGATTAGAAAAATGGAGAAAAGGATAAGATATTGAAAAATGGGGTAGATATAGCAGAAGAAATATTAAATAACGGGCGGATTGGGTTGTCCGCCCATTATTGTTATTAATTTACTTCTTCGTTTTTCTTAACTGACCATCCTGTTTTCAATCCAACAACAAATACCGCCAGAGCAATTGTCCCTATAGCAAATATTGTGTCACCAATCGTTCTTAACCAGCGGAATGTTTGTAACATTGGCTGCTGCATAAATTCAGCTGAACGCGCATACCACATTCCGTACTTAATGCTGGCAATGGTTTGAAGTATTCCGACAGGAAGAAGGCTGATTACCGCCATGAGAAATATACCAATGTTGAATGACCAGAAGGCGATACTGATATACCTGTCTTTCCAGACGTGTTTACTTGTAAGACCTTTCAGAACGAACAGCATCAGCCCGATGCCGAGCATTCCATATACACCGAATAAAGCCGTATGCCCGTGAACCGGCGTTGTATTCAATCCCTGCATGTAATAGAGCGCAATCGGCGGATTAATAAGGAATCCGAATATGCCGGCTCCAAGTAAATTCCAGAAGCTGACAGAAATCAGAAAATAAATCGGCCATTTGTATGATTTAACCCACTCGGTTGCCCTGCTGATTCTTAAATTGTGATAGACTTCAAATCCCATCAACACCAAGAGGCACAACTTCAAGCGCGCTGAACGTTGCGCCAAGCGCTATGACTGCTGTTGGCGTGCCGGCAAAATACAAATGGTGGAACGTTCCGATAATTCCGCCGCTCAGGTAAACAATTGTAGAAAACAACACGGCAAAAGTTGCAAATTTAATATTCAGCAACCCCATTCTTACAAAAAGAAAAGCTGCTATAACAGTTGCAAATACTTCAAAGAATCCTTCTACCCAAAGATGAACTACCCACCATCTCCAGTATTCCGCAACAGATAAATGTGTTTGCTGTCCCCACATTAATCCTGCGCCGTAAAATGCTGCAATAGCTATTGATGAAATAATAAACAACGTTAACAACTGCCTGCTTTCGGAGGGTTTTTTGAGCGCCGGCAGTAATGCGCGGAACATCAGAATCAGCCATATTATTAAACCAACAAACAGGAACAACTGCCAGAACCTTCCAAGGTCAACATATTCATAACCCTGGTGTCCGAACCAGAAATTCTGCGCTAATCCGAGCTTCTGCATAATTCCCATCCATTCGCCTATTAGTGAGCCGACAACAATAATCAGTAAAGCAATAAACAGAAAATTTACCCCAAGCCGCTGAAACTTAGGTTCAAAGCCCGATACTGCAGGTGCGATATACAAACCTGTTGCCAGCCATGCTGTTGCAATCCAGAAAATTGCTAACTGCACATGCCACGTTCGCGAAACGGAATATGGAAGCAGTGTATCAAGCTTTAATCCGTAAAAGCCATTGCCTTCAACACCATAATGCGCAGTAATGACGCCAAATATAACCTGAACTATGATAAGAGCGGTTACTACCCAGAAATACTTTAATGTAGCTTTCATGGATGGTGTGGGGTTCAGACCGGCTAAGGGGTCGTTTTTAGGAAGCAGTGATTTATCAAGCTCATCCGCTCTATTTCTCGCGTAATAGTAAACCAGCAAGCCTATGGCAACAAGAAGCATAATAACGCTGAAACCCGTCCAAAGAACAATAGCCTCCGAGGGAGTATTGCCTACAGTTTTATCAGGCGGCCAGTTATTTGTATATGTAATTGCAGAACCGGGTCTGTTGGTCATGCATGCCCATGCCGCCCAGAAGAAAAATGCATTCATCTCTTGCATCCTGGCAGTGTCTTTAATTGAATTCGCCGGAATAGCGTAAGCCAGTCGTTCTTTATCAAGGGCAGGGTCATTCATGAAAAGTCCTTTATAGTGAGCACTGTTGACTTTAATTGCTTCGGCTACATCGTTTGAAACTGTAATAGTCCCAGAATTGGGGTCATAAGTATTTGTGCGAAGCGTTTTCTGAAGCCTTACGGTCAGGACAGCCTGTTTTTCTGCATCAAGGCTGCTGTAAGATAAGTTGAAATCCCGTTCGGCCCATTTTTCAAGCAGGTAAACGGACTCTTTATGCAGCCAGTCTGCCGACCAGTCAGGAGCAACATACGCGCCGTGCCCCCATATTGTGCCGACTTCCTGTCCGCCCATTGACTGCCACACATTTTGACCGTCACGAATATCCTGTGCCGTGAAAAGAACGGCGCCGTTTTCAGAGATGACTTTTTCCGGAATCGGAGGTTTTTCATTATATATCTCATGCCCGTAATAACCCAGGACTGAAAAACATATAACAATGACGGCGGTAAAACCAAACCATAATTTTTTTGTATTCATAATTATTTCCCAAGTATTGATGTTAAATATTTTTAAACAAATTTTAATGATTATTCAATGATAATTTCTTTTCCAGCTCAATTGCTTTTGGGAACAGAATATTGTTCTCAAGATGTATGTGTACATGCAGGTCATCCTCAAACTCCTTAAGTTCACCATATAAAACCCTGTATGTTGTGCATGCATCATCAGGCGGTGTATAAGATGAGCTGAGCTTTTTTATCTCAGCCATAATGTTTCCTGCTGCATCGTGTTCTGCTTCCATCATTCTGATTGGGTTTTGTATTGTACCGAACGGAGGATAAGAAGCCTCTCTACGGAAGCTCTCAATTTCAATCAAATGTTTGATGTACGGGAAAAGCATGCGTTCTTCTTTTTGCATGTGAGTTTCAAGCTCGTTTTTTATTTCGGAGAATAAGCGCGCAATTGTTTCAACCTCAGGGTGATTTTCATTGTGTTTTGATGCAACCTTATCGGCATGTTCTTTAATTACGGGTAATGACCTGTTCACATACCCGTGGTGATTGTTAACAATGTAATCAATTAAAAAGTCCGGTTTCCATGAATTGAAGTCAGCCATATCCCTGTTTCCTTTTTCATCGATTTTGGAAAGGGTATTAATTAACTCATCTGGACTGATACCCTTATTCTGACATGCTTCTTCGATTGTTTTCTTTCCGCCGCAGCAGAAGTCAAGCCCGTATTTTTCGAAGACCTGCGCTGCATGGAAGTTCGAAGTTACTATTTCACCGATTTTAGATTCTTTTTGTATCAGCATTTTTTATTTTTCCTTTTCATTAAGTTTTAAATTATTCTGCTATTACAAAAATAAAAAATGTTGTTTCGAAAGCCCTTGACTTAAGTCAAAAACCTCAGATTAAGGTCCAAGTAATTGTTTAATAATGCGTTAAAGCCGCATTTTGGGGAAGGATTTTTTTTACGAAGCTGTTTCTTTAAGGCGCTTGAAGTCTTTTATGGTGATGATTTTGCCGTTGACTTCAATAATATTTTCGTCATGCAGTTTTTTAAATGTGCGTGAGAGTGTTTCTATAATAGTGCCGAGGTATGATGCCAGGTCGTACTTGCTGATTTTTAGCCTGATGCTTTCAGGCGGTAATGGTGTTCTTTCTTTACGTACGGATTTTTGTTTTAAATTGTATTCATTTAGTATAAACTCAGCAACCCGCTTTGATACATCCTTGAGTGTAATAGATTCTATGTGATGATTTAAAGTGCGGAGGCGCTTGGCAAAGCCGGAGATCATCCTCATAGCTAGAGACGGACTGCTGTTTATAAGTTCTATAAAAGGACGTGCCGGGACTATCATTGCCTCCGTATTATCAGCCATAGCCATTGCATTTGCGGGATAACGAAAATCTTTTTCGAGCACTGCGCCCGAGTTTTCAAACAGGGGAACCTCTGCGCAGGTGTTGTATTTATCAACAAGGTGGATTATATGTTCGCGACCGTCATTTGAGATTTTGTAAATCTTTACCATGCCCTCCAAAACAATGCAAAAGCCCAGGTACGGCTCGGTATCAAAAAATATCATATCTCCTTTGCCATAGGCTTTAATACGCGAGAACCTTTTGATTTGCTCAAGCTCATCAACAGAAAGCTCCGAGAATATAAATACGTTTTTAAGTTCGGATATTTCCATATCTTCAAATTTACAAATAATAATTTGTTATTATAAGGGAGAAAACCCGGAGTTGTGAAACCTGTTAGGACTCCTGCCCTGCAGAGAGGTTGTGTGGGGTTTCATTTCCCTTAAATCACACTTTCAAAATCAGTATATTTGTAATTCTGCCGGTCCTGAACGAAACCACGGGTAGTAATAAAGACAGCCTGAGCGCCTGCCAGCCGAAACCTCGGTGCAGGCATGGAGCCGAAGGACGGGTTGAAAAGATGCTGAAACAAAGTTCAGCATGACAAACTTATAGTCATTATAAACATATGAAATACAGACAATTAGGCAAATACGGAGTCAGGCTTTCAGAAATCTCGCTCGGAAGCTGGCTAACTTACGGGCACGGAATTGAAAGCAAAACCGCTCTGGATTGCGTTTCAACCGCCCTTAAATGCGGAGTCAATTTTTTTGATTCAGCCGATGTTTACAACAAAGGCGAAGCTGAAAAATCACTCGGTAAAATTTTATTCACACAGCTCAAAGTGAGGCGTGATGATGTTTTTATCGGAACCAAGTGCTACTTCCCGATGTCAAATCTGCCGAATGACCAGGGACTTTCACGCAAACATATATTTGAATCGGTTCACCATTCGCTTAAGCGATTGAAAACCGATTATATCGATTTAATGCAGTGCCACAGGTTTGATCAGTATACACCTCTTGAAGAAACCTGCCGCGCATACAATGACCTTATTCAGCAGGGAAAAATTTTGTACTGGGGGGTAAGCGAATGGAGTGCAGAAAATATTGAAGATGCCGTTCAGGTTTGTGAAAAATATAATCTTCACAAGCCCGTAAGCAATCAGCCGCAGTATAACATCATCCGTCCGCAGATTGAAACTAACGGGGTAATAGCTGTATCGGAAAAATACGGATTTAGGCCAGGTTGTGTGGTCACCATCTTGCGCAGGGTGTACTGACTGGTAAATATTCCGGCGGAAAGATTCCGAAGAACTCACGCGCAGCAGATAAAAAAATGAACTGGTTCTTAAAAGACAGAATCGAGATTGATGTAGTTAACAAAGTTGATAAGCTTAAAGCCGTTACAGATGAAATGGGTGTAACTCTTGCGCAGTTCTCTCTTGCCTGGTGTTTAAGAACCTCTAATGTTACATCAGCAATTATCGGCGCATCACGCAAACTGCAGGTAACGGAAAACTGCAAAGCGGTTGATATTGAATTTACAGATGAGCTTGAAAATAAGGTTAAGGAAATTTTCTACAGTTAAATGAAATTCGGAGTAATAGGAGAACCTTGTATAGATTTTATCCACCGCGGGGGCAAAACATCCAAAAGCCTGGGCGGTGTGCTGTATTCGGTCGTATCACTTGCTGTGATTGCCGATAAGGATGAAGTGTATCCTATTATGAATCTCGGTTCTGATGAATATGATAATATAGTTTCATTCCTTAAGGGATTTCCGAACATAAAAACTGAATATATAAATAAGGCCGAACACAAGACACGTGTCGTTAAGCTGTTTTATAAAGGTATGGATGTTGAGTTCGAGTGTCCTGAAACAGGTAAACCTAAAACTTATGACCGTGAAGAAAGCTCAACCGAGCCGACTCTTCCGATTGAATATGCACAGATAGAGCCTGTATTAACAAAACTTGACGGACTTCTGATTAATATGGTCTCAGGAGTTGACGTTACGCTTGATACTCTTAGGGGTGTTAGAGAAAATTTCAAGGGGTATATTCACACTGACCTGCACAACATTGTAATGCAAACAGATGCGGAAGGCAACCGGACACAATCCGCAGTGGCTGATTGGGAAAAATGGTGCGCACAATCCGATACTTTACAGATGAACGAATCTGAAATGAACGCTATGCCGGGTAAAAAATTAAGCGAATATGAATTTGCGGAGACAGTTCTCAAAACAGGGGACCCCAGGCGGGGCAAAGCGCTTGTAATTACAAGAGGTAAGCGCGGAGTAAGCTTATTCCGCAAAGTCGAAAAAAAATCAATGGGAGAGACATATTCGGAAATTGATAAAACCGATTTGCCCGCAATAGAGTCGCATAACTTTGCTGATTCAACCGGCTGTGGTGATGTATTTTCGGCAAGTTTCTTTTACAAGAACATTACTAACAAATTGCAGGATTATTCAGCGGGATTAAAATTTGCAAACCGTATGTCAAGCTTAAAAAGCACGTTAAGAGGAGTTGAGGAGCTTCATAAATTAAAATGAAAAATGAAAAGTTGAAAATATTATTAACCGGTGCCAACGGACTTCTGGGACAGAAAACTGCTGAGGTATTTGCTCGTGAAACCGACCACGAACTGCTGCTTTCCGACCTTGCTGAAAAAGCTGAAGAACCCCGTAAATACAGCTATTTACCGCTGGATATTACAAATAAAGAGAGCGTTAAAAAAGCAGTTAAAGAATATATGCCTGACCTTATAATTAACGCAGCTGCATTCACAAACGTTGACGGGTGTGAGACCGAAAGAGAGCTTAGCTGGCGCGTGAACGTTGACGCAGTTAAACATTTAATTATTGCCTCGAGATTCAATTCATCTAAAATTATTCATATTTCTACCGATTATATTTTTGATGGTATTCACGGAGGGTATGACGAGAATGCAACTCCCAACCCGCTGAGCTTCTACGGCAAAGCCAAGCTTGCAAGCGAGAACGCACTGACAGCAAGCGGGGTGAATCATACTATTATCAGAACAATGATAATTTACGGCACGGGGACAAATGTTAAAAAGAACTTTGCGCTTTGGCTTGTTGATAAGCTTAAAAACAATGAGCCTGTTAATATAGTTAATGACCAGTACGGCATGCCTACAATGGTTGATGATTTGGGACTGGCTCTGCTTAGAATAGTTGAGCGGGAACGCGCTGGAATTTACAATGTATGCGGGAGCGAATACATCAACCGTTACGAGTTTGCGCTTAAGCTTGCCGATATTTTTGAATTTGACAGGGGATTGATTATTCCTATAAAAACGGCGGAGCTCAACCAGCCCGCGCCAAGACCGATGAACTCAAGCTTCATTCTGCTTAAAGCCGAAAGCGAGCTTGGTATGAAACCGCTTAATGTTACCGATGGACTCTATATGCTGAAATCACAGCTGGGGATGTAAGAAATTGCACAGCGAAGAATATTACGTAAAATTAAGAAAGAAATACACTCCTTCTCACTGCAGGGTGATTTTTCTTTTTGAATCTCCCCCGGCAAGGGGAGGGTATTTCTATGATGAAACCGGCTCGGTAAATGAACCGCTCTTTAAAAAAATGATGAAGTGTTTTATTCCGTTTAATCCCATTGTTAAGAAGAACGGGCTGAAGGAATTTGCGCGGCTGGGGTATCTTGTAATGTATGCTGTTAATAAGCCGCTTAATAATATCAAAGGCAAAAAGAAAAAACGTGAGGCTATACTTGATAATTTTAATGAACTGAAGAAAGATTTAAAGAGCATTACGGGCAGGAGGGTTGTTAAGATTATTATAGTCGGCAACGATTTGAGAGAAATACTGGAAGATAAACTGAAAGAGAATTTTTACGTAATCAATGACGGTGAGAATGTTTCGTTCGAGAATGATACGGGTGATAACGGCTACAGCGGGAAAGTGCGTTTCTTATTCAACATACATAACATAAATTTGGAAATGTATTGTTAACTTTAAAAGTATAACATGATTGACATAAAATTAATAAGAGAAAATCCCGGTAAGGTTAAAGAAAACATTAAGCACCGCAACCTTGACGAAAAAATTGTTGATGACGTGCTTGGGCTTGACCAAAAGCGCAGGGAAGTAATACAGGAAACCGAGAAGCTCAAAAGCCTCCGGAACACCGCATCTAATGAAATTGCAAAGATGAAAAAGGAAGGCAAAGACGCTGCGGAGAAAATTGCTGAGATGAAAAAAACCTCCGATGATATAAAGAAATTTGATGAAGAGCTTGCGGAAATAGAAAAGCAGATTGAAACAAAGATGCTCGATGTGCCTAACATGATGGAAGAAAACGTCCCTATAGGCAGGAATGAAAAAGAAAACGTTGAAATTAAAAAGTGGGGTGAAAAGCCCGCAGGTGATTTTAAGTTTCTTGACCACGTTGAGCTTGGCAAAAAGCTCGATATACTGAACTTCGATATTGGCGCTAAGATTACCGGAAGCGGTTTCCCGTTTTATAAAGGCAAAGGCGCAATACTAGAGCGCGCGCTAATTAATTTTATGCTTGATAGCCACAGGGAAAAATATACGGAAGTGTTCACTCCCTTTATTGTTAACCGCACTTCGATGGAGGTTACCGAGAAAGTGCCCAAGTTCGAAGAGGATATGTACAGAATCGAACCCGATAATTTGTATGCAATACCAACAGCGGAGGTGCCGATAATAAACATACACCGTGATGATATTTTAAAACATTCAGTACCTTCCTGTAAAATACTGCGGTTACACTGCGTGCTTCAGGCGCGAGGCAGGGCACTACGGCAAGGAAACAAAAGGATTTCTGCGTGTGCACCAGTTTAATAAAGTGGAGATGGTAAATTTTTGCAAGCCGGATAAATCATTTGCCGAGCTTGAGCTGATGCTTGAAGATGCAACATCGATTGTTGAAGCGCTGAATATTCATTACCGTGTAATAGAACTATGCAGCGGTGATTTGGGGTTCTCATCCGCTAAGACTTATGATATAGAAGTATGGTCACCCGCCGAAGACAAATGGCTTGAGGCATCGAGCGTGAGCAACTTTACTGATTACCAGGCGCGCAAGGCGATGATTCGCTACAGACCGGATGAGCCGAAAGCAAAACCGGAGTTTGTGCATATACTAAACGGCAGCGGATTGGCTACATCGCGGCTAATGGTTTCGCTGATGGAATCATACCAAACACCGGAGGGAAAAATCATTGTGCCGAAAGTTCTGCATAAATATACAGGGTTTGAGATTATAGGGTAAACCACTGTTTCACCACAGAGAGCACTAAGAACTACAGAGCTAAAATTGTTTATTGTGATGTCAGGTCTTACGACCTGACATCTGTTTTAAAACAGTTATCATGAAAAAATGGATTATCATAGGCGGTATTTCGGGATTTCTGGCTGTGGCGCTGGGAGCATTCGGCGCGCACGGATTGAAACAGCACCTAACACCGGAAATGCTCGAAATCTATAAAACAGGTGTATTTTACCATTTAATACACTCGGTTGTGCTGTTTGCAATCGGGCTTTCCTCACAGGAAAAATTCAATAAATCAGCGATATTCTTTTCCATTGGCATACTACTTTTCAGCTTTTCTCTTTATCTTTATTCCGTAACCGCGGTAATGTTCTTTGCTTTCATCACACCGTTGGGCGGAGTCAGCCTGCTAATCGGCTGGGCACTGGTTGTGTATGCGGGGGTAAGAAGTTAACCGCTCTGATTAAAATATTTCCGGTAATTATTCTTTTCATAACTTGCTGATTAAATAAAAATTTAATTTAGTACGATAATGAAAAACAGAATATCTATTCTTATGCATTATACTCAGTTTATTCCTAATACATAAAACAATCTCAGCTCAGGAGTCTTGGACTCCGACTTGTGTTATCTTTGCACCTTCAGGAAGGACCTTTCAAACGGTTGTCTGGACAGGCAGCAAAATGATTGTTTGGGGCGGAGCTAATGGTAATCCGCATATTTAAATTCAGGTGGTGTTTATGACTCCAATCTCTAACACATGGGTTGTTATGGATTCTGTTAATGCACCAAATGCGCAGGTATTTCCATACTGCTGTATGGACAGGAAGCAGAATGTTAATATGGGGAGGAAGAAGTACGGGTCCTATCCAAAGAACAGGTAAGGCATATGACCCGTGCAACGAACAGCTGGAGCACAATTGATACCGCAAATGCACCCTCAGCCCGGGAAATGCATACGGCTGTCTGGACAGGAAGTAAAATGATAGTATGGGGAGGTCAGACAAACAGCGGTTCAACAAATACAGGTGGGATTTATGACCCTGTTTCTAATACATGGACGGCAATGTCAACGAATAATGCACCTTCACCGCGTAAACATCAAACAGCTGTTTGGACAGGCAGCAAAATGATAATATGGGGAGGTGATAGTACATATGGCGGATATTATTTAAAAACAGGAGGAGTGTATGACCCATTAACAGACACCTGGACAACAACCTCATTATCTAACTGTCCTGACGGGAGAAATACGCATACTGCGATATGGACGGGTGATGAAATGATTATCTGGGGAGGTCAATAACAACAGTGGTTATTTATTTACCGGCGGTCGTTATGACCCGGTTGCAAACGGCTGGATGCCTACATCAATAATTAATATACCTGCCGCAAGGGCAAATCATACTGCTGTGTGGACAGGAATTAAAATGGTTATATGGGGAGGAGGGGATGGGTCTTCTGTATTTAATACGGGTGGAATATATGACCCGGTTAATGACAGCTGGGATTCGACAACTACATCAGGCGCACCTGTACCAAGGTCATACCATTCAGCAGTTTGGACAGGGAGTTCGATGATAATATGGGGCGGCGTAGGAACAAATTATTTTAATACAGGCGGGAAATATACAAACCCAACTCTGGTCGGATTAAAAACTGTTAACGAGAAAATTCCATCAGATTTTGCTTTAATGCAAAATTTTCCAAATCCATTTAATCCTATTACAAAAATAAAGTTTGAAATTCCTCCTTCGAAGGGGAGGCTAAGGCTCGGCTCGACATGACGAATCTCGTCATTTACGATATCCTCGGCAGAGAAATTTCCGTGTTTGTTAATCAGCAGTTAACCCCCGGCACATACGAGGTTACATTGGGACGGTTACAAATTACCCCAGCGGTGTGTATTTTTATAGGTTGGAGGCCGGTGGCTTTGTTGATACTAAGAAAATGATGTATATGAAAGTGAAGTGATTAGAATTCGCCAGTCCTATTTGCATATTAAAATTTAATATTGTTGTATATATTAATTTCAGCGTCGTTAAGAACTTCCGGCGCAATAAAAAGGAGATGCTCCGCGATGAGAAAAATTCTTCCTTCTGATTCCGCTAGATTATTTCCGCTTAATTATATTATTCATATCTGTTTTAATTACAAATCAATTTGTTTACTCTCAGCCTGTAACGCAGGAATGGGTTAGGGGATATGATAGCCCCAGAACACTTAAGTGAGGGAGGAAATCTGGTAAGGACTGATTATGCACGGAATATTTATATAGTTGGTAGTGGAGCAACGCCTTCTCAAAACACCTTGATATTATTTTTCTTAAATATAATCCTGCAGGAGTACAGCAGTGGGTTCGTTTCTATAACGGCCCGGGCAACGGGAATGATTTTCCATATGATATGTATGTGGATAGCGTAGGAAATGTTTACGTAACCGGAATATAGTGAAAGTGCTACTATGGTTAATGATATTATAACTATAAAATATAATTCAGATGGTATTCTTCTATGGGCAGCAAGATATGATGATACTATTCATGCCTCAGAAAGTGCAATCTCGATTACTGTTGATAGTACAGGTAATGTTTATATAACTGGCGGTCTGGCTATGCTGTTGGTGGTGGTAGTGACGTAATTACTATAAAATATAATTCATAATGGAGATTCACTTTGGGTAAAACGTTTTCATCAATTTGGACACATATGGTAATTATCAATTACGGAGGAAAACGCGTAAAAACTTGACCAATACGGAAATGTTATTGTTCTTGCAGTTAGTAATTCATATTATCCTCCAATTGAGGACTATTTAGTAATAAAATACAATAACAATGGTGTTCAGCAGTGGTTTACAAAATATAGTACTGTTGGACAAGATTTACCTTATGATATGATTATTGATAAAGATAATAATATCATATATCACAGGCATTACAAATAATGGTTCTGGAGAAGACTTTGGGACTGTAAAATTTAATATGAATGGTAACATAGTTTGGATTAAAAATATATAATCGTGGCTATAGTGATGATGGATATGCCAATCGCTGTAGATTATAAATTACAATATCTATGTGACTGCGTAGTAGTTATGGTCGGGAGTTCATGGGCAAATTACGCTACAGTAAAATATGACTCTGCTGGTGTGCAAAAATGGGTAAGTATATATAATCGGTACCCGGAAATAATAATGACGATCCTTATGCAATAATATTAGATGATTCATCTAATGTATATATAACAGGCCGAAGTATCAAGGAACGAATGGGTTTGATTTCGCAACAGTCAAATATGATACGTATGGAAACGAAAGATGGGTTATGACGATATCCAGGTTTTGGTACATCAATCGCACTAAAGATAGAAACTGGTGCGTTTTTGTAACAGGAACTATATCACTGAAGCGGGTACAGGAAATGACGTCATTACACTTAAAATATTCACAGTATAATGGGAGTATTATCAAAATCTAATGAGATTCACCGACATTTTTCCCTTTCCCAAAACTACCCAAACCCGTTTAACCCGGTTACAAAAATAAAGTTTGATAGTCCCATCCCCCAATCCCCCTTCGAAGGGGGGATGAGCATGACGTTTCCTTATAGAATCTATGATATCCTCGGCAGAGAAGTTGCTGTCATTGTTAATCGAGCATTTAACCCCCGGCACATACGAAGTTGATATGGGACGGCTCAAATCACCCCAGCGGTGTATATTTTTATAGATTGAGATGCAGGGTCATTTATTGAAACAAAAAAGATGGTGCTGATGAAATGAAAAAGGAGACTTTCGAAATCTTGTCTGACGATGATTAATACATTTCAATTAAAATTTTTTAAGAAAGGATGTGTGTTGCATGTCCAGTAAAAATCTACCCTTATTTATCATTTCGCTATTAGTTTTATTTTCCACCGTATCAATTAAATCGCAGGAAGGGGATTCGTTGTATTATGTTGACCCCAACGCATTTGTAGCAAGAGAAATATTTAATAAAAAAATTGTGATGCTTGGCGACGGCGGTCATCACCAGCCTGCGGTTTATCATTATGTTTTCGGTACGCTGTATAAATGGCTTGATATGTGCAAAAACAAATCGGAAGAAGAAAAACTAACATTAATTATCGAAAATGGTTCGGTGTTTTCGAATTTACTGGGTAATTTTATTAATGACGGTGACATGCAGGCGCTTACGGGAAAATGATTTTCGGGTTTTATTTAGAAAATCTGGAATATTATACTAACCTGAGGAAGTTCTCTCTTGCAGTCGATTCGTTAAATAAACACAGAGAAAAGAAAATTTCATTTAAAATGAAAGCTTTTGAGCAAGTTGGAGGTATCAATGCTGATAGAGTAGCCAGTTTATCTGAAATGGAACATGAACTATGGTTTGTTAATGAAAGAGACTCGGTAACTGCCGGAAGAGTTATTAATTATATCGATTCGAATCCCAATGAGCAGATATTAATATTCTACGGCAGCGCTCATTTAAATGATAGTAAATTTAGTAAGAGAATGGGCGGTATTGAAAAGTTAACCGATGAAGAATCAATGGGATATTTTTTAGCGTATTATTTGGAGCAGGCGTTTGGAATAGAAAATGTTCTGAAGATAATGCCATGGGGAAGTAACCTGTATAAAGTTGCTCAAAAGCAAGTCTTTCCTTACCCGGGACATAGGAGTTTTATAGCAAAACCCAAAGACCTTGGAGTACCTGATTCGCTTGCTCCCGGTTCTGATTATATCTATAATATTCAGTTTGATTTCCTACCCTTGATAGAAGGTCTTAGGGTTTGCAGTAAATTAGCACTGAGCAATAATATTGAGTGCATTAAATATGTTCTGCCGTTTGTCCGTCATATGCAGCTGATATGAATTACTACCGTGGTCTGCAAAATATTTTTTATCTCACCGGAAAATATTTAAGAGAGGATTCTTTATCAGAACAGCTGAAAGTTATAAGTGATTTCAATATAACGGACTTTTTATATTCAAATAATTTTAATTTACGCTTATCACCGCTTAATTACATGATACCTCAAATAAACGGATTTTTCTCTTATTACGGAGTAGATGCCAGCAAGGATTCGATAATGATATTATTAAACAAGTTTAAAGACTCTTTCGGAAATGTTTCTTATGCAGAGGGCAAAGTTTACCAACTCCATCGGTATTTACTGGTTCGGCTATCCTGATGAAAAAATTAAAGCGAAAGAATATCTTGTCAAGTTCAGCGGAGAGGATTTCGCCGACCCTGAAAAATATTTGCAATGGTACAGAAAGAAATATTACGGGTATGAGTATTAAGTATCTGAACCACAGATTTTCACTGATTATACTGATTACGCTGATTATTTGACCTCGTCCAACGACTCTCAGTCGTCGGACGAGTATATAATTCAGATTATAGAATACCGAAGAATAATTGTAGGAATTGAAATTAAAACCCCACATATAACCCCGTAGGCATGTCTGCCGCAGTCAGGGGTAGCATTATTATTATAATTTCACCCTTCCAGGGTTTAACCAAAGGTTTTAGAAAAATCATCTATAATAATATCATCCCTTCGGGATTGGTCTTCTACTTAAAATCCGGTGCATAGCCGGTTTCCTTCAGCACCCTGAAATACTCAATCCATGGCCCTATTGCTTCTTTATATTGTTTTGCCATAACACGTGATATCTGTGCTGTGTGGATTAAATCGTGCACAGTCCATGTTGAAAGAAGCTGCGCAAGTGTTACAGTTCCGAATTGAGGATGAATACCTTCCATCTTCAGCATCCTGTCATCAATGTTAAATGAGATAAGTATATTTATATTTTCTTCACGCCGGGCTTTAAATTCATCCAGCAGGTTTTGCAGTGATTTATTTTTGCTCTCGTTAAACTGCGCAAAGCGGTCATACGGCACGAATTTATTATCTGCTTCGATTCCCAGGATTTTTATTGTCCGTTGTATCCAGTCTTCCCGTTCACCATGGACAAGATGACCGATAATATTATAAGGACTCCACGAGTCTCCTCCTTCGTTATTCACCACCCAGTCATCGCTCAAGTCCGATAGCAGTGTATTCAGCACGTCAGGTGTTCGCGAAAGAATTTCAATTGATTTGTTTAGATTGAATTTCATAATGTTATTCTTATAAAATGCAATATAAAATAATTTTTACTGATATTTCCCCTCTCCTTCTAGGAGAGGGGCACGGGGGTGAGGTAAAAAAAAACGAGCCTGGATAAGGCTCGTAAAAAATTTTTGTACACGATAATGAGATTCCTGCGTTCGCGGGAATGGTTATATTTTATTTCTTCATTGAAGCAACTTTATCAATCAAAAATTGTGCTGCGGCAAGAGCTTCTTTTTTCTTTAAGCCCTGGTTTGGCATCGGGGGATAACCGGGGTTGTTCTGTGTTGGGCTGTAAATAAAATCCGCCAGCTTCTGAACATCACCGTTATATTTGGGTACGGTTTCCATGTACGGCGGTCCTACAAGCTTAACATCGAACCTGTGGCATGCAATGCACTTTGTATTGTAAATCTGCTCGCCGCTAATGCCCGAGCTTGTTACAAGCTTCGATTTTACTTCTTTTTCAAACTCGTCCGATTTCTGCAGGACTGTGTATGTCTGCTTCTGAAGCGCATTGCCCAGAACAGACTCATCTTTAAATATATTAAAAGCAAAAATTACTATTACAAAGAAAAATACAGGTACTGCATAATTTATATTAGAATTCTTGAACATCATGTACAGCACGTTTGAAAGGATGAGTGCCAGTGCAATTGTAGCTACTATAAACAGGAAAACATCACCCGAGAGCGCGGTTTCAGGCAGGAATAAAAAGCTCATGAACATCATAAGAGGAAGGAAGAGCGATGAAATAAAAGCAAGCTTAATTGCAAAACTCTTTACAAACTTTGCATAATCATCATCTATGCTTACTTTTTTATCGGTTCCGAATGCAGGCCATTTGAAGAAAAGGAATAATATTGCTGCGCCTGTTATAATTCCCGAAAGCGAAAGCAGGTAAATGAAATTAAAAATTGTTACCCATGAAAACAATACCTGCAATATGTTATTTACTTCCGGCCAGCGTTCGGGACTTGCAGCAAGCGCCATACATCCCACAAAAAAGTATGCCGCAATGTAGAGAAGCAATGTGCCGATTTTTCCCGAAGCGCTTGTGTTTCTTACAAGCTTTTCTTCGAATTCCTTAACTTCATTGTTCTCTTCATTGTTACCCTTTAATGAATTGATTACACTGGTTATTTCAAACCCGTTTCTGTATTTATAAACCGAAATGAACGCCGCAATAAACAATATTACCGAGAGCGCCATAACGTTTACTGCAATTGTTTCCGCCTGGTAAAGAAGCTGCGCATAAATGAAAATGATTGAAAGAAGCGGAATAATACCGAGTCCCAGCTCCGCATTTTTTGTTATTGCAAGCTTTTCAATTACATCTTTTGCAAAACGCGAAAGCATTGTATTGCCTGATTTTGCGCCCTTTCCGCCAAAGTAAACGGAAATAAAAGATGCGCCTATCATCATGCCTAAATAAGGCAGAAAAAGCAGCAGCGATACAATAAAAATATACTTCAGCAGAAGCACGTGGTTTGCTGAAGGGGGTATAACTATGTGGTCAATAAAATTCATTAATACTTGTTATGGTTTCAAATTAAACTTATAAACTTATCCAGCGAAAGAACCGTTATCAAAAGCAAAGTGTAAAAATTAATTTTCAGAAACGAACCAACTACCTGTTTCTTTTCTGCATTTGAATTTAAAAATACTATGCAGTTGTATGCCATCCATGCCGAGATTACAAAGAGCAGCAGAGTCGAAAACCCGTACTGCACCAGCCCGAACATAGGTATGCTCATTGCTATTAAAACCGTGGCAATAAGCCATGAGAAAGTAATCCGTTTAAGCTGGTCAATTGTAAAAATTTCATTCAGTGTCGGGAATCCTCCGTGGCGGTAATCATCACCGTACAGCATTAGCAGAAGCCAGAAATGCGGAATCTGCCATACAAAGAAATACAGCGCTATAATAAAAATCTTCGGGTCAAACAGGTTTCCGCCGGCGGCAGCCCATCCTGCAACAGGAGGCAGCGCCCCGACCAGCGAGCCGGGTATTATTGCCCATGCGCTTTTCTTTTTTAACGGGGTATATACACCGTTATACCAGAGGAACGTCATTAGTCCTACACCTAATGTAAGCATGTTTGTTGTCAGCAGCAGTTCTATTGTTCCGGTAACCAATATAGCAGCAGAAATTATTAATACAGTCCGTGGCTTTACCCTGCCCGAAGGTATCGGACGGCGCATGGTTCTGTTCATTAACGAATCGGTTGAGCGCTCCTGGTAATGGTTTAACGCCGAAGCCGCGCAAGCAAGAAGAAAAATCCCGGCTATGGGATAAAACAAACCGAATGAAATTTTATCAGCCGCAAGGATATAACCAAGTCCCGTAGTGAAAGTAACAAGAATGGTAATCTTGAATTTAATGATTTCAAGAAAAATTTTAAGGCGTTCCTGCACTAAATGCATAACGGATACACGGGGTGAAGCGGCATAAAGCGCATTACCGTTATCTTGTGTTACGTTCTTATTTATTAATGCGGGCTGAATAATTTATTCTCCTTAATTTACTTTCTTTGTTGTTTTCAACGAATCTTTTTTCGGTTCATTCGTAACCTGCTTCAGCGAATCTGCCGGAGGCGCAGTATGTTTTAAGCGAATCTGTTTTTACTTTTACCGTATCCTGCGGGTTTGGTGTATTAAGCCATTTATTAAACTCGTCCTCCGGCAAAACAATAACCTTTCCGCGCATGTATGAGTGATTTAATCCGCAGTACTCGGCACAGAGGATATCATAATCACCAAGCTCATTCGGCAAAAACCACAGGTAGTTGGTTCTGCCCGGTATTGCATCTTCTTTTATTCTGTAAGCAGGCATATAAAGACTGTGGTTAACGTCCATTGACTGTATTTCACATTTTATGGGTTTATTAAGCGGGACATACATTAAGCTGTCACTTTGCTTTTTATTGGGATACTCAAAGCTCCAGCGCCACATCCTTGCAGTAACTTTAATTGTCATTGCGTCAGAGGGTACATTACGCATGGTTTTAAAACCCGCCCACCCGTAATAAAATATAAGCAGACAAAGCGCAAGCGGTATAATTGTCCACAGTACCTCAAGTGTAGTATTACCGGTAATGTTTGAAGAAACAGGATTTTTGGATTTCCTGTACCTTATGACAAAATATATCATCGCCACTGTTATAAGCAGCAGGAAGAAAACCGAAACGGCTACTATAAATATAAATTCATTATCGACCTGTTGTACTATAGGATTGTTGTTCATGTTCTACCTGAAAGATAAATCTGAAAATGTTAAAATAATCATTACGAGAAATATAACTATGCAAACCGCAATGAAAATCTTGAAAATTGCTTTTTCGAACTTAAGATGCATGAAGTAATTACCAACCAGAAGAGACTTTGCTATGGCAATAAGCAGTGCAATAGCAAGAGTAATTCCTCCAAACTCAAACCCTGAAACACTGACAGTAACAGCAGTCAGCGCCAGAAGTCCGAGCCACACCATTACGTAAGTTCCGTAACCGATTGAGTGACTTTCTGTATTATGTTCGCTCATAGAGTATAAATAATTTATATAACAATCGTTTTTTTATTCATCGGATGACTTGTTACTTAGAATCGTTTTGTGTCAATTGTGATTTAAGCGTTTTAAATAAATAGTCATCCGATGAATAGGTTTTGCGTTAATGTACTAAATAAAACAGCGGGAACAGGAAAATCCAGATTATATCAACCAGATGCCAGTATAAGCCCGCGTTTTCAAGTTTCTGGAAATTTGTGCTTGTGATTTTATCACGTATAATCATGCCGAGCACTACGGCAATAAATATCATTCCGACTATAACGTGAAGCCCGTGCAGTCCTGTCATAACGTAATACAACCCGAAATACATCACCTCGCCTTTTGAAAAGTCATCCATTGCGGGACCCCTGGGATAAATACCGTGATGAATTTTAGTGCTCCACTCAAAATACTTGTTAACCAAAAAGCCCAGTCCGCAAATTAAAGTGAATACCAGCAGGTAAACAGCAAGCTTTTTCTGGTTCTTCTGCAGCGCTGTAATAGACATAGCAACGGAAAAGCTGCTTGTAATAAGTATAATAGTATTAACCGCACCTATAAAGCCGTTAAGCTCCATTGCAGCCGCTTTAAATCCGTCCGGGTATAAAAATCTGTAGCCTGCATATAACAGGAACAGCCCGCCGAACAAAAGAAGCTCGGTGAACAGGAAAAGCCACATCCCCATTTTAGAGCCTGTATCGTCTCTGTGAATATGCGGCTGGTCAGCAGCAGCCTCCAGTAGCTGATTCATTATTTGGATTCCTCCTTATCAGGATGCATTATATAAGTTTCACGGTCATGAATGTACGGTCCGCCTGTAACCAGCGGAATATCTTCAAAATTTTCAACAGGCGGCGGCGAAGGAACTTTCCATTCCAGTGTTGTACCGCCCCATGGGTTCATCGGCGCTTTCTCGCCTTTTATTAATCCTCTTAGTAAATTACCGAGCATGAGCACAATCCCCGATACCATAACCCAAGAGCCTACAGTTGCAAATACATGGTATCCCTGAAGCTGGGGGAGGTAATCGTAATATCTTCTCGGCTGCCCCATATAGCCTAAAATAAACATTGTGAAATAAAGCATGTTGAATCCGATGATGAACATAGTACATGCTATTAAAGCAACTTTCTCGTTATACATCTTGCCGAACATTTTCGGGAACCAGTAATGAAGCGATGCAAAGAAGATTGTTCCCATGCCTCCGAACATTACATAATGGAAGTGCGCTACTACAAAATATGTATCGGTTAAATGAATATCGGTTGAAAGCGCGCCCTGTACCAATCCTGTTAACCCGCCAATGGAAAATATTACAATGAATGCCATCACAAAGAACAGCGGTACACTGAAAACAATTGAGCCTTTATACAGCGTTGCAACCCAGTTAAATACTTTTACTCCTGTTGGTATTGCAACAAGAAATGTTAATATCGAAAATACAACTCTTGAAATATCTGCTATTCCGCTTGTAAACATGTGATGCCCCCATACAAGATAGCCTATTAAAGCAATCGCAAGGCTCGAGAGCGCAATCTGCTTATAACCGAAAATATCTTTTCTTGCGAAGGTAGGGAGTATTTCAGATACAACTCCAAACGCGGGGAGAATCATAATATAAACCGCCGGGTGTGAGTATATCCAGAACAAATGCTGGTACAGCAGCGGGTCACCTCCCAGGGCGGGGTCAAACACTCCTATTCCAAACGCTCTTTCAAGAATTATAAGCAGAAGCGTAATACCAATCACGGGAGTTGCAAGAACCTGAATCCATGCAGTTGCATACAATCCCCAGACAAAGAGCGGCATACGGAAAAATGTCATTCCGGGTGCGCGCATGCGGTGAATCGTAGTAATAAAATTTAATCCTGTTAATATAGAAGCAAACCCCAGCACAAAAGCTGCAAACACTGCCATAGAAACATTTTGCGCGGAACGAATGCTGTAAGGTACGTAAAAAGTCCAGCCTGTATCGGCAGCGCCGCCTCCGGTGAAAAGCGAAATGATAGCTATTATTCCGCCCGCCATATAAAGATACCATGAAAGCAGGTTTAGGCGCGGGAAAATTACGTCTTTTGCGCCGATTTGAATCGGAAGGAAAAAATTACCGAATACGGCAGGTATACCCGGAATTATGAAAAGAAATATCATTATAACTCCGTGAAGCGTGAACAGGGAGTTATATGTCTGCGGCTTCATTATTGTTTGGCCCGGTGTAAGCATTTCGAGCCTCATCAGTATACCGAGCGTCATTGCAGTCAGGAAGAAAAGCATCATGGAGGCCAGGTACATCAACCCGATTCTTTTATGGTCGGTTGTTAACAGCCATGAAAGAATTCCTTTGTGTTTTCCTTCGTAATGATAGAAATCAACTTCGTTCGGCTGTGCAGCAGCCGCGATAGTTCCGTTAGCCATTTTTAAGTATTTTTCCTTTCATCTGCCTGCTTGTCTGCTTCAGACGGATTTTTCTTTTTCTTTTTAACTACGAACACTACAACAAATATTGCAATGAAAAACAGGATGCCGCCCCCTGCAATTCTTGTTATATTAACAACCATTTTACCCGAAGGGTCTTTGCTGAAGCATAGCTGCAGCAGTTTGCTGATAGTCGGTCCTGTTCTTTCTTCCGATGCTTCGGTTAAAGCAAGTTTTACATCCAGCGGCTGGTAATCGGTTCCGTACATATAACGCGAAATTTTTCCGGTTGGCGATATTGCCATTAAAGCTGCGCCGTGCATGTAATCGCTTCCCTGGGGAATATACCTGAACCCGACTGCATCTGTAATAGCAGCAATATTTGCGCTGTCACCTACAAGAAACCTCCACGCGTCATCGGGAATCGGTTTTTTCAGCTGGGCGAAGTAATTTTTTTTCTTATCAGATGCCAGCAGATAAGTTTCTCTCGGGTTAAAGCTGATTGTAATAATTTTAAAATCTTTTCCCGGTTCTAGGTCCATCTGGCCGATTACTTTTGCCACACCGCTGAGCAGGGGACTGCAAAGTCCCGGGCAATTGTAATAGACAAGACAAAATAATACCGGTTTATCTATTAATTGCTTCAGTGTAACCGTCTGGCCGTGTTCATCAAGAAACTTCAGGTCAAGCGGAATTGTCTGACCGAGTTTTTCATCAAAGCCGACTTCTTTTTTGGGCTGATTCTCATCAGCCTTAACGAACGTGCTTAACATTATAAACATCAGCACAGAGAGCAGAGAAATCCGGAGCCCTCTTTGTAAAGTTGAGCTAAACATTGTTTTTAAGTTTTGTTAGTTTCAAAAAGACTCTTTAAATACCCGTATAGAGCAGAAACCTGAGCGGGAGTAAGTTCATATACATTGGTTTTAAAGCCGTTGTATACTGATTCGTTGCTTACTAACTTAACAAATTCGCCCTCATTCTCATTCCATTTCGGGTTGGAAACCAGCGTTGTTACTGATTTTTCGATATTTGTGCTTATCTTTTTGAACAACATTGCGCCTTCTGAGGCGTTATCGCTCTTTATTATCCCTGTAATTTTCTTAACTCTTTCTTCTACCGGCTTGTATTCCTGAAGAACTTTTTCTTCCGCAAGCTTAACCGGAATCTGGTTCGGCTGCTTCACTCCCGATGAAAGCGAATAAGTCTTATCGAGCTGCTGAAGCTCATCGGTAGTTACATCAGGATATGCAGCCAAAGTACGGATATAATAAATCAGGTCAATCCTGTCCTGCGGAAGCAGTGTAGAAAAGCTCGGCATAGCAGAGCCGGGAACACCTTCCTGCAGAGTTTTATACATGCTGGAAAACTTCGGTCCGTTTTTCCATCCGTTTAAGTCATGGAAGTTTCTCGGCTTCGGATTTAATGTAGCTGATGCAACACCGTCACCTTTGCCGTCTGTGCCATGGCAGCTTACGCAGTTTGTCTGGAAAAGACCTTTACCCTTATCAATCATTTCCTGTGTTGGTTTGCTTTCTTTCATTATATCAACAGGCGGCGAAATGGTACCCTTTACTGTCGGTAAATCGACTTCCTGAACCGTGCTGTCTTGTATAAAGCTGTTGGGTACAATTTTTTCAACCGAGAAATTTGTAATGCTGTTGATGTAAACAATTCCCAGCCCGACTACAGCAATAATAACAACTATATAAAGCAGTCCGTAGAGTCTCAGATAGACACTTTTCTTTTCGTTTACTTCGAGATTTATATTATCGTTTTGACCTAACATTGTTTTAAATTAACTGTCATTGTGAGTCCCGATTCATCGGGACGAAGCAATCTCTTTTTTCCATTAATGTAAGGGATTGCTTCGTCACTGCGTTCCTCGCAATGACAAAAATATTTTACAAATGAAAATCTATGCCTCTTTGTAATTTCGGGTCTCCAATCGGCATGAGGTTGTGTTTTTTAGCCTGCATGCTGAACACAACTATTATTATTCCTATAACAAGAACCGGGAAACCGATTTCAAACCAGCTGAAAAATGCATTCGGGCTGATAGTAGGCATTATGAGCCAGTACAAATCAAATAAATGCGAAAACAAAATCCACAATCCCATAATCTTCAATCTTTTCGGATTCATCTTTGCGGGCTGTGCAAGCAATCCTGCATAAGGAATTGCAAATCTAACCAGAATCAGCGCAACCGAAATATATTTCCATGAGCCGTTCCACCTTGCAAGAAACCATACTGTTTCTTCGGGAATGTTTGCATACCATATTAAAAGGAACTGGCTGAATGCAATATATGCCCAGAAATTTGTGAACGCAAACATCAGCGCGCCAAGCGAGTAATAATGGTCACTTCTCAGCTTTGGCTGGAAATACCCGTTTTCATTCAGCTTTACAACTATATATGTAGTTGCACCCAGTCCCGCTAAAATTGTGCCGGTTATAATGTAAAACCCGAATATAGTTGAATACCAGTGCGGGGTTAAGCTCATAATCCAGTCAATACCCAGCACTGCAAGCCCTATTGCAACTAACGGCATAAACGGCGCAGAGAGCTTTACGTTGAACGATGTAAGACGCTGGTCTTTTGTTATATCCTGCTTGCGTGAGTTGCGCGTGAACAGCCAGTAGAACAAAAGCAGTATTAGAAATATTACTGCAAACCGTATAGTAAAAAATCCTATGTTAAGATAAGGTGTTTTTGCCAGGAGAACTTTATCTCCCTGAACAATATCTGTATGTGTCCATTCGAATAAACCATGCAGGTTCAAAAACAAAGGTATTGCAAGTATCAGTACAAACGGGAACGATGCTGCAACAAATTCACTTACCCTTCTCATCGGTGTGCTCCATACAGCGCCGGCAAGGTATTCAAGCGCAATGAGAATTAAAGAACCAACCGCTATAGTCAAAAGAAACATGAAGCCGATGAGGTTATTAAAAGCGCTCCGCTCAGCGTTAACAAGATATGATACAATAACCAAAACCAAACCGATTGCTACCAGAGCCCACCCGGTTTTTATAACTTTTTCAGGTAAATCTTTCCTTTGATATTCCATTTATAAAATATTATCTAAATATAAATCCTGTTTGTGAATACATTCCCGTGAAAACGGAAATCCCATAATCGTATTTACTTTTTCGTTGAATCAGGCTTTGTTACCTGTTTCATTGTCTCACCTGATTTCATTGTAGAATCCTGTTTTGGTGCAGCACTTGTTTTAGTACTGTCCGAAACCGAAACCAAATCAGAATCAGGCGCATTCTGCGACCTCTGAAGCACTCTTAAGTAATGAATTATTGCCCAGCGGTCATCTCTTGATACCGATTTAGCATAGCTCGGCATTACGTTCTGACCGTTTGTTATTACGTTATAAATATTAGCATCCGGCCAGTTACGGACTTTATCAGAATGCAGCGTTGGAGGAGCAGGGAACTGCCCGTTAAGCCTGCTATCGCCCTGACCGTAATAGCCGTGGCAGGGGCTGCAGTAAATTCCAAATTCTTTTTTACCGCGCTCGATAACTTCTTTTGTTGTCGGAAGCGGGTTCGATATCAGTTTTAGTACCGAATCAGGCGCGCCGGTATATTCATAAGGCATATAGCCTCTTGCAACAGTTCCCTCAACAGGCATTCTCATCGAATAGCCGTCAGGGAAAAAAGTGCTGGGTGTCTGCGGCACAACCTTCGGCTGAAACCACATCCATGTAAAGGGTTGCATGTAAATAAGATGGTTGAGCGCAAAATAAGTTCCTCCCGCAGTTGCAATTATTGCGATTACAATTGCCCCGATAAAACGCGGAGAGAATACTTTTATTTCTTGTGCTTCCGTATCATCTTCATAAATAGTTTCAATCTCTTTTCCGCCTAAGCCCCGGAGGAAGCTTATTACTTTCTGTTCATCGAACAGCGGGTCAATAGCTGCTATTACAATCCCGAATTTATCCGATGAGACTCTTCTCATATAATTTGTATCCTGAAGAGGATGGGATATTCCCGGCAGGCGAAGCATAACGAACAGTAATGCGCCAACCGTTCCTAATGCAGCCGCAAGAACGGTTACTTCAAATGTAATCGGGATAAATGCAGGCCATGTAAAAAACGGCTTGCCGCCGATAATCAGCTTGTAATCGACGCTTGTTACCCATGTCATAAATATAAATGCAAGCGCAGCGCCGGAAAGCCCGAAGAACAAAGTTATAAACCCGACTTTAGATGATTTCAGATTCATAAACTCTTCAAATCCGTGCACGGGGTAAGGCGTATTTACATCAAACTTTGTATAACCTGCTTTAACGGTTTCTTCAGCCGAGTGTTTTATTTCATCCGGCTTATCAAATAATGCTGTTACGCCGTATATTTTCTTACTCATGCGCGCCTCCCAGTTCATGCGAAGCATGCGAAGGATGAGCTCCTTCAACTACACTCTTAACTTCCGATATTGAAACTACAGGCAATGCCCTTATAAACAGCAGTATCAGTGTAAAGAACAGCCCGAAGCTTCCGATTAATATGCCTGTATCCCATACTGTCGGTATATACATGCCCCAGCTTGAAGGCAGAAAATCTCTCGACAATGAAGTTACAATAATTACGAAACGCTCGAACCACATTCCGACATTTACAAACATGGCTATAATTAACATAGCGGGAATAGAGCGCCGTATTTTCTTGAACCAGAACAGCTGCGGGAAAATCACGTTGCAGCTTACCATTGTCCAGTAAGCCCATGCGTAAGGTCCCAGCGCGCGGTTGATAAACGTAAACATTTCAAACTGGTTGCCGCTGTACCATGCCATAAAGTATTCGGTTGCATAAGAGAAACCGACTATTGAACCCGTTACAATCATAATCTGGTTCATCTTTTCAAGATGGTTAAGCGTTATTATATGCTTAAGGTTAAACGCCTTACGGACAAATATTAAAACGTTCTGCACCATTGCAAACCCTGAGAACACAGCCCCCGCAACAAAGTAAGGAGGGAAAATTGTAGTATGCCATCCGGGCAGAACTGCAACTGCAAAGTCAAAGCTGACGATTGTATGCACCGAAAGCACCAGCGGTGTTGCAAAACCCGCAAGAATAAGATAAGTTTTTTCGTAATGCTGCCAGTGTCTTGAAGAATGCCTCCACCCGAGGCTTAAAACCGTATAAATAGTTTTCTTTATTTTGTTTTTGGCTGTTTCCCGCAGCGTTGCAAAATCAGGAATTAAACCGATATACCAGAACACAAGAGAAACGGTAAAATATGTTGATACCGCAAACACATCCCAGAGCAGAGGTGACATAAAGTTAGGCCATATATTGTTCTGGTTGGGATAAGGGAAAAGATAACCGTCAAGCCATGGGCGCCCTGTGTGAATAGCAGGAAATAATCCTGCGCAGATAACCGCAAATATTGTCATTGCTTCGGCGAAGCGCGCGATACCGGTTCTCCATCTCTGGCGAAGCAGGAATAAGATTGCGGAAATCAGCGTTCCTGCATGACCGATACCAACCCAGAATACAAAGTTCACTATGTCAAAAGCCCATCCTACCGGCTGGTTGTTTCCCCACATACCGATACCGTAATAAAAAGTCATCCCCAGGCAGAATGCCCCGAACAGAAGCATAGAGCTTGTTATGGTAATTAGCAGGTACCATACTTTTGGAGGCTTTTTATTTATCGGAGCTTCAATTGCTTCATCAATTGATACGGCCGAAGGTCTCCCTTCGACCATTGGTATCTCCTGGGTATAATCTATAAGTGTCACTCTGCTTTCTCCGGTTTAATATTTCTTAGTTTGGCAATATATGTAACGTTGGGTCTCACGTTTATATCTTCGAGCACGTGGTAACCGAGATTATGCTCTCTGTATTTTACTATTTCATTTTCTTTGTTTGAAACATCCCCGAAATGAATTGCATAAGCGGGACATGCATCCTGGCATGCAGTAGTAATATTATCTCCGTTAACCGGTCTGTTCTGTTCGAATGCCTTTTGCTTCTCGTCCATTATACGCTGAATACAGAAAGTGCATTTTTCCATAACGCCGCGCGAGCGGACGGTTACTTCGGGATTGTATAATAATGAAACCGAATCCTGCTCGTAATATCCGTCATGTACATGGTCTCTGAAATTAAAGTAGTTAAACCTTCTGACTTTGTAAGGACAGTTGTTTGAGCAGTACCTTGTACCCACACAGCGGTTATAAACCATCTGGTTTAAGCCGTCGGGCGAGTGGTTGGTTGCCGAAACGGGACATACATTTTCGCATGGAGCATTATCGCACTGCTGGCAGAGCATTATCTGGAAATCTGCATCAGGCGCATCGGGGCTTCCGGAATAATACCTGTCAACTCTTATCCACATCATTTCCCTGTTCACCCTTACCTGGTCTTTGCCTACAATAGGAATATTGTTTTCAACACTGCAGGCAGCTATACATGTACCGCAGCCGGTGCATTTATTAAGGTCAATCGACATTCCCCATTTGGGGCTTGTATAATTGTATGTTTTGCTTATGCTGACTAGCGGAGTTTCAGGCTTTTCTTTGCTTAAGAAATCGGGGTTTGCTTTATATTCTTCAAAGGTTCCGCGTTGAATAATTTTTCTTTTAAACTGTAATCCTTCTAATTTTTGTCCAAGGATGGTATCATCGATTGCAAAGTGTTCCATTGTGGAAACAACTTCATACTTACCGGCAGCTTTGGAAATCTTTGCATTATTGTATAGCCTTGCATTAAGGGAAGGATTCTTTGTCATCAGCACACCTGCATTAACGCCAACCCCGGAGCCGATTTCACCTGCTTTTGTTCTGCCGTAGCCTAAAGCAGCTTCCACAACTCTATCGGCAAGCCCCGGCTGAATAAACACAGGAAGCTCTGCTTTTCTACCGTCAACAGAAATTTCAATTTTATCATCATTATTTACACCAAGCTCTGATGCCGATTGAACCGAAAGCGCTGCGTAATTATCCCAAACAACTTTTGAAACGGGATTCGGCAGCTCCTGAAGCCATCCGTTATTGGCAAATCTTCCGTCACCGAGATTGTGGTTTTCCTGTAAGAGAAGAACAAAATCACTGCCTGCTGTCATTTTAGTTGAATTTGCAAACGCATCCGAAGAGAAATTACTTTGATCTTCGGGCTTTTCATTAATAATTGCAACGCCGTCATGCAAAGCTGTATACCAGAATTTTTTGAAGTCAATCATATTATTGACCTGCGGGTAAACTGTTTTCTCCCAGTTTGACATTAAATACTCATGGTATAGCTTCTCGTTAAAGGCATCTTTATTGCCTTTAATCCATGTGAGGAGTATTGCTTCTTTCTGTCTTGTGTTGTAAAGCGGAGCAATTAAAGGCTGCTGTGTGCTGTAAAATCCCGTTCTGGTTTTGTAATCGCCCCATGACTCCAGCATGTTGTTAAGAGCAAGGTTGTAATGGCTGAAGTCAGATGTATCATTCAGCAGTTCCATCATTGAAACCACAAGCGGAACTTTTGTAATTGCTTCAGCATAATTATAATCAGGTGCAAGATGATAGGCAGGATTTGTGCCGAGATGAATTAACACTGCAATTTTTCCGGACTGCATATCAGAAGTCAGGTTCTCCAACTCTGCTTTGCTGCTTAAGGGAAGCAAATCGATATTTGCCGAATCCTGTGAATACAGTTTTGAGTTTCCGAGAACTTCATTAAGCAGATTCACTGCGATGTGAGTGGATTCCGGGAGCTTATCGCCTGCGTGCACAAGTGATGAACCCTGGTTTTTCGCAAGGTCATTTATAAGCTGCTCGATAACATCTTTCTTAAGCGAATATTTCTTTACAAAATCATCAAGAGAGTAGTTTTGTAATACCGATGTTACTTTTGAATCAACAGCAAATCCGGAAATTTTTCTTCTTACAACAAATTCATTCAGCAGGCACATTGCAAACTCTTCTATTGCGTCGGTTTTCAGCCTGATTCTGTAATCGGCGTTAAATCCTGTTAATGTTGCAGCGCCTTCAGCAGCGTAAAGCCTGTTGAGCTCTTTGCCGTTAACCAAATCACGGTTCCCGGAATACAGCCTCATTTGCTCAATCATGTTTCCTTCATTGCCGAGGAAATCCGATTCAAGAGCAAGTATTACTTTTGCTTCGTCCCATTTTAAAACGGGGAATAATTTATTCCCTGCTGATGAAGGATAAGATTTATTCCATGCGGAGTTTCTTGTTTCGTTATTTATGTATTCGTATGAATAAACTTTTGCTGTGGGATATGCTGCTATAAAATCATCCAGCAGTTTTTTGTATGATGGTGATAGAATCTTATGTGATACGAGGGCAATTTCTTTTCCGGCAGTAACTGCATTTTTTAATTCTGCGATAATTTTATTATCTGCATCAGCCCATGAAACCGGAGTGTGATTTTTTCTTTCGCCGGAGAAAAGGGGTTCTTTTAATCTTCCCGGGTCATAGAGGTTAAGTATGCTTGCCTGTCCTTTAGCGCAGATTTTTCCTTTGCTTACGGGATGTTCTTTGTTCCCGTCAATTTTAATCGGTCTGCCTTCACGTGCTTTTACCAGTATGCCGCATGCATTATTGCATCCTGTGCAGGTTGAAGCATAGTAGTTGGGAATTCCGAGTACTATATCTTCGGGTTTTTTATTGTACGGAACAATTTCGCCTCTATCTCTGTAATCAGAACACCCCGCTGCGGCTAAGGCAGCAGAGGCAGTCATTAAAGCTAAAAATCTTCTTCTAGATAATATTGAGAGATTCTTTAAATCATAGCCTTCAGAGGCGCCATCTGCAAATTCGTTTTCTCTTGCTTTTACAAACTCGGGGTCGTTATAAAGCTCATTAAAGCCTCTCCAGTAATTTGGCTCTTTATTATCTGTTTTTTCTATGTTTATACTATCGGATTGATTGTCATTTTGAACATTATCTGTCAATTTGCGCTTTTTCTTATCCATTCTTCATTCCTCCGGTATTTCTTTTAACTGCATATGGATTGGCTTTAACAGAAAGCTTTTGGGACTTACTTAACTCTTTGTTTATTTTAGATTTAAATAAGTTTAAAGGTGATTTTGTGAGTGAAAAGATTCCCAATACAGATGCACCAAGATAAAAGAAAAAATTTCTTCTCTTTATTTTAGGTGAACCGTTATTATTAGTTAAATCCATTATTTATAATAATTTAAAACCATTCTAATATTATCTGTGACAGGTATAGCAGTTATCCGGTCCGTTTTTAATATTCTTCAAATAAGGAAGTCTTTCTTTAGCATTTCTATGACAATCGAGGCATGCACCCATGGTAAATGAATGAACCTGCCCTACAACATCCATTTTTTGCACATCACCGTGGCAGCTTTGGCACTGGATTCCGTTCGAGACGTGTGTACTGTGGTTAAAGTAAACAAATTCAGGTACTTTGTGTATTCTCACCCAGGGAATAGGTTTGTTTTGCTCGTAATACTGGGTAAGCTTCTGGATTTCGGGTTTGTCTTTCCTCGCGATAGCATGACATCCCATACAAACACTTACAGTCGGAACGCTTGCAACTCTTGATTTATCAACTCCTATGTGGCAGTATTGGCAGTCAATTTTCATAGTACCGGCATGCAGCTTATGCGAAAAATTAATAGGCTGCACGGGCTGGTAACCAATTCCGTTTCTTTCTGCGTAAGACAGATAATACGTAGCCGCAAACGTTGCAATTACAACAAATAAGATTATGGGTAAGCGAACCTTAAGGCCATAATCAATTAATGACTTCTTCATTTACTATCTTATTGGGGAATATAAAGTGTGCAATTTATGAAAATACTTTCAAATTATCCACACGAATTTTAATATTTTCTTAATAATATTGGGGCAATCAATATTGATGCCCATTCACTTTTTGAATTTTTTCTTATATGCGTAATTTGAACTCTTACCCCAAACGGCAATTGCTACAACAAGATGAATCCAGAACCAGGGACTCGAAGTTCCGAGGTTATCTACAATATAAATCAGCATTAATACACGCGGTAAAAAAACATAAAGGAGTAAATCGCCAATAAAAGGAATATTGTTATATGGTACCTGGTGAATAAAATAAGCAATTAGCAAACTGATGCGGGGTACAAAAAGTGTAAGTACCAGTAACCAGGGCTGTATTAAGTGTTCCATTTCTTAATAAATGCTTATAAATTTTTGTTTATTTGATGGGATTGCTCTAAGAATTTCAGAACTGCATAATTTTAGCATTTTTCTTCACAAATCAAAGGGAATAATTAAGTTAAATTCCTGCGGGCAAAATAAATTAAGCTTAAGCGAACTGAAATATGTTATCTTATGAACTTCCTTATTACATCTTCGCAGCCAGGAAACAACTTTGTCAGCTCATCCCTGTTCGCCAGTTCAAAATCATCATAATGGAATCCCGGTGCAACAGTGCAGCCAACAAGTGTGTATGAATCAGGTTTGTTAACTTCCGCTGCAAACCAAACACCGTGTGGAATTGTGTATTGGAACACTTCATCTTCTTCGGGATTTGAACCAATCTTAACAGTTGTATATTTTCCCGCTTCATTAATCATGTGAACAATCACTGCCGAACCTTCATAAAAATGCCATGTCTCATCCGATTTAATACGATGGAATGCCGAGAACGCATCACCTGTCAATAAAAAATAAATCGATGTTGAGTGGTTTCTTGCCCCGCTGTAGCGTTTGGGTAAATGTTCTGATTTAATTTCTTCATCCGAACGGTATACTTCATTAAAGTACCCGCCTTCGGGATGTTTTTGAAGATTTAATTTTTTTATCCAATATTCGGCTGTGTGCATAAATGAACATAATTATAAATCATAAATAATTCACTTACAAAGGCTTACCTTTCTGAAACTAAACCTTGTTTTAACAGGTTCTAACCTTTACAATTGTTTATTAATTTAATTACTGAATACAAATGGCTGCTAAAATTTTCAATAATACAGATTTAGGATTATTGCTTCTAAGACTCGGAGTAGGCTTAAGCTTTATATTTACACACGGCGGACCGAAGATAGTCGGCGGTCCCGAACTATGGGCTAAAGTAGGCAATGCTGTGGCTAATTACGGAATTACATTTTATCCTGTTTTTTGGGGTTTAATGGCAGGACTCTCTGAATTTTTAGGGGGAATTCTTTTAGTGCTGGGATTATATGTAAGACCGGCGGCAGCATTTATGGCGTTTACAATGATTACCGCGTTTACAACTCATATGGCACATCATGACCCGTGGGGCATTGCTTCACACCCGATAGAAATGCTGGCAGTATTTTTTTGCTTAATATTTCTCGGCTCCGGTAAATACAGCCTGAATTATTTGATATTTAAAAAAAGCTAACACTAATAACCCTGTAGGTCAAACGCATGCGTTTGACAGTCAAAGGCGTGCCTTTGACCTACGGGTAATTTCCCATTTCTGTATTTCCTTTTTGCCTTCCTTTGGCAATATTGCCTGTATGAAATTCAAAATCACACTTGAATACGACGGCACTCGCTATTCCGGCTGGCAGAAACAGCCCGGTCAGGCTGATACAAAGACCATTCAGGGCACGCTGATTAAAGTTATGAAAAATATTTTCAGCGGCACCAGAGGCAAAGCAAAGTTTATTGACCTCCAGGGCTCCGGCAGAACCGATGCCGGCGTGCACGCTATCCGGCAAGTGGCGCACCTTGAATGTGAAACAATGATTGCGCCTGAAATCCTTAAGCTTAAAATAAATGATGAGCTTCCTCCCGATATAAATATTCTTGAAATAGAAAAAGCGCCGAACAGCTTCCATGCAAGGCATGATGCGAAATCACGGCAGTACGTTTATGTTATATCAAAACGCAGAACAGCATTTCGATAAAAAATATGTATGGTGGATAAAAGATAAGCTGGATGTAAAAAAAATGAAAGATGCTGCGGAATTGTTCAAGGGTATGCATGATTTTAAATCATTTTCAGATAAAACACCGGAAGATAAATCAACTAAATGCCTGGTTGAAAACATTGAAGTTACCGATGACGAATGAGAAAATTTATATCCGCATCAAAGCATCTCATTTTTTATGGAAAATGGTAAGAAGGATAGCCGGCACGATTGTTGAAGTTGGAAGAGGGAATATAACGAATGATGCAATTGAAAGGCTGCTTAACAACAAAGCGGGTGAGGTTTTTAATCCCGCAAAGTTTACAGCTCCGCCTTCGGGGTTGTTTCTGGAGAAAGTGTATTATTGATTATTAAGAGTTTCTCCTCAAACCTTACCTTCACACCATAAGTCTCTTCAAATAATTCCTTTTTGCTTTCGGCTCCCCAGATTTCAAGCTCAAGATGATTGTTATTTGAGGCGGAGCTTTCAAGCTTCATAACCAGCTCACCATTATTCAAAATACAATTCACATCTTTAACTGCGTTTGAATGTGTTCGGTCAAGTCCGTCAGCTATCCTCAATATTGAAGCCAGCTTTCTTACCACCACCTGGTCATCAATGCTTAGCTTTGCAAAAGCTTCGTGCTTTTGTTTCGGATGGCTTTTTCTATGATAACGCGCTGTGTTTGCAATGATTTCTTTTTCATTTTCAGTGAAGCCGAGCATCTCGGAGTTTCTTATGAGATAATATGAATGCCTGTGGTGCTGTGAGTGCGAAACAAAACAGCCGATTTCGTGAAGCAAAGCTGCGGATTCTAGATATTCCCTTTCGGTGTAAGTTAATTTGTGCAGGTATTGTGTCTGGTCGAATATTTTTAGTGCGAGCTCTGAAACGTGGCGGGAGTGACCTTCTTCGTATTTAAAATTTTCGGCAAGCCCGATTACACTTTTATATCGTATATCGCTAAGATGGTCATGCGTTTTAAGCATGAAATGTGTTTCAATGGTATCAAGTATTATTCCTTCCCGCAGAGCGAAATCGGATATTGTAAGTTCTTTCAGCTTCAGCTCTTTGAATATCTGCTCAAGTATCAAGGTTCCTGCGGTTATTATATCAGCGCGCTGCGGGTCGAGTCCGGGAATTTTTTCTCTTTGTTTTAATGTTTTTGCATCGGTTATTTTTTCAATCAGTTTATAAAGCTCATCTTTTGTAAAAGTAAAATTATTCATCTTTGCTTCCGGTGAACCTCCGCGCATCATGTTTATCATGCTTCCGATGCTTACGATAGTGCCTGATGAACCTACAACAGTATCAAAAGCATAGTTTTTTATCTGGCGGGTAACGGGATTCATAATTCCCTGTATATATTTTCTGCACTCTTTAACATCTTTTGAATCGGTTTTATCGGGGTCAAAGAATTTTTGCGTGAAGCGGATTGCGCCAAGCTTAAGGCTGTTGTCATAATATACCTCCCGCTTCTGCCCGATGAGAAACTCAGTGCTGCCGCCGCCTATATCGATAAGCAAAATTCTTTTATCGAAAACAGGCAGTGCCTGAAGAATACCGAGATAAATAAAGCGCGCTTCTTCGTACCCGGAAGCGATTTCGATTTTCACCCCCGCCTCATCATGAGCCCTGCTTATAAATTCATTTTGGTTTTTTGCTTCTCTTACTGCGCTGGTAGCAATTGCGCGGAGCGGCGCTTCGGCGGAGTCAGCTAATCCCTTAAAGCGTTTTAGTGTTTCAATTCCTCTTGATATGGCATCGGGAGAAAGGTATTTCATGTCGGTTGAGCCTGAACCAAGGCGGACAATTTCTTTTTCCCTGCCGAGAATTTTGAAATTGCCCGATTCGGTATTGACTTCCGCAATAACCAGGTGAAACGAATTTGTGCCTATATCTATGGCAGCTAAGCGGGGTTTATGCATTTTCTAATATGGCAAGTATCCCTTCCTGGAGCTTTTTATTTGTGTCTTCAAAGTTTTTTGATGCATCGAGTACCTTAAATTTAAACTCTTTTGTCATATTATCAAACTCTTCGAGTATACGTTTCTGATATTCTACAAAGCTGTCATAAAAATCCTCTCCGAGCTTCATATCCATACCCGATTCCCAATAGTCAAGTCCCGAGCCTGAGCCGTCTTCCCAGTAACGCTCCATCAGAGTTTCGGTATTAATAACGCGTGGAATAAGATTCTCGATATTAATTTTCATATAAAACACAGCATCAGGTTCAAGCGCAAAGCCGTAGAGGTGCCTTATCCATTCGCGGTCAACACCTCTCACCACACCTCTCGCGAAAGCTGTATAAGTGTACCTGTCGGCAAGTACAACAAATCCGGCTTTAAGAGCGGGAATAATTTCATGTTCAAGACGGTCAGCAAAATCAGCCGCGTAAATCAGGCTGAATGTATGAAGGCTTAATGTATGCCCCGACTTGGCAACGTCAATTGCCCTGCCCATAAGCGGTGAGCGTGTCCATCCTGTGGTAACAACCCCATAGCCTTTAACTTCAAGCCATTGTTTAAGCATTTCGATTTGTGTTGTTCGTCCTACGCCGTCAGTGCCCTCTATTACTATCAGCTTACCTTTTATGTCGGAAACGTCAACATATGGCAGTCCTTCTCCGTAAAATATTTTTTTATCTTTATCTGACATATACGTTCTCCTTCTTTCTCAAAAACGGAGTAGGCTTATACTCTTTCAGTTTTGCCTTAACTATTTCCCTAACTATTGTTTGCTGTTTCTGAATTGGCAGTGTTGCATCAATTACGGTCATGCCGAATTCATCAGAGATTTTGTCGTATTCCTCAAGCACCCTTCCCTGAAAGAGCTTAAAGCTTTCATGCGGGTCATCGCTTAATCCTAAATCCATTCCCGCCTCGTGAAATTTAAGCTGTGTTCTGCCGGTTAGAATTCTTTTTAAGGATACTTCAATAGGCACCCTGAAATAAAATGATATATCAGGCTTAACTGTAAAACCGTAGAGGTCTCTCACCCACTCACGGTGAACGCCGCGTATAACATCTCTTGCGAATGCCGTATAAATATACCTGTCTGCAAGCACTATCATTCCTGCCTTAAGCGGCGGAATTATAAGATGAACCAGACGGTCGGCAAAATCAGTTGCGTGCAGTATGCTGAATGTTGTTGGAGTCAGCAGGTTTTTTTTCTTGCCGCGTTTAATGGTAGCGTTAACAAGCGCGGAAGAATTCCACTCCGTGAAAAACACTTTGTACTTATTATTAGCCAGCCACTTCTGCAGAAGCTGGAGCTGGGTTGATTTCCCCGAGCCGTCGATACCTTCTACTATTATAAGCCTGCCGGGATAAGAATGCGGATTATCGAAATTTCTTGGCAATTAAAACCTCTTTCTGATATTTGTTTGTCACCCTGAACTCGTTTCAGGGTCTGATTTTGAAAGATGCTGAAACAAGTTCAGCATGACAATAATAGTTTATTTTCCTAATTTCCTTAACTGTTTTTGTGTAAGGTGCCATTTAAGCACGCCGGGTTTTTCGTGAGGGAATTTTGTAATATCTATTCTGCACATCCCACCTTTTTTAAACTCAATTACATGCTCCTCAATTCCAAGCAAAAACGAAGCCAGGTACCCGAGATGCGGCTCGTGTCCGACAAGTAAAATTTTATTTTTACCGTTATAATATTTCAGAAAGTTAAACAGGCTCCGCATAGGGCTTCCGGAAATCATGTATTCTGTTTTTACGATTTCTTTATTATAACCGGATACTTCCGCTGCAATCTTTGCTGAATCAAGCGCACGTATCAAAGGACTTGAAATAATAACATCAAAGCTTCCGGCAAGTACCGGTATCGCTTTTGCGGCTTCTGTAAATTTCTTAACGCCGTCTTCGGTAAGCGGTCTGTCATCGTTCGGGTAACCGGGGGTTCCCCTTGGAAAAGCATCACTGTGTCTGAGCATGTAAACTTCCATGAAATATAAGTTAAAACTTGGAATTGAGAATTTATAGACAAAAATAAAATATATTCAAAACTAATAAATAATTGTTAGGTATTCGTTAAGCAGGGGGGTATAAACTCGTGTAAATACCTGATAATATGGTGATTTCAATTAAGGTGTGAATTCTATATGGCTTGCTGTTTTTTGCTTTAATTCTTCACTGAAGAGCGTTCCGACCACATAAAGTGACATGTTAATTCCGGAGGAAACCCCCGCTGATGTGATAATTTTTCCGTTATCAATATACTTTACGTTCTTTATGAGTTTTATTTTAGGGAAGGTTTTTTCAAACTCATCGTATGAATAATGATGTGTTGTTGCGTCCATGCCGTCAAGCAAACCTGTTTTGCCAACAATGAATGCTCCCGTACAAACAGAAAGCAAAAACTCGAGACTTATGAACTTTTCTTTAATCCAGTTTAATAAAACGGGGTTGTTCATTTCAATTTTTCTTCCGTTGCCTCCCGGAATAACAAGTATATCGGGAGAGGGACAATCGTTAAACGAATAACCGGGTGTTACCTTCAGTCCGTTTCTGGCAGAAATTACATCCCTTCTTTTCAGCAATTGTGTAAACATTGAATATTGTTTTGCCGTATTCAGTGTTTGCTGTGCTGAAAACTTCGAAAGGTCCTGCAAAATCCAGAACCTCTACATCATTGAAGAGCAGTATAGCGGTGTTTCTTGGCATAGATGTATTTGTTAAAATGTAGCCGCAGCCCTTAGGTTTCGTTTAACAACGCAGTCTAAAGACTGCGGCTACACGATTTTTTCCTATTTAACCACTGTAACTCTTTTTGTTATCCAGTCCTTCACTGTATCAAGAAAATCCGGAACAAATTCCTTTGGCAATGATGCATATTCGCTCGGACTCCCGGTTTTTGCCTCAAGGAACAAATGATTTGCTTTCGGGAATACCACACTCATATAATCTTTATTGCCGCCATCCTGTAAAGCTTTTTCCATCGGAGCTTTATTCTGAGCCGGCGGTACCTGCAGGTCAAGCGCGCCGAATAACATCAGCACGGGGCATTTTACTTTCTCAAGCGTTGGTGCCGGGTCATAAGACAAGAAGAATTTAATCCACGGTGAGCTGAATTGATGGATTTGCGCATCAACCATAGTTTTCACATATTCGTTTTTATCCTTTATAGCATTCTTTTTCTCTTCCGGTAAGCTGTTATAGCTTCTGAGTTCTTCTTTTTCCATTTCAGGTCTCAGCTCTTCCAGGTTTCCGTTTGATTCAATTATTTTATACCCTTTATCAAGCAATTCGTCATTTGCCTTTATATCTTCTTCAGGAGTATTATCTGCGCGCATAATCAATGCCGACTGTTCTTTTATAATATCAATTCCTTTTACACCGGTGCCCGCCATTAAAACAATAAATGCAATATCTTTTGATTTCGATGCAGCAAGCGGCGCAATTATTCCGCCTTCACTATGACCCATTAAGCCGATTTGTTCAGGATTAATATCATTTCGGGTTTTAAGAAACTCAACAGCTTTAAGCACGTCACCGGCAAAATCTTCGGTAGTATACTGCATAACATTTTTTCCGGTTGTGCCTCCGACTCCTTCATCGTCATATCTCAGCACGGCAATTCCGTTTCTTGTCAGGTAATCGGCTATAATTTTAAATGGCTTAAAGCCAAACAGCTCCTCATCTCTGTTCTGCGAACCGCTTCCCGTTATCATAACAACAGCCGGATGCTTGCCTTCTGTCTTGGGGATTGTCAATGTTCCTGCAAATTTTATATCACCGTTTGTGAATGTAACCTCTTCACTGTTGTATGGGAGTACTTCCGTTTCTTCTTCTTTTTTCTCTGTTTTGATTTCTCCTTTTCCGAGATGGAACTCACCCTGCATGCCTGCCTGCATGAAGTTTCCTTTAATTGTATCGCCTTCAAGCTTGCCGTCGAATACTGCAAGTCCCGGGCCGGCAGGAAGCTCAAAATAAACTTTAGGGGGAGTGAACTCAACATGAATCAGCTTTAGGTCTTTCGCGCCCTGCTCGGGAATATCAATTGTTCCGCGGACACTATCGGTATCGGTTTTGAACTTAATGCCGATGCCAAGCTCGGTTCCCATAATTGTTATAGCGCCTGACCAAGGACCATCGATAGACTGTGAGTTAATGGGACGAATTAAAAACAGAAAAAGTATTAATGCGAATAGTTTTGTTATTATATTTTTCATGGATTTTCTCCTTTAGTTATATACAAAAATACCCAAGCGGAACAGCAACTGCAAAGCAGAAAACAGACGAAAAAACCGCTGAATTATGAATATTTAGACTTGGTTTGGCACAGAAAGGTTGCAAACTATGCCCCCAAAATATGTACTAAATTGCTCTTGGTTTTACAAGCGTGAGGTTATATGTAGGAGTATTCATTGATTCAATCATCCTTGTCCTGAATCCTTCATTTAACCAGCGTATAATTGTTTGGCAAAGCTCGTCAAACATAACATTTCGTTTTTCTTTGGCTTCCCCGATAAGCTTTAATATACCGTTTGTCGAGAGCCGTTCTCCGCGGTTGGTGAGCGTGCGGTTGTATTTTCGGATTTCTTTTAGGTGCATATGCAGTTCAGGTATCATCACATCGGCATCATGTATTTCACCCATAAGCTCGATTATGTTTTTAATTTCGCTTAAACATTTTTTGAATTCTTCGCCGAACGCAGGCTCCGCATATTCCATGGCATAACGCAGCGGCTTGCCGGAGATTCTCATACGGTGAAGCTCATGCTTAAGCCGTGGACGGTTTACTACCCGGTCTTTATATGACATGAAATCATCATAAATCAAAGGCAGAATGGTTTGAACATTCTCTCTGAACGATAATTTCTTTTTTACGGGATAGACTCTTTTCATTGTTATAAAGCAGCAGTTATAAATTTATGAAACTCTTCTTTGAAACCGGATTTCTCAAGCTGTTTAATTGTGCCAAGCAGTAATTTTCTTTTTTGTTCTCTTATTGTATTCTGCCTGATAACGAGCAGGTCAAATGCTTTTCTGTCCTTATCACTCAATCCTTCGCGGTATTTGCCAAGCTTGTTAATAAATACATCGAGGCTTCTTACATCGCCAAGCGCTTTAATCAGCGTTTTCAGTCTCAAGTAAATGTATTTATATTTTCTTTTCGGGAAAGCGTCACCAAAAATTTTTAATGCTGCCTGTACTCGCCGTGACGATACGCGCATATTATGAAGATACTCTATATCTGTTCCGGCAATAGTTCCTTTTTCGTAAGAATACATCTCGTTAAAGCGTGTGCGGAGAATTTTCCGAAGGCAGATGTTTAACTGCTGGTCAGGATTGAAATACGGTATTTTCCTGGCTTTAGCCATATTATTCTTTGTCTAATTGCTCCACTTTAACCAATTCATAAAATGTTTTCAAATAATTTTGCGCCCTTTTAACAATTTTATCTGCAGCGTTTAAATCAAACTGTCTGAACTCCTCCTTGATATAATCATTATCCGGCGTATGGGTTTCATATCTTATTAAACTGCCTTTATCAAAATAATACCGCTCCCTTAATGCACCGTATTGACCCGATGAGAAAAAAGAACAGAATACAAGACTGGTGTCATCAAAGTAATAATTATTTACAAAATCCTGGCTTGCAGCAACGTTATAGCTGACGGATACTTTAACGGGCGGTTTGTAAATGTACAAGAATTCAGTACCCGCATCGGATTCAACAACCGAATCACCCGGCATAGGATAATAAAACTTTACTGATGTGTACTGCTTGCCGATTGCCCGCTTGTTTGTTTCAAATTTTATTTCGTGAACCATATACATAGTGTGCGAATCGGAATCTCCTGAGATGTTTGCATCTATCTCACCAACAAAACGGTCAATCTTTTCTTTGTAATTTGTTTGTGAAAATAGCTGTGATGCTCCGAGAATAAAGCAAAGTGTAATTATTACTTTTATCATTTTGGTTATATTTTGATTTTCAGGCTGAAACACTGAAAGTTTATAGATTCTTAAAAAACTATCCTTCCCCGTACCCGTTATAAAAATACGGAAGCGCTAATTTTGTTTTGCACTTCTTATTAAGCATTTTGATTACGTAATAAGTAAGCTCAGGTGAGTCTTTTTCATCATGCATGTGCATAAGGAAATAAATCTGCTTCATTCCGGAATTCATCCATTTCTTTACTCTCAATACCCAGTCATCAATTCTTTTAAAATCGCTGGGGTGAAGATTGTTGCCCACATATCTTATAAAAGCAGTAGGATTTGTTAACCGAGTATGAACCACATCGCGCCTGCCTGCTGTATCTGTAATAACCGAGCCTATTTTGTGTTCTTTAAACATGCTGAATGTTTCATCAAACACTTTCACATCGCTGAACCATACCGGGTGGCGGAGCTCAACCGATACGTCAAAACCTTTCGGGAGCGATGAAAGATATTTTTCCAGGAATTCAAAATTCTTTGGAGGAAAATTAGGCGGAAGCTGAAGAAAGCTTGTTCCGAGATTCTTTCCAAAGTTCTTTATAACATTATAAAATATTTCGGTTTCCCTTTCGCAGTTCTTGAGCCGCTTCATATGGCTTATTACCTGCGGGAATTTCGGGCAGAACTTAAAATCTTTCTCGGCGCCTTCTTTCCATGTTTTGATTTGGAGTGCAGATGGAGTTCTATAATGAGTCGGGTTCAGCTCGATGCAGTTATACTGCTTAAGATAAAACTCACGGAAATTTTTATCCTTTGTCTTCGGAGGATAGATTTTTCCAACCCACTGCGGAATTCCCCACTTTGCGCAGCCGACATAAACCTTTGTTACAGCCTTCTTCTTTTTTTTCTTGAGAGAAGCAAGCAGCTTATCGGTTGCCTCGTGGTCATCAGGCAGCGAAAAATCTACTTCATCTAAATTTTCTGCTTTTCCGAAATCCATATTTTAATTTTTTGATGAGCTGAATAAATCAAGTGTGCCCGGTTCCTCCGGCTCCGGAGAGCTTTTTACTTCTGCAACTTCAAGTTCACCGCCAAAAGGAATTATTTTTTCCAAACAATATTCAGGCTCGTTAAACAAATAATCAACTGCATCACCGGGCGGAAATACAGCAAGGCTTCTTTTATACGGAATTGCCTTAACCGCCGGCGGCGGCTCTGTAGTTAATATAGAGAAATAATTTACTTTATTAATGTTTGTAAATATTGCAGGCGCAAAGAAAAACGGCTCACCTTTTATTTTAATTCCGAATGGTGTGTTCTTTTTGATTTTGTTTTTTTTCTTCCATTCCGAAATTTCCGGCGGGTCATCTTCGCGTTTTCTGTATTCAATAAATGCAGTCATCGGTACAAGACATCTTCCCCTGCTGAAAATCTTCATCCAGTTCTCTTCGGATTTAATTGTTTCTATCCTGCTGTTGAAAATCAAAGGAGAGCCTTCGCTGAATCTAATGCCCCAGTTCATTACTGTAAAATGAGGGTTAGCATCTTTCTTTACAAGCGCCAGTGAGTTTTCTGTAAGCCTCACGTTAGGTCTTACCTCAAACTTAATGCTGATATCATCATAGGTAACGTTTATGCCGAGGTCTTCAAGCTTCTTCTTGATTTTCTTCAGGTTAGTATATATGTCAAAAAATGCGCACATGATTTTTAAACATAAACAATGGGGTTTGATAAATCAAACCCCAACAAATGTTTTATTTTTGTTATTTTAATCTTCCGGCTGCGCTCTCGGAATTGCGCCGTATTTTTCGATTAACAGGTTATCGTAATAATCCGCTTTCTGAAACAGGTTCCTGAATGTCTCCAATCCCGTTTCATATGTTAAATACTGGTCAAATATTAATGATGATAAAACTATATCCTGGTTGCTTACGCTGAAAATAATTCCTTCCAGGTCATAATTTTCCTTTAGAAGAAATTCATATATCTGCGAAATGTTGGTTTTCGGCAGGCTGGAAATAAAACAATCTCCTACAATAAAGCCGTTCTCGTTATAATTTATTACAATGTTTGCGCTGCCTTCGGTAATTTCCCAGGCATAAGGACCTTTTCTTGCGAGCTTAACATCTTTGCCGAGTGCTTCAAGAATTTTTTCCACTGTTGCCGAAGCCCCCGATGGCTTGTATTCAGCCTCCTGCTTGATTGCCGGCAGCTCAACTTTTGCGCCGCAGAACGGGCAGTACTCGCCGTCAATATTTTCAGCAGTTACAATGTTTGTGCATGATGCGCACCTTACTGCAATTTTCCCGAAATACGGCTGGTATTCTTTTAATGCTTCCTCAAGATAGCTTACAGGAAGTGCAAACCCCAGGTTATCGCCGCCGGCTATTATAAAAGTATTCACGCCGACTATTTCGCCGTCTTCATTTACAAGCGGACCGCCGCTGTTGCCCGGATTTATTGCCGCGTCTATCTGAATATAATTAATTCCCCTGTTCTGCCTGCTCGCCTTTGATACGATTCCTTCGGTGGCAGTGTAGTTTAACCCGTAAGGATGTCCGATTGCTATAACCTTATCACCGTCTTTTACAGGATGACCTTCGCCAAGTGTTATCAGCGGCAGGTCGGTACCCTGCGGAACTCCGATAAAAGCGAGGTCGTAACGCGGGTCATTATAATAGACGGGTGACATCACTTTAGGAAGGCTTTTTCCGCTGACGGCGACTTCATAATTGCCCTTTACAACATGGTCATTTGTAACAATAAGATTATGGTTTTTTAAATAAAACCCCGTGCCGGTTCCCTGGGGTGTAGCAATTTGTATGATGATTGGCTGAAACTGATTTATTATATCCTGTGCATTCATAAAATTTGATTTAATTATTTTACACGAATTTCACTAATTAAACTTCTACGAATTGTTTATTACTATAAAACGATTCTTTTGTATGTGTAAAGAATCCTCTCCGAAATTTAATTATGATTCCTAATTTGACATTTGCCGCTGCTAATATAATTTAATGTTTGTTTGGCATGTGCTCTGCATAATTCCTTTACCGCATTTTATCTCTAGTATTATTTTTTCATATACAACGAAGTCAGCATAAATATTTATGAGGCAATAACGTGTCTTTGTATTTAACATCGTATTGTTTTTCTCTTTCGATAAGGAATGTTGTTTTTAGATAAACTCGTATTCAAATGCATCCTTATATACATTTTCTGCGAACCCTTTTCCAAGTATTCTGTGAACTTCCATACATAATCCGATAATTTTATAACTTTCTTCTTTATAAATAGGCTCTTCTATTTTCGGTATCCATTCGTGAAAATTCGTGTAATTCGTGTCAGTTTCTTAAACGTTATAATTTAAATTTTGTATTTCTGTTATATATGAGCGTAAGAAGTTCACCATTGAATCGAACTTCAGGTTATCGGTATTGAACTTAAGCTCAGGAAATTGCTCAATCCCCTGTTTTATAATTTCATTAATTTTATCTTTTATTGCCTGCTCTTCGAATTTTTTTGCAGCTGTATCATAATATTTTTCTGTTAGTCCGAGTGCTGTATAATAATCCTGCTGTGTAATATTGATTAAGAGTCCAAGCAGCTTTGCATCGGGTTTCGGCAGCCCATAGCTGAAGAGCGCATAGCCTGCAATGTATTCAAAAATAAGCTCTGCTATATCGGGGTAGTTGTTGTCTACATACCACTTGACGTTATTGATATTGCTTTTGATAGCATCGTCTACCGCCGGGTGCGGCGCGGGATTTGCAACGCCGAATGTAGCCTTGGTTCTGTAAAGGTCTTTCAGAATATCTTCTTTTGGCTTTGCAAGAATTTTTTCGAAAGACTCTTTCATTGCCCTGTTTTTTTCTTCAAAAGGTTTGTTGTCTTTCGCAAAATAGGTCCAGCTGATTTTCTCCAGGTCGTTCATCAGTGTTCCCTCGGGTGTAATGAGGTAATCTATTTTATATAGAAGGTCAAGCAGAAGATATGATATTGCGCCCGAGAACGAATCCTCTTTCAGTTCGGAAATTCTCTTCAGTGTTCCTTCAATCCATTTACGGAAATAGAGGTACTTGATTTCTTTTTCCTGCGCAGGGATTTCTTCCTCGCCGGTTGTATCAACAGGTTTGAGCGCAGAGAATTCATCTACCAGCAGGTCATCCTGCTTATCGGCGCGGAGCGCCAGCTCCCGCAGTCCGTAGTATAGTTTTCGCGGGTGGCCGTCGGCAACGCCGGAATCGAACTTAATAAATATGGCATCATCTTTCATAGCGAAGCGGGTATAGAAGAGCGAGTAGTTCATTTCCATAAGGCGGCGCATGAATGAAACACTCAGCTTATCGAAGTGCACTACCTTTGTTCCTGCGGTTATTTTCTTTTCGTTAATTGAGCCGTGAACTGTTTTTGAACCCTGCTGAAGCTCGAAATCGATGTGATTGTTTTCTTTTTTCCAGCTTACATTGTTTACGGAATCATCTTTTATATAATCGAAGAACGCATCGTATGAATCCATGTAATTCTTCTGTTCGAAGAGCTTTTCTGCCCGGCTCCATGCTTCTGTTTTTGCTTTCGGTTTGAAAGCGTCTGTGAATCGTCCGAATGTTATAGTCATAAATTTTAAATTGATTTGAGAAACTCAAGATAAGTTTTATAAACGATTTTTTAAATAGAATAATGAGTTTGTTCTTGTCATGTGAACACAAAAGATTCCCCTGAAACAATCCCCCATTTCCCTTTGTTTTACCCTATAAGGTTGGGCAGAAAAGCTAATAATAACTTAATGTAACCTTAGGCGGTATTTAATTAAAAAATAGTAGGTTTAGCCCCGCTTTGGGGCTTGACTTTAAATATTACTCCTGCTATATTTGTTGTCCAATCAAAAAATTTGTTCTTATATATTATCACACAAAAATGAAATAGATTTTGTGTGCGTAAATTTCTTCTGAGTTCAATTAAACAGTTCAGACTCTCAAAATTTTAAAATTACTACGGAGAGTTTGATCCTGGCTCAGGACGAACGCTGGCGGCGTGCCTAATACATGCAAGTCAACTGAAGCAGTTGTAGCAATACGGCTGTGGAGGTGGCGCACGGGTGAGTAACACGTAGGTAATCTGCCTTCAGGTCTGACACAACCCCGAGAAATCGGGGCTAATATCAGATAATGCAGCGGCCCGGCATCGGGACAGTTGTTAAAGCTTCGGCGCCTGGAGATGAGCCTGCGGCCCATTAGGTAGTTGGCGGGGTAACGGCCCACCAAGCCTTCGATGGGTAACTGGTCTGAGAGGATGATCAGTCACACTGGAACTGAGACACGGTCCAGACTCCTACGGGAGGCAGCAGTAAGGAATATTGCTCAATGGCCGAAAGGCTGAAGCAGCAACGCCGCGTGAGGGATGAAGACCTTATGGTTGTAAACCTCTGTAGAAAGGGAGAAAACCTCCACTCTGTGGAGATTGATAGTACCTTTAAAGTAAGCCCCGGCTAACTACGTGCCAGCAGCCGCGGTAATACGTAGGGGGCAAGCGTTGTCCGGATTTACTGGGTGTAAAGGGTGCTCAGGTGGTTGTGCAAGTCAGAGGTGAAATCCTAGAGCTTAACTCTGGAACTGCCTTTGATACTGCATAGCTTGTGTACGGAAGAGGCTGATGGAATTCCTGGTGTAGCAGTGAAATGCGTAGATATCAGGAAGAACACCAGTGGCGAAGGCGGTCAGCTGGTCCGTTACAGACACTAAAGCACGAAAGCGTGGGGAGCAAACAGGATTAGATACCCTGGTAGTCCACGCCCTAAACGATGAATACTAGACGTTGGGTGTAAAAACTCAGTGTCGGAGCTAACGCATTAAGTATTCCACCTGGGGAGTACGATCGCAAGGTTGAAACTCAAAGGAATTGACGGGGGCCCGCACAAGCAGTGGAGCATGTGGTTCAATTCGATGCAACGCGAAGAACCTTACCTGGGCTTGAAAAGCAAGCTAAAGCAGATGAAAGTCTGTGTGCCGCAAGGCGAGCTTGTACAGGTGCTGCATGGCTGTCGTCAGCTCGTGCCGTGAGGTGTTGGGTTAAGTCCCGCAACGAGCGCAACCCTTGTTCTTAGTTGCCACCAGATAATGCTGAGCACTCTAAGAAGACTGCCTACGCAAGTAGTGAGGAAGGTGGGGATGACGTCAAGTCCGCATGGCCCTTACGCCCAGGGCCACACACGTGCTACAATGGCCACTACAAAGGGCTGCAAGACCGCGAGGTCAAGCCAATCCCTAAAAAGTGGTCTCAGTTCGGATCGGAGTCTGAAACTCGACTCCGTGAAGCTGGAATTGCTAGTAATCGTGGATCAGCACGCCACGGTGAATACGTTCCCGGGCCTTGTACACACCGCCCGTCAAGCCATGGAAGCTGGGGGTACCCGAAGTCGCCTTTAACAAGCGCCGAAGGTAAAACCAGTGACTGGGGCTAAGTCGTAACAAGGTAGCCGTACCGGAAGGTGTGGCTGGATCACCTCCTTTCTAAAGAGAATTCAACGTTTAGTTGTTCTTGAAGTTTTTACGCACACTTCAATATTTATATAATTTGGAGCCTGTAGTCTTGGCTATCCTTGTATTATAGGCTCCATAATTATGAATTCTATTTTGAGAGTTTAAAAGCTCTCAGAGATTGAATCTTTCGGGGAGTTCTTTTATAAAACTATAACAAGTTGGGCCTATAGCTCAGTTGGTTAGAGCGCACGCCTGATAAGCGTGAGGTCAGTGGTTCAACTCCACTTAGGCCCACGCATTAAAGCAGTGCCTTTAACAAAATGTTTTGATTTGCAACTGAGTTAGGGGCTATAGCTCAACTGGGAGAGCGCCGCCCTTGCAAGGCGGAGGTTAGCGGTTCGATCCCGCTTAGCTCCACAAAAGGCAGAATGCCTTCGGAGGCTATCCCGAGAATTCGGGATTAGCTCCACAAAGCTGTAAAGCTTTTAAAATCCTTCGGTTAATCCGGAGGAGATAAAATAAGTTCTTTTAATAAGTAAGTATTTTTTTCCGTAAAATAACAAGTTTATCGATGCAATTAATCTATCTGTATCGATAAAGATTTTTTGGTTAAGTTACTAAGAGCATACGGTGGATGCCTTGGCACAGGCAGGCGATGAAGGACGCGGTTACCGGCGATATGCCCCGGATAGGTGGAAGCAACCATAGACCCGGGGATTTCCGAATGGGGCAACCCGTACAGAGTAATGTCTGTACACTCTGCACTGAATTCATAGGTGCAGAAGAGCTAACCGGGGGAACTGAAATATCTAAGTACCCCGAGGAACAGAGAACAATAGTTATTTCCTGAGTAGCGACGAGCGAAACGGAAACAGCCTAAACCTTTTGGTGTGTTAAAGACTCGAATCGTTGCACCATAGGTGTTGCGGGACTTTCAGGCGGATTTCGAGTACGCCGGGGAGTTACAAACCATCCTGCTAGTTGAACGGCTTGGAAAGGCCGGCCATAGAGTGTGAAAGCCACGTAAACGAAAACAGTGATGGCTCCCGAAAGTATCCCGAGTACCACGGAGTAAGTGAAATTCTGTGGGAATCAGCGAGAACCATCTCGTAAGGCTAAATACTTGTCTGTGACCGATAGTGAACAAGTACCGTGAGGGAAAGGTGAAAAGCACTCCTTACAGGAGGGTGAAATAGTACCTGAAACCGTATGCTTACAAACGGTAGGAGTCTGGCGTCCCGGCTTGCCGGGATGCAGGATGACTGCGTGCCTTTTGCTTAATGAACCAACGAGTTGCTCGTATCATGCAAGGATAAATCCTTCAGGGATGCATCCGCAGCGAAAGCAAGTCCGAAATGGGCGTGCCCCGTAAGGGGTTCAGTATGGTGCGGCAGACGCGAAACCAGTGTGATCTAGTCTTGGCCAGGATGAAGCAAGGGTAACACCTTGTGGAGGTCCGAACCAGTGTGGGTTGAAAACCGCTTGGATGAGCTGAGACTAGGAGCGAAAGACTAATCAAACTTGGAGATAGCTCGTTCTCCTCGAAATAGCTTTAGGGCTAGCCTCGGATAAAAGTATGACGGAGGTAGAGCACTGATTGGGGTAGGGCTGTCACAACGGTACCAAACCCAGACAAACTCCGAATTCCGTACATATGTTTTCCGGGAGTCAGGCAGTGGGGGATAAGCTTCATTGCCAAAAGGGAAAGAACCCAGACCACCTTCTAAGGCCCCCAAGTCTATGTTAACAGACTAAGGATGTTAGATTGCTCAGACAACTAGGATGTTGGCTTAGAAGCAGCCATTCATTTAAAGAGTGCGTAATAGCTCACTAGTCAAGCGATCTAGCGCCGATAATACTCGGGACTTAAACATAGCGCCGAAGCAGTGGACTTCGATTTATCGGAGTGGTAGAGGAGCATTCTGTTTGCGAGCTCAGTTATGAGCAGCCTTCGGGCTGAAGGCGTACCGTAAGGTATGCTGGAGCGGACAGAAAAGAAGATGTTGGTATAAGTAACGATAATCCAGATGTGAAATCTGGACACCGAAAATCTAAGGGTTCCTGAGCAACGTTAATCGTCTCAGGGTCAGTCGGTCCCTAAGCCGAGGCCGAAAGGCGTAGGTGATGGAAGACAGGTCAACATTCCTGTACCACCGAAATTTAAACCTAAATGACGCAGAAGTGAAAGGAAAGCCGCCTGTTGGATTAGGCGGTCTAAGGCCGTAGTTGCGGGCAACCGTGGCGAAAGCCGAACGGGATGGCGCAAGCCTACAAACTTTCCCTAATCATGCTGCCAAGAAAAGCTTAGGCGTATAATAAGGTGACCGTACCGCAAACCGACACAGGTAGATGAGGAGAGTATCCTAAGGTGCTCGAGTGAGCCGTGGTTAAGGAACTCGGCAAATTGACCCCGTAACTTCGGGATAAGGGGTGCTCCGATTTATCGGAGCCGCAGAGAAACGGGCCAAGCGACTGTTTAACAAAAACACATGTCTATGCTAAGCCGTGAAGGCGATGTATATGGACTGACACCTGCCCGGTGCTGGAAGGTTAAGGGGAGAGGTCATTCGGGAGCAATCCTGAAGAAGCTTTGAACCGAAGCCCCAGTAAACGGCGGCCGTAACTATAACGGTCCTAAGGTAGCGAAATTCCTTGTCGGGTAAGTTCCGACCTGCACGAATGGTGTAACGATTTGGTCACTGTCTCAACCACGGGCTCGGTGAACTTGTGGTACCGGTGAAGACGCCGGTTACCCGCATATGGACGGAAAGACCCCGTGCACCTTTACTGCACCCTAGCACTGGATTCGGGTAATCTATGTGTAGAATAGGTGGGAGACTTTGAAGCGGCGGCGCTAGCCGTCGTGGAGTCACAATGTGAAATACCACCCTTGGCTTATTTGAATTCTAACCTGGTCCCATGAATCTGGGACAGGAACACTGTTAGGCGGGTAGTTTGACTGGGGCGGTCGCCTCCTAAATTGTAACGGAGGCTCCCAAAGGTATCCTCAGCCTGGTTGGTAATCAGGTGTTGAGCGTAAATGCATAAGGATGCTTAACTGCGAGACTTACAAGTCGAGCAGGTGCGAAAGCAGGGATTAGTGATCTGCCGGTTCCGAGTGGAAGGGCCGGCACTCAAAGGATAAAAGGTACGCCGGGGATAACAGGCTGATCTCCTCCAAGAGTTCATATCGACGAGGAGGTTTGGCACCTCGATGTCGGCTCATCGCATCCTGGGGCTGGAGAAGGTCCCAAGGGTTTGGCTGTTCGCCAATTAAAGCGGTACGTGAGCTGGGTTCAGAACGTCGTGAGACAGTTCGGTCCCTATCCTATGCGGGCGCAGGAAACTTGAGAAGGGTCGTTCTTAGTACGAGAGGACCGGAATGAACGTACCTCTAGTGTACCAGTTGTCATGCCAATGGCACCGCTGGGTAGCTATGTACGGTTGAGATAAGCGCTGAAAGCATCTAAGCGCGAAACTCGCTTCAAGATGAGGTTTCCCTCCGCCTTCGGGCGGAATAAGACTCGTGGAAGATTACCACGTTGATAGGCTGCAGGTGCAAGCACAGTGATGTGTTCAGCCGAGCAGTACTAATAAGTCGAACGACTTTAACCTTTAAATTTTTATCGGACAGATAGATTGTTCGTCGATTTAAACAATTATCAATTATGCATTTTGCAATTATCAATTGACATTTTGCTCTTAGCTATTGATAATGTTATTTAACGGAAAAAATACTTACAGATTTTTTTAATGTAGTCTCAAGCTTCAGCTTGAGCAAAACGCAGCCTGAAGGCTGCGGCTGCGTTAAATGGTTTTTCTGGTGACTATTGAGAGGGGGATACACCTCTTCCCATCCCGAACAGAGAAGTTAAGCCCCTCATCGCCGATGGTACTACTACCGAAAGGTTGTGGGAGAGTAGGTCGTTGCCAGGATTTATTTTGAAAACCCTGAACCGGTAGGTTCGGGGTTTTCTTTTTTTATTCAGTTAAGCCCCTCAGAGGTCCCCGCGCAGGCGGGGATGGTACTACTATCCCGAGTACTCGGGATTGTGGGAGTCCCGATGTCACTTCGTTTATCGGGATAAAATCCGGTCGCCCGCCCCGATGAGTGAAACGGCATCGGGGTTGCTCCCCCGACGAGCATCGGGGGATTTCGGACTAAAGTCCTCAACAGGATTTATTTAAAAGCTCCGGTTGTGAAAGCAATCGGGGCTTTGTTGTTTATAATCCGGAGAATAACCACCAAGACTACTAAGGCACCAAGTGACACAATGGGTTCCGCTCAGAGTTTCGCTTCTAACTTCTCACTTCTGCACTCAGCCACCAAGACACCAGCTTACTGTACTTTTTTTCTTGATAAAAAAAGTACCAAAAAAATCAAGGCTGGTGAAAATTGACTAAAATTATCTTCGCTGTACAGGAAAATAACTCGCTGCGCTTGCGCTTCGCTCTAACAGATTTTCCTGTGCTGTATTGCTCGATAATTTCTTAACTCCAATTTTCACATGCCGGCTGGTGCACCTTCACATCTTACCCTTCGGCTCCGCTCCCGTCATGGCCGGGCAGGCAGGGCTTCGCTTCTTATTTCTTATTTCTTATCTTCCAATTTTTCAATCTTCTAATCTTTAAATCCTGGTCCATTTAGCTGTTTGCCTGTACCCCAGTACCCATAGGTTACCCAGGTAACCTCCTTACTTGTTAATATCATGTTTTCATGTATTTTATCCGCATTTCAGGTAACGGTTACCTGATGTGTATCAAATCTATCTAACTATTTGACTATTTAGCCATTTAGCTGTTTGCCTATACCCCCCATAACCCAGGTTATACCTGCCGTTAGTAAATATATGATAAAATGTAACTTATCTCAGCTTCAGGTTGCACACCACATCAGTGTATTCAGCGCAATAAATGGTCAAAAAAGTTCATTACTTGAAGTAACGGTAAGTAATGAAAGTGACCTTAAAACGCAATATTTTCCAAAACAAGTAATGAAAGTGCCCCGAAATCGCAGCTTTTTGCTCCGGCAGCTCATAGGGAAACCTTGATTTCAGCCTGTTTTTGATGTTTTTATATATTTCAAAGAACGAAAATTAGTGTATCGAGTGCGTCGAGTGCGTTGAGTGTATCGAGTGTATAGAGTGTGTTAAGTGTATTGAGTGAAAAAACGCACTCCACACACGATGGACTCGAGCCGCTCCGCACTCTTAGATAAATCTAAAACGGAAAATCACATTTGTCAAGAGGCAGAGAAAATATATTTTCATAAGTGTCTGTTAAAACACTATACGAAATTATAGCATACTGCTAATAAGGGGAACCAGGAAAAAAATTAAACACAAAGGGCACGAAGCGGCACAAAGGAGGACTTTTGTTAAAAATTGATTAAAAATACCATATTCCTTTTTGGCATATGCCGATTTGGAATATATCTTTGTAAGATATGTTGACAAAAGGTATCTATTCCAAAGATTATAAGTACCTGTTCCGACAGTTAAAACAAGCCCGTTTAGAAGCTGGTCTTGAACAAAAAGACGTCTCCAAAAAACTCAAGAAAACCCAATCCTATATTTCCAAAATAGAACACGGTCAAATTAAAGTTGACATCTTCCTTTTAAGAGATTTTGCGAAAATCTATAAGAAACCCCTTGAATACTTTTTACCCAAATAGAAACGATAACCATCTTACTTTTATAGACCTGTTTGCAGGCGCGGGAGGCTTGTCCGAAGGTTTTATCCGAGCCGGTTATACACCTGTTGCACATATAGAAATGGATAAAGACGCCTGCGATACCCTTCGTACAAGAACAGCTTACCATCATTTAAGGAAAAATAAACAACTAAAATGTTATTATGCTTACCTGAAAAATGAAATTTCAAGAGATGAGCTTTGGAAAAGTATACCGGAAGAATTATTTTATTCTGTGGTTAATGAAGAAATTTCGGATAAAACTATTAAAAATATATTCAGCTTTATTGACAAGTTACTTGGTTCAAGAAAAGTTGATGTTATAATAGGCGGACCACCATGCCAGGCGTTTTCAATTGTTGGCAGAAGCCGTGATGATAAAGGAATGAGATGGGACAGAAGGAAATTTCTATTCAGATATTATGCAGAATTTCTGAAAAAATACAAACCAGAGTTTTTTGTTTTTGAAAATGTGCTGGGTTTGTTAAGTGCTGGTAGCCATAAGTATTTAAATGAGATGTTTAATCTTTTTTCAGAGGCAGGTTACTCAACAGATTTTAAGGTTTTAAATTCTGAAGATTTTGGAGTGCTGCAAAGAAGAAGAAGGGTAATAATTATAGGTCGAAGAGGCAAAACAAAATTCCGGTTTCCTGAAATGCCCAGGATGGAAAACACATGGCAGATAAAAAAAGATTTGTTTTATGATTTGCCAAAGTTATCACCGGGACAGGAATTGACTTTGATAAAATATACGAAAAATATAAATGAATATCTTCAGTTATCCGGAATTCGTAATGGTATTGATTTCACTACACAGCACATTACACGTTACCATAATAAAAGAGACCTTAAAATTTATTCAATGGCCATCAAAAAATGGTTGAATGAAGGTATTAGACTGAAATATCAATGACCTGCCCCGATTCTTGCAAACACACCATAACGTAAGAACATTTCTTGACAGGTACAAAGTTGTTAACCCCTATGGTCATTCGCACACTATGGTTGCACATATATCAAAAGACGGGCACTATTACATTTATCCTGATTTAAAACAGATTCGTTCACTTTCAGTCCGCGAAGCTGCAAGAATCAGTCATTTCCTGATGATTTTTATTTTGAAGGTGGCAGAACAGCTGCTTTTAAACAAATAGGCAATGCTGTACCGGCATTAATGGCGGAAATAATCGCAAAAGAAATAATAATTTTTAAAAATGATTGAAATAACAGATTTTTCGTTTCGAATCAGGCGCGATGAGTATAATTCAGATGGGTGAAGAATTAATTGGGCATCCATCAACAGCTCTTGGTGAAATAGTTAAAAACTATATGACGCAGACGCACTTGAATGTAAAGTATATATACATTTGGATGAAAATCCCCTTAAATCATTTCTCGTTGTATTTGACAATGGAATAGGAATGAATAATAAAACACTGTTTGGAGAATGGTTACACACATCAATTAGCTCAAAGAGATTAGGTAAAAGAAAAAGCAAGATATTCGAAAGAAATTATTTGGGTAGCAAGGGAATTGGAAGGCTCGCCGCAATGGCATTAGGGAGATATTTAACCGTTATTACTAAGATGGCAGACGATAAGGCATATAACTGGCTCATAGTTAATAGAGAAAAATTTAAACATGAGGTTTTACTGAGTGAAATAGAGTTCCAGGCGGACAGGTTAATCGAATTGAGGAAATATTTACTAAAAGATAATGAAGACATTAGAATTGAAGGAAACCAAACAAAACGATGATTTAATTACATTCTTACAAAATAATTTAGTTGAAAAGTTTGTTGAGGGAACATTGATTGTAATAGAAGGACTTAACGATTCTGTGAAAACTATTATGTTAGATGAGTATGAGGATGACGAAATACCATTCGAAGAAACCACTTTAATGATGTCCTTAAATATTTTTGATTACCCCCTTATCTATGATTTCTGAAAGTCAGGAAGCTCTTTTAAACCAAAACATAATTGAGGAGAATTTCTATAGAAAACAGTTAAAGGATAAATTTGATTTATATTATGGGTCAAATCTATAATTAATTATGCAACAGAAATTAGTAAAACACCATTTGTACCTGTAATACCATTAAGGGTAATTGATGAATATGATTACAGAATGATAGGGAAATATGATGAGAAGGGTAATGTTATAGCGAACTATCACTGCAAAAGATTGGGCAGGAAATACAAAATTGATGAAAAGATTATTATTGCACAAAAATATTTGTTTTCGGATGAAATGTTGCGTAAAAGAAGGCAAAAATACGAAGATGAAATACCTGAAGAAATACTTGCAGCTAACGTCGGCCCATTTTATTTTGACATACGTGTTTATGATATATATTTCTTATCTTGATAGATTAACCCAAATTTTAAAACAACCGGGTAGACTAGAAACCAGAAGATTATTAAATAAGGAAACGGGTTTCAGGGTTGCTAAAAACGGTTTTGGTGTAAAACCATATGGAGAGGAAGAAAAAGATTGGATGGGTTTAGGTCAAATGAGAGTTCAAGAGCCTGTAAAAGTATTGGGTCCAAACCAAATATTAGGCTATGTATTTTCTTGCCACATATGACCTATTCAGTGAGAAAACAAATCGAGAAGGCTTTTATGAAAATAAAGCTTTTATAGACCTTAAAAAAATACTTAGAACAGTTTTAGTTACGAACTTGGGCAGGGAAGAGGGTCTCTTTAATTGAGATTGAAACATAATATAGGAAGGTTTGTAAAAAGCAGATTGGAAAGACCGGATACTGGGTGCATACTTAAAATTTATTGAAGAATACACAGATGATAATGAGCGTGAATACAAAAATCAGAAAAATTTGTTAAAGAAATTACAACGACGCTCGATATATACTGGAGTCAAACTTATACTCTTTCGCAGCGTCTTGCGACATTGGGTAGTGGACTAGAATTAGTTTATCATGAATTGTCACAACCAATCTCACAGATTGGCGGCTTAAGATATTCAATGGAAATAAACACCCAAAAGATTCAGATTGAAAAACTGGAAAAGTATGCAGTTCTTAAATGATGTTGGTTTACTAAGCAGTTCGTTAGATACCCTTGACAAACTCAAAGTAAATCTTTAAAACCAGCAATTGGACTATCAAGACGTAAATTGTTTTATCCGTTTGAAACTTTTAATAAAGTATGTGCCTTGTTCAGAAAAGATTTAAATGATTATAATATCAAGATTTTTATTGACGAAAAGATTGAAGATTATGAAATAAAAGATTACGAATATGCCATGTGGATTGCTTTCTTAAACATTATTAATAATGCTGTTTATTGGTTGAAGAAATCAGATCTTCAGAAAAAAGTATTAAGCTTAAACTGGAAAGAAATAATACCATAGTGGTTATGAACAATGGTCCCAAAATCAGAGAAGATGTACTTGATATAATTTTCTGAATATGGAATTACAACGAAAGAAGAAAAAAATGCAAGTGGTTTAGGTTTAGCATTTACAAGAAGCATTTTAAGCTCATATGACTGGGAAGTATGGGCTGAAAACCGCTCTTCGGGACCTGCATTTCTTTTAAGAAAAAATGAGGAGAAATAAACATGTCATTTATACTACTATTTGATGATGATATTGGGCAATTGAAAACTTTTAAATCGGTAATGAGTGCTATTGGTTTGAACTATGAATTAAAAATGTATGAGAAAATCGATGATTTCAAAAAGGCAATTACCAATGATGAGATTACAAAAAATACCAAAGTAATAATTTATGATTTGGCAAAAGATAGTGAAGAAGCCGCAAAAGGAAGTTTTGAAATTTCCGAAGATATAATAAGTAACTATAACAACTTTCGGGTTCCATTGTTTATACATAGTGGTCATCTGGACCATTTTAGAGATCTACACAATAAAGGGAACAGTTTTTAAAGTAGAAAAATCAAAAAATCTTGGCTGTTCAAGAAATATGCTGATAAAATAAAACTAATGATGGAATCAGGTTTTCTTGATTTATTTTCTCCAAATGGTGAAATTGAAAAGAAAATCATGCATGAGCTTCACGAGGCCTTTGTGAATCAATTTGAGGATGATGAAATAATACAAATAATCAACAGCGTAAAATTTGCAGACCCTACCCATTTTAAAAGTAGAATACATGAGATATTTGAAAGAATAGCATTCAGGTCAACTTTTCAGAATGTTATATCTTCTTGTAAAGGTAGCCAAGGTAACGAAGAAATCAAAATAAATGCTGTTGAACATTATTACCGGCGAACTAGCAGTTTCGATTTCTGGACAGGTGATATTTTGAAATTTAAGGAGGGTAACGTGCAGATTATTATTTTGACTCCCCGATGCGATTTGGCTCATAATAATTGCAAATTTATTTTAGTCTGTGAAATATTACCAATTGAAGAAAAGACAACTAAAGAGTTTATAAAAGACCCCGATAAATTGAGAAAATATATAACGGATATAATGTTCAGCATACAGGTTCCAAATTTAGATATTTACCTCAAACTCCATTATTCAAGGGGGGTAAAATAGATTTTACCAAATACAATGCTGTAACCCCTGAAGAACTTTCTGAAAAGTTTAATTACTTAATTTCAATAAGTGACTAACTGACAAACGATGTTGTCAGAAAATTTATATCGTATCTTATGAGGTCTGGTATATCAGAAACAGAAGAAACTGAAGCATCAGAGTATTTTAAAATGTTTTTATCTGAAACCGAGGGAACACAAAAAAGTTAATGGCAAACTCAAACAACAAATTTGCAGTTATAATTGCTTATTACTTGGCGAGGTTTGACAGAGAAGCTTTACAAAAACTCGGTTTTAAATCATTCAACGAAGCATTTCTTGAAACCGCAAAGGCTCTTAATGTTAAAAAGAATTATGTTAAACTAAGAAGGGACGAGTTTGATTATCTTTATTCCTGGCGCAGAGGTTGGCAGAGACCTATGCATAAGCAAATAATTAAAACAATTGAAGCATTTCAGGATATGGATGAGCCAGATATAAGGGAAATTGTTTTAAATATTTTAAATAATACTACTTATTTACAATCGGAAGAAGCTGAAGAAATAGGTAATTTAATAAAAGAAGATGCAAAGATAGTAAGGAGAGAAAAACAAAGAAGAAAAAGTGTTTTTGTATTAAGAGGTCCAACTGGCAAACAGGCAGAAGAGTTTTTCATTAAATATTTTAACCAAAACAGATTCCCGATAAATGGAAAACTAATTGATAAAAGAGATTATGGCTCAGGTTACGATTTCGAAATTAAAAATCAAAATTCAGTTTCATTCATTGAAATAAAAGGAATGGTGGACGTGTTCGGCGGTATACTTTTCACAAACAAAGAGTGGCTTACAGCTATACAAAAAAAAGAAAATTATTATCTTGTTATTGTTAAAGCTATTAAAACAAAACCCGAGATTAAAATCATTCAAAACCCTGCGTTTATACTTAAACCCCAAAAAAGCATATATACCTCAATTCAAGTTCAGTGGGCAGTTCCAAAGCAAGATTTGAATAAATTTATTGTTTGATAAATAACTTTGTATTTTTCGAATCTTTTACTTTACATTCCCAAATATTAATAACCTTCCATCCCAATTTTTTTAATTGTCTTGCAGCCTTTCTATCCCTCTCAATATTACAGTTAATCTTATTTAACCACCATTTTGTTCTCGTTTTGGGGACTACAAAATATTTGCACCCTTTATGTCCGTGCCAGAAGCATCCGTGAACAAAGATAACAGTTTTGTATTTTTTAAGAACTATATCAGGTTTTCCGGGCAGGTTTTTGTCGTGCAGTCTGAAACGGTACCCCTGTTTATGCAGCCAGCTCCGGACAATCAGTTCGGGTTTTGTATTCTTCGACCTGATTCTGCTCATGTTGTAGCTGCGCTGTGCTTTGGTGTGTACGTCGGTCATGTCTTAATATAATTATTTTTCATCTGTATATCCCTCCTGAAACTAAATTCATAATTTCTGCGTTGTTTATCCTCACAGTTTCCTGTTTTTCCTCTTCATCTTGGGTTAGAATTAATTTCATTTTTATAACAAAAATCCTCAAAGTTATGAAAAATACCGCCCTCTTTACAATGTTCGTGCTCTTCTTTACGGTTTTACATTCAGTTTCATTCTCCGGTCAGGGACACCCTTTTCTCTACGGGGATAACGATTCGCTGCTCTTCGACAGCGATGAAGACAATGCAGGCTTAATACATCTTACGGATAACATGTGCCGCATAGTTGTCAATTATGCGCAGGATGCTACAGGCAACGTGCTGAGGCAAAAAATCGAGCCCATCTGCGGCATACCCGATACGGCATGGATTTTAAAAGAAAACGTCAAGCTCAAACAAACCGATATGCTTGAGGAAGGCTCAACTATAAAAACCGGTCCCAACGGAGAAGTTTCTGTGCTGCTGGTTTCGGGAAACTCCAATGCGGATTATGTAGCGGAGTTTGCGCTCGGACCGAACTCAACAATGCAGCTGCCGCATCTGAGCGATTTGTGCAGGTCAGTCAGCTCGCATCAGGAGCCGGGTCCGCTGGGGTTTTATATGAAAGGCGGAAAGCTGTACTATAACCTTGGTCCCGAAATGAACAAAATAATGACTGATTATAAAAATTTCGGTCATGATGCAGGACTGTTTATTTTTCATACGGGACAATCAATAATAGACCATATAAATACAGAGCTGACAATCGATATCAGCGTATCAGGCAGTGACACCACCGATGTTTTAAAAGTTTATGAAGGCTCGGCAACAGTTAAATGCACAAAGTCCTCCGGCAGCCACCCGACAGGTGAGGATGCGCAGAAGCTGATGGAAGATTACCGCAACGGTAAAATAACAGCCGAAGAAATGCAGAAAAAGCTGAAGGAACTTACACAAAATCTGGAAACCTCTGCCAATGACCAATTGCCGGTGACAGTTGACGCAGGAAGCAAATGCACATCACTGAACGGGAAAATGAATGTTGAACCGATTGAATCGGGTGATGACCATTGGTGGGAAAGTATAATGAATAAATAAAGATGGAATTGCACTTTTTTTCTTGATAAAATAGTACCAAAAAAATCAAGGCTGGTGAAAATAGACTGCCAAAGGCAGTCAGGGCTAAAATTATCTTCGCCTTACAGGAATACCACTCGTCCGACGACTTTGAGTCGTAGGACGAGTTTAACTCGGCAGCTCAAACAGATTTTCCTGTGCTGTTCTGCTCGATAATTTTTTTACGCTCCCTATTTTCACAGGCCGGATTTAACACATTGTGAAGTCTAAGGATTGTCATTCCCGTGAAAGCGGGAATTCAGAATCAGCCGCATAGCCACATTGTCATTCCCGCGCAGGCGGGAATCCAGAATCAGCCATTAGGACACCAGCTTATTGTACTTTTTTTCTTGATAAAAAAGTACCGGAAAATCAAGGCTGTGTGAAAACAGGGATTATTTCTTTTAAACCGGTGCAGCCCAATAGAAATAAAAAACCCCGTATGGTATTCCATACGGGGTTTGTGTTTATTAAAACACTCCTCACTTCACAACAGCAATCTTCTTTGCTTTAAAATCCTTTCCGTTTGTCAGCATCACAAAATACATTCCGCTTGAGAGCTTTGAGGTATTATAAGTTATTTCATGGTGACCGGCTTTAATCTTGGAGTTTTTTATTGTGTCGACTAGTTTGCCTTCTATATCGAAAAGCTCAATCGTGTAAACCATATCATCTTTAATATCAAAGCTTATGGTAAACTCGGGGTTTGAGGGGTTGGGATAAACTTCATTGATAGTAAAGTTTTTTATCGGCGTACCGTTTCCGTGAAATCCTTCGGGATTCTTCACCAGCTTAACTGTATCAAGCATTGTACTGAGGTTATTGTAGACTCTTAATAAGAGCGTATCCCGGTTCACATCAACAATGCCGAAATTATAATCCTGCACCGATTTGAATGTATAAGACGCATTTGACGGAACATACAGCGGCGCCCCCCGCCGAGCACCATGTGCTCTATTCCGCTTACACGGTTATGCTGGTAAAAATGCGAGTGTCCGGAAATCACCATATCAACTCCTGCGGGTACAAATATGTTCTGTGACATGGTAATCATGCCGGCATCTTCGCCGTGCCCGCCTGAGCAGTATGCGGGTTTATGCGAGATGACGATTTTCCATGTTTTGTTGGTTGAGCTTAAGTCAGCCATGGCAAAGTTATACTGGTTACTCCCCACGGAATAGCTTATTTGTGTATTTAAAACCAGCACGTGCATGTTTCCGTAATCGAACGAATAATAATCCTCGGTTCCGCTCTGCAAAGTTATTCCTTTTGTGAATGCTTTTGTATTTGTGTCCCAGCCTTCGTGATTTCCTGTTGTTAGGAAAAACGGAACATGTGATATTATATTTAATTCTCCCGTTCTGAAAAACTCATTTTTAAAATCGGTATAAGAACCCGAAACAGCAACATCACCTCCGTTAATGTAAAACCGCGGATTATACTGAGGTATCTGCTGGCAAATCTGGTCATGCACGGCAGTGCCTGAGCGGTAGTCGCCAATCCATAAGAAACGGAACGGAGTCTGTTCATTCACTGCAGTAACAAAGCTGTATCCGCCTGATGTGGAGCTAAGCTGTCTTGCCCTATAGTAATAATTTGTATTTTCGTTAAGCCCGGTTAAATTTATTTTGTGAACGTAAGTCGAGTTTGTTGTTGCACTGATGGTAAATGTTTTGGCAGTGCTCCGTAAGATGGCGTTGTGCCGAAATCGACTATAACCGTATCGGGTGTACTGCATTCAACCAGTACCCAAACGCTGTTTGTCTGCACGCCCATAAGATAAGGCTGCATAATTATTGCAGCGTTCAGGTTGACAGTTAAAACAGCGATTAAAAGTAAAATCTTTGTCTTCATAAGATTAAATCTTACTTAAATATAAATAAAATTATGTTTGCATCTATATGGGTTTTTTAGCCCAGCATATAAGTGTGTTCCTTAAAAAATAAAAGGGTATCATGCTCTGTATCCTGTATATGTTATAGGATATTTCGAAAGCTAAAGGATGAAACATGTGGAGGTCTTCAATGGCTTCAAGCTTATTTATTTCGAATCCTAATGAAGGCAGTAGTTTCTTAATTTTATTATAAGTATTTATTCTGTAATGAGTAGGAAAAATATCGTGCGATTCAACTCCGAATATTTTATTTATTATCTTATCCTTCACGTTTTTTGAAAAAATATGCCCGAAGAACTGTGATGGATAAAATTTATTTGTTGTTCTGAAGAAAACATTTCCGCCCGGTTTCAACACCCTAAGAAACTCAGAGAAGACTTTCTTGGGGTCTTTAAGGTGCTCAACAACCATGTTAGATACTATTGTATCGGTGGATCCGGATTCAATTGGAAGATTTGATAAATATCCCAAAAGGAATCTTTCTCTTTTCATTAGTTCGGGGTGAACAACACAGTCTATTCCTGTTCCGTGTTCTGAGTAAGCCGAAAATTCATCAACAAGAGTGTTGCTGCCACACCCGGCATCAATCCAAACTGAATCCGGTTTCAGTGTGCTCTTAATCCAATTCTCAAAAAGGTCATTGCTGAAAATATAAGAAGATCTTCGTTTATACAGCTTTGATTTAAGACTGTTTTCTATATCTATTGCTTTGTTCCTGCGGTCACTCATAAATTCAATTTAAATTTAGTTTTCAATATCTGCAATACAAACCAACAGACGGAGCTAATGCTAATGCTTCCATTCTCCTGCAAGCCTTCTCATTACCAGAAACTGACCCAGGTGGTAGCTTGCATGGTCGATTATCTGTATCACTTCTTTGAATATTGTTTGTCCCGTGCCGTGCGGTATGAGTGCAAATAAATCTGTTTTGGGGTCTTCAATGATTTTCTTCAATGCTTCGATGTCATCTTCATATTTTTTAATGCAGTCGTTCCACATTTTCATGGTTGCTTTTTGGTCATTACCGGCGAGTAATCTTTCGGCCACTGCATTTCTTTGTAGTTCGGGTTTCGCAGGAAATCAAGCATATCGTACTGTGAAATCCGTATGTGTTCAAGCATCTGCCAGAACGAGTAAGGCAGTCCTGCGGCTTTTCGTTAATCAGCTTCTCGGGGAAATCCTTTAAAAGCTGGATAAAAGTGCCGTGTGTATGGGGCTTTTCAATGTAGTTCAGTAATTCTTTTCTCACTGCTTCGTCTGTGTTCATTATTGTGATATTATTAGTTTAACTTAATTGTTAATTTTAATTAATTAAGGTAAGTAAATCAAGCGGAAATGCTGAAAATTTGCCTTTTTAATTTTCCCATTTATGCTTTGATTATTGTGTGAAAGTTACGATTTTTATATTGTTTTTAACGGTTTCGGTTTGCTCACAGACCATTGAACACAGTCCTTTTTCTGACAGCGTTGATGCTTGTATTACGGATAAATCAACCGTTGATTCCGCTTTTGATTTCATCAGCAATGAGCTTGGGTTTATGGATTTTGATGACTGCAATAATTGCGCATCGCACGGTATCTTATTTCCGCAATTCTTGAAAAGCAGTTTCCCGGCTTAAAAACAGCAAAGGCATGGCTGTTTTGCGGATTTCAAGCGTGCATCGAAAGAAGAAATTTACAGGCTGAGAAAACTTCATTTCTTACTGCCGGAAATGAGTGTGACAGCTGGGGCTATCACGTTGCGCCGCTCGTACTTGTATCATGCGGCGATAAAATTGATTCGGTTGTTCTTGACCCCTCTACTAAAACAAACCTGTTAGCCTGCATAAATGGGCATCAAGCCTTGTTACGCGCGGGAGCAAGGCCCTGATAATAATTAAAGATAAAAAGTATTACTTATTTCCCGATAATGATTCTAAAAAGTTTGAAGATACAAAAAAAGTCTGGGTTGATAATGATAAATCGCTTTACGATGAAGATTTTACAAAATGGATTAAGAAAAATTTAATATCCAAACACAGAATAGCAGAGACGGGTGTCTTCGGCAGCGATATGAAGAAAATTCGGGATTTACTGTACAGCGATGATGAATAATTAAACAAAGAAATTTTATAAAAAATATGCCTAAAGATACATTTGATATTATATTAGTTTTCGGAATCCTTGCTGCAGTTGTTTTAGTATTTATCAGGATTGCCGTAAAAATAAGAAGAGGCGGAGGAAGCATGACAACTCTGATGTACGGAGCAACGGATGCATTTTATGATAAGGATAAGAGAAAAGCTATTGAATACGTTGCTGAACAAAAGGCAAATAAGAAAATGGCTGAGCAAACCTCAGGTGATGAACACGAACCATAGCCTGAAATCATAATATTTTAAAATTAATGGGAAAATATATTTTATTGATATTATTATTTAGTTTATACTCATCCTTTGCTGATACAATAACTGTTGACGGCATTGAACGTTCTTACATCTTACACGTTCCCAAATCGATTGACAAATCTAAACCTGCGCCTCTTGTGTTTGCGCTTCACGGCGGAGGCGGAACGGCAAAGGGAATGAACGGATTGACAAGTTTTAATAAAGTGTCAGATAAATATGGATTTATTTTGTGCTACCCCCAGGGAATAGATAAACACTGGAATGACGGCAGGAAAATCACCGAAAGCTATGTGAACGGTGTTGAGGTAAACGATGTGAAATTTTTTTCGCTGCTGATTGATTCACTTGAATCAAAATATAAAATTGATTCAGGCGGGATTTACGTAACGGGAATTTCAAACGGCGGGATGATGAGCTTCCGCCTGGGATGTGAGCTTAACAGCAGGATTGCAGCAATTGCTCCTGTTGCTATCAGCATGTCCGACTATCTTTATAACTCATTCGATCCCGGCAAACCGGTTCCGCTAATGTATGTATTCGGTGATGATGACCCGCTTGTGCCGTATGAAGGCGGTTCAATCAGGTACGGCAGGGGCGAGGTTATATCAGTGCAGAACACACTTGGTTTCTGGGTAAAGAATAATTTATGCAACGAAGAGCCAGTTACATCGGAAATAGATGATTATGATGATGATACAATGGTAAAAAAATATGTCTACTCCGGCAGCACAAGCCGAAATGAAGTTGTGTTTTACCTGGTGAAAGGCGGGGGACATACATGGCCCAGCGGCAAGCAGTCCCTGCCCAAGCTGCTGGTAGGCAGAACATCGCGCGAGTTTAACGCCAGCGAAGAAATCTGGAAATGGTTTGAAACAAAAAAACTGGAGTAGGAATATTTAATTCGTCCTACGACTTAGAGTCGTAGGACGAATATGGTTAACAATGAATAAATCACTCAACAAAAAAATATTAATCGTTTTCCTCTTCGGTATTGCATTCGCGTATATCGAAGCGGCGGTGGTTGCTTATTTACGGACTATATACTACCCCACCGGTTTTCACTTTCCGCTGGTAATGCATTATGACAGGAACCTTACAATTGAATTCTTCCGTGAGTTTGCAACTCTTGTTATACTGGTATCGAGCGGGTGGCTGCTGAGCAGAAAATTCTGGGAAGGGTTCGGTTATTTCCTGATAATCTTCGGTGTGTGGGATATATTTTATTACGTCTGGCTGAAAGTTATAATCGATTGGCCTGCAGCAGTTTCTGACCCTGATATTTTGTTTTTAATTCCTACTGCCGTGGATAGGTCCTGTATATTCTGCTGTATTAATTTCACTTGCAATGATCATAATCGGAATCGATATACTGAAGCTGTTTGATAAAGGATATGATGTTAAGCCGAAGCTGATTCATTGGCTGCTTGTGCTTGCAGGCTCTGCGGTAATATTATATTCATTTATGAATGATGTTGATGCCGGGTTCCGCCAGAAATTTCCCAAGCCGTACGAATGGTATTTGCTTTCGGCTGGATTAGTGCTTTTACGCAATAGCGCATGTTAATCTGCGAAAGAAGTTCAATTCAGGAATAAAGCCTGGTGTATTAATAAAGCAGGAATTCTATTCTATTGAATGACTACACATTAATTAAACCCACCTCCTCCTTCGGAGAAAGGGGTTTAGGAGGTGAGGTCTCTAAACTAACTATTCTACCTCCACGGAATTTTTACGCCGAGCCTTTCAAGCTTTGCTTCAAACTCCTGGCGCTCGCGGTTGCGTTTTATTTCACCGTTTTCTTTTATAAACCCGAAGCTTTTTGCTTTCTCAATAGCTTTATCATTATTACCCGTAAGGATTTCCTGAAGGATTTCAAATTCAAGACGTGTAAAAGAAGTTGAATTCATGTGGTAATCTTTAAACGCTTCCCATGCAAGGGGACACCACTTTGCAACAATCTCGTTTCCGATAACATTAGCGTAGTCCCTGATTTCCTCCTGCGCATGCGCATCCATTCTTAAGCGGAGGAAATGCAGAAGATTCTGCAAATCAATTTTCCAGTAAGCCTCTGTATAAGTCGCCAGCGGAAGGTCTTTGCGTGCCTGTTCGCGTGCAATACCCTTGGCTATGCGTTCTTCATAAATTTCACGCGCTTGCTTCTGGAACTCCAGTTCTTTATCACTTAAGTATTTCCCGGTTTCATTATCCATGTATCCCGCGCTGCCCTGGCGGTTGCCCTGCGCCTGAAGACGCCATTTATCAGGTTCAGTTGACTGAGCATTATCGATTGCGAGCGAGTAGCGTGTTGAATATTCGTTAACATTTGCAGTTCTGTGTCTAATCCACTGCCGCCACGCATCCATGGGAACACGGACATGCAGCTTTATTTCGCACATCTCAAACGGCGTTGTGTGATAGTGGCGCATGAGGTAGCGTATAAGCCCCCTGTCTTCGTGAATCTTTTTCGTTCCCGCGCCGTCTGATACACGTGCTGCCTGAACTATTGATTCATCTGAGACCATATAATCTATTACGCGGATAAATCCGTCATCTAAGACTTTAAACGGTACACCGAGAATTTTGTCTAATCCTTCAACCTGAGGACGGTTGAGCTTCTCGGCTTCCTGCTTTTCCGGAGTTTCCTGATAATCTGCTGTTTCCTGCAATTGCTGTGTTCCCTTCCTGTTAATTTACGAAGATAACAAATTGCGGTTGAAGATAAAATAGAAAGGATTTGTGAAGTTTATTTTATAAATTGGTACATGAAAATACATGCCCGCAGTAAAAATATCAGCATATGGGGAAAATTAATTTTTGTGATTTCCTATATTATTCTAATTACTCTTTTCGATTCTTATTCCTATGGCATTGTATACCAGCAGAAAATTAAACAGGAAGGATTCACAAATTCTGTTTGGAACTGGGTGTTTCAGGAATCAGCCGAAAACGGAATTATTTCTGTTCCGAGATACCGGGTAATCCAAAAAACAATAGAGATTGCGGGACTTATTGTAATATTTTTCTATTGCGGGCTGTGGTGCACTATTGGCTTGCTGTTAGCTCATTACCTCTTAAGCTTTGATTTGCTGTTCTATATTGTTCTTAATCAGACACACCTGTTTACTGAATTCGAAAAAGCAAACAGCACATACTGGCTTCAGTATCCTTACCAGGCAGGATATTTCCTGCTCCAGCCGTTTAGCGCATTGAAGTTTTATATTATGGGATTTGCAGGAATAGTTATTGCGGTTGGCTTCTGCTTTGTAAAAAGAAATATGGAGTGAATCAACTGTGTTGATTCTTTTAAACCTGTAATCCCCTCTCCTTTGGAGAGGGGTCGGGGTGAGGCTGCTATGCAATTTCTATAAGCACATCGCCTTCGAGGATTGTATCGCCGGGCTTGACCTTAATTACTTTTACTGTGCCTTCTCTATCAGAATTCAAATTGTTTTCCATTTTCATCGCTTCCCATGTCAGAAGTTTTGTACCCGTTTTGATAATATCGCCTTCTTTGACGAATATGTTTAATATTGTTCCGGGCAGCGGCGCTTTTATTACACCCGCGCCTTTTTTCTCTGCAGGTGAACTTGTTTTTGCAGTCGATTTATCGCTTTCGGTCGAGGGTTCGCTCTTTGCTCTTACAAGCTGCGGGGTTTTCACCGGAGCGGTTTTTTGTTCAATTTCCACCTCGTACTGTTTTCCGTTCACATCAAGCTCAATAACATTATCATCGAAGTTCAGTATATTAACATCGTATTTATTTCCGTTAATGGTGAGTTTATATTTTTTCATTTTGATTTTTTACCTTGGTGATTTCCTTAATCCGTATATTTTAGAGCTCCACGGCGAATATATTTTTTCAATTCGTTTAATTGTCAGCACCGTACTTTCCGAATCATGCGGGTGCGTTGTAAAAAGATATATTGCCGATGCAATAACCGCATTAAGCTCATCTGCTTTGCTTGCTTTAGGAGCTGTTTTCGGCTTAGTTGTTTTGGTTTCTTGTGGTTTTTCTTTCTGTTTTTTAAATAATCCCATTGTTCATTCCTTTCTATAACGGCATATTAGAATGTTTCTTCGGCGGATTGGTATCTTTCTTCGTTGCAAGAGATTGCAGCGCGCGGATAATTCTGAACCTTGTATTGCGCGGCTCAATTACGTCATCGATATATCCGTACTTAGCTGCAACGTAGGGACTTGCAAACTTATCCCTGTATTCCTGTTCTTTGCCCGCAATGAATTTCACTTTTTCTTTTTCGTCAGTAATCTTTGAAATCTCCGTGTAATGAAGAACCTCAATTGCGCCGCGCGGACCCATAACGGCAATCTCCGCGGTTGGCCATGCGTAGTTAATATCACCGCGTAAATGTTTAGAACCCATAACGTCATAAGCGCCGCCGTAAGCCTTGCGGAGAATAATTGTAACTTTTGGTACAGTCGCTTCGGCGTAAGCATAGAGCAGCTTTGCCCCGTGAATAATTATTCCGCCGTATTCCTGCGTTGTTCCCGGCAGATAACCCGGCACATCTACCAATGTTACAACAGGGATGTTAAACGCATCGCAGAACCTTACAAACCGCGCCGCCTTGCGTGAAGCGTTTATATCTAACACGCCTGCTAAGTAATTCGGCTGGTTGGCAACAATTCCCGCAGGCATGCCGTTGAACTTTGCAAACCCGACAACAATATTCTGCGCATAGTTTTCATGCACTTCAAGAAATTCGCCGTAATCGACTATTGTCTCAATAACATTAATAACATCATAAGGCTTATTTGCGCTATCGGGAATTACTTCGTTCAGTGAATCATCAAGCCTGTTAATAGGGTCATTGCATGAATAAAGCGGCGGGTCTTCAAGATTGTTCTGCGGCAGATAGCTCAATAGCTTCCTTATTAACAGAATCCCTTCTTCTTCATCATTAGCTGCAAAGTGCGCAACGCCCGATTTTGAGCTGTGAACATATGCGCCTCCAAGCTCTTCTTCGGTTACGACCTCACCCGTTACAGTTTTAACAACCTTTGGTCCGGTTATAAACATATAGCCGGTGTTTTTCGTCATTATCGTAAAATCTGTAAGCGCCGGTGAGTAAACTGCTCCGCCTGCGCAGGGACCGAACACCGCTGAAATCTGCGGTATTACACCGGAGGCAAGAACGTTCCGCCTGAATATATCTGCGTAGCCGCCGAGGCTTTTAACGCCTTCCTGGATTCTTGCGCCGCCGCTATCGTTGATGCCTATTAACGGCGCGCCGACAGCCATAGCTTTATCCATAACCTTGCATATTTTCTGCGCATACATTTCCGAAAGCGAACCGCCGAACACAGTGAAATCCTGCGAGAAAACATAAACCAGCCTGCTATCGATTGTGCCGTAGCCTGTTACTACGCCGTCGGATAGATATGTTTCTTTTTCCAGCCCGAAATCGATACACCTGTGCGAAACAAACATATCGAACTCTTCGAAGCTGCCTTCATCGAGCAGAAGGTTTATTCTTTCTCTTGCTGTTAATTTTCCTTTTCTGTGCTGTGACTTTATTCTTTTTTCACCTCCGCCAAGCTTTGCCTGATCGCGCAGCTGCATCAGTTCCTGTATTTTTTCCTGTATTGGCATATTTATGACCTCACCCCAGCCCTCTATCGAAAGAAGAGGGAAAGTTTTAATTTTATTTATTAAAATGTTCATTTGAATCGTTAATCTTACCAATTATGGTATAATCCTTCAATAAGTATTTCTTTTTTTTCTTCTTCGCTTAGCTCGTTGTATTTTTCTGCTTCTTCGTGAACCTTCTTGATATCTTCTTCTTCCTCTGCTTTGATTTCGTCAAGGATTTTTTTGTAGCCGCTTTCTCTTTTCTTTTTAAGAAAATTTACTGCAACTGCGGGGAAAAGCTCAAGCAGAAGCTCTTCTTTTTCGTTTACAGCAAGTCTTACATCCTCAAGCTCAGGCAATGCCGGGTTCGGTTGTTTTTGATACTGTGAAGTATCGTAAGGCTGTTCGTCCCTGACCCCTGCAATCTTCTCGCGGAAATCGGGGTCAACGGGAATCGGCGTTTTGCCGTAAACACCTTTTACAAGATTTACAAACTGGGTCGAAGTGTTTGTGTAATGCTCTTCTTCTTTGGCTTCATCAACTACACAGTAAACCGCCTGAACTCCGACAATCTGGCTTGTTGGTGTAACAAGCGGCGGCAAACCGGAATCAAGCCTGACCTGCGGAATGATTTCCAGCACATGGTTAAACATGTGTGAAAGATTAGCCTGTTTAAGCTGAGCAAGCATGTTTGTATACATCCCGCCGGGAATCTGCGCTGCTTTAACTGCTTCATCAGGAGGCGCGAAGTTGAAATATTTTTCTATACGCTGTGTAACTTCAAGCAGTTCAGCATCACGGCTGCTTTCTGCCAGCCAAATTGCCTGGTCGAACAGCAGTTCAATATCGGTTGGTATTTCATCTGTGGCAATATCAAACTTCTTCGGGAAAAGCTTCATCTCATCAAACTGTGCCAGCTCTTTTCGTATTTCGTACAGCTCTTTATTTATTTTCGAAACTGCCTTAATATTCACACCCGTATCAAGCCCCAGCTTGTTTGCGAAGATTTGCACAAGTTCAAATGCAGGTGCTGCGGGACCTCCGGCGAAATTCCAAATGACAGTATCGACTATATCAACTCCGTTAATCATGCATTTCAACACAGAAGCCAGCCCGTAGCCCGGTGTGCAGTGTGTATGAATATTTATAGGAACGGATACTTCGCTTTTGAGCCGCTTAATAATTTCGCCCGCGTCCCGCGGGGGAATAAGTCCTGCCATATCTTTTATCGAAATTATATCGGCGCCAAGCATTTCAAGCTGTTTTGCTTTATCAACGAAATAATCTATTGTAAAAATTTTGCGCGGAATTTCCTTTCCTGCAAAAAATGCTTTTACCCTATCGAGATATGAGAAGTTCGGGTCAACAGTATAGCAAACTGCGCAATCTGCCAGCCCGCCGTTTTGTTTAACGAACTCGATAGTTGATTTCATATTGTCTATATCATTGAGCGCATCGAAGATTCTCATAATATCAATACCGGATTGTATTGCATTTCGGTTGAAACCTTCAATTACGTCATCGGGGTAGGGATTATAGCCGAAAAGGTTTCTTCCCCTGGATAGTGCGGTAAGCTTTGAAACACCTCCGAAACCTTTCTTGATTTTATCAAGGCGTTCCCATGGGTCTTCATTTAAATAACGCATGATGGAGTCGGGTATCGCTCCGCCCACACTTCCGCTGCGTAAAAGTTTGCTTCTTTATAATAAGGAAAAACGCGGTCGATTTGTTTTTGAGTCATTCGGGTTGCAAATTGTGATTGCTGCCCGTCTCTCAGCGTTAAGTCTCTGATTGATAACTTTCTTTTCATCTCTGTTGCCTTTCAAACCGGGAAAAAAATGTATAGAATTGGAAAACTCTTTGGAGCTGTTAATTACGATTGGTCTAACCAAAAATCCGAAATTAGGGGGTTGCATAATTTAACCTTATACAAAATTATAAAGAAAAAATCTTCAAAAACAACCAAAAATTGGTGATTTTTGCAGATTTTAGGTTTAAACTGTTTAAACATGGTTTTTAGGCAAAGTTTTTTTAAAAGAAAAAGAGAACAATCCAGTTCATGCGAACACAATTATTCTCTCTTCCTAAACGAAAGCAATAAAGGATATATTACCCGGTTACCTTATTCAGCTCTACATATCTTCTGGCTATGGCGTCTTTACCGCTTCCGAGAATTGAGCTGATGATTCTCAATGCTTCAGCCTGAGCACCTGCCGGTAAATCTTCTATAATCTGTTTCCACATAAATTCTTCAAGAACGTTGATTGCAGTCTGAACTTCCTGCAGGTCAAATCCTGCGGCGAAGCGTTCTTCAGCCATCTTCTCAACGTATGATACCATAGGGAACAGGTTCTTTTCTTTTACTCCGCGTTCGGTTAAATGATACAGCATTGTAAGTTTTTTACGGATTTGCTCCGGTGGATCGGCATCATAATGTTTCATGCCGGTTCTCTGCATAGCGTCTGAGGCTCCGGTAATAATTTCTTCTGCTTTGCTTTCGAGCAGTTCTAATAAGTTCATTTTCGTTATATCCTTAAATTATTTCACAATACAAAATTAAAAGAATGTTAGCGTTTAAACAATGAAAAATGTCATACTTTTACTATTCCCGCGGGAGCGGAAATCCAATGATATTTATCTTTTCCCTAATTTTTATTTAACATTTTGTTAAATTGAGAAATATGAACGAAAACAATCCCATTATTACATCGAAAATATTAGCCGGTTTCCCTGAAATTATCCACGGAATCAGCTCAAAGCTCGGCGGAAACCCTGCACCGCCGTTCTATAATAATATGAGCTTTAAAGTCGGCGATAGCGAACAAAACGTTAAAGCTAACCGCGATAAATTTTTCGGCACGCTTGGCATTGACCAGAATCTGCTTGCAATACCCCGGCAGGTGCATTCGGATAAAATTATGATTGCCGATAAACCGGGTTTCTATCCCGATACTGACGGACTCATTACCGCTTTGCCTGATTTATATTTAATTGTAAGCACGGCTGACTGTTATTCAGTTTTGATTTATGACCCCGCGAAGAAAATTATTGCAGCAGTTCACTCCGGCTGGCGCGGTACACAGAAAAAAATTGTTACGAAAGCTATTGAGATGATGAAACAGGAGTTCGGCTGTAAAGCGGAGGATTTATCTGTATTTGTTGGTCGCGGAATAAGTTTTGATAATTTTGAAATAGGCAAAGAGGTTGCTGAAATGTTTGAAGAAAAATTTATCTGCGCAAAAAACGGTAAGTATTATGCTGACCTTAAGGCTCATATTATTGACCAGCTTAAAACACCCGGTGTTCGAAAAACAGAAATCTTTCCTAACTGCACATTTGACGAAAAGAATTATCTTCATTCATACAGAAGAGACAGAGATAAATCAGGCAGGATGTACAGTGTAATTGGAATGAAAGGGTAGATATTAATTTGGAAAATTAATCGTGCCCCCACGTAGAGTGGCGGCACGATTTAAAAGATTTTAAATTAGTGCCACGCTTTGGAGCCGGGGCACGATATTTTTGTTTAGTTTAATCCTAAAACTTCACTTCTACGTAATACATATCATTTCCTTTGCCTGCAATAAAGGAAGCAGTACCGGTGGTTTCATCAAATTTGAAAGAGGCAATCGATTGGTATCCCGAACCGATTGCTTTTGTTCCGTAATAAAGCTGATATGTATAAACATAGTTGACTTTGTCAACCAGTTTAGATGCTGTATATAAAGGCTTGCCTTTGTAAAGGTAAACGTTATCAAAATAATCTGATTTTTTGCTTGTGCCGTCTTTATAATAGATTGTGCTTTCGGTTGTATAAGCATCGTAATCAAGCAGCTTGGTGGCTATGAAACCGTATCCTCCGGTTTTATCGGTTGAAATGTAGCTGTTGTTATCGTTATACAAAGTCTGCATCCCGTCGAAGGGACCGAACTCTTCATCACCGATTGTAACAAGATATTTATCTTTTTGTTTCTTTTCGTAGTTGCCGTATTTAGCCTGCACATAGGCAAGTTCACCGTCAGGAAGTATTTTCAGGTCGAGAATCTGCGGGTACTCAACCCGGTTTCGTTTTTGCCTTTGACTATAACCGATTCATTCTCGTTTTTTCCCGCTGCATAAAGAGGCGTTCCGTCAGGAAAAAATGTAAGGTAGTTTATATATGTATATTTCTTTCCTTCCTTGCCGTCGATAACAACATAAGACAGGTAAGAACCGTTATCTGAACTCACGGTATTTGAAGCAGTATATGCCAGCTTGCCCGAAGGGGTAAACTTAATATCGTATAACCCGCCGGTGTAGGTTTTGCCTTCCGTGTTCCCCGTAACGACTCTTTGGGGATAAACATCATTGGCAGATGAATCGCCTGCTATATAAACAGGGGTATTCGAGTTATCGAATAAAAGAGGAGGATAAACGTAATCGAATTTTTTGTATTCTTTATCACCCTGTACAACAAATGCATCTCCTCTTTCCACATAAAACATTCCTTTTTCTTTTGCAAAATAAGTAAGCGCTCCGTTTTTATCCAGCACGGGAGTATATGTATCAATATCCGCATAATGTTTTTGCTCCGTTGTTCCGATAACAATAAATTTTTCATTATTGAGAGAAGCCGCATAATATGGTTCCCCGCTTCCTGTAAAGCCGATAGTTCCCACAGGCTCATCATCGTATGCCGGGTTCGGATAGTAAATGAGGTATATATCATCATAAGCTTTGCTCTTTTTTTCGGTGCCGTCAGCAGTATTGTATTCAACAAAATAAGATTTATAATTATTATCCCTGCAGACGTAGTAGAGCACCCCGTTTTTTTCAGTCCAGTTGACATCTATATATGAATAGCTTGCAATCTCCTGCCCGTTCTTGACAATGTAATAAGTATAAACTGTATCAACGTTATTGTATGTAATTACATAATAATTTCCGTTCTCATCTATTATCCCTGTATAATCATTTACCGAATTGTAGGGTTTTGAATTTCCTTTATTGCTGTAGACGGTTGATTTCTGCGTTGTTGTATCGTAGTAAGTATAAAAGTAGGTTCCGTTTTTATTATTGTAATAAAACGAATAAGCGTCAACTGACTGTATCCCGTTAAAGGAGGCAGCTTTCTTTTCATTAACAGTCTGCGAGAGCAGAAAAGAAGCCGAAACAGCTAAAAAAGCTAAAATTATTAAAGATTTTCTCATTTTTTATAAGGTGTATGTTAAATTTTAATGTTTCACAAAGATATGCTAAAAAGCCCGTTACTTCAAAGGAATAATTTTAAAGAATGTTTTAAAGTGTGTATTAGGATGTATAAAAAACCACCCCGCCCCGACATTACGTCGTGGACACCCCTCCTTGCCAAGGATGGGACGGGAAAGCCTCTCCATTAATAAGGGGAGTGGTTGCCTGTCTGTCCGGCAAGCAGGATCTTCGACAGGATATTATTATGAAACAAAGAAAATGGTTTTAATTAAATAGAGATTGCTTCCTGCCTGCAGCAGGCAGGCGCTTCGCTCGCAATGACACTTTTCCTCCCCTTCTGTTTGCTCCGATACTATATCGGAGGGAGGGTTAGAATTACCCCGCACGTGATGCAGAGGTGGGGTGTTACACCAGCGTTATCTTTGTTATCTCCGGCGGGCAGTTGAGGCGGATGGGTAATCCCACAGTTCCGATTCCTCTTGATATGTACATATTAGCTTTACCGATATTATAATATCCGCTTATGTACTTGCTCACAAATGCGGCAAATGAGAGGTTAAAATCACCGAACTTAAACGGCACAACCTGACCGCCGTGCGTGTGTCCGGAAAGCACTAAATCCAAATCACGTTTTGCAATATCATCAAATGCATAAGGCTTGTGGCAAAGTAAAATCTTTGGTGAATCTGCGTAGCTTGTGTTTGAAGCTCCTGCTTCTGCAATTGTATTATCGATGTAATTTAATATTACATCGTTTGTTCGTATTCCGGAGTCTCTTGTATCATCAACACCGAGTATGTATAAATCTTTTCCGTTAACAGTAATTTTTTCGTGTTTGTTTCGGAGAACTTTAACGGGACTTTCATTATTCATAACGTCTGCAACATAATCGGGGTTGACAAAGAAATCATGGTTGCCGAGCGTGCCGTAAACGCCGTGTTTTGCTTTCAGGTCACGGAATGCGCGGGCAACCGATTTTGAATCCTGCGGGTCGAAGTTTACGAAATCACCGGGAATAAAAATAATATCAGAACCGATATCATTAATAACATTTGCGTACTCATGCATTTCATCTTCCAGCATAAACTGACCTGCGTGTATATCGCTTATAAGCGTGAGTGTTAACCCTTTTAACTCCTGCGGCAGGTTTGCAATTTCAATTTGCTGTTTATCTATCTTAAAAGCATCATGCCTTATTATTCCGTAAGCGGCTCCGGCAAAAGCGTATGATGAAACAGCAAACGTTGCGGTGCGGAGAAATTTTCTTCTTGATGTATCAACAACCTGAACTGCGCGCCTTGTTTTTATTTTTTCGAACCATGCTTTAACGGGTTTAATTAATTTCAGCAGCCAGGTGGAAATTAAAAATGGGAGCTTGATTATTTTTCCTATTAACAGCCATAGACCTATAAAAAACGTAGCAGCCTGCCAAACATAAAACGGGAACATCCCGAAAATTATAAACCAATTGGGAGGTGTAAACTTTCTGCCGAATATGAAGAGAATTAGAATGAATTCAACATTAAAAATGAGAAAGGGAACCAGCGGATACCACCTGTAAGCCGGCTTGTAGAATTTTGTGGTCTTCAGGTATTTTACAAAGCTGTAATAATTAAGGGCTTGAAGCCCGAACAATGATATGAATATGATTGAGAAAAATCCCATTATATAACCGGTTGATTAAACAATTTGTTAATCAGATTCCCGCCTTCGCGGGAATGACAAAAAAGCTACTTTAAAAACGCTTTTGTTATATAAAACGTTTCGAACAAAGTATTTACTTTTTTTATAATATTATATTCAAATCCTGCGGACTTAACCATGTTTAAAAATGTATCGAGCTTCAGGTCTGATGATGTTATAAAATAAATATAACCGCCGGGTGTAAAGTGATTTTTTGACTGCTCCAGAAAATCTTTTATAACACGGAACCCTGTGCCTGTATAGAACGCTTTTTCGAAATCGGTCTTCGGTTCTTTCTCATACTAGGGGGGATTGAAAAAAATTATATCAAACTTTTCTTCAGGTGGAATATTCTCGAACAAATTACTTTGAACCGCTTTTATTTTATCACTGAATCCGTTCTCTGCGGCATTTTCATCCGCGGTTTTTACACTTACGGCGTTTACATCAACAGCAAAACATCCTGCACCTTTCGATGCAGCAAACACGCTTACAACTCCCGAACCGCACCCCATATCAAGAATGTATTTGCCGGATAAATCATCAAGCGATAAAATAAACTTCGCAAATATTTTGCTCGAGAAATAATCATTCGGGTTGAATACGGAAGGATAAACCGTAAAAGTAAAACCCTTTATTTTTTCCGTAACGGTTCTCTTTAACTTGTGCCTGTGGTAAAGTCCGTAATAAATATAAAAATATATTTTACGTATTAAGTTTCTAGGCAATTTCTTTAGTGTTTACTGTTTGTAATCTAATTATACGCTTGTAAATAAACAGTAAAATTATTCCTGCATAGAGTTTGGGATAAGCAAGCAAATAGACTGGAAAAGAAGAGAACTGCATTGATTTGTAGTTAAGCGGAGCAATCATAACTGCAATTGCTATGACAAAGAAAAATTCATATATACCAATACTTCGTTTTTCTTTGAACTCCTCAATCAGGATTTTTGACATGCCAATAACCAGCGGAATGAAAAGCAGGTAGTGGTACTGCTCGGCAACAGGCGCCGTTACAACTCCCGTGGCAATTGCTGCGGAAAACGAAAGCGGAAGATGTTCCTCGGCAATATTTTTTTCAAATAAAATATATGCAATAAATAAAAGGCTTATCAGAATGCTGATAATAAAGACCGGGTTGTTCGGTAATATAACAAGCGGATGAGGAAGCCATTTTTGGTCAAACACAAACAAATGCATCAGCAGGCTGTTAAATGTTTGGTATGCAGTATTACCCATTTCAGGCAGCTGACCCATTTTACCTGTGACGGTTGATAAATATTCTTTCCATGTGTTAATCCCGATTAAGGGAATGGTGATTATAATACCTGCTATAATAAATCCTGTACTGTAAATCAGCTCTTTCCATTTTTTCTTAACAGCAAGCCATAGAAAGTTTACAACACCGTAGCCTTTAAATAAAAATACTGCTGATAACGGAAGTGTGAACAAAACATTTTTCCGTTTCTTTAAACCCAGCATGCCTATTGAAAACAGCAAAAGCAGAACTGCATAAATTTGCCCAAATGCAATATTTTCATAAGCAGGACGCCAAAGTATTGTAATTAAAAGAATTAAGAGCCCTGTTTCTGTATTAAAACGCAGTTCATAAATTCTAAACAGTATATATATAGAAAGCATGAACGCAGCGATAGAAAATATTGACCACACAACACGGGCGGTTTGGACATCCATCCATGCAAACGGCGCAAGTGCAAATGAATTTGTAGGTATGTTGCCCGCGAGTATATCATAAACACCCATTCCGTATTCATTGATTTTCGAGCTGAAGTAATCATCATTGTAGCCTTTTGATAAATCATCTCCGGTTACGAGCATGCGTGAGAAAGTATAATAAGCTGCATAGCCGTGTGTAATTTTCGGCACCCATTTAATAGAAAAGAGAGTGAGGTAAATAAGAGCGAGCAGGCAGAGGAGCTTAAGAAGAAAATTAGTCTTATTCACGAATCAAAAATTTCCTTTTAGCGCAGCGCGTTTGGTAACATTAAGACTGCAAACACAGGTTTTGCAGCGTTCGGGTTCAAAAGCGCGGACTTGCTTTCGGGTGGTTACAGCTTCATCGCCATTGAGAATCTGGATAAGGGGTTTTTCGCGGATATTCCCCAGCTTAGGCAGAAAGAAGCACGGCAGAACATCTCCTCTCGCAGTAATTACAGTTGACATCATCGGCGCATTGCAGTAAACCGGCGGGAATTTGCCTTCACCCAGCGCAGATGAAAAATAATCAGCATAACCCATAAGCTTTGCATAAGGTTCGGAAACATAATGGCTGTCAAAATATTTTTTATCAATATTGTTAATAATATTTCTCAGCGCTGTTATTTCATCATTGTTTAAAAGTAATGAATTGTCATTTATGGCTGCATCGGTATGTTCTCTGCCGAAAGCCTCCGAGTACACATCAACCGGCAGGAATGAAACTCGGTTGATTCCTAACCCCGCGCCAAGCTGAATTATATCATTTAACTGACGGAAATTATTTTTCTGAATAACCGTTCTGAATGAAATATTAAGTGAAGGAAAATTTTCTTTTGTGTGCTTAATTCCTTCTATTATAAGGTTAAGCGAGTTAACTCCTCTAATTGCATCGTGTGTTTCAGGCTCGGCACCATCGATTGAAATAATAAGCTCTTCAAGAAACGGCGCAAGCTTATCGATTTTCTTATTTAAAAGGACACCGTTGGTAAGAATCGTCTGCTTAACATTGTGCTTTGAGAATATTTGGCAAATTTCAATTAAATCCGTTCTGAGTATCGGCTCACCGCCGGAAAATACAATATGCTTTAATCCGAGTGATGAAAGTTCACCTGCAAGCTTTTCGATTTCATCGATTGTTAGCTCATCGGGGAGAGGTTTGCGGTACGAGCACATTGCGCAGCGCAGGTTGCATCCTTCAGTTACGTAAAGGATAACAATCGGAAGTGTGTGTATTTTACTGCCTGCTGTATTTAGTAAAGCTTTGAAGTTCAAATGCAGTTATTTTATTTTTCTTCGAAGGCAAATCCTTCGATTTCCGGCTGGCGGTAACGGAGCAGACGCATGCTTACCATTATTTCATAAGGTGCTGTGTATACAGAACTTAAATAGCGCCATGAGCCTAATGACCTCAGAAGCGCACGCCTCCAGCCTTTGATTTTTAAATCACTGTTTGTGGGATAATATGCATTCAATGTTTTTTCGAAGTTCCTGATTTTTTTAAAGTGGTGCGGTTTAAGCCACGGAGTTAAAGGATTTTTTCTTAAATCAAAATTTGCCCAGCGCGGCGAAACCCATTCTTCAAGTGTTTTGGGATAGTCGAATCCTTTCATCTTAGCTGCAAGTGACATCTCCGAATCCTCGAAGTTTACAGGAGAGTAAGTATAAATAATTATTTCTGCTGAAGGATTTATCTGCTTAACCTTCTTTATGTATTTAATATCATTATCAATATCGCGGTCAATGTTGCTTGTAGGACTTCCGAGCACAAATGAAAATTCGCACGATATTATATTTTCTTCAGCGCTCTGCAAGCTCAAGCACTGTTTCGGAGGTTTGTGTTCGCCTTTATCCATCAGCTTCAGTATTTCATCGGAGCTTGATTCAGCTCCGAATAAAATCATTTTGCATCCTGCACGGCTCATCATTTCCCATGTGTCATCGGTAAACTTCATCGTAGTATCCGGTCTTGCCTCACCCCACCACCCGATGTTTAAATCCTTGATTCCATTTGCGATGTCATATGTTCTTTTTTCGGACACAAAGAAATTATTATCGTGAAACTCAACGGCGCCGATATTATATTTTTCCTTCAGGAATTTTAAATCATCAACCACAAGCTCTGCGTTTCTGCCAATCCACCTGCCTTTATACACTCCTGCAACAGCGCAGAACCCGCAGAGGAAAGGACAACCGACGCTTGAGTGATATGCCATTGTTCTTGGACCGAGGTATGTTCTTGCTCTTTTAAGATATCTATCAACATCAACTTTATGATAAGGCAGGCGGGGGATTAAGGTGGGGTTGATAGTTTCGCTTTTTTTATTGTGAACAATTTCTCCGTTTTGCCTGTATGACAGCCCGTCAATTTCGTTTAATTTTTTTGCTCCCGGTTTTCCTTCCATTGCATCCAAAAAGTCGCGAATGGCAAACTCCGCATGTCCGCGGAAAACATAATCAACGTAACCGGATTCCAATACAGTGTTCGGGGATGCAGCGAAGGAAAATATCCGCCCCATAGTATTTTCAGGTCAGGGAATTTCGATTTAAGATTTTTTGAAATATCCACAGAGCGGTGCAGCTGAAGCGCGGGCATTATGGTTAAGCCAAGATACTTAATTCCTTTTTCCTGATTAGCTTGACCAGGGTTTCTTCCATACGGGGATTAACATTCTCGTCTTCTATATAATACTCATGCCTGCCCTCAAGGAATGCCCCGAGAGTGTAGAATCGAGTTTGGTACACGGTATCCGTGAACTGCGCTTTTAGGATTTAACAGTATTATCATTTAGCTTTTTGCCAATTGAATAGAATTTAACAATCTGGATAAACATTAACAAATATTCCATGCTAATAAATTGTTACAGCAGCGGCGCCGATGTAGCTCCATTTCCATATCAAAATAACGCCTAAAATGAGGTTTAAAAGCCAAATTATTGCATAAATTTTGAGCAGGAATTTTTCCATGTAGACAGAAAGCATGTATGTTTGAACCACAGTGTAAACAAGCAGTGGAATAATTGTAAACGAAACGATTTTCAAAACAGGTTTTGCTTCTTCTATTTTGGACTGTTATATTTATTAATATGCCGGATAGAAAAAACAATGCAATGGATGCAGCGGCGCCGATTATAAACGAATATTTTATAAGCTCTTTTGCCAGCTCATATGAAGTTTTCTTTTGGTCCTTTAAATTGGCAATGAAAGGGTAAACCGAATTATACAGTGCCCCGGAAAGCAGTCCCGCACCGCTTGTGAATCTTGTGCCGGCGGTATAAATTCCTACAGATACGGTTGAAGAAATATATTCCAGCAGTATTATGCTAATTCTTGGCATTGTGAAAGTGAGTACGTTGTTGAAAAAAAAAACCGAGCTTTCTTTTGCTTTTCTAAATGCATCCTTTAAAGAAATGGTGATTCTTTTGATTTCAATATTTTGTTTTGCGAGTATCCTGTGATTGGTGAAGCTTAAAATGTAATAAGTTATAATTTCGATAAACATAATTAAAACAAATACACCTTCAAGCCCCAACCCTTTTTCAATTAGAAATAGGAAAACACAATCTGCAGCAGTGAACTTATGCTTCTTATGATAGTAGGATATTTTTGGTAACCGAAAACGCGGATTGAAGCCTCATAGCTTGTCTGGTACAGGCGGGGAATTATGACTACAACACCTGCAAGAGTGTTATATTAAAATTTGTTTTGTTGAAAAGATAAATTACTGCGAGAGTAATTACAGCTGCAGCAGGCCCGAAAATGTTTTAATGGAGTTTGCCTCGGAGATAAATTTAAATGCGTCGGGTCTATCACCGCCTATTTTTCTGACAAGCGATGTTGTAAGCCCGAAATCAGCTATCATATACAGCACTGATGAAATTGCAGTAATGAATGTGTACTTCCCAAGCTCATTAACACCCATCATCCGCGATATAAACACAGCAATTATAAACGAGCTGGAGAAGTTCACCGCATTGAGCGCAAGCACCCAAAGTGTATCTTTAGCGATTTTATTTAAATATTCCTTTATCAAACTAAACTTTTATACAATTCAATAAATGAATTAACACATTTGTTCAAAGAAAAATTTTCTTTCAATTCAGGGATTTTTAATAATGCTTTTTCGGATTTACCGGAATAATTTTCGATTACATAAATAATATTTTCTGCAAGCGATTCGGAATCTCCCGGTAGGGCAAGAATATCTGTTATTTCGGGAGCAATACCAACTCCGGTTGATACTAAAGGCAATCCGCAGAAAGCAGCTTCTATTAATGACATGTTTTGTGATTCATATAAAGAGCTTAAAACAAATATATCACTGCTGTTTAGAACTGAAGGAATATTTTCATATTCAACAAATCCTTTTAACTCAACATTATTTGTTAACCCTAAATCACTAATCATACCGGACAAAATGTTTTTATCATCTCTTCCGCAGATTGTCAGACGTGCACCCGGATATTTTTGCGTTACCGTCTTCATTGCATTGAGCATCACGTTATATGCTTTTACAGGAACAGCAGAGCCAATTGTGATTAGTGCCGGGAAATTTGTTTTTGCCCTGTGTGGAAAAAATAATTTTTCATCAACGCCAAATGGTATTTTTGCAGCCTTTGGAAACCAAATTACTATAATAACTATCTATTTTTTCAGCAATATATGATGAGCCAGCAACAATTTTATCAGCACTCTCAAAAGCCATGTCTACAAATGTCCTTTGCAGGAATTTTGTTCTGCTTCCGTAATGTATTTCGGGAAGTTCCGCCAGCTCGCCGCCGCAAACATTGGCAATAAACGGAATGTTTAAATTCTTAGCGAGGCGTGATGCTACGTAGCCTGATTCACCCGACCAGATGGAATGAATTATATCAAATGGCTTTTTTGTGTGTTCCTCTCCGAATTTCTTTCTGCACTTCTTCCACAGCTTAAATTTTTCAAGCTTTGAAATGTTTTCTTTCTCAGCAAATGAATATACCTTAGCATTGTAAAAATTATACTCATGCCGGTTTATTGGGTAGTAGAATGAAAATATTACAAGCTCAATTTCGTTGTGTAATGAAAGTTCTCTTGCAAGATTATGAATTGCAGCCGCTCCGCCGAAATCATTTTCATTTTTTGAAAACCCTGTTGTTATCCATGCTACTCTCATTTTTTTTTTTCTCATTTTTTCTTCTGTAACTCCAGTATTGAAAACTTATTAACCGTACCGATATTTTGAAGCGGATAGTTACTGGTAATAAAATCATATTTCTTTTCCATCGGGAGTCCTTTCCACTGTGTTTTTATATTTTCAACCGGGAGTATAAAATATACATTGTGAACAGACGAATCAATTTTATTTTTTAATTCATTCTGTTTGTTATTGAAAAACTCATCTGCTTTTATTTTTGTGTAATGATTTATTGCAAGTGTAACGTCAAAAGCAAATACTTTTGAGGTATCGGGTATATTTGCGTTTACCCAGTTAACGACTTCGAATTCTTTATCTTTCTGCTCAGTAAATGTACTCATGTGGTAAAATATAAATATAGCACTAATGCAGCAAGTCCCAAATATAAAAATACTTTTTTATAAGACTCTTTTATTTTGATTTCCGCTAACCCGTATGCCGAAACAATAATCATAACCGGCATAAAGCTGATTAAAAATCTCAATGCCTGGTAAGCGCCTCCCGAAAAAAATAAGTAATAAACTAAAAACCAGCTTGAAGCAAAAATTATTGCTATATAATTCTGTTTCTTTAAAAGCAGGTAAGCGCCTGCAAGAAATGAAAATCCAAACAGTGAAAGATAAAACGGATGGAAAACCGGTGAGAGATTATAGAAAACATTCCACATACGGTAATGCATTGTGCCGTCAAAAGTTGTAAAATCTTTACGGAAGAAATTCAGAAAACTCCACATTGCAGGCCAGATTCCAACCCCGCCCTCGGTATGGAAATTCGGTATGCCGTTTTGTAAAACGTAATATAATTGCGGAGCGAAAACAATAATCCCAAAAACAGAACCAATTATAATATCACGAATTAATATACCGGCTTTCTTTTTATTTTTTACGGAAGAATAAATAATAAATATTATAACCGGAACCACAAGCAGCCCGTATCCGTAGCGTGTCATTACGGAAAGTGATAACGTTATCGCTGCATAAATTAAATGCTTCAATTTAAACGCATTTGAATATTTTACAACCTGCCACATGCTCCATGAAGCAAACATTATGGCGAGTGAATCGCTCATAACTACAATACTTGATTTAACAAGAAGCGGAATGAATGCTGTTATAATGCCTGCATACAGCGCAATTTTTTTTCTTTGCAGAATTTCTGTTCCGGGAAACAAATCAAATGCAAGCAGATAAACAAACCCGGCGCAGAGTGAGCCGGAATTGAGGCTTACAAGCAGCCCCGCCAGCCATACATTCCCCGCTGTAAATATTGTAAAAACGGATGTTAACAACGGAAATCCAACTGGCCAATAGAATGAAGGGGGAATGTGAAAATGTGCAAATGAATCATAAAATGTTTTTGAGTAGTCAAGATATCCGTAAGCATCCTGACCGTAAAGACCATCGAATTTGAATATGAAAAGCAGAAGCAAACGGAAAACAAAAGAGAGCACAAACAATATTAAGAAATAATATGTATTTGATTTGCTCTCTTCGGATTTCATCCGGTTACTTTCTCTCAAGAATAATTATGAAGTGGTCGCCAATCCGGTTAAAAGGATAAATTCCTTTTATAAGGTTATCTATTTTCATAAACAGCTTTACTATGGAAGGGAAGCGGTTATATATTCCGAACAAATAAGGCGAGGGAGTGTATAAACCCAGAGTGTAAATTCTTTTAACTGTGAAATTATTTCTGAAATATTTAGCAAAGCCGCGGGGAGTGAAGTAGTACGTCCATATTTTCTCATCTCCAAGCCCGGCAAAAATTCCTTCTTTTCTGTACCTGCGGAACGCTTCCTTGAAATTTAATTTTAACAAATAATAAAATATTTCCCACGGGCAGGTTTTATTCATAACCGCTGCTATAAATTTTCCCCCGCTTTTAATTTTATTGGAGAGGTCATCACTCAGCCTGCTGAAATCACCTATGCAGTTCAGTCCCCCGAAGTTAGACATCGCTCCGTCAAAACCGGCTTCATTCACCAGGGAGATGTTTTCGAAAGGACAAAGTTCTGCGCTGACAATACCTTCCAAATTAAATTGTTTTATTTTTTCTTTTATTGCATTTATCATATTATCGGATATATCGGTGGCATGAACTTTTATGCCGTGCTGAGCCATGAATAATGCATCGATGCCCGTCCCGGCGTTAAGCTCAAGCAGCTTATCGCCGGACTTGAAATTCTTTAAATAAATTTCATGCACAACCATGCGCATCCATTTTACGATTTCGTTAATACTCTCATCGTAATCGAATGTAAGCGCAGCGATGTTAAACGCCTCTTTTGTATGCTGTAATGTATCCTGCATAAGCAGCGGGAATTTTCTATTTAGCTATTTGTCTATTTTACTATTTAACTATTTTGTCTTAACTATTTCTCTTTGTCTTTTTTCTTTGTCGGGTCAACATGATAAATAAAAAGCGCAAAATGCCCGGTCATGTTATCACCCTTGAACTGGTCAACGTTTATGGTGAACTCATATTGTTCGAAATCGGTTGGAGTTATATCAACCTGCGGAATAGAGCTTGTTGCTTCAGTTACATAATCCCAGTCATTTTTGCTTTTTTTATAAACCACCATATTAAGCTTTGAAATTCTTCTGTCACCGATTACCATAACCTTATAATCAAACGAGGGGTCAAGATACCTTGTAACCTGTTTTTTACCTGTGGTGCGGACAAGCAGGTCAACTGTTATGTTAACAATTTCCTGGTCTTTTTCGTCCTCAAGCTGGGTAACTTTATCGGTAACTTTCTCCAGTATATCCTGCATAGTGGTTTCGGACTGTGAATAAGCGGTTTTAGCAAAAAATGCGAAAATAATAACAGCAAAAGCGGTAATTAATGTTTTCATGATTTACTCCATTTAATTATTAAAGAATAGACTGCTTATTGATTTATATGAGCAAAGCCGGCGTTTTGTTTCAGATTATTTCTGTTGCGCATTCGGGGATTGCGTGTTATAGGCACATAGTATACTTGTATCGTCAACTGTAGCGCTCGTTCCCCGAACGAGCAAATAGCACACTCTAATCATCGGTATAAATCTTACTAAATGGATACTCGTACCATTCATTAACCATATTTTTTCTAACAGGATTTTGTAAAATATATTGCACGATGGTTTCCATATCTTCCGATTTTCTCACAATGTGGTCATAAAAATTTACATGCCATAATTTATTTATTCTAAATTTCTCTTTGACTGTTTTTAAAGTATGCCTTTTAAATGAAGAAATCCAAATTTGCAGACTTTTTTTATAACTTTCCCTAAATGATATTAGCAAGTGAATGTGGTCAGGCATGATGCAATAGCTGAATAGATTTATCTCGTTTTTCCTTCTGAATTCCAGCTCATTTTCTATTATATGTGCAATTTCATAATTTAAGAAAAATTTATTTGATTCGTACGCTCGTATTGTTAAGAAATAAATTATTCCCTCTCCCTTATAAGAAAAGTCTTTAAGTCTAATTTTCTTTCTTTCAAAAGTATTCATAAAATCCTATCAAAAGTAGTGCGCAATCGGGGATTGCGCGTTACAGAAATTCCAGTAACGCCCGTTCCCCGAACGGGCAAACTTCTTTCCTTAACAAGATATGCTTTAAATGTATTATTTTCAATGAATTCGGGGTATTAAAAAACTTCCGAAGTTTTAGAATCTTCGGAAGTTTATTGAAAGTATTCAGGAAGGTCTCAGTTAAAACTTGATAGATAGCCCCCCGTTGATTATTCCTTTATAGCCGAAACCCAGCTCAAGAAATGCAGCAATATTTTTTCCTGCCCTGATACCGATTGCATTTACCTGGAATGCAGTGATTGTGCTGTTATCGGTTTCTATTGAATCTTTCTGCTGAAAGGAAGAAACTCCCGCGCTTAAACCGGAGTACAATTGTACAATGTTTCCGGGATTATAAGTGAAGTTTGCGTCAGCAAGCGCTGTGATAAAAGTGTTTTCAACGGTGAACTTCAGGTCATTTGAGTTTAGAATTGTGTATTCCTTATCAAAGCTTGTGTAAGAGCCTGATATACCCACGGTGAAATGGTCTGAAAGATTACGCTTGTAACCGGCTATAAATGGCCCCACACGGGACTTGATGGTAAAATCACCGCCAACGAAAGGCAGAATAATTATGTCATTCAGAATACTTGCTATTTCCTGCACGGATGCCAAGCCGTAAGAACCGTAGATTTCGTTTTTCTTTTGCTGGGAGTAGGAAAGATTTGATAAAAGAAAGAATAACAAGAGTGCTAAATAAATTTTTTTCATAAAGAGCTAATGATAGTTTATATACTGCGTTTTATGACGTAATGAACCGGAACGATTCATATAATAAACAGCAAATAGTATGCCCGAAAAAAATTAATGAATTTTGATGTTTGAATGAAGAAATGTTTGATTGTGAGTCAATAATGTCCGTTTCTAGTAGGGCTTTGGTTAATGCTAAATATTTTCAGATGCAGGGTAAGTGCATTTCTTCTTCTCTCACTCTTCTCTGCCATTCGCATCTTCATTTCGTACCAGGCCCAGCCGGCTAAATAAAAATCCAGTTTCCAGAGTGATTTTAAGTGTTTAAACGGTTCTTTCAGAAGCTGTCTTGAGCGGAATTCTTTATGCACACGTTTGTGAAGTATACGGTAGAAGTTTGTAGTGTATTCACCCGCAAACATCATTTCAAAATCACCGGAGTCTACCCAGTTCTTTTTTTCTCCCATCTGTGAGACAACCCTGTCATAAAACTTTGTGCCCGGCAGGGGATATGAAACCGAAATCCCTATATCATCTGGCATAAGCTCGCGCACCATTTTCAAAGTTAAATCGATTTCCTGCTTTTGTTTCGCCGGTATAACCGAACTGCAGGAAGAAACATATTTTTATGCCATGTGATTTCAGCATGCGGGTTGATTCGTATATCTGTTCAACGGTTGTGCCTTTATCCATAGCATCAAGAATTTTCTGCGAGCCGGATTCCGCGCCAATCCATATTGATTCACATCCGGCATTTGCAAGGTGCGCAATATTATCTTCTTTCAACAGCAAATCAGCGCGTGAGAGGCACTTGAACGGAGTTTTTACATTTTCTTTGTTTACAGCTTCATCAAATTTTGTAGTCCACCCGGGTTTTAATCCGAATATATCATCACAGAACCAGATATGGTCAGGCGCATATTTTTCCTTCAGCATTTTCATTTCACGGGCAATGTATTCGGGTGAATGCGAATTATACACCTGCCCGTAAATAGGTTTTGCGCACCAATTGCAGTGAAACGGGCACCCCCGCGTGGTTACAAGATTCATCGAAAAATAACCGTGGTGCTTTATCCACAGTTCGCGGTAACGGTCAATATCAATTAATTCCCATGCAGGAAAAGGGAGCGTATCAATTTCTTTTAATTACAGGTCTTCTTGGAGTGCGGTAAATTTCGCCGTTTTCAATAAAGGCTAATCCCGAAATTTCCTTTTTGTCTTTGCGTCTCTGAGTGAGTAAGTCAACAAGTTCGCCGAGAGTTATTTCTCCTTCGCCGCAAATTGCGTAATCGACTTTATGCTGAAAATATTTTTCCAGATGGTCAACAGAATCGGAGCCGGAAACAATAACAGTGCAGCCGTATTCCTTTGCGATTTCGCTCATCCGGAACGCCGCCTGCCGCATGCGTGAAAGGCACATCTTTGTCAGGTAATTGAAGTTATCATCATAAACAACGAAAATTTTCGGCTTATGTTTTATCAAGGTCTGCCTTTAAATCTTCTTCCGAATCCGCAAGCATGGTATCAAACACGGCGGTTTCATATCCTTTTTGTTTAAGATATGCCGCAGCATAGAGCGTGCCAAGCGGAGCGTATAAGTTCATGTTCTTATACTCCTTCGGGTCGTGTTTCAGGAAATAAGAGTTTGCCATCAGAACGTCACACATTGATATCACACTCCAGGTTGAATTTCTTTAGCTTCTCACAGTATTTCGTTAGAATTGTCTTCTGCATATTTCCGGGGTGAGCGGTTGATTCGTTCTTTTTTGTTCTGAACATAACTTTTCTTTCGGTTTCATCAACATTATCATATTTCCTGTTCCAGAAACCTGCTGTTTTATCTTTAAAGTAATTATCAAGCCTGTTTCCGATGGTTCCGGAGAATGGAATTTCAAGCAGTTTCTGCAGTAAGCTTCTTCTGTTGTTGACTTTAAAGCCGGCTGTGTGCAGGTAGGGGTCAAGAAATTTATAGTTCGGGAAATAATCTTTTATCCATTGATTAGCCATTACGAACTTATTCATCATATCTGTATTAAAGGTAGCTTTGATGTAGGTAATCTCTGTTGCCGTAAACACGTTTTTAAAATGTATTTCAAGATTATCTTCTGTTATAAAATAATTAAGGCAAAAATATTTATAGCTGTTAAGCAGAAATATTTTTTTAAATAACATAAGAGTCGTTCTTGCAATCCAAAGCCTTTCGCTTTTGGTGACTACCATGTAATCAACATCACTTATTTCCTCCGAGCTGTTTTTTGAAAGCGAGCCCGTTATGAAAACTGCTTTCACAAAAGGGAAACGTTTTATAACGTGAGTCATAATCCTTGCAGCGCGCCACATTTTGCGGGACCGTTTTTCTTTTTTTATGCGGAGCTGCACGTAGTGTTCGTTTGGTTTGACATATACATACCCGTCTTTTTGAGCGAAGCGGCTGCTTTCTTCACAAGAAAGGTTGTTAATCATTGAGAGCATATCCGGCTTTGGCACGGAGTTTTTAGGGAGGAAAATAAAAATTTCTTCCGGTTTCAGCGGGTGGCTGAAGATATCATAATACAGCAGTGTGCGTAGAATGTTCTCTTTTACCTGCGCTTTGTTCATAAGGTAAATAAATAATGATTTACAATAAACAATTCAATCCCCGAAACCCCGCTGTTTTCAAGCGGGGCGGGGTAATACATGCGGTTCCTTCACCCAGCTCCGGTTGAATACCGGAGCATGTCCACCCGGTTCGGGGGGCGTTACATCCCCGAACCATTACAGTATTTGCGCAGGCGGACAAAAAACCGGCAAACTCTTGTTAATGCCGATTATACATATTATAAACAATCTTTTTGTCTTATGAAATCCCCAGAATCATCACCGGGCATTATGATTTTTTTCAATGAAAGGAGCTATTAATAGAATTGGATTTAAATTGAAAGTGATAAAAAGAGGTAATTTGACCCATCATTTCATATCTGCTGTACTGAACGGTATTCAGGTCAGCTTATTATGCTTTAACGGAAAGTATATGTAAATTCTGGTTCAGGCGGTTCATTCTGTGAAGAGTGTGAAGCCAGCATATAGTTGACTCTGCCCCCTGATTCTGGTTGGTAACCGAAGATGAAAGGCCGTCGAAACATCCTCCCGTGATATAATCATACAGAGGTTCGCTTCGGACGTTATTTCCTAAAAACCAGCTGTATAAAATCCCGATTTTTGTAATCCACTTTTTGTCTTCATCTACAAGATATGCCTGAATGCACGCATCTATTAATGCGGGAATTTCCAGCGGCTGCTGGTCATATTTTGCCTTCATTTTTCCGCGTGTGAACCACCCGCTGTTTCCGACAAGTGAAATATGCTTTTTTTCTTTATCATATTGAATGTCGTACAGCCAGATAAGAGATTCAATTCCCTGTGAGATGTAGTCTTTATTCTTCAGGAATCTTCCTGCCATAATAAGAGCCTGGGGCATAATGGCATTATTGTAGCAAACTTCCTGTTCGAACCATCTCCATTTATCATCAGTATTTAACGAGTAAATATGCGAGAGCTTTTCAGAAAACATTTTGCATACTCTTTTTACTTCTCTTGCACCGGAGAATCTGCTTAGATAAAATATACATCCCATTATAATGTATGCCCATGCCCTGGGTGAAGTAAACGATTGTGTATTATCAATCGTTCGGTCAAACAAATCTTTTGATATCCGCAGGTATGAATCTGAAGGCGGGTTTTTTATCATGTAACCCAGTGTAAACAGAACCCTTCCGTTGCATTCTTCTGAACCAACATTTTCAAGCCACTTTCTGTCAAAGCTCATGAAATTTCTGAATAATCCTGCTTCCGGGTTAAAAGCATGGAGAAGAAAAGACATGTATGTGTTTATCAGTGATAAAGCAGAATCGTTTATAAACATGTTCTTATTCATAACCGCAACGTGGAGAGCCCTGGTGTTATCATCTGTACAGTAGCCCTCGTTCCTGTTTGCTACAGTATAAGATGCATGCTGAAGAATACCTGTGGAATCGGTAAGATTGACCATATGATTAAGGTTTACATCCGGCAGTGACGGGAAATTTAATATTTTCTCTCTGATTGCATGAATCTTTGACGTTCTCTTGTATTTATACTCTTCAACTGCCCTGCCGAAAACTTTAAAATAATCAAGAGCAACCCTGTTCCATACCATTCCTCTGCCTTTATCATAAGCATTTTTTCTCAAACGGTTACGTGATGTTTCATCAGACAGAAGATGCTTCAGCGTTTTGCTTATTGCAGCCGGGTCTTTGAACGGAACAAGTTTTCCCGTGTTATCATCCAGCAATTCTTCCGCATACCAGTAAGGCGTTGATACTACAGCTTTTCCGCAGGCAACAGCATAAGTAAGTGTGCCGGATACCATTTGTTCGCGGTTCTGGTAAGGACTGATGTAAATATCGGACATTAATAAAAATTCAAGCAGCCTGTCATAATCAACAAAGCGGTTTATAAACATGACGTTATCTTCCAGTGAATACTTTTTTACCATGTTCTCAAGCGTATCTCTGTATTCTTCGCCAAACTGTTTAATTACATTCGGGTGGGTTGCGCCAAGCACTATGTAAGTTGTAAGCGGAAATTTCTTAACCACGTCCTTCATAGCCGTTATTACATCTTCGATACCTTTACCGGGACCGAGCAAACCGAAGGTCAGGATTACTTTTCTATCCGAAAGATTGAATTTATCTTTATAATAAGCCGTGTCTAAAAAGGGCACATCAGGCGCGCCGTGCGGTATATATATAATTTTAGCGGAGGGTATCTTATAAATCTTTTCCAGTATTTTAACTGCACGCTTTGACTGCACAATAATATATGACGAGTAATTCCCGATTTCTTTGAGGATATTCAGCTGCTGCTGGTCCGGTGTGTTGAGAACTGTGTGTAATGTGGTTACTAATGGCTTCTTAAGATTTTCAATTAGTGAGATTATATTTGAGCCGCTCTCACCGCCATACAGCCCGAATTCATGCTGGAGGCTGATAACTTCGCTCTGGGAAAGATTTAAATAATATGCGGCTTCTTTATAGTTGTTGAGGTTCTGTTCTTTGATTTCAAATTTTACTTCCGAGCTGTATTTATAACCCTCCTGCACATTGTTTACCGCTGTTACCTGAACTGCATTACCGTCATACAGGCTTACCTCCATAACTTTTGTCAGGGATGTCGCAAGGTCATTTGTAAAGGTTGCGATTCCGCACTGTCTGGGAAGGTACGAAGAAATAAAAGAAATACTTATCATTCTGTTCATAATAACTCTCCATGTTTTTAAAAATCATTGTTTAAATCAGCTATCCATCGGTTCTGATTTCATAATGAAATCAAGAACTTCTTTCATAGATGCAACGGCAACGGCAACAGACGTATCGGCAGCGCCGTAGTACATAATCAGCTCATCTCCTTTTACAACAACGCCGCACGGAAAAGTAACATCCGGCACATCGCCTATTCTTTCATAAATTTCATTTGGTCCGAAGACCCACTCACTGCTTCTTCTTATAACCTTACGCGGGTCGTCAAGGTCAAGCAGCGCAAGCCCAAGCCTGTAGATGCCGCCGGCAACCGTAATTTTCACGCCGTGATAAATAATCAGCCAGCCTTCGGGTGTTTCAATTGGCTGCGGACCGAGCCCTATCCTGTATGCATCCCACCAGCTTCCGCTGCGTGCGGGAATAAGCACATTGCTGTCTCCCCAGTGTTTTAAGTCGGGAGAGAACGATAGCCAAATATGCGCGCCCATCATTACATTAGAAGGTGAAGGTCTGTGGAGCAGCGCCCATCTGCCGTTAAACTTTCTCGGAAAAAGAGATGCATCTTTATCTTCAGGTACCGCAACAATACCGCACCTTGTGAAACTGGTAAAATCTTCGGTTGTAGCCAGCGAAACAAGCGGACCGCTTTTAGAAAAAGATGTGTATACTATGGCATAACGCTCGTCATTTTCCAATTTAATTATTCTCGGGTCTTCAACGCCGTAATGGTCTTCGGGATAATTTTCCGGGTCAGGCGCAAATGTGGGCATCGGGTCTATTTCCCAATCGGTCAAACCGTTTTTACTCACAGCTTTGCTAAGGTGTGAGAAACCTCTCATATCTTCAACTCTTACCAGAAGCAGAACTTTATCTTTGTAGATTGTTGCACCGGCATTGAACGCTGAATTTATCCGGTATGGCCACATTGAAGGTACAAGAATCGGATTGCTTTTATATCTTTTGAAAAGGTCTGCCCGGGGTTTGTTATTAGGAAATTTCATAAGCTATTGATTTTATTTAAGTATTTACAGGAATATCCCGCACATTGCATAACTTCGTGTCCTTTAGAACTATTGTGCATAGCTTAAGTTAAGGACTTGGGGGCACATCTCCTATGATATTAGTGTGCCCCTGCACTGTCTTGCAGGTTTGAACCCACAAATCTTATTAAATTGCTATATCTATGATTTTTGAGTAATTTTTTGAGATGAATTTCTTAGTTTATGTTTTATTTATATTTCTTGAAAAGACTGTTCCCCTCTTTCCGCTTAGGTTTATTCAGCATATTGCAAAGCTTAAAGGATTGTTTTTCTATTATTTCATTCCAATAAGGAAAAAAACAGCCTATAAGAATATTAAACTTGCCTTCCCGGAGAAATCCGAAGCTCAAATCAGGTCAATAATCAAAGGCGCATATATTAATGTAATGACCGTAATTTTCGAGTTCTTTTATCTCCCGAAATTAAGAGGAGATAAGCTGCTCACGCTCTTGAATCCCGATGACCTGGTAATCATAAGCCAAAAGCTGAAAGCAGGAAAAGGACTCGTAATAGTAAGCGCGCACTTCGGTAACTGGGAACTGACAGCATACGGCGGGGGACTTCTTACAGGAGAGCCGTTTAATGTTATTGTGAAAGAGCAGTCAAACACAATGGTTGATAAACGAATAAACCGCATAAGAGAATTGCGCGGAAATAAAATGATTGAAATGACCACAGCCGCAAGAGAAGTACTATATTTACTGAGGAATAATAAAATAATTGCTATGCTCAGTGACCAGTCTGCGCCGAAAGAAAATTCCGTTAAGGTGAAATTTTTTACAGATGATGTACCGGCTTTCGAAGGGGCGGCAAGATTTGCGCTTAAAACAGGGGCTCCGGTAGTTTTCGGAGCATCAGTGAGGAAACCTAACGGCTCGTATAAAATTATTATGAGAGATATAGATATTTCAGGTTTCAGTGAATACAATGAAGAGAATATTAAAAAACTTACACAGGCGCATGCGGATATACTGGCTGAGTTTATTAAAGAGAATCCCGACCACTGGCTGTGGTTTCATAAAAGATTTAAACATTTAATTGAGTATTAATAAAAGAGATTCGTCCTACGACTTAGAGCCGCAGGACGAATGTTGAAAATATATAGAATGAAGCCGAACCCTAAAATATTAGTCATTCAAACAGCATATCTCGGTGATGTAATATTAACACTTCCGGTTGTTCAGAATATAAAAAAGCAGCTGCCTGAAGCTGAAATTGATTTTATGTGTATTCCGCAAACCGAAGAGGTTTTAAAAAACAATCCGTATATAACAAATCTTATTGTTTACGATAAACGTGGAAAGAGCAAGGCATCAAAGCTGCGTGAAATAATTTCACGTGTCAGAAAATCTGAATATGATATTGTTCTTTCACCGCACCGTTCTTTCCGCAGCGCGCTGATTACGCATTTATCGGGAGCAAAAATCAGAATCGGATTCAACAGGAATTCAATGTCAAACCTGCTTACACACAGTGTACCGTATATAAGTGATACACATGAAATTCTGCGGAATCTGGAGCTGGTGAAATCAATACCGGGTATTCTGTTAACCGATGAAAATCAGATTCTCAAACCGGAATTGTTTCCGTCTGAAGATGATAAAGAAATTGTTGATAAACTCTTCACTCCGCACACGACACACTCCAGGCACTATATTTCACTTGCCCCGTGTTCAAAGTGGTTTACAAAGCAGCTTCCGAAAAATATATCAATTGAAATAATCTATAGCCTGATTGATAAAGGCTATAAGGTAATATTAATCGGCGGTAAAGATGATATATCGTACTGCAATGAGATTGAAAGTGAAGCTAAAACCGAAATGCTTCTTAACATGTGCGGAAAACTTTCACCGTTTGCAGTCACGAAGCAGTTATTGAAAAATCACTTTGCCTTATTTCTGTTGATTCTGCCGCAGCGCATATAGGCGCCTCTACTGGTACGCCGATAGTTCAAATTTACGGCTCAACTGTTCCCGCATTCGGATTTTATCCGCTAACATCTCAGAATGTTATCGTTGAAAACAAAACGCTCGCATGCCGTCCCTGTACTGACCACGGAAGGAATTTATGCCCTTTAAAGCATTTTAAGTGTATGGAAGAATTAGACACGCAAGAAATTATAAACGCGGTTGAAAGTTTAATAAAGAATAGTTAGTATTGTAAACTTTATATATTTATGAAAGAAAACAAAGAAGAAATATTTATAAAACTGAAGAAAACACTTGAGAAGTCTTTCCCTCCCGGCGAGAAGATTTCTTCAAAACCGGGACACTTCGATATCTACGGAAAGAAAAAGGTTACCGTGGGGAAAAAAGTATTTGACAAAATGTATTTTGCTTCCGTAATCATTCAAAAGAATTTTGTTGGATTTTATTTCTTTCCAATTTATACACATCCCCATGAGTTTAAAGATTTACCCGAAGCATTAAAGAAATGCCTGAAAGGAAAATCATGCTTTCATTTGACAAATCTTGATAAAGAATTACTGAGTCAGGTTAGTGATTTGCTTAAAAAGGGGGTTCAGCTTTATAAGAAACTGAAATGGATATGATTACTTCAGTTCTTTCTTTAAATACTGAGCTGTGTAAGATTTCTTTATATGCTTCTTAACAATATCTTCAGGTGTGCCTTCGGCAATAATTTTACCGCCTGCATCGCCTCCTTCAGGTCCTAAATCAATTACCCAATCGGCAGTCTTAATAACATCAAGGTTATGTTCAATAACAATTACGGTATTTCCCTTATCTGCAAGCTGGTTAAGCACTTTTAAAAGCATTCGTGTATCTTCAAAATGCAGGCCGGTGGTCGGTTCATCGAGTATATAAACAGTTTTGCCGGTCTGCACTTTGGAAAGCTCGGTTGATAGTTTTACTCTCTGCGCTTCGCCTCCGGAAAGTGTTACGGCTGATTGTCCCAACCTGATATAACCAAGTCCAACGTTATACAATGTTTCAAGCTTGCGTTTTAGTTTTGGTATTGCGTTAAAGAACTGTAATGCCTCGCCTACAGTCATTTCGAGCACATCGGAAATGTTTTTACCTTTGTAGCGTACTTCCAGTGTTTCACGGTTGTAACGTTTGCCCCTGCACTCATCGCAGGTAACATAAACGTCGGGAAGGAAATTCATTTCAATTTTTTTCAATCCTGCGCCTTCGCATGCTTCACACCTTCCGCCTTTAACGTTGAAGCTGAAACGCCCGATTTTATATCCTCGGATTTTTGCTTCGGGAAGTGATGCGAATAAATCGCGGATAAAAGTAAACAAGCCTGTGTAAGTTGCGGGATTGCTTCTCGGTGTTCTGCCTATAGGCGACTGGTCGACCTCTATTACTTTATTAACATTTTTTAATCCTTCAATTGATTCATAATGCAGCGGCGGCTCAGGTGTTTTAAAGAATTTTCTCGAAAGTACCCGGTAAAGAGTTTCGTTTATCAGTGTAGATTTTCCCGAACCACTTACACCGGTTATACAGATAAATTTGCCTAAAGGTATCTTTAAATCAATTTTTTTCAGGTTATTACCGGTTGCACCCCTGAGTGTAAGGCTCTTTCCGTTGCCGCGTCTTCGCTTCTTGGGGATTTCTATTTGTTTCTTGCCGGAGAGATACAGGCTTGTAATAGAGTTTCCGTTTAAGCTTTCGGGTGTGCCGAATGCAACCACACCGCCGCCATGTTCACCCGCACCGGGACCGAGGTCAACAACATAATCCGATTCTTCTATCATCTGGCGGTCATGTTCTACAACTATTACGGTGTTTCCTATATTGCGCAGGTTCTTTAGCGAATCAATCAACAGCTTATTATCCCGCTGATGAAGCCCGATACTTGGTTCATCCAGTATGTAAAGAACACCTCTAAGCTGCGAGCCGATTTGAGTTGCAAGCTTAATACGCTGTGCCTCGCCGCCGGATAGTGTCCTTGCGCTTCGGTTAAGCGTTAAATAATTCAACCCAACGTTCAGCATAAACTCAAGCCTCATACGGATTTCTTTTAATATCTGGCGGGCTATAGTTTCCTGGCGTTCGTTAAGTTTAAGCTCATCAAAAAATTTCCGCGCATCTGCAATTGAGAGCTGGGAAATATCGTGTATGTTCTTTTCGCCGCGCGCAGAATCTATCCTCACTGCAAGCGAAGTCTGCTTCAGCTTGCCGCCTGCGCAAGTTTCACAGATATTGGAGCTCATAAATCCTTCAGCCCAGTTGGCGATATATTCCGATGTCTGGTTGCGGTAGTAGTCAAGAATAATTTTTTTTACCCCGATGAAACGATGCGAATAAGTCCGCCTGTTGCCTCTGGAATCGACGTAGGAAAACTCACGTTTTTCTCTTGTACCGTTTAAAATTATATCAAGATGCTCTTTTGAGAATTTCTTAATTGGCGTATCGAAATCATAACCCCATGATTCGATGAGTTGTTTCAATACTGAAAATGTCCAGTTAGTGCGCGGTTTTCCGAGCGGTGCTATTCCGCCTTCGTTAATATTCATGCTGAAATCAGGCAGGATAAGCTCATCGTTAAGCTCACGCCTTGCGCCGAGCCCCATGCAATCGGGACACCAGCCGTAAGGTGAGTTGAACGAAAACGAATTCGGCGCCGGCTCATCAAAGCTGATTCCGCAATCAGGACACGCAAGCTTTTCACTGAACAGGCGGTCTGTGCCGGTTTCATCATCATTTATGATTACAATTCCGCCGCCGAAGCGCAGAGCCGTTTCGATTGATTCACCCAGCCGTATTGAAGTTGCTTTTGATACTACAAGACGGTCAACAACAATTTCTATATCGTGAATCTTGTAACGGTCAGCTTTCATCTTGGGCAGAATATCTTTTATGTTTCTATCAACCCTTACCTTTGTGAAGCCGTCTTTTTCGATTTGTTCGAACAGTTCGCGGTAATGTCCTTTGCGTCCCCGTACAACAGGTGAAAGAATATTAATCCGCTGCCCGTCAAGCGTATCGCGCACAAGGTTAAGCATTTGCTCATTGGTCTGGCGCTGGACAGGTTTGCCGCAGTTTGTGCAGTGCTGCACACCGCATTTTGAAAACAACAGGCGGAGGTAATCGTAAATTTCTGTTACCGTGCCGACAGTCGAACGCGGATTGTGCGATATAGTTTTCTGCTCGATTGAAATCGAGGGCGAAAGACCTTCTATTTTATCAACGTCGGGGCGCTCGATGCCGCCGATAAATTGGCGGGCATATGCAGAGAGTGTTTCAACAAATCTGCGCTGTCCTTCAGCATAAATTGTATCGAATGCAAGACTGGATTTACCCGAACCGGAAATTCCTGTTATTACTACAAATTTATCGCGCGGAATATCCAGGTCAATGTTCTTAAGATTATGAACCCGCGCTCCCTGTATTGTTATTTTATCTAAACTCATTTAATTGTACTTCGCAATTCAAGATTTTTTCACGACTCATAAGATATAGCGAAATTTTTGAATAAAAAATGGATAAATACGGTAAGCGGGTAGAGACAAGCAGTTTGAATATGCATTTATAAAACGAGTCTCAAATGAACCTTTTTTCTGCCCGCTTATTTTACTATTTTTGTTTAACTTACTAAGCACTTTTATGCAATTCTTATTATATCTTCCGGCATGGCTTTCTATTATTATAGTTGGCATATTTCCCGTTTTGCTATCGGTGCTGGGGCTGAAGATTGTCAGGCGCAAATTTCCCAGTGAGATTCTAAAAGAGAACCACGAGGTTGCCGGATATATTTTTAATGCATTCGGATTAATTTATGCTGTGCTCATAGCTTTTGTTGTTTATGTTTCATGGACCGATTATGATAACGCTAAACGCAACGTTGAGCTTGAGGCAAACCTTCTTGCCGATTTATTTATGGATTCCGAGGGATTTCCCGATACGCTGAAAGCTGATGTAAGAACTGCAATACTTGAATACACAAACTATGTTATAAATGATGAATGGGATTCTCTCGGCACAGGAGGCTCCAGCGTCGATGCCCGCGAACGGCTTGAAAAGCTCTGGAAAGTTTATCTTAATACCGATATTAAAGCTCTTCCCAACCTGCCCATATATGAGGAATCGATGAAGCGGCTCAATGACCTTGGTGAGTACCGCCGGCTCAGGTATTTTTTAAGTAATGATTTTATACCCGGTATAATATGGTTTGTGCTGATAGTTTGCGCTGTTTCGTCTGTAGGTTACACATTTTTCTTCGGCACAAAAAATCTCCGGGCGCAGTATGTAATGACGTCAGTACTCACTCTAATAAATTCATTTATTCTATTTCTTATATTTGTACTTGACCATCCTTTCACCGGTTATAACAGAATCAGCACACTGCCGTTTGAACACGTGCGTAATTTTCTCCTTCACCTGATGGGCGGGGGGTAAAATTTATTTGTTCGTTAAGCCGGCTGTTAATTATTGTTTTTATCCGCCCTTATAGTTAAATTTCCGAAATAAATTTTATCTTTTTAAAGAAAGGTGTAGTTTGAAAAAGAATTACTTCTTCGCATTACTGTCCATCGTCTTTATATTTTCCAATTTATCTTTTTCTCAGGATACTGTTACAGTCAAAAAAAATCAAAAGCCTCAAACTCACTGGTCAGGATTTCTGAAATTATCGGGACTTTACCTGAAGGGAAATACCGATAAAATTTTTGCAGTATCATCTGCCGAATTAAAGAGGTCAGACGGTATACTGGAATCAATTGCAATGGCAACTCTCGATTACGGCGAAACGGACGGGCTGAAAGATGAGAACGATTTGTATTCAGCTTTAACATTTGATTTATTTTATGACAGGATGTTCTCTCCGTTTGTACTTCAGCTTACGGAGTTCGGTTACTCGCGTGAAATTGACCTGCGGTCGCAATCCGGCGGAGGGCTTAAATATACATTTGTTAATATACCTGAATTCAAGGCTTCGATATCAGCAGCAGGCATTTACGATTATACAAATCTTAAAGATAAACCCGGCAATAATGACAGCAGAACATGGCGGCTCTCGGCAAGGCTTAAGTTTCATTCAGTGTTATTCGGAGGAAGAATAGAAATTTCACACACAACATTTTACCAGCCCTCATTTAAGAAATTAAGCAATGCAATATGGCGCTCGGAATCGGAGCTCAGCATGCCGTTAACATGGTTTCTGAAAGTTACCGCTGCATATTTATACAAACATGAAGACGTTGTTCCCGTTGGTGTAAAAAAATCTGACCATAAGCTTACGTTCGGTCTGGCGGTTGTGTTTCCATGAAAACAATAATTGAAACAGAAAGAATCATTCTCCGCGAGCTGGATGAAATCGATTTAAAGCCCTTAACAGAAATCTACGCCGACCCCGATGTAATGCGTTATGTCGGCAAGGGAATCGTTCTCACTGCAGAGCAAGCCGGCAAATCAATTGTTAACTGGAAAAAATATTATGAGCGCTTCAAGTTCGGCAACTGGGCAACCATAGAAAAAGACACAGGCGCGTTTATCGGGCTCTGCGGGCTTTCGTGGCTGCCGGATAATTCGGATATCGAAGTCTCTTACCTGTTTTCAAAACCTGCATGGGGTAAAGGCTACGCAACCGAAACTGCAAAAGCAATTCTTGATTTCGGTTTTAACAAATTCGGTTTAAAACGGATTGCTGCCCTTGTGTATCCCGAAAATACACCCTCGATTCATGTGATAGAAAAGCTCGGAATGAAACCTGAAGGCGATAAGGAGTTTTTCGGAAAAAAACTGCTTTTCTTTTCACTTGAAAAATGAAACCTAACGGATTTAAAATCGTCTAAAATTGTATCAATCCGCTGTTTTTTAAATATTAAAAGTTTTAACATCATGAAGACGTTACCGAAACTCCTGCTTTTAATTTTATTTATTTTTATTTTCAATGCTAATGCCCAGGATAAAGTTCAGAAAATTGACGGGCTTATGAACAAATACCATGAGCTTAACCAATTCAACGGCGAAGTTCTTGTATCCGAAAACGGCAAAGTAATCTATGAAAAAGGATTCGGTTATGCCAACATGGAATGGAAAATACCGAATGACGGCGAAACAAAATTCCGGCTGGGCTCAATAACAAAACAATTCACCGCAATGCTTATAATGCAGCTTGTTGAAAAAGGCAAGCTCAGCCTCGACGGGAAGATTTCCGATTACCTGCCTTACTACCCCAAAGAAACAGGTGACATGATTACCGTTCATGAACTGCTTAACCACACATCAGGAATTTTTAATTACACAAATGACCCCGATTTCTTCCGCAAAGATAGTTTTTTCCCGATGACCCCGGAGCAATTAACAAAATTGTTCTCCGGAAAGGGCTTGATTTTGAACCGGGTACAAAATGGAGTTACAGCAATTCGGGTTACATTGTGCTCGGCGCAATAATTGAACAGGTCACGGGTGAACCTTATGAGAAAGTACTGCAGGAAAATATTTTCACGCCGCTTGGAATGGATAACTCCGGGTTTGACCATAACGAAGAAATTATTCAGCACCGCGCTTCGGGATATGATAAAGACCTTGACGGATACCGGAACACAAGATACATCGATATGTCACTTCCTTATTCAGCAGGTTCCCTTTATTCAACGGTTGAAGACTTGAATAAATGGGGTGAAGCGCTTTATACCGATAAGCTGGTTTCATTCGAATCGCTGAAAAAGATGATGACGCCTTATATGAACGACTACGGTTACGGGCTTCATATAGAAAAAATCAGCATGAACGGTAAAGACAGCCTTACGGTAGTTGGCCACAGCGGCTCGGTTAACGGGTTCATCACAAACATGGTCAGAATAATTGATGATAAAATTACAGTAATACTGCTTTCAAACGTTACGCCGGTAAGCATAAACGGCATTACTAACAACATTGTAAAAGCTCTGTACGGTATGCCGGCAGCCGAACCCAAAGAATCCGCCGCCGAAGTTCTCCTTAAGCTGAGCAAAAACATGAGCATAAAAGACGCAGTAAGCAGTGTGCTTAAAGATAAAGATAAATATGCAGTTAACGAAAGCGAGCTTAACCAAATAGGTTACCGCGTTATGGCTTCTGGCAAACTGGATGAAGCAATAGAAATATTTAAGCTTAACGTTGAGTTGTTTCCCGATTCATGGAATGTGTATGACAGCCTCGGTGAAGCATACCTTAACAGCGGCGATAACAAGCTTGCGCTGGAGAATTACAAAAAGTCGGTTGAGTTAAATCCCAAAAACGAACACGGAATAGAAGTAATAAAGAAACTTGAACAAAACTAACTTATGGAAATCAAAAAGCTCTCAAGCGGGGCCAAGTGGGAATCCATCGTCGGGTACTCGCGCGCTGTTAAAGCGGGAAACATTATCCGCATAGGCGGCACCACCGCAATTGATGAGAACAGCGAAATTATCGGCAAAGACGATGCATACACCCAGACAAAATACATTTTCAGCAAGATAGAAATTTACCTTGAACAGCTTGGCGCTTCGCTTGAGAATGTCATCAGCAACAGAATCTATGTTACCGATATTTCGCGCTGGGAAGAAATCGGCAGAGCGCACGCGGAGTATTTCGGTAAAATAAAGCCCTGCTGCACTATGATTGAAGTGAAGGGATTTATCTCGCCCGGTATGCTGGTTGAAATTGAAACCGAAGCTGTGATATAATTAATTGTCATTCCCGCGAAGGCGGGAATCCGGGTTTTAGAAGATTTCTCCCGCAGCCTCACCGTTTACAGGGTCACTGGCGACACCAAGACCCTACTTTCATAGGGGGTACCCCGGGTAACTAAGTTACCCTTCATATCAATTTCCTCCGTAGAAACAATAAGTTATCAATAGGTAACTTAAGGTAACTTAAAACCGCATTTTTGTTTCAAGCTATTGTTATTAAAGAATTTAGGTATCAACTTCTTTTTTTTCATTTTACGGCGACCAAATATGACAAAGAACAACCACAGATTACGCTGATACCCCACCCCTGCCCTCCCCGAAGGGGAGGGGATATAATGCAAATATAACTGATTATTTCAGGGAAGTCAAGGGGTATATTCTTATATATGAGGATGACGACTGAACCGCCTATTTACACTGATTTAAATGATTTCGCAGATTTCCAGATTACTTTCCTGTATTATGCCCACTTTCACCACTTTTTTGGCATTTATGTGGCCTCGGGAATATTCCCGACGCCGCGTTGAATAAAGGTTTGTTATTTTGAAAAGGAGGTTTGATTCCATTGCAAGCGCCGGAATAAGAACATTAAGTCCCTCCTTTCTTCCGCATCTTTGTAAAAATATTCTTATCTTGACATCAAAACCCAAAACCCATATTTTATATGGGTTTTTGACCTTAACGAGCAATAATTTAAACCGAAAGGAGTTATGTAATGAGAACTTTGGGAGACCTTGTCCGCACACAGGAAATGCGGTACGTAAACAAAGGACTTAGCGTTCTTGAAGTTGTAAATTACATGTCTGAACATAAAGTCGGCGCCGTGCCTGTGCTCCACGGTGACAGGCTGGTTGGCATATTTTCAGAACGCGACCTTATGGTTAGATGTGTTGCAGGCAGGCTTGATATCGAAAAAACTAAAATTGAAGATGCCATGACCAAACGTGTTATTTTAATGGAATCAGATGATTCTTGTGATGAGTGCCTCCGGATTATGAAACAGGAGGGTATCCGCCATGTTCCCGTAAGAGAAGGCAATAAGCTCATCGGCGTTGTTTCGATGCGTGACCTTATGCAGGCACAGGTTGAGGAAAAGGAACAAAATATCGAAATACTGCATTCTTATATACACTATAACCCCAAGGGAAACACTTAAGATTATTCAGCTTAGAAAGAGAATTATTTAATGCCGGAAAGTTCATTGCCGAAAACCGTTGGAGAACTGAAAAAAAGCGGTTACTGCGTCCAATCTGTCAAAGACGAAATAAGAAATAACTTAATTAAAAAATTAAAAAGCGGCGAAGAGCTTTTTGAAGGAATTGTAGGTTATGAAAAAACCGTAGTCCCTGCAGTTGTTAATGCCGTTCTTGCAAAACATGATATAATTTTCCTCGGGCTTCGGGGACAGGCGAAAACAAAAATTGCAAGAATGCTTATTTCACTGCTCGATAAATTACACACCGGTTATAAAAGGCTCTGAAATAAATGATAACCCGTTTAAGCCTATTTCGAAATTTGCAGTTGATACAGTTAATGAGCACGGTGAATATACAGAAATTGAATGGATAACACCTGAGATGCGCTACGGCGAGAAGCTTGCAACTCCCGATGTTACAATTGCCGATTTAATTGGTGACATCGACCCAATAAAAGCTGCAACACAAAGATTATATTACTCGCATGAGGGGGCAATACATTTCGGAATTATTCCGCGCTGCAACAGGGGAATATTTGTAATTAACGAGCTTCCTGACCTGCAGCCGAGAATACAGGTCGGCTTGCTGAATATTATGCAGGAAAAAGATATTCAAATCCGCGGGTTCAATATCAGAATACCGCTTGATATATTTATTGTCTTCACAGCAAACCCGGAGGATTATACAAACAGGGGAAATATTATCACTCCGCTGAAAGACAGGATTGATTCGCAGATTCTAACCCACTATCCCAAAACAATAGAAGACGGAATCAAAATAACCGAATCGCAAAGCTGGATAGACCGCGATGAAGGTATGCAGGTGGTAATTCCTTATTATATAAAAGAGATTGTTGAAGTAATAGCGCAGGAAGCAAGGAAAAGCGAGTTTGTTGAGCAGAAATCCGGCGTTAGCGCAAGGATGTCAATTTCCGTTATGGAAAATCTCATAAGCAATGCCGAAAGAAGGGCGCTTGTTAACAATGAGCAAACAATTTTCCCGAGGATAACCGATTTGCAAACGGTACTGCCCGGCATGACGGGAAAAATTGAGCTTGTGTTCGAAGGCGAACAGGAAGGGACGGTAAAAGTTTCCAAGGCATTAATCGGAAAAAGCGTAAGACAGATTTTTAAGAAATATTTTCCTGACCCGCTGCAAAGAAAGTCAAGAAAACCCGAAGCTTCCGCCGAGCCTGATATTTACGGCGAAATTGTCAGGTGGTTTGAGCAGGGGAATGCTATAGAGCTTAGTGATGATATGGATTTTGAAACCTATTTTACAGAGCTGAAAAAAGTAAAGGGACTTGAACAATTCGTTAAAAAACACGCCAAAACCCCTAAGAATGAGTATGAGTTTGCCACTATGATGGAATTTGTACTTGATGGTTTGCATCAAAATTCGAAAATTGCAAAAGATGAAGCCGATGATTCCGTATCTTACAAAGATATGCTCGGGAGCATGCTAAGAGAAAAAACCCAGCCCGGCGGAAGGCAATCGGCTTTTGATTATGAAGAGGATTGGAATTAAAAAAATTAAATTGAGTACTATTTATTTAGTACATCGAATTTAGTACATCGAATTGAGTAAACCCTAACTCATGTTTAATTAGCATTGCTTAAACCCGAAGAAATATTAGAAACTGCCGATATTGATGTTGGAAATGAAGGCTTCAGCCTGATACTCTTTAACGATTCACACCATGAATTCGAAGAAGTAATATCTCAGGTTATGAAAGCAACCGGTTACGGATATGATAAAGCCGAAGCGATAACGCTTGAAGCTCATAACAAAGGCAGGGCAATTGTGCTTACGGGCACAATAGGTAAATGCCTTAAAGCGCAGTCTGTCCTTGAGGAAATTAACCTTAAGACTTCTATTGAAGTTAATGTTTAAAATCTTCGTTTATTAACCCTGCCCTCTTTGAAGAACACCGTTTATAAATATTATCATCTCGACTGGAAGGATGTTTTAAACGGCTATTCGATGGGAATTTTCCCGATGGGGGAGGAGGACGATTCTATCAGCTGGTACGAAACAAGCCCCGCGCGCAATACTTCCCGTTGAGCTTCCGACAAGCCGTATACATATTCCCCGTTCGCTTTCACAGGTATTAAAGAAAAATGAGTTTGAGATAAGAATCGATACCGCGTTCGATAAAGTTATTGCTTACTGCGCCGACAGGGATTCGACATGGATTAACAGGCTGATTGTAAAAGCGTATACGGAATTATTCGAGAACGGATATGCTCACAGCGTTGAAGCGTGGCATAACGGCAGGCTTGCCGGCGGATTGTACGGTGTTGCATACAAAGGCGCATTCTTCGGGGAATCTATGTTTTACCTTAAGAGCAACGCATCTAAAGCTGCGGTTATTAAGCTCTATGAAATATTAAAGCAGAACTCTTACATTCTGCTTGATATACAAATGATGACAACGCATTTTAAAATTTTTGGTGCGGTGGATATATCAAAAAATGATTATCACAAAATCCTTGAAAGCGCAATGAAGCGTGATTGCAGGTTTAAATATTAGCTTCCCGAGTCTTCTATTTCTTTAACTTTCTTTAGCCGCCTTACAAATCTCTCCTCGCCTTTGAACTTTGCGTTCATAAACACTTCTATAAGGTCAACCGAAAGTGAGAGTCCCACAATTCCGCTGCCTAAACAGAGCACGTTCATATCATCGTCTTCAACGCCCTGGTGCGCAGAAAAAGTATCGTGGCACATCGAGGCGCGGATGTCTTTAAATTTACTTGCCGCAACGGAAGCGCCCACTCCGCTTCCGCAGATTAAAATACCTTTTTCGCACTCACCCGAAAGAATATGTTTTACAACTCCACGCGCAATATCGGGATAGTCCGACGGCTCCGCATTAAATGCTCCTGCATCTATTATATCATATTTCCCTGAAAGTGATTTCTTGATTTGTTCTTTTAAAGGAAATCCCCTGTGGTCTCCCCCAATGACAATTTTTTGCATATATATTGTGGATTTTCACACAATTTAGTGAAAGATGATGGAAGTATCAATTGAGATTAGCCTCACCCCGCCCCTCTCCAAAGGAGAGGGTATCTTTGTTACCCTGTCCGCCAAGGCGGATTGTTTTCAGGGTCCCAAGCGGAGATGCTGAAATAAGTTCAGCATGACAAATAGAAAGTCTGCTTCTGACCCCCTCTTAATCTCCCCCAGAGTGGGGGAGATTGGATACCTTGTTTGTTTCATTAATGGGATTCCCGCCTCCCTGCAAGCAGGCAGTCGAAGGCGCGAATCTGGGTAAAATGGTTTGGTCTCTGTTAACTCCCATTTTTCTACAGAGTGATATGTAAATCGAAACTCCGTTTCGACTCGAATCGGTGATTCGAGTTACATTCCCTCCCATTCGGCGGAGGGGAACGCACCTATGGTGCGGGAGGGTGTTTACTTCAGCACAGCTAATTTTCCCAATGCATTTTCACTCGTACCGTTATCAGCAGTTATAATCAGCTTATAAATATAAACTCCGTTAGCCAGCTTCTCGCCGTCTTCATCGGTTCCTGTCCATCCGATTACAACGAACTTATCGCTAATGTTATTTCTTTCGATTTTCTTAATCAGCCTGCCGGATACAGTGTAAATTTTGATTGAAACATTAATTGCACCGCTGTAATTATGCTGAAAAGTAAATGATGTATTATCCTTAAACGGGTTTGGATAGTTAAATACGTTTGTTATCTTCAATGAAGATGAATTTGAAACGGTGAATTCAATTTGCGCTTCGGTTGAATTGTTATAAGTATCCCACGCCTTCAGCTTCATAGTGTGTTTGCCTTCGGCAATATCGTAAAAGTCATATTCAAGTGTACCTGATTTATAAGTGGTATCGCTGTTATAAAAATTAGTCAGGTCATACTTATTGTTTTCATTGTTATCGATAATTGCTTCAATCTTATGCCCTATAGTGCCTGTTGTATTTATGCCTGATTCATCGAACAAATCGGCAATTAATTTGTAATCGGGATTTACAATATCACCGCTTCTGAAATTCCTGTTATTAAGGAAAAGCTTTATATCAGGTCCTGTAGAATCTATTGATGCGCCGTAATTTATTCCGCCTACAATAAATGAGGTATCAAGCCCCGAGCCGTCAGCGTTATTATTGTAATAATAATTTAACATCCAGCCGTGCTGATTCAGATAAGAAATGTCCTTTGGCACAATGAATTCTGTTTTCCATTTTCCGTTTCTGATGGAAGATGAACCGGAATATATTAATCCTCCCGGAAGCTTAAAAACAAACAAAATATTATTTTCATCAGTCATTCTTATAACGCGTAATACATCATAAATTTTTGTATGTGTGTTACCGTTATAATCCGACCAAAGTGAATTATCCGGTTTCAAAACAGAGCCGTGAATAATTATTTTGCTTAGCGCTTTCATTGTATCGCCGTGCAATCCCCCTATGCTGTCTATGCGTGATAAATAACGCGGGTATTGAACTCTTTCAGAGGGGTCACCCAGTAATACGAATTTTTTTTCATTCAATCCGTACGAAATATAATTTTTTGTTGTAAATAAAGCTTTTCCGAACCTGTTTTGCAGAAGCAGTGTATCCCGCGGAAGAAAAATTTGATTCCAGAACTGGTTATTTAACACTTCATTACCTCCCGATTCTACAGGGCGTGTTGCACCAATCGAGACGATTGAACCTTTTCCCTGCGCAATAACAAGAATCTCTCCGCCGCTTACATTTAACGGATTATCAAATTTTGAAAAATCACAGCTTGCAACCGTAAGAAAAGGATATTTACAGTTGTTGTTCAGCTGGCTTAATACAATATTTTTCTCGAATACATATTCATGCGCCCATACATCGGGGCTGCCGTGTCCCGTGTAGTTGATAGCTATTACTCCCTCGTTCCAGTACTTTACAATATCACGGTTTACACCGGGTTTTCTTCTTCCCTGTGAAGTTATAACAGTAGGATAGGTAACAAGATAAAGTTTAATTTTGTCTATATATGCAGGAGTGTGCTCTTCTGCGAGTCTTTCGCATTGGTCTGTATGAATAGAGCTTTCGGGTCCTGAGGTTGTTGTGCCGTCATCGGCAACATATACAATTTTGTTTTTCCAGTTTTCGTTTGTTGAAGGGTCTTCGTAGCAGCTTATTTTATCAAGATAATTGTTTGCATCTTCAAGTGTGTTTGCCGGGATTCTGCCAACGGCTATATCGGGCCTGTCCGTACGTATCCTGCACAACATTGGCAAAAAAATCATCCGTACAATATCCCTGCACTTCATTAATTAAAGGGTCTGTGTGCTCGTACGGCGGAACTTTATTGCTGTTATTTGTCAGTATTGAACGGTAATCAAGGCTGCCGTCGCCAAACAGGCAAACATAAACGGGTTTTTCCTGCCAATTCTCGTAACAATATTTTAAAAAATCCCTCAATGCAGCAGCATCTGTAACTCCGCCTGAGAACTCATTATAAATTTTATCAATATCAAAAACGTATGTTTTAAGGTAGTTTGGGTTCCCCGGTCCCGGGCTTTCACGTCTTTCTTTAAGCCGGTTTGCTGCCTGCATGAGGTCTCTGTGAGTAATTATGACAAAACTTGCTCCATCGTTATATGCTCCGCGAAGATTCTGGTTTTGTATTCTCGCGGAAATAGACGATGGGGTTTTATACCCGTTTTGACCAATGACAAAGTATTCACCCTGCAGTAAGTCCTGCCGCTGCTGAAACTTCACGCTGTTTGTACCCATATTTAACGGCTGTACGATATTTACTCTATCGTGAAGTGTTACGTCAAAAATTTTTATCTGGTTATTTGAAAACGGTGAAACATTATATTCAATAATGCCGGAGAGTTCCCGGGGAGCGGTAAAATGAATAAAATCATTTGTAACGCTGTTGAACCGCCTCTTATACAGAATTTCCATCCAGTCAAGATAACCTTCAGCATCAGGGTTCGAGCAATGATATTCAGCGGTAAATTTGCTCTGTTCACCGTTTGTTTTCTGCGTTTGGTTCACGGTAAAGCTTGTTTCTCCCGTCCAAATCCAGTTGCCGTAATTGCCGGAAGAAAAATACATTGTGTATACATTAGCAGATACGACTGAATATTCTTCTTTAAGAAGCATGTAATTAAATGTGCCTGAGTACACATGACAGGCTGGTTTTATTTTGTATATTATATCGGAGTTACTTTCAAGACCGGCCAGAGTGTTATTCCAGGAGAATGACTGTCCATTGGAAATACGCTGGCTAAGCCATAAATTACCTTCGAATATCAGGTTGTTTTGTTCGGGTTCGTAGAACATCTTTTCGGTAAAAGATGAAGGGGTAAGCGGGGTGGGAGAATTTTGTGATTGAACTGTATCCATTCTTTTTCCCAAGCCCGAAGTATTAAGCCTTATCCAGTAATAATTTGAATTTGAATAATAGTTTATGTAATGTTTAAACCCCCCGGGGTCAGAACTGCCATTCCAGTCATTAACGCTTTTGCCGTAAAACAGTATATAATCCCCTGCGTCAAAGCGCCCGTCATTTTCTCCCTGTATATAAATTGCAATTTCTTCGAGGTCGGAGGGGCGGTTGGAAACCATATCTTCGGGAAGGAGCTCACCGCCGTTTCCGTACATTTTTATTGTCCGCGGGTCAACGCCGGTAAAGTTAATGCCTGCGCTCTCCAAAAAACTTTTTGTAATTTTATATATTCCGCTGCTTGAGCCGCTTCCGTTATCTTTAATCTCTATTTTGTACCAATCCCCTGTGTTAAGCACGCTGTTGATTATACTTTCTGTTTTGGGACTGTTTATCAGCTTTGGATTCATCCAGTTAAGTCCGATACCGGAGTTTACTGCGATATCTTTCAGCAGCTCTCTTTCCGCTAAGCTTCTTTTTCTGTTAATCGCTGCCGGTGCGCTCCCGTAACTTACTCTGATTCTTATTCGCGTGTATTGTTTAAGCTCTTTTGTTACCGGATTGTAGCGGAACGGGTGAATTATAATTTTTCCGAGTATAATATCTCTTAGCGGAGCAATTTCTTCAAGAGTAACAGGATTATCAGGCAGCAGTTTGTTTTGCGAATATGCGGATGAATTTTTTATATATGCATATTTTACATTTTCAAAATCCCTGCGGTTTGGGTCCTGCATCTGAACTGATGGAACAGGGGCAAGGGTTACTCCATTTGCCTCGTTTACATCATATTCTATTATTTCAATCCTGTTTCCTTCCCCGGACGGGAGAATTACCGGAAATACCCTGAACGGAATATCCGGCTTTCCGGCATTTTTGAATATCATCCGAAGCAGAGTTAGTAAATCCTAAACGAACAAATTCTTCGTTATTATACTTTATTTTTTCAGGTTTGCTGTACTCGGGGTAAAACTCCAGCTCTATATAAGAAGAAGTTGAAGCAATAACTTTATAATCGGGAAGATTTTCCGGAGAAGTGAAATTTTGGCCTGTTACATTACTTCGGTTTGAGTTTAACTGGGAGAACGAAGTCTGCAAAAACAACATTGGAACAATAGCTGCAATAAAAAGCTGCTTAACTGGCTTGCGCATTGGATTGTTGTTTAGATTTTGAAAATAAAAAAACCGTTAAACTATAAAGGATAGTTTTCGGTTATTTAGTATAAATAAGCCAATTGAATTTGATAGATTTGTGAATAGGTTAATTAAAAAACCTATAGCAATTTAGATTTGCAGCCTCCCTGTTTGGTTGTAATAAATATATAGGAACTTTACAAGTTTGTCAATGAATATTTTTGTATGCATAAAAGCGACGTCAGCAGTAAAAATTGGTATATATTAGTCCAGTTTTAAGGCGGTGCAGGTATGGTTTATTTTTTTTATTTTTAAGGATTGCAAAACACAGAAATATATGAAAATAGAAGACTTAACAGCAGAACAACGCGAAAAAATATCCGAATTTGGGGTTAATACTTGGTTTGTAATGGAATTACTTGAGGAATACCTCAGTAACCCTGAAGCAGTTGGAAAAGACTGGCAGGATTTATTCCGTTCTCTTAATATAAAGACTAACGGAAAATCAGCACCGGAGAAATCCGCAGTAAAGCCCTCTTCAAAGAATGTACCGCAAACAGTATTTGCGGTATTGCAGGAAGGTGAAGAAGCAGTTCCTATAAAGGGAGCAGGCGAGAGATTAATTGAGAACATGAATTTAAGCCTCTCGATTCCAACGGCAGCTTCACTCAGAACAATTCCTGTAAAAGTGCTTGAGGAAAACCGCAGGATAATAAACCAGTATTTTAAGAAAGACCGGCGGTGGAAAAATTTCATTTACTCATATTATCGGCTGGGCAATAGTAAAAGCGGCACAGGAAATGCCGCTGATGAACAACTCGTTTGCTGTAATCGACGGTAAACCGCACGTGATTACCAAGAAAGATGTTAACCTTGGGCTGGCTGTTGATGTTGAGAAAAAAGACGGCTCGCATTCGCTTATTGTGCCTAATATCAAGAAAGCAAATACTTTAAACTTCAAAGAATTTTTTGATGCATACAACGAAATAATTTACAGAGCTAAGAATAATAAAATCGATATTTCAGATTTCCAGGGAACAACAATTACGCTAACCAATCCCGGAACTATTGGAACCGTATCATCTAATCCACGACTTATGTCAGGGCAGGGAGCAATAATTGCAGCAGGCGCAGTAGATTATCCCGCAGAATACCAGGCTGTAACAGGTGAGCTTATTGCAAAGCTGGGTATCAGCAAAGTTATAAATATCACAAGCACGTATGACCACAGGATTATCCAGGGGGCTGAATCGGGAATGTTTCTGAAAAAGCTGAACGAGCTGCTGATAGGAAAAGAAAATTTCTATGAAACAATTTTCGAAGACCTCATGCTTCCCGTAAAACCGGTTGGATGGAAAGCGGATAACAATCCCGAAGACTTCGACGGCATCAGCAACCTGAAAGAAATGGAAAAGCAGGCAAAAGCAATTCAGCTTATAAATATGTTCCGCGTACGCGGGCACCTGCTTGCAAACCTTGACCCGCTTATGCATAAAGCGCAGTACCATGAGGAGCTTGACCCCGCAAACTACGGGTTTACCGTTTGGGATTATGACAGAACATTTATTTCTGACGGACTGGCAGGTTTAAGAACTGCAACTCTTCGCGAAATACTAGATGTTCTTTACCAAACTTACTGTGATAAAATCGGAATCGAATACCGCCATATCCAGGACCCCGAAGAGAAACTCTGGCTTCAGCGGACTATGGAATCGAACAAGAACGTTCCGGATTTTTCAGATGACGTCAAAAAGAACATACTGTATAAACTGATTCAGGCGGAAAATTTCGAGAAGTTCATCGATAAAAAATATCTCGGTCATAAACGGTTTTCGCTTGAAGGCTCCGAAACAATTATTCCTGTTCTTGATTTGCTTCTAAATCTTGCTGCTGATGACAGCGTTGATGAGCTTGTGCTCGGCATGGCTCACCGCGGCAGACTGAACGTGCTGGCAAACATTATCGGTAAAAGCATGGCTTCTATATTTACGGAGTTTGAAGATATTGTTGATTCAAATATTGCGCAGGGTTCCGGTGATGTTAAATATCATCTCGGCGCATCCGGCACTTACCGCACGATAAATGAAAAAGAAATAAAAGTATCGGTGGCATCAAATCCCAGCCATCTTGAATTTGTAAACCCTGTAGTAGAAGGCATTGTCCGCGCCAAACAGGTTATATCTAAAGATGAAGAATCAAATAAAATTATACCCGTTATTCTGCACGGAGATGCGGCAATAGCCGGGGAGGGAATAGTTGCGGAAACCCTTAATTTATCCCAGCTTACTGGTTACAGCACCGGCGGAACAATCCATATTATTATTAATAACCAGATAGGATTTACAACCTCGCCAGTTGAAGCCCGCTCGACCGTTTATGCATCTGACGTTGCGAAGATGATACAAGCGCCGATTTTCCACGTGAACGGCGATGACCCTGAAGCTACATTGCTTGTTACAAAGCTTGCTTATCAGTACAGGATGAAGTTCAATAAAGACGTTGTTGTTGATGTATTCAGTTACCGCAGGCTTGGGCATAACGAAGCCGATGAACCGGCATTCACGCAGCCGCTGCTTTATAAGGCAATACGTGAACATCCTTCCGTAAAAAATATTTACACTGATAAGCTGCTGAAAGAAAAAACTGTTAATGATAATGATATAAAACTAATGGAAGAAAAAGTTTATCAATATCTTGATGTAAATTATGAAAAAGTTCACAAAGCCGATAAGCAGTTTCAAACCGACCTGCCGCTTGCGCTTTCGTCAGAAGAGATTGAAGAAATACGCTCACAGGAACTGGCTGCAATAACAATGGATGACCTTGAATACATTGTGAGAAATATAACTTCAATGCCGAAAGGATTTACTATTCACCCCAAGCTTCAAAGATTTGTTGAGCATAGAAAAGAGTTTTTGAGCAAAGATGTTCTGGTTGACTGGGCATTTGCCGAAGCGCTTGCATTCGGAACACTTCTGCTGGAAGGTATTCCCGTAAGGCTGAGCGGGCAGGACAGCTCGAGAGGAACTTTTTCGCAGCGCCACATTGTGTTTGCCGATTATGATACAGGCGAGGAAATAATTCCGCATAACTTCAATAGCGCCCGATAGAGCAAAAATTGAGCCGCTGGACAGCCTGCTTTCCGAAGCGGCAGTGCTTGGATTTGAATTCGGTTACAGCACTGCAGACCCTATTACACTCGTTATCTGGGAAGCGCAGTTCGGCGATTTTGCAAATGCTGCACAGGTAATAATTGATAACTTTATTTCGAGTTCTTATACTAAGTGGCAGCTGCCGAGCAATCTTGTCATGCTCCTTCCTCACGGGCAGGAGGGACAGGGACCAGAGCACTCCAGTGCCAGGCTTGAGAGATTTTTAATTATGTGTGCAGATGATAACATGACTGTTTCAAATCCATCTACACCTGTTCAGTATTACCGTTTGCTGAGAAGCCAGGCGAAATATAAGAAACGCAGACCGCTTATCATTATGACTCCCAAAAGCCTGCTCAGGCTCCCGGAGGCGCGCTCGAAAAAAGAAGAATTTATCGGCGGTAAATACCAGGCTGTAATTGATGATGAGAATATTAGCGATAAGAAATCAGTAAAACGGATTATTCTAACAAGCGGTAAGTTTTATTACGATTTACTGAAGCATAAGAATGAAAACAAATTTAATGATAGTGCACTCGTAAGAATTGAAAGATATTATCCTTATCCATCGGATGAAATAAAAGAAATGCTGGCCGGTTATCCCAATGCGGCAGAAGTTGTTTGGGCGCAGGAAGAACCTGAAAATATGGGAGCGCTGAATTTTATGGTGTTAAGGTTAAAACGTGATTTACAGTATAACCAAAAGCTGTTTTCCGTCAGCAGGGAAGAAAGCGCAAGCCCGGCGCCGGGTTCGTACAAGGTTTACCTTGAAACACAAAATAAATTATTAAAAGAGGCTTTTGGAGACCTCACCCCTGCCAGAGCGGACGCTTCGGCAGGCAGGCCTAACACCTCTCCGAAGGAGAGGGGAATATGAAAGCGCTGGAATTTGTAGTGCAGAAGCATGCTGCGCGCCAGCTTCATTATGATTTCAGGCTTGAGCTTGACGGCGTGCTGAAAAGCTGGGCTATACCCAAAGGTCCCTCGCTTGACTCATCAGTTAAACACCTTGCCATGATGGTTGAAGACCATGAGTTTGATTACCGAAAATTCGAAGGAACTATAGGTGAAGGCTACGGCGCAGGGAAAGTAATTGTGTGGGATAACGGGACGTATCATTCATTGGAAACTGCCGATAGAAAAAAGAGCGAAGAATATCTGCGTGAAGGATTAATGTAAAGGCGACTTGAGATTTGTACTCAAAGGCAAAAAGCTAAAAGGCGAGTTTGCGCTTGTGAAAATGAAAAACCCAAAAATGGGCAAAAACGCATGGCTGCTGCTGAAGAAAAATGATAAGTATGCCGCTGCTGATGATATTTTAAAGAAGGATAAATCAGTAATTTCAAAGAAAACTATTGAAGAGATAGGCGCTTGAATTATTTAAGAAACCTGTATTTGCTGATGTTGGTTATAAATTGAAATTGTTTACTGCTATGCCGGAAGAAATGAATACTCTAGTAGAAACCCTCCAAAACCTGAGAAAGCAGGGATATGTATGCGATTTCCTGCTTAACGGCGGAAAAATCCACTGCAAAGATACTGACGAGAAATTTAATGCCAATGAACTGTTAATTGATAGAGTTTACAGGTTTGAAGGAGAATCAAATCCTGATGATATGTCAGTCCTCTATGCAATCTCATCCTCAAACGGGACAAAAGGTATTATTGTGGATGCATACGGAACGTACGAAGACGAAGAATTGGGCGAGTTCATGAAGAGGGTAAAGCTGAGGGTGTGATTCAAATTGCGGATTCATCATTTTGAAATTATTGCTCCGCTGAATGGATTGGTTGAAAAGATTTGGGTTTTCAAAAATGAAAACCGCATCCCCGATAAAGATTTAAAGCTCATTATCCCAACCGGCAGAATAAAGTTAATTATCCCGTTTCATAACGTTTCAACTGATACAAACGGAACATTGTTCAGTTCAAAGAAAGATTTTATAACATTAATCGGTGTTACAGATTCTCCCCGGGTAATTAATGATGAAAAAGATAATCCATCAGGCACAATTGGTATTGAATTCAGCCCGGAGGGAGCCTACCGCTGTTTCAGGCTTAATTACAGTGAATTTAAAAACAGGATTTATACGTTGGCTGATGTTATAGGCAGTGAAGCAATAAAAATTCAGGAGGAGCTTTCTAATTTTTCATCTGCTGAGACCAAGGTAAACCTGCTGCAGAAATATTTATTGAAGAAATTGTTGGTTTCTGAAGCCGATTCAGTTTTGGATTATTGTGTCAGAAAGATTAAACAATCGCAGGGAAGAACAAGTGTTAGAGACCTTGAAAAAGAAACAGGTTACAGCAGCAGGTGGCTTAACATGAAATTTCAAAACAGGGTAGGCATAAGTCCGAAGAGCTTATCTGAAATTATACGATTTCATTCGGTATACCGCGCTTTAACCCGTGACCCGTTCAATGTATTCATTCAAAAGGAATTTTATAACTATTATTATGACCAGTCACATTTTATCAGAGATTTTAAGCGGTTTACCGGTCTTCCCCCGTCAAAGCTTGCACTTGAAACAAATAATTTCGGGAAATTATTCAACAGGTCATAGACTTCCGATTTTTACAATCACTCAATAAGGCCCCCGGTTATATTTACATCAGTAAATATATTTTAAAACTAAAATCAAAACAAAATGAATCAGAAAGATTATCATTGCAGCATTACCGTAAATAAATCACCCGGAGAAGCGTTTGATTGTATTAACCGTGTTTCGGATTGGTGGACGGGCCATTTTAAAGGCAATTCAAGCAGGCTGAACGATGCTTTTACAGTTACGTTCGGCAAGACCTTTGTAAATTTTAAGCTTACCGAAGTTGTTCCGGATAAGAAAGTTATTTGGCTGGTAACTGATTGTTACCTTGACTGGCTTAAAGACAAAACAGAATGGCTGAATACGAAAGCCATATTTGAAATAGTTCCGGGCAAAGATTCGGTAAAAATAGAATTTACTCATGCCGGACTTGTTCCTGAGGCAGAGTGCTACGATACCTGTGTTAAAGGATGGGATTTTTACATAAAAGAGAGCCTGTATAAACTGATAACAGAAGGAAAAGGGATGCCTGACAGGAAGTAATCAAATTTTTAAATTACTTATTCCATTCCTGGAAATCCGTTATATCTGCAAAATCATGGCTATAACCTTTCAGCGAGATTTTCTCCATAACTTCCCATGCATCTTTATATTTGGGAAAATCTATGGGGTATGAACCTTTTTTAAAATGCAGACTGTCAGTCAACAAGTTTGCATAGGAACAATTAAACCTGGGAATAATATCCGGTGTGAGACTAATTGACATTTTAATATCATTGCTTTCATCGATAATGTCAAATACTACTTCATTTAAACCCCAGGGGCTGAGCTCAATTTCTGCACACCAAAAATTATTAATCGTATCATATGAGAAATTAAAATTATCAAAATCTATCCTGCCGGCGCGCCCTGGATACAGCAATTCATTACTAATATTATATCTTTTATTCTTATTTGATATTGATTTTCCCTTTTTATCTATAATTCTAAAACAGAATGTAATTATAAATTTTTCTGTTCTGAAATTATATTTCAGATTGAACAGCCAATTCTGAAAACTTGTGATGTCATAATAATATATCCTGTCATAAGGATTCAAAATTCTTGGTTCAATGGAACTCCATTGCTCCGCCGTAGGGACATTTATATAATTTGTTCCCCTAAAATAGGGGATATTGTCAATATAGAAATTACATAACACTCCTTTCAAATTCTTGAGCAATGCAGGTTTAAAATTTATAATCATTGTATCGTGGCATGGATATTTTACTAATATGAGGGAAATATTGCTGTCAATGTAATTAGAATTGTATTTCAAGATATATCCCCCGAAAAAAATATTGCGGCTGATGCTTATACCTGAGCCGGAGGGATTACTTGTAAGAACAATATACTCTTCATGCTTAGTATCGTTTTCCCCCTCCAAAAAAACAGGGTATTCTGCAATACGGAAAGAAAATAGGAATGCTGAATCCTGGCTAAAATTTGATTTACAGAAGATAAACAGAAGAAACAGTGAGAAGTATTTAAACTTATCCATCAGTTTCGCAGTGTAAGTTTGCCGGGTGGTCCCGGGTAATCGGGAGACCTACGACATTGTTTATTGTCGGGGTGAGAGGATTCGAACCTCCGGCCTCCTGGTCCCGAACCAGGCGCTCTAACCGGGCTGAGCCACACCCCGAATAATGAAAAACAACACTTTAAAAGACCAAAATATGACCGCCTGGTATTACACCAGGCACCCATCATTTATAATTACAACAATAATGAAAATTAAGCAATTAATAAACTCAATAATCCGTAGTAAATATTTACATGAAAGGTTAACTGTTGCGAAAACATACATTGCTGTATGCTATTCCATCTGTTTCGTGAGTCGGTTTTCAATCGGTTTAAAGATTCTATTCGGTTTTTATTTCACTTCAATAGGTCTCCAGTCCTCCGCCCGATCAATAAAAAAGTCAAGAAAGCTTGAAAACTTTACTTTATAATTCAGGTTTCTCATTCCAAAGATTTAGTTCCTATTTCATCCTTTGGTGTAGTTGAAAATCTCCACCTCTATTTTTATTTTTATTAATAATGATATTTTTAATATCATGAGGATACTTTCTGCATTTTCACAATCCTTTTGCTGCATAATCATGATTCCTAAGAAAATAATAAAAAGATGCGGCGAACAGGTGTTAGGGCGACAAATAATGCGAAAAACTGATGCTTAGTTGGCATTACGTTTCCGGGAGACGCTATAGTTAAAGGTTGTAAATTAATATTGTAATACGGGGCAGCTTATTTATTTGCAGCTGTGCTGCTGCTTCGGTGAAAAAAAATATTAAGCTGTATAAAACGAAGATCGTTTAAAATATCATGAACAAACCTTTTGGAATTTCAATAATTTCTTCCTACATACCTCGCTTATGCGGTATTGCAACATTCACATACGACCTCACAACTTCAATAAAAAATCATTCTGCCAAAGGAACAAATACAATAAATATCGGCGCGATAAATGACGAAACAGACGGCTATGTATATCCGCCTGATGTCAAGTTTGAAATTAGAGATAATAATGTAAATGATTTCAGAGATGCAGCGTATTATTTAAACCTATCTGATTCAGAAGCCATAAGTATACAGCACGAGTATGGATTGTACGGAGGCGAAGCAGGCTCAAATATACTTTTTTTCATAGAAAGATTAAGAAAGCCCTTAATTACAACTCTTCACACTATCCTTGAAAAACCAACCAGTGAACAGTTAAAAGTTATGAAGGAGTTAGGCGAATTATCATCTTATTTGATAGTTCAATCTAAGCGCTCCATTCAGATGCTGGAAAAGATATATAATATCCCGGCAAAAAAAATTATATATATATCACACGGAGCCCATGACGTCCCTTTTTTAGATACTGCATATAATAAAGATAAATTCCAGTTATCCGGTAAAAAAGTAATTTTAACTTTTGGTCTTTTAAGTCCCGAAAAAGGACTTGAAGATGGAATTAACGCTCTTTCTTATGTTGTTAAAGAGCACCCTGAAACAATATATATAATTTTAGGGGCAACTCATCCGAATGTGAAAAAGTATAATGGTGAGGCATACCGGTATTCACTTGAGCATCTGGTTAAAAAACTTGGTCTGGAAAAGAACGTAATTTTTATCAACAGGTTTGTTGAAACAAATGAGCTGCTGGATTTTATTATGCTGAGTGATATTTATCTAAGTCCGTATCATATCAAAGAACAAATTGTTTCGGGAACCCTTACGTATGCACTGGCCTGCGGAAAAGCAATAATTTCTACTCCATACTGGTATGCCGAGGAGCTGCTGGCTAATGACAAGGGAATTCTTGTGCCCTTTAAGGACCCCATAGCTATGGGTAAGGCAATATCTTATCTTATAACGGATGAAAATAAAAGAAACGAATTAAGAAAAAATGCCTATGCAGTAGGCAGAGACATTACATGGCCCAAAATAGGAAAAAAATATCTGGAAGTTTTTCATACAGCTGTAGAAGAGTTTAAAAGAACAGAGAAATTGATAATTCCGGCAAACGATAGAAATATTCCTGCTCTTCCGGAGCTGAACTTTGCTCACTTGAAAAAATTTACAGATTGTACCGGTATTTTTCAACATGCAATATATTCAATCCCGAACAGAAACGAAGGATATTGCACCGATGATAATGCAAGAGCTCTGCTTGTAGCCGTAACAAACAAATATGCACAAGATGATGATTCACTTGATGAACAAATAGAAATATATCTGACTTTTGTTCAGCATTCTTTTAATACAAAAAATTGCTTATTCAGAAATTTCATGTCATATGACAGGAAATGGCTCGAGGATTCCGGCTCTGAAGATAGTAACGGCAGAATAATTTTTGTTTTGGGATATATTATCAAGAATACCGAATCGAACTCGATGCTGAGATTGGTTAAAGCACTATTTGATCAAAGCATAAAACAAATGAGCGCATTTAACTCGCCCCGTGCAATAGCTTATTTATCAATGGGATGTGTGTCTTATTTAAGCAAATTTGCAGGAGCAATAGATATTAAAAAAATCAACAAGAGTTTTTGTAATAAGCTTCTGGATTTTTATAAAAAGACATCAACGCCTGACTGGAACTGGTTTGAAGATTATCTTACATACGATAATCCAAGATTGTCCCAGGCATTGCTTATGTCCGGTAAGTTTATGAATAATAGTTCATATACTGCAGCTGGCTTAGAGTCTTTAAACTGGCTTTACAATTCTCTATATGATAATGAAAAGAACTGCCTTTCAATAGTTGGAAATAACGGATGGTTTTTCAGAGGAGGTTCAAAAGCAAAATATGACCAGCAGCCGATTGAAATTCCGGCAATGATTGATGCTTGTTATCTTGCTTATTTGATAACCGGTGAGAATAAATGGATAGATAGGCTGGGCATTGCGTTCAGCTGGTTTTTTGGAAATAATGACAGACAGGAACCTCTTTGTGATTTATCCAAGGGAGCATGTTTTGACGGGTTGAACTCAACAATGATAAACCAGAACCAGGGTGCCGAATCAACAATCAGCTGGCTGCATTCATTACTGAAAATGATGGAGATAAGGCAAGCCCTGAAAATATTGACGTAACATAAACAACTGATTCAAATCCGAACAAGAAGTTATTATGATTTATTTGGATGATTAATAATAATTTAAAAATTCAGTAAGAACATTGTTTGTATGGTTTCATCCTAATGTTGAAAATCTAAAATCCGGAATATAGCTTGAAGAAAGACGAAACTCTAATAGTTATCCTGTTATTTCTAAAGATAAAGGAACGTCCTCTGTAATTGACTATAACGTTCAGGCTGAAGACGGTGAGATTGGCCACGTTGAGGATTTTATTATCGATGACGAGACGTGGGCGATTCGTTATCTAATCCTCGATGTACGGAACTGGTGGCCGGGGAAAAAAGTCCTGGTTTCACCACAATGGATTGAGCGCATTAATTGGGAAGAGTCGAAAGTCTTCGTAAATCTTTCCAGCAATGCCATCAAGCAATCGCCGGAATATTCGGAGGTGTCACTGCTAACCCGGGATTATGAAAACGAACTGCATCGCCATTATAACCGCAAAGGATACTGGGTCGATGAACAGGCTGACAACGTGCATTCCCATTGAAGCAACCATAAGGAAGGGCTGATAGCTAAAACTGTCAGCCAGGTTATAAATTTTAATATTTAAATGAAACATGTCGGAGAAAAAAATAGTTAAGGAAGTAAAGGAAGCATTTGAATTGAACATTAATGCTAGAACGAAAAAGATGAAAGTAAAAGATAAACCATTATCGCAGGAACTTCTTCGAAAGATGAACGCCTATTGGCGTGCTGCCAACTATCTTTCAGTCGGGCAGATTTATCTGATGGATAATCCATTGTTAAAGAAACCCTTGAAATTGGAACATGTGAAACCGCGTCTGCTTGGGCATTTTGGCACTACCCCGGGTCTTAATTTTATTTATGTTCACCTCAATCGTATCATCAAAAATTACGACCTGAATATGATATACGTTATCGGTCCGGGTCACGGTGCGCCCGGAATAGTAGCCAATACTTATCTGGAAGGAACCTACAGCGAGTTTTATCCGAATATTTCACAAGATGAAGAAGGTTTGAAAAAGCTGTTCACCCAGTTTTCTTTTCCGGGCGGCATCCCGAGTCATGTTTCTCCGGAAACTCCTGGTTCTATTCATGAGGGAGGTGAACTGGGGTATTCTCTGTCTCATGCATATGGTGCAGCGTTCGACAATCCCGACTTGATGGTTACCTGCATTGTAGGTGACGGCGAGGCGGAAACCGGCCCGTTAGCCACAAGTTGGCATTCTAATAAATTCCTTAATCCGGTTTGTGATGGTGCTGTATTGCCCATACTGCATTTGAATGGCTACAAAATAGCCGGTCCTACAGTGTTGGGGCGCATTAGTCACGAAGAACTGGACCAGCTCTTTCGAGGTTATGGTTACAAACCGTATTTTGTAGAGGGAGACAAACCGGACAAACTTCACCAGCTCATGGCAGCCACTCTTGATAGGGTAGTAGGCGAGATTAAGGATATACAAGCTGAAGCACGAATCAAGGGATTTAAAACACGCCCGAATTGGCCCATGATTATATTTCGTACTCTAAAAGGATGGACATGCCCGAAGGTGGTTGATGGTTTGCCAATCGAAGGTACGTTCCGCGCTCACCAGGTACCTGTCACAGACTTTGCGAATAAGCCCCAGCATTTGAAAGTTCTTGAACAGTGGATGAAAAGTTACAATGTAAAAGAACTATTTGATAAAAATGGTAAGCTCAATTCTGAACTTGCTGAGTTAGCGCCTAAGGGCGAACGGAGAATGGGAAGTAATCCGCATGCGAATGGAGGACTGCTTCTTAAAGAATTGAAAATGCCGGATTTCCGCGATTACGCTGTAACGGTTACTAACCCCGGCATTGTTAAAGGCGAAGCCACACGCGTTCAGGGTCAGTTCATCCGAGACGTGATAAAACTTAATTCCGCCAACTTCCGTGTATTCAGTCCGGATGAAACATCATCGAACCGCTGGGGAGATGTGTTCGAGGTGACAAATCGTTGCTCTACCGCTGAAATCGTTCCCATTGATGACCATGTCGCATCTGATGGTCGTGTGATGGAAATGTTGAGCGAGCACCAATGTGAAGGCTGGCTTGAAGGTTATTTACTTACAGGCAGGCATGGTTTTTTCTCATGTTACGAAGCATTTATCCACATTATTGATTCAATGTTTAACCAGCACGCCAAGTGGCTAAAGGTTACACGTGAAATTCCATGGCGGCGACGCATTGCATCGCTGAACTATTTGCTTTCATCGCATGTGTGGCGGCAGGATCACAATGGTTTTAGTCATCAAGACCCTGGTTTCATTGACCACGTGGTTAATAAGAAAGCTGAAATTGTCCGCGTATACCTGCCTCCGGATGCCAACACCCTGCTGTCTGTAACCGACCATTGCCTGCGCAGCCGCCATTATGTCAATGTCATTGTTGCAGGTAAACAGCCTGAATTGCAATGGCTGAGCATGGATGCTGCCATAAAACACTGCACTGCCGGGATAGGCATCTGGGAATGGGCAAGTAACGATAAAGGCGGAGAACCTGATGCAGTAATGGCTTGCTGCGGTGATGTACCAACTCTTGAGACATTGGCTGCAGTCGAAATTCTGCGGCAGAAATTTCCGGAACTTAAAGTCAGGGTCATCAACGTAGTGGACCTGATGACACTTCAACCGAAAAGCGAACACTCACACGGGCTCAGCGATAAAGATTTTGATACCCTCTTTACAAAGAACAAGCCGGTTATTTTCGCCTACCACGGTTATCCGATGCTGATTCATCGACTCACGTATCGCCGAACCAACCACCATAACATTCATGTTCGCGGCTATAAAGAAGAAGGCACAACCACAACACCGTTTGACATGGTAGTGATGAACGACCTCGACCGCTTCCACCTGGTTGGCGATGTTATTGATCGTGTTCCGGGTTTAGGTTCGCAGGCAGCTTACGTTAAACAGTTCCTCCGCGATAAGCTGTCGGATCACAAGAAATATATAGAAAAGCACGGCCAGGACATGCCGGAAATTAGAGATTGGAAATGGAGTTCGGAAAAATAAATTAGTACAAATTTACGAAAATCGTTTGTCGTTGACATGGAGATAAAGAGGATGACTGGCATTTACCAATATAAAATCAAGCATAATTAAATAGAGGAAAATAAAATGCAAATACAAATTAATGCAGGCCACAACATTGAAGTTCACGAAGCGCTCGCTGCAAAAGTCAGCGGCGCAGTAGAAAACGCCCTAAGCCGGATCAGTAACCACATCACGCGCGTGGAAGTACACTTAAGCGACGAAGACGGTAAGAAAAATGGAAAAAATGACAAGAGATGCATGATGGAAGCCCGCCTCGAAGGACGTCAACCGGTTGCAGTCACAGCCGAGGCGGGGACTATTGATGAAGCCGTTGAAGGCGCAGCAGATAAGCTGGTCAGTCTGATAGAAAGCACTCTTGGGCGGATGCGCGATCAGAAGAGTCATCACACTGACCCTTCTCCCGGGTCGAATCTCACAGAGCAATCATGAGCATAACCACAACCAGTCTGTATCCACTGCGGTTTGAACCGATCTATCAGTATCGGCTATGGGGCGGCAGGAGGTTAGCCGGCTTGTCTTCTAATCCGTTGCCGGGCGATGGTCCCATCGGTGAAGCGTGGCTGCTGAGTGACCGCGATGACTATCCAAGCCTTGTTGCTGACGGACCGTTAAAAGGACAGACAATCGCACAATTGTTAAAAAGTTTTCCGGAGCAAATGATGGGAAAGCTGGCAGAGCGTTTCCCCCGATTCCCATTGTTACTGAAGTTTCTCGACGCACGTGAAATGCTTTCGGTACAGGTGCATCCATCAGATAAACAAACGAAATATCTTCCGCCCGGAGAGACAGGTAAGACTGAAGCATGGGTTGTACTTGAATCAACGCCTGAAAGCCGAATCTTCGCCGGCCTGAAAACAGGAACAACTGCAGAAAGTCTAATGGTGTCAATCGAAAACAAGACTGTGGGGGATATCCTCGCCGGTTTCATCCCAAAGATTGGTGACGGAGTATTTATTCAAGCAGGTACTGTCCATTCTCTGGGCGGCCTTGTAGTTTTCGAAGTGCAGGAAAACAGCGATGTAACGTTTCGTCTTTATGACTGGGACCACGTTGATGCAAATACCGGAAAGAAAAGGGATCTGCAAATCGAACAGGCTATGGACTGTATTGATTTTACCAGAGGAGCTTTAAAACCTGTGGTGCCTGTTATTAAAAGTTCTGAGAATGTTTCGCGTGAGACTGCTCTTTAACTGCGAACATTTTGACTTGTGGAGGTTAAAGGGGAAAATGCCGTTTAATGTCGGAACCGGGGGTAGACCGCGTGTTCTCGTGTGCACTTCCGGCGATGCTCAGTTGGAGCACGGAGAAAATAACTATATTCTCAACAAAGGCGGTGTGTTCCTCTTGCCTGCGGCAGTTGGAGTGTGCCTACTTAGACCGCGAAGTGAAGTTAGTTTGTTTGAAATTGCAATACCTGAAGGAAACATAACCAAATGAAAAAATTAATAGTGTATGATTTAGACGGTACACTTGCTGAGAGTAAATCTTCACTTGATGCCGAAATGGCGTCACTGCTGCATAATCTTTTTTGTATTGTCAAAGTGGCCGTAATTTCCGGAGGTGATTGGCCTCAGTTTGAAAAACAACTGCTCTTCAATCTTCCCCAAGACAAACATCTGACGAATCTATCCATCCTTCCTACATGTGGAACGAAGTTCTTTAAGTATACGGGGGATTGGGAAAAGATATATTCAGAAGATTTTACTGCGGATGAAAAAGAGAAAATCATCAGTTCTTTGAAGAAAGCAACCGGAGAAGCGGGCTACAAGGCTGATAAAGTATGGGGAGAGGTTATTGAAGACCGGGGAAGCCAGATAACATTTTCCGCATTAGGTCAGCAGGCTCCTTTAATAGAAAAGAAAAAATGGGACCCGGATTTTTCAAAACGAAAAAAAATCAAAGCGTTACTTGATAATCTTATCCCCGAATTTTCTGTGCAATTGGGCGGCACAACATCGGTTGACGTCACTAAGCCCGGCATCGACAAAGGCTACGGAATCAGAAAACTTCGTGACACGCTTGGTATTTCAATTAACGAAATGATTTTTGTTGGGGATGCTTTGTTCCCGGGCGGGAATGATTATCCTGCCAAAGAAGCAGGTGCTGTATCTATCCAGGTCAGAGATACAAATGAGACAAAACTGGTGACTGAAACGATTATCGCATGTTTGAATTGCTATCAAAACTCAAAATTTTATGAGGAGCAGAGTCAATGAATGACTTTAAGCTGCATCGTCTGGGGCTGATGATGGAACCAGAACCTGGCAATGCGATGGAGGTTGAAGGTGTCACGAATCCTGCTGCAATTCGCGGGCCTGATGGTAATCTTTACCTGTTTCCCCGTATGGTCGCAAAAGGTAATTATTCACGTATCGGAATTGCACGTGTTCTTTTTAATGATGAAGGAGATCCTACCGGAGTTGAAAGGCTGGGTATTGCACTCGAACCTGAAGCTGATTACGAACTGAGACCCGATGGCAGAGGCGGCTGTGAGGATCCGCGCATAACATTTATAGAAACACTCCGGCTTTACGTAATGACTTACACAGCTTTTTCACCTAAAGGACCGCGGATTGCAGTTGCAGTATCTGAAGATCTTTTCCAATGGAAAAGATTGGGAATGGCTGCATTTGAAACATACAAAGGTATTGATTTCGTTCATGTGGACGACAAGGATGCCGCCATCTTTCCTGTTGCAATTCCTAATCACAAAGGAAAAATGCAGCTGGGTCTTCTCCACCGTCCGCTATTTCCAGGCACACGCCCCGAAGAAACAGCTTGCGAGGGAGATACCCGTTTTGTGGATCTCGGTCATGAGAGTATCTGGATTTCCTATTGCCCAGTGTCTTTGGAAGGTACAGAATCTAATCGTCACTTCGGTCTTTTTAACTCCCATCACAGGCTGGCGACTCCGGTTGAGCCATGGGAGCGCCTCAAAATAGGCGGCGGCACTCCGCCTATCCTAACCCGCCACGGATGGCTGATCATTTACCACGGTGTAAGTGAAATAGTAGAGCCGGACACCGATGAACATGAATTGTGCTACTCGGCAGGAGTAATGGTTTTAAATAAAGAACATCCGCGCCAAATAATTTATCGTTCTGTTGAACCCGTGTTACAACCTGAACTGCCGAATGAACGTATCGGGACAATTGCTGATGTTGTGTTCCCTACCGGCATCGACAGGCGGGACGACCTTGGGCTCACTGACCGTATTGACGTATATTATGGAATGGCCGATAACAGGATCGGTGCCGCACGCTTAGACGTTCCGGAAATATTACCGCCGGGAGGCTTTGCCGACCCGCCGAAAGCAAAAGTGTAATCTTACAATTTCGAAAATTCTAAAAAACAATGAAAGAGTATACACATTATGAAAACAAATACCGGACAGCCCAAGACTCCCGATTCAAAGACTGGACTGAAGTCCAATACAAAGGACGATTTAAAATCCCTTCCAATGCCGGAATTGCAAAAAAAATTGGAGTCATCGCCTGAAGGCCTTAGTCAAGACGAGGCGCAGAAACGGCTGACCCAATATGGACCTAATGAGATTGAAGAAAAGAAAACAAATGTATTCCTGAAATTCCTGACTTATTTTTGGGGGCCAATACCGTGGATGATAGAAGGAGCCGTTATTCTTTCAGGTGTGGTCGGGCACTGGCCTGATTTTTTCATTATCCTGCTTCTGCTAATCGCAAATGCAGTAATCGGATTCTGGGAAGAGCGTGAAGCAGGGAACGCGATCGCTGCTTTGAAAGCCAAACTGGCGATAAATGCCCGTGTTAAACGTGATGGAAAGTGGGTAACACCTAGTGCGCGTGAGCTGGTGCCAGGCGATGTAATCCGGATGCGGCTGGGTGATATTGTACCGGCAGATGCACGCTTGCTTGAAGGCGACCCTGTTGAGGTGGATCAATCAGCTCTGACAGGTGAATCATTGCCTGCTGAACGCAAAACCGACGAGGCAGTATTTTCAGGTTCAATCATACGCCGTGGTGAAATCAGCGCTATGGTATACGCTACCGGAACAAATACTTACTTTGGCAAGACGGCGCAACTGGTACAGGAGGCGCACTCAGTTAGTCATTTTCAGCGCGCGGTTTTGAAAATTGGCAATTACCTCATCATTCTTGCTGTAGTTCTGGTAGCGGCCATCATAACAGTCGCTTTATTCCGCGGTGACCCAATCTTCACCACGTTACAATTTGCGCTGGTGCTGACTGTTGCCGCTATTCCAGTAGCGATGCCAACGGTACTCTCCGTAACTATGGCAGTAGGTGCAAAACTTCTTGCCAGGAAAAAGGCTATTGTAAGCAAACTGGAAGCCATCGAGGAATTGGCGGGTGTAGATGTGCTATGCGCGGATAAAACCGGAACGCTGACACAGAACAAACTGACTCTGGGAGACCCGTTCAGTTTAGATAAAATCCCTGCTGAGCAAGTTATTCTTGATGGAGCCCTGGCGTCGCGAAAGGAAAATAACGATACTATTGATTTAGCTGTTCTTGGCGGATTGAAACAAAAGGGTTCTTTAAAGGATTATGAGATAGTTCATTTTCAACCGTTCGACCCTGTTCACAAACGTACTGAAGCCACAGTCAAAGGTAAAGACGGAAAGACTTTCAAGGTTACAAAGGGAGCGCCGCAAGTCATTTTGGAGTTGTCGGGTAATAAAGCTGAAGTAAAATCCGCTGTCGATAAGGCAGTCAACGAATTTGCAGCTCGCGGTTTTCGTTCGCTTGGAGTCGCGCGTGCTGAGGGAAGCGGGAAATGGAAGTTTGCCGGCATATTACCGTTGTTTGACCCGCCGCGTGATGACGCAAAATCAACCATTGCAACAGCGTTAGCGATGGGAGTGAAGTTAAAAATGGTTACGGGTGACGCACTTGCCATTGCTAAAGAAACGGCAAAAAAATTAGACTTGGGTACAAATATACTTGATGCAGGAAGTCTTGGTGATGTTAAGAAAAAAGAAACAAAAGAAGTTACCGAGTCAATTGAAAACGCTGACGGATTCGCGCAAGTGTTTCCAGAACACAAGTTCCACATTGTGGATGTTCTGCAAAAACTAGGTCACATAGTCGGAATGACCGGTGACGGGGTAAATGATGCACCTGCGTTAAAGAAAGCAGATTGCGGTATAGCTGTCTCCGGCGCGACTGATGCGGCCCGCGCCGCTGCGGCCATTGTGCTTACTACGCCGGGTCTATCAGTGATTATTGATGCTATCAAGGAAAGCAGGCGCATCTTTCAACGGATGAACAGCTATTCGATCTACCGCATTGCAGAAACTTTAAGAGTCCTTTTCTTCATGACGCTTGCAATAATGGTGTTTAACTTTTATCCTGTGACAGCAGTAATGATTGTGATGCTGGCATTGCTCAATGACGGAGCAATTCTTTCAATAGCGTATGACAATGTGCATTACAAAGATATGCCCGAAGCCTGGAACATGCGCATGGTGTTGGGAATCTCAACTGTTCTTGGAGTTATAGGAGTCGTGGCTGCGTTTGGATTATTTTATCTTGGTGAGCGTGTATTTCACATAGACCGTATACATATCCAGACATTGATGTATTTGAAGCTATCGGTTGCAGGACATCTGACGATTTTTCTTACCCGCACACGCGGACCTTTCTGGTCAATACGACCAGCACGAGTTCTTTGGATCGCTGTACTTGGCACTCAAATCACTGCAACATTGATTGCGGTCTATGGATTGTTTATGGCCCCCCTTGGCTGGGGTTGGGCATTGTTTGTTTGGGGGTATGCTCTTGCTTGGTTCCTTATAAATGACCGCGTGAAACTGCTCGCCTATCGGATTTTTGATCCAGTCAAGGCGTTGCATCATTTAGGTCATAAGAATACTGAATGAAGTAATAGTAGACTTAGTGATTAATTAATATCAATTTCGGGTAAATGGGAAGAGGAAATTGTAATTTCTGTCAGTAAAAATGTCTGCAGTACCCATCGAAAATAGGCTAAAATCGGACAATTTGGGATAAGATTTTGAAGTGTTTTTTGCGTTTTTGAGCTGTTTTCGCCATATTCACATCATCCCGAACCAGGCGCTCTAACCGGGCTGAGCCACACCCCGAATAATGAAAAACAACACTTTAAAACACCAAAATAAAACCGCCTGGTTTTACATCAGGCGCTATGTGTTTTACATTTGCAAGGATAATGAATTTTAGCGAATTAATAAACTCCATAATTTGTAGTAAAAATTTAAAGCAAAAATAATTTAATTAATGATTATTCTATCTACTTAGTAAAGCTGAGGTTTCAGGGTTCTTATCCTGCATCACGATAAACATTTCGGTTTTCATATAATTACTGCCAATTCAAAATCTACAAGATATAAATTACAGAAACTGCAGCTTTTATAAATAGAAAAACCCCAAGCGCAAGTAATATTATACCTGCAATTACATTAAGTTTGTTGACAGTTGCCGGGTTAATTCGTTTCTTATTTCCAGTTATTAATTTTAACAATGTATAGAACCATCCTGCCGTTCCAATGAACGCACCTGCTGAAAATAATAGCCCGCCGAGGAAGGAGGAATTTAGGAAATGATATCCCTTTAAATATCCAACAAGTGCAATCCATGATGCAGGCAGAGTTAAGGAAGACAAACATAATAACACGCCCATAAAAAATAAACCAAATAAATTCGATTTATTAATTTCGCGAACTTTGAGACGCATTGCCGCATTTTTTGCTTTTTCACTCAACTTACTTGCCCTGGCAAAAGCAGAATCAAACTTTGCAGATTTTTCTGCTTCCAGCTTGCTGTATGTTATCTTTGATTTCATAATCTTCAGACCATATATAATAACAATAGCGCATCCTGAAAAAGTAAGCACTAATTCTATTAAATAAGTATTTTGCGAGTAAAAATCGGCTGCAACTGTAGGGAAAAAGGAAATAATTAAAGTAATCCCGCCGAAAGCAATTAGACAATAGAAAAAGTCCATGAATGCGGCACCTAGGGCAATTGCTTTACCCTCTCTTATCTCGTTTTTAAATCCTTTTGAAATCATTGCAAAAGCAATGGGTCCCATAGGTGGTATTGAAACAATAAACCCGGTTAATATTCCGGCTATGAGATTTATTATCATTATTGCATACTGATGTTTGTAAGAGTTAATGGCGTTGTAAAACAGTTCCAAAAATAAAAAAAGGCAGCAATAAAACTGCCCTTTGATAATTGTGATTAATTAATCGGGTAAGCCATTCTTATCATCATCTTTGAACGCTTTAAAATTATTCTTAATGTTATCTTTTATATTATTATCAATATCATTTGAATTTGAAGGTTCCCTGGGGTCAAGATAAGCGTTATTTTTCATGAACCAGATATATGGCTTTACAATCAAAGTAATATTGTTAGTTAAAACTGACGGAGCTATTGGAATATTACTTGGAAAGCTTAGTATTTGATGTGCTGACTTAGTTGATTTATAGATAAAATAGTTTCCCTGATAACTGCCTTTAACTATAACCGAGTATCGGCCGTTTGCATCGGCAAATTCAGGGTCAGGGACAGCTTCGTTATCATTTAATTTATGAACCTCAAACTTGATTTTTTGATATGTACCGGCAGGAATTATTGCCGAACTTATGAAATTGATGTTTGAAGAAAGATTCAGGAATAGTACGAACGGTCCTACCTTAAAGTTTGTTGAATCCTCATTGCTGTTTGCAACGTTCAGTTTTATATCTTTTATCAAAATTTTTACTGTGTCCAATATAAGTACGTTCTGCGCGTCTCCTATGGAATCCACAGAGCCCATTACGCTAAAACTCAGATTATCGGTCTGAGGTGAAGTAACCGTATCACTGCAGCCATAGAATCCTGCTGCTGAAATTAATGCTGCTAAAATGAGCATGCTAATTTTGTTTTTTAATATTGATTTCATCGTTTTTATGTTTTTATCTTAAGTATAAAATTTATTTATCAGTTTAATTCTTTATTTTTTCCCTTTTCCACTTTTGCTGCTTTTTTGCTTGTTTCCATTACCGTTGCTTTTCTGTTTATTACCATTATCATTGCCTTTTTGCTTGTATCCTTTATTATTGCCGTTGTTCATCTTACCTTTATTATTACCATTGTTCATCTTACCTTTATTATTACCTTATTCATATTCCCTTTGTTATTGCCATTGTTCATATTTCCTTTATTATTGCCGTTGTTCATCTTCCCTTTATTATTACCGTTATTCATATTCCCTTTTATTCCGTTGTTCATATTCCCTTTATTGTTGTCATTGTCCATCATCCCTTTATTATTACCGTTATTTTCTTTTCTGAAATTATCATACTTCTTAAAAGATTTTGGCTCATTAACAGTAAATTTTGTATTCCCCTTGTTTTTATATCTTTTGAAGCCCGGTGCATATACATTATACTCACTTTCAGAATATCTGACATCATTAAAATTTTTGACGTGTTTTATCTTAACCAATTCAATATTCCTGCCATATATAGTTTGAATAACATTGACATCAGGGCCTCTGTTTATTATTGCATTATTTACAACAACTATCCCTTCAGTACCTGACATATCACTAACTAATATCCTGCTCCCATCATTAGAGTATAGATTATTGTATTTGTATACAGCCGGTTCGAGAAAATATTTTTTCTCAACTATTACATAATTATTATCTTCAATAACCGGAGCGCTCATAGTTCCGCCAACAATATAATCTGAAGGGGGTAAAGGAGCCCATGATACATAATTATCGTTTTGTTTCCAATCTACCCATGCAGGTGCCCATACTCTTCCGGGAACCCACAGCCAGCCTGCAGTCGGTGAATTCACCCATCTGCCGTAGTGAGAAACTGTTTCTTCAACCGGTGTAGGGGCTTTAAAATACCAGCCTGCATCGGTATTAACCCACTGCCCATTGGTGTAAGGTACATACACGGGTGCTTCATTTACAACAACCCCGGTTACAGCCAGGTCTGTTGATGGTTTCCAAACGTACACCATTTCTGAATTTAATTTTGATGACCCAAATGCATCTTTAATGCCCAGCAGATTTGAAAGTGAAAAACTGTTATGACTTGAACTGTTAGATGAAGCAGTTTTTGACTGCAGACCGATTTCCTCAGGCTGTACCTGGAGCCACTCTCCATGAGAGGAGAGCTGGTCGTAAAATTCCTTGTAATCGACCGTTGTAAGGTCTTCATCTGATTCAGTCAAATCATTTTCATCAATTGAGGTAGCTTCCAGGCTTTTGTCCTTTTCTTCATTGTTCAAATCTCCATCTGCCTGCTTTGTACAGGAAGAAAGTACGAACAATGAAACCATCAGGATTAATAATCCCATTGTTCTTAAAATCCATTTTGTTTTCATGACGATATTTCTTTCTTTAATTGAAATCATTCTATTAAAATTTAAAATCTACGCCGAGCTCTAATGCGTTAAAGTTAGCATTTCCAAGCCCGAATCTTACTACACCTGCAACTGCGGGACTAAAGAAATATCTCATTCCTGCCTGTCCCCAAGTCCATAAACCGCTTTGTTTCAGTGAACGTCCGTCCGGTGAATTAGAATAAAATCCTAAAACTAAACCAAGGAACGGAACGAACTTTCCGCTTGCTATTTGATTAAAGTTGTAGTTTGCCTGTCCGCCAAGAAATATATTTGAGAATCTTTCGGGCGCTGGGTCAGAATAATTGGAATATCTTAGCAAGGCACCTAAACCGATGGAGCCAATACCTGCCTGGGTAACCTGGTTTTCATAATTAAAACCGAATGTAGGTGAGCTGTTGCGTGCCCAGAATCCCAATGTTCCACCCATCAAATTATCGTGCTCTTTTAGCTGTGCATTTGTGGATGCTATAAGACACAATAAGAATATTATTGAGAAAATTGTTGTTTTCATTTTATTTACTTTCATTTAATTTTTTAGAAATTTTTTCCTTTTTGAAGATCAAGTTGTCATTTTTCTTCCCGGTTATTCACTTGCGAAGATGCTGGCTAAATGTCTTGATGTAAAGCTACACCCATATACCGGGCAAGTCAACTACCTAAAGAGATGAAAAAGGAACTACATCTATTGGATGAGTAAAAAGGTGATTTCTGTTGATTATACTGCTTTTCTCATATTTTAGAATAAGCATTTAAAAAAAAGGGGAGCCTTTTGGACTCCCCAATGGAACAATATATTAGAGGAGGAAACTATTTTTTTATTGATTTAGTTTTCTTCTGGCCAAAGTAGAAACTCATACCTGCATAGAACTGCAAGTAAGCCATTTTTCTTGATTTCATTGTTGTGGTTTCTTTGTCATTTAAACCATAAGTTGTGCTTGTGCTTTCAGTTGAATCTTTACCAAATAAGTTTGCAAAAGCGTATTTTCCGCCTATAACTACACCAATGTTTTTGCTTAACTTCACATCTACACCTGCCCCAAACATAGCTCCAAACCTTACTGCTGATGACATATCTGCTGCATAGCTTGGAATAGAACCACCGCTTGCATCAAATGTAGTTTTTCCACCGATTATATTAGTGGTGAACTGAACATTTACAAACGGATTTGCTGGTCTTTTCGGTGCGAAATCGTATTCTGCACCTACTCCGATTGTAAATATATTCATGTTAGTTCTCCATGTACCTGTTCCAATTCCTAATATACTATTGGTATCAAGATTGGATACTCCAATGTCACCGCTGCTAAGCATTGTATATGTTAATGATAACATAATTCCCAACGTGCTTTTTTTATCAACAAAATATTTACCATCTAGCCCAAAATTAAATCCGTTTTTTACGAAGTATGGGGTCGGGTTTTTCCCTGAAAGTAAATCGGCAGGAAAGTCTCCTTTTAAGTCAGGAAGAGTCATTGTATAACCCCCGGTAACATGTAACGAAAATTTTGGTACGGGGTAAGTCTGTGCTTTTAAGCCGTTTACTGCAAATATTATCACTAATACTGCAATTAAAGTGTTAATTTTTTTCAATTTTTTATCTCCTATAAATTTATGAATATGTTTATTCCTTGTAACAAAGCTATATATTTACTAAAGTTTATTCAATCAGCCAATAGTATGAAATTGGAACTACATCTTTAGAGTGAGGAAATTTTCCCCATAAATTACCTGAAATACTATTTATTTCATTTTTTCCCATTTTTGTCCAGGCGATTATAACGGCTAAATTAATTAATGGCCGAACCGGCATTGTAACCTCTTTGCCTTGCATATAAGAATAATTTTTGCTGCAACAGATGTCTTCCTCTGTGAATCCTGCTTCTTACGGTGCCAATAGGACAATTCAGAAAATCAGCTATTTCTTCATAGCTTAAGCCTTCAAGGTCACATAGTATTACAACCATTCTATAGTCATCATGAATTGATTTTAAAGCTAACGTTATTTCATCATCAAGAAGTTTTGAAAATATCTTCTGTTGAATATCGTCTGTTTCAAGATGAATTGATTTAATACCGGGCAGAATATTTATAACCTCATCAATATCCACATTGGCAGCTTCTTTTTTTTCTTTTCTGTATTTATTGATTATTAGGTTTTTCATAATTTTGAAAAGCCATGCTTTGCAGTTAGTCCCTTTTTTATAAGAATCAAAGAAACGGAAAGCTCTTAAATAAGTTTCTTGTATCATGTCATCGGCATCCAGCTTGTTGCCCATCATTTTATAAGAGAAGTTGTAGACCGCTTTGTAATGGGGCAAAGCTTCTTTTTCGAATGCAAGCCGCTTTTCTTCATCAACTATTGTCATATTGCTAACGTATACCGGTTCTTCAAGGTAATTATCCGGAGCTGTTCCGTTTCGCTTGATATCATCATTTATATTAATGACTTCATTTACAATTTTCTTGTTTGATTTATACATACTCCACATTTCTTGTTTTACAAAATTGTATTCTTAAAAAATCCTAATAATATTATTGTAATATCTGTTTTCTGAAATCATTTTCTCCATTGGTATTAATTCTTACACGAAATGACATTCTGTAATTATAAGGCTGACCGGGAGAAATATCAGTGGCTTCTCTGGGCTGAATTATGCCATATACATTTTTGTTTGAATTAAATCCGGCGTCTTTCTTCCCTTTGAGCCAAAAACAATAAACGGGATAAACAGACAAGGGTGCAGTGAAATAGCCCCAGTTTTCTGTGCTGTTTTGAGTAAAATCGTTAGGACTGAATGAAACATAGCCCTGTACTTTGGATAAAGTATCAAAGGTATTTACATCCATATCCGAAGCAACTCTAAAAAACCTTATTTCATAACCGGCGGAACGTGTATCATAAACACCGTCCTGCAGGTAAAAATCGGCTCCGGCATTATTTAAGTCCTGTAAGCTGCAATCACGGGAGCCGTCCATGCCGGTAGTTGCTCTGCCTGTCAGCAAGTCAATGCCTGTATATGAATACGATATTGAATCTTCATCAACTCCGATGCTGTCGAATGTGTTTACATTCGGATTGTTTATATAAGTAGGGTTAGTGTTTGTTGTAGTATCCGTACATCCGGAAACAACAGCAAAAAAAACTGCTATGGGAGCTAATGCTGCTAACATTAATAATTTAAGTTTAGTTTTCATTTTTTCTTTATTTGATTTTTAAATGTGATTATTTAAGAAAAATCCAATTGTCGTTTACCAATTTCCATACCTTCAACGTTTTACTGTTAATCCTCCAGTAATAAATTATGAATCTGTTATTGAAGGACATAATACCTTAGCTAATATTATTATCTGTTATGCCATCCGGACCACAGAGGATAACCGTTATCATCTCTAAGCTTTAATACCTGGTCTCCTTTAGTTACTTCTTTAGCTATAATTACTTTACTGCCCTCGTATGTTACCTTCGAGCCCGTTACAATAACATTATCTCCTACATTGATCTGGATATCCTGATTTTCTATGAACCATCCGGGTCCGAGATGAACCGAGATATCACCATCGCTTGTATTAAGGGTCAAGTGGATACCATAAGCCATACCATAAGCCATATTTTTATCAGGATATATTTTATCAATGCTCGTAACCTGTCCGCTAATTGTTTCGACTGTATTTACATCATATATCTTGTTGTAATTGCTCCCCGGACCCCATCCCTTTTGAGAGTATACGGTGCATGTAGAAAAAGCAAACAACAGCGCGAATAGTATTAATATTTTTGATTTTATTTTGTTCATTTAGTTTGAATAATTCTGAATTCTTTGATTTATAGATTCTATTGTTATCATTGATAGAGCTGCTCTGTATGTAATTTCTATACGTTCTTAATATTCTTTGAGAAAATTGCCCAGCCAATCAGGAAAACCAGCCCAAGGCTTAAAACTGTAGGAATCCACATCCAGCTGATTCCGACCATTCGTTCGCTCCCCATCATCCCGCCGTTAGATAGTGCGCCGGTTATCACCATGCTGCTGAAAAGCAGGAACAGCAATATTCCGAGCACAAATGAAATTATCAGGGTTATTCTTATCTTTGCATTCATTAGATTATTCTCCTTAATAATTGTTTTTTAAAAATTATAAATCTATTTAGGTTTTATATTACACCCGTAATTCCGAAAAAACTTTTTTGGGTGGTTTTGACATTACTCATGTCCGCTTGATGTAAGCGGGATTGTATGATTCAGTTATCATATATGCAGCTATTTCCCCATCAACCATCTGTTATCCATAGTACCCGTCAGTATCCCGCTTATATAAAGCAGAAAAAGTGTTATCACTGCAAAAAATGCTATGACTAGAGTTATTTTTGTGGTTGTATTCATACAAATAAACTCCTGGGAAAATTGTTTATATTAACAGTTTAAATGAAGAACCTGCTTTCTAAGCTGCTCTTCTACGGGTTACAAGCTGATAAACCAATACAATAACTGCCAAAATCAGAAATATATGGACAAATCCGCCCATTGTATAAGAACTAACCAGACCAAACAGCCAGAGTACCAAAAGAATTACGAAAATTGTCCACAACATGATATGTCTCCTAATTAATTGAATTTTGAAAATATTTTTTTTAAACCATTTAGAATTGCAGAGATAAATATGTCAGATGACGTCTAAAACATATTTTATAAGTATTTATAATTATATCTCTGCAATTACTATCATGGTCTCTAACGGTGCATCGTTAGAGCATTAGAGGAGGAAATTATTATCGCTTTATTTCATTATTTCATATACGTTGATTATTATTATCCTCTTCACTTATCAAAGATGAATAACCTTCGGATTCATTTGATTCTATTTCTTCATAATAACCGCTTATCGAATGTATGACCATTCCTATGAGTAATATGAAAGCTAATATCCCGGCTATTACTAATATGTTATCCACAGTTATCATACAATGAAATTAAATAGGTTAAGTTCACAATTGCCGAATTACCAATACTTATGTTATTTGATTTTGAATGCTATCATTACTTTGCCCCGATAAAATGTTTTCATCGCTGCGGTATTTTCTTTCTTCATTGTAAGCGCTAACGCCAGCTTTAAAAGCATCTTTTACTTTTTCAGTTTTATTGCGAATTTTTTCTTTGCTAGTATTTAAAAAATCATTTGCGCTATCCAGGGTACTCCCAACCTGTTCCTTTGTGTCATTCCATAGCTGTTCGCTCTTTATCTTACCTTCACCGATTAGTTCGTTTGTCTTTCGGCTTATATCATCCCTCAAAAGTTTACCTGATTTAGGGGCATATAATAATGCAATAGCTCCACCAATTGCTCCGCCAATCAAAAATCCGGTAAGTAATCCTTTTATTAATTTTCCGGCCGTTATTTCGTTATCCATAATGTTTATAGTTTCCGTTATTGATTATTTAATAGATTGTTCTTAATATTTATTTAATCAAAATCATTTTCTTATTAGAAACGAAGGAACCAGCTTCCAGGCGGTAGAAATAAACACCGCTCGGATAATTTCTTGCGTCCCATACAACATTATGATTTCCTGCATTTTGTGATTTGTTAACCAATACGTTTAATTCTCTTCCCAGTGCATCATATACACTTATCTTCACATTACTGCTTGTTGGCAATTGATAATTTATTACTGTGGAAGGATTAAACGGATTCGGATAGTTCTGAGAAAGTAAGAACTCACGGGGACTGATTGTCCCACTATTCTCTACTGCGACGAAACCAGTTGTATTGAACCCGGTTTCATAAATATCAAAATTATTACCGCTGCGGTAATCCTGCCAAACAACAATTGCACCAAGACTACCATTGCTGACAATCATTGGCTTTAACTGGTCATTTGCCGCAGTGCAGATAGCGAAACCTGTTGCTGCCCAGTTTATTGCTGCATTTGAAGCTATTCGCTGCGCATAGATATCAGAATTACCTGCATTACGATGGTCTTCCCAAGTAATGTAAGCTCCATTGTTTCCATCGCTTACAAGCTGAGATTTAATTTGGTTATTCGATGATGTACATATTATAACCCCAGTTGCGGTCCATTGAACAGCGCCGGTAGAATTTACACGCTGCGCATATATGTCAGCAGTAGTGCCTGTTCTGTAATCAGTCCATGAGATAATTGCGCCGCTCATACCATCGCTTACAATCATTGGGTCGGTTTGGTCGTATGCAACATTGTTGTTCATTACTACGCCGTCTACTGCCCATACTATAGCACCAGATGGACCCATCCTCTGCGCGTAGATGTTAAAATCAGTAGAGCTGCGATAGTCAGACCACACTACTATGGCGCCCCCTGCTCCATCGGTACTGATATCAGGTTTAAGCTGGTCGGCTGCCATTGTGCAAGTAGCCACGCCGTTTGTTGTCCATTGCACAGCGCCGGCTGAACCTATACGCTGTGTATAGATGTCATAATTGCCTGCTCTGTTGTCAAACCATGTGATAAATGCGCCTCCGCTGCCATCACTGACCAGCCTTGGTCCGCGCTGCGCGGCTGCCTGGTTACAGATGTTAACACCGTTTGCTGTCCATACCATAGCACCGCTGGAATTCACTCGCTGCGCATAGATATCAGCGAAACCGTTGTTACTGCGATAATCTTGCCATGTGAGAATTGCTCCTCCAAGACCATCGCTAATCATAGATACGGTATCCTGCTCAAATACAATTACGCATACCGGTACACCATTGGTTGTCCACTGTACTGCACCGCTTGAATTGACACGCTGCGCATATATATCAGCCGTGGCACTGCCGCGGTAAGACTGCCATGCGATAATAGCTCCACCGCTGCCATCGCTTACAATAATAGGATTATAATTAGTATCGGTTGTGCAGATTGGAATTCCATTAGTACTCCACACTGCATTGCCGTCGGAATTCATTCTTTGTGCATAGATTTCATATTTGCCGTTATGTTTATCCTGCCATGTAATAATAGTTCCTCCGCTTCCGTCAGTTGTCATCATAGGGTCAATCTGGTCATTTACCGCAGTAGTTACCGGGTTGCCCTGCCACTGCGAAAAAGTTACTACAGGTACAATTGCAGTAAAAGCAAATATCACAGCGAATAATAGCGCCGCTCGCCATATAAAATTTATTGAATTAGTATTCATTATATTCACCTTTATAAATTAATTACGAAATTTTACTAAGATTAAACTACAAAGAGATTAGAGGTATGTCAATTATACAAAGGGATGAAAAGAGGACTAAATCTTTTGGATGAGAAATTTAAAAAATATGCTTTTTTTATTTGGGCTATAAAAAAAGTTATCCCGGCTGCCCGGGATAACTTTTCATGAAAAGATTATTTACATTTCTAATCTACATTAATAACTACGTTTGTAGTAGGCTGGCCAAAAAATGTTCCATCCTTGACAAGCTGGCACTGAAGATTATAAACACCTGAATTATTCGGCGCGGTTACTTTAAAACTGAAAGTTACTTCCGAGCCTGCCAGAATATCATTCGAAAGCTCAACATTTGCTACTTCCCATGCATTCTGTGTATTATCTGCTCCTTTGGTTGAAACTTTAAGCTTAAATTCACCGGTTTTCCACGTTGTGCTTCCCGAGTTTTTCATTGTTACAATTACATCATAAGTCTGACCTGTTTCCATTTCAGACTTAACATCCTGGGAAATGAATTGGGCATTGTTTTCTATATAACTGGATTCATCTTCTTTGGAATCAGGACCTGAAACCCTTATAGGGACCGTCATACTCGGCTCACCGAAGAAAGCATTTCCGTTTGCCATCTGCCACTGCATATTGTAACTGCCTTCAGTCATTGGCGCTGTTACATTGAAATTAAAAACAATCTCGTTTCCTGTGCTGACCGTTGAGTTTACATCAACACTGCTGACGGACCAGGTTTTGGCAAGAGATTCGGTAAGATTCACCAATTTGAGACTGTAATTTCCCTGATTCCAAACACTGTGCCCTGTATTTTTCATTGTAACAGAAACACCGTAGCTTTGACCGGGTATCATAACACCGGGTGTTGACTGAGATAAATAGATAGCATTATCATATTTATCTGATACGCTGATACCTCTCGATTGTGAATAAATACTCCCTGTTAGCGTTAAGCACAATGCCAGAAGTGCGGTTATTAATTTAACTTTTTTCATTTTTTTTCTTTCATTTAATTTTTAGGATTACAATTAAGCTACATAGAGATAAAAGATTTGTCAATTACACAAAGGGATGAAAAAGGAACTACACCTATTGGCTTAGAATGTAAATAGATATTCCTTTTCTACAATCTTATTTTTATAGAGTATTGATAACTTGTTAAAGAATATGTTTTATACTTGCTGTTATTATCTATAAAAGTGCCTATAAATGCTGAAACAAAATTTTTTGCAATAAAACCGGTAATACTCTGAGTTATCGTTTGGGTTTTAAACATTAGGTTCATAAAATTATCAATTCCTAAAATATATGCGCTTTGGACAACCAATAATGGCAAATACCGGCTGGCGGTTTTTATTGGAATCAGGTACCTAACATTTTGATTTGCAGATATACTGATGAACTCTACAGGTTCAATACTGAGTTTTGGTATGAAACTTATTACTCCATACTTTCCGCCAATGAGCCCGACCTCAATATTTTCCGAGAATGATGTTATTAAATTCTTTTCCGGTCTTTGGTGAGAACTCCCTGAAGAATTGGAACTGAAGAAATTAAAAAAAAGGGGTTTCCTTGCATCCTTATAAAAGTTAAGATTGCCTTTTAATACGGATATTAGCAGGTTACCATTTTCGTCCATAGTAACCTTTTTCTCAATTTTCTTTGTGCCGGTGGTGATACTATTTCTTCCCAAATTTTGATAAATGCGGTATTCGGTCTTATCATTATTTGTATTGTTATCAGGGTAATTCTTTTTAATCCTGCTCTCCTGAGCAAAAAATAAATTTATTGGAATTATAAAAAGAAGGGAATATTTAACAATTTGTTTGAACATTCTGTCTCAGTATTAAAAAACACTTATCGGTATTTAAGTTGGTGAATTATCTTGATATTAAGGTAAGGATAGATTTAAGACCGGTCAATTACACAAAGGGATGAAAAGGGAACTACACCTATAGGCTTAGGAACAGCTCCCATTTTAAAGATTTCCGTTGTATTATTTGCAGGTGTAACCCGATTAGGCGGCGTAGTAAATAAATTCTCCCCTGCTGCATTGATTCCTGGATTTAATGCCGAAGACTATTTAAACTGTAATATTTGTTAAATATGCCCACAATCCAAAAATCTTGAATAACCACACCACAACTACAATAACAACTATTGCATTGACAATTTTTTTCATAGTTGCCTGCATAGGAATGTAATTAATCAGCCATAAAACAAACCCAACTACGATTAGCGTGATAATTATTGTTAAGATAGACAATTTGCCCCCATTTCTTAATTAATTATTTATAGAATTAATATTTTTTTAGGCCGTATGTGTTATTGCCTTATGCTACGGTCTATTCCGAAAAACTTTCATTAGAGAATAATGATAACAAGCACTACAATGAGGAGCACAAGAACAATTGTTACAAGTACACCGGTATCCAGTCCCAGCGCATTTTGGGCATATAAAACTTTATATTCATTTCTCTGCTGCTGGCTGTCATATATTTTGTCTTTGACCACAAACATATCGGGTTTGCCGTCACCATTCTTATCTGCAAAAAACACCGGGTATGGAAGAGAGATGTCAATAAATGCAGCGGTAGTGTATTTATCATATTTCATATTCTCCGCAACAAAGAACGGTTTTTCCAATGTTCCGGTATTTTTATAATACTCTACATTACCATCTTTGAAAATTAGAATATCAAAATCACCGTCTCCGTCGACATCAACTATTGCCGGATTTTTAAGACCGAGATTATTTTCAACATAAGCATCGGCAAGTTTCTTTATATCTTCGTTTGTGAACACTTTTTTTGGCGTAGGATTTTCGGAAGAAAATGTCTTAATACACGGTGCAAGCAAAATAAGAAACAGTGTAATGATAATTGTTAAATGTTTCATGATGTTTTGAGTTTGTTTCAAATAAAAACTGTTATTTATAAACAAACCTACAAAAGGATAAAGAGTATCACAATTATACAAAGGATTGAAAAAGGAATTAATTCTTTTTTCACTCTAAGGAACTATTCAATTTTGTATTGCAATTTCCTAGATTGAGATACACTTAAGTAAAATAAATCATGAAAAAAGAAAAGTACATCCCCCCGGTAATTGCAATCATTTTCTGTGCAATGTTTATTGTTGGAAATGCAGGCTTAACCAATAAGCTGTCAAGCCCATATTTCAAATATACAGGGGTAAAAAGTTGTGCAGCCACATGCCATAAAGGAGACAGCAAAGGTAAGCAGCTTGAAATCTGGCAGGATTCAAAGCACTCACAGGCATTCCTGACATTACAAACCCCTGAGGCTGACCAGATTGCCAAAGATAAAGGATTCTCCACATCCGCGGCTGAGACCCCTCTATGTATAAAATGTCATGTATTGGGCAAAGATATTGACCCTGAAGAACTTAGTGATACATTCGATAAAACCCAGGGTGTTCAATGCGAATCCTGCCATGGTCCCGGTTCAGAATACAAAAGAATATCTATAATGAAAGATAAACAGCAGGCAATTGCCAATGGTTTGGTTATTCCGGATAACGGAGCAGAGTTTTGTAAGACCTGCCATAATTCTGACAGTCCTACATTCAAAAGCTTTGATTACGATGAATATTGGGCAAAGATAAAACATACAGACCCGAATTTATCAAAATAAGCCAAGGAACACTTTTTTAGTAAATTTTTAAAACGAGGATAATCATGGATGAAGGAACAGGAAGTAACAGGGAAATTTCAAACAAGAAAGAAGAAGAGGATATTCAAAGCAGAAAAGCGAACAAGAATAATTTAAAAGCAATAATCAGCGTTTTTCTTTTACTGGTTATTATAACAGTAATAATTGCCGGATACTTCTATCTGAGAGAGTCCGATTATGAAAAAGGAGTCAATTTTTACAAAGATAGGAAGTATACCGAAGCATTATATGAATTTCAAAAGGTTGACCCGGACAATAAAGATTTCAGTAATGCACAGTCTAAAATAAATTATATAAACGGACTAACATCATTCAACAAGGGAAGGGAGCAGGAAGCATTTGTATTTTTATCAAAGGTAAATTCCGATGACGAATATTATAATGATGCCAGACTTATGCTCGAAAAACTAAATGAGGTGAGCACAGGAAATGAATTACCGCAGACAGGGACATTGAGTAATAACAAAGATACTGTTATTATAAAAAAGGAGTTTACCGGAACACCCAAGAAGGTTGTAGAGCCTCCGGACCCCAAAAAACAAGCTGATTTAGAACTCTCAAAAAAATACGTCTCAGACGCAGCCAACTCTGTTTCAGGTTTTGAAAACCTTTACCAGTCAGCAAAGTCAGCTCCTCTAAGCTCAAAAAGCGATTACGGGAGAAACCTGGAATCAGTTAACAAGCAGTTCATAAGCTTAAAGTATACGGCAGAAAATAAAAATGGAGGAGTTATGGAATTAAAAAGAATGATAAGCGAGTGGATGAGCAAACGTATTGCTTTCATCCGTCAATTGATATCTGAAAAATCAGTTAATGAAACAGAACAATCGCGCCCGTTAAGAGAAGAAGGTGACAGGCTGTACACAGCAATGATGAACCAAATGAGCAAAGTTAAAAAGAGTTTTTGAATTTATTTTTTACCTGTTACCCCGGTTAATTTTAGTCGGGGATTAAGAATAATTAAACAGGACTAGCTGGTCTTTTTATTATCCGGATTGGATTCGTCGGCTGCATGAGCATGAATTGCAATTTGGACTCTCGAATTCAAAGCCATTTTTTCAAGTATATTATGAACATGGCTTTTTACGGTATGAATTGAAAGATTAAGCCTGTTTGCTATTTCTTTATTGGTTAACCCCTCAGCTATTAATTCCACAATCTCACGTTCGCGTTTTGTCATTCTTACTGATTCTATAACCTTTGAAGGACCCAGCTCGCTGATGCCGTAATCCATAATCTGGGAGAAGAGTGACCCCGCTAAGGTAGGCGGTAATACTTTCTCTCCGCCGGCAACAGAACGTATCGTTTTGGTAAATTCAGCAATAGATGCATCTTTAACAATAAACCCCGATACCCCTGCTTCAACAAACAGCAGAATATCTTCCTGGATTGGGACAAGGTCCATAGCGATAACATTCAAATCTTGATTTCCATCTTTTAAAGATTTTACAAGTTCAAGACTATCATGATTTGCTAACCCCAGGTCAAGCAGCACAACGTTAGCTTTCAGTTTCCTGATTTTATCTGCGACAATATTCCCATCATCAAATACTGCCAATACGTTAATATCAGGCTCTTTCTTGAGCATTGCATTTATTCCTTCGCGCAGAAGCCTGTTATCTTCAATTAATACTAAACCGATTTGTTTCATAATTATTTCCAAATAATTACAAAATTAACTGATTTAACGTGTTGTAATCCAGTCAAATGAAACCATGAATTGCCGGAAATAAAATATAAATTATCGTGTTTTAATAATCAAGCGTCTGTATCATAAATATTTACACTCCCCCCCCCCGAATAAATAATAGGGACAGGAATTCAATATGTGAATTAATGTTCGGCATTTGAAATGAGAATATAATGGTTCAAGTCAGTCCTGTTAACCGCTTTTGCCTAACAAAACTGCTCTGTAATGATAGCCGTATATTGATTGAGTAATTGCTTCCGATATCAATTTTGGTTTGTGCAGGAGGGTCCAGAATATCATTTTCCAAAAATATAGTTTTCCATTATCAATCACACCCATTTGCCATATCGATTTTGAAATTGCGTTTACCTTAAGGCTAAATGAGAGCTTTGAACCTTTTGCAAATTCTTTGTACTCGTTTAAATAAATAATTATTCTATTGTAATAATTTTGGGGTTTATAAACAGAATCAAGAACTTTTTTATATCCGTTTATCAATATTTCTTTATTCATCACCGGTATGAAATTCAGAGTGGAATCAGTATTGTTCCCGGATGCCGAATTTAGTATTCGGCCTTCTTTTTCTAATTTTTTATACAATTTTGTCTTCGGCAGGGCATGCAGTAATCCAACCATTGCAGTTACTATTCCGCTGTTCTGAATGAAGTCTGTCATTTTTTGAAAAGTGATTAACGTATCAGTATCAAAACCAATTATAAATCCCCCTTTAACTTCCAAACCATTGCGCTGCAGGAACTTTACTTTTTCTTTAAGGTCTTTTTTCGTATTCTGATATTTACCGCAGGATTTAAGAGACTCTTCTTCCGGAGTTTCAATACCAACAAAAAGTCCATTGAAATTCGATTTCTTTAACAGGTTAACAATTTCAATATCATCCGCAACGGTTATTGAAGCCTCTGTCGATAAGCATGAACGGACTGTTATGCTTTTCCATCCATTTTGAGCTATCTCTTCAAGTATCAATTTGACTTTTTTCCTGTTACCGATAAAATTATCGTCCACTACAAAAACACTGCTTCGCCATCCTGTGTTATAAATAGCATCTAATTCAGCTATAACCTGGCTCACATCTTTTACCCTTGGAATGCGTCCGTTCATTACAATAATATCACAAAAATCACACGAATAAGGACATCCGCGCGATACCTGGACGGACATCGAAGCATAATCATTGATATTGATAAGTGACCAGTCAGGAATAGGAGTTTTAGTTATATCGGGTTTTTCCGCTGATTTATAAATGTGTTTAACCTTACCGTTTTCAATATCTTTTAAAAATAACGGTATGGTTATCTCTCCTTCGTTTAGCACAAAACAATCTACATCCGGAAAATCTTTATACAAAGCTGAAAACAGGGGCCCTCCAGCAACAATAAATTTCCCAAAAAGCTTAATCTTTTTTATTATTTCTTTAACAGAATTTATCTGAACAATCATTGCACTGATTAGCACTATATCTGCACTGCGGATATCATCATCTTTCAGCTCACTTACATTTAAGTCAATAAGTTTCTTTTCCCATACTGCTGGAAGCAAAGAAGATACTGTCAATAATCCTAACGGGGGAAGCGATGCTTTTTTATGTATAAATGGGAGCGCATGTTTGTAACTCCAGAATGTATCGGGGTACCGCGGATATATTAACAGTGCTTTCATAATATAAAAACCTTTCTATGTTTTAAAATGTACTTGCATGAATTTATCAATTTAATAACCGGGGTACTCACTTATTATATAATGACAGTGAAAATATTAAGTTACTATCACAGTGTAAAAAAATATTAAGCCTTGCATAATATATAATTTAAAGTATGTGTCAGTATAATTCAATTATACAAAGGGATGAAAATGGAACTACATCTTTAGGACTAGAAAGGTATGCGGAGAAATAATTTTATAGGGGAGTACTAAGATTTTTGTTTATCAGGAGATGGTCCTTCAGCGGAACGGGAATGAATTGCAATTTGGACTCTTGAATTCAAAGCCATTTTTTCAAGAATGTTATGAACATGGCTTTTTACAGTATAAATTGAAAGATTAAGCTTATACGCTATTTCCTTATTGGCTAAACCTTCGGCGATTAGTTCAACAATCTCGCGTTCTCGTCTTGTCATCCTCACGGATTGAATAAGTTTTGAAGGACCCAGCTCATTGACGCCATAATCCATAATCTGGGAAAAGAGTGACCCGGTCAGAGTAGAAGGTAATACTTTCTCTCCGCCTGCAACAGAACGAATCGTTTTTATAAATTCAGCTATCGAAGCATCTTTAAGGATAAATCCTGAAACTCCGGCTTCAACAAACCGCAGGATATCTTCCTGAATTGGAATAAGGTCCATAGCAATAATATTTATATGTTGATTTCCGTCTTTCAAAGATTTTACGAGTTCCAGGCTATTTTTATTTGCCAATCCGAGGTCTAACAGTACAACATTAGGTTTCAGGTCGATAATTGAATCAGGAGTAAAATTTCTGTCACCAAATGCCGCAACTATATTAAAATCGGCTTCTTTTTTTAGCATTGCGTTTATTCCTTCACGCAAGAGCCTGTTATCTTCAACTAATATTAAACGGATTCTTTTCAATATTAATTTTTTGATTTATTATTAATCATTAATTTAATTACTGCAATAAATGGTTCTGATACTATAATACGGAGGAGTGCACAGTTTTCTTAACATGAACTTAAAAATAAAATTTTATTAGTTAAACTTCAAGTTAAAGAAAAACACGAATTTCAATAATCCCGATTAACTTTGAGAAAATTTTGATATCAGTTCTGTTATAATGACATTTAGGTCAATCAATTTAGAATATAATCAGGATAACCTTATATATCCGGGCTACACCCCACCGTTGGTTAGAATAACAATTACTACAATTATTACTACAGCTGCAAACATTATTCCTAAATACTTAATTAAAATACCCATTTTATAATTTTTATATTTTTAAATCTCCATTTTCCATTATGTTAATTTAATATACAAAGCAGAAAATAGATATATCATGCAGGTCAATCATAAGGATGAAAAAGGAACTACATCTTTAGATTGATAATCAAAGCCGATTTCGGATCGAATATTCTCGTTTTATTTGCTTCAGAAACTAATCCTTAAGGATTAGTTTCTCTTTCATCCCTTTGGATTATTTTATTTTTATCTGCCCTCATTTATATTTGTTTAGTATAAATTTTATAAACATTTCTTATAATTTGATTATAAGAGAGTCATAAATATTGACAAAATGAAAGAAAAATTAGTTTGGATAAAAATCTAATGAAGAAAAATATAGTTCAATCAAAACGCATAGCCCTTCCAAAATCACCAACCAGCATAAAAGGGTTTGATGAAATCACGGGCGGAGGATTACCAAAAGGAAGACCAACGCTTGTATGCGGCGGCCCGGGATGCGGAAAAACACTCTTTGCAATGGAGTTTCTCGTTAACGGAGCTTTACTGTATAATGAACCGGCTGCCTTTTTCTCATTCGAGGAAACCGAGAAAGAGTTAATTGCAAATGTTGCCTCACTGGGATATGATTTGAAAACGCTTACAGAGCGTAAAAAGTTTTGGCTCGAGTATGTTAATATTGAACAGGGCGAAATGGGAGATGACGGTAAATACGATTTAAGAAATTTATTTGTCAGGATTCATCAGGCAATTGAGACTATTGGCGCTAAACGTGTTGTTCTTGATACTATTGAATCTCTCTTTACCGGATTGACAAATACATTAATACTGCGTAATGAATTACGCCTGTTATTCCGCTGGTTAAGAAGGAAAGGTGTCACAACAATAGTTACAGGAGAACGGGGCGAACAAAAGTTAACACGCCAGGGAATGGAAGAGTACGTCTCAGATTGTGTTATTCAGCTGGACCACAGGGTAAGCGACCAGTCATCAATACGAAGGCTGCGCATTGTAAAATACCGCGGTTCAACGCATGGTACAAATGAGTATCCTTTTATTATAGATGAAGACGGTTTTTCTGTTCTGCCGGTAACTTCGCTGGGTTTAACCAATGTGTCATCCAGAGAGAGGATATCTACGGGTATTCCCCGTCTGGATACTATGCTCTCCGGCAAAGGATACTACCGCGGAAGCACAGTTCTTGTCTCTGGTACGGCAGGAACGGGTAAAACGAGTATCGCTGCAAAATTTGTTGAAGCGGCATGCAAGCGAAATGAACGCGCGCTCTATTTTGCCTTCGAAGAATCCTCAAGCCAGTTTATGCGGAATATGGAATCAATCGGAATACGTCTTGAACCCTGGGTAAAAAAAGGACTGCTTCAGTTTCATGCAACACGTCCTACATTTCACGGGCTGGAACAGCATCTGACAACAACCATCAACCTAATTAATAAATTTAACCCGCGCGTTGTTATTCTTGACCCAATTGACGCATTCGTAATTGGAGGAAATGTTAATGAAGTCAAAACAATGCTTTTGCGCCTTGTGGATTTTATAAAGATGAAGCGGATTACCGCATTCTTTACAAGTCTTACTTCCGCAAGCGAGAATTTAGAACTTACGGGAGTTTATATCTCATCTTTAATTGATACATGGCTGCTTCTGCGTGATATTGAAATTGGAGGTGAACGCAACAGAGCTTTGTATATACTTAAATCTCGGGGTATGGCTCACTCCAATCAGATTCGCGAGTTCAAATTGACTGACAACGGAATTGAATTGCTTGATGTCTATATTGGACCTGAAGGAGTATTGACAGGCTCGGCGAGACTATCGCAGCAAGCAAAAGATGATGCAGAAAAATTAAAGCTTAAACAGGAAATCGGACGCAAAAAATTTGGGTTAAAACATAAGCGTGAAGCTATGGAAGCTCAGATTGCCGTGTTAAAATCGGAATACGAAGCAGAAGAATCGCAGGCTCTTCGGAATATTGGGGATGATAAAGCGAAAATTGAACGTTATTTGCATGACCAGGAAAGAATGGCTAAGAGCCGCAAAGCAGATACCAAAATAAAAACATCAGGAACAAAAAAGAAGAAGGCAATTACTTAAAAATGAATTAAGATTTCATTTATAATAAGCTGCATACAACTGACTAAGTCCCGTCAATTTTTGTCAAGTCCTGCCAAATAATTTTAAAAATAAATAACCGGAGTTAATGAATCCGTTTTCTTATTTGTAGAGTGTTCAGAAAAGCTAAGTTAAACTGTCAGTAACACCTGTCAAAAACGGGCTAAAAAGGGACAAATTGGGAAGAGATTTTGGAAGGTTTTTTGCGTTTTTGAGCTGTTTTCGCCATATTCACATCATCCCGAACCAGGCGCTCTAACCGGGCTGAGCCACACCCCGAATAATGAAAAACAATACTTTAAAAGACCAAAATATGACCGCCTGGTTTTGCATCAGGCGCTATGTGTTTTGCATTAGCAAGGATAATGAATTTTAGCGAATTAATAAACTCCATAATTAGTAGTGAATGTTAAAGCAAAAATATTTTGTAGTATGGTTACCTCGTCTGTTTTGTGAGCCACACTCCAAAAAATCAATAATTAACTTTTAAGATTCTGCCTGCTTAACTACATCATCTATCTGGTCAAATTTAAGATTACTTGAGCCTTCTCCTTTACCTGCTTCTTTATACCTGCCTACCCATAAAAATGTTTTACCGTTCAGCCACCTTGTCCGCTGATATGAGCGCTGAACTAAAACACCTGAACGCGGCACCTCTTCTTCATTAATAAAGAATGGAGCAGGTTTTTCGGTCAAAATTACACCTTTGGGACCAGGAGCAGCAGGCATTTGGGCCCTTTGAAGCTGAATCTCTGAGTCATTGCCGTGCAAATGAACGGGTATAAACGGTATCCAGTTATCGGGAACCGTAGTTCCAAGAATATATTTTATTTCCGGTTTTCCCTCAACTGCTTCAGGCGCATCCGGGGGTTTTTTCATAATCATTTCGCTTCCCCTTATACCCTTTCCAAGAAGGGAAGGTATTATATCCTCCACTCCCCAAACCATATTAGCCATTTCATCTCTGAGGAAATTTACTTTTTCAAGCGGTTCGCTTTCAAGCGCTTTTGTAATTGCAGGAACGAGATAAAAAACATTATCGGTAACAGAAGGATTGCTTTTTTCGGTATGATGAAACATTACCCATCTCTGCCAATTGCTCTCAGCGCCGATTCCAGCAGGATTTATAAGTATATGTTCCCCAAATACATCTGTTATCAGAATATTCTTTATGTCACTAATTGTATTTATTGCCATTGGATACGGAAGCATGAACCAGTCATTTGAATATATGAGCCCGAACTCAGCAAATAAAAGGTGCATTAATCCTGTTGTTGATGTATCAATTTTACCGAAATCCGTTTGGTTTTCTTCCATTTGCCAGAATCTCGGGTTGGGCATTCCTTTGAACTTTATTGTATTCGGAATAAATGATACAAGCTCCTCCGTTTGTGTCGGTTCAGCAGGTTCGGTTTCAATCGGTATGGTTTTCCTGTTATTCGAATCGAACGAATACCAGTCAAGATGACCTTCATAATACTGGTCTGCGGAAAATGTTTTTTGCTGCCGGTTCTGCTGCATTGTTGCCGCATCAAACTGATATTCAAGCTGCGGGTATATCCATGCCGAATCAGTTTTATCATCAGGCTGTGAATACAAACGATTATACCAATCTTTAAAAATTGAACCGAGATTTTTTAGTACATCATTGTCTGCTTTGGTATCAGCCCATGTGTTAAACGAACCGTCTTTTACTGCATCAAGTAATTTGTACCCGTCAAATGTTTTGCCGGTCATGGCAGAGAGTACCTGTATAGCATCAATGTCATTTTCATTTGGTATATATTCAAGCGGGTAATTATTAATTAAATCGGGGATATATGTTTCAATTGAGTTTTTCTTAAGGAGCTTAACAAAATACCTGCTCATCTGCAGACTGAGGTTCAAATCTGGTTTAATAAATTCTCTCTCTACTTTAACCTCCATGGGAATATTAATATCATATCCGAAAACATTATCTCCGGGAAATTCCATCCTGTCTATTGAATCACGGACTCCATAGATTTGAGCTGTTACGGGACTTGCAGCATCCTCTCCCTGAAACTCACCGAACTGCCACTGCCTGGTCAGCATCCATAGCGCATCCCTTACTTCGGCTTTTAAGCTGCGTGTAAAATCTTCTGTTCTGGGGCTCGATTCTAATCGGTTATAAGCAGTTATTGAAGGTCTTCTGTAAACCTGTAAATAAAAAGGCTGTAATATTTTTAAATTAACTTCAGGCATTTTTCAACTTCCCGTTATGATGATTTCATAATTAGTGCAACTTGTTCCGCGATAAATTTAATGTTTATGCTGTAGTCGAGCGAAACATTTAAATCGTACTGGTTAAACTCGCTTATTACTGCAGGAAGCAAGGTATTAACTTCCTGTCTTGCAGATTTGTCAAGAATCATCGGTTCAATAGCTCTCCTTTTGGCTCTCTGTAGTGTATCGTTCAGCGTTCCTACCAGCTCATCCCAAGTCCAGCTGCCTGTAACTTCAGGAGTCACCGCAAGAAGCAAAGCCTGCGGGGGAACAGCATTTGGCTGATTATAATTAAAAGTTAATCCGGTAATTTCATTTTTAGATGGAATCACTTCAGTCCAGTCATCAATAAGAAATCCTGATTGTTTAGAACCTGCTGAAAACGCCGTAGCGCCGTGTGCAACCAATGAGATTGTATCATGTAATAACTGAAATGTTTCATTTGTCAATTCGTCGATTTCAGGAAACTCAACTGCAACCCAGCTGTCTTTTTCTCTATATGGAAGCTGAACGGGATTGGATTCATTCTCGTTTCCCGTGAGGGTTTCGCTTAAGGTCCTAACAATTTCCCAGTTCTGAAGTTTTTTCCTAACATGAGCCGTACTGTTAAGCCATTCATCTGAAGGGAACTGCATGTTCAATGATGTTTTTGCATATTTTAAAAGCTGGTACCTGTCACCATCGGAGGCAATAATATCAGCTTCATTATTATAGTAGAACAATGGAATCACATTAAACTGGTCACCGAATATATATTTTGCAGCTTCAATAAATAATTTTACTTTTTTATTAGAATCAGTTTCGGAATTGGCATCTGAGATTTTTGATAGTGAACTGTCAACATTCTTTTGTAAAATATTTAGAATTGATACACCCTGCTCAAGCATTATGATTTTTGCGTTATCATCAAGAGCATTAACTAATTTAGGAAATGCATCAGCCAAACCATAAACCGAGATTTTCCCAAGAACATTCTTCAGCTCGTTAACATCGGCGCTGTTAAAAATAAATGAAACATCTGCAAACCCGAGGTTTTTATTCTGCAGTTCAGCAGCCGCATCAGCAAGTTTTGAAACAATAACTGAATCAATTGTTGCGCTGATATTTATCTGTTTTAATTGGTCTAACAAATCATTAACAGAATCGTAAGCATATTGTACTCTTAGAGAAATTTCGGTTAAGTCATATCCTTTTGGATTATTTTTATCTTTTGCGCTGTTCTTCGATGGCGGTTCAAAATCCTCTGCGTCAAGCGCTTTAGAATCAGTTACAAGCGATTTCAGCATCTTTGAGAGGGGAAGGATTTGCGCCATGGTGAATTTCCCCGCAAGCCCTTCAGGTTTGGAAAACTCTATTTTAATCTTAGCCGTATCATCAAGCCCTTTGTTTAACTTATAAAAATATGCAATTCTGGTTTCAAGCTCTGTTGCTCCGCCTCCAAGCTCATTGCCGATTAAATAGATAAAATCTATAGGTTGTATTGCTAAATCATTTAATTTTACGTTCATATTGCCAAGTTCATTATTGTCATCATCAAGATGCGAAACCCGGCAAAGAATATTATCAGGATTTCCCAGGCTATCACCCAGCCATTTGTTCAATCCAGGCTCTATAACTGATTTTGGAGTCATCAAAACCGGCGCCCAAGGATTAGAGGCAGAATCCAACGGGTCCAGATTTTCGAAATGCAGAGATACGCGGTTTGTAAAAGTAAACTGGCTGCTTCTGGGTGTATTGATTATATCAAGCTCGGGAGGTACATGAATATCTTTCATTGAATTTAGAACTGCACCGGTTCTATCAAAATTACCCTGAACAACCTGGTATGCGCTTTCGGAAATGAGTAAATCTTTTACAGCATCCAGTGAATCTGAAAGTTTATCTTTTTCCGCTTTGATTGCAGTAATCTGGTCATTATTTAATCCCTCTAGTCCTTTTACGCCATAAGGGTATGCCATTTCTGATTCACCTAAACTTAATCCGTCAACAACACTGTACGGAGGGATTGTTTCTTCCGATGTATCATCGCTTCCCTGCTGTCTGATTTTGTTTTCTTTAACCGGAAATGCTTCTCTGAAATTATAAATATACAAATTCAGGTTCAATGCGGGATTCTCAGAACTGCGGTCATGTAATCCTCTTTCGAACTGGTAACCAAGCAGGGCTTCAACTCGCTGGCCGTTCCTGATTCCCTCAAGTATAAACAATGCTCTTCTTACGCGTTCGGATGAAAGATTAACTGACATCAGCTCAGGGTCATCTTTAGTTGCATGGCTCAGATAAGCGCTTCTCAGCAAAGCAGCAGCGGAAGCCTGATTTAAAGATGGTGCATGAACAAATCCTCCGTTATCGGAATATTCGTAAACAGGAGTATCGTTTTCAGGTTTTAATATCGCAGGGATTGATTCAGGATTAACTGTTGTTCTTGGTGAAGGTTTAACATTTTCAACCCAGCCGTATGCGCCAAGGTAAATTCCTTTCTTTCTGTCTTTTATATCACCGCTTAATTTTCTCTGTGAATTGAGCCTTAAAGAAAATAATCCTGTTTGCCAAGCATCAAGCCTGTATGTACATAAATCAATATGTTCTGTAAAACATCTTTCAAGTCTTGCCGTAGGCATTTGTGCAAGTATATCCAGCGAATCTTTAATCTTGTTAAAAAATTCGGCATCAGTTTCTGCAAACCTTCCGATACCGAGTAAATAATTGCCTACGCTTAAGTTTTTATATGTGTTCGACGGTTCAACCGCCCCGATTCCTGCTTTCATAACTTCCCATTTTGTCATATCACCCTGCGGAAGAATGTTATAAAAATTCTGAGTCATGAGTGTATGTTCAACAGGTATATTTCTTTTTATCAGCCATTTAGATGATTCTTTGTGAAGCTGTAGCAGCAATGCATTTCTTAGTTGTAAATAAAGCAATGCAGTCGGAACCGCCGCATCTCCGAAATCCTGCTTTTCAAGCTTATCAACCGTATCAGCTTCGCTGAGCCAGTTTATATAATTTTTCTTTGCCGTTTCATCGTAGAATTGAATAAGATTTGTTTCAGAAAGCGGATTATCATCAATCAAATTCGAACTGTCTAGCCTTGTCTGATAGTGCTGATAAATTAACTTTAACAGCTGGGGGAGTTTCTTATACGTACCGTCATCGTTTTTTATCTTGTATCCGAAACCAGTTAACATTCCAATTGCAGCAAGCGATTTAAAGAAGTTTGAAAACATATCGCCAAAGTATTTACCTCCCGATTGGAAATCATCCAGATTTTGCAGGTACTCAGAGCTGTAACCGACTCTTTGATAAAATGAAGCTGCACCCGGCTGAAGACCTAGAATATTCATCAACACATCCGAAGGGTCTGTTCCCGGTTTGCCAACATACATAAGCTCACCAATCAGTCTATCCCATTCATCCTGAAAATATTTTATTACATTATATGTTGTGTTGAGAAAACTGTAACTGTAAACTTCTCCCTGCCTACCCCATTTCCATTTGGAAAAATCGCTTGTAAGCAGTATGCCGTACGGCTGGTCTCCCACTCTGACAGCTGAAATAGGTCCTCTACCTGTAACATAAGTTGTGAAGAAATTACGTAAGAGTTCATTGGTCTCCTCACTGAATACCGGGTCAAGCAGCTTTTCGGTATAATAACCCAGTGTTGAGGGATACAGGGCTGTATTCATAGCCGCTGCTTCAGGAAGGTCTTTACCTTCACTGTTACGGATATACTGAAGGGATTCATATTCAATTCCAAGCGCCTCGGCAAGTCGTTTACCATTGCATTCCGCAAAATCGGGATTTCCCGGGACAAACAGCGGGTCACCGGTTTCAACATAATAGCTTGTACTGCTGAACTGGTCATTTGAAGTATAACCGGAACCGTCGGATTCAGTATTATTCGTTGGTGTACCCTGAGAAATAATTGAAAATCCTTTGGGTGAGTAGTGATGGTTATCTATTAAATCTTCAAGTCTTTCTTTTGAAGCTGTCTCTCCTGAAGATAAATAAAGACCCAGCACAAGGATTTTATCGAAACCACGTGTATCAAAAGGAGCTTTTAGGGGAATTTTGAATCCCATCCCTGAATCAACTGCTTTATTAAAATCAGACATCCATGAAAAGCTGTCACCGAAAACAAGTTTATCATTTTCTGTCTTAAACGAATCTTCGCTTTCGAGAGGGTCGGGTCCCAGTTCAAGTATATCGGGAATTGTTTTACCGATTACCTCTTCTGCAATTTCATTACCCTGGTAAAGCATCACGACAAATTTATCAGGCATTAGGTCAGTTCTCGGCGCTCTGCTCCAGGAGCTGTTTTTAGTCAAATCATGTATCGGGAAAATTATTTTTATCCTTAATGTATCATAAACCGTATCTGACAATTTGTAATCTTCAATTATTTTGAGGAAACCCAAATAATAATTATGTGTTACCGTAGTATTAAGATTTTCCTTTGATCCATCATCAGGCAGAAGGTCCGAAATTTTATCTATAATATCGGGGTCTAAGTCCAGAAGTACTTGTATTATATTCTTCCCGGAATACTCGTCAAGCAATATCTGCCAGTTTTCAGGAAATGTTTGTTTGGCTACCCATGCAGAACGCTGCGGAGTATAAACCGATGCAACTTTATTCCATGCAGCTTTTTTCCTGCTTTCTGTTTCATCAGAAGCGAATTCTGCAATAAATATTCCGAGCCAATACAGTTCTCCGGCATCGACCTCAGCTGAAGTTAAAAGTTTTTCATGTGTGTATACTTCAATATCATCAGGATATATTCTGAGCCAGAGTTCTTTAGTCCTCCCGCTGGTCATGAAACGTGTTTCTATTTTTACAGGGAAGAGCAAAAAAGGAGTGCTGTCATTAAGCTTTGTTACAGTGTATTTAGGATGCTGTTCAGCATATATTGCATCAACTGCTTTTATCAAATTGTTATTAATGCCGGTAAGTTCTTCTTTTTTACTTTTAATCAGGTTATTTACCTCATTCTTTTTCCCCTCCTGGTTACCGGATTGAGCATTATTTTTAGATAAACCTTTTAAATCCGATTTTAAACCGTTTATTTCTTCTGCTATTCTTTCTTTTTGGCTGTTGAGTGATTGCCTTTCTTTATTATTTCGGGTTCGCTGACCCTGTAAATTTTTCAGTTCAGATTGAGATTTTGATAAGCTTTCCTGAAGCTCTCTTAAAAGTGACTGAAGTTTATCGATTTCTGTTAGTGTATCTTTTATTTTTCTATCGTCAGGATTTTGAGAGTCATTTAATTGCTGAAGCGCTTTATTCAGACCGGCGATTTTTGATTTTACAGCATCAATTTTATCTTTAAGATACTTTATAAAATTCTCTTTGTCTGTTATTTGCTGTGCAAGGTTGTCTGATGCGGAGAGCTTATTGTTTATTTCAGAAACCTGAGATTCTAAAACGGAAATTTGCTGTTTTAATTTTGAAATTTGCTTTGTTACTTCGTCAGAATAATTTATCTCATTCTTTCCGGCTTTATCAATAATTTTCTGAAGCTGCAGCAGTTCCAATTTTGCATAATACAATTCTTGGTCTGCAGCTTCTCTCTGTTTTCGCAGATTTTCTATAGTATTTATATTTTTTTTAAAATCGGTCATTTTTTAAATCATATTTTTTTATATCAAATTTTTGCAAGCATATCTTTTGAATGAACTGCTACCATTACCGGCTTCTGGAAAAGTATATAAGCCATATTTGCAGAGTTAGTACCCCATTTATCCGGTGAGTTATCAGAAAAACTTGACGGGATTTTCTTTGTAGGCCTAACACCTGATTTTACAAATTTCAGGTTATCGTCAAAGCAATCCCACGCAAGGTCATCCCATGAAACACCGTCGGTTCCGGCATCGTAATTTATATCCATCCCGAAACGCGGCTCGCCGGGGACCTCCTGAATTACAAAGAACCATCCGAGGTTGTCTGTAAAGCCATCAGAAGGGTCATCACCCTTAGCCTGCTTAATTGTTAAGTCAAATCCGAAAAACTTTATATCCGGAGATACTTCAGCTTTGTACAGGGGAAATTTAAGCTCTGCTGCAAATTGGTCATCGGTTAAGTCAAGATTAATTTTAGGTAAATCACCGATTTTATCGCCTGGCACTGCCTTCTGCGCATAAACAACAGTATTAGGATAGTGTTTAAATAAATCTCCTCTTACAACCAAAACAGTCTGTTCTGCATCTCCTTCTTTATCGCGGTTATTATGTTTTCCCAAATAACTGCTTAAAGGCCATGTGTGAATTGGTTTGATATCCTTAAGCTCTTCTGTCAACTCTGCTTCGGTTTTATCAGATTTCGGAGCAACTATTCCTTTGACATCCCAAAATTGCCTGAAGTAACTGCCCCTCATATCCGTCGGGTACTCTCTCCATAGAAGCTCTCTGCCCATTTCATGGTTTAAACCAACCATGTAAGACTCGATAAATTTCTGGTTTGTTTTGAGCAGTGAAATTGTATTCTGCGGAATCAGCTTAAGATTGGGAATAAGCAGCTCCGAAGAAATTTCATCTAGCTTTTTATACATCGGGTCTTCGAAATCGGGGTATGCCATTGCGGGCCATATGTATTCAGGTTTTGTAAGCTGAATATATTTCGGGAAATTAACCATTGTAATAAGCCTCAAAGGATAGGATACAACCGGATTTATAGCAGTGCTTACTTTGAGATACGAATTTTTCAAATCCAGGGCTTTCAATTCAATAACAGGCGCTTTAATCGATAAACGTTTATTCAATTCAACTGCAGCTGACCTGAAGTTCTTTGCTTCAAGACTATCACCTCCCTGAGGTGAAGCGGTCGGAGTTAAAACTAAACCGGTATCATCGAGCTTCAGAGTGAAATTCGGACGGGCTGGAGTATTTTCTATTGCTGAAAGCGTTTTTGAATTATCAACCATTTCATCTGATGTTTCGGCTTTGACTCTGAAGTTATTAACAGCCGGGTAAGAAACTGCTGCCGCAGCAGCAAGAGTAATGAACAAACCAGGAAGTCCTACAGCTAATCCAAGAATCAAGAACAACGCTGCTAATAATATCAACAGCCACTTGCTGTTTTTAACAATCCACATTAACAAAGGGGATAACTGGTACGGAAATATTTTTTCTACAAGGTTTTCTACGGTAGGCAGGTTTGAAGGTGCTTTCTTTTCAGGGGCAGCTGATATGACTCCGCTGTTAAGTGAATTAATCAATGTCCTGTGACTGAATGTTCCATCCGTATTCAGTTTTTTCATCATTTTACCGTTAGGTCTCGATATCCTTCTGAATGCTCCGTTAAATACCGTTACCGGAAGCCTGCTTTCTTTCACCTGTTGATATATTGTTGTTGGGCTTCCCATTATTTTTTTCAGTACCGGACTGCTGATTGAAAGAAGCTTTGTATCTTCAAGCTTACTGAACGTCTTTTGTGTATATTTCAATGCTACATAATTCAAAAACTTCAGGGCTTTAATTTTTTTATTCGCTTCGAGAACTTTTTCAACCTGTTCCCAGGCTTTTTTCATATAGTTCTCCTGATTTTTCTGTATTACTCTCGTTCCGAACCCTGATGCAGCTCTTGTCCGCGGGTCTTTATTCAGGTCATGCAGCCACTTGTCATTATTTATATCAAGAAGAATAACATCGTCTTTGCTTTTTTTGGCATGGTTTGAACCGTAAAACGGTATAGATACTATCGGGTCTTTGGTTTCGTCTGCTGCAATTGTTACCGGGAGATTTACAATATCTTCCAGCTCGTTTTGAAAATCTTTTGCATCGGGGGGATTGGGAAAAACAGTTGAAACGGTTGTAGGTGATTTCAAGGCGCCTTCAAGTCCAATTGTTTCCGGATTTGTTCCATCTATTTCACCGGTGCCATCTGCCTTCACAAAACCGGGGGCGGAACAATCCATATCCCTGATGCCGACTTTCGGATCCATTGCCCGGGGCACAAGCTGTTTTATGAGATATTCAAAATCTACGTTACTGCCGGTTCTGAAAAACCATTCGTAATAAACAGGGAACTCCATATCTGCAGAATCATCCGTCCACGAAGGCTGCTGTGCTTTAGTAGCTGATGTATCGAGTTCAAGCCCTGCAAGTCTTCCTGTTTCAAAAGCAGGAACAACAAATGCGTAATAGGCAGTATTTTCCTCAAGTTTTCGGGAGCTCATTAGCCGGCTGAATATCTGGTCAGGGTCATCATTAACAGTTTTATTCAAACTAAGCAGGAAAGCTTCCATATCCGAAATTTCACTTGAAGGAATATTTGCATTGCTGTGAACATGAGCCCACATCCATGTATCCTGGTATGGAGGCAGTGCCTCTTTGTTTTTTACGGTTATTGTAGGCAAGGGAGATTTTTTATCCGTTCTTTCGAATTCACTTTCTTTCAATACAAACAATACTATCCACGGACGTAATTTCTCTCCCTGAGCAGCAGCGGGCGTGTAGCGCCACGGGAAATCTTCATCATAAAATTCTATGAATGCCATGTAGTTCGGCTCTGTATCGGTAATCCAGTTCAACGGCTCGGTTCGTATGACCATCTTGCTGTTTATTCCTATTATATCTCCGGGACCTATTAAAGTAAAATCTTTTGAAACTGAATCACTGTTCACTTTTACAGATATAGGAACTTCAGCGCGTTCTACGGTAGTATCTGTTCCGGCCCCCAGGTCATCGAGAGCTGTTATATTAGAGGCAATGCCTCTTCTGCCCCATGAATGGAATTGATATTTTGCAATTTCAATTGTCATGCTGCGTTCATTTCATAAGTTGATAAAACCTGAACTTTATCTTTAATACCGGGCTGTTTTGAAATCAAATCGTTATACATCTGGTATGCTTCAGCCTGCGAGCCTGCAATTAAATTAGTATCATAGGGTTTCATATCAGAAACGTTTGCTACACCGTATTTTTCCTTATTAATGCTGACATCATCGGGAGAATTAACCGATTTCCTGTTATTCATATATGATACAGACGATTTAGAAACTGCGCTGCCTTTTGTTAATGCAGAAAACACGCTTTTCGCCAGCTTAAATATACCGGCGAATACAATTCCGATTCTCTTCTGCCTAAGGTATAATACTTCATAATCAACAGATTTTTCTACAGTTGCAGCGGTTTTCAGCACTAATGAAGATGCAATTTCAAATCCGCTATCCATATTTTCGAATGATTTTCTTGCCAGCTTATCGCTATCGCTCATCTCAATAAAGTTTGCAGGAGCAAATAATTCCTGCAGGGTATTGGTTGAAAGAGGCTGGGAATCGCTTTTCACATCCGAAAAAGAAAACCGGTTATCACCGTCCGGAACCTTGTCACCGAATTTATTAATATTGAAATCGAGCGGTACAAGCTTTTCGCTGAAAGAAAGCACACCCGCGGGATGGGCAATTATTTTTCCGTCAGAAGTATCAATTTTTTTAACTGTTACAAATAAATTATTGGTTGAAGGCAGTTCTGCTTTCCAATTCCTGTCATCTTCAAATTCATTCTTGAGTAACCCTAGAACATCAACCTTATCTTTATCGATAGCTGCAGGGTCATCTCCCCATGTTTCATGGAAATGAACGCTGATATCAAAGAATAATATCGTGAAGCTTGCCTCACCTTCAACATCCCATGGTGTTGGTCCTGCAAGGGAGCCTTTAAGAGTAATCCCCATAATAACACTTGTGCCCTGTCTTAAAGCAAGACCGGCGTAAATATCAGCCATAAATTTAAACGGGTCAAACTGGAACAGCACATCGAACCCGATGTAACCCCAAACATTAAAACCGCAGGCTTCTGCATAAAGCTCAGCCTTTGCCCCAAATTGAACTGTATTAGACGTAACTGCAAAATATGCTTGTATTGTAATTCTCGGGTTTTCACCTGAGAGGAGGCTTATTGTAAGCCTGGTCATGTTTTGTAAGTCAGACGGCGCTTCTTTAAATGCAGGATGAAACCCGCCTACGCTTAAGATGAAAACAGCGGGGCTTCCCCATGAAATGCGAAGCGCCATATCTCCTGTTAAAGTAAATACGAGAAGATGTGAATCGTACAGGCTTGCGTCAAACGAAATGTATTTATTTTCAAAATCTATAACACCAAGAAAATTAACCTGAAGTTTAAGAAGGGATGTGTCTTCGGTTGGCAAGAAAGCTTTAAGAACACCAAGAATAACAATCCTCGGTTCGGGAAGTTCAATTAGCAATCCCAGTTCAAGAGTAACGATTGAAGCCCATCCTATTTTTGCCATGGGACCTACAATAAAATGCCCTTCCTGAATCGGGAAAACAGCTTTTAAATCGCTTACAATTCGGTTGATGTTAGCGATTATATCATCGGGGAAAAGTATGCTTTTCAGTGCATTTGTTTTTACGCCTTCTCGAAGCACATCAATTTTTGTTGTGCGGTTAAGACCAAGCAATCCTCCCACACCATTGAGAGTAAATCCAAATCCGAGCTGAATTGGAGTAAATTCTGCAGTGATAATAATCAATAATGAGAACCCGTCACTGCCGTCAGGCATTTTGGTATTTATAATGCCGATTGCCTTTAAACTGAACATATTCTGGAACTCAAGCTCCAGTGCGCCGATGTATTCGCCTTTATCATAATCGAGGTAGAGGAATCCGCCGCCTTTTATTGCTCCGGTATCAATGGATAAACCCACCCCGTTAGGCGGCTTAAAACCGATTTGTAAATCCAGGGGGCCTAAATTTCCGCCGCTTCCGGGAAATGAAAATGTAGCAGATAAGCCAATATTCTCAACCGTTGCAACAAGTGGCCCTAATGCTGCTTTAATATTGGCACCAAGTGAAATCGGAATTTTACCGTCATCTGTTTTTAATGTCAGCGTCATTCCTTCAAGTGATATCGGCCCAATATCTATGTGGGCAGGAATATTAACTTCCAAAGCTGAGCTTCCCCTGAAGTAAAAACCTTTCTGTAATGAATATCCAAATGCAAGCTCAAAATCTAAAGCAAATCCGTCTCCCGGAACAAGATTCCTGATAAATCCATCACTTTCATCCGGTTTAAATACAAACTTGATTCCGTTCATATCAACTTCAACCTGAACATCAACCCCGCCGTTTGTACTGACAGAAACTCCCCCTTTACCGCCGATTTTTTGGTACTCAAGCCTTGTACTATCCGCTGTTCCCAATATCAGTGTGGGTGACTCATCTGCATTCTCTCTCTCCACAAGAACTTCAATGTTACCGCTGGCATGGCTTAGAGAATCTGAGTTATTAAACCCGTTAATAAACTCAATTGGTTTATCTGGACGAATGATTAGTCCAACCCCGCCCTCCAGGTCCAGTTCACTGCTGATTGTTACCGCTATATCGGGACCAAGATTCATTTTAAAATCAAATATTCCATTAAAATCGGGAATAATTGCAATTCCCGGTTTAATATTACCGCCGTTACCAGGAAGCTCGAGAAGTTTTACTTCAGCAACGAGTCTTCCATCATCACGGGCTCTTTCAAAGAAAACAGCTCTAAGAATTTTCCTGGAAGGGTTACCGGCAATTTCAACTCCTCCTTCGAGGTGTCCTGCAATTCTTTTATCAAAATCTTCGACAAAAACGTCCACACCCACAGCATGAAATAGGTTTTGAAGCTGGAAGATAAACTCACTGAAATTAAAATCATCTGTTCCCCAGCCGAAAGCATTTTTAAAAACAATAGAAGGGTCTTGAAAAATTTTCGGAATGTCGGAAAAATCAATTTTATACTCAATGAAAGTGGGGCGGCTGCCTGCTTGTTTCACATAGTTTAATTTTATAACCCCAACTGCCCTAAGGAAAAAAGCTACTGCTGAATGAAATCTTACAAGGTAAGTTATAATAAGATAAAACAACAATTGTTCAGGGAATTTTTCCCTGAATTGGTCATCACGTAATTTAGCAGGTATTACTGTGTCAGGAGCGCCGGAAATTTCTTCGATACCGTTAATAATTTCTTTAATTGCGTTTACCAGGTCTTCGACATCAGAAGCGGAGAAGCTTCCCGAAACTGAAGCAGTGTGCGTATCAACTGACCCGCTTGCGGAGATAGCCATTCCAATTATTACCTGAAGCTTTTCTATTAGAGTATCAAGACCTGTGCCGAGGTCTTTCAAGGGCTGAGGTATATCATCAGGGGACCAGCCCATTTTAATCATAAAGGAATAAAAGCTTTCCTTTGAGCTTAGTGCCTCCTTCAGCGGAAGGACAAGCCTTCCGAGTTCGGTTAAGAATACTTCAAATGTGTTTTGACCGCTCATTATTTTTTGCTTGTAGGGTATTGTTCATCCAATCTCGAATGCAGGCTGCCGTTCACCCTGTTTACAATCAGATACTTGCAAACGAAACAGAATTCGCCCGAACCTTGATCCCTCATTTTACAATTTCCAGCTGGACGATATGTAAGTCCGGAATAATGTTCTGCACCCTCATATACTCCGATGAGCTTATATGATTTACAGGGTGGTTTCAAACCCGGTATATCCACAGGACTATCTGCTGAAACACTTCTATGTGAATGATCAGTATCCTTGTTAAGCGGAATGTGTTGGGTGTCTATGAAATTAACCACTCTTTGATCAACAACTTTTATTATTTGGTTTGATGAATCTCTTTGAGGTATGTACAGCAGGCTTCCTTCGGGGAAAGAAGATTACCGGAGTCGGAACCGAGCCCTGTAATACAACTTCGCAATAAGTTATATCGCCATTATCCAGTGTGTTTACATCGGTTATCTGTAAGGGTTGTAAACAATGTTCGGGACCAATGCCGAACGGCAGTTGTTTACCGATTACAGTATATTCACTTTTCCTGAGTGACGCACTTAAATTATTATCTTTTGCCTGCTGCCACAAACTCATGTTACTTATGTTTATAAGAACCCTCACCTGAACCCCGATTATAAGAGCATCCATTTGAATAACATCAGCGAGTCTGATTCTTTCAATATCGAACCATTTAATTTTATCTTTATCAATAAGACGGTCTGTCCTGTAGTTGCTGTCAAGATTAATTGAGCTTATTGAAACTGTGTTATCCGCTTCGTCTCCTGAACCGTCAGGTCCGTCTCCATCGAAATCCTCATACTCGTCATCGAGGGCGAAAGAATGACCGAATTCATGTGCTACAACGTCAATAACATCCCCAATTACAAGGCCCGGCTGCGGGTCTCTTCTCATAACTTTTTCAGTAGAAGTATTGGTATAATTGAATTCCAAGGAATTATTCCTTTCCACACTTATTGCGGTTAATGTGCGATTATTAAAATTCGAACCCCCTATCATGCATTCATTGGTAATAATTGCAATCAAGCCGCGGCTTTTAATAAATGCAGAATTATTGGGGTCCGGCATCCATTGAGAGCCAATATTTTGGGATGTCTGCTGTTCGTCAACCAGATTTGAGATATATTTTAAAATACAATTTCCATAATTGGTACTTCCCCATCTTCCTTTTTGAACTTCCGGAGGGTGTCTTCTGGGGTCAGGAGTTAAGTCCCTGGAAGCTTCAATGTCAAACCACTCATAAATTCTTGTAATGAAAGGTGTGTAATTCGGGTCAGAAGTATTATCCGTTGCCGGGAACGAAAAAGCTCCGGAGCCGATTGCGGATAACCTGTCGCCAAATCGGGCACCAAGATATAATCCGAAAAACGAGTCTCTGTTTTCCAGAATCCCCAATGAGCGTTGTTTTCTCCACACCTCTATAAGACGGTCAGATATTTTTCCAATGTCAAGATTGACAAGCTGCTGGGAGCCCCATAATGTTTTCAATTGACTGGAAATTCTGGATTCATTCCTTAACGGGAGCCCCACAATTTTTATTAAATCTGATACTGTGTATATATCATTTCCATCGGGATAGATTCTGTTTTCATACGGGATTGGGTATCCCTTAACAAAAATCAAATCACCTCCGAAATTTACATCTTCATCATTTACACGGGGACCAAATGTAACAGCTTTTTGTGAAGAAGGTTCAAATATTTTCCATACATTAAAACTGTCTGCAAGCAAATTGTACGGGCTGTGCCTGGAATCTGAAAATAATTTATCTACTGCTTCGGTAACTATGGAATCGAATTTTTCGCGGTCATCTGCTGTATCCTGAAAACCTTCTGAAATAAATAACATATTATGTTTTTTGGCTGGGTCACCCGCATACCTAATTCTTGACGCCGGTCTATCCGCAGCGTAGTCAACAACTTTTACCGGAACAGATTTGTTTGAGCCTAAAAAGGACCCGTTTAGTGTGGTTGTTCCTTCAGTAATTCCCCTTAATCTTCCCTGGTTGAATGCGTCAAGAGCACAAATCGAGGTGTCTGCCGGGACTAAAGTCACATATCCATGCCCGGTAATATCTCCAACGAGGTCTGTTCCTTCAGAAGCATCATCACTAAATAATGCAAATAAAGAAACTTGAGTTTGTGCAAAATTATTATCTTTTGGAACCGTCAAAGATTGATTTCCGAACCACCAGCCCGTTATTGTATCATGAACCTGAATCCTGGCGATTATATAGTGTTCATTATAGTCAATATGCACGAAAGTAATTCCCAAGGATATAGGCGTTATGATGCCATTACTACTAATTGTAACACACGAATCAAGTCTGCTTCCAACTGCTTTATATGGTGAGAAATAATGAAAAGAACTCTGATTTGTAACATCACTCAGAGTGTAACTTTTAAAGTCAGGGGCAAAGTCCCTTCCCATGACCCTTAATTGCAGTGATGGAGCACCATGCCGGGCTATATGAATATCACATGAAGGAAACAACACGATATCTAATGACATAAGGTTCCCCTTTTTTTTGATTTAGTTCCCATATTATTTAGTATTTCGAGGACAAATCAGTAATTATAAACACGTTTTTCCATTTAAGACAAAGCTCAAACATAACTATCCTTATTTTACGGGCAATATTTACTTTGTTTTTTTATTTTAACCGTGGGCTCCGTTGTAAGTTTCTCAGGTCTCATGAGAAAAACAGTGGAAGGATGTATGAGTTTCTAGAGCGTGGTTAGTAAAACATTTTCTAAAAACAGAATCAACGATAACATAATATAATTTTTCGGAAATGTCAAGAATGCGTAATCCTTTATTTACTCCTTATACAACGTAATGTCATCTAAGAAGTGAAAAAAGTTAATTACCTCAAGTTTCACATTTATATAAATTATATAATTATTTTTCCATTCAATCGTCTGCTTCGCGAACAAATGGTTTGTATTCCATGAGCAGAGCTGTGTATTTTAAAATTAAATTCACCGAATCCTCAGTTTTTGAAAGACCACAAGCTTGATGCAGGAGCATACTACTATGGAGAAATTCAGGATTCTGTTTCGCGTTATTTTGACAGAACATTCGGCTTAAACAGCGCAATTCATTCGGTTATTAACCAGCAGATTTATCTTGACCGCGATTTGGTTTTCAGGCACAGCTTAAATATAAATACGGCTGAAGACAGTGTTTCGGGATATTTAAAGAGAACATTTACAGAAATTAACGAAGTTTATCCTGAATATAAGCTTTCATCAAAGAGCGCAGATGATAAATTTGCGCGCGCTTTCTTAAACGGTTACAATCCTGACCGCTCGGGTGATATATTCATCAACTTTAAGCCTTATTATATTGAAGAAACAATGGAAGGTACCGAACACGGAAGTCCTTACAGCTATGACAGACATGTTCCGCTGGTATGGTACGGATGGAAAGTTAAAAGCGGCAGCACTTATAGCTACTATCCTGTTAAAAGCATTTCATCAACTATAGCCGGCATTTTAAATATTGATGTAACCGAGAAAGCTGAATACAAGCCTATTTTAGAGCTGTTGAAAATAATTAAGGAATAATTTGACTTGGCGTGATTCAAAATTTCCTAAAGACTATTTCAACCAGCAAGCGTTTGCATTCAGGAGGTTTAAATAATATAATGGTGATAATTGTTTTAAAAATCATGAAATTCAACGTGAGAATTGTTCAGATTCTTATCAGCAATTTTGTCAGTAACACCCGTCAAAAAACGGGCTAGAATCGGACAATTTTGGGAAGACATTTTAGAATAGATTTTGCGTCTTTGAGTTGTTTTTGGGGTATTTACATCATCCCGTCTGCCCCGTTTCTGATGGGAACCAGCCCACGAGTGCTCGGGGTAACCGGGCTGAGCCACATCCTGAAAATTTAAAAAACAATATGTTAAAAGACTGAACTAATTAATAAACTCCATAATTTGTAGTGAATGTTAAAACAAAATTTTTAATATAATAAATATTTAATACTAGTTTAGAAAAATAGCAGTACCATATATTAAAATTCCATCTCATTTAATTTTTTTAACAGCCACTTTGAGTTCGAAACTTCTTTATTGCTTTCAATTTCTTTTCTCAAATCAATAATGTTACCTGTATTTTGATTCTCTTTGATGGATACAATTTTCTTAATGTATTTAAAGAAGTTGTTAATATAAATCCTGCTTGTTTCAGATACTAATGGGTTGTTTACAAGAAATCGTTTGGATGAGTCTATATAATTCAGTAAAGTTTCTATTTCATTCAGTTCATAGTATGACCTTGCCGTAAGAGTTCTTGCAAAAAATTTATCCTGTATATCAGTAAATTCGACTTTATTTAAATATTTAAGTACTTTTCGGTAATCTTTTGTATGAAAATAATAAAAAGCATATGCCATGCATTTTATTGATTCCTGTATATCGGGCTGAAGCTTGACAGTATAATTTTTTATAAAATCAACTGCCCACTCGTTTTCATTCAGTGCAAGTGCGGCATTCAACATTTGTATATAAATAGATTTGGGGAGCTGGTTTTCCGGATAAAATGCCAAACCTTCCTTCAGGCGTAATTCATTTAATTCGAAAATTATTCTTCGATACCTGTTTTCATCAAGCTCTAAATTGCGCAAACAATAATTAACTATCCAATGCGTCATATTTCTTTTTTCGCTGAATGTAAATTTATTAAAATGAATTTCGTATAACTCTCTGGCTTTATCTAAATGATTTGTCTTCTGAGGTTCAATGAGCATCATGAGTGAATGGTAATAAATTTCGATTAGAAATGCGTATTCGAAATTTGTATCATGGGCGTATTGTGATATTTTTTCTAAATCAAGATTCTTTGCAAACTCAAGTGGTATGTTTACATCAAACTTATAGTTATAGTTTTCGCTAAGTAATTTCATATCGTTCAATCCGCCGACAGTCATTCTTAAGAATAATATCGCCTGGTATTCAGATGCTTTTAGTTTTGACCTGCCCATAGCATGAATCTTATCTATCAAATGGTAATACTCCTGCTTATAATTCTCCAGATATCCTTTATTTTCGAAATAGTCATAATCAATACCTTTGGCTTCAAGCAGCTTTTCCATTTCATCTAAAACACGTGAATAATTGTTTAACAATTTTCTGCTGCCGAATTCCGAAAGCAGCATTCCCATTCTGAAAAATTTATTTTTTCTGAATGCAGTTTGTTCTAAAAAGGCTTTTGTCATTTTTTCCATTGCAGAAGTAAGATTCCATATAACCTGTTTATTAAGTTTCTTCCCTGGATAGAGCTTTTTATAGAGAATTTCATAAGTAAGCTTATTCGGGGTAAAATCAGGGTAGCTTTTCTGCAGCAGTTTAAAAAGCGGGGTAAGTTTTATCCCGTTGTTGTGAAATGGCGAAGCAACAAATTTTCCGAACATCTTCATTTCTTCTTTTGAAAAAGTCCTCAGGGTATTTATTAGTGCTGATTCTTTCATTTTCTTGATTAGTTGGTTATCTACAATTTATATAATAACGTGCTAAAATCAACAATATTATTAGTGCCTGTTAAACGATTTCAGTTAGTTTTAATAAAAAGTTACGTTGCTTTGGGATGTGCACGCAAGGTATGTTTGTTCCGTGCACGAGTAATGTGCAAAAAATACCTGCTATTATAAAATAATTACTTAAGATGATTTCTAAAAAAAAAGGGAAAATAACCGGCAAGTCGAAAAAGAAAACAAGGGGATACAGGCTAAAGCCGGAAACGCACAAGCTTATTGGTAAAATTCAGAAAATATTGAAATCTGACCAGGATGAAGCTATAGCAGGCGCCTGCAATTTATTCTATACCGAATTAATTAAAAATATTCAGGTTAAATAACAAAAGTTTATTAATTAAAATAAATTATAATGAAAACAAAACTAATTATTTTAGCAATTTTCAATTTTGTGATTTGCAATTTAATGTTTGCACAGAGTATTACCAATACTCTTGGTACCGGCGGTGTATTCAGCTTAAAATCAGGTACAACAACATTTTTTTCCTTAAGCCAGACAGACAGCACATTGAATACGAATTTTAAACTAAAGCTTCCTAACACAACCTCCCAAGGTACAGGAGTTATATATAAGGGCACAAACAGCTTTTTACACAATTTTGGCACGGATAATACCTTCCTTGGAGTCAATTCCGGTAATTTTACGATGACCGGTGCAGGTAATACTGCATTAGGGATTTCCTCATTACACTCAAATACTACCGGTCAATTCAATACGTCATTAGGATTCCAGTCTCTATATCTCAACACGACCGGTGGAGCAAACACATCATTTGGGTATCAATCTTTATATTCAAATACTACTGGATATTTTAATACAGCTTTAGGGTCGAATACTTTGAATTTAAATACAACTGGAAGCATCAATACTGCTGTTGGAAACGGGTCTTTATATTCCAATACAACGGGGAATGCAAATACAGCAACCGGAGTATATTCTTTATATTTGAATACAACCGGAGTGGAAAATACAGCAATGGGATATCAATCTTTGTATAACAACACAATCGGTGCTCAGAATATATCAATGGGATACAATTCTCTTTATTTCAATACTACGGGTCAAAGAAACTCAGCACTTGGTGTCGGTTCTTTATCAAACAACTCAACTGGGAGTTACAATACAGCAGAAGGTTATCAATCATTAAATAATAATACAACAGGTCAATTTAATACCGGAATAGGTTCACAATCTTTATTTTCAAACACAACCGGGTATAGCAACACATCAGTAGGTGATAGTTCTTTATTTACAAATACGACCGGGTTTCAGAACACTGCATTGGGAAATCAGTCATTATTCTCCAATACAGTCGGTTATTACAATACAGCATTGGGCACGGGATCCCTGTACTCAAACACAGCAGGAATAGAGAATACAGCATTAGGGTGGCGTTCACAATTTTCGAATACATACGGAGCCAGCAATACATCAATAGGATTTTACTCGCTCAGTTTTAATACAACAGGTTCATACAACACGGCATTGGGAGATGGTTCTTTAAGTTCTAACACAACCGGAGCGCAAAATACATCAGTAGGAGTTCAAGCTTTATACTCCAATACAACCGGACTTCGCAATACAGCTTTAGGAGTATATTCGCTTTACTTTAACACCATCGGCAATGACAACGTGGCTGTAGGATATCAATCATTAAATTATAACACCTCAGGAATTGATAATACTGCCATAGGAATTACAGCTTTAACATCTAACACTACCGGTTCCCGAAACACTGCGCTGGGCTATTATACTTTAAGCAACAATTTCACGGGTTTTAATAATACTGCTGTCGGGTATCAATCACTGCTGAACAACACCGGAAATTATAACACAGCCTTAGGTTACAATGCCGGCTCAACAATTACAACGGGGGCTAACTTAACATGTTTAGGCATTGATGCTGCTCCAACTTCGCCCACAGCCGTTGACCAGATAACTCTTGGAAACGGCTTTGTTTCATCGTTACGCTGTAATGTGCAGACCATAACATCACTTTCTGATAAGCGTGACAAGAAAAACATAAAAGACCTTTCACTCGGACTTGATTTTCTTGTAAAATTAAAACCCCGCCAGTTCAACTGGGATAAACGCGAGTGGTATGATGGAAATGTCTCTGACGGAAGTAAAATGAAAGATGCTCCAACAGCAGGATTTATAGCACAGGAGCTTGACGAAGTTCAGACAACCGAAAATGCAGATTGGCTTAATCTTGTATTAAAAGATAATCCTGATAAGTGGGAAGCAACTTATGGTAATTTATTGCCTGTTATTGTGAAAGCAGTTCAGGATTTAAAAGCAGAAAAAGATATTGAAATAACAAAGCTTCAAGTTGAAAATGATGAATTAACGCTTAATAATGAAAAATTAGCTGCAAGCAATGAGAAGCTTTCAGCAGACGTTGAATCATTGAAATCAATGAGTGATAAGCTCGCAAAATTGGAGCAATTGGTAAATGAGCTGACTGCTTCTAAAAATACATCTCTCAGTGAAATAAAATAATTAAACAATATAATAACATGAAAAAAATCTTTGGCATAATTTTTTTAGGAGCAATTCTTTCAGCTAATTTATTATCTGAACCAAATCCTCACGATTCTTTGCTCTTCGACGGTGAAAATAATTTTCGCATAGAAACTGTTAACGGCAAGACTGACAACGAATGCGAGTACAGAGTCATATACGTTAAAGGCAATGCAACAGGAAAAATTAAGAAAATGCAGATTTCTGAAGTTTGCGGCCAGATAGATACATTTTATCAATATGAAAATGGTGCATTAGAAAAGTATTCCGTCATTAAAGGCGGGGAGCAGGTGAAAACCGGACCCGAAAGTACCGCGAAAATTGAGCTTTCGGATGGTTCGTCAATCGTGTTAGGTCCCAATACCGAGTACACACTCCCTATGAATGTATGTGATGTAATAAGACAGAGTTATCTGAATAGCGGATTGCTGTGGTTTAAGATTAAGAAACTGATAGGAGGCGGAAAGTTTGAAATATCAACGGATAGAATAGCAATGGGTGTTAGAGGCACTGAATTCTCCGTTGAAATAATCGAAGAAAACGGAATTAAGTACAATGTAACAAAAGTATATGAAGGCTCGGTTGAAGTTTCTTTAAAGGATTTGGATACCAAAGGTTTTGAAAGTAAAAATGATGAGCTTACCAAACTGACTGAACAATATCAGGCAGGAAAGATTACTCTGCAAGAATTCTCAGCCAAGTCATTGGAAATAACCCAAGCGCTGCAGAATGAAACATCAAATCTTAAGCTAACTCAAATTGTAGAAGCCGGCTACATGTTAAAAACAGATGGGAAAGTTTTAGGTGAACCTGTGCAGTTTAATACATCCGAAGATACCTGGTTCATAATAAATGAATAGGTGAACCACAAAAATTAAACATGTTATTAACCGGAATTAAAAAAATATTTAATTGAATATATATGAAAACAATAATTTTAACAGCATTACTTTTAATAACTGCATCAGCTTGTTCTCAAAGTGTGCTAACCCTCGGTACAGGCACATCCATGGGAGTTTTAACGGGTACAAACCTTTGCGCTGACATATTAAACGGTTCAGGTATACTGTACGGCAGCGGTAACGTTTGCGGAGGACTTGTTGCTGTTGAGCCGCCGGTTTCAAACGAAATGCCGTTGGATTTTAATTTACTACAAAACTATCCTAATCCTTTTAACCCGGTTACAATGCTGAAATATCAAGTACCGCAGGAAAGTTACGTAACTATAAAGCTATATGATGAGCTGGGAAGAGAAGCTGGTGTTTTGTATGACGGGAATCAACATGCAGGCTACTATCAATTTACAGTTGATGGGACAAATCTTGCATCGGGTTTGTACTATTGCAGGATAGAAGCTGGTAATTTCACAAAAGTAATCAAAATGAGTTTAATTAAATAAATTATAAAACAATGAAAACAAGAACAATTATTTTCGCAGTATGCCTTTTAATAGTTAATATGCTTTTCTCTGGCGCGCTGTTTTCACAAAACATTAACGGCAAGCTTGCTGTAAGCGGACAGTTTATTATCAGGGATACAACCAACACGTTTCTTACCGTACCGCAGAGTACAGGTAATTTAACTCTTAACCGAAGTCTTGTACTTCCGCTGACGGCAACTTCAACAGAAGGTGTAATTTTCAAGGGTACTTATAAATTCTTACATAACTACGGAAGCTCAAATACATTCCTCGGTATAGCATCAGGTGATTTTACTTTGACGGGGATTGAAAATACTGCGGTAGGGCAGAGCACTTTAAATTCTCTCACAACAGGTAATGAAAATTCCGCATTTGGAACGTATTCTCTTGGTTCCAATTCAACCGGGAATTATAATTCAGCTTTCGGGAGACGGTCAATGAACAACAATACCACAGGCGTTCAGAATTCAGCATTCGGATGGGACGCTCTTTACTCCAACACCACAGGTTTTCAAAATACCGCTGTAGGGAACAGCTCTTTGCTTTACAACACAGGTAATTATAACACCGCATTAGGGTACAATGCCGGTTCAACTATAACAACCGGAGCTAATTTAACCTGCATAGGTATTGATGCAGCGCCTACTACACCAACAGCTCTAAACCAGATTACACTTGGTAATATTTATGTTACCTCTCTCCGATGTAACGTACAGACTATTACAAGTCTATCGGATGCAAGGGATAAAAGAAACATAACTAATCTTTCGCAAGGGCTTGAATTCATTATGAAACTCAAACCCCGCCAGTTCAACTGGGATAAGCGTGAGTGGTATGATAATAATGTATCAGACGGCAGTAAAATGCAGGAAGCTCCGACAGCAGGTTTTATAGCTCAGGAACTTGACGAAGTTCAGACAACTGAACAAGCCCAGTGGCTTAACCTTGTATTAAAAGATAATCCGGATAAGTGGGAAGCAACGTATGGTAATCTTTTACCTGTAGTAGTAAAAGCAGTGCAGGATTTGAAATCTGAGAAAGACAACGAAATAGCTGAACTAAAATCAGAAAATAAGGAGCTTAAAAATGAAATTGAATCGTTGAAAGACGTTAAAGAAAAGCTTGCAAAACTGGAAAAGACACAGAATGAACTGATAAATTTTATCAATAGCAATAAGAATGATGAAGTCCTCAGCGTAAATAACAAATAATAAAAAAAGAATTAATAGCAGCACTGAAATGAAAAAATTAATATTTATTATCTTAATATTTGCAGTTGTCCTTTCACCGGCTTTATTGAGAAGCCAGAGTATTATACAGATTGATAATAGTGCTGCTGTTGATATACAGTCCGGGGCAGATGTCTGCTCTGACCAAAGAGTGGTTAACGGTGCAGTAACAGGCGCGGGGACATGGTGCCTTATACCTCTGACGCCAAATGCACCCCAGCTGTCAAGTCCTTCATACAATGCAATTGGTCAGTTATTAACGGTTAATCTTATATGGCAGAAGAGCTTTGGCGCTGTAACATACCGTGTACAGCTTTCAACTGATTCGCTTTTTAATACTACATTAGTTAATGATTCAACCATAACTGATTCAATTAGAACAGTATCAGGTCTCTCACCGTTAACTAACTATTGGTGGCGGGTTAATGCAAAAGGTATAGGCGGAACGAGCTCTTATTCAGTTGTATATAAATTTAAAACTCTGGGATACCCAAACCAGGTTGCTTTAATAAATCCACCGAATAATGCTGCAAATCAACCGGTATCGATTCAATTCAGGTGGAGCAGGGCATCGGAACAGACTGCTCCGTTTGCCAGTTTGGATGCTAAGGATTTTAACAAGAAAGAAGCGCCAAAAACCACTACAAAAGTACCTAATGTATTTATCGACCCGTTAACTAATGCAGATGCAATAGGTAATTACTGGTATGAGATGGTAACCGATACAGTATCAATGGCAAATCTTAACCGTGATACAACACTGACAGATACAACAAAATCAGTCAGCGGACTTGCAAATAATGTCAGCTATTACTGGAGAGTTAAAGCAAAGAACCAGATAGGGTGGGGTACATTCAGTTCATGGTGGCGCTTTACAACCATATTAGCAGCACCGGTGGCTCCTGTTCTTATCAGCCCACCGAATAACTCGGTTGGACAGAACCAGTCTATTACGCTTGTGTGGCATAAATCTTTAAATGCTACAACGTATAGAGTTCAGCTTTCTTTAGATTCATTATTTACTACTTTGATAGTGAATGATTCAACTCTCACCGATTCAGTAAAAGCTATATCCGGGTTAAACCCGTTAACTAACTATTGGTGGCGTGTAAATGCTAAGGGTATAGGCGGAACGAGTTCGTATTCGGTTATTTATAAGTTTAAAACACTTGGTTATCCAAACCAGGTTGCTTTAATAAATCCACCGAATAATGCTGCAAATCAACCGGTATCGATTCAATTCAGGTGGAGCAGGGCATCGGAACAAACAGCCTCCTTTGCCAGTTTGGATGCTAAGGATTTTAACAAGAAAGAAGCACCGAAAACCACTACAAAAGTACCTAATGTATTTATCGACCCGTCAACTAATGCAGATGCAATAGGTAATTACTGGTATGAGATGGTAACCGATACAGTATCAATGGCAAATCTTAACCGTGATACAACATTAACAGATACAACTAAATCGGTAAGCGGACTTGCAAATAATGTCAGCTATTACTGGAGAGTAAAAGCTAAAAACCAGATAGGGTGGGGCTTATTCAGTTCATGGTGGCGCTTTACTACGATTCTTGCAGCTCCTGTGGCTCCTGTATTAATTTCACCTTCAAATGGTTCAACAGGACAGCCTGTTTCACTGAACTTAGTATGGCATAAATCTCTTAATGCGGCAACATACCGAATACAGCTTTCAACTAATTCAGGGTTTACCAGCTTTATTATAAATGATTCTACACTGACAGACACAGTAAGAGCGGTATCGGGACTCAGCCAGCAAACTACATATTACTGGAGAGTAAACGCAAAGAATGCAGGAGGTACCAGCAGTTATTCTGCAGTATGGAGCTTCACCACACAGGCATTATTCCCAACCCTGACCTTAAAGGTATATCTTGAAGGATTCTATGCGCCTGAACCGGGAGATAATCCGGTCAAAGGCAATATGACCAAAGGTAATATTACCAAGGGTAAAATAAATGATTCACCTCTTTCGCAGGTTGCTGATACAATAAACATATATCTTGCAGACAGTACTCTGGGGTATGCATTTGTTGACAGTGTGAAGGTATTACTTGGGGCAACGGGTTCGGTCACAACACCGTTCTCAAGGGTAACCACAGGGAGGTATTACATAGTAGTCCGCCACAGGAACCATCTTGAGACCTGGAGTAAATATGGTGTTAACTTTACAGGCGGTAATACAACAAGCTATGACTTTACAACAGCAGCAAATATGGCATACGGCGATAATATGAAACAGGTAGGCACGGTATGGGTATTATACGGCGGCGACCCGAACCAGGACGGAGAAATAGGAGCATTGGATATCCCGATATTTATTTCACAGTTCGGAACCCAGGGCTACCTAAGCTGTGACTTCAACGGAGACGAGGACGTAACCGGTGTAGACCAGCAGATACTGATACTGAACTACGGTATAACCCTTTCAAGACCTTCGGCAGTGGTTCTGAACCCTGCAAACCGCAAGGATTTGAAGGAAATACAGAAAACATTAAATGAAATGAAAAATAATAACAAATAATATTTTTTAATAAGGAATCAAAATAATCATGAGAAAATCAATCTTACTTATTCTCTTAGCTTTAGTTTTCACCGGCATGAGCTATGGACAGATAAAGGCAACATTTACACTGACGAATCCGAGAGTAGAGAACTTTTATTTCTGTTATGACCTGAATGTAACGGTACCAGCAGGCCAGACCTGGGCGGTAGGTTCATCCAATATCAGGGTAAACTTCGCAACCACACCGAATACAGCAGGTTTAACGGTAAAAGCTGATAATCCTGCAATAAACCCCAATGCTAACATACACAATGCCAACGGATATCTGGCAATGACAACCACATCGGTAGCCAGCGGTGCAGCAATAGGACTGAATATATTAACCTTCAACACGAGCGGGTTTTACAGTTTTGCACCCGGTACATACCGCTTAGCAACATTGAGGTGGAACAGGATAGATTCGACAGTGTTAGCCACAATGACATTCAGGGTACCGCCGGACCAGTTTCCGACAACAGTGTTTGACAGTACAGTACTGTTGACCTATAACACAACATGGAATATAACCAATCCTCCGGGCGGAATAGTGGTAAATACAGAAAACAATACAACAGTAATCCCAACAGTGTATAACCTGTACCAGAACTATCCAAACCCGTTCAATCCCAGCACAACAATTAAGTTTGATTTACCGAAAGCAACGTACACAAAGCTGATAATATACGATGTATTGGGCAGAGAGGTAATCAAACTAGTAGATGAAAAGAAGAATGCAGGCAGTTATGATGTAAGCTGGGATGCAGGTAACCTTGCAAGCGGCACTTATATCTATAAGCTTGAAGCCGGTGATTATTCAAGTGTTAAAAAAATGATTTTAGTTAAATAAAGTTTTCCTACCAATCACTCTTCCTTCCTGTGTTAGTTGAATAGCAAGGGCGCAAACCCTTGTTTTTTTAATATTTAAGAGAAAAACCCTCAAATACTTCAGGAAACTATAAATTTTCAAATAATTAATGTAGGGATATTCCTACATTAATTTAAGATAACTCCTACATAAAAACTCCATTATTACTTACAGCGCACGTAAGTTATAATGTTTATTTTTGACTACTCACTTTACTGAAATCCCAATAAATGATTGTTCGAATTTCAACTAAAAAATTTTTAAAAGTATGAAAAAGTTTACAAAATTTTTTAACCTGCTATTTATATTTATAATAGTAGGTTTAACTTCGGGAAATACTTTTGCACAGTTGACAGGAACTAAAACTATTCCCGGTAATTACGCTTCAATACTTGCAGCAATTACAGACTTGAACTCGCTGGGAGTTGGTTCGGGAGGTGTTACTTTTAATGTTGCATCGGGTTACACTGAAACAGCAGCTAACTTAATTATTACAGCTACAGGCACTGCGTCTAATCCTATTGTATTTCAGAAATCGGGTTCCGGAGCAAACCCTTTAATTACAGCAGGTATTGGGGTTAGTACAACTCTTGACGGAATAATAATTTTATCCGGTTCCGATTACATCACATTTGACGGAATTGACCTGCAGGAAAATGTTGCTAACACAACTACAACCACACAGATGGAATGGGGTTACGCATTGTTAAAAGCAGACGGTACAAACGGCTGCAGATATGTAACAATTAAAAATTGTTCAATCATTCTCGAAAAATCAAATCTCAACACTAAAGGAATTTACTCGGCTAATCATACAACAGCATCAACAACAACAGTTACTGTAACAGATACGCTTGGTACAAATTCCCGCAACAATTTTTACAGTAATATTATTTCAAATGCAAATACCGGTATCTGGATAGGCGGATATTCAGCAGCGGCACCTTACGATCTTTATGACCAGAACAATGAGGTTGGAGCAGCCGGGGGAAGACAAAATAAAATATTCAATTACGGCTCAACTACAACTGCATATGGTGTCTACGGTATATACCAAAACGGTATGAAAGTTTTTAATTCAAATATTGATAATTCCGGAGGTACTGCTGCTACCAGCACACTATATGGTATATTTTTATCAACAGGGACAAACTCAAATGTTGATATTTACGGGGATACCATTTCAGTTGCATCGGGGTCAACAACTTCATCTATGTACGCAATAAGCAATGCTATGGGAAGCACAGGAACGGATAACACTGTAAATATTACAAATAACGTAATTCAAAACTGTTCGTATTCAACTGCAACCACAGGCGCTATGTATTTAATATACAACACTGCATCTGCTTACAATTTAAACGTTACGGGAAACAAAATAATTAACAATAATTACGGAAGTGCATCTACAACTTCTACGGGAAGTGTTTATTTCCTGTATATTTCCGGAGGCACTGCAACAAGCAATATATGGCAGATAAATAATAACCTTATTTCAGATTTTACAAGAACTCAATCGGCATTGGGTACCGGTACCCATTATTTGCTTTATGTTCCCTCTTCAGGTCCTATTTTAAACATTACGGGAAATACCATTAAAGATTTGACAATACCTTCAACATCGACTTCTTACGGAATATATTTGACTGGAAGCATTGTATATACCCTTACATGTTCAAACAATACTGTTAAAAATATTTCAAGACCTAATCTGAGCACCGGCGGATTTTATTGCTATTATCAAAGCTCCGGAGCCGCAGGAGGTACAGCAGATATCTTTAATAATAGTTTTAGAGATGTTAATATATCCGGAGCGGGTACTATTTACGGATTATACTGTGCTGCCTCAATGGACAAGAACATTTATGGTGACACACTATATAATTTAAATACTACCGGCGGTTCTATTTACGGATTATATTCTTCAACGGGAAACATATCTAAGATATATAATAACAAGGTAACAGCTTTGTATACTACAACCGGAACCATTTATGGCGGATATATTACAAGCGGAACAACTAATTATTTTTACAATAATTTCATTTCTGACCTTAGAGCTACTACCTCTACATCTGCAATTGGTTTAGCCGGCATTTATTTTTCCGGAGGCACAAATGATTATGCTTATTACAATTCAGTTTATCTGAATGCCTCAAGTACATCAGTCACAACATTCGGTTGTGCAGGTATATATGCATCTACGACTCCGACGCTTGAATTAAAAAACAACATTGTTGTTAACAATTCAATTCCAGGTCCTACCGGCGGGTATGTAACTGCTTATTTCCGCAATTCGTTTAATATATCTACGTATTCATCTGCATCAGATAACAATGATTTCTATGCAGGTACTCCTTCTCCTAATCAGCTGATATACAATGACGGGTCTAACTTCTTACAAAACATGTCGGATTATAAACAGCTTATGACACCGAGAGACGCAAGTTCTTTCACGGAAAATCCGCCTTTTGTAAATGTAACCACTCCCCCGTTTGATTTGCATATTTCAATCAGCTCCCCTACAGGCATAGAAAGCGGTGGTTCGCCTGTAACAACGCCTATTGCTATAAATACTGACTACGATAATCAGACCAGGAACGTATTGACTCCTGATGTTGGAGCAGATGAAGGTACTTTCACACTCGGCGATTTACAAAAACCTATTGTATCATATGTTCCGTTAACTAACACCGGGCTCACAACAAACAGAAATTTGACTGCAGCAATTACAGATAACCTATTACTGCAGACGACTCCTCCAAATGACCCGAGAATATATTATAAAAAAGGTGCTAACAGTACCTTTAAATACAGGAATAAAACTTCTTCTGCCGGTGACAACTACACATTCACAATAGTTGTTGATTCAATGGGCACTCTCAGTATTGGAGATACAGTGTTTTATTATATTGCGGCTCAGGATGTAGGTACACCCCCGTTATCACCAAACTGCGGAACAAATCCGGCAGGAGGCAGCGGGGTAACTCCTCCTGGTACAACTCCTCCACCTTCGCCAAATTATTATATTATTACTAATCCGCCGTTGACAGGCGTTTATACAATTCCGGGTACTCCTTACTCAACAATTGCATCAGCAATAGGTGATGTATCTCTTCGCGGTGTAGGAACAGGAGGCGTGACTTTTAATGTATTAGCGGGTCATACAGAAACGGCAGCGAACCTTCTACTTGAAGTGGATAATTCTTCTTCAAGCCCGATTGTTTTTCAGAAATCAGGTACGGGACAGAATCCTTTAATTACCGCTGCTCCGGGTGTCGGCTCATTGGACGCCATAATAATTATCTCCGGTGCCGATTATGTGACTTTTAACGGTATCGATGTACGGGACAGTTCAGCAAATACCACAACTATAACACAGATGGAATCCGGTTATGCACTGGTAAAGATTGACGGAACGAACGGGGCTAGAAATAATACAATTAAGAATTGTAATATTACACTTGATAAAACAAACACAAATACAGCGGGTATATACTGTAATAATCATACTGCTTATTCAACTTCTCAGCTCATTGTAACAGACACAATGGGCACAAACTCGAATAATAGATTCTACAGCAATATTATTTCAAATACCAATAATGGAATATACATAAACGGGTATGCTGACGGCACCCCCTATTCTTATTATGACAGGAACAACGAAATAGGCACAACAGGCAGCATGCAAAATAAAATTTACAATTTCGGAAGCACCACAACCGCTTACGGCATTTATTGTATTTATCAGAACGGGTTTAAAGTATTTAATACTAATATAAATAATTCCGGCGGAACACCATCTACTTCGACACTTTACGGTATGTATTTATCAACCGGGATAAACTCCAATGTTGATATTTACAATGATACTGTAACTGTAGTCGGAGGAGGAACTACGGGGACTCTCGGTGCTATATACAACGCTATGGGAGCTACCGGCACCAGCAATACAATAAACATTTACAATAATGTTATCCAAAATTGTTCATACGACCAGGCAACCTCACCTACAATGTATTACCTGTATATGTCGGCGGGCGGGTATAATGTGAGTATTCACGATAACAAAATAATTAATAACACCTACGGAAGCGCTTCAGCAACAGCAACGGGAACAATGTACTTTATTTACACATTCGGCGGACTTGCAAGCTGCAATGTTTGGGAAATGTACAACAACGTAATCTCAAATAATTCAAGAATACAGACTGCCTTAAGCACAGGAACTGTATATATGCTTTATAATTCCGCGTCCGGTCCGACAATGAATGTACACGATAATACAATTTCAGATAATTCATTGCCTTCAACCAGTACTATGTACGGAATATATATGTCAAGCAGCTATATGACTGCTTTTAATTTTTACAATAACAGGTTTTTCAATATCTCGAGGCCGAATTTAAGTACCGGTTCAATTTATTGTATATACCACACGGGCGGAGCTGCTTCTGGAACTGCAAATCTGTATAATAATACGGTAAATAATGTGTCAATTTCGGGTGCGGGAAGTATCTACGGTATATATACCAGTAATTCCAATGTTGATAAGAATGTATATCTGGATACAGTTTACAATCTTACAAGCGCCGGGGGCTCCATTTACGGTATATATTCATCTTCTGGTGTAACAACAAAAATATACCAGAATAGGATATATGGATTGTGCGATACCGCAGGAGCTGTTTACGGAGCTTATTTCGGCAGCGGCACCAACAATTATATTTATAACAATTTTATTTCCGATTTAACTGCACCTGCCTCAACATCGGCGCCTGCGGTATCAGGAATTTACTTCTCTTCCGGAACAAATGATTACGCTTATTATAATACAATATACCTGAACGCAGTGAGCAATTCCGTTACAACATTCGGAACTGCCTGTATTTACGGTTCCTCTACTCCTACCGTAGAACTGAGAAACAACGTGGTGGTCAATGTCTCTGTTCCGGGTCCTACAGGCGGGAATACAGTTGCATATCAGCGGTCATCAACTACACTTACTACTTATTCAAGCAGTTCAAACTACAATGATTTCTATGCCGGAACGCCCACTTATAACAGGGTTATATTCTATGACGGAACAAACAGCGATTCAACACTGGAAGCATATAAAACCAGAGTATCTCCAAGAGATGCAAATTCGTTTACGGAAAATCCCCCGTTTATTAATGTATCATCAGTTCCGTATAATCTTCATATTTCTCCATCAATACCTACTTTGATTGAAAGCGGAGGAACTCCTGTTACGGCTCCTATTACAATTACTACTGATTATGATGGTCAAACCAGGAATGCAACTACTCCTGATGTTGGTGCAGATGAAGGTAACTTCACACCATTTTTACAGTTCCCGTCTCTTGACCTTAAAGTATATCTTGAAGGATTCTATGCGCCCGAGCCCGGAGATAATCCGGTCAAAGGCAATATGACCAAAGGTAATATTACCAAGGGTAAAATAAATGATTCACCTCTTTCCCAGGTGGCAGATACAATAAACATATATCTTGCAGACAGTACTCAGGGGTATGCATTTGTGGATAGTGTGAAGGTATTCCTGGGAACAGCGGGTTCGGTGACAACACCGTTCTCAAGGGTAACCACAGGGAGGTATTACATAGTAGTCCGCCACAGGAACCATCTTGAGACCTGGAGTAAATATGGTGTTAACTTTACAGGCGGTAATACAACAAGCTATGACTTTACAACAGCAGCAAATATGGCATACGGCGATAATATGAAACAGGTAGGCACGGTATGGGTATTATACGGCGGCGACCCGAACCAGGACGGAGAAATAGGAGCACTGGATATCCCGATATTTATCTCACAGTTCGGAACCCAGGGCTACCTAAGCTGTGACTTCAACGGAGACGAGGACGTAACCGGTGTAGACCAGCAGATACTGATACTGAACTACGGTATAACCCTTTCAAGACCTTCTACAGTGGTTCTGAACCCTGCAAACAGCAAGGATTTGAAGGAATATCAAAAAAAAGCAATAGAAATAAAGAATAATAACTGAGAAATATAATTAAGACCATCCCATCCGGGTAAATCCGGGTGGGATAACAATTTTAAAATAAAGAATTGTAAAATATTTAAGGAATCAAAATAATCATGAGAAAATCAATCTTACTTATTCTCTTAGCTTTAGTTTTCACCGGTATGAGCTATGGACAGATAAAGGCAACGTTCACACTGACGAATCCGAGAGTAGAGAACTTTTATTTCTGTTATGACCTGAATGTAATGGTACCAGCAGGCCAGACCTGGGCGGTGGGTTCATCGAATATCAGGGTAAATTTCGCAACCACGCCGAATACAGCAGGATTGACTGTAAAGGCAGATAATCCTGCAATAAACCCCAATGCTAACATACACAATGCCAACGGATATCTGGCAATGACAACCACATCGGTAGCCAGCGGTGCAGCAATAGGACTGAATATATTAACCTTCAACACGAGCGGGTTTTACAGTTTTGCACCCGGTACATACCGCTTAGCAACATTGAGGTGGAACAGGGTAGATTCGACAGTGTTAGCCACAATGACATTCAGGGTACCGCCGGACCAGTTTCCGACAACAGTGTTTGACAGTACAGTACTGTTGACCTATAACACAACATGGAATATAACCAATCCTCCGGGCGGAATAGTGGTAAATACAGAAAACAATACAACAGTAATCCCAACAGTGTATAACCTGTACCAGAACTATCCAAACCCGTTCAATCCCAGCACAACAATTAAGTTTGATTTACCGAAAGCAACGTACACAAAGCTGATAATATACGATGTATTGGGCAGAGAGGTAATCAAACTAGTAGATGAAAAGAAGAATGCAGGCAGTTATGATGTAAGCTGGGATGCAGGTAACCTTGCAAGCGGCACTTATATCTATAAGCTTGAAGCCGGTGATTATTCAAGTGTTAAAAAAATGATTTTAGTTAAATAAAGTTTTTAGCTTACTAATAACTTTGAAATCCTAGTGAGGCGGATTTAAGTTATAAAAAAAGAGTCTGATTTTAACTGGCTCTTTTTTTGTAAGATATCTGGAAAAATCGTTTCAAATTATATCAGTAACACAACGTCAAAAATGGGCTAAAATCGGACAATTTGGGAAGAGATTTTGAAGTGTTTTTTTGCGTTTTTGGGCTGTTTTCGCAGTATTTACATCATCCCGAACCAGGCGCTCTAACCGGGCTGAGCCACACCCCGAATAAAGAAAAACAACACTTTAAAAGACCAAAATAAGACCGCCTGGTTTTACATCAGGCGCTATGTGTTTTACATTTGCAAGGATAATGAATTTTAACGAATTAATAAACTCCATAATTTGTAGTAAAAATTTAAAGCAAAAATAATTTAATTAATGATTATTCTGTTTACTTAGTAAAGCTGAGGTCAAAAACGGGCTAAATTCGGGCAATTTGGGAAGAAATTTTGAAGTGTTTTTTGTGTTTACGTGCTGTTTTAGAAATATTTATATCATACTGCCTGCCCATCTTAAACCACACCACGAAAAATAATGGATTAAAAAATATCGTAAATTCCGGGATTTTATAAAATCCCTTATTTTTATCCTATTTTCCCTATTTTTCAGCAATATCACCAATTTCTGTATATTTACAAATTATTATAATGGCTATATTGGTATGCGTGTTAAATTAATGTTTCAGGAGTAAATATGTTATCAGAATATATTTTATCAAAGACAGCTCAAAATCTCATCGGTTCTCAAATCAGGAAAATTTCAGGCGCGATAAACGAAAGAATCGAAAAAGGCGAAAAAATATATAACCTTACAATCGGGGACTTTTCACCAAAGGTTTTTCCGATTCCCGCCGGGTTAAAAGAAGAAATAATAAAAGCTTATTCCGAAGACCAGACAAACTATCCCCCTGCTGACGGTGTAAAAATCGCCCGCGAAGCGGTTTCTCAATTTCTTAAAGAACGGGGCGGCATTGAATATAAACCATCTGAAATTTTAATCGGCGCAGGCGCAAGACCGCTGACGTACTCATTGTTTCTAACCGTGGTTGACCCCGGAGATACAATTATTTATCCGGCGCCTTCATGGAACAATAACTGTTACGTTCAGCTATCCGGGGGCAAAGGCGTTCCTATTGAAACAACACCTGAAACGAACTTTGTGCCTACGGCTGATTTAATGAAGCCTTTTATCGGTGAAGCAGCTCTTGTAGCGCTGAACTCGCCGTTAAATCCTTCGGGTACTGCGTATTCAAAAGATGAACTGAAGAAAATATGTGAAATGGTTGTAGAAGAGAATAAAAAGCGCGGTAAAAATAAAAAGCCGGTTTATTTATTTTTTGACCAGATTTACTGGATTCTGACCTACGGCGATATAAAACATTTTAATCCCGTTGAGCTTTGTCCTGAAATAAGAGATTACATCATTTTTGTTGACGGTATTTCAAAATGCTTCGCAGCAACCGGGGTCAGGGTTGGATGGGCTTTTGGTCCCAAACCGATAATCGATAAGATGAATTCCATTATGTCGCATATCGGCGCATGGGCTCCGAAACCTGAACAAATCGGGCTGGCAAAATTCCTTCAGAAAAAAAATGAAGTAGATGCCTTTTTCAGGGATTTTAAAGATGAGCTGATTAAAAGGCTTAATATTTTTTACGATGCATTTACCCGGCTCAAAGGCGAAGGTTACAGGGTTGACGCAATTTCACCCCAGGGAGCAATTTACCTGACGGTTAAGCTTGACCTTATAGGGATGAAAACACATGACGGAAAAATACTTGAAACTACAGATGACGTATTAAAATATATTCTTGATGAAGCCAAAATGGCGCTGGTTCCGTTCTATGCTTTCGGTGCGTCAAAAGATTTGCCGTGGTACAGGCTTTCGGTGGGAACATGCAGCGTGCAGGACGCCCATGATGCGGCGGGAGCTCTTAATAATGCATTGCATAAACTGACTTTTGAGATGTCCGAAAATATGGCATCAGTTTAAAAAATAATTCTAACTCCTGTTATTTTTTCCCGGTCTAAGTTTTTCAGCTCTTTCCAGCAGCCATGGCTGATATGGAACAGAATTGATTTCGGCAAGTTCCCTTAACTCATCCGTTAATTTGCTTACCTTATAATCATCCTTATTATTATTCAGCAGCGTTAGCTTAAAAAGCATATTCATGAAATTATTATAACGTCTTTTCAGATGCTCGGGTATGTGTTTGTTAGCTGCTTATTCTTGCAGGAAATGCTGACCACTGCGTTCCTGCTGCACTGAATCCGAAAAATTTTAAATAGGTATTCGAACAGCAACTCTAATATCGATTTCAAGGTTTTAGAAGGAAGAAACCATTTTGTGCTGGGACAGCCAACATGGAAGGAAGATGCGGATTATATTCTGGGCTGGATACAGCAGCACAAAAATCAAAACGGTCTCCTGTTGGCAAAACAGAAATATCAAAATCACTAGTCAATTCATAATTACGAAAGGAAGCATAATTATGTCAACAAAAAAAACCAAAATGAATGAAAACGATAATGATGAGCTTTATAAAACGAAAAATGATATTCCGGAAGATACACGCGTTGAGCTTATCAAGCTGCTTAACCAAAGACTTGCCGATGTAATTGACCTCCAAACCCAAATGAAGCAGGCTCACTGGAATGTAAAAGGACCGAGCTTCATTGCACTTCATGAACTTTTTGACAAAATCAACGAAGACGTTGAAGGTTACGTAGATACTATTGCAGAACGCATTGTTCAGCTTGGAGGTATTGCAGAAGGGACAGCAAGAATCTCCGCGCTGCGCTCAAGGCTTGATGAATACCCGCTTACTATTTCAGACGGTCCGTCGCATGTTGATGCCGTAAGCACTGCGCTTGCCGATTTCGGAAAGGAAGTAAGACTTTCTATTCTGGAGTCCGATGAGCTGGAAGATGCAGATACAACCGATATGTTTACCGAAATCTCTCGGGGCATCGATAAATGGTTATGGTTTGTTGAAGCTCATGCCCAGGCAGTAAAATAATATTCCGGTTGTACCTATTTATAATCAAATTATTACATTGGTTTATATGAAATCAGAAAAAATATGGCCTGCATTGCCGTACGAAGAATGGAAAGATACTTTAGAAGCTTTGCATATGAAAATGCAGATTCCCGGGAAAGTGAAACTTGGGCTTAACCCTTTTTTGAACCAATGGTGGCATGTAGCGTTTCATCTTACCGCCTCTGGTATGACTACAGGACTGATTCCATTCGGGGATTTTGTATTTGAGATTAATTTTGATTTTACAAACCATCATACCGTTATCAGAACTTCGGACAGAAGGGAAAAAATAATTTCGCTTGTGCAGTGTTCGGTTGCGGAGTACTATATTGAGTTTATGAATGCCCTTTATTCACTTGGTATTAATATAAAAATTAATACTCTGCCGGCTGAAGTACCTAATCCGGTTCACTGTGATGAAGATACAAGGCGGGCTTATGACAAAAAATATGTTTTCAATTGGTGGCAAGTATTGATTCAAGCGGGTAAAATAATGGAACAGTACCGCTCATCGTTCAGGGGAAAACAAAGCCCGGTGCTGTTTTACTGGGGTTCGTTTGATTTAAATGTAACCCGTTATAACGGCAAAACGGCTCACTCCGCCCAAGCAAGGCGGCAGGATTATGGAATTTTCCGAGGATGAAGAAAACTTCTCCTGCGGTTTTTGGGCAGGCAGTGAAACTTATCCTAAACCGGCATTTTATTCTTATATATATCCCGCGTCAGAAAGAAATGGAAAGCCTGAAAATAAAACCTGATTCCGCTTCTTTTAATTCAAGTATGGGGGAATTTATACTTGATTATGATGAAGTCCGTAAATCGTCATCGCCGGGGGAACTGTTACTGGAATTTTTCAATTCAACTTATCATGAAAGCGCAAAGCTTGCCGGGTGGGATTTGAAATCTTTAAAAACAAGAAGACCCGGTTAAAATAATATGCAGGAAGGAAAACATTATGCCTGATGTTTGTAAACACGTTTCAGAAGTTAATATAGACATTGAACCGAACACTCCCGAGGGGTGTGAAGAATGCCTGAAAATGGGTGATACCTGGGTACACTTACGGCTTTGCTTAACATGCGGACATGTGGGGTGCTGTGACAACTCGAAGAATAAACACGCAACCAAGCATTACCACGCAACCCATCACCCTGTAATCAATAGTAAATCATTCGAGCCCGGTGAAGACTGGATGTGGTGCTATGTTGACGATTTATTTATGGAATAATGGGATAGTTAGTAACTTCCGCTGTCAAATTATTTTATCAAAATCATTTTTTTGGTTTCGCTGAAATCTTTCGCTTCCATTTTATATAAATATACTCCGCTGGGCAGCCTGCTTGCATCAAACTCAACATTATAAACTCCGGATTGCATTTGTTTATCTATTAATACCTCAATTTCTTTTCCGATTGCATCATACACAGTTATTTTCACATGTGAATTTTTCACGAGCGCAAATCCTATGTTTGTTGATGGGTTAAAAGGGTTCGGGTAATTTTGGTTAAGTGTAAATCCTGATGGAATCCCTGATGAAATATTTTTAACACCGTTAGGATTAATTTTATACAGAATCAATTGTGATTCAACCGTCCAAAACGGTTCGGTATGGCCATTATTGTTATAGTTGCAGTCGGGGCATGTTACGCCGCTAATGCAGTTTGGATTTGTCGGTCGGCATTCGTTTAAATAATCTTCAATATTATAGTTTACAACTACATTCTGGCCCGGATTAACGCTGCTTGTCACATCGAGGTCCCAAGGTATAACCCCCGAGCCCGGGCACCAGCCAGCCCTTGCATACTGCCATGTTCCCCCCTGGGGGCTGCATGGGTTAGCGCTGCAGGTTCTCCACAGAAAATGAGACATAGTATCATTTCCTACAATCATGTAATGTAGTTTCTGTACAAATTCACATGCGTTGCTTGTGTTTCCCTGACCGTGACCTGTGGTTGTAATTCTTGCTTTTACTTTCGCAGTTTCCGGGTCTATCATAACTGTCATTGGAGGCAAGTGGTCTTCGTGAGGATTAGCAGTATCGCCGTAAACAATATGATGGTCCTGCCACAGATTAATTATTTTAAATGGTTTGTAATAAGCTTCACCTTCAATAAATGCAAATCTTGCCGTAACAAGCCATCCTCTGGTTCCTCCAATCCAGCTTTCTATATAACTGCCAAGCCTGACCGTATCGTGCAGGATTGGCATGTAATCGGTTAAATCAAAAGCAAAAGTGCATGTTCCCGGGTAACCGCCTCCAACGATGTTAAAAGGAGTTACAACACGCGCAATTTCATACTCCACATGGTTAACAGTATCGGTATACGCTTTAATCCACCCCAGCCTGTCCCACGGGTCACAGCCCGCTGAAGGACATCCGATAGTGTAAAACATCAGTATCTTTTGAACATGATGGCTTGTGTCAGGAAAAACAAAATTTGCGTAATGCACATCTGCCCAGTTCTGGAATTCATGGTCGAATGTTGTTATCCATGTGGTATCACCGGGTGCAGCCTGAGTCTTAATACACAAGCCGGAAAGAAGAATTAACAAAAAGAAAATACTTTTATAACGCTGTGTAAAAACTTTCATAGATTTTAATAATATAGATTGAGAAATATGCTTACTGCTGAAAGATAATTGATTCGTGTTTATTTAAAAATACACATTTTTTGGTGTAAGACTGAATCTAACAATATTATTAAAATGTTAAAAAAAACTGATAACAGCATTTTGCATAGTGCTTTATGATAGAGTTTTTCATAGAAAAATAGTAACCAATTTATTACATTAGGTTAAATTCAACAAACAGCCGGCATAAATTACAGCAATAATTTCATAATAAAATTATAAACAAAATGAGAAAAGTATTATTTGTGTTTACTCTGATTGTTTCGGCGAACTTTGCATTTGCCCAGACAGCGGAAGAGATAATAAAAAAATCCGAGGACCTTATTAAAGGAGAAACATCACATGGTACTTTTAAAATGACTGTTGTTACACCTGATTTTACCCGCACACTTACTATGGAAAGCTGGTGGGTAGGGAATAAAAAAGCGCTAATAATTGTTAAGTCGCCCGCAAAAGAAGCAGGCAATAAAACACTTAAAATCGGGAATGAGATGTGGAATTACCTTCGTAATACCGAAACAACTGTTAAAATTCCACCCTCAATGATGCTGCAGTCATGGAACGGCTCGGATTTTTCAAATGATGACCTTGTGAGGGAATCTAACTTAAGCGATGATTACAACCAGAAAATTATTGCTGAAGAAGAAAACAGCGGTGAAAAATTCTGGAAAATAGAACTTGACCCGAAATCATCTGCTGCTGTTGTCTGGGGCAAGCTTTACTATTGGGTAAGACAAAAAGATTACACTCCGTCCGATATTCAATATTATGATGAGAAGGGAAATCTTGTAAGAGAAATGGTTTTTTCCGGTGTGAAGAAATTCGGAAAAAGAAGAATTCCGTCTGAATGGACTATGGTAAATAAGCTGGAGAGCGGACATTCGACCACGTTTAAAATTATCAGTGTTGAGTTCGATATTGATATCAGTGATAGTATATTTTCATTCGAAGAACTTGAAAAGGGCAATTAAAATTGAACCTCATATTTAAGCTTGCCTGGCGGAATATCTGGCGCAATAAAAGACGGCTTTTCTTAACGCTTGCTGCTATTGCATTTGCAACGTTTGCTACTGTAGGTATGCGCGGCATACAGCTCGGTACGTATGACGTAAATATAAGGAACGTAGTTCAGCTTTTTTCCGGCTATATGCAGATTCAGCGGGAGGGTTACCAAAAAAATCCTTCTCTAAGATTAAATTATGTTCTCGATGATAAGCTGGTAAACCAAATTAAATCTATTCCTCAAATCAAAGGCTATGCCCCGCGTGTTTACGGTGACGGTCTATCGAGTTACAAAGAAAATTCATTTGGTACTGCAATATTCGGAATTGACCCCGAAAAAGAAAAAGATGTAACAAATATTGTTGGAAGGGTGAAAGAAGGTAGATTTTTTGCTTCAGATACAACAAATGAAGTTGTGCTTGGCTATAAGCTCATGGAAAATCTTAAAGCAAAGATTGGCGATGAAATTGTCATATTAACACAGGGTTATGACGGTTCTCTGGGAAATCTGAAATTTAAAATTATCGGTTCGGTAAAAGTTGGTGTTCCGGAGCTTGACGGGCTTGCTGCATTTATAGGGCTCCGTAAAGCGCAGGAACTTCTTGCGCTGCCAAACAGGATTCATGCTATTGCTATAAACGTAGGCGGGCTTAAATGAGATTGAAACCGTTAAAAATGAACTGAAAAGTAAAATCGATAATAAGGCACTTACAGTACTTTCATGGGATGAAGTAATGCCTGATTTTAAACAATCGATTGAGCTTGATAATGTCAGCGGTATATTAACGCTTTCAATTCTAATTATTATAGTTGCGTTCGGTATATTGAACACGGTTCTTATGTCAGTTATGGAAAGATTTAACGAGTTTGGTATTTCTCTTTCAATCGGCATGCCGCAGGTTAAGCTGGTTTATCTTGTTTTCATAGAAACATTTTTTATTTCCATGCTCGGGCTGCTGCTGGGCAATATTATAGGGTGGGGAATAAATTATTATATTGTTCTGCACCCAATTCAGTTTGGCAGCGAAATCGGAAAAATATATGAGGAATACGGCTTCCTTCCAATGATAGAATCATCTCTTGACCCGATGATTTTTGTCAACACTACTTTGAGCATTCTTGGAATTTCAATACTCGCATGTTTTTACCCGGCATATAAAGTCTTTAAGCTCGAACCGCTGAAAGGAATCAGGTATACGTAATGTTATTAAAGATTGCATGGAGAAATATATGGCGGAATAAACGCAGGTCATCAATAGTTTTGATTTCAGTAGTCGTTGGCGTTATAGCTGCTATAATTGTTGACGGTTTAAGCAACGGCATGCTGAACCAAATGCTGTTTAACCAGATAAACTCAAGCGTTTCACATATTCAGATTCACAAGAAAGGTTTTAACGATAACAAAACTGTTCAGAATTTCATTCCTGAATACAAAAAAGTTTTAGACATTGTCAAAAATAATGCTTCTGTAAAAAATTACAGCAGGCGAGTGATTACATTCGGACTTCTTTCAAGCGCTTCGAATTCTTCCGGCGTTTACATTAACGGAGTTGACCCCCGGGAAGAACAAAATGTTACAGATATAAAAAAATCAGTTATTGAAGGTTCATATCTGACGGATAAGGGCAGGGGGATTGTAATCGGCAAAAACCTCGCGGAAAAATTAAACGTAAGTATTGGAGATAAAGTTGTTGCAATGTCCAATACGCCCGATGGTTCCGTAGGGTCAGATGTTTTCCGCATTGATGGGATTTATGAAACGTTCAGCTCAGAGTTTGATAGAATTAATATTTATATACCAATTGAAAAAGCACAGCAAATGCTGAACATAGGAGACAATATTCATGAAATTGCAATTATAACTAACGATTATAATAGAGTATCCGTAGTAAAAAATGAAATTGCAGCAAAGCTAAACGGTGACTATGAAGTGATGTCATACCTGGACCTGCTCCCGATGCTGATTGTTCAAATGGATTTTTATAAAGAGACTATGCTGATTTTTAATCTTATTATAGGGCTGGCATTGATTTTCGGGATCATCAATGTTATGCTTATGGCGGTATTCGAAAGAATCAGGGAATTTGGCGTTCTGATGTCGATTGGCATGAAAACTACCAAGCTTTTCAGGATGATTGTGACGGAATCATTCATAATTGGAATAATAGGAACTGTTCTTGGGATTGCCGTCGGGCTTTTAATTCAGCTGCCGCTTTCACACTCGGGAATAAACCTCAGCATGTTTGCGGGCAGCCTGAAGTCATTAGGAGTGGGAGCTATTATTTACCCCGAAACAACCTATGAGAATTTATTCAGCCTTGTTATTATGATACCCTTAATAGCTGTTATTGCAGCGTTTTATCCCGCCTATAAGGCGGCAAAGCTGGAACCTGTTTCAGCAATAAGATATGTTTAAAGTATTAAATTTAATCAGAGTATGGAAATAATAAGAACTGAAAATCTTGAGAAAACATACCAGGATGACGGAGTGCCTGTTCATGCACTCAAAGGTATTAATCTTACTATTAATAAGGGAGATTACCTCGTAATAGCCGGACCTTCAGGCTCCGGTAAAACAACACTTCTTAATCTGCTGGGAACACTCGATAAACCAACCAAAGGTAAAATTTATTTTGAGGGTAAGGATATAACCGGCAGGTCAAAAAAAGAGCTTTCCGATTTCCGGCTGCACAAATTTGGTTTTATATTTCAGGCATATAACCTTATACCGGTTCTTTCAGCAATTGAAAACATTGAGTTCAGCATGATGCTGCTGGGAATACCCGAAAAAGTAAGAAGAGAAAGAGCGTTAAAACTTCTGGATGAGTTAGGCATAAAAGAGCTTGCAGACAAACGACCCAATGATATGAGCGGGGGACAGCAGCAGCGCGTTGCCGCAGCTAGAGCTATTATTAACAATCCTGAAGTTGTCCTTGCTGATGAGCCTACTGCTAACCTTGATTCTGAAACAGGCGGTAACCTGCTTGACCTCATGAAAAAAATGAATGAAGAGAAAAACATTACGTTTATTTTTTCTTCACACGATAAACAGGTTATGGATAGAGCAGGACGACTCTTGATTCTAAGAGACGGTATGATTGAAGAATAATGAATCGCTTGTTCAAATATGTTCTCCCTATTTTTCTGGTTTCTGTAAACGTTCTGTCACAGCAGCGATTCAGCTTTTCAGGTTACTTGGAAGACCTGCCTGTGTTTGAACATTCCAAACAGGAGCTTGCGGATTTGTACGGTTCCGATAAAAACCAGTTTTTAAATTTAACCCGCCTCAGGCTGAGAGCTTCTGCTAACCTCTGGAAAAATTCAAGAATTGAAGCTGAGTACGAAATAGACGGATTATTTTTTAACTCTTCAAACAACCTCGAACTCAATACATCCGGCAAAACAAACCGCCAGATAGTAAAGCTTAGATGGACACCCTTAAACGAGAATCATTTCCAGCTTACTCATTTCATTGACAGGCTTTATTTTTGGCAGGGATTTAAATCCGGCAGCGTTGTTTTAGGCAGACAGCGTATTTCGTGGGGAACAGGCAGAATATGGAACCCGACCGATTTGTTTAATCCGATTAATCCCGCTTCATATTACAAAATCGAAAAGGACGGGGCTGATGCGATTTCGGCAAAGTATGCTTTCGGTAATTTTACCGATTTGAATGTAGTATATAACCCGCAGGAGAAAATTAAAAACAGCAATTACGGCTTCCGCTTCAGAACCAATTATCATGAATATGATATGTCGGTTATGGGAGGTTATTTCGACAGCCGTATTGTCGGGGGGCTTGATTTTGCAGGTAACATGTTTAATGCCGGTGTCAGGGGAGAAGGCATTATTTCTGTTAACAAAGACAGCGCGAACGATAATTTTGTCAAGTTCATTATAGGAATTGATAACCAGTTTACACCGGAGCTTTATGCTTTGGTTGAATATCATTATAACGGTGAAGGAAAAACAGATAAATCGGAATATGATTTTTCAAGGCTTGCAAGAGGTGAGATTCAGAATTTAAGCCGGAATTATATTTGTTTTAGCGCAGCTTATCAGATTAATGCTTTAACCAATGTATCAGTTACCAATATTTCAAATTTAAATGACGGAAGCGGTTTTGTGAATACGGTTATATCATTTGCAGCAAAAGAATTTCTTACTTTAAATCTTGGTTCGCAGGTAACCTATGGAAGTGAAAAAAGCGAGTACTGGTATTACCCGTTTTCATTATTTATGCAGGCGGATTATTATTTTTAGTTATGAAATCTTCTTCCCGTGTGATGCAATTACCGTCGATTGCAGCCCGCCCCTTACGGAAAATTCTCCCTTAATTTCTATCCATTTGGGTTTCAGGCATTTTACCAAATCATCTAAAATTCTGTTTGTAACGTTTTCATAAAAAATACCTTCATTGCGGTAAGACTGCAAGTAATATTTAAGAGATTTTAATTCAACACATTTTTTATCGGCAATGTAAGATATAGTAATTATGCCGAAATCGGGCTGTCCGGTTTTAGGACATACCGAAGTAAACTCATTTGCCGTATGTACTATTAAATAATTTCTTTTTGGGAAGGAATTATCAAATGTCTCCAGCAGTTTATATTTAAGCCGGTTCGTTTTAGAGGGGTTAAATTTTTTCATGTTTTTAGCTTATTTTTGCAAAAGTATTGTTTTTTTGGGCATTAAAAAAGTCATAAATATGATTATTCTCATTGTTTTGCATTATACACTGTATTATTTTTAGTTTTGGAATAATTAATTTTCGTTCAAAAATATAGAAAAATAAATACCATGAAAAAGACCATCCACCTGCTGTTGATGCTGAGCTTTCTTTCAACAGCACTTTTCGCCCAATCCCCAGAAATGACAGGGCACGATTACTGCTCTTATAAAAAAAGGCACAATCCTAACCCGATACTTGACCCCGGAGATTCACCCAATACACCGAAACATAAATTTGATGTATTAAATTATCAGCTGAATCTGGATATCAGAAGCTGCTTTATCAGCCCTTATCCGAAATCATTTAATGGCGTTGAAGTAATTAAATTCAGAGTTGATACTGCGTTAAGCTCAATTCAGCTGAATGCAGTTAACACTTCTCTGCAAATAAATTCAGTCGGAATGTCAGCTACGTCATTTACTCATACCGGTAATATATTGACAGTGAATCTGGACAGAACATATAATCCGAATGAAATTGTGTTTGTACAGATAAACTACCAGCACTTAAATGTTTCAGACCAGGCGTTTTATACCGGAAGCGGAGGAGTATTTACCGATGCCGAACCGGAAGGTGCAAGAAAATGGTTTCCCTGCTGGGATAAACCGTCCGATAAGGCTACTACCGATATCACGGTTAAAGTTCCTTCTAATGTAAGGCTTGGTTCTAACGGTCGTCTCAACGATTCTACATTGACCGGTGATACCTTATACTATCATTGGATTAGCAGAGACCCTGTTTCTACTTACCTGACTGTTATGACAGGGAAAGTAAATTATAATTTAAATATTGTATACTATCATAAGATATCAAATCCAAGTGACAGTGTACCTATCAGATTCTATTATAATAGCGGAGAAAATCCTGTAAGCATCCAGAATATTATAGTAGATATGACCACTTATTATTCTACATTGTTCGGAGAACATGCTTTTGAAAAGAACGGATTCACAACAGCTCCTGCCCCTGGATTTACATGGGGCGGAATGGAAAACCAGACATTAACTACTTTCTGTCCCGGCTGCTGGCAGTCTAATCTTACATCACATGAGTTTGCGCACCAGTGGTTCGGAGATGCCATAACATGCGGTACATGGGCTGACATTTGGTTAAACGAAGGTTTTGCTACATACTGTGAAGCCTTGTGGTACGAACATACAGGCGGATATAATTCTTATAAAAGCGATATAGTTAGTGATGCAAACGGATATATATCGGGAAACCCCGGCTGGCCTATGTATAATCCTTCATGGGCAGAAGTTACACCTGATGTTAATACACTATTTAACACCGCAATTACTTATAACAAAGGAGCATGTGTGCTTCATATGATGCGTTATGTTCTTGGCGATACTGTTTTCTTTAATGTACTTCATACATATGGTACAGATACAACCAATTTCAGATATAAAAATACTGTAACGGATGATTTTACCGCATTGGTATCACAGGTTTCCGGACAGGATATGAGCTGGTTCATTAACGAATGGGTAAAACAGCCTAACCATCCGGTTTATGCCAATATTTATCAGTTTACAACCAACGGCGGCGGAAGCTGGACAGTTGGTTTCCAGGCAAACCAAACACAAACCAATACCCCGTTCCACAGAATGCCGCTGACAGTTAAGATTACGTATGCAACCGGCGCCGATTCAATATTCAGAGTAGATAACACTATAAACCATCAGATTTGGTACTGGAATACAAACCGCCAGCCTACCGGATTTACATTTGACCCTAATAATGATATAGTTCTGAAACAGGGCTCAACTACACAGGGAACAATTCAGGCAGTGAATAATAATAATAATCAGCTGCCGTCTCAGTATGCATTATATCAGAATTATCCGAACCCGTTTAATCCTGTGACAAAGATTGATTATAATATACCGGAAAGAAATACTGTCACTCTGAAAATTTACAACGTTCTCGGCGAGGTTGTTGCGGTTCCGGTTAATAATGAAACCAAAATTGCAGGATATTATGCTATACAGTTTGATGCCACTAATCTGCCTTCAGGGATATACTACTATGAGTTGAGAGCTGGTAATTATACTGATACAAAGAAAATGGTGCTTATTAAATAATTCCTCTCTGATTTTAAAAATACCCCGCTCTAAAAGCGGGGTTTTTTATTTTTCTTTTTGTGTTGATTTGTTGTAAATGAAAATGTAATATTTATACGCTCTTCAAAATTTAAAAGAGGGTTTAATAAAGTGAAAATAAAATTTCTGTTTTTCCTCTCAGCCCTGTTTTTGCTGATAAGCGCAGTATACTCTTCACCCAATACACCAAAACACAAATTTGATGTGCTCGATTATAAAATTAATGTTAATATTTATAATTGTTTCTTAACGCCTTTCCCAAGGACGTTCGCCGGGTACGTTATTGTTAAATTCAGAGTCGATACAGCGCTCAGCTCAATTACTTTGAATGCTGTAAACACTTCACTTCAGATAAATTCTGTAAGCATGGCGGGTACTTCGTTTACTCATTCAAATAATATCCTTACCGTTAATCTTGACAGAACGTATAATCCCAATGAAATTGTTAACGTAAGAATCGATTACCAGCATCTTAATGTTATTGATCAGGCACTTTATGTGAACAACGGGTTTGTATTTACCGATTGTCCCCCCGAAGGAGCGAGGAAATGGTTCCCGTGCTGGGATAAACCTTCCGATAAAGCAACTGTTGACCTCACTGCGAAAGTGCCGCTGAGCGTAAGGCTCGGTTCGAACGGGAGGTTAAATGATTCTCTTATAACAGGTGATACAATTTATTACCATTGGATAAGTTCTGACCCCATGGCAACATATCTCGTGGTAATGTCTGCAAAGGTAAATTATAACCTTGATATCCGTTACTGGCATAAGTTATCAAATCCTTCAGACAGCATACCGGTAAGATTTTATTTTAATGCGGGTGAAAATGTTTCCGGTTCTGAAGCAATGATTTCAAATATCACAAATTATTATTCACAGAAGTTCGGCGAATATCCTTTCGAAAAAATCGGGTTTGCTACTTTAAATAGCCAGTTCCCATGGGGAGGAATGGAGAATCAAACACTTATAAACCTGTGTGTTAACTGCTGGCAGGACCAGCTGATTTCCCACGAATTTGCCCATATGTGGTTCGGAGATATGATTACATGCGGCACATGGGCTGACGTCTGGCTGAATGAAGGTTTTGCAACATACTGCGAAGCTCTGTGGAAAGAGAATACCGGCGGTTATGCGTCTTACAAAAACCAGATTAATACATTTGCTAATACTTATATTATACAAAATCCCGGCTGGCCAATTTATAACCCGTCATGGGCTGAAGTTACTCCGGATATTAATACTCTGTATAACGGTGCAATCACTTATGACAAAGGCGCAGGAGTTCTTCATATGCTGAGATATACAATTGGTGATTCATTGTTCTTCTCATTTCTTAAAGCATATGCAACGGATACTGCATATTTTAAAAATAAAAATGCTGTTACCGATGATTTTACCGCAAAGCTCAATCAGGTTACAGGACAGGATTTAACGTGGTTTATGGATGAGTGGGTAAAACAGCCGAACCATCCTGTCTATGGAAATACTTATAGTATAAGTGATATGGGCGGCGGGAACTGGCAGGTAAGCTTTGTTGCTAAACAAATACAAGCAAATACTCCGTTTCACAAGATGCCTATACAGATTAAAGTTTCTTTTACTAACGGTCCGGATACAACTATTCGTGTTATGAATGATGTAAATAACCAGGAATATTACTGGACATTTAACCGCCAGCCTAATGCACAAGGCGTGACTTTTGACCCGGGAAACGATATTGTTTTAAAACAAGGCGGAACAACTATCGGCTTGCCGGGAGAAATACACGTTCCTGGTGTATATGCTTTGTATCAAAATTATCCAAATCCGTTTAACCCTGTTACAAAAATCAGTTTTGATTTACCTGAAAGAAGCTTTGTTACAATAAAGATTTATAATGTTCTGGGAGAACTTGTAAAGGTCTTGGCGAATGAAACTAAACCTGCTGGCTCCTACTCCCTTAACTTTGACGGAACAGATTTTCCTTCGGGTGTATATTATTTTGAAATAAGAGCAGGCAGCTTTACCGGAACAAAAAAGATGGTATTAATCAAATAAGCCGGCGTAAAGCATACTCTCAAATTTGTAAATAGTCTAAAACGTATATAGAGCGATTTTAAGGCTATATATTTATATAGCCTATGCCAATGTATACCTGCATGTGCAAAACGGCTCCCGGGGGCATTTACGGATGAATTAGAGGTATTTCAGATACGGGCTGAGACTGCCGTTTAGGAGTCCGGCTGCGAACAGCATAAAAAAACCCTCCGAATACAAATTCCGGAGGGTTTATTCTTTGAGCAGTATATCCTTTAGTTAGTTAAATCAATCAATTCCTTATTTGTGCCTGATATTTTTGTTACCATTGTACTTTCGCTTGCAAGCAGGTCTTTTAATGTAATTTTATTCAGCACATCATCGACTGCAAGCTGAACAGTCTGCCATATTGAGCGTATTGAACAATCGATTGAATTTGTGCAGATATTAACATTTCCCGAATAGGTAGCTGCAGAATTCTTTATCATATAATTTCCCGCCGAGTACACTTAACACTTCTCCGACCGGAATTTCGTCCTGCCGCCTTGCTTAAACTGTAACCGCCTGTTTGTCCGCGGGAGCTTTCTAAAAATCCGCCGAGCCGGAGAATTCTGAGTAATTTTGCAGCATTGGGTATAGTTAATCCCTCCATCTGGCTTATTTCAGGAATTGTCAATCCTTTCTCGCCTCCGTCACGCGCAATGCGGAGTAAACATCTTAAGCCGTATTCTTCCTGTGAACTGAATTTCATTTTCTTTAAATCTTAATTATTTGCGAGCGGTATTTTGGAACCGCATGAAATTGCATGCACAAGGTTTGCATAATCTTCTGCGGGAATTGAAGGACCCTGTCTTGTGCAAAGATTATTAAAAGCATCAACCAGTTCACCTGCAACCATCTCTGCTGTTTTGCCTTCTATATCAAATCTCTGCATTAAAAATATTATTTCCCCGTTTTTGAAAATTGCTATGAACGGTGATGATGGAGGAATACCTTGCAGGTATTTCTCTCTGAGTTCTGTTACAGCCATTTTATCCTGTCCTGCAAATGTTGTGTAAAGCTCATCAGGAATAACTTTGTTTTGCAGAGCAAGTGTGATTCCGGGTCTTGCGCTTCCTGCTGCGCATCCGCAGACTGAATTTATCATGACAAGAACAGTTTTGTCATCTTTCCTGTTTATGAATGCATTTACATCTGCGGGAATTAACATTTCTTTGAATCCTGCGGCAATAAGTTCATCCCTCATCGGCTGAACTGCAACCGGGTCATAAGTCGGTTGATTTAAGTTTATATTGAACATAGTTAGTATATATAAATTTAATATTAATAAAAAACTTTAGTACAAACCAAGCTGAAGCTTTGCTTCCTCGCTCATCATGTGGATTCCCCAAAGCGGCTGCCATACGAGGTCAACTATACAGCTTTTTACACCCGGGATTTTTCTCACTTTATTTTCAACTTCCGGAGGAAGCGAGCCTGCTACAGGACAAGCCGGTGATGTTAGTGTCATTTTTATAATAACATTTCCGTCATCATCCAATTCGACTCCATATATAAGCCCAAGCTCATATATATTTACAGGTATCTCAGGGTCATAACATGACTTTAATACTTCTACTACCTGGTTATTTAATTCCGCTTTATCAATTATTTCTGTCATTGCAGTAATTAATTTGTTTGTTGTTGTTCAAGTTTTGTTTTATACGCCAGCGCATACATCTTCATTTGTTTAATCATTGCCGAAAGCCCGTTTGACCTAGTAGATGCAAGATGGCTTCTGAGACCAATTTTATCAATAAAATCGAGCTTTGCATTTATAATGTCATCAGGTTTCTGCTCCGATAAAACTCTTATTAGCAATGCTATCAGCCCTTTTACTATCGTTGAATCGCTGTCCGCTTTGAATATAATTTTTCCGTCTTCTATATCAGTTACCAGCCATACGCTTGACTGGCATCCGTTTATTTTGTAATCATTGGTCATTTTATCTTTGGGAAATCCGTTAATCTTATGTCCCAGCTCAATTATATACTGGTACTTATCAGTCCAGTCCGAAAAAAAACTGAATTCGTCAACAATTTCATTTTCTATTTCTTCGATTCTCATTTTAAAAGCTTAATAGCTCTCTTTAAACCGTTAACAAATATTTCTGCTTCATCCATTGTATTGTACATTGCAAACGATGCTCTGACTGTACCCGTTATTCCGAATCTTGCCATCAAGGGTTCTGTACAGTGCTGTCCGGTTCGTACCGCTATTCCCATTGTATCCAGCATTATACCCAGATCAAGCGAGTTCAGGTCTTCAACTATAAATGAAATTACGGGCGATTTATTTTCAGCAGTTCCGATAATTTCAAGTCCCGGTATTTCTTTTAATTTTTCAGTTGTATATTTTAATATTTCATGTTCATGCTCATGTATTAGGTTGAAATCCAGATTATTCAGATAATCAATAGATATCCCTAAACCAATTGCTCCTGCAATATTTGGAGTGCCTGCCTCAAACTTTGCAGGTATCTCGTTGAATGTTGTTTTTTCAAAAGATACATGGCTAATCATATCCCCGCCTGTCTGATAAGGAGGCATTGCCTCAAGCAATTTTGCTTTGCCGTAAAGCACTCCGATTCCTGTCGGACCAAACATTTTGTGTCCGGAAAAAGCGTAGAAGTCGCATCCAAGCTCCTGCACATCCACTCTCATGTGCGGCACAGCCTGAGCGCCATCAATTAATACGGGGATATTTCTTTCGTGTGCAAGACGGATTATTTCTTTTACAGGATTTATTGTCCCAAGTGTATTTGAAACGTGAGTTACAGAAACAAACTTTGTGTTATCATTCAGCAGCTTAACGAATTCTTCCATAATTATTTCGCCGCTGTCGGTAATAGGTATAACACGCAGAACCGAATTTTTTTCGCCGCAGAGGATTTGCCATGGTACTATGTTTGCATGGTGCTCCATTGTTGAAACAATAATCTCATCGCCTTCTCTTAAATTCCGTCTGCCGTATGTGCTTGTTACCAGGTTTATCGATTCGGTTGCTCCGCTTGTGAATATTACTTCTCTTGAATCGGGAGCATTGATAAACTTTTTGATTTTCTCTCTTGATTCATCATATGCCTGGGTTGATTCAGTTCCAAGCTGGTGAACTCCGCGGTGTATGTTTGCATTATGATGCAGGTAAAAATCGACATGCGATTCAATAACCGCCTTTGGCTTTTGCGTTGTAGCAGCGTTATCTATATATACAAGCGGATTCCCGTTTACCGTTTTCTCAAGTATCGGGAAATCATTCCTTACCCTGTAAACATCGAATTTCTTATTTTCAACTATCAGGCTCACGTTATCTCAGTTTAATTTATTTAAGTTTTCTTAAAATTATATTGTTAATATGCTCATGAACAGCATCTAGCTTAATATCCTCGAACACATCACTTGCAAAAGCTCTAATCAGTATTGAGCGCGCCATATCTTCACCAATTCCTCTCGAGCGCAGGTAGAATAACGAATCATCATCAAGCTGCCCTACAGTTGCGCCGTGCGAACATTTTACATCATCCGCAAATATCTCAAGCTGCGGCTTTGTATCAACTGTCGAATCTTTTGAAAGCAGGATATTTTTGTTAGATTGATATGCGTTTGTTTTCTGCGCATCGGGTCTTACAAATACTTTACCATTGAAAACCGCATGAGATTTACCGTTAAGCACTCCTTTAAACAGCTCATTGCTCAGGCAATGAGGCTTGGCATGGTCAATTAATGTATGGTTATCAATATGCTGGCTGTCTTCGGTCAGATACAATCCGTACAAATGCGTTTCACAGTTTTCATCATCAAGTTTTGTGTTAATATCATTCCTTACGATTGAGCCGCCGGTAGTTACGGTGTAAGCCGTAAAAACACTTCCTCTTTTCTGCACAGCCTGTGTGAGGGTTACAAGGTATGAATTAAGGTTTTCATCCTGAATCCTGAACATTTCAATGTTAGAGTTTTCTCCCGCCGAAACTTCTGTAACAACATTAGAAAAGTTTGTTTCTTCGCATATGCTGTTATAAGTTTCAATAATTTTAGCCTGAGTATTTTTACCGGCAATAATTAAATTCCTCGGCTGTGAAAGTATTTTTGAACTGCCGGAGCCGAGAAGGTTCATAATATGAATAGGTTCTTTTATTACTACGTTATCGGGGATGTATAAGAAAAATCCGTCAACAGTGAAAGCGGTATTCAGCGCTGCGAAACCGTTGGGCATTTTTGCGTATTTTGAAAAATGCTGCATCACAAGTTCAGGTTCATGTTTTATCCATTTAGCAAGGCTTCCGATTTTAACTCCGGTTGAATTAATATCGTGAAGGTCACTCGATAGCTTTTCAATAAATTTCCCGTTTACAAAGACTAATACTGCAGCGTTTAAATTGTTAATCTTAAATTTTTCTAAATCCTTATGGCTAATCTTCGGAGATATTTCCCCGTTATTATATTCATGATTAAATATCGGAGTGACGTTTGTATATTTCCAGTCTTCCATCTTCACAGTCGGAAAGCCGGTCCGACCGAACAGATCAATTGCATCTTTCCTGATTTTATGAAGTTCAGATTTTGATTCGCCGTTTAAGCTGTCTTCAAGCTTTGCAAAATTCGATATATACCAGTCTTTTGAGAATGTTTTTTCCATGTCAATAACTTTTTATAATGTTTGGTTAGCGGGTTCCTCGTCTTTAATCCAGTCGTATCCTTTTTCTTCGAGCTCAAGCGCCAGCTCTTTGCCGCCCGATTTCACAATTCTTCCGTTTACAAGCACATGAACAAAATCGGGAACAATATAATCCAGAAGTCTCTGGTAATGAGTAACAACAATTACGGCATTTTCTTTAGAACGGAATACATTAACTCCGTGTGATACAATTTTTAATGCGTCTATATCCAGCCCGGAATCGGTTTCGTCCAGAACTGCCAGCTTCGGGTTTAAAACCGTAAGCTGGAAAATCTCATTCTTCTTCTTTTCTCCGCCTGAGAACCCCTGGTTAACGGGACGGTTAATGAGTTCGGAGTCCATTTCAACAATTTTCATTTTCTCGCGCATAAAAGTTAAAAATTCTCTTGCGTCAAGCTCAGGCTCGCCTTTGGATTTCCTTATTTCATTTAATGCGGTTTTCAAAAAAGTTGCATTGCTTACACCGGGAATTTCCACAGGGTACTGGAAAGCAAGAAATACACCTGCCCGCGCCCTGTCTTCAACATTCATTTCGAGTAAATCTTTTCCCTCATAAATTATCTTGCCTGAAGTGACTTCGTATCCGTCTTTACCTGCAATTACATTAGCCAGCGTGCTTTTCCCGCCGCCGTTGGGTCCCATAATGGCATGGACTTCACCCGCATTTACCTGCAGGTTAATCCCTTTCAAAATTTCTCTTGCGTCTTCATCAGCATTCACATTAACGAATAAATCTTTTACTGTAAGCATAATTATTTATTTTGGCCTTCCTCATTCCCTCCGAAAGAGGGAAGATGTATTTTAAATTTTACTATCATTTTAATTATATATTTTTTCCTATTATTTTTCCCCTTTTGGGGAATTAAAAGGGTTTCCTTAACCTACGCTTCCCTCAAGACTGATGCTTAAGAGTTTCTGCGCTTCTACTGCGAACTCCATTGGAAGCTCGCGGAATACCTCTTTACAGTAGCCGTTTACAATCATGTTGACAGCATCTTCCTGCGATATACCCCTCTGTCTTAAATAGAACAGCTGGTCATCTGCAATTTTTGATGTTGTTGCTTCATGTTCGACTTTAGCAGTCGGGTTGCTTACCTCGATGTATGGAAAAGTATGCGCGCCGCATTTATCGCCAAGAAGCAGTGAATCACACTGTGTGAAATTTCTTGCGTTTTCGGCTTTTTTGCCTATACGGATAAGTCCTCTGTATGAGTTATTGCTTCTGCCTGCCGAGATTCCCTTTGAAACAACAGTGCTTCTTGTATTCTTGCCTAGGTGAATCATCTTTGTTCCTGTATCAGCCTGCTGCATATTATTTGTAACCGCAACAGAATAAAACTCACCTACGGAATTATCGCCCTGCAAAATACATCCGGGGTATTTCCATGTAATAGCCGAGCCGGTTTCAACCTGTGTCCATGTAATTTTTGAATTTACTCCCCTGCATGCTCCGCGCTTGGTGACGAAGTTGTAAATTCCGCCCTTGCCTGAATAATCGCCGGGATACCAGTTCTGCACGGTTGAATATTTTATGGTAGCATTATTTAAAGTAACAAGCTCAACAACTGCTGCGTGCAGTTGATTTGTATCACGCATCGGGGCGGTGCATCCTTCAAGGTAGCTTACGAATGCGTTATCATCTGCTACTATCAATGTTCTTTCGAACTGTCCTGTATCAATTGCATTAATTCTGAAATAAGTCGAAAGCTCCATAGGGCAGGTTACACCTTTTGGAATGTAGCAGAATGAACCATCGGTAAATACAGCGGAGTTAAGCGCTGCAAAATAATTATCAGTATACGGCACAACAGAGCCGAGATATTTTTTAATCAGGTCGGGATGTTCGCGGATTGCTTCAGACATCGAACAGAATATTATTCCAAGCTCTTTTAAGGTTTCTTTATATGTAGTTGCAACTGAAACGCTATCGAACACTGCATCTACAGCAACTCCGGTTAATCTTTTCTGTTCTTCAAGCGAAATTCCCAGTTTCTCGAATGTGTTAAGAAGCTCAGGGTCAACTTCATCAAGACTGTTCAACTGAGGTTTCTTTTTCGGAGCGGAATAATAGATAACATCCTGGTAATCGATAGGCGGATATTTTACATTGGGCCATTTGGGTTCAGTCATAGTAAGCCAATGCTTGTATGCTTTCAGGCGCCATTGGAGCATCCAGTCGGGTTCACCCTTTTTTTCCGAAATAAGGCGGATAATATCTTCGTTTAATCCTCTTGGAGCCGAATCAGCCTCTATAGCAGTTTCAAAACCATACTTATATTCTTTTGTTGCAAGCTGCTCAATGTTATTTTCTGGAGTACTCATAATGTTGTTTTTTCAGTGAATTATTCATTTAAAACTATACAATTATATCTAATCTATACAAAAAAGTCAAGATTAAAAAAGTTCCACAGGTTATGCCAATTAAACAATTATGGTAATTTATAAGCTAATGTTTTATAAGTCTTTATAAGGCGAATCTTAGGTTTGAATAATGAAGTCTAAAAAGAAATGTATAGGTAGGAACACGCCGTGGCGTGTTCCTGCTATAATTATTTATGCCTTTGCCTTTGCTAATTTTCTTTTCTTTAAGTATCTCATTACAAAGTAAATTATTATAAACGCAATTATTATAAGGGGCATGAGTGCTATAAGAACCGTAATAATCCCGCCAGTACAGAAGTAAATCCGCTTAATCCTTTTTTCACTGCCTGACCTAATTCATAGAAAAATCCTCCGCCTGTTGAAGTATTTATCATGCTGGGTTCATACACAGTAACCGTTAAGAGTTGAGTACGATGCCTGGTCTTTTAAATATTTCATTCTGCCTTCGGTCTTTTCAATATTGTTCTCTCACGTTGGCAAGCTTCTGCTCGACTTCAACAACGTCAGTCAGCCGAGCTGTTTTTTCTTCAAGCAGCTTAAGCAGCCGTGATTCAAGCTCGCGCTGGGTTTTGAGCCTTGCGTCGGCATCCATGTATTCTTCCGTTACATCATTGCCCGTTATATTCTGGTTCATAACTTTGCCGATTTTTGATAAATCTGCAATCATACCGTCAAATTTCTCGGAGGGCACCCTGATTGTAATGCTTCCCTGTTTCTTGCCTTCCGGATTAAGCTTTGAGTTTGAGTTAGTAAGATACCCGCCGAAATTTCTAACAATATCCTTTATTTTCCCTTCGGTTTCGTCATAGCTGTCTACCTCCATACTCATAGTTCCGGAGCGGATTATCATTCGCTTATCCTGTGTGTTGTAAGTATTATCCTGTGTCTGTTCTTTGTAGCTGACCTGTTTCATTTCACCGGAAAGCTCATCTTTTGGCACGTTATCATTTTTATCACTTGATTGAGTAGTAGATGGCGCTTTATCATTTCTCATCAATTCCTGGTATACAGAAGGCTGTTCATCTTTATGCTGGCATCCCGCAAAGAAAGCTACAATTACTGCAAACAGCATTACGCTTAAAATATTTTTGTAACTCATAATTTCCCCTTTTTTAGGTGTTAATTAATATACTTTGACGTGAAGGTATTTGTTTCAATGTCAATCTGCGATGCGAATGAAGTGACGAAGCAATCTCATTATTTATTTCCCCAACTTTTTGAACAAATATGATTATTTTGTACACATTGTCATTCCCGCGAACATTCGGGAATCCTAACGTACATTTTGGATCTTTGTCGTCCACGACGAAGTCGAGACTCCAGATTATAATTTAACTCATTTTTCCTTTATGTTAACGGCATTTAACCATGTATAAATACATAAGCTTATTATTAGTTTTAATTCTGGCAAATCCTTCATTTGCACAGGAAGATGTAAATAAAGTTCTTGATTATACTTTGTCATACCGTGGACTCTCGCGCGGGGATGTTACAATCCCAATTGATTTTTTTGATGCTGCGGAGAAATCACCCACCAACGATGCAAAATTAATTTTACCGATAGTAAGAGATATTATGATTAATCCTTTGAGGAGTATGACATGGATAGACAGTGTGAGTGAATATTGAAATTTAGATTTGAAACCACTTGTTTTAAATTCTTTCAAATATATTGATACTATTCACATACAACTTATTAAGAATATCTTTGCCGCTAAGTAAGCTTTATATTTTAGTCCTGATATAATTCGTTATTAATGATTTGGTGATGGCTTGTCAAAAATTGCTAAAAATAAGCAAATAAGGAGTCTGACAAATGTATTTAAAAGCTATGATAATGAAATCAGCATTTCTAGAACGAAAATCTTATTCTCATTATTTGAAGAATCGGAAAATGATGATACAAGCAACTTTGATATTCTTAAATATAATTTATTAAGAGACTCATCAATAATGGTTTCTAAAAAAACGATGGATTTATTAAGCAAATTAATATGGAAGATTTAAGCGCGAAATGAGTTCTTCCAAGTGATTTAGCTTGAATTATGATTATATGTATATGTCAGCGGGATTAAAACAATTTAATTATTTGAAATGCAGGACTTAAGGCCAATTATGACAATAAATATGTTCAAGGCGATTTTTATTATTACTATGACCAGGACGGCATCCGCATCGCAATCGGCGGTCCCGGTAAAAATATCTACAACGGCAAGATTTGATTTTATAATCGATGTAGGAGGTGATGATGTTTATAACATTGATAATGATGAAGAGAATAAAGATGGATTCGGAAACGGATTATCGTGCATCATCGACCTTGCCGGAAACGATTACTACACAACCAAAAGCAACTTTGCATTAGCCGGAGCATTATTTTGCTTCCTCATTCATATTCGATAAAGAAGGTGATGATTATTACAATTGCCAAAGCGTGGGACTCGGCGCGGCAATCGGGGGACTTGGTCTGCTTTATGATGAAAGCGGAAACGATACTTATCACGGGTTAACATTTTCAATCGGTGCGGGATGTTTTGGCGTGGGACTTGTTGTTGACCGCAAGGGGAATGATACCTACATAGCAAATTCATATTCGCAGGGTTTTGGAATGACGGAAGGAGTCGGCGCAATAATTGATAATGAAGGAAATGATTCTTATTTAATCGATGCGCGTTCACTCGATATCGGCAGATATGAAGACCATTATGTTTCAATGTGCCAGGGCTATGGGCTGGGCTTGCGTCCATATTACGCCGGAGGTATCGGTCTAATAATTGAGGGAAGCGGAAATGATATTTATAACACGGATATTTTCGGGCAGGGGGGAGCCTATTGGTATTCAATGGGAGTTCTCATCGATAAATCGGGACATGATAAATACAACGGTTATCAATATTCGCAGGGCGCGGGTATCCATCTCGCGGTCGGTTTGCTGAAGGATTATGACGGCTGGGATTTCTACCAGTCACAGGGAGTCTCGCAGGGATGCGGGCATGATTTTGGTTTTGGCTTGCTGTGGGATGTAAAAGGAAATGATAATTATTCAGCATATTCGCTCTCACAGGGAGCCGGCAATGCTGACGGTATCGGAATGTTAATTGATGAAAGCGGCTCAGACGGTTATCTCTCCAAAGAACCCGTTTGGATGAGCAAAGGATACGGAAATCCCCGTAGAGAATACGGCAGTATCGGGTTGTTTCTGGATATGTCCGGCAATGATTTTTATTCTGATGCCGGACCGGACAGCACTTTATATAATTCATCGACATGGGGAGTGAGGAATGATTATTTCCTCAGAGACCTTCCCGAACAGGTGAGCGGTGATAATTTTAAAGTTAAGCTCGATACATTAAAAGAAATAGATAAAACGTCTAACGCGAAAAGCTTCACGACCGAGCAGTGTTTTATAATGGCATCAACAATTGAGCCGCGGTTTTCCCAATGGCAGGAATACGGCTTCAACAGGCTGGTGAATGACAGCACCGAATCTGCGCAGTATGTTTTAACAAGGCTCGGCACCGATGACCACCGCGCTGTTCAGGTTATGAGAGTGCTTGCAAGGCGAATGAGTACAGCATTAAACAATGCAGTTGTTAACCGCTTGAAAGATTACCTTGATAAAAAAGTAAGCATGACACAGGCAGAAGTAAGCCTTGCATGTTATCTGCTTGGCGAAATCGGAATTGAAAACGGAAAAAATATTCTGCTCGGTTTAACTTATGATGATAACGTGCGTGTCCGTTCATCAGCTATAAATGCTTTGGGGAAAGTTAAAATTGACCCTGCTGACGAAGAATTTAAAACAAAAGTTTCAAACAGGCTTATTGAGCTTGTGAATGAAGATTCGCCAAAGAAGCTTTATAATAAAGATATTGCCTATGCATTTTCAAAGTATCCCGAACAGCAAAACCTTGATGCGCTTGTTACTATGCTCTCGAATCACTTCTACGGAGCAAGATTTTTAGCAGCTACTGCTTTAAGCGATTACTGGAAATTATACGGCGTCCCGGATAACAGTGTATTGCAGCAGATTGAGCCCAATAAACTTGCATTCCAGGCGTTTTTGTATTCATTGACTGATTTACCGGACGATAAATTCAAGCCGCTTATTGAACAGGTTTTAAATCTTCCGATTGCTTCCGATGAGATTGTAAACATGAATTTAATCGATTTGCTGAAAACAAAGAAAAGCAAATCGACTGATGAGAGTTATGTAAGCTATTATAATGGACTCCTGGTAAATCTTGAGGCTAAAAGCGTACAGAAGGTAAAGTAGAAATACTCATCCTATGACTTCAAGTCATAGGATGAGTTAATACCTTATAACCCTGACTTCAAGTCGTGGCACGAGTGCTAATAATTTTTTCATCAACCCATTTAAATGATATTGCTATCCTGATTGTTACTGCGAGATACCACAGAGCAACCAACGGACCTAAGTCAATTGAGCCTGATTCAGCGGGCGGTACCGGGAATGAATAAATATTCAGTGCCAGCAATGCTCCTGCTATGAGAACCCCCGAAATACTGAATACTTTTCCGAACCGCGGATGCTTAAACATGTTTAATGCCAGAAGGACAGTTCCTGCCCCAAGAAAAATGTCCCATACAACATCGAGGGCTAACTGGATTGTGTTAGGGAATTGAAATATGTAGTGCTTCATTTCTTTTGTTATTTCAAAACCCGGGTTCTGATTTGACTGAAACAGCGCAAGCTGAATAGTAAACATCATTACCACAACACAACAGGCAATTATGTTAAATAGAATCCCAAGCTGCAGGCTTACCGTTTTATTATTTAAAGATATGAACTGAAAAAGCCCGATTGAAGCAATCATAAGAAGAAACCCGAATGAGCAGGCAAGAATAAGAGTAAGCTGTACAGGAAGTGAAATGAAAAGCATTGAAGGATAAATAACCATTGTGATAAAACCGCATATCATCCCTGCTTTTATCCAGGTCTTTTTTAAAGAAAGTTCCATTTTTTTTCTCCCTTTCTTATCCACAAAATTAACCCGATTTATATTTCATAACAAGGTGAACGTCTGAATATAAAGCAAAACCCCTCTTTTTGAGAGGGGTTAAGCATTTTACTTCTTTAATTTCTCTTTGAATTTCTTTCTGAACTTCTCCAGCTTCGGATTTATTACATATTGGCAGTAGCTCTGGCTGGAATTATTATTGTAATAATCCTGGTGATAATCTTCGGCAATATAAAACTCCTTGAGCGGCTCAATTGATGTTACGATGGGGTCATCCCATATTTTGGTTGCAACATCTTTTTTTGATTTCTCGGCTGATTCTTTCTGCGCATCATTCAAATAAAAAATTACCGAGCGGTACTGCTCGCCAACATCTGCGCCCTGGCGGTTTAATGTTGTGGGGTCATGTGTTGTCCAGAAAACTTCCAGTAAATCATCATAAGAAATTACCGAAGGGTCAAATATTATTCTTGCAACCTCAGCGTGTCCCGTTGTGCCTGTGCAGACTTGTTCGTATGACGGATTTTTAACTGTTCCTCCCGAATAACCTGCCTCAACCGACTGTACTCCCTTCAGCTCCTCGAAGATAGCTTCCACGCACCAGAAACACCCGGCGCCGAAAACTGCTGTATCTAAATTTGATGATGTTATTTTATCCATACTTTCTTTGTTAACTTTTCCGCTTGATTGTTCTTTGTTTGTAAATGAGCAGCCAATCAAAAAAACTGCAATTAAAGTTAAAATAAATGTTGTTATTGGTTTCATTTTTTGAGGTTTTTTACTTTAAGCCAGGGCAAAAAGTATAACAACATTAAAGCTAAATTAGTTTTATAAAGAACAATTCGTGCCCCGACCGGGCTTGTGGTTATCAAATATAATACTCATCCTATGACTAAGAGTCATAGGATGAGTAAATAATCAGAACAATCTGCGTAATCAGTGGTTACACTTCGTAATACAAATGGAATTCATACGGATGCGGTCTTAATGCCATTGGCTTAATTTCATTTTCAATTTTATATTCAATCCATGTATCGATCAAATCATCAGTGAATACTCCGCCCTGTTTCAAAAATTCATGGTCTTTTCTGAGTTTATGAATTGCCTGCTCAAGGTTATCAGGCGCCTGCGGAATATTTTTCAGTTCCTTTTCGCTCATGTGATATATATCTCTTTCCATCGGTTCACCCGGGTCAATTTTATTTTTCACTCCGTCAATTCCTGCCATAAGCATTGCAGCAAAAGCTAAGTAAGGATTTGCAGTACCGTCGGGACAGCGGAACTCAACCCTCTTTGCTTTCGGGTTTTCCGAATACATCGGTATTCTGATTGCAGCGCTTCGGTTGCGTTTTGAGTATGCAAGATTAACAGGAGCTTCGTAACCGGGAACAAGACGCTTATAAGAATTTGTAGTCGGATTAGTGAGCGCAAGCAATGCAGGAGCATGTTTCAAAAGTCCGCCGATATAATATAAAGCTGTTTTGCTTAATCCTGCATATTCTTTTCCTGCAAAAAGAGGCTTGCCGTTTTGCCATAAGCTCTGGTGTGTATGCATTCCGCTTCCGTTATCGTTGAATACCGGCTTCGGCATGAACGTTGCAGTTTTGCCGTTCATACGGGCTGTGTTTTTAACAATATATTTAAACATCATCAGGTTATCCGCGCACTGAACCATCGGGCAGTATTTAAAATCAATTTCTGCCTGCCCGCCCGTAGCAACTTCGTGATGCTGAGTTTCAACTTCTATTCCTGCAGCAATTAAATATTCAACCATTGAGTTGCGGATGTCATTTGTTGAATCAGCCGGCGGAACAGGGAAGTAACCTTCTTTCTGGCGGATTTTATGTCCAAGATTTGCTTCAAGCTCGCTGCCTGTATTCCAGAATCCTTCACGTGAATCAATTTTATACCAGCTGCTGTATTCATTAACGTTGTAAGCTACGTGGTCAAGAATAAAGAATTCAGCTTCCGGTCCGAAAAATGCTGTTTCGGCAATTTTGGTCGAACGAAGGTAATCAACTGCTTTCTTTGCAATGTGCCTCGGGTCACGGCTGTACGGCTGTTTGCTTATGGGGTCATATATATCGCAAATCATTGAAAGGCTGGTTGTTTTTATAAACGGGTCAATGTTTGCTGTTGTGGGGTCGGGAAAAACCAGCATGTCCGATTCGTTTATTGACTGCCATCCTCTGATTGATGAGCCGTCAAAACCCAAACCTTCTTCAAAAGTTTTTTCGCTGAACTGGCTTACGGGAACGCTGAAATGCTGCCACTGTCCGGGCAGGTCGGTAAAACGCACATCTATCATTTTAACGTCATGCTTTTTTATCATAGCAAAAACGTTTTTTATTGCAGCGGAATTTTTTTGCATTTAATTCTCCTTAGAATTTATTTTTTAGTTTTTAAAATAAAAATCTTTCCCGAACAGCCTACAAACATGCTTACAGGTTAAAATACATTTTATACTCAAACGGATGAGGCATTGTATTAATTGAATTTATCTCCTCGGTTTTTATGCTAATCCATTGTTCAAGCACTTCATCTGAAATTACATTATCGCGTTTTAAGAATTCGTTATCAAGCTCAAGGGCATCAATCGATTCTTCAAGATTACGCGGAAGAAAATGAATAGTATCTTTCATTGAATAATCGGTAATGTTTTTATCAAACGGCCCGAATGATTCTTTTACAGGGTCTATTTTATTTACTATTCCGTCTATACCTGCCAGCAGCATTGCCGAAAGGCACAAGTATGGATTTGCAGTTGAATCAGGCGGACGGTATTCTATTCTTGTCATTTCGGGATTTGTAATGTATGCCGGTATTCTTATTGCCGATGAGCGGTTTCCTTTGCTGTAAGTTAAAGCTACGGGCGCTTCGAAGCCCGGGACTAAACGCTTGTATGAATTTGTGCTTGGGTTTGTGAATAGTGCAAGCGCCTGTGCGTGTTTCAGCAAGCCGCCGATAAAATATCTTCCGAATTCATTTATGTTGCCGTATTCGCCTTTTTTATAGAATGCGTTCTTGCCGTTCTTTGTCAGAAATAAATGAAGATGCATACCGCTGCCTGCCTGGTGATACATGGGTTTAGGCATGAACGTTATTGAAAGGTCATTCTGCTTTGCAAGGTTAAACAGAGCGTATTTTACAGTTACAACATTATCCGCCGTTGTAAGCAAATCGGAAAAGTAGGTTTCTATTTCCTGCTGTCCGCGCTCTCCCGTTTCGTGGTGATGGTATTTTACTTTTATCCCGAAATCCTTTAACAGCTTGCATGCTTTATCACGGAAAGTCATCATACACATCAAAGGGATTTGCTGCATGATATCCGTTTTTGAAAAATTCTTCTGCGTGTTCAACTTCATAATATGATGCCGATGTTCTTGTATCATATTTTACTTTGGTGAAAATATAAAACTCAAACTCCGGTCCCCACAGTGATGTATCTGCGCCGGTATATTTTTTCAGTACGTCCTTTGCTCTTCTTGCAATGTACCTGCCGTCCTGCGAAAAAGCTGTACGCGCATCATCAGTCAGAAAAACGTTTACATAAAAGCTGAGCGTTGGGGCTTCACGGAACGGGTCAATGACTGCTGTTTCAAGGTCTGGTATCATAATCATATCACTGTTTTCAACCTTGCGGAATCCGTAGCTTGAGCCGTCAAATCCTACTCCGTGTTTAAGCAGGTCAGACATTATGTTATCGTAAACGGGAAGCGAAAGGTGATGAAGCCTTCCTGTTAGGTCAATGCACTTTAAGTCTATTACTTCAATTTTATTCCTTTTAATGAAGTCATTTATGCCTTTTAAATTCCTGGTAATCATTAATTTATCTGATAATCGAATTTATTAAATTGTTAATCTTGAATAATATTTTTTAAATCCACCTGAAAGCTTTCTTTATGAGAGGAAAGCACAATTGAAGTGCGGGTTGAGTGCACTCCTTTCCATGACTGAATTTTTGATAATAGCTTTTCAAGTGTGGATGTATTTGTAGTCTGGATTTTCAGAATATGCGAGCCGTCACCTGTAATGGAATGACATTCCAGCACCTCCGGTGTTTGAAGTGCATGCGAAATAAAATCTTTATAATTTTTAGATGAATCGCTTACAACAAAAATGAATGCCGTAATATCTTTTCCCAGCATTTTACGGTTAAGTTTTGTCTGGTATGATTCAATATAACCGTTATTTTCAAGCTTGCGCAGGCGTTCGGTAACAGAAGGAATGGAGAGCCCGGTTTTATCCGCGAGCTCGCTTCGTTTCACACGTGAGTTCAGCTGGAGCAGTTCCAGCATTTTTACATCGATTTCATCGAGGTGGTTGTGCAACGCCTTAATTATTTAGGTAATTTTAGGTTTTAGCCTTATGTTTTAAGGTAATAACGATTATTTACCTACAAATATAAGGTAAAATAAGAAGTTTGTCAATACTTGAAAATTTAGCAGTTATACCAAATCTTCTTCCCTGAAAAAGTGACCGATTTCCTTTACCGCATTTTCGGGGGAGTCGGAACCGTGGACTATATTGCGTTCGATTGATTCGGCATACAGTCTGCGGACTGTTCCCTCCTCAGCCTTTTTGGGGTCTGTTGCGCCTATTAATTTGCGGAAATCAGACACTGCGTTATCTTTCTCAAGCGCCATGGGAATTACGGGACCGGAGGTCATATATCTCACAAGGTCATTGTAGAAAGGACGTTCTTTATGAACTTCATAAAACTTTTGTGCCGAAGGTGCAGAGAGCTGCACCAGGCGCATGCCGATTATTTTGAATCCTGCATCAATAATCTGCTGAATTACCTTTCCCTGGATATTCTTTTCAAGGCAATCGGGCTTTAGAATTGCTAATGTTCTTTGTTTCAAATTGTATCCTTTATATATTAATAAATTGTTACACAAAATTAAGTTATGGTAAGTATTTTAAATATTCACAAAATTTTCCCAATTTTTTTGTTACTTGAAGTAATGGTAAGTAATGAAAATGACCTTAAAACGCAGTATTTTTCTAAACAAGTAATCAAACTGCCCTTTTTTTGCAGTATTTGAAAATGCCTTAAAATTTAAACTCATGGAAAAACAGTATATCAATTATGCCGGTCTTCAGACAAACATCTGCCGCATGGCAGCTTACACTACTTGTAAATATAAGACATCTATATTGATAATGATAGGCAAAAATCAGGTACTTTTTTTATAATACATTTCCGATTTATATATAAAATAAAATATATGAACTATGCATACTGAATCTTTGTTTTAAGGTTCACAGTTAATGAAAGGCTAATGAGTGCAGGAGTTGCCGATTTTTCGTATTTTTGTAAACAACCCGGATTCCATCTTTCAAAAAAGATGGAATCTCTTATTTTTTCCTGATATTGAAGACCAAAACACTAAAAAAAAATAAAATCAACGTAATAACCCTTGGCTGTTCCAAGAATGTATATGATTCTGAAGTACTTATGGGACAGCTGAAAGCCAATAATATTGAGGTTGAACACGAATCCGAAAATGGTGATGCTTCAATAGTAATTATAAATACCTGCGGATTTATTGATAATGCCAAACAGGAATCGATTAATACAATTCTTCAATATGCAAAAGCAAAAGAAGAAGGTTTGGTTGAGAAAGTTTATGTTACCGGATGTCTTTCGGAACGCTATAAGCCGGAGCTGAGAAAAGAAATTCCGAATGTCGATGAATACTTCGGTACGAATGACCTTCCGCGATTATTAAAAACTCTCGGCGCAGATTATAAACATGAACTGATTGGAGAGAGGCTCTTAACTACTCCGAACCATTACGCATATTTTAAAATCTCCGAAGGATGTGACAGACCATGCTCATTTTGCGCTATACCGATTATGAGAGGTAAACATGTTTCTATTCCGGCTGAAGAATTGATTAAGCAGGCAAAGCAACTTGCGAAGAACGGAACCAAAGAGCTTATTTTAATTGCTCAGGATTTAACTTACTACGGACTGGATATTTATAAGAAAAGAAATCTTTCTGAACTGCTAAAACATTTATCAGATGTAGACGGAATTGAATGGATTCGCCTGCATTACGCATTCCCCTCGGGTTTTCCGCTCGATATACTTGATGTTATGAGAGAAAGAAATAATATCTGCAATTATCTTGATATGCCGCTTCAGCACATTAATGACAGGTTACTTGGTTCAATGCTGCGCGGAACAACCAGAGAAAAAACTAATGATCTTGTTAGCTCTATAAGAGATAAAGTACCGGGCATAGCATTACGTACAACTCTAATAGCCGGCTACCCGGGTGAAACGGAAACTGAGTTTGAAGAATTAAAAGAGTGGGTTAGTAATACACGCTTTGAAAGGCTTGGTATATTTACTTATTCTCACGAAGAAAACACAACAGCATATAAATTGAAAGATGATGTGCCCGGGAAAGTTAAAGAAAAAAGGGCAGAGGAAATTATGAAAATACAAAAAGAGATTTCTCTTGAAATGAATAAAAAAAGAATAGGGCAGACAATTAAAGTTTTATTTGACAGAAAAGAAGGTGATTATTTTATCGGGCGCACGGAGTTTGATTCTCCGGAAGTTGATAACGAAGTGCTGATAAATGCTTCTGATTACTACGTCAGGGTTGGAGATTTTGCCGATGTGGAAATTACGGAAGCAAGTGAATATGATTTGTATGGGAAGGTTTGTCTGTCATGCTGAACTTGTTTCAGCATCTAAAAACCAGACTCTGAAACAATCAGCCAATGCGGACAGTGTGACGGGGTTATCCCGCAAATTCCTCCTTTTTTAAGAAATTATTCATATCTAAATTGAGTTCTAATTATTTTGGAAGATAACAAAGAAAATATAAATCCTTACAATCCGCCGCAGTCAGACTATCCCCAAAGCGGGCAGTGGCAGCCTGTGTATGACGAAGAGCTTCCGCAGAAACGCAAAGGGCTTGGTATATTCTGGAACATAATACTGTTTGTGTTTACATTCTTTTCAACAACACTTGCAGGAGTAGGCTGGCTTAATAAAGACCCGTTTAATCTCGATAATTTTCATTACGGGCTTAAATATTCTATATTAATTTTATTTGTTCTCTCATGCCATGAGTTTGGACATTACTTTGCAGCCAGAATTCACAAAGTAAAAGTTACACTTCCGTTTTATATTCCGTTCCCGTTTTTGTTTTTAAATCCGTTTGGTACTATGGGCGCCGTAATCAGAATGAAATCGCCTTCGCGCACCAGGAAAGCATTATTCGATATCGGAATAGCGGGGCCTGTTTCGGGATTTATAGCATCACTGATTGTATTGGTGTGGGGAATGACACACCTTCCCCCGTTTGAATATATTTTTACCGTTCACCCTGAATATGTAACAACAGGTGTTCCGCTTACAGGATTTTCATTCGGCAATACACTGCTTTACTGGGGTCTCGGCAAGCTGTTTACAGCATCGCCAAGCGTATTTCTTCCCCCGATGAATGAAATGTACCATTACCCGTTTTTGTGTGTCGGATGGTTTGGTCTGCTTGTAACTGCGCTAAACCTGCTCCCTGTCGGTCAGCTTGACGGAGGACATATTGCTTACGCACTGCTTGGTAATAAGCATAAAATCATAGCTAGATTATTTTTCGGTTTTACATTAAGCATGGGTCTGCTTGGTTTGCTGCCGTTTATCGGAATTGAAATTTTTGCGAATTACGGTTTGTTCAACTGGCTTGTGTGGGCGATACTTATGTTTTTTATTATCAAGATTGACCATCCGCCAATGTATGACCCGGAGCCGATTGGATTAAGAAGGCAGTTATGGGGTGTGTTTGCTCTGTTTATGTTTATAACTTCGTTTACGCCGGTTCCGTTCAGCAACTTCTAGGATTTCACAACCTGTAGTGTGTCTGATTTCAGAAACCATTCAAAATTTCCTGTTCCGCTTTTTGCATCATAATCAATTTTGCACACACTGCAATTTTTAAAGTGGATTTTTAATTCCGTTACGTTATTTGTCTTAATAAGATTAACCGCAAACAGGTTTACATCAGGCGCGTGCCCGAAGCATGCAATGTTTTCGTGATGCGAATTTCGTTTTATAAGCTGCTCGAACTTGCCGAAGGATGCTCCTCCAATCAGCTCGACAGCAGTTTTAAAATCACCTTTGTGATGAAGCAGTCCGGAAAAAATTTCCGCTGTTTGAACCGCTCTTACCAGAGGGCTTGTAAGTATTAAATCAAAATTTACTTTCAGCCCTTTAAGCCGTTCTACAACTTCAGCAGCATGGTTCCTTCCCGCATAGACAGGTAACGGAAGCTGTCTTCACCGATTTCTTTATCCAGTTCAACAGCCTCTGCATGCCTGATAAGGTAAATATGCATAAATTAAATTATTTCGGCTTTTGTGTAATTAACAGTTTCGGGCGGGGATAATTTAACCTGTAAAATTTGATTTTCCAGCTCTTTAGAACCGGCAGTTTTTACTTTGATGTAATTATCTGTGAAACCAAGTATTGTGCCGTTAGGCTGAAGAGTTTCGAAAAGGACTTTCTGTATTGTGCCTGAATTCTTTTGATAAAAATTGAATTTCTTTTTAGCAGAAAGCTCCCTTAAAATCTCACTTCTTTTCTTACGTTTTATTATATCAACTTTTCCGGGAAGAGTTACTGCGTTTGTATTTTTTCTTTCCGAATAATTGAAAACATGCAGGTAGCTGATATCAAGTTCCTCAATAAAACGAAATGTATTTTCAAAGTTCTCATCCGTTTCACCCGGGAAACCGACTATAACATCAACGCCAATCCCAATGTTCGGAATTTCTTCATTTAATTTCTCAATCAGTTCTCTGTATAATTCTGTATTGTACCTTCGTCTCATCAGTTTGAGGATTTTATTATCACCGCTTTGCAGGGGAATGTGGAAATGCCTGCAGAATTTATCGGATGATTTTACAAGCTGAATAATTTCATCTGTTAGAAGATTAGGTTCGATTGAACTGATTCTCAAACGCTCAATATTCAGTTTATCCAATTCATACAATACATCAATAAGTTTAACAATTTGTAATTTTGAATTCGTATCTGTAATTTGTAAAGATAGTCCCCTGTATTAACGCCGGTTAATACAATTTCTTTATAACCAGAATCAATCAGCTTTTGTAGCGTTCTCAATTACTTTGTTTATTTCGAGGCTTCTTGAGCCGCCGCGCGCAAGCGGGATTGTGCAGAATGAACAGTTGTAATCGCACCCGTCCTGTATTTTAAGAAATGCCCTTGTGCGAGAATCAATATCCGATGAATAAGCGTAATCAAAATCCGTAACATTATCAATCGGGGAAGTGAAAACACATGAGTAAGACTTTTTTTCGAAGTTATCAATGTAATCGAAAAGTTTGAATTTTTCGTGCGTGCCAAGGACAAGGTCAACTCCGTGAATAGCGGCAAGCTCATGAGGCTGAAGCTGTGCATAACACCCTGTAACAATAACGTAAGTAGATGGATTTTTCGACAGCACACTCCTTACAATTTGCCTGCATTCTTTATCAGCATTTTCCGTGACGGTGCATGTGTTGAGCACGAATACATCAGAATCTTTGCCATAATCATTAACAATAAACCCGCGGTCATGGAATTGCCCTGTGAGAGTTGAGGTCTCCGAATAATTCAGTTTACAGCCTAATGTATGTAGTGATACGGTTTTTTGCATTATTAAATAAGCAGAACTACAAAAATAGTAAAAAATTCTATTCCGGTCATTTTAATTTATCTAAAATCAATATAAATCAGCTACTTGGAACCTGCTTTGGAATCTACCCACCTAAGGAAATCGAAATATTCAAATGCATTCTTCTCGTAGGGGTCTTTTTTTAATTTTTGCATCTCTTTTTTAAGAATTGCAAAATTCATTTTAACTGAGTCAGGAGTATTCATTAAAGGTATCCGGCGTATAAAATTCAATATAAGTATTTCCAGCTTATATAATTTTTTTCTTTTATAAAGATAGCGGTAAGCTGATTTCAGCAGATATTCAAGTAAATCAAAATTTCCAAGTTCAAAATGCACTATGAGATTAATCAGCCTCAGGTAACATTCAAATTCTGACTTGATGTTAAGCTGCGGATGGTTCAGCAGGTTATTTATTCTCGGCAGAGCTGACTCATATTTTCCCTGCATAGCAAACAACTTTATTATTGCAAACTTTAAGGTGAGTTCAATTTCTATATCAATTTTATTTTTATAGTTTTCCAGCCGTGTCTCTATATAGCTAATCAGCATATCAGGAGTTTGGCCTGATTCAGATTTAATAATTTTATTGAGTGTCAGTTCAGCAAAGAATGAAAAGTTATTTATTTCCTCGGAGCTGTTTTCAGGTCCGGATGTGTTCTGGAATTCATTAAAATATATTTCAATATCTTTATAATTCCCTTTTTCGGCGGCAGTCATCAAGAGTTTATATAAGACGTCTTTTTTATAATTAATAATATGCCCTTCAAAAGGCACCGGATTTTCATTAATAATCTTTAATCTTTTTTCAGCATAATTTATTAATAAGAGCTCATTATTATCAGCCTGATGAACCAATTCCATAATAAGATAAAACATTTCTTTAGCGCGTTCACTTTTAGCCATGCTTATATTCTTCATAAGCGGAAGCTTAAGTATTGATTTTAATTCCCTTTCCCCTTTTAAGTCCCTTGATTTGCCCAGGGTACGGGTTATTCTTAATACCTTGTTCAGTATGCTGCTGTATTCAAATAAATTTCCTGATTTCCCGAGAATTGTTTCTGCATCATCATAAATTTTCCTGTTTAGATTCTTTCTGATTTCTTCTTTCTTTACAATAATCCGCGCCATATCAAGAATTTCAATTAAGTAACCGAACCTTTCGTATTTCTCAGCCAATACTCTTGCTCTGTCAATAGTTTTGAAATACTGTGTAAACAATGCTTTGTTGAACAGAATTTTAGCTCTGATTATTAGCTCACTTATCCTCTGGTCAGGAATGCTTTCGCTGTAATATGATATAAGGCTTTTAGAGATTAACTTATAAAGATAGTTTTTCGTAAAGCTTAGCTGTGTGATAAATTTCTCTCCTGAAAATTTTTCTTTTAATAAAGTTTCGTCATAAACTTTTTGCCTGGAGATTTCATTGAACAAGGTGAGATATGTTTTATTCCCTTTCTGCAAAGCGGCAAACATCCGGAAATATCTTTTTTCGTTTTTTGTAAGTGATTTTATTAGCTGAAAAAGGTCATCAGAAGCCTTCATAGGAATCTAAATTTAAATCTTAATTTAATGTATTATTTACAAAATAATACATTATTTAACAATAATATATTATAATAGGAACCTAATATTACAGGTTAAATTAAGTTGTAACCGGGGAACAATTCAAAATAAATTGCGCTGATGACCTATTTTTAAAATTAAATCATTTATGGCAGGAAAAATCTTTGCAGCAGCCCTTTTTATAATTTCATTCTCCGCATCATTCATAAATTCACAAACATTTACTAAAGTAACCGGCAGTCAGTTTGTAACAGACGGCGGAGCTTCACGGTCAGTTAATTTTATAGATTATGACGGTGACGGCGACCTTGACCTTTTTGTATCGAACGGGAAAAGATTCGGCCAGGATAACTTTCTTTACAATAACAATAACGGAGTATTCACAAGGGTATTGGGAATCCCGCCCGTACTTGACAGCCTTCCTTTCGACGGCTGCAGCTGGGCTGATATTGATAATGACGGTAACCTTGATTTATGCGTTGTCACATGGTATGATTCAACCAACATGATATACAAGAATGAGGGTAACGGAAACTTCACATTGCTTTCATCGGGTCCGGTGTTCACAAACAGGGGTTTTTCAGAAACATGCAGCTGGGGTGATTACAATAATGACGGGCTGGTAGATTTATTTATTACTAACAGCGAAGGAATCGGCAGCTGGAAAAACCACCTGTATAAAAATACCGGAAACGGAAATTTTGTAAGTATTGATACCGGGGTAATTTCTCTTGATTTAAATCGTGTCTCACGCGGAGTAAATTGGGTTGATATTGATGGTGATGGAGATTTGGATTTATTTGTTTCCTGCGAAAACAATCAGAATGAACTGGTATACAGAAACGATGGCGGTTATTTTACAAAAATTATTAACACGCCGCCGGCAACTAACGGAGGAAATTCATGGAGCTCCAGCTGGGGTGATTATGACAATGACGGTGACCTTGACGTTTTTGTGGCTAACTGGGATCAAACCAACTTCCTGTTTAGAAATGACGGTAATTTTAATTTTACAAAAATTACAAATGATACAATTGTAAACGAAACCGGTTATTTTGCCTGCTGCGGCTGGGGGGACTTCGATAATGACGGTGACCTTGATATGTTTGTAACTCAGGCATACAAGAATCCGGACTCGCCTTTAAAAAATTACCTGTATAAAAACATGCTTATGGAAACAGGGAATCCAACGTTTGAAAAGGTTACATCAGGTGATATAGTAAACGATTCCGGATATTCATACGGATTCGCCTGGGGTGATTGGGATAGTGATGGTGACCTTGATATGTTTATTGCTAAAACTTACAATGAAAATGAAAATAATGCAGCTTACCTGAATAACGGAAATTCAAACAGCTGGCTTGAAGTAACCGGCATCGGCACAGTTACTAATCGCTCGGCTATCGGGTCAAAAATCAGGATAAAATCAATAATCAACGGTCATCCCGTTTGGCAAATGAGGGAAATTGATGCGCAGTCCGGTTACTGCGGCGAAAACCTGGTGCAGCATTTTGGGCTCGGCAATGCCTCAATTATTGATTCAGTTAAAGTCGAATGGCTTTCGGGAAACACAACCGTATTTACAAATATTCCCGTAAACCAGCATGTTATAATAAGTGAAAACGGAAGTATTATCGGTGTTGAAAATAACACCAATTTTCAGCCGCGAGAATTTAATCTTTATCAGAACTATCCCAATCCATTTAACCCTTCCACAAAAATCAAATTTGATATTCCACCTGAGGCCGGAATTCATCCTCCCGATGTAAAACTGACTGTTTATGATGAGCTCGGCAGGGAAGCTGCTGTCTTATTCAGCGGCAAATTAAAGTCCGGCTCTCACATAATTGAATGGAATGCAGCGCCTTCGTTTCCCAGCGGTATTTATTTCTATAGACTCACATCAGGCGATTTTTCAATCACTAAAAAAATGGTTTTAGTTAAATAAGAGTAATTCCTTCTTTCTCTTATTTGTAGAAAATTTTCAGTAATTTCGTTAATTACTCTTAACGAAATTAGTTTATTATGATTAAGAATGCTGTAGTTTTCATTTTCTTCTCATTTCTGTGTTATTGATTTCTCAATTTATATCTTATGCACAAAACTCTTCATTAGAGATTCTCTTTCTGGGCGACCTTGATTTTGGTGAAAGCTACCAGAGCGACCCTAAGTTCAACAGCGGGGTAAATATAATCAATAAATACGGGTATGATTATATGTTTGAAAATATTAAATCACTTTTGTTTGAATCGGATTTTACTATTGCAAATTTAGAGACTCCTTTAACAGACAGCTCTGCTCCAAAAATTTCACTCAGGAAATTATATTCACACTGGAGCCGCCCCTTACAAACTATTGAGTATTTAAAGAAATATAATATCTCAGCGGTATCTCTTGGCAATAACCATGCATTCGATTGCGGCGCTGAAGGTTTAAATAATACTATTACTGCACTTAAAACTGGCGGCATAGAATTTTTTGGGGCGGGGGATAACATTGAACAGGCATCCGAACCGTTTGTTAAACAATTTGTTGCAAATGGTGATACTATTACAATTGCTGTTTTAACAGGATTTGAATTCAGAAAAACTTATGACAGCCTTTTTCATTTTTATGCAGGTAAAAACGCTCCCGGTGTTAATCAAATTTCAGTCGAAAGAATTTCGCAGCAGGTTAAAGAGTTAAAAGATAAGTACAGGAATCCATTTATAATTATTTTCCCGCACTGGGGCAGAAACTACGGGTGGAAAACAGATAAACAAACCGAGGATGCACATAAATTAATTGAGGCAGGTGTTGACCTAATTCTTGGGCAGGGTTCACACATGGTTCAGGAAGTTGAAAAATACAACGGTCACTGGATAATTTACAGCATAGGCAACTCGGTATTCAATGCTCCGGGCCGATATGATACTCCTGATTCCAATCCTTACAGTTTTATTGCCGGTCTTATAATCAGGAATGTACCCGGAGATGAAGAATTACATCTCCGCTTATTCCCAATATTTACGGATAACTTAAAAAACGATTATCAAACAAGATTTTTAAATGATGAAGAGATGGCAGATTGTTACAATTTGCTCAAAGATAAAAGCGCTGATAAGAAGAATTTTAATGATGAGTTCAGGCTCAAAAGTATTGGGGGATTAAAATTTTTCGAGATTCAGCTCAACTGAAATTATGAATTTTTGGTAATATATGAAACCTTTTCGGTGTTAAATTAATCTAACCTTGAAAGAGCCCTTCTTTCTTACACTTAAGTTATAATTTATTAAATATTTATGAAAACGGTTCTTATAATCTGTTTAGTGTTTTTTTATTGTGATGGTCCTTTTGTGGAGGCTCAAAACACAGAAAATAATGTGACCGCAAAAGAAAGAAACGATAAATGGATTGAAGATTTAGACTACCTGGCTGAACAGATGCCAAACGTTCATATAAATCTCTTCCACAGCATGACAAAAGAGCAGTTTGAAACATATGTTTCAAGTTTACGAAAACAGATTCCGGACTTAAGAGATGAACAAATAATTGTTAACCTTATCAAGCTGGTTGCTATGGTAGGAGACGGGCATACTATTCTGCAGCCTGAATCTTATAAAGTATTTCCGGTTAATACTTTTATTTTTAAAGACGGACAATATGTAATATGGGCTTATGACGAGTATAAAGATTTAATCGGCATGAAGCTGGTTAAAATCGGCAATACAAATCTTGATGAAGTTTACAAAATAATAAGTCCTTTAATTCCGCATGATAATAAAATCCAGATAAAAGCATGGCTGCCGTTTTACATGATAATTTCCGGTGTATTAAACGGAACGGGTATTATAAAGGATGAAAACAATGCACAATTTACATTTGAAGATAACAAAGGGAATCAAAAAACGGTAATTCTTAAGCCGGTTGAATTCGGTTCTTATATCCAAAAACTCCACAGCCGGCCGGTTCCGGAAAACACTCCTCTTTACAGAAGTAATCAGGAAAAATTCTATTGGTTTAAATACCTTGATGATTCAAAAACACTTTATTTCCAGTACAATGTTGTTCAAAACGACCCGAATGACAGCATTACATCTTTCATTAAGCGATTAGGTGATTTTACAGATAATCATGTGATAAACAGGTTTATTGTTGATATCAGAAATAATGGCGGGGGGAATCTTTTTACAAGCAAACCGTTCACGGATTTTATTATGAATAACCCAAAGATTAATCAAAGAGGAAAACTGTTTGTCATAATAGGAAGAGGGACTTTTTCAGCGGCTTCGTATTTCACAACTTCTATGGAATATAAAACAAAAGCAATATTTTTTGGTGAGCCTACTGCGGCAAGTCCGAATCATTACGGTGACCCCCAACGGATTGTGCTGCCAAATTCCAGAATTGAAATCAAGCTTTCAACTTTCTACTGGCAAAACAGTTTTCCGTTTGATAATCGTAAATGGACGTCTCCTGATGTTACAGTTGAGCTAACGTCAAAAGATTATTTCGATAACCGCGACCCGGTTCTTGATGCAATCTTAAAATATAAAATAAAGCCATTAAAAACTATTCATCTTAATGATGACGAAATTAATAAAATGACCGGAAGATTTGAATATGAACCTGACCGGGTTCTGGATATTATAAATGGCAGTGACGGTTTGGAATTTGAAATAACTGATTTTATTAAAAGCGGGCTTTATCCTGTATCTAAATATAAATACAAAACAGATATTAATAATGTTGAGCTGAGTTTTGAAAACGGAGATTTCAATAATGTTATACTGAATGCAGGAGGAACAGAATTGAAGCTGAAGCGTCTGCCCGCCGGTTATAAGACATCTTCAGAACTGATATCTGCCGGAAATTTTGATGAAGCGGCGGCGCGGCTCCGAAACATAAAACAGCAATATCCGGGTAATAAAATTGTTTCCGAAAGTTCATTAAATAATTTAGGGTATCAGCTTTTAGGTGAAAAAAAATATGAAGGCGCTATTACAATTTTTAAACTGAACGTTGAATTGTACCCCGGTTCATTTAATACTTATGATAGTCTGGGCGAGGCGTATATGATAAGCGGTAACAATGAATTGGCAATTGAGAATTATGAGAAATCAATAGAACTGAATTCTAATAATGAAAACGGCAAAAGAATCTTAAAGAAGTTACAGGAAAATAAATAGTGCACTTTAATACATATGTTCTTTCTCAATAATGTTTTTTGTTGTTCCGGTATTAAGATATGAGCGGATATTTGCCAATGTATCGTCAATCATTGCATAAACAGATTGTTTAGTATTGCTTGCTTTATGGGGCGATATAACAACGTTTGGAAGTTCATAAATAGGCTTATGCGCAGGGAATACGGGTTCTTCCTGATTTTTACCGGGATAATTGTACCATACATCTAAGGCTGCTCCGGCGAGAGTTTTTTCTTTTAATGCGGTATACAACGCATCTTCGTCAATGATTTCTCCGCGCGCGATATTAACAATATACTTTCCCTTCATAGCAGAAAGAACCTTGCCGGAAAGCAGTCCTTTTGTTTCATTGTTCAAAGGCAGGCTGATAAATATTATATCGCTTTTGGAAATTACTTCGTCAAGATTGTTTGTGATTTCATCGGCATAAGCATATTCCGGTTTATTTTCTTTTGCAATGTGTTTTTTGTAACCGATAATTTTGCAGTCAAATGCCTTGAGCAGCTTAGCGATGTTTTTGCCGATGCTGCCGTACCCAAGTATTCCGCATGTTTTGCCCTGAATGGATTCCCATGTATCATCATAATCGAATGAGCGGAACCATTTTCCTTCTTTCAGACCGTTGTGGTATTCAACAACTCTGCCGAGCAGGGCAAGAATCATAGCAACAGCTTTTTCGGCAACGTATTTTGCGTTAGCGTGTGTATTGGATATTAAAATATTTCGTTCTTTAATTAATTTCAGAGGAAACCCGTTCAGCCCCGTAAATGGGACAAAAATTATTTTCAGGTTAACTGCAGTGTTGATTTCTTCTTCTTTTAGCCTGCCGGTAATAACCGCATCGGCTGTGCTGAGAAGATTTTTCCTGTCATCGGGATTTGAGTTTTTGATAAATGTAACTTGCGGAAAGTCATTTTCAAGATTTGAAAGTCCCGGTTCCCAATGCTCGCTGAGATTGTTTAAAAAAACTATGTTCAATCAGTTAAACTCCTTCTTCTCCTTTAAACGGACCGATGATGCCTTTGGTAATCCATCCGCCGTAGAATTTTCCCGGCTGCGGGGTAACAAGTTCATCATCGATATAACATTCATCCATTTTTTGAGCATAGAAAGCAATATAGTTTCTAATTTGTTCAAATTCATGAGTCGGGTTCGGGTAATACCAGCAGGCATAACGGATTTGTTTACCGCTGATGTTGAGATGATAATAGCTTGCTTCGCCTTTCCACTCGCAAAATGTTTTATTATCTGCGGGTGAAAGTAATTCCATTTTTATATCTTCCGGAGGAATGTAATAAACGGGCGGATTGCCTTTTTCAAGTACCCGTTTGGAATTTGACGTTTCAGCAATTACATTTCCGTTAAAAATTACTTTAATATGATTTGAACAATCTTCAATAACTGGCGGTATGGGATAATCCCATACGGATTGTTCTTCCTGTTTGGTTTCACTGCGTTTTGGATTAATCATTTTTGATGAAGCTTAAAATTTATATTATTCAAAAATATTTACTTATGGTATGCTGAAATTTATTGATAAATTAAATGTTATAAACAGAAATAATTATAAAAACTTATTTTAAATATGAATAAACTCCGTTTCTTAATCGTTTCAGCCCTTTGGATTGCTTCTGTAGCTTTCTCTTATTCCCAGGAAAACAATACCTATCGTTATTCCATAAACTTAAATGAAGTAAATGACCACAAACTTGCTGTTACTCTTCTGACACCTGAAATAAATAAAAGCGAGATTATATTCCGTATGCCGAAAATGGTCCCGGGTACATACCACGTTTACAATTTCGGGAGATTTGTTTCAGACTTTGCCGCATATGATAAAAACGGCAAGCTTCTTCCTGTTGAAATGATTGACACATCAAGCTGGAAAATCTCAGGCGCTGAAAAGCTTCAAAAAATATCATATAAAGTCCGTGAAACATGGGAACCTGAAAACAAAAGTAATTTTGTCTTTGAACCGGCAGGCACGGAATTCGATGAAAATAAAGATTATGTGCTGAATAATCATGCAATTTTCGGATATTTTGACGATATGAAAAGAAATGAATATGACATTGATATTACTAAACCGATGGGTTTTTACGGCTCAACAGCCATGATTCCTGTTTCTACAGATGATACACATGATAAATTTGTAACACCCGATTACTATGAGCTTGTTGACATGCCGATTATGTACACAATTCCCGATACTACCGTTATTAAAGTCGGAGACACTGACGTGCTTATATCGGTTTATTCGGTTAACAATGTTATTACTTCAAAAATGCTGGCGCCGAAAATGAAAGCTCTGCTTGAAGCGCAGAAGAATTACCTGGGAGGAACTCTTCCGGTAAAAAAATATGCGTACCTTGTTTATTTTTCTGACCATACTAATTCAGGTAACGCCGGCGCGCTTGAGCATAACTATTCTTCTTTATATTTCTTGATAGAAGGGGATACTGCCCAAACTGAAAATGGGTTTATTAGCGCGGCGGCTCATGAGTTTTTTCATATTATTACCCCGCTTTCAATTCATTCTGAGCAAATTTCCAATTTTGATTTCACAAACCCTAAAATGTCTGAACATTTATGGATGTATGAGGGGGTTACCGAATATACTTCGGGACTTGCAAGAGAATGGGGCGGTTTAATTTCGCCATTTCAATTTCTTGAATGGCTGAAAAACAAAATTCTTATATCAGGCTTCTTTAATGATACACTGCCTTTTACGGTTATGAGTAAAAATGTTCTTGATAAATACCAGAAGCAGTATGTAAACGTTTACATGAAAGGCGCGTTAATAGGTATGTGCCTCGATTTAAAACTGCGAAGCTTATCTGACGGGAAATACGGGGTGCGTGACCTAATGCAGGATTTATCAAAACACTTTGGAAAAGATAAAGCATTTAAAGATGATGAACTTTTTGATGTGATTACCGGGCTAACCTATCCGGAAATAAGAGAATTCTTTACCGATTATGTCGAAGGTCCTAAACCCCTGCCCTTAAAAGAATATTTTGAGCTTGCGGGAGTAAATTATATTAAATCAGGTAAAGGGAAAGTATTTACTCTCGGTTCGGTTTCGCTTAAAATAGACGGCAGCGCTCAGTATGTAACTATTGTGGATGTTTCAGATATGAATTCATTCGGAAAGAAGATGGGATACGAAAAGGGAGATGAGATTGTAAGCATTGACGGGAAAAGATTATATCCCGGCGAATATCGTGAGTTCATTGATGAGCTGTTTGGAAAATCGAAAACCGGTGATGAGTTGACAATGGAAGTGCTGAGAAAAGATAATGACGGTAAAACCAAAACGGTAATATTAAAAGCTCCGATGATGAAAGTTGAGGGAGATGTGGTAAACAGTCTTACTTTTGAAGATAATCCGACATCGCAGCAGTTGAAAATAAGGGCAGCTTGGCTTGAGGAGAAATAAATTTCCCGTAATTGAAACTTCCGAAGTTTCAAAAACTTCGGAAGTTTTTTTAAGTTTATTTATCCTTCACTTTGTACCAGTGCAGGGTCGAAAAGGTAAAACCGTGCAATCTGCACATCGAACTCCTCGCCGTTTTCGGCAATCATTCTGAATGAGCCTTCCATAGTTCCCCAGCCTGTATTGAGCGGGCAAAAGCTTGTGTATTCGAATGATTCGCCGGGCTCAAGCTCCGGTGTATAACCAACAACACCCGGACCTTCAACATCTTCCCTGTCACCATCAGAGTTTATTATTACCCAATGGCGTGAAACAAGCTTTGCCCTGCGGCTGCTTTCGTTTGTTATAACAACCTTATATGCAAATACAAACTTGTTTTCTGTTGGGAGGGATTGTTCGGGTATGAATTCGGGATAAACCTCGACCCGTATTCCTTCTGTTACAGCTTCTGAATTTCCTGATTGTGTCATTAACGGTTTTTGCTCTATAATTTAATGATAATTTCTAATTAAAATCTGCCTTTTCGAAAAATATTTTTTAAAGTAATATTTAATTTGATTGTATTACAGCGCTGCGCAGAGTTTCTGCCGGCAAACCGTTTTCTTCTTTCCCTTCACCGACCTGCTGGCGCCACATTGCGTAATATAACCCTTTTTCAAGAAGCAGGTCTGAATGCTTGCCGGATTCCACAATCCTGCCTTTTTCAAGAACATAAATTTTATCCGCATGCATAATAGTTGAAAGCCTGTGCGCAATCATAATTGTAATGTGGTCTGTCCTGGAAGATACATCCCTGATAGTATCACTAATTTCTTCTTCCGTTAACGAATCCAGAGCCGAAGTCGCTTCATCGAAAACAATAAGCCTTGGCCTGCGGAGCAGCGCTCTTGCAATAGAAAGGCTCTGTTTTTCTCCCCCCGAAACTTTTACACCGCCCTCACCGATGACCGTATCAATTCCCTTTTCAGCTCTAGCCAGCAGGCTCTGGCATGCTGCTTTGTTCAAAACGTCATAAACGTCTTCATCTGTTGCCATCGGATTTACAAACAACAAATTTTCTTTGATAGTGCCTGCAAAGAGCTGTGTGTCTTGTGTAACAAATCCTATCTGGTTTCTGAGTACATCAAAATCAATTTCACTGCCGGGAACACCGTTATATTTTATTACCCTTCCTGCGGTGGATAAAGCCCGACCAATAGTTTTACAAGCGTGGTTTTGCCTGCTCCTGAGGGTCCTACAAAAGCAATTGTTTCACCGGGGGAGGCTTTAAAATTAATATTGCATAATGCATGTTTATTTGAGCTTTGATGGCGGAAGCTTACTTTTTCAAATTCAAGCGTTTCTATTAAACCTATATCAACCGGATTCTCGGGTTTAGGGTCAACAGGAATGTTAAGTATATCGGAGAAATTATTTAATGATACTTCGGTTTCCCGGTAAGTATTAATTATATTTCCCATTTCCTGAAGAGGAGAGAATATGAAGAATGAATATATGAACAGCGAGAAAAACTCACCTGTGGTTATCACTTTTGTGAATATTAGGTACATCATTAACAGCAAAATACCGGTACGCAAAAGGTTTACGGAGCTTCCCTGTATAAAACTGAGAGTTCTTATATATTTTACTTTCTTCAGTTCAAGCTGCAATATTTTATCGGTTGTTGAATTAAGCCGCTCGATTTCCTGGTTAGACAGCCCGAGGCTTTTTACAAGCTCTATATTTCTCAGTGATTCTGTTGTTGTACCTGCAAGTGCAGTTGTTTCTGTTACGATGGTTTTCTGTATGCGCTTTATCCGTTTGCTGAGTGTTGAGCTTAAAATTGCAATTAAAGGGAAAGTCATAAAATAAGCAGGCGCAATTATCCAGTGAATACTGAATGAATAAACCATCACGAATATGATGCCAACCAGAGTTGTGAACAGAATGTTAATTGATGCCATGATGATTTTTTCAACATCGGTTCTAACCTTTTGCAGTATGCCTAATGTTTCACCGCTGCGCTGGTCTTCAAACACTGAATACGGCAGCTGAAGCGAGTGCTTAATTCCGTCAGCATATATCTCTGCTCCTAAGCGCTGGGTAATTACATTTATATTGTAATCCTGAAAATTCTTCGCAAGACGCGAAACAAATGCAGCGCCTACGCCGAGGAAAAGCAGAAATCCGACGCCTTTTAAAAACTCGCCTGTTGTATAATTGCTGAACTTTGTTGCATAGTCATCTATTATATAACGGAGTATTAAAGGGTCAAGCAATGAGAATACCTGGTTAATAGCCGCAAGCAGAAGCGCGCCAATAACAAGTTTCCTGTATTTTCTAAGATATGAAAGTAGTAGCTTCAATTTTTACAAATTAACCGTGAATATAGTTTATTTTGAATAAAATGTAAAGAAGAAATGTAAATTTGACGATTATTTGTTTATTTTATCTCTTTTTGGTTTTGGAAGAGACTGAACAACAAGATTGTAAGAATCGTCAATCCATTGAAACACCAGTTTGGGAGAAATAGTGCCGTCGATATCAATTGTGTTCCAGTGTTTTTTATTCATATGGTAGCCGGGTTTTACTGCGGAGTAACGTTCGCGCAGCTCGATTGCTATTTCAGGTTCGCATTTTATATTGATGCTTAATGGCGGGTTTAAATTCGTAAGCAAAAACATCTTGCCCATGACCTTAAATACAAGTGTTTCCTCATCGAAAGGAAAATCTTCTGTTACGAATTTCTTCTTAAGGCAGTGGTTACGTATGTGGTCAAGGGTCATAGAATAACCGGGTAATTGTAAATGACCCAAATTCTGTCTATATTTAGGTCAATTAAATAATATATAAAATAATGAAATTAAGCGAATCAATCAAACCAATCAGCTATTTAAAGGCGCATGTTTCAGAGATTGTGAATGAAGTTTATAAAAATAGAAAGACGTATATAATTACTCAAAATGGATACGCTAAAGTTGTGGTATATAGTATTGATGATTACGAAGAAGATTTACGAAAAATCAACTCTCTCCATGCAGAATTACTGAAACAAAACAGAGATTTGGCTTTGTCTGGAAAAGCCGGAAAATCCAAGAAGAAGAAAGGTTCGTGAAAAATACTCTGTTTTTTGAATTTTAATATTGTTATGATTGAAAATCAACTTAGTTAAGTTGGCAGATAAGAGGTTTTATAAATATTTAAATGATGATAATACTGAGCGTCTCAGGTTCAAAATTATTACACAAAGAGGTAAGGTAACAGATATTGTAATACAATATGAAAGTTTGATTAATGAAAAATGGACTGCAATTGTAAGGTATGATTGTTCTCATGGTTTTTTTCACAGAGATATACAACTTCCGGATGGAAGCCAGGAAAAAACGTCGATAGCTATTGAAGATCTCACAATAGCGGTTGGCTACGCAGAACAGGAACTAAAAGATAACTGGGAAGTTTATAAACAAAGATATTTAAAAGAAATAAAATGACTAACAAAGAACAAATAAATAGAAATATTGGTTTGAGTTTTGATTTTCTCAGACAAGTTATGAAAAATCCTGATTTATTAGACTCAGTGAAAAACGGGACCACAATTGATTTTGTTGAGAAAGATTTTAAGAAAATAAACCGTTCTTCAAATAAAAATAGAACAAAATATTTTAAGGTGAAATCTTTTTTTGAGGCAGTAAAAGAAAAGTAACCGGTTTTTTTACCCTGCCCATTCTTTTATTCTTTCCGCTGCTTTCTTCCCCGCTTTCTTTTCGAACTCATCATAATTATTCTTAATTAATTCTTTAATTTTTTCAACTGAGCCGAATTCAGTCAGCAGCTTCAGCGCAGTTTTTTTACCTATGCCCTTTATATCTTCAAGCTCTGATTTCAGCGTACGTTTATCGCGGAGTGAGCGGTGAAATGTAATCGCAAAACGGTGCGCTTCATCTCGTACACGCTGAAGAAGCTTCAGCCCGCTTGAGGTTTTGGGTATTGACTGCGGGTCAGAAGCACCCGGCACGTAAACTTCCTCAAGCCGTTTTGCCAGTCCGATTATATTTTGGTTCTTGACTCCAATATCATCCAATACCTTTGCCGCCGAAGATAGCTGTCCTTTGCCGCCGTCGATAACTATTAAGTCAGGTGCAGGCATAACTTTTTCTTCTTTTCCATCGCCAGATGCAGAAGATTGTATTATGTGAGGCTTGCTGTATCTTCTGTAAATTACTTCACGCATTGATGCAAAGTCATCAGGTCTGCCAACTTCATTCATTGCGGTTTGTATTTTGAATTTTCTGTATTCACTTTTTTTCGGTTTGCCGTCATAAAATACAACCATTGAAGCTACTGTATCCGTGCCCTGAATGTTGGAAATATCGAAGCATTCTATTCTTCTTGGAAGTTTTGTTAATCTCAAATCACGTTTCAATAGCAGTAACTGAGTTTGGTATAAATTCGCGTTTTAACCGCTGGAGCTTCAGCTCATCGAGCATATACTGCGCATTTGCTTTCACCATCGAAATTAATTTCATCTTCTCGCCTATTTTCGGGAAAACAAAATTTACTTTTTTATCCGATTTCTTTTTCAGCCATTCTGAAAGCGCTTCTATATCTTCAAGCTCGTTTTGGAGATGAACTTCATCGGGTATATAATCAGTATCGGAATAATATTTCGTAAGTACGCTCTCAAGCACTTCTTCATCTGATTTATCTTCGATTGTATCGAGATAAAAATGGCGTTTTCCTATTACTTTGCCGTCACGGATATTCAGCGCCATTGCGCACCCTTCATCCGCTTCTTTCACAAATGCGAAAATATCTTTATCCAGCATATCATCTGACACTATTTTCTGCCTGTTGGAATATACTTCCAGAGATTTAATTTTATTTTTAATTTCAGATGCCGCTTCGAAACGTTCTGCTTCAGCGGCAGATTTCATTTTTTGCTCTAAGCTCTTTTATAAGAGTAGATGTTTTGCCGTTAAGCACTTTTTCAACTTCGTTAATCATTTCATTGTAGTGAAGCTGCGTTACAAGTCCCTCACACGGTCCTTCGCATTTATGAATGTGGTATTCAAGGCAGAGCTTGAATTTCTTTTTATCGATTGCGTCCTGTGTAATGTTATAATTGCATGTGCGTATCATAAAAATATCTCTCAGCATCTTGAGCGAGTATTTCATTGAGCCAACGTCTGTATAAGGCCCGAAATATTTTGAGCCGTCACTTCGTTTCTTGCGCGTTGGGAAAACCCTCGGGTAAGGTTCTTTGGTAATAACTATGTACGGAAAAGATTTATCATCTTTAAGATTAACATTGTATCTTGGTTTGATTTGTTTAATCATGTTCATCTCAAGAATCAGTGACTCCACTTCCGAATCCGTATTTATCACCTCAAGGTCATCAATCAGTGAAATCATTCTTTCAAGCCTCGGACCAACCGGTTTGGAAACAAAGTATGAGCGCACCCGGTTGCGCAGGTTTTTGGCTTTTCCGACGTATATAATTTTGCCGTGTTTATCCTTGAACTGGTAAATTCCCGGTCCTGAAGGCAGGTTTTCCAGCTTGATATTAAGCGGTCTTTGTTCCTTTGATTTTTCCATATGCTGGATTAAAATCGTAAAAAAGTTGATAAATTTAAAGACATTTCAATTATTTTTCATGAACCACTTGACAAATGGGAATTTATATATTAAATTGCGTCTAATTATTAAACAGTGTTTAATTATTAGAAGGTGTTTAATTATGAGTACTCAGGATAGAAGAGAAAGAGAAATACAAGAGATGCAGCAGCTTATTTTAAAGACTGCTGTTGAACTTTTTGTTGAAGAAGGAATTGATAATGTTTCGCTCCGGAAGATTGCTGATAAAATAGATTATTCACCAGGCTCGATTTATTCTTATTTCAAAGATAAGGGCGAAATTATTCTTGCAATACATACTGAAGGTTTTAACAAGCTCTACGAAATGCAGCGTTCACTCGATAATATTTCTGACCCGCTTGAGAGGCTTTCCAAAATGGGTGAAGTATATATGAAATTTGCTTTAGAGAATCCTGATTACTACGATTTAATGTTCATAGCAAAAAGTGTAGGTGAAAAAATTTGCGAAGAAGATAAAGGATGGGAAGCAGGTCAGCGTTCATACGAATATTTAAGAAATACCGTTAAGCAGTGTGTAGATGAAGGATATTTTATTGATACAGACGTTGATTCTGCCGCGTTTGCATTCTGGGGGGTTGTGCACGGTATGGCTTCGCTTATCATCAGAGGCAGATGTGCTATGATTCCTCCCGAACAAATCAATAACATTGTTCAGGGGAGTCTTAAGGTTTGTTTATAAAAATATTACTTCAAAACATAAGGAGGTTTAATGCCTGAAATAAATAAACAAAGAATGTTTGCGCAGATGGAAGGGGGTTTTGTTGTGTTCATGATAGGAATGAGAGTTAACAGCTTCTGGAGAGTCTGGAAATGGTTCCCCATAACTCTGCAAATGCCTAAGATGATTAAAGAGCTGTACAAAAATCCCGATATGGGTTTTCTTGGGCAACAGTCATGGTTCGGAAGAACTACAATAATGGTTCAGTACTGGAAATCATTAGAACATCTTGAATTATATGCAAAAAACAAAAACGCAAATCACTTTCCCGCATGGAAAAATTTCAATCATTAAAGTCCGCCAAAGCGGTCATGTAGGTATATGGCATGAGACCTATATCATTCACCCGGGTGAATATGAAAACGTTTACGTTAACATGCCTAAGTTCGGGCTTGGCAATGCGGGTAAGCTCTTAAGCGTTACAGAAAAATACGATGCCGCTCATTCACGGATGAAATCAACAAGTTAAAAAATTCAATTCTTTAGAAAGATGAAAACTCAATCGTTAAGGATATTTATTCTTTTTGCAGTATTGTTTTCCTGTTCAGGAATTTTTTCACAGGATAAAGGAATAATAACAGGTGTTGTTACAGATAAAGAAACTCAGAAACCAATAACAGAGGCAATAATAGAAATAATTGAGCTTCATAAAAAAACAGCATCGGATTCATCAGGAATGTTTGAGTTTGAAAATATTCCTTATGGCACATATCAGCTCAAAGTTACTTGTCTTGGCTATCAGCCGATAGTAGAAACCGATATTGTGGTTCTTTCTTCAAGACCGACCAACGTAACTGTTGAGCTTTTAATTTCCGATATAAAAACCGAACAAATAGATGTGGAAGCAAAATATTTCCATAAATCGCCTGATGAAAACACAAGTAATTTTAATTTGGATTTCGAAGAGGTTCGCAGAGCGCCGGGAGCAGTTGAGGATATTTCACGAATGGTTCAGGTACTGCCGGGTGTTGCTCCCGGTAATGACCAGCGGAATGATTTAATAGTACGAGGCGGTTCACCAAGCGAAAACCTTACAATGATTGACGGAATTGAAATTCCTAACGTTAATCATTATCCTACTCAGGCTTCTTCCGGGGGACCGATTGGAATGATTAATGTTAAGTTTATTGATGATGTAAATTTTTCGACCGGGGGTTTTTCCGCCCGCTACGGTGATAAGCTTTCATCCGTACTTGATATAAAATTCCGTGAAGGATACAGGAAAAGTTTTCTCAGTGATATTAATCTTTCCACCGCAGGTTTCGGCGGCGTTTTTGAAGGACCACTCTTTACAAAAAAAGGCTCGTTTCTTATTTCGGCAAGAAGAAGCTACCTTAATCTGATAAAGGGCGCAATTAGAATTGCAGCGGTTCCCAATTACTGGGATTTTAATCTTAAAGCCGTTTATGATATTGACAAAAATAATAAACTGGAACTATTGGGAATTGCGGGACTTGATGATATAAGCTTTGAAGGTGATGCATCAAAAATATCCGATGATAATCCTTATGGCAAAGCTAAAGGAAACCAGCAGGAATTTACCGGGGGGTTTAACTGGAAATCACTTTTCAGAAAAGGTTACATTCAGACTGTATTGGCAAACTCAAGCAATTTTTATAAATACGATAATTATGATATAAAAACAGATGATCTTATATTCGATTACAATTCTTATGAATCAGATTTTAATCTGCGTTCAGAGGTTTTTTACCAGATTAATTCAAACAATAACATTATTTTTGGAGCTGGCGGAAGGCTTATTAAGTTTAAGAACAAGCTTTTCGTAAGAGCTGATACAACAGCGTTTGGTGATACCTTACCACCACTCAATATTGATGTAATGAAAGATTTCTATAAAGGTTCTTCATTTATCCAATACACACTAAAGTTATTAAAAGATAAAATTACACTTAATGCTGGACTTCGTTACGAATATTTTTCGGGAATAACAGATAAGCATTCTGTTTCCCCCCGCGCAGGCTTTACTTACAGGTTTAACGAAACCACTTCATTAAATTTTTCCACAGGGATTTATACACAGGCGCCGGAATATTTATGGGTTACCTCTGACCCCGCGAATGTTAATCTTAAATTTATCCGTGCGTATCATTATGTTGCAGGGATTGAACACTTGTTCACAGAAGACCTTAAATTTTCAATTGAAGCATATTATAAAAAGTATACCGATTATCCCGTAAGTGTTTTAGTACCAACGTTTGCCCTTGTAAACGGAGGTACCGAAAACGGACCGAACTTTGTGGGGGAGGCAACAAGTCAGGGTTACGGTCATGTTAGGGGAATAGACATATCACTTCAAAAAAAACTTACCGGAAGCGGGTTTTACGGTATGCTGAATTACTCACTTTCGGAAAGCAAAATTACAGCGCTTGAAGGCGGTGAGAAACCCGGAAGTTTTGATTACAGGCATAACATTACTATCATTGCAGGCTACCAGCTGCCGGATGACTGGCTTGTGGGAATTAAATTCAGGTACACAACAGGAAGGCCTTATACACCGTTTGATGTTCAGGCATCAACTATTGCCGGCAGAGGTGTTTACCAGGTTGATAAATTCAACGATGCAAGATTCAAAGATTATAACAGGCTTGATATCAGGGTAGATAAAAAATGGAATTTCAAAAAGTGGAGCATAGTATCTTATGTTGAACTTCAGAACGTCTTTAACACAACTAATGTATATCAATATTTCTGGAACGAATACAAAAATGAAACAGGCACTATTTACCAATGGGCTTTTTTACCTGTAGGTGGGTTTAGTGTTCAATTTTAGAAGGTTTTAGTATCGTTAACGTGAATCAGGTAACTACCTTGTGATTATTTGGCATCACTGTTTGCCGTTAAATTCAATAAAATTCAGTAATTTTATAATTGACTGCTACAAGCGATTGATTGGTCTTTCCCATTAAGTTAACTTTGTCATGCTAATTAAGTAGGGAATTAATTTAGCAGATAAGATTTTTTAATCTGTAAACTATTTTTTTCAAAAAAGGAGAAAAAATGCTAAGTTATTCCCAAAATTTGCCTAAGCAGGTAGCTGCATTCGCAGTTTTACTGCTTTTTTTGTTTTCAGGCACGCAGAAGATTTATTCCCAATATTCCAAACATCCCGCATCATTCGATAAGTGGAATTTACCTCTGCTTCCGCCTTACAGTCCTATGGAAGCCGGTCTCGATTCAGTAATAAGAACAGACTTCACAATTACAATGAGAGACGGCGTTATTATTGATTGCGTAAAATTTATTCCGGCGCTTGCTGCCCCCGCAGGAGGATGGCCGACTGTAATTATGGTTCACGGTTATGGGGATAACAAAGAAACTTTAGCTGGATTTTGCAGAGCTCAGGCTCAATACGGATATTATACAATGACCTTTAGTGTCAGAGGTCAGGGAAATTCAGGTGGACTTTCTAATCTGATAAGTTCAACCGAAATGCAGGACCTTCTTGAGATAATAAATTGGGTTAAAGCTGACACTGTATCCGGAGTAGGACCGGATAGAATTCTAATTATGGGCGGTTCACAGGGCGGAATTTTACCCTTCAGAGCTGCTTGCAATGGCGCCCCGGTTAAAACAGTTATAACTGCTCTTGCTCCTCCGAACTTTGCTTCAAGCTGGATTGAAAACGGTTGTATTAAGATGACATTTCTCTGGAGTATTGAATATACTCCCGATACATGCAGATACACACCGCTTGTTGACAGAATGAGCGATTGGGTTTATGCAGATACAAAAGATAAATGGGATAGCCTTGCATACTGGCTTCCTTTAAACAGGGATTTCATGAGTGAAGTGCCTAACTGCAGTATTCCAATGCTGGTTGAAACTTCCTGGCAGGACAAATTTTTTAATCCCGGCGGAACTATACAGGCGCTCAGCAATCTTACCGTTCCTTTTTCTTCTTATATTGGCGCTGTACAGGGCCACGGCGGTGACCATTCCAATTCTGAAGACCAATGGCATATGAACTGGTTTAACAATTGGTTTTTCCAATGGCTGTTTAACATAAACACAGGAATTCTTGACGCTCCGAAATACCAGTATGCTTCCACAACTTTCCCCGTTTCAGGAGAGTATTGGTCATTTGTACATGACAGTTCAACAATACCGCTTCCCGATATATCAACTAATCTGAGATTGTACTTTAACAAAAATAACCGGCTGTTAACAACCCCCAACAACAGGAGTGCCGATTATGTCACACTGAAGAACACAGTCAGTAAGAATTTTACTATGCAGCAGGCGGTATATGAGGAATTCAAGGGAACCACATTCAACAGGAGGTTTGTAAAAAGTTCATTGACCTTCGAAACAGCTCCTCTAACAGCAAGTTCGGTAATGACAGGAACCCCAAAAGTAAATATACAGTACCAGTCAACAGCCAGCACTTTCTGCCAGTTTAATTACCAGATATATGAAGTTCCTTCATCAGGAGCAGCCCGTTTTATAACAAGGGCTAATTATATGGATAGAAATTATACAAAGAATCAGAAAAAGACTGCAAATTTCAACGGCCAGGCTCATTCACATGTATTTCAGGCAGGAAGCAAAATCAGGGTTGTCATAACAAATTTTGATTGGGCGCCGACTGATTCATCGTTCATGGGTCCGAATCCGTTTGTATTACCATCTTTGAAAAGCGGTGACCACAAGATTTTCCTTTACAACCAGAGTTATATTGATTTACCGATGGAAACAACTTCACCTTCAGCTCCGGGAACCCTGTTTGCAGCTGACGAACCAAACCTGAATACTCCATATGAATTCAGTCTGGAACAGAATTATCCTAACCCGTTTAACCCGGTTACGACTATAAATTATACACTTGCTGCTTCGGGCAAAGTTGAGCTGAAAATTTACGATATACTGGGCAGAGAAGTACAAACCCTGGTTAATGATATTCAGAATGCAGGTACCCATACAGTATCGTTTAATGCAATTAATCTTTCGAGCGGAGTTTATTTCTACAGAATCACTTCAGGAAATTTCTCGGACATTAAAAAGATGGTGCTTGTAAAGTAGTATGCGGGTTTTTATTTGGAACAGTATTTTTAACCTGTTTGATACCTCATTTTATAAACATGTTTTTGGTTTATAAAAGATAATGAATAAAAGTTGCTGTTTATCCTGAAAATACGTTTCTCCGTTGCCGGGTCCCTGTAAAACAGGGACTTGGCATTAATATAGCGAAGGAACCATAACTGGATATTTGGCATTAAAGATTTTTAACTAACACACACTCAACAGATTTATATTAATATTTACGAAAGGCTAATTACAATGAGAAAATCATTAGTATATTTGGCAGGTTTGCTATTTATGTTAATTTTCGCGGGTTCTGCGTTTTCACAGCATTATAAACCTGCTGGCTTCAATAGTTATATCCCTAAATTTCTTCTTCCAAATTACAGGAATGCCGCCGGGCTTGACTCAGTAACTAGATATGATTTTACAGTTACCATGAGGGACGGGGTTGACATGGACTGCTTAAAATTTGTACCCCAGGCAACACCTCCGGATGGAGGATGGCCAACTGTTATAATGGTTCACGGGTACGGTGATAATAAAGAAACCCTTGCAGGATTTTGTAAAGCACAGGCTCAATACGGATATTATACAATGTCATACAGTGTTAGGGGCCAGGGTCATTCAGGCGGTCTTTCAAATCTTATCAGCAATATAGAGATGCAGGATTTGCTTGAAATAATAAATTATGTGAAAAGTGATGTTTCTTCCGGTGTAAATCCGGATAGGATTCTAATAATGGGAGGTTCTCAGGGCGGATTGCTGCCTTATATGGCAGCCTGCAATGGTGCTCCCGTAAAGACAATTATTTCAGCGCTTGCTCCGCCGAATTTCGCTTCAAGCTGGATTGAGAACGGCTCGATTAAAATGACTTTGTTGTGGTCAATCGAATACACTCCCGATACCGTTAGATACGCTCCTGTAGTTGACAGAATGAGTGACTGGATTTATGCTAACAACAAAGACAGTTGGGACAGCCTTGCATACTGGCTCCCGATAGGACGTGATTTCATGAACCAGGTACAAAATATCACAGTCCCAATGCTGATTGAAGGTTCATGGCAGGATAAATTTTTTAATGCCGATGGAATCTCACAAGGACTCTCACATCTAACAGCCCCGTTTTCATCATACATTGGCGCAGTACAGGGACATGGGGGAGACCACTCCGCTACAGAGGACCAATGGCACATGAATTATTTTAATGACTGGTTTTTCCACTGGCTCTTTGATGTTAATAACGGAATACTGAATGTGCCTTATCAATATGCATCTACAACGCTGCCATATCTTACAAATAAATGGACGTTTGTACATGACAGTTCAGCGGCGCCGTTAAGCAGCATAACAACTAATTTACGGTTTTACTTTAATGGTAACCACAAGCTGAAATATACGCCTAATCCGTCAAAATCGGCCAATAACACTTTTAACAATAAGGTTTCCAAAAACCTGACAATGCAGCGAGCAGTTGATGAGGAGTTCAAAGGAACATATTTTAATAACAGGTTTAAAAAGGCTCAGATAAATTTTGTTTCAGACCCCCTTACCTATCCTTACAAATGGGTAGGCACTCCGAAAATAAATATGCAGTATAAATCATCCGGCAATACATTCTGCCAGTATGATTTCCAGGTTTATGAAGTTACACCTGACGGTACCAGTTATTTTATTACAAGGTTAAACTACACCGACAGAAACTATGTAAAAGGAAGCAAGAGAATAGTTAATTTTAACGGACAGGCGCATTCACATGTATTTCAGACGGGCAGCAGAATCAAGGTTGTATTGACAAATCTCGATACAACGCCGAGTGATTCATCATTCCTTGCAACAAACCCTTTTGTACTGCCGGTACTGGTTAACAGCACAAATTATCTTTTTCTAAATAGTAATTCTTACATAGATATCCCTGTTATCGGTCCACCAACAACTGTTCCTGTAGTTTCAATGTCCGGAGATAATGTTCCTTTACAATATTCGTTAAAACAAAACTATCCTAACCCGTTCAATCCTTCAACAGCAATTGCTTACACACTTGCTTCAGCTGGAAATGTTAAGCTTGTTGTTTACGATATTTTGGGCAGGGAAGTTAAAACACTGGTTAATGAGGTTCAGCAGCAGGGCGAACATGTAATTAACTTCAATGCATCAAATCTGGCTTCAGGAGTTTATTTCTACAGAATAGATGCGGGCAGCTTTAATGCTATTAAGAAAATGGTGCTTGTAAAATAATAAGAATTTAAATTTATGTATTTAGGGCGGATGCATTATCCGCCCTTTTTTTATTTAACATTCCTAAGTGTTATTTTTCCATTGCTCAGCTCTTAACAAACTAAAATTTTCCACAAAAACTTCATTACTTCAAGTAACGGCAAGCCTGCTGCAGGCAGGTAATAAAACTGACCCTTATGTGCAGTTTTTCTAAAAGATTGACCACAGAGAAGCAGAAACGCAAGGTTCAACACTTAAACACTCCGCACTCGAGACACTCAACTTACTCTGCACTCCTACCCCCCCCCATAACTTGAAGTTATAACAAGTTATAAAACTGCCCTTTAAATGCAGTTTTTTTAAAACAAGTTATAAAAGTACCCTTAAATTGCCTGCCTGCTGCAGGCAGGCGGCTTTTGCTTTCCGCTCATTTATTTCAAAGAACACTATATAAATATATAACATATATTTGCTTAAATCAATGCAAATATTTTACTCTATTTACCTAAATAAATTCTTCAGTGCGGAGCTGAAGAAAAGATAAATTTAAGCTGAAATGGATTTTTTTGTTTATAAATACCATTTTCCTGCTGCCGGATACTGCAATATGCATACACCACCCTTGCTTTTTAATTGTTGGATGAATATTATGGGTTAATTTAGGAGTAAATAAAGAGAATGACCATGAAAAAACTAATCTTAATACTTCTCATTGTATAACTGCACCATGCATGTTGCATACTCCCAATGGACACAGCTTCCCAATCTGCCCGTTAGCGGTACTGTGTATGATATGTATTTTGTAAATGCAAGCACAGGGTGGATAACACTCATAAGTCCTTTTAACCTGATAAAGACAACTAACGGAGGACAAAGCTGGGCTGTACTGGCAAGTATGAATATAAGAACTATAGAATTTCCTGATAGTTTAACAGGTTACGGAACCGGATATGTAGGCACAACAGGAGCGATATGGAAAACAATAAACGGAGGTGAAAACTGGAATAGTTTGGAAGTGACAGGAAATAATTATGCGGATATAAGTTTTGTAAACAAAGACACAGGCTGGGTATGCGGCGATAACGGTATGCCGTTGCAGCGAATCTGGCGGACGACAGACGGGGGTTCGACGTTTCAGGTGCAGTATGCGGGAGCGGGGGGAAGTTTTCAGAAAATATTTATGCTGAAGGAGAAAGTGAATGGTGAATATTGGGGTTGGGCATATAATGGTGGATTATATAGAACCACTGACAGCGGTTTAAACTGGAATCTTATTTACACAGGGTTTGGAAGCCAATGCGGTTCAGTACAGGATATTGTTTTTATTGATACTTTAAATGGAGCAATTGCCAGGGGTAATGACTGTATAAACAGAACATATAACGGAGGTTACAACTGGATAATAATTAATGAAATAGGTGTACGTGTAGGTTCACGAATTTCAGCAGGTAGCAAAGATATAGCGTGGATTACAATTGCTTCAAATGACAGTATCATAAAAACAACCAATTTTTTTCTGACTTATGGGAAACAAATTATACCTGAATTTGTAAGTTCGATATATGCTTTAGATACATCAGTCGTTTTTGCAGGTGCAAATCAAACCAATGTTATCATGACCACCAACGGAGGAGGCAATATAGTATCTGTAAGTAATATAAGCAGTAAGCACCAGATAATTTTTCTTTATCCAGAACTATCCTAACCCGTTTAACCCGAAAACTACTATAAAGCTTGCTTTACCCCAATCTCAAATGTAAATATGGTTTTTTGTGATGTGTTAGGCAGAGAGGTATTACAAATTTACAAATCAATTATCTTATAGCAGGTACTTATAAATTAACGCTTATCTGGGCAAATCAGATCTTTCAAGCGGTATATATATATATCGCTTTACTGTTTTTGACTACAGGCAAAAATGTTTTCAGAGAATCAAAAAAAATAATTTACTTAAAATAACATTTAATAACCTTTTTAAAAAGGAGGCAAAAAATGAAAAGGTTAATGTTGTTGTTTACACTTTCACTAATTCTAACAAATTGCTTGGTATCTCAGCAGGGATATTTAAAAGACAAATTCTATGTAGGCTTCCACAGTTTTTTATACTGGTCTGACCAAAGGCAGTGGTCTGAATTTCAGAACCTGAACGTTAATATGATGCAGATTTACGGTGAAAATCACTGGGACCATGACCCGTAGAATATACGACGGCGGATTCATCCGACCCGATAGATGATTATAAAGATTCTGTAAATGCAATGATAAACCAATGGGGCACTAATATGCAAACGCGGGCTTTATACACCGAAAGGGAAAAAGTGCTAAGAGGCGGATACGGGCAGCAGAGTGATTACGAAGCCGAAATGATAAACTCCTTCCTCATACTATCCGAGCTACGGTTGTGAAACACACTCAACTGGAACAAATTACCCGGCTTACCAGTACTGAGCAAGCGGATGGAAATGCTGTATAAACTGCCCCGATGCTTCTTTCGGTGTGTTCATGGTTTCCGGCTTATATGAGAACAGGGAACAGATAGACTTTCCCGGTCCCGTGTCTACAAACTCCGGCGTGAGCTGGGACCTCATTTACAGGCTTTCGGATAACAAATATCCTGCCCCTCAAATATGGAAATGGTTTGTCAGTCCAAGAATGAGAATAAATGCTCACGATGCCAATTATCATAAACCTGTAATTAGAATAGAAGCATACGCCTATAATGGAAACCAAATACTGTCTCAAATTATATATAGTGATTATTTTAAACATAAAAATGCTAATAACCAGTGGGTCTATAACGGAGAATACAGAGAGATATATTATGACCCAGTTAGTAGAAATCCAATTGAAATTTCCGTAACTGGTGCTGATTTAAACCAGAGCAACACTGCTTTATCAGACTGTAAAAGCTCTGACCCCGAATCGGACAGCGTCTATTACCGCATATACTGGTACGGTCAGGTTGACGTTTGGCTTGACAGGGTGAGAGTGGAAGACGAATGGTCGTTTTATTTATTTCATCCGGATTTAGATAGCTTACAGCAAACACCGTATTATTTCGTTTCCAAAATCCACTAAGAAGTAACATAAATAGGCATTAACTGCAGTTTCGGTTATTTTTATTTAGATGAGCACATGTATAACCAGATTCCCTGTATAGCAGAGGTGAACCGTTTAATAAAACTGGATAATTCCAATTCCAGTCTGGTTTGTGAGGTAAATGCCGGGCTGTCGCAGTCATCTGGGGCATTAAGAAATTCATCAACGCAGGCTCAGTTATTTGAGCATTACAAAACAACCGGCGCTGCGCAGGACATTTTTTTCCTTTTTGTTTACCCTTTTATATGCATAAACGAACAGGCAGATATGTACCCGCTTCCGCACAATGTAACACTTCCGAACTCAACGGATTACCCGGCTACATCAAATTACGAAAATTCTGTCAGCGCGGAATCTTACGATTACTAGCTGAACTATTACTACGAACACTACTGAGATTACAGCTGAGGACATATCTATTCGCCGCTCTACCAGCTTCGCCGCGCAACAACCACGTTTAAGAATACAAATACTGTTTTTACTCTCGGCGTGCAAGTACATTCATTTGAAAATATGCTTAACCAAAGTTCTGCAGATATCAATAAAGTTCACCGTGAGCCTACGAACGAAGAAATCAGCCTGCAGTATTTTATGGGTCTTGCCTACGGCGCAAAACATCTGCTCGATTACGCTTATTATTCAGGTACTGAATCTTATAATAACGGCAGCGGGGATTTGTGTGATTGGGGTATGAGAGGGTGAAGACCCGAATAATATGAGTACAAGAAGATACCACAATTATTACGGTCAGGAGAAGTGGAGTTTTATAAGCAATTTGAACTTAAAAGTACGAAATATAGGCGATTTCATGTATGAAGATAATAATCTTGTATGGGATGACGCTTTAACCGTTGATAAACCGAACCCATTTCCTTTTAAATATTTTCAGGATATTAGAAGTAAAGCACCTTTAATTCAGGGTCAAAATCCCTGCGTAACTGATATTCCATATGTATACTATGATTGTCCTGATGCCCGGTATTGGGAAATCGGTTTCTTCTACTCTGGAAGTAGTCAGCCAGGTGTTGATCCCTTTTATTTTTTGGCAGTAAATAAAAGATGCACACCAAATCTTAATAATCACGGCGATTTAAGAGAGCTTGAGATTAAATTCCGTGCTTCTCAACTTCCATATTACAACACCTGGTTATTAACAGAGCCAATGAATGATGATTTCAATTTACTTATTAACAAAAATTCTTCTGAGTTTTATAATGTAGGGTTATTTCAGCCTGGTGAAGGCAGGCTTTTTAAACTTACTCCTGTCATGAAATCCGGCGGTATTCTTGTTGGAAACGAAACTATCCCCGCCGGCTCCGAATTTCACCTGCGAAGACACTGTATGGACAAACGGCTATAACCTCACTATAGAAAACAATGCCAACAATCCATTTTTCCGATTCAGCTAAGTTTGTTGTCAATGGCGGCACGTTTACGATGGGTAATGCCCAGTATTCAGGCTCACCGGATATAACTATGGATGCTGAATCAGGTTCATCATTCAAAGGATTTGAGTTTAACGGGGCTAATGTTTACATTTATAATACTACATTCCCCGATGTTGCAAATGACAGTATTTCCACATTTACATTAATCAATTGTCCTGTTGTTGATATAAGAAATAATTCATTTACACTCGGCTCTTCAGGTAATAACAAAGGCGCGTTTGGATTTAAGCTATGCCGGAGGGTTAATCCAGTATTCAAATGCCTATATAGGTTATAATACGTTTACAACCAACGATGCTGAAATACCAACAATTAAGGTAATGGCATATTCAGGTTTTACTACTCCTGTAATTATAGAAAGCAATATATTTTCAGGTTCATAATACAGCAATATTTCTGGATAATATACAGGGCGGTGCAGTAAAATCAAATACAATCACAGGCTATACAAGCGCATTTACTGCATTATCATCCTCCTCGATTTATTATGGTAATACAATAACATCTGAAAGAACTTATGGCATACAGGCTTTATCCGGTACAGAGTTAAGAATGAGCTATGCATACGGCATGTTACTCGGAGGCAGAAACACAATAACCAACTCCGGTACAGGTACTAATAATATATATGTAGATAATTCATATTTCTACATGGATTTAGGCGAGAATATTTTCGATATAGGTTCAAATAGCTAACCATTTATACGGCTGGTTCCCGGATTCGTATAATCCAACTCATATGAAGAAACAGATAATTGTTTCAAAGTAAACGGCTCAACGGTTGACCCGCCTAATCATTATGTAACCTTGGGTGAGCAAGGCGGACAAATCAATGATTTTGTGTTTACTCCTTATTTAAGCGGCTGCACAAAAGGCGGTGACGGCGATATGATGGCAATAAATCTCGGCAACGGTATATATGATACAGTAATGTATATGCCCGGTGTCAGGGCTGCGCTCCCGAAAGGGCGAGTGCATAGTATTTCTCTAAATCAATATACGATTCTATTTCAATTTCGATGCGTTTCCAGAAACTATGCTAATGCTAAAATATTATGCCAATACTTGCTTAATGCATATCCCGATAGTACTCAATCAATCAGCGCAGTATCGAAGTTCTATCTTGCAGTTAGCAAAACAGATACTTCTTCACAATCAATTACAGATTTAAAAACACTTTATGAGAATCTGATACTGAATTCATCCTAATAATATAACACTTGTTAAACGGTGCAATTATTATGTGCAAAAGTGCAAAGTGCTGTTACATCAATACTGATCTGCATTATCAGGTTTTCAGCAAATAATAAATCAAAATCCATCTAATTATGAGGGTCTCGTAGCACGCTGGGATTACATGGCAACAAGTCTCTCTTATGCAGGGTTATGGCGGTTCCGAGAAGGTCACGTTCCATCTCTCCGAGGGCGGGTAGCTCAGATGCATGCCTTCAACATATGATGGGACATTGGTGATGACGAACCCCAACAAGCCCTTTCTAGCAAAGAAGAGAAGAAGCAAATTAAGCAAACAGTATCTTCAGTGTCTTGAAATATCCAAGACAACCAGAAAAGAAGAAGATAGATGTGCTGACCACACTTTCTAACAAAGGTGATGAATTAGCAACTGCAAAGCTCAAGGTAATCAAGGCTCTTGAACAGACAATCAAGACCGAAAGACCTAAGAACATATCGGAACATATGAAAATCGTAACGAATGACATCAAGAAAGTATTTGTAAATCCCAATGCAGGCAAAAACAAGAACAATGTGTTTATTCCTACTGTGTTTAATTTATCGCAAAACTACCCTAATCCTTTCAATCCGAAAACAAAGATAAATTATGATATACCGAAAAATTCATTCGTTAAACTGATTGTATATGATATCTTCGGCGAGAGGTAATGACGGTTAGTCAATAACGAGTTCAAACAGCCCGGAAGGTATGCAGTTGAGTTCAACGGAACCAACTTTGCATCAGGTGTGTATTTTTATAGAATAGAAGCCCACCAAGGCGGGTCTTCGACAGGAGATTATGTTAATAGTAAGAAGATGGTGTTGTTAAATAAAGAGATTTGTTTTCTACAAAATCCCGTTTGTTCTGCATAACGGGATTTTTTTATTGTCAAAGTAAGTTCTTAAATTCAACTTGAAAAATAGAGTAAACATCTTTATAATATCAAAATTATTGGAGGGAAATGCTATGCCGGATAAGCTGAATAACAGCCAAATAGAAGAATTTTTAAAATCCATACCGGGCTGGAGATTTAGAAGAAGGCTCTATTAAGAAAACCTTTAAGACTTCCAGTTACCCTGTAACTATGGGACTTGTTTCGGCTATCGGAGGAGTGTGCCAGAGGCTTAACCATCATCCTGACTATGTACTTATGAAATACAAAGAAGTTGAGGTATCTTTTTCTACACATTCAGCAGGCGGAATTACAGAAAAAGACATAGAGGCAGCTAAAGAACTTGAAAAAATACCCATTTAAAGGCTGTTATTGGGTAGTTTAATTCATATTTTTTCCACTTTTATTATAATTTATTTTATATAAGTTACCTTTAGCCGGGAAATGTTTCCTGACTAATTTTAATAAAATCCCAAAAATATATACATTATAGACAAACCTCTACACTTTTTAAAACAAAAAATTAGAAAAGATGCTCAAAAGAACTTTCATCACAATTATTGCGGTTTTCTTTATACTATCAAATCTTGCCTATGCGCAAGCTTATGAAGGATGGAACATATACACATCCTTTAAAGAAGTGACCGGCGTTGGCCTAAGCAATAATACAGTTTGGGCTGCCACTACCGGAGGTTTGTTTTCATTCGATCTTAATTCACCCGCTGCGACTATTAATAAATACACAACACTTCAGGGTTTGCTCAGTAATGAGCTTACTACTGTGCTTGTAGATAATTCCGGTAATGTATGGTCAGGCGCGGCTGACGGTTCAATAAGTGTTTACAGCCCATCGGGTTCGAATTGGAGAGTTATTGCAGACATTCTTAATTCTACCGAGACCAATAAAAATATAAACGGATTGTTTCAATATGGTAATTATCTCTTCATTTCAACTGAGTTCAGCATCATAAAATTCGATATAAGCCGTTTTCAGTTTGTTGACCAGCCCTATATATATCTTGGTCCTCTTATGCCGGTTAAAACTCCCGTATACAGCACTTTAGTTGTGAATGATACTGTGTGGGCTGCTACAAAGAACGGAATAGCTTATGCAAACATAAATAATTATTTGCCAATTCAATCAAGCTGGTCTGACTATAACACTAGTAACTCGGTGCTTCTCAAAAATAAGGCAAACACAATTGCTTACTTCAACAATAAAGTTTTTTTCGGTACAGATAGCGGGATGGTTTATCATTCAGGCAGCGGGCTGACCCGTTATCAGCCGTTGTACAACGGTAACCCTATCACAGAGCGGGTAAACCATATGGCGGTCAAAAACGGAAGTTTATATTTTTCTACTTACCTTACTTCGAATAATATTTTTAAAGTAAATAGCTCAAATATAAATCAGGCTGACCTTGTATATTCAGGTGCGGTTATTGGAGCACTAAACGCTGCACCAAGCGGAGAGCTGTTGATTGGTACAGCCAATAAAGGCGTAAATGTTTTCAATAATGGTACAAGTAATTATATACTTCCAAACAGCCCTTACTCTAATATTTATTTCAATATGGCAGTAGATGGAAACAGCAATCTCTGGGCAGTATCGGGTTCGCTTGGGGGTGATTGGTATGTAAACTCTGGAGTATACAGATTCGACGGGAAATCATGGAAAAACTATTTAGTTGATGAATATCCTCAATTGGGCTACGGATGCTGCGGCTGGGTTCAGATTTATCCATCGCTTTATTCAGGCGATGTGTGGGTAGGCAGTCTCGGAAACGGGCTGTTAAAAATAAATGGTGATAACGTTGTGAGATACGATGACGGGAACTCGATTTTAAAATCGTACGGCGGTCCCGGTTTTGTGTTAGTTCTTGGTGTAAAAGAGGATTATAACAGAAACTTGTGGCTGTTAAACAGCAATACACAGTATCCTATAGTAAATTGGACAGCTTTGGATTCGTTTCCGCTGCCAGCGGGAAATCCTACCAGTACTGCAATCGTATATTTAGCAATAGATAAATACAATACTAAATGGATGACCCTTGGAAACGAAAATTCGCTTAAAGGAGTAGAATATTATAATGAAAGCATACCTACCGCAGGCGTAATTACTACTTCCCAGCTCGGCGCAGATATAAATACCGCAAATGATATTATTGTAGATAATAGCGGAGAAGTTTGGGTTGCCACCGATAACGGTGTTTCTATAATAGCAGACCCGTACCAGGTTATACAAAATCCAAACTCTGTGCCAACAACCCAGAAAATGAGAATTATAGAGAACGGCATCAGCACCCCTTTAACTGAAAATGTAACTACTTTAAGAAATGATGCATTAAACAATAAATGGCTTGGAACCAACTCGAGCGGTGTGCTGTATGTCTCCCAGGACGGTTCAACACTTTTAAACCAGTTTACAACGAAAAATTCACCTCTTCCTGATAATAAAATCAACTGTCTTGCAACAGACCCAAGAACGGGAGTTGTTTATATAGGTACTCAGGACGGATTGGTTTCATTTAAAACAGTAGCAGTTCAGCCCGTAAGTGATTTTGGTAAAATTACCGCAGGACCGAACCCATTTCTTGTTCCAAATGAGCACCTATTAAGGATAGACGGTCTTGTAGAAAATTCATCAGTTAAAATACTATCAATAAGCGGCACACTTGTAAGAGAACTGCAAACTCCCGGCGGAAGTATAGCAAACTGGGATGGCAGGGATGACAACGGGAATCTGGTTGCATCGGGAATATATATTATTGTTGGCTATAATAATGACGGCAGTAAAGTCGGTACAGGTAAGGTTGCTGTAGTCCGCAGGTAGCTTATATTAACTTTAAATCAAACTAAACCAGGTGTTTATTGGGAAGAATGCTCAACAGAGGAATGATGGTTTTTTCTGGTTATAGCAATATATTTTGATGAAGATTGAGTTACATTTATTGAATCAGAGAAAATTAGTATACAGATGACACCAAAATTTTACTGGATACTTACAGTCTTTTTATTTTCCGCATACTCTTTATTTCTCGCATTTGGCTCAATCGAGGGTTTCCCCCAGAAATTCAAAGAAAATGTAAACATGCCGTATCTTTCAGACAGGCCTGTTGGTGAAGACGGTTTCTACATGCTTACCGTGGCATGGAATATTCCTATCGAGAAGAAGATTTGCTATAATTACGGCATTCTTACCTCAGGTATACAGCCTTTAAATACATTCGTTTTTGCCGTGATTGCCTATTATGTACAGTATGCCGGCTTGAGTAAATGGGATTTCGTTCGGGCGGTTATCTTATTCGGGGTCTTGAACCTCCTTTTATTTTCTCTATTGATTTACCGTATTTCGCTTGAGCTTATTTCTGAAAATGCTGATAAAACATACCTGAAACTGTATTGCGCTTCATTAACACTTCTGAATTTCACACTGTTTAAGCTTTTCACTTACGGCCTTGAAACCGGCTTGTACCTTAACATGTTCGCAATTGTGGTTCTCTATTCATTAATGATATTTAAGCAGGATTTTGTGAAATTCAGGCAATGGATGCTGCTGAGTATTTTAATGGGGTTAACAGTTCTTGCAAGAATGGATTTCGGAATAATTAGCGCTGTTATGCTTTTTACATTGCTGCTAAAACGGAAAATTACTTTCCGCAGATTTTTGTTTGCTTCATTTATGATTTCAGTTCTTATTATGCCGTGGCTGTTTTATATTAAGTTTGTTACGGATTCATGGATTCCGTCATCGGGTGTAGCGCAATCTGCTTTTATTTCCTCGTTCGATGACCTGCTTGACAAGGTTAATAATTGCTGTCACTGCGGTTTTTGATCATGCTGTACCATTTCTGTATACCGGAAACAGGATGTTCATAGGCATCGTTTGTCTGGCTGCGGTTGCCGCAATTGTTATTCTGTATGCGAAATTCAACAGGGCAAGAATCTTTTCCAATTACAGGTATGTCAGGTTTTTATATTTATGGCTTTACTCAGTTATACCTGTTATAATTATATACACTTTGTATTTCACAGCTGTTCACTTTTATATAAGATATTTTGCTCCGCTTTCGGTGATATTTATACCCGTACTGGTTTTAGTGTTTTTAAGCATAAGCTCAAGCTTTAAGAATAAATATATTAAGCTCTTACTGCCTGCTGCTTCTTTTTTACTGTTTTTTGTCTATGCATTTTTCTTTTTTCATTCGGGAAATACCGGCTGGTCAAGAACAATCTCGGCAGGGTATATTTATAATTCTCATCTTGAATCAAAAAGAATAGGCGCGTTCCAGAGCGGGGTGACCGGGTATTTTAACAGCAATGTATTTAACCTTGACGGAAAAATTGACCACGAAGCATTAAACTATCTCAGAAATAAAAAAATAGATGTTTACATTGATTCCATGAAAATAGATTATATTAGTGACTGGCCCCAGTATTTAGAATTTATTGATTCAAGTTACCTGGCAAAAAACTGGAAATTGGTTACAGACGCTCCCCAGGACAGCAGCCTGTATTACGAGAGAATCAAGTAATTAAATACTCTCTGCAACCCGTATTAATTAACATTTGTTAACAAGTAAACCCAAATAGATTTATTTATACTGAAAAAACAGATTGAGAATAAAGGATTTGATACCTAATTTTGTATTTGAGTGATATATTTAGTCATTTGGAAATTCCGAATTGTAACTGAAGATTTTTCATATGTTAGTTATTCCTGTAATAGATATTAAGAACGGTAAAAGTGTTCGAATGGTTGAAGGGCTTGAGGACAAAACATTGTATTATTCCGATAGTCCTTTGACCATGGCCCGTCTTTTCAGAAAAGAGAATGCAAAATGCCTCCACATTACCGATCTTGACGGCGCATTATCGGGTGAGATGATAAATTATAAACTAATCAGAGAAATAGTTGATACAATTGGAATCCCTGTTCAGCTCGGAGGCGGTATAAGGACTTATGACATTGCAAAGAAAATTTTGGAGGAGCTCGGAGTTTACAGAATAGTGCTCGGTACCGCAATAGTAGAGAAACCGCATTTTGTAGAAAAACTTCTTAAAGAATTTTCCCCCTCTAAAATTGTTATTGGCATCGATACACGAAACGGTTACTTTGTAAAAACCGGCTGGAGCGAAACTACTGATATAAAAGGAATAGACCTTGCTATGAAAATGAAATCAATAGGTGTTTACAGAATCATATACCAGGATGTTTCAAGAGTTGGTGTATTCTCAGGTCCTGATGTGGATGGATTGAAAGAAGTAGCCGAAAAGACTCATCTTAAAATAACTGCGGCAGGAGGTATAGGCGGTTACCAGGATTTAAAAAAAATCCAGGAGCTTGAACCCTACGGCGTTGATTCTGTTATGATGAGCCGCGCTTTATATGAAAACCGCTTTCCATGCCAGCAAATATGGCGCGAAATTGAAAAACTTGACACATCACTTGAACTGCCGAAAATTAAATAAAATAAAAGAAAGTCTTCTACAGTAAAGACTTGGTTAATCAAGCCTTTACTATTTTAAAATGTTCCTTAATTTCTGAATTAACTTTCCCGCCGAAAATTCATATCTTTGTAATTACAACTTAAAAACTACTTCAAATGAGCAAGAGAAATATAAAGGCGCCAACAGGCACGCAAATTACCTGTAAATCATGGCTTTCCGAAGCAGCTATGAGAATGTTAATGAATAACTTAGACCCGGATGTTGCAGAACGTCCCGATGACCTTATTGTTTACGGCGGGGGAGGCAAAGCCGCCCGTAACTGGGAATGCTATGATAAGATTATTGAATCATTGAAAAAACTGGAGAACGATGAAACCCTGCTTGTCCAGTCCGGTAAGCCGGTAGCAGTATTCAAAACACATACAAATGCACCGCGTGTAATTATATCCAACGCGCAGATTGTACCCGCATGGGCAACGTGGGATGAGTTTCGCCGGCTGGACGCACTCGGCTTAACAATGTACGGCCAGATGACGGCAGGTTCATGGATTTATATCGGTACCCAGGGAATATTACAAGGGACTTATGAAACATTTGCAGCGTGCGCCAATAAACATTTCGGCAGCAGCCTTGCAGGAAAGTTTGTATTAACATCAGGACTAGGCGGAATGGGCGGGGCTCAGCCCCTTGCTGCAACAATGAACGGCGCCGCTTTCCTGGGTATTGATGTAGATAAAAAACGCATTCAGAAAAGAATCGATACAGGCTACTGCGATGTTATGACTGAAAGCCTTGATGAAGCATTAAAAATTGTGCTTGATGCAAAAGAAAGGAAGATTGCTAAGTCAGTTGGACTTGCCGGAAATGCAGGAGAAATTCTTCCCGAAATGCTTAAACGAAATATGATTCCTGATGTTGTAACAGACCAGACCTCCGCGCATGATATGCTCAACGGCTACGTGCCCATGGGAATGAAGTTTGATGAAGCATTAGAGCTTAGAAAATCCAATCCCGATAAATATATTGAGCTTGCAAGAAAAACGGTTGTTGTCCACTGCAAAGCAATGTATGATTTTATGAAAAAAGGCGCTGTTACCTTCGATTACGGAAATAATATAAGGGGTGAAGCATTTAATAATAATTTTAAAGAAGCATTTGATATCCCCGGCTTCGTACCTGAATACATCCGTCCATTGTTCTGTGACGGCAAAGGACCATTCCGCTGGGCAGCTCTTTCGGGTGACCCGGAGGATATTTATACAACTGATGAGTATATTTTAAAAACTTTCCCGGAAAATAAGCCGCTTGCAAGATGGATAAAGCAAGCAAGGGAGAAAGTTCATTTCCAGGGATTGCCTTCGAGAATATGCTGGCTGGGTTACGGCGAACGCGCAAAAATGGGGGTTATTTTTAATGACCTTGTCAGAGAAGGCAAAATAAAAGCGCCGATTGTTATCGGGCGTGACCATCTCGATTGCGGAAGTGTAGCATCACCGAACCGTGAGACTGAGAAGATGAAAGACGGCTCCGATGCAATTGCCGACTGGCCAATATTGAACTTTGCTCTCAACGCAGTAGGCGGAGCGAGCTGGGTTTCGCTTCATCATGGCGGAGGAGTAGGCATCGGACTTTCAATACATGCCGGTATGGTTGTGGTTGCTGACGGAACCAAAGAAGCAGAAGAAAGATTAAACAGAGTGCTGAACTACGACCCCGCAATGGGAATTGTGCGCCATGCGGATGCCGGATACGAAGAGGCTATAGTCAACGCGAAGAAATTCGGCATAAATATGCCAATGCTTAAATAATATATCAGGTCATAATAATCAAACTCAATCTGTGTCAAATACTGAACAATGAAGAAATTTGATATACCGTTATATTTCCGCAGCCCGGTGATTTCGGTTGTGAAGAACTCCCGGAAGATGAAGGACCCCAGGAAGAATGACTACTCTCCCTCAGTTCTTGATTTTGGGCCGGTGAAGTTTCTTATAGCGCGTCATTTCGGCTTTTGTTACGGTGTTGAAAATGCAATCGAAATTGCATACAAGACGCTGGAACAAAACCCCGGCAAGCGGATATTTTTGCTCAGCGAGATGATTCATAATCCGGCAGTCAACGATGATTTGCGTTCAAGAGGGGTAAAATTTATAAAAGAGCATAGCGGAAGCCAGATTATCGAGTGGAATGAACTAAATAGTGATGATGTGGTAATTGTTCCTGCATTCGGTACTACGCTTGAAATACAAAATATTCTGAAGGAGCGAGGAATCAACCCTTACAGCTACGATACAACATGCCCGTTTGTTGAAAAAGTCTGGAACCGCGCCGAACAGCTTGGTAGTAAAGATTATACTATAATAGTGCACGGCAAATACCGGCATGAAGAAACCATAGCAACATTTTCACATTCAAGGAAAAATTCACCCACTGTTATTGTTCGGGATATTAACGAAGCGCAGATTCTGTGTGATATTATAACCGGCAAAATATCTTCGGAGCAATTCTATGAGTTATTCAGGAATAAATTTTCAGAAGGATTTGATGTTAAAAAAAACCTGGAAAGGATAGGGGTTGTAAACCAGACAACCATGCTGGCTACGGAGACACAGGCAATATCCGATTTAATGCGGCAAACGATGATAGATAAATACGGTGAGGATAATATAAATGACCATATTGCGGATACCAGCGATACGCTATGTTATGCAACTTATGACAACCAGCTTGCTACATTGGGACTTATCGAAAGCCACGCTGATTTTGCCATTGTTGTAGGCGGCTACAACAGCTCAAATACTTCGCATATTGTAGAGTTGTGTGAAGAAAGGCTGCCCGTTTATTTTATATCAGGGGCGGATAAGATTATTTCACGAGATTATGATTAATCATTATGATATACATTCTCATTCTGAAGTGAGAACACAGGAATGGCTAAGCGGAGGCAATCCGGTAAAAATTATTCTTACGAGCGGCGCATCGTGCCCCGATGCAATACTTGATGAAGTTCTGCAGAAAATTCTTTCTTATTTTCCCGGTACAAAAAAAATTGATGAGGCGCTTGAACCTTTTAGAATTGAATCTAAGAACTAAAACCCTGCCGTTTAAATGTTCTTCAATACCCCATTACAAAATTATGACTTCCGTTCCACCTGCAGCTTTTTGAATTATATTCATCGTACTGCCTCTTAAGCAGCACAATATTTTTTGCCCTGAATGAAGTTTCAAATTGCCTGCTTTTATATTCACCTGAAATGGATTCATATTGCTCGGGATTCAGGTCTCTTGCGATTGTCATATAATGAATTTTAGAGGGCTTTAAATATTGTTCACGTACTGTTCCTGTCAGGATAGCTGAAAGCTCTCTCTGAAGTTTTTTCAATTCCCTTATTTTCCCTGACGTTAATAAACAGAGTATGACGCGGGAAAACATCGAAATCCTTTAGAATAATTTCAACAGGCACACTATTAACAAAAAAACTGAAAAGCTGAGCCAGCAGGTTTCTTTCATACCCTTTCATAAGGAAAAACCTGACAAGCGAAATCTGTGCACGCGGAATGTAAAGCTTGCGGGTTTTCGTATTTTATCCCTACTTCTTTCTTGATTTTAGAAATTGAATTTTGAACTTCTGCAGGCGGGCTTATCAGAAGCAGGTATTCCCACAACTGGCTTAAAAAATATGTCCTGTTCATAGCTGATATAATTATATATATTAATACTATACAAATATATAATAATATTATGCAAATGTCAAGCGCCGCACCGGATAAGCCGGATTTTGACATAAACGGGATTATGCGGGCAATTTTCCCGGAACCTGACAAATCAGGAATTATGATTAAAAACTGGGATTTTTGGCAGGATATTTTTTAATTTCAATTAATTTATAATTTTCTTATGTTATAAGATTATATTAGTTCAACTATACCGAAATCCTAAAAAATGAAGCTTAAGTTAATATTATTCATCTGGATGGCAGCGGTAATTTGTTTTGCACTGCTTTGGCCGATTCCTTACATACCCGCTCTTGGTGATAGAGCCAGAGTACTGTATTTTCATGTACCTACGGCATGGGTTACAGTAGTTGCTTTCCTGATGTCAATGCTTTACAGCGTTCAATACCTGAGAAAAAAAGATATTTTATATGATTATAAGGCTTCCGGTGCTGCGGGACTTGGAATGCTGTTTTGCATACTTGCAACCGTAACGGGGGCAGTTTGGGCAAAATTCAATTGGGGCGCATTCTGGAACTGGGACCCGCGCCAGACATCAATATTTCTTCTGCTTTTAATTTACGGCGCTTATTTTGCTTTAAGAAGCGCAATTGAATCGGAAGAAAGCCGGGCGAAGCTCTCAGCCGTTTATTCAATATTATCGTTTATCACAGTTCCGTTTTTTATTTTTATTTTACCGAGAATAGTCGAAACTCTTCACCCGGACCCGATTATAAATACAAGCGGTAAAATAAATATGGATACTGCGATGCTGCTGATATTCCTGTCTTCTCTTGCAGGATTTACAGCTCTTTATTTCTGGATGCTTAACCTGAAGATAAGAATTGCAAAACTGGAAATTTCTAAATATATCTAAAGCGTATGGATTCAATATATGAATTTTTAAATAAGAACTCGTACTATGTAGTTCTTATAATATCTTTAATAATCTGGCTGGGAATTTACCTGTATTTGAAATCGGTTGATAAAAAAATAAGTAAGCTGGAGAAAGGCGGTAAATAAACCACCTGCATTTAAAATAAATTGGTAAGGAATTTTAGTTTACTGAGGGCAGCATAGCAATTCCGAACCAGAAAGTATCTATAAGCTTAACCACTTCAACAAACTTCTCAAACTCTACCGGCTTTGTAATATAGCAGTTTGCATTAAGATGATATGATTTAAATATGTGTTCTTCGGCACTGGATGTTGTTAATACCACAACGGGTATGCTTCTTAATAACGGGTTAGATTTGATTTCTTCAAGTACTTCAAGACCATTCTTTTTTGGAAGGTTTAAATCCAGAAATATTACATCAGGACGAACATGCTCCCCGTCTAAACCTATTTTCTCCAGGTAATCAATGGCTGATTCACCGTCACCCGCAACAAAGAACTTGTTTACCGAGCTGTTCTCTTTAAATGCTTCTTTAATTAATTTGACGTCAGCCTCATTGTCTTCAATGAGTAAAATTTGAGCACCCCTGCTTTTATGTTCCATAGTCTATAAGTTTCCCGGGTTATTATATAGAATCTTCAATAATTGGAATAATAAAATTAAAAGTTGAGCCTTTTCCATACTCAGATTCAACCCAAATATGTCCGCCCAGCTTTTCAACAATCTTTTTGCATATCGCCAGACCGATACCGGTACCCGGATATTCATTATAATTATGCAAACGCTGGAAAATGACAAATATTTTCTCTGAAAACTCGTCACTTATTCCTATTCCGTTATCTGAAACCGAGAACAGCCATTCATCATCAGCCCGTTTAGCAGTTATTTCGACTCTCGGAGGTTCGTCTCTTCTGAATTTAATTGCATTGCTTACAAGGTTCTGGAAAAGCTGTGTAAGCTGAAGCGGACTGCAGTTAATAGTTGGCAGGTTTTCATAAATAACAGAAGCTCCGCTTTCTTCAATTGCGCTCTTAAGATTGGTTTTTACCTGTTCTATTATTTTATTAACATCCGTCGGCTCGACCGGGAACTCTTTTGTATTTACCCTTGAATAAATCAGCAGGTCGTTTATAAGTGTTTTCATTCTTACAACACCGTCAACTGCAAACCCGATAAACTCATCGGCTTCCTTATCAATCTGCCCTTTGTATCTTCTTTGAAGCAGCTGTATGTAGCTGGCAACCATTCTCAACGGTTCCTGGAGGTCATGAGAAGCTACATAGGCAAACTGCTCAAGCTCTTTATTGGATGTTGAAAGCTTTTCAGCAAGCTGTTTTAATTTTTCTTCGGTGCTCTTATGTTCTGTTACATCAATGAGCACACCTGCCATTCTTTCAACGCCGTCATCTGTTTTTACGGTAACCATATGGTCTTCTACCCAAATGTAGGTACCGTCAGCTCTCCGGCACCTGAATTCGGTATTCAGAATACCGGGTCTGCCTGCTGAATCCCAGGCATTTACTTTCGCTTCTACAATTTTTCTGTCACCCGGGTGGACGATACTGAGGAAAAATTCTCTGTTGCTTGTGAATTTAGTTGCAGGATAGCCAAGCAGGTCAATGACATTCTCCGAATAAAATTCGTTTCCGCCTCCGGTTTCATAAAGTACCACATCGGGCAGATTGCTTAATAATGTTGCAAGGCGGAACTGAATCTTACGCAGTTCTTCGTCCGCTTGTTTTGCCTGTGTAATATCTCTGATGGTTCCCCATGCCCTGATTACTGAATCATTTTCTATTATGCCGACCAGATTATTCTGGAAGTATTTTCTGTAACCTAAACCGTCTACACTTTCTGTTTCGGCATCTGTGAGCCTGTAGCCCGATTCTACAAATTTACGTATGTAATCAACGTTATGTTTTTCGGTCTCAGGTAAAAATTCGCTGAGCCGGGTACCGACTATTTCTTCCGCACTGCTGTGACCGTACATTTTTGCAACTATATCGTTGCATTCCGCGAGAAATCCGAATCTGAAAGCATGTTTTATTTGTTCATCAAAACTCGACTTCAAAGGGATAGGTTCAAGGAATTCAAATCTTAGTATACCTTCAGAGCTTTGCTGCACAAAAGCGCGGTATCTTTCATCACTGTTCCTTAATGCCTTTTCAGTTTCTTTTCTTTCCGTAATATCGCTGTAAATACCATAAACCCCAATCTGGTCATTGCCGAGTGTTATCGGGTACCCAAGAATAGATACGTCAACCAGACTGCCGTCTTTTCGTTTTCTTTCGGACTCTTTGTGAATAATTTCGCCTTTGCGTACGAATGTTGACATCTGCGTTGCCTGTTCAGAGAGATTTTCAGGAACCAGCAATGCATTAACATTTTTGCCCTTAACTTCCTCAATCGTGTAGTGAAACATTTTTTCGAATCCTTTATTAATGTTTACTACTTTATCGGCATTATCCAGAATGACTATTGCTTCAGGTGAATTTTCAAAAAGCTGCTGGAAATAAGATTTCTGCAGCAGTATCTCTTCTTCGGCGCGCTTGCGTTCTGTAATATCTCTGTAATTGACTACAATAGCGCTTATAGCAGGTTCATTAAGTAAGTTGGTTCCCGAATATTCAATCCACAGCCACCTTCCGTCTTTGTGCTTCATTCTGTATTGAACAGTCACTGTCATACCCGGGTTTTTAAGCAGTTTGGCAAGCAATTCAGATACGTTTTTTACATCTTCAGGATATATAAAATTAAATGCGTTCTTTCCGACATATTCATCAAGAGTATAGCCGAGTATTCGAGTTGTTGAGGGGCTTGCGTAAAGCAAATTGCCTTTGTCGTCAACCATTGCTATCAGGTCTGTGCTGTTTTCAATCATTGCCCTGAATCTTTTCTCACTCTCGCGCAGAGCAGACTGGGCGCGTTTCTGTTCGGTTACGTCAATACAAATCTGATTTATTGCTCTAATGTTACCGTCAGCGCCAAAATCGGCATAGATATATGTATCAAGCCATACAACTTTACCGTAGCGGTTAATAATTCTGTAATCGATGTGCTGTGTACCTTTATTTCCGCTCTTATTCCAGTCCCGGTAGAAAGAAAAAACCTTTTCACGGTCTTCTTCATAAATCATATCAATCAATTCCTGGTTGTTCAGCTTATTGAACTCTTCCATCGTGTATCCGGATTGCCTTACGAACTCATCATTTACAAAGTCATAGCATTGCGTTGATGAAATAATCCTTGTAACAGCAATAGGCGCATATTCGGTTATGTTCTTATATTTTTTCTCACTTTCAACGAGTGCTATTTCTGCACGTTTTCGTTCAGTGATATCGTGCACAATACTAAACAACAGCCTTCTTCCTTTTACGTCAATCGGGGCGGTGTAAATTTCGACATCCCTTGTTTCGCCGGCAGATGTATGGTTCTGAATAATAAGGTATGAATTTTCTTCATTCTTTGCCCTCTGGAGCTCGAACTTAATTTCTTCCTGTGAAAGAACTGCGATTTCTTTAAAATTCTTTTTCTTCAAGGTTTCAATATCAAAACCGTAGAATTCGCATGCCGCTATGTTAGCATCTACAATTTCGCCTGAATCCGGGTCAATCAAAAGCTTCACTGCCTGGTTCTTTTCAAACATTGCGCGGTAAAGTTCTTCGCGTTCTTTTAATATTTCCTCTGTTCTCTTTCTTTCGGTTACATCTCTGCATATAATAAATAATTCATCCGGTTCGCCGTTTTTATCATATACTAAACGTATTCTTTCTCTAGCCCATATAGTGCTGCCGTCTTTCTTAACAATCCGGAATTCCTGTTCTGTATTATTGTTCCTGTTCTCAAATATATCTATGAATCTTTCTTTTACGAACTTCTTATCACCGTTATGGATTATATCAAAAAAGTTCTTTCTGTAAAGTTCATCTCTGCTAAAGCCTAAATAACCTGCACCGAAAGTATTGACAGATTTGATTATCCCCTCCATTGTGACAGAAAAATACATATCAGGTGCGTCATCATAAAGGTCCTGGTATCTCTTCTCGGAGACAAGAAGGGCTTCAACTGCTTTTTTCCTTTCAGTAATATCCCTGTTAATGCTCATTATTGCGCGCTGACCTTTGTAGTCAACAAAAGCAGCGTTTATTTCAAGAAACATACGGTTGCCGTCTTTACGCAAGTGCGTAGTTTCATATCTTTGATGTTTTCCATTGGTGACAAGATTTTCAAGGTTTTGCCTGCCGGAAGCACCCGGAAGTATATTATCCATACTCATTCCGATGAATTCAGATTTGCTGTAACCGTAAAGCTCTGAAGCCCTATGGTTTACATCAAGTATTGTCTCATCCTCTGGGCGGAAAATAATTATAGCATCGTGGGCATTCTCGAATAACCCTTTGTAATCCTGTTCTGAGTTACGGAGCGCATCTTCGAGCCGTCTTCGTTCGGTAATATTGTTAGCCACTCCTATTTGGGCAACAGGTTCTCCGGATTCATTTTTAACAATTGAGGTGGAAAGAAATATCGGAAATTCAATACCGTCTCTTGTCCTGTTAATAAGTTCGCCCTGCCAGCCGCCCGTCATTGTTTCCTTATCGATTTCTTCATACAGCCCGGAAGGATTCTTCTGTGAGCGGATAATATTCATAGATTTGCCGTATAGTTCTTCAGGTTTATATCCGTATGTATTTACAAATGCTTCATTTACGAATATTATTTTACCCTGAAGGTCGGTCATGCTGACACACTCACTGATGCTTTTCACGGCATGGGCGAGCATATTTATTTCTTTCTGCGATTTTTTTCTCTCGGTTATATCTCTTACAAACGATTGTATAATATCTTCGTCAAGAAGACGGATTAACCTCATACTCACTTCAACCTCTACAGATTTTCCGTCTTTGCGTTTGTAAAGCGCTTCGAATCTGCTGCTGCCTTTTTCTTTAACTGTATTTACAATGTTCAGCGCTGTTTCCTTTTCGTCTGAGTGCAGAATTTCGCTGAAATTCAGATAATATAACTCTTCCTTTTTAAAGCCCAATAAACGGCAAGCTTCGTTATTGACGGAAATTATTGAACCGCTGAGAGTCTGGACAAAAATTGCATCTGTTGCAAAATCGAAGAGATTCCTGTATTTATTTTCACTTTCCCTAAGAGCGTTTTCGGCAATGCGCCTGTCACTGATGTCATTTATTATAAGAACTACCCCTGTGATATTTCCCTTTTCGTCCCTCATAGGGGCCGCGCTGTGGTCAATAGAGATTTCATTTCCGGTTCTGGAAATAAGTATAGAGTGATTGCTTCTTCCGAGGACAACATTATCATGAAGAACTTTGTAAACCGGGTTTTCTACAGGTGTATGTGTGTTTTCATTTACAATATTAAATATGTCTTTGAGATTCTTTCCATGCGCATCTTTAAAGCCCCAGCCGGTCAATACTTCTGCAACCGGGTTCATAAATCTCACGTTGCCGACCGAATCGGTCACAACTACTGCATCACCTACACTTCTTAAAATTGTGCCGAGCCATCTTTCGTTTTCCCTGAGCTTAAGCTCCATCTTGTGCTTGTACAATGCCATTTCAATATTTGAACGGAGGTATCTTTCTTCGAAAGGCTTTAATATATAGCCAAGAGGCTCGGTGAGTTTTGCACGCTTGAGTGTTTTATCATCTTCGTATGCTGTAAGATATACAATAGGAATGCTGAAACGGTTCCGTATTTCTGCGGCAGTTTCAATTCCATCCATTTCGCCCTTAAGAACAATATCCATCAATACAAGGTCAGGGTGTACTGCCTCGGCTTTTTCGATAGCTTCTTTTCCGGTGTAAACCACCTCGGGGACAACGTATCCAAGATTTTCAAGACAGTTCTTTATGTCTTGAGCAATAATACCCTCATCTTCCACTACCATTATCTTTGCGGGTTCCATATATATACCTAGCTCCCTACTAAAATTTCAGAGTGAAATGAAAGTCCTAAAACTATTAATAACAGTCTACTCAAATAATACTAACTAATTCTTAACAAGCTATATTTAAACCAAACAAACTAAAATTACTCTTTTTCTTACAAATATAAATACATTTTATTGCATTTAACTCCAATTTACCAGTCATAAGATAAAATGGAATACCAATTTAACGGATATGGGGTAGAGTAGCAATACCGTATTATAGCTACCTATAACCCTGATTTAACTTTACTAAAATCAATCTATTGACACAATTTCGCGATAATTTACTAAACTTCTTTTTAATTCAAATAGTTTTAAATTTGTAAAATTCAATTTTTTATGAAAATTCTCCAATCCTGCGGTTCCATGTCCTGGGGCGGACTCGAATTGATGGCTCTGAAAATTTCGCTGATGCTGAAAGAAAACGGGAACGAAATACACTTAATATGCCCGATGAACTCAGAACTGGAGAAGTATGCCTTAAATAACAGCATTAAAACAATACCTCTGTGGAAAAAAGTAAAATCAGTTCTCATACCGTCTCTGAGGTTAAGAAAGCTTATTCAGTCTGAAAATTACAATATAGTTCACACACACCTTTCGCATGATTTATGGACTATAGTACCTGCGTTAAAACGTTCACACAGCAGCGCAAAACTCTATCTTTCAAAACATATGGGAAGCGGAATAAGCAAAAAAGATATGTTTCACAAATACCTATATAATAGGATAAACCATATATTTGCTGTTTCAAGTTATGTAAAACAAAGGGTAATTGAAACCTGTCCTGTTGATGAATCGAAAGTAAGCATATTATACCCGGGATTGAAATTAGAAAATTATAATCCCGCATCCTTAAATAAAACCGAAATCAGGAAAGAACTGGGAATCGATAATGGTACCATTGTAATCGGAATGGCAGGCAGGATGTCTCCCGGCAAAGGGCACGAAGAATTTCTTAATGCAGCAAATATTCTTAAGAAAGAATACGGAAATAAATTAAAATTTCTTATAGTAGGTTCAGCAAGCTATGGTGAAGAGAAGTACGAAAAAGGGATTATTGAACTGGCTTCCCGGTTAAATATTAACGATATTACAAAATTTACCGGATACAGAAGCGATATTCCCGAAATTATGGCGGTATTTGATATTTTTGTATTCCCTTCTCACGAGGAATCATTCGGTATTGCCCTAACCGAAGCTATGGCGATGGAGCTTCCTGTGATAGCTTCAAAAAATGCAGGCGTTTTGGATATTGTTGTTGATAATGTAACAGGACTGCTTGTTCCTCCAAAAGACACGGTACAGCTGGCAGGAGCAATAAGAACTCTTATTGAAAACGTAAATCTCCGCAAAAGCTTTGGAAAAGCAGGAAGAAAAAGAGCTGAGGAAATTTTTAATGGGAAAGATGAATTAAATAAACTGGAAGAATATTATGCAGGATAACCGGTCAACAGTTAAACGTACCAGCGCAGGACTATTAATGTATCGTTACAAAGATAACGTGCTTGAGGTTCTATTAGCACATCCGGGCGGGCCGTTTTTCAGAAATAAAGATGACGGACACTGGAGCATTCCCAAAGGAGAGCCTTCGGATGATGAAACAGACTTACTTGAAACAGCGAAACGTGAATTTGAAGAAGAAACAGGTATTAAACCTTTAGGCAATTTTATCCCGCTGGATAGTATTGTACAAAAGGGAGGGAAAACTGTTTATGCCTGGGCATTTAGGGGAGAATTACCTGATAATTTTGTTCATAAATGCAATTCATTCGAAACGGAATGGCCGCCGCATTCCGGCAAAAAAATGCAGTTTCTTGAAATAGATAAAGTCGAGTTCTTTTCTGCAGAAAAAGCAAAAATAAAAATTAAAGACCGTCAGGTAAAATTTATAGAACGTCTCGAAGAGTATCTTTCTAATACTCAAAACCCGAATTAATTGCATTTTAAAAAAAAACAGTAACACTTATATTAATTTTATAAAGTCATGGAAGAAACACCGGGAAAAGGCAAAATATTAATTTCTGAACCGTTTCTTTTAGACCCTAATTTCAAGAGGTCTATAGTCCTGCTATGTGAACATAGTGAAGAAGGCTCTATTGGCTTTATTTTAAACAAACCCACACAGGTGAAGCTCAACCAGCTTCTTGAAGACTTCCCCGATTTTGATGCGCCTGTTTATTTCGGCGGTCCTGTTCAGATTAATACTCTTCAGTTTATACACAGGGCAGGAGATATAATTGAAGGTACTACTGAAATAGCAGACGGACTGTATTGGGGCGGAAGCTTCGAAATATTAAAGCTATTAATAGAAACAAACAAAGTTTCCCCGTCAGATTTCAGGTTTTTTATCGGCTACTCCGGTTGGGAGGAGGGGCAGATTGAAAAGGAGATGAAGATTAACTCATGGATTGTAACATCAACCGAAGCAGATAATATATTTTCTGATGAACCCGATAAGCTCTGGGGAGAAATTCTAAAAAAAATGGGCAAAAAATTTGCAATTCTTGCCAGCTTCCCCGAAGACCCCAGCGTAAATTAAATTTCCATATTCACCCGAAATTTTTTAGACTCCGGTTGTTTTCAGTTTTTTACTTCTCTAAATTTCAGCAACTTACCCATTTTTTAACCTGCCTTGCTTGACATAATACAAATAAATCCCGATTTTATTTTAGTTGTAAACCCTTTACCGCAAAAAACGGTGAATAAATTTGTTTTAATATTGCCGCTGTGTTTATTGCCCTCAATGATTTTTGCTCAGGACCGCGCGGGCAGCAGAAGAATTGTATCTGATGTTTATGCGGCTCCGCAGAATCAGCTTACAACATCTAAAACTTCCAAAGTGATTAACCTGATAAAAACCTCGGAATCAAAAATCAATGAAGAATTTTACAATACATTGAACAAACGGCCTCCTGTTGTGATTCAGCATAAGAAGGTATCCGTATCTTCCTTTAATATTGTATCATCATTCAGAAGCAATATCAGGTTCGGCGGGTTCTGGGGGAAATATGCTATAATAAATTTCACACCGCAGGTTTTAGTGAAACCCGCAGGATTTATAAGTATATATGCAAACCACAGCACAAGCTGTTTTATTCCGATAGATGGTATAAAAGAGCATATGGAGATGCTCTGCATTCAGGGGGCAGCGATACTCGCAGTAGATAATACAGTTAAATTATTTTTCGGCACGGAAGAGATGATTCCTTCGATAGCAAGCTTTATTGCGAAAACGCTCATTATCAACTCCGTTATGTCTACAATTAACAGGAACAAGAAAAATAAGATATACGATTTTAAAAGCTATTACTATTCTGTCACTATCCGGCTTTAATTTCCGAAGGAAAGATTAATAGAAACTATCTCCGGTATGCTGCCTGTTCTAATAGGCGGTCCCCAGGTACCAACACCGCAGGAAACATAATACTGTGTATTTCCTATCATTTTATAACCCCAGCTAATCTCATAAACTTTTTTTGTTATATAATTAAACGGCCAAAGCTGCCCGTGATGAGTGTGTCCTGAGAGCTGAAGGTCAATACCGTTTTTTTCTGCATCGGCGAGCCCTGCAGGCTGGTGGTCCATTAAAATAACGGGCTTTGACTTATCGGTATCTTTCATAATATCTTCAAGAGGTTTTCTTATTTTGCCTGCAAATTGCTTAATGCTTCTGTCTTCCCTGCCAACTATATAAATATCATCAATTTTAATTGTTCTGTCACGCAGCATAACTAATCCGTGTTCTTCAAGATATTTACATGCAGGCTCTACTCCCCCGATATATTCATGATTGCCTGTAATGCCGAACACTCCGTATTTTGATTTTATTTGGCGGAGGGTTTCGCCGAGGTTTTGTTTTATTACAGGACCTATATCTTCATCAACTACGTCACCGGGCAGAAACACAATATCGGGTTCGAGTGAGTTAATCAGTGTGACAATTTTTTTCAGCATGGGCTGGTTTACAATTGTTCCAAGATGTATGTCGGATGCAACGGCAATCTTCAGTGATTTGAATTTGGAATGCTTATTAATTTTTAAATCCAGCTTTTTTATTCTTGGAATCCGCGCATTGAAGAAACCCAACAGCACAATTACAAAGGCAGCCGAGAGAACAATAATAAACAAAAGGAATTTTAATTCACTGTATTTAAGACGCGGCTCGGTTGAATAAAACGGAAATATGAAATTTATTAATCTGATTAAATCAAAGAAAACAGAGAACAAAAGAAAATACACCATAGCGGCGAGCCAGAATGAACCAATCCAAACTAAAAGCGAGCTGAACCAGTTTAGCAATGCCCGCTCAAGAAACCTGCCGGCAATGAATGAGAGTGAAAAAAAAAGGAATACTATAATATAAACAGTACTTGTATATGACCTGTGGGGAATTGCATGCCAGCCGGTTATGAATATGTAATAGTTAACCGCTCCGTAAATGGTAAATACTATGGAAAAGAAAATTACAAATGACGATTTTTTCATCAATTACCTGTTAAGTTTCATATAGTTCACCTGTGCAATTGCAACTTTCAACTTATTTTCATCGAATAATTCAACACTGACGGGCACAAGAGTTTTGCCGTGTTTGATAACCGATGCATGAGCTGTAACATCGGTACGGCAAGCAGCAAGAAACCGGATGTTCATATCTGTGGTGGTTATTTCTGCATTTGCTCCTGTGAGCGTTAATATTGCGAAGGCAGCAGCAGAATCAGCAATCGTCATGAGCAGTCCCCCGTGGAATGATTCGAAAATACCATCATATATTTTATTGTACTTTACTTTTGTTTTACAGACTCCGTTTTCAAGTTCAATAAATTCGAACCCGAGTGTATCTACGATAGGAATTCTGCTGATTCGATTAATAACATCCCGGTTAATTTTATTTTCCTGCATATAATATTATTATAATTTAACAAGAAAGGCGTTCATGAGAACGCCCTGCATAATTTCAATACTCCGGAAAGATGAAAACTAAACTTTTTCTATTTCCTTCTTCCCGAAAATTCCCGTAGGTTTGAACATTAAAATTAATATCAAAATTCCAAATGCTATAGCATCGCGGTAAGTGGGCGAAATATATCCTGTGACAAATGTTTCAAGCAAGCCTATTATCATTCCGCCAACAGCAGCGCCGAAAATGTTGCCTATTCCTCCGAGAACGGCAGCAACAAATGCTTTCAATCCGGGAAGTATTCCCATAAGCGGGTCGATACTCGGGTAATTCAATCCGTAGAGGATTCCCGCGGCAGCAGCAAGAGCAGAGCCGATTATAAATGTAAAGCTGATAACACGGTTAATGTTAATTCCCATAAGGCTTGCGGCAGTCGGGTTAAATGAAACTGCGCGCATAGCAGTTCCCATTTTTGTATTTCTTACAATAAATCTTAGTATAATCATAAGAACAACGGATGTAACAAGTACAACCGTAGGATTTGACCCTATAACAGCGCCGGAAATATTTAAAAGCGGTGTATTTTCAACAAGTGTTGGAAACGATTTCGGGTCAGCGCCGAATACAAGCTGTCCTGAGTATTCAAGGAACAGGGATATACCGATAGCTGTAATTAGTATAGTAAGTTTGGGTGAGTTTCTCAGCGGTTTGTAAGCAAGCTTTTCTATTGTAAAGCCAAGCGCTGCGCAGATAATCATGGAGCCGATTAAAATCAGAAAAGCAAGTCCTAACGATACGCCTCCTGAAGCAGAAGAAAACCCGAATACAATAGCAAGATAATATCCCGAAAATGCGCCAATCATAAATACGTCACCATGCGCAAAATTGATGAAGCGAAGTATGCCATATATCATTGTATATCCCAGCGCAATCAGCGCATAGATGCTGCCGAGAGAAAGTCCGTTAAAAAGCTGCTGAATAAACTCAGTCATAACAAATAGCTAAATAGTTAAATAGTCAAATGGTTAAATAAATTATAGTCTGAATTATTTCTTACCACCCTTATTTTTAAATGTTTTTCTTGAAACAGAAGTTATTTTAGAAATCTCAAGCGCTTCTTTTATCAGCGATTCCAGTTTTTGGACCGGGACTATTCCTGATTCTGTAAGAAGCTCCATCCAGAAAAGGCTTTCATCTGCTTCTTCATCAGCGATGGATAATTTTGAATAAAATTCAGCCCTTGAACGCGCTCTCGTTGCAGCCCTGAAATTAGCTCCCACCGAAGTCCCTGACCTGAGCAGTTGTTTACCTATTTTTTTTGCCTCCTCAGCTTTTGGAAGAGCCTGATAAAGCTTTATAATTCTTAAAGCGAATTTTTTGTTCTGTCTCTAAACTCATCATTAAAACCCATACGTTATCAAATTTAGGTTAAATAAAATTTAAAAATTCTTGTTTACCCAGTATTATTATAAACCTCTTATTTCACCATTTCACTATTTTGCTATTTACCTATTTCTTACGGTTCTACGGTTTCCTTATATTCAAACTTGCCGTTTTTGATTTCAAGAATAACAGCGGGCTTAACCGCGTTGCGCTGTTCGTTAATGCTGATTGTACCGGTTACGCCTTTGAAATTTGTTGTCTTTGCAAGAGCATCACGTATTTTATCGGGCTCGGTTGAGCCTGCTCTCTTGATTGCATCGAACATAATCATGCCTGCATCGTAAGCAAGGAAGCTCATTGCATCGGGCATGATGTTGTATTTCTCTTTGTACTTCTTAATGAAATTCTGAATCTGCGGCGCAGGGTTTTCTGTTGAAACATGAGTTGAGAAAAAGCATCCTTCGAGCGCGTCTTTTGCTTTGCCTTCGGTCAGCTTTTCCGATTCCCATCCGTCACCGCCTATAAGCGGAACTGTAATTCCGATTTCCCTTGCCTGAATTGCAATTAAACCAACATCGGTATAATAACCGGGGACAAATATTGCTTCGGGGTTTTTTGATTTAATTGCTGTAAGCTGAGCCTTAAAATCTTTATCGCCTGCGGAGTATGACTGCACTTCAACAATTTCACCTCCCATTTCTTTGAATTGCTTTATAAAGAAATCTGCCAATCCCGTACTGTATGCATTTTTCACATCCTGAAGCACAGCTACCTTTTTAACTTTTAGCGTATTCAGTGCGAACTTACTCATAACCGTTGCCTGGAACGGGTCAATAAAGCAAACGCGGAAAATATAATCTCCGATTGCAGTTACTTCGGGATTAGTTGATGCGGGTGTTACCATGGGAATTTTGCTTGATTCGCATATTTGCGCGCCTGCTTTGCTGCGTGATGAGGCAACCTCGCCGATTACTGCAACCACCCTGTCTTTATTTATTAATTTCTGCACTACCGTTGCAGCTTCGGAGGGCTTGCCCTGGTCATCGTAGGTAATAAGTTTGATTTGCTTTCCGAGCAGTCCGCCCGAGTTATTTGTTTCCTCAACAGCGAGCTTTAAACCGTTGGCGGAGGAAATTCCGAATGTCGCCTCGGCGCCGGAAAGCGATTCGTATTCGCCGATTAATATTTCATCTTTAGACGATTTATTGCAGCCTGAAAAGCTTAAAAACACCGCCAAAGACACTAAAAATATCCCGATAAAAAGATTTCTGATACTCATAAATCAGTGTATTAAGTTATGGTTTTAATTTAATTTAAATCGATGTGTACTTTAATTTATAATAATATTCAAAATTTAGAAGATAATCAATTTAAAAGGGGAGAGGGGGGTAGGATGTGTAATTGCCATGTTGCTTTCTCTTTTAGCTATTATATTGTGATGATTTCTGTTCTTATATGTAGAGTACTTATAAAAAGTTGTTTTATTAAAATAAAGTCAACTTAAAATGAGAAAAATAATTTCTGCCCTAATTGCTGTTTTATCTTCTTGCTTGGTTTATTCTCAAGATACAAGTATTGTTAATTATTATCCTACGGCTGTCGGTAATGTTTGGATATACCATTATAATGGATATAATGGTTGTCAATGTGATTTGGTTAGCAAAACACAAATAATTAGTCAAATTAATATTAACGGAGAGATATACAATATATTTAAAGTAAGTGTAAGCAATGTCAATGGCTCCCAGTGCCCCACCCCCAGTATAGATACAATGAGAGTAGATTCTGTTACAGGTAATATCTTGAAATATACTATATTCAATATAGGCTGTTATACACCACATGTGAAAGTCATAGATAGTCTTCGTTCAAGAATAAATGATATTCTCCGGTCCTGCGGAACCCATCAGTCTTGTACTGATACGTCATTAAAAAGTATTTTTGGACTTAATAAACCTTCCAAAACATTTGGATATTTTTCAGGGTCATATAATTGGTCTAGGGTATATGTAAAAGATTTTGGATACACATCGAATACTTATAGCCCAGATCCAAGCTGTTATACCCAAAATACTCTTCTAGGCTGTGTGATAAATGGCATTGTCTATGGCGATACTTCGTTTCCGGTTGCTGTTGGTACGATATCAAATGAGATTCCGGAGAATTTTCAGTTATACCAAAATTATCCCAATCCATTTAATCCAAAAACAATAATCACTTATGATATTCCGACATCATCAGTGGTAAATCTTATAGTTTATGATTGTCTAGGAAATGAAATTATATGTCTAGTTAATAACGATTATAAACAATCAGGCCGATACTCTGTTGAATTTAACGGAGAGGATCTTGCGAGCGGAGTTTATGTGTGCAAAATCCAAGCGGGGGAGTATATTAAAAGCAAAAAAATGGTCTTAATAAAGTAGCTATTCAAGGTTTCCATAAATACTTAGACCCCGCTTTCGCGGGGTTTTAATTTACTTACTTACCTGCAGTTTCTGTCCTATAACAATATCATCCGATTTCAGCTTATTCCATTTTTTCAGCTCGGATATTGATACATCATACTTATCGGCAATCTTAGCGAGAGTATCGCCTTTCTTAACTGTGTAGTACTGGGTTTTTTCTTTTTTCTTGGTGGATTCCTTTTTAGTATCTTTTGATGAATACAGTTTCAGCACCTGACCTTCCTGTATTACATCACTCTTCAGGTCATTCCACTCTTTCAAATCCGAAACCGATACATCGAATTTATCTGCAATTGCAGTCAGGTTATCACCTGCTTTAACGGTGTATGTAGTTTGCTTTTTGTTTTTCTTTGTATTTAGTATTCTTTGTATCCTTTGTATCTTTTTTATCGGAATATATTTTCAGTACCTGCCCTGAATATATAACATCGTTATCCAAATCATTCCAGTCTTTTAAGTCACTAACGTCCACATCAAATTTATCTGCGATGGCGGTAAGGTTATCGCCTTCTTTAACAGTATAAGTCTGCTTTGAATTTTTCTCTTTACCCGAGCTAGTTACTTTTTTATCGGAATAAATTTTAAGCTTCTGTCCTACGAGTATTTTATCCGATTCAAGGTCATTCCAGTCTTTTATATCCGAAATTTTTACATCATATTTATCCGCAATATCCGCAAGTATATCACCTGATTTCACGGTATAAGTCTGGAGTGTTCCTTTCGGTTCTTTTTTCTTCTCGGTTGTTTTCTTTTCAACAGTTTTTTTCTCGGTTGTTTTCTTTTCTGTTGTCTCGGGCGGATTTGTTTTTACAACCGGAGGAGATTCTTTTTTCTTTGTTATAGGCGGGTCTGTACGGTGTTCTTTGTTTACGAGTATAGATGAATTATCTTCCTTTTTGGATGTAGTTTCATTCTCAGTAACCTCTGTGCTGCTGTTTGTATTCACCGGGTCATACTCGTTATTTTCTCCGTCTTTTGAGCCGTAAAGCTCTTTATATTTAGCCTGGGTCAGCCAAATTGAAAGGCTGTCACCTTTCTTGGGATACCTGCCGTAAGAAATATAATTCCATATTCTGATATCCGAAGGCCTTACTGAATATTTGGAAGCTACCGCTCCGAGGTCTTCGCTGTCGGCAAGCTGATGGAAAACAAGCTCCCTGTTGGTTTTGCTTATTATCAGATGCGGGTCTGCAACGTTATAACCTTTTACAGAAAAATATGATTGTGTATGAGTATCGTTCAGTGAACCATATCCTTCGTTGCCTTCATACTCCGGTTTGAAATCGTTTTTATCAAAATCGGATGCTTCTTCGTAGTTCTTGGCAAACTCTTTGAAGGAGCCTTTGGGAATCTTAATTAAGTAACCTCCGTCGAATAAAGGTGTTATATCCTGAATCAGCTGCGGGTTGAGGTCGCGTATTGTTTCAACGTTCGAATTGCAAAGCTCCGCAATTCTCGATAGCGAAACCTGGGCTTTGATTACAACTCGGTCATATTCAATAGGAGCAGCATACTCAACATCATTAAAGCCGTAAGCTTCGGGGTCTATGGTAATCAGCGCGCATGCAATATACTGGGGAACGTAATTTCGTGTTTCCTTCGGCAGGTAATCTTTAATTGTCCAGAAATCTGATGAGCCGGTTTTCTGCATAGCGCTTGTGATTCTGCCGGGACCAGCGTTATAAGAAGCAAGTGCTAAATACCAGTCGCCTAATGAGTTATAAAGGTCTTTTAAGTGTCTTCCGGCTGCATCGGTTGATTTTTCCGGGTCGCGCTTATCATCGGTATACGAGTCGTAATACAATCCATAAGCCGTTCCCGTAGTCGGCATGAACTGCCATAAGCCAATAGCGCCCGCCCATGACGAAATTGTTGGGTCAAGCCCGCTTTCAATCATTGAGAGGTAAATAAGCTCTTCGGGTACTCCGTCTTCTTTAAGGATTGACCTCATCAGGTTGAAATACTTGCCTGAACGATAAAGCCATTTATCCATGTATTTTCTTCCGCCGTTCTGGAAGTAAGTAAGGTATTCATCAACATACTGGTTTCTCTCGAGCTTAATATCTTTTCCTTTGGGAAGTGTGGAAGGGTCAAATTTGGTTGAGTAAGATTTTTTTTCTATCTTTTCATATTCTACGCCGACACGTTTTGCAAGCTTGAACACTTTTGAATTATCAGGGATTTCCTTATGCGCAGTAAGATAATCCTGGACAACACTTGTTGCCAGCTCTGTGTAATCTTTTTTCCATCCATAATGCAGGTCAAGAGTTTTTGAATCAACTTTTGCAAGCTGGTTTACAGCCGCTTCAAAATTTGCTTTGGAGTTTTTTGAATCATTCTTTTCGTTATACAGAAGGGCATCGGTATATTTTATTCTTGCGTTTTCCAGCGCAAGATATATATTCAATGAATCTTTTGCCTTGCTTGTATTTTCGGTAACTTCCTCTTCAGAACCTCCGCAGCCGGTGAAAAACCTGAGAGCCATTACAGCAAGTATTATTATAAACGGTTTCAGATATTTTTTCATCATTGTTTCTCCATCTTTATATAATTATGGATATACTGCTTTTTTAAATGTAATTATTCAAGTTGAATATAAAACTAAGTGTAAGTAAAATCAAGCTAAATATTAAATGAAGTGACTTAACCAGCATAAATATATGATAGTTGGTAAGTTCCGGTATTCACTCAAAATGCATTTATTTCCATTTTCTTAAAATATATATTTAGATATGGGAATCAATGAAAATAACATATTAAAAAAAGTTTATCATATAGACCTTGGTTTAACAGATTACAACAGTACATGGCAGCTTCAAAAGCAAATTAATTCATACAAGCAGAATAATAAATGCAGTGATATTGTAATCACAAACCAGCATAACCATGTTTATACCCTGGGAAAATCGGGAGACAGGAATCATCTTCTTATAGACAGCGAAACTATGAATAAACAGAAAATTTCTTATTATGAAATTGACAGGGGCGGTGATTTAACTTACCACGGACCAGGACAATTGGTTTGCTACCCGATACTGGATTTAAATAACTTCTATCTTGATACTCACAGGTATTTAAGAGACCTTGAGGAAGTTATTGTGAGAACTCTGAATTATTATGGGATTGTCTCTCATAAAGATGAAGAATTTACAGGTGTATGGGTAGGTGAAGAAAAGATTTGCGCTATTGGAATTAAGGTCTCCAGGTGGGTTACCATGCATGGTCTTGCGTTCAATATTAACAGCGAACTCGGTTTTTTTGATAACATAATTCCCTGCGGAATATTTCACAAGGGTGTTACCAGCATGAAAAAACTGCTTGGGAGAGAAATTGATTTTGAAGAAGTTAAAAATATAGTATTAAAAAATATCGAATCTGTATTCTCTGTGAGTTTAGAAAATCTAACTCTCAATAATTTACGAACTTATTATCACATCGGGAACTAATATAACCCGCCTTTTTAGCGTCACTCAAAATTAAATTGTTCTTTACAGGATATTGATATAATTTACTAATGGAGTTATACCGATATCTGCTGTGAATAAGAAACTCTGGAAACAAATCTTTCAAAAATAAGTCAGGTATTCTGTTTGTTTTGAGCCCGCGGGAAACTGATATGAAATACAAATATACTTCTGTTTTTAACTCTGCTCGTCTTTTAAATTTCATGTTATTTAATGTCGCCTGTTAAAGACTCAGGGGAATGTCTGTCTGTTTCTTTATAATTAGATTTGCCGTTGAGTGTTAATGCAGTCTTACTGATGCATTATTTTTATAAAAATAATCTTATTTAATAATTCACTTGTAATAAGGAATAATTTATGAGAAAGATAAACTTTCTTTTCCTCTTTGCTCTCTGCGGTTATCTCGTATTTACAGGGCAAAAATCAGATTCGCCGCAATGGGATAATAATCCCAGTACGGTAGTCCGTGCCATAGGGGATTACGCACCACTTCCACCGGTAATTTATGACGTTCCAAGAATACCGGGAAAAATAATCAGAACCCCGTATGAGGTTCTTGTAGTGAACCCGAATCCTAATATCAGGGTTCTGCCTTCGACCTCTAGCGCCCAAACGGAAGTGCCGTTAGTGTGCAGCCGTGTTAATCAAAACTTTATGTTCGGGTCATCTAATGCAGTAACCGGCTCCTCGATTAATTCGGGTTCATACATTACTACTAACGGCGGTGTAAACTGGTTTGGTTCGAACGTCATAAATAATGGGAACACAAACAACCAGCGCGGCGACCCGGGTCCGGCAATAGATAAAAACGTAAGGGTAATCTTTACGCACCTTTCAAGTTCATCAAACTTTGGTGGTGTCACAGGTATGGCTGCAGAATACTCAACCGATTTCGGGCAGACATTTTCTGCCAGCGTTCAGGTCCATACTAATGCTAATGATGATAAAAATCTTGCCGGGACAGATGACTATCCATCCAGTCCCTATTACGGAAACAGTTACATGGCATTTTGTGATTATTCTTCAGGTCAAAGCTTCTGTGCCAGGACAACCAATGGCGGCGTTTCCTGGCAAACGCCGGTAGCATGGGCTCCTCCTTCAGGATTATATTCACAGGGCCATGACGTTGACGCAGGTCCTACCGGGACGGTCATTGTTACATACGCGCTGCACGGTTCATCAAGCCCGTGGACAGAAACTTCTGTAGGTATAGGCAGGTCTACAAACGGCGGTGTAAGCTTTACACCGATACAGCCTGCTTATTCAACTAATGGAACCCGCTCAACATCCTTTAACGGATGGGGAATCAGGACAAACGGTTTTACAAGAGTAAGTATTGATAAAAGCGGCGGTCCGAGAAACGGATGGATATACATTGTAATGTCGGAATACAATCATGCTCCTGCGGGAAGCGATGCGGATATTGTTATTCACCGCTCTACAGATGACGGTCTCACATGGTCATCCGGTATCCGTGTTAACCAGGATGCTTTAAACAATGGCAAAGTTCAGTGGTTTCCATGTGTAAGAGTAGACGAATACGGCGGCGTAAACGTGGCTTATTATGATAACAGAGATTTTCCTTCATCAGGCGACTCATGTTCGGTTTGGCTTTCGCGCTCGATTGACGGCGGCAATACATGGACTGATATCGAAATAGCAGACCATCATTTCAAACCGAAACCGGCAAACGGCATGTCGGGCGGTTATATGGGAGATTACATTGGAGTTACTTCAGGTAACAATAAAGTATGGGCGTTCTGGATGGATGATAAAGGCGGAGCAGCAGGATTCTATAATGCATGGGCAGGATATGTAAGCTTAGGTCCTTCGATTTCTCACACACCGTTAAGCAATACAGAAAATCTTGCCGGACCATATGTTGTAAATTGTGTAATTACACCAGCAGGTTCAAACATTGACCCAGCTAAGACAAGACTTTTCTGGTCAAGAAACAACCCGGCTATTACAGACAGTGTACTGCTGACCAACTCAAGCGGAACCAACTGGACTGCAAACATTCCGGGAAACGGTTCACCGGCAACATACAGGTATTATCTTAAAACATCCGATGTGCTAAGCAGAACAGCTACTGCCCCTGCCGGCGCACCGGGAACTTTGTACTCATTCAATGCAACAGCAGATACTGTAAAACCCGTTATTGCCCACACACCTCTGCTTGATGTTCCAAAGCCAAACTGGCCTGCAACAGTAGGCGCTTCTGTAACAGATAATATAGGAATCGATTCGGTTTGGGTAAGATGGTATAAAAATAACACGGGTACGGGATTGAAAACGTTCAGACTGCCGAACATAGGCGGAAGCAATTTCTCGGCAGCATTCAATTCAGATACATCACAGGTTGCATACCAGGATTCGATATTTTACAGAATAATTGCACAGGATAATTCTTCCGCGCATAATAAAGATTCAACGGCTTTATACAAATTTAAGATAATAAGCAGGGTAACTGCATGCATAGGCACAGGAACTAGTGCTGTTGGATATCCGTATTATACTTTATATATGGATTCCAAAACTGATATGCTATACTCGGCAAGTGATATTATAGCCGCAGGCGGAGGCGCCGGATATATTTCACAGGTCGGATTTAACGTGGCATCAGTAGGTGCGCCTGCAATGGGCGGTTTCGAGATAAAAATTCAAACATCCTCGCTTAATTCATTGACAGGATTTACCACAGCCGGATGGACTACTTGCTACACCGGTACCTATACACCTCCGGGAACAGGGTGGCAGTACATTACGCTCCAAACCCCGTTCCTGTGGAACGGCACATCGAATGTGCTGATGGAAATATGCTTCGATAATAATGCCTGGACTTCAAACTCCACTGTATATTCAACCACAGCGTCAGCTATGACTTGGCATAATCATCTGGATAACAGTACAGGATGCTCTTTAACAGGAGGCACAGCTCAAACCACAAGGCCGAATATATGCTTTACAATAGATTTGGTTGTGGGCAGTCAAAATTCGCAGCAAATAGTTCCGTCGGTTTATTCATTGGAGCAGAATTATCCCAATCCGTTCAACCCGTCAACAAGCATCAAGTTCAGTGTTCCGAAACAAAGCAATGTTAAGCTTGTTGTGTACGATGTTGTCGGAAAAGAAGTTGCTGTTCTGGTTAACGCAATGAAACAGCCCGGTTCATACGAAGCTGTTTTCAACGGTGATAATTTAGCTAGCGGAGTATATTTTTACCGTATAGAGGCGGGTGCATTCACCGATGTAAAGAAAATGGTATTAATAAAATAACAAGGCTTTACATTTCACATTTTATAAGGCAGTTATGATGAATAACTGCCTTTCTTTTATTCCACGTTTTTGGTTAATTGAGTACGTAAAAATCTACTTGACTTTTTACACTTATTCTGTTAAAATGACAGACTTTTGTTTAAAAAATTAAATAAATAACATTAATAACCTAAATTGAGATATTGAAAATAATATCTCGGGGGAGAAATCAAATGAAAAGAACACTAATGGTTCTTCCTGTGTTTGCTATAGTTTTGCTGTATTCCAACAGCGTGCTGTCACAGGATGTACCTGATTGGGTATGGAAAACTCCGATGTCGAGAGTTTATCCTGTTGCGGGCGAATATTATAATCTGCCTGCTGCGCAAGACCAGGTCAATTACAAAAATCCTAACACACAGACCAGAGTTATAAGGAACGGTAACGAAACTATCGTACTTCCTCCTAACTTCAGGCCATTTCCGCACACAGCAACACAGAGCGAAATTGACGCTGCAACAATGAGAAGCAACCCGTCAATATTATACTGTGCATGGAACTCGTATGGTCCGTCTTTTTACGGTACCGGTTATGCGGCAACAACCAACGGGGGGGCAAACTGGACAGGCAGTAATATTACATTCACCCCCAACAGCGGTGACCCCGGATGCTGGATATGGTCAAACGGTTCAGCATGGGACGGAAGATTCGGACATTCAGTAATTCAGGGAGCAGGACACTCTACAAATTATGGAGCTACCTGGACTTTTGATATGAACTTTCCCGGCGTAAGCAGCTTTGATAAAAACCTTTCCGCAGTTGATAACGTAACCGGAAGCGCTTATCTTGGAAGAGCTTACACTGTATGGACCGAATTTGCAGGCTCTTATACAAACAGAATCGTAATGTCTTATACAACAAACGGCGGTGTTACATGGACATCAGAAGCTCCTGTAAGTCCTCCTCCTTCTTCAGGCCACCATCATCAGGGATGTGACGTTGAAGTTGGACCCGGCGGTGTTGTATATGTTTGCTGGGCAAACTGCACAACAAACGGACAGAACTCAACTGAAGACAGCCTTGGCTTTGCTCGTTCAACAGACGGCGGTGTAACATGGGCATTTACTTCAAACCATGTGGTTGATATTAACGGAATCAGAGCCCAGAACCTCTTTAACGGTATCAGGGCAGCAGGATTCCCGAGAATGGACGTTGATAAAACTGGCGGAGCGCACAACGGATGGATTTATGTAGTAACCGGTGAAAAGAACATTGCTCCGGCAACGGATGCAGCTGATATTTGTATGGAACGTTCAACCGACGGCGGAAATACATGGACTCACTTCAGAGTAAACCAGGATACTCCCGGAAGCGGCAGGTATCAATATTTTGGAAGCGTTGTAGTTGACCCCAATGGCGGCGTTAACGTTGAATATTATGACCAGAGAAATACTACTGGATACGTTACTCAAACATATATGTCACGTTCACAGGACGGCGGAAATACATTCACAGATATTCAGTTAAGCGACCATAACTTTACTCCTTCACCAATTCCAGGTCTTGCAGGAGGCTATCAGGGTGATTATATCACAATAGCTTATGCAAACAATAATAATTTGTTTCCGTTCTGGGCAGATAACTCTTCTGGTATTTACCAGTGCTGGACTGTTCAGGTTTCGATCGGACCCCCTCTTGCTCATGATATAGCAGTTGGTCCATTTCTGAGCCTGCCGGGCCAGTTTATTATTAATACTCCTTATACAATAAGAACAAAGGTTACCAATGCAGGAACAGCGAATGAAACAGGTGTACCTATTAAATACTTTATTAATGGTACTCTTACTAACACTACAAATATTAATATAAACTCAGGTGCTGTTGACTCTGTCACCAACACTTGGACACCTACATCTGCCGGCTTGTATACATTAAAATATGTATCGGCATTAGCAAACGATTCAAACAGAGCTAACGATACAGTTACAACTACCGTTAACGTTCTTCCTTCTGCTCCCAGCGTAGCTTCAAGCACCCTCTGCAGAAACGGATTGAATATAAATATTCTTGATAACACGACTATAAACGATTCAATTGTTGTAAATATACCAAACGGTTTGGATGTACTTGACTGCAACGTGCTGGTTGATACAGTTACCCACACATGGGATTCAGACCTTTCGTTCCAGCTGCTGCATCTTGGAACCAGTGTAGCATTAATTACAAACGAAGGCGGTTCCGGCGATAACTTTATTCACACACTGCTGAACGATTCAGCTTCTACGCCGATTTCATCAGGAACAGCTCCATTCACAGGTTCATTCAGACCTGAATCTCCGCTCGCAGCTGTTAACGGAACCAACGTAAACGGTGCCTGGACACTAAGAATTTCTGACGGCGCAGCAGGAGATACAGGATTCCTTAAAGCTTGGTGTATAACTCTTACTTATTACACACTGGTAGGCGGAATCCAGACGGTTACTATTCCGAACTATTATTCACTTGCACAGAATTATCCTAATCCTTTTAACCCGACAACAAAGATTACCTACACACTGCCTAAATCAGGCAACGTGGAATTAAAGGTATATGATGTTCTCGGAAGAGAAGTTGCAACACTTGTGAACGAAGTAAAGCAGGCAGGAATTTATACTGTCGATTTCAATGCTTCGAGTTTGGCAAGCGGAGTATATTTCTATACAATGAAATCAGCTGATTTCAATGCTGTAAAGAAGATGATTCTGGTGAAATAATCTTTCCGAAATTAATAAAAAGGCAGTTATTGATAAATAACTGCCTTTTTTTGTATCTACTTTCCCTTTTTCACGTTAGTTTTTGTCTGAAAATAATTCTTGTTTTTTTACTATATTATGAATTAATAATCTTGAATAGTAAAAGCTAATTTTAATAACCAAAATCGAGGTAATTCCAGAGATATATTATCTCGGGGGAGAAAAAAAGATGAAAAGAAAATTAATGATTCTTCCAGCGCTCATTATTCTTATACTGTATAGCAGCAGCATAATGTCACAGGATATACCCAATTGGGCATGGAAAACTCCAATGTCAAGAGTAACTCCGGTAGCAGGTGAGTATTATAATCTGCCGGCAGCTCAGGACCAGGTAAATTATAAAAATCCTAACACGCAGACCAGGGTTTTAAGGAACGGTAACGAAACTATCGTACTTCCTCCTAACTTCAGGCCTTTTCCTCATACTGCAACACAGAGCGAAATTGATGCCGCAACTATGAGGAGCAATCCTAATATTTTGTGGTGCGCGTGGAACTCTTACGGTCCTTCATTTTACGGCACAGGATATGCTGCAACAACTAATGGCGGTACAAACTGGACAGGCAGTAATATTAACTTTTACACCAAACAGCGGTGACCCCGGGTGCTGGGTATGGTCAGGCGGTTCAGCGTGGGACGGAAGATTCGGACATTCTGTAATTCAGGGTGCAGGATATTCCACAAACAACGGAACATCCTGGACTTTCGGAATGAACTTCCCCGGCTCAAGCAGTTTTGACAAAAACCTTTCTGCAGTAGACGATGTTCCCGGAAGCCCTTATCTAGGAAGAGCTTATACCGTATGGACAAACTTCGGCGGAACATATGTAAACAGGATTGTTATATCATATACTACTGACGGCGGTTCAGTATGGACAACCGCAGCGCCTGTAAGTCCTGCACCTTCATCGGGACACCATCATCAGGGATGTGACATTGAAGTTGGTCCCGGCGGTGTTGTTTATGTATGCTGGGCTAACTGTACAACTAACGGGCAGAACTCAACTGAAGATAGCTTAGGCTTTGCTAAATCGACCGACGGCGGTATAACTTGGGCAATTGCAACAAACCATGCTGTTGACATCAACGGAATCAGGAATCAAAATTTGTTTAACGGAATCAGAGCTGCCGGATTCCCGAGAATGGATGTTGACAGAACAACCGGACCATATGCCGGATGGATTTATGTTGTAACGGGCGAAAAGAACGTTGCACCTGCAACGGACGTTTCAGACATATGTATGGAACGCTCAACCGACGGCGGTGTTACATGGACACACTTCAGAGTTAATCAGGATACACCCGGAAACGGAAGATATCAGTATTTCGGAAGCGTTGTTGTTGACCCGGGCGGCGGAGTAAACGTTGAGTATTATGACCAGAGAAACACTACAGGATTTCTTACAGAAACATACCTGTCCCGTTCAACCGACGGAGGAGACAGCTGGACAGATATTCAGCTGAGCGACCATAGCTTTACGCCTTCACCGATTCCCGGTCTTGCAGGCGGATACCAGGGTGATTATATCACCATAGCTTATGCAAGCAATAATACTTTGTACCCGTTCTGGGCTGATAATTCTTCAGGCATTTACCAGTGCTGGACAGTACAGGTGACAATTGACACAGTTACTTCAAGCGGACATGATATAGCAACTGGCCCGTTTCTGAGCCTGCCATCGCTGTTTGCAATAAATAATGCATACAGTATAAAAGCCAAAGTTCAGAACCTTGGTCCTGCTAATGAAACGGGTGTACCCGTAAAGTTTTTTATTAACGATACACTTACCAATACTTCAAATATAAATCTCAATTCCGGAGCAGTTGATTCGGTCAGCAATTCATGGACGCCAACAGTTGCAGGTACATATACTTTGAAGTACGTATCGGCATTAGCAAATGATACTAACAGAACAAATGATACTGTCATAACAATTGTAAATGTGTTGGAATCCATACCTGTTCCGGCTATCATCAGGCTACTGCAGGAATGCCCTGGATGTTCCTATTCTTGATAACCAAACATCAAGGGATACTATTTTAGTCAATATTCCTAATGCGCTGACTATTCTTGATGTAAATGTTTTAGTTGACACTGTTACCCATACATGGGATTCAGACCTTACATTTGATATAATTCACAATGATACATCTGTTTCATTAATCAGCTTCAGAGGCGGTTCCGGTGATAACTTTATAGGGACCTATCTGAATGATTCCGCAACTATGCCGATAGCTTCAGGTACAGCGCCATTTACCGGGAATTTCACTCCGGAGACTCCATTAGCAGCGTTGAACGGACTTAATGTTAACGGACTGTGGATTCTTTCAATTACGGACCATGCCGCGGGAGACACGGGTACACTGAAAGCCTGGTGTATAGATTTAGTTTATTACACACTTGTAGGCGGAATCCAGACTGCAAGAATTCCTAACTTCTATGCACTGCAGCAGAATTACCCGAATCCTTTCAATCCGGCAACAAAGATTTCATATGCGCTGCCGAAAACCGGAAATGTTACGTTGAAAGTTTATGATATTCTCGGAAGAGAAGTTGCTACTCTTGTCAACGAAGTAAAGCAGGCGGGAATATATACTGTTGATTTCAACGCTTCTAATCTTGCCAGCGGTGTATACTTCTATAGAATACTTTCAGGCGATTTTACCGCTGTGAAGAAAATGGTTCTGGTGAAGTAAGAAATTACTTATAACAAAAAGGGCTGTCTTAAAAACAGCCCTTTTTTTATTCCCGTTTAAACGGGCAAGTTTAAATTCAAATTTTATGGCACCAATCGTAATCAGGCAGTAAATCCTTAAGCTTCACAGTTCTGTCTTTTTCTAAAATTACTTCAGTTTCTAAATTATCATTATCAATCTGGCGCATGAACTCTCTGCATCTGCCACAGGGTGAAAGAATACAACAATTGTTTTTATCATCTTTCCAGACTGCAACAATTTTTTTAATTTTATATTCTCCGGCTGTTACCATAGCGCCGATAGCATTATGCTCGGCGCAAAATCCCATGCTTGAGCCTACATCAATACAAACTCCGCAATAAACATTTCCCTTTCTGTAATAAGTGCAGCTCCCACATTGCCGATTGTATATTCGCCTATTTTCTTTGAATTTACCGCCGAACTTGCTTTTTCTATTAAATCCTGATTTGTCATACTTGAATCATAAGTTTCTTCAATAATTTTATTTCGTCCGGAGTAGTAATCTTTAATGTTATTCTTATCACCTTCAACAATCTTCACTTTAAATCCTGCATTTTCAGCAAGAGCAGCCTCATCGGTAAAATCATTTCTCCGCCCGGCTTTATTGTATGAGTTCATCAGAACTTCATATTTGAACATCTGCGGTGTTTGTACAAGCCATAAATTTTTTCTGTCAACAGTTTCGCGCACAATTCCGTTCTTCTCTCTTTTTACGGTTTCGCTTATTTTTATACAGGGTATTACAGCGTCAAATTTTTCCGCACTAAATATCAGTTTGTCCGTCAGCTTTTTATCTATATTTGGTCTGGCTGCGTCATGTATTAAAACAAGGTCACCCTTTTTCCCTTCGATTTGAAGAAAAGCATTTTTAACGGACTGGAATCTTGTTTTCCCTCCTTCAACAAGGGTAGTCAGTTTTGTAATCTTATTCTTCACTGCAATCTTGTGGATAAGGTCAAAATATTTAGGAGCTGCGCTTATGAATAATTCATCGATATGTTTGTTTTTCTGGAAAACCAAAAGTGAATATAATATGACAGGTAAACCTTTGAGATTTAAGAATTGTTTTGGCAGGTTTTCCTTACCGGATGAAAACCTGGAACCCGAACCGGCGGCTGTTACAATTGCAAAAGTTTTCATATAGTATTTAAAACAAACAGGGAGCATGGCTCCCTGTTTAAAAAATGTTCCATTAAACAATCAGCATTGAATCGCCGTAGCTGTAGAACCTGTATTTTTCTTTAATTGCCTTTTTGTAGGCTTTCATTACAAGGTCCTTATCTGCAAATGCACAAACCAGCATTATAAGCGTTGATTGCGGCAGATGGAAGTTAGTTACCAGCTTATCAACAACTTTCAATGTCTGGGGAGGATATATGAATTTATCAGTCCAGCCCTGACCTGAGCGGATGTATCTTCCCGCTGTTGTATTTGCTTCCAGTACTCTTGCTACAGAAGTTCCTATGGCTACAACTTTTTTCCTGTTCTCATTTGTCTGGTTAACAATAGATGCTGTAGAATCGGATATATAGAAAAATTCTGAGTCCATGCGGTGCTTTGTAAGGTCTTCAACCTCAACTGCCCGGAATGTGCCAAGCCCGATGTGAAGAGTGATTGGAACAATCTTTATGCCCTTCTTCTCGATTTTTCTAAGGAGCTCTTTGGTAAAATGGAGTCCCGCTGTCGGTGCGGCAACGGAGCCTACATTCTGCGCGTAAACGGTCTGGTAAAATTCCCTGTCATGTTCGGTTGATTCTCTTTTAATGTAAGGAGGCAGAGGAGTTTTGCCGAGTTTTTCAATGTATTTCTGGAAATCGCCTCTGTAATTAAATCTTACAATCCTGCCTCTTGAGGTAGTATTGTCTATTACTTCACAGTAAAGATTTTTGGTCAGAAATATTCTGTTTCCGATTCTCACTTTTCTGGCGGGGTCAACAAGAACGTCCCAGATGTTTTCTTCCTGGCTGAGCTGCCTGAGAAGGAAAACCTCAATCTTAGCATTAGTTTTTTCCTTCAACCCGAAAAGCCGCGCTGCAAATACTTTTGAATCGTTCACAACCATGCAGTCGCCTTCATCCATGTAATTTATAATGTCTTTGAATTTCTTGGTCTCAATAGTTTTTTGTTTCCTGTCGATGACCATCAATTTACATTCATCACGCGGAGTTTTCGGATGCTGCGCAATCAGGTTTTTGGGAAGAGGGAATTTAAAGTCGGTTGATTTCATTTAAATTGTTATGTTATTAAAAATATTATATTAAACTCTTGAATGCGTGCCTGCCCGCAAAAACTGCGGATTCACCCAATTCTTCTTCAATTCTCAAAAGCTGGTTATATTTTGAAGTTCTGTCTGTTCTGGATAGCGAGCCTGTTTTTATCTGTCCTGCATTAGCTGCAACGGCAACATCCGCAAGAGTAACATCTTCAGTTTCTCCGCTGCGGTGGCTTATTACATTTGTGTAGCCGTAAGATTTAGCAAGTTCGATTGCATCCAGTGTTTCGGTAAGCGTACCTATCTGGTTCAGCTTAATTAAAACCGAGTTGCATACACCCTGCTCTATTCCTTTTCTTATTATTTCTTTGTTTGTTACAAAAATATCATCGCCGACCAGCTGGATTTTTGCGCCGGCTTCTTTGGTAAGCAGCTTCCAGCCTTCCCAGTCTTCTTCACCCATTGCATCTTCAAGCGAGATTATGGGGAAATCGTTTATCATCTGTTTATACAGCTCAATCATTTCTTCGGATGATTTTGATTTCTGGTGCGATTTGAAAAATTCGTATTTGCCTTTGTTATACATTTCACTCGATGCCGAATCAAGCGCAAGGAAAACATCCTTGCCTGCTTTGTAACCGGCGTGTTCTATGGCTGTGAGGATTACATCAAAAGCTTCTTCGTTCGATTTTAAGCTTGGAGCAAAGCCGCCTTCATCACCTACTGCGGTGTTGTAATTCTTTTTGTGCAGAACACCTTTAAGTGTATGGAATACTTCCGCACCCATACGCAGTGCTTCCTTGAAACTTTTAGCTCCTGCAGGAACTATCATGAACTCCTGAAAATCAAGATTGTTATCGGCATGCTTGCCTCCGTTGAGAATGTTCATCATCGGAACAGGAAGAACTTTTGCATTTGTTCCGCCGATGTACCGGTATAACGGTAATTTTAAATGGTCAGCGCTTGCCTTGGCTGCCGCAAGTGAGGCGCCGAGTATTGCATTGGCACCGAGATTTGATTTATTCTTTGTTCCGTCAAGTTCAATCAATATGGAATCTATTTTAATCTGGTCTGTGCTTTCGGCATCAATCAAAGCATTCGCAATAACGTCATTAACGTTCGAAACGGCCTTTTCCACGCCTTTTCCGTTGTATCTTTTCTTATCGCCGTCTCTTAATTCAACGGCTTCTTTTTGACCGGTAGAAGCACCCGAGGGGACAGCAGCCCTTCCGAATGAGCCGTCTTCGAGGATAATATCAACTTCTACTGTGGGGTTACCTCTGGAATCGAGGATTTCTCTGGCTTTAACTTGTGTTATTTTAGGCATTTGTAATAAAAATCAAAACTTTAATATAATATCAAATCGTCCTGAAAACAATTCAGAAATTTAGGGATAAAATTGTAATTTTAAGTAAATCAGCTACTTGAAGAATTTTTGAAGTATTTCGAATAATTCATTAGGGTAGAGTTTTGACTTTCCATCACTCAATTCCTCAGGACTTTTCCAGTAAGCCTTGCACCAACCGTCATTTGATTCTGTTATCTCAAGATATTCTTTATTATAAACATTTTTATTCACAAACTCGGCATCATAAATAAAAACAATTTCATGCCCTGCCTTGCCTTCATAAGTAAAAATGTTTTCAACCGTACCGAGTAATTTTATATTAGCAATATCCTCACCGGTTTCTTCCTTGATTTCGCGTCTCAGTGCATCTTCCGCTTTTTCCTGAAATTCAATTCCTCCTCCGGCTGGACGGTAGAACGTCTCATTCTTTACTGTGTCCTCTCCTTCGCATACAAGAATTTTTCCGTTATGACGGAATACGCAAATTACGATAGGACGAATAAATTGAGGGGTTTGATGGTTCTTTGTCATTTGGAATTTGATTCGCCCTACGACTCCAAGTCGTAGGACAAATATATTTTAAATTTATTTTACCAGACAAACAGTTACACCGTCAGAGATTGGAACGAGAACTGATTCCACTCTCGGGTCATGCGCAACTTTACGGTTGTAAACCTGGACTGCCCGTGTGCCTTCATCTGCGGGATTTACATCAATAACTTCGCCGTGACGTAGAGTGTTGTCGGCGGTGATTATTCCGCCTTTATTCATCAGCCCGATAACTTTTTCAAAGTATGCGGGGTAGTTAACTTTATCGGCATCAATAAATGCAAAATCAAACTTCTGTCCTTTGAGTTTATCAAGTGAATCAAGAGCAGGACCCATAATAATTTCAATTTTATTTTCGAGCCCTGCTTTTTTAAAATTATCTGCCGCAACCTCTGCGTGTTTCTTTTCAAACTCAAGTGTTACGAGCTTACCGTCAGCAGGTAAACCCCTTGCCATCCAGATTGAGCTGTAACCTGCCAGCGTACCGATTTCAAGCACGCGCTTTGCGCCGATAATTTTAATAAGAAGCTGAAGGAATTTCCCGTTCTCCGGCGATACCTGTATTTGCGGCATATCGTTTTTGCCCGTTGAGGCAATGACGGATTTTAAAATATCGTCTTCTTCAGCAAACGTGCTTACGATATACTCATAAAGCTCTTCGTTTAAAGGAACACCTTTCATGATTCTGCTTTCATTCCCGCCGTTTTCATTTGTTTTTATTCGTGCCACGACTTTAAGTCGGGGCACGAATTTTTATAATTTATTTTAAAAATTCGGCGCGCCGAATATAAGAGGCATATTCTTTCCGTTCATCACAACCATTTTCGAGTTTGTGCTCTTTGCCAGCTCAAGAGTTGCTTCTATGCCTTTTAACTGGAGCACCTGGTCTGTTATACTCTGTGAAACAATCTTATTGTAATTTGAAATTCCCTGCGCCTCGATTGCTTTTCTTTCGGCTTCCTGTTTTTCTTTCTGGAGAACATAAACCATCTGCTGAGCTTTCTGCTCTGCAGCAATTTTATCATCAATCGCGGATTTTATTTTATCCGGAAGTTCAACATTTCTCAGCAGCACTCTTTCGAGAATTATCCCTCTGTTGTTGAAAGCTTCTTCAACGTTCTTTGTAACACCGGTTACAAAATCACCCCGCTTGCCGGAATAAATATCCGTTGCAGAGTAAAGCACCGAAACGTCTCTTAATGCAGTTCTAATTGCAGGTCTTACAATTTTATCAACATAATCAACGCCGATAGTTCTGTAAACCTGCGGTGCGTCACCGTCATTCAGGCGGTACCATACAGTTACATCCAGTTTAATTGTAAGCCCGTCCATAGAAAGCGCCCAGATTGCGTCATCGCCTTTAATGTTGCCTTCATCCTGAGCAGTGCTCATTGTGTACGCCTGAGTTTTTACATCCATTTTCTCGACCTGAACAAATGGATTAACGATGCTTAATCCGCTGTAGAGGACTCTATTCTGCACGCTTCCGAATAATGTCTGTACCCCCACCTGCCCGGGGCCTATTTCCACTACCGAAGAAAATATTACCGCCAGCCCGATGCAAACATATGCGATAGTCCTTATTATTCCGAACATCTTCGAAAGCTTTTCGTTAGCTCCTGCTGTTCTTTTTAATGATGTGACAACAATAATAACGATTACTAAAAAAATTATTATTCCAATCATTTGAATTACCTCCTGTTTGGATAAGTTTAAATATTATAGATTGTGTTATTTCCGACTTGAAATGTATGCCCTTCATATATTAAGATATTTTGTAATAAAATGCGTTATAATAATTTATCTTAATCAGGTGAATTACAGCAATATATTAAAGAACTCAGCCTTCGTACGCTTTTGCCAGTATATCAATCATTTCTCCATGTACTTTACCGTTTGTAGCCAATAATTGTTTTGTATAAATAGTATGGCGGTTTCCTGTAAAATCAGTAATTTTACCGCCGGCTTCGTTTAGTATTAAAGACCCTGCGGCAACATCCCATGGGTTCAGGCTCACTTCCCAGAAACCCTCGAAGCGCCCGCAGGCAACATAGCACAAATCCAGCGCTGCTGACCCGAGCCTGCGTATCGGCAAACCGAATTTTATGAAATTGTTGAAGTGATCTATACAGTGGTCAACATTTTCCCATGCGCCGTAGGGAAAGCCTGTTACAAGAATTCCGTCTTTCAGTGCGGAAATGTCAGATACGGAAATTTTCTTCTCTCCAAGAAAAGCGCCTTTGCCTTTTTCCGAAAAGAACCTTTCGCCTGAAACCGGGTTGTATACCATGCCGAGTTTTACATCCTTTTTTATTTCAAGTGCTATTGAGATGCAGAATATCGGCACGGAGTGGGCATAGTTGACCGTTCCGTCAATCGGGTCTACCACCCAAACGTAATCTGATTTCATGTTCAGGTTGCCGATTTCCTCCGAGAGCACGTTGTGTTCGGGAAAATGACTGTGAATTACTTCAATGATTCTTGCTTCGGATTTTTTATCAACCTCGGTTACCAAATCACTGTAATGCTGTTTGCGGCTGATTTTAAAATCTGTATCAAAATACTCCAGCAAAATTTTTGCCGATTCGTCTGCTGCTTCTATAAGTACTTCTTTATATTTTGAAAGGTCTTCGTTCATCTCTTATTCGTTCATTACTTAATTAAAATCATTACTTAATTAAAATTAAAAAAGCATCCCGCATAAGGCAGGATGCTTTTATTTTTTCGTTCGTTAAGATTTTATGATTCTTTTTTCTCATCTGCATTCATAACGTCATCAATCTTGAAATCAATCTCTTCTTTGTCTTCCCTTGTGCGTGTTCTGTCTATAACGTCTGCAAGGGTGAACTTTTTAGGAATCTTATGCAGCTCAAGGTAATCGTCTATTTCTTTCTGGTCTTTGTCTTTTAAGTATTCAATTACAGAAAGAACTATTTTCTTCGATTCCTTATCAAATTCAATTACTTCGGCTTTAATAATTGCTCCCGGGAGGAAAAGCTCAGCAAAGTTTTTCACCGGGTAAACCGAAAGCTGCGATGCGGGTATGAACCCGTCAACAACCATCGGAAGCTCGACTATTATTCCTTTTTCGATTGCCTTAACTATTCTTGTTTCAACTTCCTTGCCGATTTTGTATTCTTCCTCAAGCTTATCCCACGGGTTATCGTTAATCTGCTTGTGTCCCAGCGCGATGCGGTGGTTTTCTACATCTATTCCGAGTATAACAACATCAAGCATATCGCCAACTTTTACAAAATCATCAACGTTGAATATTTTCTTTGTCCACGAAAGGTCTGAAATATGCACAAGCCCGTCAACGCCTTCTTCAAGCTCTACGAACACACCAAAGTTGGTTATATTGCAAACCTTGCCCTGGTGTTTTGAGCCGATAGGGAACTTCTCCAGCAGCGATTGCCACGGGTTAGGTGTTAGCTGTTTAATTCCGAGCGAAAGCTTTTTATCGTTTTTATCGAGGCTGAGTACTATTGCCTCAATGCGCTCGCCCATTGTTACAACCTGGTTCGGGTTGGTTATGTGCTGTGTCCATGACATTTCTGAAACGTGAATCAAGCCTTCGATGCCTTTATCTATCTCAATAAATGCGCCGTAATCGGTAATAGATACAACTTTACCTTCAACCTTTTCGCCGACTTTCAGCTTGTCTTCAATGCTGTCCCACGGATGCGGCATTAACTGCTTCAAGCCAAGCGTTACGCGCTTCTTCTCATCATCGTATTCCAGCACCATAACTTCAACATCCTGGTCAAGCGAAACAATTTCCGAGGGGTGGCTGATTCTGCCCCATGAGAGGTCTGTTATGTGGATTAACCCGTCAACTCCGCCGAGGTCAACAAACACGCCGAAATCGGTAATGGCTTTAACGGTTGCCTTGAGAATTTGTCCTTTTGCAATTGTGCTGAGGAGCTTTTCTCTCTGGTCTGCCATCGATTCTTCAATAAGCACTTTATGCGATACAATTATATTTTCATTCGGGTGGTTGATTTTCAGTATCTTGAAATCAAGCATTTTCCCCACGTACACATCGTAATCTCTTATAGGCTTTGTATCAATCTGCGAGCCGGGTAAAAATGCATTGATGCCGCCGAGGTCGCAGACGAAACCGCCTTTGATTCTTCTTACGCACTTGCCCTGTATAACTTCATCGTGTGTCTTTGCGTTAATTATTCTTTCCCAGTTCCTTATAATATCGGCGCGCTTGCGTGAAAGAACAAGCTGACCTTCTTTGTCTTCAATCTTCTCAACAAAGATTTCGACTTCATCGCCTATCTTGATGTTATCCGGGTCGGGAAACTCATCGATAGAAACTCTGCCGTCTGATTTAAAACCGATATCAATCAGAACATCATTACCCGAGACAGCAACAACTTTTCCTTTTGCTATCTCATTTTCTTTAATAACGTTAAAAGTTTTTTCATACAGCTCTATATATTTTCTGAATTCGTCTTCCGTGTAATCTTTAGCAACAAAATCTTTTGTCTTTATGACAGGTTTATTTACAAATTTTTCTGCACCGGTATCTTGCCTCTGTTCACCTTTTCCCTCAGTAATCGTATTAGTGGTTTTCGTTTCGTTTAGTTCAGTCATTTAAAAAATTCTCCAATTAAAAAGTTTAAGTTTAAAAAAATTTCCCTGCGTTAAAATCGGCGCAAGGCGTTAATTAAAAAATCAATCCCCAAAAGCCCCTGTTAGTGAGCTTTTCATGCAAAAAAATGCAAAAATTTAGGGAAAGGACAAATAATATGACAAGATTTTTGAACATTTTCAAGGCAGAACAATTTCAAACAGATAGGCAAACATTAAAATAGTTAAATGAAAAAATCACAAAAATATCATTACTTCAAGTAACGGTAAGTAATGAAAGTGCCCCGAAATCGCCATTTTTCCCCTAACAAGTAACCAAAGTGCCCTGTTTTTGGGGTTTTTAGTTTTAGCTGTTTAACCTGAAACCTTAAAAATTGCCTGTTTTAGCCATTTTTATGTTTAAAGAACGGTTACCACGAATTAACGCGAATGCCATTTTGACAAATTTTACAAATCTGATTAAACTGATTAATCAGCCTGCCTGTTGAGGCAGGTGGTAATAAATCTAAAACGGAAAATCGCGTTTGTCAAGAGGCGGGGAAAATATATTTTCGTAAATGCTGAAATAACAGTATATAAATTTATAGTAGAACGCCTAAACCGATAAACACAAAGAGACAAAGTTCAAAAAGGTTAGGTTAAACTTCCCCTTTGAAGGAGGTTTGGGGGATGACAAATATTATCGTGGCGTCAGAAGTTACATTCTGATGCAGGATTTTGTGTCAGGTCGTAAGACCTGACACCACATTGTACTCCCCCCTTTGAAGGGGGTGGGGGATGAAAAAACTCGTGCCACGACTTAGAGTCGGGGCACGAGTACAGTTCTGTTTCTGAGTTCCTTCTTGTGGTTGAACTTATTAGCAGTGAAATCTACTTCAACTCCCCAAGCACTTTTTTTATCATACCTTCAAGACGTTTGTCTTTAGTTGAGGCAAGCAGCTTTTCCAGATACGGCACAGCGGATTTATCGCCGGCTTTCTCGATTGCATTAATTGCGCCGAACTTTGTAAACCTGCTTTTTGAAAATATCAGCAGATGCAATACATCAAGCACGCGTTTATCATCAGTAAAGTTATAGAGTGCCCTTGATGCTGTGCCCTTTAAGCGCAGTGTTTTGCCTCTCAGTGTGCAGTTAATCAGAAAATCGATTCCCCGCTGGTCTTTTGATTCGCCGTATGCATAAGCAACATTACGCTTAATAATATCGTTATGCGATTCCATTTTCTCATACGGCTGAACCAGATCATACAGCTTATTTTTATCTGTAAAATCTGTAAGAGCATATATCCCATCTGAAATTGCATAGTTACTTGTTTCATTGTTTATAGAGCCAATTATAAAATCAGTCAGCTCTTTCGTATCGGCGCAATCGGGAAAATTCTTCTTTTCCTCACCCAGCGCAAGCAGTATTGCCCGCCTGACGCGTGAATCGTTTTCGGTTTTATAATGCTCCTCAAGTAGACTTATTGTTTTAGGTGATTTGCCGAGCATTGAAGCGGCTTCGTGCCTTACTCCCCAAAATTTATCAGCGGAAAGTGAATTACCGAGCGCGATTAATAACATCATCATCAGCTAAATAAAATCCTTTAAACCGTTAATTGCAGTAATCTCTGTCGATTGCATCTTCTGAGTTCTGCAATTGCCACAGCCAATCAGCCTTCGGCTTATTGAAATACAGCTTGCATAAAACTTTATTGCTTTTGTTAAATATAACCGATTTAAGCGGCGCATCAATGTGAATGTATATGTTTTAGGAACAGAATCGCATGTAACGGTATATTCGAGCTTTGATTTCTCCGTAACAACTTCAACAGGTATGGGAATTTTGAAATAACCCATCAGTGAATCAGGTTTTTGCACTTGCTGAACTGAAAGAATAACCTGGTTTTGTTTTTCGTTATAATCATAACTAACCTTATATTCAGGCTGAGCGGCCTTATAAATCCATTCATTAAAGAACCAAGTGAAATCTTTCGGTACCCTGTCAAGCAGCGGGTCATTATAAACCTCATTTATTGAATGAATTAAATCACCTGTAACAACCGGTTTAAATTCATTTTCGGTTATGTACAAGTGCATTGCTTTCCAGAAATCATTATCACCCATTAAATAATGGAGCATATTAAGCACAACGGCGCCTTTATCGTATGAGTTTGCCGTCAGCGGCTCGCTTGTATAAATAGGTCTGCGCTAATGCGGAATCAGTTTCAATTGCATTCTGCCCGTCACGGTAAATTTCGTAATCAAACTCATCCTCACCGTAGGCGTGTTCGCGGTAGAGTGCCTCAAAATATGTAGCGAAGCTTTCGTTGAGCCAGATTTCGTTCCAGTTTCTGCATGTAACATTATCGCCCCACCAGTCATGCGCAAGCTCGTGCGCTACAAGTCCCACAGCAGTATAATCAGGCGGGGTTTTATCGTCATAAATAGAAACATCCGTCAGCACCGTAGCGGAAGTATTTTCCATTCCGCCGTAGATAAAATCCTGCACAACTACCTGTGAATATCTCTGCCATGGGTATACATAGCCTATTTTTTCTGAGAAAAACTTCATCATATCGGGCGTTGCGCTGAATGACTTTACAGCTTCGTTTTTTTCTCCAACCGGAACGTATGAATAAACAGGTATGCTGTCATATGCATCACTAATTATATCCCAATTCCCTGCAGCAAGCATAATTAGATATGATGAGTGAGGATGGTTCAGCGCCCAGTGCCATGTTTTTGTTCCGTCGGAATTATCTTTTTCGCTCACAAGCTCACCGTTGGATAGTGTAATATATTTCTTATCGATTGTAATAAATGTTTCGGTTGTTGCTTTATCATTGGGGAAATCATAGCAAGGCAGCCAATACCGATTATCCATATCTTCGCCCTGTGTCCATACCTGGTAAGGCTTGTTAGGATAAAGCGAATCGGGAGAGATAAAATACAAACCGCGTTCTGGATTGGTAACGGAATACTCAACCCTATATTTATACGGAAAATTTTTCTTTAACGGCTGAGGCAGTATAACCGTGATTTCCTTCCCGTCATAACTGTATTTTATATCTTCGTATTTCTCAGCTTCCTCAGGTTTATCGGTTTGATATAAAACCCAGCCCTTTACATGTGATATGTTCATATCAACCGCATCGACCTTAAACGAATCAAGCTTATCAACAGTTGAGCGTATTGCAGTTGTTACTACACCGTCAAGGGTTTTTTTCTCGAGGTTAAGCTTTACATCTATTTTGATATGCTCAACATCGTAGTTATGATTTGGTTCAAGAGGCTGCTGGGAGTAAATTGTTGTTATAGAAAAGAAAAAGATAATGAAATATTTGAAAGGATGAAAATTTCTATTCATGATAATGATATTGACCTAAAGACTTTGAAAGTCTAAAAATTTACCAAAAATAGAAAATATTATTGAAAGTTAAAAAGAAGAAGTTGTTGGAGGTGCTGCCCGAAGGGCTTCCGCGGATGGGGGAGAGTAAAAAACCCGTGCCACGACTAAGAGTTTGGCAAGACTTCCTAAGTCTTTAAGACTTCTGAAGTCTGAATTATAGAAATAATTAGGAAATATAAAATTCTTTGCGCCTTTGCGGTCTTTGCGCGAGAAAAAATCATTTGCACGGTACGTCGTTTTCAAGCTGGATTGTGCAGTGACCAATGTTAAATTTATCATGAAGCGAATGGCAAATATTATCAATAAGCTTATTGTTATCAGAACCGGAGGGAACCACAAGGTGAACTGTCAGCGCAATTTCAGTTGTGCTCATTGCCCAAATATGCAGATGGTGCACGTTTTGGACTGTTTCGTATTGTTTGAGATAAGTATTCACTTCGTCAATGTCTATTCCTTTAGGAACTGCATCCAGTGAAAGGTTCAGTGCTTCGGTAAATAAATTCCACGAGCCGTAAACAATGACTGCAATAATTACTAATGACGCAATTGAATCGATTATATATAGGTTTGTGAAATAAATCAGGACTCCGGAAACAACCACGCCGAGCGATACAAGCGCATCGGCAAACATGTGAAGATACGCCCCTTTAATATTAAGGTCTGTTTTGCTTCCTTTGAAGAACAAAAATGCCGTTGCACCGTTTACTGCTATACCGATTAACGCAACAAGCGAAACATCCAATCCCTCTACAGCGCCCTGATTGCTGAAGCGCTCTATTGCTTCCTTGCCGATAAACCAAACAGCAATAAAAAGGAGAAGCGAGTTTACAATTGCAATTAAAATAGTTGAGCGCCGCAGCCCGTAAGTATATTTCGGTGATGGAACCTTAAGCGCGTATTTAAACGCAAGCCATGAAATAATGAGGCTTATTACATCGGTTGAGTTATGCCCTGCATCTGCCAGAAGAGCAGTCGAGTTGAGCCTGATTCCGTAAAAAACTTCTCCGGCAATATATGCTGTGTTTAAAATGATTCCGAATGAAAACGCTTTGCTGTAGTTTAAAGAGGAATGTGAATGATTGTGTTCGTGTGCCATTGAACAATTAAACCTATTTCGCTATCTGACTATTTCACTATTTATCTATTTCAAAACGAGCCCATAAAGGGCTCGGCTACGAGTAATGTCACGGTTCTTCCCACATGCCTTCTTTTTTAATAAGCTCAATCAGCTTATCAACTGCAATATCTGAATCTATTCCGCGCTCAACAACTTCTTTGCCTTTGTAGAGTGAAATCTTTCCCGGACCGCTGCCGACATAACCGAAATCAGCGTCAGCCATTTCACCGGGACCGTTTACAATACAGCCCATTATTGCAATTTTAACGCCTTTTAGATGATTGGTCCGTGCGCGGATTTTCGCAGTGGTTTCCTGAAGGTCAAACTGTGTTCTTCCGCATGAAGGGCAGGAAATATATTCCGTTCTCGAAATCCTTGTTCTTGTTGCCTGAAGTATTCCAAAGCTTATGCTGTTTACAAGCTGAAGAGGATTATTTGGAGCTTTAATCCATACACCGTCACCTAGCCCGTCATTGAGCAGCGCGCCTAAATCGGTTGCGCTGTAGAGCATCAGGTCTTCATCACTAAGGTTTTCGTATCTTCGTTTTATAATTACGGGAGAGTCAATACCCCGGTTCATTAACTCAATAAACACTCTTCTCTGGTCAGCCATGCCGTGTTTATTGGATGTGTTAAGAACAATTACGCATTGCTTATCATCCGATATTGCTTTATATAGTTCATCTGATAAATCATTAATACTGACCGAAATGAAATTAATTATACCGGAGCGTTTTTCCGAATCAAGATAACTTTCAGCAGTGTAAAGCGGGAATGAAGCGGATTTATCATCCAGCTTGCGCCAGAATTTATAATCAAAAATTTTCTTCAGTGTTCCGGGAAGCGCGTAAGGAACATCTTTTGCACCGAGATAAATAAAATCAGGCGCGGTATCGCCGATGTTCCATTTATCAAGCTCCCGGCTGTAAGTATAGGAGATTTCTTTCAGGTTTTCTGGGTTTGCCGCAGTTTCGGAATCAACACTTACTATCACAACAGGCACATGCTTGCTGCCAATTTTATCTGTCTCGTAAGTATTTCTTCTCGTTCTTTCAAACGGGTCGATAGGATTATTTATTACATAAGGAATAGGTGCATGTTCAGTTCTGTTATTATACCTGTTAACAAGTTTTATTGCTACCGGGACTTCCACTTCGGGCTCTTCGGTGAGTGATACACGGATTGTATCACCAATTCCGTCTTCAAGAAGAGTACCTATTCCTATAGCTGATTTAATTCTACCGTCCTCGCCGTCACCAGCTTCGGTAACACCAAGATGAAGCGGGTAGTTCATGTTTTCTTCTTCCATCTTGGCTATAAGCAGGCGGTATGCTTCAATCATAACCTGTGTGTTGGAGGCTTTCATGGAAAGAACTATTTCACGGTAATCAAGGTCTTCGCAGATTCTCACAAACTCCAGCGCTGATTCAACCATGCCTAAGGGAGTATCGCCGTAGCGGTTCATAATCCTGTCGGAAAGCGAGCCGTGGTTTGTGCCGATTCGCATTGCGGTGCCGTATTCTTTGCATACTTTCACAAGCGGAGTAAAGCGTTCACGTATGCGTTCAAGCTCTGATTCATACATTTCATCCGTGTACTGGAATATTTTGAATTTCTTTCTATCGGCGTAGTTGCCCGGGTTGACGCGGACTTTCTCAACAATCCTTGCGGCATGCTCAGCAGCATTAGGTGTGAAATGAATATCGGCAATAAGCGGGGTTCCGTAACCGCGCTTTCTTAATTCGGTTTTAATTTTTTCAAGATTAACGGCTTCTTTCATGGCGGGAGCGGTTATTCGGACATAATCGGAGCCGGCTTCGATTATTCTAATTGACTGCTCAACTGTTGCAATAGTATCCATTGTATCGGTTGTAGTCATAGACTGCACACGGATGGGGTTATCGCCTCCCATGAGGTACATAACCGATTTTAACTTCCCGTGTTTTATAGCGGGAGTATTCGGTTAAGCTGTTACAGTATTTTTTTGAAATAGTCTGCTGCAAAGAGTTCTTTAAGTTTATTAAGTTCCTTGAGTTTATTAAGTTCTTTAAGTTTGTTAAGTATGATATTCTGTAAAATACAAAACGCAAAACTAATTTTATAGTTTTACGTTAGTGGTTATCAACAATTAGTAATTCGTAATTAGTAATTTGTAATTACTTAGTGAATTTTTTTGCTGGCTTCAAACAGTATTCTTTTTTCTTCGTCAGACAGGCTTTTGTATCCGTCTTTACTGATTTTATCGAGGATTTCATCTATTTTTTCCTGCAGCGCCTTGTTTTCGGTTTTATGTTCTTTATCAACATAATAATCGGCATCACTTACATCATCGGTTTCCGAACCGGTATTATATTTTTCGTAATACTTGCTCCGGTAAACATTAGGCGGTGAGGAAGGTGATTTTCTTTGTTTCGGAATTCCGGGGTTTGCCGGAAAACGGAATATACTCGACATGTTAGTCTTATCGGTTAGCAGTATATAAAGGAATCCTACAAGTCCGCCTCCGAGATGTGCAAGATGCGCAATACCGCTGTTGCTTCCGACTGAGAGAATTTCAATGAGCATATATATAGTAACAAAATACTTTGCCTTAATCGGGAACAGAAAATAAATATAAATCGGGCGGTTGGGAAACATCATCCCGAAAGCAACCAGCACTCCGTAAATTGCGCCCGATGCGCCGATTGTGGGAGCTTCAACAGAAGTAAACACCGGCGATAAAAACAGGTTTGAAAGTCCCGCGCCTACGCCGCACATCAGGTAATACATTAAAAACTTTTTGGAGCCCCAGATATTTTCAAGTTCCATACCGAACATCCACAGTGCAAACATATTGAGAAACAGGTGAAGAAATCCGCCGTGCATGAACAGGTATGTAACAAGCTGCCAAGGCATAAAGGGAGCTGATATAGCTGTTTTGTGTGCAGTGTCAACTAATATTGGCTGAAGGGCAAAATACTTAAAGAACAGGTAAGCAAGATTTTCGCCGTTTACCGAAAGACTTACGAATATAAAATTCTGCAGAAGGAATACTGCAATGTTCGTAATCAGAAGGTATTTAATAACCGGCGGAAAGAACGCAAAACCGCCGAACATAGACGGGCGGTTATAACGTAAGTTATAATCTTTGTACCTGTCTTGCTGTTTGTTGAATAAACCCATTAATTTTTAAATTCAGAAGCTGCCCTTTCCAGATCAGCAGGTGTGTCTATCTCCATTGACTTATATTCAGAAACGTCAACGGCAAAAATCCCGTTCCCCTCTATAATTAGTTCCTGGAATGACACTTCGTAAAATTCGTTAACATTTTGCTCATTTACAATCTTTCTATCAAGCACTTTTCCCAGTTTTTTGAAAAATTCATGCGAAAAACGCTCAATTCCGATAGATTCTCCCAAGCTTTTGACAGGGTCTGGGTCTTTGCCAATATGTAGAATTTTATGCGTACTATCAACTATAACTTTAATCTCCTCCTCACCCAATGAGTGATTGCAATTCATAGCGAGGCAATTTGGGTGTTTTGAAGCTAAAAGCTTAGAAATTATACGGTAATCAAACAAAATATCGCTGTCAAGCAAAATACATTCACCACTAATATAATCTTTTGTCATCCAGAGGGAATAGCTGTTATTGTTATTTTCGTAATCAGGGTTCGTGAGGAATTTTATGTTTAAATCAGGGTATTGTTTGGCTATAAAGTCTTTTATCATGTTTTCCCTGTAGCCGGTAACCATAACAAAATCATTAATTCCGTTTTTGAGAATATTATCAATTGTCATCTCAAGTATGGTTTTCGAACCAACTTTAAGAAGGCATTTGGGAGTGTTATCCGTTAGCGGTCTTAGTCTTTTCGAAAGTCCTGCCGCGAGAATTATAGCCTGCATAAAAAAGAAAATTAGTATTACCTAAGAAACATAAAATAATTGAAAATGATGATAAAATCAGTGTAGAAATATAGTTATACGCCGGATACTTTCGAAATCATTTCTCTTTTCTCATTGGATTATAAAAGGATTGTAAAAGTGCATTTATTTTATGAACTTAGAAGATGAGATTATTCTTCAGTCGGATTCCTGCTTGCGCAGGAATGACAATTGGACGATATGAAATACAAACCTGGTTCCCTCTTCTTCGGGGAGGATTAGTGTGGGGTTAATATGAGAATAGCATTTCTTTCACCATTTTATCCTTACAGGGGGGGTATAGCCCAGTTCAGCGACTCATTGTTTATTGAGCTGAGCAAATCAAACGAAGTAAAAGCATTTTCGTTTAAGAGAATGTACCCGTCATTATTATTTCCGGGAACAAGCCAGTATGTTTTAAAAGATGATTTAGACAGGGGAATTAAAGCAGAACGAGTGCTTGACAGCGTTAACCCCTTCAGCTTTGGAAAGACCGCAAAAAAAATTCTGGATTTTAATCCTGAATTACTTCTGTTAAGTTTCTGGATGCCGTTTTTTGCTCCTGCGCTCGGCGGGGTTGCAAAACGCGTCAGGAGCAAAAATAAAAATATTAAAATTATTTCAATTCTGCATAACGTTATTCCGCATGAAAAAAGAGCCGGCGATTTTCCGTTAACAAAAAAATTTCTGGATAAAAGTGACGGTTTCGTTGTACTGAACGAAAGCTCAAAACATGACCTGAACGTAATTAAACGTGACGCTAAATTTATAGTGCACGCGCATCCGCTGTATGACCATTACGGTGAGAAGATTGAAAAATCCGCAGCAAGAGCGAAGCTGGATATCCCAAAAGATAAAAAAGTTATATTATTTTTCGGCTTAATAAGAGATTACAAAGGTCTTGACCTGTTGATTGAATCAATGGCAGAACTTGATGATACATACCTGCTTTTAATAGCCGGCGAGGTTTACGGTAAATTTGATAAATACAAAGATTTAATTCACGAGAAACGTGTTCAAAACAGGATTAGCCTTCACTTGAAATATATACCCGATAGCGAACTGCCACTGTATTTTTCTGCTTCCGATATCTGCGTACTCCCTTACCGTTCGGGAACACAAAGCGGTATTATTGCTGTTTCATATCATTTCGGGCTGCCTGTGATTGTAACAGATACCGGCGGCTTAAAAGAAATGGTAGAGGAAGGGAAAACGGGCCACGTTGTATCCGAACCTGACCCCATGCTGATTGCGGATGCAGCAGCAAAATACCTCGAAAATGAAGACAGAGCCAATACAGCAAAAATATCATGAAATTTAAACAAGAACATTCCTGGGAGGGCTTTGCCCGCCATTTAACGGATTTTTACGGGCAAATTTGAGCAAATAGAGTATCTTTATATACCTTAACAAATGCCTTTGAAAAAAATAATTAGTTTTATATAATAGCGTTTTAACATAAAGCAGATATGTCAATAAAAGTAACAAATCTTACGAAATATTACGGCGAAAACCTTGCCGTAGACGATATAACATTTGAGGTAAGCAAAGGGGAAATCCTCGGTTTTTTGGGTCCCAACGGCGCCGGAAAAACCACTACAATGAAGGTTATTACAACATTTTTGCCCCCAACTTCAGGTACTGTTTCTGTAGATGACCTCGATGTAGAGGAAAAATCACTCGAAGTAAGGAGAAAGCTCGGTTATTTACCCGAGCAGAATCCGCTTTATCTGGATATGAATGTTGTAGATTATCTTGATTATGTAGCGGCGCTCGACGGTATACCTGATGATAAAATCAAATCCAGAAGAGAAGAAATGATTGATGTTTGCGGTCTTGAAAGCGTGAGGAATAAAGATATCGGCGAAATGTCAAAAGGATTCCGCCAGCGTGTGGGACTTGCCCAGGCAATGATTAATAATCCCGAAGTACTGATTCTTGACGAGCCAACCTCGGGTCTTGACCCCAACCAGATAATCGAAATCAGAAACCTCATCAAGAAGCTCGGCAAGCAGAAAACTGTTATTCTTTCCACTCATATACTTTCCGAAGTACAGGCTACGTGCAACCGCGTTATAATTATCAACAAAGGTAAAATTGTTGCAGACGGCTCACCGGAGGAGCTTCAGGCAAAATCAAAAGGACAAAGCATGGTTTCGCTTGAGGTAATGAACAACTGCGATAAAAATGCTCTAATGACTGCGCTGAAAAACTATAAGGGTGTAACCAAAGTTGAGCTGGCAAAAGAAACAGATGAATCTTTTATATTTAATGTTTACGAAGAAAAAGGCACTGACCTTCGCGGAGCGCTTTCAAACATTGCATCTTCACAGAAAGCCACACTGCTTTCGATGCAGGCAAAAAAGACATCACTTGAAGATATTTTCAGAGAACTGACAAAATAATTTTAGCAAAAAATGCATAACGTAAAAACAATTCTATTTAAAGAGCTGAAATCGTATTTCAATTCTGCTATCGCTTATATTGTTATAATTGTATTTCTGATTATTGCAGGAATACTTTTCAGCATAAGCTTTTTCCCGAACAATATTGCCTCTCTCCGCGACTTCTTCGGGAATTTCTTTATTCAGCTTATACTTTTTGTTGTATTTATTCCGGCTATCACAATGAGGAGCTTCTCGGAAGAGAAGAAGCAGGGAACACTTGAGCTTCTGCTTACTAAGCCGGTGAAAGATTATGAATTAATAGCGGGTAAATACATTGCCGCATTGCTTCTGGTTTGTATTGCTCTTATTCCTACCCTGATTTATACATTTGCAGTAGCCTATATGGGACCGCTGCCTCTTTATGAAGTAATTTCGGGTTATATCGGGTTTCTTTTAATGGCTGCAATGTATGTGGGTATCGGTGTATTTGTTTCATCGCTTACCGAGAACCAGATAGTTGCATTTATAGTGAGTGTATTAATTGCCCTGTTCTTTTTCCTGGTGGGCAAGTTCTTAATGATACTGCCTCTTCCTTTAGTATCTTTCTTCGAGTATTTGACCACAGATTACCATTTCGGCAATATTACAAGAGGCGTTATAGATTCGCGCGATTTAATATATTATTTCTCAATGGTATTCTTTACTGTGTTTCTGACTAAGGTTTCTTTAGAGAGCAGAAAGTGGTAAATAAAGTATTTATTTCTAAACATGTAATTAGTTAAAATTAAGTTTTATTCATAATGGCTAAAGAATTAGAAAACAACGAACTCAACGAAGAAAATAACGGAGAAGAACCCGAACAGGATAAACGCCTGACAACAAGCAAAAAGAAAACCGAGTCAAGGCGCCAGCAGGCGGTTCTAAGGGCATTGCTGCTGTTTGGAATTCTTGTGTTTGTCAATGTGATATCAATCAATATTTTCTACAGGTTTGACCTTACAGGGAACAAGATTTACACTCTTTCGGATGCAAGCAAAAATCTTGTTAAAAACCTTGACGATAAATTTGTGGTGAAGTCGTATTTTACAGATAATCTTCCTTCTCCCTACAATAATACCAGAAGATATTTAAAGGAAATACTTGACGATTACAGAAATTATTCAAACGGTAACTTCCAGTATGAAATAATAAGCCCTTCTGATGAAGCGGAATTGCAAAAAGACGCTGAACAGTACGGGATTCAGCCTGTTCAGGTGCAGACATTTAAAAATGACCGGGCTGAGGCAATGAAAGCTTATATGGGTCTTGTTTTCCTTTACGGGGGAAAGCAGGAGACGCTTCCGTTTATAGGAAATACACAGAACCTGGAATATGATATTACGGGTGTTATAAAGAGGATGACGGAGAAAGAGCTGAAGAAAGTCGGGTGTCCTTTCCGGTCCCGGTATGCCGGGTGTTGATAAGATGAGTAAAGCAAACCAGCTCATTTCAAAATATTACAATATGACCGCTGTTGACGCATCGAAAAACAACCCGATACCTAAGGATATTTCTGTCCTGATAGTTAACTCGCCCAAGAATCAAAACCAGCAAATGATGATGCAGCAGCAGCAGGCTCCCGTTCAGATACCGGAAAATCTGAAGTTCGCAGTTGACCAGTATATAATGAACGGAGGCAAGGTGATATTTCTGCTTAACAAAGTTGTAATCTCATCTCAGCAGCAATTCCAGTTTGCTCAAAGCACAAATGTAGGCGTTGAAGATATGCTGGAGAATTACGGCATAAAAATGAATAACGATATTGTTAAAGATAAAGAGTGTGCCTATGTAAGCGTTCCTGTTCAGCAGGGGCCGCTTCAGTTTTATACACAGATTCCATTTCCATATTATCCTAAGATTACAAATATAAACCAGAACCTGCCGGCTTTCAGGGGTATAGGGCAGATATTTTTATCATTTACATCATCGCTGGATACAACGGCCGCCGCACCTAAAGGTGTAAAGGTAATTCCGCTGTTAACAACATCAGCTAAGACCGGTGTTGATAAAGAGCTTGCCGTAATACAGGCAACGGGTAAAATGCCGCCTGACTCGATGTTTAAATTTTCAAATTTAGTAGTTGGAGCTGTTTACGACGGCGTATATAACAGCTTTTACAACGGGAAAACAATTCCTGCTGATACAGTGCAGGGTTCATCACCTGCTCCGACACAGGTTGTGCCCAAAAGCCCTGAAACTAAAATTATTGTAATCGGAAACGGCGATTTTCCGATGGATGAATTTAAAGGTCCCGATGAAAACATAATATTCCTGTCAAACATGATTGATTATTTGACTGACGATGTAGGGTTATCTGAAATAAAACTTAAAGATGCTAATCCAAGACCGCTGAGTTCCAATATTGATGACAGCACAAAGAAGATAATGAAATACGGAATTATGGTGCTTCCTCCGGCAATAGTGCTTATTTACGGAATGTTCAGATGGAGAAAGAGAAAAGCGGCGCGGAAATAAATTATCCGTGCGTAACAATTTACTAAGAATTTTCGGAACTATTAATATTTAACAGTAAACAATGAATAAATCCACAAGAAATCTGTTAATAATATTCGTAATACTGGCTGCTGTAGTTTTTATTTTCTTCAAGGGTAAAGACAAGATTAATACACAGAAAGTTGAAGAGAAAATATTTACGGCAGATTCCTCCAAGATCGATAAGATAGAAATTGTAAAAACGGGTGAGTCAATTACCTTAGAAAAGGTAAACGGTGTATGGCAGGTATCTAAACCAATTGTATATCCTGCTGACACTAATGCGATTACTCCTATTTTAGGCAACCTGCAGAACTTCAAAGTTGAAAGCATAACTTCAACAAACCCGGAGAAGTTCAACAATTATCTTGATTCGGTTAATAACACACATGTTACAGTTTACCAGGAAGGCAAAATGCTGGGAACATTTATATTAGGCAAATATGCGCTGAGCTACATGAATTCATATATCATGAAACCGGATGATAATAAAATACTTCTTGCTTCAAACCTGAACCAGTCGATGTTTGTAAAGCCGCTGAAAGATTACAGGAATAAGATTATATGGCAGATTCCGACTATATCACTTAATAAGATTGAATTCAGGTCAACCGATTCATTAAAAGTAAATTTTGATGCAGCAAAGGACTCAACGGGAAGATGGTTCATAGGAAACGATTCGATTCCGAATGCAAATATCACAGGCTTTCTTAATATGATGGCAAATTTTACCACAGAAGATTTTATAGATTCAACCGTTTCAGCATTTCCCGAGCCAACTTATTCAATCAAAATATACGGGGGGCCGCAGCCATACTGGATTAATCTTTATAAAATGCCCAATACTTCGCCTGTTGAATACATGATTCAGGTTTCAGATAACAAGCAGCTGTTTAAGATGTCTGAAGGGATGGCGCGGGGCTTAATGAAGCAAAGAACTGATTTTATACCTGCACCGCAAAAAGATACTAAAACTGAAACTAAAGATGTAAAAAAGAAATAAAAGCTTATTAGAAAAAAAGCGTCCCTTGCAGGACGCTTTTTTTATTTACCTCCATTAGTAGTCTTGATGATTGTTCCCGAATCCCCCACAGCCCACCCTGTATTTTGATTAGCAAAATAAACGGAATTCAGATTCAAATTCAGGTCACCCTGGTTTACTGACCAGCTGTTTCCGCTATTGGTAGTCTTAAGTATAGCTGCTGTTAACGTTACACCCCATCCTTCATCAGGAGTAATAAAATAAATTGACATAAGCGGACGTGAAGCTGCTCCCCAGAACCAGCTGCTCCCTCTATCTGTAGTTCGGTATACAGCATTGCCGCCGGTTGTAATCCAGCCGTTTAAACCGGAAAAAAACATTGATTGATATGTGCCTGCCAGTGTTTGGCTCTGAATGTACCAATTATTTCCTCCGTTAAATGTTCTGAGCAGGGTACCGAAATTTCCGCCTGCCCACCCGTTTGAAGTATCAGTAAAACCTATTGTGTAAAGCGATACAAGCGCACCGTTATCACACGCATTCCAGTTGAAGCCGCTGTCAGTAGTTTTGAATATTCTTCCAACATCTCCGCAGACCCAGCCTGTATTTGGATTAATAAAGAATATCGAATAGAATGTGTATGAGCTTCCGGTTGCATATTCATTCCAGCTTACTCCGGCGTCAGACGTTCTGAATGTTTTGCCCGTGTGCCCTGCGCACCAACCCGTATTTTTACCTATGAAATACATTGAACTAAAATTTCCGGTAACCTGCACTGAGTACCAGTTTGTACCTCCGTTTGTAGTTCTGAGCATTGTATTCGCATCACCTGCCGCCAAACCTGTATTCTCGTCAATAAACCATACAGCCCACAGGGCTTTTTCCGTGCCGCTGTTCTGGTATAACCATCCTGCAGGCGGGTTGGGTTTGGGCTCGGGAGGTATTATAATCGGTGGGATATTGACATCGTCATTACATCCGATGATTGTTATAAGTGTGAGTAATATGATAATGATATTTATTTTGTATTTGTTCATAATTTAATCAGAAAAAATAATACCCGGCGGACAATTACTTATTTAAGGGAGGAAAAAAAGGAGTTTAATTTTATGTGTCATTTTTTGTCCGCCGGGTGATAGATATTTATTTTATTAAAACCATTTTTTTAGTCCCGCTCAATTCGTCAGACCACTTAGAGTGGTCGGACGAATATATAATCAGCTCATAAAAATACACGCCGCTGGGGTAGTTTGTACCATCCCAATCAGCCTCATAAGTGCCGGGTTTGAGATTCTCGTTAACGAGAACTGCAATTTCTCTGCCGAGGGCATCGTATATAATTAACCTCACCCCCGCCCCTCTCCTATAGAGGAGAGGGGAGGAACTGAAAATTTTATTTTTGTAACAGGATTGAAGGGGTTGGGATAATTTTGAAATAAAGAAAAACTATGGGGAACGGTTGTGCTGATGTTTTTTATTCCAATTGGTCCGCCGCTATTTGTTGTTTTTAAAACAACACCTCTTTCGCCAACAGCCCAGCCGGTGGTATTATTTAAAAAACACACATCCCAAATTCCATAATTAAAGCCCGAGGATTGAAATCCCCAGTTTTCTCCTCCATTTGTTGTTTTCATAATTGTTCCCCCCCCACCTACAACCCATCCGGTATCTGGATTAAGAAAGAATGAATCGTAATAATAGTGATTTGCAATGGTGTAAGTATTAACCCAATTATACCCCCCATTTGTAGTTTTTAATATGATATGGTCACCTGTTATCCACCCCGTATTTTCATTATTAAAGAAAATCGATAATATATCATTAAATCCATCCTCCCAAATAAGTGTCCAGTTAATTCCACCGTTAGTAGTTTTTATTGCTCTTGTACCGCCAAAGGAGAAACCCGCGGACCATCCGGTATTAGAATCAATAAATGAAAAATCTGAAGCTTCGGTGACGTTATTGATAATTTCCCTTGTCCAGTTCACTCCTGAGTTTGTTGTGCGGTACACCTGTGTTGGGAAGGTTCCCCATGCGCCTGCCAAACCAGTGTTAGCATTAAAAAAATGCAATGTCATAAAACATGAACTGTCATTATAAGATTTTGACCAATTCACACCTCCGTTTGTTGTTTTAAATATTACTCCATCAGAATTTAAATCACCACCTGCTGCAAAGCCAGTATTTTCATTAATAAAATCGACCGCAAATAAAGCGTATGAGGTGTCTGAATGCAATAACACCCAATTTTCACCTCCGTTTGTAGTTTTCATTATTAATTCATGGTCTCCAACAACATAAGCATATAGCCGAGTCGATAAATTTAATCGCATATAAGTTATTTTGCGTTACATCAGATTGAATATACCACTGGGAATAAATCAAACCGGTAGTTAATTCTAAAAAAAGAAAAAGATAAAATACTTTTTTCATAGTGATTTTAAAATTATTTAATTAAACCATCTTCTTAGTTTCAGAATAAGAACCCGAAATCGAGCTTATAGAAATACACTCCGCTGGGGTAGTTAGTACCGTCCCAATCGGCTTCGTATGTAGCCCGCTTCTATCCTCCCAAAGGGGAGGACAAATAGTAGAAACCTCTCTGCCAAGGGCATCATAAACTTTGAGCTGAAACAATCTGCATCCCGCCCTTCGGGGGCCTCGCGAGAGGGGCTTTGAGAATTTATTTTAGTGTAACAGGATTGAAGGGGTTGGGATAATTTTGGAATAAAGAAAAACTTTGGGGAACAGTTGTGCTGATATTTTTCATATCAATAATAAAACCGTTTTCGCATAATGTCTGAACAGTATCTGATTAACTGTTTTAACTTTGTTACCGAATTTAGATTGTTTGAACCTCTTGCAATAAGCTGGGCTATCATAACTGTTTTGCCTTGGTTGGGATTTAAGGTAAAATTGTCTCCTCCCGCAGACATAACGAATCTTCTGTCACCGAGGTTCGGATGAACAATATTGCCTGTTGTATCATCCGCTGCAGTTGTCAATTGATACCGTCAGGCTCATTCCAGCCTCAAACCGCTTTCGACTCCTCCCGAAAAAACATAATTTAGTTTTTCTTGACCCCTGTGTTACCTTAGGATTCAGCCACCAGGTAACCGATCATTTTTAAACCCCTGCATTAAGTAATAGAAGGGGAAACTGCTGGTACAAGCCCCCGGAATATTATATTCAATCATTGGGACAAATGAATTTAGGTTAATAGAATTAGGATAGCATTTCAGCCATTTGAAACCAACTGCCGGGGGATTGAGACCATATGAATATGAGCACCCGTCATCATTATTATCTGCATTATAACAGATTCCAAGTCCTGCTGAAGAATCACATCCGAGGTAATCATCATCAGGGCAGCCAAGGTCAGGGTCACAAATTAGTGCAAAGTCAGTGCTGTTCCATGGAAGACGTTTTTATTAATTATATCCCATTTTATAAACTGTGCATCTTGAAGTCCCGGTATATCGAAGCCCCACGCTGTCATATGAACCTCAGCAAACATTGGCGCTGTTCCGCCGCCAAAACCTTCACCAATTTTGTGTTCGCCGGGAAAGCCATCTGTCAGGCAAACAAAAATTGTTTGTGATGCACCTCTTATTCCCGGTGTATCAATGGCGGGCTCATATATATTATTATGATTAACATCTATATAGGGTGCGCCGTATGGAACCATTAAACCCCAGTTAGCCCAATCGGGATTATTATACATATTATCGGTGCATTTAACTCTATATATTTTAAACCTATTATCTGTAATTGCAACCGGCTGCCCGCCTGAATTGTCTACGTAACCGGGGGCATATTCGCCCTTGTATGATGCACACGCCATTCGAAGTTGACCGTTAATATATGCAGCCAGTGTGAGGCCGGAAGTGAATATTGCAAATTTACCTGAGTTTTTCGGCCACTGGAAACCCGGTGTATTGGATGTTCTTAAATCCTGATTGAATATTCCTGTGTTGTAAAACCATGTTTCAATATTGTTTGGGTCAAACAGGATTTGCTGGATTACTATTGAAGGATTAAGAGCAAAGTTATAACCTTCACTTTTTGAACCCGATGTAATTAAAAAACCGAGTAATGCAAAGGAGAAAAATATTATTTTTTTTAAATACATTTTGTTTTTTTATTTAATTAACACCATCTTTTTGGTTTCAGAATAATTGCCTGATACAAGCTTATAAAAATACACGCCGCTGGGGTAGTTGGTGCCGTCCCAATCGGCTTCGTATGTGCCGGGTTTGATGTTTTCGTTGACTAGATACGGCAATTTCCCTGACCCAGGGCATCATAAACGTCAGCTTAATTAACCTCACCCCGTCCTTCGGACACCCCTCTACGGAGAGGGAGGAACTGAAAATTTTATTTTTGTTACAGGATTGAACGGGTTAGGATAATTTTGAAATAAAGAAAAACTTTGAGGCACGGTTGTGCTGATGTTGTTAACAACGATAACAAATCCGTTATTGCAAAGCTGCTGCGCAACGTCTGATAATTGTTTTAACTTAGTAACTGAATTAAGATTGCTTGTACCGCGCGCAATTAATTGCGCTATGATTATTCTTATAGTATCATTAGACATGATAGTATTATTATCAGAACCCGAGCTCATAATCATTCTTCTGTCCCCTACGGGATTAACAGGAACTATTGTCCCTGAAAGAATTCCCGGTCCGCCGCAATTCACAACGGAGCCCGAAGGATTGCCTGGTATCCTTCATTCCAGCCGGTACCTGATTCAGGGTCACCTGAATAGCAGAATTTAGTAATATACTGCTGGCTTCCACCCGGGGGAATTACCCATGGGGTTTGGTCTTTTTTAATTCCTTTGAGCATGTAGTAAGCAGGGATATATTCACCGTTGGGAGCCTGCTCACAAAAATTCTGTTCATGATAAACTGTGAAATAAGTAAATGATTTGAGTCCTAAATTGTTTACTCCGCTGCAATTCAGCCATCTGAATCCGAAGGCTGGGGGATTTGCGCCATATACCGAATCAAAATTATCTCCGTTATAACAAAAGCCCAGTTTTCTGGTTGTATCGCAGCCTATGTAGTCATCATTAGGATTACCAATATCCGGGTCAGCAACAATTGCCATGTATGTTTTAGTTCCACGGTACTACATTCTTATTAATAATATCCCATTTAATAAACTGCATGTCCTCAAGTCCGGGTCTGTTATATGCCCATGCAGTAAGGTGAACTTCGGCAAACATGGGAGCAGTTCCTCCGCCGAAACCTTCGCCAATCTTATGCTCTCCCGGAAAGCCGTCTGTCATACAGATAAAAATCGTCTGGTCTGCAAATCTTACACCGGGTGTGTCAATTTGCGGTTCATAAATCCCGTTATGATTAACATCAATATAAGGTGCTCCATGGGGAACCATATTTGCCCATTCAGCCCAGTCAGGATTTGTGTTAATGTTATCACCCTTTGTTATTTTGTAAGTCTAAATGTAATATCAGTGGCTACAACGGGCTGTCCGTTGTAATGATATATATAACCCGGAGCGATTCACCTTTATAGGAGGCAGATGCCATTCTTAGTTCATTGTTAATGTATGCGCGCTAGTGTCAATCCTGCGGATAAGACAGCAAATTTACCGGAGCCGTTTGGCCATTCGAAACCCCAGAGGATAAGGATGTTCTTAAATCTTGGTCAAATGTACCTGATATGCCGAAAAAAGCAGAAATGTTATTTATGTTGAGCCTGTTTTTTACAGAATCAATAGGAGCAGTATCATTTTGATAAGGAATTTTATCGGAAGCAAATAATCGGGAAATAGGGAATGAGATTGCGAGTAAAACTAATATTGAAATTTTATATTTCATAATTTTTAAAAATTAATTTTAAATTGTAAGAACTATTAAAACTCTTGTTGCTGCTATCTCCTTCCCTTATACCGCGGCAGACAGCGCAAGGGAATGGAATGATAGCATTAATGTTTTTTGGTTCGCTTTTGAAATTCTCCGTTCATTTCGGTTCTGCCCTATTTTTGTTAAAGTTGCCTGCCTGCCAACCGCTTTTGCGGTGCTTCAGGCAGGTTTGCCCAATCTTAACAACAGGTAGTATAGGTTTCTAAAACCGGTTCGGCGGATTCTTCAAAGAACGATAGGTTAAATTTATTAACCTTAATTATCCCTCTTTGCAAAGGGATATGTTTTACTTGATTACTCGGTACAATAATGATTGAAATTAAGGCGTAAAACAAAGAAATTTTAAAGGGTTTGTGCCGGCTGAATACATGATAAAACGGCTGTTTTTTTTACAAATTCTTATAAGAAATGCCGATAACAGCTTAATTTTGGTAAATACATCGTAATTTTTTATGGACAAATAAAGGCATTTGTGCCCGATACTGTATAGTACGATTTGCATACTTTGTAGCTTTTTCAGTTAATCTTTCATCATTAATTGTTAATTTGAATTCAGATAAAAAATTAAAGATGATGAAAGAAAACAAAATTGTTGAACTTCTGAAAAGCTTAAGCTACAACGAATTTAAAAAACTGGGTGATTTTGTAAAGTCGCCTTTCCATAATAAAACCGAGAGCCTTATACAGTTCTATGATTACCTCTCCGGATTTTCCAAAGACTTCGGCGGGTTGAATATTGATTATGCCGAAATTGCTGATTACGTATTCCCCAATGAAAAGTTTAACGAATCCAAGGTAAGGTCTCTTATTTCGAAATTTGTAAGACTTGCAGAGACTTTTCTGATTTACCAGGAATTTGAGAAAAACACACTGTTCCAGAGGAACCTTCTCCTCAATACTCTTAATATGAGAAATCTTTCCAAAAGCTTCAAAGCCACGCTTAACGAAATTATGGGACAGCAAAAGAAACAGTTCAATAAAGATGAGGATTATTATTACAACCAGATTTATATCGAAGTCGAGTCTTTTAACTACTTTCTTGAAAGGAGCCCGAGAATAAGGGAAGAGGACTTCCAGAAGATTGGGAATAATATTAACCTGTTTTTTATTCTTACCAAGCTTAACCTGCTTCATTACATGATGTTCCAGATGCAGAATAAAAGCGAATCGACTCATAAAATTTGGCTGATGAATGAAGTAATAAGTTATATAGAAGAAAACCTGCCATCTATAAGCAAAGAACACCCGATAATATACATGAAATATCTTATCCTGATGACAATTGTAAAGCCAAGCGATGAGACGTATTTTAAGAACCTTAAAAAATTTGTGCTCAACAATCTTAATAAGTTAAGGACGGAAGAGCTGACCTATGTTTTCGGAGCCTTGAATAACTACTGCATGATAAGGTGCAACGGCGGCGATATCGGGTTTAAACATGAAAGATTCAGAGTTTACAAGCTTATGGAAGAAAAAAACATTTATTCAAAAGAAAAGAGTATAAATTTTGTCGATTTTCTGAATGCAATTATTTCCGCCCTTGAAGTGAATAAAGTTGCCTGGACGGAAAAGTTTTTCGAAAAGCACAAAGACCGGCTGCTCCCCGAGCTGAAGGAACCTACTATTGCCATTGCACAAACTCAGATACTCTACCACAATAAGCAGTACGAAAAAGCTTTGGAAGTTTTAAACAGTGTAACCTATAATAATTATTATTTTTACCTCCGCTCGAAGAAGCTGTTCATTATGATTTATTACGAAATGGGTAATATAGAACCCATCCTCTATATTGTAGATGCTGCAAAACACTACCTGAAGAGAAATACAAAAATCTCATCTCTGAATAATGAACTGTTTATGAAGTTCTTCAACTATATTCAGAAGCTCGTAAACCTGGACCCGGGACAGAAGAATAAAATAAAAAATATTAAATACGAGCTGATTAAAGAAGAAAATGTATCAAGCAAAGAGTGGCTGCTGACTAAAATTGAAGATCTTGAAAAACTTCCCGAAAGACCCGGGATAGATTAAGCGGTTTTGCTTTTCCTTTGTCTTATAAAAACAAAATAGTTTACCCATGAAGTAATTGTCAGCAATATTACAGAGGTTAGAAATGCATCCAGCTCATTGCGGTACACAACTATTTGTAATCCTATCAAGGGCACACCCGCCAATATTGCAATAATCATTGATATTATTCTCTGCACCGAATTTATTATTGTATTTTCTTTGGTAAACGGCAATGTTTTGCTGAAGCTGTGGCATATTGTATTATAAAGGTTTGCGGCTGAAAAGATAAAAAAGATATGAATAAAAGCCTGCCAAAGGGGCATTTTAACTGTAAACAATATAAATAAAAACAGGCTTACCGGAATCAGCAGATACAATACAAAAAATTTCCTCACTCCGTTTTTAAATCTTCTGACTGATTCCATAGGGTAGGCGTCATATATCCATGAAGCTGCCGGCGTGCTTGTTATTTTGATTCCCATAAGTGACGTATTTACCACTATTAAGCACAGTAAGAAGTATGGCAAAATGCATAGACCCTTTTATGCTAAGTACCGAGACACCAAATGGAGGGGCAAGCTGGTTTGTGACCAGCGCAAATAAACCGAGTCCTGCGGGCAATATTATCATAGGAATCAGGTTCAGCTTAACCGCTTTTTCTCTGCTGAAGAAGCTCTTAAGCAGTGTATATGAAGATTGTTCAAGCTTGTTTTTTATGTAAATTTTTTCAATGAATCTGTTCCATATTTCAAATAAAATAAATTCTCTTTTTTCATTTGATTCGTTAGTGAAGAAAATTCTTGATAACATGAACCTTTCCCGAATACTGCCGTAATTCTCTGCAAGGTAAAGCTTAAGGCTTATGAAACTAAGATAAGTAATTACAAGCGGAAGCAATGATTTTAACAAGAGCCTGTAATCAACAGAAATGTTCCGGCTGACAGGAATAAATCCAAACCAGGTCTGAGGGAAATACTGCAATACACCGCTCTTCTCCATTAAGTCAAAATATGAAACAGCCGAACTGCTGTGTACAGAAGTGAAAGTATAAGAGACAAACTGGTACCCGACAACAAGGAAAAAAATAAGCAGTACCTGGAATATATAAGTATAGGTGCTTAAATTTTTCAGCCTGAAGCTGTTAAGAGCAAAGCAGTATATCAGTAATAATATATTTACTGTGAACTGCGCAAGTATCAGTCCCGAAAGATAGTACAAAACCACACGCGGGATTGATTTGACCATAAAATAATAGAATACACTGCCCGGTAAAAGAAGGGGAACAGTAAGTAACAGCAGGTACCTTATAATCATGTACATTTTAGCATTTACAATGATATTGTCATCCAGCGGCAGGGTGCCGAAAAGGTCGACTTCTGTTTTTGATACTATTAGATTATCAAGCTCGGAAATAACAGTAAAGCAAAGCAGCACTGTGAAAAAAAGATATGTCATAAACACGTATTGAAACCCGGTAGGGTCAACACTCTGTTTGAAAAGCAAAAACGGAAGGAACAATCCGGGCAGCAGGTAAGAAATAAAAAGGATTACTATTTTCTTTGTCGAACCGCTCCTGTTCCTGGTTTCAAGCTTCAGAAGAAGCTTTCCCAGCGCTTTTACTTTTCTTATATCAGTCAAATTTATTTGTTCTGTTTGTTTTTATCTTCTTCCATCTGCTTCAGGTACTTTTTGTACTCTGCTATATTTTTTTTATGTTCGGTATAAGTCTCTGCAAAACGGTGCGAGCCGTCTCCTTTTGCAACAAAATAAAGATAGTTGTTTTTTTCGGGATTAATAGCCGCCATTATTGAGCTTAACCCCGGATTATTTATCGGCCCCGGCGGCAAACCCCTGTTTAAATATGTATTGTAGGGGGAAGGATATTTCAGGTCACTGTAAACAAGCCTCCGCTTCGGACCATCGGGTAATATATACTGCACCGTTGGGTCTGCTTCCAGTTTCATACGCTTTTTAAGGCGGTTGTAGTATACTCCTGCTATTATCTTTTTCTCGGGTTCATGACGTGTTTCGCCTTCTATAATAGAAGCCATTGTGATTACTTCTTTGAGAGTAAGATTTTTCTTCTCCATCTCATCCTTCAATTCCGGTGTTATCATTTTTCTGAACTGGGAAGCCATAATTTTAATTATTTCAAGCTCATTATTTGCGGAAGCGCTGAGGCTTACCTGGTACGTTTCGGGAAAAAGATATCCTTCTAAATTATCTGCCTGTACTCCAAGCAGGCTTATAAGGCTGTCATTATATGTTTCACGTACAAACCTGGCGGAATCAAGCCCAAGCTGCCTGTGAAGAAGCCTGCCGATTTGCCTTATATTCATTCCTTCGGGAATTGTTATGGTATAATATCTAACGGAGTTTACATCTGTAATTTTCTTAAGTATGTCTATATTAGTAAGCCCGTTTGTGAATGTATACTCACCGGGGATAATTTCATCCTGGTAGCCAAGCAGTCTTCCTGTTATAATAAAAATATTCTTGTTATAAATTATTCCTTTTGCTTCAAGCTCATCGCCAACGCTTCTTAGGTTATCGCCTTTTTTTATTTTTATGGTTATTTCAGCCGGGTCGGGCCTGTAGATTCTTTCAAACAAGCCGAGGTTTACCAGCATGGCAATGCCAAATATTCCAACCAGCGCGGTAAAGTAGATAATTTTATTTCTCATTTACAAGCGTGCTGTCCGATAAGGAATTAAGAATATTTACAGCGGTTGTATCAGACGGGTTAATTTTCAGGTAATCTTCTGCATATTTTTTAGCTTCGGGAATATTATTTTCTTTTTTAAGCGTACTGACCAGAGCAATAGCCGCATCATGATAGCCGGGGAAAATCTCCAGCGCTTTTTTAAGATTTCTTACTGCGTTGGGCGCGTCTCCGGTAAGAGAATATGCATACGCCAGATAAAAATATGTTACAGATGATTTCGGGTCCTGCGCCAGCGCCCTGTTGAGAATATTTACAGCCTGCTGAACCTGCCTGTTTTGCATCAGCTGCATGGAATAATCAATCATTCCCTTTACTTCACCGCTTAGTATATGCGTTCTTTCGGGGTCAAATTTAAAAACATCCATAATTTCAAAGTTCTGGTCGCCTGTAGTGAAAATCGGCGCCTGGTTTACAACCCTGTACCACTCGCGTAAAAATGCAATATAATCAACGTGCTCTTTCTTCATCTCCTCAACCATGAAAGTTGAAAAATCTTTATCGAGCAGTTTCTTTATAAATTCAGGGTTAATTAATCCTGCAACGTCAACAATTTTGCGGTCAGAATAATATGCTATTGCGCCTACATCATGGGTGGCAATTATAGCATTTTCGGGTGTGTTTGCTTTGAGCCATTTTGCTGTGGCAACCTGCCTTATAGAAATGTGATGGCATTGCTCCGCATATACATCTTTGAGACTAAAATATGACGAAGCGGAATAGATAACCGCCGCTGCAATTAATATAAAATTTAATCCGTTTGCAAGATTCCTATCCTTAAAAAATCCGTAAATATATCCGAACAATATTCTTGAACCGTAAACAAACAGCAGTATATAAAACGGAATAATCGGCATCAGGTATCTTCCGAACCTGTGGGCATAGGGCAGTTTGTACCAGTAAATAAATATAAGAGCAAAAATGAAAATTACAGGCAGAAGAAAACGGTTGTACCTGAGCTTAAAAGATTCCCTGCCAATTTTAATCAACGCTATTATGAACGGGACAATATATAAAACATAATATGATTCTGTAAAATACCCCCATACTTCATTTTTTAAGAATTCGGTTCTGCTTCTGAATTCCGGTGTGTAATATGTCAGCTTTGCCTCGTAAGTGTTGGGCAGCAGCGAACCCGAGAGCGAAAGATTCATTGCAAAATAAGCCAGCATAAGAACTCCGAACGCTATTCCGGCTTTTATTAAATCCTGTTTTGAAAATGCTTCAAGTTCATTTTCTTTCGGCGATTTTTTCTTCAGGTACAGAAATATTATGTAATCGGCTATTATTGCTCCGATAAATGCAACTGCATCGGGGCGCGTCCAGAATGTCAATGCAAGAGTTATGCCGAACATTATTCCATTGCGCTTGCGGTAAAAGTAAAAGCATGCTGTCAGCATCAGAATGAAAAGCGTTGTCTCCATGCCTGTAACGGCAATGAAGTTTATCCACCGGTCCAGCACAAACAGCAGTACAGCTGAAATCCCCAGCCAGTTCTCTTTTGAGAACAGGTTTCCGGCAAGCTTATAAAACACAAATGCGGAGAGCGCAAAAAATAATATTCCCAGAACGTAACTGAGTATCATTTCATTTTTAGTAATGAAGAAACCCGCTGCAAGTATAAAAGTATAAACAGGTGAAGTTGAGCCGGCAGTAACGATTTCGTTTTTATAATAAGAGAAGCTTCCGTATTCAGCAAGATTGCGGGCAAAAGTCAAATGTATCCACGGGTCATCAAGCGGAAAACCGTGCTCATGATTTACTGAATATGCATAAGAAACATAATAATAAGACAGGGCAACCGAAATAAGCACGAGTACCGCAGGGATAGCATACTTAACGGGCTTTGATATCTTTAAAGATAATTCAAGTTCAGGTAGTTTAACAGCTTCGGTTTTAGCTTTCGCAGACTTTTTCTTATGCTTTGACAAATTCTTATTTTACAATCAGTTCTCTATATTAAACATCTAAAATAGCAAAAAACTGGTATGTATTCAATTTAGATTTCAGGGGATATTATACTGAAAATAAAAGGGATTCCAACCTGTTAGATTGGAATCCCTGAAAGTCCTGTGCAAAATGAACGCAGGTTTATTTAATCAAAATCATCTTTTTAGTATCGGTAAATCCGTTAGCTTCTATTTTATAAAAATACATTCCGCTTGATAAGTTTTCTGCATTAAAGCTTACGCCGTATTTCCGCTCTTGCGGAACTGGTTTACAGGTACTGCAACTTCTCTGCCGAGTATATCAAACACGGTAATTTTTACAAACCCGTCTTTTGCGATTGCATAATTTATCTGTGTTGACGGGTTAAACGGGTTGGGATAGTTTTGCAGCAGCTCAAATTTATCGGCAATGTTATGGTTGTTTATTACGCCGGTAGGTTCGGCTGTATCGACCAATACATTATAAAGAACTCCGCCGTTGCCGAATGAACGTGCATGAACACGCTTACCGGTTCCGATAACTGTTGTTCCGTCATCGGAGGTGCTGCACGAGAAAAATGAGCCTGAAGAATCGCTGAATGAATAGAGAGGAGTGCTTGTAGTATGCGATGTTTTAAAAACAAACATGTTATCCTTCAGAGGGTTGTAGTAGTCACCCCATGAACATGCGCTTAAGATATTTCCGTTTTTGGAGAATGAGACAGCATTAACCTCATCACCTGCGCCGCTGTAAGTCCATATTGGTGTTGAGCCGTTTGTTGTTCTGAAGAGTTTAATTTTTCCATCGTATGTGCTTGATGTTACGAAATTCAAAGTTCCGGCAGCCACCATACTTCCGTCATAAGATACATCAACTGCAGTCATCCAGTTGTAGTAAGCGCCAGGCGGTTCCTGATGCTGCCACAAGAAGTTATATGTGCTGCCGTTCCATGTATAAACTCTTACAAATCCGTTATAGTTTATTGTTGCTATTACACTTCCGTCTCCGCTGATTGCCTGGGGCGATTGTGTTCCGTTATTACTCGAAGGATTTATTAATCCCTGGTAAACCAGTTGTCCGGTATATGTTCTGAACACATAGAAATCACTGTATGTGTTAACTATAACGAGTGAATCATTTCCTGATATCCTGGTTCCCTGAATACTTGCGCCTCCTGCCGGACCAGGTCCTACTCTGTAACGCCATGCAGGGTGTGTTGAATCTTTTGAAAAACCGAATACCCAGCTCGAATCATTCCTTGAAGCATTTGCAACAATAAAATTCCCGTCACTTGTAATATCAAGCATGCCTGCGTTGCCGGTATCCGGCAGAGCAGTTAAATCAAAATTAAAAATGGGGGTGCTTGAGCTGCTGTTGAAAATGTAGATGTTATATAGCGAAGCGGCAGCTATTCTGTTTCCTGTTCCGGAAATGGCTACGAAATTTGTAAATACGGTTGGGTTAGTGTAAAATTCCCACGCCGGAACATTATTAGAATTTCCATAGAGCGAAACCCGCTGTGTATTTAATCCCCAGCCCTGGGCTGTTGAAAGACCGTCTCCGCTTTCATCACATGAATACCCGATTGCAATCGGGTCTGTAAATTTCCATCTTACTGACGAATTGTTATCGGTTTGGTCAGTTGGCGGGTTTTCAACTTGCCTGGCAGTGAATCCTGCATTGTATAGCTGCGGTGTTGTAACAATTTTATATTGAATGTTCCCGTTAACGTTTTCACTTACCGTTGATTTTCCAACAAAACCTGTTGAAGAGCCTGTCTGTGAATACAAACAAGCTGCTGTTAGTACTAAAACAAGAAATGTTATTTTCTTCATTGCAGTTGTATTAAATTGTTAAATCAATATAAGTTCATTGTTGATTGAATATAAAAATTAGATGAAATATATCAAATGACATAAATGTATCACGTTAGTTATTTATTGTAACTTTATTTCTTATGTTTAAATTTCCTGTAACAGGTGAGATTAAACGGAGGTTATGAATAACCGCTTTATTTATAAGGCGGTAAGACGTGCCTATTGGTTATTCCCGGCAGTTTTAATTTTTTCCATGTATTTCTGTATCAGCGCTTCGTAGTCTTCGCTGTAGCTCTGCTTCTGAAGCTCAAGCGCATCCTGGTTGATGCCGTCTATTATTGTGGGTTTGGAAATTATTATCTCCGGCGGGGAGCTTCTGTCAAAATCTTTTCCCGGTCTTGACTCGCGTTTCTTTTCAAAATCTTTCTCGCGCGCCGAAAGCTGGAAATCAAGCATCCGCGATAAAATCTTTTCCTGGCGCTGTCTTGTTTCGGGGGTTATGTTATTATCCTGCAGGTCTTTTATAACTTCCATCATATCCTGCTGAACCTTATCAAGGTTGCCGAGAAGTTTTTTGCCTTCTTTTTCCTGTTGTTCTTTAAACTCCTGGTTAAGCTGCTGCAGATTTTTTTGAATAGTCTGCTGTTCCATTTGGAGCTTTTGCATCTGCGCCATCTGCTCCTGTGAATACTGCCCCTGGTTGTTCGGAGGTCCGACCTGTCCCATTTTCTGGTTTAATGCCTGCTGTTTTGCAATCATCTGCTGTAATGCCTGCAGCAGGTCTGATAGGCTGTTTCCTCCCGGCTTGGTTCCCTGCTGGCACATCGATTTTAATCGCTCGATTGCTTTATCGAGCGATTCTTTTGCTTTACCCTGTGACATGTTTGCATTTTCACCGTCTTTGCCCTGAAGGCTCTGCGACGCGTCTTTCATCTGGTTATACGCATCACCGAGGGATTTCATCATCTGCGGCGTCATCGGCATTTGCTGCGAAAGCGCCATCAGGTCATCTATTGCTTTTGATAAATCCTGCGCAAGCTCATCCTGCTGCGCTTTATTCTTCTGGAACTCCTTCGGGTCTGTATCTTTATCAAGCTCCTTTGACTGGTCTTTTAATTTCTGCTGCTGCTCGGACATCTTCTGGAGCTTATCCAGCATTTCCTGCATCTTTGCCATCAGCTTTGAGTTTTCATTGTTCAGCATTTGTGAAAGTATATCCTGCATCATTTTGTTCATATCATTCAGGTTCTGCGAAATATCCTGCTGCTGGTTCTGCGATTGGCTCTTGTTCCCTTTGTTTAAGTTTTGCGATGATTCGTTCATCTTCTGTTCGAGATTCTTTTTCATCATCTCGTCTAACAGCTTCTGAAGCTCTTTTGCAGTTTCGTCATTGCTGTTGAGCTTCTTCATGTTCTCCATCAAATCTTTAAGGTTTTTCTGAAATTCTTCATACTGCTTCTGCAGTTCCTGCTGTGATTTCGACAGCTCATCCATCTTGTTCTTATCCTGTGCATCTGTATTCTTTGTATCTTCTTTTATCTTATCCTGTTCTTTTGTTATTTCATCAAGCTTCTTTGTCAGCTCACCGAATTTCTGCTCGTTTAAAATTTTCTGAAGCAGCTCCATTGTTTTATCAAGTGATTTTTTGAAGCTCTCCTCATCAAAATGGAAATTCTTCATCGCTTCCTGAAGCTGTTCGGGGTTCAGGTTCTTCATCGCTTCCTGAAGTTTTTGGAGCATCTCGCGCAGCTCTTTGGAATCGATTTGCTGGAACATCTTCTGAAGCTCCATGTATTTATCCAAAGTTTCCTTTGAAATCTGGTGATTATTCTGCAGGTCGTTCATCAGGTTATCAAGCTTCTGCTGTGTTGCCGAAAACTGGTTCTGAATGTTTTCGATTTTATTCTGGAGCTCTTTTTTCTTTGTCGGGTCGTTTAATCCCAGCTCTTCGGGATTTTTATCCAGTTTCTGCTTCATATCATCCATTTCCTTCTTCAGTTCCATTGCATCATCATAAGCCGATTTCAGAGAATTCTCTATTTCATCTTTAGTCTTTTCTGTTTTATTGAGCAATGATTCAAGCGAAGGAAATATTAGCTTTCTTGTATCGGAGCGCGTCATCTTAGGACCGCTTACGGCATCGTTATCGTATACTTCAACAAAGTATTCTATTTCGTCTTCCGTGCCGGGATTTAAATCGGAGAAATTCCATTCATACGGTACTTCCAACCCCGTTGCATCGAGGTTTTTAACCGGGATATCTTTATACCGGAAATCTTTATCCGGCGGACCGTATTTTGATTTGCTGAGCCTGTAACCAAGACGCAGTTTTGTAAAGCCGAAATCATCTGTAATCCTTGAACGCACCAGCAGCTCTTTGCCGGTAGGCGCAGTTGAAGATTCTTCCGGCTCAACGATATTAATTTTCGGGTACTCATCGGGATAAACCCGTAACTGGTAATCCTGCGGGTTGGCGTTTGTAAGCTCCTTGCCGTTAAAATCTTTAAATATATTTATCTTAAAAACACCGTTAGACGATGCTGTGAAAGTACCCACGGCATTTTTACCGTTAACATCCATCTGTATATTCGCGCCGTTAGTGAATGCTAATAGCGATTTAGTAAGGTCATCGGGACTTTCAAGCTCAACATATATTCTGCTTCCCGTAATTGTAGTTATTTCGTTACCTTCGGCAACCCGTGAAGGGAGTTTTGTGTATGCAGGAGGATATACGGTGATTTTTACCGATTTAATAATAGGTCTCGATGTAATTGAGATTTTATACTCTTCGCTTTTTATGCCTTTGTATTCAAACCAATAAACAGTATTTGTATTGATTCCGGTAAGTGCAGTGGTAAACTCATTCGGTGATGATGCATTCAGCTTTTCTGAATTGGATGAAAGCTCAATCCCCTCATTCGAAACCGATTTTGTATTAAACGTAACCTGCTCTGTTTTATAATTCGGGTCATTAAACATTATCTTTGCCGAAATGTTAACGTTATCGCCTTTTGATATTTCTATGTTACCGGGCTTTACTTCGTAAGCAATGCCTAATGTGTTTTCAATGAAAGTGTAATTGTAATTTATCAGCCTGTAAGCCGATGACTGGAACACCGAAGGAAATGTTAAAAACAGCATTGCTGAAATTAAAAAACTGCCCGAAGCAGTGAATGCAAATTTTTTGCTGCTCTTGTACGAAACAATGCTTGTAAAATTTATACCGCTCGTTTTTTGGTTAACTAAGTTAATGCTTTCTGCGGCAAGCTCATTTGAAAATAAATTCTTATCATTCTTTGATGATTTATATATTTGCAGGGCATTAAGCAGGTTATCTTTAACCTGCGGAAAGAACCCGCCGATTTTCAATGCGTATTGGCTGATTTTTTCATCATGGCTGAGTGATGAGAATTCAAGATATGCGAGAAGGATTATTAAAACAACGGTGGCAAACACAGATGACAGGTAACCGAAGAAAATTACTTTTCTCACAGGGGATGAAAAACCGAATATAGCTTCAAGCACAACTGCTGTGAGCGCAATAATAATTAAAGCGCTTACAGTAATTAATGTTCGTCTTGTAAGTCTTGATAAAATATCCCTGCGGGCGGTATCGGATATTCTGCTTACAAAGCTCTGGTATGTCAGTTCAAGATTGCTCAAATATATGCAGATTCTTTAATTATTTAAGGCATAAACTATAATATTTGTTCCCATTTTAAAGGCTTCTTCGCGTTTTTCCGGCGGGTCGTCGTGTTCGCGCGGGTCTGCCCATCCGTCGGAAATGTTTGTTTCATAAGTATAATAAACACATAATCTTCCGTTAATGAAATACCCGAAACCCTGCGGGGGCTTGCCGTTATGTTCATGTATTTTAGGCAGTCCCTTTGGAAAAGAAAAATGCGCTGAATAAATCTTATGGTCAAACGGCAGTTCTTTCATCTCCTGGTCAGGAAAAACTTTCTTCATTTCACGGCGGAATGCTTCATCCATGCCGTAATCGTCATCGGCGTATAAGAATCCGCCGCGTTCGAGATATTCTTTAAGCCGTTTAACTTCCGAATCGGAAAAATTAATATTTCCGTGTCCGGTAATTAATATAAACGGGTAATTGAAAATATCATCAGAGGCAATATCTACAGAAGAAAATTTCGGCTCATCTACATCGATTACGGTATTCTTCTTCAGGTAATCCATCATGTTCACTTCTGCCGAAGGGTCGTTATACCAGTCACCCCCGCCGGAATACTGCAGGCGCACTATCTTGAATGATGAAGAAAGCCTGTTAACCCCGTCCTGCTGGGTGAAAGACGGACCCGCAAGAAAAATTACTCCCAGAAATATTGAAGCGCATGATATATTTCATACTTTTAAAATATGAACAAAATTAATGGTAAACTCAATGAGTATTAAAGTAGCACGGTAAATTTATGAAAACATGTAATATAGAAGGGCTCTTTACAGGTTTAAGAACTAATTTTTTTCAATGTTGCTGTAGAGTGCTTCATGAACTCGCCGTTGGGCATTCCCCAGAAATAAGTGTAGGTTAAATCGCCGTTATCCCAAAACTCAATCGAAATTTCCTCGCGTGTATGTTCATTTTCTTCGGCAGAACCGTAGCCGAAAACTACAATGTCTTTGGCGGGGCGGATACGTTTGTGAAATTTGAAATCAAAAATAACGGTGGTGTTAAAATTGCTGTTGAGTGTCCACATGGTGAGCTTATTTTCGCTGTCGAGCGCTATGAGGGTGGATTCTTCGTTTACAATGCTTCCGTCTTCTGCAGTTGCCTTAAATGCAATATTGATTCCGAAATTGTTCACAACGGGAGTAAGGCTAAGCTCGCCGGTGAATTCCTGGTGGTTGTCATTCATGCCCCAGCCGGCATACTTCCCTCCCTTTCTGCAAAGGAGTTCAAGTACTTTTACGGTAGTAATATCAGGCGAAACCAGTTTATCGGTATCAGACGGAATATTCTTATTCAGATGCAATTAAAATAACCTCAAATTCTATTTAAATTCGTTTCTTAAAATGGAGTACAGCTTAAAATTCCGGAAAGCCCCCTTCAGATACATTGAACTGCGTAAAATGCCTTCAAGTTTCATTCCGCATTTCTGCATAACCCGCTCAGAAGCCGTATTTTCAACAAAGCATCTTGCTTCAATTCTTTCAAGCTGCAATATTTCAAAGCCAAACTGAAGAATTCTGTTCAATGTCTCGCTTGCATATCCTTTGTTCCAGTATTGGTTTGAAACTACATATCCTATTTCAGCTTTTGAATTATCCAGTGACCACCACAGGAAGCCTCCTGTACCTATAAGTTTTTCATTTTCTTTTAAAACTATTCCCCATGATGTGGGAATACCTTTTTCATATTGAAATAACAGGTGTTTCAGAAACGATTTTGTATCGGCAATAGTACGGTGCGGTTCCCATGACACATATCTTGAAACTTCGGGAACCGAAGCGTATTCAAAAACATCGCCTGCATCACGCATTGTAAGCTTTCTCAGCTTCAGTCGGTCTGTTTCAAGTACAGGCAGATTTTTAAATAAATCTTCCGGTTTCGATATGGTTTTTGATATAGTCATAATTTTACGGTAATTAAAATATAAAGAATTTACCAGTGAATAAAGACAATATGAAAAAAAGGGAAAATTGGGAACGGGCAGTAAAAACTTCCGAATCTCCGGGGTGGCACGAATTAATGAAATTTGCTCTAACTCGTTCCAAGACCGAGATTTCCGGGGGCGAGGGTTCTTTATCTCACATATTTGTATATTTAAATTTAATAATGTTGTATATATTAATTCAAGCGTCGTTAAGATTATTGACGCTTAAAAGGAGAAGCTCCGCAATGAGAAAAAACTTTCCTACTGATTCTGCCGGTATCCGATTATTGATATTATTTGCATTCGCTTTTCTAACAAACCAATTTGTTTTGTCCCAGCCTGTGACTCATTCACCAGCTCCTTTTACCCAGTTTCAAGTTTCAATTGGGACATCACAAACAGACGTAGCTCATTCTATCATCCAAACAACGGACGGAGGCTATACAATTGCAGGCTATACATGGGCGGGTGGTTTTTATGCATATATAGCAAAGCTAGATGCCACCGAAACACTACAGTGGACGAAAACTTTCGGTGGAACAGGATGGGATGATATCAGTTCCATAATCCAAACTGCTGACGGAGGTTATATAGCAGCAGGCTCGAGTATTTTTAAGATTGATAAAAACGGAACGTTACATTGGTGTGAAAATATAAGCGGGTACGGGAATTCAATTATTCAAACTACGGAAGGTATGTACGTTATTGCGGGCTATACACAATCATTTGGAGAAGGGTATGATGATATGTTCATAGTGAAAATTGACAGCTCGGGTTCCCTTCAATGGGCAAGAACTGTAGGAGGGACAGGTGAAGACTTAGCCTGTTCCATCGTACAAACCTCAGACGGAGGATATGCGGTGACTGGCATTGGTATTAGTGGAATCGGTTTAATCACCGTACTAAAGCTAAATAGTTCCGGCAACCTTCAATGGGCAAGAAACTTTGAAGGCGAGATTACAAGTACTATTATTCAAAGTACTGATGGGGGTTATGTTGTTATCGGAAGAACTCCTCCCCCTTATAATTTATATGTAATAAAACTTAATCCAGCTGGTGACCTTCAGTGGACAAGAACTATAGGACTGAAGGATATTAACATTGCTAATTCAATTATACAAACAGCAGATGGAGGATATGCAGTGGTGGGTAGCACAAGCGGTGTTGAAACATTTCCTGATTGGTATATAGTAAAGCTAGATTCAGTAGGTATACTTGAATGGTCAAAAGTTGTTACCGGAGGAACAGAAATTGGTAATGAAGCTTATTCCATTATACATACATTAGATTGGGGATACGCTATTGCAGGGGTTAAGGATTCGTTTGATCCCGCCGGTAATATGTACATTGTAAAATACGATTCTGCCTGGCATACTTGCGGCGGTAATGATTCAATGGTTATTAGTCATACTGGTACACTGGATTCAATAATTTCAATAACACCTAATGTTACTTCACCAACTGGTTTTATTACAACGCGCACACCTACTGTCGGTTCCGGAGGTGCTGCTACAATGATTTGTGTTACAGGCATTCAGCCGATTTCAAATAAAATACCCGTTACATACAAGCTTTACCAAAACTACCCTAACCCGTTCAATCCTGTTACGAAAATAAAGTTTGACGTACCCGCTGTAGGGGTTCAGTATACTGAACCACTACGATTGGTTATCTACAATGTCCTCGGCAGAGAAATTGCTTTGCTTGTTAATCAGCAGCTTGCTCCCGGCACATACGAGGTCGATTGGGATGGCACAAATTATCCTAGCGGTATTTATTTTTATAAATTAACCGCAGGTGACTATACTGAAACAAAAAAGATGGTGCTGATGAAATGATATTTAAGCAGAAATCCCGCTTCGGCGGGAGTGCTGATGAAATAAATTGTCATCCCTGCGAAAGCAGGGATCCGATTAACATTTGATTTAAATCCTCTGTAGACCGGATTCCCGCCTTCGCGGGAATGACAAAATCTCCTAATCCAATAAAACCTGATTCAGACCGCATAAACTTATTCTGAATTCCCCCGATGTCCATCGGGGGAATGACAATGTTTCTTTAATGGTATTTGATATCCTCGGCAGAGAAATTGCCGTGCTTGTTAATCAGCAGCTAACCCCCGGCACGTATGAGGTCGATTGGGACGCATCAAATTATCCCAGCGGTGTTTATTTTTACAGATTGCAATCCGGCTCGTTTACTGAAACAAAGAAAATGTTGATGCTTAAATGACTTTGGTCATTAAAGCAAAAATTCCGCTTCGGCAGGAGTGCTGATGAAGTAAAAAAGAATCCCGAAGGGATGACATTATAATAATATCACCCCTTCGGGGTTTGTTGTATTTCTTTTAACAATCATCTATAATAATTTCATCCCTACGGGATTTTTTATTCTTTGTGTATCTTCGTGCTCTTTGTGTTAAAATACCGGATTCCCCCGCAGAGCGGGGTCGTAGACCGCCGGAGTTTATCCCGATGTCCATCGGGACAGGATGACAAATTAGCTGAAATATACCAACTATTCCTCTTGACTTCCCTGAAAATATCAGTTATATTTGTATTGCTGCATACCTGTTGTTAATCCTAATCTTCTAAAAATTCTCAAAATTAGCAAAAATCCGGATTTGAGCGGTCAAATTTATTTAAAAGGTAACCTGAAATGCAGTTTTTTGAAATTTATGGCGATTCCGGTAAAAATTCAAAGAAAATAAAACTTGATTAAAAGGTAACTAATTATGCAGCTTTTTAAAAAATGTTTCGATTCCGTTCTGTTTTTAAAGAAAATATTTTTATTTAAAACATATATGAAAACGCAATATTTAAAATTTAAATTTATGATTATAAATAGTTTAAAAACCGAGTTCGGTGGTATATGGGGGGGTAGGGGGGTAAGAATCAATTAATAATTAAAAATTAAAAATTACGATTATAAAATACAGATTATAAAATACAGATTATAAATTGCAGATTGCAAATTATTGAGCAGAGCGGTAGATGTCAGAAGTCAGAAGTCAGAAATCAGGAGTAAGAGGCGAAGCCCTGCCAGCCCGCCTTTGGAGGGAGCGAAGTCGAAGGGTGAGAGGTCAAAGAAAGAAGTAAGAAAATAGAATTTCATCAGATCAAAGCAGGATCTGATCAGATTAAAATTTTATCCATTGTGTACTTTGTTAGCCTTTGTTCACTTTGTGTTTCCGACTTTGTTTCTTTCTGTTTATTATGAATAACTAATTAAATATTTTTGCATATTTGTTAAATGCTGAATTAATATTATAATGGAACCTTTTGTAATCTCTACATGGAAGCACGGGCTTGCTGCAAATGAAAAAGCCTACGAAATTTTAAAAAACGGCGGTAACTCTCTCGATGCTGTTGAGCAGGGGGTAAAAGTCTCTGAAGCAGACCCAAATGTACTCAGTGTCGGTTACGGCGGACTGCCCGATAATGAAGGCAGGGTAACGCTCGATGCTGCTATTATGGACTGGAAAGCGAGAATCGGCTCCGTCATTTTTCTTGAACACATAAAACATCCCATTTCGGTTGCGAGGTTAATTCTTGAAAATACCGAGCATACTGTTCTTGCCGGTGACGGCGCGTATAAATTTGCGCTGTTAAACGGATTTAAATCCGAAACACTGCTGACGGAAAAATCTATAGGCAAATACAAAGAATGGAAAGAAAGCGATTCGGGGAAATCACAGGAATACCACACGGAAGATTTTGAGCTTAGGCCGCTTTCGCTGAAAGAAAAGAAAAAGCTCGGCATAAACGATGACGGCAATCACGATACTATCGGTATGGTTGCAATCGATAAAGACGGGCACATATCGGCTTCATGCACAACCAGCGGCACTGCATGGAAGCTCCACGGCAGAGTAGGTGACTCACCTCTAATCGGTGCGGGACTTTATGTTGATGGTGATATTGGCGGCGCTGTTCAACAGGCAGGGGAGAAGAATGTATCCGCGCATGCGGAAGCTTTCTTGTTGTTGAAATGATGAGGCTCGGCAAATCGCCTCAGGAAGCCTGCATGATAGCAGCTAAACGCGTTGTTAAGCTTAACCTGCTTTCACATAAGAACCGTGACAGCAATTACCAGGTTGGTTTTATTGCAATCAATACAAAAGGCGAATACGGCGCATACAGTGTTAGAGACGGCTTTGAATATGCTCTGTGCAAAGACGGAACCAATGAGCTTACAAAAAGTAAATTTGTAATGGACGAACATTTTGATATCGGAGATTTATAATAACAATGCTTATACTAAAAGACGCATACGTTTTAACGCTGAACCCGAACGATGATTTCGGGCGGTATTCTCTATTGATTGATAATAATACTATTGTTGATATTACTCCATTCGGAGAGCTTGCGCCGGCTGAAAAAGAAAAAACCAAGCTGCAAAAATGGATTGAAAAACACGGAAGCTATGCTGAATTAATCGACTGCAGCTCGAAAATTATTATGCCTGCAGTAATTAATTCATGCCTTAAATCGGAAGCGGTCTTCATTAAATACCTTATGAAGAACAGGCACTATGAGAGCACTGCCGGAGATTTGTATACGGATTTTATATTTAACTACCTTTACCAGGATAATTCATCTGAGGAATTGAGTAATGACCTCAAAAACATTTACAATTATTCATATGTGAAAAGCCTGAAATCGGGAATTGCAATGTTCAATGAGTTCTCGATGCGCAAAGATACACGCCATCTTCAGCCGATTACAGATATTGTTAAACAAACAGGACAAATTGCATCGGTGTGTTATCCAATCAGACAGGATTTTGAGGCAATTAAAGATTTTTACAGAATTAACCCCTCATATTACTTTACCGATGAAAACCAGATGACAATTTATGACTTATCCAATATGACCGAACTTAAAAGAACAGGCGTAAAGAAGCTGTTTTTTGAAATCGCCACAAATAAAGAGGTAACCGATGAGTTCAGAAGAATGTTCGGCAAACCTATTGTAAAGCTGCTTGATGAATACGGTCTCGTTGATGCGAATACTTCTTTTATAAACCCGCTCTATCTCTCATACGATGAGCTGAAAATAATATCGGAAAAGAATGCAAATATAATTATATGCCCGCGTGACCTGATGAACTTTACAAACCGCTATTTCCCGTTTGATGATTTCATAAGCAGTAACATTAAGTTCAGTATTGCTACCGGCTGGCTTGGCGGCGACATATTCAAGGAAGTGCGGGTGTTCAGAAATAAATACAGGGAGCTGGGTATAGCTCCGCATATACTGTTAAGATCAATAACCCAGGTGCCGTGGGAGCTTTATTTTAATTTGAAGGATGAAAAACAATGTTATTGCATTGCACCGGGCAAGAATGCAAATTTTTCTTTTATTGATTTATCTGATGTGCGGTTCCAGTTTCATCCCGAAAATATGGATTTTGAAAATGTGTGCGCTTTCATTATTGATAATGTGACTTCGTTCAATTTTTCGGATGTTATGATTAACGGTGAATTCAAAATGCAAAACGGGAAAATACTGAATCTGGATGAAAATGAAATATTAAGAAAGGCTTCTGAAACAAGAGAAAAACTGTACGTTACCGCAAAATATGATGAAATAAACGAGAGGCAAAAGCAGAAAAAAAATATTGAAAAGCTTGACCTCTCCTCAAGAGACGACGATGAAATAAAATTGTTTTCTGAAACATCAGCAGAAAAAACGAATGAGAACAAGCTAGGAAGAGTTCAGGATTAAAGGAAGAATGCCTGTGTTCAGGAAAAAGGTCCCTGCTGCGCAAAAGAATTTATTTGAGGAAACAAATAAAGCTCCTATTTCACAATCAGAAGAATATCTTGAAACACCGGTAATAAACCTGCTTTATACGGAATACGAAGATGCAAAAGGACTTGATGAAGAAGTACTTAGAAACAAGCTTACAGATGAAAAAATCATCAAACAGGCAAGCGCAGAAAAGAAAAAAGAAAAACCTGAGCCGAATCCCGAAAGCAAGGTAGAGCTGCCTAAAAATGTAAAGCTGAAATTCGGCGGAGATTAAATTACTTTAGACAATAAATAATAAAAGTTCCTGCCACGAAAAAACTCACTGTAATACTGGCTATAATTCTTGTTTTGCTTATTGCACAGCAGATAATCTTCAATACTTCAAAAGTAAATGTTGATATAGAACCGCCTTATCTAAGGGCAAGCAATGTTTCATCACTTACAATAAAGGTTTATCCTGTAAATAAATTCGGATTCAGAAACCTTATGGGGAGTTCTGAGGTCAGGTTTGAAGTTGAGCAAGGTGAAAATCTTATTGTACTTGAAGATGCCACAGCAGAATCGGTTAAAGTAAGGTCAAGGGGAATTGAAGGCGAAGCAATAGTAGGAATTTATTCTCTACGTTCGGGTGTAATGATATCTAAAGTGCTGGTGAAGATTATGCCTCTTGGTACTGCTTAAACGGGTATATGCACCTTTGCCGATTTTTTGCTGAAATAAAATTTATAAAAAACAGCTTCAACAATTGTAAGCAGTGTTAAAGAGAAAGCTGCCCGCGGAAACAGCAGTCCCAAACCTTCGGGCTCCATAAAAATTGCCATAATAAACTCAGAAAGTGTCCATCCCACACTGAAAATTATAATAATAAGTACAGCGCTTAAAAGACCGGCAGTGAAACCGTCTTCTATATAATCTTTTGTGAAAACATAAGCCAGAAATACAACGTGAAGATAAAAAATAAATACAGCTATCATAATCTTTTTAAAAAGCGGTTTTGGAAAAAAACATTTCCCGTAAAGTTTTAAAAATTATTTTCAGGTCAAATATAATTGACCAGTGTTCAATATAATATATGTCATATTCAATTCTTTTTTCAAGCGAAGTACCCTGTCCGCGCAGACCGTTTACCTGCGCCCAGCCGGTAATTCCGCATTTAACGCGGTGGCGCTCGAGGTATTTGGGTATTTGTTCTTTCATAATATTAACAAAATATTCCCGTTCAGGTCTGGGACCAACAATGCTCATATCGCCTTTTAGAACATTTATAAATTGCGGCAGCTCGTCAATCGAGAATTTTCTCAGCATGGCGCCGATAGGTGTTGAGCGGGGGTCATCCTTTTGTGCAAACACAGCCCCGGTTTTTTGCTCTGCCCCTTGAATCATCGAGCGGAATTTTATCATATTGAATTTTTTACCTGCAAGGCTGACACGTTCCTGTTTATAAAATATTTTGCCTCTGGAGGTAAGCTTAATCAGTAATGATACTAAAATAAACAGCGGTGAAATTGCCAGCAGAATCAGCGAAGAGAAAATGATGTCGAATAAACGCTTAAGCATAGAGTTCCACACGTTCATCGGGAGGCTTTTTATTTTTAGGAACGGGATGCCGTCCAGTTCCTGCACACGGACAGACGAGGTAATCATTTCAAGGAAATCGGGCATCAGGAAAAACTCAACGTTTTCTCCTTCGCAGAATTTCATAAGGTCAAACAGCAGTTCATGTTCATTTGACGGTGTAGCCACAAATACCGTATCAATATTATATTTCTTTATTACATCTACAATTTCAGAAAACGAACCAAGTTTTTTAAACCCGTTTGTATATTCTTTGCTTGATTGCCCGTCTTCTTCAATGTATCCCCAAATATTATATCCGGCATATGAATGTTTTGCAAAGTTTTCATATATATCATGCGCGTTTTCATTGTTGCCGGCAATAATTGCATTCTTAAGACCTTTTCCTTTGTTGTATAAAGTTTTTTCTATTTTCAGAACTATATATCTGCCCGAAGTAATAAGTACAATGGAGATTCCCCAAATTAAAACAAATACCAATCTTGAGTAAGGGAATATTCTGTAAAAAAATATCAAACCGAATGCAAATATTATTGCAAATGTTACAAGTCTGCCGATTAAAAAGAACTCATCGAAAATGAACACAACCCTGCGCGCGCGGTACATTTTCCGGGACTGGAATATTAACAGCCAAACCGGAATAACCATAAACGAAAGAACTATATATCCGCTTATTGGAGGTATAGCACCTTCAAAAGGGAAAATATTTGTAAGAGGTGAATAGAACCTGAGCCAGAAAGAGAGCAAAAAAGATGCCTCTATTGCTGCTATATCTGACAGAATAGTAATTAATGGAATAAATACGTCTGCTGAAGTGGATTTTCTGTTCAATTCAGGTCTTTTTCTTGTTACGGAAAACAAATATATAAATTTCAATTTACAATATATATGATTGAAATATTCATTTATATAGAATAACTTGCCACTATAAATTTTATTTAAAACAGCAATTTGAGAGTATTATTATTAAATTCCCTTGGTATTTACGGAGGAGGCGAGTTTTTTGTGCTTGAACTTGCCGGTTACCTGAAATCAAATGGGCATGATATTTGGATTGGCTGCAGAATAAATACACCGCTTTATGATAAATGTTCGAAAGCCGGTATAAAAACTGCGGAATTCGATTTCCCTGAAAACGGCAAAGGGAAATTAAGAAAGAACATCAACGCCGTTAAAGAATTTGTTACAGGTAACAAAATTCAAATTATCCACACAAATACTAACTATGACAGAACCATCGGTGCGTTTGCAGCTGAATTATCAGGAGCCATTCACATTGCATCGGTACACAGTTTGCAATCAATCAGCCATAACCTTACACACTGGACTCGCAATAAATTTTTTGTTGATAGATTTATTGCTGATGGTGAATCAATTAAAGAATTGCTAATCAAAGAAGATAAAATCAACAAAGATAAAATAGCCGTGATAAATCTGGGTATTGATCCTCTTTCGATGAAGCACGATGAAAATCTCCGCAGGAAAATCAGGAATAAATTTAATCTAAGTAATGAAGATATTCTCATCGGCAATCTTGGCAGGCTGGTTGAGTTTAAAGGTCAGGATTTGCTCATTAATTCAACCGCAATAATTGCAGAAGATAATCCAAATGCTTATTTGATGATAGCAGGTGACGGTGAGCTTCGCAGTAAGCTTGAAAAACAGGTTCATTTGCTTAACCTTAATGATAAAGTTATATTTGCAGGTTACCGTGATGACTTGCAGGCGGTTTATTCAGCATTCGATATTTACGCTCACACCTCGACAGAAACAGGGGGCGAATTATTTCCGTTTGCAATTCTATATGCAATGGCAGCAGGACTTCCTATAGTATCAACAGATGCGGGAGAAATTCCGCATATGGTTTCCGATGGCGGTTTCATTGTTGAGCGGAATGCGGAGAAAATTGCAGCAAACTTAAATTCACTTATTAATGACTCTGCATTAAGGCAAACAATGGGCAGCAAGGCTTTAAAACGGCTGAATGATGAATTTACGCTCGATAAAATGGGAATAAAAATATTGAAACTTTACGAGGCAATCTTAAGTAAAAGAAACATATAATTTTGCATATGGGGTGGTAACATATAACATTTTTTCATAAATTTGGCTAATTAATCAATTAAAACTCAAACTCCAATTAATATAGAAAGGTAAAAAATGAATAAATTTCGTATTTTTTTAGGATTGCTGTTTATTGCAGCCTTGATGGGATTCTCATCAAGAGTTCATGCACAAAACGGACCTGTTATGTATTTCTGTGAGAAATACGGCTCCGGCGGAGAGGAAAGCATCAGTGACAGGTTCTATACCGGTTATTTAACCGTTATGGTAAAATGCGATTACGCATTGGGCTTAAGGGATGTTTATATTCAGTTCGATAAATACAATCCCAGAACCGGTGCTTTTGATTATTACAAGAGATTCAGCTACACTGTAAAACCGGATATGAAGTACATCTTTTTTGAGAAAAACAGTACAAGCGATATGAGCTTCGATGAACCGGGAATTTACCGCGTGTTTCTGCTTGATGAAAATAAGAAAACCGTTGCCAGCGCATTGATTGAAATCATAAGCTAAGAGGAGCAAATTTTTAGCAGTAGGGGGTTTGTAAAACAAACCCCTTTTTTTATATAGTTTTGTTAACATTCCTTAAAAACATATACTTACCTCTTAAAAAATATAAAATCCCATATATACCCATATTACGGTATTGCTGTAATACCCTATATACGGTATGTTTTATACCATGAATAGGGTAACAGATATAAAATGATATATTAATTCATTTTAAAATTTATATTTTTTAATTCTAAAGGGGGATAATAATGAAATTATTTACAAAATCATCAGATTCATCTAAGGGTATTTATGTTCTAAGTCCTATTATTCTGGTATTTCTATTTATCTTTAGTGCTTCATTCAATCATGTGTTTGGTCAGAACTGGTTCGCGCTCAGTTCAGGTACAAACAATGAAGTTAGAGCGCTGACAATTTTCAATGGTGAGCTGGTTGCTGCAGGCCGGTTTTCTGTTGCTGGCGGAACAATTGTATCAAGAGTCAGCAGATGGGATGGTGCAAACTGGTCAGGGTTTGGATTAGGTTTCAATAATGATGTGTGGGCGCTTGCTGTTTATAACGGTGAATTATATGCCGGAGGAAGTTTTACAACTGCCGGCGGTTCAACTGCTAACAGGATTGCAAAATGGAACGGTTCAAGCTGGCTGCCTTTGGGAACAGGTTTTAACGGAACCGTACTTGCGCTCACGGTTTATAACGGTGAACTTGTTGCGGGCGGTCAATTTACTACTGCCGGCGGAGTTATTGTAAACAGAATTGCAAAATGGAACGGAACTAACTGGTCATTGCTTGGAAGCGGAGTTAACGATGATATAAATGTACTTACCGCATTTAACGGAGAATTAATTGCCGGCGGTCAATTTACAACAGCCGGCGGCATCCAGGCAAAAAGAATTGCACAGTGGGACGGTGTAAACTGGCAAGCTCTTGGCGCAGGATTTGGCAACGGCGAGGTATACGCTTTAGCTGTCCAGAATAACGGACTAATTGTAGGCGGCAGCTTTACTAATATCGGCGGAATTACAATAAACAGGATTGCAAAATGGGACGGGCTGAATTGGTCTTATATAGGAATAGGTACAAATGATAGAATATATTCTATATATGTACTCGGCAATGAAATATATGTTACAGGGTCTTTTACATCAGCGGGCGGAAATCCTGCCAACAGAATAGCAAGATGGAACGGCACTTCGTGGTCTGCATTGGGGACAGGCCTCAGTGACCAGGGTTTCGCACTTGAATATTTTAACGGCGGAATAATTTCAGGCGGTAGATTTAATACTGCCGGCGGCGTGATAGTAAATAATATTGCAAAATGGGGTACTGTTACAAATGTAAACGGAAACGAAAACATTCCAAAGAATTTTATGCTGTATCAAAACTATCCGAATCCTTTTAATCCTTCGACAACTATAAGATTTGATATTGCAGAAAAGTCTGATGTTTCGCTTAACTGTATTTGATTCTCAAGGAAGGGAAGTCGACAAACTTTAATTATGGAAACTTAAATCCCGGAACATATGAACAAAAATTTGACGCATCAGTATTTGCAAGCGGAGTATACTTTTACAAGCTGAAGGCAGGTAATTTCGTTACAAGCAATAAGATGATATTAGCTAAATAAATTCATAATTCATCCTATGACTTGGAGTCATAGGATGAATATAAACTTTGACAGAAGTCAATTTATTCAAAAGGGGTTTGCAAAAACGAACCCCTTTTTTTATTAACACAAAGTTTCAAAGCGTACAAAGAGATTCCGGAATCCTGTCATCCCTGCGCCTGCCTGCTGCAGGCAGGAATGCAGGGATCCGGTTAACCTTTTATTCAAATTCTCTATAATCCAAACAACAAAATTTTCAACACAAAGACACAAAGAGCACAAAGTTGAGCTATAAATAAAACTTCCGAAGTCTCAAAGACTTCGGAAGTTTATACATCCTGCAAAATCCTCCAATCCTGGAAATCCAGGTCTATCTTACCGGTATCAATACAAATATTGTTAAATCCCACAGGGCGTGGGAGATAATCCCCGGCCAGAGTGATTTATATTTTTTATACATATATCCCCAGAACAAGCCGCACACAAGCGCTGCCATAAACAGCATGAAATTCATTGCAAATATATGCACACCGCTGTAAACCAGCGCGCCGATTATCCAGCCCGCATTATCACCGAATTTTTCCGCCAGTGTATCCTGTACAAATCCCCGCCAGAAAATTTCCTCCGATGGTCCGATTACAAAAAACAAAAGCGCGCCGATAACATATGGATTTAACAGTACCTTATTGCCGTAAATGCCTATTACCTGCTTATCGGCAAAATCAAAAATCAGCTTTGAAATGTAATCTCCCGCAAAAAATACAAGGTAAAGAATTACTGCTGAAATTATTCCCGTCAGTATATACGAAAACTTAAAAAAATACAGCCGGAAATTTATTGCCGGTCCTGTTTTGTGATTGATGTATGCCGATGCTATTGCAAGCAGGCTTGCGGCAATGAGCATTTCAATCCAGAAGTTGAAATCCTTCAGCACGAACATTTCAACCCACATTGCCGCAGCAATGATAACGAGTATGATGAGGTAATTAAATCTGTTTAGCATAATTAAAAAAAATTTAGTCATCCCTGCGAAGGCAGGGATCTGATGAAATATAGATTTTTAATTCTTCGTCAATCGGATTCCTGCTTTCGCAGGAATGACATGAGTTTTTTCTTTGGTTCCATAAAGTCTTCTGCAAGAGACTCTCATAAAAGGCTCTGCGTAAATTTAGTATTGTAAACTCAACTTAGTGAACTTTGTACACTTTGTGCCTTTGTGTTAAAACTTATGTTATTAATTGTTTCATGGTGATTGTCCCCCCGCTTTCCCGTCTAAGCCGGGCAGGCGCGGCGATGTGCTATTTCACGCAACTTTTATTAAATCCATCGACTCTTTATAATTCATCAAAAAATGTTCTCTGATTGGCTTGTTTTCATCTTTTCTTAATTGCATATCGTCTTCTATTAACTCAAATGCCGCACTTCTTGCTTTTTCAATAAGGTTCATGTCTTTGGCTAAATCTGCAGCGGTGAATTTAAGCTCACCCGATTGTCTTGTACCGAAGAACTCGCCCGGTCCCCGGATTTGCAAATCAACTTCGGATATTTCAAAACCGTCAGTTGTTTCAACAAGCGTATCAAGCCGGAGCTTTGATGTTTCATCCAGCTTATCTGCCATCAGCACGCAGTATGACTGCTCCGAGCCGCGTCCAACTCTGCCTCTTAGCTGGTGAAGCTGGGATAAGCCAAATCTCTGCGCCTCCTCAACAAGCATAACAGTTGCATTGGGAATATCAATGCCGACTTCTATTACTGTTGTTGTAACAAGTATATCAAGCTGTTTGTTTTTAAAGCTCTCTATTGTTTCGTCAATTTCATACCAGAACATTCTGCCGTGGACAAGTCCCACCCGTAAATCCGGGAAAATTTCTTTTTTAAGTATTTCGTAATGTTTAACGGCTGATTTTAAATCGAGCTTTTCCGATTCCTCGATTATCGGGTATACGATATAAATCTGCCTGCCCCGTTTTAATTTCATCACGAAGGAATTTATAAACATTATCACGGTCATTTTCCTGTCTTAAAACTGTTTTTATCTGCTTGCGGTTTTTCGGAAGCTCATCAATGACCGATACATCCAAATCACCGTAAATTGTAAGCGAAAGTGTTCTAGGGATTGGTGTTGCTGTCATAACCAGCACGTCTGGGTTCAATCCTTTTTCCCTCAGCTTTGCTCTTTGCATAACACCAAACTTATGCTGTTCATCTATTACAACAAAGCCAAGGCTTTTAAATTCAACCGATTCCTGTATAAGCGCGTGTGTGCCCACTATTACGTTTGCAATGCCGGTTCTGATATCGTGCAGAACTTCTTCGCGCATTTTTTTCTTTTGTCCGCCAACGAGCTGCGCCGTTTTTACACCAAGCGGTTCAAAATACTGTTTTAAAACTTTGTAATGCTGTTCGGCAAGAATTTCCGTCGGGCACATGAACGCGCACTGGTAACCGTTTTCAATTGCAACAAGCATGGCAAACACTGCAACAATAGTTTTACCGCTTCCCACATCACCCTGAAGCAGGCGGTTCATCGGCTTGGGTGATTTCATATCGGCGCGGATTTCTTTAATTACTTTTTTCTGAGCCTCTGGTCAGCTCAAACCCGATAAGTTCTTTATAAAGCTTCTCAAGCCTTTCACCGGATTTTTCGAATGAGATTCCCTTCTCTGCGCTCTCAAGTGATTTTTTCCTCAGCGCCATAATTACCTGCAGGTAAAAAAGCTCTTCGAAAGCAAGCGTTTGCCTTGCCCGTTCTTCATTTATTTCTGCTTTGGGATAGTGAAGGCGGAGAACTGCATTTTTATGCTCAAGCAGGTTATAGCCTGATTTTATATTATCTGATAATACTTCTCTAATTTCATGAGAGCTTTTTTTCAGCGCATTGAAAATAATTTTGGTCAGTGTGAACGGCTTTACCCATGTTTTTTTAAGCTCGCCGGAAAGTATATAAAGAGGAATTTTGGGATATTTCATCAATTCATCATCGCCGAACTCAAACTTCTTGTGGTCACGGTACTCAAATTGTATTGTGCCTTCATAGAAATTATAAACAACTTTTCCCCAGAACAAAAACTTATCACCTATATGGAACTGCTTCTCGCGGTAGAAAAAATTTCCCCATATAAGACAGCTAACGCTTCCCGTACCGTCTGAAATAACAATCCGCAGCGGGTGTTTAGGCTTTTTAGGGATTTGTTTTTCAATAATTTCTCCGAGTATTATAACGTTGGTATCTCTATATCTTCTGAAATGTTCTATCTTAACATTTATCATGTAGTCGCGCGGGTAAACAGTGAACAGGTCATGAATATAAACAAGTCCCAGTTTCTCAAATGCCTGAGCGCGTTTGGGTCCTACTCCCTTAAGGTATGATATTTCCGGTATTTTTTCTTTCGGCACTTAGTTAATGCAGAGTATTGATATTATTACAAATATACGAATATGAGAACAAGGCAACAATCATTAACTTGTCACCCTGAACTCGTTTCAGGGTCTGGGGATTAGATGCTGAAACAAGTTCAGCATGACATGAATTTGTACTACACTTGCAGATTAATTGGATCCCCGCTTTCGCGAAGGGACTGGGAATGATATTGAAACTTAATTACTCATTTCAGGTTATAATGAATACTGAATAAAACATTGAAAAGATTTGTTAAATAGTTTAATTTGAGTTTAATGAAAAGACTGCTCATTTTATTTGTATTATTACTGATTTGCACGGTGCTTCATGCGCAGCAGAAACTGTTGATTCCCATGGATGTAAGCTCGCAAACAGACCACCTCAAAGCCTACGGCATTGCATACCGGTATTTGCTTCACGGAAAAGAACTCGACTGGCTTTTAAATTACCGCGGCGGCTCGTTTATGTTTGATTATTCCGATGACCTTGCGGCAGAGTGCAAAGAAAAAGGCGTAAGTTATGAACCTCAAACCGGCACGCAGGCAGCGCAGATTTATGCCGAAGTGCAGGATGCAAAAAATAATATGGATGTTGTAAGATTAGAAAAAGTTGCAAAGCTTGCTGTATATGTTCCGCCAAACACACTGCCGTGGGACGATGCCGTTCAGCTTGCACTTGATTACGCGGAGATTCCTTATGATAAGCTGTGGGATGAAGAGGTGCTTGAAGATAAATTAAAGAACTACGACTGGCTTCATCTTCACCATGAGGATTTTACGGGACAGTACGGGAAGTTTTTCGGTTCGTTCGGAACGTCAGCATGGTATATAACACAAAAGCAGACCAATGAGGATATGGCAAAGAAAATGGGGTTTGCAAAAGTATCACAGCTCAAGCTGGCAGTAGTTAAGAAATTAAGAGAGTATGTTGTTAACGGAGGATTCCTGTTTACAATGTGTTCAGGCGCAACAACACCAGATATAGCTCTTGCTTCGCAATACACGGATATATGTTCTGAAATGTATGACGGCGACCCTGCCGACCCTGATGCAAATAACAAGCTTGATTATTCAGAGTGCTTTGCATTTCAGAATTTTAAAATAATACTGAATCCTTACGTTTACGAATATTCCGATATAGATATCACAAATGACGAGCTGCTCGCAGGTCAGTTAACCGATTATTTTACGCTGTTTGATTTTTCCGCTAAGGATGACCCTGTGCCTTCGATGCTTACACAATGCCACACATCGGTTATAAAAGGATTCCTCGGACAGGAATCAGGCTTTCACGAAAGATTTATTAAACCCGGAATTACTATTCTTGCAAAGAATGCGGGAACGGATTGGGTACGCTATATTCACGGCAATCTCGGCAGGGGAACATTTACATTCTACGGCGGTCATGACCCTGAGGATTACCAGCATGCAGTAGGCGACCCGAAGACAGACTTATCACTTTACAAAAATTCACCCGGCTACAGGTTAATATTGAATAATGTTCTTTTCCCTGCCGCAAAGAAAAAGAAATTAAAAACATAACATATATTTATATGTGGAATGAATACACTTCTATAATCCTCCGCTCTGTAGTTGTATATTTGTTTATTGTTATTGCCATCCGTCTTTTCGGCAAAAAAGAAATTGCCCAGCTTTCCGTTGTTGACCTTGTATTTATTCTCCTAATCAGTAACTCCGTGCAGAACGCAATGGTCGGTCCCAGCACATCACTCGAAGGCGGATTGATTGCTGCGGCATCTTTATTTCTTGTTAATCTAATCCTGAAGAATGTTGTTTTCCGTTCGAAAGAAAGCAAGTGAAATTAATTCAGGGTCATGCAGTGATGTTAATTTACGAAGGAAAAATAATGAAACAAAACGTCGAGAAATCAAAAATCTCGATGGATGAGCTTGAAGCGGCAGTTAGAGAACACGGAGTGAAAGGAATTGAAGAAGTTGACCTTGCAGTTCTTGAGGTTGACGGAAATATAAGCGTTCTTTCACATGACTTTAAGCAGAGGACTGTAAGGAAGCGGAAGGCGCATAAAGTCTTATCAAAGGATTTAAATTAATATCTAAATAAACAGTAATTTACCCGTAATTTTGTTCTCTGTAACAAATTGATTTATACGGGCAGAACCGGCATCTTTTCACTTCATCAGTTTGCGAGAAGGGAATTTCCGGATTAAATATTTCTTCAAAGAGCTTAAATAGTTTTTTCTCAAATCCCGCGATGTTTTCTTCCGTAACAGGCTCTTCGGTGAGGTAAGCAAGCCCGTCATTAATTTTCTTTACGGGATAAATTGCAATTTTAATTTTCTTCTTTCCATTCGATTTGAAATAAGAATACGCATAAAAGAATGCCTGGAAATATTCTTTATAATCGGGGTCTGTTATTATTAAATCAAAATATTCATCAGTGCCTGAATCAGCGTCATTCTTTGTTTTAAAAATTCCCGTCTTGTAATCGATAATTGTTGGTATGTCGTCTTTCTCTTCAACCCTGTCTATTCTTCCTCTTAACCCGACCTGTACCGAATCACCGTTTAACGGAATGTTAAGCTTATCTTCTATTTTCATTTCGAGATTCAGAATTTTAAACGGCAGGTTGGCTAAATCAATATCAAGAATTTTATTCACAAGAATCTGAATGATGTTTTTAAGCAGAAGGTTTTTGCCCTGCAAATCGGTATCAAGCTCCTTTAGCGAGTTTATCTTTTCAAATGCCTGCTTGAGAATCGCATCGTAATTATCATTAAGGTTTTTTCTTATTGCAATGATAATTTCTTTTGTAATTATTTGCCCTTCGTACGGCTTATACATTATTTCGGCAATGTTGTGCAGTATGCTTCCAAATGTTGCAGGACCGAAGAATTCCTCTATTTCTTCTTCCTCGTCAAGCCTTGTAATTTTTTTCAAATAAAATTTCAGCTTGCAGCTTATATAGTTATTGAGGTCAGACGGTGAAAATGAAGATGATTTTAGCTTTTCAATAATTTCGGGAGTCTTTGAAACAGATATTTCTTTCCTGAACGGCTTTTCTATTTCAGTACTTATAACTGTATGAGTACAGTTAATATTTTTATTTTTGGCAAGCTCATCTTCAATCTGCAGTATAAACCTGCTTATTTCACCGGAGGCGAACACATCTACTTCCGTATTATAAAAAAGGTGAGCGTTTTCAGCTCCGGCTAGCAGGCGGTAAAGATAATATGCGGGCAAAGCGTCTTCGTCTTCATAGGTTGGCAGCTTAAATGCTTTTCGTATGCTGTAGGGGATAAACGAGTTTTGCACAACACCCCCGGGAATAATACCCTCATTCATAGAAAGTATAAACACGTTTTTGAAATCCAATGCCCGTGTTTCAAGCAATCCCATGACCTGCACGCCCTTTAAAGGCTCTCCTGTGAGAGGAATGCGCGATGAGCGCAGAACCTCATCGAGCAAACGCCAGTAGGTTTCGCCGTTTAATTCTCCGGAGTATGAGTTAATAATATTCTTAAGGCGGTTTATCTGCTCGTAGAATGTATAGAAAAATTCAAGCTCAAATTTTGAATATGCAGTGCCGGAGCCTTCAAGTTCTTTTGAAATGTAGCCTATAATTTCAAACAGGTAATTCTGGATTTCCTCTGCAGTACTTACATCTCTAAAAAGTATATCGAGTATTTCGGGGTGAGTTCTATCTTCGTTTTCAAGACGGTTGTTTGAAACATAAATAATATTATTTTTCTTTATATCGTTAACCGTGTCATAAATATATGAAGGGTTGTTGAACTTTACATACGGATGCAGCAGGATTTGAATTACATCTTTGTGATAGAATACCACGCTGTTTTTTGAGGTTTTTTTGTTTTTTTGCAGCTTTTTGAGAATTTGGAACAAATTGTAAAGAGTTGAGCTCTTCAGCGGAAAACCCATAGTAACGTTAAGCGAATCTATTTCGGCCGGCAGTGAATTCAGCGCCGGAATAAGCAGGTTTTCATCCGGCAGAACAATTGCAGTGTTCTCCAATGAAGTGTTATTATCACTTAGAAATTTTTTCAATTCACTGCCCAAAGCTTTTGCCTGTCCTGCCAGCAGCGGCGCGCCAATAATCTTAATTAATTTTTTTTCTTTGCTTAAATTATTTTCTATCCACTTGGGTGAGGTAATTTTCAGGTTTTTGAAATTTTTTCTTAGGAATTCTCCCGCTTCCTGTTTTGAATCGTTTATGAAATATTCATCAGCGTCCCAATATATTTCCGCTTTATTCTTCTTAAGTAGCTCATTTATGATTCCTTCTTCCGATTTTGTAAGAAGGTTAAATCCCGCAAATATGATTTTATTCCACTCAAGCGGCAAGCTGCCTTTTTTAATTTCCTCGTAGAGCTTGCGGTAAGCCATTCCGTCATAAGCAATGTTCTTTATCTGCCAGCCGTTTTCGGAAATCATCATAAACTTTTCCGAGAACCTGCCACGTTTTAATAAACTCACTTTGAATGGCCGAAAGCTCTTTGTTTGAAAATGTTTTCCAGAAAGCGCTGAACTGCTCTATATCATCGATGTTAAAGTTTAGCTGTTCCTCTACTTCCCTCAGCTCACGGACGATTTTAAAAATATCTTTTCCGCTTACAAGGTTTTTATCTATTTCGTCAAAATCTTTCAGCATCATTTCACCCCAGGGGTAAAACATATCGAATGATTCTTCCTCGCCGTGGAGCTTGTATATTTCGTACAGCTCGAATATCAATACAAGCCTGTCAGCGGGTTTGTACGGCGATAACTTTTCGATAAAATCTTCTATGCTGTATATTTCAGGAGACCACACCGGCTTTTGAAGCTTCTGTGAAAGGAATTTCTTAAAAAATATACCTGCTCTTCTTGATGGAAATACAAAACAGAGTTCCTGCATTTTACCGTCATAGGTTTTAATAACTTCATCCGCTAATCTATCCAGAAACGGCTGCTTCATAATTTTACAACCTCCATATCATCAAGGTAAAGAATGTATTTTTCTGTTTCTGTGTACCCTGCTTCTTTAAGCGCACGGGCATAACTTTCTAATTGCGCTTCGTAGTCTTTTGATTTTTTGCCTGTTTTGTAGTCAACGATTATTGCTTTACTATTCTTCAGCATTACTCTATCGGGGCGGATTGATTTTCCGTCAGGCATAAGAATATCTGATTCTGTTTTCACTTCCCAGTTACCCGAAAACCAGTCTTTGGTTTGTTCGAGGTTAATTAATTGCTGTATTTCTGTCTTAACAGAGTCCGCCTCATCCTGCGAGAGTATTCCGCCGTTTAATGCTTTATAAACAGCATTATCAATGTCATCAGTTGTTTTTATACCGGCGAGGATTTCATGTATCAGCAATCCTCTTTTTGCTTTATTGTTTAATGTTTTATTAAACAGCTCTGAACTTTTGTGCCTTGGCAGAATTACAACTTTTTTGTACCACTCGTTAGAAACATATTCATCAAGATTATCCGGCTTGGTTTTTTCAGCATGCCTTCTTCGTGTTGATGTTTTTCTTTAGTGCCTGATTCAAACTCATCTTTATCCGTATTGAGCTGTGTATTTAATGATATATCCGAAATGATTATATCATCAATCAGTTTGCCTGCATGGAAACCTGTTTTCCCTTCAGGAACCGTGACATATAACCGTTCTATAGGACGCGTGAATGCAACATAAAGCAGGTTAAGATTATCAAGTCTTGCCAGCGCGAATTCTTCTTCGTAATCTTCTGAAAAATGTGATTTTAAGAGGGCTTGAGCTGCCCTTACGGGGTAAACCGACTGGCTAAAAAGCTTTGATTTATCATTTGAAACCCAGATTAACTCTTTGTTAGCTTCAATATCCATATTCCAGTTGGCATAAGGAATTATAACTACCGGGCTTTGCAGTCCTTTTGCCGTATGAATTGTCATAACGCGGATTGCGTTTTCGTCTTCGGGCACAATCACCGAATATTTAAATTTATAATCTTCGCACCACTCGAGGAATCCCGTTATATCAGGGTTGTTATCTTTAACAAACTCAAGAATCAAATCCTGGAACCTCATAAGGTAAGAATCGCTTTTTGAATTAAGATGAAATATTCTGATTAGCTTTTCTATCAGCTCGTATAAAGAAAGATTGTTCAGCTCGGGATTTAATTTATTATATTCGGTAACTCCGGTTTTCTCATCAGTTCTGAAAAATTCTTTCGGCATAAGTAACCTGAACAATGAACCTTCGGAATTAATCTTATCAGAAAAAATTTTATCGGGAGGTATATCTTTTTCTTTGATGTTAATCAGGTTGTATAATATTTCAATTCCAGCAAGAGTGTTCCTGCGGTCAACTATGTATTTAAGCAGGTTAATCAAAAGCTTAACTTTAGCTGAATTAATCAGGTACAATGATTCGTTTGAAATTACTTTATAACTTTCAGTCATCAGCATCGATGCAATTTCGCTCCCTTCGGAGTTGTAGCGCACAAGAATTAATATATCCTTAAGGCTGAAGCCGTCATCTAATACGGATCTTATTGTTTCTTTCAGCTTAAGCAGGGCTCTTTCTTTCGGTGTGTTTTCGGTGTCAGTATTTTTTCTGAGGAATGCAATGTTAATGTAGCCTCCGGCGCTGAGTGAATTCTTTTGTTCAATATCGGTGTATGCCCTGGTTATAAGCGCGTTAAATTTATTTTCTGTCTTGTTGATGATATAATCAGATGCAGTTTTAAAAAACCTGTTATTGAAACTGATAATATCTTTTCCGCTTCTGTAATTCTTATCAAGATATTTTTCTTCGAGGACTTCTTTGTAATTGTACAGGTCAGTATAAATCTGCTCAAGCAGAAGACGCATATTTCCGTTGCGCCAGCGGTAAATTGATTGCTTTACATCGCCTACAACCATAGAGAAGTAGTTTTCAGCCAATGAATTAATTATAAGCGGAAGCAGGTTCTGCCACTGGAAAGTTGAAGTGTCCTGAAACTCGTCAACTAAAAAATATTTGTACGTATTTCCGATTTTTTCGTAAACAAAGGGGCTTGCTTCTCCGGAGATAACATTGCGCAGAATATGTGTTGTATCCGAAATCAGCATAAGGCGGTTTTCATCACGGTAGTCTTTAAGCTTTTCAAGCAGGTCTTTGAAAATACCAATCACGTAAATCGATTTCAGCAGCTCTTTTGCAGTATAATAATCGGTGCTGTTATCTTTATAGTTTTTGACAGCTTTTTCCATAAGCTCTCTTAAACCGGAATTAACAGCTTGTTTTAATGCTGCTGAGGATTTTTTATCAAACCATTTTTGAGGGTTTTCATAAACATCCCAAACGCGTTTTGTAGGTTCGTAATTCTTTTCACCGATTTTTTTAAGCAGGTAGCCCATAAACCCGCTTTTGCCATAAGGAAAATCAAGCATGGTTAGCCCGTGCTGCTTCATTATTTCATTTGCTTTGCGGGAGCTGCCGGCCATATCTGATTCAAACTTTTCAACAATTTCAAACAAAGCATTTATAAACTGCCTTAGCTTTTGGCGGTCTTCGGTAATATCAGTCTTCAGGTGAGATTTTTTTTCAAAGAACCGTTCTTTAAAAATCTCCGCTCCGATTTTGGTTATTTCTTTTTCTATTTTCCAGTCTTTGCCATCATCAATGCGGGCAAGGGCAAAACCTTCAAGGTAAGAAGTAAGCTCTTTATTAGTTCCGATTTCCGCCAGAACGTCATCAACAATCTTAGCCATAACTTTTTCAGCATCGATTTCGATATTGTACGCAATGTGCAGGCGCAGCTCTTTTGCAAAAGCCCTTATAACGCGGTGGAAAAAGCTGTCTATTGTAACAATTGAGAAATAAGAATATTTGTGGAGTATGTTTTCAAGAACTTTCTTTGCCCGCGCAGGAATATCCGCCGGCACGCCTTCATCTATAAGCGTTTTCTCAAGCTCATTATCCTTTCCTTCGGATAGCTCTGCCAGTTTTGTTAAAATGCGCGATTTCATTTCACCCGCAGCCTTGTTGGTGAAGGTTACGGCAAGCGTATGGCGGAAATCAGAGGGATTCCGTAGAACGATTTTCAGGTATTCCTTAACAAGAGTATAGGTTTTCCCCGAACCGGCTGATGATTTATAAATAAGGAAGTTTGGCATATTAGATTAGCAAAGATAACAAAAAATGAGATGTAATAATTGTGAAAAAGAAGGGATGTTTTTTCATGGTTGTTGGTGACAACACCAACAACGGGTTATTATTTAAACAGCAGGCCCCCATTGGGTGATTCTGCTGTAACAGGAAATGAAGGGTTTATATTTTAACAGCAGGGTTACCTGTAGAGGGCGTATGAAAACTTTGAATTCCTCTACTAGAATTAACCTAAAATTTTATTGTTTTATTTTTCCTATTATCAAGAATGATACATTATCGCTCACACTTTTAGCTGTGAAATATACATTTCTATTATTAATAATGATTGAGCTTGATCCAATTGAAAAAAATGGGGGGTAGTTAGGGAATTTAAGACTATCTTCTTTTCGCCAATTCCCATTCCACATATAAATTGAGAGTCTACTTGCAAAAAATGTTACAAAATAGTTTTTTGATATACCTCCAATATTAGAAATGTTATATTCTGGTGCTGTAATATAGTATTCCCATTTATTTCCATTGAATAAATATATTTGATTAAATTGGTCTGGAGAAGAAATCATAAACATATCAGTTCCACAATTCATTAAATAATCTGTCTTGGGGGTTGCTGGATATATTGAATCCTTAGAAACTAGCACAAAACTGTCATTTTCAAATTTATATGAATACAGAACTTCAGAGATCGTATTGTTAATATTTCTTTCAGTGTACACTCCGAAAACAAAGAGATCACCTGAGGCATTTTTGAAAAATTTTGCATTCTTAATGCTATCATCAAGTACATACTTAATATATTGACCTGTATTGAATTTATAAATATTATTAGAACCGACTGTTGTAACCCATGCTTGGTTTGCACCAAAAGTCAATATATCATGTATGCTTATTCCACTATCGTTTAAAATTGGATATGTTGTTATTGAACCATTTTCCCATTTTTTAAGGACTGGGTTCTTATTGGAAACATGACCTCCACCAAAAAAAACATTATTTTGGTCATAACCTTTAACCAAAACAAATTCAAATTAGGATCATTTAACTCAATATTTTGAAATGTTTGACTATTAAAAAGGAGTGGCTTGTTATAAGTATCACTGATAAATATATGGTTGGAATCCGCTACAAATAATCCTGTAAAATTGCTTAAGTAATAAGGGAATATTTTCCATTCGTATATATCTCCGCTATCAATAGTTTCATTTTGTTTTGTTGGTATTACATCATCTTTACAGGAATTTATCAAAAAGGTAAGAAAAATCAGTGAAAAGAATAATGGAACGGATATCTTTTTCATGTTTTTAATTTTTAAACATGTAAAAATAATTTTTTGTGTTTTTTAAAACAATCCAATTTCAGTTTTTATTCAAAGACAAATTTTTAAAATTGTGTTAACAATTTGCTATAATTACCGGATAAAATTGGTGAAAAGCTATTGTTAATTAGATGTTTAGAGAAGGACAAAAATTGTCATTTGTGCGGGCTGTATGAAATAAAATAAACAGAAAGGCAGCCGTTAGCTGCCTTTAGATTTAATAAAATATATTTTTAAAACGTAAACGTAAACCCTGCCTTAAATGAATCGAACAGCAGAGGTTCCGTGCTTTCGAACGGCCAGTTCATCTTTTCTCTGCGAAGTTCATAGATTCCGTATGATAGCGCGTTTTTCAAAACGAAGTTCATAATTGGTCCTGCCATTGGTGATGATTTCATTATGGCATGAATAAACCCGTCAATTGCCGTCTGTCCTATTGCTTCAATCATAACACTGCCGAGATGCTTCCACACAAGGTGGCGCGGGAAAACAAGTGTTCTATCGAACTGCGCCTGCAGGTTTACAAATCCTGCTATGGGAATAATAATGCCCGCTTCTGTGTTTGTTCCGAACCGCATGCTCTGATTAAATACACTTAAAGTACCATAGCGGTAGCTGTTGGCTTCTTCCTGAGTCAAAGGAGAAGAGAAACCGTCATCGTATCTTGTCCAAACAATCGAGCTTGCGTTATACAGCACAAGAGATGATTTTTTGCCGAGCATATAACCGTAACCGTTTGAGCTTCCGAAGTCCAAACCGCCATGTTTTATCTTCTGCTGCGTTGTTCTTTGTGTTTAATTTTGATGATATGTAGCTTACCATCAGGAAGTTGTTTTCGAACTTGGAAATATTTTTACTGTAACGTGATTTCTGCAGGTAAGTATATCCGAGCTTCATTTCCATTAAGCCGGCGTCTTTGAAATCAAGCGCGGAGTTTTTCAGGCTGATTTTTGACATTCCGTATGTAATATCAACCGTCGGTCTGCTTTTGTAGAAGTAATCGTCTTCGAATACTTTAAATTTCCATTTGTCTTTGTCTTTATCCTGCGCCGATACGCCTGACGATATTAATGCTAAGAGTATGATAATCAGTAATTTTTTAAACATTATGCTCCCTCCTTTTATTTAAGGTGTTGTTATAATTTAGACTTCCGGAGAAGCGGAAAGGTTTCTATAGATTTTTAATTTTTTAGATGTTTTTCCAAAAATTTTTCCATTGCTTCGTAGAACTCGAAGCGGTTTTCTTCGTTGCGGAAACCGTGACCTTCATTGTCTTTAACCATATACGGCACTTCGATTCCTTTTTTCTTTAATGCTTCAACCATCTGGTCTGATTCATTAACATTAACGCGCGGGTCCATTCTTCCCTGGGCAATAAATAAAGGTGCTTTTATTTTATCTACATGGTAAACAGGCGAGGCTTCTTTCATAAGCTCAATTTCTTTTTCGGGATTGCCAACCATTTCATACATCATTTCAAGATAAGGTTTCCAGTATGGAGGAATAGATTTCATAAAAGTAAACATGTTTGAAACTCCAACATAATCTATTCCGCAGGCATAGAGGTCGGGAGTAAATGCAAGTCCCGCAAGTGTTGCATAACCGCCGTAGCTTCCGCCGTAGATTGCAACACGCTTCGGGTCGGCGATGCCTTCACCAATAAGCCATTTTACTCCGTCGGTGAGGTCATCCTGCATTTTCTTTCCCCACTGTTTGAAAGACGATTCCCAGAATTTTCTGCCGTAGCCGGTTGAGCCCCTGTAATTTATTTTTAATACAGCGTAACCCCTGTTGGCAAGGAACTGTGTTTCGGGACTGTAAACCCAATTGTCTCTTACCCATGGTCCTCCGTGAACTAAAAGCACTACAGGCAGGTTTTTAGTCTCTTTTCCGTGAGGCAGCGCAAGGTAGCCGTGAATTGTCATACCGTCACGCGCTTTAAATGTTATTGGTTTAAGCTCTGCCATTTCTTTTTCTTTGAGCCAGGGACTGACATCTGCAAGAAAAGTAAGCTTGTCATGCGTCTTGTCATATAAATAATATGCGCCTAATGTTCTATCGCTGTAGGTTCTGATTATAAACTTGTCTTCATCTTTATTTGAATCGGCAATAACAATTTCGTAATTTCCAAGTTCAGGTGTAATTCTGTCATAAATAGATTTTTTTTCTTCATCCAGAAATTCCATCTGCCTTTTCCATGTAGTGTATGTTATCGAGGTCAGGACTTTTCTTTTCTTTGAGTATGAAAGGTCATAAACATCAACTTCGGGATGTTCGTAAATAAGCTCAAGTTCTTTGCCGTTTGAAATATCAAATTTAACTATAGCGGCTTTATCCCTGTTTAAATTAGAAGAAGCATATACGTATTTATTATCGAATGTAAAAAAAAGAGGCCGTATTGTTTCTTTGAAGTTTGTAGTTAAAACCGGCTTGAATACACCAGTGCTGTTCTCTCTGTACAGCATACTGGAATTCACTCCGTCTGTTGTTAAAGCAGCACGGATATGACCGTTATGGTCAGTTATCCAGACAGAAATATTACCCGGGTTTTCAGCTTCCATTTTTAATTCGCCGGTATGAACATTAAGACGGTATGCATCAAATATTTCCGGATTTCTCTTGTTCAGTCCAATCATAATCTCCGAATCGATATCCTCGAGTTCGTCAATTATATGTGTAGTAACTTTATCAAACGGAGTAAAGTCCGCATGTTCTGTGCCGTCTGTATTAACAGCAAAGAGATGAAAATTTTCATCGCCTTTATCATCCATCAAATATAAAATCCGTTCGTTATTACCCCAAATGTAGTTCATGATATCACGTTCTGTTTCACCGGTTATTCTGACTGCCTCAGTTTTACCTGCCAAATCCTGTATAAAGATGTTGAGCCTGTTATTATATGGAGCAAGAAAAGAAAGATACTTTCCGTCCGGGGAAATTTTATAAGATATTTTCTCGGGGTTTTTAAAGAAATCTCTCAGCGGAATAAGGCTGTGTTTATCTGTAAAATCGTTCATAAAATTGTTATAGTGGTTTAATTTTCATCTGTTTATTTGAAGCAAGATGGGATGGTATTCCCCTTTAAGTCCAATAGGGTCTGAATTTCTGATTCTGTATGCAACATCAATCGAAGGCAAAGCGTCTTTTATACCATAACCCCTGCCTGCAAGTATTTCTCTGTAAGTTACAGTATGCAAATCCGTAAATCCCTGTGAAAATTCTATTTCTTCCCCGTTTACTTTTATTGACCTGAATGTTACGGGTTTATCTGAAATTAAATGCGCAGGCAGGTCGTTTCTGTCAATCGAGAGGAACCATTTTACGTTTGCCTTTTCAAGCTCTAAAAGTCCTGCCGCGCGGGTACTTAGAAGATAAATGGAGAATGCTGTCTTTTACTTCACCGAAAATCCATGCCAGCATATCGAAAAAATGGATTCCGATATTTGTAGCAATACCCCCTGATTTTAGTATGTTTCCTTTCCAGGAATAATGATACCATTTCCCGCGCGGTGTAATATAAACAAGCTCAACGTCATATTTTTTCTTCGGCTTCGATTCGTCAATTTTCTTCTTAAGCTCAATTATAGAAGGATGATGGCGAAGCTGAAGTACTGTGTTAACCCGGTTTCCCGTTTCACTTTCGATAACCGAAAGCGCTTCAGCATTCCATGGGTTGAGAACAAGGGGTTTTTCACATATAGCATTTGCTCCTTCGCGAAGGGCAAATCTTATATGGGCGTCGTGAAGATAGTTGGGCGAACAGATGCTTACATAGTGAATACGGAATTCTTCTCCTGCGCGTTTCAGCATTTCAGAATGGCGGTCAAACCTTTCAAACTCTGTAAAAAAGCTGGCGTCCGGGAAATAACTGTCGATTATTCCGGCTGAATCATTTTTATCGACTGCTGCTATTAAGTTTTGCCCGTTTTCCTTGATAGCTCTCATATGACGGGGCGCAACATAGCCCGCAGCGCCTATTAAAGCGAAATTGTAGGTCATTAGCTAAGTGTTTGTTGTTATCTTACTTAAGTAAAGATAATGAAATAAATCAATTTATTTAATATAATTTATTTTCAAATGGAAACAACAACAGATTTTATACCATTTGGATTTACAGAGTTCTTTACAAACTTTTCTTATAACCGAAAAAAAAGAGATTCAAACTTTTCTTTCAAAAAGCCGAATCTCTTTTATAGAGGGTTTACGGGTTCTTAATTCATTAACTTATTTGAGCCAATTAAACGGCCCCGGTTTATATAATTTCAACTTCGCCGGTGGCTAAAACCGTACCGTCTTTCTTCAAACAGCTGACCTTGTATTTTCCGGTTTCATCAAAATCAACGTCATCAAAATGGATATAATCCCAGCTGGGCTGAACGGTGAAAGGAAAAGTATTGACTACCTTGCCTGTTTCAATGATTTGTTACATTTATATCAACCGAAGACACACCAATTGCTTTTTTAAGTTTTACCATTACTGTTACTTTCCCCTGTTTAAATGTTGTGCTTTCGCCGATTTCTTTTGTTACGTATCTTTCACAGAAATACAGCTTGTCTTCATTGGAGAGTTTTTCTGTGATATCTTTTATTTTGTTTAATTTGCTGCAGCTTGAAAATAATCCTGCCATCATAACTGCAAACAGAATGAATTTTGCCTTTGAGTTAAAAAAGTTATTCCATTTATCCTTCCTTTTCTATTTTATAAGAAATATTTAAAATTTAATTTATTACTTCTGCTTCAACTTCAGCATCTTTTTCAGCTTCTTTAGCTGCTTCTTTCATTGTATCGGCTAATAATTGTATATACTTCATCCACGCTTCTTTCACTTCATCAGTGAAATCGGCGCCTAATCCTTGTTCCAGTGTCCAGAGAAGAGCGCCGGCAACTGTATCATAATGTTCGTCTTTTACGCCGTAGCCTGCATGGTTTCTTCCGAGTTTCTGAATTTGCGGTACAAGCTCATCCAGCCTGTCAAGTCCTTTAACGGCTACATTTAATGTCATCATAAGTTTTTTGCCCTGTTCTTTGATATCACCGCTGAACATCGGTCTGAGCGAGGGGTCAATTTCAAAAACCTGCCGTAAAACAATTCTGCCGCTGTATCTGCTATGGGTAAAACTTTTTCGAAGCTTTTCTGAACGAGGATTTTTTGTGTTTCTGTCAATTTATTTCCTTTCTGATTTAATATTATTTTTTAATTTTCTAATTTCTTTTATGGTGCTTTTTTCTGCACCGGTTCGCTCCAGGGTCCCTGCCCGTTTGAACCGATTGCCGCTACTCTGAACCAGTATTTTCTTCCGCTTTTTAATTTTGAAACTGTGCAGCTTGATTTTGTTACAATATCTTCCTGTATCCACCTGGAAGGATTTTTTGAATCCTGACTCTTCTGAATTACATATGTTCTTGCTCCTCGAACCGGTTCCCAGAGGAGATTAACTTCTCCGTCCAGGTCTCCTGAGGCAGCAGCAAGCACAAATAAAGCGCTTTTTTTATTTGAGGGGCTTTCGTTTCTTGTTCTTTTATTTGTGTCCATTATAAAAATTTATTTATCCTTATGTTTTGAGTCGATGCAAAGATACAATGAAATATTGAGCGCAGCAAATAAATAAATGGTTGTTTGTTTCGGCTAAATCAGGATTCCAATTGTGCAAATTTTTATTTTCACGTAAAAAAATTCATATTTTGGGGGATTTCTTTGGAAGGGAATTTATGATTGTTGTAAAAACCTCAAAATGGAAAGTTTTTGAGTGAATGTTTTATGAAAATACAATATTTTCGTAATTATAAATTAATTTATTGATTTATCGAATTATTGGCTTTTTTAGCTGTTAAAATGTTTTAAATTAAGTCAAAAAATAAGAAGAGATGAATAAAAGCATATTGATTGAACAACTCTGCAAATTTTCCACTAAAGAGGTAAAAGAGTTCGGTGATTTTGTGAACTCGCCTTTTTTTAACAAGAACCAAAGTGTAATCCGCTTATTTGAGTACCTTAGAAAACTGTACCCGGATTTTGACGAAGAAAAGCTGGATAAAGAATATGCGTATGAAAATATTTTTCCCAATACTCAGTACAATGACGGTTTCATGAGGACGATTATGTTTAACCTTTCAAATCTTGCGGAAAGTTTTCTTGCTTACCAGGGTTTTAAATCAAAAAAATTTGCCGAGAGGAGATATCTGCTTCATGAACTCAATGAAAGGGACCTCAACAGGCAAATAGAAAAAAACATGAAGGAAGCCGTAAAACAATTTGAAGACGGAACAGGTTTTGGATTCAGACCATTTTTACAATAAGTTTATTCTTGATTACGAATATTTTTATTACCTGACGAGACTACACCAGGATAAAACCGAAAAAATTGTTAAAATAGTTGATATAGAAAATATTTTTAACAACCTTACTTATTTTTACCTGCTTCATACATTAAAATTTTATATTTATTACCTGAACACAAAATCTATATTCAGAATTGATTTCAAAACCGAGCTAATTGAACACATAATAGATAACCTGAAGCCGGAATTTTATATGGATATACCCGTCGATAAACGTGTATTACCATGTCCTTCAGCTTCATCTTAATGAACCGGAAACATCTAATTTTTACAAAGTCAAAGAGCTTATGAGTAAATTTGAACAGCACCTGACTTATGATGATATGGCTGAAATTTATATAAATCTTGAAAATTACTGTAAAAGAATGATTCGGAAGGGCAGCCGTGATTTTATTGCCGAGCTTTTTAATGTATACGATAATGAAATCAAAAAAGAGTTTTACTGGATTTCCGGAAGGATGTCTATAAAATTTTACAGAAGCGCGGTTGATATAGCATTGAAGCTTAAGAAATACGAGTGGGCAAAAGAATTTATAGAAAAGCATAAAAATGACCTGTCTGAAGAAAACATGGAAAATACTTATTACTATGCTTTGGCTGTTTATGAGTTTTCAATGAAAAATTTTGAGAAAGCGCTTGAAATTCTGTCTAAGGTAAAATATACGGAAGTATATCATAAAACCGAAATGAAATGTTTTCTGGCTGCTGTGTATTATGAGCTGGGACACGATGATACTCTTCTTGCTCACCTGGATTCATTCCGCCATTTTCTTACTAACGATAAGCTGATGTCTCCTGACAGGAAAGAATATTTTTCAAACTACGTGAAATATGTTAAAAATCTTTGTAACCTGAGAAACAGAACTGAGAATGCAGACGCAGGCTTGCTTAAGAGAAAGATTGAAGATGAAGATGTTTTACACAATAAAGAATGGCTGATTGAGAAGATTCATGAACTTGACAGAATAAGCTGAAATTCTATATAAAGAAAAACCTGCCGGTGTTTTAATCCCGGCAGGTTTTTGGAGAGCAATCATTTCACCAGTATCATCTTTTTCGTTTCAGTGAATTCACCTGCCGTAATCTTATAGAAATAAACCCCGCTGGGATAATTAACTGCATCCCATTTAATTTCATAAGAATTACCCGTTAACTCTTCATTAACAAGAAATGCAGCTTCATTACCCAGTATATCATAAACTTTGAGAGTTACAAAGCTAGATTTGGGGATATTAAATCTTATTGTCGTAGAAGGATTGAACGGATTCGGGAAATTTTGTTCAAGTTCGAATTTTGCAGGTATATTTCCGCTAATAGGTGTTACACCAGTAACAAGGTTTTCCTGGTTGAAATATACATTAACCGGACCCTGACCTGCATATGCAAATGCTGACCATTTATTACTGCCAACTTTGTAAATTGCACAAACCGGAGCAAGATATCCTGTACTCATTCCGCTGTTGCGTTTGTAATTGTACGTTCCTAAACTGCCCGTCATGTTGCCTCTTCTGACTGTTACCGAGTCTCCGTTCTGGTCAACATAGCATGCAATAGCATACCCGTCACCCGCTGTAAGCGAATCCGAACTGCACCATGTGAAGTCGGCAAGTCCGTCTGAACCTAATGCCGCATCGACTACCCACGATTGGCCCCCGTTAATTGAACGGCAGTATCTTGCAAGATTATTCCTGGTGTAAGTAATAAGTATCCTTCTTGGAACACTTGCCTGCTGCTGCTGAACTGTAATACAGGGACGTTCATATTTCGTACCGGATGCTGCATTGGTTATATAATATGCGAAGAAGTTGGTTGTAAGCCATTCACAAGTTATAATAGCCCTGATTTCGTACTCGGTGGCGGATAATCTTCTTTCTACAGCTATGTAAATTGAATCATTTCCTGTTCCTTTCTCACAGTAAGCAGCGCTAGGGTAATAATCATTAAAGCCTGTATTGATAAGAATATTTGTAAAGCTTGAACACCAGTTAGTGGTAAGCCAGTGTCTCAAGCCTACCTGTGTGCCTGCATTAGAGCATTCTCTGGCAATAACATGCATATACGTTGCAGTAGAATAATATACACCGTCACTGCATGTCGTTACGTATTCATATTTGTTGCCGGAGGCAGGTGTACCTATTATGCCGGAATAAAATCCTGAACCGTTTCTTTTAAAAGAAAAGTATTGAACAATTGCATTATCGAAATTCGTGCTGTTGCTTGCTGTATAAAACACTATAACCCGTACAGAATCATCAAGTGTTGCATGTCTTTTTTCCACAAGCATGCTGATTGTTCCAAAATACCATGAGCTTGCGCCGCTTCCGACTTCGCTCCATGCTGCTCCTCCGTTGCTTGACTTGTATATTGTAATATAACCGTTGTAGCCGGTTACATTCCTTCTGTTTACAGCAAGGTAAAGCCATCCGTCTTCACCCCGTTTTAAGTCAAGCTGCCGGTATCCGCCCGAAAGAGCAACCGCTCCGTTATAAACCTGTACATCGTTATTATACCAATCAGGTGAAAATGGCGCCTGCGTTCCCGGAATAGAAATAATTTCTCCTGCCTTGCCTTCATTTGTGACAGCTGAAGGCTCTAAATATTTTTGAATTTCGTTTCCTACTCTGATTTTTTCATCTTCGTTTCCCGATAGCTTTGCCTGTTTATACTGTTCCAATAATATGGCGGGAATTCTTGATTTTTCAATATTTACAGGGTGATTTTTTTCTGTCTGCGATATTCCCCAATTTCCGGATACGTTTTTTTTTGTTTCCGGTAAGATGTCTGTTTGAGCAGAAGACATTGTTCCCCATGTTAAAACGTAAACAGTTAATAATTTTATAACATTTTTTATAAGATTCATATTATTCTCTCCTATTTTAAATTGTTGTATTAATTAAGTTAATTAAGGTGCTTTTTTCTGTATTGTTCCGCTCCAGGGGCATTGCCCTTTTGATGTAATTGCAGCAAACCTGAAGCAATATTTTGTGCCTGATTTTAAACCGGTGACTGTATAATTAGATTTATCGATTATATCAACATATTGCCATCTCAAATTTCCTTTTCTTAGTGCACTTCTCTGGATTACATATGTATTGGCATCTTTCACCGGTTCCCAAAAAAGATTTATATCACCTTTTGAATCACCTGAGGTTGCCCAGATTTCAGAAGGTGAATGAGTCCCGGTTTTGTGCTGAATTTTCAGCCGTGGTTTTTTGTAATTCTGTTTAATCATTTCAATTGTTCCGTTAAAAATATTCACCAAGTCAAAACATTTTTTTATTTATTTCACCAGTATCATTTTCTTCACGCTGCTATATTTGCCCGCCTCCATCCTGCAGAAATATACTCCTGAAGCAAGCCCTGCTCCGTTAAAGCTGGCGGTATATGTACCTGCATGCATAAATTGATTTGCCGGCATCTCGATTTCGTTCCCGGCAATATCGAAAACGGTAATTTTAACAAATACACTTGAGGTGATACTGAATTTAATGTTTGTTTCGGGATTGAAGGGGTTAGGATAGTTTTGTGATAGATTGAATTCAACAGGGACTTCGTTTGTTTGTGAAATTATTCCTGTTAATCCCCCGCCATCTGTTGTTTTAAAGATTTGTCCTGCCTGCCCGATACACCAGCCGGTTGATGAATTTAAAAAAAACAGGTCTTCCATGTATCCTGCAGCAGGGCTTGCCTGCGGTCCCCAGTTTTCGCCACCGTTTGTTGTAACAATTAGGGTTCCGCCGTCACCGGCAGCCCAGCCTGTTTGAGCATTAACGAACTTTACCGAATATAGTGCAAATGTCGTTCCGCTTGTCTGAGCCGTCCAGTTACTTCCGGAATTAGTCGTTTTCAGAATAGTTCCGGAATTCCCAACTGCCCATCCCATAGCATTACTTAAAAAGTAAGTATTTCTGAATGTGATTGTTGTTCCGCTTGACTGTAAAACCCAATTGCTTCCTCCGTTTGTTGTATTTAGTATTGTACCATCATTTCCCACTGTCCATCCAGTCATTGCATCCAACGGAAAACAAATTGAGCGTAATGCGCCGTTGAAAGGAGGCGATTGCTCTATCCAGTTATTCCCACCGTTTGATGTGTATAAAATTAAACCTGAACCGCCAGTTATCCATCCTGTATTGGTGCCAATAAAACAGATATCAAGAAGATAAGTTGCTGTCCCAATTGTTTGCTGCACCCAATTGGCACCGCCATTAATTGTTTTCAAGAGTTTTGAAGAATCACCTGCAGCCCAACCTGTTGAAATATTTACAAAAAATATTGTGTTCACATCACCTGTAAAACCGCTTGATTGAGTTGTCCAGTTTACGCCGCTATTGGTTGTTTGTATGATGGTCCCGTTGTACCCTGACATCCAGCCGGTCTGGTCATTGACGAATTGCACACAAGTTAATAACCGCGTGGTTCCGCTGTTTTGAGTAAACCAGCCTGCATTAGTAAATAAGGGAAGGCAAATTAACTGAAAAAGTAAAACTACAATGTATATTTTTTTTTTCATGGTAATAAATTTTAGTTTTTAGTAATAGTGAAATTAATTGTGAAAATATCTTTTTAAGATTATCAGCAGAAGAGTAGTAAGATTGAACATTTCAAAGATACCCCGTGCAGGTTGAGAGAGCAAAGAAATTAATCCCTGAAAGTTCCGAAAGCAGAGCTGTTAGTTGAGTTGAATCTCCTTTTTATTTATGGAATTTTGAGTGTATTTAAAAGATATTGTGCAAATACCGGCTGATTAGTGTTTTATCTTTTTTATATAGGAAAAAGATTAAATATTGTTTCAGAATATTTACAAATTTAAGAACGATTAATTAATAATTTTGTGCGTTTAGTATCGTTTTTTTGCTTTTTTAGAGCCTAAAAATGTTTTATTTTATCCAATACAATGTGACTTATGATTAAGAGTCTGTTAATTAACCAACTAAGAAAATATTCACCGAAAGAAATGAAAGAACTCGGTGAATATGTGCATTCCCCGTTTTTCAACAAAAATCAAAGTGTAATTAAGCTGTTTGAGTATTTAAAAAAACAGTATCCTGTTTTTGAGCAGAAAAAGCTTGAAAAGAAAACTGTTTACAATAAGATTTTTCCTAATGTCGATTACAATGACGGTTTTATGAGGACAATTATTTTTAATTTATCTAAGCTGACGGACGACTATCTTTCATATATAAGATATAGAGAAAATAATTTTGTGGGAAAATGGTATTTGCTTCATGAATTAAATGAAAAATCACTGGACAGGCAGATAGAAAAAACCGTGAAGGAACTTAATAAAGAAATGGCTAATGTAGAAGTGCACGAAGCTGACTACTATTTCAATAAATTTATGATAGAGTATGAATACTTTTATTATCTAAACCGTTTGAACCAGGATAAAATAGAAAAGTTTATCAACAATACCGATGTTGAAAATATGTTTAACCACCTGACCTACTTTTATCTTTTGCGGCTTATTAAACATTACGTTTATTACCTCAACGCGAGTGAAATCTGCAAAATCAATTTTAAAACAGATACCATTGAGGAAATTATTAAGAATCTGAATCCGGAAAAGTATTCTGAGGTACCGGTGATTAGTCTGTATTATAATATTCTGATGCTGCACTTAAAGGAGGATGACATTTCTTATTTTTATAAAGTAAAAGAACTGGTTGTTACGCTTGAGAAGAATCTTAATAAATACGAAGTTATAGACACCTACATTAACCTCGAGAATTTCTGCAAAAAATTAATTCGCAAAGGTAATAAAGGTTTTTATAAAGAGCTGTTTGATATTTTGAAAATTGAAATAGAAAAAGAGATGTATGGAGTGCAGGGAATTATGTCGGACAAATTTTACAGAGTTTCAGTTGAAACAGCTCTGAAGCTTAAAGAATTTGAATGGGTACAGGAATTTATGGAGAAATATAAATGTAAACTGCCGTCTGATTCAGCCGAAAATACATATAATTTTTCGCGGGCTCTTTATGAATTTGCATCGGATAATTTTAATGAATCACTGGAGTTCCTCTCAAAAGTAAAATATGATGACGTTTATCAGAAAGCTGAATTAAGGTGCCTGACGGCCCAGCTATTCTATGAACTGGATATGGATGAGTCTTTGTACTCACATTTAGATTCATTCCGTCATTTTCTTTCAAACGATAAACTGCTGCCTGAAGACAGAAAAGAGTATTTTTATAATTTTATAAAGTTTATCAGAATTATCTCAGGTATGCAGGAAGGGAACTTAGACGGTGAATATCTTCACAGCCAAATACAAAAAGTTGAAAATATTTATAATAAAGAATGGCTGCTTGAAAAAGCCGGAGAAATTAAAGCAGCTGTTTAGGGAGCTAATCTTTCAATTTTCCAAAAATCCTTTTCCTTTACATAACATATCCTTTCATGCAGCCGGTTATCTCTGCTTTGCCAGAATTCAAAATAATCCGGAATCAGCCTGAACCCGCCCCAGTTATCAGGAAGAGGAATTTCTTTACCTTTGTACTTTTTGCTTAACTCTTCGAATTTCTCTTCGAGTACATCACGGCTTTCAATTACTTTACTTTGCTCCGATGCAAGAGCTCCAATTTGACTTCCGCGCGGTCTTGAATGGAAATATTCTTCGGATTCCTTTAAAGAAACCTTTTCTATACTTCCCTCTATTCTGACCTGTTTATCCATTTTATCCCAGTAAAACAAAAGCGAAGCAAACGGGTTTTCAATCAGTTGTTTTCCTTTCCTGCTTCCGTAATTTGTAAAAAAAACAAACCCGTTTTCATCAAAGCTCTTCAGCAAAACTATTCGTGATGAAGGTTTGCACTCTTTTGATGACGTTGCAATTGTCATAGCATCGGGATGAAGAAAGTTCAGGTTTAGCGCTTCTTCATACCATTGTGAAAATTGTTCAAAGGGGTTTTTACTTATGTTTTCTTCTGTAAGAAAATTTGAGGTCATTAATCAGCAGCTTTACTTTTTTCTCGGAATTGTAAAAGCATTATCCGCTTTTTCAAAACCCAGTTTGGGATAATATTCCATTGCTTCAATAGGAGAGAGAAGTACCAGCGTGCATTCTTCACCGATAAATTCCTCAACCTGGTTAACCAGGTCATGTCCTATTCCGTTGTGCTGGTATTCTTTATCGACGGCAAGGTCAGAAAGATAGCAGCAGTAGCTATTATCGGTTAATCCTCTGGCAAGGCCGACTAATTTTTCGCCATCCCAAGCTGTTATAATAAAATCAGCATTGTCAATCATCTTTTTCAGCCTGTTCAAATCGTCAACAGGACGTCTTAAGCCCGAATTTTTAAACAAACTTGCAAGCTGATGCGGTTCTATCTTTGCATTAACCTTATAACTTAATACCATAAAAAATTATGAAATTTACAAAATCATATTTCAAACGAAACCAATGAGGGGCTTCTTAATATAAAACACTGTTTTATATAGAATAAGTTTCATGAATCTTTGTATAAAACTTCAGAAGTCTCTGAGACTTCGGAAGTTTTGAAATCATTTTAACCGCCGGTGGTTGAGTAGCCTTTTACTCCGTCAAAATTGTAAAGATTCTCGGTTTTGATAAAATCTAATCCTGCTTCATGAATTTTCCTCAGCAGCGAAACTATCATTTCATGCTTGACTCCGCTTCCTTCTTTTTCAGGAATATATCTGCATCTCCAGTGGTCAACAAGGAAAGTTTCGGGAAAGCCTCCGGGCCATACTTCAAGTCCCCGGTTTGAAATCATCGAAAGCTTCAGTCCTTCCGAAGTTATTTTGCTCATTTTATCACCGAAATCGTTTGATGTTCCGTTCCATTCTACAAACACGTCAACACCTGTAAGCTCCTTTTTCGCTTTTGGAAGGTTTGGAAAATCGTATTTAAACGTCATTGATGAAGCTGACTTATATTCAACGGCTTTCAATGTTTTCGGTTTTTCACCCATTCTTGCGGCTACAGCCTCGGCAAATTCCTTAGTTCCTACTTTTTGTTTGCTTGTATCGGGTTTATAAATATCGTATGTATGAATTCCGTCTTCCAAAGTCTTAAGCCAAGCGTTCTGTGCTCTTGCCGCAATATCAGGCTGTCCTATATGAACAAGCATCATAACAGCTCCGAGAAATAATCCCGATGGGTTAGCGGAGTTTTGTCCTGCCCTGCGCGGCGCAGAACCGTGTATAGCTTCAAACATAGAACAGGAGTTGCCAATATTTGCCGAGCCGGCGAGTCCAACGGAACCTGTCATCTGCGCTGTAACATCAGATAAAATATCACCGTAAAGATTTTCCATTACTAAAACATCAAATGCCTCAGGTGATGTAGCCAGCTTTGCTGCGCCGATATCTACAATCCAGTTTTCTTTTTCAATATCGGGATACTCGGCTCCTACTTCGTCAAATACTTTATGAAACAGCCCGTCGGTAAACTTCATAATATTATCTTTCATGAAGCAGGTAACTTTTTTCCTGTTGTACTGCCTTGCATATTCAAATGCATAGCGTATAATTTTTTCCGAACCGGGGCGGCTGATTAGTTTTAAGCTCTGGTAAACATCGTTTGACTGCCTGTATTCAATTCCCGAATAGAGGTCTTCTTCATTTTCTCTTACTACTACCACATCCATAACCGGGTGCTTTGTTTTAACAAAGGGGTGGTACGATACGCACGGCCTTACGTTAGCATACATTCCGAATGTTTTTCTTGCTGTAACGTTTAAGCTTTTGTATCCTCCGCCCTGGGGAGTTGTAATTGGCGCTTTAAGAAATACTTTTGTTCTGCGGAGTGATTCCCATGCGCCCGGCTCAATGCCTGCAGTATTGCCTCTTGCATAGACTTTTTCTCCGACTTCTATAGTTTCTATATCAATTCTTGCTCCTGCAGCGGTAATAATTTTAATTGTTGCCTCCATAATCTCGGGACCGATTCCGTCCCCGTATGCAACTGTAATCGGTGTGTTTTCAGACATTTTTTAACCTCTCTGTTACGTTATTTTATTTATATTTTTATTATTAAAAACTTTATGGCTTCACTTGTCTCAATTCATCTGCAATTTCGCATAACAGGTGAAGCAGTATTTCTATTCGCAGTAAATTCATACTGCTTTTAATAAGCTCTTTTTCTTCATACCTAAGCTTTGTTCCGTTCAATTGAAGCGTGCCTTTGAATCCTACATTGACAGATTGAATCAGCTTGTATTTGATGCTGAAGTTCAATAAGTCAAACATCTTTTTCATATCATTGGTGTTTACAATAAACTTGCTGTCAAACTCAGAATCGTTTATTGTGAATGCTTTGCCGCCGTAAGCTATGTTGTTTGCAGTGTTTTTCTTAACAATAGTAAAATCGAATCCATTGGGGTTAATACAATCTACACTAATATAAGTTGCAGGTGATTTTTTTCTTCCGTTTTCTTTAATGAAAGAGCAAATTTCTACCGGAATACCCCGGTACTGACCGCGTGAAACAGGGTGCCTGAAAAAACCGGATTTCTTTGTTGAATCCACCTCAAAACCGTATTTATTTGTCAGAGATTTATAGTTTTTTAAAATATTCCTGTTTGTAATATAAAGATAAGCAAGAACAAACAGCCACGGCATTACCAGTATTACCGCTATGAATATTATTATACCTGTGTTATTCATTTAGCTTAAAAATTAAGCCGAAAGATATAATTATTTATAAATTGTTACCATGAATAAATATACCGTGAAACAGGCAAAATTAGCTGTTTTTACAGATATTAAGCTCCCAAAAATAAAAAAGGATTACAAAGATAAGTAAAGTGCGGATTTTGCAGTAGGATAAAATTTTACACTGATATCAATCACTTTTCTTTCCTCACATTCACCTTCTCACTCTCAAGTTCTCTTAAGGCATCCGAAGCTATCCATTTTGCTGTCCTGGAATCCAACTTCCGGATTTCCCGTGCAAGCTTAATTGCTTCTTTATTCAGTTTATCATTTCTTTTGCCGATTTGCCTCAGCGCCCAGTTAACAGCTTTCCTTACGAAGTTTCGCTTATCAGTTGATTCTCTTTTTATAAGCGGGAAGAATTTTATAAAATATGAATCATCTGATTTTTTATCATGCACGGCAATAACGGCAATAAGAGAAAACGCAGTGCGCTTTACATACTCTTTCTCCGAAGCGCTCCATTTATCTTATCATTTCATCTGCATATGGCAGTTTGTGAAATAAATTTATACAGCACTGGTCGCATACATCCCATGAATCGAAATCATTAGCCCAGTCATCCATTTGTTTTTTTGTTACCTCTGCGGGTATATCAACAAGAGAAGCAATGATTCTTGCTTCAAGATAACCTGCTGCCCAAAGCTCCAGCGCAAGCTTGTGGCTTTTGGGGATTTCTTTAGCGAGCTTTCTTAATTCCGGTTTGCGAATTCCGAATGCTTTATCGGGCGCAATGCCGAATCTTGCCATGCCGGCAATGTTTTCGGGATTTGAAAGCGATTTAAGTTTTTTAAGAATTGTCTTGGTATCCATTTATTTATCTTTTACTGCTCTGCTGTAAACAGCAATTGCGCGTTTTCGGGCGAATGAATGTTCAATAATAGGTTTGGGATATGCAGGTGAATTGTATTCAGGCACCCATGTTTTTATGTATACAAGCTCAGGGTCAAATTTTTTTGTCTGAATTACAGGATTAAACACACGGAAATACGGAGCAGCATCACAGCCTGTTCCTGCTATCCACTGCCAGTTGCCGTTGTTTGATGCAAGCTCGTAATCAAGCAGCTTACCGGCAAAATACCTTTCACCCCACCACCAATCAATTAGTAAATGTTTTGTTAAAAAACTTGCCGTTATCATTCGTACCCTGTTGTGCATATATCCGGTTTGGTTAAGCTCTCTCATTCCGGCATCAACAATCGGGTATCCTGTTTTGCCTTCACACCATGCCTGAACTCTTCTTCATTATTTCTCCATTTTATATTATCATACGCAGGGCGGAATGATTTAGTGACAACATGTGGGAAATAGAACAGAATCATCATGTAAAACTCACGCCATATAAGCTCATCAAGCCATTTTTCGTTCAGCTTTAAAGCTTCTTTCACAAGCTCACGAATACTCACAGTTCCGAATCTTAAATGAACGCTTAAGTGCGATGTTCCGTCGATTGCTGGAAAATCTCTGGTGTTCCGGTAATTCTTAATTATACTTTTCCTGATTTCTTTCGGCGGGAATGTTGAACCGGTTTTTTCGAAACCTATTTCTTTTAAAGACGGCAGCTTAAACGGCCTGATTTTATAAAAATTATCTGTAAGAGTTTCCGATTTGAAAGGTTTATAATCTGATTTCTGCAGCTTCGCTTTCCATTTGTTGCGGTAGGGTGTGTAAACTGTATACGGCTTGCCGTTATCTTTTACAATCTCTCGTTTTTCGAATATAACCTGGTCTTTGTATGAATTAAATTTTATTCCTTTTGTGTTCAGGAATTTTTTTATTTCATCATCTCTCTTAATTGCATCCGGTTCGTAATCGTGGTTTATAAAAACCTCTACTATGCTGTATAGTTCAGTTAACTGTTTGAATACTTTGATTGGTGTTCCATGCTTAATCAAAAGACTTGAACCAACCTTGAGGAGTTCAGTTTGAATTTCTTCGAGTGCGTTATGTATAAATTCAACTCTTTTATCCTTTTTATCATCCAGTTTATTCAGAATATCAGTATCGAATATAAATAGAGGCAGAACAGGAATTGCAGAGGATAAAGCATTGAATAATCCGCAGTTATCGTTTAATCTTAAATCACGCCTGAACCAGAAAACATTTATTTTATCCTTAACTGTTTTCACCGGTTTCTCTAACATAAGCAATGAAATCAGTCGAGGGCAATTGAGTTACCCCCGCATTTCTAAGCATGGTAATTATCTGTCCGCGGTGAAAAGTGGAGTGATTAACAGCATGCTGAAGTATGTGGTAAATTTTGGTTGTGAACTGCACGCCTTTTGTGTTTTTGTAAGTAAGCTCTTTTGCAAGGTCTTTCCCGTCTTTGTTAATTACAAACATATAGAATTTTCCCGAGCCGCCGAGAAATTCTTTTTGAAATTCCAAAAAGCTGCCTTTAAATGTTTCGCTCGGCCATTCATGCAGTGATTTTCCATTTAGCCGTTTCATCCATATTGTTTCAGCATCCCAGATATGATAAATTGTTTTACGGATGCTTGTGAAGCTGCTTTTTTGTTCCTTATCAAGAATTTCCGGGCTTAATGACTCAAGTACTTTGCAGATTCTTTCATTAGCCCAGATGTTGTACTTTGTGTAATCTTTTAATAATTCTTTCATGGTTATGATTTATTAATTTCCGAAGTTGCAAACTTTTTCTATCCGGATAAGTCTGAATGATAATAAAAATACCGCATATATCGTAAATGCTGCAATCAGGAATGTCCCCGCACCGATTTTGGAATACAGAAAACCGCCCGCAATTAGTCCGATAATACTTGCAAGGCTTGCCAAACTGCCCGCAAATCCCTGAACTGAACCCTGGAATGTTTTGCCCGCTGCTTTAGAGAGTAATGATAGCACCGAGGGCCACATCAATCCGTTTCCAACAGCAAATAATGCTGCTGCCGTATATATTATAATCATATCACTTGAGAGAAGAAGCACAAAATTTGTTCCAAGTATCAGGTTACCGAGTATAATAAGAGTGCTATCGGCAAATTTTTTTGATAAATAGCTGAGCACGGGACCCTGTACAACAACCATTATTAAACTGAGTATGGCATAGAAAACACTTGTTTCCGCAATGCTCCACCCCAATGTCTGTACTACATGAACCGGGAACGCAGTGTAGAAAAAATTAAACCCGAGGAAAATCAAAAAGTAAAGAAATAATATATAAGGTATAAAACGTATCTTGAGTACTTTCTTCAGTGTAATTTTATCTTCGCCCTTAATTTTATAGCACTCTTTGTTTTCAAAGCCAAGGACTTTCTTAACATCTGCTTTTTCGGGCTTAACGAATGTTTTAACGCCGCTATCGGGCAGGTAGAATATAATTATGAATATTGCAATAAGAGAAATAATAATAGCTCCAAGCACAGGGGGTATTTCTTTGTATACCGTTGAGCCCAGAATTCCCGCAAGCAGGGGACCTGCGATAAATCCCAGGTTTGAAGAGATTGCCATTTTGCCGTAATTCTTATTACGTTCTTTTTCTGTGCTTATATCGGCAAGGTAAGCATTAGCTACCGAAATATTTCCGCCGGTGATTCCGTCGATTGCCCTTGCTATAAACAATATTACGAGGGGTAATGTTAGTATAAAACTGCCGGTGTAAGGAGTATCAATATGTAGCAGTTCTGTTACCGGAATGAAAAACGCTGTAAAAAATACAGCCCAACCGATAAACGTTCCAGCCTGGCTTAGAAGCAGAATTTTTTTCCTTCCGTAAATATCAGACCACTTGCCAAGCAGGGGGGCTCCGATTAACTGAAATGCAGGATAAGAGGCGCCGAGTATACCGTAAACCATAGCATTTCCGCCAAATCGTGTTACAAGAAAAATCAGAAAGGGCAGCACAATACTGAAACCAAGCGAGCCGATAAAATTCACCAGCAGGATAGGGAATAATGGAATATTTGTTTTTTGTTCCGCCAAATATTAATTATTGTTGGTGTGAAATTAACCGATGGGTACTACTTTGCTTGTTCCATACAATTTAATTATAACAAATAAATTATCGTTTAATATAGCCATAATTGTTTTTATTTTCTATTTTTTCGAAAGCTTGTGGGTAGGGGGGAAACCGGGAAACTTCAGCAGGCGGCTTTTAAAAAACAGACCTGCCGGGTGGCAGGTCTTGAGTGAAATTTATATTTCGTATCTTATTCCGCAGGAAGTACTGAAATATCCTCCGGGTCCGGCTTTTTCATCCAAAATTATATGCATCCTTCCAAGAATCATAGCACTTAAGTCTTTATATATTTTAATTTTCGCACCTGTACCCGCACTTATTCCCCCAAATACTTCATCTTTTGAGTAATCCTGTGTTTCATCATGATAATTATATGCTCCTCCTCCGAACTGAAGAAAACCGGAATAATTCTGCGAGCCTATAAAAAATCTAGGACCGGCTGTTATTTCAGTTATGCTTCTATTAGATGAAAACTCATAAGTATAATAATCCTGAACCTTATTGTAAGTGATATTTCCGTAAAACTCAATCATAGGACTTGTTTTAATTGTTCCTTCAACTGAAACGTTCGGAGTTATCTTATAACCCCGGCTATTTACATCAATGCTGGAAAGGAATCCCCCCGATAGCGAAATGGAATGAGTTTTATAAGTTGACTGTTTTTCTGTTTTATCCGGATTTATATTCTCATTAAATGAAATTCCAGCCCTAAGCATTCCGTAAAATATTGGTTCCATTCCGGGCAATCCGAGGCTTAGTCTTTCATTCAGATTTAAATTAACATTTTCATTAAGCCGTATACTTTTCTCAAGACCAAGGGATAAGCCGAAACCGGGATTAGATTCTGATTGGTTATATAGATCAAAATAGGGGGTTTCATAAACATGGTTGTACACCATAAAATAATTTCCTATCTGAACTGAAGCATAAAAATTATTCCCTATGTGGAATTTTGGACCGAATGTGATTTCGGAAAATGAATTATAATCGTTTTCATTTGAGCAAGAATTATCTTTCCCTGAAAAAAACCTTCCGAAATTAAACTCAGTTCCTATTGCTGTGTTCTTATCAATGTTTATGAAAAGGTTTACTCCCCAAACATATCCTGCATGTGAATCATACCTTGAATTAACTTTATCCAGAAGCTTAATCGGCACCCCGCCCGAAAACCCTATGCTCCAGAAGCCGGATTCGGTTTGTTTGTTTTTGATTGATTTTATTTGAGGAAATGAAATTTGAGAGATTAAAATTAATGCTGTGATTAAAATTAGCTTCTTCATTACGGTTCTCCTTTTAAAAGAAAAAGTTATTGAAACTATTTTTCAGGATGTGTAATAAAAGTAGCTAATCTGTCATAGATTGGTTTTTGTTCTTAAATCAATATTAACATATAAATCAAAATTTTAAAAAGAAACAACAAAAATTTATATTTAAAATTTAAATTCCATCTGGTGGTAGTTCAGGCGTCCTTTGCGGATTTCGTATGCACTGTACCCGTTTTCCCTAAGCCATTTAACGAAATACCTGATAAAACCGTGAGTTACATAGATCTCATCGGCACCGGTAAGCTTTACAGCACTGCATAAACCCTCCCAATCGGCATGGTCAGATAAAGCAAAACCTGTATCTATCCCGCTTTGCCAATAGGTGCTTCTTGTTGCCATCCATCCCGACGCGTTTGCTGATGAATAAGAATCGATATGTTCCATCAGAGGCGACTTTGTTATTGATGACGGCGCTATTATCAGCGCGCCTTTAAGAATTTTTTTATCGGTAAGAAATTCCGGTTTATCAGCAGCAGGCAGTTTGAAACCCTGCTCCCGGAGAATTTCATTTATCGGCGAAATTGTTTCGTTAACAAAAACTTTGCCGATTGAATGGTCTATGTTATACAGCAGCCTCTGCGCTTTGCCAAGCGAGTAGCCGAAAAGAATGCTTGTTCTGCCATCGGTTTTATTTTGTTTCCACCAATCATTAATATCGTTAAAAATTTCTGACTGCGGTTTCCATTTGTAAACAGGCAGCGCGAAAGTTGATTCGGTAACAAAAGTATTGCATTTAACCGGTTCAAACGGAGCTGTTAATCCGTCATCTTCCAGTTTATAATCTCCCGAAACCACGGCAACCTCCCCGTTGAACTCCAGCCTTACCTGAGCCGAGCCGGGTATATGTCCGGCGGGATGAAGTGATATTTTAACGCCGTTGTGAGTAATTACTTCACCGTATTCAAGTCCCTGCACATTTATTTTCTTTGCAATTCTGTGTTTAAGCAGTGCAGCGGTGTGCTTGTGCGCAAGGTAATGTTTATGTCCTGACCTCGCATGGTCAGAATGGGCATGAGTAATAACAGCTCTATCGACAGCCTTTTCGGGGTCAATAAAGATATCGGCTTCAGGGCAGTAAATCCCTTTCTCGGTGAATTTCAGTAAATTAGACAAGATATTCTTATATTTTGTATTTTAACAAATTCCTAAATGTAATAAAATGTCATTTTACGGTATTGTTTTATTGATGTTTATTTAGCTATATTTCCATATAGCAAATTAATTTTCTTATTCACATTCTCATGTTGAAGCTGTAAAGAAATATATTCAAAACCAGGAAGAACATCACAAAATTAAAACATTTAAAGATGAATACTTGGAGTTATTGAAGAGATTCAATGTGATGTATGATATGAAATATGTTTTTGAAAGTAATTGATTTTAGGATAACTCCTACGGAGTTATTTTTCAGGATAGCAGATTATACTAATACATAAAACTCCTCTGGAGTTTTATTCCCAAAAGGCAAAATAATTATCTAATACGAGTAACTCCTTTGGATTTATTTTTTGGGATGACAGATCATTCTAATATAGAAAACTCCTCTGAAGTTATGGCAATTATATCAATTTTTAAATACGGAAAACTATTCCGGAGTTTAAGAAAACGAATAATTAATCGTTAAATTCATCTTTAAAGATAATTTATTAATCCCGTAGGGATTATCCGTATTAGAAAAATTACAATAAAATGGTTGACTCCGTAGGAGTCAGCCAAAAATATTCTTGAAACAATTTAATATGGTTATCAAAGAGCATCCGTCAAATCCCGTTTTGGGTAAAAATTATTTCGTTCACCTGAAAACGAAGAAGCTTGGTATTCCCCAGCATATCACGCCTCTTACAGTAAAGTTCTCGCTTTACGGGACTGTAAAATATAACACACCAAACGGTGAATATAATGTCAATGCGAATTACCTGATAATTAATGAAGGTCAGAAATGCTCAGGCTTCATTGATTCATTCAATCCGGTTGAAATTATTTCGGTATTTTTTGAAAGCGGTTTTGCATCTGAGGTACTTGGAAACCTCACCGCACCGGAGGATAAGCTGATTTTCAATCCACCGGTAAAAAATAGCCAGCCAGTCCAGTTCTTTGAGAAGCTTTACCCTATTGATAACTTTGTTATGCCCGCAATAATGAAAATGAAAATTGCATCAAGTGTAGGATTTGAGGATGAGGAGTGGTGGGAAGAACAGTTTTATGAACTGCTCGAGAAGATGATACTTGTTCACAGGAATGTTTATAAGCAGGTTGAAAAGCTTCCGCCTGTTAAGTTTTCTACTAAAACTGATTTGTACAGAAGAGTAAACAAAGCAAGGGATTTTATTGAAATGAACTATTCCAAACCGCTTACGCTTGAAAAAATTTCAAATGAAGCCTCTATATCACGTTTTCATTTCCTTAGGTTGTTCAAAGAAGTCTTCGGAGAAACGCCCTACCAGTATATTTCAACCAGAAGAATCCGCAAAGCGGTATCGCTTCTCACATCAAGCGATATGCCTGTAACCGAAATCTGCAATGAAATAGGCTTTGACAGCCTGAGTTCATTCAGCTGGCTGTTTAAACAGAAACTTGGACTCTCGCCCGAATCATTCAGGGATGCCTTCAGGAAAGCCAATGCTAAAATTAGCAATATCTAAGAAGCACAAGCCTGAAACAAGCTGTAGATTTGTAAAGATTTAATTTTTTAATAACCATTTTAACTAAAGGAGTAAAACCTAATGGCAAACGCAATAAATTGGTTCGAAATACCTGTTGTGGATTTCGGCAGAGCTAAAAAATTTTATAACACCATATTCAGTTTCGAAATGCAGGAACAGAAAATGGGTGATTACCTGATGGGCTTTTTCCCGGGTGACCAAAGCGGCGTGAGCGGAGCTATATGCCACGGCGAAGGCTACGCGCCTTCGGCTAACGGAACACTGATTTATCTTAACGCTGACGGCAAAATTGACGATGTAATCGGCAGAATTGAGAAAGCAGGCGGGAAAGTTGTTATGCCGAAAAAACTTGTTACCGATGAAATTGGGTTTATTTCATACTTCATCGATACTGAAGGAAATAAAGTAGCTCTGCACTCACCAAAGAGGTAGGTGAATTGTTATTAACCTTAACTCGTGCCACGACTAATTACGATTACCCAAGTCATGGCACGAGCATGCTTTACACTTCTTCTTTCAATAATTCTTTTATTGTTTCTTCTGTTTTATTGTAGCTTCCTTCGCCGACATGCCGGTAGCGGATGTTTCCCTGTTTATCGATAATAAAAATTGTCGGCCATGCATCAACGTCATAATTGTACCAGTTATAAAAAGCATTATCTGTTGCAACGGGATATTTTATTCCGAGCTCGCTTACATTTTCTTTAACATTCTCAAAATTTCTTTCGTTATCAAACTCGGGGCAGTGGATTCCAATCATTTCAAACGAATCTGATTTGTATTTTCCATACCATTCCTTCATCTTCGGTAATGTGTTTTTGCAGTTGTAACATCCGAATGTCCAGAACTCAATTAACACAACTTTGCCTCTAAGACTTTCAAGTGTGAGCGCCATATCGGTATTAATCCATTTCTCGCCTTTAATTTCAGGCGCTTTATCAGATTTTGAATTTGTAATAAGTGGTTTACCGGCTGTTTCGGTGTTTTGTGAAGCAAAATTTAAAAATAGGGCTGCTGCAATAAATAAAACGGTTATTGACATTATTATTTTTGAGTTTTCATGTTCTTTAATTTAAACCTCTTGAATTAGCTGGAAAGTTTCGCGTAAACAGAATTTTAGCAACCAATTTAAATAATTAACAGTTATATTCACAAAAGGGTCAGAATTCATTTCTTCGAATATTCAAACAGTGTAATTATGCAGAACAATAACACAGAGAAATTTGATGCTGTTATTATAGGTACAGGGCAATCAGGCAAGCCGCTTGCGTTTGCGCTGGGTGATAAAGGATTAAAAACCGCAATCATCGAAAGCAAATATGTTGGGGGAACATGCATTAATTACGGATGCACTCCGACAAAATCGCTTATTGCAAGCGCCAAAGCTGCAGAAGTTGTGAGGAACTCAGCTAAATACGGCATATCGGCGGGAAAACTTAAAGTAAATATGAGAGATGTTGTTGAAAGAAAAAACAGAATCGTTAAGGATTTCAGAGACAGCGGGAAGAAACAACTCCAGAAGCATGAAAAGATTGAATTAATATTCGGCGTGGCATCTTTTCTTAACAGCCGTACTGTAAATGTAAAGCTGAAAAAAGGGGGCAAAAGAATAATTGAATCGGATAAGATATTTATAAATACCGGTACATCACCTTTTATACCAAACATTGAAGGTTTAAAGGAATCCGGTTATTTAACCTCAGCTTCAATTATGGATATTGAGGAAATTCCCAAACATCTTGCAATTCTTGGAGGAGGCTATATAGGTCTTGAGTTTGCCCAAATGTTCAGACGCTTCGGAAGCGGGGTAACAATAATTCAGAAAAGAAACCGGCTTGCTCCCGCGGAAGACAATGATATTTCGGAAGAAATCAAAAAAATATTTGAAGAGGATGGTATTAATATAATTCTGAATGCTGAAACGAAAAGAGTTGTGAAAAATAAAAAAGGAAAACTAATTATAACTCTAAAATCTGGTTTAGGTGAGAACGAAGTCGAAGCTTCACAACTGCTTGTTGCAACAGGACTTATGCCAAACACATCAATCCTTAACCTTGATGCAGCCGGTATAAAAACAGATCTGCAGGGGTACATTATTGTCAATGAAAGGCTTGAAACCAGCACAGAAGGAATATATGCCTCCGGTGATGTAAAAGGCGGACCGGCGTTTACACATATTTCATATGATGATTACAGAGTCTTAAAGGGGAATTTACTTGAAAATAAAAATCTAAGTATAAAAAACAGGCTTGTGCCGTATACGTTGTTTACCGACCCTCAGCTTGGCAGGGTAGGTATTACCGAAGCTGATGCAGAAAGACAAAAGCTCAAATTCAAAGTTGCTAAAATGCCAATGACTCACGTTGCACGCGCAATTGAGACAGGAGAAACAAGAGGATTTATGAAAGCAATTGTTGATGCCAGTTCAAACCAAATTCTCGGCTGCGCAATTCTGGGAAGTGAGGGAGGAGAGATTATGTCTATGATTGAAATCGCAATGATGTCAAAACTCCCTTATACTGCTTTGCAGGATGCAGTTTTTGCTCACCCTCTTTACGCTGAATCGCTGAACAACCTTTTCAGTCATATATAAAAAAACAAGGGAACCGGCAGAGCTCCCTTGCTTAAAGATTACGTTATATTGGAGGTATCTATTTAACGAGAATCATTTTCTTTACTTCGCTGAAATTACCAGCCTGCATTTTGTAGAAATACATTCCGCTTGCGATACTTAGAACCGTCAAAATTTACTTTGTAATAACCTGCATTTTTAACTTCATTGACCAATGTTTCTGTCTCCCGTCCCAGTAAATCAAAAACAGAAATTCTGACAGGGATATTGTTTTCAGAAACTGAATATTCTATTGTTGTAACAGGGTTAAACGGGTTAGGATAGTTCTGCCCGAGGCTGTAGTTTTCGGGGACTTCATTTTTCTTAATATTTCCTGTAATAACCAAAATTACGCTGTCCGCAAGCTTAATAACCTGTCCGTCTGTTGCTACTGCGTATCCGTAAATAACATTATTGTTATATCTCTCAAAATCAAAATGATACAGGTTGGTTACTCCTGCAGTTTGCATTGTAGCCCATGTTAAGCCTCTGTCTATGCTTTTTTTAATTTTACCGTTGGCAGCCAGAATGTAAACAACCGGAGATTCGGGAATCCATTTTATAAAGCAATTGCCTACAAGACCTGTATCTATATCAACTACTGTCCATGTGGTGCCGCCATCTGTTGTTCTGGAAATCATGGGGAGTGAAGTTGATGTTGCGGCAAGCCCCGTTAGTTTATCTTCGGAAAAACATATACCGCTCGTGTAATGTCCTGTAAGGTTTACATTTTGATTTGCCCATGTTGTTCCGCCGTCTGAAGTAAGATGTACTCTTGCAGCGCCGTTGTTTAAACCGAAACCGTAAAAATTATAATCAACAACCATTAACGAGTTATGTGCGTTTGAAACACCATTTACACCTGACTGCTGCTCTACCCAGTTGTTGCCGTAGTTGGATGTCTTGTATATTCTTTCAGCGAGTGCAATTCCATAACCTCTTACCCCGTTCCTCTTTGAAAACATGATTCCGTTCCAGTAACCCCTGTTAGCAGATGTCTGCATAACCATGTTCCAGTTATAACCGCCATCAATGGTTTTAAATAATCCGGCGCCTCCGGTCATATTGCCTTCTCCGACAAATGCTGTGTTAGAATTAATAGCCCAAAGGCAGTAAAGTTCTTTTGAAATACCGGTGGTAGGAAGCGCTACCCAGTTAAGCCCGCCGTCCATTGTTTTGAAGATTTTAGGTGTATCCGGCGGTCCGCCAGCTATCCAGGCAATATCTCCGCTAATTACGCTTATTGTTGGCTGCATTCCGGGCGTTGGCACAGTGCCAGCCAATTCCCATGATTGAGAGTAAGTATATCCGGTAATAACAAAACTTAATAGCAAAACGGATAAAAGAGAAAGAATTTTCATACCAATTCCTCCATTTAGTGATTTTGGTTAGATAAATATAACCAATAATATTAGGCATTTAATCACCTATATCAGTGATATTTTATTTCCTTATGTTATTGATAATTATAAGTTTTTTGGCTAATTCTATATAATTACTTAATGAAACTTTTATGCAATAAAACAGCTTTTGTATATTAATATTTTAGAAATTTAAAGAAAGGACGAATTATGCTGAAAAAGCCGTTAGTTAATATTTTATTTGCCCTTATGCTTTTAGCTTCAACCGGTGTATTTGCCAAGAATCCGGGTGAGAGTGTAGAGGATTTTACACTTAAGGGAGTTGACGGGAAGGAATACAATCTCAATAACACTCTGAAGAACTCAAACTACGTTGTGGTAATTTTCATTTCAACCGAGTGCCCGTTTGTTCAGCCGTATACTGACAGAATTAACTCCCTTGCCAATGATTACAGCAAGAAGGGCGTAACATTCTTCGGGATTAACGCTAACAGCACCGAAAGCTTCGATGCAGTTAAAACACACGCGGCTGAAAAAGGGTATCCCTTTGCAGTGTTAAAGGACGAGAACAACGCTGTTGCCGATATGCTTGGTGCAACAAGAACTCCCGAAGTTTTTCTTATTGATAAGAACAAAACCATTTTATACCACGGCAGAATAGATGACAGCCGCGATGAGCAAAAAGTTACCTCTACCGATTTAAAAGATGCACTTGACCAGGTAATTGCCGGTAAAGATGTGGCTGTGAAAGATACTAAGTCATTCGGTTGTTCGATTAAAAGAGTTGAAAAATAATTTAAAGGATTAATTTATTTTGAATAAGATTTTTGTTGTTTTATTTGTTCTTCTGCTTGTTTGGGCAGGCAGAGTGTTTTCACAGGATATTAAACCGCTTGATAAGATTAAAGACATCGAGCAGGTGAAGGAATCCGCTAAGGGAAAAGTACTGCTTCTTAACTTCTGGGCAACGTGGTGCAAACCATGTGTACATGAGTTTCCTGACCTTGTGAAGCTTTACAATACCTATAAAGATAAAAATTTTGAAATAGTTTTTATTTCTGTAGACGTACCGGAAGATGTTAACTCAAAAGTTATCCCTTTCCTGAAAGGCCAGAACGTTGATTTTACTACTTATTATAATAACTTCGATAAGCCAGAGGAGCTTATTAACTTTATCGATAAGAAATGGGAAGGCGCAATACCTTCAACGTATATTTATGATAAAGAGGGGAATCTTACTACACATTTTCTCGGCAGCAAAAGTTACGATGATTTCGAAAAAGAAATTAAAAAGAATTTGGATTAACAGCAGCAGCTGATTAACAATCAAGCCCGCACTTTAGCGGGCTTTGTTATTTTTCAGGCTTTTTGATTCGCAGTACCTTCATCGGTATTAATATATACCCGAAAACCAAAAGCGCGCAAACTGCGTAGTCTAATATTTCTTCAATAAACGTATCCATTTCCGTATCCTCTTTGTTAATTAGACACAGAAACGGGGAAAAGGTTTAAATAGAGCAGATTTCCGAATCTCAAATATTTCGGAAGGACAGATGTTTAACCTTACTTCTTCTTCCTTTTATACTTTACGCTTGCTTTTACAAATTCCCTGAAAAGCGGATGGGCTTTGGCAGCGCGTGATTTCAGCTCAGGGTGGAATTGCGATGCAACAAACCACGGGTGGTCTTTAAGCTCAATAATTTCAACCAAATCCTTCTTTTCGTAAATCCCTGAAAAAACCATACCGTTTTTTTCAAGTAATTCCCGGAAGGCATTATTTACTTCATACCTGTGGCGGTGGCGTTCGTTAATGTGCACTTTCTTATAAGCATCATATGCCTTTGTGCCTTTCTTCACTGCGCACGGATATGAACCCAGCCTCATTGTTCCGCCTTTATCGGTAATGCCTTTTTGTTCGGCCATAAGGTCAATAACATTATTTTTTGTCATTTTGAATTCCGCGCTGTTGGCATCTCTTAATTTGCAAACGTGCCTTGCATATTCAATTACTGCACACTGAAGTCCAAGGCATATTCCCAAAAAAGGAATTTTATTTTCGCGGGCATACTTTATTGCTTTAATTTTGCCTTCAATTCCTCTGTGCCCAAAACCGTAAGGTATTAACAGCCCGTCAATTCCTTCCATATATTTTTCAACGTTATCTTTTGTTTCAAGGTCCTGCGCCGATATCCATTTAAGGTTAACTTTTGCATTATTTTCACCTCCGGCATGAATAAACGCTTCGGTTATGCTCTTATACGCATCGGGAATTGAATTATACTTTCCGCATAAACCTATAGTTACCGTTTGTGTAGGATTTTTGATTTTCTGAACAATGCGTTTCCATTTTGCAAGATTCGGCTTGCCGGGTTTAAGCTTAAGCCTCTCAAGTACTATTTTATCAAAATTTTCTTTTGTAAACTCAAGCGGTATTTGATATATTGTATCCACATCTCTTGCTGATATAACGCAATCGGTTGTAACGTTGCAGAACAGCGCAATTTTTTCTTTGATTGGCATCGATAGGTCTTCACGGCTTCTGCAAATTAAAATATCCGGCTGAATTCCGATTTCAAGAAGCTGCTTAACGCTGTGCTGTGTGGGCTTGGTTTTTATTTCACCGGCTGATTGAATAAACGGTACAAGCGTTAAATGAATTGAAAGCGAATTCTCTCTGCCGACTGTCCGCATAAGCTGTCTCATTGCTTCAAGAAAGGGGAGTGATTCGATGTCACCGACCGTTCCGCCGATTTCAGTAATGATTACGTCAAACTGGTTTGTATTGCCCAGCGCCATCATGCGGCGTTTAATTTCATCGGTTATGTGCGGAACTACCTGCACCGTTGCGCCTAGGTAATCGCCCCTGCGTTCACGCGTTATAACCTCAAAATAAACCTGACCTGTAGTTGTATTATTTAGCTTAGACATGTTCATGTTTAAGAACCGCTCGTAGTGTCCTAAATCGAGGTCAGTTTCTGCGCCGTCATCTGTAACATATACTTCCCCGTGCTGGAATGGATTCATTGTGCCCGGGTCAACATTTATGTAAGGGTCAAACTTTTGTATTGTTACCCGTAAGTCCGCGGGACTGAAGCAGCAGCCCTAACGAAGAGGCGGAGATGCCTTTTCCTAATGAAGAAACAACTCCGCCAGTTAAAAAGATATATTTTACCTGTTTCAATTTGGTATTTTTTTAAGATTTTTAATTTTTCTAAGGTCTTCTTTTGTATCAATAGTTACCGAATCAATATTCGTAACCACAACTTTAATCCTCTCCCCATTTTCCAGTATTCTAAGCTGTTCAAGCTTTTCAGCTAATTCAAGTTTTGACGGTTTCATCTTAATGAATTTCATCAAATAATCCTTTCTGTAAACATAAAGTCCTATGTGCTTGTAATACGAAACTCCCTTTACATCATCCCTGTTATAAGGAATTGCATACCGTGAAAAATATAACGCGAAATCCTTTTTTATCCGTTATAACTTTTACAACGTTGGGATTATTTATTTCATCTTTATTTTTAATCTTTGTGCAAAGCGTAGAGACCATAATATTTATTATCGGCTATCAGCGGTTTTATTGCCTTATCGATGTTTGCAGGATTTATAAACGGCTCATCTCCCTGAATGTTCACAACAATATCACATTTAATGTTCTTAACAACTTCGCCGATTCTGTCTGACCCGCTTTTATGCTTGGTTGAAGTCATAACTGCTTTACCCCAGAACCTGCCTACGGCATCAAATATCCTTTTATCATCGGTTGCCACGTAAAGCTCGTTAATCAGCTTTGATTTGGATGCGCTTTCCCACACATGCTGAATCATAGGCTTTCCGCCGATATCAGCCAGCGCTTTTCCCGGAAACCGGGTTGAGCCGTATCTTGCAGGTATTACTCCGATTATCTTCATGCTGCTTCTACAGGATTTAAGTTAGATACTATTATACTTCTGATTTCATTCAAAAACTCTTTATCCTTCCTCGGTCTCAGCGGTTTGGAGATTACAAGGTTAACTATACCCGGCTTAATCTTCAAACTGTTTCTTGGCATAAGGTTAATTGTATTTGTTAACGTAACTGGAATTATATCCGCCTGTGCTTTCTCGGTTAACACAAACATTCCTCTTTTGAACTCACCTACAGTTCCGTCTTCGCTTCTCGTCCCTTCGGGAAATATCACATACGAGAGTCCCTTTTTAACTTTCTCAGCCGCAATATCCAATGAGTGCATTGCGCTTCTTGCGTTTTTCCTGTTTATGGGAACAAAACCGCATGCTCTCATAGCCCAGCTTATAAGAGGCATTTTATTGATTTCTTTTTTATAAATCATTCTCAGGTTATCGGGGACTTTTGCGAGCAGGACGAAAATATCAAGATAGCTTGCGTGGTTTGAGATGTAGATTTTTCCTTCAGGTGACGATACGTTTTCCCTGCCGAAAACGTTTACTTTTACACCGAATACAAAAAGGGTGGAATTAGTCCAAGCCTTTAAAATGAACTTTGCAGCTTTTCCTTTGAAATTTACGGGTGCTGTTAGTAAAGTTAGAACGGCTGTTATTATTGATAAGAGAGAGAAGACACATGCTTTTATCAGCCACATGTATACAAAGATACTAAAAAAAAATGAAAGGTGTTAGCCTGTGCGCAATTTATTTCATGTTCATTTTGATAACCAGAATTTTTTTGCTATATTTGCTTCTAACCTGATTTATTTCCCTGTAAATATTTAATTGGTTCAAAAGAAAAAAGCATATTTACGCCTGGAAAATGGTAAAATTTTCGCAGGCTGGTCGTTTGGGCACGATGGTGTTACTGACGGCGAAGTTGTTTTTACAACAGGCATGACAGGCTATCCCGAATCGCTTACCGACCCGTCCTATTCAGGGCAGATTCTTTCATTTACTTATCCGTTAATTGGTAATTACGGAATCCCGAAGAGCAAAGCCGGTATAAATTCACCGTTTGAATCCGGTAAAATTCAGGTAAGGGGCGCCATTATCTCAAATTACAGCTTTGAGTACAGCCATTTCGATGCCGTGATGTCACTTGACCAGTGGTTAAAGTCCGAAAATATTCCCGGCATCTACGGAATCGATACACGCGAGCTGACGAAAGTCCTGAGAACCAAAGGTGTCATGCTTGGCGAGATAATTAATTTTAACTCCGGAAATGATTTGGTGTTGCCCGCAGGGACGTTCGATAGAACGTCCTTAAAAAGGTTCGACAGAACGTCCTTAAGAACATTCAACGTCACCGACCCCAACACAACTGATTTAGCCGGCGGTGTATGTGTCAGCAAACCAATCATATATAAACCGAAGAACAAATCAAAAAAGAAAATACTATTAATCGATTGCGGCGTAAAAAATAACATCATCAGAAATTTTGTAAAACGCGGCGCAGAAGTCATACGTGTGCCATATGATTATGACCCGGTAAAATCAGATTTTGATTTTGACGGAATATTTGTTTCAAACGGACCCGGTGACCCGAAACAATGTAAATCAACAATTGAAAATTTAAGAAAATCATTTAAGCTGAATATTCCAATATTCGGAATATGTCTTGGCAGCCAGATACTGGGACTTTCAGCCGGCGCTGATACATATAAATTAAAATTCGGGCACCGCTCGCAGAACCAGCCGTGCATCGAAACCAAAGGAAGATGTTTTATTACATCACAGAACCATGGCTATGCAGTAAAGACAGATACACTGCCTAAAGACTGGCAGGAATGGTTTTACAATAACAATGACGGAACCAACGAAGGTATTAAACATAAATCAAAACCGTTTTTTGCCGTGCAGTTTCATCCCGAATCATCACCGGGTCCCAATGATACAGGCTGGCTGTTTGATATGTTTATGGATATGATGTAAAGCCCCGCCTGTCCTCCCCGAAGGGGAGGAAGGAAAATTTTCAATGAAAAAAACAAAAATACAAAAAAGTATTGACGGCTCCCTCTCCTTCAGAAAGGGCAGGGGTGATGCATCTTCTCCCTTCCTTCGGGGAGGGTTGGGGAGAGGCTTCTTATTTTAGGCTCCGGCGCTCTGAAAATCGGCGAGGCGGGGGAATTTGATTACTCCGGCTCACAGGCAATTAAAGCATTAAAAGAAGAAGGCAAGTTTATAATACTTGTTAACCCAAACATTGCCACCGTTCAAACCGATATAAATCTTGCCGATAAAGTTTACCTGCTCCCCGTAAATCCGTTTTTTGTTGAAAGAATAATTAAGAAAGAAAGACCTGAAGCAATATTGCTTGGCTTCGGCGGGCAAACTGCGCTTAACTGCGGACTTGAACTTTCACGTTCCGGAGTTCTGAAAAAATATAAAGTAAAAGTTCTCGGCACTGCGGTTGATTCAATTAATAAAACCGAAGACAGGGAATTATTTGTAAAAGAGCTTAAAACTCTTGATGTCAAAACTCCGAAAAGTAAAGCGGTAACAAGTGTTCAGCAGGGTCTAAAAGCAGCAAAATCAATTGGTTATCCGGTGATTATCAGAGCGGGATTTGCTCTTGGCGGATTAGGCTCAGGCTTCAGCAGAAATGAAAAAGAACTCCGCAAAGCGCTTAAAGCAGCATTTGCATATTCACCGCAGGTACTAATAGAAGAAGACCTCCGCGGGTGGAAAGAAATCGAATATGAAGTCGTGCGCGATTCAATTGATAACTGCATCACGGTCTGCAACATGGAAAACTTTGACCCTCTCGGTGTTCATACCGGCGAAAGTATTGTTATAGCACCGTCACAAACACTTTCCAATGCTGAATACCAAATGCTGCGTGATATATCGATTAAAACAATACGGCATTTTAAAATTGTAGGTGAATGCAACATCCAATTTGCATTGAATCCGTTTACGCTTGATTACCGCGTGATTGAAGTTAATGCAAGGCTCTCACGTTCATCCGCGCTTGCATCAAAAGTTACAGGCTATCCGCTTGCTTACATTGCTGCAAAGCTTGCGCTGGGGTACAGGCTAACAGAATTAAAAAACTCCATCACTCAAAAAACATATTCGTGTTTTGAGCCTGCGCTTGATTATGTTGCGCTGAAGATTCCACGCTGGGATTTATCAAAGTTCCCCGGTGTTGAAGAAGAAATCGGCAGCAAAATGAAAAGTGTCGGCGAGGTAATGGCAATCGGCAGAAGCTTTCCCGAAGTTCTTCAAAAAGCAATCCGCATGCTTCAGGTCGGTAAGTACGGTCTTGTGCTTAACAAATCCAGAACCGAAACAATTAAAGAAGATATAGAAATCCCAACCCCGCGCCGTTTGTTTGCAATTTCGCGGGCTTTCCGGCACGGGTATACGGTTGATGATATTTACAAAATGTCAAAAATCGATAAATGGTTTTTGTACCAGCTGAAAAATATTAACGAGTTCAGACAAACCAGGATTAAAAAAGAAAATATCACTGCTGAATTCCTCAGAGATGCAAAACAGCTTGGATATTCGGATAAGCAGATTTCGCTTCTTACCAATACTTCTGAAGATTTCATCCGCAAGCTTAGAAAGAAATTGAAAATATTCCCGTCATTCAAACAAATTGATACGCTTGCGGCGGAATATCCCGCTGAAACAAATTATCTTTATTCTACCTATCACGGCGATACATCTGATATAAAGGAAACCAAAGGCATCGATAAGAAAAAAATTATGATACTCGGCTCAGGCGCTTATAAAATAGGCTCATCGGTTGAGTTTGACTGGTGCTGTGTAACAACTGCAAAGTTTTTACGCGGGCTTGGCTATAAAGTGGTCATGGTTAACTTCAATCCTGAAACAGTAAGCACCGATTATGACATTTGCGATAAGCTTTATTTCGAAGAGCTGAGCCTTGAGCGTGTGCTGGATATTTACGAATATGAAAAACCGCTCGGTGTAATACTTTCCATGGGCGGGCAGATTCCCAATAACCTCGCAATGAAGCTTCACCGTGCTAAAGTCCGCGTGCTGGGCACTTCGCCGCTTTCTATTGATAAGTGCGAGGACAGGAATAAGTTTTCTACAATCCTCGACAAGCTTAAAATAGAACAGCCTTTGTGGCAGGAGCTTTCATCGGTTGAAAAAGCCAGGGCGTTCTCACTGCAAATCGGTTACCCAGTGCTGCTCCGTCCTTCATATGTTCTTTCCGGCACGGCAATGAAAGTATGCCACAATGAAAAAGAGCTTGAAGCATATCTTAAAAAGAATGTTCACATATCCAAAGAGCATAAGGTTGTTATTTCGAAATTTGAAGAAGGCGCAAAGGAAATTGAGCTTGACGGCGTTGCGCAAAACGGTGATTTGATTATATACGCAATCACCGAGCACGTTGAAAATGCAGGCGTGCATTCCGGTGATGCTACGCTTGCAATACCGCCGCAGAAATTATATTTTGAAACTGCACACCAGATTAAGCGCATCACAAAAGCAGTGCTGAGGGAATTAAACATTACAGGACCGTTTAATATCCAGTTTCTTGCGAAGAACAACGCAGTAAAAGTAATTGAGTTCAACCTCCGCGCAAGCCGTTCGTTCCCGTTTGTTTCCAAAGCAACAGGTTACAATTTTATTGAGTTTGCCGTTAAGGCAATTCTCGGAAAAAACATAAAGGGCAGCTACAAAACACTTGACCTTGACCATATCTGCGTTAAAGCTCCCCAGTTCTCATTCTCGCGCTTAAGCGGCGCTGACCCGATTCTCGGCGTTGAAATGTCATCAACCGGTGAGGTTGCCTGCTTTGGTGATTCGCTTGAAGAGGCGTTCCTGAAATCAATGCTCTCAACAGGTTTCCGCTTGCCCGGTAAAAATATTCTGCTTACACTGGGTGATTTAGCCGATAAGATTGAGTTTCTGCCATCTGCAAGAAAGCTGGCAGATATGGGATATAAAATCTTTGCTACTACTAATACACATCAATTACTATCCGATAACAACATACCTTGTTCACTTGTTCACAAAATAAGCGAAAAGAAATCACCTAATATTTTAAACTTACTTGAGCAGAAGAAATTTGAACTGGTAATTAACTCGCAAACTACCATCGACGGCGTTAGCGAAAGAGACGGTTATGTAATCAGGCGCAAAGCAATTGATTACAACATACCGCTTATAAATAATGTTAAAATTGCAAGCCTTTTTGTGCAGTCACTTTATAAATACAAACCCGAAGAGCTGACGATTAAGAGTTTGGATGAGTATTAAAACCCGTTATCATTCCCGCGCTTGCCTGCAGCAGGCAGGAAAGCGGGAATCCGGTTTACCATGGATTTTTGTATCACCTTTTCTGTTTTTTTAACCGTTAATATTTCCTAAATTTATAGAAATCATATTAGTTACAGTGAAAAAGTATTTATTTTTATTTATAATATTTTCGGTTTGCATATCTTCGTTTGCCCAAAGGTCTGAGGGTATTGCACCAAGTACAAAGATAAAACAATATGTAACAGACCAAACCGGTACACTCACTTCATCACAGACAAGTGCGCTTGAAACCAAGCTTTCCAACTTCGATAAGGAAACTTCCAGCCAGGTTGTTGTCTATATGATATCATCACTTAACGGCGAATCGCTGGAAGAAACCTCTTATGATATTGCGGAGAAAAACGGAATCGGGCAGAAGAGCAAAAACAACGGCGTTCTGCTTTTTATTGTGAAGGATGACAGGAAGCTCAGAATTGAAGTCGGCTACGGTCTTGAAGGCGCTCTGCCTGATGCGCTTGCGGGACAAATAATAAGAAAAGAAATTACGCCGAATTTCAAGCAGGGCAAATATTACGAAGGAATCGATGCGGGTGTTGATGCAATAATCTCGGCAACCAAAGGTGAATATACACAGGATAAAAAATACGCAGAAAAAGAAAATGATTTTGGTGTAGGATGCTGCGGGGTACCGATTTTAGTGCTTGTTATATTTTTGTTCTTCGGAGTTTTCTTTGTGTCATCTATACTTCGCCGTATCTTCGGATGGGGCAGGGGAACGAGGCACAGCGGGTGGTGGAATTCCGGCGGATGGGGGAGCGGCAGCGGAAGTTCATGGTCAAGCGGCAGTTCGTTCGGAGGATTCTCCGGCGGAGGCGGCTCCTTCGGCGGCGGCGGCGCCAGCGGCAGTTGGTAAATTTTTTTCAACACAAAGTGACAAAGTAAACAAAGATAAATATGTTTACAGATGAAATTAAAACCAAATGTGACGATTTATCAAAAATAATTATTGGATGTGCTATAGAAGTTCATAAAAATTTAGGACCCGGCCTCATTGAGTCAGCCTATGAAACCTGTTTATGTTATGAATTATCGAAAGCAGGCATAAATTATCAAAGGCAGCCGGAATTACCCTTAGTCTATAAAGACATAAGAATTCCCAATGCTTACAGATTAGATATTTTAGTTGAAAATTTAGTTATTGTTGAACTTAAGGCGGTGGACGAAATTCCAAACATTTTTAAGGCAAAATTAAAAACATATTTGAAGTTATCAGAAAAATGGCTGGGTTTATTGTTAAATTTTAATGTTGTATTAATGAAAAATGGAATTGAAAGGATTGTTTGGGGATAAGTAAAATTGAAACTTTGTTATCTTTGTAACTTTGTGTTGAAATTAATAAAATGAAAATATGAAAGAGTGGTTAACTAAATATTTAACTGAAGAAGACCTCAATAAAATTAAAGATGAGGTTTCGGCTGTTGAGAAAACTACCAGCGGTGAAATACGTCTGAGCCTGCGTGAGAAACGCAGCTTCTGGGAAAAGTTATATAAACCGCATGAGCTTGCTGTTAAAGATTTCGAAAAGCTCGGAATGGCTAATACCAAAGATAAAACCGGGATACTGATATTCATTATTTTCGGAGAGAAATTTTATGATGTTTTAGCTGATGACGGTATTTACGCCAAAATTCCTGATGAGACATGGAACGGCTTTGAAGTTAGGCTGAAAGATGAGTTTTCACAGGGAAATTTCCTGAATGGAATACTGCACATTGTTGAAAAAATGGGTGAAGTGCTATCTGTGGAATTCCCGCGCGCTGCTGATGATGTGAACGAACTGCCGGATGAAGTGGTGGTGAATTAAATTCCGTTATCCCCGCCCCGTATCAAGTACGGGGTAAACTCCAGCGGGGAACCCATAATAATTTTGTTAGATTAAAATTAAATAAATATGCTTGGGATTGCTTCGTCCCCCGAGTGCTCGGGGTCCTTGCAATGACCCGATATTCAATTTTTCTTCTTAAATACCAGTGTCAGCGGCACGCCTTCAAAGCCGAATTTTTCCCTTATCTTACCCTCAAGAAATCTTTTATAATTATCCTCAATTTCAGACGGCAGGTTTGCGAAAAATCCAATAACCGGCGGTGAAGTTTTAAGCTGAGTTATATAATTTATTTTTATTTCTTTATGGTGTTTGGAGTGCGGCGGCGAGCTTTTAATAATCTCCAGCAGCCTGTCATTAAGCGAGCTTGTTTTAACCGATTTTGCCCGTTCGTCATTTACCTTTAAAGCTGCTTCCAGAATTTTTGAAATGCGCTGTTTGGTAAGAGCCGATACAAACAGAAACGGAATATAATTCAGCGTTATAAGGTGTTCCCTGATTTTCTTTTCGAATAATTTTGTTGTATCGCTCTTCTTCTCGACTAAATCCCATTTGTTAATAACAATCAGTATTCCCTTTTTCATTCGTGCAGCCTGGGCAACAATTTCAGTATCTTCTCTTCCGAGCTTAAACGTTGCAAGCTCATAATCGGATGATTTTTCCAGCTTACTTACGATTGCCATTGCATCGATTATAATAATAGCGGTATCGCATCGTTCAATGCTTTTCTGTGTTCTTATTGCGGAATAAAACTCGAGGCTTTCGGCTTTGCGGATTTTGCTTTTCTTCCTTAATCCCGCGGTATCTATTAACACAATTTCCCGGCCGTAGAATTTTATTGTTGTATCTATTGAATCTCTTGTAGTGCCGGGAATATCGGTTACAATATTGCGGTTGGTTTGCGTGATGGCATTTACTATAGATGATTTACCGACATTAGGTTTTCCTATAACTGCAAATCTGCAGGTGTCTTCTGATTGGCGGGGTATCTCCGAATCGCCGATAGATTCCGTTATTATATCAAGCAGGTCACCGGATTTTCTCCCAACAATTGCGGAAATATCAAACGGTTCTCCGAGCCCCAGCCTGTAGAAATCAGAAAGATTTGCTTCGTTTGCTGTTGTATCTACCTTATTTGCAGTCAGAATAACCTTTTTCTCTGAGTTTTGTTTTTTGTCCAGTTCCTTCCTCAGTATTTTGGCAAGCTCTAAATCAAGCGGAGTTATACCGGTTTGGGCGTCAACTACAAACAAAACTACATCAGCTTCATCAATAGATATTTTCACCTGTTCTCTGATAGCAGCTTCAAACTTATCATCGCTGTTAGGCACAAATCCGCCGGTATCAATAAGGAAGAAAGTTTTTCCGTTCCACTCTGCTTCGCCGTAGTTGCGGTCACGCGTTACGCCCGGCGTATCATGCACGATAGCCGTTTTTCTGCCGATTAAACGGTTAAAAAGCGTTGATTTCCCCACATTTGGGCGCCCTATTATTGCTGCTATTTTATTGGACATACTTGAAAAATGAAATTTGCTAAAATACCCTTAATATGCTTGTCTTTCAATGTATTTAATATTGTCACCCTGAACTCGTATCAGGGTCTCACATTTCAGATGCTGAAATATTTGTCTTTAGCAGGCGGGAGCTCAGCATGACAAACAACATCCCTCTCCTTTAAGGAGAGGGATGGGGAGAGGACTTAATATATTTTTCTTCCTCTTATCTTTTTTAATACATCGTTATATTTGCATATGGCTGTATGTTTTTTTGTATCGGATTTGCACGGGCACACTGACAGGTTTGAGAAACTGTTTGATTTAATTTTATCCGAAAAGCCCGAAGCGGTATTTATCGGCGGTGATGTAATGCCGTCTGCGCTTGTGCTGAAGCAGTCAATCTCTGATGCATATGAAGATTTCATTGACGGGTTCTTCTTTCCCGGCTTTTTGAAGCTTAGAGACCGGCTCGGTAAATCTTACCCGAGAGTGTTTTTAATCCCGGGTAACGATGACGGGAAATTCGTCGAGCCGAAGTTTATTGAAGGTGAACAGGCGGGGGTCTGGGAATATATTAACCTCAGGAAAGCTGCTTTCGGAAAACATACTGTTTACGGTTACGCTTATGTTCCCCCTACTCCGTTCAGGTTAAAGGACTGGGAGCGGTATGATGTATCGCGCTATGTTGACCCCGGGTGCATTTCTCCCGAAGACGGAATTTTTACCGTGCCTGTTCCTGCGCGAGAATTGAAATACAGCACAATTAAAGATGACCTTGAGTTATTAACCAACAGTGATGACCTAAGCAGTGCGATTTTTCTTTTTCACTCACCGCCATACAAAACAAATCTCGATGCAGCGCCGCTGGCAGGAAAATTTATTGATAGTGTTCCTCTTGATGTTAACGTTGGGAGCATTGCAATAAGTAAATTAATTGAAAAGAGACAGCCTCTGCTGACGCTTCACGGACATATACATGAATCATCAACTATTACAGGTTCGTGGCGTGATAAAATAGGAAATACAATATGTCTTTCTGCCGCATATGAAGGCAAGGAACTGGCTTTGATAAGATTCAATCCCGAAGAGCCTGTGAAAGCGGAAAGGGAATTAGTCTGATGAGCCGCTCGGCGAGTGTCTAAGAAATTTCAACACAAAGCGCACAAAGATAAACAAAGGGTTAAACCATTTTTCCCCCGTTGTTGGTGTTGTCACCAACAAAATTTCCGGAATTTAAGACTGCGTCAGGTCCTTTTGCATAATTTCAAGATGTATTTTGTTAACGGACCTGACGCTTAAATAATCAGGCGGGACCGTGTCAGGTCAGTTATTAAAAATCAGTTATTGGATTATCTTAATAGAAACAAGAAATTTTTGCTTTTACATTGTTCAATGACCTGACACAGTTTGTATTAGTGTAATTTGCATTCCTGCGTCTGCCTGCTGCATGTTGGCGCGGGGATTAATCTAAGTTTTCTTCAGCGGAATTTCTTTTGCGGCATCTGTAACAGCGCCGATTTTTGCCGCATAGCTTTCCTGCTTCTTAATATCCTCGTCGGTTACGAAATGCACATCAAGAATGTTTTCAATTTTATATCCAGTACGGAGGAAATTCATTTCCGAAAGACACAGGCTCCAGCCTTCAAGCCAGATGCTCAAATCGTTTTTCTGTGCTGCGGTTCCCTTGAAATGAATCAGTATATCCATATCGCTTCCGGGTCCCGCGCTGGCATTTTTGGTGCTCCCGAAAATGTAAAAGGCTTTAACCCCGTATTTCTTTGCATCAAGCTCCGAGGCGATTTTCTCCGCCATGCGGTAACGCCACCTCCAGTGGTCTTCGGATTTCTGTTCCGTAAACGGAAGAAACTGCTGGCTTAAATCGGTTTTTACAGTCGGCTCTGAAAGCATTGCAATAGCTTCGTCAAGGTCGGCATTCATCAGTATCCGCAGTACCTGTCCGCCGGTTGATTCCGGAACATCAATAACTTTTATTGTATCCTGCAGGTATTGGTGCTCGGGTAAAATTTCTGCCAGAACATTTTTGCTCCTTGTCAGAAATCTTTCGTTAAAAATTGTTCCTTCATCATCGGGATACAAAGGCAAATACCTGATTTGTGCTTCTACTAAGTCCTGGAAAAAATGTGTGCCGAATGATAAATCAGGCAGGTAATTGCCCTTCTTCTTTGCTATTTCAATCAGGACAGATGTGTTATTAATATCTGAATAAGTAACGTTCACTCCAAGCTTTACATCACCCCTGCTCCCCCATCTTCCGGGTCCCATTAATATGAACTGGCGTTTCGGCAGGAGCTTATTCAGCTTGCCGACAGCTCTGCCAATTGCTTTAAGGTCATCAAGCGTTGATATATCGTTATAACTGTCGGGGTCAACATAAACAATATGAGTTATATCGGGCACTTTTCCGTTTGATACATACCTGTTGGCTGTAAAAATTATTTTATCATTTGGTATATCTTTCGGTATAGGCGCAGGTTTGCTTTCAAGCGAAAAGCTCTGGGGACGGCATTGGAGCAGGTAAAATGAATTTCCGTTAGATGCAAACTCAATATCAATCGGCGTATTAAGCTCTTCTTTGAGAACCTTCATCATTGCGTGAATTCTCGGGATAAATCTTGTATTTGTTACCAGGCGGTCAAATGTTACAACAAGATTTTCACGCTCGGCATCTATATCAAGCTGAATGATTTTTTTTATTTGGTCTCTGATCGTACAAAGAAACTATATCGGTTATAAACGGATATTCGTCACCGTAAAGCTTTAGTATTTCGTCTACGCTTACAGTTTCAAATGAATTTGTTTCAAGATTAATTAAATCGATTTTCTTTGGCGCATATTTCAGTACCTCGTCAACAGTAACGTTCACTCTCAAGCCCGGTTTGCCGGGAGCGATTAAAACAGGGTAGTCATCGCTCACCCTGTCAACTGCTCTTGTTCCCAGCCCGGGAACAAGTCTGATTAGGCCGTCTTCGCGCTTTATTCTGGATGACCAGCGGAACTCGTTATTACTGAATGCAACACCCGCATAAGTCGGGAAATAATACTTTCCAACACGCGTACCAACTACTTCCTGCAGAAGGATTCCCATTTCTTCGTTAAAATCGAGCAGTCCTCTTTCGGCGCGGTATTCAATAGGGTCGGGTCCAAATACAGAAGCATATACTTCTGCTATTGCGTCTGTCAGTGCGGCAAGGCGTTCCTGTTTGGTTCCCTGGTTTGCAACAAAGAGGCTTTTGTATTTACCCGAAAATGCGGAGCCGGAGCGGTCTTCAAGCAGGCTTGAGCTTCTTACAATAAGCGGTACATTACCGAAATCTTCCAATGCAAGTGAAAGGTCTTTTACTAATTCCGGCGGGAAATATGAGTTTTTAAAAACCTGAACTATATAAGGATACTCCTGCCTGATTTGGTCTATATCTTTGTATTTCTGCTCGAATACTTCTTCAAGATTATTGTAATGCAGAAATTCTATAATCGCGTCCGATGTAATGTACCACGTTTTAGGAGTTTTTATATCTTTAAACAGGCTTTCATGCTCAGTCGATTTTTTCAGAATTCTGTCTGCTATAAATAACCCTACGCTTTTTCCTCCGAGCTTACCGTGGCTTTTTGCCGGGTATATCATTCTCTGAAGCAGCTTGTAAAAATCTTTAAGCTCAACATATTCTTTTGCAATGCTTATAAAATCAAGCTGCTCGGAAAGAAAGCGGCGGATTAAACCTACAATCATTCCTTTTCTGATTTGCGGAGTGAGCTCTGATTCATTGGGAGCAATGTTTTCGTACCTTCTCAGTGCATCCGCTATATCTGGCAATGTTGTACCTATGTTTTCAAGTATTTTTACCAGAAAGCTTGAACGGTCTTCCTGTATCCATTTCTGTATTCTGAAAAGGATTTCCTCATCACTTAAGTTAGCCTGCGCAATATTAAAAATCTCTTCGCTTATTTCGTGGAGGTCTTCCTTTTCCATCGGGCGGTTTTCATCATACAGGTTAGTGTCTTTATCCTTCCGCTTTTTTACCGGACCTAACAGCAATTCCTCCGCCTCTTTAATTCCGCTCCAGCAAAGGTGATTCATCATTTTGCGGGCAATCAGCTTATAGAGGTTCAGGTCGGTTTCCTTCAGAAGGCTTAGCGCGACGCGCCATTCTTCTTCTCTCTTATCGTTCTCGTCCCTGTCTATTGTATGCTGCCATTCGTGGAAATACATTTTTCAGCTTATTGTGCAGAATAAACCCGCCGATTCGTTCGGCAATTGTATCAATCAGCTTGCGTTCTTCTTTTAGGAAGGGTCCTTCATCGAATTCCGGTTTTTCTTCGAGGTAAAAAACTTTAAGTGTTCCAACCCTGCTGCCCTGAACAATTATTTCAGATTCCTGCACCCACTCGGTTTCTTTAAAATCAGGCGAAGAGAAACTCTTGTCATTAATTGTCAGTTTTGCTACACATACATCAGGGTACTGCCAGCCGGGAGGAAGCACGCGCACTATGCTGCTGTATATGTAATCGTTATCACGCTCTGTATTATTTAACAGCTCTTCTACTTTATAAAGGCAGTTAAGCTCTTTTGCCCGTTCCTGAAGAGCGGCAAGTATTTTTTCTATTGAAGAATTCTTTTCCATTATTTTATTATGACACCCTTTCCGGTTCTGCCATCGACTTTAACAGAGAGGGGAGAGTTCAGCTTAACGTGTTTTACGAATTCAGTTTCGCTAACAGTTTCCTTTTCTTCAAGCCATTTCCAGTCGATTTTGTCTTTTTCGCCCACTGATAGCGAAAAATAATAGACTCTGAAGCACGTAATATTATGGAAGAAATGCGAACCCTGGCTTAATTCTACGTTCATGTTTTCAAGCATTGCTTCTACAATTACTTTTGCGCCGGAGATTTGCCCCCAGTTCACGGGAATACCGAGCCACGGGTCAGTGCTTCCCCACCTGCCGTAACCGAGCAAAAGATACGGTGTCTTGGTTTTGGTCAGCGTACCGTTAACAGCTTCAAGCTCCCCGGCAATTATAGGTGAATGTTTCGCTTCGAATTTTTCCGGCTTAACATAAACAATATCTTTAATTAATTTATTTGTCCCGTTACCTAATGCATGGTCAGTGAAAATGAAAGTTTCCGGAGAAAGCATTTCATCTTTTGTTATCTTAACTTCTTCATTAGAAACAACCATGGGTCTTACCTGCAGGAAACCAAACCTCGCCTTATCAGAATCATCTTTATCTATTGTAACGGCAAACTCAATTTCAACCGGAGAACCGGCTGCTTCCTGGCATATTTTCAGCAGGTCTTTTATAAGCCCGTTAATTGCAATTGTATTTAATGTAAGAAGCGGAGCGAAATTAATTATTCGGGGACCTTTGGCTACGGTTCCCATTTTAATACTCTCTGATGAAGCTTCATAAGTCGATGCCACCGAATCGAGTGTTCCGTCTTTTTCCGCATCATTAAGCTCCAGCTCAAGCATATACTCTGTTTCTTTAATCGGGTTATATGAAGGCAGCTTTCCCATGTTAACCGCCCAGAATTTATTCTGCGTCATTCTTAGCAGGCTGTTTATAGAACCATAAGGCGGCTGAGCCTTGGGATGTGAAGGCGAGTATGTCCAGGATACACCGCCGTCAACAATTGTTTTGCCGAGCCCCAGCGCTAAATTTACAACTCCGTCTTCGGGTTTTGCGCTGCCCACAGGATAGAAGTTGTATGAACGCCCCACACCTGAAATATCGGGATAAAATACATCACCATATCTAAAGCCGACAACTTCCTGTATTATGACAGCCATTTTTTCATCTTCAATTTTGCTGCCTGTTGCTTTAATATATTCTTTAGCCTCGCGGAAAAAAGTTGAAGCATAAACAAACTTTACTGCCTCGGTCAGCTTATGGAAACGCGATTCGGTATCAAGCTGGTTGTTTGGAATCATTTTTGTAGCATACACACCGGCGAAAGGTTCATACATAGCGTCTTCAAGCAGGCTTGATGAACGGATTGCAAGCGGTGTATGGATTTTTGAAATCAGCGCCATCAGGTCACCTGATAAATCACCCGGAAGGCTTGCTTTTTGAAACTCTTCTGCAATTGATTCATCTGATAGATCCGAATAAGCTGTTTCATAAAGATTATTCTGCTTCATGAAACTATCGAACATTTCGGTAGTAATAACCGTGAGCCTTGGGATGTTAACGGTAATATGTTTGAATTTGGAGTGTTCCAGCTTTTCGGCGAGAATTTTTTTGATGAATGCCAGCCCGTGCGCTTTTCCGCCCAGTTCGCCTGAGCCTATATAGGTAAACTCTTCTTTGGTATCAAAGAATTTTCTGTCAAATGGAGATAATTCAGCAGAAACGGGGATTTTATTAGTTTCGGGCATTGTATAGGAATTAAACTCCCGGAGCCGCGCGGTTCCGGGAGTGAATAGTAGTTTAAAAGTTGAATAGGTTTATACCCAGCCTCTGTCTTTGCTTGCCTGTGCAACACGGCTGATAGCAATTACATAAGCAGCGTTTCTCATGTAAAGATTTCTCTTTCTTGCAAGGTCGCTCACAGCATGAAATGCAGATGTCATCTTAACATCAAGCTTGCCGAGCACTTCATCTTTTTCCCAGTAGTAATTCATATTGCTCTGAACCTGCTCAAAATAGCTGCATGTTACTCCGCCTGCATTTGCAAGAAAATCAGGAATGAGGAATATATTTTTTTCCGCAATTATTTTATCCGCTTCGGGTGTTGTAGGACCGTTAGCTCCTTCAGCAATCAGCTTAACTTTATTATCAATCTTAACGGCGTTTTCTGCAGTAATCTGGTTTTCGATAGCGCTCGGTAAAAGTATATCTACCTTCTGTTCAATCCATGCGCCGCCATCGAGTATTTCGTATCCTTTTTCTTTTGCTTTATCTTTATTTATTCCGCCGAACTTATCTGTAATTGAAAGAAGTTCTTTCAAATCAATCCCGTTCATTTTTCTGAACGTGTATGAAGTGTTATCGTTCTGGTCCCAGCATGAGACGCAGATTACTTTTCCGCCGAGCTGCTGGTAAAGCTCGATAGCGTACTGCGCAACGTTTCCGAATCCCTGAACGCTGGCTGTAGTCTCTTCGGGTTTAAATCCAAGTTCTTTCAAAGCTTCGCGGACTGTATAGATAACTCCGTAGCCGGTAGCTTCTGTTCTGCCAAGCGAGCCGCCCATTCCGACGGGTTTGCCTGTGATAAGACCGGGATATTTATTGCCGTTAATTGTTTCGTATTCATCAAGCATCCAGAGCATATGCTGAGCGTTAGTCATAATATCGGGAGCGGGAACGTCTCTAAGCGGTCCCACGTCTTTTGACAGCTGTCTAACCCATCCGCGGCAGATTTGTTCCTGCTCACGGGGACTTAAATTATGCGGGTCACAAATAACACCGCCCTTTGAACCGCCGAGCGGTATATCAACAACAGCGCACTTCCATGTCATCCACATTGCGAGCGCTCTTACGGTATCTATTGTTTCCTGCGGGTGAAAGCGGATTCCGCCTTTTCCGGGCCCGCGGGCGTCGTTATGCTGTACTCTAAATCCGCGAAATATTTTTACCGTTCCGTCTTCCATATGTACCGGAATGGCAAAGTTGTATTCTCTTAACGGAAACCTTAGCAAATCCCTGGTTGCCGTGTCTAAGTTTAAAATCTCAGCCACGTTATCAAACTGTGCCTGAGCCATCTCGAACGCATTAAATTTCTTTGTTGCCATTACTTAAAAATTCTCCTTTTAGAAATGTTATTTTGAATTGTAATATTGCAGCGTTTTGTCATGATATAAATTCCTTAATGACAGTCCAAAATTACATAAAATTAATATCTCCTTCAATTGAAATCGTAGTGACCAAACCCCCAGGTTTACCCCGAAAATCTTAAAATGAGGTTTAAACACTTTAAACTGAAAAAACAAAATAGCGGAATTCGTTATTAAATTTCCTTTTTTTACTGTTATTTTAAATCGATATTAAAGTAATTGGTAAAGGCTGTTTGTACGAAATGGAACAAACCCTTAAAGCGCAAAAACGGATAGACTCAGCGGATTTTAATGAACTTATAAAATGTCGTAAATGTCGGTAATTATAAGAGAGAAATATCAACTTCCGGAAAATACCGAAGAAACGGCTTCTTATATCGAAGAGCTGAGCGAACTGGCTGAAATTGACCCTGCGAAAGCCATCGAAATAAGCTCCGCCGCACTCAAATATGCTGCTGAAAAAGGTGACCGCCCGCTCGAAGCCGGATGCCTGAGGAACATTGCAATAGCATTTTACAATCTTCGTGAATACAAGTCATCTTTAGAAAACGCCAATAAAGCTCTTGAAATATTTGAAGCTGTAAATGACAGTAAAGGAATTGCAGATTCGTTAAACAATAAAGGCAGAGTATTTATTGAAATCGGAAAGTATGATGAAGCGCTTAGAGACCAGCTTGGATCATTAAAAATTCTGGAGAAGCTGGGTGATAAAAAAGGCATATCGAAGCTGTACAATAATATAGGGCTTATTTACTGGTACTGCGAAAACTTCCAAATGGCGCTTGAATACCACCGGAAATCGCTTGAAATTAAACAGGCGCTTGATGATAAAAAAGGAATAGCCCGCACTTTCAATAACCTCGGGAATGTTTATAAATATCTCGGCGAGCATGAAAAAGCAATTGACTGCTACGTAAAGGCTCTTAATCTTAACGAGGAGCTTGATAATAAAAAAGGAATATCCTTCTGCTTAAATAACCTCGGCACCGTTTACAAAGACCTTGATAATAATGAGCTTGCCCTGAAATATTATAACAGGTCTCTTACAATAAAATATTCTTTAGACGATAAGCCCGGTATTGCTAACACATATCTGAACCTCGGAATTCTTAACAGCGATATAAAAGATTTTAAGAGCGCGCTTGAATATTATGATAAAGGCCTAAAGCTTGCAGAAGAAGAAAATATAAAGAGCATACAGAAGAACTTCTATTACAATTACATGGAGCTTTTTTCTGCCACAGGCGAGCATGAAAAAGCGCTTGAGTATTTTAAGAAGTACGTTGAGCTGAAGGAAAGCCTTTTCAATGATGAGATTGCCCGCAGGTTTACAGAGCTTCAGCTGAGATACGAAATTGAAAAAATGGAAAGCGAGAACGAGCTGCTGCGGGGGAAAAATGAAATCCAGCGCCTTGAGCTTGAAAGCCAGAAAAATTTAAAAGAGCTTAATGCAACAAAAGATAAGTTCTTTTCAATAATCTCGCACGACCTAAAAAGCCCGTTTGCCGTTATGACCAGCTTTTTGAATATACTGAAGAACACCGAAAACTTTGATAAGGATAATATTTTGGAGCTTGTAAATGAAATGGATAAAACTGTAAAAGCTTCAATTAGCCTGCTTGAAAATTTGCTTGAATGGTCACGCACACAAACCGGCAGGATGGCATTTTCACCGCAGGAACTGAACCTGAAAGCTGTTGCAGAAAATTCAATTAGCCTTCTTTGGGGAAACGCGCTGGCAAAGAATATCACTCTTGCTGATGAAATCGATTTATCGTGCACGGTTTATGCCGATAAAAATATGCTTAACACTATTTTCAGAAACCTTATATCAAATGCAATAAAGTTCAGCAGCCCTGGAGGGGAAATTAAGATTTCTGCTTCACCAAAAGACAGTGTGTTTGTTGTAAGCATAGCTGATTGCGGCATAGGAATAGAGGAAGAGCACAGGAATAAGATTTTCAGTATAGATACTAAAATCCATACAAAAGGCACGGCCGGCGAAAAAGGAACGGGTATCGGACTGATACTCTGCAGGGAATTTGTTGAGCGTAACTGGGGCAAAATCTGGGTAGAAAGCACGCCGGGCAAAGGAAGCACGTTTTATTTTACACTGCCGAAAGCTTCGGATTAATACAAAACCCATCAATCTTTCCGTTTGATAATCAGGAAATATTGCGTACTTTACGCTGCGCAGATTACGCACTATTTATTATGTATAATATGTAATAATTATTACGTATAATCCGTAACGTATAACACGTAATATTTGGAGGAACTTAAAAATGAATCCTTTTATAACTTACAGCTATCATTCACCGGAATACTTCTGTGACAGGGTATCTGAATCAAAAAGACTGTTATCAAGTATTCGTAATAACAGAAATGTGACTTTATTTTCTATCAGAAGGCTTGGCAAAACGGGTCTTCTAAAGCATGTCATTCACAAGTTAAAGAATGAAAAGAAGACTTCCGGAATTTATGTTGATTTGTATCCTGCAAAGAATCTGGATGATTTTGTCAGACAGTTTGCAAATGCAGTTCTTTCCAGCCTCTATTCCAGTCCGCAAAAAGCTATGCTCCAGATTAAGAGTATTTTCAGGGGTTTCATACCGGCAATTGCATTTGATAAAATAACCGGGGAACCGTCTTTTGAGCTTAAATTTAATTCACAGTCGGAGACCGAGTTTACTTTACAGGGATTATTTTCATATTTGAAGAAAAGAAGTGAAAAAGAAAAAATAATGATAGCATTTGATGAATTCCAGCAAATTACAAAATTCCCTTCTAAAAATACCGAAGCTTTATTGAGGTCTGAAATTCAGCACTTTAAAAATGTAGTTTTTATTTTCTCCGGAAGCAACAGGGGTATATTGACAGCCATGTTTAACAAGTACAGCAGACCGTTCTATATGTCATCTGAAATGTTTGAACTGAAAAGAATTGAAAAAAATGCATACACTTCTTTTATAACCTCATTGTTCTCGAAAAATAAGATTAATATATCAGATGAATCGGCCGGCTACATATATGACTGGGCAGACGGCATAACATATTATGTTCAGCATATATGCAACAGGCTGTACGGTGCAAACATAAGAAAAATCGACCGCAGTGACATTGACGGAATAATAAGTAATATACTGAATGAAAACGAAACCGCTTTTCTCAGCTACAGAAATTTTATGACGTCACAGCAGTGGGATCTTTTGAATGCAATTGCAAAAGAAAAAGGTATAAATAAGCCAACCGGTAAAGACTTTATTTCAAAGTATTCATTAGGACCTCCCAGTACGGTAAAAAGCAGCCTCAACGCGCTGATAAAAAAAGAGCTTGTTTATTTTGAGGGGGACTCATTTTTCCTCTCAGATATATTCTTTACCAGATGGCTGGAGAGGATTTAGAATATGAGTATTTTTTCCTTTTCCGGAAGAATCCCGGACATCGGGGCAGGCAGGTTGAGGGAACTCAAACAGCCGAATTTTCTTAACTCTTGATTTGATCTCTCGTTTCTACGTCATTTTCCCATAGGGATGAGGTCTTGATTTTACCAAGGAGGGTGAAGGGGTATTTACCCCTCTCCTCTTAGGAGAGGGGGCTGGGGGTGAGGTCTTACATCCCTTTTTTTCATTGTATTGTCTCTAAAAACTGCATAAGTTAATCTCACCATGGGCAAAATATACAAAATATTGCCGGTTCTCGCATTCATACTTTTTGCTTTTACGCCGCCACTTAACCCACCCACAGGCGGATGGACACAGCAGTTTATGCCGGATTTAGGAGGAGCACAGATTTCAGATATTACCTTTCTTGACAGTTTAACGGATGGTTGTGACAAACAATTTATAAACAGCAGATGACACTGGCTTCATATTAAAGACAACCAATGGAGGAGATAACTGGAATATAAACAAAACTGTATAATTATCCGATTTTATAGAATTCAATTTATTAATCGTGATACTGGTTATGCTTTGTCATTTCAGGAAATTATTTAAAACAACAGATAAGGGTACTAACTGGTAAATTGTTAATATAGCTTTATCAACAGCTTATTGTAGATATCTATGCGTTAAATGTGGACTACAATTTGGTGGTGTGCATCAGAATCCCTTACTGGCGGTGTATTCCGCACAACAAACGGAGGAGTGAATTGGAACAGACAATATAGCGGAGGCACATCGCATATATATATGTACAATGCAAGAATCGGCTTCATGGACGGAGGAGGGTTAAAGAAGACAACTGACGGCGGGAGCACATGGACACAAATACGCAGGAGAAGGTTTGTTTTTTGATATGTTTTTTGTTGACAGCTTAACTGGCTGGAAATGTAATGGATTTATGAAAAAAACAACAGATGGCGGTTTGACATGGGTGAATCAAACATTACCTTCAGGAGGAAATATATTGGGTCAAGGTGCATTAAGATTTATGAATAAGGATAATGATACAATTTGGGCGGTAGGAGGAGCATTTATACTGGCGGCTCGCCGGCATTCCGAGGTGTGTTATTCAGGACAATAAACGGAGGGAACAATTGGCTATTTCAGTTACCTGATACATCTATTCATGTTGTTGAATATTATTTTGGCAAATTTATTAATAACAGATTTGGATGGGCGTATCATTATACGCAGGGTGGAATACATACTTCAAATGGTGGTGATACACTATGGTATACAGGACTTCAGCAAGTCTCGTCTGAAATCCCCGAACAATATAAGCTGTATCAGAACTATCCTAATCCATTTAACCCAAGAACTATTATCAGTTACGAGTTATCCCGAGGTGTCGGGACAGGTCAAGTTATGAGTTACGTAGTTCTAAGCATATACGACATAACGGGTAAAAAGGTAATAGATTTGGTAAATCAAAAGCAAAGTGCGGGTTCGTATCAGGTTGATTTTTCAGGTAACGGGTTATCGTCCGGTGTTTATTTTTACAGATTGGTAACAGATGGAGATGTTATTGATACTAAGAAGATGATACTGCTGAAATGACAAATGCCCGCTGGGGGTGAGGTCTTACATCCCTTTTTTCCATTGTATTGTCTCTAAAAACTGCATAAGTTAATTCCACCATGGGCAAAATATATAAAATATTGCCGGTTCTCGCATTCATACTTTTTGCTTTTACGCCGCTACTTAACCCACCCACAGGCGGATGGACACAACAGTTTATGCCGGATATAGGAGGGAAACAAATAACAGATATTACTTTTCTTGATAGCTTAATTGGTTATGCGGTTGCAACACAAACGTCTGATTCAAGCTATATACTTAAGACTATAAACAGAGGGGATAACTGGTCAATCGTACACAGACAGTTGTTTGCAATGACACACATACAATTTTTTAATGTAAATACTGGGTATGCAGGGGGTTGGGATATTTATATAAGACAACAGATGGAGGATTAAATTGGACTCAAATTAATACACCGGTCAATAACTGTTGAAAAAATGTTTGTTTTAAATGATAATATTATTTGGTTTGTGAATTCTGAATCACTCACCGGCGGAGTTTACTTCACATCAAACAGCGGCGCAAATTGGATTCGTCAATTTTCAGGGGGTAATCAGAATCCCAATAAGATATATATGTATAATGAACGAATTGGGTTTATATCGAATTATTTGCCAAATTCTAACACATATAAAACAACAAATGGAGGATCAGTTTGGATTTTTATTACTTAATAATGATAGGTTCATGGATATTTATTTTACAGACAGCTTAACAGGTTGGAAATGTATTGGTGATGAAAATGATTCATCAATGAAAAAGACAACAGATGGTGGTTTTTACATGGATACAGCAACAATTACCAAGAGGACCGAATAATAATTCAATATGGTATGAGTAAATTTTCTTGTATCAATGCAGATACAATATGGGGTACAGGGAGTGTAATTTTCTTCCTAATAATCAAACTCGCGGGATTATATATAGAACAACGAATGGAGGAAATAATTGGTTGTTTCAATTGCCGGATACTATTAATTCACATTTATTCTTATTCATTTATACAGTTTATTAATAAAAATATAGGGTGGGCGTATACATTCATAATACTGGAATCCACACGACTACGGGCGGCAATGACAATATTTTATACAGGATTGCAACAGGTTTCATATAAAATACCCAATCTATTTATAGCTCTATCAAAATTATCCCAATCCTTTTAATCCCAAGAACTATAATCAGTTATGAATTATCAGTTACAGAATTACATAGTACTAAGTGTATATGATATAACCGGCAAAAAAATAATTGACTTAGTAAATCAAAAACAAAATGCGGGAACCTATCAAGTTGATTTTTCAGGTAACGGGTTATCGTCCGGTGTTTATTTTTACAGATTGGTAACAGATGGATATGTTATTGATACTAAGAAGATGATACTGCTGAAATGAAAGGTTGAAAAGACCACCCCGTCCCGATGGTCATCGGGACACCCCTCCTTTTTAAGGAGGGGACGTCTTCCCCTTGGCAAGGGGAAGTGCCCGCCTGCCTGAAGCAGGCAGGGAGGGCGATGGGGTCATTGTAACCTCGAAAAAAACGTGATACTGGCTTCCCGCCTGCGAAGCAGGCAGAGGAATGACATTTAATCAAAAGGGCGGAACAATGTTCCGCCCCTGCAGTGACAATTCACACTCAACACAATCTCTAGTTCATTCTCTCGCCGATAAAATCTACAAAGTTTACAAGTGTTTCTTTTGTTTCGGATGGTTTAAAACCGGATATTTTTTCTTTGGCAAGGCTGCAATACTCAATTGTCTTTTCTGTGGCGTAATCGATTCCTTTGTATTCCTTTATGAAATCCATTACTATGCTTTTGCTTTTCGCATAGGAGCCGTTTTTAACTAAATCAATTATTTCCTTTGATTCTTTCTTTGATGAGTTATTCAAAGCGTGAATCAAAGGAAGCGTAAACTTCTTTTCTTTTAAATCGGAGCCGGATGATTTACCCATGATTTTTTTCTTGCCAACGTAATCAAGCAAATCATCACGTAGCTGGAATGCAATTCCGAGGTTCTCACCGAACTCGCTTAACAGCTTAATATTATCCGGTCCCGGAGTAGTGCTTACTGCGCCAATTTCACAGCATGCGGTAATTAATGATGCGGTTTTATCGGAAATAATTTTAAAATAAGTTTCTTCATCAACTGCCAGCTTGCGGTTTTTCTGTATTTGCAGAAGCTCGCCTTCGCTCATTCTCTTAACGGCGCGTGATGTTATTTTAAGGAAATCAAACTCGTTATTATCAAGCGCGTGCAGCAAGCCGCGCGAAAGAAGGTAATCACCCATCAGTACTGCAATCTTGTTTTTCCATACAGCGTTTATTGAAGGGAACCCGCGCCTTGTTTTTGCCTCGTCAACCACATCATCATGAATCAATGTTGCGGTATGGAGCATCTCAACCAGCGTTGCGCCGATATATGTGCGGCTGCTGATTTCGCCGCAGAGCTTGGCAGAAAGCAGTACGAGTATGGGGCGTATTTTCTTGCCCTTCTGGTTCAGCAGATACTTGCTTATGATATCGATTAATACGACTTTCGATTTCATAGCCGTGCGGAATTCTTTCCTGAATTCCTCAAGCTCATCCTGTATGGGTATCGATATAGTTTTTAAGTTTAAATCCATTATCTCTATTCCCGCGAAAGCGGGAATCCAATTTTCTTTTAATCGTCATACGGCTTGGAGTCGTATGACAGATTGGTGTTTTCCCATTGCTATTGTCCGACCCCTTACCCGGCAGTCACCAGCATCAGCTGTGCGGGTGCGCGGTTACTTCATCGCCTCAATGCGTTTTTTCTGGGCAAAGGCTGAAATCAGTATGCTGATTTCATAAAGAACAAACAACGGAATTCCAAGTAAAAGCTGGCTTGTAACATCGGGACCCGGTGTAAGAATGCCGGCAATCAGCAGTATTATTACAATAGCATGACGTCTGTACTTGCGCATAAATTTAGGCGTAAGAATACCCACTCTTGAAAGAAAGAACGAAACCAACGGCAGCTCAAAAACCACACCCGCTGAAAGGAGAACGGATATTACAAAGCTGAAATATTCGTTAATAGCAATGTTGTTCGATATTGCAGATGTGCCGAAAGCGGCGAAGAATTTCAGCGCCGTAGGCAGCATCACGAAATACGCAAATACAATTCCTCCGAGGAAACAAAGTGATGAGAAAAACACAATTGACGAGATATATCTTTTCTCGGTCTGCATTAAGCCCGGTTCGATGAACTTCCACAGCTGGTAAAAAATATTCGGGATGCTTAATATTATGCCCCCAACCAGTATAACTTCCATGTAAAGAACAAGCTGCCCGTACGGCTTTAAGTTAATAAGCTGAAGGGGCGGGTTTGTTGCAAGCGCAGGCGCAAGAAGGAATTTGTTCAAAATCCAATCAACGAATATACCGCATATTACAGCGCCAATTACAATGCCTATTAGGGCTTTGATTATTCTCCATCGTAATTCTTCGAGATGGTCTAAGAAACTCATCTCGTCTTCATCTTTTACCGTATCTTTTTCGGTTGAATAATCTTCAGCCATATACACATGTCATTCCCGTGAAAACGGGAATCCGATTAAAGAAAAAAGAAAATTTTTAAAAGGCTTTTTAGACATCTTACATAGTAAACAATTCAGGGTACAGCGGATGCTCCGAAGTCAGCTCATCAATTCTATCGCTTACGTCTTTTTTGATTTTATCATCTGCCGGATTTGAGAGCACGTCATTTATCATAACTGCAATTTTTTCCATGTCCTTTTCCGTCATGCCGCGGGTTGTGAGCGCAGGAGTACCTATACGTATTCCGCTTGTAATTAAAGGACTCTTATCGTCAAACGGAACTGCATTTTTATTTACAGTTATTCCCGACCAAATCCAATACTTCCTGAGCAGCTTTGCCTGTTAAATTTTTGTTACGAAGGTCAATCAGCATTAAATGATTATCAGTTCCGCCGGAGATAATCTTAAATCCGAATCCTGTCAGTTTATTTGAAAGTGTTTTTGCATTCTTAATAACCTGCTCGGCGTATTTCTTGAAATTTCCTTCCAGCGCTTCTTTGAATGCAACAGCTTTTGCGGCAATTACATGCATTAACGGTCCGCCCTGTACACCGGGTATAACCATTGAATCGAGCAGCTCGCTCATCATTTTTGTTCTGCCTGATTTAGGCGCTTTCTTACCGAACGGGTTTTCAAAATCCTGTCCCATAAGTATTAATCCGCCTCTGGGTCCGCGCAATGTTTTATGTGTTGTTGATGAAACAACGTGAGCATAAGGCAGAGGTGAATCAAGCAATCCCTTTGCAATTAATCCTGCCGGATGCGCAATATCAGCAAATAAAAATGCACCGACTTTATCGGCAATTTCTCTGAATCGTTTATAATCTATATTTCTTGAATACGCGCTTGCCCCGACTGTAATCATTTTGGGTTTTTCTTTTTTTACAACGTCTTCAATCATGTTGTAATCAAGCATTTCGGTTTCGGGGTTGATGCCGTATGCAGTGAAGTTATAAAGCTGGCCGGAGAAATTAACAGGTGAGCCGTGTGTAAGGTGTCCGCCCTGCGAGAGATCCATGCCCATAACTTTATCACCCGGCTTAATAAGCGTGAAATATACCGCCATGTTAGCCTGTGAGCCTGAATGCGGCTGAACGTTTGCGTATTCGGCGCCGAATAATTCTTTTGCCCTGTCTCTTGCGAAGTTTTCCGCCATATCAACATATTCGCAGCCGCCGTAGTAGCGTTTGCCCGGGTAGCCTTCGGCGTATTTGTTTGTCATTACCGAGCCCATTGCTTCCATGACTTCAATACTGGTAAAATTTTCGGATGCAATCAGCTCTAATTTATTATTTTGTCTTTCCAGTTCATTCCTCAATGCGCTGTAAATCTGAGGGTCGGTTTCCTTAAGTGACATCTCTTTTAGTATTTATGATTTTAGTTTATAGATTGTTGATTAAGAAAAATCTTATTTGTCTTCGTTTGGTCTTATAGAACCACAACTCGCCGATGTTAACCGATAGGGCGAACTTCAAAACATCGTCTTTTATCAGCCCGTTTGATGATTTCCCGCGGGTGCTGTATCCTGCAAACAGCAGGTCAATATTATTCAGTCTGCTGAGCGGTACCGAAAACCCTGCGTTCACGCCTGATTGATTAATATCTGTATTATTTATTTTCAGGTAATCCTGTGTATAGCTTGCGCCCAGCCTGTAAGACATCCGCCTGTAAAACGGGTCTGCCGTTTTTTGGAGGGAGTGTATTCAAGTCCCGCGCCTACTCTTAAGCTGTTTTTAATTTCGGAGGGATGAACATCATAAAATTTGTAATCGTCCCATTTCTGGAAGAACACATCAGCCGCAACGGTCAGATACATCGCCGAATTCATTCGATATTCCCTGCCCCGCCTGACCATGGTATATTAATTTTGCCTGAGTTCAATCCAACTGAATCGATTCCTACCGGGTGGTAAAATTTACCGGTTAAACTTGAATTAAGGTTTGCCGGAGTAGAGAAAAATATTCCAAGAGCCATATTATCGAGTTTTTTGCTCTTAAATACTTTGCCGAAACCGTGGAAAATCAAACCGGTATTAAAATAAATTCCCGAGATGGAGTTTGAAATTATATTTTTTGTATTTGCCAGGGCAGTATTATCAAAATTTATATCCGTGGATTTTTCTATATTTCCAAATACGTAATTGAACTGAAAGCCGAAGCTGAGATATTTTAACAAAATATAAGAGAAACCGAGATTTATTCTCTGCAGTCCGCCGTTGCCGCTGTATATTTGAGTGTAGTTTTCACCTTCAATGGAGCCGCGGTACTTAACATCGTAGTTAACTATGCTGTAGTCTCTCAGTCCTATATCAAATACCCAGCCGTTGTTCCGGTTAAGCAGAAGTGAAAGATTGAACCCGTCAAAATCGCCGTATGTGCGCTTTGAAGTATTGGTACCGTCGGTTGACTTAAAATTCTCAAGGCGGAAGCGGGTAGAAAACCTCGTGCTCTGCATATCTGTCCATGCTGCCGGGTTGAGGGTATTTGTATAATTGCCCCTCAGCGAGAGTCCCAGTATTCCCATTGCGTCTGTTCTTACGCTGGACGAGTAAGTTAAATCGCCGAGACCAAAAATTGAATACAGAGAGCCGCCGTTTTTATCCTGTGCAAATGATACTGTGCTTATAAGCGAAAGTATTGTGACTGTTATTGCTAAATTAATTATTTTCTTCATTGCGTTACCCTCGGCGTATATTTTATAATTACTCTCGGACGTTTATTAGGGTCTGTGGCGTGTTCGTTATAGAATGCAAAACGGTCTAAGTTTGCTGTCTGGTTGGAAGGTTCTATTGCCATCCCGTGGTTAGCCTCACCGTTGAGCCATCTCTGGAACGGGGCAATCAGCCTCAGTGTATATGTGTTGTTTACGCCAAGCGCATTGAAATCGAATCCTTCGTTAACTACACCGGCTGAATCTGTTATAAACGCAGCGTTAATTCCGTAAATGGTTTGCGAAGTAAATATTGAATTTGCAGGGTCCTGGTATAAAAACAACTGCGCGTCATTTATTGTTGCCGTAGAAGGTATTCTGCTTTTGCTTAAATCAAATTTTATTACTTCGTCATAGCTGACTCCCGCCTGAAGGAAAAACTCTCCCGCCGGAGGTGATATATCTCCATCTGTCAAAAACATGGTTTCTGAAAGATTGTGTACCAGTGTATCGGTCGAGCCGCCCAGCGTGTATATTATTGTTAACTGGGGTACAACATCAGAACCGTCAAGAAACGAATAAAATCCTTTTAATGCGGCAGAAGACGCATTTGGCGAAAGCACTATCCCGTAATTCGGTGTAGGGTAATTCGGGTCAGCGGCGTATTCAAGCCAGTCTTTTACCATTAATGTGTTCAGGTTAATATTTACTTCCTGCGAATCATAAGTGGGAGTTCCTGTGTACGTTCCTTTTGATACAGTACCGAATGATGATGAATTAACCGAATCAAGAGTTATTGTTGAAAGGTTAAGGTTTTGAATAATCTTGTAAACATCAAACGATATTTGTCCAAGCGAATCTGCATGAGTATTCGGGTAATAATAATTTCTGTATTTAAGCCTGAGCACAGCCGAGTTAACAGTAGCCCCGGCTCTATCAGTCGGAAACTGTGAAAACTTTATTAATGCTTTCGATGTGTAGTTTCCCGATTTTCCCACAATCATATTTGTAGAGTAATATGTATTCACCCTGTATTTTACACTGTATGTAGTTATTGGCAGTGTGTCTGTAAATGAATCGTAAATTCTGACTCCCGTAGTTTCACCGGGAGGAAGGAATTTAAGCCCAAGCGAAGTGGGGTCGTCTGCGCAGTTTATAGAGGCAAGCGAGATGCTAAGAAATAATAAAAAAAGAGCAGGCAAAGCAAATTTCTTAACTTTGGTCCCAAGATGGTTATACGTCATTTTTCTCCAAATGTTTAACAGCTTCAAGTAAATTATCAGCAATAAAGTCAATTTTTAATTTTTCATCAAGACATTTCTTATATGCTATTTTTCCGTACCCGGTAAGCACAAGAATAGTCTTAGTTCCGGCGTTTAAACCGCATTTTATATCGGTAAATGAATCTCCGGCTAAATACGATTTCTCAAGGTCAATATTGTATTTGTTCTTAGCTTCAACAATCATTCCTGTATCCGGTTTCCTGCATGGGGCAGAAATACTGTATTTTTTAACAGCGCCGCCTATGTAATAAGGACAGTAAAAGAGGTCATCTATTATTGCTCCGGGGTTTTCTGCTTTGAGCATCTCATACATTCTTTGGTTTATGAGCGCGGACTTTTCCTCTGTCAGCCAGCCGCGCGCTATTGCCGATTGATTGGTTGCAATAATAATTTTATAGCCAAGCCTGCGGGCTTGTGCAACAGCATCAGCAGAGCCTTCAATTAGCTCTACCTGGTTGATTTCGGTAATATAGGCATGTTTTTCCGGTTCAGGATTTGCAGTAGAGGGGAACTGCTTAATTATTGTTCCGTCTCTATCAAGGAAAAGCGCTTTTGCGGGCTTAAGTAGTTCTGATTTCAAAAATTAACCCGGTTATTTAGTAAGCAAAGATGAAGTTATTGTATTCAGTGTTATTGTTAAAATTCAGCTTTTGTCTTTTTTCAAAAGTGTTTTATAAAGCTCAATGTATTTTTTTGCCGAAACCAGCCATGAGTAATCGTATCCCATTGCCTGCCTTACAAGCTTCACCCAGTCATCATGGCTCTTATAAAGTTTTAATGCTTTTTTAATGGCAGTCATGAAAGCAGTTTTATCATATTTATCAAAAAGGAATCCGTTTCCTTTGCCGTTTTTGTATTCGTCTATTGTATCGGCAAGTCCGCCGGTTGCTCTCACTACAGGAATTGTTCCGTAGCGGAGGCTGTACATCTGGTTTAATCCGCAAGGCTCAAATTTTGAGGGCATAAGATAAATATCGCTGCCTGCTTCTATTAAATGAGCAACTTCTTCGGAGAACCCGAGATGAAGCCCCATTTTCTTCGGATATTTCTTTTTGAACTTCTCAAACATCTTATGATACTTCTTATCGCCTGTGCCTAAAACTGCAAGGTAAATATTTTCTTTCATAAGCTCGGGCATTGTTTTTTCTATGAGGTCAAGCCCTTTTTGTTCGGTGAAGCGCGATATAATTCCGACAACGGGAATTTCCGCATCATACTCAAGCTTGAAATGTTTGCATAAGGCTTTTTTGTCTTCGCGTTTCAAAGGAAGCTCTTTTGCGCTGTAACGGAAGGGGATTAAAGAGTCGCGTTCGGGATTCCATACTGTATAATCAACGCCGTTTAATATGCCGTGCAGGTCTTTTTTCCTTTTCCTGAGAATGCCCTCGAAGCCGTAGCCGTATTCGTTTGTTGTAGTTATTTCTTCCGCGTACTTTTCGCTGACGGTTGTGATAATATCGGAATAGTTCAATCCTGTTTTCAAAAAGCTGAACTGGTCATAATATTCAACACCGTCAGGGTTATAAATACTTAACGGCAATCCTGTTTTTAAAAATGATTTATGCGGAAACAATCCCTGGTACGCAATATTATGTATTGTGAAAACTGTTTTTACGTTGTTTAAAAGCGGGTCTTTGCTGTGAATGGTTTTAAGGTACGCGGGTATAAGTCCTGTCTGCCAGTCATTGCAGTGAATTATATCGGGCTGCCATCCGAGCAAACCCAGCACCTGGACTACTGCGCGGTTATAAAAAATAAACCTCTCGTCGTTATTGGGATAATCTTTTCCGGTTTTGGCATCAACATAGGGACTTGATTTTCCGAAATACTCGTCATTTTCCAGAAGGAAAACCTGTACTTTGCCTTTAGGCGATACTATAAACGAAGACTTAATATTGCATATTGCAATTTTATCTCCAACAGGGACTTCAATACTTGTAAGACGTTTTATTTCGTAAATTCTGAGCTTTCTTTCATCGAGCGGTCCGTATTTTGGGTGTGATAATTCTTACAGCATGACCGAGAGCATTTAATTCCTGAGGAAGAGAGTTGGAAACATCAGATAATCCGCCTGTTTTTGAGTACGGAGTAACCTCACTGGTGCAAAATAGTATATTAAGACCTTTAGCCATATGAAATCGGGTTAATTTGTTGAATTTTGCAAAATTACGCAGAATACGGGTTATAAGCAATGTAATTTCACGTCCGAGAAAAAGACCCGTATATTGTGAGGGAGGCAAGCCATTGTCTATCCCGTTGATCTTAACAGGGATTTATCAAATTTTGACGGAATCATCTAATTTTTAATCTGAGTCTTACTTCTGACATTTTGCTCTCCGGCTATGTTCCTTCCCGAGGCGGGAAGAGCAGGGCTTAGTTTCTGACTTCAAATCCCCTCCCCCTCGGGGAGGGTTAGGGAGGGGTGTTTCTCCTTGCATTAAAAATAACAACAAGTTAAATTTTAATCACCGAGGGACATCCCGCCAAATTACCGCAGAGCCCCTTTTCTAAAATAATGCTTAAACAGGACTAACGGCAGAAGTGCACGTGTGGGATTATTTATAATTTAAAAAATGGAGTAAGCATAATGGATTTAGCCATACCCTCCTTTTTATTTTTACTTTTTTCAAATGACAGCGGTGCAGGTTTATGCTGGGGCATAATTATTATTAATTGGCTTTTGTGGTCATTTGTAATAGCCTCAATAGGCAAAAACCGGGAAATCGGTTTTAGCGCTTCATTTCTTTTATGTTTGTTTGTTAGTCCGATTATAGGTTTGATTATAACATTGATTTCTAAAAGAAAATCCGATATTGAATTCCAGGAAAAAATGCTTAAGATGAAAGAAGAAGAATTGGAATTAAGAAGAAAAGAATTAGAAAAAGGGAATCAAGTGTAAATTAAAGAATGTTTTTGTGTCAGGTCTGTAATCTGACGCGTCGAGGAACATTCCCGACACCAAGTAAAAATATTTATGTATTGCTCTATAAAAAATTTTTACACAAAAAAGGAAATCAAAGCTTACTGTGATAAAGAAAATACTTAAAATATTGCCGGTAATTTATGTTATAGTTGTAATTTGGAGTTATATCCAAATTTATAATTATTTTGCAGATTATAATATTGCAATTAATCCTTACGTTTCACTTTATGAGTTGCTATTCTATTTTATTCCATACTTTTTGATTAATTATATAAAAACAATAACTAACCTTGACTCGATTTATAGGAATTTGGTTATTATAGTTCTTTGTATAAGTATCCTTCTTATAATTGTAATACCAAAATTAAAAATTAAATTTAAACATCTTATAAGATACTTAGGTAATAATAAATTACTTTTAAGAAAATTCCCCAAACATAAAAAACGGTTTTTTAGTTTTGCATTAGTAGTAATCACAATTTTTATTTACACTACAATAATGATAATTTCCTTTAATGGTAATGATATTAATTGGATAGAACTTTATGTAAAAAAACAAGGACCTTTACATATATGTTTTATTTTAATTTTTTTCTCTTGGTGTATTCTGTTTTATCTTATATTTCTTAAATTGTTTTGTACATTATATAAACCGAAAACATTTCTTTATTTCAATATTATTTGTTTTATAATTTTTGCTTTTACGTTTTCTTTGATAAAATCAAATTATCATGTTTTAAAGGTCAAGAAATATGGACCACAAGAAATAGTAACCTTTCAATATTTGGGAGTGCATGATTCAACTGATGCCAATATAGATAGCACAAAAAATACTAATAGAATATATATTGGTATTTTGAAAGATTATCTTTTTATAAGAGATTTAAATAGAAAAACCAATGAAATATATAATTTGAATGATGTTAAATATTTGCAGATTAAGAAAGTACGGTATTTTGAAGGGTGTATGAAAGCATTGAAATATATTAATTCGTTCCCGCAGAGTCTCCTTAGGTGACAGGGCGGAAACACCAAATTAAAATTAAAATAAAATATGCAAAACGATAGTTATATTAAATTATTAATGTGGGGTAGAGATAATATTGAAGGAGTAACTGGTGAAAAATTAACAGAAAAATTGAAAGAATTGAATTTACCAAGTGGTTATGACGGAATGCAAGGAACATTAAATGCATTTACAAGAGATGTATTTCATCGTTGGGGTAATGAATTTAGAATGACTGTAGAAGCATATTTTCAGCTACTCGAACATGAAAGATTAGAAGAGGCAAGAAAAGACAGTAGGATAGCACTTAGAGTTGCAGTTGGCTCATTAATAATTGCAAGTATTATCGGGATATTACAAATTATTTTTATGGCTTTTTAATAGTTATGATATAAAAAGCTATTTTGTTACAACATAGTCTCTAGTAGGTGACTCTGCAGAAATTAGAAACGTTTATACCCCGGAGGCGCAATATTATGTATCAGGAGGAAAATTAAAATGAAAAGGGATATGGATTTGATAAAAAAAATCCTATTGGAATTTGAAGCAGTGAATATTTTCCCAGTACCCGAGGGCAAAATGACCGTAGAAGGATATGATAATGACCTTGTCGATTATCATGTAGTTTTATTGGAAGAAGCCGGCTTAATAACAGGTGATATTAATTTTTCAGAAAGTGGACATATGTATAACTGCAGCTTAAGATTGACTTGGGATGGACACGAATTTTTAGATGCAGCTAAGAACGAAGGTTTATGGAATAAGGTAAAAGCGAAAATGAGGGAAAAGGCTATAGACATTCCTTTTACTATCTTCCGGGAATCTTTAATGTTTTTTATTAGGAGTGAATTTTTGAGTGTTTAGAATTACCGTGGCATCGGGAACATTCCCGACGCGCACAATCGGTGATTGTGCATTATTACTTGTAGAGGCGACTCGCTGAGTCGTCTTTTCGATTCATTTTTTAGACGTCCCGGCGGGATGTCTCTACCGGTTTTATATAAAACAATCTTTGCGCACTTTTCGTACTTCGCGTGAGTATTGTATTTCACCTTTGACAAAAAATATGTAAATCCGAACTCAGTTCGGATTACTCGAATCAGAGATTCGAGTTACAAAATCCAAATGTAATCTTCTGTAGAGGCGACTCGGTTTATCCCGAACTTGCTTCGGGTTGAGCGTCTCATGCGACCCCACCCCCAGCCCCTCCCGTCCAAAGGACTCTCCGAAGGAGTCCCGCGTGATCTTCGGAGAAGGAGATGGGTATCTTTGCGTCTTTGCGTACTTCGCGTGAGTATTTCACCGCTGCATGCCTTCCGGAAATATCCTCATATTCAAGAATAAATGACTTGATTTCCCTGAATTAATCAAGTATATTTGTAAGGCAGGCTTTGTTCTTTGTTAATGCCGGGGAGACGTTTTTACATGTTTTATAACTTGTTTTCACGTTTTTTATAAAGACATAAAAAACAGGCAAAATTCAAATAAAAAAATTTGAATGTTTTATAACTTGTTTTACGGTTTTTGAAGATAAGTAATTTAATATCATTAACATAATTTTATAACTTAAGTTATGGGGGGCAGCCCGCCGGAATATCTTACTGCTGAACCTGCTTCGTGTAAGCTGATACTTGTCAACCGGATTCAGGCTCAGGGCCGGAATGACAACTCCATGTGATCATTGCGTGAATAATAATAAGTCTTCCCTCTCCTGATTAGAAGACGGGGCTGGTCCAAAGGACTCTCCGAAGGAGTCCCTCGTGACCTTCGGAGAGGGTGAGGAAACTGAAGCTCCTTAGTGTTCTTTGTGCTCTTTGTGGTTAAAATCCCCGGATTACTCACCCAAACAGGTTAACCGGAAATCTATTTTTTGATTTGTATGTTAACAAATGTAGGATTATTTTAAAGATTGTAATTTTAATTTAAATATGAAAAAGTATATAACATCTATCTTAATCATATCGGCAATAGTGCTGGTAGCAATTTCATTCAGAACCGGAAGCGCCAAATTCGGGCCGCATCTTCAGAGTGTTCTGGATAATACAAATCAAAACGATTTTATTGTATACATCTATTTAAGCGATAAAGGACCCAATGCTTTATCAAAGCTTTCCAATCCTTTAAACCTGGTAACCCAGCGTTCACTGGATAGAAGGCAGAAAGTTAAAACCGCCTCTAATTTGGTTGAGTATACAGATATTCCCATATACAGCGGTTATGTGAACGAAATCAGCTCGAAAGTTCTTAACCTCAGGAACCAGATTAAATGGCTCAATGCTTTAAGCGCAGAGGTTAACCGTTCACAGCTCGAACAGCTGAATTCGCTCGGTTATGTTTCGAAAATTGAGATTGTAGAATCATACAAAAAGGTAAAAGAAGAACCTGCCGATAACAGTTATCATGCGCCGCGTCCCGTTGTTGACCATCCCGATGTGGATTCGCTTGATTATGGTGTGGACGGTACAGACCAGATAACACAAATGAATGTTAACCTTGTTCACGACCAGGGTATATTCGGTCAGGGTATATTAATAGCAAGTCTGGATAACGGGTTCAGGAATCAAACACATCCCTGTTTTACAAATCCTGCCAACCCGATACAGATTGTTTCGCAGTATGATTTTCAATTGCATCTGCCGGGAGCATACATGACAACTGCTACACACGGTACAACAACAATATCATGTATCGGCGCATACGCACCGGGAAATTTAATCGGAGTTTCATTCAAATCTAAGTTCCTTGTAGCGCGAACTGAGGTTGATTCCTTTGAACGTCCGATTGAAATGGATAACTGGGTTGCTGCTGCTCAGTGGGCTGATTCGCTTGGAGCAGATGTGTTGACAAGCTCGCTGGGTTACCTGGCATTCGATTCTCCGTATCCAGGCTACACTTGGCAGGATATGAACGGGTATACGCTGCCGGTAACAATCGGTGCAGTCATTGCAGTTCATAACGGAATTACAGTATTTAACTCTGCCGGCAATAACGGCAGCGATGTTCATAATACACTAAACGGTCCTGCAGACGGAGACAGTGTTATTACACTTGGCGCAGTAAATTCAGGCGGAACCAGGGTCAGTTTCAGTTCAATAGGACCTACAACCGATAATCCCCCAAGAATTAAACCTGATGTAATGGCAATGGGAAGCGGTGTGCAGACAGCTAACGGAAGCGGAAACGGCTACAGCGGAGGATTTTCTTCCGGTACTTCATACTCTTGTCCTCTTGCGGCAGGTGTAGGGGGGCTTATTCTATCTGCAAACAAAAATTTAACGCCGCTTCAGGTAAGAGGAATACTAAGGAAATTTGCAAGCAATACAAACAATCCCAACAACCAGATGGGTTGGGGAATAATAAACGCACAGTTATCGGTTGATTCGGCGCGCAAGCTTGATAACCAGCCGCCAACAATTACTCATACGCAGCCTTTCACGTTTACTACCAGTACAGGTGTAATAACCATGAAGGCAAAGATTACCGATAACGGAATTATAAGAAACTGGACTAACCAGGCTCCGCTGCTTTATTTCAGGAAGAGCACTAACGGCGGTGTAAACTGGACAGGCTATACATCTGTGAATTACAATTACAATAATCTTGATTCGTTTTTCTTCCCGATTACAGCGAGTGCTGCGGGAACCCGCGTTGAATATTATTTTGCAGCGCAGGATATTGCATTACCGAATCCTTTGGTAGCAACACTGCCAGCAGGCGGAAGCGGAAACACACCTCCCGGAACAACAGCTCCTCCAACAAGATTTTCTTATGATGTTGTACTCGTGGGCGTATCAGGAAATTCGAACGAAATACCAAGCGTGTTTGCGCTTTACAATAATTATCCTAACCCGTTCAACCCGGTGACAAGAATCAAGTTTGACATCCCGCGTGATGTGAAAGCGAGGCTTGTTGTTTACGATATACTCGGACGCGAGGTATCTAAAATACTCGACGGCGAACTAAAAGCCGGAAGCTACTCACTTGATTTCGATGCCTCAAATCTGCCGAGCGGAGTGTACTTCTACAAGCTGACTACTGACCCCTTTACCGATACTAAAAAAATGCTGCTTGTGAAGTAAGCAAAAAAACAGATTCTCGAAAGCCCTGCAACCTAATTGCAGGGCTTTTGGTTTAACACTTGTGCATACTGAACATTTCTGGTTATATTCACAGCTAATTAAAATTGCACAAGAATGAAAACAAAAATCCTTCTCTCATTGCTGTTCTCTTTACTGATTACTCAAAGTTCTTTCTCACAATTCGGTGACATACTGAAAAAAATTCCCGGTGTGGGTGACGTGTTCGAGGAAGCGGTAACAACAAGCATCAAAGATGCATACCCGACTGCCTACTGGCTCAAAGACCTGGATAAACAGGTGAACCTGACAACAGACCAGTCGTTCAGCCAGAATCTGGCTCCGGGTTTTTATAAGTTCGATTTTAAGACATTCTGTCTTCACGCAGGAGCGTATGACCCACCGAAGGCGCGGGTTATCTTGTAGCCCCGCTCAAAGGCGGAAAATCAAAGCTGATTAAAAACGTGCTGCAGCAGTGGGGCGAGCATCCCGATATAGAACAGCAGGATGTGCAGATGCTCATCTGGGGCATCGAGGCAAACCAGAAGTTCAGCGATTACCCGGCGGATTTCCAGGCAAGAGTTACACCGCTTCTTACTCCCGAAGAGATTGCATTGATGGAAGTCGATACGAAAGAAATTGCAATGGACCTGCTTCCGCAGGAAGTAAAAGACGTGCTGAATTTCTACGGCAACCTTAGGGCACAGCTCTCTAACGCAACGGCGACTTACGATGACATCGAAAAGCTTGCTGTCAAAACCGGAATTGCTCCCATGGGCAAGGGAAGCAAAAACATCGATGCAGGTGTGTGGACCTCAATCGGCAACGGCGCTTATATAAGAGGCTACCCCCACGGCTACAGGCAGACTGATGTGGAAGTTTACATCCCTGCAAATGTAAATGTTAAGCGTGATGAAAAGAACCGTGTTGTATCGCTTGATGACGGAACAAATAAAATTGAGATTACCTATGATGATTCACCCGGCGCAAATGCTCTGAACAGTCAGTACCCTGTTTACCGGTTTAAGTCGGTTACCATCACCGGAGAAAACGCCGAGACAACAATGTATGACAACAAGGGCTGGTATATTCCCTCGCTTTCAAAAGTGTCGGGGTCTTATTCGAGAAATGATGACCCTTCGGTGCAGGAATATAATGACAGGAAAAAAGAAGGTGATGATTTTATAAAGAGCGTTAAGAAATCGATGTCAAAGAAAAGAAGAGAAAAAATAAAAAAAGATAAATGGAATAATCTTGCGGACTTGAAACAGCTTGAGCTCGGCTTAAAAGACCTGCTCGGTGTAACAGAGCTTTCGGGAAGCTGGGAAGAAAATGATTACTCGCTTGCAGTAAATACAGTTAACTCTTATGTAAGTGAGATATCAAGCGGAAATAAAAAGGGAGGAAGCAGCAACGGCTTAACTTCGATTGATTTAGGTGGACTTGTGTTTGCACCTGCAAATACTTCAAACCAGAGGCTTGGTGTCGGAAACGGGGGACCTTCGGGCGGACACCACCTGATGACGGACATAAGAAAAAGAATAACTGTAACCCGACAATTAAAATCAGCCGTATAAATTCGGACTATTTACCTGTAGCCCGGCACAACATTAAATGTTACTATTGATATCCAGATTAACGGCGGTGACCCTGAATGCAAATTCGAAGGCGTAAGATATTCTTTAGTTGATGTTTCAAGAGAACCGGGAAGATATATGAACGATAAAGACCCTGCATGGTATAACACTGCACTTGACCTTTACTTTGACGCGAATGCAAACTCTTCCCTTAGTGTTTCGGGGATTCTCTCACCGCAACGAGTTCTAATGAAATTACCACAGTTACGGTTTCTTGCAATGATTACGGCGCATATGGAAAGCTCAAAGCCGAAGTTGAAGTTGGAGGTTCCTGGTACCCTGCAAAAGATGAATCCAGCGGAGCCGGTTATATTACTATACCTGTTGATAATGACGGGAACCACATTGCAGATAAATGGGAAACTGATAACAATGTAAACGGGCTTCCCGCAACATGGGATGAGGAAGATGACCCGGCCGGGCAGAAAACTAACGGTGACGGAATGACCAACTTTGAAGAGTACAGGGGTTTTTATGGGCAGCTGTAAAAAACGACCAGCCCCCGAGTATATGAGAATGAATCCGAAAATTAAAGAGCTGTTTGTTATTGATGAAGGTAAACTTCTTCCCAAGACTCCGTGGCAGCTTGCATCGGGGATTAGGGTCTACTATCTTACCCAAAATGAAGTTTACGGAAATCTTGCTGGCGGTGATATTAAAGTTCAAATACAGATGGGTTGATTTCAACGGTAATTATGCAAAAGGCAATAAATATGCCATTAATATCATTAAAGAACCGGGACTGGCTGACCCCTATCATCATTATGAGTGGCCTAGCCCTGCTCTTGCATATGCAGAACCTCAGGGATGCAAGTCTCCAAAGGAGTGTATAAGAGTTGTTGTCTTTCCAGAGAGAGTCAGGGCAGGATTAGGTATTCTGAAGGATACATTAAGTTATCTGGTTAATCTTGTGCCTGCGCAAACTACGATTGAGTTTAACGGCTATACCTTTAGTAAAACAGACGTAAACTCTTTGATTAGTTTTTTGAGTAACTCTAATACATTCGATTTATTTCTTTCATACCAGATGACGCTTTCGATGATACATGAAATCGGGCATGCTATAGGATTGCCTCATCACACAGGTTCAAAACAAGAATGGTCAGGCGATGAATTCTGCCCCATGAGATATATTGATATAAGTGACCAGATAAAATGGGTAGCATTTTTAAAAACAGTAAGCAGTCCCGATGATTTTACTCAATGGGAGTTCTGCAAATCTCCTGATAACTGCTGGGGCAAAATAAGTGTGAATGACAGATGAAATTGTAATTGTTAAACATCACTCATCCTGCGACTTCGAGTCGTAGGATGAGTATAAATGCCATGATTCTCAAACTACGCTTCTTTATATTTGTACCATGAAACTACTTATTGAAAACGCAAAACAAATTGTAACCTGCAGAACCAACGGAAGAAAATTTAATTCCGGAAAACACCAATCGGATATTGGAGTAGTGAACAATGCAAGTATTTATATAGAGAACGGGTTATTAAATGGATAGGGAAAAGATGGAAAGAAGCTAGAAGTAAGAAATCAGAAGTCAGAGGCTCTATTGAAAGAATCGATGCAAGCGGGAAAATTATTTTTCCCGGGTTTGTTGATTCGCATACGCACCTTGTGTTTGCAGGTGACAGGGCAAACGAATATGCCATGCGGATGGCGGGCAAATCATACGAGGAAATCGCCAAAGCAGGCGGGGGAATTATTAACACGGTTTCTGCTGTAAGGAAAACCCCGAAAGCAAATCTTAAAGCTCTTGCGAAAGAAAGAATATGGAGCTCTATCTCCTTCGGTGTTACTAACCATTGAAGCTAAATCCGGTTATGGACTTGATACTGCGAACGAAATCAAAATGCTTGAGGTGATTAATGAGCTTAATAATGAAATGCCGATTGATGTTTATTCCACTTTCCTCGGCGCGCACGCTTTTCCAAAAGATTCATCACGGAAAGATTATATTGATGCGATTCTCTATGAAATGATTCCGCAGATTGCAAAACGAAAACTCGCTTCATTTATCGATGCGTTCTGCGAAAAGAACTACTACACTCCCACCGAAACAACTGCAATCTTTGAGCAGGGAATAAAGTTCGGGTTAATCCCCAAGCTTCATACAAACCAGTTCCACTCCGTTGGAGGAATCCAAACCGCAGTAAATAAGCAAAGCGATTTCAGTTGACCACCTTGAGGTAATGACAGGTAAAGAAATTAATCTGCTTAAGAATAAAAACATAGTGGCGTGTGTTCTGCCGGGGGTTTCATATTTTCTCAATATTCCTTATGCGCCCGCAAGAAAATTAATTGCAAATAATATTCCTGTTGCAATAGCAACTGATTTCAATCCCGGAAGCTGCATGACAGAAAATATCCAGCTTGTAATGAGCATGGCTGCTCAATCCGCCAATGGCGGAATGAACATGAATGTAAATGAAATCATAAATGCGGTAACGGTAAACGCAGCAGCATCACTTGGCATTTCGGATAAAACCGGAAGCATTGAAATTGGCAAACAGGCTGACCTTTTAATCTTCGATATGCCTTCATATGAACATCTGTTCTATCATTTCGGAGTTAACATGCTTGAAAGCGTAATCAAGAATGGTGAGATGATATATGCGGTTAATTAGCTTGTCACAGCTAAAAAGCCTTTTTTCACACTTATTTCCTCATTTTTTCATTCTTCAATATTCATTAACTTTGTGATTATCCATAAACTTGACCAAACTAACATACCATGAGAAAAATAGTAGAATGCGTTCCCAATATTTCCGAAGGACGTGATGAAAAAATTATTAATGCCTGCGCAGAGGCTGTAAGGAAAACGCCCGGTGTTACACTGCTCGATGTTGACCCCGGCAAATCAACCAACCGCACCGTGTTTACTTTCGTGGGTGACCCCGATTCAGTTGTTGAAGCGGCTTTCCAGTTTTCTAAAACTGCGTATGAGTTAATCGATATGACAAAACATTCCGGTGAGCATCCGCGCATGGGCGCTGTTGATGTTTGTCCCTTTGTGCCGGTTGCTAATGTAACAACCGAGGATTGTGTTGAGTGTTCCAAACGCTACGGCAAACGTGTCGGTGAGGAGCTTGGCGTTCCTGTTTATTTGTATGAAGAAGCGTCAACCAATCCCGATAGGAAATCACTCCGTCAAATCCGCGCAGGTGAGTATGAAGGCATCAAAGATAAAATTTATAAACCCGAATGGAAACCCGATTTCGGACCGCAGGAATTTGTTCCCAAATCCGGAGCAACTGCTACAGGCTCACGATTCTTTTTGATTGCATACAACGTTAACATACTCGGAACCAAAGAGCAGGCGCACCGCATTGCATTGAACATCCGCGAGCAGGGAAGAAACGGAAGCGAACCGGGAAGATTAAAAGCAATCAAAGCCATCGGCTGGTATGTTGATGAATATAACATGGCGCAGGTATCTATTAATCTTGATAACTATAAAATCACTCCCCCTCACGTTGCGTTTGAGGAGTGCGTTAAAGACGCCAAAGAAATGAAGCTTGCTGTATGCGGAAGCGAGCTTGTGGGATTAATTCCGCTTGAAGCAATGCTTATGGCGGCTGAATATTATATTAAAAACGAAAATCTATTTATACTCGATGAGAAACAGAAAATAAGATTAGTAATCGAGCGTCTTGGTTTAAGCTCGGTATCTCAATTCATTCCCGAAAAAAGAATTATCGAATACATGATTGAAGAAAAAGGCACTGAACCTCTTGCATCATTATCGGTAAGGGATTTTGTTGAGCTTGTCGGCGCGCGGACTTCAGCGCCCGGAGGCGGAAGCGTTTCGGCGTTAATTGCATCGCTCGGCGCGGCGCTCGGAGCTATGATGGGCTGGATGAGCTACGGCAATAAAAAATTCGAGAAGCTTGATTCAAAGATGAGGAAGAATATTCCGCCCCTGCATGAAGCAATGAAACAGCTTATTCCAATGATTGATGCCGATACGAACGCATTCAATGATTACATGATTGCAATGAAAATGCCGAAGGACACAGATAAAGAGAAAAAGCTCCGTGAAGAAAAAATGCAGGAAGGATTGAAAAAAGCGATTGACGTTCCGCTCGGCGTGATGAAGATTTCCGATTCATGCTGGCCGTGGATGTTTGAAATGGCAGCCGACGGCAATATAGCCTCATCAAGTGACCTTGCTGTAGGCGCTAAATCGCTTGAAACCGGAATCTGGGGCGCATTTAAGAATGTTGAAATAAACCTCCCGCAGATTACCGATGAAAAATACAAAGCCAAAGTTTTGAAGGAAGCTAAGGAAATTCTTGAAAGAGCAAAGAAGGGATTGAAAATGGTGGAGGATATTCTGGAAGGAAGAAAGTAGATCACGTTCCCGCATTTTGTTGTTGGTAAAATACCAGCAACTGGATATCAATTTATTTCTGTAAACATGAAGAATTTCGTTAAGCAGAACTGGCCGTTGATTGTATCTGTTTCTGTTTTTCTGATTGGCTCTGCGTACTATGTTATTAGTATAATGAACCGGGAACAGGGTCATTTCACATATTATTATGACGATACCTATATCCACATGGCAATGGCAAAAAACTTTGCGCAGTATGGTGTATGGGGTGTTACAAAATATGCATTTACTTCATGTTCTTCCTCATTATTATGGACTGCATTACTGGCATTTGTATACCTGTTTACAGGACCAAGTGAAGCTGTACCCTACATTGTTTGCTTACTTGCTTCAATAATTCTTCTGTATGCATTCTTTTCTATTTACAGAAAGGAAGGAGTTAAAAATATTTATACTTTCCTCGCGCTTATGTTATTGTCTTATTTAATTTATTTACCCTCGCTCGCCGTTTCCGGGCTTGAACATATTGCGCATGCTCTGATTACTATTCTGTTTTTTTATTATGCAGCAGAAGTAGCTTCAGGTGTTAAAACGGGGAAAAAAGATATAATTATTCTGGTTTTACTTTCGTTTTCAGTACCGCTTTTAAGATATGAGGGGCTTCTTTCAATTTTTCTGCTTGTATTGGTGCTGCTGGTGCAAAAGAAAATATTCTATGCGCTGCTTGTATTTCTGAGCGGAACTGTTCCGATTTCAGTTTTTGGCTTAATTTCTGTTTCAAAAGGCTGGCCGCCGGTTCCTATATCAATAATATTTAAGCTGCTCATGAACGGGAACAACGTATCATGGAACTTGTTTCAGTCTTTATCTTTTATATTATCCAAATCGCTTACTCCCTTTAATATTGCCGTCCTCTCCCTGGCTGCTGTGCTGTTGATTGCAGGCATTGTTTATTTCACGAAGCATAAAAATGAATTGCAGCCTGTTTATGTAAGAGACCTTCTGCTGATATTTTTTCTTTTAGTTAACGCTGCAATGTATTTTATTTTCTCGCGGGTAAATTTTACCGCAAGGTACCAGGCTTTTTTGCTGGCTGCTGCTGTTTTCGTTCTCCCAATAATATATTTCAGGAACAGAACATCTTTGAAGAATCCGTTGCTACAAAAGTTAAAACCCTAATTTACGGATTGACCGTTTTTGTGATTATTGAAATTTTACTGATATATGACTACCGCTCTAATGCACTGCTTGCCAATGCTGTTCAGATGTCGGCTAATATATATGAAAAACAGTACCAGATAGCAGGGTTTGTGAAACGCTTTTATAACGGCAGAGAAATTGCTGTCAACGATGTGGGCGCTGTGGGTTTTTTTGACGATATTAAAATGACGGACCTCTACGGGCTGGCTGATTATGAAGTGCTGGAACTGAAAAGAAAGAATTATTCTGCTGATGACCTTAGGTACCTTGCACACACAAGAAATTTTAAAATTTCGATTTTATTTTCTAATGGTTTGCTGCTCACGGAAAAAGCATATTTCGACAAAATGGGAAAAAGCAGTGAATAAAATTTTTAATAATCATGTCTGCGGTTCAGATGTGGTTTCGTTTTATGCCGTTGACCCTGCTGAAAATGATAATCTTATTAAAAACCTGAAAAATAATTCACAATACCTGCCTCCCGGCGTGGCCGAATCCGGTATGTATAAAGAAACCGGTAACTGAAATTTTTTAAAAAATTGAAAAAATTAATTATCGCATTATTTTCCACTTTACTGGTTTTGGCGGTATTCTACACAGCTTACCATATCATGTTTCCCAAAAAAGAAATAAATAAAAGCGAAGTTAAAATCCCCGATGGCGTTAAAATAGATTCTGTGGTAGTTTTTAAGTCTAAGCATGCTATGACGTTATTAAGCCGTGGTAAAGAAATAAAAACATACAGCATATCTTTAGGAAAAAATCCTATTGGTCATAAACAAAAAGAAGGTGATAAAAAAACTCCCGAAGGCAGTTATGTTTTGGACAGGAAAGCTGAGAACAGCAGTTATCATCTTGCTATTCATATTTCATATCCAAATGAGAAGGATAAACTTAATGCCGAAAAATCCGGTTTCTCTCCGGGAGGCGATATAATGATTCACGGCTTGCCGAATAAATTACAGTTCCTTGAGAATTATTATACAAACACAGACTGGACTGACGGCTGCATTGCAGTAACAAATGATGAAATGGATGAAATCTGGACGTTAGTTGATGAAGGAACTCCGATAGCGATTTATCCGTGAAGGTTTAAAAAAAAGCCCCCTCTCCTAATTAGGAAAGGGGGCTAGCGAGTGAGGTTTATTTTTTCTCATCCTTTTTATCAAACTCATCTCTTGTTATAAGCTCAATCTTTTTCATCCCTGCTTTCTGAAGCTCACCGTTTATTTTCTGAAGTTGATTAGTGTAAATATCTTCCGCTGATTTTTTTGCTTTATCAAGGTCATTCTTCAATCCTTTTATCCTGTCAATCTGTGAATCGGTAGGCTTGCCGAAGTAACCCACAATCTGACCGTACACCCAGCCAAGATTTTCTCTAAGCCGCTCTTCACCGGTTATTCTGCCTTCTTTTGTTGCAACCAGTGTTTTGCGGAGAATTTCGAGTGAATCGTTGAGCGTCTTAAGAGGACTTACTAATTCCGGCGGAGTCTTATCACTTCCCGCAAGCCTGGACGCTTCACCCTGCACTTTTAAAATATTATCTACAATAAATGCAAGGTCTTCCTGCATATGGAATAATTCCATTACCGCTTCACTCTGTTTTTCAATGTCATCTTTAGAGTGGATTGAGTTCGGGTCGATTTTTATATCCATTTTGCCCGTGTATGTCTTATCGCCTTTAATCAGCTTAATTGTATACGTCCCTTCCGGAACAGCGGGTCCCGTAAAGCCTGCAAACTCAAGGCTTACTGCTTTTGCGACTCTTGGCGGCTTGAGCCGCATATCCCATGTAACACGGTTTAAGCCTTTTCGTTTTGAACCGGGCAGAGTTATCATCAGTTCGCCTTTATCATTATAAATTTCTACTTTGAAATCGCCTATTACTGCGCGTTCTTTCAGGTAATACGTAATTACCGCATCCTGCTCCGCATTGGGTCCTCTGTAATTTCCGGCTTCGTTAGGAAATGCTCCGCTGAAATCAGGTGAGGCAAAATAGTTCGGTCTTGAAGGAAGAATATATGCGTCCGATTCAAGAACTTTTTTATTCATGTGCCTGAAAGGTGTTATGTCATCAATTATATAAATTCCCCTTCCGTGTGTTGCAAGAACAAGGTCATTTGTTTCGGGCTGGATTATCATATCCCGAACTTCACAGTTCGGAACATTTCCTGTATACTGCACCCATGTTTTGCCGCCGTCAATTGTGAGGTAAAGCCCGAACACAGTTCCTGCAAACAGCAAATCAGGATTTACCGGGTCTTCAAGAATTCTGTGCACATAACCTTTAATATCGGGAGTAGAAATTTGTATCCATGTTTTACCAAGGTCGTTTGTCTTGTATATGTAGGGTTTCATATCACCCAAAGCGTGTCCGTCAAATGTTGCATAAGCGGAATTTTTATGATACCTGCTTGCCTCAACGCTCGATACCCATGTGCTCTCCGGAAGGTTAGGAACATTTCTTACAACGTTCCGCCATTTTTCGCCGTTATTATTTGTTACCTGCAGGTTGCCGTCATCGGTTCCAACCCAGATAATATTATCGTCAACCGGTGATTCGCAAATCGTATAAATTGTGCAGTGGTTTTCTGCCGATGAGTTATCAACCGAAAGACCGCCCGATTCTTCCTGCTTCTGTTTTTCGGGGTCATTGGTAGTAAGGTCAGGTGAAATCTTATCCCACGAATCGCCTTCATCAGATGTACGGTAAAGGAACTGCGCGCCTATATAAATTGTGCCGGGGTGATTTGGGCTTTGGTAAATCGGTGTATTCCAGTTGAAGCGGAGCTTCTCGTCTTTCAGCGGGTAGGGTTTAATATCTTTGCTCTCGTTGGTGAGCCTGTTTAGCCTGTTTATATTTCCGCCCTGCCATTCCCAGTAAACTATATTCGTATTTTTTAAATCAGGTACTACGCTGAAGCCGTCACCGAACCCGAGCGGTGTCCAGCTTGAATTCCGCACTCCGCCGGGTGAGCTTGAGGGTCCTTCCCAGCAGCCGTTATCCTGAAGTCCCCCGTAAACATTGTAAGCCGGTTTATGCATATCTACAGTAACGTGATAATACTGAGATACAGGCAGGTTGCTTAAGAACATCCAGTTGTTGCCTCTATCATATGAAACATATACGCCGCCGTCTGTACCGAGGTAGAGGTTCTGCGGGTTTTTGGGATTAATCCATAGAGCATGCATGTCCGAGTGCACCCATCCGCCTTCGTTGGAAGCTTCGCGGAACGATTGCCCGCCGTCATCGCTTATTGAAAGCGAAAATGCGGGGCGGTAAATTCTTTTTGCATCGGTCGGGTCAACAACCAGCACACTGAAATAAAACGGGCGCGCAGTAACATTATCCGATGTGCTGTTGCGTTTCCATGTTACGCCGCCATCGAGTGAGTTATATAATCCCGTATTTTTCGATTCGGCAATTGCGTAAATGTTATTGGGGTCGCTCGGTGAAATTGCAAGGCATATTCTTCCTAATACTCCATCTTCAGAAAATGACTGGTCGATTCTGTTCCATGTAACACCGCCGTCAACGCTTTTAAAGAGCCCGCTTCCCTCGCCGCCGGATGAGAAGCTCCACGGTCTGCGCCTGAACTGCCACATAGATGCATAAATTACATTGTGGTCTTTCGGATTGATTATAATATCGGCGCATCCGGTTTTTTCGTTCACATAAAGAATCTTTTCCCAGCTTAAGCCTCCGTCTGTTGTTTTAAACAAACCTCTATCAGGGCTATCGCTCCAGAGCGGACCCGGCGCTGCAACATATACTACATTGCTGTTTTCGGGGTCAACAATGATTTTACTTATTTGCTGCGTGCCTTCGAGCCCCATGAGCTTCCAGCTGTCACCGCCATTATCGGTTTTGTAAACTCCGTCACCGATAGAAATTGAGTTTCTCATGTTGGATTCTCCCGTGCCTACCCATACAACATCGGGATTCTTCTGGTCAATAGTAACAGCGCCTATTGACTGGCAGTATTTATCGAATACGGATTTAAACATTGTTCCGCCCGTAATGGTTTTCCATACACCGCCGCCGGCGCATCCTACATAAAGTATACGCGGGTCATTGTTTACGCCGTCTATTGCGGTGATTCTTCCGCTCATTACTGCGGGACCTATTTGGCGCGCCATAATATCGCCGAATGTGCTTGAAGTTATATTAGTTTGCGCATTTAGCTGATGCTGCAAAAATATACTGACCAGGATGATGAGTAAAATAAATTTTCTCATATTTTTAAATGATTCCTTTAGTTATATAATTTAAGCCCGCAGAATTTCCTTTCCCAGGAGGGGTTAAGGGCTGCGGGCGGATAAAAATATTTTTTTTATGTTTACTGTTTTACGTCAGGCATTTTAAATATCGAATCATCTACATTGACATTAAATTCAATGTTCTCTATTGTAACTTTCTGGTCTCCCATACCCTGGGCAGATGTTTTTACACTCATTGCCATCGGCACAAGAAGCCCGTCAATCGACTTGTAATCTGAGAAATAAGTATCAGATGCTATTTCTTTTTCTTTTATTTTTCTCTTGTTGGATTCTTTCAGCAGCATATATGTTGATGCGTCTATATAATAGTAAGTAACGTCACCGTCTTTATCGGTCAGCTTAATTTTGTAAACATCGGAACCTTCCATGTCTTCTTTTCCTTCCAGCTCGGCTGTATAGCCTTTATCTTTATAGTTAACAAGCTTCCCGGCAAAATCAGCCTGCTCTTTCATGTATTTTGTCTGCTCTGCAGTCATTTTTTCAGGGTCTTTGCTGCCCTGGAAAGGGTTAATCATCCATGCGGTTGTGCCGTCGCATGCCTGTTTCATTGTGAGTCCCTGCATTGTCATTTCAATAAGTATTTTGTCCGGAGTAGAAATTGTTTGTGTAAAAGGAATTTCAAAATTACCGTTAACATATTTACCTGTAATTTTAGCAGTCTTAATTGAGTTTAACTTGTCTATGCCTCCGATGGCATTTACATATTTATCTATAACTTCATCTACTGTCTGGGCGGTGCAATACTGAACCAAAGAGAATAATAAGATAAGTGAAATGAATATTTTTGTAGGTTTCATTTTTTATAATTTGTTAATTAAATATACGTGTTGCTGATTAATACCTTAAAATAATGCAAAAGGATTAATAAATAAAGCAGAAAAGCGATAAAGATATGAAAATAAGAAGGAATGAAATGGGGGGAGAATTTGATTTCTCCCCTAAAAAAATTAATAGCATTTTTCAGTTTACTTTATATGCTCTTATAGCAATGCTGTTAGGACTTGAAAGCCCGCCCGATGAGGTAAAAATCCCCAGCAGGTTTCCGAGCGTGTCATACCTGTTTACATGGTTTTGAGTCCAGTCGCACAGCAGAAGATTTTTATCGGGCTCAAAAGCAAAGCCCTCAATATTAGTTAGTCCGGAAATAAACGTTCCGATAAATGTACCTGCGGTATCAAATTCCTGCACTTTTCCAAGCGTCCAGTCTGCAACAAACAGGTGATTGCTTCTGCCGAACCAGAGCCCGCTGGGACCTTTAACATTTCCTGAGGGAATAAATGTGCCGAGAGATGTACCGGCAGAATCAAATTTGAAAATTTTTCCGTTATTGCCGTTTCCGTAGCCTGCAACGTACATGTTTTTGTTCACGTCCCAGGCATGGTCAAGCGCATTTGTGATTCCTATAGAGGTAAATTCATCAACAAAGTTTCCGTTCATATCGAATCTTGCCACCTTGTTTTGTACCTGACCCCATTGGCTGACATATATTTTGTTATCGGGGCCTATTGACATCTTTGTTGGTCTTACGAGAGAATATCCTGAAGAGAAATCACTTGTATAGGCTCCGGTTAAGCCATTGTATTTTTTAATAGTTGTGTTTCCGAGTCCTGTAACAAGCAGAACACTGTCTGAAATGTATAATAAATCCTGCGTTGTGTTAAGTCCCCCGGAAGCTGAATCGACAAAATTCCCGAGGTAATCGCCGGTTGCCCCGTCATATTCTTTTACAGAATGATTGTTCCGGCTGCCGACCAGAACGTTGTATTTATAAACAGCAGGCGTCACGGATATAACAGGATTGTTTTTATCTGAACAGGAATAAAGAATAGTTCCTGCAAAGGCTAAGAGTGTAATCAAGGGGAATATTATTATTTTTTTTTGCTTAAGCATTTGTGAAGTTTTTTTAAAAAATACCGGTACCCGTCTAAAAATCAGGCAAAACTGTGCAGCCTCACCTGACCGCCCTTGGTATAAACAGGTACCGGTGAAAATTTTATTTTAATAAAATCATTTTTTTTGTTTCGGAAAACGAACCTGCGGTTAGCTTATAAAAATATACGCCGCTTGGGAAACCGGCGGCATTCCAATCGGCTTCATAAGCACCGGGTGAAAGCTTTTGATTAACAAGTACGGCAATTTCTTTGCCGATAGCATCGTAAATTCTCAATTGCAGAGCTTCAGTATACTGAACCCCTGCTACCGGAATATCGAATTTAATCTTTGTTGAAGGATTAAACGGGTTAGGATAGTTCTGCTGAAGGTTAAACTGTTCGGGTACTGTTGTTCCCGATTTGTTTACGCCGATTAGAATTTCATTTAATCCCTGTCCCTCAATTGCCCTGTAAAATTTATCTACCGCTACGTTTGTATAAACCTGAACTAACCCTCTCGGCCACCGTATGTAAAGTGAATCGATAACCGAAGCATTGCCGAATCCGAAGTGAACATTAAGCGCGCTCATTGAATTAAAGCTGTTTTGAGCCGTGATTTCCCTGATTTGCCATGTTGGAATACCGTTTATGGTTGCCTTTGCTTTTACAATTGTACCCAGCGCAGAAATGTTTGAAAGGCCTGCAGCGGGACCGCCGCCAACACATTTAATATTTACCCATTTATTCGAGTTTTGTGTTATGTTGTGATACAATCCTTTTGAGGATGTAGAGCCGGAAACAAAAAGGTCGATGAGCCCGTCATTATCATAATCTCCCGCCGCTGCACCATAGCAGCCATGTCCTGAAACAATTGCCAGGGAATCAATTCTAGTGAAAGTTCCGTCACCGTTATTATGATAGTAATAGCTTGATTGCGTACCGTCTCTTGTAATAAAACAGTCCAGAAAACCGTCATTGTCAAAATCAGCCCAAACATTAGCAAGATAGCTTCCCGGGTCTGAGACAATGCTGCCTACCTGAGCCTGGGTAAGTTTTGTAAAATACCCGTTGCCTTCATTTCTGTAAAAACTGTTATTAATGTTGTAAGAATAGTTGGTTAGAAATGCATCAAGGTCGCCGTCGTTATCGTAATCAATCCAGTTCCACACCTGTCCGTCGACCAGGTCTGTGCCAATAATCCCGGTATCAATTCTTTGCAGGTAAGGAGTATTAAATTCTGTCAGAAAATTTCTGAAAATATAATCCCGTGTAGGAGTTCCGGTAGCGGGTCCGCTGCCTATAAATAAATCAATATCCCCGTCCATATCATAATCGTACCATGTAGGAACAGTATATGGCGCGTGTACTGTTGTGACGGCAGATGTATCTATACTTGTAAAAGTTCCGTCTCCGTTGTTTACAAATAAGCGGTTGTTATGAAATACAGAGCCGAACCCGTAAGCTGCCGCAATAACAAGGTCAGGCCATCCGTCATTGTTGAAATCTCCCCAAGAACATCCCCAGCCTGTATTACTTGCTGAATCGCCAATTGGTCCTGCTGTAATTTTCGTGAATGTTCCGTCACCGTTATTTTTATATAAATGTGATGATGGGTTTGATTGCCCTGATGTGACGAACACATCAATATAACCGTCATTGTCAAAATCAGCCCATGAATTTCCGATGACGGCGCCCTGGGTAGGTATTGACCCGGTTAATTCCGTAAAATTTCCGTTTCCCGTGTTTTTATAGATGTCTTTCCTGCTGATGTATAAGTCAAGAAGATTATCGTTATCTATATCAACCCAGCTTGCGCCGATGTAATTGCCGTTCAGAGACGCTGTGACAACCGGATTATTCGGGTCTGTGACTTTTGTAAATACCTGCGAGTAAACAAGATTTTGATTAACAATTAAACCTGTGATTGCTGCAAAAACCGCACATAGTATTTGAAACATATTAAATTTCAAACGTATACCCTCCTTTTTTTAGGCAAATGTATAAGGAAAACCTGAATTCTAATGTTCGAAAATTGACTTTTTTAGAGTGGGCGGATTTTGTTTTTATATTTTTCGGGCGGAAGATTAAAATGTTTTTTGAATAAAGCGCCGAATGAGCTTAAAGATTCAAAGCCAACATCATTGCAGATTTCAGTAACCGGCTTGTTCGTTACAGCTAACATATCTTTTGCAGCTTCTAATCTTCTTTTTGTAAGGTACCTGTGCGGTGTAATACCGAAATGTTTTTTGAATTTCCTCAGCAGGTAGTGAGGGGCAAGATTTGATATTCTTCCGAGGTCGGTAAGCTCAATTTTTTCGCTGTAGTTTGAATGCATGTAGTCTTTTGCAAGGTTCAGTCTTTTGAACAGCTCAAGCCGCGTGGATTTCTTTTTTTCATCCTGCGAGTGAAGGTTTTTAAGTGTGCTTACCTGTTCAGAAAACAGGTATTCCAGCAGCAGATGCATTTTTTCATCAAGTAAAGCAGAATCGTCAGTTCCCGATTTTACAGTTTCCCTGAGGTTCAATAGGTGATTTGAGACCCCGTTGCGTGAAGGATACAGCTTTTCGAAAAAATTAACGGGGATTCTATCCCTGATTTCGGGATAGTCCGCCAGTATTTCGTCACTGTTGGTTAGACTGTAAAATACCTCATCAACAAATTCTCTTGTGAAGTTTATTGTGAACGATTCTACTTTGCTTTCTGATTCAATAAAGCTTTCGTATAATGTTCCGTCATTTAAAATCAGGTACGAGCTTTCATCAACAGCAAATTTTACATTATCCTTAATGTAAAATTCTCTTCCCCCAAATGCGCATTTGAGCGAAAGGGGAGTCCAGTGAGTGGAATAATACGCGCTCGAAACGGATGCGTTAATAATAACATTCTGGGTACGGAATTGCTTATTCCATTCCCTGAAATTGAAATCCTTCCGGGTTGTATCTGGAAATTTTCTGATTATTTTTACGGGCATTTTATAAAAAGCGGGCGGCTTTTTTATTGAATTAGGCGCTTAATGAGTAAAATTGAATGAAAGGCTAATAAGTTCCATAAAATGTGGTAATCACATGTCTTATTCCCCAGCTTCAGTTTATTACCTGTTGCCGGTGTTCTTGCCAACAGCATTATTCTAAGCATATTCAATGCCTATGAAAACATTAATTCAATGTTTTAAGAGCATTAATATTTCCTACCTCACCGGCTACAATCATAATTTCACCTTTACTGAATATATGATTGGCTTCCGGTATGACTTTTATTTCATGTCCTTCACCAGCAGATTTTATTGAAAGTATGTCAACTCCAAATTTCTTTCTGATATCAAGCTCTTTAATTGTTTTGCCTATAAAAGACGGCGGCGCGTAAACTTCGGTTATGGAATAGCCTTCCATAAACCTAATCTCAGTCGAGGGCTCGCTCATTGTAATACTGCTTGCAAGGCTTTCGGTCATCTCGCGCTTTTCTATTCCCCTCTGGTAAGCATCCTGGATATCTTTTGCCCAAATCATGCCGATGATTTTCTTCGAATCTTCGCTTTCAACAACAGGCATACCTTCGAAATCGAACTGCCTCATTTTATCAAGAGCTGAATCGCAGTCATCATATAAAGAAATAGTTTCATAATAGAGATTACATATATCGGTGGCAATAAGAAGGTTCTTTAGGTTTTCTCTTTCGAAGAAATGAATCTTTACATCGTTTATAGAAATTATACCGTGAATGTTCCCGTTATTATCCAGGACAGGAAATTCACTTCCCTTTCCTCTTATTATTTTATTAACAATAAGGTTGAAGTTATCGCTTACATTAACATAATCGAATTTTTCATCGTACACATCTTTTACCTGTATTGTTTTAAGTATGTTGGTATCAGTTCCTTCTTTAAGATGAATGTTCCTGAGCAGCAGCTTAAGAGTGTAAATCGATTCCCGCGATAGAAGCGAAGATAAAGCAAGGCTGATAATACAGGTTATCATCAGCGGAAGTATAATGTTATAGTCTTTTGTCATTTCAAAAACAATAATCATAGCGGTCAGCGGCGCGCGTGTAGTACCTGCAACCAGTCCGCCCATAGCAACAAGCGCGTAAGCACCGGGTGTAGCAGTAATATCAGGGAAAAAATAATGAACGATAAATCCGAAAAAGCTGCCCGTCATTACACCCATGAACAGCGAAGGCGAGAAAATTCCGCCTGAATTGCCCGAGCCGAGTGTAATTGATGTTGCAAACACTTTCATGAAAATTAATCCGAAAGCAATGTACCAGAGCACTTTCCCTGAAAGAGCGTTAACAATTGTTTCGTACCCGATACCGAGTATTTGAGGCGAAGCAAGCGCGAGACCGCCTAATATAATTCCGCCGATTGCGGGTTTAAGATACGGCGGAAACTTAAATTTATTATCGAATAATTCTTCGGAAAAATAAAGAGTTTTTATAAACATGAACGAAACCAGCCCGCATAAAATACCAAGCACAAGATAAAATATCATTTCCCAGGGACTGACAAGATTATACGGCGGAACAGGGAATGCAGGGTAGTTGCCTTCGAAATGGTGTGATATAACCGTTGCTGTAACCGATGAAATAACAATCGGTGAGAAATTAGAAATGGCAAAATCCATTAATATAATTTCAACGGCAAAGAGCGCGCCTGCTATAGGAGCGTTAAATGCAGCAGCAATACCGGCGGCAGCGCCGCAGCCGACAAGTATTTTCAGCCTGCTTGAAGGAAGTTTGAAAAACTGTCCTATTGTTGAGCCGAGTCCTGCGCCGATTTGTATAATAGGTCCTTCTCTTCCTACCGAGCCGCCTGTGCCGATTGTAATTGCCGAGGCTACCGCTTTTACAAGCGAAACTCTCGGTCTAATAACACCGCCTTTTTGCAGAATAGCCTGCATCACTTCGGGAACGCCGTGTCCTTTTGCTTCAGGTGCGAGGTAATAAATTATAGGACCGACAACAATTCCGCCGATTACAGGAACAATCATTATAATATACCACGGCGTATTCATGATATTTGTCAGAAGCGAGCCTGTTCCGGGAAAGCTGAGACCGGATATTGTGTTAATCAGCCAGCGTACGCCCACAGCGCTGAAACCGGCAGCAAGACCGATAAAGAGCGCAAGGACAAACATGAAGCTGTGTTCGGTAAGTTTAAATTTTTCAAGAAGTTGCTTTAACTTTTTAGGGTTAATGTAGCTGAAATAATGTTTCATCGATTCATAAAATACATAATCTTAGATAATAAGTAAAATTTTTGAAAAAATCAGGGAAAAAAATTTGATTTCAGCCACTGGGCACAAAGGAAACTAAGATGAATTGCTTAATGGTGAAATTGATTTTATTTTAACGGTATAGTTCAAAAACTAATTATAAAGAATATGAAACTAATGATTTACCTTATTGTGATGTTATCATTTTTCTTTACTGATAATTCACAGGCACAATGGTATAAAGCTGCCAGAATACAATCTGGTTTTTCTACAATTTATACAATCAGCTTCTCCAATGAAATGACAGGGTACGCCGGCGGATTTCTCAACGGTATATTCAGAACTACCGATGGAGGTACAAACTGGGTTAATGTGTATGATGCTCAAAATTGCAATGTGGCATCCATTACGTGTTTTAATAATGTTGTTTACGCGGGAATTCAGAATTCGGAAGAAAGAATCAGTTACAATTTAAAATCAACAAACTCGGGCAGTAAATGGGAAAAACAGCAATCGTTTCCTATCCAGGTAGTTTCAAAAATTAGTTTTGTAAATGAGATGACGGGATATTTTCTAACCAATAAAATTGACATGAGCTTTAAGTCTATATTGAATAAAACGGTCAACGGCGGTGAAGAATGGACGGAAGCTGGTATCTTAAGCGGAATATTTGTTTCCGTATTTTTCCCTTCTGAAAATACCGGTTTTGAAGTTGGAGAAAATTCTGTTTATAAAACAAGTGACGGCGGTCAGAGCTGGGTTACGGGAAGTATTGCAGAAGGACCGGAATTAACGACTGAATCGGTTTTTTTTGTTGATGAATCAACGGGATTTATTACCTGCAATAATAACAAATTCGATGTACATGGTGTGATATTGAAATCGACCGACGGGGGCGCAACGTGGGAACGGATTAATCTGGAGCAGAATTATTGGATGAGAACGGTTTACTTTATAAACGCGGAGACAGGTTTTGCGGCTGGCAACGATAAAAACTTCAACGGAGTAATTCTGAAAACAACAAATGGCGGATATAACTGGAATGAACAAAACATACCCTGGACGCAGATACTGTACACTATTTATTTCGTAAATGAGCTTACCGGTTTTGCCGGGGATATAAGCGGAACTATATTGAAAACAACCTCAGGCGGGGATTAGAAAGTTTTTGGATAGCTTTTTGACCTCATCACTTAGAATGGGGGGATGAGAACTCCCCCCTTGTTGGTGTTGTCACCAACAAGTATAAAATGGTTTGGCTACTTCAAATTCTTTTCAAAGAATTTATTTATTCTCTTGTACTGGTCAAGCCAGCTTGATTGGATATGGAAGCTGTGGTATTCGCGGGGGTAAATCATTACTTCGAAATCTTTTTTCAGGTCGATTAATTTCTGTATTAACTGAACGTCATCCTGGAAAAATACATTATCATCAAGCATACCGTGAGTGATTAAGAGAGGTATCTGCAGGTTTTCCGCATAAGTAACAGGCGAAGATACTCTGTAATAGTCTTTTGACAAATCATTTTCATAGCTTCCGAGCCGCGCCAATGTATACCACCAGTTGCTGTAAAAATAATTTTTCCAGTTAGATACAGCGCGCAGGGCAACCGCAGCTTTAAAATACTCCGGGTGCCGGAAAGCAGCCATCAGAGTAACAAATCCGCCGTAGCTTCCGCCGTAAATTCCTACACGGTTTCTGTCAATCATTCCCTGCTTCTCAAGGTAATTTATTCCGCTGATGTAATCGGAGACTTCCCAGTAGCCTAAGTTGTGGTATGTCTTATTGCGGAAATCTTTCCCGTAGCCGGCGCTGCCGCGGAAATCGACATCGAGCACCATAAATCCTTCGGAAACAAGAAACGTGTTCACCATAAAGTTATCGCTGTATGGCGAAAATCCCTTTGTTACTTCCTGCAGGTAACCCGAGCCGTGCGCAAAACAAATCAAAGGGTAATGCTTGCGGGAGCTGGTTTTCTTAGGCTTGTAAAGATATGCGTAAACTAAATGACCGTCTTCTGTATTGTTAAAAGTAATCAGCTCCGGCACAACCCAATCGACTGATGAAAATTTGGGGTTAATTGTATTTGTAATTTGTGTTTCTTTATCAGAAGAAATCTCGATATCATACAGCTCGTTAGGCTCTGTGATATATGAATGTTCATAGAATAGATATTCGCCATCCTGCGAAATTGACATGTCTTCATAATCGCCTGTGAGCGATGTCAGCCGTTTTGTATATGTTCCGCCGAAATCGGTTTCCCAGATATCGTAATCGACGGGAGTCTCGGCATTTGCTGTATAATAAATTTTCCTCTTCTTTTTATCTATAACCGATTCAAGAATTGTGAACCCGTCACCTGCAATTTTACGGAATCCCGAGCCGTCTGTTTTTATAGCATACAGGTTATTGAAGCCCGAAATTTCCGATTCAAACAAAACTTCATCATTTGAAATAAATCTTGTTGCGTTTGTATGCCGTTCAAACCATGCAGTATCAGTTTCGGAATATATTTCAGTATTTGTTTTTGTGCCAAGGTCATAGTTAAACAGCTTGCGGATATGCCTGTCAAGAGTTTCGGCATCGAGCACAAGAGTTTTTAAATCAGGTGAATAAGCAGCATACTGCGTTGAGAGCCTTGTGCTTTCCGGATACTTAACTTCGGTTGACCTGTAATTAAGAACGCCTTTTTTACCGTTTGCAGAAATTTCATACTCAAGATACTTAACGCTTGAGATTCCTTTCTTTTCTTTATCGACAGTAACAAATTCATTCATGTAATTAGGGAACAGGAATGTATTCTCGCTTGCGTTATCATAGCGCGCAAAGAATATCCTTATTGATTTGCCGTCATTGTACGGACTTGATATGCCAAGAATCTGGTAAGAGATAGTATCTGATTCGTCACTTGTGAGCTGAAGCTCTTTAGCATCGGGTTCAATTCTTATGATGAAATAATTACCCGAACGCCTGAATACAACAAAGCTGTCAATAACCGTGGGGGAATATTCATACCCGCTTGTGTTGGTTAATTGAACATCTTTTGTAAATTTATCTGTAGAAACGAAATTTTTCGAGATGTAAATATCGCCGTCCATTATAGAAAGCGCGCTTCCGTCTGATAGAAGGCGGAACTCCGAAGGAGATTTATCGGAAGAAGAAAATTTCTTGGTCTCACCTGTTGAGTAAGAATATGAAAATAGGTCAAGCGTGCCGTTGTAATCGTCATCGGCGTAGTAATAAATTTTCTTCGCTGCAGCAGAAATATATTTTAACGAGGGTCTGGCATTTATTATTGCAGTATCCTGAAAAATATATTCAAGTGATATATCCTGCGAATAAGAGAAATTAACAAGAATAAAAAACCATAGAATAAGACTTTTTATCTTATACATAATCTAATTTTGAGAATGGAAGGTATTACTCTCAGAATGACAAATTTAATTGATATTATATCAAATATCTATTGAGAAATATCACGTAAGAAGGGTAAAATACCTGTCATTGAGACCCATACTAATGAGAAGTAAACCCAATAATTGTTGAATTATTGAGATATTTAATGGTTTCTTTCATTATCCTTCCCGCGAAAGCGGGAATCCGGTTTTTTATGCACTTGCATCTATATTCAAAAGTGATGAATGAAGGTTTGTATTTTAATACTTAATCCCCTATGTTCATGATGATCTCAAACAGTCGAATTTTTTAACGCTTGATTTATGCCTCGCTGATTCGTCTGTTTTCCAAAAGGGAAAAATGCTCTTAAGGTTTAATAACGCGCGGAGTGACGCTCGCCGAGTATCTTTACATGGGGATTGCTTCGGTTGTTCCTTCCTCGCAATGACATAAATTACCCCCTTCCTTCGAGAGGGGTTGGGGTGAGATCTTTTTTTAATAGTGCAGTTCTTCCAGTTTTTCGCGTTCGCGCACAAGCTGGACTTTATCGCCGTCAACTAAAATCTCTGCGGGACGGAGCCTTGCGTTATAGTTTGATGAAAGTGTGTACCCGTATGCGCCGGTTGTCATTACGGCAAACATATCGCCGCGCTCAAGCTTCTGCATCTGCCGTGACGTGGCAAGGAAATCACTTGTTTCGCAGACGGGTCCTACTAAGTCAATTGTTTCAAATCCGGTATCCTTCAATGTTAACGGAACAACCTGGTGGTAAGCCTGGTAGAGGCAGGGACGCATGAGGTCATTCATTCCCGTATCGGAGATTACAAACTTCTTCAGCTCGCTTTGTTTTGTGTAAAGCACTTTGCCCGCAAGTATTCCCGCATTGGCAACCAGCGAACGCCCCGGCTCGATTACAAGCTTTTTATTGAATTCCGAAAGCAGCTTAATAACCGCGCTGATGTGATTGCCTAATGATGCGTATTCAGTAATTTCATCTTCTTCAGTATGTATGTAACGGTGAGTGATAACATTTTTATACTGCACGCCAAATCCGCCGCCGACATTAAGATAACGTATATCGATTCCCATTGCGTCGAGTTTATGAAGCAGTGTGCCGAGGTATTCAACTGCTTCTATGTAGGGTTCAACTTCAGTTATCTGTGAACCGATGTGCGAGTGCAAACCGATAATATCTATATTCGGCAAACGCGATGCAGTTTCAAATACATTCAATATATCTTTGCTGTCGATACCGAATTTATTTTCTTTCATTCCCGTGGTAATATAGGGATGTGTCTTTGCGTTAATATCGGGATTCACCCTGATTGATATTCGTGCAATTAAGCTTAAGCGGTGCGCAATTTCGGAAATCACCTGTATTTCCTGCAAGCGACTCAACCGTGAAGTTAAACACGTTTTCTTCCAGCGCGCTTTTGATTTCCTCATCGGTTTTACCGACTCCGGTATAAGTAATTTTATTTCTCAGGTAGCCGAACTTCAGCGCAAGGTAAAGCTCGCCCCCGGAGGAAATTTCCGCGCCGGCGCCGTCTTCGGAGAGGATTTTAAGTATTTCGGGATTTGAGTTTGCTTTTATAGCGTAACAATTTAAGAAATCAAGCTTTGAGTTAACCAGCGGCTGGTTGATTTCCCTGTAGTTTCGTAATATCTGGTTTTTGCTGTATATATATAGAGGAGTGCCGTACTCCTTTGCCAGTTCTTCAACAAGAAAGTTTTCGGCGTAAAGCCTGTTATCTTTTATATAAAAGTGATTCATTGACGTATTTTATTTTATAAAAGCCTGTAATATAAGAATTTTTTATAATAAAGCAAGATGAAAGACGATTTTTGATAGGATTTAACAACGTGATATTACTATGCCTTATGCAGGACCCCCTCTTAATATCTTCCTTGCAAGGGGGAGACACCGTGCGGGTACTTTTATTCAGGTTAGAATTTGCTATGATGACAAGAGTATTTTTTTCGCACTTTTTTGATTTATACTTTGTATTATATTGGAATTAACGACGTTAAGCACTTTACATGGACTTTGCAAAAATATTTTTTGCTGAAGTTATCCTGACCAACACAAATAATCTACCCGGTTATACATTTCTTATATCCTGTTTTCACATATTTAAAATTTTTGAAACAAGAAAAATGATTTTAGTGAAATGAAACTTAAGATTTTTATATTATTAGTCTTTTACTCTTTTCCGGCATATATTTTTTCCCAGACATTTTTTCAAAAAGTAACCGTCGGTTCCATTGCAACCGATAATAATTATGGTGTCAACAGCGCATGGGGTGATTATGATAATGATGGATTTCAGGACATAGTTATTTCTCAATATACCGATAGCTGTTCGAATTGTTATTTCCCTTTGTATCTATATCATAACGATGGTAACGGTACTTTTACAAGAGTGTTAAATAATGCAATTTCAAACACACAAATTAGGTGCATTGGTATTGCATGGGGCGATTATGATAATGACGGTAAGCTTGATTTGTTTGCAGGTGCAGCGAATTATGGCAATAACATGTTATTTCATAATGAGGGTAATGGTGTTTTTACGAGGGTAACAGCCGGTGTTGTTGTCAACGAGGGCGGGAATTCAAGAAGCTGCGGGTGGGCCGATTATGACAGGGATGGCTGGCTTGACCTGTTTGTTAATAACGGAGGAGGCAATGTAAATGATTTTTTATATCATAACAATCATGACGGCACATTTTCTAAAATTATTACAAGTCCTGTTGCCAATGATGCTTCTTACGGAAGAGGCTGCTGCTGGGGTGATTACGATAATGACGGCTGGCCGGATTTGTTTGTTGCAACCTACCAGGGTCAAAATGATTTGCTCTATCATAACAACAACGGTACTTTTGCAAAAATTACTTCTGGTCCCGTAGTAAATGACGGAGGGTGGGATACTCAGTGCAGGTGGTTTGATTTTGATAATGACGGATATCTAGATTTAATAGTAACTATCCAGGATAATATTAACCGGCTTTATCACAATGAAAGAAACGGGACATTCACACTAAGCAGTGTCCTGCCTAATCTTACATCAACCGGACATTATGGTGTTGCCTGCGGTGATTATGATAATAACGGGTGGCAGGATTTGACAATCGGGAGAAGCCCTTCGGTATCCCTTCTTTATAAAAACGTTAACGGAATTTCTTTTGCCAGAATTCAAAATGAGCAAGTTGCATCTATAAGCAGTAGTGACGGAGGGTGGGCAGACTATAACAATGACGGGAAATTAGATTTGTTTACTACATTTACTCCCCATAACTCGCTATACAAAAATGTAGGTAACACCGGTAATTATTTAATATGCAAACTCACGGGATGCAGCAGTAATAAGTGCGCCATCGGGGCAAAAGTAAAAATTAAAATCGGGTCATCAATACAGATACGGGAAATATCAAGCGGAGACGGCAATGAAGACATGCTTTGGGCCCACTTTGGATTAGGTTTAAGCACAATAATTGATTCAATGATTGTAAATTGGCCATCCGGCAATATTCAGAGGCTGGCTCATATATCTGCGAACCAGACAATTTCGATTGATGAATGCACAATCGGTATTCAGCCCATTTCATCAGAAATCCCGAATCAATTTTCCTTATCCCAAAATTACCCAAACCCGTTCAATCCGAGTACTAAGATAAAGTTTGACATACCAGCCGGAGGGGCACAATATATTGTGCCCGTACAGTTGAGCATATATGATGCCCTCGGCAGAGAAGTTACAACTCTGGTTAATGAAAGATTAAATCCCGGAACGTACAAAGTGCAATGGGATGCAAGCAGATACCCCAGCGGGGTATATTTTTATAAATTAATAATTCAAGATTTTTCTGAAACAAAAAAGATGGTTTTGGTTAAATAACATTATTCAAGGAGGGAAAATTAAATGGATAATATCGTACAACCAATACAATCCAACAGGATTTTTCTTTTTTCTGCTTTTATTCTTATTTTCTTTTTTACGTTGACCAGTATATTTTGCCAGGCAAAGTTCCAAAAGCATATCGGCGGCGGCGGAAGTATCGGGTATGATGTGATCAGGACTACCGATGGTGGCTATGCAATTTCAGCACTGACTACATCTTTTGGAGCAATCAATTACGATTTCTATATTATCAAGCTCAGCGGCAGCTTCGATATTCAATGGACGAAAGTTATAGGAGGTAACAGTTCTGAATATGGTTTTTCGATTGCTCAATCAACGGATGGTGGTATTGTGGTTGCAGGCGCAACATCCAGTTCTTTTGGTGCCGGTTCGCAGGATTGTTATGTTGTTAAGGTTGATGCTACTGGTAATCTGTTATGGACCAGAACAATCGGCGGAAGCGCAAATGAAGGATTTCAAGATATAATTAACACTTCAGACGGCTGTTATATTGCTGCTGGTGGTACAAATTCGTTCGGTCAGGGAAGCTATGACGGTTATGCTGTAAAGCTTGATAATGCCGGAAATATTCAATGGACAAGGACTATAGGTGGTGCGGGATCTGATAATTTTAATTCTGTTGTCCAGAATCCCGACGGCAGTTATGTGTTTGCTGGATATACATCTTCATTTGGCAAAGGTGGTTACGATATTTATATAGCAAAGCTTAGTTCAAACGGTGCATTCATATGGGCTAAAACCGTAGGGGGTGGTTATGATGAAATAGGGACTAAGATTGTCAGGACATTTGACGGGGGTTATGTTGTAGCCGGATATACAAAATCATTTGTATTAGCCAATGAAGATTTTTATATCATTAAAATAAACAGCAGTGGCAGTTTGCTTTGGACAAGAACGATCGGGGGACCGAATCTTGATATTGCTTCCGACTTAGTTCAGACTACCGACAGCGGATATGTTATGTCTGGAAGGACAAACTCATTTGGCGACCAGAATGTTTATGTTGTTAAAGTAAATAGTACAGGTGTTTTGCAATGGACGAGAGTGGTTGAAAAGAGCGGTTTTGAAGCGGGATTTTCCATATTACAGACATCTGACGGTGGATATTTAGTATGCGGATACGATAATGGTGGAGGGAATGTTTATTTAGTAAAGCTTGACGCGGCAGGTACAGTTTGCAACAATAGTACCACAGGAGGAACAACTTCATCAGGCGGAGCTGTGGATTCTGGTGGAATTGTTGGTACAGGTGGTATTTACGGAACCGGTGGTACAGTAAATGGTTCAGGTGGTGTGATGACTACTTTTTGTATTGTATCGGATGTGAAAAATGTATCTGGAGAAATTCCCGCTCAATTTTCTCTTTCACAAAACTACCCCAACCCGTTTAATCCTGTAACAATTATCAATTACGAATTACCAATTACGAATTACGTGAAATTATCGGTGTATGATGTTCTTGGAAAAGAAATAGCAGTGTTGGTAAACGAAAAACAGCAAGCAGGGATTTACAAAGTAGAATGGGATGCAAGTAATTATCCCAGCGGGGTTTATTTTTATAAATTAATAACGCAGGGTTATTCTGAAACAAAAAAAATGGTTTTAGTTAAGTGAGTAAATTAAGATGAAACACTTAAAATATTTATTCATTCTAATTTTTTTAACTTCGGGAATCAATTCACAAGACCAAAATTGGTATTACAGAAATCCCCTGCCGCAAAATGATTTGTACAGTATCAAGTTTCTGAATCCGGATACCGGATATGTTTGCGGCTCAAAGGGTCTGATATTAAAAACAATTACAGGTGATAATCAGTGGCTGGATCAGTCACTTGCTTCTTCACGAAATTTATACAGCATGTATTTCTTTGATGCTGAAAAAGGTTTCATAGCCGGTGACAGCGGCTTGATACTTCAAACAACTAATGGAGGTACAAACTGGCTGGAAATTGCAACCGGATTATCAGGTACACTGAGAAGCATTACCTTTTCTGATTCAGTTACAGGGTTTGCCGTTGGTGATAACGGAACAGTTATTAAATCTACTGACAGCGGGGAAAGCTGGTCTGTTAATTATAATGCACCGCAAAATCTGCGTACTGTATTCTTTGTTAACAGCAGTACCGGATTTGCCGGCGGAGAAAACGGGCTACTTCTGCAAACCACAAACTCGGGCATTAACTGGAGTACACAATATCTTGGTTCGGAGACTTTGAACAGTATTGATTTTCCTAATCCGCTTATTGGCTTTGTTTTATCTCCAAGTGATATATACAAATCCACGGACGGAGGACATAACTGGACCGGCGAATTTTTCAGCGGGGGGATCTGGAACACAATAAAATTTTTGAACCAGGAATCCGGATATGCAGCTGGTAAGATTATAAAGATTACACTTAATGGCGGTCAGGGGTGGCAAGAATATCCTATTGGCACTCCCGGTTCATTTTTCAACGATATCTGCCCTGTAGATACTTTCCTGTATACGTGCTCGACAAAAGGTTACATATACAAAATATGTAATAACATTTTTTTTGGTGAAAAGATAAATATAGGCGGGTCTATGCACCCTTTTAGTTCGATATCATTTATGAATGAGAACAGCGGGTGTATAGTAAGCGATGATGAATACCTAAGAACAACTAACGGAGGGTTGAATTGGTATATAGACTTACCCCTGTACAGAAGTTTTGAAGGCGGTGAGTCTTTTATTGATGTTATTTTCTTTTCTCCGTCAAATGCCTACCGTTTAATTAGATCTGTCTCTATGGGCGCGGGGTCAACGGATCACCTGGAAAGTTCCACAAACGGAGGGCTAACATGGAATGGACCCAAGTCATTCGTACAAACAGGAGTAATAATTTACGGAATGTGCGAAGTACAGAATACTGCCTATATTTCTATCGGACAAGGAAGTTATTTACCGATTTCACCGGGAATTAAGAAGAACTCAGGTTCCGGCTGGTATAGCGTTCTTAACTCGGATTCTTTAAATTTTAATAAAATTTCATTTGCAAATCCAAACACCGGTATTTCAGTATTCGGATGGCCAAGTTATGGTTTTGTGAGGACTTCAAACGGAGGAACAGATTGGGTTACTTTTTCCTCATATTTCCCTAAAAGACCGCTTAATATACAGCTGCTTCCTTCAGGTGTTGGCTATGTAATAGGGGATTCATCACTGTTTGAACGGACTACAGATTTTGGAGTATCATGGACATATATTCCGAATAATATTTCGAAAATGTTTGTCAAACTTCAATTTATAGATGATATTACGGGGTGGATAATCAGCCAGAGTTACAACTGGCCGTATATAAACAGGCTTTATTATACAAGCAACGGAGGTTCAGAACTGTTACAGGTTCAGTCACTTGACTCATTTAATGTAAGAGGCATGTCTTTTTTAAATGCACTCACCGGTTATGTATGCGGAGATTCAGGAACAGTACTCAAGACAACAAACGGGGGGTTAATATTTGTTGACCCGATTTCATCAGAAATCCCCAGGCGTTTTTCTCTTTTTCAAAACTATCCCAACCCGTTTAACCCAACAACAATTATCAATTACGAATTACCATCCGCCATGGGCGGAACTAATTACGTGAGGATATCTGTGTATGATGTTCTCGGAAAAGAAATAGCAGTGCTTGTAAACGAAAAACAACAAGCGGGGAAATACAAAGTTGAATGGGATGGAAGTAATTACCCAAGCGGTGTGTATTTTTATAAATTAAGTATTTATTCGTCCGGCCACTCTAAGTGGTCTGACGAATGGACTCAAACAAAAAAAATGGTGTTAATAAAATGAAAAAGATTTTCTCTGCGGCTGTTTTTATTTTAGTTTTTATGAACTCAACAAGTGCACAGGAAGGATGGTTTATTATATCTCAATCGCAGGGTTCAGATTTTTATTACACTGACATGAAATTTACTTCATCACAGACTGGATATACGACAAATCAATACAGTAACGGTCACGTAGGTTTCGGGGGTATTACAAAGACTACAAACGGAGGCATGAACTGGTTTACACTTGAACAAAGCATTCCTAAATACGGTATTTTTTTCCTAAACGGCAGTACCGGCTGGATGACGGGCGGTTATTGGAGTGATGCGTACATCTGGAGCAGGGAAATTTTTAAAACTACAAATGCCGGAAATAATTTTACGAGAATCTATATTGACTCAGTTCATAATCCTCTTTCAAAAATTTTTTTCGCTGATGAAAATAACGGATGGGTAATTTCAAGCACTCAATTACTCAAAACAACTAATTCCGGCGTAAACTGGACACCCAGCCTGGTTCAACCTCTTTATTCGGTTTATTTTATCAATACAACTACAGGATGGTGCGCAGGTTCAGACGGTTACACCGGCAAAACAACTAACGGAGGATTGAATTGGACATCACAGACAATCGGCTCAGGTGTCTTTAGAGAAATTTTCTTTATCGATGCATTTACAGGATGGCTTTGCGGAAGTTCTCCCCAAATATATAAATCGACTAACGGCGGTACAAACTGGATATCTTACAGCAGCGGTCAGTATAATGTTAATGCAATAGAATTTACAAGTCATCAAAGAGGGTGGGCTTCCGGGGATTCCGGAAAAATAGTTTATACAACTAACGGCGGTTTGAGCTGGTTGCAGCAAAATTCGGGAGTAAACCATGGATTTGGTATGATGTGCTTTCCTGATTCACTTACAGGGTATGCCCGGGGTAGTAAAATAATTTCAATAAATCCTCCATTCACAGTGGGATTGGTTTTTATGAAAACCACCACGGGAGGAATTACTTTTTTGGAGAATAAAAATTCAAGTATCCCAAATCAATTTTCTCTTTCCCAAAACTATCCTAACCCGTTCAACCCAACAACAAAGATAAAGTTTAGCCTCCCCCTCCCCTCCAAAGGAGGGGCGATGGAAGATGTTTCTCTCAGAATTTATGACATTCTTGGTAAAGAAGTAGCTGTCATTTTATCCTCCCCCTGGGGGATGGATAGGAGGAGCTGATTACGAAGTTACATGGGACGCCTCCAATTATCCCAGCGGTGTATATTTTTATAAAATTGCAGCGGGAGATTACACTTTAACAAAAAAGATGATACTGCTTAAATAACCCAATTTAAAATCAAGATAATCAGGAAATGAAAAATAAACTTGCTCTAATAATAATTCTGGAATTTCTGCTGGTAACATGTTCTTTTTCACAATGGGGATGGTTTCAGATTAATTCGGGATTAACAGATGATATTAATGATATGGATGCCAATAATAATAATTATTGGGCAGTTGGCAGCAATGGTAAAATTATCTCTACAACAAATACAGGAACCAACTGGGTAGTGGTTCCAAGCGGAACAACTAATGATTTAAATGCAGTAAAATTTGCTCTATTTAGTTACAGCGCATTTGTTGCCGGTTCAAACGGCACAGTTCTGCGTTCAACAAATTCAGGTAGTACATGGATTGTTCAGAATTCAGGATGTTCACAAAAGCTTAATGCAATATATGTACTTCGGGATACATTAACTGTGGTTGCAGTAGGCGATAACGGCACTATTTTAAAAAGCACAAACCAGGGGCTTACATGGGCTCCCAAAACAAGCAGCACTACGAATAATCTTTATGCAATTATACAGTCTTACTCAGACGTATTGTGCGCAGTCGGGGCGGGAGGAACTGTTCTTGTCTCACCCGACGCCGGTGAATACTGGATACAGTATCCAGGCGGAACAATCAACAGTCTTTATTCAATTGAATGGTACGATAACCTTTTTGCGGACATGATTGCTGTTGGAGACAACGGAACCATTATAAAAACAAGTAACGGAGGAATGAATTGGTTTCCCTTAAATTCAGGTACAACTCAAAACCTGAGAAAGATAAAAGTGCTGGATGAATATTTTAATCAGCATTGTCAAATTAAATATTATTTTGTTTCAGGTTCTAATGGTACAGTTATTACATCTACCGATTTAGGATTAAGCTGGGAAACCAGGTATACTCCCGTATCTGTAAATTTGAATTCAATTTGTTTTTACAGCTTGAATACCGGTTTTGCCTGCGGAAGCAGCGGAACCATGATTAAAACCGTTTCAAACCATTATTATCAAGATAAAAGAATTATGGATGGCAATAATATAGGAACATGGTTTGCAAATGACGGAAGTTTTAACAGAAATACCGGAGCCAATGCTCCCGGATTTGAATTTCCAAGAGGCTCCGGAAAATTTTCAAGATATGCTTCAGGTCTGGATATTGGTGCAATTGTAGAAGGCGATACTCTTGTTGCAATGAGTTACCATTTTGCCAATGAATATTACCCCGGTTATACATTAGGTTTCGAAAATCCCTACGGCAGAAATGATTCAAACTACAGAGTTTATAAAATCGTCTCGGGAACAAATAATAATGACAGGCTCAGATGGCCGAATGCTTTGCTGGGTAATTCTGACCAGGGTGCTCCGGTTTATTATGACAATTCAACAAGCTCATGGAAACCGCTTGATTTCGGAAGCCAGACAATGTTTTCTGTTTTTACGGATAGCTATCCGGAATCACATTCCGGATATGCAGGCGGTACTAATCCTTTAGGAGCTGATATAAAGCATCTCAGCTTTTCGCTTGATACTACAGGTGTGCTTGGTAATGTTGTATTTTCTCAATACACAATTATTAACAAAAGTCCTTTTGTTTGGCACGATGCATATATAACTCTTTGGACGGATGACGATATCGGAGACCCCGGTAACGATAAAATCGGATGTGATTCTCTGATGAGACTTGGATATACTTATAACGGAACAGGAAATGACACCTCTTATTCGAATACTCCACCTGCCGTTGGATTTTTACTTCTTAGGGGCGCTCTGGTACCTACAGGGAATAATTCTGATACTATAAGAATCTGTCAAAATAAAACCAAATCTTATATCACAAGAGCAAGAGACCTGGGGATGACAGTATTTAATTTCAGCATTAACATTGACCCCAATGACCCGGACCCCGAAACCTATTATTGTATGTACAGAGTAATGAAGGGACTAAACATTTACGGATATAACAGGTACCACCCGCAGGGGTACGCCACATCTTTGGTTTATTCCGGTGACCCGGTTGCAAATACGGGCTGGAATCAATCGGTTTATGCCGATATGAGAAGCTTTCTTTCTACTGGCCCGTTTAATATGAACCCTGGCGATACACAGGTAATTGTTTTTGCGCAGATAATTGCAAGGGGCTCATCTAGCCTGAACAGTGTAACTCTGCTGAAGCAGTACTGTTCAGTTGTTAAGCAGTATTATGACAGCTGTTATTCATTTATTCCAAACGGAATTATTAATCAGAATGAAATTGCTTACGAATACTCGTTATGCCAAAATTATCCTAACCCCTTTAACCCAAAGACAAAAATAGTTTTTACAATTCCAAAGCGGACTAACGTTAAGATTGAAATATATGATGCTGCCGGCAGGCTGGTTGAAACATTAGCGGATATGAACTTTGATAAGGGCATGCACAGCATTGATTGGGACGGCACAAATTACGCCAGCGGTGTGTATTTTTATAAGTTAAGTACAAACGGTTATTCAGAAACCAAAAAAATGGTGTTAATAAAATGAAAAAATTAATTTTTTATTTATTACTTATCATAACTTTTCAAGGCTTAGTTTTTTCGCAGGATACAACGATAATAAAATATTATCCGCTTGCGCCGGGGAATAAATGGGTATACCAAAGAGACCAGTGGTTTATACCCGGTCCAGGGAAAAACTCCGTAAAAGTAGATAGCACATTTGTTTATAATAATCACAGGTATTATGTGTTAAAAGATATTATGTATCTGCTTGACGGCAGCATATACTCGACTAGTTATTCTACTCAAAGAGTTGATTCATCAACAGGTAATATTTACAAATTCGATTCAAACGGTGAATGCCTCATTGACAGTTTAAAATCGAGGGTAGGGGACTCAGCATTATCATGTTTAGCATGGACACCCGCCGATTGGTTTCATTGTACAGATACCAGCAATTATTCATTGTTCGGACAAAATTCCAAATCAAAGGAATTCAGCGCGGGAGGTTTTGAATGGGGAATGATAAGACAGTATGCAAAGAACTTCGGAATAGTTTACAAAACTAAAGGCGCTGTTCAGGCGTTTACGACACACTACCTTAGAGGCTGTATAATAAACGGAGTATTGCATGGAGATACAACCTTAACGGGTATTCAGCTTATTTCCTCCGATATTCCAACTCAATTTTCTCTTTCACAAAATTATCCTAACCCATTCAATCCGGTTACGAAAATTAAATTTGATATTCCACCCCTCTCCTCTACAGGAGAGGGGCCGGGGGTGAGGTTGGTAATCTACGATATCCTTGGCAGAGAAATTGCCGTTTTAGTCAACGACCATCTAAAGCCCGGAAAGTACGAATTAGTCTGGGATGGGACAAATTATCCCTCGGGAGTATATTATTATCGTCTGGAATCGCAATATTTTACTCTGGCACGGAAAATGTTGTTAATTAAGTGAAACATCGAGCCATTTAAAGTTTTTATAAATCACCCCTTAGGGGAGTGGCATTATAGTTAAACAAGTCTTATATTTCCTGAATGATAAGAAGCTTTTCCGCGTTAATATTTTTAATTTTAATCTGTAGTTCGGCATTCTCGCAGTCCGGATGGGTGTGGCAGAATCCTCAGCCGCAAGGCAACACTATTGCTAATATGAAGTTCATAAACCAGAACACAGGGTATTGTGTTTGTCCTGCAGGTGTAATAATCAAGACCACAAATTCAGGTTATAATTGGAGCGTGATGAAGACACAGTTACCTTCTGACCTTAACGGAATAAGTATAATAAGCCAGAATATAGTTTATGCAGCAGGCGGTAATGAAGTATATAAAACTGCTGATGCAGGTTTATCGTGGAATATGAAGCATGTAGGCACTTCGGTTAACATTTCTTCTGTTTGCTTTATAAACGAATCAACAGGTTTTTTAGGCGGAGACCAGGTAGTCTTAAAAACTACTAACGGTGGAGATAATTGGGCTTCATCAAATTCATACCCCTATGGCTCTGTAAACGTTATGTATTTTATTGATGCAAATACCGGCTTTGCAGCAGGAGGTAGTTTCTACATCCGAAGAACAACAAACAGCGGCGGTAGCTGGGTTACTGTATATCAGGAGAGCGGAATAGGCGCATACCTCTCAATGGTTTTTGTAAACAGCAGTACCGGCTTTATAGTCGGTTCAGGGGGAAGAGTTAGGAAGTCCACTAACAGCGGCACTAGCTGGTTCAGCCTGAACGCAGGAACGAGTGATGAGCTGTATTCAATCTCAAGTTTTGATTCGCTTAACTTAGCGGCTGCAGGCGCAAACGGTACCGTTGTAAAAACTACAAACGGCGGTACAAGCTGGGTATTAGGTACTGTGGATATACCAACACTCTACGGAATTTCATTTCTCAGCAAGAACATACTTGTTACAGGGGGTTCACTGGGAATGATTGCAAAATCAACTGATAGCGGTGATAACTGGTCATTATTGAGCTCAGGTATGTATTTTTCGATGTATAATTCATTCTTTATAAATTCGAAAACCGGTTTTATAACAAGCGGGGAAGGTATTCTTAAAACCTCCGATTGGGGGAACAGCTGGGTTTCTAAGACAGCAGGAGATTTTCGTTCAGTCAGTTTTGCAGATGACTTAACCGGTTATGCATCTGGGTCGGGAGGGGCAATATATAAAACTACCAATGCCGGTGAAAGCTGGACCGCTCAGAATTCCGGAGTAACTTCAGCTCTCTTTGCAATACATTTTGTTAATCAGCAAACGGGTTTTGCGGCAGGGCCACCAACTACATTATTAAGAACAAGCAACGGCGGCATTAATTGGGAAAAGAATACAATAACTTCAAACGGACAGGTAAACGATATTTGCTTTATTAATTCAAATACCGGCTTCATGGTTACCGGCGCCGGGAAAATTGTAAAAACCACAGATTCGGGATATAACTGGACAGTTGTTTTTACTTCATCCTTCGGAATTATTTATGAAATTGATTTCGGAGACCAAAACCACGGTTATGCCGTGGGCGGAAATAAACTGATATCTACTACTAACGGCGGTAATAGCTGGGTGCAATCAATTCCTTCAACTTCTCCGCTTTCATTAGAAGATATTGCGTGCGTTGATTTCATAAACGGAAACACCGGGTATATCGGCGGTTTAATAATGCTTTCCGGGTCATCAGAAGTAGCAATATGCAAGACTACTAACGGCGGTGCGAACTGGTCGATGGATTTTCCCGGATTAAAGCTGAATATATATTCACTTTCTACGGTAAGCGCGGATACATGCTTTATTACTTCTTCCAGCGGCGGTATTTTAAGAAATGCTGCCGGACTAACTTCTATAACACCGGTATCTAATATTGCTCCTTCGGAGTTTGCACTTATTCAAAATTACCCCAACCCGTTTAACCCGGCAACCAAAATTAAATATCTGATTCCAAACGCCGGTGAAGTTAGGCTGAGCATTTATGATATTTTGGGCAGGGAAATTGCAGTTTTGGTTAACGAAAAGCAAAATCCCGGTGCTTATGAAATCGGGTGGAACGCTGCCGGCTATCCCTCAGGAGTATACTTCTACAAAATTACTACATCAGAGTTTACTGAAACAAAGAGGATGATGCTGGTAAAGTAAGTTACTGTTTCCTCTACATAATCTATTTAATAATCCCGTTTAATTGCAGTTCTAAATTCAATTTTTTGTATTAAGTTATAAAGGATTTTAGAACTTGAATTTAACAGGCAATGCCGCACGGCAAAGCTACATTACCTCAATTATTAACCTCAATTAATCTTCTTAATGGTTCATTAAGAACAGGCTTTATATTAATCAATATTAATCCGGAGATAAAATTATGAAACGCTTTCTAGTGTTTATTTTTCTTTTTTCATTAACAGCCCTTTTGTATTCACAGCAAAATGAGTATTATTTTAAATTTAAAATTAATGAGCAGTCTGATTTATATACATTAGCTCATACAGTTTCAATAGATAACGTTAATGGAAATGATGTTTACGCTTATGCTAATGATAACGAAATGAAGGATTTCATTAAGCTGGGAATATTTTATGAAATGCTGCCGAGCCCCGGTTCGTTAATTAATCCGAAAATGTCTGATAACCCGGATGAGATACTGGACTGGGACACATATCCTACATATGACGGGTATGTTACACTGATGAACCAGTTTGCTTCCAGTTACCCAAACCTTTGCAGAATTGTCAATGCGGGCTCAACTGTTCAGGGAAGGGCTATTTTATTTGCAGTAATTTCGGATAACGTTAACACACACGAGGCAGAGCCGCAGTTTATGTATACATCAAGCATGCACGGTGATGAAACTACAGGATATATTTTAATGCTCCACCTGATTGACTACCTGCTTACAAATTACGGCGCAATACCGAAAGTAACAAACATGGTAGATAATATGGAAATCTGGATTAACCCGCTTGCAAATCCTGACGGTACATACCATGGCGGAAACGGAACTGTTAACGGAGCATGGCGCTATAATGCCAACGGAGTTGACCTTAACAGGAATTTTCCTCCTACGGATAACTGGAATTCAGGTACGCCGCAGATTGAAATGCAGAACATGTGTAATCTTGCTATTGCAAATCATTTTGTTATGTCATGCAATTTCCACGGAGGAGCCGAAGTAGTAAACTACCCCTGGGATACATGGTCCCGTCTCAATGCAGATAATTCATGGTGGATTTATGTAAGCCGTATGTATGCAGATACCGTTCATGCTAATGCAGTATCGGGATATTTGACAGACCTCAACAACGGGATTACAAACGGGTATGCGTGGTATTACGTTGGCGGCGGAAGACAGGATTACCATAATTATTTCAGGCGTGACAGGGAATTTACAATTGAGCTTTCGCATACTAAGCTGCTGCCAACATCTCAGCTTATAAATCACTGGAACTATAACTATAAATCACTGCTGAACTACATGCAGGAAGCGCTGTACGGTATTACAGGAACAGTTACGGATTCAGTGACCGGGCTTCCGGTGAAAGCAAGAGTTTTTGCAGTTGGTCATGATATAGACAGCACCAATGTTTATTCCGATTCATTGTTCGGCAAATATTACCGCCCGATATTCACCGGTACATATACTTTAAATTTTTCTGCGCCGGGATATTATGATAAAAACGTAACCGGTATTTACGTTAAGAATGATTCGACTACAATAAGAAATGTGCAGCTAAGTCCTCTTGTAAGCGGTATATCACAGAACGGAAATAATATTCCTACCGAATATAATTTGTATCAAAATTATCCTAATCCGTTTAATCCTTCTACTAAAATTAGATTTGACGTACCCCCGGATTCCCGCCTTCGCGGGAATGACAATATAGTGCTAAAAATTTATGATGCACTAGGAAGAGAGATTACGTCTCTTATTCCGCCCCTTTGGGGAGGACAGGCGGGGCTTGCACCCGGCAGTTATGAGGTTGAATGGGATGGTTTCAATTACCCAAGCGGGGTATATTTTTATAAGCTGATTGCAGGAGATTACTCTGATACAAAGAAAATGGTATTGATAAAGTAATATTTTTATGAAAAATATTATAACAATAAATTCTTATTGTTATTTGCTATTTTCATTTGAATTGATTTATTAATCAATTGCGCCTGTATATATGCAGGCGTTTTTTATTTCAAAGAATCTTTTTTACTTTTTTTATAAAGGTGAAGTTATGAAAAATTTATTTTATTAAAGATTAAAATTTTCTTAACATGGGATGCCTCCGGCTATCCCGGCGGAGTTTATTTTTATAAATTGATTACTAATGGTTATTCTGCTACAAAGAAGATGGTTTTAATTAAATAAATAATATGAAAACTATAGTTACATTTTTCATACTCATAATATTTGTTAATCAGGTTAATTCTCAATGGACACAGACAAACGGACCTTTCGGGGCTAGTATAAGGTGTTTTGCTGTTTCAGGAACAAATACATTCGCCGGAACCAGAGGTGGCGGAGTTTGGGTATCTACAAATAACGGCACAAGCTGGTCTGCTTCGAATAATGGTCTTTCAAAGAATAATGTTTATTCATTCTGCCTGAACGGGACAAATTTATTTGCCGGAACTTACGGCGGAGTATTTCTCTCAACAAATCTTGGTTCAAGCTGGGTTGCAGTAAACAACGGGATACCAAGCTCAGATTCAAAATCCGTAAGGTCTATAATTGCAATAGGCTCAAATTTATTTGCCGGAATTGACCAGGGCGGTGTTTTTATTTCCTCAAATAACGGCGCAAGCTGGAATTCTGCAGGATTAACAAGTCAGCAGGTACAATCACTTGTATCAATTGATTCAAATCTATTTGCCGGAACTTTCAATGGTATTTATTTATCAACCAATAACGGAATTAGCTGGACTGGCGTTAACAATGGTTTAAATGGAACTTACATCCCTTCTCTTACCGTTTCGGGTACAAATATTTATGCAGCCGCTCAGGGGGTTCATATATCAACAAATTATGGCGCAAGCTGGACACTGATTAATAACGGAATACCTGAAACCAACATTTATTCTTTATATTTAAGCGGTTCAAATATGTATGCCGGAACATGGAGCAGCGGTATATTTTTCAGTTCAAACAATGGTTCTAACTGGGTTAATATTAATAATAATTTTCTTATTCAGCCTGTTTATACTATTTTATCAAACGGCAGTACTTTATTCGCAGGATGTGACCCCGGCGGAATTTTAACTTCAACAAATAATGGCGGGTCATGGGCTACCGCTAATAACGGCTTTTTAATGCAGGATGTTTACGCTCTTCAAACCAAAGATAATTATGTATTTGCCGGTAATTATGGCGGCGGAGTATACCGTTCATCCAATGGCGGCACATCATGGAACGGAATGAACTATGGGATTGTATCCGGAATAGTATACTCGATGTGCCAAAACCAATCTAACCTGTTCGCAGGTACATTTAAGGGTGTTTCCCGTTCAACAAATAATGGCTTAAACTGGAGCACAGTACTTGAGCTTCCATATATTTATTCTTTTACTGTAAGCGGTTCTAATTTATATGCAGCTTCCAGAGCTAGCGGAATACTGATTTCAACCGATAACGGAACTAACTGGACTGCGGTAAACACAGGATTCCCTGTTACTTCTTTTTTGGCTGTTGCTTCAATTGGTACGAATGTATTTGCGGGAACAACTAACGGGGTATACAAAACTACTAACAACGGTGATTCCTGGTTTTTCTGCGGACCGTCATCATATCATTATGTACAGACTTTTGGTGTGGTTGGTACGAATCTGTTTTACGGGTGTACCAACGCACTGGGTATTTTCCGCACAACTGATTTTGGTGCAAGCTGGTCCAACGTATCCGGCGGATTATATTATGATATTTATGCATTTGCATCGGCGGGAACATATTTATTTACAGGTCATCAGCAGGGAGTACATTATACAAGTAATAATGGTAATAACTGGAATGAAGCGAGCCAGGGGCTTGGCGGTAATATTCCAATCCGTTCACTTACAGTATTGGATAATTATATTTATGCAGGAACTGAGGGTCAATGCGTGTGGCGGCGTCATCTTGGTGATTTTATACCTCCCGGTGTTCCTGTACTTATATATCCTCCAAACCATTCAATAAATTTGCCTGTAAACCTGAATTTAAACTGGTCAGCTCCTCCTTATGCAACTTCATATCATCTGCAGGTTGCCACTGACTCACTTTTTACCAATATAATTGTTAATGATTCATTGATGTCTGACTCAATGGGAGTAATCAGTGGGTTAAACTACAGCACAGACTACTGGTGGCATGTTAAAGCAAAAAATCCGGCAGGGTCAAGTGCGTTTTCATCAGCTTTCAAATTTACAACAATCCCGGCACCGCCTGCAGCGCCGATTCTGCAATCGCTGCCAAATAATTCTACCGGTCAGTCGTTAACTCCGCTTCTTGACTGGGCAGAAGTACAGGGTGCTCAAAGCTATAGGGTGCAGGTATCAGAAGATACAAATTTTAATAATCCCATAATTAATCAATCGGGTCTTTCACTGTCACAATATCAGGTTACAGCAAATTTACAGAATAATACACTTTACTATTGGAGATCAGCCGCAGCCAATACCACCGGATACGGTCCGTGGTCATCTGTATGGAACTTCAGAACTTTAATTATTGGAATAAATAAATACAGCAGTGAAATTCCGAAGGAATTTGCCTTGTACAAAAATTTTCCCAACCCGTTTAACCCTGTAACAAAAATAAGGTTTGATATACCAAGGTTAACAGAAACGAAAATTACAATTTATAACATTTTAGGCAAGGAAATTGCTGTACCGTTGAACCGGACGCTTGCGCCCGGGAAGTATGAGATTATATGGGATGCATCCAATTACACCAGCGGGGTTTATTTTTATAAGCTGACTGCAGTAGATTTTGTTGAAACGAAAAAAATGGTTTTGATTAAATAAATTTATGCAGGATGTTAGTTAACCTATGAAAAATAAATATGTCTGTTTCTTAGTTTTACTATTTCTGATAAGCTCACAGTGTTTTAGCCAGTGGATTATTCAATCATCAGGTACAACACGGTTCCTTGGAGGGATGTATTTTATCGATGCAAACACCGGGTATATTACCGGTGACAGCAGCATGGTTCTGAAAACAACTAACGGCGGCACTAACTGGATTATGCTGAATACAGGAACATCAAACGATAATTATTTTTATGATGCATATTTCTTTAATGCCAACACCGGTTATATTTGCGGGGGATATTTCGGGGGATGGGATTACGGTAAAATTATGTTCACTTCCAACGGCGGTGCAAACTGGATTGAACAGCACAGCGGCTTAAACGAATCACTCTGGTCAATTACATTTACTGACAGCCACACCGGATACTGTGCTGGATACTGGGGCGAAATACTTAAAACTACAGATGCCGGAGCCAACTGGCTTAATATAAGCACCGCATCAACTGCAGATATATGGAGCGTGGTATTTACTTCTGCAAATACAGGTTATGTTGCTGGTGGGCATCGGCAGGATTAACAAAACAACCAATGCGGGTCTCAACTGGCTTTCATGTTCTTCAGGCTCAAATCAGAGAATCGGCTGTTTATATTTTACCGATGCAAACACAGGTTATGCTGTTGGTGACAGCCAGGTAATATTAAAAACAACTAATGCAGGCTCCAGCTGGTTTTCACAGTCAACTTTCGGTGTTCTCGGGTATGAATCCGTTTATCTTCACTTCACAAAATACCGGTTATCATTGTGGGCAACGAATGGGTAAATCCTTCATTCATTATCAAAAAGACAACAAACGGCGGTGATAACTGGCTTACATTATCCGGAGGAGTTGGTGACCCTCTGTTCGATGTGTTTTTTGTAAATGACAATATAGGATGGATATCTCGATACCAGGGAAAAATTCTTCATACTACAAACGGAGGGGTTACGGGTATAACAAAAACAATTAATACGAAGTTCCGGACAGATTTGTTTTATATCAAAATTATCCTAATCCGTTTAACCCAACTACAACTATCAATTATGAATTACAGATTACAAATTACGTTAGGCTGACAGTTTATGATATTTCCGGAAGAGAAATCGGTGTATTAGTTAATGAAAAACAAATTGGAGGTGAGCATAAAGCCGTATGGGATGGTTCCAGTTATCCTAGCGGAGTGTACTTTTATAAGTTATCAACGGGAGGTTATTCAGAAACCAGGAAAATGGTTTTGGTTAAGTAACAATTGCCGTTTAATGATGCTTTTTTATCCCTGATTGCAGTTTATCGACTGTCAAAAAGGGATTTTTTTAATGTGTTTTAATGCGACTTTTCGTATTCCGGAATCTAGCGTTTTTAGTTAGAGAAATGGATTTCAAATTGGGATAAATTAATCTATATTTTAGATGAGATTTTCTAATTTGTCAAAACATTCACAGCCATCTAAGGCGGGTAGAAATTATGGAGTTTTCATTTTCTATTGCGGTTTTGGCTCAAATCAATTCAGTATCCGTAGCCCTGATGAGCGGGCAGCAATCGGATGCGGCATCAAAACATCATCCCGTTTATTTAAATCATTGTATTCACGCCGGGAGCACATATCCAACAATTAAATACAAATAATTATAACGACGGTGTATATGTACTGTTTTATAAATTGGCGGCAGGTGATTTTTCACAAACAAATAAGATGATTCATTTAAAATAATAAATTTTCAAATTCCGGAATTAATTATGAAATAATATGAGAACGATATTCAGCATTTTTATTTTATTTTTCTTTTCAATATCAGTCAATACCCAGTGGGTACAAACTAACGGGCCAAGCGCCGGGAATATTCGCTGTTTTGCTATATCAGGTGCATATGTTTTCGCAGGCACATACGAAAACGGTGTTTTTCGTTCAACAAATTACGGAAGTAACTGGATTGCTGTTAACAATGGAATGACTAACCCCAATATAACATCTCTTGGAGTAAACGGTACTGATATTTATGCTGGGACTTTCGGAAATCTGGTATTACGTTCGACCAATAACGGTGCGAGCTGGATCGAGGCAGGCAGCGGACTGCCGGGGCAATCAGTTTACGGATTTGCATCCGTTGGCACGAATATCTATACGGCAACGGACCTCAACGGAATTTACCGTTCGACGAATAACGGCACGAACTGGACTGAAGTCAGCAACGGGTTGACGAGCCGGATAACACGAGCTTTAATTGTAAGCGGAACGAATATGTATGCGGGAACCCAATCCGGTGTTTTTAAAAGCACTAACTACGGTACAAGCTGGTTTCCTGTAAATAACGGTTTACCCAGTGAGCAGATATATTCTTTTACTTCGAACGGTTCTGCCCTGTTTGCCGCCAACCATAATAATAACGGAGGGGTGTACCGTTCAACCGATAATGGTGTAAGCTGGGAAAGTGTAAATAACGGTTTATCATTTCAATTAATTCTATGCCTGGTTTCTAACGGCTCAAATATTTTTGCAGGAACTTCTTACGGAGGAGTTTACCGCTCAACAAATAACGGCGCTAACTGGACCGCAGTAAACAATGGTTTGCCATCCGCTGGTGTTGCCGCTTTATTAACTGATGGGAGCCGTATATATGTCGGAACAGAAGAAGGAGTATTTCTTTCCACAAATAACGGCGCTAACTGGGCTGCTGTTAATAATGGTTTAACCAATCCCCCGGATTTAGCGCTGGCATCAATCGGAAGCAGTATATTTGCAGGAACAAACGGAACTGGTGTATTTATTTCAAGCAACAACGGTTCTAATTGGGCAGTTGCTAATTATGGTTTAACAAATCAGGCTGTTCATGCTCTCATATCTGTTGATATAAATTTATTTGCCGGAACCGAGGGGGGGATTTTTCGTTCGAGTGATTACGGTTTACAATGGACCGCAGTTAATAACGGTTTAACTACATATTACACAAGATGCTTTTCTCAAAACGGAACCTATATTTTTGCGGGTACATATTATGGTGGTGTCTTCCGCTCATCTAATAACGGAAATAACTGGATTGCAGCCGGTTACGGCTTGACAAATCAAACAGTAAATGCCATTGCTTTGAGCGGTTCTGACATTTTAGCCGGAACTGCAGGCGGTGTATTTATTTCAACAAATAACGGCGGTAACTGGAGCGCAATAAATGACGGTTTAACGAATCTTAATGTTAATGCCTTAACAGTAAACGGTTCAGACTTCTTTGCGGGAACACAAAACGGATTGTTTCGTTCTACAAATAACGGGGCAAACTGGATTTCTGCAGCCAATGGATTGACGAATCAGACTATTCAGTCACTAATTACTATAAACAATACTGTCATTGCCGGTACAGCCCAGGGAGTTTTTGTATCTTATAACAACGGGTCAAATTGGATAGGAAAGAACGAAGGTTTTACAGTTCTGCCGTCCGCTGCTTGTTTTGTTTCAGCCAATAGTTACGTTTTTGCAGGGACTATATCACATCTGGTTTGGCGCAGAAACTTATCGGATTTAATCGGTGTGAAGAAGATTTCCGAAAATGTGCCTGTGACTTATGACCTTTATCAGAATTACCCTAATCCTTTTAATCCTTCAACAATAATAAAGTTCGATATTCAGAAACCGGCTTATGTTGTATTGAAAATTTATGATAATCTCGGAAGGGAACTTGAAACTTTAGTAAATCTGCAATTGAAGCCCGGCACATTTGAAGTTAAATGGGATGGTTTCAATTACCCAAGCGGGGTGTATTTTTACAAGATTACAGCAAGTGATTACTCCGAAACAAAGAAAATGGTTCTTATAAAATAATAATTCAGATATAATTTAAATGTTCTTTTCTATAATTTCAAATTTATTGTACCATCTAGAGGTGGGAAAAATGAAAAATGTTTTAACTCTTATATTATTAGTTCTTATTACTTCAGTATCCGCAGCCCAATGGAGCGAACAAACATCGGGAGTGACAACTGCACTTGAATCAGTTTGCCCGATTGATAACAATACCGTTTGGATTGCCGGCGCATCAGGAAAAGTTCTTTATACAAGCAACGGCGGAACAACATGGATAATTACAACCTCTCCGAATCCTGCAATAGATATGTCTAACATCTTTGGAGTTAATTCTACAACAGCGCTGGTAACAGGGTCATCATCTTCAGCAACATTTGTTTACAGAACATCAAATGCCGGTGCAAACTGGACTCAGGTATTTACACAATCAGGAGGATTTATCGATGCAATTATAATAAACGATAGTTCGGGCTGGATTTATGGTGACCCGGTTGGCGGAAGATGGTCAATTTGGTTGACTTTAGACCAAGGTGTAACTTGGGATTCAAGCCGTTATCCCACCAGTTTTTATATTCCGCAGTCCGGTAATGAAACCGGTTGGAATAACTCTATGGGGGCAGCAGGAAACCCCTATGGATCAGGATATATCTGGTTTGGAACAAATAACTCGAGAATCTACCGTGCGAAAATGGTATCCGGTTCCGGAGTTATGACATGGGTTGCTCAGCCTACATCTGGTATTCCTAATATATATACAATTCTTTTTGGGGATACTTTACATGGAATTGCCGGCGGAAGCACGGGTTTGGCTTATACAAGTGATGGCGGGGATAATTGGTATATCAATACAGGATGTTTGGGAACCGGTAATATCACGGGTATAGCTGGAAAGAATCCCAATGAGCTCTGGTATGCAAGAGGTTCTTCAATTTATTATACATCGAACGATTCTGTGTGGACGGTTGCAACAACTCAAACAGGTACATACAACCATCTTGCAATATCAAGAACTCCGAATAATTATAATATCTGGGCAATAAGAAGCAATGGGGGAATTTCCAAATATACATATCCGATTGGAATTAAACCCATCAGCATCGAAGTTCCGGCTTCGTTTTCACTTTCGCAAAACTATCCTAATCCGTTTAACCCTGAAACAAGAATTAAATTTGATTTGCCGAAATCAGCTTTTACCATATTAAAAATTTATGATGCACTCGGCAGAGAAATCGAAACTCTTGTAAATGAACAATTAAACCCTGGAACATATGAAGCCGGGTGGAACGCGTCTAACTGCACCAGCGGGGTTTATTTTTATAAATTGTCTGCGGGGGACTATACCGATACAAGGCGAATGGTGCTTTTAAAATAAGGATGAGCAGATAAATTCATAATCATAATTAACTTTTATTTTCTAAATTTATAATAGTATACGCAATGAAAAAAATCGGAGGATATTTTTTAGTATTAGTATTGATGTCTATCATATACATAAGCTGCAAAGACGATACGGCATCTACAACAAGCAGCTGTGACCAGCCATGCCAGGATGAAAATACTGCATACGGATTAGTTCATATTTTTAATTTTCTATGGAATCAAAATATAGCGGGTCAGCCGGCAGGCAACCAGGATATCACAGTGAGCGGCCCGCAGGGCGGGAATGTTCATATTACCGGAACTACCGGATTTTCAAACGGAATAAATACCGTTCATTTGGTTTTTGATATGACCGACTGTAAAGGATTAGATGAAAATTACAGTTTAACTTTTACGGGAATTGTCAACGTCGACGGCACCTTCTCTTCGACCTACAAAGCCGTTGCTCATACATCACCGCAATTAACATACCAGGGTACGGTTGGGAAAAATGTTAATGTTTCGGTAAACGGTACCTGCCAATTTACCATTAATGAATCATTATCTCATTTATCGGGAACAATCTGCGGAAGAGAATTTAGTTACAAATAATTAATATTTTTCAGAATTAAAAGCGGCTCCACAAGCCGCTTTTTTTATTTTAACTTTCATTAAGTTTTTCCAGAAGCCATTCTTTGTTAATACTGGATATTTTGTTTTTAATTTCAAGCTCAATATCGGTTTTGTTATATTTATCGGGTTCGAGCCCGAACCTGAATATTTTATTTGCGAGAACAATAAACTCATGGTCAGTTTTTTTAACGTTTTCTGGAATCTGTTTATCGTGGGCAAGATAATGTTTTATTGTATCGCACAATGAAAAAAACGATTCCGTATATTTAAGCTCGAAATAAATTTTAAGCAGTAATATTCTTGCGCCTGTTTTTATGTAATAATTTTCGAAATTAACTTTGTTTATGCTTACAAGCGCCTTTTCGAAATCGTTGCTGCTGAAATAATAATGAGCGTAAGCAAAATTATACATTGTATCCCTGTATTCGGGAATAAGCTTGTGATGGTATTTTTCTATAAAAGATTTTGTCCATTCAAGCTCGCCGAGCCTCAATGCAAGTGCGAATACATTGTAAAAAATTGTAATGTGAATATTCTTCTCCCCTTCGCCGAGCACGAGATTTTCTTCGAGCATTTTCAGGTACAGTTCAAACAGCTCGCGTTCATATTTTCTGATATCTGCTCTTATTCTGACAATGCAGTAAGTATTTAAAGTAAGGTAAATATTAATTTTTTCGGTTTTATCAAAATTATTTTTATTTTTGTCGAATAATACTTTCACTTTTTCATAATATTCATCCCCGGCGGGTATATTCATAAATTTTGTGCAGTAATAGTAAATTAATATTATTTCGGCTTCCCGCGAAGGATTTTTTTCGAGGTTTTCCATTAAAGCATCAATGTTCAGCGAGCGTTCAAATTCCTCAATAAATTCCGAAAGCTTTTGGGTGGTGCTCTTATGCAGGTAGTTAAGGTATTTCATTTTAAAAATCAGGTATTTCGAAAGGAAAGTATAAATTAAATACTCACCCTCCTTCATATTGAGGTCAATCATCTTATTCTTGTTTATGTCAAGATAATCTTTCTGCATTTCAAGCAGGTGCATAACATAGAATAAATTACCTCCGTCGAACGGGAGATTGTCATACATCCTGTCCATTTCTTTAATACGGCTTTCGGTTAAGCTGATTAGTCTTTTTCTGGTAAGACCGAAGACAATATTGTATTTTTCAAAGAACTCGTCTCCGCGGAAATTTAAATAGCCTATAAACTTCTCGAACAAATCAAGCAAATCACTAGTAAGGTTTCTGAATGTCTTATCGTTGTACGGTTTTCCGGGGAAGATTTTGGAATAAACGGATTCTTTTGTGCATTTATCACCGGAAAACGAGGGGTAGAATTTCTTAAGTTCCTTAAACAGTCCACGTCACGTTTTTGTTTTTGTTATGAAAAGGCGAATCTACAAAGTTCTCAAATTCCCTGATTTCGTTTTTATCAAGCGCTCGCAGCGCGTCTATTACTTTGCTTTTTATCATTTATTTACGGACAATTTAAGTTTCCTTCAGTCTGAAAATAGCTAAAATTGTGAATAAATCAAATATTCAGAGAAATTGCACAAAAAAACATTTCTACAATTATTATAAAGTTTCTTTGCAAAGAGGGTGATTGATAGTCTAAATTTGCACCCAATAATTGTATTAAACAAATTAATAAAAAAATGAAAAACCTTAAAATTTTAATAATTTTTCTTGTTTTCATTGCGGGAGCTGCATTCAGCCAGACAAAAAAAGACAGCGTGAAAACAACTTATCCTGATACTTTATATAATTCCAAAACAATGGATAGTCTTATGAGGGTTTATTCAAAACAGATGGATGATTATAATAAACAGAATAAAAGAAACAACAGGGGCTCCGGAAACAGCCTCTTTGGAGTTAATGTAGATGTAATTTTTGGTGTCGGGATTTCAAACACAACGTTTGATGTAATTAACGATTCGACAGGACTGAATAATACAAATTCAAAAACCGGACCGAATCTTGGTGTAAACGTAAATCTCAGACTTGCGGGATTTATGCTTAGCACGGGGTTCAATTATACTTCAAAAGGTTTTACTGCCAATAACTCCGGTTATAATGCTAATTATTTTAATATCCCCCTGATGTTTGCTTATAATTTTAACATCAGCAAAGTTGAAATTGACCTTTCGGCTGGACCGTATGTAGGCATCCTGCTTTCACAGGACCAATCTCAGTACTACAAAATGAAAAATATAGATTTAGGCATTGCCGGCAGCCTGCAGGGAAATTATTTCTTTAACAATTATATCGGAATGCTGCTAGGTGTAAAATATGAACAGGGAGGCTTGAATAACCTGCTGCAAACAGGAGGAGCAAACAATTATGTAAGTTCAATCAAAACACAAAACTGGTTTATATATACCGGAGTAAAATTTGCTTTGTAATAAAATTTAATTAAGGAGAATAAAATGTTTAAAATAAACATTCTTGTCTATTATTTGTTAATTGCTTCACCTTATGTTTTTTCACAGGTGACTCTAACATCATCAATTGACCCTGTACCGGGAGATATCCAGTATCTTGTTAAAGCGGATACTACCGGCATCAACCCAGGGAATCCAGGACCAAACCAGGTGTGGAATTTCAACAACCTTGTAAAAACCGATAGCAGCCAGGTACTGTGGGTAGCTGCTTCAAGCACACCGTACTTTAATAATTTCCCTCAGGCAACAATGGCGGCTATTGATACATGCTACGATTATTTCAAAATGTCGAATTCATTGACTGAGTACGTTGGATATTATTCACACGGAGCAGTAGCACATTTTTCCAATTTTGAATCTGTTATAAGCTTCCCGTTTACTTATAATTCAACTCTTGCAGATAATTTCGCTGCCACTATTCCTGAAAACGGTGATATAATTATAAGAACAGGCACTGTCAGCGCAATCGGTGACGCATGGGGTACGTTAAATCTATCATACGGCTCGTTTCAAAATGCATTGCGGGTTAAAGAAATAATATCTATTAAAGATTCATCAACGTTATACCAGATGGCAATTCATGAGGATTTTACTACATACGATTGGTATGTACCCGGAAGAAAATTCAGTGTGTTTACAATTAATTATTTTACTTTCAGTTTTTCTGATTTCAGCCAAACTTCCAAAAACGTATCCTATAATCCTTTGAGTGCTCCGATTGGAATTACTCCGATAAGTACTAATGTACCGGATAATTTTAAACTTTACCAGAATTATCCGAACCCGTTTAACCCAAGCTCAAACATCAAATTTCAAATATCAAAATTGAGTAACGTGAAATTGATTGTGTTTGATGTTCTGGGCAGAGAGGTTGCTGCGCTTGCAGATGAACAATTAAACCCCGGAACATATGAAACCCAATGGGATGCTTCCAATTATCCAAGCGGAGTTTATTATTACAGATTGACAGCAAGTGATTATACTGAAACTAAGAAAATGATATTGATAAAATAAACAGTATATTTTGTGAAAAAAGGCGGTTTTGCCGCCTTTTTTGTTTTTTCAAAATAGCTATTCGGGTTATTTGTTTGTTCCATAGACCTACTTATTTTAAGTAATAATGATACCGAAATTTTTCATCCCCTTTTTAGTTACTCTATTATTAAGCGGTGAATTGTACTCCCAGCCTTCCATATGGCTATCCAAAGGTATAGGCGGGGGAGGCGCATTGTTTGCGCCAAGCATAAATCCCGCAAATGACAATGAATATTATGCCGGATGCGATATGAGCGAATTGTTTCATACAACTGATTTCGGTAACACTTATATTATCATGAATCATCTTCAGGTACAGGGCGGTCATAACTCAACTGTAAGATTTACGAACAATTCTTCACTATTGTATGCAATCAGTTATAAACCCGCTGGAGGTACAGATGCCATTTTGCCAGTAAAAAGTATTGACGCGGGCGCAACATGGACGAATCTTTCCGGAAATCCCGACCCATATGAAGAAACATACAGCATCAATGCAGATTACAATAACCCACAGCGTGTAATTATTTCATATTACGGAGCAATATACTTTTCATCCAACGGCGGCAATAATTTTTCAAACATTCACAATGCTGTATACAGCGGCGCAGGTGTTATGGTTGGGGGTGTATTTTTCGACGGTAATAATATTTTTATTGGCACATATGACGGTTTGATAATCTCAACAAACGGAGGTAGTAGTTTCGGTATTTCAAATGTATCGGGAATTCCTGTACCGCAAAGAATATTTTCTTTTACAGGTGCAAGACAGGGAAACACAGTGAGACTTTTCTGCCTGACGGCTGATTCAAATGATATTTATGTGGGAATTGCAGGTTCAGATTACTGGGATTTCATGAAGGGAGTATATACACTCGATTACGGAAGCGGTAACTGGGTTTCAAAGATGAACGGTATTATTACAGGCACAGATTATCCGATGTTTGTCACTTCAGCTCAAAACGATATTAACACTGCTTACCTTGCAGGGAGCAATTCATCAGGTTATCCAGATATTCTTAAAACAACAAACGGCGGAACCGGATGGTCAAGAGTTTTTAACACAACAAACAATCAAAATATTTACACAGGATGGAGCGGACAGGGCGGCGATAGAGGCTGGGGATATGGTGAATGTGCATTTGGAGTAGCAGTTTCACCGAATAATCCGAATAAAATAATTTTCTCCGATTTCGGCTTCATTCACCGCTCAAGCAACGGGGGACTTACATGGTACCAGGCGTATGTATCTTCATCAGACCAGAACCCGCCCGGTTCAAACACTCCGGCCGGCAAATATTACCACGGCATCGGGCTTGAAAATACAAGCTGCTGGCAGGTGTTATGGAAAGATTCATTGAATATGTTTGCCGGATTTTCCGATATAAAGGGAATCAGAAGCACTGACGGCGGTAACTCCTGGTCATTCAATTATAGCGGATTGAATGCAAATACAACCTACAGATTGGCAAAACATCCAAACGGGAACCTGTATGCGGCAACCTCTAACATACATGATATTTACCAGAGTACAAGGCTTCAGGATAATATACTTGATGCAAATGATGCTGAAGGGAAAATACTTTATTCATCCAATAACGGGGCGGCATGGCAGCTCGTTCATTTTTTCAACCATCCGGTTTTCTGGATAGCACTTGACCCGAATAATCAAAACAGGATGTATGCAAGCGTGATTCACTCAACACTTGGAGGAATTTACGTTACTAATGATTTACAGAACGGAAGCTCATCTGTATGGACAAAACTGTCGAGTCCTCCAAGGACTGAAGGCCATCCGGCATCAGTTGTTGTATTAAATGACGGAAAAGTTCTTTGCACATATTCCGGCAGAAGAACTACTGCATTTACGGCAAGCTCAGGTACTTTTATTTATAATCCGCAGTCAAACTCATGGAGTGACATTTCTCACAGCGGAATGTATTACTGGACAAAAGACGTTGTTGTATATCCTTTCGATACAAACCAGAACACATTTTATACATGTGTTTTCAGCGGGTGGGGCGGTCCCCCGAACGGTCTTGGAGGCTTGTACAGGACAACCAACAGGGGGGTGAGCTGGACGAAAATTAATAACCAGGATAGAGTTACCTCGGTTACGTTCAGTCCTGTTAACCAGAATGAAATGTACATGACTACAGAAACACAGGGTTTGTGGTACAGCAGTAATATTACGCAGGCAAATCCTTCATATTCTCAAGTTACATCTTACCCGTTCAGGCAGCCAGAAAGGGTGTTTTATAATCCATATAATCATAATGAAATTTGGGTATCAAGTTTCGGCGGCGGCATGAGAGTAGGGAATTCGCTTCTTGGTATAAAACAAATATCATCAGGTGTTCCCGAATATTTTGAGTTGTACCAGAATTATCCAAACCCGTTTAATCCGTCAACAATAATTAAATTTGATGTTCCCTTTCCACATTTCTCTATAGGAGACGAGCTGGGGGTGAAATTGATAATTTATGATATTCTCGGCAGAGAAATAACTATTCTTGTAAATAAAAGGCTTAACCCCGGGGCTTATGAAGTTGAATGGAATGCCTCAAACTACCCAAGCGGAGTTTATTTTTACAGATTAAGCGCAGGTAATTATTCAGTATCGAAGAGAATGATTTTGGTAAAATAAACCGGTCTTCAAGTTTAATTGGGCAGTTAGAATCTGTCAGAAATTACGGGGTTTAAGGGTAACGAATTGGAGTAACTTAGAGAAGAATAAATACCTGTTTACGCAGCATTTTGATAATTAAAATAAATACCAGTATTCTGAATCCTCAAATCTTTCTGCAATTCTCAGACAGAGTTATGCGTTATTTAAAATTTTTTAAAAAACTAAGAAGATAAATTTATGAAAAGTTCATTTACAGCCTTCCTTTCTACGGTAATATTCATTTCATTTACTTTAATAACTATTAGTACAGCTCTTGCACAGTGGCAGCCCGACCTGCGCCTAACCAATGACCCCGGTGGGTCCTATACGGCTCCCAATAATGCATGGGGTATAGCTACTGACGGAGATGTTGTACATGTTGTGTGGTATGATGATAGGGATACCAACACCGAGATATATTATAAACGCTCAACAGACGGCGGTACAAGCTGGAGCGCTGATGTACGGCTTTCTCACACCACTACCAGTTCAATGAATCCATGTATAGCTGTGCTGGGTTTAAATGTGCACGTTGTATGGCAGGACGGACGTGACGGAGAGATATACTATAAGCAATCAACAGACGGCGGATTAACATGGGGAGCGGATATAAGACTTACAAACAATTCTTCACCTTCAAGTTTTCCTTCCCTGGCAGTATCAGCAGCGGCATTACAGCTTGTATGGAGTGACGACCGCAGCGGCGGTATCGGTGAGATTTATTATAAGCGTTCAACTAACGGAGGATTAAACTGGGAATCAGATGTGAGGCTTACAAATGACCCGGGTGTATCAAGTTATCCCTCCGTGGCCGTATCAGGTACTTATGTTCACGTTGTATGGAGCGATGACCGGAGTGGGACTCCGCAGATATTTTACAAACGTTCTTCAGACGAAGGTGTAACATGGGAACCTGACGTACAGCTGACAAACAATCCGGGTTTTTCATCGTCATTCCCATGTATTTCTGCGTCCGATTCAGTTGTTCACGTTGTTTGGTATGATAACCGTGACGGAAATTTTGAGATATATTATAAGCGTTCATCAGATGCCGGAACAAACTGGGGAGTGGAAAAAAGATTTACACAGAACCCCGCGGTATCTTACAACCCCTCGATTTCTGCATCAGATTCAAATGCAGTTATTATATGGGTAGATACACGTGACGGGAACAGAGAAATATATTATAAAAATTCAAAAGACGGGGGAATAAACTGGAGCCAGGAAGCAAGGCTGACATATGACGTTTTTGATTCATACTTTGGTTCTGTATCGGTATCCGGTTCTGTTGTTAATATTGCGTGGACAGATACAAGAGACGGCAATGCCGAGATATATTTTAAACATAATCCTGACATAAATTATCCGCCTCCGTCGGCTCCGTTTAATCTGACAGCCTTGGCGGTATCAACAACCGGAATTAACCTTAACTGGACTGATACCTCGAGTATAGAAGAAGGATTTAAAATCGAACGAAGCACTGATGCCGGAACTGCGTGGAAACAGATTGATTCTTTGGGACCGAATATAGTTTCTTTTTCTGATACTGGTCTGGTTCCAAATACAATTTACCATTACAGGCTGTATGCCTTTAATGTTATTGGTAATTCTCCGTATTCAAATATTGCGTTTGATACAACCTTTGGTCTTTTGCCGTCCGGTCCGTTTGAACTGACTGCATTGGCAGTATCTGCCAGCAGAATTGACCTCAAATGGGCGGATACTTCAAGTATAGAAGACGGATTTAAAATGGAACGAAGCACCAATGCAGGTATTAACTGGGTTCGGATTGATTCATTGGGACCAAATATAGCTGCTTATTCTGATACAGGGCTGGCTGCAAGTACTATATATCATTACCGAGTTTACTCTTTTAATGCTTTCGGTGTTTCTCCCTATTCGAATATTGCTTTTGATACAACGTTCATACTGGCTCCAATAGCTCCGGCACTTTTGCTGCCGCTTGACAGCGCCGTTGGACAGTCTCTGCAGCCGACTCTTGAATGGACAACTGTTCCGGGTGCGGCTACCTATGGAATTCAGGTATCTCCGCACAGCAATTTTGATACTCTTGTTGTAGATGTTACTGGTCTTGATTCATCACATTATACAATACCAATAAATATACTGATGAACCACACCTGGTATTATTGGAGAGCAAATGCCTCAAATATAACCGGAACAAGCAGCTGGTCAACTGAATGGCGTTTCGAAACCATGTTCTTAGGTTTGAATACTTACAGCAATGAGATTCCTAAAGTTTATAAGCTGTATAATAATTTCCCGAATCCGTTTAACCCTTCCACCAAGATTAGATTTGATATTCCAAAAACCAGTAAAGTAAATGTAATTGTATACGATATACTTGGAAGAGAAATTGCGCAATTATATAACAATATACTTAATCCCGGAAAATTTGAATTAAGCTGGAATGCCTCCAACTATCCAAGCGGTGTTTATTTTTACAGGATAATTGCAGGTGATTATGTTGACACTAAGAAAATGGTTCTTGTAAAATAAATATTTTTTAACGGGCACCTGTTATTTTTTAAGGCAGTCAATGACTGCCTTTTTTGTTTCATTCAATTTCATTTAATTGCCGAAATGTTTATGTTTGTAGATACTTCAACTAATTGATAGGATGACTAAATCAAGTTTAAAGAATTTTCTTAGTAAAATTATTGATTACGCGGGGATGTTCCCGCCCGCAAATCTTGACCTTAAATCTGCTTTTAACAATTACTTAGATTATATATCAAACAGTCCGTATTCATGGATGCTGGCAAAGTTTATTATTCCTGCTTCAAAGCTTGAGTGAACTGGATAGGTTAATTCAAAATGAAAAAATACAATTTGCCTAACCCAACTTTCATTTTCTGTGCTTGGAAGTTCAAGTGTTCATTCATCGGAGTTTCTTGATTCAATCGAACAGTGATGTGAGTTTAATTTCTGATTTCAATAAATAAATATTCCGGTAAAATAAATATCGATGCATTTGAAGTCCGCCTGCCTAATGATTTATTTTCAATTAAAGGTGATAATGTTATGAATCGATATGCTTAGGCTCACAGCAGAAAAACTTGGAAAGATAAACGGTAAACCGATTCACGTATTTTTTGAATCACCTCCGAATGAAAATCTAAATATTCTGATTGATGCCATTTCTGCTCACAATAAATCAGGGGGAATGTCAGGTTATAAGCTGCGTACGGGAGGAGTAGAAGCATCAGCCTTTCCTCCCGCTGAAAAAATTGCGCATGCAGTTAAAACATGTATCAATGCAGGAGTACCGATGAAATTCACTGCAGGCTTGCATCACCCAATCAGGCATTATAATGAGAGTGTAAAAACAAAGATGTACGGATTCGTAAATATGTTTGCTGCGGGTTTTCTAAATCTTTGCCTTAATATGTCTGAGGATATTCTTGTCGAAATTCTGGAAGATGAAAACCCATCCGATTTCCGTTTTTTGGACGGCTCTTTCATGTGGAAAGAATATGCGGTGCTTGCAAGCCGCGTGAAGGAAGTAAGAGAGAAATACTTAATCTCATTCGGCAGCTGCAGTTTTGACGAGCCAGTAGATGATTTAAAAAATTTAGGCTTATTATAATTTTTAATCGGATCCCCGCTTACGCAGGGATGACAAACCTTATGCTAAAATCATTCATAGAAATTTCACCTGATTCACATTTCCCGCTGGAAAACCTGCCGTATGGTGTGTTCGCGCCTAAATCAGGCGGTGAACCGCGCGTAGGCTCAGCGCTAGGTGATTATGTGCTTGACCTTTCGGTTCTGGAAGAGGAAGGATTGTTCGAAAGAACGCTGCTCGGTGCCGAGAGAGTTTTTGCAAACTCAACATCTTAATGCTTTCATGTCAAAGGGAAGGCATGTGTGGAAAGAAGTTCGTTATACCCTGCAGAATATGCTTAATGAAAGTAATTCCGAAATGAAGGATAACAAAGCGCTGATGGATTCGGTTCTTTACGGAATGGATGAAGTAAATATGTATATGCCGGTCGAAATCGGTGACTACACGGATTTCTATTCATCACGCGAGCATGCTACAAATGTCGGAATAATGTTCCGCGGAAAAGAAAATGCGCTTATGCCTAACTGGCTTCATCTGCCTGTTGCGTATCATGGCAGAGCAAGCAGTATTGTAGCAAGCGGAACTGATATTGTTCGCCCCAAGGGGCAGACTAAAGTGCCCGATGCTGAGAAGCCGTCATTTGGTGCGAGCCGGAGGATGGATATTGAGCTTGAAATGGGATTTTTTATCGGGAGCGGAAATAATTTAAGTGAGCCTGTGCAAATTGATAAAGCGTACGACCATATTTTCGGCATGGTGCTTGTAAACGACTGGAGCGCGCGGGATATACAAACATGGGAATACCAGCCGCTCGGTCCATTTCTCGCCAAGAATTTTGCTACATCAATTTCACCATGGGTTGTTACTATGGATGCGCTTGAACCGTTTAAAACTGCTCAGCCAAAACAGGAGCCTGAGCCATTGCCTTACCTTCAGTCAAACGGAAATTGGGCTTATGATATTAATCTTGATGTTTTTCTGAAAACCCAAAAGCTTAGAGAGCCGTTTAAGATTTGCGGTTCCAATTTTAAATATATGTACTGGAATATACTGCAGCAGCTTGCACACCACACTGTCAACGGTTGCAATTTGAGAACAGGAGATTTGCTTGCATCGGGAACAATCAGCGGACCAACACCGGATTCATATGGCTCACTGCTTGAGCTTACATGGAAAGGCGAAAATCCGATAAAGCTGCCTAACGGTGAAGAAAGAAAATTTTTGAACGATGGAGATGAAGTAATAATATCGGGCTACTGCCAGGGGGAGGGGTATAGAGTAGGCTTCGGCGAAGTTACTGGAAAAATTTTACCGGCAAAGTCAGAGTTTTGAGAAAAATATTCTTAATTGATTTATTGTTATTATAAGCTTATTTTATTAAAATCGATATAATGACAACAACAAAACTAAAAAATTTACTAACCCAGAAGATTTCAAAAATTGATGATAATGATTTTCTCAATGCAATAAGGATAATTATTGAGATGAAAGAAAATGCGGGAGATATTTATAAATTGAATGAAATTCAGAGGAAAAGAATAAGGAAAAGCAAAGAACAGATAAAAAATGGTGAGGTCATCGATAACGAACAAGTTTTTCACGAAATAGAAAAATGGCTAAAAGAAAAGTAGTTTGGACTACTGAAGCAAAGTTATCATTTAAAGAAATCCTCGATTACTATATAGAAAGAAACGGAAACAAAAAATACAGCTCCAGTATTTCCCGCCGAATAAGAAAATTAATCTCATACATCAGTTCATATAATTTAATTGGAAAATCAACGGATGAACCCGGTATAAGGGTTATTATATATAATAATTATGAAATATTTTACCAATTAAGCGAAGATGAAATTGAAGTTTTATTGATTTGGGATTCCAGAAGAAATCCAAAGGATTTGAAACTTAAATAAGTTAATTGCATTATCAAGAAAACCACATAAAAGTAACAAGAACAGCCAGATACTTCACTCTTGGTGAATTAAATGAAAATACTAAAGAGAGTATGGATTGTCCTTCACGGGCACAGGATGCATGCGGGAGAATTTATTAAAACATTTGCAGAGCTTGCCGATGCCGGCGATTATGTTATTGCTCCCGAAGCGCTCTCACGGCTTTATGTTAAAGGTGATAACGGTGATGTCGGCGCAAGCTGGATGACTAAAGAAGACAGGGAAAACGAAATTTCCGATTATGTAAACTATCTTGATGAGTTATATGAAAAGGAAGTTGCTCCGCACAAAATAAATTTTTCATTTGAAGTAAATGCATTAGGATTTTCACAGGGAGCGGCAACGCTCTCACGATGGCTGGCTTACGGTAATTCGAAGGCAGACAAAGCGATTTTCTGGTGCGGAAATTTAGCGCATGACGTTGATTATTCCAAATCACTGCAATTCAAAAACACATCAATATACCTTATCTTTGCTAAGAATGACCAATACTATCCCCCCGATTTCTACAAATCCCAAGTTGAGCTTCTTAAAAAACACGGCATCCAGCCGGAATTTCATGTTTTTGAGGGGAAACATGAGATAAACGGGGAACTGGTAAAAGAATACGTGGATGAGATAATTAATTGAGGGATGGCAAAATGAAAGGACAAAACAATTTTAACAGAACAAATGGATGTTTTAAAACGCAGAGGCAAAATATTATGGGCTGTAATAGTAATTTTTGCAGTATTAGTAATTTGGCTGGCATTTTTCCAAAAATCCGAAAACCCCACCCCGCAGCAGGACCAACCTGCGCCAAAGATTGAAAATAGGCATGATACATCAAATTTTAAAGCTCCGGCTGCTAAGTAAACATTAGGTTGAGTTTCTCCGAAAATACAGAATTGCAGCGAAAATTTCATGTTTTTTAATAGCAAGCATGAGATAAACAGTTAGCCGTTAAAATCAATCAGAATTTAGACTAATATGAATATATACCGCTTTGTCTTTCTTATTAGAAAAAGTGTCTCTTTTTATGTGGAAGAATAAGTTATAAAGATGTGTTATATTTGAAGGTATTATAAATAAAATCGAACAAGCTATGAAAAATATTATTCAGGCTGTTTTTATCCTTTTTTTATTTATTGTCACTGCATACTCACAAATAAAATCATCTTTCCCCGTAATTGAAGATAAACAAAATTCCGGTTCAAGCATTTACAAAAAATGTATTTCGGAAGACAGGGTGTTAATAGATACATCCGGCTCGGTTCCGGGACTTACAGGTTACTGGGACTATGTAACTAACGGAAATAACCTTAAGAAGCTATGGGTATCTGGTAATGATATTATTGTGGGAGCTGACCAGACAGACTCATTAAATGCTTCCCACACGGCTTCACGTCACAGTTATTTTAATTACAGCCAAAACGGCGGTTTGACTTGGGAATTCATGAGTGGAAACCCGATAGTTTATGACCGAAATTCTGCATATTTGGACTTTAATTATATCTATGTTTCAGGGCTGTATACACTTGCGTCCACAGGAAGATATTATCCGCCTTCAGGTACAAGTACGGGTTATGCGGCAACTGATTTAGCTCTTGGAATTGGTGTATTTACTGTAATTCAGAACACAGAGGCAAAAGATATTTTTTCATATCGTTTAATGCCTGATAAACTTGCATGCGTATTCAAGTCATTTACAGGTGATTCGCTGTTTTATGCCAGGTACAACAATGCAACTCACTTGTTTGAGCTTCCAAAAGTTCTTCTCGGCGCAAATATCGGAAGCGGAATGAGATACTTCATTGCAACAAACGATTCTGCCGATATTTATGTGATGTGGTGGGTGCCAGCTACATTCGAATATGCAATGATGGGGCGTAGGTCAACAGATGGAGGATTAACTTTCGGCTCCTCACAGACTATTATGACATGGGATAATTATGTGAATGGTGATGAAGTTTACCCATGGCCGGCAGGAGATATTGTTTATAAAAATGCAAATTTCTTGGGAGTTGCATTCAGCACGTATCCTGCCTATGTAGAGTACTTTATTAAAGGCTGCAAAATTGTGTTTTGGTCACCTTACTTAAGCGGGTACAAAGTTATAGCTGACTGGACAAATCATCCTGTGTTAGCTGACCTTAATTTCTTTGAAAATACGGGTAATTCAATTCAGGATAATATGACTCCTGTATCGCATCCAACCCTGGCTTATTCAGATGACAGAAGCAGACTCTTCTGTGTATATTCAGTGGTACAGAAAGACTCAACTTCATATCATTTCCTTTACAACGATATTTGGATGTCATATTCAGATAATGACGGTGAAACATGGTCGTTGCCGTACAACCTCACAAATACACCGAATGCAGATGAAATTTATCCCTCTATCTCCAAAACCGGAAACACACAATATACAATCAATATAACTTATTCACTTTCTTCATGTCCCGGAAGTGCGAGCTTCGGAGATACACTTACCAGCCCTGTTTGCAAAGTTTACCAGATATATAAAAAGTGCGATTTCGTTAATGGAAATTGTTCCGGAGTTATTCTTCCCGTCAAGCCTATATCAGGAAAAGTACCATCTGAGTATTTCATTTCCCAAAATTATCCTAATCCATTTAATCCTGAAACAAATTTACGGTTTGGACTAGTCAAATCATGTAAAATAAAATTATCTGTTTATGATGCATTGGGAAGAGAGATTCAGAGATTAATAGACCGTAATCTGGATGCAGGGATTTATGAAATCAAATGGAATGCCGGGAACTATTCCAGCGGGGTTTATTTTTACAGTCTGCAAACTGAAGAGTTTACACAAACTAAGAAAATGATACTATTGAAATAACACTAAGACTAAATATTTTCTTCCCTTCTCAATTGATTTAATTTTTCGTTTAACGTATTTTCGGATAATCATTAAACAATTTGTAAATGCTTAAACCCCGATTTTAATCGGGGTTGCTTTTCTATATAAGGATACCTCATTTAGATAATGTCTGATATACTTAAGGATTTAAACAGCGCGCAGGCGAAAGCTGTCGAACAGGTTGATGGTCCCTGCATGATAGTAGCCGGCGCAGGCAGCGGAAAGACACGTGTGCTTACTTATAAAATAGCCTACCTTATTGAATCGGGTGTCAGCCCCTTTGAAATTTTAGCCCTCACATTTACAAACAAGGCGGCTAACGAAATGAAAGAACGCATTAACAGGCTGGTTGGGAAATCCGCCGGCAGCCTCTGGATGGGAACGTTTCATTCGATTTTTGCAAGAATTCTGCGTATTGAAGCCCAATATATCGGTTTTGACCGAAATTTCTCTATATATGATGATGAAGACAGCCGTAAACTGATTGAGCTTATTATGAAGGAACTGCGAATAACCACCGAGAGAATCAAACCGGATTCGGTTTTCGGATTTATTAAGCACCTCAAAAATAAGCTCATTCTCCACGATGAATACCAATCACAGGCGGCAAATCCCTTCGAGCGTTCTGCTTCAAATATTTATACTGCATACCAGCAGGCGCTCTATAAAAACAATGCAATGGATTTTGACGATTTGCTGATTAATCCCATAGTACTCTTCCGTCAGAACGAAGAAGTTCTGGATAAGTACCGCAGGCGTTTCAAATTTATATTAGTTGATGAATACCAGGATACAAACATTGCGCAGTATAAAATAGTAAAGATGTTAAGTGAAGGGCACGGCAATATTACAGTCGTGGGTGATGATGCCCAAAGTATATACCGGTGGCGCGGCGCTGAAATTGAAAACATATTGAAGTTTGAAACTGATTATGATAAGACCAATGTTTTTAAGCTTGAGCAGAACTACCGCTCAACAAAGAAAATACTCTCACTTGCTGATGAAGTAATTAAAAATAATAAACGCCAGCTTCCCAAAACACTGTTTACGGAAAATGATGACGGCGAAGATGTTGTGCTTTCAGAGGTGCTCAGTGATAAAGATGAAGGGCAGATGATTGTAAAATGGATAATCAGCGAAAGCGGCCACCTTAAGCTGAATTTCAAGGATTTTGTTATAGTTTACCGTACTAATGCTCAATCAAGGGTTATTGAAGATTCTCTTAGGCGCAATTCAATTCCGTATATAATAGTAGGCGGTGTAAAGTTCTACCAGCGCAGGGAGATAAAAGACGTTCTTGCTTATATTAAAATTCTTGTAAATCCTAAAGATGATGAAGCGATGACAAGAGTTTTGAGGCTGCGCGAAGGAATTGGCGAGCAGACGGTCGAGCGCCTTAAACGCCATGCAAAGGAAAGTAATCTTTCACTCTGCGATGCGCTAATGGAATTGTTTGCCGGTAAAGATGAAAAAGAAAAGAAGCAGACGAGGATAAATTCAGAGCTTGAAAGGCTTGCTAACCTTATTGAAAAATACCGCCAGGTTAAACAGGAGTTTTCACCGAGTGAGCTTGCAAGGAGCCTTGTCGACGAAATCGGCATTATAAGAGAGCTCCGCAACGAAGGAACCGAAGAAGCGCTGGACAGAATGAACAACGTACAGGAATTGCTCTCAGGTATTTCGGAGTATACAGATAATAACACAGAGCCGACACTGGAAGGGTTTTTGCAGGAAGTAAGCCTTGTTTCGGATATCGATAACTACGATGATAAGAAAAATGCCGTAACGCTTATGACAATCCACTCTGCAAAGGGGCTTGAATATCCTGTAGTATTTATAACAGGACTTGAAGAAGGCATTTTTCCGCTTATGAGCTCGACTTTAACGCTTGAAGAACTTGAAGAAGAAAGAAGATTGTTTTATGTTGCAATAACGCGGGCTATGCAAAAGCTTTACATGACATATGCGTTACAGCGTTACAGGTTCGGCAGTATGTCTTACCAGATGAAGTCACGCTTTTTAAACGAAATTGATGTAAGCAAGCTCAAATACAATAAACTCACATCGTTGCGCCCGGGCAGAAACAAAACAGTGGAATTAGAGGGTTCATCAATAAGGTATGAGTATTATGACGATGATTCAGCAGGTGATGATGAAAAATATATACTTCAGGATAACGGAATTAGAAAGGGAAGCGTTGTTTATCATAATAATTTCGGCAGGGGAAGAGTGCTGGAACTCTCCGGCAGAGGAGATTCAAAGAAAGCGCAGATTGATTTTGATAAAGTCGGTGTAAAAAAAATAATTCTAAAATACGCTAATTTAAGACTGGGGTAATAATAATGGCTTATTGGCTTTTAAAAACAGAACCAACGGTTTATTCTTATTCAAATCTAGAAAAGGATAAGAATACCGTATGGGATGGGGTTACAAGTCCCGGAGGCTTGCACCAGATAAAACAGATTAAAAAAGGTGACTCTGCTTTTATTTATCACACAGGTGATGAAAAACAGGTTGTGGGTATTGCTGAAGTTATCTCAAATCCTTACATTGACCCCAAGGCAAATAATCCGCGTTTATATGTATTTGAAATAAAGCCAAAGAAAATGCTGAAAAATCCCGTAACACTTGTCCAGGTGAAAGCCGATAAGCGCTTTAAAGATTCACGGCTTGTGAACGAGCCGAGGCTATCGGTTCAGCCGATGCCGGAAGAACTGTGGAACGCAATACTGGAAATGTCGAAATGATTTATAATTATAGAAATGCCAAAGTTACTTATCTTTAAGAATCTGGTTTTTCTGATTTATTCAATTGATTTAGCTGAAAATAGAAAACATATTCACATAGAATCAAGAAAAGGAAGATTTAGAAGAACAGCAAAATTCTGGCTTGAGCCCGAGATTCGTTTAGTCGAAGCAGGAAATTTCTCAAAAGAAGAAATTCGGAAAATAAAAAAACTTATAGAGCAGCATAAGGATTTGTTAATCAAACAAATCGATGCATTTGCAAAAGGTGAAAAAATCAAAACTATTAAAATATTTTAATTATGGAAGGTTTCAAAAGAACAAAACCGTTTATAAAAAGAATTTCATTTCCTGTGAAAGGGAAAATGAATATATCACTTGCAGATGGAAGAGAAATCTCTGTTCCTTTACATTATTTTCCTTCAATTAAAAAACTCTCACATTCCCAGAGAGAAAAATGGTATGTTTTAGACGGGGAAATGTTCTCTTTTGAGGACTGCAATGAAATTTTCCATATTGAGCAGGTTTTAGGAAAAGAAAATTCTTATAAATATTCATTTTCAAAATCGAAAGTGAAGGTATAACCAATGGCAATGAATTCATTCGATATAGTGTCAGAAATCAACTGGCAGGAAATTGATAACGCTATAAACCAGGCAAGAAAAGAAATCCAGCAGCGTTATGATTTCAAAGGCTCTAAAAGCTCGATTGATGTGAGCCAGAAAGATAAAACCCTTACTATTTTAGGCGATGATGATTATAAGCTGAGGGCTGTAGTTGATATACTGCAAAATAAATTTGTGAAACGCGCAGTACCCCTTAAGGCTTTTAAGTATAAAGAAGCAGAGCCTGCTCACAGCGGAATGGTCAGGCAGGTTGTAGAAGTCCAGCAGGGCATCAGTAAAGATAATGCAAGGATGATTGTTAAGATGATAAAAGATAAGAAGATGAAGGTTCAGGCAGCTATTATGGATGACCAGGTAAGAGTATCAGGCAAAAGCAAAGATGATTTGCAGGAAGTAATGGCGTTAATAAAAGGCGCCGAGCTTGATTTTGCAGTTCAGTTTGTAAACTACAGGTAATTGAAAAAAATTATCTCAATATTTTTTCTGCTTGTTGTTATTTTTACAGCAAACACTCTTGCTTCAAATAAGCTGGATGTGATTGTAATAGATGCAGGACACGGAGGCAAAGACCCGGGAACAATAGGACTTAGCGGGGTGCAGGAAAAAAACATTAATCTCCCCATAGCTCTGAAGCTTGGCACGCTTATTCAAAATGCTTTCCCCGATATTAAAGTTATTTACACAAGAACAACCGATGTATTTATAGAAGTAAAAGAACGCCCCGTCATTGCAAATAATAATCACGCAAAGCTTTTTATCAGCATTCATTCAAACTACAAGAAGAAAGAAGAAACCGAAAAAAACGGCTTCGAAATTTACTTGCTGAACACGGAGAGATTTCCCGAGGCGGTATATTATACGATTCATGAAAACCCGTATTTGAAGTTTGACCAGTACGGCAGGGATACGACCGACCGCTTTATTTTCTCCAATCTTGCCGAAAGCGGTTACCAGCGATTGAGTGAAATATTCTCCTCCGGAATTGAAACAAATCTGGTGAGCACAACACAACTCCAATCACGAGGCGTACAGCAGTCCGGTTTATGGGTTCTGCTTGGCTCATCTATGCCTGCTGTTCTTGTTGAGTGCGGATATCTGTCCGACCCAGGAGATGAGAAGTATCTTTCATCAGGTGCGGGGCAGACTGCCGTTGCATTGGGGTTGTTTCAGGGGTTTATTCAATATAAGATGATTTATGAAACTGAGTAAGCAGAAGAACTTTCTGTTTCTCGTTTTAAGCATTGAATACCTTCCTATATAAAACTATATTTGCTTTCTCGCAAAAAAACGTTCTTTCGCATAGCTGATTTTGCTAAACTTTAGCTGCTGAATTGGGAGATTAAGTTATTGATAATAAAGTATTTTGATTTTGCTTTTATGTTAAGGAATTGTTTTTTGTTTGTAAAAACATAATTTATAGATTATATTTAAAGAAACAATTTAACTATTATGCGTAACTACATTATTTCATTAGCAGCTTTAGTGTTGCTTTCTGCCTTCATCGGATGCGGAAAAAAAGAAGATGACTCAACCAAGAACAATTTCCAGGTTCTTGCAGATAAAGAAAAAGAATTAAATGACCGTGAAGCAAGAATCCGCTTAAAAGAAATTGAGCTTGAGGAAAGAGAGAAAAAGCTCAACGGACAGGAAACAGGACAGAATCCTTCGGATACTTCAATGAGCAAAACCGATACATCAAAAGTAAATGAGAAGAAGGACGAGAAAAAAGACTTAAAGGAAATCCAGAAGGAAATTACAAAGAAGTTCGAGAACCCTGCAACGACCGTGAAAGATTACTATGAATACATTCAGCGCGCTATAAATGAAACGGGCAACTTCGATTCTAACATGAAGAAGGCACACACTTATTACCCGACACGCTCTGCAGATAAGATGAAAGCGTCTTACAAGAACACAAAAAATTTCACTGTTGTAGAAGAACCTAAGGTCGTATCGCAGAAAGATGATAAAGCAGTTGTAACTTCAAAAGTGAAACAGACAGAGGTGTTAAAGAAAGACGGCAAAGACCAGCAAGTAACAAGAACAATGACTGTTACTTACAGCCTGAAGGCAAACAGCAAAGGCGAGTGGGAGATAATATCAAACAACGTGAAAATAGATAAATAGAATTTCTTAAATATATAAACTTACACCAGATATACTATGAGCATACTCGTCAATAAAAAAACAAGATTAATGGTTCAGGGAATAACCGGCGGTGAAGGTTCATTCCATACCAGACAAATGATGGATTACGGTACAAATGTTGTTGCAGGCGTTACACCAGGCAAGGGCGGAACTATGTTCGAGAGCAAAGTCCCGATATATAACACATGTGCCGATGCAGTAAAACAAACAAAGGCAAACACATCTGTAATTTTTGTTCCACCCGCATTTGCGCTCGATGCGATACTGGAAGCAGCTGATTCAGGAGTTGAGCTTATTGTCTGCATAACCGAAGGCATCCCCACACGCGATATGATAACAGCAAAAAGTTATCTTGATTCAGTTAATAAATCAGGCAGAAAAGTCCGTATGATAGGTCCCAACTGCCCCGGCGTAATATCACCTGGTGAATGTAAAATAGGCATTATGCCTGCTATGATTCATAAGAAAGGCAAAGTCGGCGTTGTTTCAAGAAGCGGAACCCTCACTTATGAAGCAGTTGCGCAGTTAACAGAATTAGGACTCGGTCAATCCACATGCATCGGTATAGGCGGCGACCCGATTATCGGAACACAATTTATTGATGCTGTTACCTTATTTAATGAAGATAAAGGCACTGAAGCCATTGTAATGATTGGCGAAATTGGCGGTAATGCTGAAGAAACCTGCGCCGCTTATGTTAAGAAAAATGTACGTAAACCGGTAATAGGATTTATTGCGGGAAGAACCGCGCCTCCGGGGAGAAGAATGGGCCATGCAGGAGCAATTATTTCAGGAGGTAAAGGCACTGCCGCTGAAAAAATCAGTGTAATGAAAGCAGCAGGAATACTGGTAGCAGAATCACCCGCCGAAATAGGAACAACAGTTAAAAAAGCTCTTGATAAGCTGAAAAATAAAACTTCAAAGAAAACAGCAAAGCCGAAGAAAGCTAAAAAGAAAACAACCGTCAAAAAGAAATCCAAAGCAAAAGCAAAGAAAATATCTTCGAGAAAGAAAAAGAGATAAGCAGGCGTGGCAAATTTTACTATTATACGTCTGAAGAATGCCAGGTTCTATGCTCATCACGGAGTTCTTGATGCCGAACGTGCTAACGGCGGACTGTTTGAAATAGATGCCGAGCTTACATGTGACCTTCTTGAAGCCGAAGTGGAAGATAACCTGAAAAAAACTGTTGATTACGAAAAAGTTTACAGCTTTATTAAAGAAATCGTTTCCGGTAAGAAATTTTACCTCATTGAGTCTTTAGCATCAAGAATCTGTAAAAGTATTCTTGAGAATTTTAATGTGATACAAAAAATCACTGTTAAGGTAAGGAAACCCTCGCCGCCCCTTGGGGGAGTTGTTGAATACGTTGAAGTAGAACACACCGAATACAGAAAATAATTTTGTTGAATATGGAAAAGGTTGTTTTAGGGCTAGGTTCAAACCTTGGCCCGAGGCTGCACAATCTCAAAAAAGCGGTAGATTTGCTGTACAGGCTGCCGGGATTCAATATCCTGGCTTTTTCATCTGTTTACGAAACTGAACCTTGGGGTTTTAAAAATCAAAACAATTTTTTAAATTGTGCAATTGCAGGGTTATACAGGTTTTCTGCCGAAAGATTGTTTGGAAATATTAAGATTATTGAGCGTAAGACAGGAAGAGTAAAAAGGGATAGATGGCATCCCAGGGAAATAGATATCGACATATTGTTTTACGGCAGCAGGAAAATTTCAATCGGTGAGCTTGCTATACCACATACGCAGATAAAATTCAGGAATTTTGTACTGGCTCCCCTGGCGGAGATTATGCCTGATTTTAAACACCCTGTTCTCCATAAAGAGATTAAAATTTTATTACATGAATCTAAAGATGTATGTAAAGTTGTTAAGATTAATAACAGTTTAAGCAGATGACTCAGCCAAAGCTAAATATATTAAATACAGGAAGCCCGATAAACTATATTGCAATAGAGGGTGTAATAGGTGCGGGCAAAACATCCATTGCTGCAATGTTATCTGAGAGATTAAACGGGCGATTGATTCTTGAAAATTTTGAGGATAATCCCTACCTTGAAAAGTTTTACGAAAAACCATCCGATTACGCATTCAGAACGCAGATTTTTTTCCTGATAGAAAGATATACGCAGCTGCAGCAGCTTCACCAAAAAGAGCTTTTTGATTCATATGTATTGAGCGATTACATCTTTGAGAAAGATAAAATTTTTGCTTATTTAAATTTAAATGATGATGAGCTTAAGCTCTATGAACAGATTGTACAGACTCTTGACAGAAACGTTGTTCCGCCCGACCTGGTTGTTTACCTGCAGTCATCAGTTTCAAGATTAATGAAAAACATCAGGCTTCGAAACAGGGAAATTGAAAAAAACCTTTCCGAAGGGTATATAGAGAATCTTAACGATGCTTATAATTATTTCTTTTCAAGATATAAGAACTCAAGAGTAATGGTAGTCAACTGTGAAGAAGCCGATTTTGTAAATAACCCGGCTGATTTTGAGAACCTCGTTGACGAAATATTTAAAGCAGACAGGGCTGCAATTGAATACTATAACCCTTCCCTTAGAAAAACTGCACTTTAAGCCATGCGTTTTATAGCAATTTTAATATTTGTTTACTGCCTGTATTTGTTCCTGAAATACCTGCTTAAGCTGTATCTTAATTCAATAAACAATAAGAAAACAAAAGAATCCGGAACCGGCAGAAAGACCCGTTCGAAAATTGACCTGAGCAAAATTACCGAAGCTGATTACGAAGAGATTAAAACACCGAAACAGGAGCAGTGAGGAAATTAGATAAAATCTTCGGAGATGTTTTTCTTAATATTCTGAAGCTATCGGTAATCCGCGGGAATATACCTTCCGAAAAAATTGACCATTCTTCAATAAAGAATATACTTGTTGTAATAAGGCATCAAATGGGAGATATGCTTTGCGCCACTCCCATGATTCGCTCGTTAAGAGCCAGGTATCCCGAATCAAAAATTATTCTTGTTACAAAGAATTCAACCAATTTTTCGCAGGTTTTCAAAGATAATATCTCTATTGTAAATGAAGTTAATGAATATGAAAACGGGTTTGAGAATTTTGTTAACCTCATAAAAGAACTCAGGGATAAAAAAATTGATTTAGCTGTTGTCCCTTCACCTGTTGTTTTTTCTGTTACAAACCACCTGATTGCATATTATTCGAAAGCAAGAATCAGAGTTGGAGTTGAATCGGTAAATGTACGCGATAACAAATGTGCATTTCTGCTTAATGTTAAAAACGAATTTAAATGGGATTCAAAGCAAATTCATATCATTGAAAGAAACCTTGATGTCATAAGACAATTGGGAATTGAACCGAATGAAAAAACTATAAAGATTGAGCTAAACAGGGAGAACAGTGATTTTGCAGAAAGATTTTTTATCGAAAATTTTCCGGACAGTTCAAAACCTGTTATCGGTTTTCATCCAGGGGCTGCAAAACCGGGAAATGTATGGGCTCCTGAAAAGTATGCGGAGATTGCATACAGGCTGTATAAAAAAATTAATTGTTATGTATTTATTTCAGAAGGTCCCGCCGACGGCAGGTACGTAAATGAATTCTGCACACTGCTTGAAAATAAATATAATATTGGCACTTTTAAGCGCCATCACGGTGTTCTAATGAATGATATTGCTCTCATAAGCAGATTAAAGCTGTTTCTGACAAATGACACAGGCGTAATGCACCTTGCTTCGGGACTTGATACTCCGGTTATTGCATTTTTCGGGCCAACCAATGCCTGTGAGTGGGGACCCATTGGGGAGAATAAATTCTCTATGCAGTCTTCTTCCTCTAATATTAATGATATAACTGTTGATAAAGCATTTGAAGTTTGTGCATATATTTCAGGCTTGAAAAATCAGCTGTAAGTAACGGTTTATTAGTATATTACATAAATATTCCAAAGGATACTTTTGGCTTGACATTATTTTTCTCTCAATATATATTGCTTAAAAGCAAAAAAGGAAATTATATAGAATAAATTGTTAGAGGTTAAAATTCGAATTCTTTTAAAAAACGATTGCCTTTAACAATTTTTTCGTGCGAATAATATCACCGAATGTTGAAGGTAATTATTCAAGTTCGGTTTTTTTATTCTCAAAATTTTAATAATAACTAAAATGGGAAGCAAAGAATATTTTCGTGTAATTTTACTTCTGGTTATTTCCGGCAGTATATTATTTTCCCAGCAGAATCTAACTACCTCTAAATCAGATAAAACAGCCGTTTTAAATCAGAATAAGGTAAATTCAGACTCCCAAAAGAATGCTGATTATAAAATCCTGAACTCTAATTCCTCATATATTGAAATTGAATTTTACCCGAATTTTCAGCCCCAGGAAAAGGTAACTTATAACGGACAGGAATTTTCAAGAATAAATTTTGATAATGGAATCGATCAAGATATAAAATCGGGAGGTGAACCTGATATTGAAACAAGAAGTTTCCCGGTAATTTTCCCTTCGAAAAATAATAATTCGGTTGAAGTAATTGATTTCGATGTAAGAGAAGTTTCAGGAATTAATCTTGCCCCTGTTCCAAAATTTCAGTTCAAAGACCCTAACAGCTGGAATTTCGAAAATATAGAGACTATATACTCTCCCGATTCGAAGTTTTATTCCAAAAACGCATTCTTCCCTGAAAAGATTGCGGGAATTGAAAATCCTGCTGATGTAAGAGAAATGCTTATAGGCACACTAAAGATTTCTCCGTATCAATATAACCCTGTTACAAAAACCCTTAAGCAGTATACAAGAATAAAGGTCAGGATAACGTATGGTTCAGTTCCTGTAATGCTTAACAGAAGAAGAAGCGCTGCAGAAAGAGAACTGCTTGACGGCATAGCTGTGAATTATAATATTGCTCAGAACTGGATGGACCCGAATCTCAGAAGTTTAAATACACACAGCGTTATTTATAACAGTGTTTTAAACACAGGAGATTGGTATAAAATTGAGATAAAAGATGACGGGCACGGTAACAGTGAAGGTATGTACAAAATCACAAAGAGTTTTTTGGAAGGAGCAGGTATTAACCTTTCCGGTGTTGACCCAAGGACAATCAAAATGTACGGAAACGGCGGAGAAATGCTTCCCGATGATTTTAATCAGCCAAGACCGGAAGACCTCCAGCAGATTGCGATATATATTGAAGGAGAGAACGACGGCACTTTTGACCCCCAGGATTATATATTGTTCTACGGCAGAAGCGTTAATAATTGGAAGTATGATTCGGGGCAGCAGTTATATTCACACAGCCTGAATATTTATTCAGGTTCAAATTATTACTGGATTTGTATTAACACACCCGGCAACGGAAAGAGGATGCAGGTTGACCAGTCTCCCAATGTCCAAAATCCGATAATACCCTCTTCATTTACCGAATACCTTTTTAATGAGCCCGAAGTTAACAACCTCATTAGTGAAGGCAATGTATGGCTCAGCGAAAGAAAGTCCAGCGGCCAGTCTTTTGTGTGGAACAATACACTTACCGGACTTTTAGATAACTCGCAAATTTTATACAGAATTAAACCTGCATCACGCATGTTTTGCGGTTATACAAATTACATGCTTCTCAAAGAAGACAATTCTACAATGTCAGAAGTTTACTATCCGATGGGATGCATTGTTGCAGGCTATGGAGACTGGATATGGACAGAGCCGACTTCATTTACATTAAATTCATCCCAGAAAACAAACGGTGACCAAAGTTCATTCAGAGGCACATACTATTCTACCAGTGCAGACGCAGAGGGATATCTCGATTGGATGGAAATTCAATACAAAAGAAGATTTAACAGCGCTCAAAATGATTTTATTAAGTTTCTTACGCCAAACACAGCCGGAACGTTTGAATTCAATGTTTCTTCTTTCTCAAACAACCAGGTTAAAGTGTATGATGCTACAGACCATAATAATGTGCACAGGGTAAATCCTATAAGCGTATCAGCAAGCAATGTTAAGTTTCAAAAAACCCAGAGTGGTTCAAGTTATTTTATGGTTGCAGGTCCTAACGGGTATAAAACCCCTACCGGTATATCACAACGAATAGCTAATCAGAATCTGCATGGTATTTCAGACGGAGCCAGCTTTGTTATAATCACGCATCCCGACCTTGTTCCGGCAGCCAACCGTCTTAAAGCTAAAAGAGAAGCTCCCGGCCCGGGCAACCCTAATTATCTTAAAACCCGTGTAATTGAGGTAACTCAGATTTATAATGAATTTTCCGGCGGTCTGCTTGACCCTGTGGCAATTAGAGATTTTATAAAATACGCCTACGACAACTGGCAGGAAAGACCTGCCTATATCTGCTTTCTGGGTGACGGGGATTTTGACTACAAAAACATCCTGGTATCTGACCAAAACTGGGTTCCTGCATATGAATATTCAGACCCCCACATAAACCAGGTAAATAATTTCACATCAGACGATTTCTATGTAATGGTTTCCGGCAATGATACACAGCCCGATGTTGCACACGGAAGAATTCCGGCTCGCAGCCTGGAAGACGCCAATAATTACCTTAATAAAGAAGATGCCTATGAGGACCCCGTGAATAACGGTGTCTGGAAAAACACTGCTGTCTTTGTAGCAGATGACGGCAGAACTTCTTACGGAAATGACGGCTCCCAGCACACTGACCAGTGCGAACTTCTGGCTGAAACTTACACTCCGCCTGTTATTGATAAGAGGAAAATATACCTGGTAACGTACCCGACAGTCATTACGTCCCAGGGGAGAAGGAAACCGGACTGCAACAGAGATATTGTCGATTTTTGGAATGAGGGGTGTATAATGCTTAATTGGACGGGGCATGGCAGTCCTGAGGTTTGGGCTCATGAGTATGTTCTTGAAAAAGATGTTGTTGTAAGCCAGCTTCATAATATCAACAAATACCCGTTTGTTACGGTAGCCAGCTGCGATTTTTCTAAGTTTGATAACCCGCTGAATCAGAGCGGCGGGGAGTTGTTTGCCATTGTTGCCAATAAAGGTGCAATAGGTACTCTTGCTGCTACCAGGCCTGTATATGGACAGCAGAATTCGGTTTTTAATAATCTGTTCTGGAGCAAGCTGCTTTTCCAGCGAGATACACTGCTGTACCAGACCAGATTCGGAAAAGCAATATTCTTAACAAAACAACAGTACTACGGTGTTAATGATTTGAAATTCCACGAACTGTGCGACCCTTCACTAAGAATACAAACACCCAGATATGAATCAAGAGTGGACAGCATAAGCGGGTTAAGCAATGATACAATGCGCGCACTTAGCAGAATAAAAGTTTACGGCTCAATATTGAGAACAGATTCTTCATTGTGGTCAAACTACAACGGGAACATTTATATGAAGATATTCGACGGTGTAAGGCATATTTCAATGACCGATGAAGACGGGTTCCTGTTTAATTTCAACCTTCCCGGCGGAATAATTTATTCAGGTACACAGCATGTTGCAGGCGGAAAATGGGTAATCGAGTTTATAGTCCCCAAGGATATATCTTATCTTAACCAGAGCGGCAAGCTTATAAACTATTTCTACAACAATTCAGCTGACGGCTCGGGGTTGTACACGAATTTTGTTGTCGGGGGCATCGACCCGAATGCACCTGTAGATACAACTGGCCCTGATATTAAACTGTATTTAAATTCGCATAATTTCAGAAGCGGTGACGTGGTAAATTCCAACTTCACTCTGCTTGGTGACCTGTTCGACGAATCTGGTATCAACACCTCCGGCACAATAGGCCACAAAATTGAAGCGGTACTGGATAATAATGAAACTAACAAATATGACCTGACATCATATTATAACAGCGATACTACATATAAATCGGGGCACCTCAGTTTTGATTTTTCCAACATAGCTGTCGGAAAACATTCGCTCAGGGTTAAAGCATGGGATACCTATAATAATTCATCTGAGACAAGCATAGATTTCAATGTTGAATCAAGCCAGTCTCTTCAGGTAACGAATGTTTATAATTATCCTAACCCGTTTAAGGATAACACTGCATTTACATTTCAGCATAATTATCCTGACCCTATTAATGTGAGAATAAAGATATATACAGTTGCCGGCAGGCTCATAAAAGAGCTGGATGCAAAAAACATAACGGATAAGTTTGTGGTTATAAGCTGGCCCGGTACGGATGCCGACGGCGAGAGACTTAGCAATGGTATTTATATTTATAAGTTAACGGTTGATGACGGAGCAGGTCAATCGGTAACTTCAACCGGGAAACTTGCTGTTTTAAAATAGAAATATTTTTCATAAATTTAGATATTAAATGTTATCATAAAACCTTCAGGAGGAAATAATTGATGTTAAAACTCAAAATTTGTATGGTGCTGGCTTTTGCTATGATTACGGTTAATGTGTTTGCACAGGGAGAGTCAGCTGTTCCTTTCTTGCTTATCGGCCCTAATTCCAGAAATGCTGCAATGGGTGAAACAGGTGCAGGCTTAATTAATGATGCTTCGGCCATGTACTGGAACCCGGCAGGCCTTGCTTTTCAGAAAGGGATAGAAGTTAGTTTGACTCATTCACCCTGGCTCCCCGGTCTTGGTCTTGGAGATTTGTTTTACGACTACCTCAGCGGCAAATATCATGTTAAAAAACTTAATGGTACTATTGGATTAAGCATTACCTACCTTAATATTGGTACTATCATCAGAACGGATGAATTTGGAAATACAATTGGCGACTATAAAGCTTTCGACGGAGCGATTGCCCTTGGCTACGGAACTAAAGTTACAAGAGACCTGGGTGTTGGTGTAGTAACCAGATTTATATACAGCAAGCTTGCCGCCGGTACTGTAGGGAACGAGCAAGGCTCCGGTATTGCATATGATTTAAGTTTTGACGTTTCTGCCTTATGGAGACCGTCCAAAACTAAACTAAAATTTATAGATAACCGCCTTGGTTTAGGGCTTAATTTTTCTAATCTCGGTCCGAAAGTTACATACGTTGATGCCGCTCAGGCAGACCCTCTTCCTTCTAACCTCAGATTAGGAATCGGTTATGACCTTGTAAAAACAGAATTTAATAACCTGACGCTTACAGCAGATTTCAACAAACTTATAGTTAAGAGAAGAGACGAAGGTAAATCTGACCCCTTGTATAAAGCTATTTATTCAGCATGGGAAGGCGGAGCAGGAGCTGTTTTAACTTCAATTCAGTCATCAGTGGGTGCAGAATACTGGTATGGAAATCCTAAGCTTATCGGTTTAAGAGCAGGGTATTTTTACGAAGACCCGAACCACGGGAGAAGAAAGTTCATTACCCTCGGAGCAGGGCTGCGTTACAGTATGTACGGTTTTGACTTCAGTTATATAAGCACAATAGAAGAAAATCATCCTCTGGCAAATACCTTAAGGTTCACTCTTCTTGTTAATTTGGGAGAACAAAAAACGCCCACTAAGAAAACAGACGGTCAGAATAAATAAAAGAACTAAGTCTAAATGAAATTTTGCAATCGAAGATTCAGCGCAGGGATACTTTTGGTATCCCTGCTGGTAATATTATTTTCCGGTTTTAGTTATGCCCAGAATTATAATTCAAGAGAACCGAAGCTAAGCCATTTCCTGAACTATTACCCGGAAAAGAAAATTAATCCCTATGTATATACTGCTGTTCCCGATACACTGTATGTTTATGCTATAAGGGTTCAGTTTAAAACAGATAATAATCCTAATACAACAGGTGACGGCAGATTTGACGTTTCTAACAATTATCCTGATTCGGTTGACGCTCCGCCGCATGACAGCGCATATTTTGCCGAACACCTTGAATTTCTGAAGAACTATTATTACAAATCTTCCAAAGGCAGGCTTATAATAAAATATAAAATGCTTGGAAGTGTCAGGAACCTTCCGCTTGAAATGAAAGACTATTCACCCGGCACAAACGGAAGCCTGAACAGTCTTGGCAGTTTGTTTTTTGAAGCCTGGCAGTCAGCCGACAGTGTTATAGATTTCTCCGGTATTAATCCTTCAAAATCTGCATTTATAATTTTTCATGCAGGCGCAGGACGGGATATTGACCTAGTATCACAGGGTATATTACAGGGGCAGCAGGATATTCCTTCCATTTACCTGGGATTGAAATCACTCAAATCAATTTATGGTGATACCACACAGGGATATCATACTAAAGAAGGTATAATTATACCGAGTTCTTGTATTCTTCCCGAACAGGAATACAGGGTAATCACTTCGTCTATTTCTCCTTTTTATTTGGAGCTTGGCTTAAACGGAATAATAGCCGCAAGCATCGGCAGCCATTTAGGTTTACCCGATTTATTTGATACCGAAACCGGTAATACCGCAATCGGAAGATTCGGCTTGATGGATGGACAGTCGTTATTCAGTTACTCAGGTGTTTTTCCTCCTGAGCCGTCAGCATGGGAAAAGCAATATCTCGGCTGGATTAACCCTAAGGTTGTTTATTCAAACGGCACGTATTCTACCATTGCAGCATCACTTGATGACGGGAATAATTCTGTTTATAAAGTTTACATAAGCGCCAAAGAATATTTTCTTGTAGAAAACCGAAACCGTGATGCACGAAATGACGGTGAAACGGTTCATTATATCAAAAACGGCATTTCCTCCTCCATAACATTTAACAAAGACGTTGACGGTTTCCAGAACGGAGATGTTTGGAAGCTCAGCGGTAATATTACCGATGTTGATGAGCTTGACTGGAGTCTGCCGGGCATAAAAGATGATACTGCATCTTTCCAGGGAGGAATTTTAATTTGGCATATAGATGAAAATGTTATTGATGCAAACATTGGCAGCAATACTATTAACACAGATATTAACCACCGCGGTGTTGACCTTGTGGAGGCAAAAGGGGCTCAGGAAATTGGAGTTAAGTTCAGCACTCCTTTCGGAGTGTTTATTGGTGACGGTACGCCTTACGATTACTGGTACAACGGCACTCACTATGTGCCTTCTACTATTTACAGGAACGAGTTTACTCCAACCTCAATTCCAAATTCAAGGAGCTATTCAAACTTCGATTCACGAGTCTGCCTGAGTAATTTCAGTGTTACGGATTCTGTGATGACGTTTACTTACCAGAATTGTTCAAGCATTGCCAATATTAACGGTTTCCCGAGATTTGTAGGAATTGATACAAGCTCAAATGCCCAGCCGATTGGGTTTGATTATAACGGCAACGGGCTTGATGAAATATTTGTGAACGTAAAAGACAGCCTCTATGGATTCAGGGATAACGGTAATCCCATCAGGACCGATATGCCGAACGGTTTTTTAATGGACAGTGTTGCAGGCTTTGAAGCAGGATTTGTAAATTATCCGGCTAACTCTTCTAACAAATATGTTGCGGGCATTTATGGCAATTCGCTTAACCTTTTAAGTTTTACAATCGATACCGCAACCGGAGCTCCTAATGTTACTGCAATAAATGCAGGTCTGCAGCTTACAACTCCCGAATTGTTTTCTAATCCTAATGGTTCCGGCATTTTATTTTCGGGAGCGGTTGGGGGTAAAATTGCAAAGTTTAACTTAAACGGTTTTAGCCTCAGCTTTGATTCAGTTTCTGCAAACAATATAAATATGCTAGCTTCAGGAAATAATTCAGCCTACAGGTTCATTAATAATAATTACCGCTCGTTTGCAATCGGAAAATTCTTCCAGAATTCCGCCGAAGACACTGTTATTTTCACCAACGATAACAAAATTCTTCTCGACGGTAAAAATATTTCGTCATCGCTTGGTATAACCCGGATATACTCGTCTCCTACGGTTTGTGATATTAATAAAGACGGTAACATGGAAATTATATTTACAGCCGATGATAAAGTATTTGCATTAAACAAGTATGGTGTAAATATAGATAATTTCCCGTTCAGGGCAAATAACGTGAACAAAATTTCAAGCGGTGTTTCGGTTGCTGATATTGACGGTGACGGCGTTTATGAAGTAATATTCGGGACAGGTGACGGAAGGGTATATGCTTATAATACGTTAGGCAAAATACTTGACGGATTTCCGCTGCTTGCAGGAAAAGAAATTAAATCAACTCCGGCAATAATAAATTCCGGCGGAAAATTTTCAATTGCAGCATATTCAACCGATGGTTACCTTTACGGATGGAAAACACCATGGAATTATGATTCCGCAAAAATATTGTGGAGGAATTATCTTAAGGATAAATATCATAATAATTCAATATTCAGTGTGTTTTCTTCAAACCTCAGCGGTCCCTGTCTGCCAACAGATAAAGTATATAACTGGCCAAATCCTGTGTACGGAAAATCAACCAATATAAGGTATTTCTTAAACGGCACAGCAAGCAGTGTAACTGTAAGAATAATGGACCTTTCCGGAGAGCTGGTTACAACTCTGACAGGAACAGCCAACACAGGGTTTGATAATGAAGTGGCATGGGATGTTTCTTCTGTGCAGAGCGGAATATACATTGCCGTGCTTGAGCTTCAGGGCGGCAGCTGCAGCGAAACCGCTTCAATAAAAATTGCTGTGGTAAAATAACCTTTATATACAATTTTTGAATTGATATATTACAGTCCCGTTAACAAACGGGACTTTTTTTATGGAAAGAATCTTATACATAGTAATAGCCTTATATTTTCTTGAGCACTTAGTGTATTTTCTTGGTATGCTCAGAAATTTCAATAGCAGGAAAGTGACATTTAATGAAAATGAATACCCCTCAATATCCGTTATTGTTGCCGCACGCAATGAGGAGAACAATATAGGAACCTGTATTGAATCTCTCCTGAAACTCGATTATCCCCGTGAAAAACTGGAAATTATAATTATAAATGACAGGTCAACCGATAAAACCGGGGAGGTTGTAAAATCGTATTCGGTAAATAATCCTGAACTCATCTACATGGAAACCGAAGAGTCACAGAGTAAGTTAAAGGGAAAAACAGGAGCTCTTAACCAGGCTATCGGCAGGTCGAAAGGAGAAATAATATTTACAACGGATGCTGATATTAAAGTAAAACCCACCTGGCTTAAAGAAATGGTAAGATATTACGATGATAAAACCGGAGTTGTAAACAGCTATACTATTGTTGACCCGAAGAACCTTTACCACGGATTTCAGTCTTATGACTGGCTTTACCTGCTAACAATTGCTTCCGGCGCAGATGGAATTAATAATCAGCTCAGCTGTGTGGGCAACAACATGTCTTACAGAAGAAAAGCTTATGAGGAAGTCGGAGGGTACGAAAAAGTGAAGTTTTCGGTCACGGAAGATTTTATGCTGCTTAAAACTATCCGGGATAATACAAAATGGAAAGTCAAATTCCCGGTAGATGAAAAAATTCTGAATATTACTTTGCCTTGCGGAGATTTTAAAGAGCTTTACAGGCAGAAAAAACGCTGGGGCAAAGGCGGGCTTAATATCAGAATAACAGGTTTTCTTGTAGGGTTAATTGGATGGAGCGCGGGTACTTTATTTTTAGGGGGATGGCTGTTAGGGTGTATATCGGCTTATCTTTGTTTTGCTGTTTCAAAAATTTTTATTGATATACTTTTTGTTCTTCCGGCAGCTGTAAAATTCAAGAAATACAGAGTCTTTTTATATGTTATACCTTTCGAAATATATTTTGCTGTTTATGCTTTCGTATTGCCTTTCATATTGCTGTTTGACAGGACTGTAGTATGGAAAGAACAGAAATTGTAAAATAAAATTGTCATTCCTGCATGCGCAGGCGAAGGCGGAAATCAGGTGTACCGACGAAAGAGATTGCTTCCCTAACGTCCGCATTAACATTATTATCTAATCGTAATATCTCTTTATTTCGCTTCCGAGGAATTTTAATGCAGCTGCTATTACCCCGAGGTCATCTAAAAATCCTGCTACCGGAACAAAATCGGGAATGGCGTCAATAGGAGTAACAAAATAAACAAGCGCAGCTACTACAACAGATTTCCTGTACCATGCAACGTTTTTATCGAGCATATAGTTTTTCAATGCCTTTAAATGTGAAATAAGGTTAAATATATTCTTCTTATTACGCGATATCTTATCTTCGACTTTGCCTGCAAGCACCTGCGTTTCAAGGTCTGAAAGCTCTTCCCCGGTATAATATTCTTCCAAAAGTTCGTCCCCGTTGTTGTTAGATATTTTTTTCATTATGACCTTTAAAGATTAATTTTTAACCGAAATACAATTTAGTGAAATCAGGAATAAATATACTAATAAAATTCAGAAAAGGCATTGTAAAGAAGATAATTATTTTAAAGAAAATTTTTGCAAATCCGGGTACGAAATTGAACAGTCCCAGTATAATAAAAATGCCTAAAAAGCCCACCTTTCTGTACCTGAACGCGGCTTCATCAGGCAGAACATTTGCCAGTAGATGCGAGCCGTCCAGCGGGGGAATCGGAATTAAATTAAATATACACAGTGTTACGTTCAGAAATATGCCGTAAGCAAACATATTGTAGAGAAAGTTCATGAACTGGAACAATTACAGATGATTGGTCTACTCCAATGTAACTGGACGTAATTTTTTGAATCAGAATAACAAATAAAGAGCAAATAAAAGCTATTATAAGATTTGAAATTGGCCCGGCCACAGTAACAAAAGTATCATCTCTTTTGAAATGGCTGAAGTTCCGAGGGTCAATCGGCACAGGCTTTGCCCATGCAATTAGCACTCTGCCGGTAGCAAGAATAGAAAACAGCGGCACAAGTATTGAACCGAAAAAATCAATGTGCGGAATAGGATTTAAGGTAAGCCGCCCCATATCTTTTGCCGTGCGGTCTCCCATCTTCAGTGCAATCCAGCCGTGAGCCATCTCGTGTATCACTACGGAAAATATAAGGATAGGTACAATGTATATATTTTGCAGGTAATTTTTTATATCCAAATATAATACCCTTAAAACCTGATTAACGGAAATTTAACTTTTGTATATATCCCTATACTGGATATGGTTTTCATGTAGTTATATTTAACATAAAAATCAAACACAAACAAAGTAAAACCAAATCCGGCGCCTATGCTTACTTTTGTCTGCTTACGCTGAAGCTCATCTATTGCTGCATTTTCATCGTATTCCCTGTTAATAATATTGTTTTTGACATCAACAGTTAAAAACGGGATTGTATAAGATGAGTTAAGAAGTTTAGAAAAAGTATATTCAATATTAAGGCCGTATGAAAATATCTTGGTAGTCAGGTTATTAAGTACATGAAGCGTTTTATACAAATCATAACCGTTATAACTGAAATAATCAACCTCACCTCCGATTACAAACGGGAATATGGTTGTTGAGCTGTATTCAAGCCTGCCTAAAATTCCGAAAGTTGCATTTGAATAGGCGTTAAAATCCGATACAGGCACACTCAATCCTCCGCCAACACTTAAAAAAATACCGTGAAGCGAAAAATTCTTTGACGAAGTTTTTGGTTTCGTCGTATCCTGGAAATTCAGCTCATTGTTATATACCTGTTCCAGCTTCAGCCGCTCAACAGTATTAGCTTTATCGGTTTTAACCTGTGAATTAGAATAAATACTGCAAAGAATTAATATAATTAATGCAGCAGTTGGTTTTAAAAAAATATATTTCAATTTTTTTTCTTCTTTTGTTTTGATGAATATTTTTTAAGCATGTTAATCATTACATTTGCATCCTTTCGGCTTATACTTTTTTTCTTCAAAGCAATTTCGGCAGCTTCAATTCCCAAAGCAGAATAAAAAGGAAGAAGTTCCGGAATCCTGTTTCTCAAGGTATTTAAATGCAGTTTCACCGTAACAAGGTCGTTTCTTTCAATTGGTCCGGTCAATGATTTTACAGTACCGTACGTTTCAACATTTTTAAGCGTTTGTTCAATCAGCGGTTTATATATGTTCAAAAATGAAGTCTTTTTAAATCCATTTTTCAATATCTTTTTCATTCTGTAAGTAGCTGATAATTCGTGTGATACCTTCTCAAGCAGACTCATATACGCAACAAGATAATTTGAAGCAAACACACTGCTTATATGATGAAGGACTTTATCATTTTTACTTAGCAGTACGGTTTTCGATTTAAGAGCTTTAGCGATTTCAGCAGCCTTTACTGATGCTTTGGCGCTGCCTTCCACAGCTATATAAATTCCGCTTAGTTTTTGGTTATGGCCTGTTAACCTTGATTTAAAAGTCTGTACCGGGTGAAATGAACCCGTGAAGGCGCCCCTTGCTTCAAGAGGTTTTAAAATACCGGAATCCAGCGCTCCTGATGTGTGATATATATATTTATTCTTCAGATTAAATTTTTTTCCGGTGAGCTGTTTTACAATTTTAGATACGGCTGAATCATCGGTGCAAATAAAAATAATACCGCACATGTTAAATTTCAGCGGGTCGATTTTTGTTTTTGAGCTTTTTATGACACAGGTAACATTATATTTCCTTGTCTTATTCAATGAATAATACAAATGCGAACCAAGCTTTCCCAATCCAATTATGCAGACTTTTTCCATTATCAATAATCGTTTTTGCTTCTTAGGATTATTGTTACAGGTCCGTCATTGATTAACTTTATTTTCATCATTGCTCCGAACTTACCCTCATGTATTCTGTGAGGTCCCAGCAGGTTTTTGCATTCGTCAATATAATATTTGTATAAATGTTCTGCCCGTTCAGGCTCGCAAGCATCGGTAAAACTTGGGCGGTTGCCGTGCCTTGTATCGGCGTGCAGTGTGAACTGCGATATAACCAGTATATCAAGCCCGCTATCAAGCAGTGATAAATTCATTTTATCATTGGCATCACCGAATATCCTCAAATTAACAGTCTTTGCTGCCAGGTAAGCCGCATCCTGCTCAGTATCATCGTTTCTCACACCAAGCAGTACAAGCATACCGCCTGCAATTTCATCTATTACATGCGAATCGACTGCTACAGATGATTCCAGAACTCTTTGTACTAACGCTATCATTTGCTGATATATAAAACCCGGTCAATACCGTGATAATCTTTGTGAAAAATAAAATTGTTTATATTAGTATCTTTTAAAATCTGCTCAACAGCATTTCTCTTTCCGTCACCGGTTTCAATCAACATCTTTGTTTTGGAAGTTGTTGCTTTGAACAGCTCAAATATTTTTTTATAAAAGCTAAGGCCTTGCATTTTGTCAGTCAATGCAATTTGCGGCTCATGATTTTTTACTTCGTCCTGCATAGTATCCATTTCAACCGCAGAGATATACGGAGGATTGGAAAGGACAATATCATAACTGTTAAAATTATTATAATCAGTCAGAATGTCTTTATTGGTGAAATTTATTTTAGATGAAGCGCTGTGAGTTTCGGAATTTTGTTTGGCTATCTCAAGCGCTTTAGAGCTGATATCTATTGCATCGATATTACAATTAACCTTCGATGCAACTGCTATAGATATACATCCTGAGCCTGTGCCGATTTCCAGAATATTGGGATTAATAGCTTCGAATGAAATAAGCTCAATTGCTTTCTCAACAAGTATTTCGGTTTCCGGGCGTGGAATCAGAACATCGGGAGTAACCTTGAATTTCATTCCGTAGAACTCTGTAAAACCAAGTATATACTGAAGCGGTTCGCGGTTCAATCGCCTGCGGATTTTAGCCCTGTAATCCGAAATCTCCGTTTCATTCAGCGGCTTTTCGAAATTCAGATACAAGTTTATCCTCGGCTCTTTAAGTACATCACAAAGAAGTAATTCGGCGTTAAGGCGCGGGTTCTCTATATTTTTTTCCTTAAGAAGATTTTCGGATACCTTCAGCAAGTCAAGAACGCACCAGGTTTTCTGAGCTTCCGCCATTAATTATTATATGCTTCGGGATTCTTATTCTCAAACATAACATCTCCCCGTACAATTGTCATAAGTATTTTAGTTGTCAGCAGCGCTTTGGGGTCTGATGTTAAAATATCATCAGATAAAACAACCATATCTGCCAGCTTGCCGGGCTCGAGAGTGCCCTTTTCGTTTTCGTCAAAACACGCGTAGGCTGACCATGTTGTAAACGATTTAAGCGCATCGAGCAGTGTTAATTTCTGCGCTGAGTTGTTTAAAAGCCTGTTTGCAGCGGTATCAAGTGACATTCCCGTCGAGAGGAAATACATCTGTATTAAAGGATTTATAATATGGTACGGGAAATCCGTGCCCGAAATTATCATGCCGTTTTGTTTCCATAATGTGTTCCACAAACCCTGGTTTTTTGCGTTCTCAGGATTAATAAGGTCAGGCACAAGCTGTTTGTTTACAAGTGAAACCTCCGGTCTTACAGAAGGAATTATTTCAAGCTGTTTAATTCTCTGCATATCATTGGGAGTAACAAACTCAAGATATTCCATTCTTGTTCTGCCTGCTTTCGGCTTTACTTCTTTGATTACCGATTCAATGGCATTGAGTGTTGAAGTTACAGCCCTATCACCGTTGGCTTTTACAGATACCTGGAAATTATTTTCAAAAGCTTTCTTTGTCATTTCTTTTATATCATACTCATCGTTGTACGGTGTTTTTCTCTTTGGGTCTTCCAGGTAATCGTTTTCCATTGCAGCATCCTGCGTTTCAAAATACCCGTCGTATTCAAGATGAACGCATTTAACCTGAATTTTGTCTTTGTAGTTTTCAGGACCGCTCTGAATATATTTATCGAACAAAGGACCCTTGCCGTTTATCATTGCATACAGCCTGATGGGAAACTTGTTTTCATCAACCATTTTTTTGTACAGGCTCAATATCTCTTCAGACATGTTTGCATCATTAATTTCCGTAATACCGTATTTAAACAATTCTGAAATTCCTCTTTGCACGTTAGTCATTACCTGCTGTTCGGTAGGCTGGGGGAGTATTTTCATTACGAGCTCCTGCGCATCATCATACAATAAGCCTGTGGGTTCTCCTTTATCATCTTTTTCGATTTCACCATTTTCGGGGTTTGGTGTATCTTTTGTAATCTTTGCCGCATCAAGCACTTTTTGGTTTACCCAAACAATATCTGCTCTTGAATTAACCAGGTAAATATAATTATTAGCAGAAATCTTATCTAAAACAGTGTGGTCGACTTTCTGAAAATCTTCTTCCGGCAGAGTGAGGTCATCCCAGCCAAAGCCGCCAATCCATTCGCCTTCTTTCGATTCATGGATTTTATCGGTTACTCTCTGTACAATTTCTGCAAGCGTTTTTGTTCCTCTTAAATCAACAAAATTGAGGTTACGCGAAAACTCCATCAGGTTTCCTTCGGCATCAATGAACCCGGGAACTACTGTTTTTCCCTGAAGGTCAACTACTTTAGCTGATGAATATTTTTCCGTTAAATCCTTTGATTTTCCTGTGGTTAAGATTTTGCCTTCTTTAACTGCTACAGCTTCGACTATTGTATTATTTTTGTCTAAAGTGTAAATTTTTCCGTTAGTGTAAATTACATCTGGGTTTTTACTGCATGAAGCTAAAAATGCGCAAAAAACAAGTGCGAATGTGATTTTTATTAGTCTCATTTGGGTGATTGATTTCATTTAAAAAGATAATAAATATATAGATTTTATGAAGCAGTTTCAATTTAAAAGGAAAAGTCTGATTTACCGGTAAAAATTCAATTCTTCAATCTTTTTTATCTTCTAAATTTCCCTTCCACTTCAATCTTTGTCAACTTTTTCGTAAATTTGTAGTTCCTTATCCTATATTTACTCAAGTTATTAATAATTAATTATTTAGATTGAAAGAAGAACTTATCAAATGGTATACTAATTACCTTAGCCGTGATTTTGAAATGATGACATATGGACATGCGGGTTATCCGGTAATATTATTTACAACATCACACGGCAGGTTTTACGAGCATAAAGATTTCGGGCTTATAGATACAGTTGCAGGTATGCTGGATGAAGGCTTAATTAAAATCTATTGCCCCGATAGTATTAACCAGCAATCCCTGTACAATAAATCAATTCATCCCGCAGACAGAATTAAAACACAAATTGCATACGAGAATATGATTGTAAATGATGTGATGAAATTTGCTATGGAGCAAACAGGCTTTAATAAAGTTGCTTTGGGCGGTTTCAGCTTCGGCGGTTACCACGCATTAAATTTTGCATTTAAGCATCCGCATAAAGTGGGTTATCTTTTCAGTATGAGCGGCGCATTTGATATTAAAGATTTTCTTGACGGATACTATGATGATAATTGTTATTTCAATAACCCGCCTGATTATATGCAGAACTTAAACGATGACAGCATATTAAATACAATCAGGCAAATTGGTATTGTGCTCGGTGTTGCTGAAATCGACGGCTGCAAAGATGAAAATTTCCGCATGGGAAACATTCTGACAAGCAAGAATATTGAACACTGGCTCGATTTCAGGCTGGGAACCGAACACGATTGGCCTACATGGCGAGACAGGTTCCCCCAGTATATTTCAATGATAAGCGAAGTAAAAGAAAAAGTTTAAAATATTACCCCTCTCCTTCGGAGAGGCAGTGTGAGGTTAAATAATGAAAAAAATAGGAATTCTTTTCGGGCAGGAAAATGATTTTCCCGGTGCCGTTGTTGAAAGAATTAATTCAAAAACAGGATTCGGGCAGGACGGAATTATTGCTGAATTTGTAAAAATAGATAAAGTCATACAAGGCGAGCCGTCTGATTACGCAGTAATCATTGACAGGATTTCGCATGATGTGCCATTCTACCGTGCGTTTCTTAAGAATGCGGCAATTTCAGGTACCGCAGTAATCAACAACCCTTTCTGGTTCAGCGCTGATGAGAAGTTTTTCAATAATGCGCTTGCAACTAAAATAGGAGTGCCGGTTCCAAAGACTGTAATTCTGCCTTCCAACGTTCATCCTCAGGATACAAATTCCGATTCTTTCCGTAACCTCTCGTTTCCTCTTGATTGGGAGAGGATTTTTGATTATGTAGGATTTCCCGCTTATTTTAAGCCGTTTGCCGGAGGCGGATGGAAAAATGTTTACAAAGTAAACAATGCTGATGAGCTTTTCAACGCTTATAATGAAACAGGCCAGCTTGTGATGATGCTTCAGGAAGAAATTCTTTTTGAAGAATACTACCGGTGTTACTCAATCGACAGACAGGATATTCTTGTAATGCCTTATGACCCAAGGAGACCGTTCCATGAACGGTACTTGAGAGATACACAGGTAGAGGAAGGCAAATTAAAAACATTAACTGATATAGTGCTTAATCTTAACAACGCACTTGGGTATGATATTAATACTGTTGAGCTTGCCGTAAGAAACGGAATTCCCTACGCAATAGATTTCTGCAACCCGGTTCCGGATGCAAATAAGTTTTCCGTAGGCGATAAAAATTTCGAATGGGTAATAGAGGCAGTTTCTAATATGGCGATTCGCAGGGTAAAATCACACAGAGAGGGGATGAATAACCTGACATGGGGCACATTTATCAAATCATTTGCTTCAAACAAACCGCTTGAAGCAGGCGTTTATAAAGGTCTTGAAGAAGGAATTTAATCGATTTCAAAATTATAACTAAAGGTCAGAAAAATGTTCACACTCGGTATAGAGGAAGAATTCCAGGTTGTTGACCCCGAAACACGCCGGCTTGTTTCGCACATGCAGGAAATTGTTGATGTTGGCAAAACATTCCTTAAGGAACAAATAAAGCCCGAAATGCACCAGTCGGTTATCGAAGTCGGTACAAACGTCTGCAAAGATATAAACGAAGCCCGGGCGGAGGTAATTAACCTTAGAGCAAATATCGCCTCTCTTGCCATGGAAAACGGGTATCGTATTGCCGCGGCCGGAACACACCCGTTTTCGCACTGGAGTGATGTCGAAATTACAGACCATCCGCGTTATAAAGAAATTGTGAACGAAATGCAGGAAGCGGCACGCGCTAATCTTATTTTCGGACTGCATGTGCACGTTGGAATTGATAACCGTGAAATCGGGATTAACATAATGAATGCGGTAAGATATTTCCTGCCGCACATATTTGCTCTGTCAACAAATTCGCCGTTTTGGCTTGGAAGGAACACTGGCTTTAAATCGTACCGTGTAAAAGTGTTCGATAAATTTCCCAGAACAGGAATTCCCGATTATTTTAACTCGGTTGCCGAGTATGATAATTATGTTAACCTGCTTATAAAAACAAACTGCATTGATAATGCAAAAAAAATCTGGTGGGACGTACGGCTGCACCCTAACTTCCCGACTATTGAGTTCAGGATTTGCGATATACCGATGCGAGTTGATGAAACAATTTGTATGGCTGCAATTTTTCAGGCTGTTGTTTACAAACTCTATAAATTAATAAGGCAGAACCTCGGGTTCAGACTATACCGCCGCGCATTAATTAATGAGAATAAATGGCGCGCCGCAAGATACGGAACCGGCGGGAAGCTCATCGATTTCGGAAAGCAGGAAGAAGTTGATTTTAAAATACTTGCAATGGAGCTTCTTGCTTTTATAAATGATGTGGTCGATGAGCTGGGCAGCAGGGATGAAGTGAACTACATGATGAAGATTCTTGATACAGGCACAGGGGCTGACAGGCAGCTTGCGGCATGGGATGGCACAGAAGAAGGCTTTAAAAAAGTGGTTGACCTTATTATAGAAGAAACCCATATGGGATTAAATTTGAAAGAAAAGAAATAACTTAATCAAATCCAAAATGACAACTAATATTGCTGAAGTATCTTTTGATAAAGAATTAATTGAAGGCGCGCACAATGCAATTTCTGTTTGCCTCGGCTTGAAACCGGAGGAAAGAATAACGGTAATTACCGATAATGAATCACTTGAAATTGCAGCTTCTCTGGTAAACGAGATTAATAAAATCGGTTCGCCGTGTAATGTGTTTGTTCTGGAGGATTTCGCTCCCCGCCCCTTAAAGGAAATGCCGCGTATAATACTTGATGACCTTGCAAAATCGAATGTAAGTATTTTTGCAGCTCTTGCCCGTGAGGGAGAATTAAAGTCAAGAATTGAAATGACTTACGTTGTAAATCAGAAAAAAATCCGGCATGCTCACATGGTTAACATTAATAAGCAGATAATGCTAGAAGGCATGAGAGCCGATTATAAAAAGATAGACGAGCTTAGCAAGCGCTTAATTGAAAAAGCGAGAAAAGCAAAAACAATCACGGTGAAATCCCCGATCGGGACTGATATAACAGCAGAATTTTCTCCGTCGCTGAAATGGCTTAAAACAAGCGGGCTTATTTCAATTGAAAAATGGGGGAACCTGCCCGGAGGCGAAATTTTTACTTCTCCCGAAAACGTTAACGGAAAGTTTGTTGTAGACGGTGTGGTTGGAGATTACCTTTGTTCTAAATACGGTGAATTAATAAAAACTCCTTTAACTATTGAAATCACTGACTCGAGAATAACACGTCTTGAATGCTCAAATAAAGAGCTGGTTGATGAGTTTACAGCATATACAATGACTGACGAAAACTCAAATCGTGTAGGTGAGTTTGCAATTGGCACTAATATTGCATTAAAACACGTTATAGGACAAATTTTACAGGATGAGAAATTCCCCGGCGTGCACATGGCGTTCGGGCATCCCTATTCGGAACACACGGGGGCTCAATGGAAATCCACAACCCATATAGATTGCGTCGCACCAAATGTAAGCATTTGGTTCGATAATGATTTAGTCATGGAAACAGGACATTTTTTGATTTAATTTAGTGGGTTAATTCACTGGATTTCTAATAAATAAATAAAAAGATGTACAAAAAAATTGCTGTAATTTTGCTGGTTATTATTGTGTCATTCTTAGTGGGGTGCAAAAGTGAAGATGCTGTTGTAACTCCAAAGAATAATCCTCCCGATGCTCCGAATACACCCACACCGAGTAACGGTGCTCTTAGCGTAGATAAACTTGTTACCTTTAAATGGAAATGTTCAGACCCTGATGGTGACGGTTTGAAATATAATCTCAATTGGGGTTATGATACAAGCGTTTCCAACGTTGTTAGTGATTTAACCGCATCAACGTATTCCGTAATCGCTCCTTTAAACGGCGGGGTAGCGGTTTACTGGAAAATTACTGCCAAAGATACTCAAGGCGCCAGTACCGAGGGTCCTGTATGGCATTTTACAACTAAACATTAACGTATTGATAAAGGGAATAAGAGATAAATACAATTCTGAATTTTCTCAGGACCGATATTCTGCATTTATAAATAGTCTTGATTCTGCCTCAGGGAGTAAAATAGAATTCAGAATTGCGGAAACTCCTGTTTTCCTTCCCCAATTTCTCAAATGTGAGTTGTTAAAAGCAGCGGAAGATGTTATAAACTATCTTAAATCGGATAAGTTTAAATCGTCTTCCGCTTATGCTATACCAAAAGGGCTTGAAGTGCCTGCCGAAGACAAACACACATCTGTACTGGCAATCGATTTTGCAATCTGTAAAAATGAAAACGGAAAATTTCTTCCGCAGTTAATTGAGCTTCAGGGATTCCCTTCTCTTTTCTGTTACCAGGAATTACTGAATATAAAATACAGGGAGCATTTCAATATTCCGGCCGGTTATACAAACTTCTTTAACGGTTTTAACCATGATTCATATATAAAATTACTGAGTGATTTAATAATAGGAGATGCTGACCCTGAAAATGTTATCCTGCTTGAAATTGAACCTGAAAAGCAGAAAACAAATATTGACTTTTTCTGCACTGAAAAATGGCTTGGCGTAAAAACTGTTTGTATTACAGATGTAATAAAAGAAGGTAAAAAGCTGTATTACGAGAAAAGCGGAAAAAGAATCCCAATAAACAGAATTTACAACCGTGTTATATTTGATGAACTTCAAAAACGCAGCGATTTGAAATTCAGCTTCAGCTTTCATGACGAGCTTGATGTAAAATGGATACCGCATCCCAACTGGTTTTACAGAATCAGCAAACACACAATCCCTTCGCTCAAAAGCAAATATGTTCCTGAGACTTTCTTTCTGAACGGGGTGGATGTTATTCCTTCTGACCTCGAGAATTATGTTTTGAAACCTCTTTTCTCATTTGCCGGCACCGGAGTTAAATTTGATGTTAAAAAAGATGATATTGATTCAATCAAAGACAGGCGGAATTATATTTTACAGCGCAAAATCAATTATGAGCCGGTGATAGAAACACCCGATACTCCCGCCAAGGCTGAAATAAGACTGCTTGTTGTTTGGGATAAGGAGCCTGTAATAGTAAATAACATCGTCCGGTTGAGCAAAGGCAAAATGATGGGTGTTGATTTTAATAAAGACAAAACCTGGGTTGGCTCAAGTATTGCATATTTTGAATAACTTCAAATCAGGATTTTCTCAAAGACAAATTGATATATATTAGTGTTTTATATATATATTTTTTAATATAAATTACGGTGTAATTTAATCTGAATAATTAATAATTTATCCATCACTATGATGTTTAAAGGAATAATTCTTCTTTGTCTTATTGGTGTATTTTTTGCCGCAGGCTGTAAAAATGATGACAGCTCTGTGACACCTCCCGCAGTTTCAAATCATCCCCCGGCCGTACCTAATAATCCCGTTCCGAAAGACAGTGCAACAAACGTTTCAAGGTTTGTCACGCTTACATGGCAATGCAGCGACCCAGATGCAGGAGATACTGTAAGGTATGATGTGTTTTGGGGAACGAACGGCAATACCGGGAATGTTGGCATTACTAATTCATTGCAGACAAGCCTCGACCTCGGATTGGTAGCTTCTCAAGTTACTCTTTACTGGAGGGTTGTAGCAAAAGATAATAACGGGGCATATTCAAACGGACCTATATGGCGTTTTACAACAGGAAACTGAGTTAATGGTTTACCATTCCAGTAGTTCAGCATAAATTTTTGATACACAGTAACGCCTTGTTTGCCTTTTCATGTTATTCCGGGACATATCCTTGTCTCCGGTGAGCACATTCCATAACCGGAGCTCCACAACCTGTATCCAAATTTATAAATTGATTTTCCAAAGTCTTATGTTTAATTTTGCTATCTTCTGTTTGGAATTTTTGAACTATACCGGTTAAATAATGTATATAAAAATAACCTATAAATTAATATTTTTCATATTTTTAGCCGTAGGTATTACCAATTCGCAAATGCTTCCTAATCTGGCAATTTCGGGAGGCCCCACAGCAGGGTGGTTCTTCAATAATGTTAATGACCTGAATACTGAGCTGACAAAAGCAGGTTTTCCGGAAGTATCAAAAAACGGGTTTTTCACTATGGGCGGCGGCGGATTTATTGACCTTCCGGTCAAAAATGCATTCATCCGCATCGGTGCTATGGGAACGGGGTTCAATACCAATATCGATAAGAAAATAAATGACTCGCTTTCCAAAGCTGTTAACTACGCTTTCGGAATGGGAGGCATCAGCATTGAATATGTTAAATATTTCGGCAACTTCGATATTTCATTCGGTGCATTATTTACAACCGGAACGCTGAAACTTGACCTCTATCAATACGGCACTGACATTGGAAACTACAGCTCCGTGTTTAATGAGTTTTCGAACAATTCATCTTCACAAAATATAACAAGAAATTACAAGGTTCGTTTCTTTGGGGCCCAGCCGCAAATCGGTCTTGGATTGCTGCTGAAGAAATTTATTTACCTCAAGCTCAACGCAGGTTATTATGCCGCAGCAATGGGCACATGGAAAGTCGATAACAATATTGAAGTCACAAATTTTCCCACCGGAATTAAACCTGCGGGCTTTAATATTAATCTCGGTTTAAATTTTGGTTTATTTTTCAGGGAATAGTTAATAATGAAGAAAATTCTGGTAACAGGCGGCGCGGGATTTATTGGAACTAACTTTGTTTATTACCTCGTCAATAAAGGATATGAAACAGTTGTTCTCGATAAGCTCACTTACGCAGGAGGAAAAGATAACCTTGAACCTCTCGGAAACAAAGTCCAATTAATAACAGGTGATGTTTGTGATTCCAACACTGTCAGCAAATCATTAAACGGTATTGAAGCAGTTGTTCATATGGCGGCAGAAAGCCATAACACAAGAAGCGAATCAGACCCGGATTTATTTTACAGAACAAATGTAACTGGCACAAAAGTGATGCTCGAAGAATCCATGAAAGCCGGTGTAAAGAAGTTTATACATATTTCAACAGATGAAGTTTACGGCTCTATTATGAACGGGTATTTTTCCGAGAGCGATAAATCAAAAGGCGATTCACAGGCAACCAGCGCTTATTCAAAATCAAAAGCGCTTGCCGATGATATTGCAATGGAGTTTGGCGCAAAAGGTTATCCTGTAATTGTAGTGCGTCCGACTAATAATTTCGGTCCATGGCAGTATCCCGAAAAAGCATTGCCGAGGTGGATTTCCAATATCATTCTCGGCGAGAAAATCCCTCTCTGGGGTGAAGGCTTACAGGTAAGAGACTGGCTTTTTGCTCCGCTTACAGCCGAAGCGCTTGAATTCCTCCTCTTAAACGGCAGAGACGGAAATGCTTATAACGTTGCTGCAAATCATGACCCTGAAATTACAAACAGGAAAGCCGCAGAATGGATTTGTGAACTGCTTGGTGTGAATTCCAAAGAATGGATTAATTTTATACCGGACCCCAGGCCTAACCATGATTTCAGGTATGCATTGAACACAGAAAAAATCCGCAAGCTCGGGTTTGTTCCAAAGACAGATGTTCACGAGCAGTTCAAAACAACAGTCGAATGGTATAAGCAGAATGAAAAATGGTGGAAACTGCGCAAAGCTGAAGCAGAAAGTATTTATTCCAAATAAAACTACTGAAGTATATTAATAAATTAATTAAATATATTCATGAGCGAAGTATTAAAAGAGAAAATAAAATTTAAGAAAGCAAAGATTTGTGTAATCGGTCTCGGTTACGTAGGTTTGCCGATTGCAGTAGAGTTTGCCTTAAAAGGCTACCAAACACTTGGCATAGATATAGACCCTGTCAAGATAAAACTGATACACCAGAAAAAGAATTATATCAAAGATGTGATTAATAAAGATTTTCTGTACGCAATAAATAATCATTTCTTCAAGGCAGCGAGTTCATACGACAAAATCAGTGAAATGGACGTGATATTTATTTGCGTGCCAACACCTGTTACCGATAACAAAACGCCTGATATAACATTCATTATGAATGCCGCCGAGCAAATTGCCTTAAAAATGAAGCGCAACCAGCTGATAATATTGAAAAGCACAACATTTCCGGGAACCACAGAGCATTACGTTCAGCCCGTTCTGGAAAGAAAAGGCTATAAAGCCGGCAAAGATTTTTACCTCGCTTTTTCACCCGAAAGAGTTGACCCCGGAAATAAATTCTATAATACAAGCAATACACCCGTGGTTCTAGGCGGCGTAACCAAAAAATGCACCGAGCTTGCAACAATTATAATGCAGGAAATAACCACCAAAGTTCACATTGTTTCTTCTCCTAAGGCCGCAGAAATGGAAAAGCTTCTTGAGAATATTTTCAGAAGCGTTAATATAGCCCTGGTGAATGAATTGGGAAGATTGTGCGAACGAATGGGCAATATCAACATCTGGGAAGTTATTGAAGCAGCTTCCACGAAACCGTTCGGGTTTATGCCTTTTTATCCGGGACCCGGAATCGGAGGACACTGTATTCAGATTGACCCGTATTATCTCGATTGGCTTGCCAAAGCATATGATTTCCAGACAAAATTCATCGAACTTGCCGCAGAGCTTAACGAGGATATGCCGTTTTACGTTAAAGACCTGATTCTGAAAGAAATTGCTAATATGCCAATATCGGCTAAAGAGGCAAATGTGCTTGTACTCGGAACAACCTTTAAACGCGATGTTGAGGATGCAAGGAATTCCCCGGCTGTTAAAATTATAGAACTGCTTCATAAAGAGGGAATGAAAAATGTAAACTTTAATGACCCGTTTATGAAGAATGTACGTTTGGACGATAAAATTTTCCGCTGCCAGCCGCTGTCTGAAAAACTTCTGCGTGAATCTGATGTGGTTGTTATTGTTACAGACCATACTTCGTATGATTACGAATGGATAGTTGCATTCTCTAAAAAGATTATTGATACAAGAAACGCAACCAAAAAAATAAAAAATAACAGAGACCGGATTACTCTGCTGGGCAGCTCAATAAAAGCATAGGTGATTTGTACCGCAAAAAGAAAATTATATCGGTTGTAGGCGCAAGGCCGAATTTCATGAAGCTGGCTCCCTTGGAAAGGGAGCTTCGCAAATACAGAGATAAGGTTATTCACAAGATTGTTCATACAGGACAGCATTACGATTATTCCCTTTCACAGATTTTTTTCAAAGAGCTTGAACTTCCCAAACCCGGCATATATTTAGGTGTCGGTTCAGCATCACATTCCGAACAGACCGCAAAAATTATGCATGAGTTTGAAAAGGTGGTTTTAAAAGAGAAGCCTGACCTTGTTATTGTGTTCGGTGACGTTAACTCAACCCTTGCCTGTTCTCTTGTTTGCTCCAAGATTTCCTTTGACGGCGCAGAAACAATTCCTGTTGCGCACGTTGAAGCAGGCTTGAGAAGCTTCGACAGAACAATGCCCGAGGAAATCAACCGCATCGTTACCGATAACCTTTCAAAATATTTATTTGTTACTGAGAAAGCCGGGGTAGATAATCTTCTTAAAGAAGGAGTATCAAAGAACAAAATTTTTCTTACCGGCGATGTAATGGTAGATACTCTTCTCAGGTACAAAAATAATTTTACCCGTACAGGTGTATTAAAGAAATTCGGGCTGTTGCCGGGCAATTTTACAATTGTTACAATACACCGCCCCGTCAATGTTGATAACAGGAAAAACCTTTCAAAGATAATTTCAATACTGGCGCAAATTTCTGCATATGCCTGCTCACAGAATAAAGACCACAGAATAATATTTCCTATGCACCCCAGGACAAAGAAAATGATAAATTCTTTGGGGTTGAAAAGCTGGCTGGAAAAAATTAAAAACATCGAAGTTATTAACCCGGCCGGGTATATGGATTTCGTGAGCCTCCTTTTACATTCAAAAATGGTTATTACCGATTCAGGCGGAGTACAGGAGGAAGCAACTTTTCTCGGGATTCCTTGTTTAACTCTTAGGAATTCGTTCGAGAGGCCGGAGACTATTTCATTGGGAACCAATACGTTATGCGGTCTTGATGAAAAATTAATACTTAAGAAAGTAAGAGAAATATTTACAGGCAGATACAAAAAAGGAAAAATTCCGAATCTTATGGACGGAAAAGCTGCGAAGAGGATTGTAAAATTAATACTTTGATAGAAAGCAGATTTCTGATGAAAATTTTGTATTTGCTCTGATATAAAAATAAGGTAACTTATTAAAACAGGTATTGTTTGATTTATCAAAAGGATTTGGAAAATAAGAAATATTATTTTTTTTCCGATGTTCACCTCGGGCTTCGCTCCAAAGAAGAGGAAAAACAGAAGGAAAAAAGGGTAGTTGATTTTCTGGAATCCATCCGCGCCGATGCAGAAAAAATATTTATAGTCGGCGATTTGTTCGATTGCTGGATAGAATACCGCAAGGTTGTGCCGAAGGGTTACTTCAGGCTTCTTGCAAAGCTGAATGAGATAGCAGAATCGGGAATTGAGATAATATTTATTTCGGGTAACCATGATTTCTGGCTTAATACTTATTTGAGAGATGATGTTGGAATGCAGATTCATTATGAACCTATAACTTTTGAAAAAGACGGAAAGAAATTTTTTGTTGCGCACGGAGACGGGCTCGGCAAAGGCGATACGGGATACAAAATAATAAAAAAGATTCTCCGCAGCCGCATGAACCAGTTTTTGTATTCGTTAATACATCCCGATTTAGGCATAACCCTTGCTCAGGGTTCATCAAAGACTTCGCGGCATCATACAGATGATTTATCACACGGAGGAAAACGGATGATTGAGTTTGCCGGAACAAAAATAGCCGAAGGTTTTGATTATGTAATAATGGGGCACCACCATAAGCCGCAGAAAATTGAAATGAGCGGAGGAAAAGGTTTTTATATAACTCTTGGCGACTGGATAAAAAATAATTCATATGGTGTTTATTCAAATGGAAATTTTGAACTTAAATTCTGGAAATAATACCGGAAATACTTCTGAATGATAAGAACAGGGAAAAAGAAAAAAAATAATAAATCCAAAGAACGGGAAGAATATTTTAATAACAGAGATTACCGCAGGGTAATGCTGAAAAAGAAGAAGAAGACTCTCTCTGCGGGGAAAAAAGTTGTAATCGGCTTCGTTCTGGTGTTCCTTTTTTTAATCGGCATATATGTTGTTAACCTGTTCAAAGACCTGCCTTCTCTTTCTGCGCTTGAAAATCCCAAGACTGACGTTGCAACCAGAATTTATTCCGAAGACGGCGAGCTTATAGATAAGTTTTATATCGAAAACAGAACTATTGTCAACATCGATGCAATTCCTAAAGACCTTATCAATGCTCTTATTTCAACAGAAGACAGGAAATTTTACAGCCACTGGGGTGTTGACCTCGATAGAATACTCAAGGCAACAATCAAAAACCTTGCGAGCTTTTCGGTAAAAGAAGGCGCCAGTACAATTACACAGCAGCTTGCCCGAAATCTTTATGCTTCAATCGGCAGAGAAATATCGCTTACAAGGAAAATCAAAGAAGCCATCACTGCTGTTCAGATTGAAAAAACATACACAAAGGAAGAAATTCTGATCCTCTATCTTAACCAGGTTTATTTCGGCAGGGGAGCTTACGGCGTGCAGGCAGCGGCAAAAACATTTTTTGATAAAGACGCCTCGGAGCTTACACTTGATGAGTGCGCAATGCTCGTTGCTATGCTGAAGAATCCCTCCGGCGCTTATGACCCTGATTCAAATCCCGAAGCATGTATGGATAGGAGGAACATCGTTCTGAATAATATGGAGGAAGAGGGGTACATAACCAAGGAAGCGTTTGAGCTTGCTAAGAACGACCCGGTTAAAACACACAGCAAAAAAGATTTAGCATCAACATCTATCAGCGGAATATCTTCACAGTTTACGGAGTATGTACGGCAGCAGCTTGAAAAGAAAGCCGAGAAATACGGTTTCAATATTTACCGTGACGGGCTTGTTGTTACTACTACACTTGATACACGTTACCAGAGACACGCTGTGGATGCAGTTACAGAACATCTCAAGGGTTTTCAGAAAACGTTTAACTCTGTATGGAGCTGGAAGAACAACAAAAACATACTTACGGATGCAGTAGATAAAAACATCAGGCAAAGCGACCAGTATAAGAACGCAAAAACAGATGCTGACAGACTGAAAATTTATAACAAACTTAAAAATGATGATAAGTTTATAGAGTCTGTAAAAGAAAAAGTAATTGCCGTACAGGTTGGTTTTGTTGTTGTAGACCCAAAGACCGGTCATATTAAAGCAATGGTCGGGCAGAACCCGAATTTCCCGTTCAAGTACGGGCTTAACCACGTAACGCAGATTGAACGCCAGCCCGGTTCTTCATTCAAGCCTTTTGTGTACGCAACAGCAATCGATAACGGTTACTCTCCAGCCTATAATATTTCAAATGACCCGCTCAGAGTTGTTATCGGCGGCAGAGCATGGGAACCCAAAGGCGGCGGTACGGGGGGTATGGTATCGCTCAGAACAGCTTTGCAGCATTCTATTAACGTTGCATCAGTCAGGGTGGCTATGGAGCTTGCACCAATGGACCAGGTAATTAAGCTTGCTCATAAAATGGGTATTACCTCGGAACTTCCAAACGTACTTTCGCTTGCGCTTGGCGTAGGTGATGTTAACCCGCTTGAAATGACAAGCGCATTCGGAGTGTTTGCAAACGAAGGAATATGGGTGCAGCCGATTTCCATTCTGCGCATCGAAGACCGTAACGGTAATGTTATTGAAGATAACGTTCCCGAAAGCCGTGAAGTTTTAAGCGAAGGCACGGCGTATATCATGGCTGATATGATGCAGGACGTTATCGACGGCGGAACAGCCTCCAGTGTCAGACAGTGGTTCCACAGGCCTGCTGCAGGTAAAACCGGAACTACGCAGGATTTCACCGATGCATGGTTTATCGGCTATACACCTCAGCTTGTTGCAGGCTGCTGGGTTGGTTTTGATGACCCCCGCATAAAGTTCGGCGGATGGTACGGGCAGGGCGGCAGAGCTGCTGCTCCAATATGGGCGCGTTTTATGAAAGATGTTTACGATGACCCCGAAACTACTATGCCGCTCGCATATTTCGAAATGCCGGCCGATGTGGAAGAAACAAACGTTTGTACAGTTACAGGATTGAAAGCAAACGAAACATGTCCTTCTGTAGTTGATTTAATTCTCAAGAAATACGCCAATAGAATTTGCAGCATAACCCACGAGGCAACCGATTCAACCCGAAGTGAATCCGGCAAAGAGCCTCCGCCGGGAAGCATAGGATTTTAACCGGTTACGAGTTATCAGTTACGAGCATTTAAACTTCCGAAGTTTTCAGGAAATCGGAAGTTTTTTTATTTGCGGTTATGTAACTCGAATCTCTGATTCGAGGGCGTGACGGAGTTATGCATAGCAGCCCCGCTTTTCGGAGCGGGCATTGGCAAACATATCAAAACGGGCTTTAGCCCTGAACCTGTTTATTATTTCAAAGAACATTCCGCATAAAAATTTCGGAAATTTTTCATTACTTGAAGTTTTGATAGGTAACCAAACAGGGCTTTTTTTGCGGTTTTTTTCAAAACAAGTATTGAAAGTGACCTTAAAATGCGGTTTTTGCATTTTGCAAAAATATAAATAACGGAAAAAACATCCCCGGAAAGAAGATAATGCAGCTTTTTGCAACAGGCGAAGGAATTCAATACCCTGCTATACAAATATATAATATAAAGTTTGCGATGTCAAGTGGAAAATTTGTCTATAATTCAAAAAATTAGTTTATTTTGTTTTTATGATAGTATTTTTAATATTATTATGCGATTTTAAATAGTCAGATTATTTTATACTAAAAAATGAAAGAATTACAGCAATTAAAGAGATATCTGCTAGAAGAAGGCAGTGAAAATGCAAAAAGTCATTTAGCCTATCCCATATTTGAAAAATTATTTCCTAAACAGTTTAGTAAAGAATCTGATGCCGAAGGTGCCGATACTTATATAAAAGGAAAACTAATTGTTGAATTAAAAACTCACTTTGAATATTATGTCGAAGGTTTTTATCAAGCATTACATTATGAAAAGAGAGGACTCAGTTTTGCATACGTAAGTGTAATTGCTACTCGTTTCATAGGGTTGTGGAAAGTTAACAATATACCTGATTTCGCTAAACAGCTATCTTCAAAATCTGATGCACAAAAACCACCAAATGAAATTGGTAAAATTAACGCAAATAAGACTAATAAAGGACAGGCTAATACTATTCTAAATTCTACGGAATTCAGACTTATACCAAGTGATTTAAGTGGTTTGTTTGAGAAAGACTCGGATACCGAATTACATCAATTTGTTCAAGTTCTGAAAAATCTTGATGCTGATAGAATACAGGTTCATAAACATAATTTTATCAGCATAATTGAATATTTAAAAAAATATTTTGATAATCCGCTTGAAGCAATACATTGCTTTTATGCTATTGTAGGTTTTTGGGGTATTACTTCAACCGTAATAGAAAGTGATACAGACGACACGATTGTTGTAGTTGACAATAAAAGAGGTAAGAGAAGTTCGCCAATATACATTAAGCCAAGACTACATGAAGAATTCAAAAAATTCATTGAAAGTCATTACATCTTCACTAATGAAGGTTCTGGTCTAACAGTTGATTATTATTTCAGCCGATTCGATGAAGTAATGGCAATAATTGATCCGGAATATGCAAAGCAACATGGTATATTCTTTACTGACAGCAATCTTAGCAAATTTGCTTTATGGTTTGTACACACATTTTTTGAGAAAAAATTAAGTGATAAATATATTGTTTTTGACCCAGCTGGTGGTTCAGGGAATTTAGTATCAAGTTGGCGGGGGCACATAAAGCACAAAATTGTTTCTGAATTGCAACCAGATTTGCTGAAGACAATTGAAAAACGAATGCAACTTGATCCGATAGAAATACAAGAGGGTTTTACAATCATACCAAAAACAAAGTCAAACAAGGGTTTAAATTTTTTGGATAAACCTGCAAATAAATATCTAAATGAACTATTAAATGTCTTGTTGGAAAAAAATTTAAGACTTGATAAACCGATTGCGTTTCTTTTGAATCCACCTTATAAAAATACTGATGAAAACGAAAATAAACGTGCTAAAAAAGATGCAGCTTATAATATTGATAAATCGATTCTTGATGTAACAGGACCAGATGCTGGCAAGGAAAGATATTTAGCATTTCTTGGACAGATACTAAATATATCTAGAATTCAAACTGGTGATTTACAACCTGAAGCAGATTTATTCGATTATGTTTCAATTCCACCACCCCTAGATAAAACTAAAGTTGAGACGCCATTGCTATTAATTTTCACACCAACTTCTTGGCTTATACCTCGACCAACTTATGTTAATTTTAGGGAAATATTTGACAGGTATTTTAAGTATGAAATGGGATTTATTTTTGTTGGAAATGAATTTTTTGCGATTAACGGAAGGTTTCCAATAGCGTTTACTATTTGGTCTTATAATAAAAATGAAGAAGGTAATAATAATAAAATATTAGCTAAAGACCTAACTAATTTAAATAAACATGACCTTGATATTAATTGGAATAAGGCATTAGTATCTGTTAATAATGAACTGAAACAGTTAATAAAAGGTTGTAAAACTATAAATTTATCTGAAAAACGAGACCTAATACAATATTGGATAGGTCAAAAAATGTACGATTTCAAACGAAGTCCTACAAAAACAGAACTTGACTCACAAACTATTTATGGAGGGTTGCCCTTAAAAGATGATAGAAGGGATAATATTAAAACTTATGGTATAACTAATTCAAACTATATAGGTTTTATGGATAATAATACACCTGTACGAGTCAAAAATACTGATAATTTAAGATTTTCAGAAGACCACAGTTTACGAGTTTGGTTCAGATTAGATACAGTATTTATAAACTTAAATCAAACAAAAATTTTTAGTGGTCCTTCTGACAACAGGAGTTATTGTGCTTATGATTTAGAATCTGCAATTAAAACCTTTGTTTGGTTTTCAATTACTAAAGCGTTAAACGGAAGATATCCACTTTGGGCTAACCAGTTTGATATTTGGAAGCCTGAAATAGAGAAGAGAAAAGAAAAGTATTTTCTTTCACTTTGTTTTGCCTTTGGTTTAGCTGAGAATAGGTGTATTGTGACTAAATTTGAAAAGGATAATCCTGTTCTAGGGGCTCCAGATGTTTTTGTTGATAACCCAATGTCTCCTAATAATAAGGAATCATTCTGGTCAAAAGTTTTGGACAGTCAAATTATTGACAAGCCAAAACTTGCTTTAATACTTGTATCAGATATAAAGAAATTATATAACATTTGGAATACTAAGCATTGTAAAGGTAATTATTTATATAATGTAGGTTTGCAATCTGAACCTTATTTCGAGCATTTTGAATATAAAGATTTTCTCACTCCCAATTCTGGATTACTTCAAATCAAAAAATACGCTATAATTCATGATTGTGAAGATTTACTCAAATTATTAAATGTAATAAGCGAAAGAACAAAAATTGTAAAAGATGAAATATATAATTTATTAGTTAAAGATTTTCATTATTTTGATTAGTAAAGGTATTTTTACATTAATTCCCCATTTTCATTTATTTTCACCCCTATTATCCGTATATTCGCAAAATGTACCGTATAAAGCTAAATGAGTTCGAGGGTCCGCTTGACCTGCTGTTATTTTTTATCCAGCGGGATGAGCTGGATATTCACAATATTCCAATTTCCAAAATTACATCTGAATTTTGCGAATATGTGAACTATATGCAGGTTTTGGACATCGAAGTGGCAAGCGATTTTATACTCATGGCGGCAACACTTGTGCAAATCAAAGCCAAGATGATGTTAATGCGCGATATTGATGAGATTGAAGAAGAGGAGGACCCCCGCTACGAGCTTGTTAAGCGCCTTCTTGAATTCAAACGGTTTAAAGATGCCGCCGCTGATATCGCGGAGCTTGAAGACAGTCAGCGCCACGTTTTTTACCGCCATGACTTCGAAGCAGACGAGAAACATGACAGCACATTAGATGACGACCCCGGTCTGCAAAACTTAACGTTATACAACCTGATTAAAGCATTCAAATATTCAATGGAGCACAGACCTAAAGAGGTGGTGCATAATATCATCAGGTTTAACGTTACACTTGAAGAACAGATAGAAAAGATAAATACAATATGCGATGAACAGGAGTATGTTTCATTTCTTGAAATGATTAAAAACATGCGGGAGAAGCTGAGGATAGTAGTAACATTTATTGCTATACTTGAAATGATTAAAAACGGAGTAATCGGTATCAGGCTGAACAATAACTTAACCGATTTTCATATTTTTAAATTAGCGGGTGTTAGGGATTCATCCAAAGCCGGCGTGAATTATGACGAATATTAAAAACATAGTTGAAGCTCTGATTTTTTCTTCCGATAGACCTTTATCTCTAAAACAGATAAAGGACTTAATTAACGAAGAAAAAGAAGCGGGCGGAGTTACTGCGGATATTAAAAAAATCGAATCAGCCGTACGGGAGCTTATGGAACAGTATTCAGGTGATGAGTATTCATACCGCCTGATGGAAATTGCAGGCGGTTTCCGGTTTGCTACAAAGAAAGAGTATGCTGTATGGCTTGCAAAGCTTAACAAAGAAAAACTGAAAAGAAAGCTTTCGCAGTCTGCGCTTGAAACATTGGCAATTATTTCTTATAACCAGCCCATAACAAGGGGTGAAATTGAAGCAATACGCGGTGTAAACGTTGATTACATTATCGGCGCGCTGTTAGAGAAAGATTTAATCACAATAAAAGGCAGAGCCGAAACACTCGGTCGTCCTATGCTTTACGGCACAACAAATACTTTTCTTGAGTACATGGGTATTGCATCTGTTACCGACCTTCCGCCTCTTAAAGCAATTGATGAAATTATCAAATCGGGTACTCTTGAAGGAGTATCGCAATCGGATATCGATTTCTACGAAGAGATTAATCTTATAAGGGCAAGAAAAGAAAACGGCGAAGCCCCTGTAACCGGTGAGAGCGCTGCAGTTGAAGATGAAAATGCTGCAGCAGAAGATGAAGCTGTGACGGAACCAAACATGGAAATTATTTCAGGTAATTTTGATGAAGGAGATGATGACTCTGATGATGACTCTGATGATGACAGGCAAGCTGAAACCGATGAACAGTCCGGCTCCTATGAGCAGACTGACTCCGATGAACGGGATTAATTGAACAGGTGATTCTTTTTTATGAATGAAAATAATTTAATCCGCCTTAATAAGTTTATAGCAAGCTCAGGGTATACAGCAAGAAGAAAAGCTGATGAGCTGATTAAAAACGGAAGAGTGGCGGTTAATTCAAAAGTTGTTACAGGGCTTGGCACAAAGGTAAATCCTGAAAATGATATTGTAAGAGTTGACGGGGAGCTGATAAAGCCTCCTTCCGGGAAAAAAGCGAAATTACGTATATATAGCGCTCAATAAACCTGCCGGTTATGTTACCACCACTTCCGATGAAAAGAAGCGTCCCACAGTTTTAGACCTTGTGAAAATTAATCAGAGAATTTATCCTGTCGGAAGGCTTGATTATGATACCGAAGGGCTTTTGCTCTTAACAAATGACGGCGATTTGGCTAATAAGCTGATGCATCCAAAGTATGGTGTTTACAAGACTTATATAGTAAAAATTAACAAGACTATTGATGAAAAAAGCCTCGAAAAGCTGAGAGAAGGTGTGAAAATCAATAGACGGCAGTGAGCGGGGCCGGATAACAAGCAAAGCCAGAATAAACGTTGTACCGAAAACAGACGGAAAGCAGTTAAGGATATCAATTCACGAAGGACGCAACCGCCAGGTAAGAAAGATGCTGGAGGCAGTCGGGTGTTATGTGCGAAAGCTTAGAAGAACCGAATACGCAAATTTAAATTTAAAAGGTATGAAAGAAGGCGAGTGGAGATATTTGAGCTAGTGAGGAAGTGAAGAAACTGAAAGAAACAGAAAAATAAGAGGTGAAAAATGTTTAATAAATTAAAAATTTTACTTCCAATGCTGATAAGCATTCTGTTTACAGTATCAGGTTATTCACAGAGTGGTTGGAAAATACAAGCGAATGCAGTTACTTTTTATAAATTGTATTTTGTAAATTCTACAACAGGATGGGCAGTTGGAAGTCAAGGCATGATATTAAAAACAACTAATGCGGGGAATAATTGGGAAAGCCAAAAATGTCCTACAAAAGAGGAGTTAAGAAGTATATTTTTTATTGATTTAAACAACGGGTGGATTTCAAGCAGATTTGGAACGATTTTTAAATCAACAAACAGTGGTTACTCCTGGAGCAAGCAGACCACTAATACAGATTATGATTTGAATTCAATTTATTTTATTAATACTATGACAGGTTGGACCTGTGGTGGAAATAGTCCAGATCATATATTATTGGAATCCACTAACGGCGGATTTGACTGGTTTTCACAAAATGTTGACTCTAATCATATACTTTTTAATGAAGTACAATTTTTAAATGAAACCACAGGATTTTTATGCGGTAATTTTGGGAGTCTTAGGGGAACAATATTTAAGACTACAAATGGAGGTAGTAATTGGTTCGTCAACTATTACGATTATTATTCGTCTGTTCGAAATGTGCATTTTATAAATAATCGATTCATTTACCGGATATATTGGTGGAATTTCAGGTTTCCTGATAAAAACTACTAATGGAGGAAACAGTTGGAATTTCCTGAGCAGTGGAGCCACACGTGATTTAGAAGCGATAAGTTTTTATGATTATCAAACAGGTTGGTTTGTAGGGCCATGGAATACAATTTTTAAAACAATTAATGGAGGAATGAACTGGGTTTCACAATCTTCTACCATAAATAATTACCTTGAATATGTAAAATCCATCAGCCCAAATCTTTGTTATATTTCGGGTGGAAATATTGATGAAAATAATCTTTTGAGAGGAATCTTTCTTAAAACCACAAATGGCGGGGCAACTTGGTCTACACATTATATTAGAGACAGTGTTTATCTGTATGGTGGGGATTTCATTAATGAAAATACAGGATGGCTGGTAGGTTCGAAAGGAAGTATCTATAAAACGGTAAATGGCGGCTTAAATTGGCAGAATTTTAGTCTTGATAATAAAGGCAAGTTTTATTCTGCTGATTTCGTAAATGAGAATATTGGGTATATTGTTGGGGATAGTGGAATTGTAATTAAAACTACAAATGGGGGATTAAATTGGATTGAACAAAACCCTGGTGTAAGTATGAGCCTATTTTGTGTTCAGTTTAAGGATCAGAACAAAGGATGGATTGTGGGAGATGGAGGAATTATTTTAAATACAACAAACGGTGGCATTGTAATTGGTGTTGCTGAGAACTCACAAACACCTGAGAGGTACTTTTTATATCAAAACTACCCGAATCCTTTTAATCCTGTGACAGTTATAAAATATAATGTTCCCGAAAAGTCAAATGTCTTTTTAAAAGTTTTCGATATTCTTGGCAGAGAAGTTTTAACCCTGATAAATGAAGTAAAAAACCCCGGTACCTATGAAACAGAATTTGACGGCACAAAACTTGCAAGCGGATTGTATTTTTACAGACTGGAAGCAGGCGATTACACCGAAACAAAGAAAATGGTTTTAATTAAATAAGGAGTTACATTTTTTGACCGAACAAAACGAATTAATTAAAAGACGATTAGAAGAACTCAACAAATCAGGGAAGCTGGGTATAAATCCCTATCCCTATAAGTTTGATGTTACAACCAATTCAGCGGAGGTTCTTGCTAATTTCACAGACCCTGCAAATGAAGATGAGGCAGAACAGCGAAAACAGGTTACCGTTGCCGTTGCGGGACGTATTATGTCAATCCGCCGTATGGGTAAGGCAAGCTTCTGCAATATTAAAGATGATAGAGGTAGGATTCAGATTTATATAAGGCAAAATGATGTTGGCGAGGATTTGTACAAAGTATTCAAGCTGCTTGATATCGGTGATATTATCGGTGTGAAAGGTTTTGTCTTCAGAACAAAGATGGGCGAGATATCTATTCATGCAACATCGTTTGAGCTTCTGTGCAAAACAATTAACCCGCTGCCTGTTGTAAAAGAAGAAGTAACCGAATCAGGCGAAAAAATAATACATGATGCATTTGCTGATGTTGAGCTGCGCTACAGGCAGAGATATATTGATTTGGTTGTAAACGAAAATGTAAAAGAAACATTCATAAAGCGCACCAAAATAATTCAATCAATAAGAAGAACTCTCGAAAATCACAATTTCTTTGAAGTTGAAACTCCCACTTTGCAGACAATCTACGGCGGCGCCAATGCGCGTCCGTTTGAGACCTTCCACAAAGCGCTTGATTTGAAATTATATCTCAGAATATCGAATGAATTGTTTCTAAAACGGCTTATTGTGGGCGGGTTCAGCCGCGTATATGAGTTTGTGCGTGACTTCCGTAACGAGGGAATTGACAGAACACATAATCCCTGAGTTTACTCAGGTGGAGTGGTACCAGGCTTACGGCGATTATTTCGACAGTATGAATTTATTTGAGGAAGTAGTTGAGCAGGCATGCATCGATGCTAACGGAACAACCAAAGTTAATTACCAGGGTGTAGAACTCGATTTCAAGCGCCCGTGGAAACGGCTTAAAATGGTTGATGCTATCAAAGCAAAAACAGGACTTGATGTTATGAACATGACTAAAGCCGAGATAATCGGTTATATGGAAAAGAACAATATCGAGTTTGACCCCAAGCTTGCGCACAGTAAAGGACTTGTAGTCGCAAACCTGTTCGAAGAAACATGTGAAGAAGATTTAATTCAGCCGGTTTTTTTAATAGAGCATCCGCTTGATACAACTCCGCTTTGCAAGCCGCTGCGTGAATACACACCTGAGAAGCTGAAAGAAATGGAAAGTGACCCCGAACAGGTAATATATGCAGAGCGTTTTGAGCCGTATACATTCAAATGGGAGATGGGCAATTCATACAGCGAGCTAAATGACCCTGTGCTTCAGCGTAAGCTGCTTGAAGAGCAGGTAGAGCGCGGCAGAGGCGGTGAGGAAGAAACCCACCCGCTTGACGAAGATTTTATCAACGCAATCGAAACCGGAATGCCGCCTACAACCGGAGTTGGTATGGGTGTCGACAGGCTTGTAATGCTTTTGACTAATTCAGCAAATATAAGAGATGTTATATTTTTTCCGTTAATGAAACCGTTAGGGTAAAGTAAAACCGTAGTCGAGCCCTCTTGGGGCTCGGATAATTAGCGAATCACTACTCGCAGAGGCAGGCGTAAAGAGGTTCAGCTGCAGTTAGATATAAGATTAAAATACAAATTATCAAATTTTTTCTTGGCGTCTTTGCGCCTTTGTGTGATTTTTAGATTATTTATAAATTTATGTTAGAAAACCACGAACAGATTAGAGAATTATTTCCTTTCCTAAAGAAGTTTATTTACTTCGATGCTGCGCATTATACACCTTACCCTGCTAATGTTGTAAAAAAATTAAATGAGTTTATTACAAAGTTCACAGAAGACTATTTAAACTTAAGCATGTTCAATATCGATATTCACAATGAATTGATTGAAACACTGCGGAAAGCTGATTAATGCCGATAAAGAAGATATTATTATTACAACAAGTACAACACATGGAATAAACATTTTTGCTAACGGAATTAAACTTTCTCCCGATGACAACAATGTAGCATTCATCGACTCGGAATTTCCCGCTGTGGTTTATCCCTGGCTTAACCAGGAAAAGCTCGGCAGAGTTAATGCGATGATGATCCCGTCATCAAAAGGATATGTGAATGAAGTTGTAATCAAACGGTCATTACTTGATTATGATGTCAGGGTTTTTACAATAAGCTATGTTCAGTTCCTCGGATACAGGTATAACATAAGAAGCATAGCTGAGTTTTGCCGCAAGCATAATATATTTCTTGTTGTAGATGCAATACAGGCAACGGGAATTTGTCCCATTGATGTACAGAACATGAGCATCGATTATTTAAGCACCGGAAATCAGAAATGGCTCATGTCTCCTGCAGGAATGGGCTTCACGTACATATCAAAAAAGTACAGGGAGAACGTAAATCCATCTTATGTAGGCACTACCAGCGTTAATTATGATTTTGCTAATTTCCTGAACTACAAGCTTGATTTTCAGACTGACGGGAAGGCTTATGAAAACTCCACATTGAATACGCTGGGAATGATTGGTATGAATGAGGTAATAAAATTTTTTATGGAGCTGGGTATTGAAAATATTTATAACCATATCATCGGAATTCAGGATAAGTTTATTGAGCTGCTTGATAAATCAAAATACAGAATTGAAAGTGATACAAATCCCCAGCACCGTTCCAACATATTGATATTTACAAATGTTAACCAGACCAGAAACGCTGAAATTCAGCAGGCGCTGGCAGAAAAAAATATTTACATTGCGGTAAGAGAAGGCTATCTGCGTCTTTCACCGCACATTTATAATAATTTTGATGATGTTGATATATTAACAAAAGAATTAAACTCGCTATAATTATGTCTTACAACACAAGCAAAACAGTAAATTTTTCATATGAGGATGCAATAAATAAAGTAACTGAAGAGCTTAAGAAAGAAGGATTCGGTGTTTTGACTGAAATTGATGTTAAAGAGACACTGAAGAAAAAGCTCGATGTGGATTTCAGAAAATACAAAATTCTCGGCGCCTGCAATCCGCCGCTTGCTTATAAAGCGCTTCTGGCTGAAGAAAACATCGGAGTAATGCTGCCTTGCAATGTAATAGTGCAGGAAAAACCTGATGGTTCGGTGCTGGTATCAGCAATTAACCCGATGGTTGCAATGCAATCGGTCGGCAATGAAAACCTCGGTGATGTAGCGGCCGAAGTTTCAGGCAAGCTTAAAAAGGTTATTGATAATTTATAGTGCCAAAGCTTTTTCTAAAGAAGAACGAAGAAAAGAGAATCAGAGCGGGGCATCTATGGGTTTTCAGCAATGAAGTGCAGAAAACAGAAGGCGATGTTTCCGGCGGTGATATTATTGATGTTTTTGAGTTGAACGGAAAACCTCTTGGCTCCGGGTTTTACAATAAAAATTCTCTGATTGCTTGTCGTTTGCTTGGAAGCGGATATAATGGCAATTTCCATGAATATGCTGCAGCTTCAATAAAACAAGCATATGAACTCCGAAAACAATTTTATCCTGACCGTAATTCATACCGCCTGGTTTTCAGCGAAAGCGATTTCCTTCCCGGTCTTATAATTGATAAATACAACAATACTTTTGTGCTTCAGGTATATTCACTCGGTATGCAGAAAAATATCAGAAGCTGTTGTTGATGTTTGAAAACTGATTTCACGCAGAAAACATTTTTACGCGTAATGAACCGTATTTCCGTAAGCTGGAAGGACTTCCTGAGGATGATGAAGTTTATCTTGGTGCAGTCCAAATGAAGAAATTATCGATGACGGCGATATAAAATACAGAATAAATTTCTCCGATTCACAAAAGACAGGTTTCTACTTCGACCAGTGCGATAACAGGAAATTTATTGAAAAGATTACTTCGGGTAAGACTGTTCTTGATGCTTTCTGCAATTCCGGAGGATTCGGTCTGCATGCGGCAAAAGCAGGAGCATCATTAGTTACTTTTGTTGATTCATCTAAATCCGAAATAGAGAACGCAAAATATAATTTTCAGCTTAACGGGCTCAAAGGGGAACCGGAATTTATTTCAAGTGATGTATTTGATTACCTCGAAGGCTGTATATCAAAAAACAAAAAATTTGATGTTGTTATGCTTGACCCCCCGGCATTTGCCAAAAGCAGGAAGAGTATTCCCACGGCATTAAAAGGCTACACCAAATTAAACAAACTGGCGCTGCAAATTGTTAAAGCGGCGGATTTCTTGTAACATCATCGTGCTCACACCATATTAAACAAAATGATTTTATTGAAGCCATTAATTCAGCATCAGCAAAATCCGGCAGAGTAATTCAGCTTATTCATTTAAGCGGTGCATCGCTTGACCACCCGAGGCTTCCCACAATGGAAGAAACAGCTTACCTTAAGTTTGCTGTGTTTAAGGCGGTCTGAATTTGGATTCGCCGGATTAACAGATTATTGGATTATCCCTGTCTAAAATCCTGTAATCCAATAATCTGACGAATTTTAATTTAGACAGAAATAATTAATTGACCTTTCTATTTTTTGGATGCCGTAGTCTTTTAACCTGTAAACTTCTTCCCCCAAAGTTTATTAATAACCCCTTATCAAGTTTGTATGCCACAAGATAATTTAATCCTTGAGCCAAATGAACATCTTCGAGTTCCGTAAGGGCTTTGAGTTCAGCCAGAACTTCATCTTCAATAAGAAAATCTACTCTCCTTGTACCTATTTCTTGTTCATCATAATAAATCGGCATTTCAAGTTCACGCTGAAAATTCAGATTGGCTTTATGTAACTCTATAGCCAGAGCTCTCTGATAAATAACTTCCTGAAAGCCATTCCCCAAAATACTATGAACGCGCTGAGCGCAGCCGATTATTTTGTAAGTTAAAGGGTCATCTATATTTTCCTTCATTTATTTGAAATAATTAATTATAAATTACACGAAAAGCTAATAAAACCTCCCAAAATTAAAAATCCTAAAATCTGTTAATCTGGCGAATCCTAATTCAGATTACGTTCTATCTTTCAATATTAAACTCTTAGCCTTATCTTACAGCCAATCCAAAACAAAAACTTTCTATCGTAATCATGGACAAGCTCTATCCCCCGATATATTATTCGGATTACCTTCAGCTTTCAAAACTGCTTTCTAGCCAGAGCCTGAAGAGCGATGAGTACGGCAGGCACGCTCACGATGAGATGCTTTTTATTGTTGTCCACCAGGTATATGAGCTATGGTTTAAACAAATTATACACGAGCTTGATTCGGTAACAAAAATGTTCCGTGAAGATGTTATCGATGAAAAAAATATCGGTGTTGCTGTAGCAAGAATCCAGCGCATTGGAGAAATCCAAAAAATACTGATTGACCAGCTTAGAGTGCTTGAAACAATGACTCCGCTTGATTTTCTTGACTTCCGTGATTTTCTTTTTCCTGCATCCGGTTTCCAGAGTTTCCAGTTTAGATTAATTGAAAACAAGCTCGGGCTTAAATCCGAAAACCGCATACAGTATAGTAATGCAGATTATTTCAACACACTTTCAGTTGAACACAGGAAACTGATACTTGAATCGATGGAGAACATCTCGCTGTTCGAGCTTGTTCAGAAGTGGCTTGAAAGAACCCCGTTTCTGAATTTCGAGGATTTCAGCTTTTGGGAGATGTACAAATCAACCGTTGAAGATATGCTAGATAAAGAAAGACAGGTGATATCAGAGAACCTTACTTTCAGCGATGAGAAGAAAGAAAACCAGCTGAAACAAAATGCGGCTACTAAAGAAAATTTCGAAGCGCTTTTTAATGAGGATAAATACAATGAGCTCCTTAAAAAAGGCGTTGTGCGTCTTTCAATGAAATCAATGCTTGCTGCTTTGTTTATCAATCTTTACCGAGATGAACCTATTCTCCATATGCCATTTATGCTTCTGAACTCAATTTTGGAAATGGATGAATTGTTTACCACATGGCGTTACAGACATGTGCTAATGGTTCACAGGATGATTGGCTCTAAGCTCGGAACAGGGGGCTCCTCGGGACATTCTTATCTTATGTCAACAGTCGAAAATCACCGTGTTTTTATCGATTTATTTAATATTTCAACATATTTTATTTCACGTTCAAATTTACCCGAGCTGCCAATAAAGCTGAAAAAAGAATTAGGATTTTATTACAGTACACAAATTTAATGGAAGTATCACTTAAAAATAAAAACGCAATAGTCTGCGGAAGCACACAGGGCATGGGCAAAGCAACTGCTCTGCAGTTTGCTGCATCCGGCGCAAATGTAACTCTTGTTGCAAGAAATGAACAATCACTTCGCGAAGTCTTAGGGAACTTTCCGCATCGAAAGAACAAAAGCATAATTTTATAGCTGCGGATTTTTCCGAACCTGAAGCTCTACGGATTAAAATAAAAAATTTCGTTTCTGAAAATCCGCCAGTGCATATCCTGGTAAATAATACCGGGGGTCCCAAATCAGGCGAGGCATATAAAGCCGGAACAGATGAATATCTGAAGGCATTTAACATGCATTTAATATGCAATCAGATAATGGTTCAGGCGGTAGTTGACGGTATGAAGAAAGAAAAATACGGCAGGATAATAAATATTATATCGACTTCGGTAAAACAGCCAATAAAAGGATTGGGAGTATCTAACACTATCCGCTGGGCGGTAGCTGCGTGGGCAAAAACAATTTCAAGAGAGCTTGCGCCGTTTGGAATAACGGTAAATAATTTACTCCCGGGCGCAACAAAAACCCAGAGAATTTATTCTTTGTTCGAAGCGCGTTCAAAAGAAACGGGGAAATCCCCAGCAGAGATTGAAAACCAGTGGCTTGAGGAAATTCCCGCGGGCAGATTCGGCGAGCCGGAAGAGCTGGCTTATGCGGCGGCATTCCTTGCATCACCGCTTGCGGCGTATATTAACGGAATAAATCTGCCTGTAGATGGTGGCAGGTTACAAAGTTTATGATTAATTTTGTGAATAACCCTATACCAAAATGATTTTATACAGCGTAACAATTAATGTCGAAGATTCAATCCATGATGAGTGGGTGAAATGGATTCAGAATGAACACATTCCTGAAGTGATGGATACAGAATGTTTTTTAAGCGCCGAAATGTTCAGAATTGTTTCTCCTGAACCGGATGAAGGAACAACATACTGTATTCAATATATAGCAGGCGATATTTTGGATTATGAAAGATACCAGATAGAACACGCTGCTATACTTCAAACCAAACATAAAGATAAATACGGGAAAAAATTTACAGCGGTAAGAACCGTGATGGAGAGCATTGAAGATGATTTATCTTGATGTACAAACCCCAAATCCTGAAGCGGAGACAGTAAAAGAAACTGTTAAAGCAACAGGCAAGAAACAAGCAGGGAAAACATATTGTCCTTATTGCAGCCGCGAGACTGTGCTGATTTGGGTGCATGGGCATTACCAGTGCAGCAGATGCAAGTATGTTGTTAACAGCTGCTGCGAATCGAATTAGGAAACATCTTTGGATAAAATAAAAAACTTTATTGGCGGCAGGCTATGTGAACCTGTTTCGGGAAGCTATATCGATAATTATAACCCCGCCGCCGGAGAAGTATATTCTTTAATTCCCGATTCTGATGAACGTGATGTTGAGCTTGCAGTCAAAGCTGCAGAAGAAGCTTTTCCTTCATGGATTGTTACCCCTGTTGAAGAACGTTCCAAAATTTTATTCAGGCTTGCTTCGCTGATAGAAAAAAATCTCGACAAGTTTGCTCTTGCCGAAAGCATTGATAACGGCAAACCTGTTTGGCTTGCAAAGAGTGTTGATATACCCCGCGCTGTAAAAAATTTTGAGTTCTTCGCCTCCGCAATAATCAGCTTCGCAAGCGAAGCGCACATCACCGAAGATAAAGCTGTTAATTATACGCTTCGGCTTCCGCTAGGAATTGTTGGAGCAATTTCACCGTGGAATCTTCCTTTATATTTATTTACATGGAAAGTAGCGCCCGCGCTTGCGGCAGGCAACTGCGTAATTGCAAAACCATCGGAGATAACACCAATGACTGCTTTTATGCTATCCGAATTATGCAATGAAGCAGGATTCCCACCCGGAGTGTTTAATATTGTTCACGGTTTTGGTCAGCAGGTGGGAAAAGCAATATCTTCTCATCCCAAAATTACAGCAATAACATTTACCGGCGGTACAAAAACAGGGGCTGATATTGCATCAATTGCAGCGCCAATGTTTAAAAAACTTTCACTTGAGCTTGGCGGTAAAAACCCGAACATAATTTTTGCGGACTGCCTGCCTGCCGAAGATTCGGCGCAGGCGGGCAAATATGATGAGATGCTTGAAACAACAATCCGCTCGTCATTTTCTAACCAGGGTGAAATCTGCCTCTGCGGCTCAAGAGTATTTATTGAAAAACCGCTTTATGAAAAATTTAAAAACGATTTTACTGCACGAGTGAAGAAATTAAAGGTCGGTGACCCCATGAATGATGATATTGATTTAGGCGCAATTGTCTCCAAACAGCACATGGAGAAGATATTGTTTTACATAGATTTAGCTCAAAAAGAGGGTGGTAAAATCCTTTGCGGAGGAAACAAGGTTCACCTTGAGGGAAGATGCGAAAACGGGTGGTTTATTGAGCCGACTGTTTTAGAAGGACTGCCATATGACTGCAGAACTAATCAGGAGGAAATTTTCGGTCCTGTTGTTACACTCGTTCCGTTTGAAACCGAAGAAGAGGTTTTGATGATGGCAAACAGCACGGAGTACGGTCTGGCTTCAATTATATGGACAGAAAATTTAACACGCGCGCACAGAATGGCTGCTGAAATCAAAACAGGCATCGTGTGGATAAACTGCTGGATGCTGCGTGACCTTCGCACACCGTTCGGCGGTATGAAAAGCTCCGGCGTGGGACGCGAAGGGGGAACCGAAGCGCTACGATTTTTCACCGAGCCGAAAAATGTTTGCGTGAAACTTTGAAATGAAATACTGGATTGCGGTCGTATCAAAAGACCATGTAACAAAAGGTGTTGAAGGCGGATTCGCTCAGGCAGGTCACGGGAAATCTGCTCCGCTTAAGAAAATGAAACAGGGTGACTGGCTTATTTATTATTCACCTAAAATGAGTCTCAGGGGAGAGGAAAAATGCCAGAGCTTTACCGCAATCGGCGTTGTGAAAGATGACAGGATTTATACTGTTGAAATGTCAAAAGATTTTGTGCCTAACCGCAGAGATATAGATTATAAAAAATGCAAAGAAGTTTCAATCCTTCCGTTAATCGGTAAGCTTTCGTTTATCACCGATAAAAAGCACTGGGGTTATCCTTTCAGGTTCGGTATACTTGAAATAAAAAAGCCGGATTTCGATTTAATCTCCGGCTTAATGCTTTCCTGAACTAAATTACCCGTTTAGAAATTCATTGGCTCATCGGCAGTCGGTCCGTACATCTGCGGCAGGGGCACATCGAGCAGCCTTAAATAAACTCCCAGCTGAGCGCGGTGGTGGATGATATGGTTATAAACAGCGCCTCTTAAAACCTGTATTTTAGGCATAGTAAAAAATATAGTCTCCCCGTTTCTCATGCTCCAGCTTTTCATGAAGTCTTCGTCAGATTGTTTGTTCAGAGTTTCAACCGCAGCGCCAATGTTTTTATCATGCAGAGCGGTGAGCTCTTCAGCAGATTTTAATACAAGAGGTTTGTATTCTGATTTTGCGAAATCGAGCTCTTCTGTTGTCAGAGTCATAGTTACCCAACCGGGCAGTTCTGCAACGTGTGTTGCTAATCTTCCCAGCGCCATTGATTTTTCGTGAGGTTTCCAGGCGGGGTTGTTTAAAGGGACGCGCTCCAGCAGCTTTCTTGTTACTTTGCCCTCGCTCTGAAGCTCGGCAATGAATGGTTCTTTGATTGACATAATTTATTTTGGTAAATTTATTAATTATTACATTTGAAATAAATATATATTTGTATAGTGAAATTGTCAATTGATTAATTTTTCAGTTTTAATTTACGATATTATTATTTGTAACTGGCTTTAAGGCATCCTGCTTATTGTTATTACGATATTTAAGTCTTAACTTTGCTGATTATTAAATGTTTCAGGAGGATATATAACCTTGATTTCAATCTGCTTAGAAATTAAAACAACGTGCAAGCATTGCGGAAACTCGCTTGAGCTTAACGCTTTTACCAATGAAGTGCTGTGCCCAGCATGCCAGAAAACAAATGAATTCCCCTACGGATTCTGGAAAAAATCAATACTTGAATCGGCATTGGGCGAATACCAGGATTTAAACGAAGGCGAAGGACAGAACCAGACAGTTATGACGGGTGAATACACATTCCATACAATGTACGGCAGGCAGAACCCAAGATGCCCAAAATGCAAAACACCGCTGCAGGAGCAGATGTTTGAACAGTACGCCCAGGCAGGAAAGGCGGTCTGTTCAAAATGCAAAAACGAGATTGAAGTTAGAACACTGCCGGATAATCTGAAAAGCGATTTTTCGGATATTGAATATATTATAGGTGAGGATAAAGAAATGCTTCTCAGCCGGCAAAGGCACAATGAAGACACCTGAGGCTGTTAAACCAATTATGTTCACTTGTCCCGTCCTGCGGCGGAAATTTAAAAATCGACGGTTCCAAAACGAGTAGTTACGTGTACTTTCTGCAATTCGGATATTTACCTTCCCGATGACCTGTGGCTCAGAATGCACCCGGTAAAAGTGGTTGAGCGCTGGTATTTGGTGCTCGATGAAAAAGCTGTTCCCGAAAAACCGATTGAATGGTACGATTTATCTGATGTTATCTCCGATGATGCCGGTAATCTTTATATGGCAACCGCTGATGAGGATGACCATTTCCTGCTTTGGTCCATGGGTCGCCGATTATAAAAGCAGGTGGAAAGTCCCCGGTCTTGAATTCAGCGAGGACCATACGCAGCTGGCTCTTTCTAGCGGCAAGATTTATATGTGGGACCCTGATAAACATTCGCTTTTTATTTATTCTGCGAAGGATGGTTCATCACTGGGCAAAATAGACGGTAAAGAGCCTAACCAGGCAGAACCGCTGCCGTTTGATATGAAGGGAGCTAATTCATTTACTATTGATACTGACGGAACTATGGTTATGATGAAGAACAATTTAATACTACGCTATACGGCTGATGGAGAAAGAATTGCAGCATGGGGAGGCTCGGCAGACCCGCCGGAGAAAAGGGGATTCTTCAAAAGATTGTTCGGCGGTGAATCGGTTAATCCCGAAGACAATGAGTACCCTCCTGACGTCGATAAAATGAAGAACAGACCTGAAAAAATGGATACGGAATATTCTTATGTAACGCTCGGCTGGGACGGCTATATATATTTTATGGAAGCTACATCAAGCGATGACGCAAGCGTTGCAAAATATGACAGGAACGGAGAATAAAATCTGGAACAGCGTTGTGCCGGTTGCAGAAAAGGAATCCCGTCCGTGCATTGATAAAAACGGTTTTGTTTATGTGCTGGGTACTCTAAATGACAAATGTTATCTTGTCAGGCTTAACCAAAACACTATGAAGTGGGAAACGATTCTGAAAGATATCAGTGAAGGCGGAAATTTATATGAAGTTGAAAAACTTGCCATTACTCCCGATGCAAGCCGTATTTACTGCCTTAAGTATGATAACAGGATGCGTGTGTTTGATTCCGGCAATGAATATGATTTACATCAGCGAACAAAGCAAAAAAGACGATGATGAGCTTGCCGCCAAACATAAGAAGAAGGTGGCTAATGATGAGGAGTTTAAGTAAGCGTTTATGTCATTGCGAGGAACGCAGTGACGAAGCAATCTCAGACTTTTTTAAGGATTTAGGGATTGCTTCGCTTCGCTCGCAATGACATCATCTAATCTCCCGTAGGCACAATCTCTGCAGTTTCAACCATCAGCATAACAACTCGTTTCGGCGCGCGGGTGCGGTGCACCACACCTCGTGAAACAGTTATTCCCTGGCCGGGATTTACTTCAACTGTTCTGCCTTCAAGGTCGATATAAAGCGTGCCTTCGAGCACGAAGAAAAACTCATCATCGTTATCATGTTTATGCCAGTGGAACTCGCCTTCGATAATTCCTATTCTTACAACGCTGTCATTAACACGCGTAAGTGATTGGTTAAACCATTTCTCTTTGTTGGCTTTTACAATTTCGTTCACATCGATTAAATCGAGGTGATTGTATTTAACGTTTAGGTTTATATTATAGTTTTGGGACATGGGGGTAAATTTTTATTTGATACAATATAAAAACCTTAACTTGTTTTTACAATAATTAAACAATAATTTTAATATAAATAATAACATTTAATGGACTCAATTAATTCAAACAAAGCCCCCGAACCTGTTGGGCTCTATCCTCACGCAAAACGTGCGGGAAACCTGCTGTTTTTATCCGGCGTGGGACCCCGTGAGCGCGGCTCAAAGAAAATCCCCGGTGTTGAACTTGACGAAAAGGGGAATATTGTTTCTTACGATATTGAAACCCAGTGCTGCTCTGTTTTCCAAAATGTAAAGTGGATACTGGAAGAAGCAGGCTCCGGCTGGGATAAGTTAATAGATGTAACGGTATTTCTCACCAATATGAAAGATGATTTCCCTGTTTACAATAAGCTCTGGGCGGAATATTTTAAGGACAACCAGCCGTGCAGAACGACTATTGAAATAAAATCACTGCCTACACCGATAGCAATTGAGCTTAAATGTATTGCTGAAGTTTAGAACGGTTCAACCGGCTAATTCACACCAAGTTCAGGTTTCCACGAGCCCTGCTGTTTGCGGAGTGTTACAATTTGTCCCGTATGATATGCAGTGTGCGCATTTATTATTGCAATGTATGAAGCCCATGTATCGCTTTGGTTTTCCCTGACGGGTTCATGAAGCTTTTCATCAGGAGCAGTATCAAGCGCGCTTTCCCATTCGGATAGAACCGAGTTCAGCCTGCTTACTGTTTCCTGCCATTGGTCATCGGTTCCGCTGGTTTTTTCGCCGTCGAAAGTTGAATCGTTATCACCCTCGAATTTTGGATTTTGAATGCCTTTAAACCGGTTAAGGTATGAACCATTCCAGAAAATGAGATGATTAACAATCTGCCATATTGAGTTGTTTGTGCTGCCGTCTTTCCATGATGCCTGCTGGGCGGTTAAGCCTTTAAGCGAGCCAATGGGAGTTACAAACCATCCCGCCTGGTCATGGCAGGCGTGCATTTGTTCGAGTAAAATTTGTTTTAAGTCCATTATTTGTAATTAATTAAAAGATTATTTGATAATAATGAAAAATAAGAATAAATTTGGATTTACATGTAAATTGAATCTCAATTATGTCATGCTGAACTTGTTTCAGCATCTAAATTAGACCCTGAAACCAGTTCAGGGTGACAAACTGATTTATACTAATAAAGTTAAATTAATATATAAATAAATAGTATTTTTGTCAATTACAAAGAGTAAGATTCGCCAGATAATTGCGCTCGGCGGCGGGGGCTTTTCCGATGAGCCTGATAATCCTTTGCTGGATGTATACATTTTGAAATGCATCCGGTAAATCCAGCCCAAAGATTTTGTTCCTTCCAACTGCCGGCGGAGATAACGAAGAATACATCAGCAAGTTTTATAATTCTTATACAAGGCTTGATTGTGAACCAAATCATCTTGCTTTAACAAAAACCGATTTATCTTTTGCTGAAATAGAATCAATTATACTATCGCAGGATATTATTTTTGTTGGCGGAGGAAGCACAAAATTTCTGATGAATGTTTTAAAAGAAAAAAAAGCTGATGAAATGTTAATCAAAGCATGGGAGCAGGGCATTATTCTTTCAGGAATGAGCGCGGGAGCGATTTGCTGGTTTAAAGACGGGTTTACAAATCCCCATGATGATGTATTTGTCCGGCTTGAGTGCCTTGGTCTGCTTAAAGGAAGCTTCTGCCCGCATTTTTCATCAGCAAAGGGTTTGAAAGAAATCTACAGCAAAATGATTGATAATAAAGAGCTCCCCGGCGGCTTTGGTGTTGATGACGGGTGCGCGTTGCATTTTATTGGATACAAAATTATTTAAGGTTGTCAGCTCAAGACAAGAGGCAAAAGCATACAGGTTAACGGGAAGTTTCGGAAAAGTTAAATATGAAACAATTAAACCTCGATATCTCGGAAAAGAATTCAACGATTAAAATAAATTATCAATTTTAATATGAGTGAAGAATTAAACATGACTTGCCCTTCACCATTCACTTGACGGAATCTATGCGCATGTTTTGCCTTCACGTGCAGTCGAAGCATTAACGCTTGAGATTGCCTCGCGAAAAGCGGAGGGATTCCCGCATACTATTTATCAATTGATTGAACATATGAATTACTGGCAGGATATTTTTCTTAAGGACGTTTATAAAACCGATTATGCCAAGCCGGAGCATGCATCAGACGGATGGTTAGCTAACGAAGCGCCGGCAAGTGAAGAGGAATTAAAACAGAGTATTGATAAATTCCTAAGCGGAATTGAACAGGCAAAGGAGTTTATTAAAAGCATTGATGAGGATTCAAGAATAATTGAGGGAAAGAATTTTGATGTTTATGACGTACTGCACTCACTTGCATCGCACAATTCATATCATTTGGGACAGGTTGTAATGCTGCGCCATTTATTCGGCGCATGGCCGCCGCCATCCGGCGGAATGACATGGTAATGGAGTGTGTAGAGTGCATTGAGTGCGGATTGTTTCGTGTAGTCGAGGGCTTTATGCCCTCGCTTTTATATGAAACCATATCCTACCGTTTTTCGGTTTAACATTGTAAATCCCTTAAAATTTTTAATTTAACTCTTATGAAAACCTTAATTTTTTCATTTATTATGATTTTTATTACATCCGGATTGGTTTTATCGCAAACCAAATCATGCTGCGGCGATGATGAGAATTGTGCTGTAATGACAGCCACAGATGAATTTGCTTCCTTCGGCGGTGATATAAAATTCGTCTCACTGCATGATGCGCCGCTGCCGTTTACACTTACTAATGCAAAAGGCAAAATGATAACATTCAGCACGGCTGACGGCAAGACCGGAAGCGCTTATGAAGTCAAGCCTGATAACGCAGGCAATAAATACCTGCTTGTGTTCCAGGAATGGTGGGGCTTGAACGATTACATAAAACAGCAGGCTGATGAGCTTGCATCACAGCTTGGCGATGTTACGGTGCTTGCGCTTGATTTATATGACGGCAAGGTTGCAACTACACAGGAAGAGGCATCAAAATATGTACAGGATGCTAAATCAGACAGGATATTTAACATTATTAATGGCGCAATCGATTACGCAGGCAAAGATGCCGTGTTCGGTACAATTGGCTGGTGTTTCGGCGGAGGATGGTCATTGCAGGCGGCAATTACACTCGGTGATAAATGCAAAGCATGTGTAATGTATTACGGCATGCCGGAAAAGGATATGACGCGTCTTGCAGATGTTAAAAGCGCCTGTGCTTGGTAATTTCGGAAATAAGGATACTTATATTACTCCCGCCATTGTAGCTGATTTTGAAAAGAACCTGAAAGATTTGGGAATTTCCTCTGATATAAAAGAATATGATGCTGTTCATGCATTTGCAAATCCTTCAAATCCGAACCATGACCCTGATGCAACAAAAGATGCTATGGACAGAACATTGAAGTTCTTAAAAGAAAAGCTATAAAACTGAAATGTAACAGCTAAATTGTTTGAAATTTCCTGTAGGGGCGGACCCGTTGTCCGCCCTTTTGTGTTTAAAAATCAGGAAATGTTGAGTAAATTATGGTATGAGATATTTTAAGACAATATTGTTTTTTTTAATTTCAGCTTTTTTAATAAATCCTGTTATTTCTCAAAAAATAGAGAAGGGTAAGTACCAGTCATTTTTAGGATTTAAGATTGACCCAATTACCCATAAAGAAGTCATATTATTTTGAATATGGCGAGAAAATATCATTTATAAATGATAGTCTTTTTGAATATAATTATATGATGACATTAAAATGATATTGGCAACGGTATATATAAAATATCTTCAAATGTATTGACATTGAGTTTTAATAACAAAAGTCATTGCCAGATTCATCAAGAATTAAAATTTTAGATAGCAGACAATCCTCAGGTGATAGTATGAATTTAAAGTTTATGGTAAAAGACTGGAGTATCAATACTAAGCTTTGAGGAGCGATATATTAAAACTAAAAATTATTACTTGGTTGTGAAACAAATAAGAGTGGCATGGTATTCTTAAATTAGCAAAGAACAAAATTCCTTATGATATTTTTGTTAACTTATGTGGGATATAAATATTTTGATTTCGTCTAAATGATTCATTAGACAAAACTATTGAAATAGGAATGGCTTCTCCTTACCATGTAATTCCAGCTGGAAAAATTCTTCAGTACAGTATTAAAAATATTGATGAAAATGGATTTTATTTGATTAGGCGGTATATGGTATGAGTGGACGTATTTTAAGAAAATGGATTAAATATAATGACTGAATCCACTTCACTCCGTATAGATAAATTTCTCTGGGCTGTGCGTGTATACAAAACGCGCTCGCTCGCCACCGAAGCATGTAACGGAGGCAAAGTAAAATTTGCGGGTAAAAGCGTTAAGCCTTCTCACCAGGTGAAGGTTGGGGATGTATTTACAGTAACACAAAGATATATTGCAAGAACATACAAAGTGTTAAATCTTATCGAAAAACGCATAGCCGCAAAAGTCCTGCCCCAATACATCGAGGACCTCACGCCGCAGGAGGAGCTTGATAAGCTGAAGATGGAAAAATTCACTTCAGAACCGAATACTCGAAGACCTCACACCGCAGGAGGAGCTTGATAAATTAAAAACGGAACGATTTACATCATACATTCAGCGTTACAAAGGCGCCGGCAGACCAACCAAAAAAGAACGCAGGTTAATGGATAAAATTAAGCTGTAAATGATGAGATTGCTTCTCTCAATTACTCGTGGCTGCAATGACACGGCATTTTTTCTCTGTTTCATCCTTCAAAAATATCCCTTAACTTTGTATTCCAACTGAACCAAAATCAATAAAACAGCGTTAAATATTATAACCCGTTTTTAGAGTTTAAATTACAAATAATCATAAATTTAGAAGGGATATTAACATGTTATCAGCGAAAATGCAGGATGCGCTAAACGAGCAGATTAACAGGGAACTGTATTCTGAGTATATTTATCTTTCGATGGAAGCATATATGCGTTCAATCGATTTGGACGGGATTGCAAATTTTTTCACAGTGCAGACACAGGAAGAACATCTGCACGCGATGAAGATATATAATTTCATAATTGATAGAGGCGGGAAAGTTGCGCTGAAGGCTATCGGGGCGCCGCCGGTTGAATTTAAATCGGTTATCGATGTATTTGAGCAGACACTTGAGCATGAAAAATTCATTACCAAAAGTATAAACGATTTAATGGATATTGCCGTGAAAGAAAATGACCATGCCGTTATGAGTTTTTTGAAATGGTATGTTGATGAACAGGTCGAAGAGGAAGCAAACGTAACCAAGATACTTTCAAAGCTGAAGATGATTGGCGGAGAAGGTCACGGCATGCTAATGATTGACCAGGAGCTTTCTGCGCGGGTGTTTACTCCGCCTCCGGCAGGTGCAAGCGGAGCAGCATAATTTTAAGAGGCATATTGTTATTTGTGCAGGAAATACATATTTGTGTTTCCTGCTTTTTTTACATCATCAAAGCCATTACAAGGTTAACCGCAGTAATTATTCCCATTCCAATAATAGCAATCTTTTTCGTTTGCCTGTCTGCAAGGACTCCCATAAAAACACTCTTTAGAATATTATTTGATATTATTGCCTGCAAAGATGCCTTTGCAATAAAATTTACTGCAAGGGGATATTTGCCCTGAAACAGGTTCAGCAAAAACGGGTCAATATCCGTAAAGCCGACTACATAAGAAAGAATGTTGAGTCCCCCTGTTCCGTAATTTTGAACTATGTAATGCGTCAAAAAGCTGAACAAAACAAACAGCACGGCAAACAGGGCGGCAATTTTCAGCTCAAGCGGATTTTTATCATGTATTATGGTTTCTGCTGAGTTTGTCTTCGGAAGTTTTATGTAATGAATTCCAAACCCTACAGCGAGAGATAATAGAATCAGGATAATAAAATACGGAAGCAGAAACATTCCAAGCGCGCTGTTAAATATAAACATCAGTATTAGTATCCGTACATACATCATTGCGGTTGCAAGCACAATCGATGCGGCATAGGTGTTCGAATCGGGTTTCATCTCCCGGCTTTTTCTTGATATTATAAGCGTTGTTGCGGTGCTGCTGTAAAATCCGCCGAGTATTCCCGAAATAACTATTCCCGATTTTTTAAATACAAATTTTTGAAGCAGGTAGCTCAAATACGAAATGCTTGAAACAACTACAACTGTCAGCCAAAGATTATATGCTGAAATATTAATAAAAGGTATTTCAGTGGTACGGGGTAAAATCGGCAGTATAACTCCTGCGATTATAATAAATTTCGCAATGGTTATGAACTCGTTCTCGTCTATTTTTTTTGAGAGGTTCCCGAAGAACTGCTTCATCGGTACCATGATTAAGATTGATACAACTACCAGCAATGAAAACCACAGCGGCTGAGTAATAACTATCGGACCGAGCGAGTAAGTAACAAGCGCTACAAGAATATTTGTTACTCCGTATGTATGGATGTTTTTAATTTTCCAGTAATAAAAAATACCAAAGAGTATCGAAAGCATTACCCCGCCTGTTATAAACAGCACAAAATTCTTTTCATCGAGTATATACATTAAGAAACCGAAAAGGCCGATGAGAGTAAACGTGCGGTCAGTACCGAGCAGCACCATTTCTTCGTTTTCTTCATCGTGGTAGCGTCTTTGTTCGAGTCCTATTAGCAGTGATAGTAACAATACTACAACAAACTGAACAAGAACATCAGGTATGTTAGGGATTATATTCATTTTATTTAAAATATCTCAAATGGAGCCTATTTTCAATTCAAAACAGGTTTTTGGGTTTACTTAACATGCTTAAATTATTAACTTCTCATATATGAGTGATTTTAATCAATATACACAGTACATAATACCGGCCGCCATTGTTCTGGGAGGGTTAATTGCGGGCTACATATTTGAAAAAATAATCTTCCATATCATCAAGCGGAAGATGGGCAAAACTTCCCCGCATGCTCAAATAGCTGTCCGTTCTATGCGCGGTTTTGTAGTTTTATTATTCCTGATAATCGGTATTTATATTGATATAGAAATTGTGGGAATGACACCCCGGCTCCACGATTTGCTTAGTAAGGTTCTTCTGGTTCTGATAATATTTTCAGTTACCTTTGTAGTTGCCCGCCTGTCAGTCGGATTTATTAAAATCTATTCTGAAAAAAACAAAGGTGTACTGCCTTCCACTTCAATTTTTGTTAACATTACTTTGATTCTTATATACATCATCGGGCTGATGGTGATTTTTCAGACGCTGGGTATTTCTATAACTCCAATTCTTACAGCTCTTGGTGTGGGCGGACTGGCAGTTGCGCTTGCACTTCAGGATACACTATCAAATCTTTTTTCGGGTATAAGTTTAATTGCATCCGGTAAAATAAACATCGGCAATTATATAGAAATTGAGGGCGGATATGCCGGTTACATTGTAGATATTACTTGGCGTTATACCACTATCAGGGTTTTGCCTAATAACCTTGTAGTAATTCCCAATAAAAAACTTGCCGAAAGCATTGTGACAAATTATTACCTGCCGGAAGAACAAATGTCCGTTCTGGTTAATCTCGGTGTAAGCTATGGAAGCGATTTACACAAAGTAGAACGTGTTACAATTGAAGTTGCAAAAGACGTAATGCAAAACGTTAAAGGCGGTGTTCCCGAACACGAGCCGTTTATAAGGTATAACGAGTTCGGTGATTCAAGTATAAACTTCTCAGTAATATTGAGAGGAAAAGAGGTTACAGACCAATTTCTGGTTAAGCATGAATTTATAAAACGCCTCACCGACCGCTTCAGGAAAGAAGGGATTGAGATTCCGTTCCCGATAAGAACAGTGTATTTGAAAAAGGATGAATGAAAAGTCCCCTTTTATTTTAATATTTGAATGGCAAATATATAAAAATTTTGATAGATTTAATGTATGGTAGTAATAATTAAAAAAACAGCTAAAAAGCGTGAAATTAAAAGGGTTTTGAAGTCAATCAAAGCCACAAAATCACCTAAAAAATTCAAAGCTTCTGAATTTTGCGGAAAAGTTAAATACGGTGAAGATGGGCTTGCATTTCAAAAAAGATTGAGAAATGAATGGAAATAGTATTGTTGCAGATACTAATGTATTAATTTACCTTTTAACAGGAGATTCAAGATTAATTGACCTACTGGAAAATTCAACATTATTTATTTCTTTTATAACAGAAATAGAACTTCTCAGCAGCAAAAATCTTACCGAAACTGACGAAAATACAATTCATAAGTTACTTTCACAATCAAGTATCGTAGATATTAACTCAACTATTAAAAACAGTACTATTTCTATTCGTTCTCAATATGGTATTAAGATTCCAGATGCAATAATTGCAGCAACATCAATTTATCTAAACATACCTCTCGTAACTTCAGATTCTGATTTTAAGAGAATAAAGGAATTAGATATTGTCTTTTACGAAAAATAAGCAAGCTTCTTAAATTCCAAAGTAATTCTTAGAAAATGAATTTTACCATACAAGGCAATATTGTTGATATACATAACCGCGAAATCTATCCCGGTTCAGTTACCGCCAAAGACGGCATTATTAAAAAAATAGAGAGAACAAGCGGCTCTTACCAAAATTATATAATCCCCGGTTTTATTGATTCACACGTTCATGTTGAAAGCTCGATGCTGGTTCCGTCTGAATTTGCACGGCTGGCTGTTGTTCACGGCACAGTTGCAACCGTTTCCGACCCGCACGAAATTGCTAACGTGCTCGGAATAAACGGAATCAGATATATGATTGATAACGGCCGGAAAGTCCCGTTTAAGTTTTATTTCGGCGCTTCATCTTGCGTACCCGCAACAACTTTTGAAACTGCAGGAGCGGAAGTTACTCCAAATGATATAAGAGAGCTTTTCAATAATGACGGATTGCATTATTTAAGCGAGATGATGAATTACCCCGGAGTGCTGTTCAATGACCCTGTTGTATTGGAAAAAATTAAAATTGCGCATGAGCTTGGCAAACCTGTTGATGGTCACGCTCCCGGACTTAAGGGGGAGAAAGCAAAAAAATATATTGATGCAGGGATTTCAACTGACCATGAATGCTTTATGCTCGATGAAGCATTGGATAAATTAAAATTCGGAATGAAAATCCTCATTCGCGAAGGCTCTGCTGCAAAGAACTATGAGACGCTTCATACAATCATTAAAGACTTTCCCGGTAAAGTAATGTTCTGCAGCGATGATAAACATCCTAATGATTTAGCTGTCAGCCACATAAATGATTTGGTTAAACGCTCTGTTGCTTACGGATATGATTTATTTGATGTGCTCAGGTGCGCCAGTTTGAATCCGGTTGAGCATTACTCGCTTAAAGTTGGTATGCTCCGCGAAGGCGACCCGGCTGATTTTATTGTAACCGAAAATCTAAAGGACTTCAAAGTTCAGAAGACCTATATTAACGGCTTACTCGTGGCTGAAAACGGAAAGACATTAATCGAAAGCGTTAAAGCAGAGATTACAAATAACTTTAACACTTCAAAAAAAACACCGAGTGATTTTGCTATAGATACCCCCCGCGCTGTGAATTCTGACGGTACACCTGCTGAAGCAAAAATCAGAGTTATAGAAGCGCTTGACGGTCAATTGATAACCAATGAGCTTCATGTTAATGCGCATTCGATCTACGGAAAACTTACTTCTGATATTAACAATGATGTCCTTAAGCTGGCTGTAACTGAACGCTATTCAAACGGAAAGCCCGCTATTGGCTTCATTAAAAACTTCGGGTTAAAGAAAGGTGCAATAGCTTCATGCGTGGCGCATGATTCGCATAACATAATTGCTGTCGGAACAACTGATGAAGATATATGCAATGCAGTTAATGCAATCATAGAAAACAAAGGCGGCATTTCGGTTGTGAATGACGGTAAGGTTGAAGTCCTGCCGCTGCCTGTTGCAGGAATAATGACTAATGAAGACGGGTATAAAGTTGCAGAGATGTATACAAGAATTGATGCCCTTGCAAAAGAGCTTGGGAGTACGCTTCACTCGCCGTATATGACATTATCGTTTATGGCACTGCTTGTTATACCGCAGTTAAAATTAAGTGATAAAGGGTTGTTCGATGGCGCTAAGTTTGAGTTTGTTGAATTAGGGGTATAGCAGACTTGAAAACAAGCTGGTGACAATTAAAACCGAAAATATTTTCAACATTTACAACATGCTAATTGGATTCCCGCCTTCGCGGGAATGACAAAATAAAGATGGACATCACAATCCGTAAATTTTCGGATATGGATTCAATGACAGAACTGGTATCCCTTCTACACCGTGCTTATAAAAAGCTGGCTGATATGGGGCTGCATTATGTTGCAACCTTCATATCGGAAGAAGATATGCAGTGGTTTGTTGATAGGGGTGAGTGCTTTGTAGCAGTTGAGGATGATAAAATAATTGGAACAATTTTAATTTATCCAAAAGGGAAAAACTCCCCCGAAATTTATAACCGCAGTGATATTGAAGTTTTCGGTAAGTTTGCCGTTGAGCCTGAATTCCAGTGCAAGGGTGTGGGAAGCATGTTAATGGATTTTGTTGAGAAATATGTAAAAGATAAAGGAATAAATGAAATTGCACTTGATACCGCAGAGGAAGCTCAGCATTTAATAGATTATTACGAAAAGCGCGGATATAAACAAATCGGTTACCAGCAATGGAAAAAAGCTAATTACCGCAGTGTAGTAATGAGCAAAAAACTCTAATAGGATTCCTTTTATGTACATACCAAAACATTTTGAAGAAAAAGATAAAGCCGAACTCATTAAGTTCATGAGAGAATATAACTTCGCCGTGCTTATATCCGAAAAAGATGCTTTGCCTATTGCAACACACCTTCCGTTTGTGATTGAAGAAAGTGGGGATGATTTAATTCTCAAATCACACATGGCAAAAGCTAATCCTCAATGGGAAACATTTTCCGATAACAAAGAAGTTCTTGTAATTTTCAGCGAGCCGCATGCATATATATCACCGTCATTGTATGACCATAAACAGCATGTTCCCACATGGAATTATATTGCAGTTCATGCTTATGGAACACCTCAATTATTAAAAGAAGGAGAGGAAACCGAAAAGCTGCTTGATGCAATGTTTGAGGAATTCGAAAAATCATATAAAGCGCAATATGCCGAACTTGATGCTGTCTACAAAAACAAACTGCTTAAGGCCATTGTTGCTTTTGAAATAAAAGTTAACAGGCTCGAAGGGAAATTTAAATTGAGCCAAAATAAAAGCTCCAAAGAAAGAGAAAGAGTAAAAAGTTCACTTGAATCCAGCGCTGATTCAGTGAAATCAGACCTCTCGAAGTATATGAAAAAATAGAAGCTGTTTTGTTTCAATAATCATCTGGCTGAATTTTTCAGAAATGACAAAAATCATGGTTTCAAAACATAAAGAATGCTATTTTTACCTCTAATCCAAACCTAACAAATTAATTGCAGGAATTATCAACTCAAATAGACGCTGCTTGTTATCATTGCGGAGACCCTTGTAAAAACAAGGATATAGCAATAGATGACAAGTATTTTTGCTGTAACGGCTGTAAGCTGGTCTATGAGATTCTTGATGGCGGTAATCTCTGCAATTATTATTCGATAGAAGAAAAACCCGGCATATCACAAAATAAAACCGGAAATGTACTTTCCTCAAGGTATGAGTTTCTCGATGATACACAGATTGCATCAAAGCTGATTGACTTCACTGACGGCACAATCACATCCGTTTCTTTTTTCATTCCGCAAATGCATTGCAGCGCATGTATATGGCTTCTTGAAAATCTTTATAAACTAAATAATGGCGTTTTATTTTCGGAAGTAAACTTCCTGCAGAAAAAATTATCCGTTAAATTTAAACAAAATGAAATTTCTCTTCGCCGGCTTGTTGAACTTTTGGTTTCTATTGGGTATGAACCGCAGATTAATCTCGGCAACCTGGAACAAGAAAGTAAAATACTCTTCAAACCGGAAACTTTATTATAAAATCGGTGTTGCGGGATTCTGTTTCGGCAACATTATGCTGCTGAGCTTTCCCGAATATCTTTCCTTCGGCGGTTACCTTGAATCACTCTACCGCCAGTTTTTCGGAGCATTAAATATTCTGCTGGCAATACCGGTGTTCTTTTATTCCGCCTCGGATTACTTTAAATCAGCTTATACCGGACTGAAACAAAAAACTATTAATATCGATTTTCCCATTGCGCTAGGAATAATTGTGCTGTTTGCAAGAAGTGTTTATGAGATTGTTACACAAACAGGCCCCGGGTTTATTGATTCGATGACAGGGCTTATTTTTCTTCTCCTTGCGGGAAAGCTTTTCCAGAGCAAGACATACGATGCATTAAACTTCGAAAGAAATTATAAATCATATTTTCCTGTTTCGGTTACGTTGATTAAAGCCGGAAAAGAAAGCAGTATCCCTGTTTCTAACTTAAAAGAAGGGGATAGAATTGCAGTAAGAAATGATGAGCTTATTCCTGCCGATGCAATACTCTTCAGCGGGAACGGGCATATTGATTACAGCTTTGTTACCGGCGAATCTGTTCCTGTAGAAAAAGTGCCGGGCGAAATTATTTATGCGGGCGGAAGGCAGAAAGGCAGCGCCGTGGAGCTTGAGGTAATTAGAACGGTTTCCCGGAGCTACCTTACTAAACTTTGGAATAAAGATGCTTTTATTAAAGAAGATGAAAATAAATTTGTTTCTGTTGTCAACACAGCGGCAAAATATTTTACGGCGGCTGTTCTGATAATTTCTGTTGGAGCAGCTTTGTACTGGCTGCCCGTTAGCTTCAGCAAAGCAATTAACGCATTTACCGCCGTGCTGATTATAGCATGTCCATGCGGGCTGGCATTAACAAATCCTTTTGCGCTCGGCAATGCAATGAGGATTCTCGGAAAGAATAAATTTTATCTGAAAAATACTTCGGTGGCAGAAAGACTTTCAAAAATAAATACGATTGTATTTGATAAGACAGGAACTATTACCGAGCCGGGTGATTCGGCTGTAACATTTTCGGGAACTATGCTTACCTCTTATGAACAGAAACTGGTTAAATCGCTTGTTAGAAATTCGCTTCACCCGCTAAGCGGCAAAATTTATTCTATTATTGAAGGCAATGAGTTTTTTGAAGTGAGTGAATATAAAGAATCTTTAAGCAAAGGCATTGAAGGAAAAATCGACGGAAATTACCTTAAGGTTGGCAGCGCTGAATATACCGGTGAGCAGCAGGATTTAAACGTTAAGCTTAATACCCGTGTTTACCTTACAATAAACAATTCGGTAAAGGGATATTTCAATATAAACAATGTTTACCGCCGCGGGCTTGAAACAATAACTTCAGAGCTCGAAAAAAAATATGAACTTTCGGTTTTATCGGGTGATAATGAAGGTGAGAAAGAAAGCTTGCTGAAATTTTTTGATAAGAGAACAAAATTAAATTTTAACCAGTCACCGGAAGAAAAACTCGAATATATAAAATCGCTTCAGGCAGAAAATAAAAAAGTTTTAATGTTTGGTGACGGTTTAAACGATGCCGGAGCATTAAAACAAAGCGATGTTGGTATAGCTGTATCGGAAGATGTAACAGGCTTCTCGCCTGCATGTGATGCAATTCTTGATGCTTCTGTATTTAATAAAATATATGATTTCATTAAGTTTACAGTATCAACAAAAAAAATTATTATAGCAAGTTTCACAATTTCATTTTTGTATAACATTGCGGGAATTACGCTCGCTTTCCAGGGAGCGGTATCGCCGCTTCTTGCTGCTATACTAATGCCGGCAAGCTCGGTTTCGGTTGTGCTGTTCACTGTTGCATCTACAAACATTGCAGCTAAAAGGAAGAATCTTATATGAGTGTAATAATACTGTTAATCGGTTTCAGTCTTCTGGTTGCAGCGGTATTTTTAATCGCATTCCTTTGGGCGGTAAAAAACGGGCAGTATGAAGACCGCTATACGCCTTCGGTAAGAATATTGTTTGATAGTAATAAATCTGCACCGGAAAAAAGCCCGGACAAGAAAATAGAAAAAAGTAAGAAAACTTTATAATAAGGAGATAGCTTATAATATGGAGATGGAAAAATTCAGTTATGATAACCAGATTGTCAAGATGTTTACTATTGCCACCGTTGTATGGGCGGCAATCGGTATGCTTGTTGGCCTGATTATAGCAATACAACTGTTCCTCCCCGCTCTGAACCTTAACGTACAATTCATAACATACGGCAGAATACGCCCGCTGCATACCAATAGTGTGATATTCGCATTTGTCGGTAATGCGATTTTTATGGGTGTTTATTATTCACTGCAGAGGTTATGCAAAGCAAGAATGTACAGTGACCTGTTAGGGAAACTGCACTTCTGGGGGTGGCAGCTGATAATTGTATCTGCTGTGTTTACTTTAACAACAGGCAGAACAACAAGCAAAGAATACGCAGAGCTTGAGTGGCCAATCGATATTTTAATTGCGGTTGTCTGGGTAATATTTGCAATTAACTTTTTCGGCACGCTGGCCAAGCGAAGAGAAAAACATATTTATGTTGCTATCTGGTTTTATATTGCAACCATTATAACAGTTGCCGTACTGCACATTGTAAACTCAATCGAGCTTCCGGTAACTTTCTTAAAGAGCTACCCTGTTTACGCAGGAGTTCAGGATGCGCTGGTTCAATGGTGGTACGGTCATAACGCAGTGGCGTTTTTCCTTACAACTCCATACCTGGGGCTGATGTATTATTTTCTGCCGAAGGCTGCTAACCGTCCGGTTTATTCTTACAGGCTTTCCATAATTCATTTCTGGTCACTGATATTTATTTATATCTGGGCGGGACCGCATCACTTATTATACACCGCTTTACCCGATTGGGCTCAGTCTCTTGGAACGGTATTTTCGTTAATGCTTATAGCTCCATCATGGGGCGGTATGATAAACGGATTGCTAACGCTGCGCGGCGCATGGGATAAGGTTCGTGAAGACCCAATATTGAAATTTATGGTTGTTGCCGTTACTGCTTACGGTATGGCTACACTTGAAGGTCCTATGCTATCGTTAAAAAATGTAAATGCAATCGCTCACTATACGGATTGGATTATTGCTCACGTGCATATAGGCGCGCTGGGATGGAACGGATTTTTAACATTCGGAATTTTATACTGGCTTGTTCCTAGAATGTGGCGAACAAATCTTTATTCAAGGAAGCTGGCTAATTTCCATTTTTGGATTGGAACAATCGGAATTGTTTTCTATGCGGTTGCAATGTACACGGGCGGAATTACACAATCATTAATGTGGAAACAATTCACTCCCGAAGGTGTTTTGCAGTATCCTAACTTTCTTGAGACTGTGATGCAAATCAAACCGATGTATGTAATAAGAGCAGTCGGCGGCACGTTCTATTTAACGGGAGTGGTTGTGATGATATTCAACCTTATCAAGACAGCAAAGCAGGGTTCATTTCTTGCAAACGAAGAAACTGAATCTCCTGCAATGGTTGATTTCCCGGCAGGCATTAAAGAAACAAGACACAGAATACTTGAGAAAAAGCCGGTCCGCTTTGCTCTGATTGCAACAGTTTTGGTTTTAATAGGCGGAATGGTAGAAATGATTCCGACCTTCATTGTAAAATCAAACATTCCTACAATACCAAGCGTGAAACCTTATACTCCGCTTGAGCTTCAGGGGCGCGACTTATATATAAGGGAAGGCTGCAACAATTGTCATTCGCAGATGATTCGCCCGTTCAGGTCAGAGACCGAAAGATACGGCGAGTATTCAAAAGCAGGTGAATTTGTATATGACCACCCGTTCCTGTGGGGCTCAAAACGCACGGGTCCCGACCTTCAGCGGGAGGGAAAGAAATATCCTAACACATGGCATTACCTGCACATGGAAGACCCGCGGAGTATTTCTCCGGGTTCTATTATGCCTGCGTACCCGTGGCTCATGACACAGGTGCTTGATATTACCACAACCGAAAAAAAGATAAATGTAATGAGAACGCTTGGTGTTCCTTATCCCGAAGGATTTGAATTAATGGCAAATGATTCACTGATGAGGCAGGCTGATGGAATTGCCAAAGACCTGCAGAAAAACGGTATTGCAGCAGAACCCGATAAAGAAATTATTGCGCTCATTGCATACCTGCAAAGGCTCGGAACAGATATAAAAGGAAATGTTACAAACACGGTTAATGCGCCTTCAAATAATACCGATACAACTAAAGCTAAAGTCAATACACCAATTGACTCAACAAAGAAGTAAGGAGATTTAAAATGTATAAAGAATTATTGCAATCGATTGAAGGAATTGAGCTTTACCCGGTAATTTCTATGTTCATATTCCTTGCTCTCTTTGCTGGTGTTGTAATATGGATTGTGAAGCTGGATAAGAAATATATAAAAGAAGTAGAAGCTCTTCCGCTTGATAATAATGAGGATGCTGACATTAATAAACAAATGAATTTGGAAAATTAAGCAATAAGTTATATGAAAGTAAATATATTAAAATACCTGATTGCCGGTTTAATTTTCTTTACGGGTTTTGCGGGAAATATTTTTGCTCAAACAGCAGAGCCGAAAGATACAAGTCTTGACAGTTATGCCAAAGCTGTTGGCTGGATTTTCCTTTTTGCAGTGCTGATGCTGTTTGTTATAATAATAATCTTCGGCGATAAGAAATACGAATATACCGGCGCAAAAAAGAAGTCACCGGCTCTTTCAAAAGTCGGGCAGTTTCTTTCAAATGCCGTTCCTGTTGAACATGAACAGGAAATTATGTTTGACCATGACTTTGACGGCATCAGGGAGCTTGATAATAAAATTCCCCCATGGTTTAATATTTTATTTTACGGAACAATCGGAATTGCTGTTGTTTATATGCTTGTGTTCCACGTATTTCATTTAAGACCTCTGCCGGTTGATGAATATATAGAAGAGGTTCGCGCGGCGGATATACAGAGGCAGGAATTAATTAAAACAGGTGCTTTTGTTAATGAAGATAATGTAACCCTGCTGAAAGACCCTGCGGCCCTGGAAAGCGGCAAGACGATATTTATGACAAACTGCATACCATGCCACGGACCTGATGGAGGCGGTACTGTAGGACCTAACTTAACCGATGATTACTGGATAAACGGCGGGGGAATCAAAAATGTTTTTAAGACAATTAAATACGGTGTTCCCGCTAAGGGTATGATAACGTGGCAAACACTTCTTAACCCGAAGCAAATTCAGGAAGTGGGAAGTTACGTTATTAGCCTTCATGGCACAAATCCTCCGACCGGCAAGCCGCCTGAGGGAACGCTGTATGTGGAAACACAGGACAGCACAAATACAAAAGGTGATTCTACTAAAGTTGATACGTCAAAGTTTAAGCAAGACAGCTCTAAAGTTAAAACACCGAAAGGTGATACCTCCAAAGTTAAAACAAAATAAAAATTACTGAGTTAGAACAAAACTGAAAAAAATTTTCTTTAAACTATAATCGGATTCCCGCTTTCGCGGGAATGACCATGAAAAAATTGCATACTACAGATGAAAAAATAAAAGGCGCAGATGAATCCTTCAGGGATTCGATGTCAATTGTAAACAAAGAAGGAAAACGCGTTTGGGTATATCCCAAAAAGCCCAAGGGCAGGTTTTATAATGCCCGTACATGGGTAAGCATATTTCTTTTGGCTTTTTTGTTTATAATGCCGTTTGTTAAGCTGAACGGTCACCCGTTTTTGCTTTTTAATTTCGTTGAACGCCAGTTTATAATATTCGGACTGGCTTTCGGTCCGCATGATTTTTATTTGTTCGGACTTGCAGCAATTGCATTTATTGTTTTTATCATATTATTTACCGCTGTGTTCGGCAGGGTGTTTTGCGGATGGATATGCCCGCAAACGGTACTACTGGAAATGGTATTTCCGCAAAATAGAATACTGGCTCGAAGGCGATGCAAACAACCAAAGAAAATTAAATGCTGCACCATGGACTGCAAGTAAAATTATCAAAAAATATTCCAAGTATGCAATATTTTTTGTTATTTCATTTATCATCGGCAATTTCCTTTTAGCTTATATTATTGGTATGGATAGCCTGCTGAAGATTGTAACCGACCCGCCTTCCGAACATGTTGCGGGACTTGCAAGCATGCTTAGTATTTACAGTATTCTTCTTCTGGATATTCGCGTGGTTCAGAGAACAGGCTTGTATACTTGTTTGCCCCTACGGCAGATTACAGGGGGTGCTGCTTGACCCGAACTCGGTTGTTATTGCCTATGATTATGTAAGAGGCGAGCCGAGAGGCAAATTAAGGAAGAGTGAAGAGAGAACTAACGGCGATTGCGTTGATTGCAATCAATGTGTTGAAGTTTGTCCCACAGGTATCGATATACGAAACGGCACACAGCTTGAATGTGTTAACTGTACTGCATGTATCGATGCGTGTGATGTTGTAATGGATAAAATAAAGAAGCCCCGCGGCTTAATCAGATTTGCATCCGAAAATAATATTAAGAACAGGCTGAAATTCAGAATTACTCCGAGAATTATAGGATATTCATCACTTCTTCTACTGCTGGTTACCGTTCTTACCATACTGCTTTTTAACAGGAGCGATATAGATGTTAATATTTTAAGAACACCCGGCATGCTTTACCAGGAACAGCCCGGCGGAATGCTGAGCAACCTGTATAACATGAAAATTACCAATAAGACTTTTGATAAAGTGCCAATCAGCGTTAAGCTTGAAAATGTTAAAGGCGAAATTAAACTAATAGGCAGAGATAATATCGAGCTTGAGCCATCTGGAATTTTAGAAGAGAAATTTCTTGTGCTGCTGCCTAAAGATGAAATTAAAATGATGAACACACCATTGATGATAGGGGTTTACAGCGGTGAGAAGAAAATAGACGATATTAAAACTTCGTTCCTGGGACAGGTGAAGGAAAACTAATATATGCACTGGGGAAAAGGAATATTAATAACAATCATTGTTTTTATTGCAGGAACTGCGGCGATGATGGTTATTGCTATGAACAGCCCTTCTGATTTGGTTATGATGAATTATTACGAAAAGGGGATTGATTACCAAAAGCAAATAGATAAAATTAACCGTACGAATGCGCTGAGCGAAAATGTAAAAATTGAATTTACAGGCAATGCTGTTTTCGTAAAACTTCCTTCATTTGTTTCTCCCGAAAAAGTTAAGGGAAATGTTTTATTCTACCGTCCTTCAGATGCAGGTGAGGATTTAAAAGTGCCGCTTGCAGTTGATTCATCACGCTCGATGCTTGTAAGCACCGGTAAGCTTGAAAAAGGATTCTGGAAGCTCCAGCTTAACTGGAGTATTGATACAACAGAATATTTTAACGAAACATCATTTACAATCAGATAAATGGAAATCTGGACCGGATTTATTATAGGATTTTTTGGAAGCCTGCACTGTATAGGCATGTGCGGACCGATTGTTCTTGCTCTGCCTTCTTCAGCTTCCTCAAGCCGGTCATTTATTAACGGGAGAGTTCTTTATAACTTAGGAAGAGTATTTACATATGCAGTACTCGGATTAATCTTTGGTCTTGTGGGAAGAAGGATTTATATGTTCGGCTTTCAGCAGGTTGTTTCAATTTCACTTGGTGTAATAATTATTCTATGGCTTGTACTTCCCGCATCAGTAAAAAATAAAGTAAGAAGCTTTACAGGTTTCAACCGTTTCACTGTAAAGTTAAAAAATCTTTTTATGCCTTTATTTAAAAAAAGGTCAGGCGCTTCATTGTTTTTAATCGGTGTGCTCAACGGCTTCCTGCCCTGCGGGTTTGTTTACATGGGCATTGCCGGAGCGGTAGCAGTATCTACAGCAAGTCCCTTAAACGGAATGCTTTTCATGGTCTTTTTCGGGTTTGGAACAGTACCTGCAATGCTTGGTACATCAATAGCCGGAAACTTCATAAACTTCAATTTTAAGCGGAAATTTGCAAAATTAGTGCCGGTTTTTGCGGTTCTTCTGGCGGTAATATTTTTGCTAAGAGGTATGAACCTGGGAATCCCCTACATCAGTCCCAAGATGGATATGAAAAAGCAGCAGTCATCAATGGAGATGTAACGCAAATGAAACCCTACTAAAATAACCCAATCCACTATTTTATTTAAATGTTTTTATTTATAAATTAGGAAACTATATAGTTTCACTTCTGATGTTAAGGGCATTTAAATAAACTATAAATTCTTAATGGCTTTTAAAAAAGACGGGGAATTTGTCACAATTCTTGCTTCTAATAATTCTGCAATAATATCTGTTGCCGCATCACTGCTTGATGAGGCAAACATAAAATATTTTATAAAACCGGACGGTCACAACAAAGAAGCCGGTCTCTCAAGTCCGCCCCTTGAAATTCAAGTTAATCAATCTAATTCATTTGAAGCAAAAAATTTACTGGCGGACCTCGAAGAGATAAACTTTGAAGAATAAAATTTTAATACTCGGCGGAACCGGTTTTGTAGGAAGACTTCTTACCGAAAAACTCATCAGTTCCAATTATGATGTTACCCTGTTTAACAGGGGTAAAAGAAATCCCGGAATTTTTCCAGAAGCAAAACATTTCTATGGCGATAGGGAATCAGACGGGATTAAACAAATCTCTTCAGGTTCATGGGATGTTGTTGTAGATTTCTCCGGGATGCAGCCGGATAATATCGAGCTTGTTCTAAATCTCCTAAAAGGTAAAGCCGGAAGATATATTTTCGTTTCGACAGCAAGCGTTTACGGATTGGAAAATCCTGATGAATTAAAAACCCCTATAGAAGAATCAACTAAAATTCTTGATTGCAGCGAAGAGCAGCGTGTGACTAAAGATATTTTGGCTGCCTATGGAAATAAAAAAGCTGAAATGGAAAGGATACTGCTCTCTAAAGACTGGCTTGATACTATAATTTTCCGCCCGGGTTTAATATACGGAAAGTATGACCCTACGGACAGATTCTATTACTGGCTTTACAGGGCTAAAATGATTGATGAAATACTAATACCCGAAGAAGGTAAATCGAAATCAACAAATACTTTCTCAGAAGATTTTGCAAAAATAATTTTCGAAGCGTTCGATATTCAAAATCACAGGAAAGTTTATAACGCCGTTACACATCAGGCAGTTGAAATAAAAGAGATTCCGGAAATTGCATCAAGTATAATTAAAACAACTCCAAAATACATTTATGCCCCGCTTGAGTTTCTCCGCGATAATCACGTAACCGAATGGATGGACCTCCCGGTCTGGACGAGCGGGTTTGATTTGGCGCTTGATAATACAAGACTGCTTGAGGACTTCAAAACACCGCTATGTACTTTTACCGAATCGGTTGAAAAATCAATTGCATACTACAGCTCACTCGGCTGGCCTGAAGGCAAATACGGAATGAAGCCCGAGCGTGAAAAAGAGTTAATCAGCAAACTTAAAACAACCTAAGTTCTTACTTCAGCTATATTTCCGGCAATAAGCTGTAAAAACCATTTATTAATACCCATTTATTATTTTCGGTAAACTCTGCACTTGACTTTACAGTTTTTATATTTTAACTTTGTAATACAAAGTACTTTCTAACAAAAATTAAACCGTTATGGATAAAAATCAGGAGCATCTCAACAACTTGGCTGAAATAAGGTCATTAATGGAAAAGTCATCAACCTTTATTTCGCTCAGCGGGCTTTCAGGAGTAAGCGCGGGAATTATCGGCTTGCTTGCTTCAGCCTATGTATATTTCAAAATTGAATCGGTTATGCAAGCAGAGAGAAACTCTCTTACTTACTCTGTGACGGATGACATGATATACTCACTTATTCTTACGGCAGGAATAGTTCTTGTGCTTACGTTTATGTCAACCATATTTTTCACATCGCGCAAAGCAAAAAAGAAAGGCTTGCCGGTATGGAACAGCTCCGCCAAACGGGTAGTTGTGAATTTATTTATCCCCCTTGTTGCGGGCGGATTGTTCTGCCTGATTTTAATTTACCACGGACTCTATAATCTGCTCGCTTCATCCATGCTCTTATTTTACGGACTAGCGCTGCTTAATGCAAGCAAATACACACTGAATGAAATAAAGTATCTCGGCATAACGGAAATTGTGCTTGGACTCGCAGCGGCATTATTATATCCATTCGGGTTATGGTTCTGGGCTGCGGGGTTTGGAGTTATGAATATTGTTTACGGTGTTACGATGTACCTTAAATACGAGAGATGAAAGAAATTATAGTAAATATAAACAAGCTGTTTGAAAGCCGCATCAGGCTGGGCGTGATGTCAATTCTTATGGTTAACGATAAAATTGATTTCAATAACCTGAAAGAAATGCTTGAGCTTACCGACGGCAATCTTGCCAGTCACTTAACCGCCCTTGAAAAAAATAAATACATAAAAGTAAATAAAAAATTTATCGGCAAGAAGCCGAATACTTCTTATTCTGTTACAGAAGCAGGTAAAAAAGCTTTTGCAGAACATATAGATGCTCTTGAACAGCTGATTAAAAAAACTTATTAACATGCTAACACAAAAAAATAAAATATTCGCTTTGCTGATTTCTCTTACACTAATTTATAATTTCAGCTTCTGGCACGAAAAACCGGGTATTAATCTCTTATTATTCATAATATTGCTTTCAATATCAGCTTTTTTGGTGAATCCAGATTCAATTAAAAATAAAAATGTGCTGTTCTTAATAATCCCGGTATTGTTTTCGGGAGCAATGGTGCTCTATAATAACTCGGTCTTCAGCATTTTTGCATGTATATCATCATTTTTTGTGCTTGCGGGATTCATTCACCAGCCGAAGCTGAGAACAATTATAAGCGCACTGCTTACATCTGCGGGCAGCCAGATTATTTTCCCGTATAACGTTCTTGAAGAAATGAGGCTGGCAAAAAATAAATACAGGTTCTTTGCGGGTGTGCTGAAAATAGGTAAGCTGGTTGTTCTTCCTGTTATAGTATTTTCAGTTTTTTACGGAATTTATGCGTATTCAAATCCCATTTTTAATGATTATTCCAATTCGTTCTGGGATTCGATAAAGCAGTTTTTAAATAATCTGCTGATTAGACTATCCCCCTGAAAGATTTATGTTCATTTTTCTTGGGTTGTTTTTAATAACGGGAGTATTGTTTAACCGTAAAATAAGAATGTTTCTGAATCTTGACCAGAGTTTTTTAAATAATCTGCTGCGCGATAAGTTTAAAAAGCTCATCAGCCGTAAGGATGAAAGATATGATTTCGGTAAGATGGCAAAAAGAATTTTTCCTTTCAGAATGACATCGCTTGTTACCGAAAACAGGATTGGCATTATTCTTATTATAATGGTTAACCTGTTAATTCTGATTCTCAACATTATTGATATTAATTTTGTCTGGTTAGGTTTTGATTCATCACGTGTTGATAACCTTGCATACTTTGTCCATGAAGGCACTTATTATCTCATATTCAGCATTGTGCTTTCAATGGCAATATTGCTTTATTTCTTCAGGGGAAATCTGAATTTCTATTCAAAAAACAAAATACTTAAATACGGCGCTTACTTATGGATTGTGCAAAACGCAGTTATGGGAATATCATTATTCTTAAGAAATTATTATTACATAGAATACTACTATGCGCTATCTTACAAAAGAATCGGCGTTATGATTTTCCTATTACTCACGTTTATTGGACTTGTAACCATGTTCATTAAAATTTATGAAAAGAAAACCGCTTTCTGGCTTGTGAAAATCAACAGTTGGGCAGCGTTTGCGGTTTTACTTCTGATGGGTTCCGTTAACTGGGATGGAAATATTGCGCGCTTCAATCTGCAGAATCCCGATAAGAGCCAGATTGATGTTTCGTACTTGTTCACTCTTTCAGACGATGCGCTTCCCGTGCTTGATGAACACAAAGATATTCTTGATTATGATTTTATGTTCCGGGATGGCTTTAGGAGGTATTTGAATAACGGTGTAAAAGAACTCGAAGCAAGAAAACAGATTTTTATTGATAAACAAAATTCGTACACATGGCTTTCATGGAATTACACCGATTGGAAAACAAAACAATATTTTACAGAGCAATCATTCCGGAGGACTATTGAATGAAACGAACTTGGTTCAAGCCAATCGGCTGGGTTTACTATCCCGTTTCGGTAATCGGATGGTTTATAACAATAATAACAATATTGTTATGTATACAGTTTTTTATCGGCGCTGAGAGGAACTCACATTCCGTAAGCGATACGCTAATACATTTTTTCCCTTACGGAACGTTGTTTATCATGATAACAGGCTGGATTGCCTCAAAAACATGCGGGAAATAGGCATAAATGTTCTCTTCTTAACACTACAAGTAAAAATTTAACAATAAGTTATTGTCTATTGGTATGGATTAATCAATAACTTATTTTTATAATATCTCCTCTTAATCATCCTTAAATAAACAATTAACAAATTAAGCTGCGGAAATACCGGCAGCTTTATTCTCATTATAAATTTTTAACTAAAGGATTTAAAATCATGGGCAAAAAAGACAAATCAAAAAAAGATAAATCACATGAAGCGCGAAAGAAAGCTTCAGGAGCTTGAATCGGTGATAACTAAAAACAGGAAAAAAATGTTAAAGCTGTTGAGTAAAATGGCTAAGATGGAAGTGCAGGATTACGTTTTTAAGAACAGGGATGCACAGGAAGTGAAGCTTTCCGAATTATTTGACGGAAAAGATGATTTAGTGCTTGTTCATAACATGGGCAAAAGCTGTTCATACTGCACAATGTGGGCTGATGGATTTAACGGAATTTATAATTATATTCAGAAACGCGCCGGATTTGCGCTTGTATCACCTGATGCCCCTGAAGTTCAGCGTGAGTTTGCAGACAGCCGCGGATGGAAATTCCCCATGTTCTCGGGAAGTGAATCGACTTTCATCAGCGATATGGGCTATAAGACCGAAAAAGGGGATTACTGGCCGGGAGCTTCGGTATTCCATAAAGATAAAGACGGTAATATAACCCGTGTTTCCAAAACATATTTCGGACCTGGTGACTATTACTGCAGTGTCTGGCACTTCTTTGATATGCTGCCGGAAACCGAAAAAATTGAAGAATAATTTTTGAATTAATATATATTGTATGAACCAAATTGTCCCGCACCTTTTTGTAAACAGCGTAACTGATAATATAAACTTTTACAAAAACGTTCTCGGGTTTGAGCCTATTTATGTTCAAACCGAAAATGATGAAAATAATTTTGCGATTTTGAAAAATAAAAATGTTCAGGTTATGGTAGGAGCAAGCGAAATATTGTATAAATATGCTCCCGAATTTGTAAACAAGCCGCTTGTGAACAGCTCAATCCTTTATTTTGAAATGGACGGGGTGAAAGACTATTATAACAAAGTTAAAGATAAAGCCGATATAGTAAGAGAGCTTAACGAGACCTGGTATAATACAAAGGAGTTCTGGATAAAAGACTGCAACGGCAACCTCCTGGCTTTTTATGAAAATATTTAAGCCGAAAAATCCAGCTCAACAGCTTCAGATAAAATTTTATTAAATAATATCAAAGGAGAATTAATAAAATGGTAACACCTCCGTTTAATTTCAAAAAATGGATTGAAGAAAACCGCAGCCTGCTTAAACCACCCGTAGGCAACAAATGTATGGTTGACGGCGATTTTATCGTTATGGTTGTCGGCGGTCCGAATTCAAGAAAAGACTATCACTACGAAGAAGGTCCCGAATTCTTTTACCAGGTTGAAGGCGATATAACAGTCAAAATAATCGATGAAGGCAAACCCAAAGATATTCACATCAAAGAGGGAGAAATGTTCTACCTGCCCGTTCAGGTGCCGCATTCACCCCAGCGTCCTGCAAACACAATAGGGCTTGTAATCGAGCGTAAGAGAAACAAAGGCGAGCTGGACGGGTTCCAGTGGTACTGCGAAAACTGCGGAAATAAAATTTATGAAGAATACCTGCAAATGGAAGACATAGTCAACCAGCTACCACCGATTTTCGAGCGTTTTTGGAACAGCGAAGAGCACAGAACATGCAAAAAATGCGGAACAATCATGAATAAACCATAGATTCAATTACAAATTACGAATTTCTAATTACGAATTGCTGATTTTAAAATATTAAGGGACCTGAATAATTAATTTTTAAAAAATAAGAATTATGAAAGAGAATGTAATTTTACTAAAAAGTTATGATTTTGCTGTCAGAATAATAAAACTATACCAGTATTTGGTAAAACAATACAAAGAATATGAGTTATCTAAACAGATTCTAAGAAGCGGTATATCGATTGGTTCCAACGTTGAAGAAGCAATTGGCGGACAGTCAAGAAAAGATTTTCTTTCAAAACTATCTATTGCATACAAAGAAGCTCGTGAAACCCGTTTTCGTCTCAGGCTGCTTCATGATACTGATTATATCAATGCTAAAATGTTCAATTCATTGCTTAATGACTGTGAAGAGATATTAAAAATTATTGCCAAAATTCAAATTACAACTAAAACTAAAAATCCTGATGATTAGGAAATTATATTATTTCCTTTTTCATTTTCAATTAATTCGTAATTAGTAATTTGTAATTCATAATTGGATTACAGAGGATTTTAGCCTGCAGTAAACATGAAAATAGATATTCATACCCACATCCTTCCGGAAAACTGGCCGGATTTGAATGAGAAATATAAAACAAGGGGATTTATAACAATAAATCACCATAAGCCGTGCTGTGCCAAAATGATGATTGATAATGAGGTCTTCCGTGAAATACATGATAACAGCTGGGATGCAGGTGTTAGAATAAACGAATGTGATAAACATGATGTAGATATTCAGGTGCTTTCCACTGTGCCTGTTATGTTTAGTTACTGGGCAAATCCCGAACATACACTTGATTTATCAAAATACCTGAATGACCACATTGCAGGAGTTGTGAATAATTATTCCGAACGCTTTATCGGGCTCGGAACGCTCCCGATGCAGTCGGCGAAACATGCTGTTAAAGAGCTTGAACGCTGTGTGAAAGAACTTGGACTTGTCGGCATTGAAATCGGAACGCACATTCAAGGCAAAAACCTTGATGACCCCGGAGTGTTTGAAATATTGCAGGCTGCCGAAGAGCTTGACGCCTGTGTTTTTGTCCATCCATGGGACATGCTCGGCAAAGACCGAATGGCAAAATACTGGCTCCCGTGGCTGGTTGGTATGCCTGCTGAAACTTCGCTCGCAATTTGTTCAATGATTTTCGGCGGAGTGTTTGAAAAACTGAAAAACCTCCGTGTGTGTTTTGCTCACGGCGGAGGCTCATTCCCTTTTACATTCGGCAGAATTGAGCATGGGTTCGATGTTAGACCTGACCTTGTAGCAGTATCAAACACCGTTCATCCCCGTGAATATCTCGGCAGGTTTTACCTTGATTCGCTTGTGCATGATGAGCTGGCTCTGGAATATTTAATTCATTTAATCGGAGAAGATAAAGTAGTCCTTGGCTCTGATTATCCCTTTCCTCTCGGTGAAGAAATCCCGGGGAAATTGATTGAATCGATGCAGGAACTAAACGATGTAATAAAAGAAAAACTCCTCTGGAAAAACGCAGCCGAGTTTTTAGGAATTACTATAAAAGAAAAAGCATAAAAAATTTCAACCAATACCAATAAAAAAAGCGGGAATAATTTACCCGCTTTACTTTAAATGAAAGGAAAGTTACTTCACCAGCATCATTCTCTTAATATCTGAATACCCGTTAGTCTCCATCTTATAAAAATATACCCCGCTTGAGAGATTCGATCCGTCGAACTTCAATTCATAACTGCCTGCATTTTTAAATTCATTTACTAATGTTGAAACCAGTTTGCCTGAAATATCATAGACCGATATTTTTACGTTCCCCTCCTTGGGAATATTGAACTTTATGGTTGTTGAAGGATTAAAAGGGTTCGGGAAATTCTGCTCAAGTGAAAATTCCTTTGCTGTCAGATTATTATTGTTATTTATGTTTGTAATCATCGGCTGTGAATATTTTACTACTGCAGCATTTGTGTTGTTAGCGGTAAACATAACAGAGCCTGCGGCATAAACACTCCCGCTTCTGTCAACATAAAGCGCATAAGTATAATCATATAACCCGTTGTAATCATAGCTCATAAGCCAGTCCTGAGTACCGCTTGCATTATCATACTTTATTGTTGTGAAGTCATGATATCTTCCCGTGCCGTAGTATGCGTAGCCGGTTACATAAACATCACCGGCAGTATCAAGCATCACTTTTTGGGCTATATCACCGAAGCTGCTGCCGTTGCCGTTGTAGCGTTTAGTCCATGATACGTTTCCTTGTTCGTTATATTTTATAGTTAGATAGTCCGGTCCTCCGGCATTGCTGTAGCTGAAACCGGTTACAAAAACATTACCGTAATTATCTATTGCTATGGAGTTTGCTCCGTCCTCGCCGCCGTCAGGTCCTTCATAGCGTTTTGACCATTGTACCTGACCGTAAGTATTGTATTTAATTGTTGCGTAATCACCGCTTGACTGGTTGTTGCTGTAACCGGTCACGTAAACATTACCCTGACCGTCTACTTCTAGTGCTTTTGCCTGGTCCCAGGAATTGTCATAATCGTAAGTAGAAACCCATGACTGTGTACCATCGGGCAGATATTTTATTGTTGCATAATCGTATTGCGTGGTTTGACTGTAACTTTCTCCGGTTACATACACATTTCCGGACATGTCAACAGCAATACCCCGTACTATATCGGGGTTAAAAAGATTCCCGTATGTTTTTACCCATACAAAGGAACCGTCAAGTGTGTATTTCAGAGCGGCATAATCCTGATTTCCGTACTGGTTGAAAATGTATCCGCCTAAGTATACAAAATTATTATCGACCTTCATCACCAGAGCTTCATCATCATTGTTTCCTATACCGTTGTAGGATTGTCTCCAGAGGAGTGTTCCCGCTGAATTGTATTTAAGAATGACAATATCTCTGTAATGGTTCTGAAGGCTTCTCCATCCGGTAACATAAATGTTGCCTGAATTATCGAGAGCAATAGCATTTGCATTGGCGGAGTAAAGATTTGTATCGGAGTAAGCGCGTGACCAAACAAGTGTTCCCCCGGAATTGTATTTTAGCGTAAGTATTGTTCCGTTCGGATTTGCCGAGCCGTATGTGTAGCCGGCCGCATAAACATTTCCGCTTTCATCAGCAATAACGTCATTTACCGCGTCATCCCTGTTGTTCTGCCCGTTGAAATCAAAAACCTTTGCCCACTGCTGGGTTACCTGCTGAGCATTCACGTTCGAAATTACCAGCATCATAAGAATTAAAATTGAGAGATTTAATGTTTTCATTTTATTTTTCCTTTAAGTTTAATAATTAATTTTTCTGTTCAAAAATAGCTTTCAAAGGAGGGCAAACAAAACTAAATTCAGGTCATTATTAGGAGTAAATAATCTTATATTTTGAGATATAATTGATAAATTATAAATATTTCGCTATAATTGTATATTCATTTTTAGGAATCAATGAAGACATCGGAAGATTTATTCATTTTAATAAAATCACTCTCAAAGGGCGAAAAAGCATATTTTAAGAAAAATTCCGCCCTTCATACTCGGGGGAGGGGAATAAATACGTCCGGCTGTTTGATATTATTGAATCAATGAATTCATACGATGAAAAACGTGTTATTCAGCATTTCAATGGCGATAAATTTGTAAATCAAATCTCAGTTGCAAAAAATTACCTGTATAACTCTGTTCTCAGGAGCTTAAAATCTTACCGGCAGATTCTTTCTAAACGTGACGAAGTGAAACATTTGCTTGAAGATATTTCGGCGCTGTTTGATAAAAGGCTGTTCCCGCAGGCAAATAAGCTTATCCGCAGATGCAGGAAGCTGACCGAAAATTATGAGATGTTTTCTGAAATGATTCAAATCCTGATTTGGGAATTGAAAATTTTCGTGGCTGAAAAAGCGTACGGGAAAAAAACTGATGAAATTATTAATTCGAACTACGAAGAAAGAAAAATTATTCTGAATAAAATAGATAACCTGTATGAATATGACAGGATTGAATATAATGTTGTTTCAGTAATGACACAGGGCGGAGATACGAAAATAAGCGGGCTGGAGAAAAAGCTTAACAGCATAATAAGTAATCAAATACTTAGTGATGAATCTAAAGCGCTTTCGCTTTCCGCAAAAATGAAGTTTAACCATATACATGCTTCATATCATTTTGCTCTCGGAAATCTTGATGAGAGCTACAAATATCTGAACAGGGAGATTGGATTACTGGAAAACAGTAAAGCTATGCTTGAAGAAAAGTACAATGACTACCTTATTTTGCTTAGTAACCTCCTTGTAATTTCTCTCGAGCTGGACAGGTTTAATGAATTTCAAAATCAACTGAAGAAGTTCAGAGATAATCTCATTAATCCAATTGTACTGAAATCCGATAAACTGAAGTTCTTTATTACAAACAATTCATATCTGCTTGAACTGGGATTCTTAAAACGAACCGGTGAGTTTGATAAAATCCTTGAAGTAAATGAAAATTTCAATAACAGTCTCAGCGAACTGAAAACAGGTATTGTTAAAGCCGACTCATACACGCAAAATAACATTCTTTCACATGCTCATTTCGGACTTGGTGATTTCAATGAAGCGTTAAACTTGGTTTTAAATATTTTAAATGATAAAGAAGCAGAAACAAGATATCCCGAGTTCCCGTATGCAAAAATATATTTGATGATTATACACTATGAGCTGAAGAATTTCGATTACCTGGAATATCTTATTAAATCCGCTTACTACTATTTTCTTAAAACCAAAAGCATGGGAAAATTTGAAAGAACCATTTTCCGTTTCCTCAGGAAACTCACAAATGTCTCAACCGATAGAGGTTTCCGAAATGCTTTTACAGAATTAAAGGAAGTCTTGTTTAATATTATTGAAGATACCTCCGTTAAAAATGCCTTAAAATATTTTGATTTTATATCATGGCTTGAAAGTAAAATTGAAAAACGGGTCTTTGCCGATATTGTCAGAGAAAAAGCTAAACAATTAAACTAAGTCATTGTTAATTCCCATATTTTAAGCGAAATTTGAAGATACTGCTAAAATTTGAATACAAATAAAGACGATTTTTTAAACGGCTCCAAACATGACCCCTATTCCGCATTAAGATTACCGGAATTCAGGAATTTTATTCTCGCCCGGTTTTTCCTGACGATTGCTTCTCTTATGCAGGCTGTTATTGTTGGCTGGCAGGTATATGAGCTTACAAAAGACCCGTTATCACTAGGACTCGTTGGTCTCGCCGAAGTAATCCCCTCAATTGCGGTTTCTTTTTTTGCCGGACATATTGTAGATACCAGTATAAGAAAACATGTTTTATTATTTGCGTACGGACTTCTGTTTTTCTGCTCGGTTTCTTTGTTTTTTATTTCTACCGATACAATTTCCTTTATTACTGCTAATAAAGTCACTGCTATATATGCAGCAATATTTATAAGCGGTATTGCCAGAGGATTTTCAATGCCGTCTGCATTTGCGTTCTGGTCACAGTTAATACCGCAAAAGATTTTTGCAAATGCTGTAACCTGGAATACCTCCACGTGGCAGCTCGGTGCTGTTACGGGCCCGGCAATTGCAGGATTTGTTTTTGCCCTGCTGGGTTATTCGATGACGTATATGGTAGTTGGGATTATTATACTCTCCGCTATCATACTATTATCCTTCATTAAAAAAAGACCCAAGCCTGAAGTAATTGAACAGACATCACTATTAAAAAAACTTACTGCCGGGGCAAAATTTGTTTATAAGAATAAAATAATTTTAAATGCAATAACACTTGATTTGTTTGCTGTCTTGTTCGGAGGCGCAACCGCATTACTCCCGATATTCTCCGCAGAAATATTGTTTGTAGGTCCCGAAGGACTTGGTATGCTGAGGGCAGCACCCTCTGTAGGTGCATTATTTATGGCAGTGTTTCTTACACGTCATCCCCCCACTAAACATGCAGGGAAGGTTCTGCTTATGTGTGTGTTCGGTTTTGGAGTCAGCATGCTTGTGTTTGCCGTATCAAAAAGCTTTTCTCTTTCTCTGATTGCACTTGCAATTGGCGGCGCTTTTGATGCTGTTAGTGTGATAATCAGGAGCACGATAATTCAGCTAATGACCCCGGATAATATGAAAGGCAGAGTATCTGCTGTTAACAGTATATTTGTAGGCTCGTCAAATGAAATAGGAGCATTTGAATCCGGCGTCACAGCTAAATTTATGGGCACAGTGGCTTCGGTTATTTTTGGAGGTGCTATGACGCTGGTTGTGGTTATTATTGTATGGTATTTCTCACCAAAATTACGGAAATTAAGGCTATAACAGTACTTTAAGTGAAAGTAAAATTTCAAATAAATAACGCTGAGTACGAAATTGATACTCAGTCTGGAATTGATATTTCAATTCCCCTGATTTTCAACGGTGAGCAGCCCAATATTTATGATGTTGATAAGGCAAGCGCAAAAGCGTTTGAGTCAGGCGGGTTTATCGGTGATACCCGCCGGGGAGGAAGTTGTAATTTTGAGGAATATAAACTGATTACTCACTGCAACGGCACGCATACTGAATGCGTCGGGCATATTTCAGATGAACGGATATATATTAACGAAACATTAAAAGATGAGTTTATTCCTTCGGTTTTAATTACAGTTTCTCCCGTGAACGCTCCCGAAACAGGTGATAATTATTCACCTCACAAGGTAAAAGAAGACAGGCTTATTACAAAAAGGTCCATTGAAAAAGCTCTGGGGTCATTCAATACAGATTTTCTTGAATGCCTGCTGATAAGGACACTTCCGAATGATGAATCAAAAACATCGAGAAGGTATTCGGAAAATCCACCTCCTTATTTTTCGCTTGAAGCAATGAAGCTTATTAAAGATTTAAATATAAAACATTTACTTGTTGATATTCCGTCTGTTGACAGGGCGCGTGATGAGGGACGGCTTGCGGTACATCATATTTACTGGAATGTCATGCAGGGAAGCCATGAAGTTGATAAAGCGAATCACTCGTTAAATACAATTACCGAGATGATTTATGTGCCTGATTCAGTTAAGGATGGGAATTATATCCTGAATTTGCAGATTGCTGCCGTTTACTGCAGATGCATCACCTTCGAGACCAATAATATTTGAAATTTTAAAATGAAACTATGGATTTAAAAGCAGCGCGTTGTCCTTCATGCGGCGGTGACCTTGATATACCTGAAGGAGTTGATTATGTTGAATGCCCCTTTTGCGGCGTTGATGTTAAAGTAAGGGATATTGTTTCCCATGAGCTTGATACTAAAAGCCTGCTTGAGCTTGCAGCCCATGAGCTGAATTCGGGAAGCTATAAATCTGCAATTGATTATTATACATTTATTCTTGAGAAAGAACCTGATAATCCGTTTGCATTGCTTGGAGTTATTAAATCAACAATAAAGCAGAAGTGGAGTGACGGTTATAATATCGATGGTGTTCGGGAGCTTATTTTTAAAGATTTGGAAAAAGTGCCCGAAGATAAAAAAGCCATTTACAAAGATAACATAAGCGATTTTATTTGCTCATTATATCCTGAAGAAATTAAAAAGTACAAAGATGATAAAGACCTTGCTGCGCATGCTTATGATTTCCGTGACAACCTTCTTGCGTTACTTGAAATATCGAATGAAATAAATCCCGCTCATGAAAAAACTCTTGTAACGATTCTGGATTTCTGTTTGAAGATGCTGAAGCTTTACAATATTACGTTGATAAACGCAATGAAGCTAGAAAAACTGGAAGCAGTTTTTGGTAAATATTCGGTGGAATTGGGGAAAATTGACCTTGTTAAGTCAGCATCTTATGCAAAGAATTGGGATGAACTGCTGGGAACTTTCAAAACAAAAAAACGAAACATAAGAGCGGGCTGCATTGCATTTTTGATAACCGCGGCATTAATAACTTTAATAGTATGGCTTATATTAAAAGTTTTTTAATAAATAAAATAAATTAAAATGAAATACATCTTAATCTCCTTTACATTATTCATATTTTCGGGAGCATGGGTATTTGCCCAAACTGATACTGTTACAACCCAAAGCGGGCTGAAATACATAGTTGTGAAAACAGGCAGCGGCAAACAGGCAAAAGAAGGCATGGCGGTTGAAGTTCATTACACAGGCTATTTAATGGACGGTAAAATCTTCGATTCTTCGCGCGATAGAGGAGTGCCCATTGAATTTACGCTCGGCGAAGGGCAGGTTATAAAAGGCTGGGATGAAGGCATCGCCCTTATGAAAGTCGGCGGTAAAATGAGACTAATAATTCCTCCGGAGCTTGCATACGGAAGCAGGGCTGTGGGAGATGTAATTCCTGCTAACTCAACTTTAATTTTTGACGTGGAGCTGATGTCCGTTCATAAACCGTTGAAATCTGTAATTGATACTATGCTTATTGTTATGATGAATAAAGACGTCAAAACAGCTATTGAAGTATATAACAATTTAAAAGATGATTATGAAGATGAATATGATTTCAAAGAGAACCAGCTGAACACACTGGGATACCAGTTAATGCAGGGCGGAAGAGTAAAAGATGCTATTGAAATATTCAAACTCAACGTTGAACAGTTTCCGGATTCGTTTAATGTTTATGACAGTTTAGGCGAAGGCTATATGGCTGATGGCAATACAAAGCTCGCTATTAAAAATTACGAGAAGTCTGTTAAGCTGAATCCCAATAACGAAAACGGGAAAAAGATGCTCGAGAAACTGAAAGAAAAAAAATAGTATATGGCAGGTATTAACAGCTTAAGCCCCCTTATTGGTTTATGGCACGGCAGGGGAACAGCAAAATTTCCAACCATAGAAACAACAGAATACATTGAAGAGCTGTCATTTGAAAGAATGGGAGATGAGGATAAATTGTTCTTCATACAAAAAACCTGGTACTCCAAAGACGGAAAAAAGGGTAATGCGCTTCATTGGGAATCAGGATACATAAAGTTAACGGAAGAAAATTTATTTGAACTTTCAAATTCACAGGATAACGGACGGGTAGAGGTATTGACAGGCAATATTGTAGAAACTAGTGATAAATTTCACATTTCGTTCGTTTCAAAACTTTTTGGCAATGACCCAAGAATGGTAAAATCAAGCAGGGATTTTTATGTTCATGGCAGCACGCTGAAATACACTCAAAGCATGTCAACACAAAAGACCACGGAGTTTCAATTACATTTGGAAGCAGATTTAAAAAAAGTATAAATAATATTGAATAAATGAGTTATAAACCTGACAAATCATTCGCCCTTGAATTAGATAACATAGACGCTTTATCGTCTTTCCGTACACGATTTTTTATTCCTAAACAGCCCAACGGTAATGATGTAATTTACTTTGCGGGAAATTCGCTTGGTCTTCAGCCGAAGACTGTACGGGAATACATTGAACAGGAACTTAAGGACTGGGAAAAGTTAGCTGTTAATGCTCATATGCACGCAAAACACCCGTGGCTGCCGTATCATGAGTTTTTAACCGAACAAACTGCAAAGATAGTCGGCGCTAAACCAAATGAGGTTGTCAATATGAATGCGCTCACTGTTAACCTGCATTTAATGCTGGTTTCGTTTTATCGTCCTGCGCCAGAACGCAATAAAATTCTAATTGAAGCAAAGGCTTTTCCGTCAGACCACTATGCATTGCAATCTCAAATCAGGTTTCATGGTTATGACCCTGAGACCTCGCTTATAGAAATGAAACCTCGTGCGGGTGAAACTACAATCAGAACAGATGATATTGAAGAATATATCGAGCGTGAAGGTGATTCAATTTCTCTTATTTTATTTGCGGGAGTAAATTATTATTCCGGTCAGGCGTTTGAATTTGAACGCATTACAAAAGCAGGACATAAAAAAGGATGCATTGTAGGATTTGACCACGCTCACGCTGCAGGCAATCTTGTTATGAAACTGCATGACTGGGAAGTCGATTTTGCAGTGTGGTGCTCATACAAATACCTCAACGGGGGACCCGGAGCAATTGCAGGATGTTTTGTTCACGAAAAACATTTGAACGATAACACTATCCCGAAATTCTTAGGCTGGTGGGGGCAGGATAAAGAAACACGTTTTTTAATGGAACATAAGTTTAAACCAATAACTACAGTTGAAAGCTGGCAGTTAAGCAATCCGCCTATTTTCCAGCTTGCTGCGCTGAGGGCTTCACTCGATATGTTTGATGAAGTTGGGATGGCGGCGCTTCGGGAGAAAAGTGAAAAGCTTACCGGTTATATGGAATATTTAATTGAACAAAAAGGTTCGGGCATCATTGAGATTATAACTCCAAAAAATAAGAATGAAAGAGGGTGCCAGTTATCATTACGGACAAAGAAGGATGGTAAAAAACTGCATCAAAAACTGCTTGACGGGGGTGTTGTTTGTGATTGGCGTGAGCCCGATGTTATCAGAGTAGCGCCGGTTCCGTTATATAATACTTTTACGGATATTTATAATTTTGTGGAAATATTATTTGGGTGAAAGTTATCATCCCCAGCTGCGTGCTTCCGGGGAAATGTTATATGTACAAAAAATTTGCAAAATATTACGATAGCCTGTATAAGTGGAAAGATTACAAATCGGAATCTGAAACACTCCGCGCTCTTATAAAGAAATATAAATCTTCCCGTGGTAAAGACATGCTTGATGCGGCGTGCGGTACAGGGAATCATATTCAGTACCTGAGAAAACATTTCAATATTACAGGAATTGATATAGATAAAGATATGCTTTCTATTGCCAGGAAGAAATTATCCGGTATAAGATTTATAAATGGTGATATGAGAACATTCAAGCTATATAAGCAGTTTGATGTTATTGTTTGCCTGTTTTCTGCAATAGGGCACTTAAAAACTTATGCAAATCTTGAAAAAACCATAAAAAACTTTTCCTTTCACCTTAAACCTGGCGGCGTGATGATTATAGAACCTTTTGTGGACCCAAAGCTTTATATAGAGGGCAGAATACATGCTTTTAATGTAAATGAACCGGATTTGATACTAACAAGAATGAATAAAAGTGAAAGAAAAGGCAATATTGCGATTTTTAATTTTCATTTTCTTGTGGGAGAGAAAGGCAAAATAAAATATTTTACTGACAGGATAAAATTAGGTATGTTCGAAAGCAGAAAAGTTGTTGCTTTTATGAAAAGTATTGGCTTGATATCAAAATATTTAAAAGACGGACTAATGAAAGACAGGGGGTTATATATTGGCATCAAACCGTAATGTTGCAATAGTAGGGGCGGGGCTTGCAGGTTCGCTTCTTGCCATTTATCTGGCTAAAAAGGGTTTTAAAGTTGATGTATATGAACGCAGACCTGATATGCGGAAGCATGAAATCGGCGGGGGACGCTCTATAAATCTTGCCTTATCCACCCGGGGTATATATGCACTTAAGGAAGTCGGTTTATATGATGAAATAAAAAAGATTGCAGTTCCCATGTATGGCAGAATGATTCATCCGTTAGATGGAGAGCTGTATTTCCAGCGTTACGGTAAGGATGATTCCGAATATATTAACGCCGTTTCAAGAGGTGAGCTGAATAAAGCCCTTATAAATCTTGCAGAGGGATATGAAGGAGTTAAAATCCATTTCAATCAGAAATGCACAGGAATGGATTTTAAATCAGGCGAAATACTTCTTTATGATGAAGTGAAAAATTCTTCATACCGCGTTAACCCTGAAACCACAATTGCTACTGACGGCGCAGCGTCACCGGTTCGCCAATCTATGCTTCATTTACCGCGCTTCAGTTTCTCACAGGAGTATGAAAACTACGGATATAAAGAGCTTATAATTCCACCCGGCGTAAACAGGAGTTTTTTAATCGAAAAAAATGCATTACACATCTGGCCGCGCGGCGCGTACATGCTGATTGCTTTACCTAATCTTGACGGCAGTTTTACCTGCACGCTGTTTATGGCATATGATTACTCTCTCGGCGGAAAGAACAGCTTTGAATACCTGCAGGCAAGAGATAAAACACTTCAGTTTTTTAACAGCCAGTTCCATGATGCAGCTGATTTAATGCCGGAGCTGCTTGATGATTTCTTTGGCAATCCTACCGGCAATCTTATTACCGTAAAATGCTATCCGTGGGCAGTTGATGATAAAGCAGTATTGCTGGGAGATTCAGCCCATGCGATTGTCCCTTTCTTCGGACAGGGAATGAATGCTGCATTTGAAGACTGCACATATTTAAATGAGTGCATCGGTAATTTTGGTGATGACTGGAAAAAAGTTTTTGACGAGTTTCAGAAAATGAGAAAATCAAATTCAGATGCAATTGCCGATTTAGCGCAGGAAAATTTTATTGAGATGCGTGACCTGGTTGCAGAACCGCGTTTCCAGCTAAAAAAGAAAATAGAAGCGGAGCTTGCAAAAATATTCCCCGGCAGGTTTATTCCGAAATATTCAATGGTAACTTTCAACAGGTTTCCTTATGAAACCGCAATGAAAAGAGGTAAAATTCAGGAGAGTATTTTGCATGAATTAAGCGAAGGAATAAATTCAATAGAAGAAATAAACTGGGTTAATGCCGAAAAATTAGTTTCTCAAAAGCTTGAGAAATTGGAAGTTGTGTAAACCATTTAATGTTATGCATTTTATTTAAACCTTACTTTTCCGAAATTTGTTTTATATAATATCATAGTTATCAAATTTGAAACCATTATTTTGAAAATAATAATTTTAATATTATGAGAAAAATATTATTTCTCTTCTCAGCCCTTTTATTTATTTCAGCTCCCTTTGTCTATTCTCAGGATGACCAAACAACAGGTGCAGGCGGAATGCAGTTTTATGAAGGTTCGTGGTCGGAGGTTCTTGCTGCTGCAAAAGAACAAAATAAATATATTTTTGTCGATGCTTTTGCTGACTGGTGTGTTCCATGCAAGTGGATGGCAAAGAACGTGTTTCCTACCGAAGAAGCGGGAAAATTTTACAACGAGCATTTTATTGTTTATAAGCTTGATATGGAAAAAGGAGAAGGCATTGATTTTGCAAAAACGTATCATGTAAATGCATATCCCACATATCTTTATTTTAACCCGTCAGGTGAACTTGTTCATATAAGCGGAAGCTCAAAACCGCTCGAGAAGTTTATTGAAGACGGCAAAAATGCGCTTGATAAGAATACACAGCTTATGACAATGAAAAAGAAATACGATGACGGTGACAGAAGTGAAGAATTATTATACAATTATGCTTTTGCGCTCGCAAGAGCAAACGCCCCTATAACTGATATGAGTAAGGTTACATTGGAATATCTTGACACTCAAAAAGATGAAGATTTAGCAAGTGAAAGGAACTGGAAGATAATTGCTAACCTTTTATTGGATATCAAAGCACCTGCTTTTATATATCTTGAGAATAATAAAGAAAAGTTTGCTTCCTTATACGGCGCTGAAATGGTTTCACAGAAGATTACAAATACTAAAATTGAATACTTTAAAGAACACAAAGATTGGGATTCATATTCTAAAGTAGTATCTGAATATGCAGATAATAATTCCAAGATTGACTGGCAGACGTTAAACGATTTTGCATGGACATTTTATGAAAATGTGAGCGATAAAGAAATGATGAAGAAAGCTGAAAAATGGATAAAGCGGTCTGTTGAACTCGACAAGAATTATTATAATACAGATACATATGCTTCGGTACTTTATAAGCTTGGTAAATATGATGAAGCGCTGAATAAGGCAAATGAAGCAATAGAGCTTGCAAAGAAATCAGGTGATAATTACAAAGGAACGGAAGAACTCATTAAGAAGATTAACAAACAAATAGAAGATTGATAATGCTTCTGTATAATTAAAAGGGATTTATCTAAATTGATAAATCCCTTTTTTGCAAATACACTAATAGAAGAATCGTCTAATACTTTGATACCTGAATTGTTGCCGTCGGCAGGTTTGCGGCAGCATTAGGCAAATTAACGGAGATGGTTCCTCTTGTGAGGATGTTTTGTACAGTATTTATATAAAATATTCTTATGTAAAACGGATTTGAACCTGCAGGTTCATTTTTGGGTTCGAGAGTAATCATTAATCCATAATACCAGCTTCCGAGATGATAAATTCCGGGTGGCGTATTTCTTACATAATCCTGTCCCGGTTTGTTGTAGCCGGAATTTGGTCCCTTATAAGGTCCGGCGCCGTCATTATCTGCTGATATTGGGATTTGAGAATTTTCCTAATGAATAGTTTGCAGAATCGCGTTTATCAAAAACCCATGCTTCGTATGTCCAGCCAACACTATCGGGAATCGTGTTCATATTAGTTATTAAACTGCTGCCGGTTGTGTCACAGAACCAAAGTCCGTTGAAGAAATATGACCTTCCGGTATCTGAAGGGGTATCAAGTATATAACGGGCTGTCGCATTTGGAAGATTTTCAGCAACTATACCCAGCGCTTTGGAGTACCGCATATTCATACTGGCTGATATAATATTGTTACTTAGCGATGCGGGTCCTCCCATTAATATTAGAGAGGGTAATGAATCGTGGTCAGCCGGGGGTTCTATTGATAGAATAGCATCTATCGGTGAATTTACATTTGCAGGAATATATTTCAGCTTCAAAGCAATAGGGCTGCCTGCTGAATCAACTATCCCTCCCGTTGTGTTATCAATATTAAACCTGCCGCAGCTTATGAAAACAGGGCTGCTGAGGTCACCTGAAACGGGCGGAAAACTAACCCACGCTTCGTACATACCGTTTACCAAAGGGTCTATATGCTTTAGATTTTGATAATTTAAAGTAACGTTATATTTTGGATTGTCCAAACCTGAATCATCACATGACATGTTTATAACCGATACAATTGACACTAATAAAAGGAACAATAAAATTCTAATGATCTTCATTTAATTATAATTTGATTTAGAGAACAATGCAATATTTTGATGAACAATTGTACAAAATTAACAAAAAGAAACATTTTATAAAACGCAAATATACCGTATCTACAGTATTCAGTATAATTGTTTAATCTTTTCATATTATCTTGATAATTAATAGGATTTTAGGAAAATGATAAGAAATATCAGAGCGCTTAAAATTAATATGAAATTTAGGTAAAATTCTGTAGTTTTCATTTATTTATCTATATAATTTTACGTAAATTAATTTTAAATTAAGTTTTATATTGTTTTTATGAAAAGAATTGCACTTTTAGGCTCAACAGGCTCAATTGGCAGAAATACTCTTGATGTAATAAGAAACCTGAACCAAAACGGCTTTCCTGTCTCTGTTGAATATTTAACGGCAAATTCAAACTCAAAATTATTGCTGCAGCAGATACATGAGTTTAAACCGAAAGCAGCAGTCATATCCAGTGAATCTGCATTTGATGATTTAAAGAACAATGCTTCCGGTTTAAGCACAGAATTGCTTTATGGAAGCAAGGGAACCCTGGATATTTTAAACAGATGCGATTATGACCTTGTAATCAATGCTCTTGTCGGGTTTGCCGGCCTTATTCCTACAATTGAAGCAATCAGTCTTAAAAAAGATATAGCTCTCGCTAATAAAGAATCGCTTGTAATAGCAGGCGGATTGATTAAAGAAATGCTGAAGAGTTCCGGTTCTAACTTAATACCGATAGATAGTGAGCATAGCGCAATTTTACAGTGTATCAGGGGCGAAAGCATAAAGACAATATCAAAACTCACATTAACAGCATCAGGCGGACCGTTTTTAAAATACCCGAAGGAAAAGCTGAAAGATGTAACTGTCGAGCAGGCTCTGAACCATCCTAATTGGAGAATGGGTAATAAAATAACAATAGATTCTGCCACGCTTATGAATAAGGGTTTTGAGATTATTGAAGGCAGATGGCTTTTTGATGTTCCTATAGAAAATATAGATGTTGTAATACATCCTCAATCAATAGTTCATTCTTTTGTTGAGTTTCATGACGGGTCGGTTAAAGCGCAGCTCGGAGTTCCGGATATGAGATTGCCAATACAATATGCTATTACCTACCCGGACAGGGTGTTATCCGGTTTCCCGAGACTTGATTTAAGCACGTTAAAAGAGCTTACATTTGAGGAACCGGATTTCGAAAAATTTGAATGCCTGGGTATTGCATACTATGTTATGAAAATGGGGGGGACTTACCCGGTTGTTTTAAATGCTTCCAACGAGGCGGCGGTAGATCTTTTTTTGAAAAAGAAAATTAAATTCCCCGATATTGCAGCATTAATTAAAAATGCGCTTGATGAGCACAGCAGCAACAACGAACTTGAAATAGAAAATATCATTGAAATTGATAAAAAAGTGAGGGAATTTATAGCTTCCTCTGTCATGTTATAATAACTGTATTTTTTTTAATATCATTTTAGGTGATATTTGTAAAACAGCATAAGGAGTAAATTTTAATATTATGGGTGTTTTAAACACAATCATATACTTTCTCATAACTATTGTGATACTGGTGTTTGTGCATGAGTTCGGGCATTTTATTGCTGCGAAAATATGCAAAATGAGAGTCGATAAATTCTACCTGTTTTTTGATTTCTTTAACCTCAGAATCTTCAAGTTTGTTAAGGGTGATACCGAGTATGGTTTGGGTATATTCCCGCTTGGCGGTTATGTTAAAGTAGCAGGAATGATTGATGAAAGCATGGATAAGGAATTTCTAAACCATGAACCCCAGCCCTGGGAATTCCGCTCAAAGCCGGTATACCAGAGAATGTTTGTTATTACCGGCGGCGTTATAATGAACACTATACTTGCATTTGTAATATTTTATACGCTTGCATTAGCCCAGGGAAAGACCCGTATGGAGACTACTACCCTCGGGTATGTTTCTGCAGGCTCAGTAGCTGATACCCACGGTCTAAAAGCAGGCGATAGAATTATTTCCATAAATGGCAAACCGGTTCAATATTGGGATGAGCTGCGGACGGATATATTTATTGAGAATATGGGTGATAATCTCGATATCAAATTTGACCGCAATGGAGAACCCAATGATGTATATATTCCGAAATCTGATTTAAAAGACCTTAACGAAAAAGTATTGGGTATTTATCCGCCCGATATGGATGCTGAAATAATGCAGATAGTTCCAAACAAACCCGCTTCTAAAATCGGATTAATGCCCGGTGATAAAGTAATTGAAGCAAACGGTGTGAAGATAACCCACTCACAGCAGTTTGTGGATATATTAAAAGCTAACTGGAATAATGATATAAGCCTGAAATGGCTAAGAGACGGGAAAGAAATGTCTGCTCAAATCCATCCTGACCCCGACAGCACAATTGGAATTGGAGTTGGGAAATTCACCGGCTCGGTTAAAAAAATTAATTTTAACGTTATCACAGCAATTCCCGAAGGAGCAGGTGACCTTTATAACTACGGCGTGGTTCTCTTCCTTAAATCGATGTGGAAAATTATAAAAGGCGATATTGCTTTTTCTAAAGCAGTGGGGGGGCCGATTAAAATTGCGCAGTATGCAGGTCAATCTGCTGAAGGCGGCTTGTTATCATTCCTCGGGTTTATGGCAATGCTTTCTATTACACTTGCCATTATTAACATACTTCCGTTTCCTGCGCTTGACGGGGGGCATTTTATGTTCCTTGTTTATGAAGGTATATTCAGAAAACCGGTATCACACAAGATTCAAATTGCGGTTCAGAACATAGGTTTTATTATCCTCATGCTGTTTATGGCTTTTGTTGTGTATAACGATATAATACACATTTAAAACTATCGAAAAAATTTTAATAAGGCCTGACCGGTATCCAAAACCTGTCAGGTCTGATAGTTTTAAATGCTACTTTACTTTCACGGGCAAGTCTGAACCGAATATGAAGCTTCCGTTTATTGATTTTATATCAACCGGCAGCTTGTCATCCCAGAGACTTTTTCCTTTAACAGATTGTATATTTACCGGAAGCTCGCTTCCCCAGAGGCTTGTTCCGTTGACTGATTTTATATTAACGTCCTGAACTGTCTGGTAAGCGTTGAGATCACCGGGTTTCAGATACATATTTGCTGTTATTAATAATAGGCACACAGCTATTATTGATAGAACTATTTTAGAATATTTATCCAATGAGAACTTTACAACCGCATTTTTTGAATTCTCATTTAAGTTTATTAAATTATTCATATTTAAAATCCTCCGTGTTTTGAGTTAGTTTTGACAATGAATTAAATTTAAGTTCTATATTTGTTATATTTAGGGTAAGATAGCTGATTTTTTGCAAAGAATTTGTAAAATAATGTAATAATGACGTATATTTTTAAGAATTTGACCATATTATATGGAAGTTGAAAGTTTATTATTTGAGATAATTGCGGTTATTTTAATTATTCTGGCAAACGCTTTTTTTGTTGCAGCCGAGTTTGCGATTGTTAAAGTACGCTCTACCCAAATTCAGCCCCTTGTTGAAAAGAATAACCGGAGAGCTAAGATTGCAATAAAATTAGTTACCCATCTGGATGAATTCTTATCGGCAACGCAGGTTGGTATAACAATGACTTCTCTTGGTCTTGGATGGATTGGAGAACCTGTTACGGCAAAAATCCTTGAACCGGTTTTTGTGGTATTCGGCATAAGCAGCGCATCGACCATACACACACTTTCTGTAACTATAGGATTTGTTCTCCTGACATTCCTTCATATTACCATTGGTGAACAGGTTCCGAAATTTATGGCGATTAAAAATTCCAAAAAAGCTGCCCTCTTTGTTTCAATTCCGCTTAATTTTTTCTTTATTATTTTTAAGCCTGCAATATGGCTTTTAAATACAACTTCCAACCTGATATTGCACAGCATTGGCATTAAATCTATTGCAGAAGGAGAAAGATTCCATACGGAAGAAGAATTAAGAATGATAATTGCCGAAGGAAAGCAGTCCGGCGCAATTGACCCGACCGAACACCAGCTGATTGAAAAGATATTTGAGTTTAATGATAAGCTTGCAAAAGAAATTATGATTCCCCGCAATCATATGGTTGCTATTAATATAAAAGACCCGAGGGAAAAGATTTTTGAAATGGTTACCGAGGAAGGGTTTTCCCGCCTGCCTGTCTATGAGGATACAATTGATAATATCATAGGAATATTATACACTAAAGACCTTATTTCAGCATCCGAGCACAGGGAATTAATTACACTGCAGGATATCATACGTCCGGCGACATTTGTATCGGCAACAAAACAAATTGGGGATTTGCTGAAAGAGCTTCAGAAGAATAAAGTACATATTGCAATTGTAATTGATGAATACGGCGGTGTTGAAGGGCTTGTTACAATGGAAGACATACTTGAAGAAATCGTGGGTGAAATACAGGATGAATATGATATTGAAGCTGCCGAAGTTGTAACCGAGAAAAGCGGAGTTTATCTTGTTAATCCCATCATTCAAATAGAAGATTTTAATAAAAAGTTTAATACAAATATTCCCGAAGACCCAGATTACCAGACACTAAGCGGTTTCCTGCAAAAGGTTACCGGGCACATTCCCGAAGTATATGAAAGAATTGATTTCAAAGGGATGAGCTTTACGGTTACAAAGAAATCAGGCAACAGCATACTGCAGGTAAGAGTGCAGAAAATAGGAACAACCACAGCGTCACAGCCAAAGGAAAGCGCATAAAAACTTCATTACTTCAAGTAACGGTAAGCCTGCCTGTCTGCCAGGCAGGTAATGAAAGCAGGCCCTGTAAATCGTGCAGTTTTTCTAAAAGATTAACCACAGAGAAGCAGAAACGCAAGGTTCAACACTTAAACACTCCGCACTCGAGACACTCAACTGACTCTGCACTCCTACCCCCCCCATAACTTAAAGTTATAACAAGTTATAAAACTGCCCTTTAAATGCAGCATTTTTAAAACAAGTTACCAAACTGCCCTTAAATTGCCTGCCTGCTGCAGGCAGGCGGTTTTTGCTTTCCGCGCATTTATTACAAAGAACACTATATAAATATATAACATATGTTTGCTTAAATCAATGCAAATATTTTACTCTATTATACCCCGTTGTTGTTGGTCACCGGCAATATATTGACAAGCGACACCCCTATTGTATTATATTTGTAGTATTGAGACCAAATTTCCATTGTCAGCTAAATAAATTCTTCAGTGGGGTAGCTGAAGAAGAAAGATAAATTTAAGCTGAAATGGATTTTTTTGTTTGTAAATACCATTTAACTGCTGCCGGATACCGCAATACGACATATACCTTACTCGTGCTTTTTAATTGTTATGATGAATATTATGGGTTAATTTAGGAGAAATAAGTATATGACCATGAAACCAAATAAACAAAATAAAGATAAGTCCTGCCTGCCCGTCCGTCAGGCGGAGCGCCAAGCTCGGCGCAGGCAGGAGTCGAAGGACATATAACATATTAACCACATTCCTCTTTTATCTTTCCATCCTCTTTTTCCTTATCGGCTTTAACTTTAGTGATACGCTCTTAAGCGGCAACTGGTACCAGCAGTTTATGCCGAATTTAGGAGGGAGAACAATTCAAGATATATATTTCATAGATAGTTTAACCGGATGGAGTGTGACCAACGCTACTAATCAAGCCAATGATACTACTTTAGTGTTAAAAACTACTAATGGAGGTGATAATTGGGCGATACAATACAGGAAAATACAAACTGGGGGTGGATTTCCTGGACTTTACAGAGTTTATTTTTTAAACCAAAGTACGGGTTTTATATGTGGTATTACAGGTATAGATAAATCAATAAATGGAGGAGCAAACTGGTTCTCACTAAATGCTCCGCTTAATAATTATCTCGATATGAGTGTTTTAAACGAAAATACAATTTTGCTGGCGTCACCTAACCCTCTCACCGGTGGTGTTTACTTTACATCAACTGGAGGCATAAACTGGGAGCAGCAATTTTCCGGCGGTAACCAAAACCCTAATAAGATTTATATGTACAATGCAAGAATTGGGTTTATATCAAATTACCTACCGTTATCTAATACATATAAAACTACTAATGGAGGACTAAACTGGTTTTTATTGCTTAATAATGACAGGTTCATGGATATTTATTTTACAGACAGCTTGACAGGTTGGAAATGTATTGGTGAAGAAAATGATTCATCAATGAAAAAGACAACAGATGGTGGTTTTACATGGATACGGCAACAATTACCCAAAGGACCGAATATAATCCAATATGGTATGAGTAAATTTTCCTGTATCAATGCAGATACAATATGGGGTACAGGTAGTGTAATTTTCTTCCCTAATAATCAAACTCGTGGGATAATATACAGAACAACAAATGGTGGGAATAATTGGCTGTTTCAATTACCGGATACTTCAATCAATATTTATTCTTATGCGTTTATTCAATTCATAAATAGAAATATTGGATGGGCGTATACTCCAAACATAGGTATTCACACGACGACAGGCGGGAACGACACATTTTATACAGGATTGCAGAAGATAAGTTCAAAGATTCCCGAACAATTTAAGTTGTATCAGAATTTTCCTAATCCGTTTAACCCCCGCACGGTAATACCATACAGCTTAAGCTCAGCGGTTCATGTTAAGATTATTGCTTATGATATCACAGGCAGAGAAATACAGCGCATGGTAGATAATTACCAGCAGGCGGGAGCGTATGAAGTTGACTTTATGGGTAAGTTTACAGCAACAGGTGTTTATTTTTACAGAATGATGGTAACGGATGAGAAATCAGGCATAATTTATACCGACACAAAGAAGATGGTGTTATTGAAATAGATTGTTTCCCACCGTGGTGTCGGGAATGTTTCCCGACGCATTCACGAAGTGAATAATTCTTCAGTGGGGTAGCTGAAGAAGAAAGATAAATTTAAGCTGAAATGGATTTTTTTGTTTATAAATACCATTTAACTGCTGCCGGATACCGCAATATTGCAACACCCCTCTCGCTTTTTAATTGTTATGATGAATATTATGGGTTAATTTAGAGTAAATAAAGAAATACCATGAAAAAAGTAATGTTACTTTTAACACTCTGTACTCTATACACTCTGCACACTCAAAACACTCTGTCCCAGTGGTATCAGCAGCAGGTACCCACATCGCAGTTGGTTCAGGATATACATTTTTTGGATACACTGCACGGGTGGCTTGCCTGCTCTAACGGTTCGGTTAATGACAGCGGAATAATACTATATACTTCTACAGGCGGCACAAGCTGGGTGAAACAATTGGGTATTTCATCTTCTCCGCTTTTTGCATTAAAGATGGCTAATCTGAACACAGGCTATTGTGTGGGAGGATTTAGAAAGATATATAAGACTACGGACGGAGGGATTAATTGGTTGAATATGAACACAGGATTTGCAAATTATTTTGGAGATGTTGCAGTACCAAATACAAATGGAGATACAGCGTATTTTGAAGATTTTACCTCGGGAGAGGGAATCTGGAAAACAACAAACGGCGGATTAACATTTGCAAATATATACCCGCCTGCTTATGGGAGGACATTGTTTTTCATAAACAATCAAACAGGGTGGGCAGAAATTGGCAGCTTTTATCTTGTCCATACCACCAACGGGGGACAGAACTGGACCACACTGCAAAATTTTGCAAGTCCAATAGGAGATATATTTTTTGTAAATGAAAATACAGGCTGGGTAATTGGTGGAGATTCTACAGGGGTCTTGAAGACAACGAATGGCGGTGTAAATTTTATAGCTCAACAATTACCAAGCAGGAGTTCAGGAGCATTTGGGATATTTATGATAGATAGCCAAAATGGCTGGATTGGAAGTATAAGTCTTAAGATTCACAAGAACCATAAATAGTGGACAAAATTGGGTTTTGCACGAAACACCGATAGATGTAAGTAAAAGAATAAATTTTATAGATTCTCTTTTAGGCTGGTGCGCGACAACAGGTTTGGCAAAGACTACCAACGGCGGCATTAGCTATATAGGACAGATAAACACGGAAGTTCCAGGGAAATATATTTTAACTCAGAACTATCCAAATCCATTTAATCCGCAAACAACGATAGAGTTTTCATTAGTAAAGCCCTCTTATGCAGAACTGAAAGTATATGACGTTTTAGGAAAGGAGCTTTCGGTATTTCAAAGTGAAGAGTTATTAAATGCCGGAACACACAGGTTTATTTTTAACGGGGCGGAACTTTCATCGGGTATATATTTTTACAAGCTGATTATTAAAAGCTCAAGAGAAGAAATAGTTTTTCAGAATACAAAAAAAATGATATTAATAAAATAAATCAATCAATTATACCTTAGGAGGCATTATGAAAAAGATATTTTCAATACTGATTCTCCTTATTATCTCACAAATAAACGAACTGTCACAAACAACCAATTTAGATAATTATGTAGCTTTAGGCTTTGAAGGCTCGCTTCCGGGACCATACGAAAGCCAGCCGCCAATGGATACACTGGCCGAGCTTAACGCAAATCTCTGGCAGCCGTGGGATGTGACGCAGTGGGAAGCAGATTATCTTGATGTGCTTTACAGTTACGGCTTTAAGTTTTCGTTCTTTCAGGCGGGGTGGTTCCAGACAAGAGCATGGGGACAGCAGACAATTTATCAGGCGGAAGAAACATCTTCGCCCGGAAATAATGTGGAGAAATACAAATACAATAACCATTGGTCTAGAGGTGAAGATATATACGATAACAGCAGTTATGGCAACGGCGTGAGGGTGAGGCATTACATTGCAAATCCCAATAATCCCCAGCCCGGCTATGTGTTAACCGATGCGGATGAGTTCTTCGAGCAGACAGGCAGTATATTATCGCAAACGAATATAAAGTACAAGTATAAAAGAACAGAGAGCGATTCTCTGAATATATGGTACATTATGCCGAGAATGAGGATTGATTCAGGTTTTGCTGTTAATAATCCGCAAACGCCGGTAGTTAAAGTACAAGTACTTTCATATAATGGTGATATAGTCAAAGAGGTAATAATAAAGTGTGAAAACTTCAGAAAAAGTAACTTTCAATATACAAACGAATATTTAGAAGAATACCTGCTTCCCCCAAACGATCAGCTCCAAGTTAGCTCCAGTGCAATAAACGGATTAAACACGGGCAGGGATTACAGCCAAACGGCACAGTCCGGTGACTGCCGCGTTGACTTTAAAATATACTGGTATGAAACAACCGACCTCTGGATAGATTATGTGAAGGTGGAAGACCAATACGCCCACGAACTATTTAAAGGTTTTAGAGATAATCAATTGAACAATGAGATGGGAACAATACTCAACCACTCCCACAGTGATATATTTACAGGCATGTTTACGGAAGAAATACAGGCAGATAATGTTTCAGCAGTAAAATATTACAATGATTTGATGGCGGCGAGTTTTCCTCAGCACCCTAACGCAAGGGCGTTTAATTTATATAACGAAATGTCGTTTGACTGGATAAACACTTATAAGTCAAACACTCTCCAGTATTTTATCGATAAAGTAAATCCTCCTCTGCTGATAATAAACGGCAACTAACAGTTTAATGTTGACCAGCAGTATTTTAACTTAAGCGGTCATCATGCTTATATACCCGATAACCTGCCATCCACATATTATTATTCTGATTTAAACGAGTGGCCTTCTCAGGAAATAAGAAGAACAGACAGCTTTTATAATGCACAGCGTACAGATGCGGCAACATATAATTATTATCTTCAAAACCAGGTTCTTCAAACGTGGTCTGATTCCTGCAAACTTGCAAACCAGTTAAGCAGTGCCGCAGGAATAAAATACTGGGTAGTCCCCCAGCTTCATCACTGGAAAGATAATTACCTTATACTTTTTCGTGAACCGTTGAACGAAGAGTTCAGCTCCGTAGTTTGCATAGCCCTGGCACATGGTGCAAAGGGTATAATGCCGTATTGTTTTTCTACAGGTAAATCGCTTGAAAACGACCCCGTAAACGGCTGGAAATCATGTGAAATCGGAATGCTTGATTTTGCCCCTTCCGACCCTGTACAAAACGGCAAAGAACTTGGCATTAATAAAAGAAAAAAAAATTTTTACAACCAGCCGAAATGGGATTATGTAAAAGACCTGTACGGTAAAATTAAAGTCTGGAATGATTTTACAATTCATTCTTCCGCTACAATCGGTTATTCAATTGCAAAAGACGGCGCAAACCATGAGTTTATATATGACATATCCAGTATTGACCCCAATCAACAAGGACAGAATGGGAGTTGTGTGGATGATGGGCTTGGGGGTTACTGGACAGATTGCCCATATGAACGATATTTTATGTTGAAATCATAGAGTTCAACAACCTGCCCTGCATAAAATACATTAATGATAAGCTGAGATATTATACAAACAACCAGATAGATATGATAGTAGATTTTAACCCCGTTGTTGGTGTTGTCACCAACAACAAATACATCTTTTAGATTTTAACCAAAAACAATTCACCTAAAATTATTCTTCTGATACCGGATTCCCGCCGGAGTTTATCCCGATGGAGATCGGGGCGGGAATGACAATGGGAGTGTAAGACTTCCCGACTCGTCAGGTGAAACCTGACAGTCAGTAAAATTACTGTTATCTTTTTATCATCCCTCAATTTTCTTACCAATAAATTAAATTTAAAATTTATTCTGATACCGGTTTTCCTCCTTCTCGGGAATGACAAATAACAAGCAGCCGGGAAGATACACAGTTGAGTTCAACGGAACCAACTTTGCATCAGGCGTATATTTTTACAGAATAGAAGCCCACCAAGGCGGGTCTTCGACAGGAGATTATGTGAATAGTAAGAAGATGGTGTTGGTAAAGTAAATTTATTTTTACAAACAGCGGGCAGAAAATAAAATATCTGTCCGCCAACTTATTCTATTATAATAAAACCTTTATTCTGGCATCAAGTATTTTGCATTTTGCTCTTTCCGGAGCAAACACAAACGGGTTAAAATCAATTTCAATAAGTTCCGGAAAATCTTCCACAAGCTGTGATAGCCGCAGCAGGTTTTCTTCGATAAATTTCAAATCAACAGGCGGGTTGCCTCTTATTCCCGTAAGCAGCTTGTAGCTCTGGATGGATTTCACCAGCATGTTTGCCTCAACATCAGTTAACGGCAGCAGCTTGAATTTTACATCCTTAATTACCTCAACCATTATGCCGCCAAGCCCGAACATAACCAAATGTCCTGCCTTGTTATCATTAAACACACCCATAATTGTTTCAACTCCGCCTCTCATATACGGCTGAATGAGGAAACCCTCAAGCTTGGATTCAATACCTTTGGCTTTCAGACTGGAAATTATTTTATTTTCAGCAGCAGTGAGTTCATTGTCATTATGTATATCAATTACAACACCCCCGATTTCTGTTTTATGCACCAGTTCTTTTCCGATTGCTTTAAGTACAACAGGGTAGCCGATTTTATTTGCGCATTTAACCGATTCAGGAATAGTTTTAACAACACAAGATTCAACAACCGGCATGCCGTAGCTTTTTAAAATTTTATAAACATCTGTATAATCAAGATAAAACTCGCCTTTTTGAGTCTGTGATTTCAGAATATCTTTAACAGCTTTTTTCTTAACGTCAAATTTTTTGTATTCGCCGATTGGAATTTTACTCCATTCCTTGTGGCGGAGCATTTCACCTATAGCTCTTGCAGCATCTTCGGGAAAACGGTAAAGCGGCGGATGTTCGGGGTCAAGTTCACGCAAACGCGGTATTATATCATCCTGCGACATAAGTACCACCATGCATGTTTTCTTTGATTCTTTTGCAGCCCTGCAAATAGAATGCGCTATTTCAACTGTATCAAGCATTAAAGGAGGACCCAGTATAACAATAAGTGAATCTATATTCTTATCTGCGAGCATAAGCCTTGTTGCCTTTTCGTACATTTCAGCATTTGCAGGAGGCAGGAGGTCAACCGGGTTAAATACCGAAGCTTCGGGCGGCGCAAATTCGCGCAGTTTATTCTGAGTTTCCCCGGTGAGTTCCGGTATTTTCAGTCCTGCAATTTCGCTTTCATCTACGGCGAGTATAGCGGGGCCGCCGGCATTAGTAAGAATACCAAGACGGTTTCCTTTCGGAAGCGGAGCCTTATCAAATGCCTTTGCAAGGTTAAACATCTCGTCAATTGTATTAACTCTAATAACACCGCCCTGTTCAAGAAAGGCGTTTACAACCGTATCAGCCCCGGCAAGCGCTCCTGTGTGCGAAGAAGCCGCTTTCATCCCTGCGGCGGTTCTTGCGGATTTTATTGCTATTATGGGTTTGGATTTGGTGATTTCACGGGTAATCTGCATGAATTTCTTAGGGTTACCGAAGGATTCAAGATAGATTGTTATTACTTTTACATCGGGATTATCCCTCCAGAAATCAAGCACAACGTTACCAGATATATCTGCTTTGTTACCAATACTCACAAATTGTGATAGACCGATATCATTTTGTTCAACTGTTTTTAATACAGCAGCGCCAAGCGCCCCGCTCTGCGAAACAAACCCAATTCCTCCGGGTACGGGAGTGCCGAGAACGAAAGTACCGTTCAGCCTGACTGAAGGGTGAGTATTAATAAGTCCCATGCAGTTAGGACCCACAAGACGCAGTTTATATTTTTTAATCTTTTCGATAAGTTGTTTTTCGAGTTCTGCGCCTTCGCCCCCAACTTCTTTGAAGCCCGCTGTAATTACAACTACTGCTTTGATTTTTTTCTTTCCGCATTCATCAACTGCAGGGAGAACAAGGTCACGGGGCAGCATAACTATAGCCAGGTCAATTTCGTCTTCAATATCAATTAAGGATTTATAGCTTTTCATGCTGTGCACGAAATCTGATTTCGGATTTACGGGGAACAGTTTTCCCTGGTATCCGAATTTTATAATATTATTTACAAGCTCGTAGCTTAGGGAAGAAGGTTTTGAAGATGCGCCAACAATAGCAATTGACTTAGGATAAAAAAATTTTTCCAGCTGATGTTCCATTGAAATATGTCTTTATGTGTTTATAAATTCAGGTTCGGATTTTCAGGCTGTTTAAATCTGAATGTTTTGATTTTCCTTACCTTTTCTATAGCTTTTTTTAATTCAGGTGAGTTCTTATAGCTCAAATATAGGTATATAAATGAAAAAGTAAGATACAAAAATGAAACCGGGATTCTTATAATAAGCTTTAGATTGAAATAATAGCTGAGCCCTATGATAATTGCGGCGGGTATAAAAAGTAATATAACTTTGGAATAATTATATGCTATAGGGTAGTGTTTCTGAGACATCATCAGGGTAAGAACAAATATGACCGAATATGCGCACATCAGTGCAAACGAAGCCCCGATAGCGCCGTATACCGGTGTAAGGAAATAATTCAGTATAATGTTAACGGCAGCCCCAATGAGTGTTATCCATATGGTATGCTGGGCTTTTTTGGTTAGTCCTATCCCGATTGCAACAATAAAATATGCGCTCGAAAGAACCGTGGCTATGCAAAGAAACGGAACTACGGCTTTTGCAGAATAATAAGCGGGCTTTGTAAATACCTTTAATATATCAATCGAAAACATGGAAATGCCGAATACTGCAATGATATTGATGATAAAAAATAGTATAAACACCCTGCGGTAAACGGATTTAGCTTCAGGTTCGTATTGAATATTTGCTGCAAACGGCCCCCATGCCAGCTGAAGCGCTCCAGCTACCATGCCTAGAAAATTTGCGAGCTTCATGCCAACGGCGTAAATTCCTACTGAAGAAAGGTCTGCATAATGGGCAAGGAAATACCTGTCTGTTGAGCTTAATATCCACACTGCAATACCTGTTGCAATTAACGGGAAACCGTATTTTAATATTCTTTGTACCCATATTTTCGAAAGCTTCATGCCGTATCTGTTAAATACATACACAATTGTAAATGAAAAGAATAAAAAATATCCGATGCCGTTAGCAATTAATACTCCCTGAACGCCCTGCCTGAGAATTAATACAAGGTAAATATTCAATAGAATCTGAATCAGAATAGCAGTAGTAGATACTATAGTGAATAGCCAGGGTCTGGTTTCGAAACGGAGCAAGTCATAATACAAATGAATAAATGGACGAAAATGCTATTGTAAGCCCTGTTATTATAATAAATAACGAGTAGTCCCTGCCGAAAATGAGAAAAGAAAGATTTTTAGACAGCAATAATATTATTATGAACACTACGGAAGAGAAAATTATTCTTATCCATAAGGATGAGGAAACCATTTCTCTCTTTTCATGAGCAAACTCTCTTCCTGTAATAAAAATACCCAAGCGCTGTATCTGTTCCGGAAATTATTAAGAATGTGCTTACAACGGTAATTGTTCCAAGAAGGTCCAGGATACCATAATCTTCAGGAATAAGTACAGCAGTATAAAGCGGCAAGAAGAAACACACTGATGAATTTGCCGATATAACGGCTCAAGCCGTAGATTAGTGATTCTTTAAAGAGTTTCTTAAGCATGCCTAAACTTCGCCTGTCTTTTTTGCAATAACAAACTGAGCATAACCGAGCTTTAATTTATTTGTAATCCGCTGAACGAGTCCTCCGGATAAAATTTTCCCAGATAAAAAGTATTTTCCTGTGAAGTCGTCATAGAACAGAGGTCCATCGGTTTTAAGTTTTATTATTGTAAATCCCGATTTTCTGAGATATTCCTTTAATGTATTCAAGCTGAAATAGAATAAATGCCCTGGAGGATAAAACTGTGACCATTTATCCTTTAGATATTTTACAGTGGGGGAAGATACATTTAAAGTGTTTAAAACAACAAGACCACCCGGTTTTATGCAATAATTTATATATTTCAGCCATTCCGAAGGTGAAGCCAAGTGCTCTATACAATCCCACAGAAATACAGCATCAAAATATTCCTTTTCAAATATTTTGTTTTTAACCAAATCATCCAAATCTGAATTTATTACGTTTAAATTATTCCTTTTTGCCGTTTGGGCTGCATATTCAGAGATTTCAACACCTGTTGCATTATATCCCATGAAATCTGCACACGAGAGAAATATTCCGGTTGCCGAGCCTATTTCCAGTATGTTTCCCTTCTTGCTGCCGGAAAAGTTTTCGAAATACATTATATTGCTTAGATAAAATCTCTTTTTTTCTTCCTCCATTGATGAATATGAGCTCGTAGACATCGCCTTCATAATAAGATTTTCCATAAAATTTTTTTAATTCTTCTTTATCAGGTATTTCCTTTATGAAAATAAGTCCGCAATTCTTACATTTAACAATGTGGTAGCCGGATTTTTCGAACAATTCCTTAAAATTATTTTTGCTTCCATTAGCACAAATCGCATTTTTCCCTTATATGAGCCATTGTTGAATATATTTTTTATTCAATTTAAATTTAGCTTTTCTTTGTAATATTTTCCGGCAGCTTCGGGAGAATGGTATTTATTATAAAAATTGATTGACCTGACTGCATATTCCTTCATTAATTCCCTGTTTTTGATTAGGTAAAGTAAATCATCATACAAAGTTTCAGCTGAGATCTTGTAAATGGGAGCATCGGGAACATTTACTTTAAACCAATCATCAAAACTGTTTAATACTACACAGCCTCGTGACATCCCCTCTACTCCAAGCATTCCATATCCCAAACCAATTGCGTCTACAAGTACATGGGTTTGGTCGAGTACTGATAATAATTTTTCACGTTCCCATACACCATCTTTTATAATAACTTCTATTTCCTTTAAAGAGGAAATCTTATTAAGTATCGGAATTATAATATGGCTTTGTTTAACCAGCGGGTTACTCGGCAAATGTGAAATCTTAATTAAATTTTCGTCATATTTTTTCAGATAATCCTTTTTAGGAGGGTTTGGCGTAGTAATATGAAGCCAATCCGGTTTTATTCGTTCCAGGTATCCTGCGGAATCACTCTGCGATAAAATAAAATCAGAGTATTTCTCCAGCTTATGTATTAATGCTTTTTTTTTAGGTATTTCTTTGCAAAAGAACATTTTTTTCCAGTTTTCATCAATGCATCTGTTGCAGATAAAATTAGGGTTGTTTAAATCAAAATCAGGTGGTCTCTCGGTGCATCCCGTAAAAATAAAAACAATCTTTTTTCTTAAAGCTTTCAGAATCGGTAAATCAATGTTCTTACCCAGTATTGAATCTGGGGATAAAAAAATAAAAGTATTGTATTTAAATATTAATTTTATGAAGTAATAAAATCTTAATAACCGGTTTAATCCTTTTATCGGCGGTTTCCTGTATAAATACAGAACTTCATCAGCTCTGTATCCGAAAGGATGCAGAGCTGTTGAATAGGTAATAAAATCTGCCCTTATGTTTTGGGTTTTTAAGGCTTCTGAAAAGGATTTGCCTAAATTTGCAATTTCTAATGGACCTATGAAAACTCTGGATTTAGTCAAAGGTATTTTTCAACATTTACTTATGGTAATCTTATTTTTTTAATTTCCTTGCAGGGTTGCCGGCAGCAATAATACTCGCATCAATATCCTTTGTAACAACTGCGCCTGCTCCAATTGTAGAATTTTCACCTATAGTTATACCTGGTAAGATAGTAGAATTTGCTCCAATATAACAACTTTCCATTACCCTTACTTTGCCTAAGATTACTGCATTTGGCGCTATAGTTGAATACTTTTTTATTTCACAATCGTGCATGACATTGGAATAAGTATTCAGTTTTACAAAATCACCAATGACTGAGTTAGCAGAAATGTTAACCCCGGTTTGTATTACTACACCATTGCCAATTCTGGCGGAAACGGAAATAAATGCTTGAGGAGAAATTAAATTACAAAACTTAAAACCTATCTCCGAATAATGACGTACTAATTTTTTTCTAATTAAAGGTAAATCTGGGCTCACAATTACTGGATATTTCCCGTAATTTTTATAGATTTCCTCAGCTGAATCATCGTTACCGATTATTTTATACCCCATGAAACTGCCTTTACCAGTTTTTATCTAAAACACCAATAATTTCATAATTGCATATTTCACAAAGTTCAATTATTTCGGAAAAACCGCCGAGTAATATTACTTTAGTTTTCATAAAATAATTTAAATAATCTTAATGTATACGCTTAATTACCTGGTAAGAGTTTAAAATCACAACATTATCTTAAATAATATTATATTCGTGGGATAATTTAAGACATTATATAAAAATGCTCAGTGCATTTTTTAGCTCATGCACAATTAATTGTATATCTTTACTTCTTAGCTTAGAATAAAATGGCAGTGTAATCTCATTATTCACATACATATTCTGTCAGCGGAAGCCGTATGTAAAAAGGTTTGTAAATAGTAATCTGTTTACTGCCGGGTAATGAACGCTTGTCTGAATCCCGCTATTATGCAAAGAATTTCTTATTTTTTCCCTGTGGCTTACACTTGAATTTTTTAGAACTATAGGAAATATGTAATTTGAAACAAAATATTTGTTCTCTTTGAACGGGATTATAATATCCTCAATATTTTCCAAATTTTCGATATATAGTTTTCTGATTTCAGCTCTAATCTTTAAATCATCATGCAGCTTAGCCAGCTGTGCAATACCGATAGATGCCCTTATATCATCCATTCTGTAATTGTATCCTAAACGTACAACGTCATATTCTGTGCTATGACCTGAAGCTCTTTCGTAAGAAAGAGTAGTCATTCCATGCGACCTTAAAAGTTTTGCCTCTTCATAATATTCCTTATTATTGGTTACAATCATGCCTCCTTCACCTGTGCTTATGTTTTTATTTGAAAAAAGCTAAAACAACCGATATCACCTATAGTTCCCAGTTTCTTACCTTTGAATTCCGAAAGCGGGGCATGAGCTGCATCTTCAATAACTTTCAGTTTATGTTTTTTTGCAATTGCAATTATTCTATCCATATCACACGGAAAACCGCCGTAATGCATTACTATTATTGCTTTTGTTTTATCGGTGATAAGTTTTTCTATCATATCAGGGTCAATTGTCAGGTCATCCAGGCTTTTTATATCACAAAACACAGGAACAGCATTAACATATCTTATTGCATTTACTGTTGCAGTAAAAGTAAGTGCGGGGCAAATAACTTCATCGTTTTCTTTTATACCCGTAACTATTAAGCAATGTGCAGAGCAGCTGTGCAGTTGGTAAGAGCCAGCGAATATTCAATGCCTAATGCAGATGCAAATTTGTTTTCAAGCTCAATATTTTTCGGTCCCGTTGAAATCCATCTGGATTGGATAGTTTCAATAGCAGCTTTTTCTTCTTCTTTATCAAAATTCAGGTCAAAAAGAGGGATTTTATACATGTGCTGTAATTAAAAGAGAAAGTTCAAACATTATAAATATCAGGTTTATATAAATGTTGAAATTGCTTGAGCCATTCAATTGTCTTTTTTAATCCTTCTTCAATCGAGGTTTTGGGAGTCCAGCCTGTTGCCTGTTTTATTTTAGTATTATCACACAGCAGTCTTGTTACTTCACTATTATCAGGTCTTACCCTATTTTCGCTTGTTATAATATTTGCATCTGAACCGGTTAGTTTTAGTATCATTTTAGCAAGATTTTCTATTGACGTTTCAATCCCTGTTCCGATATTTGTTTCTTCACCAAAAAGCTTATCGGTCTTTAGAATGTCTATAAACCCCTCAGTACAATCATCTACGAATGTCAAATCTCTCGTTGGTTCTATATTGCCAAGTAATATTGATTTCGAACCGGATAATGCCTGTGTAATGATTGTTGGAATTATCGCTCTTGCGGATTGCCGCGGACCGTAAGTATTAAACGGCCTTACAATTTTTACCGGCAGATTAAACGATAAATAATAGCTTAAAGCTAACTGGTCTGCAGCAATTTTAGTAGCTGAATAAGGTGATTGGCCTACAGACGGATGTTTTTCGTCTATAGGAACATATTGTGCTGAACCATAAGTTTCGCTGGTTGAGGTAATTATTATGTTTTCAATATTAAGTTGCCGGGATGCCTGCAGTATATTGTAAGTTCCCTCTACATTTGTTTTGATGTACTCCAGCGGTGCGATGTAAGAGTAAGGTATTCCAATCAGAGCCGCCAGATGAAAAACAGCAGAACATCCAGAAAGTGAATTGTAAACAGCATCATAATCACGAATATCTCCTGTGATAACTTCAATGTCTTTTAAGAATTCCGAATTTTCGAGCCAGCCCCAGTTATTTCTTGAATTATATTTAATAAAAGCCTTAACAGAAAACCCCTGCCTGACAAGTTTTTCCGTTAGATGAGAACCGATAAAACCACCTGCGCCGGTAACTAAAATCTTTTTCAATTAATTTCACCCCTTAAAATGTTTCTGGTAAATTTCTCCTGCCTTTTCGTAATCGGTAAGCTGTCCGATATCAAGCCAGTAGGAGTTTAATTCATATTTTGCAATTGCAGTTTTATTTTCTATCATGCTTTTCATTAATGTATCCATTCCGTAATATTGGTCATCAGGTATATAATTGAAAATCTCCGGTTTCATAACATATATGCCTGCAAGCGCATATGTTATTATATCAGGTTTTTCCTCAATATCTGTAACAAAATCACCGTTGAATTTTATATTCCCAAAAGCATAGGGAGTAATAATTTTTTTTATGGAAATTGTCAGTGCTGTATTATTTTTAACAGAAAACTCATAGAAATCAGAGAAGTTGATTAGGGTTAATATATCTCCGTTCATTACAATAAACGGTTCGTTGAGCCTGTCTTTTAATAATGTCAATGGTCCTGCGGTACCGAGAGGTTTTGATTCCCTGCTTATAATAAGCTTAACTCCGTATCTTGAGCCGTCACCAAAGAAATTTTCGATATATTCTGATTTGTAGTTTGTAGCCAAATATATCTCATCGAACCCAAAAAGCTTGAACCGTTCTATTTGAATTTCCAGAACAGCCTTCTCGCCAATCGGCAGCAATGGCTTGGGTATAACCTCTGTAAACGGTTTTAACCTGCTTCCCAGTCCCCCGGCAAGGATAATTGCTTTCAATTATTGAAATCCTTCAAAGGGTTATGAAATTGAGCCTGATTTTTTAAAACATTAATCATATTTCCAAAAATAGCGAATTATTTCGAGTATTTGAATACCTTGTCATAAATCATACAATTAGAGCTAAAATGTAATTAAATTGCAATATATTACTGTGTTAACTATATTGCCATCTAATTATTATAAGTATTTATGCCTAGTTCGGATACCGCACAAATATCTACAATTATTGACTTAATCCAAATTCTCAATCCAAAATCGATACTTGATGTTGGCTGTGGCTGGGGGAAATATGGTTTTTTGAGCAGAGAGTACCTGGCGGATCCTTACTGGGATAAAGAATCAGTTTTAATTGAAGCTGTGGAAGGTTATAATAAGAATATAAATTCAGTGCAGCGGGAGATATATAACAATATTTATATATGCAATGCTCTGGATTTTGACGTTTATTTGAAAAGAGAGTACGACCTTGTAATAATAATTGATGCATTTGAGCATTTTACAAAAGAGGATGGAGCAAGATTAATAGAGAAATTATGCATGAAAACCCGTAATTTGCTGATTTCAATACCAAGGTATGTTTCCGTTCAAAAAGGATATTCTGACGATTCCGGCAAATATGAAGAACACAGGGCTTTTTGGACAAGGAAGATGTTTAAGAAATCCGGCAATTGCGTTATTATTCCTAACAATGCGCGCAAAACAATTGCGTTATACTCAAAAGAAGATAAGAATAAAAAGGAAATAAAAGATTTCGTCAGGAAAAAACTGTCCTCTAAATTTCTACCTTACATTGTAAATGATTTTTTCAACTTCATGAAATGGAGACTCAATAAAAATAACCGGGAGCTCTATTTGGAAAAGGAAAAATGAGGATATTTACGGTGCTTTTTTACCGGACAGAATATTAATACTTTCATTCCCGCAGTTAAATACCAGGTCAATTGCGCTCATAAACGGCTGGAATATGCTATTGTTGAATTGTTTATATGTCGGATGCTGATAATTTTGAAATTCCACTTTTATCCCCGAATCTGAAAACAAATTAAGCTCCAGATAATTTTTCCCTTCACTTCCCGAAATATAAGTATCGGCATTAACGGTTTTACACAGGTCAATAAGCGCTTTGGTGCTTTTTGTATTTATGGGGGCAAGTTCAGAGCTTTTTATAAACTTAGTTTTAATTCCAAGAATTGAACTTATAGCGTATATTAAATCGGTATTCAGTTCTGATACATATTCGTAGCTCTGTTTATAGATTCTTTCAAATATTTCGGCGTATTCTTTAAAAAAAGGAGCCTTGCCGTAAATAGTTTGAATTTTATTCCAGTTATTTTTGAGAGGTTTTTTTAAATTATCGATTTTAACTTCAAAAATTTTCTGTCCGAAACTGTGAATAATGGGAATTGTAATCCACTGCCATCCGTCCGGCGAACATAGCCGGTTGCGGTTTTGCCAGTCATTCTTTTTAAACTGTGCTGTGTCATAAATTATAAATACATCACTCCTTACCGCTTTTTCAAAAAAACCGAGATACGGCAGATAATTTGGCTGATGAACTGTGCAAATCATTGTTAAATTACAACTTTTACAACTTCAAAGCCCTCAACAGTCCTGTCGTTCAGCAAAATATCAAATGCTCTGTACTGGGCAAGACCTTTAACAGCTCTGTCCGCCATATACCCTTTTCCACCCTGTGAAGAATGAATCTTGACGGCTTTGAGCTTAAGGTCAATGAAATCTGTTACATCCACAAAATAGTTCGGAAAGAAATTTCTTGACGTACTGGGTGTTTCGTAAGCATAGATTTCTTTAACCAGTCTGCAGGCAACAAGACCCGCATTAAAAGCTGCCCTGTGGTCCTGGTGAGTATCATTGCCGGAAGGCATAAAAACGGCATCAGGCTTAATTTTTTCAACATATCTTTCAATAACGCTTATTGTTTCAATTCCTTCGCTTAATTGCCTGTCAGGGAGCTCTTCGATATAAAGTTTTGCATTGATGAGTGAAGCAGATTCCTTAGCTTCTGCAAGCCGGTCTCCTTCTATTATTCCGCCCTCACCCTTTGTTAATATAAGGAAATTAACAGCATAACCTTCATTGGTAAACCGGGCCAAAGTTCCAAAGCAGCCCAATTCGATATCATCCGGGTGGGGACCAATTGCTAGTATTGTTTTCATATATAAATGAATTTGGATTCAAAGTTAATAATAAATTTTAGATAATTCTTTTAAAATCAATTCTGTTTTTTCGGCAACTTTTTCGTAAGAATAATGCTCTTCGACGCTTTTCCTCATGTTTTTGTAAATTCCCGGATTATCTAACACTTTAAGTATTGCTTTTTTATAACCTTCAAGTGAATCCGGAACTTCACCCAGTTCACTCATATTGTTTCCGATATAATTTCTCATGGAATAGCTGACTACAGGAGTATTTACGGCAAGGGCTTCTAGCGGGGCAATACCGGTTCCCCCAAAATAATCTTCCCGCAGAGAAATTAAAACATAAACGTCAGAAGCAGAAAGATAAATATTCAAATCTTTATTGAGAATTCTCCCCAAAATCATTGCCTTTGATTTCACGGCATAATTGTAATATTGGTCCGAGTCGGAATTACCGATAATTACCAGCTCAACTTCGGGGCGTTCTTTTTTTATTCCCATCCAGATATCTATCAGTTCTTTCGGTTGTTTGAATTCATATAGTTCTTCCAACGTAAAGAATATATTTCTTGTTTTTATCCCAGTTGAGTATTTCACGAGCAGTTTCTTTATTAATAGGGTCAAATCCTTTTATATTTAAGCCGGAGGTATATATTGCGATTCTGCTTTGCGGAGCAACTTCTTTTATATATGGCACTTGATTATAATCGCATACAAGAAAATAATCCACATTCTTCATGACTTTTTTCTCAATTTTTAAATCGAGAAAATCTTTTAGTTTTCTGAATCCCCTGCGGTGTTTTATTCTGAAACAAGGTGACCAATCTCCGTGATGGCTGGTTACAATAGGTGATTTTTTAAAGAACCATGCAACCTGGTAAAGAAGCCAGGTGTGCGTATGCGAAACAAATAAAATAGGATTATTTTTTTTTATTTCCTTTTTCAGCTCCCTTATGAATTTAAATGAAAAATCACCCAATCCAAACATGTTGATAGAAGGAAAAATTCTAAATAACACATTTTGGACAATTTTTATATAATACCCGTCTGTATAAGAATCAATCCTCCACATTTCAATATCGTATTCCGGGTAATACTTCTTGAAGTTTCTTGCAAGGTTGCTTCCAAAACCGTAAGTATAAAACCTGTCTTCAGGGTCCGGTGATTTTGGAATATGTTCAGGCTCATAATTATTATGTATAAAAATGACTTTTTTCAAATTACAGCTTCAAATGGTAGACCTCAAAAGCTTCCGCGAATTCCAACCCGAATTGGGCACCCCGGGCACGCATCAGACCTTTCATTACGTCTTTGGCAAAGTAATATCCCCCGCTTTTTGTTGTAGACCACTGTGTTTTATAACATTGGGCAGCTTTGATTTTTTGTTCAACAACTTTTTCAGAAAGCCTGATGTGCATTTGCGGCCTGAAATTGTAGCCGCTCCTGACAACTTCATAACCAAAGATTGTTTTTTCTCTGAAGAGCCGCAGAACCTCATCCGCCAGTACTATATGGTCCTGGTGAATGTCATGGATTGGGGGTGTGAAAATAATGTCTACATCCAACTTCGTGGCAATCTCGTATAAAATATTTCTTATTTTAGATCTAAAATCGTGGAAAATTCGTGTGGGAATGTCATATACTGTAACCGGTATTTTACCGAGCCCGAGTATTTTGAAAGATTTTTCCTGATCATTTAAATTTCTCATTTTGCCGTCTTCGTACCTGTCTGACATAACAAAAATCCTGAGGTTTATGTCTTTAATATACTTTAATATGGTTCCGGAACAGCCTACTTCGAAATCGTCAGGGTGTGCACCGAAAACTACTACGTTCTTTTTCTTCTTGGATTTTGGATTTGGTTGTAAGATATACTCGGTCATATGTTTATTTTATTTTGAGATATTTAATACTATTTTTTCCATTTTGCAACTAATAATCTTCTGCTTATAAAAGCCAGAATTATATAAAAGTAAATGGTTATTAATATAAACAAGATTACGGATTTTATTGCGAAATAATACAGCCCATTTTTATAAAAATTCAGATTATTGGAGTAAAGGCTGAAATTATAATAAAGATTTTTATAAAATAATCTAAGAAATTTTCTTAAAACAAAACTCACATGAAGATTGTTCGAAAAATATACATTTTCGTAGTACTTGAAATAATCCTTTCCAAGAATAGTTTTTCTTGTTACTAAAACAGAATCCTGTAAAATATCTTTTGCTTTCCAAAAAAATAACCTGTTAGATATTTCGATTGCATTCAATGGACCCATTTCCAGCCTGTAAATAGAACCATAAGTGGGGTCTAGAACTATCCATTTTCTATATTTGCTTAAATATACTTCACATACAACGTGCAAAGGGTATCCCAGGCGGTTATTATACCCGTCATCTAATGCGTCACCTCCCTGAAGAGTTATAATCCTGCACGGTAATTGGTATTTATCGCAAATTGATTTAAATATTTTTGAATTTGTACCGCATTCTGCAAGACCCAGATTGTCTTTGTTAATATTAAAATAGCTAATAGCCTCGTTGAGTAAAGTATCATTATTTTCAAGCAGCCTGCTTGATACAAGACGGTCATTATGAACTCTAAATTCCCCGGTATCTTCGCTGAAATTATTCAGTTTAGAAACAATGACCGAGCTGTAGAATATCTGGTTCCAGAAAATACCGGGTTTGTCTGATTTGGATAAAACCAGATACATAGAATCAATGGAGCCGGGATTTTCATATGTTATAAATATTTTATTTGTAACAGGATTAATTGCATCAGGCTGTTCGATTTTCACAGTATCGTAATAGTCGTATGAATCTTTTAAAATTCTGAATTTTTTATTACACTCAATTGCAATCTTTTCTTTATCTATTAATTTAATATTAACTCTTGATATGTTATCGTAAGATTTTGGAATTTGGTAAAAATATTCAAGATTTCCCATAGGTATTATACATGAATAATGCCAGATTTTATCAAAAGAAATGTTTATTATCCACAGCACAGCAATAAAGGCGATAGTTGCAATGATAAATTGTCTGAAAATGTAAGAATGAAATACAAATCTTAAAAGTCTCAATATTGTTAAGTAATTTATTTTAAAATGTTTAGCAGCCAAACTTAAGTTATTTTCAATATAATCGATTTACAAAGATAATCAGCTAATATATTAATTCAAGGAACTTTCTCAAAGCTCAGAAGTCTCCATATTTCCCAGCTGTAGTCTATTTCCGAATTAAAATGCCTCTTTAAATTTTGTTCAATAAATCGTTCTGTCCAGGTATTTAAACATCTTTGCATTTCGGTCTGTTAATGAGTCAATCACATATTTTTTTAATTGATTCCTTGTCCATTTTGCAAAAGGCACGGGGTATCCAAGTTTGTCTTTTCTTTCATTTATTTGTTCGGGTAAATATTTTGATAAAGCTTTTTTAAATAATGGTCTTGTCAAATTTTTCATCTGCAAGATAATTTGCCGGAAGATTAATACCGAATTCAACAGCCGAAGTCAAGAAAAGGAACCCTGCTTTCAATTGAATGTGCCATAGATGACCTGTCTTCATAATGTAAAAGGGTCGGGATTGTCAGTTGGGTAATAAAATGAATTGACAGGTTATTAAGATAATTCTTATGCAGTCCCGGCGGATTAATATCATGATAAAGGTCTTTCCTGCTTAGCGATTTTAATACATCACGGTTAAGAATTCGTGACCTTTCTGAAAAAAACCTTCTCACGGTTCTATTGTATAACCCAGGGAATATCCAGCTTGTGAAGCCGTGGATACCTTTTTGTTTGAGAAATGAAATATATTCAGGTATGTTAGAATAAAGTTTTTTCAGTTTCTTATCACGCATCAAAGACCTTAAATAGGCTCCCATAAGAAAATAGCCTCCGAATACTTCATCACCACCCTGTCCGTCAAGAAGCACTTTTACTTTGTTCTTTGCTTTTTGCATTACATACCATTGCGGGTATAAACCGGGTCCCTCAGTTGGGATTTCCTGGAAGTGGGATAGCTTATTAAAAGTAGTTTCAAATTCGTCTGCAGGCGGTTCAATTTTGTTAAAATTACACTGGAACTCATTATTTACAATATCAATGTATTTGCTCTCATCACATTCTTTATAACTCCAAACGGCGGAAAAAGTATTTAACCCCTTCCCGAAAAGTTTGTAAGAGATGGCTGCAATGCTTGACGAATCGAAACCGCCGCTAAGGCATGAGCCAACTGCTGTATCACTCCTGAATCTCAGTTTTATTGAATCTGAAAAAAGGTCCACGAGCTCTTCAGAAAGCTGTTTTTCAGTTTTTTGTTTTCTGTCTTCACCAGGAATTTGGTAATACTGCTTTGTTTCCAGCGAGCCGTTGCGGTATACAAGGTAGTGCGACGGACGCACGGAATTAATTCCTGTAATATAAGTTTCATCTCGGTTAAGCCTATTGCCGTACAGGATAAAAAATGGTATCAGCTTTTCATTCAGCTTATTTCCGGGTTTATTTAAATAAAGCAGGGGTTTAATTTCCGAAGAGAAGGCAAAATAATGACTGTTAAATGTATAATAAAGAGGTTTAATCCCGAACCGGTCTCTTGATAAAACCAGCTTTTTGTTTAACGAGTCCCATATAGCAAGCGCCCACATCCCGTTAAAGCGGTTAAAGCAGTCTTCCCCCCATTTCAGGTATGATTTTATTATTACTTCGGTATCGCTCATTGTTCTGAACCGAAATCCGTATCCTTTAAGTTCTTCTTTCAGCTCAATATAATTATATATTTCTCCGTTAAAGGTAATCCAAATATCTCCATTTTCGTCACTCATTGGCCCATGGCCGGTTTCGCTGAGGTCAATTATTGATAACCTCCGGTGGCCAAAGATAAGGTCATAATTTTCAAAGTTAGAGGAAGATATATGGGGCTGCTTTTTTTTTACATATTCTATTGTATCATCACCGGAAAAGGCAGAGGATTCTCCCCCGGAGGTATTTATACATACATAGCCTTCATCATCGGGACCTCTGTGCTTCAGCAGATTATTAAGATGGATAATTTTTTTCTTAAGCTCCGAATTTCCGGACAATATTCCATTTATACCGCACATCTATATTTTAATAGAGACCTCCGTTTATGTTTATTGTCTGTCCGGTTATATAATTGGCTTTTTCATCGATAAGATATAGCAAGCACCTGACAATTTCATCAGGTTCTCCGAATTCTTTTTTAGGCATGGTAGACTTTATTCTGCTCCCTTATTTCTTCCGGTATCCGGAACAGCATCCCAGCATGAAAATATCCTAATGAAATCTGGTTTACGGTAATATTGTATTTTATGACTTCCTTTGAAACGGTTTTTGTAAGTCCCGATAAAGCTGCTTTTGAAGCAGAATATGCTGAAGTGCCTGGAACACCTAACTGCGAAACTACTGAAGTAATATTTATAATTCGGCCCCATCCGGATTGCCTCATCATGGGCAATGTATGTTTAATACAGAGAAACGGACCTGTCAGGTTAACAGCCATGACCTTGTTCCATGAATCCAGTCCTAGTTTCCAGCTGACGCCATCTATAGATATACCGGCATTATTTATCAGCACATCTATTGTTCCAAATTCTGTTTGAATTTTTTCAATCATCGACATTATTTCATTTTCTGAAGTTATATCTGCTTTATAAGCGCCGGTTTTTATTTCAAAAGCATTCATATCCCGTTTTAAAGCTTCAATTTTTTCTTCACCAGAAAAATAATGTAGTGCAAGATTATAGCCTGCCGAAGCGAGTCCTTTTACAAAATACTGCCCTAAACCGCCGGAAGAACCCATCAGAAGTACGTTTTTTTTATCCATTTTAATGTATCATTTTAGTTTGTCAATTCTTGTTGGACGAAAGCAGAGTGTAAGTTCTGTTCCTGACTTTAACAGGTCTGCCGTCATGAAAAGTTCTTTATTATTGCGGATGCTCTGTATTTCCCAGCCCATCTTTAAAAATAATATTATTGACCCGTTATTATTTTTTGGCCAGAAACCTTCCTGGTGAGTGATGCCGTTATCCAGCCCCGTTTGGCACAATTTTATAATGTGGTATTTAGCGAAATTAAAGTTTCGGGTTTCTTTTAGGGGCATATGTACAATGGTTATGAATGATGTTCCCGTATACTGACGAAAAATTCAGAAAACAAATTTCATCATTTTTGTTAAATATAACAAAACTGTACTTCCACTTATCAACCATGCCGTTAAGAAAGTATTCTCTTGATTCAATATCCCATCCGTAAAGGCTTTTGTACTCCAATCTGATACTATTGACAAAATTCATAAAATCGTTTAGACGGTTTTGCATAAGCTCAAATGTGATATTGGAAATTCTAAAACCGTTAACGGCAAGCCCCTCGTTTACGAATTCATGAAAATTTATTTTTGAAAAGTCTCTAACCATGCTTTTCTCAAAATATTTTTAAGGCAAACAAATTTGCTTGTGGAGTTCAGATGCAGCAGCATTTACTCTCCGAAATTCTTTTTCAGTATATTTGTAATAGTATATGCAACAAGCAAAATGAGAGAAACATAAAAGACAAGAGTTATCAGAGAATACCGGTTGAAAGTATACTTGCTCATAATTCCTCTCCACCCGCATTCTCTGCATTTATAATATCCCCACAGGCGTGTGTATTTAATAATCGATTCAAAAAAATTATGGCTTCTGGACCTTCTTATTCTTCCGATTTTGGAACACGAAGGACATTTTGCAGTTTCGGGAAAAGCTCTAAAAAAAACTCTTAGCTGCAATGCAACCTCCGGGATTTATTTTTTAACCGGCGGCAGTGCTTTTGATTTGTTTTCAGTGCCTTCTCCTTTTGATTTACCTTTCTCGGAACCGTAATAGTAATAATAGTATTTATAGTAACTTCCGTAAGCTGCCTGATAATCGAAGTTATTTAAAATGACTCCTATGAAGGTATCATTAATCTTGTTTAAAGTATCAATTGTATTGATAAGCAAATCCATTCTGGTCTTGTTGGCAAGACTTACGACAACGGTTCCGTCAGCGTACGATGAAAGTAATTCAGCGTCTGTTACGGTTGCCAGCGGCGGAGAGTCAATTAAGATGTAATCGAAATGAGATTTAACGGAGTTAAGAAAATTCTGCATATGTTTTGAAGCAATCAGCTCTGCCGGGTTTGTTGGTATTGTGCCGCAGGTAATCAAAGATAAATTTTCGAATTGAGTTTCCCTGATAATTTCTTCCATCGGAACTGTGCCAAAAAGGTAATCGCAAAGCCCGGGATATCTCTTTTGATTGAACAAATTATGAAGTCTCGGTTTTCTGAAATCGCAGTCCAGTAAAAGTACTTTATGCGAAAGCGAGAAACTTGCAGCAAGATTTGCTGAAATTATTGTTTTACCCTCCCTGGGAATTGAGCTGGTTATAAGAATTGTCTTTATGGGCTCCGGTTCAAGTTTTGAGAACTGAAGCCTTGTCCTTAAGGTTCTGAATGATTCGGCAGGTGCTGAATCAGAATTATATGCAAGTATAAGCTCCTGTTCCGATGGTGTATGCCTCCCGTTGCGCGAAATTCGTATAAACGTAGGCACCCATCCGATAAGAGAAATACCCATATTCTCAAGCTCTTCAGGCGATTTAACTGATACATCCAGTATGTTTCTGAATAATGCAAAGCTGTACCCTAAGCCGAGTCCAACAATAATTCCAATCAGAATAATCAAAAACCTGTTCGGTTTTGAAGGAGCTCCCGGTACTTTACCGTAATCAATTATTTTTACATTATTCGGCTGTGATTCTTCATTGATAACCGCTTCCTGGTATTTTTCAAGCAGCATTAAATATACTTTCTCGTTTGACCTTCTTTCCCTGTCAAGATTTGCGTACTGAATAGTCTGTTCAGGAAGTTTATCGAATTGTGACTGGTATTTTGAAAGGAAAGATTTGAGCATTTTCTCTTTGATATTATTCTGGTTGTACTGTTCCTGTGCTTCGAATAATTTCATAGATATTTCACGTCTTTCATCAGGTGTGTTTGAGGTTGCTCCTTCTTTCAGTATCTCTATTTTGGCATTTAAGTTTTTCTTCAGCTCGTCAATTTTCTTATTGATGTCTTTGTAAGATTTTGAATCTTTCAACAAATCTTCGTTTCCTGCTTTAGTCAGGTCTCTTTGAATTTCCAATTTTGCAATTTCTTGCTGCAGTTCCTGTATGTACGGGTCTGTTATCTTGCTGGCAATAAATTTAGTAGCCTCAGGGTCAAACTTGGAAAGTTCACGGTTTATATCCTGTACAGATTTTGAGCTCGACTGGAGTTCGATTTGCGCCTGATTATGCTGCTGCTCTATAGACTGAAAGTGAATTTATTATTGCTGATGACTGAGCGTCAAGTTCAGCAATATTCTCAGTTCTCAAAAAATTTGTCAGTTTCTCTTCAGTTTTCAAAAGAGAGTCATATTTTTCCTTTACCTGGTTTTCAAGAAATTCTCTGTTGAGAGTGAGATGACCCCTGTTCGATTTCAAAGAGTAATCGGCGTAAGCTTCCGCATAACAGTTTGCAATAAGGGCTGCTTCCTGCGGAGAATGGCTTTCAGCTTTTATGTTTACTATATCAAGCCCTCTCTTTTGAGAAATTTCAATGCTGTAAGTCAGTATACTAGAAATCTGATTAACACTCTTCGGCTTTAAAGGATTTTCGGGACTTGAACTAATCAGATAAAAGCCCATTTTGCCTTTCAATACTTCAAAAGAGTCTCTTAATGCATTTGCCGTCTTCTCCCTGATGGCGAACGATTTGAGGATTTCAACTTCATTGTTAATGAATCTTTCCGGCAATTCACCTTCAATATCAGAAAATATTTTACCTTCCAGTACGTTCTCTTTGGGTTTGGTAAGTCTTAACGATGACGATGAACTGTAAATATCTACCTGTGAATACGCGTAAAAGTAAGATACTATAAAACCTACTATCAGGCTCAGCGTTATTGGTATTTTATTCCTCAGAATCAGGTTAAAATAAAACCTGATGTTATGAGAAGATTTTATCGCGTTATCTACTGAGGATATCGAATTTTTTTGACTGCCGGGATTTTCCATATTCTTTATTTATTTGTTAAAGTTACTACCAATGTAACAATGGTCAATATACTTGAAACAACAGGAAGGATAATTAAAAGATTATCCCTAAAACTGTATCTTTTATCTTCCATCACCAGTATTATATCACCTGATTTTAATACAGGATTATTGAATTTCCCGGTATTTATGTTTTCACCCCATAATAAATCATCGTAATTGAGCTTAATAATTTCACTCTTGGTTTTTAATGAATCATTGCCGGGTCTGAAAATTCTTATTTCTTTAAGATTTGTGTTTTCAGCCGGACCTCCGCAAAAAGACATTAAATCCATGAACGTTGAATTATAAGGGATTCTGTACCTTCCGGGCAATTTTACAAATCCCCAAAGATTAACATCAATATTTACACCCATGGGGTCACCTAAATCATAAAATGCCGCTGTTGACAAGGATTTTTCTTTTCCTAATATTAGGTCATCGTTTTGTGAAAATGCTGGCTGGCACAAAATTAATAAAATAAATGCCGCCGGAATTAATAATTTATTCATTAACCTTTCGTTAGGTTATCAATTTTTCAATTTTACTGCAAATATCAATACTAAATATAGCTTAAAATTATACAATATAAAACCACTAACTTGGTTATTTTTATATGCCTTGCCTTAAAAACTTAACAAATATGTTAAATATAATAAGATAGATATTCACCCAAGCTTTTTTTATATTTGTAAACTATGAAAACAGCATTTATTTATCCCGGTCAGGGCGCCCAGTATGTAGGCATGGCAAAAACTCTTTATGAATCTAATGAAGAAACAAGAGAAATTTATCAAAAAGCTAACGAAATCTTAGGTTTTGAGCTTAATACAATATCCTTTGAAGGACCTGAAGAAAAGCTAAAACAGACATTTATTACTCAGCCTGCTATTTTCACCCATTCTATTTGTCTAACAAAAATCGTGCAAAATAAATTAATACCTGCATATACTGCAGGTCATTCTTTAGGTGAATATTCTGCACTCGTTTGCGCAGGCGCTTTTACTTTTGAAGAAGGACTGAAACTTGTAAAATTAAGAGGCGAACTTATGCAAAGAGCGGGTGAAGAACAAAAAGGCACTATGGCAGCCGTAATGGGTCTTGAACCTGAAATTGTTGAGGAAATTTGCAAAGAGGCGTCTTCTGCCGGAATTGTACAGGTTGCTAATTTTAATTCTCCGGGGCAAATTGTAATCTCAGGCTCGGTTGATGGGGTCAAAAGAGCTATGGAACTCGCAAAAGCAAGGAAAGCAAAACTTGTGAAGGAGCTGACGGTTCATGGCGCTTTTCACTCACCTTTAATGGAGTCTGCAAAAGAAGAGTTTAAAAAAGCGCTTGATACTGCTCCTATAACTAATGTAAAGATTCCTGTTTATGCCAATGTAACTGCTGAACCGATTTTACCTGATACGCCTGTTGATACTATAAAAGGCTTGCTTTATAACCAATTAACATCTTCGGTTAGGTGGGAGCAAAGTGTTATTAATATGATAAACGATGGTGCAGAAGAGTTCATTGAGCTTGGGCCGGGTAAAGTCCTGCAGGGGTTGATAAAACGAATTAATCCTAATGTTGTAAACAAAGGATTCGATAAAGCCGAGGACCTGAACAATCTCTAATTAAAATATTCTTAATGCACTCATTCGAAAATAAATCAGTTCTCGTAACCGGCGGCTCAAGGGGTATCGGCAGAGCTATCGCTGCAAAATTTGCCGAACTCGGCGCTAAAGTTGCTATTACCTACAAGAGCAGAATTGACCCCAATTATTTTAATTCCAAAGGCATTAAATATTTTCAGTGCGACTCAGCTGATTCGGCTGCAGTGATAAAAGTTGTAAAATCAGTCGAAAAAGAATTCGGAAGTGTTGATGTTCTTGTGAATAATGCCGGGATTACCAAAGACGGGTTGATTATGAGAATGAAAGAAGAAGATTGGGACATTGTTATAAATACAAATTTAAAAGGCGCTTTTTTGTTTTGCAGGGAGGCGGCTAAAATTATGGTTAAAAATCATTTCGGGAAAATAATAAATATAAGCTCTATAGTTGCTACGGTTGGCAATGCAGGTCAATCAAACTATGTTGCATCAAAAGCCGGGATGATAGGATTAACCAAAGCTCTTTCAAAGGAACTTGCAGCTTATAACATTCAAGCTAACACGGTTGCTCCGGGATTTGTTGAAACCGATATGACAGCAGGACTTACTGAAGAACAGAAAGCAGTCATATTTAACCAGCAGGTAAAGAGAAAAGCGGCAAAACCTGATAAGGTTGCAGATTTTGTTGTGTTCCTTGCTTCTCCTGATTCTGACCTCATAAACGGACAGACTTTTGTAGTGGAAGCAACATCATTAAAGAAAGAAGAAAAAATTCATTTTAAACCAGAATAATTATTATGGAATTATTAAAAGACAAAATTGCCGTAATCACCGGCGGCGCCCGCGGAATCGGGTTTGCAATTGCAGAAGAATTTGTTAATGAAGGTGCTGACATTGTAGCTTTTGATTTATCATTTCCTGATGATTTTGAATCAAAAGCTGATAATTTGAGAAACAAAGGCAGGAAAGTATTAACAAAGAAAGTTGATATAACCAGCACTGCTGCCGCACAGCAGGCAATAGATGAAACTGCCGCTGAACTGGGTAGAATAGATATTCTTGTTAACAACGCAGGTATTACAAGAGACCGCCTTCTTATCAGGATGACAGAAGAAGACTGGGATGCTGTTCTTGCCGTAAACCTGAAAGGTTCGTTTAATACAATCCGCGCTGTTTCACGAATAATGGCAAAGCAGAGGAGCGGGAAAATTATTAATATCAGCTCGGTTGTAGGCTTAATGGGAAATTTCGGGCAGGCAAACTATGCTGCTTCAAAAGCAGGGCTTATCGGTCTTTCAAAATCCGTTGCTAAGGAACTGGCTTCAAGAAATATTAATGTGAACTGTATTGCTCCCGGTTTTGTAGAAACAGAAATGACTGCTAAGCTCAATGATGACCAAAGAATGGCTTTGCTGAATCTTATCCCGCTTAAACGCGGTTCAAAACCGGCTGAAATAGCAGGTTTGGTTGCATTTCTGGCTTCGGAAAAGGCAAATTATATCACCGGGCAGGTTATTTGCGTTGACGGCGGTATGGTGATGTAATTTAGGGCTTTTCCTCTCAGCTACATATAAATTAAAACCTGATGAAAAATAAAACTGCCTATTTATTTCTTGCAGCTGCGGTAATTTTTTTTCTTTCAGACACAATTCAGAAATTACCTTATTCACCGGATGATACCTTTATCTATATGCAGTATGCACGAAATATTGCAGGCGGTCATGGTTTTTCATTTAACCCGGGTGAGCCAAGCTATGGCGTTACCAGTCCTTTCTGGGTAATTATACTTTCCATACCTTATTTTCCGGGAATTGATGCCTTTTGGTTTTCAAAAATACTGGATATTATTTGTGCTGCATTTTCAATTCTAATATTTTTCCGGCTTGCTAAATTAATATTTAATGACAAAGGAGATACATTTTATCCTCTTTTAGCTGTATCCTTATTTACACTGAATATTTGGTTCATCCGATGGTCGTTTACCGGAATGGAAACCAACCTTGCAGTACTGATGATGCTTCTCGTCCTTTATTTTTATTTTAAAAAGAATTATGCCTTAAGCTTTTTTCTGTGCGGGTTATTTTTCCTGATTAGACCTGAAGGGTTTATATTATTTCTTGTCATCTTTGTCTGCGTGCTGGTTGAGAAAAATAAAACCGAGTTTAAGAATATTATAATGTATATTATTCTTTTCGCATTGAGTATCATTCCGTTTTTAATTTATTCGAAAATTACATTCGGAACATTCTTAGCAAATACAACTCTTGGCAAATCAACTTTAACATTCAATATCAGTACCATCACAGCGCAGGTCTTAGAAATTACTAAAACGCTGGCCCCCTCTAGCGGAATTGAAATTCTGCTTGCATTGATATTTATTGTAATGGCATGGAAGAATAGAATGCTTAGACAATTCATGCCCCTTATTCTTTGGCCTGCCGGATTACTTTTGCTTTATGTAGTTACGGATGCCGATATTATATCCCGTTATTTTATGATTATTATACCTGTTTTTACAATTATGGCTGTCAAACTGATTGAAATGCTGAATGTTAAGTATAAGTTTTCGGCGGGAGTGGTATTGTTTATAGTTATTCTCGTAATTTCTCAGTTCACTTTTTATAAATTTGTTAAGCCTCATACAGGTAATTTTTCTAACGGTATAGAAAATTGTTTAATTCCGGTAGGGAAGTGGTTCAATGATAATACTCCTGAAAATTCCAGAATACTGGTCAATGATGTCGGAGCGATCGGTTATTACTCAAACAGGTACATAATAGATGCTGCTGCGCTTGTAAACCGTGACCTTGAATTAAATAAGGAAATAATGTCAACTTCGCTGGAAGAAAGGATGCATCCTTACAATCTTCTTAAAATTTATTAATGCAGATTACGTTGTGGAAAGAGATATAGGTTTGGATGATAAAACACTAACTGTTAACGGAAAAAAACTGGAATTGGTATATTATAAAATATTCCCGGGACTGGGGATTTCAGATAATACACCAAAGTATTATAAAGTTTATAAAGTAACAGCCAACTAGGGTTCTTTAAATAAGGCAGGGTTAAATTTTATTTTCGGTATCATTCCTCTGTCAAATTCATGAATTTTATCTTTCCCTAAAGATTTTACTGCTTCGATGCAAGCTTCAATCCTTTTTAACAATGTATCAAGCTCAACTCCCTGAAATTGAGGCTTGTATTCTGAGAGCTTGTTGATTCCCTTTGATAGCTGGCTGATTGCTCCTTTTGGGTTTTCTCTTTCCAGTATATGATAGAAGCCTACAGCAAGATGTATTAATCCCTGGTAGAATAAACGAGATGAGCCTCTTACGTCAAACCACACATCTTCAAGAATATCGTGGCATTCGTAAAATGAGCCTCCATTGAACTTAGTAATTCCCTTGCTGAATCGTGCAAGGATAGATTCTTCATTCATTAGCAGAGCGGATACTGGAGTAATTTGCTATTTTTTATCAGGCTCGTTCTCCCCCGGAAGGAGGCGGAGTCTGCTGCTGGGTAGTTTGTTCGGTAGTTTCTGAAACAACCTCAGCCGTTACAACAGTTTTGGGAGGTTCTTCAACTTCAACAACTTTTTTCTTTTTCTTATCAAGAAAAACATCGAAGCTTATAACCCCTGCGCCAGCAAATAATGTCATAAGAAAACAGGCAAGGAACAGCAAATCTTTGTTAAAAGGAATTCCGTCAGTCGGAAACAACCCTCTTGACAGGATTTTCAATAGTGAAATCAGCGCCAGTAAAAAGCTTGTTGGCGGAGTAAAAAATCCCATAATATAAAGCGTTCCGAGCAGAATCAAAGCGAACGGAAGTGCAAAGCCGATTACAAAAGATGTATTCTGGCTGAAGATTTCCATTGCCTTGATACGGTTAATGTATAATTCTACATTGCTTGCCTGCTTTATACCAAGTATAAGTGTGTATGAGCCGGCAATTAATCTGATTAAAAGTAAACCAACCGAAGATGTTCCGCGGGCTTTAAATAATGCACTCATGACGTTAAAAGTTTAATTTTTATTAAGATAATGAAAAAAGCACAATATTATGATAGTAAACAACGGAACTTACATAAAATGCAAATAAATTTCGAAATATTGTGAATTTCCTTGCAAAATTTAAGTTCTATTAGTAATATTGTCAAGCTATAAGCGGGAATAGCTCAGTTGGTAGAGCGCAACCTTGCCAAGGTTGATGTCGCGGGTTCGAGTCCCGTTTCCCGCTCTGTTTTTTTGCACGGCGACGTACCCAAGTGGCTTAAGGGAGAGGTCTGCAAAACCTTTATTCATCGGTTCGAATCCGATCGTCGCCTCTACCCATGACATTTTTAACTCCCCGTTCCCATTCTTCTTTTAATTTGTAATTGGTAATTCGTAATTGATTCTAAAAATCCCATCCGAAATAGAACTGGCTGAAGAAACCTTCCTGGAATTTGGTGAAATTCCTTTCTATTCTCTTGCCGAAATCGTATCTAAGCGCTATAATATTAAATATGTTAGCTCTTGCGCCAACGCCAACGCTGCCGAGTGTTTGTGTATAAGCATTATCCCATGCATTGCCCGCATCAAAAAATACGGCTCCCCTGATATATGGGAAATCAAAGTTAACACCGAGCGGAAAGTGAACTGCAAATATATCTATTAGCGGGAATCTCAGCTCAAGATTGCCCAGCCATAGCCGTTTACCTCTTATTGAAAATATACTGTACCCTCTTAAATCCCAGCTTCCTCCCATTACCCAGCGGCGCGCTTCCTTTCCTTCGTTCATCAGGTATTCAAGCCGTGCTGCTAAAGCAACAGTTCTTGAGAGCCTGAAGTATTTTCTGTAATCAAGTACCAGCGTGTAGTAATTAACATTTGAAAACTGCACGTCTGTTGTATAGCTAAGAGTAATATTAAAACGGTTGCCGTCAAGCGGTCCGGTAGGTCCCCATAATGAATTATCCTTAACATAAGATAATGAATTTGTAAGCAGAAGCGCCCTGCGGTTAATCCCCGTTTCAGTTAAATCGCGGTTTGAATTTGCAATTGTAATCCCCGCGTCAATTCTTCTGAAAAAAGATAACGGGTAACTGACTGCAAAGTATCCGCCGAATGTTCTTTCGTAATATGCAAAGTCATCACCGTAATCATACCTCTTGCCTGAAAGATGAAACACACCGTATGCATAGTTCAGCCTGTGCTGAAGTGATACCCTGGAAATTGCAATATTAAAGCTCTTGAAAAATTCTTCTCCTGTTTCCGAATTATTGTAAATAAGAAAATAATACTGGTCGTTTCCCAGCAAATCGCTCATCGCAAGAACACCGCCTGCGTTAGTGCCGAACACAGGGTCATTTGAAATATTTGTTGTAGCAATATCAAGCGAGTATTCTTTTTTATATTTTAGCTCATTTTTGTGGGGAACGCCTTTTATTTTATCCGCATGCCAAAGATTTTTAATATCGAGATATGAAATATCTCTTGTTGTTTTCGGGGTATCTATTAATTCGTCAACATTCTTCAGCATCCTGACATTTATTCCGCCGTTTTCGTAGGAAGCAAATAAAATCCTGTTATCACCTGCCCAGCGGGGGTCAAATGCTGCTGTTGTAAAATTGGTAAGTTTTTTTACCTGCAGACCTTTAATTTCTTTGTAATCGCCTGTGCCCTGTGAGCTAACTCCGTCAGTCAAATCAAGCTCCCATATATTCTGTACTCCTCCGGTTGTAGAGGTATACACTATTTTTTTTCCGTCATTGGAAAATTGCGGAGAGAAATCAACCTGGTTGCCTGTAGTAAGGTAGCTGATGGAGTTATCCGATAGGTTATAAATAAATAGGTTATACCTGTTATTTACGCCGTATGATGTTCTGTCGGATGAGAAAACAATTGACTTACCGTCAGGTGAAAAATCTGCGTCCCTGTCATCATAATAATCATTCGTCAGGCGTGATAATTTTTTCGTGTTTATATCAAACAGATACAAGTCGCTTTTGCCTCCCATATCAAGTGCAGAAAAAACAATTGTATCACCACCGGGTGAAAATGATGTGGAGCCTATTTGGACTATGTTCTTAAAATGATAGCTGTCAAGCAGCTTTTCGTTTTTTACATCATACAAATGGAGAGCATCATTCTCACCGCTTTTAGCGGAAAATGATAAAATCCCTTTTGATGAAATATCAAGCCCCGTTCTGAAGAAATGAAATTCTTCAAACTCTTCCGATTTCTCGCCTTCAATTACTAACTCTGGTTTTTTCCGGGGGTCTTTTAAATTTACTTTATACAGGCTTGTGTATCCTGATTGATTGCCGATTAGGTAAACCTCTTCTCTTTTCCCGTCTGAATAGTATGCCGGTTTATGCCCGAATCCTTTGGTAAAAACCGCAACTGAATTTGCCGAAGGATTATCGTCAACCGAAAGTGTTGGGAAATACTTTTTCTTCAAATGATAAAGCCAGTCTTTATCGAATTCTTCGTAATCTTTCCCGATGGTTTTTTCCATCACGGTTGAAAAGTCATCGCTCATCCACATGTTTTCTATTATCTGGAGTATTTTTTCATGCCCGTATTTATCGTTTATATAACCAAGCGCATTTTGACCCATCTTATACATAAAGAACGTGCCATAGTAGTAATCCCAATCGCTCAGCCCGACCATATAATTGTTTAATACAGCATCTTTTATAACCATTTCCGCAGTGGCATCCCATTCGGTTGACCAGTATTCTGCCAGCCCTTCGGTGAACCAGAGCGGCGGCATACGGTCTGTCGTTTGCCTGTGAGAACGCAGAACATTGGCTATTTTTGCAGTCATAAACACGTGGCATAGCTCGTGCCTGATAACGTGTTTAAAATTCCCCAATGAGCCGTCATAGGGAATAACAACCCTGCCTTTTACAAATTCAAAAAACCCTCCTACACCGTCCGGTATTAAGCCGGAAGTTGTGTTGGTTTCCCTGAAATGAGAAGGTGTTGCATAAAATATAATAGGAGTTGTATCGTTAAAAGAATAATTAAAATTCTGTTCGTGAATTTTGTAGGCTTCCTCAGCATAAGCGGCCCCAATTTCAGCCAGCTCCTTCATTTCGGGATAATAGTATATTTTGAAGTGCGGAGTAGAGAGCGTATACCACACAAAATTGTTATACTGTACTTTATTCCTGCCGAAATCAACGTACTGCGCCTGAAGTATTGAGTGAGTAATCAATATTATAAGAAGGACTTTATGTAAGCTGATTTTTGTCATTAACTTAAAAATATCCAGTCATGGCATAAAATGCAACTGAATAGAAACCCCACCCTTCCCGGGGGGAGGGTTTTCAATTCAATAAAAATAAAAAGATTCCATCGTGCTAAAATTATCATGATGGAATCTTTTGAATATCAATTGGTTTGCAATACTGAGAATGCGGTGAATGTTATTTTACCAGTGCCATCATCTTTGTTTCATTAAAATTATCTGATGTTAATCGGCAGAAGTAAACTGTTTGGATAAACGGAGGGTTCAGGCATTTTTCACAGTTTTTTTAAGGTTTCAATTATATTTATTACATCCTGCAATTTACCTGTGCCATCAGCGCTATGGATTAGCTTTAATTTTATAATAAGTGATTTTTTTGTTTGAACAAGCCTTAAATCATTTGAATTTTTCTCGTTTATATATGCAATAATTTTCTCAAACCTTCCGTCAAGCATTGCCGGATTATTTTCACTCAGGTAGAAATATAAATCTGTGTTATCGCCGTAAATATTGATTTTTTCGAAGCCGGAATTTTGCGCTGCAATTTTAAGCTCAACATGCTTGAACAAAGAAAGAATCTCTTCGGGGAATTTTCCGAATCGGTCAGCCATTTCTTCTTTAATCGATTCCATTTCATCATCAGTTTCAGCTTTGGAGAGTCTCTGGTAAATTTCAAGCCTTGTGTTTTCATCATCTATATAATCCTCAGGTATCAGCATGCTTACGTCAGATTCTATTACAATGTCAATTCGTTTAGCTTTGGTTTTTGCAGTCTGCGGAATAATATCAGCTATAACTGCGCCAAGCTCAGATTCTTTAAGTTCGCTTACAGCTTCATCGAGAATCTGCATATACATGTCAAACCCGATTTCCGCAATAAAGCCGCTTTGTTCTTTGCCCAGTAAATTCCCCGCGCCGCGTATTTCAAGGTCACGCAGTGCAAGATTCATACCAGAGCCAAGCTCAGTAAATTCCTCAAGAGCATGCAATCGCCTGATAGCCTGCTTAGTAAGTGTGCTGTGAGGAGGCGTTATAAGATAAGCAAATGATTTTATGTTCGAGCGTCCCACTCTTCCCCTAAGCTGGTAAAGTTCCGCCAGTCCGAAATTATCTGCGCGGTTAATAATGATAGTGTTAACTGAGGGTATATCCAGCCCTGACTCAATAATTTTTGTACAAAGCAAAACGTTGCATTTCTTCTCAAGGAATCTCATCATAACGTTTTCTAACTGGTGGGGGGTCATTTGTCCGTGCGCCATTGCAACTTTTGCAAACGGAACAAGTTCTTCAATCATAGAAGCAAGCTGTTCCAGCTTAGCTATTCTGTCATTCACAAAATAAACCTGCCCTCCGCGCTGAAGCTCGCGTATTATTGCATTTGAAATAAGCTTCTTATCGAGGTTTATTATTTCCGTATGAATCGGCTGCCTGTTCTTAGGCGGTGTGTTTATAATCGATAAATCTCTTGCACCAAGCAAAGAAAAATTAAGAGTTCGGGGGATTGGTGTAGCTGTTAAAGTAAGCACATCTACATTTTCGCGCATGAATTTTAATTTTTCTTTTGCTTTTACACCGAATCGCTGCTCTTCATCTATTATCAGCAATCCTAAATCTTTAAACTTAATATCTTTAGAGAGCAGCCTGTGTGTGCCGATAATAATATTTATTTTTCCGTTTTCTAATTTACCGAGAATTTCTTTTTGTTCTGATTTCGATTTAAACCTTGACAGATGCTGGACTTCAACAGCCCAATTAGATAACCTGTCTTTGAAAGTGTTATAATGCTGTTCCGCTAGAATGGTTGTAGGCACAAGCACAGCCGCCTGTTTATTGTCAAGTACTGCTTTAAATGCGGCTCTTATGCCAATCTCGGTTTTACCAAAGCCAACATCTCCGCAAATGAGCCTGTCCATAGGCGATTCCGATTCCATGTCTTTTTTTACAGCTTCGGTAGCAGAAATCTGATCCGGAGTATCTTCGTAAATAAAACCGGCTTCAAGCTCTTTTTGCCATACGTTATCGCTGGAGAAACGGAATCCTTTCATTGATTTTCTTTTTGAGTACAGCAGAATCAAGTCACGGGCAATATCCTGAATTTTTTTCTTTGTTCTTTGTTTTATCTTTTCCCATTCGTTTCCTCCAAGCTTGCTGAGCTTTGGTGTTTGCCCTTCCTGTGCTGAATACTTCTTAATAAAATGAAGTGAATTAAGGTTTACAAAAACTGTATCATTATCCTTAAAGAGCAGTTTCACTGCTTCCTGTTCAACGCCGCCGACTTTAATTTTTCTTAAACCTGCATATTTACCAACGCCAAAGTTTTCGTGCACCATAAAATCACCGTTATTTACCTTGCTCAGCTCTTTAAAAGTAATACCGGCAAACTTTTTCTTTCTCCTTGCAATACGGTAATAGCGCTCGAATACCTGGTGCTCTGTATAGACGGCAATTTTATCTTCGGCCAGGATAAATCCTTCATGAACGGAGTTATCCAGATAGTGGATATTTACAAGTGATTCGTCTTCGTCAACATCTTCAACCAGCTCACGAAAGCGTTTTGACTGGTAATCATCAGATGCAGTTACAAAAATTTCATAATTCTCTTTTGCAAGCCCGCTTAAGTTTGAATACAACAGCTTAATGTTTGAATGAATTGCAGGCTGTGATTTCGATAAGAAATTAACTTCTTTAAGACTATGAGAATTAACAGATTCAGCTTTTTGCAGCGGGAAAACCGAGAAATATGAATTTTTAAATGATTGAAGCTTTCCGAAAATTTCTTCGTATTCATTTTTTACCAAATCAGGTTCGTCCAGTATAACAAGGTTATCATTTTTAACATAATTGATTAGTTTTTCCGAACTTTCCTGAAGTGAATCCATAATCCCGATTGGCGGAAGAATTTCGGTCGTCTCGATTTGCGATATTGAACGCTGTGTTACAATATCAAATTCACGGATTGATTCGATTGTATTGCCGAAGAACTCTATTCTTACCGGCTGGTTTAGATTTTCAGGAAATACATCTATTATTCCGCCGCGGACTGCATAATCATTCTCTTCTTCAACAATATTTTTTCGGACGAAATTAAATTCCTTCAGCTTTGCGATAAATTCCTCATAGCTGTATTCGGAATTTTTCTTTACCGGTATAATATTATCTTTGAAGCTCTGTTCAGATATTATAGCCTTATCAAATATTGAAGGTTCGCATAATATTATATAGCTTTCGTCTGATGAGAGCTTTCTCATTGTTGCCGAGAGCGGTGTTATTTCCGATTCGTATTCTTCATCGTACTTGCCGAGATAAATTGAGGCAGGTTCATTTTCAAGTATAATGTTAAGGTCATCTTTTACTTTGAACAGCTTGCCGGTATCATTAGAACAAAGGATGATTTTCTTGTTAAAATGTTCGAATAAATAAGAAATCACAAAGCTTTGCAGAGAGTTGCCCGTTCCGGTGAAAAATAAACCGTCAGCAGAGGTAATTTCCTTAAATTTATTTGAGCCGTATATTTTTTGTTTTAGTGTATTCAATTTGTTTGTCATTCCTGCGCCTGCCTGCTGCAGGCAGGAAAGCAGGAATCCGTGTTTCCGAAGAACTCTAATAATTTTGAATTTTAATGATTAATAATTTCATGTATGGTATTGCTTAACTCAATAAATTCTTTCACTGTTAAATTTTCGGCTCTGCGTGTAAAATCAAAATCAATATTATACTTATTTATTTCTATACCAATGCTTTTTAACGAATTCCTCAGCATTTTTCTTCTGGTCGAAAATGCAGCCTTAACAAATTTTTTAAAAAATTCTTCATCATTTATTTGTTTAGCAAATTCGTCCGTGAAAACAAGTTTAATTATCCTGGAATCAACCCTTGGTCTGGGATAGAATGAGTTTTTTGATACTTTAAAAAGAAGTTCAACTTTAGCGTAAACCTGCGCCAGCACCGATGGAATACCGTAATCTTTCGTGTTAGGGTTTCCTGCAAATCTTTGCGCAACTTCATCCTGTATCATAAGCTGGAAATCGGATATATACTCCCTGTTATCAATCAGCTTAAATAAAATAGGTGTAGTGATATTATAAGGTATATTTCCGATTACGCGGAGTTTGCTTTTTCCACCAGGCAAAGATTTAATTTTTTCAAAATCGATATTCAGAATATCTTCATTGACTATTTTAAGTTCAGGAAATTTTTCCCTGAGCAAAGCGCAGTTATTTTCATCAAGCTCAACAGCAATTAAGTTATTTGTTTTCGATAAAATGTATTTTGTGAGCGCTCCCTGTCCGGCGCCGATTTCTACAATGAAATTGTTATGCGCAATCTTAAATGCATCAACAATATTCCTGCTGATGTTTTCATCGGTCAAATAATTCTGGCTTAAACTTCTCCTGGGTTTATTTTTTATTTTATCTTTTTCAGGCAATGTTTAACCGGTTAGTTTTCAGGGATAAGAACAAGAAGGCTGAAACCGTTATCAATAAACTCAGTTTCTCTCATTGTAATAATTTTATAATCGTTATACAGCCACAGCCGTGTCTGGTCTGCATAATCAGGGTGCAGCGGCTGACCCGATTGTCCCGTTGTATTTGCCGTGTAACTATGCGTCATATCCGAAAGGTCGGTTACCATTCGCATAGAAGGTCCCAGTATGTTATCGAAGTTTCCTTCTTTAATTGCATCGTTAAAGCTGTATTCGGAGTTATTAACCGTTGTCTGGTCACCGCCGACTTCAAAAGGACCTATGTTAAAGCTTTTGGCAAGCTCCGGTACAATGCCAAGAGGATGCTTAAACGTTACTTTATGAATTTCTCCCCAGTGCCATGAATTAATATCATTATTATTAAACTTACTTTTCAAAAGAGTAACAGCATCAAAAAGACTTTTTCTTATTATTTCATCGCGTGTTTCAATTTTAACTGTGCTTATATCATCAAACCAGAAATGATGGTCAGGATTATAATTTTTTAACAGTAGTAAAGTTGAACGGAACGGCAGGTTAGGTATCATTAAAAAATCATGGAATACGTCAGCTCCAAGCTCATCCATATAAATATTCTTTAGAAGCTCAACAAAGAATGCATTGTAAACGGCTCCCATTTTATCATTGGCAGGCATATCGCCGTTCCAGTTTTTGAAGCTGTTCAGGATTTCACCCGTTTCATTATCAATATTTTTAGTGTCTTTAAATGCATTAACAATATACGCGGAGATTTCCTTTGCATACGGAGATTGGTAGCTTGCCTGAATGAGCTTGAATTCATTTACGTTAAACTTGAATCCTCCCTGGAGAAGCTCCGTAATCCTGTCAAACCTCGACGAAGGTTCCCATACGTAAGAAATATAGTACCTGTTTTTGTTTTCAGTCTTAAGCCAGTCGAAAGGATTTGTATTAGCAGTTACTATATAATCCTGTTTCGGGTTGTAAGTCTCGGGCATGTCATTAAAATCAACAAACCCCGTCCATTCCATATTTGTAAAAGAGGGGATTATATAATCATTCTTGTTCTCAGTTTTCCTGATGGGAATTTTCCCTGCGGCTTTATAACCAATATTACCTGCCGTATCTGCATAAATAAAATTCTGGGCAGGAACGGAGAAATCTTTTAAACCTGATTTAAACTCATCCCAGTTCTTAGCAGTGTTTATTTTATAGAAAGCATTTATTTCATCGCTTAGCTCAAAGCCCGTCCATTTAAACGTAAGCAGTTTATCTTTGTATAAATTATTTTCTTTTTCTGAAAAAAAGCCTCTTGATTCAAGGTCAGAAACAACCGGTCCCAGAACTGTATTTTTTACGGTGAATTCAACTTCATTAGAATCTTTTACTAATATCTTTTCTTTAACCGAATCAAGGCTGTAAACCTGGTTTTTATATTTGTATTTATTTTCGTTACCTGAATCTTTTTCAAGAAGGAAGAAATCGTTATCATCGTTCATCAAATTGGTTAAACCCCAGCTGATTGATTTGTTATGGCCTATTGCAATTCCCGGCACGCCCGCAATCGACATTCCTGTAACATCAACGTTATTGCTTTTAAGGTGGACTTCATACCATTTAGAAGGAGACATAAATGCAAGGTGGGGGTCATTGGCAAGTAAAGGTTTTCCGGTTTCGGATTTATCGCCTGATACTACCCATGAGTTGCTTCCCATATGAGTGCAGCTTATGTTAAAGAAATCCCTGTAATCGCTGTAATCCCTGAAAAAACCGTTTCCGAGTGAGGTAATTTCTTTAATTCTTTTTTGAGATATTTCATCTGTGCTGTCAGGTTCCAATAGTATCCTTTAAAACAGGCTTTTTAAATATTGCTATTGAGCTGTCAGGAAAAATATCACTTAATTTTTCCAATCCGACTTTATCTGCAAGCTCGCCGAAAATGTAATCTGAATACCATGCCAGGTTTAAATCCCAGCCCATCATTCGTGTAACCATAAGTGAGTGTTCCGGCTGCCACGGCATAGGTTTGTAATTCAGCAGGTCAAACTCAATCGGCATTTTGTTATAGTGTTTTTCTATAAAGCTGTTGACGCCGTTTGAGTATGCGATGAGAATTTTCTTCGATTCAGGACTTATGTTTTGGTACCACTTGTATGCGAAGCGGTTAATTCCGATGGTTTTAAAAAGCTTATCGAATTTGATTGTGCTGCTGCCGAATATTTCCGATAATTTTCCTTCTGCAACACGGCGTGTGAGGTCCATTTGCCAGAGCCTGTCCTGTGCATGCATGTAGCCGAGAGCAAAGTACATGTCTTCATCATTTGAGGCAATAACATGCGGTACTCCGTAATCATCGGAGTAAATTTTAACCTGTGAATTAATGCCTTTTACATTAACACTGCCTGAATTGCTGTAAAATGATTTATGTGTAAGCTGTTTGAACAGAAATCCCAAAAGCAATACGGCAGGAATCACGATAATCAGCGTTCCTATTGTACCTTTTACGTATTTATTCATCTGATTAAAAAGCAATATAACTATTTTAGATTTGAACTAAAATTGAGAAGATTTTTGCGTATTTTTGTAATCGAACAGTTAAATAAATTCTGTTTTTACAGAAACAAAGATGCCTATAGCTTTGTTTTATCATGCAGAAGGAGAGAATATGAATTTTAAGAAAATTTTATTGAAAGTTGTTTTGCCTGTTGTTATTGGTGCGGGAGGCGGTTTTGCTTATTATTATTTCATCGGGTGCGCAAGCGGTACATGCCCGATTACATCAAATCCTTATATATCAACTCTTTATGGTGCCGGAATGGGTATTGTTTGGGGCGTTGGCTCTTATAAAAGCTGATATATATTGAATTGAACTTACTTACATAATTTGGTAAAATACTTTTAATCATCACATAATCATATTAGGAGTTCAAAAATGAAAAAATTTTTCGGAATTATCGCCCTGGTTTTTCTTCTCAGCTCTTCCCAAGCGCAGATAATCTTTGTCAAAGGTTCGCTTTCCGACGTTATGCAGAAAGCAAAATCTGAAAACAAGGTTCTCATGGTTGATGTAATGACAGATTGGTGCAAATGGTGCATTGAGCTTGATAACAAAGTTTATTCAAACGCAAAAGTATCAGAGTTTGCCAATGCTAACCAGGTCAATTACAAGATTGATGCTGAAAAAGGCGAAGGTATAGATTTTGCCAAGAAATATAAAATATTGGGATACCCTACTGTGCTGTTTCTTGACGGTAACGGCAATGAGATTGACAGGATTTACGGATACTATCCCGCTGATGATTTTTATGAAATGATGGTCGATTACAATAAAGGCGTTAATACTTATAATTCTTTGAAAGCAACGCTTGATAAAGACCCGAACGATATAATTGCAAATCTGAAAATGGCTGATAAATACATGTCACTCGGTAAAATAAAAGAAGCAAAGGAACATCTTAACAAAATTATCGAGCTTGACCCGAAGAACTTAAGCGGCAAAGAAGACGATGCGCTCTTTAAGCTTGCAACACTATCGGATAAAGAAACCATAATTCAGAACCTTGAAGATTTTATTCATAATAATCCCGAAAGCGATATGCTGAAAGATGCCTATGCAACTTTAGCGGAGAGCTATTATGGAATCAAAGAAGATTATGCCAATGCAGAGAAGTATTATAAAATCGGTATGGAGCTTTATCCCGACTATGATTATCTCCGCTCAAGCTACGGGCAGTATTTAAACGGCAGGGCTTATAACCTGATGAATGATTCAACTTCAAAAGAAGCTGACCTAAAACAGGGTCTTGCATTTATTGAGCAGGCTTTGCCTTATTTAACCGGCTCGGTTAATGAAGCGAGTTCTTATTACATACAATCGAGATTGTATACTAAGCTGAAACAATTTCCCGAAGCGCTTGAATCAATCGATAAAGCTATAAAAATATTCGACAGAAAGCTGTACAGAGACCAGAAGGATGCTGTAGAAAAACAAATGAGCATGAAATAAAAATCACTTCACTTTAAATGAGAAAAATGTTGCGCTTATCATTTAAAGCCCTTTTGGTACTGTTAATGTTTGCTACTGCCGTTATACTCGTAAACAGTGCTTTGGATATTTACAATAACTTTGCTTATGATAAGGCAATCCTGAGGGATTCTCCTTACGGATGGACACCGCTGCTTCAGGACCCGCAGAACTATTCAAGCGGTGAGAAAATGGTTTTAAGCGGTGAGTTTGTGTATGTTGAAGACTGGCTTTCGGCTTATAACCGGAATACAAGGATTTCGTTTGCAAAAGTAAAATCAAAGCTCAAAGAAGGATATATTAACAGGGACCTGCTTGTTGAAACCAATATTAATGTTAAGCCGATTTTTTCTGTTCTTTTATTAACGGCTGTTTTTATATACTCTGCAAGAAAATTATTTGTTAAATTAAGAACTTAATTATAAAAAATTGTACAAGGCACAGATAAAAGTCACGTTAAGAAAATCTATTTTAGACCCGCAGGGCAAAACTGTGGAACATTCAATTCAATCTTTGGGTTACAAAAATGTGCTCGATACCCGGATTGGCAAGTATATTGAACTGAATCTGGATACCGATTCGGAAGACGAGGCAAAAAAAATTACCGAGGCGGTATGCAGCAAGCTGCTTGCAAACCCTGTTATGGAAGATTATGAGTTTACTGTGGTAAGCGGTAACGGGAGTTCAAATTGAGCAAGGCTAAATTCGGCGTTGTAGTGTTTCCCGGTTCCAACTGCGACCACGATGCGTATAACGTTCTTAAACACGTGCTTAAACAGGATACCGAATTCCTCTGGCACAAAGATTCATCAATCGGTGATAGAAACGCGGTAATTGTTCCCGGCGGATTTTCATATGGTGATTACCTCCGCTGCGGGGCTATAGCTCGGTTTTCGGGATATTATGAAGGATGTGGTAAGGTTTGCTAATGCTGGGGGGATAGTAATTGGTATCTGCAACGGTTTCCAGATTGTGTGCGAAGCGGGACTTCTGCCCGGCGCGCTGATGAGAAATGCTAACCTGAAATTTGTGTGCAGGAATGTTTCATTGACTATTGAGAACAAAAAGACCATCTTTACAAAATCTTTTGGTGTAAACGGCGGTTTGAATAAGATTTCACTACCTGTTGCGCATGCTGAAGGAAATTATTTCTGTGATGATGATACACTGAAAATGCTTGAGGACGAAAACAGAATTGTTTTCAGATATAATGATAATCCTAACGGCTCTTTGGCAAATATTGCGGGAATTACAAATAAGCAGGGCAACGTGCTCGGCATGATGCCGCACCCCGAAAGAGCCTGCGAAAGCATTGTAAACGGAACAGACGGGAAATACCTGTTTGAAAGTATTATAGAAAGTTTAAATTAAGCCCTTAAATTTAGAGGGATAAAAAATTAATCTTCCTTATTTAAGAGGAAAGGACAATAAATAAATGTTCGGTTTAGGAACATCTGAAATAGTTTTAATTGCGCTGGTTATACTGGTTTTGTTCGGCTCAAGAAAGATTCCCGAAATGATGCAGGGATTAGGCAAAGGCATCAGGGAATTTAAAAAAGCTTCAAGGGATATTGAAGAAGACCTCACAAAACCTACTGAAGACAAACCCAAGAGCAGTTAATTTGTCATTCCCGCGAAAGCGGGAATCTGATTTAAAGAAGCAGATTATTTTTTGAAATTGCCTTTTAAAATATCTCCTTTTTGATTATGCAATACTCGAAAGACCGTATTTTTCTACTTCGGGTATTTCCAGAATCAGTTCTTCTTTTGGCTTCAATAAAATTGCTTTTTTCTTTTCCCCGAGATACCATACATATGATTTAAATATTTTCATCCCTTTCATATTTTCGCTTCCCACAATATTCTTAATACTTTTTTCGGTTTCATAAATAAAAATCCCCCTTACAAAGCTTTTTCCGAAATTGATGTGAGTATCAAGCTTGAAGTTTACATTTTTATCCTCGAGCAGTTTAATAATGTTATCCAGATTTTCTTTTGTCATATGCCTTCCCGTGTATATATTTATCAAAATTACAGAAATAGAAGCTCATTTAAAAGGAAAATGCCGGGCAAGTTTGCTTTCTTTTGCTTGTCCAAAAGAAAGCAACAAAGAAAAGGACACCCGCGGGAAAATGACGGCTCGATGCCAAATCAAGCTAAAAATTCGAAACTCGTCCCCCGGTACATCGGGGGACTCAAACAGCCGAATTTTTTACGCTTGATTTGTTATCTCGTCTCCCGTCATTTTCCCAAAGGGTAATTTTTATTTTCAACCCCTCTCCTTTTTAGGATACCCCGAAGAGTCAGGGCAGGCGGGCAGGTTTACGACCTCGTAGAGGGGTGAGGTTTTTGCATTCCCCCGTTTTGTTCATCTAAAATTTTTTTGTAAATTGCTTTTATAATTCTCCTCTATCTGAAGACCATATCACAAATATTAATTTTTGCAGTTTTTTTGTCATTTGCCTGCAGTTCTGTTTCTGCGCAGGGACAAAATAAACAGTATCCCGATACGGTGAAAGTCGGCGCGTATATTTTTTCCATTTACAATCTTGATTTCCCCGGGAACAGGCTGAACACGGATTTCTATGTCTGGTACAATTATAAAGACACAGCATTAAAGCCCGCCGAAACTTTTGAGCTGGTTAACTCAACCGAGTTCAGTAAAATAGGCGAGTCAGATGAAAAATATGACAGCATACTCTACAGCACTTTCCGGTGCAACAGCGTAATTAAACAGGAATGGGACGTATCAAATTTCCCGTTCGATAAACAAACTATCGAGCTTGAAATAGAAGATATTGATAACGATGTATCAAAGTTGGTTTTTGTGCCCGATACTGCCGGAAGCAAAATTGATAAAGACGTTCGGCTTGAAGGATGGAAAATAAAAGATTTCGGTGTGAAAGTAGTTAACCATACCTACGAAACAAACTACGGTGACCCGTCGATTCCATCGAATGAATATTCAGCTTATTCAAGAGTGGTTGTATATTTTACAATTGAGCGCGAAGGCACAGGGTTATTTTTCAAGCTGTTTGTAGGATTGTTCATCTCAGTGCTTATGTCCATAATGACATTTTTTATTAACCCGATAGATTTAGACCCGCGTTTCGGACTCCCCGTTGGCGCAATTTTTGCCGCAATAGCAAGCGAGTATGTAATAAGCTCAACCCTGCCGCAGAACCAGATGCTTACGCTTGTTGATATACTGCACGTTGTCTCGTTTATTTATATTTTTATATGCATAGTAATTTCAGCCATATCGCTCCACCTTGCCAAACATGATAAAGAAAAAACATCGCATAAGCTTGACTGGTATTCATTCTTCGGTGTAACCTCAACCTATATAATTATTGTTTTATACTTTGTGCTGAGAAGCCTGTAGGCGTTGTCCCGCAAAGGATGAAGCAATCTCATGGCAAAACCTGAATTTTTTACTTGCAGATAGGCAGTTCTGCCAAAGCCGCAGATTCAAAGATTATAATGACCTATCACTAATTCGAATTGTAGGTCAAACGCATGCGTTTGACAGTCAAAGGCGTGCCTTTGATCTACAGGAATATCCTTCACAACAATACCTTGTGAATCATATAATCCCGTTCAGACTGTAAATGGTGATACTGGATTCCCGCCTGCCTGCAAAAGGCAGGCCTTCGCGGGAATGACACTTTAAATTCCCTCCCCTTCGGGGAGGGTTAGGGTGGGTTGCATATACAAGACTATTAACCTTGACTTCCCTGAAATTATCAGTTATATTTGTATTGCTGCATATCCGACATGCGTCAGGAGAATAACTCCTGATGCGGCTTAAATCTTGTTTCTCTTAAATCCTTTATTATCAGCGTATTCAAAGCAATCAGCGTAATCAGTGGTTGTAATCAACGGTTAAATTTATTTAAAAGGTAACTTGAAATGCAGTTTTTTGGGATTTATTGCGTTTCCGCTCAACAATCGCTGAAAATAAAACTTGATTAAAAGGTAACTAATTATGCAGCTTTTTCAAAAATGTTTTGATTCCGCTCAGTTTTTAAAGAAAAAATTTTTATATAAAACATATATGAAAATGCTATTTTTAAAATTTAAACATATGTTTACATGTTGTTTAAAAACTACAACTGATGGTATATGGGGGGGGAGGGGGGTATGCCAAATGGTTAAATAGGCAAATGGTTAAATGGCAAAATGGTAAAATAGGCAATGAGAAAAAAGAAGTCCCAGCCTGCCCTCCTATGAGGGAGCGAAATCGAAGGGTCAGAAATAACAGTTCATTAAAAATTACATATTACATTGTTAATTAGAAGATAACTGCTCTTTGTGAACTTTGTTAAGCTTTGTTTCTTTGTGTTTTAGAATTGCTAATTGCTAATTGTTAATTGTTTAATTGTTCATTGTAAAATTGCTCATTGTTAAATTGCTTATTGTTAATTGTTTAAAGATTTATCACTATCTTGCGTAAATTTTCAAAATTCAACTAAAACCCTATGACAACAAGACGTGACTTTCTAAAACAAACAGCTGTAGTTGCAGCAGGCGCTGTGCTTCTTCCCAATGCGTTTAATATAAATTTAAATTCCAAACCCCGTGTTGTTGTAATAGGAGCCGGATTTGCAGGACTCTCTGCTGCTTACAGGCTTGCCGCTAAAGGCTTTGATGTAACCGTACTTGAAGCCAGAAACCGAATCGGGGGCAGGGTGTTTTCATTCGAGATGGATAAAGATGAAAAGCTTGTGATTGAGCTTGGCGCTGAATGGGTTGGCGCATCACATACACGTATTCAGGAGCTGTGCAAAGATTTCGGGCTTACACTCGAAAATAACCAGTTTGATACTCACCTTATTTATGCGGGGCAGTATTTTCCGAAAGGGAAATGGAGCTATTCCGCCGAATGGAATAAAAAGTTTGAGCAGATAATGAAGGACTACCCCAGCTTTACTGATGATGATAAAAAGAAGCTGGATAAAATGGACTGGTGGAGGTACCTGACAAATAACGGAATGAATGACAGAGATTTGGATATCCGTGAGCTGTTTGACAGCACCGATTTCGGCGAGAGCATAAGGCATGTATCAGCTTTTGCTGCGCTGGCGGAATACGCCGAGTCAAGTCCCAAAAATGAAATGGATTTGAAAATCAAAGGCGGCAACGGAATGCTTGCAAAAAAGCTTGCTGAAAAAATCGGGAGCGATAATATTAAAACCCGATATAAAGTCTCCGAGGTTGACCAGTCTGGGAGTGAAATTAAGGTTACATGTGTAAACGGCAGCGTTTTTAAATGCGATTACGTTGTTTGCACAACGCCCACATATTCCCTGATGAAAATAAAATGGAATCCCGGTCTGCCGGAAGATAAGCTTGAAGCGCTCAACGCACTGCAGTATGCAAGAATCGATAAACACGCCGTTCTGTTTGACCAAAGGTTCTGGAATGACGAATCGTTCGATATGATTACCGATGTTTACGGGCATTATTTCTACCACGCAACAAAGAACCAGAAATCTGATAAGGGCGTTCTAATCTCGTATTCAATAGGTGATAAAGCCGATGTTATTCACAGGCAGAACGATAAGTTCAAAAAAAATGTTATTGTTGAATCGTTAAAGCCTGCTTTCGGCGATGTGTCGGAGAGAATTCAAAAGCAGATGACATATTACTGGGGAATTGATGAATACTCAAAAGGTGCTTATGCGCTGTATAAAATTAACCAGTGGTACACAGTAATGCCGACTCTCAAATCAAAATTCAAGAACACTTATTTTGCGGGTGAACATCTTGCGGACTGGCAGGGATTTATGGAAGGCGCTATTAATACGGGTGAGGAGGCAGCGGACGAAATTATCGGGTAATTACCACTGTACATTATCGAAGGTGTGAATGTAATCAACAAGTTCTTTGTCAATTTTTTTAAGCGGTTTATGTGTAATTTTCTCGAGCTGTGTAATTCCGGTCGGGTCATCATCATACGTCCCGCGGAACAGCTTGTAGTAATCATTCAGAAGCCCCTGTTTCTGAAGGTACATTAGCAGGTATCTTGACTGAGCATAATAGAATGAAGTTCTGGTATCGTAAAGCTCATTATCATTTGTTTCCATAAGAGTTCTGAGTCCTGTGTAAGTATTTTCACGGAATGCTCTTCTTAGAGAAACTATTCGCCAGCTGAAATCGCCAATCATTTCCCCGTCTTTATACAGGTATTTTTCATGAAGGGCGGCAAATCCTTCATTAAACCATGACGGTATATCGGGGAAGTCATGCTGAATTAATGAATGTGTTATCTCGTGAGAAGTGCTTCCTTTCCAGTTCACGTATTTTATTACTATTGCGTTCTTTGAAATTTTGTAATACCCGAAAGGCGAAAGGTCATTTTCCTCCATTCCGAATTTGTTTATTGAAAAATACCTGTAAGAGTCAAAATCTTTAAACAGTATTACCGGAGTAACGCTGTCGGGGAAATTGGACAGATAATTATTTGTCATTGCGTCTACGGTACACCTTATGTCTTTATCTATTAAGTCATAAGTAGTATTTTCATCCAGTTCTGAAAATATTACGTAGTATCCGAAACGGGTAACGCTTTTAAGCCCGGGGACTATTGGTGAGAATTCATCGATTACGTTACGGTAATTCATGTTATCGTATATTTCTTCAAGGTCTTCGAGGCGGGGATTCACCTTTTGGAGTGTTGTGTTTTCGCTCTTATAATTAGGGGCATCTTTCCGGATGTCATTCTTAAAAGAACACCCGTATTGAATTAGCGCCAATGGGAGTAATATTTTTAGCGTGTAAAACAGTTTTTTCATAAGCATCTTCGGTTTAATATAATAACATCCGCTATAAGAATAAAGTTTTTGTATGAAAATTTTAATAATATGTACGGGCAATTCCTGCAGAAGCCAGATGGCAGAGGGATTCCTGAAATCACTTGATAAAAGTCCGGAAGTCTACTCTGCCGGCACAAAACCCGAGCTCAGGGTTAATCCCAATGCTGTTAAAGTGATGAATGAAATCGGGATTGATATAAGCTCAAATGTTCCGAAGAATGTTGATATATTTAAGGATAAAGAGTTCGATTATGTAATAACGGTTTGTGACAGCGCAAAAGAATCGTGCCCTGTGTTTTCAGGAAAAGTCAAACACCGGCTGCATATAGGATTTGAAGACCCCGCTGAAGCAACGGGAACAGATGAAGAAGTTCTCGCAGTTTACAAAAAAGTCCGGGACCAAATAAGAGATGAATTTACAAAATTCTATAAATCATTGAGCAGTTAAAAAAGACTTTTGCTTATGTATGAAAAAGATTACATAATGAGAATGATTGAGCAGATGGTAAAAGTTCTGCTGGAAATTTTCGGCCTGAGGCAGAAAGGCAGCTTCGAAGAAGTGTTTGAGGTTATAGATATGACTCTTGAAAAATATTCGGGGCTTTCTTCTAAGATGATTGATGAATTCGACAGCTCCAGCCTGATAGCATATTTCAGCCCCGGCGGGAACCTTAATCTTGAAAGATGTTTTGTAGTAGGTGTCCTGTTAAAAGAAGAAGGCGATGCGCTCTTTGAGCTGAGGAAAACACCTGATGCCATGAACAGGTACAGAAAATCGCTGGCTTTATTGAACCTTGTTAAAGACACCGTGTACGCTGAAATGCTGCCGGATATGAATGATATATTTAAAGATTTATTTAATAAGTTAAGCGCTGATTCAGGCGAATACGGTGAGCTTAACGCCTGAAATTTTTGTTAAACTAATTTTAAATTGAATGGAAGAAAAAAATAATACAAAAAATATACAGCACAAAAGAATACAACAATGGGAGCGCTTGGCTTCAGTTTCGGAATTCTTGTTGTCTACGCAGCTATTGTTTTTCTCGTGCTGCTAATCTTCTTTAAAATATAAATGCCGCCTTTTCAGACGGCATCTATAGTGTGTAAGGGAGATATAGAGTGAAACTTAATTCTTAAGTGTAAAGCTGAACGGTACTGTCATCCAGACTTTAACGGGTTTTCCGTTCTGCAAACCGATTGTGAATTCAAGGTTCTTTGCTTTTGTTTTAACTTCGTCGTAAAACACTTCGGGTCCTGTTATGCTTCCAACCTGGATAACTTTGCCGTCGGTTCCTACAAGAACTTTAACCGTTACTTTGCCTTCGATATTTGCTTCGACAGCTACCGGAGGATATACAATCATGTGTTTTACCATTTCAAAGTTCACGCACACAGGCGGCTGTTCAACCTCAAAAGGCTTGTAAACAATATCATCCGCCGGAGGCTTCTTGATGTTGTCTATTTTATCTTTGATGATATTATCTTTAATTACAACGTTTCCGTTATCACCCGAAACAAAGTGCACCGAATCTCCATCATGCGAAACGTTTGAATTAATATTGTTCAATTCATCCTGTGTTTTTATTGTCATCTGCTCTGCATTTTCTTTTGAAACCGGAACCGGTTTTAATGCAGCAAGGTCTTTTTCCGGTTTCACAATATCATCGTTCTTTGGAATATCTTTTATATCATCAGCAGGCGGAGGCGCATCAAGCGGAACATCAACAAAAGTAATATCGAATGTTGGTATCTTTTTATCATTGGCATCCAGATTGTTCACATAGCTTATCAGCAGATAGACTGATATAACAACCACATGAAGAATAACGGCAAACTCCAATCCTCTTCTGAAGTTTTTTTGATAGTCAGTCTTCAGTTCCTTAGCGCCGTAGACTAAAGTATTCTGTATTTCTTTGTTGGTTTTCATTTTCCGCCTCCATTTCTCCGAAGGTTTAACCTTCGTGCTTGTTGATAATTATACTGCCGGGGTCAAAGTAAGTTCCATTCCATAATTCTGAATTCAGCATTTTGTAATCCATTTCAAGCTTTATTAAGAATGAAATGGCAAGTTCGATTTCCTAAACTATTGATATTTAGTATTTGGGTTAAATGAATATCACCGGTTTCGTTAATCTAAATTCGCTAACTCGATATTATATTTGGTATGTGAGGGAATAATAAAATGAAAACCAAATTACTCCGTTCAATATTATTTTTATTGGTGCTGCCGTTAATAATATACTCGCTTCAGAGCTGCGGTGATATGGCTTTCCAGCCTTCGGGAGATTATATCAGCGGATACGTAATATTTAAAGATACTAATCTTCTTAAGGGAGGGTATTATGCAATCTCGATGTATAGAAATAAATCCAATCCGTACGATACAATGCCTTTAAGAAGCGATTCGCTTAAGATTGAACACGGAAAGACTTCTCTTGTTTATTACCGGGTAGGTAATGTTCAAAGCGGCAACTATTTTTTTGGTGTTACGTGGATTAAATCACCGCCTGAACCATACGTTAAACCTCCTGTGCTCGGAATTCTTGGCTGCGATACAAATATCAATTGCAGGGATTATGAAGTAATTACTTTTCCAAATTTCTCAGGTAAGAATTATAATATTCTCAGCTTTACCGATACTACAAAAAGAATGTATTAATCATCTGCTATTGCTGCATCATCAACTTAGGGTAGATGAAGAAATTCAGCTTCCCCTGAGAAGTCTTTATTTCTTTCCATGAATTTATGCTTAAGTCAATCCTTGCTATTCCTGCAGTGGGTATATTTTCTATGTTGGAGCCCGATAAATAATTTACAAAATAAGTTATACCGGGGTTGTGTGTGAAGAGCATAATTCTTTCTATCCCGTCATCAAATTTTTCAATTAAATTGAGGTAGTTGTTTATATCGGCAAAGTAAAGTTCGTTATTTAATATAATTTTCTTTTCGGGATAGTTTATCTCCTTTGCGATGAACTTTGCCGTACTCGCGGCTCTTTTGGCGGGACTTGAAATGAGCAGTTCGGGAATTTCACCTCTCTCTTTGAGTATCTTACCCATCATCGGCGCATCATGCTTGCCGCGCTTGTTTAACGGGCGTTCAGTATCACCAAGTGAGGTATGCTTCCAGCTTGATTTGGCGTGGCGGACAAGGTATAAGGTTTTTGACATGTTACAAAGATAATCACCGGAGGATAAATAAAATAGTTCAGCTTTGAATTACAGAAAAATTACCCTATTATCTTACAAGCATCTACTAGTGAGCTTGCTATATCAGGCTTAATTTCAAACCCCCGTTTTTGCAGAACGTTTATCATGCGCTGGTTATCGCTTGTGGTTTGGGCAATAATCTTTTTCAGCCCCCAGGTTTTTGCAATCTCCATACAGTAATCGGTCAGCATTCCTCCAAGGTCTTTGTTCTGCCATTTATCTGCAACCAGTATTGCGAACTCAACCGATTCGTGGTCAGGGTCTGAAATCAGTCTCCCTACACCTGCAAGTTTTCTCTCATTGCCTGATTCTACTTCTGCAACAATAGCAATTTCACGGTCATAATCTATATAGCAGTAGTGAGTAGCAGTTTCATGTGAATCCCAGCGGAAGAAATACCTGAAGCGCGAATAAATCGTATCTTTTGAACATCCCCCCAGAAGTTCCATCCACATTGGTTCATCCTCGGGTTTAATCGGTCTGAAAACAACAGGCGTCCCGTCAGGCAAAATTATATCACGGACAAATTCCTCCGGGTAAGGTCTTAGTGCAAGATGTGAATAAGGTTTGACTACCTTTCCAAGCATGCTCTTATCGATAACAATTCTTGCATCGAGCGCAATAACAGCACCCGGAGTAACAAGCAGCGGATTAATATCAAGCTCGCTGATTTCAGGATAATCTGCTGCAAGGTATGAAAGCCGTATCAATACCTCAATAAGTTTATCCACGTTTACAGGAGGTCTGCCTCTGTATCCGTTTAGCAGCGGAAATATTTTAAGCGATTCAAGCATCTGCATTGCAAGTTTTTCATTAAGCGGAGGCAAGCCGAGAGCTTTATCTTTAAACAGCTCTGCCGTTACACCTCCCATTCCTGCCATAATTATTGTTCCGAAAACATTATCTTTTTTTACTCCCAGCAGCAGCTCAACTCCATCGCGTGTGTTTATCATCGGCTGAACCGTTACGCCTAATATATTTGCTTCCGGCTGAATCTTCTTTGCGCCTTCCACAATGCTTGAAAACGCCAAACGGACACCTTCATCATTTTGAATATTTAATACAACTCCGCCTACATCGGTTTTATGTGTTATATCCGGTGAAAGTATTTTCAACACTACGGGATAACCCGTTTTGTGCGAAGCATTGATTGCTTCCTCAGCGCTGTAAGCAGGTAATGGTTTGGAAACAGGAATGCCATAAGCATCAAGAAGTGATTTTGAATTTTCCTCAGAAAGAACCGGTCCGTTTTCTTCAAGCTTATGAATAAATTCTTTTCTGATTTTACCCATATCCAGTGAAAACTCCACCGGTATATCTCTTGGTGTTTCATACAGGCTTTTAATATTCTTTGCATATGAAACCAGTGTCATAAACGCTCTTACAGCCTGTTCGGGTGTTGAGTAAGTCGGTACGCCTGCATTGTTCAGTATATCAATCCCTTTCGACATACTGTCTCCGCCCATCCACGCTGCGATTATCGGTTTTCGCGTGGATTCCGCCAGCTGGCTGATTGCTTTTGCATGCGCTTCTGCGTTTGTCATTGCCTGCGGAGTGAGTATTACCAGCACTGCATCTGAGCCTTTATCTTCCATAACAATCTGAACTGCTTTTGCCATGCGTTTTGAACGCGCATCACCGAGAACATCAACGGGATTGCCGTGCGACCAGCTTTGCGGAAGCGATTCGTTCAGCTTTGCAATTGTTTCATCGGATAGCTTTGCCAAATGTTCCTTTGCTTTCAATCAATGCGTCGGTTGCCATTACACCGGGTCCGCCTGCATTGGTAACGATGCAAAGCCTTGAGCCCTGCGGAATTTTATTCCGTCCGATTAATTCTGCAAAATCAAATATATCACCAATGTCATACACACGTGTTATTCCTGCGCGTTCGAACGCTGCATCGTAAACATCATCTTCCGCCGCCATTGCTCCCGTATGCGATGCTGCCGCTTTAGCTGATTCAGGGAACCTGCCTGCTTTATATGCAACAATAGGTTTTGTATGAGCAAATGAACGCGCTGCTGTCATAAACTTGCGCGCATTGGAAATTGATTCTATGTAAAGAAGAATTGATTTAGTTGATTCGTCTTCGCCGAAGTAATCAATCAAATCGCCGAAATCAACTTCAAGCGTGTTGCCGATTGATACAAAATGCGAGAACCCTACGTTTTCTTTTATTGCCCAGTCAAGCACCGATGTGCAGAGTGCGCCTGATTGTGAAATGAATGCGATGTTACCTTTCTTCGGCATGCCTTTTGCAAAGCTAACGTTGAGATTATTCTGCGGAACAATTATACCCAAACAGTTAGGACCGATAATTCTCATTCCTTCATACTTCTTTGCTTCCGCAAGTACGCGGTCTTCAAGCTCTTTGCCTTTTGCTCCTTCTTCTCTGAAACCTGCGCTCATAATTATTACGCCATGAATTCCGGCTTCTCCGCAGTCATGTATTACATCCGGTACAAGATTCGGCTGTGTGCAAACTACGGCAAGGTCCGGTGTACGGGGGAGGCTTTTTATTTCGGGATAGCAGTTGATTCCCATTACCGCTTCAACTGCGGGATTGACGGGATAAACAACTCCGCGGAAACCTCCGCCTACAAGATTGTTTAAAACTTTTCCGCTTACGCTTTCGGGATTTATGCTTGCGCCGATGAGCGCGATTCGATTTGGATTGAAAATGCTGTCTAACCTGTGGATGCCCATAGAATTCTCCGTTTCTGATAATGTAAAATTACCTAAAACGGAGCTATTATAATATGATACAGGTCATATTTGGAATTTATGCCTATATGTTTATATTATCATTATAGTTAAATAATGTAAATTCCGGTATATAGGATACTTACAGATGAAAAATCATGAGAAAATGGGCTTTAATGCCACATGGTCAATGGCTGTGGGCGGTATGGTTGGCGGAGGAATTTTCTCCGTTTTAGGAGTTGTGATTTTAATCGCAGGTCAGTGGGCGTGGCTCAGCTTTCTTATTGGAGGACTTATTGCTCTTGCTACTTCTATAGCATATTCTAAACTTGCTGAGAACTACGGAGAATCAGGCGGTGCGTTCTCATTTTTAAAAAAAATTAACCGTGATGGAATCGCGGCAGGCTTGTCATGGATTCTTATCCTTGGCTATACTCTGACTATTTCAGTTTATGCGTTTACTTTTGGAAACTATCTTGGAAATTTAATCGGGCTTGGATTCTGGTTTCCGAGAGTTTGCGCAGTTTTTGTTATATGCGGATTTGTATGGATTAATTTACTTGGTGTAGGTGAAGCGTCTGGTGTAGAAATTGTTGCTGTATGGGGCAAATTACTCGTTTTGGTTGCTTTAGCTGCATTCGGAATCTGGAAATGGCAGCCACAGCTTATCCAGGAAAGTCATCCAAAAGGAATTTTAAGCGCAGTTGTAGGTGCAGCATCTATTTTTATGGCTTATGAAGGCTTCCAGCTTTTATCTTATGATTATGACGATATTAAAAATGCCGGTAAAACCATGCCGCGTGCAATGATTTCTGCCGTTATCAGCGTAATTATTGTGTACATATTAGTAACAATTGGTTCCGCAATGCTTATCGGACCAAATATGATAATTGAAAAAAAAGAAGTAGCAATTGCCGAAGCCGGTAAAGCAGCCTTTGGGGTGATTGGTTTCATTCTGGCTACAGTAGCGGCTTTGTTTTCCACAGGTTCGGCTATTAATGCTACTTTATTTGCAACTGCACGACTTTCTAAAGACGTTGCAAAAAGCGGGGAACTGCCTGACACTTTGAGCCACAGGAATAAGAATGACGTTCCCGACAGAGCAATTTTAGTACTTGGCGGGTTCGCTGTCATTTTATCAACTATAGGCTCACTTGAAAACCTTGTAGAAGCCGCAAGCCTGGTGTTTCTGTTTACTTTTTCAATAGTTAATATGCTGGCGTTCAAAAAAATGAGAAAGAACCGGTGGGTATTTGTTCTTGGCGCCTTGGGCGCGGGAGGTGCAGGACTGTTTTTGTGCTGGAGGCTTTTGTTTAATTCACCTTATTCTCTGGTTTTGCTTTCGATAGCAATTATTATTGCTTCATTAGGACGACCTTACATTCTCCGCAGGTTTAAATGATATTGGGACAAGGTGGACGACCTTTCTGCAGTGTGATTAACATTCCATCTTCTTCAATTCACTATAATATTTTTTTCTTCTGTTCATTTTCTCGATGTCAATCGATGTTATATCTTTGACATTTCTTATATCCATGTTATCCACAAGGTCAGCTATTTTAACTTTCACGGCAGCCGGGTCTTTTTTAACTCTGGAAATATAATCACCGTAATCCTCGCCCTTGCGCTTGCTGAGAGCATCTATTGTGTTTATTGTTTTATTTGAAAACCCCAGCTTTTTTAATTCATCAAGTGTGCAATTGCTTTTTTCAATTACATCATGAAGAAGGGCTGCTATACGTTCTTCATTTGTATCCATCTTTGTCATTACTCGTAATACATGAAGGATAAATTCTTCACCTGTTCCGTTTTTGGTTTGTCCCTTGTGATATTTTAAAGCAATCTCCAGCGCTTTTTCGAACATATTGATTAATCTGAAATTTCTTTTATTATATCTTCAAATATAAATAAATTTGTTGATTGTGAAAAACTATTTATAATTTAACTTTTATAACGAGCTTCTTAACCGCTTTGGGTTCACCTTCCATTATGCCCGGCATGTGCAGGTCATCGGGATAAAACACTGCAAACATTCCTTCTTCAAGCTTAACGAAAGTATCAACTTTATCATAAAGCATAAAATCTTTTTCTTCATCATATTCTTTTATCAGCTTTTGTTTCCTGCGGAATGAATATCCAATCAGCTCTGAGCCGTTTATCATATACTGCACATCGGCGTATTTCCTGTGTGCTTCGGGATGAGCTGATGAGGCATCTTTGGTTTGGTAATTGCTGATTATTGCGTAAACATCATCACCATCTATTTTATATGTTCCTGCTTCGGTGTTTTCAAGGTCAGTTTCTTTAATGAAATCAAATGCTTTAACGAACTTCCCGTCAAGTAATTCATATTTCGGCAGGTTTTCCAGTTTATCAAAAATCATAATTAACTTTTTCTGTAAATATATGAATATTATGTTTTAATTTTATTAAAGTGTAATTTTTTCCCCGGTTAATTTATTGAACAAAAACAAATAATCAGGTTCAAAACCAAGTTTTATTTTCATTCCTGTTTTTAATTCATCTGTTTTTTGAAGCTTTACAAGAACTTCGGTTCCGCCTGTCTGAACATATAGTATTTTTTCGCTGCCGGTATTGCTTATAAGGTTAACAGTTCCTTCAATTAACCCGTCATTTGATATAAAAATATTTTCAGGTCTGATGCCGATTAAATATTTTTCAGGCTATTTAAATTCAGATTGCCTGCTAATTCAGGCGCTTTACCCGCTTCGATAATGTTCATCGGCGGCGTTCCCATAAATTTCGCCGTGAAAAGATTCTGCGGGTTATTATAGATTTCTTCAGGTGTGCCTGTCTGCATTACTTCACCTTTATTCAGCACCGCGATTTTATCTCCCAGTGTCATTGCTTCAATCTGGTCATGAGTAACATATATAGTTGTAACATTAATTTTTTTCTGCAGCATTTTTAGCTGCGCGCGCATGCTTGTTCTCAGCAGCGCATCGAGATTTGAAAGCGGTTCATCAAGCAGTAAAACATTCGGCTGTCTGACTATTGCCCTGCCGAGTGCAACACGCTGCTTTTGTCCGCCGCTAAGCTCGGAAGGTTTTGCTTTAAGAAGTGCGGTAATTTCAAGTGTTTCAGCCGCTTCATTTACTTTTTTGTTAATCTCTTCTTTGTTAAGCTTTGCAATTTTTAATGGAAAAGAAATATTCTCAAACACTGTCATATGAGGGTACAGGGCATAACTCTGAAATACCATTGCGGCATCGCGCTGCTTAGGCGTCAGATTTATTTTTTTCTCGACCGATACTACCGTTTTATCACCGATAGTTATTTCACCCCCTGTTGGTTTTTCGATTCCTGCAATGATGTTCATTAATGTTGATTTTCCGCATCCGCTGGGACCGAGTATGACGAAGAACGAACCTGCTTCAATTTCAAGATTAATATTCTTTAACGCATGGATTTTGCCTCTTCTTAATGTAAAAAAATCTTTTTTAATATTTTGTACAGTTACCTTTTTCATCCCTTCACAGCTCCTTTTGAGAGTCCTTCAATAATGTATTTCTGGAATAACAGCGCAAGCAGTAATTACAGGAATTGCTGCAATCACAGCGCTTGCCATAATATAACCCCATGGAATCTCTCCGTGCAAACCCTGGAATAATGCAATGCCGACGGGGATTGTCCGGGCATTGTAATCTATTGTAAGCATAAGCGAGAACATAAATTCATTGAAACAGAAAATGAATGAAAGCAGCAGCGCAGAAAAAATCCCGGGCAGTGCAACGGGGAAAATAATCCTGAGCAGAATCTGGAATCTTGATGCGCCGTCAACCAGCGCAGCCCTATCCAGGTCAAACGGTATCTGTGAGAAATAACTGAGCATTATCCACAATGCTAACGGCATGCCGAGTGTTGTGTACGGAAATATCAGCGCATTGTATGTATTAATCCATCCGAGGTTTGTCATAAACCTGAAAAGGTAACCGACAATACTGATTTGCGGAAACATCGATATACCGAGCAGAACAACGGGAATTAAAATCCTTCCCGGAAAACGAAGCCTTGTTATTGTGTAAGCTGAAAGGCATGCAAAGAAAACCGAGAGCGCTGCAGATACTGCTGAAATCACAAGGCTGTTTCTTAGATAGTCAAGAATATGAAATGAGCCCGTTGTGAGAATATCTGAATAATTGGCAAACGTAAATCCGAATCCCTTGCCTGTGGAAAGAAAATCGGGATTCTTGCTGAATGAAACCAAAGCCATCCATAGACACGGCAGTAAGCTGAACATAAGAAGAGATACAGCGCCGGAATATTTCAAAACTGATTGAATTTTTTCTTCTTTCATTTCAGCACCTCTTTGAACCTGCCGACTTTAATGTAGAAAAATGAAAGAATAGATATCGATATAAAAATAAACACCGATGAGGCAGAGCCAAAACCGAAATCACCCGTTATGTAATACCTGTAAGCATAAAGCGAAAGCGGTGTAGTGCTCCCCCCGGGTCCGCCGCCTGTTAATACGTAAACAATATCAAAAATCCTCACCGCGTCAATTGTTCTGAACAGCACAGCTACCAGAATGACCGGTCTTAAAATCGGAAGCGTTATACTGAAGAATCTTCTTGCAAAATTTGCGCCGTCAATTTTTGCCTGCAGGTAAAGCTCATTCGGTATAGCGGAAAGTCCCGCCAGAAGAATGATTGCAAGAAACGGTGTGGTTTTCCACACGTCTGCAATTAATATTGCAATGAACGCGCCGGCAGGTGTTCCAAGCCAGTTGACGGGCGAGGATGATATGCCGAGTTTTATAATAAAGAAATTAAGCACACCGTAATCGTAATTATAAATCAGCTGCCACAGGCGCGATGAAATTGCTATAGGTATAGCCCAGGGAATCAGCAGCGCTGTGCGGTATATTCCTCTGCCGCGAAGATTTTCGTTAAGTACAAGCGCAAATATCATTCCTAAAATGAGCTCAATTGATACTGATACCAGAACAAATAAAAATGTAAATACAAATGAACGCCAAAACTGAGCGTCAGCAAATAAACGTGAATAGTTTTCAGCCCGGATAAACTTAGGCGGTAAAAAAGAAACGTCTCTGAACAAACTCGCGTAGAGTGTTCCAATAACGGGAATTATTATAAAAATAACTGCAAGGAGTATGAGAGGGATATTGAATAAATAAGCATCCCTCATTTCTCTCTTATCAAATATTTTTCTAATTTTCGCCATAAAGTTTTATAATTTCATCAAGTTCAGACTGCGCAATCTGCAGAGCATCACCCGGTGAAGTGTTCCCCGCAAGGCAGGCGTTAACAAACCGCTGTATTACATCTGATACCTGAGTATAGTATGGCAGATTGGGACGCGATACAGCGTGCTCAAACACTTCTTTAAGTATTTTTAAATGCGGAAGCTCATTTACTACATCGCTATCGCTGTAAATATCTTTCCTGCCGGGATTCCAGCCGAGATTTAATGCAAACTTTTTTTGTGTTTCGTATGATTCAATAAACTGAATCAGCTTCCAAGCTTCTTCTTTTTTATCGGAATATTTTGAAATGCCGATATGCCATCCGCCGAGAGTTGAAGCGGACTCACCGCCGGCGAAACGGGGAAGAGGCGCAATACCGACTTTGCCTTTAACAGGAGAGTCATCCGATTCGTGCAGCTTCCATGCATAAGGCCAGTTTCTTTCAAACAAAGCATTTCCCCGCTGGAAAGCCTGGCGGACTTCCTCTTCTTTCATTTCTGTAAATGTGTTGGGCGGTGAAATTTTATATTTATAAATCAGCTCATGCATGAAATTCAGCGCGTTTTCGTTTTGCGGCGTGTTCAAATCGATTTTGTCTCCGTTCATTATTCCGCCATGGTTGGAAGAAATAAATTCTTCGAAATTGCAAACAAGTCCTTCATACTGAGCGCCCTGCCATACAAATCCCCAGAAATTGGGATTGGATATTCTTTCCTTTGACTGAATTGTATCCGCGTAATTGGTCAGCTGCTGCCATGTATGCGGGGGATTTTTATAGCCGTATTTTTCAAGCAGGTCTTTGCGGTAGTATAGGAGACCGCCATCGATGTTCACAGGCAGTGCATAAAGCCTGCCGTCATACTTATCAGCAAGATTTATTACTTTACTGAAAAACGCGCTTGTATCGAAATTACTCTGTTTAACATATTCATCCAGCGGTTCAACCCAGTTTGATTTCACGAATTGGCTAATCCACACAACATCCATCATAAACACATCGGGGTCGGGCTGCATTGCCTGCAATGATATTACAAGTCCCTGCCGTCTCTGATCTGAATCCGTAGGCTGAACAACAATATTAACAGTATCGACCGGTGATTTTTCATACTCCGATAATCAATTTTTCCCAGTATTCAACTTCCTGCGGCGCGCCGCCAATCCATATAGTCAGCACAGCCGGTTTTTTGGAGCAGTTGAAATACGGCACTGTTAAAATCAGAAATAATATTATAAGCCAAATCTTTTTCATAAACGAAGGCTGTTCGCGGGAAAATGTAAGTCATCTGAATTAATTAAGAATAGAAATATAAGTTTACTTTTTCAAGTAAAATGAGGAAGGTAAGGGCTTAATACGGCTAACTGTGTTTCTTCTTCATTGCCTTATGTACTTTTTCAGCCTGGAGCATGAAGATTTCTATTTTTGATTGGGTAATCTGCGGGAAGGGATTTCCGTCACTTTCTACGTAGAGGAAAGGAAGCGTGGTCAGCTCTTCGGGATAGCCGTTGCGTTTTATATTGCCGTGTTTATATTTGCCTTCGAGCGTCATTTCTTTATTAAGTATTGCATCAGATACACGGCTCGGCATGCAGTTAAACGGACCGATTGAAATCACCCCGCACGCTTCATCCAGTATTTCGCGCAGGGCAAGACCTGTAGTTAATATTGTTTCGCCAACAAGCTTTTCCGATATCAAACTTTTGCCGTAATCGATGGTCTTTTCAATATCAACCATTTCAAACTTGCATAAACCCGATTTGGAAAGAATCTTCTTAATTTTCTTTTCGATTTTCTTCTGTATGTTATCCTTAATAAAAATGCCGGCATGTTCTTTTACCGAAAGCCCGTTAACAATTCTGTTTTTCAGCAGGTAATTGCTGTAATAAACGTATTCGGCAATAGGCGCTGTTCTTACCACAAAGCCCTTATCTATAAGAGATTTAACCAAGTCACCCCGTGAAAATTCCTCCCTGCGCACATAAATTTCACCGATAAGTGAAACAGTCTTTGCGCCTTCAAGCGGCATCTTTAATTCAATCATTGCAAGCTCTGCTGCTGTGAGCTCAAGCTGTTTGTATAATCCTTTTCTATCGCCCCGCTCAAGATTAAGCAGTATTTTTTGCCATTCGTTTTCTAAAACCTGCAATGCTTTTTCTCTGTTAACGGCAAGCGTCATTATCGAGCTTTCGATATCGTGAATTACATCAGCCAGCATTATTGCAATCCACCCGTTTGTAAAGAATTCATTTCCTAAATCATCAAACGAAGCCTCATCATCCATAGAAAGCACTCCTACGTTTTTCATCTTCAGGCTTTTGACGATTTCCTTCAGCATGATGTAATACTGCCCCTGGCGGCAGGGACCGTAACCGTGAGGCATGAAGAACAATACTTTTTTATCGTACAGCTTATTTTCTTCGATGAACTCCAGCAGTGAGCCTGTTGTAAGAATAAAGGGCAAACACTCTTTGCAAGTTGTTAAGCCCCTCCCGTATTTAAGCGTGCGTGATGTGGGAACAGGCAGGGGACGCGAGTTAATATTCATCGAACGGCATATTGCCGAAAATGCCTCCGTGCTGTAGCGTCCCATTGAGGGGATAATTACTTCAAGCTCTGGTGAATCAATCTTAATTTCCTTGTCTTCCGAATCAACTATCATTAAGCCTGCCATCGGAGTTAACAACCGAAAGTGTTTTAATTTCCTTCTGCTCACGGGCAAGCATACCTTTTTTATTCAGTTCGAGGTAGTTTCTTATTATATCAAGTGCTGCATCTATTCTTGTGTCTATTCCGACGTCTGCGGAGTGGCTGTCAAGCTCAAGCGTAAGCGAGGGCTTTGTTCCCATGATTTTCCTGAAATAGGAAAGTATAAATGAATCCGGTCCGCATGAGAAGTTAGTAATGTACACACCGAACAGCTGTTTATTTTCTTTTACAATCCTTGCGCTTTTTAATATTTGCTGACCGCTGAACCAGTACATGTTTTCGTATGATTTCAGCGTATCGCTTGAAAGAAAATCATGCGGTATTATCATCATGTTCTTTGATGAAAACTTGTGCGGTATGTTCATGTTGGCTTCTTTTGCAAATGCATTGTACGCCCTTCCGAAGAGCACCATGCCGAATTTATTTTTATCATTCTCCAGCTCATCTATTGCCTGTTTACCGAGCAGTTTAAACTCATCCAGCATTGCGTTGAATCTTCCCGATGCGTACTCAAATGCATCTTTTGCTTTCTGCGGTGATTTGCCGAGCTGTTTTGCAATAGACGTAAATGATTTTAATAATTCTTTTTCAGGAGCTGTAAAATCAATGATGGGTGAAATCATCTCCGGTAAATTTTCTTCTCCGAAAGTTGTTTTCAGGTAATACACTTCGCTCTGCACGAATACACACAGACGTTTATACTTGTGGTCGTCCTCATGGTCAAGCTGTGTTACGTGCGGCATGAAGATGTAATCAACTTTTTTCTTAAGCAGGTTTTCAAATAAACCGTGAGCAATTTCAACAGGGTAGCAGAATGCAGAACGTATTTTATCAGCGCCGCCGGGGTCGATAATATCCGATAAAACTACTCTAAACCCCAGTTTTGTAAAGAAGTTATAATAAAGCGGGTACAGCGTATTTGTAAGAAAACTCTTTGAGATACCAACTGATTTCCCCTCCGCGGGAGGTAAATCTGCGTACTTGTTAAACACAAGCTCCTGCCGTAACGCAATGTAATCATTCATACCTTTTGATGCAGTGATGTGGTGGACTTCATTGTAATACTTGCTGCAGGCTCCGCCGAAAGGATATTTTTTGCCTTCGACTTCAATTACTGCTACAGAACATTTCCTGTCACACTTCTCTTTGCCTCCTGCGCAGATGAAGCTCTTGCCGTATTTGAACTCACGGTTAATCAGTGTATCCAGTTCAAACTCACCTGATTGAATGAAACCAAGATTAATCCTGTTCTTGATTTCCAGCGCAACGCCGAAAGCGCCCATTAATCCGGGTTCGGGAGGAACGATAATTTCTTTGTTGATTAAGTTGCTCATTGCATAAGGCACTGCGCGGTTATAGCACACGCCGCCCTGCATAAAAACTTTTTTGCCTACGGGACGGTTGCCTTTAACGCGGTTTACGTAGTTCATGCAGATTGAATACACAAGCCCTGCAACAATATCTTCTTTAGCGCACCCGTCATGGCTGGCATTTTTAATATCGCTTGATATAAACGCAGCGCACTGGTCATTAAAGTTCAGCGGTGTTGATGCAGTAAAAGCTATATCGCCTATATCTTTATAATAAATGTTCAGAGTTTCTTTTGCCGCTTCTTCAAGGAATGAGCCTGTGCCGGCTGAGCATGCTTCGTTCATTGCGTAATCGCTTGCAATGCCGTTGGTGAGGTGTGTGTACTTCGCATCCTGTCCGCCGATTTCGAAAATTGTATCAACGTCTTTATCGAAATATGCTGCTGCTACTGCGTGAGCTATGATTTCGTTTACAACTCCCTCGGTTAATGCGTGAAGCGCAGCTATATGGCGTCCCGAACCTGTTGTGCCGAGTCCTATTATCTTAACGGGATTTTTGATTTGCTTCTTCAGCTCCGTGTAGCAATCGACTGATGCCTGAACGGGATTTCCGTTTGTGCGCAGGTAAACAGATGCTAAGAAGCGCATTATCATTTGCTCTGATAATAACAGCTTTAGTTGTTGTTGAGCCTACATCGAGCCCCAGCAGACATTCATCGCCAGCTTGTGCTTCAGCGCGCTCGAGTGTTTTGAATGTAACCCTGCTGTCGGATGAATCAAGCTTATCAAGTGTTGCAAAGTTAGAAGTATTGTGCTTGAATATATTATTTTTATCGAAGCTATGTTCCGATTCAAGCCCTGTTATGCTTGCGCCTAACGCTTCAAAGTAGGGTGCTTCTTCGGGAATATATAATTCGGGATAAGATTCTCTTATGAAATTTATTACGCTGTGGTTCTGCGCTACTCCGCCGATTGCCATAACTGTTGGTAATGTACCCGAAGCTGAACGCTTCGAAAGCAGTTCTAATGTTTTATCTGCAATCATTTTGCATAAGCCCGCTACTACAAGTCCTTTATCGATGCCTTTGTTTAACGCGTGGGTGCAGTCGCTTTTGCAGAACACACTGCATCTGCCGGATACTTTGTAATAATCATCCTGCCGTGACATCTCAATTGCTTCCGCCATGGAGAGGTTCATTCTGCCTATTTGCTGGAGGAAGAACTCACCTGTGCCTGAAGCGCACTTGTTGCCTGTGAGTACGTTATCGATACCGCCGTTTTGGTTTAAGCAGTAAACAATAAAGTTTTCGCCGCCAAGCGATGCAAGCGTATCATATTTACCCGCCAGTTCAAGATGCTTTAATGATTTTTCTATTGCCTCCGGTTCGGAAACTACATGCGCGTTTATGAGATGCTTAAATTTTCTGCCTGTAACGGTTACTGAAACGTTATCGTCTATTGCGCCAAGATGCGTGGTAAGGATTTTCTTCGGGTTGCCTTCGTGGATAATAGATTTTGTTGATGTTACTTTAATAACACCATTGATTTGCTCCGTTTCAACAAACGAAATAGTAGAAGCGCCGATACATATGCCCAGTGAGTGTGCAGCCATTACGTATTATACACAATTATAAGATGTATTGAAAGCGGTAACGTCAAAAATAAGCAAGATTATGGGAAAATTAAACACCCCGCCCCATCCCTCACAGAAGGGGAGGGAGTAGTAAGTCGAGTGAAACCTCACCCTGTCTCTCACCTATATAGAGGAAGGGGAATGATAAAATTTGTAGTCGAGCCCTTTAAGGTTTGGTATTTAGTCCCGTAGGGACCTAATATTAGTAGTACCTGAACAAATTAATCCCAGCAACTCCATAGGAGTTGAATATTTACCTCATCCCCTGACCTTTCTCCTAGGCAGGAGAGGGGGAAGGCACAGTCCCGCAGGGACCAACCGTATTAGAAGAATATTTTGATAATAATGCCAACTCCGTAGGAGTTGCATTATTGACCTCACCCCCTGACCTCACCTAGGCAGGAGAGTTGGGGGACTTTCAGAATTCAACCACTTAGGGGGCTCGTAATGTAATCATGTTCTTTATGGACTAAACGCGTTAAAAATTTGAACAACTAAAAGAATCATGCTTTATTATTAAATAAACAATTATTATATTTGACCTATTCAATAGGTCATATAACCTAAATATGAGGTCAGTAATGTTAGAGCCAATATTTAATTCGAAAACCAAAGAACAGGTTCTGCTTTATATGAAAGCAAGAAAAGAAGGGTATGCCCGGGAAATTGCGCGGTTTTACAATGCCAGTTTAAGCCCTGTGCAAAACCAACTTGATAAGCTGGAAATAGGCGGAATATTAGCAAGCAGAACTGCGGGTAGAACGAGGATATACAGTTTTAATCAGCGTTACCCATTTTATAAAGAACTTGATTCGCTTCTGGAAAAAGTAATCCTATTCCTGTCTGATAATGAACGGGAGAAGCTCTTTTTAATCAGAACCCGCCCGAGGAGGAAAGGCAAAAGATTATGAAGCCTGTTAAATATATGAATTTGGGTGAACTGGCCGCTTATGTTTGTACTTATCTGAATGAAATGGGTATTAAATGCATATTAACAGGCGGAGCATGTGTTTCAATATACACGGATAACAAATATCAATCATACGACCTTGATTTTATTGAAAGTGTTGATACTTCGAGAAGAGATTTGAAAAAATTGCTAGGAGCAATCGGTTTTAAAGAAGAGAATCGCTATTTTGTTCACAAAGACACGGAATTTTTTATTGAATTTCCTTCGGGTCCTCTTTCAGCAGGTTCAGAACCTATAACTGACTACGAACAGTTAGATTTTGAAACCGGAAAATTATTTTTACTAAAACCAACGGATTGTATTAAAGACAGACTGGCTGCTTTCTATCATTGGAAAGATATTCAGGCTTTAGACCAGGCAATATGGGTAGCAGAGAAGCACAAAATTGATATAAATGAAGTAGAAAGATGGTCAAAGATCGAGAATAAACTTGAGGTGTTTAATTCAATTAAGAATAAGCTGAAATATAGAAAATAAAATAATAAATAAACCAATAGCAATAATTCTTAATCCCATGAAAAAACTAATAATATTTCTTTCTTTTACCGGTTTGATTTTGCTTTACTCATGTTCTGCATCCGAAACCGCAACATACAACGCCGGCAACAATGAAAACTGGAAAATTAACGTAACCCATAATACGGGAGTTACGGATAATTTTAAGGTTATGATAAACGATTCAACTGTTATTAACAAAAACGTGAGCGGGTTTACGGGCAAGCTTGAAGAAACCGGAGCTTACAGGGAAAAAGCGGTTAAGCTGGTTGTGTCTTATGTTCAGGAGTCCTACGGCTCAGGCAGGTTTGAAACGTCTGTGTATATAGAAAATAAGCTGGCAGCTAAGTTTAATTTTTAAGCAGAAGCGCTGATAACTGTTTAACTTTACCTGTAGGGGACGAACATTGTTCGTCCCTTTTGTTTTGGACAGAACACTGTTCTGTCACTACGGGTTTGTGTATAGGTGTGTTCTCACCAACAACTCGGTATTGACAAATGGGTTTGTTTTCTCTGTATCTCCGTGTTAAAAATTTCAAGCAATACAATACATGCTCATCCATCCCCCTTGCCCCTCACCACAGGCGAGTCACAGACCTTTATAATGGGGGAATGTTAATTCTCTTCATTCTCCCCAAATTCGTGTAATTCGTGTAAAATTTCCCCTATTTTCAATCCCAATTTTTCATTAAATTTGTACTGATTCTATAAAACTTCTAACACATAAGCACAATGGAAAAGGTATTATTATTAGGTGATGAGGCAATAGCGCAGGGCGCAATTGATGCAGGACTCTCCGGCATATACGCATATCCCGGCACACCGTCAACAGAAATAACCGAATACGTATCGCGTTCACGCCAGGCAAAAGAGCTGGGCGTACATTACTCATGGGCGGCAAACGAAAAAACCGCCATGGAAGCCGCGCTGGGCATGTCATACGCCGGCAAACGCGCAATGGTCTGCATGAAGCACGTCGGCCTGAACGTTGCCGCTGACCCGTTTATGAACTCGGCTATTACAGGCACTAACGGCGGTTTAATTGTAGTCTCTGCAGATGACCCCTCTATGCACTCATCGCAAAACGAGCAGGACTCGCGTTACTTCGGAAAGTTTGCGCAGATTCCTGTTTTAGAGCCTGCCGACCAGCAGGAATGTTATGATATGGTCCATTACGGTTTTGATATTTCGGAACAGTACATGGTTCCGGTTCTCATCAGAATAACTACACGGCTTGCGCACTCAAGAGCGGGTGTTGTAAAGAAACCTGTGCGTGAACAGAATAAAGTATCCATGCCGAAAGATTTACGCCAGTTTGTTCTGCTTCCTTCAATCGCAAGAAAACGTTACAAAGTACTGCTTGGCAACCAGCCGAATTTCCAGAAGGAAAGCGATGATTCTGAAGTTCAATAAATTCATTGAGGGCAAAGATAAACGACTGGGTATTATCGCAAGCGGAATTGCATACAACTACCTGATGGAAAATTATCCTGATAGAAACATCCCGTATCCCGTTGTGAAAATCGGGCAGTATCCTTTACCGAGACCGGCAATTGAAAAGCTGGTTGACCAGTGCGAAGAAATTCTTGTAATGGAAGAAGGTTACCCGATAATCGAAGAAATGCTGAGAGGCTTCCTCGATAGAGGCATAAAAGTAAAAGGCAGGCTTGACGGAACATTACCGCGTGACGGTGAGCTGAATCCCAGGCTTGTTGCAATGTCTCTCGGAATGCAAGTCCCTGCAATACGGGAAATCCCGAATATCGTAGCAGGCAGACCGCCATCTCTCTGCGCAGGATGTCCCCACATCGATACCGTGCTCGGTATTAACAACGTTATGAACGGTTATACCAAAGGCAGGGTGTTTTCCGATATCGGATGCTACACATTAAGCGCGCTTCCGCCGTATGAGGCGATTAACTCATGCGTTGATATGGGAGCCTCGATTACAATGGCAAAAGGCGCTGCCGATGCGGGACTGGTTCCTGCAATTGCCGTGATTGGCGATTCAACTTTCACACACTCCGGTATTACCGGTTTGCTTGATGCGGTTATTGAGAATACACCCATTACGGTTTTCATTCTTGATAACTCAACAACAGCAATGACAGGCGGACAGCCTTCAGCAGCAACAGGCAGAATAGAAAAAATCTGCCTTGGTCTTGGTGTTTCGCCGGAGCATGTTCATGTTTTAAATCCGCTTAAGAAGCACGCTGAGAAGAACAATGAAATTATTGCAAAAGAACTTGCTTATAAAGGTGTATCGGTTATAATCCCCACACGCGAATGTATTGAAACCCAGAAGAAACGTGTGAGAACAAAAAGCAAAGAGAAAGAGAAATCACTGGCCAAAGCGCAGGAGGTGGCATCATGAAGAAAGATATAATTCTTGCGGGTGTCGGCGGACAGGGAATATTAACCATTGCAGCAGCAATTGGATTTGCAGCTATCGAAGCAGGCTTGCATATAAAGCAATCGGAAGTGCATGGCATGAGCCAAAGAGGGGGCGATGTGCAGTCACATTTACGCATATCCGATAAACCTGTTGCGAGCGATTTAATTCCGCAGGGCGGTGCCGATATGATTATCGGTGTTGAGCCGATGGAATCGTTACGCTATTTGCCAATGCTTTCGGAAGATGGCTGGCTGATAACCAATACTACCCCTTTTATAAATATCCCTAACTATCCTGATTTAAACATACTTATGGCTGAAATAAAAATGCTGCCTAAGCATGTAGCGCTTGATGCCGATGCAATTGCGCATGAGATTAAATCACCGCGCTCGGCAAATATTGTAGTGCTCGGCGCAGCGTCACCGTTTCTTGATATTGATTTGGCTAAGATTGAAAATGCAATTAAAACCCTTTTCGGCAGAAAAGGTGATGATTTTGTGAAGCTTAATATTGAAGCATTAAAAGCCGGAAGGAAGTTTGCGGAGAAGAATTTAGCAGTTGCTTAGCCGCTATGTCATTGCGAGGAACGCAGTGACGAAGCAATCCACATGATATTTATTGGGGTTTGATTAATCAAACCCCTACTTTTTTTAATATTTTAGTGTTCTTTTTGACAACGCTCATTCGGTCAATTTTTAACGCCAATTTTAAAATTGCCGTTGTGTGCCAATTGCACTGTAGAGACGGCTCGTTGAGCCGTCTCTTTTGTATTTATTAATTCGTCCTACGTCTTAAAGTCGTATAACGAATGCAGTAGTTCCTTTCTACCTGCCTTTTTAAATCAATTTCCCTTTAGTAATTTTGAATGCCGCTTGTTGCGGTAAAATTTAAATATCAATTTTATGATTAAAAGAGATTATTCTTTGTTTTATATTTTTTGTTAATGTATTTGCTTTTGCTCAAACTCCCGAAATAAGAAATGAAGATAAAATCAGGATAGCCGAAGCTATAAATATTGCTGATAAATACTGTGATAACGTATGGAAAGACTGGAGCAAGGTTCCCTTTACGCTTTTGCTTGTTACCGATAAATATGAATTCTTAATAAACCATCCTTCACCAACAGATGATTTTAAAAAACTGGGATATGACGATGTGTTAAAGACGGATGTCTATTACAGGGATAAAACGTATGATACGCATTTGCTTGCTACGTTTCCTGCTGTGGGCGGTATTAATACAATCGTTGTAGGGCAGCCCGAAAACACCGGCAGGTCAAGCATTGCATGGATATTTACAATACTGCATGAGCATTTTCACCAGTACCAGTACTCGCAGCCTGATTATTACGATGCGGTTAATAAACTTGACCTTGCAGGCGATGACAACACGGGAATGTGGATGCTGAATTATAATTTTCCTTATGATAAAGAAGATGTTGTTAAGCAATACAGCAGAATGATGAGCGTAATGAAAGATGTGCTTGGCTTTTATGATACTAAGGAGTACGAGATGATGTTATCCGAGTACAAGTATGAACGCGCAAATTTCAAGAAGCTGCTGAGTGATAAAGATTATTCGTATTTTTCGTTCCAGAACTGGCAGGAAGGAATTGCCGATTATACCGAAATGAAATTTATGGAATTGATGAAAAAAGATAATTACCAGTTCAGTGATGACGTAAAGAAGCAGAGTGATTATGTATCGCTTGATGATTTTGCATCGAAGTATTACACCAATAAAATGAACCTTGCGCAAAACGAAAAACTTAGCGAAGATAAACGCGTTTGTTTTTACACCAGCGGTTCGCTTGAAGGATTGATACTTGATAATGTAAACCCCGCCTGGCATGAGTTATATTTTGCTAAGAAGTTCTATATGGAAGAGTATTATAAGTAATAGCCTCTCCCTACCCCTTCCCGAAGGGGAGGGGACTGTAAAGCGCAATTTTCGTATAACCGGATTCCTGCTTTCCTGCTTGCAGCAGGTCTACCTGGCGTAGACAGGCAGGTGCCGGAAAAACAAATTGTTTCTGTAGAGACGGCTCGTTGAGCCGTCTCTTTATTTTATTATAACTGTTTAAAATCAAATTTATTTATGTTCGTAAATATATAATGGGATAGGTTCTTTTTGTTTTTCACCCCAAATTTTGCAATTGAAAGCCTCCATAATTAAAGTTAATTTTGTACAGTTAATTGCTTTATAAATGATACAATTACAGAGAAAAATAGTTTACGGACCTGTTCATTCAAGGCGGCTGGGAATCTCGCTGGGGCTGAATATTCTTCCCACGAAGATTAAAGTCTGCTCATTCGATTGCCTTTACTGCCAGTACGGGTGGACAGATGAGTTCAACGATAACAAATTAAGCAAGATACTGCCTTCAAAAGAAGAAATTCTTGAAATGCTTGAGCATCACCTAAAAGAAATTGAACTACGAGCCTGATTACATAACATTCTCCGGAAACGGCGAGGCAACGCTTCATCCGGAGTTCGGCTCAATTGTTGATGGTGTTATTGAGCTAAGGAATAAATACACTACCGCATTCAAAAACCACAATACTTTCCAATTCCACACAGGTGTTTAAGCCTGAGGTAAGAGAAGCCCTTGCAAAGCTTGATGAAAGAATTATGAAGCTCGATGCAGGTTCTGAGGAGATGTTTAAGACATATAACCGCCCCGCAAAGTATGTGTATCTGGATGTAATAACCGATACCCTGGCTAATATGAATGATATAACCATACAGACTTTGTTTACATCGGGACCAATGGGGAATTATAAAGAAATAAATATTACGGAGTGGCTCGATAGAATTAAAAAAATAAATCCTGTATTTGTTCAGATTTACTCACTCGATAGAGGTTATCCTTCCGAAGAAATCGCATTTGTCAGCCGTGAGGACCTTGAAAAAATAAAACTGCTTCTTGATAAAGAAAATATTAAAAGCGAAGTATATTAACCCGCCTTTATTTTTTTCAAAGCCGAATAATTTGCCTTTAATTGTCTTTTCAATATCCTTATCGCTGTGCGCTGCGGAAATGAAGTTTGCTTCAAACTGTGACGGCGTTATATAAATACCGCTTTTTAACATCTCGTTAAAGTATAATGCAAATATTGATGTATCTGAAGTTTTTGCTGAATTGTAATCAGTTACTTTTGACTGTGTGAAAAATAAAGTAAACATCGAGCCGCAGGTGTTGAGCGTAAAATCAAGCCCGAGTGATTTCATGTTATCCCGGATGCCTTCATACAGCATTTCACTTTTCTTATCAAGCTTCTTATAAAAATTCTTGTCACTTTGTATTACCTTCAGCGTTTCATATCCGGCAGCCATAGCTAAAGGATTCCCGGAGAGTGTTCCTGCCTGGTAAACGGGACCCGACGGTGCAACCATTTCCATTATGTCTTTTCTTCCGCCGTATGCTCCAACGGGCAAGCCGCCGCCGATAATTTTTCCGTATGTAGTAAGGTCAGGCTTTATGCCGTATAATTCCCGCGCACCGCCTCTTGCAACACGGAAGCCGCTCATCACTTCATCAAATATCAGTACAATGTTTTTGCTTGCCGTAAGCTCTCTTAGTTTAATAAGGAAATCAGCATCAGCAGGTACACAGCCCATATTGCCCGCAACAGGCTCAATTATTATTGCTGCGATTTGGTTTACATTAGCATCAACGAGCTTGTAAACAGAATCGATATTATTATAATCTGCAATTAGAGTATCCGAAGCGCTTCCTTTGGTAACACCGGGGCTATCGGGTAAGCCAAGCGTAGCAACACCGGAGCCTGCTTTAATTAAAAACGAATCATAGTGCCCGTGATAGTTGCCGTCAAACTTAATTATTTTATCCCTGCCGGTAAATCCTCTTGCAGCGCGTGCTGCGCTCATAACAGCTTCTGTGCCGGAGTTGACAAATCTTACCATTTCAACGGATGGGACAATTTTTGTAATCAGCTTTGCCAGCTTAACTTCCGGTTCGGAGCACGTGCCGAAGCTGGTACCGTTTTTCAATGCTTCTGAAATAGCTTCATTTACTTTTTTATTGCCGAAGCCGAGTATCATTGGTCCCCATGAGCCGACATAATCGATAAACGTGTTTCCGTCAACATCGGTATATTTTAGAGCCCTTTGCGCTTTTAATGTAAATTGGATTACCGCCCACGGATTTGAATGCGCGGACAGGGGAATTCACGCCGCCCGGCATAAGTTTAACTGCTTCTTCAAATAATTTTTTGCTTTTTTTGATTTTCATTTGTTCAGCTCTATTGCTGCTTCTTTTGCAAAATATGTTAATATAACGTCTGCTCCTGCACGCTTGATTGACGTAAGAATTTCCATCATCATTTTCTTTCTCATCAATCCATCCCTGCGCGCCTGCAGCTTTAACAATTGAATACTCACCGCTTACATTGTAAGCTGCAATCGGCATATTGAATTTATCTTTTACCCTGCGGATTATATCAAGATATGAGAGCGCGGGCTTTACCATAATTATATCAGCGCCTTCCTGTATATCGAGAGCGGCTTCACGGAGCGCTTCATCGGAGTTTGCGGGATTCATCTGGTATGATTTCCTGTCACCGAACTGCGGCGCGGATTCAGCAGCTTCGCGGAACGGACCGTAAAATGATGAAGAATACTTGGCTGAATATGCCATGATGGGAGTATTCTCAAATCCGTTTGCATCAAGTGTCTGGCGGATTGCGCCGATACGCCCGTCCATCATATCACTCGGAGCAATTATATCAGCGCCTGCCTGCGCATGAGTTAATGCCTCACGAGAAAGCAGCTCTACAGTTTTATCATTCACCACATCACCGTTTTCAATAATTCCGCAATGACCGTGTGATGTATATTCGCACAGGCAAACATCGGTTACCACTATTAATTCGGGAACTTCTTTCTTGATTGCCCTAACGGCTTCTTGAATTATACCGTGGTCATCATATGCGCCGGAGCCTTTTTCATCTTTTTCTTCGGGAATGCCGAACAGAATTACTGCCGGTATTCCGAGTGAAAGAACCTCATCGCATTCCTTCACGATTCGGTCAATTGACATCTGGTTAATACCCGGCATCGATGAAATGGGGTTATTAACATTTTTGCCCGGCACAACAAAAAGGGGATAAATAAAATCCTTTGTTGAGAGTATTGTTTCGCTGAACATATCACGCAAAGCGCCATTTTGCCTCAAGCGCCTTAGTCTTGTTACAGGATATGGCGGTAAATTGTTACCCATATTATTTGTTGAAATAATTTATAAAACTTTCGACTGTTTCATTTGCATTCTTGATGCAGTCGCTTACTGATATACCCTTAAAATAATTGCTGCAAATTCTAAGCGCAGGATTTGCTTCGTGAAAACTTTCTATCTTTGCCGTTGTTGCAGCATAATCATTATTATACTGCGGAATCGCATGCTTCCATCTGATTATTTTAACATAATCAGGTTCGCCTTTTGTGCCAAGAATATCCGAAAGCTCGCTTAATGTAATTTTTAACGATTCATCATCATTTAAATCAGTCAGTTCCGGACTTCTTGAGCCGCCGATAAATGAAGTGAGAGCGTGGCAGCCTTCGGGAGCGCGCCCCGGAAACAGGATTGAATTCCACAGTGTTCCGAGAATTTTTCTGTTTTCTTTTGACGGAATAAGATAACCAAAACCATCAAGATTAAAACCGATATTTTCTTTCTTAAATCCTGTAAATATAACATTTACAGCAGGATAATATATGCTTTTTAACTCAACGGATAAACCGGAATCAAGCGTTTTAATTATCTCAGCATTAACATAAGCAGGAGAAGCAAACACAATGCCATCTGCATTATCTTTTTGAACCGAACCGTTTAGTTTATACTCAACAAAATATTTTTGGTCATCCGTTTTTCCGGCGCTGCAAACTTCTGCACCGGTAACCAAATCGTTTTTCAGCTTATCACAAATCGTATCGGTGAGCGTCTGCATTCCGTTTTTGAATGAAATTGTTTTGGCGGACTGCTTTGATTTTTCTTTGCTCTTTTTTCTTGCGCGCGCTGATTTAAGAGCGCCTTTAATTAATCCTCCGTAGTTGTGCTCAAGTTCATAAAGTTTCGGAAAAGCAGTTTTTACATTCAGATTTTCGGGATTACCTGCAAAGACTCCTGCCACAAAAGGATTAATTGCATAATCAAGAAATTCATTACCTAATCTTCTTCGTGTAAACTCTGCAATTGTTTCTTTTTCATGTGAAAGCGATTTAATAAACGGTTCTTTCATCAAGCGGAATTTCGCAGATGCAGAAAATAATCCTTGTCGAAAGAAATGAAACCGGTCCCATAGGCAGGGGATAAAGCTTTCCGTTACGGAGAATGTATCTTTTCTTCGCTTCATCTGTGGCATAAATCTTTTCGTTAAGTATGCCGAGGTCTTCAAGCAATTGATTTATCAGCGGAGTTGTTTCGAGTGTGCTGTTGGGTCCCTGTTCAACCAAGTATCCGCTTGAGCTGTCTGTGCCGATGCTTCCGCCAGCAACAGGATTTTTTTCAAAAACTTTAACTTCAAAACCGTTTTTCTTAAGCCAGAATGCAGTTGTTAATCCTGATATTCCTGCGCCGATTATAATAATCTTTTTCATATCATTTTACTCTGTCTAATACAAGCTCTCTAAGCGCTGAAATAAATTTTGGTGAGTCGTTTAATCCTTCCATAACTTCAAACTGCTCAACTCCTTTTTCTTTTGCAATGTGGCGGAACTCAATTCCTATTTCAAACAGAGTTTCTAAATGGTCCGAAACAAATGCAATAGGAACTATAAGCAGATGCTTTACCCCTTCACCTGCGAGCTGTTCAATAATAACGGGAGTTTTAGGCTCAAGCCATTTCTGCGGTCCCACTTTTGACTGGTAGCTTAAATGATGCTTTTGCTTATACTTGCCCCGTTCCATAACGGCAACAACGGTTTTAATAATTTCCTGCTGGTAGGGGTCACCCTGCTTAACCAGCTTTAACAGGGTACCGTGCGCGCTGAACAGTATGTGAACTTTATCTCTTACGGCTTCAGGAAATTTCTCCAGTGTTTCGTTTATTCTTGTTACAACAGAATCGATATAAGGAATATAATCGTAATATCTTTCAACAACGGTTGTTTTCAGATTTTTCACATATGGATATTTGCCTGCGAGCCGGTTCCATTCTTTTACGCTTGAACCGGTAGTAGCTACTGAAAACTGCGGGTAAAGCGGGAGCAGTATTACTTCATTTATTCCGTCTTTTTCCAATTGCTGCATTACATCTTCAGTGAAAGGCTTCCAGTAACGCATTGCAATATAAACTTTGCAGTTGATTTTTCCGTTCAATGCATTCTGCAGAGCATCAGCCTGCTTTGAAGTGAGTTCATTGATAGGTGACCTCCCGCCGATTTGCTTATACTGTTCCTGAATTCTCGGTGAGCGTTTATCCGAAATCAATTTTGCCAGCCGTTTCCTGAATAAAAAACTTAACGGAAAATTTATAATATCCGGGTCATTGAAAAGATTGTATAGAAACGGTCTCACCGCGTCAAGCGAATCGGGACCGCCGAGATTGAGCAATACAATACCTGTTTTTTTTGAATTCTGCATGTAGTGGTGAAACCTTTAGAAGAATTATTAATTAACTTCGGATTCCCCCGGTGTTACATCGGGAGAATGACAAATGATTTATACAGTTCTGGAGAAAATGGGCTTTTCTGCCATCATTTTATCAATATATGCATCAAAACACATTGCAATATTTCTAATTATTAGCCTCCCGCTGCCTTCAATTTTAATTGTACCGTTATCAAATTTTAAAAAACCGCCTTCGGTAAATTCATCAAGCTTCTTTAAATCTTTCTCAAAATATTGGTCGAAATTAATACCGAACTTATCTTCAATATCTTTTTTTGTCAGTTCCATATCACACATGAGGCGCATAATAACGTATTTTCTGATTTGGTCATCTTCAGTCATGCGGTAACCAACGCGCGTTGCAAACTCGCCCCCATTTATTTTATCTAAATAATCCTGCAGGTTCTTATGGTTCTGCGCATAAATGTTTTGGAACTGGCTTATTGCAGACATACCGAACGCATAAACATCACAGCCGGATTTTATGGAGTATCCCTGGAAATTCCTATATAGTGTTTTATTTTTCTGCGCTACGGCAAGCTCATCATCCGGTTTTGAAAAATGGTCCATGCCGATATATTCGTAACCGCCTGCAACAAGCTTTTCGATTGTCATCTTAAGTATTTCAAGCTTGGTATCGGGTGATGGGAGCATATCTGCAGTAATAACATTCTGGTGTTTCTTGAGCCATGGCACGTGCGCGTAATTAAATACTGCAAGGCGTTCGGGCGAAATATCAAGTATTATATCGAGTGTTTTTTCAAACTCTTTTACTGACTGATAGGGGAGTCCGTAAATTAAATCAAGGTTAATGCTTTTGAATCCCATTTCTCTTGCCCAATCAACAACCTGGCGTGTTATATCTTCACCCTGAATGCGGTTAATGGTTTTTTGCACAATGGGATTGAAATCCTGCACACCCATGCTTATGCGGTTGAAACCTGCTTCGCTGAATGCTTTCATGTGGTCACGTTCAAACCCGCGCGGGTCAACTTCAACGCTTGCCTCGATATCACTGTCGAAATTGAAGTTCTTCATTGTATATGCGCCAACATCCCGGATTTCATCAGGGGTAAGGTACGAAGGCGTACCGCCGCCCCAATGAAGCTGTGCAACTTTTCTTTTCTTTGATACCAGCGGAGCGGTTATATCTATTTCTTTCTTGATGTAATTATTGTAATCCGAAATTCTGTTCCTGTCATGCGTAATCAGCATTGTGCATCCGCAGAAATAACACAGAGTATCACAAAACGGAAAGTGGAAGTATAATGATAAATCAGGAGCATCATTTTCCTTATTAGTATCAATAATTTCTTTTTTGTACTCATCTTTGCCGAATTTTTCTGAGAAAAGCGGGGCAGTAGGATAGGAGGTATAGCGCGGACCCGGCTTATCGTACTTCTTTAAAACTTTTATGTCGACTTCTTTAAAATGATTCATTACAGTATTGTTCTGGTTTTTTAAAATTCAATTGTGATATGCCCTGCTCAGTTCTTTAACTTTGTGTACAAAAAATTTTGCGTTCTCAACGGGAGTCTCGGGCAGAATGCCGTGCCCTAAATTAAATATGTGTCCTGAGCCCTCTCCGTACCGTGAAAGAATGTTTTTTACTTCTTCTTCTATCTTGCTGAGCGGTGCAAATAAAACTGCCGGGTCCATATTTCCCTGGATTGCAGCTTTATCACCGATTTGATTTCTTACTTTGCCGATATCAGAAACCCAATCGATTCCCACAACGCTGCATCCCGAAGCAGCGATTTCATCATAAGAGTGGGAAGCACCCTTTGCAAAAACAATAATAGGTACGTTTTTATGTTTTATTCTCTCTACTATATAATTAATATATTTAAGCGAAAATTCCCTGAAATCCCATGGTGAAAGCAATCCTGCCCATGTATCAAAAATCTGCACAGCATTGCATCCGGCATCTATTTTTGCTTCAAGATATGATGATACAACATCAGCCAGTTTTTCAAGCAGCTTATGGGCAATTATAGGTTCCTGGTATATAAAGCTTTTTATTTTTTGAAAATTCTTCGAGCTTTTTCCTTCAACCATGTAGGTTGCAAGTGTCCACGGCGCGCCGGAAAACCCAATCAGAGGTACCCTGCCGTTAAGTTCTTTTTTCGTCAATTTAATTGCATCTAAAACATAAGATAGCTTGTCATGCACATCGGGTATTAGAAGTGATTCAACCTGCTCTTTGTCTCGTATCGGATTATGGAATACAGGTCCCTTTGATTCAATCAGCTCAAGCTCCATTCCCATTGCTTCGGGGACAACCAGTATATCTGAAAACAGAATCGCAGCATCAACATCAATTATATCAACAGGCTGAATTGTTACCTCTGCGGCAAGTTCGGGAGTTTTGCAGAGTGTAAGGAAATCGGCTTTCTCCCTGATTTTTCTGTATTCGGGTAAATACCTTCCCGCCTGGCGCATTATCCATACAGGTGTTCTTTCAACCGATTCGCGCAAGCATGCTTTTATAAATATGTGGTCAGATGGTTTCATAACGGTCTATTTTGACCTCACCCCTGCCCCTCTCCTTAGAGGAGAGGGTAGAGTGTATTAAATAATCGTGATTTAGATAAGTTTCTTTTTATTCTTTACTAAAATATTCTGTTATTGCTTCTGCAAGGCTTTCTGCAGTTGAATCACCGGGAATTATATCAACATTTAGTCCGTGTTCAGCAGCGCTTTTAGATGTTGTTTTACCGATGACAGCAATTTTAATTTCTTTCTGCTTAAGCTCCGGAAATATTTTAAGAAAATTTTCTATGCTTGAAGGGCTGAAAAAACTAATGCAGTCAATTTCTCCGGCGCCAAGCATTTTTTTGATTTCATTTACGTGATTGCTGTCTGCATCGGGTAAAACCGTTTCATAAACTACAACCTCGTCAATTTCTGCAATTTTACCAAGCCTGTTTTTCAGCGTGTCACCCGCCAGGTTGCCTTTCGGGAAAAGGAATTTTTTTCCTTTAACTTCATTAATATCAATAGTATCCGCTAGTTCCTCTGAAGAAAAAACCTGAGGTGCAAAATAAACTTTATATCCATAAGATTCAACGGAAGCTTTTGTTTTTGAGCCTACAGCAAAGATTTTGCCTGAAAACTCTTTCTTTTTTTGAATTAACCTTTCAAAAAAATATTTTACGGCATTGGAGCTTGTAAAAAACATACCGTCATAGCTCTCAATAAGAGCAATGCGTTTATCCAGTTCAGAAAATGAATTCAGAGGTTTTATTTCTATAACAGGAAGGCGTTCAACCGAGGCTCCAAGCGATATAAGGATATTTTCAAATTTTGATTCGTTATCTTGTGCTCTCGTTAAAAGTATCTTTTTTCCATTTAACTTATTCATATATACAGGTGAACGTTTTCATTTGCTGAGAGTGCTCCTGATTTCCCCAAGAATCTCTTGTGCGCCTTTTTCAATCAGCCTTTGAGCGAGCTGCTTTCCGAGTGATTCCGGCATGGAGTCATTTCCGATAATTCTTTCACGAATAACAACTTTCCCGTCAAGACTACCCACCATACCTTCTATGTACAGGCTGTAACTTTCTGCCATGGAATATACGCCTACAGGAATCTGGCATCCTCCTTCGAGATGGTTCAGGAAGCTTCTTTCGGCTCTGCTCTCTATATCGCTTTTGTGGTTATTAATTTTTTTCACAATCCCTGCTGTATCATAATCATCTTCTCTGATTTCAACAGCCATAATGCCCTGGCATGTTGCAGGAAGCATTATATAAGTAGGAATTATCTGTTTTATGTAATTGCCTAATGAAAGCCTTTTGACCCCGGCGTAAGCAAGAATCATAGCATCCCAATCCGATTCCTCGAGCTTTTTTAACCTTGTATTTAATATTTCCTCTTACATCTGTGATTTTCAGTTCAGGTTTGTAATTTAAAATTTGTGATTTGCGTCTAAGGCTTCCGGTTGCAACCACAGCGCCATTGGGCAGGTCATCTATTGTGGAGTATTTTTTCGATATAAGTACATCACGCTGGTCAATCCGCTTGGAAACTGCGCCGATTGCAATCCCTTTGGGAAGAACAGTTGGGAGGTCTTTAAAGCTGTGAACCGCTAAATCAATATTTCCATCAAGAAGCTGCTGCTCTATTTCACGGGTAAATAATCCTTTATCGCCTATTTTAGATAAAGAAACATCAAGAACTTTATCGCCTTTTGTTTTTATTATATTTACGGAGATTTCAATAGAGGGGAATGCTTTATTAAGCTCATCTTTTACCCAGTTTGTCTGCCATAATGCAAGTTCACTTCCTCTTGTTCCAATTACCAGTTTATCTTTTTTCAATGTTCGTTTCTTTGGTATTTCGCTTTTCTAAACCGAAAATTTTCCTTATTAGCTCCAATTTATTGCCTCTTTTTTCATAATCTGTACTGTGGCCGTCTTCAAGATAAACTTCGTTAAAATTGGGAATTGTAGAGCGCAGTATGTTATGCACAATATTCTTAGTGATTTTTTCAACTTCTTTGCTGTCGTGCTCACTAAAACCGTTAGAGTTTTTTGCAAGCTCTTCAAGCCTTATTTTCTCGAATTTGTCTTCAATATCTTTAATAGTCGGAACAAGCTGAAGATTATTATACCACGAATGAAAATGTTCTGTTTCCTGGCGGATAATTTCCTCAACCATAGGAATTATTTCCTGGCGTTTCTCGTAATTTGAGTCAACAATCGCTTTCAGGTCATCTATATTTTTCAGAAATATATTTCCCAGCTTGCCGATTTTCGGGTCTATATCTCTTGGTACGGCAATATCGATTATCAGCATTGGTGTATCAGGTCGTTTTTTGGTTGATTTCTTAAAATCATCATACCTTATAATAAAATCATTAGAGCCCGTGGAGCTTATTATTATATCTATTTCATTCAGCTTATCAGTAAAACTTTCAAACGGGATAACCTCACCATCGAACCTGACAATGTTATGTAGCTTAGTATGCAGTTCATCAGCCCGTTCTTTTGTACGGTTGGTTATATAGAGTTTTTTAACTTTTTTCTTTGCGAGGTTTTCGGCAGTCAGTTCAGCGGTTTCACCCGCGCCAATAACGAGAACCGATTTATCTTTAACTTCTTCGTAAATCTTCAGTGCAAGCTCAACGGCAGCAAAGCTTACCGAGAACGCTCCCTCAAAAAGGGGAGTTTCTGTCTTTGTCCTCTTGCCTGCATGAAGCGCTTTCTGGCACACCTGGTTAAGTATCTTACCTGCTGATTTATTCTGCTGAGCTATATTATATGCTTCTTTAACCTGGTGAAATATCTGCAAATCACCCATTACCATAGAATCAATTGCTGATGTAACCCTGAAAAGATGCTGTATTGCTTCATCAGATGTAAGCTGGTAAAAGTACTCGTCTTTAATATCAGCAGATGGACCTTTGTAATCGATAAATATTTGTTTGATAAGGCTGTAATCGGGTTCGCCTTCGATAGTTATTCCGTACAATTCGGTTCTGTTGCAGGTGGAAAGTATAAGGCACTCATCAAGCACATCCTTGAACTTCTCGAGCAGCAGGGGAATCTCCTGCGGGGACAGCGCAATCTTTTCCCTCACTTCAACCGGCGCAGTTTTATGATTTATTCCTATAGAGAATAATGGAGGAGGACCGTTTAATTCAAAAAAATTCATTGGGGCTTAATAAAACCTGTGAAAACTTGTTAAGAAAATATTTACTATAGCAACTGAGAAATATTGCAAATATAAATCCGTAAAAAGCAATTGTCATAACTGTTTTACTCTGAATTCTGCCTGTCCGTTTGCCTATTATCACTGATGTGTACAAGAGCCATATGACAATTGTTGATATCAGCTTAGGATCGGTATAAGAAAATTCTTTAATAGCAGCAGGCAGCCAGATGAATCCTATTATAAGAGTCATTGCAAGGAACAGGCAGCCGAAAACCAGTGCGTTGTATGAGAGGTTCTCCATGAGCTGAAGCGAAGGAAGTCGTTTGTAAAATGCTCCGAGCTGGTTTTGCTTTAAATTATGATAAAGCATTAGGTACAGAAATCCGTATATACCGGCAATTGTAATCGCAGAGTATCCTATCAGTGCAAACGATACATGGAAACCCAGAAGCCAGTTTTTTAATACAGGGTTAATCTCGGTAATTTCTTTAATAAATATCGATGAAATTATCTGCAGAACTCCTGCAATCACAAGAATAAAAAATCCGGTATCTACTATACCGGTTTTCATCTCGATATAAAAATATGTAATTGTAATGCTGAAAGCAAGCAGTGTCATTATCTCATAGCCGCTTGTAATAGGTGCATGCTGATATTCAATGCTTCTAAACACAAAATAAATAAATTGCAGAACAATAATAGAAATTAACACCGGTCTTTTCATAAAACATGCAGCTTTTGGGTTAACTGCATTCTTTCTGAAGAACGAAATCCCGTAACATACAACAGCAAGAACATATAAAACCGGCAAAACTATATTTAGTATATCTACAATTAACATATATCTATTTTGTTATAGGCGAACATTTAAATTTAATCTGCAAAAATCTAAAATACATTGAATTTATTGATATACAAAATTAGCAAAGAAGTTAATATTGAAAAATGATATATATCAATATTCGGGAAATTATTTGCAACTACAGTTATTACAGGTATTTATAAACCATTGATAATGGAACTTTTTAGAGCAAGTATTTCAGAAATCATATGTTTTGGATAACTGCATTTTATAATTGTATGAAATTCTTAAGGGTTCCTAATGCATATTATTTAAAAATTTAAAAAAATACAGCATATTATTTCATAAGTTATTTATTTTCTGTATATTTGCTATAACAAACTGTTATTTCAAAAATATTTTAATATAAATACTATGACAAAAGAAGAATTAATTGCACAGATTGCTGCCGATGCAGATTCTACCAAAGTGCAGGCTAAAGCATCGCTTGAGTCATTTATAAATTCTGTGAAGAAAACATTGAAGAAGGGCGATAAGCTTACTCTGGTAGGTTTCGGTACATTTTCTGTATCAAAGAGAGCCGCAAGAACCGGAAGAAACCCCAAGACCGGCGCTGCAATAGAAATTAAAGCAAGGAAGGTTGCTAAATTCAAAGCCAGCAAAGACCTTAACGGCACATTGAATTAGACTCTTCGAGTTTGTAAATCCAAAAGCCCGGGTTGACCGGGCTTTTATTTTTATAAACAGAATTTTCTTTAATTTACTTTCACCGAATATTTTTCACCCGGCTCACCGAAATATTTATTGCCGTGCATCATTGACCACCGGTATTCATATGTTCCCGGTGCAGAAGGGGCATTAATCGTAAAATTAAATGTTACTTCTTTTCCGGGCATAACTTCATAAGGCAGGTCTATCTTAGTATATTTTAAATTGTTGTTAGCAATATTAAGCAGTGAATCGAGAAATCCCAATGTGTAATCCGAATTTTTACTCCACGTAGTTTTACCGGTGTTCTGCATAGTGACACTGACATCGTATTTATTTCCAGCAGCCATTTTATTTGTCATTATCTGCATTAAAAATTCTGATTTATCACCGCTTGAATTAACGAATAATCGGTTATTAGTTTCATTTGCCGGACTGCCTGTTACTTGAATAATTCCCGGTCCGAATGCATCACCGAAATAAGTATCCCCCGTTTCCATCTGCATCCTGAAAATGTAATTTCCCGGTTTAGAAGGAGCCGTAATTTTAAAACTAAATGTTACATCCGAGCCGCTTTGAACTTTAGACCTTAAATTGATTGGTTTAAAATTCCAAAAATTTCCGGTATTAACAAGTCCGAGTTTATAATATCCGGGTGTCCAGATAGTATTTCCTGTGTTGCGGAGCCTTGCAAAGAGTGTGTATGTATGACCTGCAAACATTTTATCGGGAATTGATTTTGAAACAATAACGGATTTATCTTTTTCACGGATTATTTTTTCCTGGCTTCTTAACGCAGGAAAAGGGTTGAAAAATAATATTAATAATAATATTAAAATTCCGTTTCTTATTAAATCACTTTTTTTATTATTTGCCATGGCAGTATCCTCCTTTCCGATTCAATAGTTAGTCTGCCGGGCTTTGAGTATATTTCTGCAATGTTTTAGGAACCCACCATTCATTTAAATTGGGACTGGGCTGTTTATTATACCATCTTGCGTTTTTAAACCTGATGTTGTAAACATATCTGCCCTTACCGCTCCACAAAAATGTATAAGGCTGTTCATCGTAAATAAGTTTCTGCCACTCCTTCATTATTGCAATTCTTTTATTTTCGTCAAATTCATTTCTGTACAGCTCAATCAATGAATCTGATTTAGGATTCTTGAAGCTGATAAAATTGCTTCCTTCACCCTGAGATTGGGATGAGTGCCATATTTGGTACGGGTCAGGCGGCAGAACAGAGAGCGCCCATGCTCCATAAGTGGCATCGAATTCATGTTTTTTCAGCTTATCAAGATATACTGACCATTCAAGCTCCTGCAGTTCTGCTTTTATACCGATTTTTTTCAAATCATCAATAACTACAAGCAGTATTTGTTTTCTAACAGGGCTGGGATAAATAAGAAAAGTGAACTTGAAATCCATTTTCTTACCGTTAACTGTTTTATCCAGTACCCCGTCAGCATCGGAGTCTTTCCATCCTTCTTCGCTTAATAATTGTTTTGCTTTTTCCGGGTCGTAAGGGTATAATCGGTAAATCTTCATTTAAAAACTTTTTGTACCTGTAAAATACAGGTGATTGTATCGGGGTTGCATCTCCGTAAAGCACTTTATCTATCAGGTCTTTTCTGTCTATCATGTAAGAAAGCGCCAGTCTTACTTTATTGCTGCTGAACAAGGGGCTATTTTCATTCCACCCTATATAACCGTATGAAGGTTCATCCGGCTGGGCTTTTCTTAAATGGTATTTAGCAGCATCTTTTAAGCTGTTATAAAAATCATACGGTACAATTACATATTCGGCATCAATTTCATTGTTAATGGCAGCAACTGTAGAAGCTGAATTATCCTGTATTGTTCTGAAAATTATCCTGTTAACATATGAAGGAGTATGCGCTTTATCCCAGTAGTTTTTATTTCTGACTAATGTTACTTCCTGTCCTGTCTTCCAGTTATCAAGCACATAAGGTCCTGTGCCAACCAGGTATTTTGGCTCTCTTGATACCTCCTGTGTATTGAGGAAATCAGCATATTTTTTTATTTCAGGATTTTTAGCAGCCGTGTTGAAATTTGTCAGTTGTTCCCATGTAAATCCGTCTGTTTTATTGTCAGGGTCAAGTATATGCTTCGGCATAATGAAAAAACTGCTGTTACTGTAAATTGCGCGCCAGTATGGTTTTGACATTGTAATTTTTATTTTATACGGGTCATTATCAACCAGTTCAACGCTTTTTAACGATTCATAGTAGTTTCTTAATGAAGCATCATCAACATAGGGGTCTTTTATAGCTTTCATTGTAAATATAACATCTGCTCCGGTCATCGGCTTGCCGTCAGCAAAGTTTACATTTTTCTTTAATTGGTATGTATATGTTAGATGGTCATCGGATATAACGGGTAATTCCGCCAGGTATGGAATTAATTCAAATGATACAGGGTCTACATTGTTCAGTGTTTCATACATATAACTCTGCATTTCCTGGGATGAAGCATCCGAGGTTGTGAGAGTGCTTAGTCCCTGAGCATCTGCAATTTCCCTGATTATCAGCCAGTCGCCGTCAACTGCGCCCGCGGTGTCAACAGTATACAATGTTGTATCAACTGAATTTTCAGAAGTACTATTGTTGTTTTTGCTGCCGCAACCGTTTGCAGCCAGAAAAAAAAGCAAAGAAAGAGCAAAAAATGGGGCATAAAAATAAATTTTTCTAATCATGGTATAAATTTTGTTATTTATAGTTAGATGAACCAAATTTTAAACGGGTTTATAAAATATAACAAAATTTTTAACAAAAAAATGCAAGTATATGTTAATCTGATGGTATGCAGCTTAATGAGATACTCTACTAAGTTATATATAAAATATCAGGTTAACCGTTATAAAAAGGAATCAGTAAACGTGTTTTATTGTTATATTTGCTTCTGACATTAGAAAATCCTGAAAAAATCTTTTTTAATTTTAGAATTTTAACCTATATATAATGAAAGCAAAACCCCTTATTCTGTTTTTTTTCATAATTGCCTCTTCGCTGCCGGCACAGACTCCTCAGTTTAAAATATCGAACAAATTTCCTCTGGAAGGTGACAGCTTCTGGGATTTTATTACTTCTGATGATGCAAAAGGGAGATTATTTGTATCACACGGAACTATGCTTCAGGTTATAGATGAAAATACCGGAAAACTGCTTGGAACAATTCCCGGAACCATAGGAATTCACGGGGCAGTTTTGGCGCCGGAACTGAATAAAGGCTTCACCAGCAACGGGCGGGATACTTCGGTAACGGTTTTTAATTATACCGATTTAAAACCGATTACAACCGTTAAAGTAACCGGCATTAATCCCGATGCTATAGTTTATGACCCGTTTTCAAAAAGGGTTTTTACGTTTAACGGGGGAAGTTCAGATGCCACGGTTATAGATGCAAACACAAACGAAGTTGTAGGAACTATTCCGCTTGACGGTAAGCCGGAAGTCGGAGTCTCCGACGGGAACGGAAAGATTTATCTAAATATTGAAGATAAAAGTTTAATCTGTGTAATTAATACAAGCACTCTTGAAGTGGAACAAAGATGGTCAATTGCTCCCGGGGAAGAACCCAGCGGACTTGCACTGGATAATGAAAACCATATTTTATTTTCGGTATGTTCAAATAAATTAATGGTAATTGTAAATGCTGAGAGCGGTGCTGTGATAACAACAGTTCCAATCGGTTCACGTGTTGATGGCGCAGCGTTTGATAACGTGAAAAAATATGCCTACAGCTCAAACGGAGAGGGGACGCTAACCGTTGTAAAAGAGGAAGGTAATAATAAGTTTACGGTTGTTGATAATTTTAACACGCAATTGGGAGCAAGAACAATAACTGTTAATTCAATTACTCATCATATTTACTTACCGACTGCGGAATTTGAACCTGCTCCTGAGCCGACAACGGAAAACCCCCACCCGAGACCGAAAATAAAACCGGGTACGTTTGTTATACTGGATGTAGAGCCTTTGAAATAAAAAAGGATTGTTAAAATATTTAGATTGCAGAATTAACAATAATACAATAAATTTGAAAATCATTATAGGGGCTATAGCTCAGCTGGGAGAGCGCTTGAATGGCATTCAAGAGGTCAGGAGTTCGATCCTCCTTAGCTCCACTACCTATAAGTATAAAAAATTAAAAGGGTTGGCAGTAGATACTTACCCTTTTTAATTATTAAAGATAAAGTCTCGCTACGATTTGGCTACGATTATAAAGAAAAAAGAGATTCTATCCAATAAAACTTTAGTATAAATGGAATATTCAGATTTAGGCAAAATGAACCCAGATGAAATTCTTGACGCAATAGAGGAAAATACTGATAGTTTTAGGTGGACTCGAGACGTCGCCTTCTCAATTGGACGAAGAAAATACACCGAAGTGGGCAATGTTGATAAGGCAAAAAATTTGGAATGGGAAGCTTTATTGTTCGCTCATTGGGACATTGAACACCCACCAACACGAGGAGTATCTGAAGTAGATTATAAAGAGGTATTCTCACATGAGATGATAGAATATTACAGAAGCCGGTCACAAGAGACTCGAAATCCAATAATGAAAGCCAGGTATTGCGTTGCTATTTGGGAAACCAAAAAAGAAATATCCTTTTTAAAACAAGCAATCGCCTCTTACTTTGATGCTTGTGAAATATATTTTCAAAATGACTGGGGGGTAGAATTATTCAAACTCCTTAAACAAAGCTTTGCGATATTCATCCATAATTAATGATAAAGCCCTAGTCGAAGAATCATTTAATAAAGCACATTGAATACCTTAATAGATTAACAGTCGACAAAAGATTTCGATATACCTTAAAAAATAATTGAAAATTCATTAAACTATCATAAAATATTAGAAGACAAGATCAATCATTCATTTCTTATAGGAATTGTCGAACAAGGGATTACATATATATCTAAAACCCGACTCAAACCTTTTTCCATTTTGAGCGAATGCAGAAAGTGATCCTCTTAAGTTTTGAGGTTTGTAAAAAATGAAGAAGAGTATAAAGAAAGTAAAGCTAAACATTGCAGGTTTATTTGAAAAGGAAGCTGAGGTAAAAAAGGTTTCCAGTCATTTGACCACACACATTTCCGAAATGGCCATACGGGAGCTCATTGAAATAGGCGGACAATCACAAAAAATAGATGAACTCAAAGTAAAAATGGCAGAAGCAAATAAAATTGGAATTAAAACTGAGATGAAAGCTATGGAAACAACTATAGAATTACCATTAGAATACTTTCAACAAATTTTAAAAGATTATTCTGATAAATCCTTTGAACAAATATTAGAAATATTAGCTAAGGATTCACAAATACTGCCTTCATTTGATAAATCGAAAAAAGATTGCGGAAAGTATTGTGAAGGAGTCGATTGCTTATAACATTCTACCAATAACGCCAATGACGGAAACAGTAAAGTTTAAGACTTTGTCTGAGGAGGTAGATAAATCGAGCACGTGGCTATACAGAACTTTTCAATGTCCTATAAAACACCATCTGATCACTTACTATACGAAATATTTAAGTTATTACTACAAAATACCGAGGAATTTAAAGAAACAACTCATAGCTTGGTTTGATAATAACTGAAAACATCCATCCTGGAGAGAATTCCTTTTCTCGTTGAGCTACTTCCGATCTTTTGGAAAGTAGATATATCAGCTCAATGCATATTTTGATTTTCCAAGTCGAAGGTATACTAAGAGACATGGTTGCTAAATTAGGTTTACCAGTTACTTCTTACCAAACGAGAAAAATACATCCCAAATTATGCTCGATGTTGTTATTGACAAACTAATTGAAAATGGTATAGAAAAAAATTTCCTGACATTTATTCAGATTCCGTTATGTTTGGAAGGCGACAATTTGGTAACGATGCCGCTCACGGTATTGGCAAAGCAAGAAACTATAGGAACAAATCAAATTGTCAGTTCTTACATCATACATCCGAATTAAATTAGCAACGATTAAAATTGAGAAAATAGCGTAACGTTCGATGTTACCTGGAAAAAAGGCTAGCAATTTTATGCTAACCTTTTTTTTGAATCAATTCATTGAAATGTTATAACTTTCTTCATCCTGAACATTTGAAGGTACTTTTGAGTTGTAGATAATTCACTGTGTCCTAATAAACACATCACTTCGTATAAAGGGCGTTTTTCAAACTGTATGCCAAGATATTGCCCGCCTGTGTCTTAGATTATGCCAATTCCATGGTAACGCTGTCCCAATGATTTTATTCTTCTTAAAACTTTGCGATCAGACCACTGTTTAAACAATCTTTCATCAGGTTCAAGAGCGATATTTTTTATGCAATCCGGCTTAGGAACTTTTCGGGCACAACATTTGAGTTTCTGCTTTTCTTTGTGTATAAAATGACGTAATCTTCAAAAATATCTTTACCAGTAACTTTTAAAGGTTCGTTGATGCGTGCCCCCGTTTCAGCAATAAAATCTAGAAGAAGTCGTTGCTCGTCATCGCATACAGCACGTACTGACTCGATATCTTCATCACTTGGAATGTACTTTAATTTCTTCTTAACAGAAAACGGCTTAATACCCAGACAAGGGTTTCTCATTTCTATTTCATGGTTTTCAATGACGTAATTAAAAAGAGCTTTAAACAGATTAAGCATATAATTTACCGCAGATAATTATCTCGGCAGGCTTGTTTTGCCTTCGTTGCCTCATTAAAAGAAAATCATTAATGTCTTTGCGGGTAATTGAGTTTATTGGAACATCCCCTAACTCTTTAAATAGTGCAGAATAATACCGCTTATTATCCCTGTAATAATCCTTGCTCTTTTTTACCTATGTAATCAAGCCGTTCATTAATAGCTTCTAGAAGGCTTAAAATTGGCTTTTCTGAAGGATTTCGAGCCTGCTTTGATATTCCTATATTTAACATTTTCAGCCTTCCTAGCCGCGTTTTTTGACAAATAGATAACGGGTGAAAAATAGTCTTTCCACATTATGATCAAACTTATACCACCATTGAATACCCTTTTTAAGCTTTCTTGAGTATTGCGCCATTATAAACCTACTTTCTTCTATTGAATTTTTACTTTGAAAGAACTAACTTTTACTGTGGTAATAAACTGAAGCGTTCTGTTTTTAGTGGTCGTTGGGATTTTTGAGATGTAAGTAATAATTAAAAGGTTGGCAGGGTATCATAGGAGTAATCTTATGTCTACCCGTTACCTTTCCGTCAAGGAAGTTGCTACCATGCTTAATATCTCTATTAAGACCGTGTATAAAAAGCTGGATAATTATACCCGCTATTTTAATCCGAGCAACGGTATCTCTTATGAGGAAGAATTACAAAAAGTGCGGTCTCAAGCAATTAGCTACCAGACCGAACAAAACGGGCCCTCGGAATTTCACCAGACCCATGACAAGCATGGGCTGATGAAATAACCTCTGAGCCCTGCCCTGAACTTCCGGGGCGGGCTTTCTTATTTGAAGCCATGCTGTTTTGCCCAACGTTGGGCTTTGTATATTGGTGCTCCGCTCCATAAACCCGTTTTGGAGGCTTACGGCGTTTTGGCTTTGGAGCTTTACCGAACAATAAAATTGAACCTTGCCTGGCAAACTCTTTGCCAAATGCTTTAGCTTCTTTTGTGAACGAACCCATGTGTAACTCCTTTCATATTTTAGGTTTTAGGGTTAGTTCAAAATTAATTAGTCAGTTGTCAAGGGGCATTAAACCCTTTGGGAATGAACAAGAAAAGAATGTACTATCTTCTCCATTTCAAGGGGAAAAGAAAAGCCCGAAACCGACGCTTCAGTTTCATGCTAAATAAATGACGAAAAGAACTACACTATTATTTTAACATAAAATTAAATAACGCACAATATCTCAGTACAATATAAAATTTTGATGAGCTAACTTCAGGAAGTTGCTTATGAAGGACGTCATGACCTCGGCAATATCTTCCTGGGAATATGGAAAGAAATTCAGAGGACATGGACATATTCAGCGTACAGGCTGATTAAATCACCAGTTATTTTTTAAATTATACTAGTATGCCTGAACTGATAGATACTCGGAGATTCCGAAAACAGTCTCTAGGGCTTGCGAGAAACTTCCGGAGGATTCTGGATGAACCGCAAGCTTAATATAAATACTGACCAGGACAATGTAAGGGCTGTGACGTTGCGGGTTAATGGCGGTTATAATGGGTCAGCTGACTCGTGAACAATATTTGAAAAGAGCTAAGTAAATTGTATTTTAGATTTTTAATAGGGGAATTTAAAAGTCATTTTTAAACCAAAATTGAGATAACCCCAATATATTGTTTTTATTTGATTTAAGACAATATTTTATAAAAAATATCTTTTAAAATACAAGAAAAAGTTATTTTTACCTTAAAATTTTGATTGTATCTTGTTGAAAAGATACAATATTGCCTATCAATTAGGGAAAAAATACTTTATTTAAGTATTACAATTTCAATTACATTTCTTTAAATCCTTTGTATTCGAACGAAAATATTAATTATTTCCGTTAAATATTTTGCCAAGCTATCTTTATCAGAAATCAACTGACTACAATGCAGCAAAACTTTTGGAAAAAAAGCAAAAATGCTATAGCAGTATAGTTCATTGTTATTATTATTGCAGTTACCAACTGATAAAACATATATTAATATATGATTTGAATAGATTACAAGAATCAATAGATGACGAATGCAAAAATTTAAAGAAAAATATACATCAACATATTATTGATTTAGTATTCAAAGATTTATATGAAAGGAATTTGGAGTCAGCAACTGAATTCTATAAAATGATTGGAAAAGTGGAGCACCTTAGGACTGATGCGGATTATTTAGATAAAGAAATTACTCTTGATGTTGTAACAAAATCAAAATTACTGTCATTTCAGATAAATCAAATTTTAAATGATAAATTTAATGTTAACTATGAAAATTAATAATTTCATAAATAGAATATTTGATATAATTTCTAAGAATTTAAAATGTGTTAAGTTGGCTTATGAATATAAATACTCTTCCAATACTCATTTTATACAGATTATTCCGAATTCTTTATTAGATAATAAAGAATTTAAACAACTTCGAGCAAAATTTATATTGGAATTTATTGAAAATAATTTAGGGGGCTCTCTTTTTGTTTTATTTCCGATGATGGTTTAATATCACTCGAACACCTAGTAAGATTTTAATAATTGAGAGTGAAAGAGAAAATTCTAATTATAATGCAAGGGTGAATTTTGATGTTGAAATAAATTTAAAAGTAAATGATATCAAGGAACAATCAATGACTGAGCCAGAAAACAATTATTGTTTAGCAGCATAATGGAAATTGATATAGATAAATCTTCATTTAGCTTAAAAGATGTTTATATAACGAAATCTAATTTTTGGCGAAGCGAATTGATCAGATCAAGGCGAAATTATAAATATGCTGGATTTAAATATTGGACATAAAGAAATTGGAGAGAATCTTACCATAACGATTGATTTAAGTTATAAGAGAAAATGCAACGATGAAGAACAAGCGAAGGCTGATGTTATAATTGTAGGTGTTTTTGAAATTAAAGGACCAAAACCTGAGTTCTATGATAATTTTTGTAATATTAATGCCCCTGCTCTTATATATCCATATTTAAGAGAGCACATTTCTTATTTGACTAATAAGGCTGGTTTAAAGACAATGAACTTACCACCTTTAAATTTTGTAGATTTTTCACGAGAATATTTTAAAAAACAAAAAAATACAATTGAAAAAGCAGCTGAATAGATGAATTGATTTTGAGATTATTTCATATATAGCCGGATAAAAATGGCAAGAAACAAAATAAACTGGACTGTGGTATTGGTGAAGATGTTTGATATGTTGAAAATGTTCTTTAAATATTTATTTATATTCTTAGCAATTAAAGAATTAGCGGGTAAATATACTTATGCAGAATTGCCATTTCTTAAAGAAGTATTTACAGAAAAAACAAATGAAACCTTATATTGGATAATAATTTTTGCAACAGTTTTATGGGCTATCGCTGAGAGATGGTTTAGACATTATAAAACATCATATATGCAAACACGAATTACTGAACTTGAGAAAAGAATAGATCCCAGAAGAACGAGTAGTCAATTAACACAAAAAGGCAAAACAAATCCAAAAGATAGATAACCAATTATGATGGAACATTATATAGTAAATAATTTACAAAATTTAATTCTCCTACTAATAGGTATATATATATTCTACAGTGCTTGGCAAGATTGGTTGACAAGTTATTTAAGACAGAAAGTATTTGAGGTTAGAGATTATTTGTTTTTACAAGCAGCTGATAAAAAGATAGACTTTCAGTCAAAGGAGTATGTAATTATTCGAAATTTTTTAAATGGGACAATAAGGTTTTCACATAGATTAACATGGTTGAATTTGATTTATTATTATTATTTATTTAATAAATTTGGATTAGTTGATGAAGTCAAAAGGAATAAGGAAATAGATGTTGAAAATGCAATAAACAATATAAAAAATCATGAATTGAAAATTGAATTGCGTCAGAAAATGGATAATATAACTACAATGTTAATTTTAACGATATACCTAAAATCACCTTTGTTAATCTTTGTAACGTTAGTTCTAATACCAATTTTGATTTTTACTAGATTTCTAAGGGAGTTGAGGATTAGAGAAATTACACAGAGGCAAATGGAATTCGTTATAGAGGGTGATATGTTAATAAATCCAGTATAAATTTTTGAAATGGTACAATAATAAGAAGGCGGTCATTGATCGCCTTCTTATTTATATATTTTTAGGTAATTTTAACCCCCTTCTTTTTCATTACAACCAACAGGCATATAAGCATTTGTAAAATTTGCAAGAAGATCTTGTTCTTCATTCAATCGCATTTGTTCATTGGCATTTAAATGCACATGTACATGAGTAGCGCCTTTCTCTTTAATGCAATTCGCTTTATGATGGCTGTCACTAATACGGGTTTGCAAATCGCCTTCGCCAATATATATTGGTATCCATTTATTGTTTACAATTTTTGTATACATGTAATTACCTCCTGATTTGGGTTAAAGTTACAAGGTAATGTACAAATATAATAAATATAATTAGTTTTACTTTTACCAAGCCAATTGCAAGTTTTGTTAGTAACCATTTTAGTATTTTTAAATTTATTGAATAAGTTTAAAGTTATTAATTTATCACCAATAAGTCACTTCATTATTTTCACATCTCGAATTCTTATATAACAACGGAAAGTTTTTATTCAAAATATGCATATCTCTACCGGGATAATTTTTTTTGCATTTGTCATTTATTTCTGGCTGGTTTGTGAATATTAATAAGCATTCTACATCTCTAATAAATTCTTCAGTAATTCTTTCTCCGGAAAAATCAGAAATATGTCCAAGCCAAAATATTATCTTATCGGGATCCAAATCAAATTCTCTCAATTCATTATCTATTTCATCACAGACATCCTGAAAATAAGCAATGCCTATATATAATATTTTATTATTATTAGCATCAACAAAAGCATAAAAGTAAGAATCTTCGAGTGATAAGATTTCCATATATTCTTCATTTTCCCATTCAAGATATATTTTATCCATATATTTTTACTTTAGTTTTGATTTTATTAAATTAAAAAATTCTAAATTAACTTGTCCTTTATCCCAATAATGAATTTCGGTATATATTTGCAAACATGAATGATATAAATCGATAGTAGTTCTATTCCCGCTCATATCATATCTTAGATATTGATATGTTGGGCAATTCCCTGATTCATAATCGCTGAATTTACACATAACATAAATATAATTACCTTCCTCCATTATTGAATTTTCATCATACCATACATAGAGATAATCAATACCCAAATATGAATTCTCGGGATCTACAAGCAACGTCATAATATCCTGAATTGTAAAATACCCATTTTCGGTTCTGTAGTTCTTTTTCTTTTCTTGCTACATATATACTATCTTGCTTTGCAGTTTTAATGCTGTCGAATTTATTGACATATTCTTCTATGTTATATTTTCTTGCAATTTCTTCAGCGAATTGTATCCCATTATTTTCAATAGCATAATACAAATATTGCCTATAAAAATTATATACAGAACACTGTAAAAATATATGTCATATTTTTTATCTTCTAATACATATTCAAAATCGATTTTACATTTTGAAAATTGTTTTTGAAAAAAATATTCTTTCCCTCGATTGAAATTTCTTATAATAACATCTTGCATTTCTTTCCTGGATATCAGTAGTACATCTTTGCCTGACGTTCATAATCAGCATCACTTCCACCGCAGGAATAACAAAATAATACAATGAGTAAATTCAAAAGAATAAAGATAATTTTCATCATTTATCTTCCATTTCTTTAAAATCAGAATTACTCCATAATCCTCGATTATTCTCCCGGGCTTCATGTTGCGCCTCGAGGAAAATCTTCCATATATATGAAAGGATATTTAATATAAGCATAAGCATAGCCATCCTGAATAATCTTCAGATTGAAAAGAATTGTATCCTGAAAGTAAGCATAGCGAAGCAATCTGTTATATCTATCCCGGTTCTGGTTAGTTGAATCCTGTTCCAATCTGACAAGCTGGCCATATAAAATACTATCAGCATAAAGAGTAGCCTTCAAACCCAAAGCTTTAATTATTTTCTTATCTTTCTGGGTCCTTTCAGCATCACGGTTTAATTTGTTACTCTCCCATTTTTCAGGAGTATCAATACCAAGTAAACGCACATGGTCACCGTTTTCCAGCTCGAATGTATCGCCATCGATTACGCGTTTAATTTTGAAATACCTTGTTGTATCATCTTGAGTTTCTTTTACAATTTTATCATCTGTTGATTTTGTATTATTTTTTTCGGAAAAGTTGCAAGAAATCAGGACTAGTGAAAATAATAATAGAAGACTTTTTTTAATCATCCCCGCAGCCTCCGCATATTTTACAGCTTCTGCCAACACATTTATCGGTATAATAGCCATTCTTTGTATTACCATACCACTGACAGCTTCTGTTATGTATTACATTTGTGGAGCTGTTAACCCAATATTTCTTTTGTTCGGTATCATTATTATCTCGTTCATTAGTGTTCGTATTCTTCTTTTCCCGGTCAATATTTCGCTGTTGGGTATTCTTATCAGGGTTATTTTTTTGTTGTTCAGTATTAGTATTCTTAATAGGCTGAGTCTCATCCTTACTGGAACAACCGGCAAGCAATATTAAAATAACAAAAAGCAGGATAAAGGAAAATCGTTTCATAATCCCTCCTTTTTATTGGAACTATTTAAATTTGAAAATAAATTTTCTGTTAGTGAATACGAAAAGGATATCATTTCTGGTAGCATCATATGTCAACGTAGCTTCACCATATTTTGTATCCCAGCGCACGAATATTATATTTGGATTTTTATCATTATAAGTCTGATTCTTACCCAGACGAGCCGAAATAGAATCGATCAAAATATTGAATTTATTTTTATCCGGATATTTCAAGGATGCATGAAATTCTTTCAAGCCGCCCATACTGTTATAAAATTGAATGAATACACAATCGACTTCAAAGAAATGGATTGAGTAAACCTTGTCACCTAATTGGCAGCTTAATTCATTTATCAGATTCATATAACCGATTTCATTTGTCCATTTTTTAAATTCGGATTTACAACATCAATATCCTTATAAGAGATTTGGGAGTTTAAATTTCTGTATATCATGAATAGTAATATGAATTTGATAACAATTTTAATTATAGACATTGAGTTCTTTTATATCATTAAAATAGTTATGCATTAAGCCGCCTTTATAATATTTATCCTGATATTCCGGCATATCCGATCGTTCCCTGGGCTCCCGCTCCAGATATTTATGGTAATTGTAGCTCGGCCATCGTGATCTTCATTAGCTAATGTTTTGTAATACTCATTATAGAAATTACAAACATCATTTCCTTTTTGAATTGTAAAATCTGGAACATATACATCAAGTTCAATCTGGTCATTAAGAATTCTTTTACCTGCCTTTTTCTCGCGACCAGCCTGTTTTTTATAACCATACTTTATTTGATTTTCCTTGTATTTATCAGTAGTTGGAACATTAGTTAAGTCGAATTGTTTTTTTGAAGTGCATCCGGACATAATACAAGAAAGTAAAATGAATAATACAGTTCTATTTCATTTTAATACCTTTTTTTCCCCTTCCTGACAAAAATCACTATTAAAATGTTAAAAGTCTAATATTAAATTTTTCGAGAAATAACAAATATTTCGGAGCCTGATATTCCTTTAATTTAAGTATTTATAGGTAGATATAACTAAAATTTATCATCTAATTTTCGATAGAAGATTTCAATAATTATCTGAATTTACCGCCTTTTAGATATTCTCTTTTATGGATATATCTTTTTGCCATTACAGAAGAATGATAACTCACAAGTCTCAGATCTATTTGGGAGGTAGTATTATTTTATAAGATTATGTTTTTCTTAATGCATTTCATCTTCAAATTATCATAATATCCCGTATTACCAACTTTTATTTCAGAATGCAGCAACATATTTTTTTAAGAAGTATAAATTTATAAAACTTATTGTAACAATTTGTCATTTTTTGCTAAAATAAGAGTAAATAAACAATCAAAAAATCCTCATCCATGAATCCTCTTGATGAAACTGAGCACAATGCAATTAAATTCAACAACAAAGAAATAGAACAAAATAATTTGTTCTTTCCAAAACACTACTTATTGTTGGAAGTAGAGAAGCTTAAAATATCCATTAAGCATTTTTTCGAAACCAGGATCTTAAGCAAGGAAGATTATGAATATATTGGAATTACCCTTAAAATGATGAAAAGATTCCTGACTATTCACGTACAATGTCCCAAAAATCCTAAACCCGAAAAACTTCAAAAATACACAGTAACTGCTCAACCTTCACTTTTCGATCTCCAAGACCCTTCCGATTCAGGTGAGGTAATAGTTTCAGGACTTAACTGAAAGTCTTAAAGCTCTCAGACCGAAAAGTCCAGGAAATACTAGACCTAAATTCCCCTAAAAATCCCGGCCGGCACACACTGGAATAATGTGATTATTAAATTTTTAGATAGTGAACGAGTTGAAATTTGGGTGAGAAAATTAAAACATATTACAGATTTCAAAGAAATGGGCATGGTTGGTAAGGGTAATATTCCAAAACCCTGTGAACAATGGCATTTCCTAAGAGTATTAGCTCAGTATAATGGAGAGCTGACTATCAAAGATCCGGAGGCTAAAGATAAATATAAAAAGCAAAAACAAGGTTTATCGGAAACACTACGTAAATATTTCTCTATAGATTATGATCCATTTTATCCCTATCAATCTTGTGTAGAAAAAGGCGGTAATTCATATAAGATTAAGCTACTACTAATTCCTCCTCCTAAACAAGATTTACCTAAACACCATATGGACAATGATAACGATGCCGACTCCCTCGGCATTCATGAATTTTTAGATGAAACAGCTCCGTTGGTTATAGAAGCAGCGTGAAATTCATTTTCCTAATTCTACTCTCAAATCCTTACCTTTCCTAAGGATTTTTTTATTTTAGAAAATCAGAGTGAAATTCGCCAGTTAAGGGTAGAAGCTTCAGATAGACCAATCGCGATTGGTAACACATTTATTTTTAAAATTTAATATTATGATTGCGAAAAAAGATACCGATACGCTAGAACAAAAAGAACAATTTATTACCTATGATATAGGCTTAGCTTCGGCTCTGGTGACGCTTGGCTATACCTTGTTCGACGTAGACAAGACTAACCCGCGAAAAAGCCAATTTATTTTTCGTCGTGATGAGCAAATTGATAAAATGGTGACAAAGTACTGGGACAACACGTTAAACGTGCCAGCCCGGTCAATCGTTGACAATCTTAAAATGCTTAAAAACCGATTATATTCGGTTATTTCTTAACTCCACAAACGCCTCCAAAACCATATGTTTGGAGGCGTTTGCTTACCTTTGATACTTAATGATAGGATGTGATATAGCCGTTAAGGTCTATACGGAATACGGTTTAAGTGACCTTACCCTGTATCGGCGTCCTTGACAACTTAATGAAAAACTGGTCTATCCCGGAAAACTTAATCGACAAGCCGTTCCTCTCTCCTAAAGAACTGAAAGATATTCTTGGCATATCCATACTGACTGTGTACAGACTGATTGATTCCCGCAAGCTGCCTGCTTTTAAGATTGGTAACTCACTCCGGGTTCTTCGTGAAGATGTCATTGAGTACCTTAAGTCTCACCGGATAGACCTGCTTAACTAAATTTATGGCTGTATATAAACGAGGTAAAAACTATTGGGTAGCCTTTTGTATCAACAAGAAAAGGTATCGTAGGCGAAGTCCGGATAACTCCATCAAAGGAGCCCAAGCCTATGAAGCTCTTTTACGACAAAGATTAGCACGTGGACAGCCGTTGGATGATCCTAACCCAAAACCTAAGCACAAATTTAGAGAAGTCGTGCTCCAATGGCTCAGCGTTTATGTTAAGAACAATAATAAACCATCCGAGAGTCTAATAAAAAAGTACGTTGTAAATGCTCAGTTGATTCCTTTTTTCGGGTCTAAATACATTGAAGATATTGATACTTATAAAATAGAACAGTTTAAAAACTTTCTGATCGATAAGAAAAAGTTATCGCAGAAAACGATTAATAATTATCTAAGTATTTTAAGACGATGCCTTAGATCGGCAATGGAATGGGGAATTATTAGGGAAATGCCTAATATAAAATTACTGAAAGTACCTCTACAGAGCTATGATTATTTGACAGAAGAAGAAACAGAACAACTTTTAAAACACGCTAAAGGTATGTGGTACGACATGATACTTCTAGCCGTACGGACTGGACTTAGATTTGGTGAGATAATCGCATTACAATGGACAGATATTAACTTAAGAGAAGGAATCCTGACTGTAAATAAGAATATTGTTAGAGGAATTGAAGGAAGTCCGAAAAATAATAAATCGAGACCTGTTCCTCTAACTCCACGTGTAATAAGTATGATAAGAAATGCTAATAGAGAGAGCAAATATATCTTTCATGATAGCAAAGGAGCTCCACTAAGATATAACGATTGTTTAGATAAATTACATGAAATTTGTAAAATGGGCAGGGACTGAGGAGAATAAGTTGGCATAAATTAAGACATTCTTTTGCTTCTCATTTAGCATCTAGGGGTAATTCGATTATCGCAATAAAGGAGTTGATGGGTCATTCTGAAGTCAAAACAACTATGCGTTATGCCCATGTGAATTTACCTGTGTTAAAAAATGCAATAAGACTCATTAGAACCGGGGTTTTAAGGAAATTGCCACAATATTGCCACAACCATATAACATGAAGCCTCAAGTTTAAACCGCAAGGCTACTGAAAAACTTAATAATTACTAAGGAATCATATGAAAGAAAAATGAAAAATTAAGATTTGTCGGGGTGCTGGGAATTAGAAGCACTCGGAAAAATATAAGCAAAGCTTAACAAATAATAGAAAAGTTGTAAAATTAGTAAAAAATTTCCTCCGCGCTTGCAATATCTTTAGTTTATCGCATAATATCTAAAAAGTTGTCTGTTTGGCACAATAGTGCCACAACATCGGTGTCTACTTTGTTGTGGTGCGTGCGATACAGGGGCAGACAACTAGCGCGCGAAAGAATTCTTAGACCTCGAGGCTAAAGTTATTTTTATCTATGAAAGAATATGAAATGTTATCCGAAAAATAGTATACTGGTATATACAGACATTGCTATACTAAAAAACAGTCGAATGACACCCCCTATGAAAAAATTCTTAAATATACGGGAAGTCGCCCAAAGATTTAACGTATCTGTAAGTTCGGTTACTCGACTTATGGATAAGCGAAAAATACCATTCTTTAAAATTGGCGGAACAATCCGGTTTTTAGATGAAGATATTAACCAATTTCTAGAAGATAATTATTGGGATTGGGCAAAACACCTATAATAAAAATATGAGTAAATTATTAACCACCAAGGACATCGCTAAGATGCTTGGTATATCGTTACCAACGGTTTATCGTTTAATAGATTCAAAAAAGATTAATTACTATAAAATTGGGAATTCGGTGCGAGTAAAAGAAGAAAATTGGAAAATTATCTTGGAGAACATAAAATTAATATATTAAAATGATAGAACAGTTCTCTTTTATTAAAAAACCTTCTAATTTAAATTAGAAGGTTTTTTAATTACCACCTAAAAGTTTTTTATGCCATCGATTCTATAATACCAATTAGTATCTCAGCGGATTGTTTTAGTTCTTGTTCAGTAAATTTTACATTATCCATATTCTCTGGATGATGTATCTGGTTTCTTATATATGTACAAAGAGTGTAATCGAATTCACTACTGCCTTGCTTATATTTTTTAATGACAGCAACGCCTTTGTCATTTTTTAAGTAGTTATCAAAATCCTGGATTGTATATTTTCCTGATAAATCTTGAAGGTAACCATATAATTCATTATGAAATTCTATTGTTGTCAAATCGAAGGCGTGATGGTTAATTTCTCCCCACGATGGACTCCAGGGGAAAATGCCCCAATTACCATCTCTTGTATTAAAAATCTCGATATTATTTGAGCTATCCCTATTGAACAATAGAATGCCAACATTTTTATATAAACAATTCTTGAAGATATAAGGTGAATGGGTTGATATAAATATCTGTTTATCCTTCGATTCTTTCTTTAGTAGGTCTACAAGTTTTTCTTGTGCCTTGGGGTGTAAGTGGAGTTCGGGTTCATCAATTAAATAGATAATACTGCCTTTTGATGCGTTAGCAATGCGACGTAGCAAGAGTAATGTTAATATCATTTCGATACCTGATCCCAAATCTTTTATATCAATCTGAGATAAATCATCATCTTCCCTGAAGGCAAAAAATCCTGTAGAAAACGGACGGAGGATATTAATAAGATCTAACTTTATATTTTTGAATTCTTCTTTATTAAAAAATTCCTTTAAATCATTGGCAATCTCTTTACCAATGCCTTTTTGAGAAATATCAATTACATTTTTAAAGTATTCACCTGCAATATTATTTAATAATAAATCCTGTTTTGTTGTTTTGCCATGTATATTTTTTGAGAAATTTCCAATTTAAATCGTCACAAATCTTTTCAAATGTAGTCTTATATGTTCCATTCGAAATTTGCCTAGTTCTGTTTTTATCAAAGTAAAAAATACTAATACCATCAACTCCGGATATTCTAGAATTTTCAAAAACTGTATCTCGAGCGTCGATAGAATTACCGTCAGAATCCGTCATCTTTTTTATAATTTCCTGACGTTAAAAAGGAGTTATGAATCTGAAAAAGTGGAGAGAGTAATTTATTAACGGCTTTTGTATCTCTGCTTTTGACCTCAAATTGTAACCCGGTTGATTCAAAAATGTATTTACTGTAAAAGGCAATGGAGGATTTACAATTAAATGGCTCTGTTTCAGCAATAATTTTTATGGGATATTCCCAGTCGTTAAAATCATTAATCTTCAATTTATTCTCGGTAGTATATGGACTCTGTGTTAGGTAGTTAATTGCCTCTAAAACCGTGGTTTTACCATTCCCATTTTCACCAACTAATATATTCAATCCACTACCCTCGTTAGTATTATCAGGGACATTAAAATCTATATCCTGTTTTTCAAAGCATTTAAAATTATTTATTGATAATTTTTTTATAAAAATTCCCATATCTATTATTTATTTAGCTGATTTATCAAACTTGTTTGCTAAATTTTTTAAGTTATCCAAAAGTTCATCAAATGTTATAAATTCTATATTCTTAAATAGTCTTCGAAGCACTCTAAAATCTTTTTTCTTGTCTGCATTACTTTCTAGTTCTTTTGAATTTCCAATAATTAAAAAGGCTTTAGGTTTTAAAACAGAGAATGGTATTTTCGTTTGTTTTGATAGATATTTCTCAAAATTTTTAACATTTTTTTCCAAAAAGAGAATATATTTTTCAATTTGTGAAATTGCTTTAGCAGCTGCTGAAGAAAAATAATAGTTTTTATGGCTATCGTCTATTCTCTTAGCTAGGATGTTTGTTTGAGGTGTTTTTATCTCAAAAACATCTAAAAATCCGTAGATATCTATCCAAACAAAATCAGGTTTCTTTTCGCCTTCATCAGTATTCCCAAAATTTACATTTGCCTCTCGTATAGATTCTACATAATTAGAAACAAAAAAGAAAACTTCTTCATGTAAAAACTTTTGCCATTTTTTTTCATCAAAATTTTTATTCTCTAAATGTTTTTCAAACTTCTTTATAACTTGCTCAAGCGTTTTTTTCTTCCCTTGAATAACTAAATCAGTTTGAAGATCTTTTAAGGCAGTATCATTATCCGAGTTCAAAGAAATGTATTTCTTAATAAAACCTGCAATAGCTTTATAATCCGCGCTCCCTAACCTATTAAGGTTAATATCACTTAGCTTTGTTCTTGCAGCTTCCTTGGAGGTATCTTTAAATTCATTTGGGAAAAAATTTACTAGTTGTAACCAATTAAGGATTCTCTTTTTTTCTTAATCTCATCTCCGAGACCTTTAAGAAGTTCAAGTAAATTAGTAAAAGGCATTACTATATTAACAGTTCCTTTTTCAAGTTTAAAAGAATTTTTACGCTTCGTATTAAGAAAAAAAGTTAATTTATTCTGCGATTGTATCGAGATTTAAAAAAGTCTAAAAGGTAGTTTCCACCGATTTTATTAGCTTGTCTCATATTAAATCCACCACCTGATTTGTAAAGAGACAATCCTACTGGTTGAGACTTAAAACCAATAAATTTAATTTTTTGAATACCATACTGTTTGTAACGGTTCGTTTAAAATAATAAACAAATCCAGTTTCTTTTTCTTTCTTCCATCCTTCTGAAATATTTCTGCGTTTTTTTGGTTTACCCATAATAGTCCTGTGTTGGGATTAATCTTATATACTGAAACATAATTGAATCTATATCATTATGAAATATAGAAAATATATTTTGGGGGTTATTTCCCAGACTTTATATAATATTCATTAAATTTTTAGCTGTTTTAATGCTTTGTGGAACATAATTGTGACAGAAATTTGACGATAATTGATAACAAATGAGAATTACAGAATAAATTTGCTAATATTAGGTAAAAATTCTTGTCGGGGTGCTGGAAATTGAACCCGTTGAGAAAAAATTAATAAACCTTTAAGAACACTCAAAAATTTAGAAATCTTAGTGATAATTTCAGGAAATTAAATCTATCAGTTTCTATCAAAAAATATCTGTAAAAATCACCTCTACGGCACAATAGTGTCACAACTTTTTTGTGGTGCTGGTGATACAGGAGAGGTGGTGTTGATTATATAGGTATCAATTATGATACTAAAGAAAGCGGGATTAATCAATATTCCGTTATTTGTTGTATTTAAAGGAAAAATTTCAAACATCAAAAAAGTATTGAATGAAGAACAGGTTTAAATATTAATTACTTAGGATATCAAAATCCCGGATCAATCTTATAAGAGTTAAAGTAAACGAATTAAAAAAGATATTTTTATTAGGAATTAGATAATGCTGGTTCCAGAAAAGAAACGCATTAAAAACTCTTGCAAAGATTAGGGATTTTGGGGTATGGAGACTGTTACTTCTGTTTTATTGCCAGTCTGTTTTTTAGACCATACTTCTATTAGATTAACGGTTTCGCTTTTCGGTCTTCTTTCTTCATCATCAAAGAACATTATATTTATCTTAACAGGTAAATCGGTTGCTAGTCCTGCAAAAAAACAGCTTCCAACTGACAAAATGGGTATGCTTTCAAATGATAAATCATCAAGGTAAGCGACTGCTCGTCTAACAGCATTCAAGTCATTATTATTTATTAGCCGGTGTATAAAATAGTTATGAAGTTGAGAAATAATAGTCTGAGAAATGTCATATGGTCTTTGACTCGCAATTGTTAAAAATGTTCCAAACTTTCTTCCCTCTTTGATGATTTCTTCAAAAGTTTCTAGTCGATAATCCTTCCACTCATCACTTTCACGTTGTGATTGAAGATAAAATATTCGAGCTTCATCAATGATTATATTTAGTGAACTTTTAATCTTAGTTGTCCTTCATTAGCTCTTTTTTGTTCTTCATAAAGATGCTTGCATATGATTAAAGGTAGTATTTTTTTAGTTTCCAACCTGCCAACATTGCGAAGAGAAACTATAATAATATTTTCAGAAGGCAAGCTAGATTTTACTGTAATGACTTTTCGAAGAATCTTGAATTTAGATCCATCTGATTAATCATCGGCCCTAATGGTCAGTGTTCAGCCCTGCAATTGAGATTCTGAAATAATAGTGTAAATATATTTTTAATTGAAGATTATCAATAGGGTCAAGTTCTCCTCTAAATTTTAAATGTGCAAGACCGGTTTCTATTTCTTGGTAAATATCATGGGTGTAACTACCACCCCACATGAATGAACCCTTAAGGTTTTGAGTCAGATTTGCCTGGATTTTGTTGTGCAGAGCTTCAACTGAGCTAATTGCAGCTATTATCACAATACATTTTAATCTCATTTAAAAACTTTAATATTTTATCAACACCTGCAGTTAATTGGGCTCTAGTGATAATATTCTGGAAAGTATGAAGAACTGATTTTACATAATTGTTCGGATTACTTAAAAAATCGCTATCCAAAACACTTGATAAAAATGGTTTTTGGGTTTTAATATCTGTCGCATGCAGAAGTACAGAGAGAATCTCGGGGTCTTCAAGCGCGCTTAGCTCTATTGCATATTGATCTGTTTCATCTAGATATTTTCAAACTTTTTTCGAGTATTTAGGTTATATATTTTTTTATCGCTTGAGAGCACTTTACTGCGCGTATACTCACCATTAAAATCTATAAATACGAAGCGAGAGGATGCCTTCAAGCGACTGCAAGGTACTTCCTTTTTCAAATAATTCTGTGTAAAGTCGAGTTAACGTATTTGATTTCCCACTTCCTGTGTTTCCAAAAATACCAATGTGACTTGCAAATAACTTATTAATGCCAGCTTTAATAAAATGAACAGGATTTTCACTAAGAGTTCCGCAAAATTAATAGTAAGCTCTCCTTTTTCATAAAAATTATGCAAATCAGTAAAATCTCTTTCTTCAAGTACATAACACTGTTATCAATTAACGGAAGTTCTTTTACACCCTGATAGAATTTCCCGGTTCTGACATGCTGCATTTAAAAGAGACATTAAGAAATCGTCTTATCTTTATTTCTTGTTTTTTATATTTGTCATTAAAAACCTTATCTTCATTAATCTCTTCCCCCTTACTTTACCCACGATTGTAGTAAGCCCCTTCTTTATTTAATATAGCTTCCAGTTGCAACATTTTTTGTAACCTGTCCATTATAAATAAGATAAGGGTGATTTTTATTTTTAAAGACTTCAACTTTAACATTTCTACCAATAAGATAGTGACAACGCCAATTCTAAAAATTGACTCTCGTTGGTTTTCTTCAATATCAATTGTAACCGAAGGATTAGCTTTCATATTTTTTGCCTTCAGAATTCTTATCAAGCTTACAAATCAAAGTTTCCACTGCCCAGCAGCAATATTAATTTCCTTTCCATTTTCTGGCTTAATAATATGTGAGGGTTGTTTGCATATCTTACCCCTTCAAATTTCTCTTTGTATTTATTATAATCATCTTCGCGGTGACACAATAAGCAAACAGATAGTGTAGGATTAGAGTCCATTGCTCTTCTTGTAACTTCAAGAACGTGTTTATCCTCGAATGAAAATCCTGAAGACAATTAAAAATGCGTTTTCTTTTTCTAGCTCTGTTGCGTATAGCCTAAATAATTCATAAAATGTTGACTCAAGCACGGAAGTTGAAAACTTTTTTCTATTAGGGTTGATTATTAGGAAATTCCTATATTTTTATCAAATGTTTCTGTTTTCCTGAGTTTATCAATATCATTTAACTCAACAGAAATCTGAATAACTGATGTTCTTTTTCATTGTATCTCAATTTCCACAACTGTGCAACAGAAGCCATGAGTCTATAAAGGTTAAAGGTAGGTATTTCGCTTTGGGACTCAAAATACTCACTTTTCTTTTTGAAAATCGTTTGAAAGTTACTTGTTCTAAAAAGAAGGAGCTGAGCTACGAATAAATCCGTCATTATACACCGCACCAATATCTTCGAGTACTTTCTCTAAAAATATATCTATGTTCGTAGTAAAAATATTTACTTGCTTATCGAGTAGGGTACTTTTTGTGCAAGTAAATATCTTGTTACCTCGGTTATAAATAACTGATAGTTCTTATATGTAAGGGCTAACTCATTTGGTTTTTCCTCTTCGGAAGCATATGAATATAATTTAATCGCTTGGCAAGGTTTAATTACTTTTAAGAAAAATTCTTTATTTAGTCTCCTTATTTCTTCATTATTTCCCTCCGCATCAGCCTTATCCATTTGTCGTTCAATTTCTGGTAAGGGTTTAATAAATGGTGATGAAGCCCCTGAACCAAATAAGAAATTGAGATGGCAACTTCTGAAATTTTTCTGATTTTTATAATTTCATTATCCATATAATTTTTCACTCTTAATATATACACATTCTAGTATAAATTAAAGTTACTGTATATTATTATAACCTTCTCTAGATGGTTTTACAACAATTGTCAGGAATTTTGTAAATATTAACTCAAATAAGCATCTTCTTAGATTTATCCTTATCAATCAGTAAATCCAATTCTTTTAGCAACCACTCTTTTTGAATTATGTTTTTACAATTATTAAGCTTCTCTTTAAACAGTCCTTTTTCAACTCTTCCATTATTTTCGGTGCAGCTTCTACTAGTTTATTATAAAAGTTTATGAAGTTATGGTGAAACTTTTTTAAATCATCTGGTAGCAATTCATCTTCTCTTAAGGTTTCTTTGTACTTATGTAACACTCCGTGAATTTCATCAGGATTATATAAATTAGTAATTCAATCGTAGCAGCAAGCTATTAATATCGATATTTAAAAATAAAATAGTCATTCAATACTCTGTCGAGCAAATTCAAGTGATTTTTCGATATTGACCAGTGCGAAAATAAGTAAAATGCATTACCGGAAATTATATATATTTTCTCTATGAAGGGGGTCAACTTTATTGCATGAAATTCTCTACATTAAATGAAAATTTCCCCATGAAAACTCTTTTAATCTAAGAGCAAGAACAGAGATAGCTCTATACAAATTTTCGGTAAATATTGGGTTTTGTTGTTCTCTGTAATATCCTTTTTAATGAACACTTTATAAATATCAAAAAGCTCGTGCTTCATATTCTTCACTTTTTCATCATCGGTTCTGTTTCCATATGCAATAGTTGATAAGTCTTGAGTAATGGAATGATATTTCATCTTTAGACAGTTTATTTAAATAGCTTTCAACTGATTCCTTGTACATATCATAGCAGAATTCATCGTTATGTAAATTAGAATAACAATTGTACAAGCTTAGATAAATTTTTAAAATGAAACCCTTTCCTCGTCTCTCATCTTTAAGTAATTCAGAAACCATATATTTTATCAATATGAAACATATCGACTAAAGACTTTAAGAAATCCGTATTCTTCTAGAAATTGTAAATTTGTAATAATAGGTTGATGCATTGAAATAATTACAAATAATCTCTGTGATGAAAAAATATAGTTAAGTATATACTGTTTTTGTCTAAAGAAACTAACTGATTTTTAATTTGATATTTCTCTTGTTGATTTCTCATTCGAATTCATAGAAATTAATGTATTTACTTCATATAAATACTTATTGTAATAATAATTATAATCTAAATGCCGATAGAACTTAATAAATAATGCTCAAGGATTCTTTAGAAGATTTTAACAAATTGTCTTTCAGACACTTAAGGTTCAAGTTCATTTAGTAAGTTATTATACTGACTTCAGTTTATTATCGTGTAATTATTTTCTAATTATCAAAAACATTTCAATTAGCTTTTCTAATCTTAAAGGACAAATATCCTCATCGTCGAATCTTTATTATACTTTCCTTTTTTATAAATCCTTTCGTAGATATTATATAGTTCTTTGTTAATTTTTTACTGTAAATTTTGGATAAAATCTAATTAACTAATTAAATAATTTTACAATCTGTTCGTTTGTATTAAAATATGGGGGGGAAGATAAAAACCTATTAAAAGTTTTTAAATACCTCTCTTTTTCGTGAAGGATTTTAAAAGAATGAATATGCTATGTGTTTCCATAGAAATTAATAATCAATTTCCACAACATAACAGTATTCCGACCACCTCTCAAATTAGCTAATTATTTAGATTAAAAGCAAACAATATTCACCTTCTAAATTCAGAATAATTTGAATTTTGACAACATAATAGACGTTTACCTGTTTGACTTAATAATTAACTTGTCCTAAGTAAAATTGACTGCAATTTTTAGGAGGCAAAATGTCATTAAAATCCATTCTTTCAGGTCATTCTGATATTTGTCAGCAGTTCTATTATTCCCATTTTTTCTCACAAATTATTAGATGAACAAATTTCCAGAAATTTAAACGAGATTAGAGCTAATTTCATTTCTACTCAGGAAAATTATACTTATGAGAGAGTTTTGATAGCAGGAATTTGGTGGATTATAGTCTATGGTGAAGACGGTGCTGTAATCGACACATACATGGATCCGATTCAAAATTAAAATACATCAGTTATTTCTGTGCGATTTAGTGCGTTGTTATTTTACAACAATTACTAGTTGATTTATATAATTATTCGTTGATTGAAAGATGTATAAAGGGTCACACTATTACTATTAATTCTAAGTCAGTGGCACATCATACAAATTAGCACAAAATATATGAATTATTTGAAAATAGTTGCAAGTATTGTATGTGATTAAATATAGCACGGCCATGAAATTTAATTATAAAAGAAACGCAAAGATTTAGTTGATCAATGGACTGCTGAATTTACAATTTATGAAGGAGTGCAAAATCCGTTCTGGCCTATAAAAACAAGTGAAGCAAATAAATTGATTATTTTGTTAAAAAAACTTCCCATTTATGAAGAAGGGATTCCAGAAACAATCAATGAAAAATACAAGGGTTGTGTTTTAGATAACTTAAACGGGTCAAGAATAACATGCCACAAAGGGTTTGTTATTTCTTATGTAAACAATTTGATAGAGATAAAACAAGATTCCGATTATACAATAGAAAATGAAATCTTAAGGCTAGCTCCAGATAATATTTATAAAGAAGTTCGTCATTTCATTTAATGATTTGAAAGAACAAATCTTATAAAAATTGAAAGGAAAAAGAACAAATGGTATCTATTCTGAGAATATCCTGCATCAACAAAGCTGATAGACTTAATCCGCATAAACATATTACACATATTGGGGGATTGAATAGTGATGGCATCAAATGGAAGATGTCAGAAGAACAAGCAATCGCCGGTATCGAAAATAAAAACTATTCATTCTACGTCTTCGCGGGAGGTCGGAAAGTGGATGTGATTGTAGCGGTAAGTCAACTTGGAAATAAATATCTCAAAACAACAGCAGACGGAGAAAGACCGGATAATCTTCTAAGTTTGGCGGAATGTTCTTAACAAATTAAAAATAATTTACATAAGGAGAAGCAAAATGATCATAGACTTTGATAAGAAATGGAATTTAGAGCAAAACATTAGAATTAAATTTATGAATGGTGATAAATCCATTCAAGATAAAGTAAGGAAGGTGGCAAGAAGATGGATAGAAGAATCAGAAGCAAACATAAAGTTTGATTTTGTTGATGTTTCTCAAGAAGCGGAAGTAAGAATTGAATTTGGAAAACCTACAGTATCCTTGGTTGGAAATGAACTTCTTAATAGCGAACCAAGAACTTCGAATCTCACTTTGGCTGAATTAAATTCGGATGGTTTGCCTGAATGGAAGATATTACATGAATTTGGTCATGTATTAGGACTCATTCATGAAATTTTTAATCCCTTGATGACAATAAAGATAAAGGATAAAGAATTGAAGGATTATTATATGGGGGCTGAAGGATTTGATGAAGCAACCTTTGAAGCTAATATTGGACGTAAATATAGACGAAATGAAACTCAATATTTCGACTTTGATAAAGATTCTATTATGATGTACCATCTTCCGGCAAGCACTAATGAAAGTGGGAAGGAATATCCTCAGCCTGCCGATTTATCCCAGAAGGATAAAGAATTATTAAAACTAGCCTATCCCGAAACAAGTTATGAAGTGAAAGATATTAAGCCCGGTGACGAAATTGAATGTTATATTAGTTCTGACCAATCGAGAGTATATCTATAAATTTATTGTTGTTGATGTAAGTAAAAGTGAATTTGAGTCCAGGCAAACAGCAAATTGTGAAATTAAACTTTCAGGTGATATAGACATTGCAATTGGGATTTTCCAGATTGAATCTGATGGTTCGCGGGCAGGTTTCAGTACATATTTCAGTCCTGCAAGGGAAGATGAAGCTTTAGGTTCTAATATAGAATACAATAAAGATTTAACAAGAGGAGAATACTTATTACGAACATATTCAGTAAATCCTGATGGCAGTGGCAAATTTAAATTAAAGTTTGGGCTTACAAAAAATCCGGATGATTGAAAATTATCTATTTGTAATAAGCATCATTATTTCTAAATAAAAATAATTTCAAAAATTAAAAAAGGTGTAATATGCATACAATATATAAACTAAAGAATGATGGTACACCAATTTTTTTAAATCTTAAAATTGGATTTGGGCAAAAAGGTTCAACCCGACTAATGTTTGGTACAGAACAATATGGAGATGAAATACCTGATAGTTTTGAGAATCTGGAATTAGGGACTGATAAAACCTTAGTAAAAAAATCCCTATGCATCAATACAGTTGTTCATGATATCAATCCATCAACAAATAATACAAGTGTTCAGGTTACACTCAAAGGTGGGACTAATAAATTGGAAATTCCACCAATCATACAAGCAATCTCAAATGGTTCGGTTGCTTATTTTACAATAACAATAAATTTTTATTAAGATGAAATTATTTTATAAAGTTATTTTTACTTTCTTATTTACTAATAGCTTGATTTATCCGCAACCTTACACTGAATTATCACTGGATTTATTGAGAACACCTTCTTCGCCGGCGTTTCAAATTCTTGATGTTGGAGTTACTAAAATTGAAAGACCATATTCCCCAACTGATTTTATGGTATCTGTTAATCAAGCATCTGATAACTTCACAACTATTCCATTAAATTATGCAATTGATATTTCACCATTTTGGTTGGTTAAAGGTGAAACAATTACATATGATAATTCTCTTCTAATAGTCTTATAGATAATTTTAAGCAATCGTTTGATGTTTCTATCGGAACGGTAACATCGAAAGATACAGCTAATAATAATGAATACAGAAAGGTTGCCTTTGGAATAAAGTTTTCACTACTAAGGGGTACAATATCGAATGAATTTAACAATCGCGAAAATAATTTATTAAAACGGATTGTAATATTTTACTCTACAAAGCTTGCAGGTTTAAAAGAGAAAGATAGTATTTATCAGTCACTTCTCACAATTACAATCTCAATATTTAAGTAATAATAATACTGCTAATGCTAATAAGATTTCAACTCACTTGATTTGCGAGAAAATAAATTGAAGAAAATGGTAGAAAATGAGAAAGATGATTATTTAAATCAACTTAAAACTGATTTGGAAAATTCAAAATTAATAAGGAATGGACTGAAGCTCGATCTTAGCTAGTGCTATTGGTTTAGATTTCCCAACCAATAATATAAATTTAAGTTATGTAAATAAATTATGGATTTTGGTTAACTGGAGGATATGAAAGTAAGAACATGACTGGTCTGCTTCTTGCTCGTTTTTTATTTTCACCAAATCAAAATTCAAATAAAGATACGAGTTCGAAAAATACAACACTGGGTAATGTTGATTATGGTGCGAAACTCATCATTGACGGATTAAAACACTTTACAATTTCTGGTGAACTTCTTGGGCGTAAATATTTTAATAATAATAACCAAATATCAAGTGAAATCAGTTATGCTTTAGGTATAAGTTATGAAATTTTTAAAAATCAAACTTTAACTTTTAGTATTGGGAAAGATTTTAATACTAATCCTCAATTGGGAGGGAATTTGATAGCTGCTATTAAATTTAGCACTTGGTTTTGGTTCAATACGCAATTTACAATAATTTTAAACTGCTCAAAAAGAACATGAAAAATATCTTCATAATTTTACTCCTCTTATTTATTTCAAGCCAGATTTACAATCACAATATGATCCTTGTGGCTGTAAAGGAACAGATCCAAATGTTCAATACCGGGAAAGCTAAACATGAAACCAACTTTAATACTTTTGCTAAATCTAATGATACCATAACAATCGAAACTATTCTGTCATGGGAAAAGAAATACAAAACGAAAACCAATCAAATCAACCGGAAAAATGTCAATTTGACAAGAGTTAGGGAAACACCGGAAGACTCTTTATATATCTTAAAAGGATATATGTATTTTGTGAAACACGAAAAAAGCAGTGGTGGAGATTGTGATTTCCATATTGAAATAGGACCCGTAAAGAAAAGCAAACGAAGGATTGTTGTCGAAATTACAAAAGATAATTGTTCAGAACAGAAAAAGGTAATGGATCATATAAAAGGACTCTGGGATATAAATTCGGAAAAGAATTTACAAAAGGAATTCCTTGTATAGTGATTGGACTTGGCTTTTATGATGGATTGGCATAAACCAAAGCAGCATGGTAGGTCGAAAACACATGGAACATCCTGGGAATTGCATCCAGTGCAAAATATATATTTATTAACTAATATCACGATAGAGTAAAATAATTCTATTATAATTTATTCCAACTTTCATAAATAGGAAAAAGGATTTAGCAAATTCCATATATAGGGATATTGCAGTACTTTAAATATTATTAGTTCAATTTTATGAGGATTATAGAAAATGGAAATGTTAAATGGAAATTCAATTAGGCTAGTAGCTGAGAGTGAGAAAATGAGAAAAATACTTACTGATGCTAGAAGAATAGCGAGTTCTGATGAGCCTGTATTAATAATGGGAGAAACAGGAGTAGGTAAAGAGATACTTGCTGATTACATACACAGAGTGGGGACAAGAGCTCGAGGACCTATCGTGAAGATTAGCTTGTCGGCAATGCCATTTGAATTACTTGAATCTGAGTTGTTCGGTCATGAAAAAGGTGCATTTACAGGTGCAATCTCTCTTGATAAAAAAGGATTATTCGAAATAGCACATAAAGGGATTATTTTTCTTGATGATATTGATGATGTTCCATTACAATTTCAAACTAAACTTCTTTCTAGATAATAGAAAATGGGGAATTAATCCGCGTCGGTGGATTAAAACCTATAAAAACTGATGTTAGACTAATAGTTGCTTCTAAACTTGACGTAAAAACTCTTGTTGAAATGAAAATATTCAGAGCGGATCTATTTTACCGTATTAATGTTATTCCAATGATATTACCTCCTCTTAGAGAAAAAAGAGAAGACATAAAGCCTTTGATACTTTATTTTACAAATATTTTCAGACCTAACGAAACCATAAGTTTTACACTTGAAGCAATGAATGCGTTAATTAATTACAAATGGAGTGGTAATATAAGAGAGCTTAAAAATATATTGAAGTAGGATATTATTATTTGCATCAACGAATATCGGGTTAAGTGGTTTGCCTCCCGAAATAGGTGAAAATGGTTTGTGTTTCAATGGTTGGAAAGAATGTGATAAATGTACAATAAATGATAATACAAATTTTAATCGAATTGTGTCGTGCCTTGAATTTAACTTAATAATTAAATCACTCCAGTATTCTAAGGGAAAGCAAACCCAAGCAGCAGATAAACTTGGTCTTAGTTTATCAACATTTAGAGATAAAATGAAAAAATACAATATTAAAGACTTGGCTAATGGATCTCCGCAACTGAATTTACCAAATTCTGTTTAATTTTTTTAATATGTCATGAAATATAATGAAATTGATAAAATAGTTTGGCATAAATGTTGCAACAATAGTTGTACTGTTGAAATATGCTATTAAAATTTAAAAAATTAAATTAAAGGAGAATCAAAATGAAAAAAGTTAAAATGTTACTTTTTTTGTTATTAATCATTAGTCTGTTCCCAAAGTCGAGTTTTTCGTGGAATTTCGAAATTACTGCACCAACCGGTACAATACATTGTCCAACAATTTACTACTACAATGGAGGTCAACTATATGTTAATATATCTTACACGATTTCTGGTGGTGGTAACTATTATTCGTTCGTAAGAATTACTCAAGGGGGTTCGTCTTATAATACTATAGAACAGGAAGGAAGTGGTAACCAAACTGTTCAATTATCATATTCCAACATTTGTTTTAATAATGATGCACAGATCGACGTGTTTGTAAAACCACAAGGTGGTTCGTATGATCATAAAACAGTTTACTTTAGATTGTATTCTGAAACCCAAAGCTTGGGTTGCATAACTGGATTAGGCAAATCTGTGGCTGTAAATGGAGAATCATGGAGTTGTTATCCTGATTGTAATTGGCGTACATCGACATTTTACAGTTTATATGGTTGTTTCGCACCTCCAGCATATTATTCGTATATAAGATATAAAGTAGAATGGACTAAGACTGGATCATTTAGTAATTCGTCAATCGTTGTTCACAATGATTTATGCCTTGGATATAGTGGACAAATACCAAATTATCAAACAGGGTGGGGTTATGGTGAAATTACTTCAAGTACAACAGCCCATTTTTATACATTTGTGTATCATTTAAAAAATAGTTTAAATCAAGACATTGGTTGGTGGCCATGCGAACCTCAAGATGCAGCTGTTGTCTATTCCGTCGTTGCCAATCCAGCACCAATAATATCTAGTATAGGGCAAGATCACCCACTATATCCTGGTGGAAGCTGTGTCATTACATGTACTTTATCCCAAGGCAATTGTTGTGGAATAGAATATGAATGGGTACCTCATTACAAACCTGCCTTTATAACATTTACACCTAGTGAGAATGATGTTACTTTAAATGTGGACTCCAAAAATGAAAGATAAAAAGGATGGAGATTCTTACATTTTTTCAATATCATGTGTTGCTACTAATAATTATGGGAGTCGTGAAGGGAGTATTGCTCCTTACTATTCTTCAAATGCAGGCGGATGCCCTTGGCTACTTGTCGAAACTGCTCCAGATGAAGGGGTTCAAATTTATTCTGAAGAAAATAACATTTTAAATCAATCCCAATTTGCCGGAAATATTGGGAATGATATAACAGACTTGTACAAAATAAAAACAGAACCATACATTAATTATGATGGGGACCAGCCTCTTGTAAACTGTAACATTGTTGAATCCAATAACCACTATAGTTATTTTGATAGAGTAAAACTTTATGCAATTGACCACCAGTGGGGCACAAAAGTTGTGATTGGCAATGATAATAATATTTATGTATATGATGAAACTAGTGTCAAATCTTCAAAAAGTGCGTATTTAGATGGTACTATTGATGTTACAGATGAAATCCAGTATGGATTTGATTCTTACACAACGAGTGACTCATTGGATTATATTTCAGCTGAATATTCACATGCAACATATTATGTTCCAGGTATAATTGCTGGACTTGATGGGGATAGATTAACTCCAATATTAAATAAAAATATTGCTGCTGACTTAGATGTTAATTCAGGAGAATACAGTTTTCCACTTGCTATGCGCGAAAGACAATATGAAGTTACTTCTATTATATCTGGCCCGTTCCAAACTTACACTGTTGAAGACGTGGCCGTAAATTATCTGCGACATGCAATGGTTAGCTATATTATCGTTGCAGAAATGACAACAAATTATGACCAATATGAATTGCCATTGTATTCAGCAGTGCATTCAGGATACGGGGATTTAACTCTTCTTATGACTAATGTAGACCAGCAGTATTGTGAAATGGATTCTTTGAATAACATAAAGTTAAGCTTTAATGCAGGTAATCTTCCTGAATTAGAGGATGGAAATATAAGAGATTATGTTTTTGAAGTAACAGGAAGGTATTGTGATACAATTCCTGATGGTCATTTTAACAACATGTTTTATAACATAAGTAATAATTCTGATAACAAATCTATAATTGTAAATAATTACAAACTTTATACAAATTATCCTAATCCATTCAATCCAAAAACTCTTATTTCATATGACATAGTTGATAAAGGTATCGTGAAGATTGTAATCTATAATATTTTAGGACAAGAAGTAAATACTTTAGTTAACGAATATAAATTACCAGGGCACTATTCAATAGAATTCAATGGTTCAAATCTCGCGAGTGGCGTTTACCTGTAAGATAACGACAGACAAATTCACAGATGCAAAAAAGATGGTTTTAATAAAAGTAAAATCAACAACATTATTTTTGGGGGCAATAATATTGCCCCCCCTGTTTTCAAGAAATTATTATATATTGTTTTAAATGATTTTCGTTATATATAACATAAGATGTTCCATACTTTCAATATTATTTCTTTCCTGTGTTTCTAACTATCGTTATATTCTTAAGATCCAAAGTTGCCTTAATCGCATTTTATCTTTTTCAGTTATCAGAGGTGCATCAATGCAGTTTACAAGTAAAAAAATTGAATCAAACATCGGTAATGAACTAAGAATTTGACAATGGGTTCGTATATCGCTTCTAATGAAATATATTTAAATAATCATTTGCCGATAATTTAAATAAATTTAGTATCATGATAATAAAAAAATATGTTATTTGGTTGATTGTATTCTTCTTAGCAAAACATTCTGCAACACAATGGACAATTGATATTGCAAATCCAACTAATTATAGTCTTGAATATGTAGATATTGTTGACAGTTCAACCGCTTGGGCGATTGGTCATTATGCTTTTAATCAAGATTCATCAATTTTATTAATAAAACGAGATTTTGGTAATTGGTTTCAACATTACATCCCAATTGCTAACAACAATGATTTTACCTGCATAGCAGCTCTTGATGATAATAAAGCCTGGATAGGTACTGCTGACGGAAAGGTATTTTATACTTCATATGACAGTAATAAGACTGTTTTACAAATTGATATAGGGGGTCAAGCATTTATAAATGATATAAAATTCTCAAGAATAAACAGAAATTATGGATATGTTTATAGTGACCCGCCTGCAGGACCCGGTACACCTTTTAAAATCTTTAAGACTTCGAATGCCGGTGCAAATTGGATTGAACTTTCACCTGTTTTTGGTGGCAGTTATGTTGGGGCATTTGCCAGCATGTGTGTTACAGATTCAGATCATGTTTGGATAGGACTAAATTGTCAGTCTTCAAATTGTCAAGTGCCGAAAGTTGCTTTTACGACTAATGGCGGATTAACATGGCAGACTTCATCCATTCCCAATGGTTCTAACGATGTTTCAGCAGTAGTTTTTAAATATGATAATTCTTATGGTATTGCAGCGCCATGGGACCAAGTTCCAACTTATTTATTTAAATCGATTAATGGAGGTGGTTCCTGGTCATTTTTATATAATACACAGCTGCAAACACTTATTAATGCTATGTCTTGGGCAGATAGTACAAATACATGGTATTTCTGTTCAAATGATGTGTATGATCAAATTAAAAAATCAACCAATGATGGATTAACCTGGGACGCAATGGTGATTCCAAATGGTACATTACAAATTCAATCAATCGATGTTATGAGACAAGGAAATAAAGTCTACGGTTATGCGGTTGCTTTTGGGGGGAAGAATATTACGATTAGTTGATAGTGTTTCAATAATAGGAATTGAAAATCGTAATTTAGAATTTCCGAAAAGTTATAGTCTCTATCAAAACTACCCAAATCCCTTCAATCCAATTACGAAAATTATGTTTGATATCCCCCCTTTGAGGGGAGGTAGGGAGATGATTACTAAGTTATTTGTTTACGATGTCCTCGGCAGAGAAGTTGCTATTCTTGTTAATCAGGAACAGAAACCCGGCAAATTCAAAGTTGAATGGGACGCGTCAAATTATCCCAGTGGTGTGTATTTTTATAGATTAACTGTAGGTGATCCTTCGGCAAGCTCTGGGAGTAGTTTTACTCAAACAAAAAAAATGGTTTTAATTAAGTAAAAAGAGTTTTAAAATGAAAACAATATTTTTGTTCATCTACATATATTTACTCAGTTTTACATTACCGGTATATTCTCAAATTGGATTTCAAAGAGCAATCGGAGGTACAGGAGATGATTATGGTGAATCAGTAATTCAAACATCTGATGGCGGTTTTGCTATAATTGGATACTCCAATTCATTTGGGTCTTCATTTGATGTTTATGTTCTAAAATTAAGTGATAGTGGTACCATTCAATGGAGCAGAACGATAGGTGGGACATCAACTGATTATGGTTACTCTATTGTTCAAACCTCCGACAACGGATATGCAATCCTTGGATACACAAATTCATTTGGACAAGGTAATAGCGATTTCTATGCTGTCAGGCTTACTAATACCGGAGGTATTAAATGGAATAGAACGTTAGGGCAGCAAGGGTCAGACCAAGCATTTTCTATTATATCAACAACAGATGGAGGATTTCTCTTTGGCGGTTATACGCCTTCCGGAGGGGCCGGGAGTGCGGATTGTAATTTCGTTAAGGTTGATAGTAATTGCAGTGTGTTATGGACAAGAGATGTTGGAGGTTCAGGGTATGATAGAATCAATTCTGTTATTCAAACAATGGACGGAGGATTTGCGGGCTGCGGATATACTAATTCTATAGGGGGTGGAGGTTACGATGTGTACGTCATTAAATTAAATGCGTTTGGCTTTCTCCAATGGAGTAAGACAGTAGGGGGAAGTGGCAACGACTACGGATACTCAATTGTTGAAGATGCTGACAGTAGTCTTGTAATCGCCGGAAGCACAACATCATTTGGCGCAGGAGCTGAAGATTTCTACATCTTGAAAATTGATAAAGTTGGTCAATTAGTTTGGACAAGAACAGTTGGAGGTTCGTCTTCTGATTTAGCATATTCTGTCACAAAGACAATTGATGGAGGTTTTGCTATTGGCGGGAGTACAAACTCTTTCGGTGCAGGGTCAAGCGATTTCTACCTTGTGAGACTGGATAATAACGGCGCATTGCAATGGAGTAAAACTGTAGGAGGCTCAAATTCCGAAATGGCTTATTGTATCAGGCAGACTGTTGGTGGAAGTTTAATTATGGTTGGTAATACTCAATCGTATGGTTCAGGAAGCAATGATATTTATCTTGTTAAGTTTGATTCAAACGGAAACACGTGTGGTAGTACAAGTTCTCCCAGCAGTACTACAAATAGCGGTGGCACGCTGAGTAGCGGTGGTATTTATGGTCTGTCATCTCCAGTAGTTGGTTCACCAAGTTATTCCACAGGAACTGGAGGAAATGTCATATCTATCTGTAACCTCGTAAATGTAACATCTCAGAATGAAGAGTTACCAGAAACATTTGAACTGCTGCAAAATTACCCGAATCCTTTCAATCCTTTAACAACTATAAAATTTAAAATTCCTAAAGAAGCATTTGTTTCTATTACAGTTTTTGATATTGCAGGAAGAGAAATCTCAACTGTTTTTAAAAGAAACTTGAATGCAGGTTGGCATGAAGTTATATTTGATGGGTCAGATTATGCATCTGGAATTTACATGTATAAAATTGAAACTAGCACTTTCATTGATACAAAAAAAATGGTCTTAATAAAATAAAAATGCCTAACTGATTGGTAGCACTGGAGAATCTCAAACATCTTTTTTAATTCTAAGGCACCTTCCCGTAATTCAATATAAGCCGAATGATAATTTTTAGAGCTGACCTTTTCTATCGTATTAATGTAATTCCGATTAATTTACCTCCTCTCAGAGAAGAAAAGAAGAAATTGAGCCTTTGATAGATCATTTTATTAAATATTTTAAGCCAAATAAAACAATAAATATCACTTCAGAAGTGGTAGAGACATTAACTAATTATTACTGGGCTGGAAATGTACGAGAACTTAAAAACTTAATTAGAAGAATATTAGTGTTTGCTTCAGATGAGATAACTAAAAAGATTTGCCGATTGAAATTACTAATGGAAATATAACAATAAATCATTGGGAGAATGCGAAAACTGCTCGATAAATGGCAAAATAAGTTTGAATAAAACCGTAAATTGTCTTGAATTTAATTTAGTAAAAAAAGCACTTCAAGAATCGAGGGGGAATCAAACTCAGGCAGCAGAAAGACTTGGACTCAGTTTATCAAAGTTTAGAGATAAAATGATAAAATACGGCATAAAAAAAATCTCTTAATGTTAAAGCTCACGGATATCCGCTATTAGTTTATTAAAATCCGTTAATGGTTCGGTGTCTATTGGAAATTTAATTAATAGTCCCACAATAAATTTGGCATATATTTTGATTATTTATATAGAGAGGATAACCTGATAGACGTCTAACAAGTTATCGAAATATTTAAAAAAAATTATCAAGGAGAAAAACATCATGAAAAGAAGTATCATCCTAATCATTTTCGTTTTATTGGTTGCTGCTGCATATGTAGCCGGCATCGGTACAACAGCGATTAAAGGAAAAACTCAGGCTTGCAACTCTACTCTAATCATCCATTCTGCACCAAACACGAACGAGCTCTTTATGTTGGCACCAACATCACAGGTTTTTCAAACCGACAGCAGAGGTAATTATACATTTACTCACCTATGCGCAGGACACTATACAGTCTGTGTTGAAAGGACAAGGCATACGCTGAATTAGATATAAGTGGAGAAGATACTGTATATGAGGTCACAGTAAATAATGGTGAACCGTGTCCTTATTAATAGCAGACATACAAGATTCCGCATTTTTTAAGAAATTACAGCACAAAATATACTTTAATTTTTAGTTTTTCCTCCTGTTCAGTGGTCATTGAATTAGTCAACAATGCTACAATCTGCATAAACCCAGAGAGGTAATTCTCAGGGCATAAAGGGGGTGAACATTTACACGAATAGTGGAATATAGTATCGAGCTGCATCTTAACGTTCCGGATTTGGAATAGGATTTGGACACTGCTATTCCCTGCGGACTTATCATTAACAAAATACTGTCAAATTCATTAAAACATGCCTTCCCGGATTGCCGGTGAGAAATTCAAAAAGGGACAAAGTTTAAAGTGGCTTTTAAACCCCTGCCGTATAAACAAAGGGTGTAATAATAATTGTAAAATAAAGAATCAATCAAATCACAAGTTATCCTGAATTTTACGTATTAGTGGTATTAGATTTTTTTAAAGACAGGATCACCAACATTGGAAATTGGGTAATGAGGGCAAGTATGGTTACCTAAAAAATTCAGTCTGATGTGTGGTGTTACTGTTCCGTTATTTCCAATGTATGATAAGTACACAATGTTTCGCAATGATTTTGTCCAGTCAGTTAGCAAATCAACTGTAATCCCCACAGCGGTTGACGCCAATACTCCGTTAGCCCAGACTACTTGTGGTCGGGGGCCTGCATCACCATAAGCCGCTGCTTCTCGTGCCAGATTCTCAGTATTTAATAAGGAAACACACTCCAGACATGGAAAACTGGGCATGGACAATACTATTTGTCCCGACATTTGTGGCGGTCCCCCAACGATGAAAACATCCATTCCAATATCAATATATGGGATAAAGTATCTTCTTGCACATGCCTCTATTTCTCTTCTTCCTCAAAACTGTCAACACAGCCGAATATAATATCACATTCTCTTAACGGCTCCGGATTATCTTGCCACCGGGTATTAAAAGCTCTGATTCTTGCTTGAAGGACGAATATTTTTGATAACTCTTTTAGCAATCTCTACTTTTTTAGCTTGTTTATTCACATCCTTTTGGGTTGCCCCAATGAGCCTATTCAAATTTGAGGCATCTATTCGTTGGGGGTCGTAAATAACATAATTAAGAAATCCAATATGAGCTAACTGTTGAATAATATGTGAACCTCCTCCCCCCAGCCCGATTACGCCGATGAGTGCATTTTCTATTTTATCTTGTGAATTTTCACCCAAAAAGGATTGTCTTGAAAAATCGGATGTCATAGTTTTAGTCTTCAATAATTTCAAGGGGATAGCCAATGATAGAGAATTTTGAAGCATCCGTCGGAATAGTGCTATTAGGCGCCCAAACCTTACAATAGCAGGAATTATTGCTCAATAATAGTATCCCATGAGAAGCTTCGGAGCCAACCGTCCTGAAACTTTGTATAAGAGGGGGAATTTCTGTTCTATCCATTTTCCCTAAATGAGGTATGCCGTTATGAGCGTGTACATGTACGTGGAATGCTCCATTGCGAGTATCTAAAATCCGCTGCATTACCTCCCGAATAGCTGTTGAATTTATTCTTGCTCCTGAATTTTCATCTTCAATGTAATTATGATCTGACACGGTGTGATATTCAGTTAATAATACGAGCAAAATCTTCCTGCTCTTATTGCCTGTTTTAGCAGATAAAAAACCTATTCTTTCATAAGCGAATGGATGGGGTTTCAGTAAATCAGACCGCATTAAATCATACGTAGACCTTAGAATTTTTACATGAATCTTCATTTGAACGCATTTAAATGTATAGCAATCTTTTGAGCAAGACGTAAATTCGGCTGTTCGATTTTCCATGAAACAGCATACCAGTTTCGTTCCAATATTCTCACCTGCTTTGCGTTCCAATTTAATGATTTAGGGCATTCTATTTGGTTTGCGAAAAATAATCGTGACGTATAGCCATCACGTGGTGTTGGGCAAAGTAACGCGTCGGTATTCTGAGGTTCGCAATTATCAGGTAGAGGTACGTTAGGAAGTAAGAAAAAAGTTACCCCGCCTTCCTCGCAAACTTGGACGTCGGGGTAAAGACTTTTTAATTCAGTTATTTCATCCTCGGGGAAGTTCATTCCTGGTAAGATGAACCGCCGTCTTTAGCATGGCCGACAAAAATTTCACCGCCTTTTATAGTTACTGTACCATCATCTGGAAGCAGAACCAATTTGCCATCAATCTGCTGCTCAAGATCATAGGCAAGAGGTACTCCACCAAGGTTTTTAATGGCTACCACAGTTTGATGACCTCGATGAATTTGTTTAGTCACCCCATTTATTTGAATATCCACGAAGTCTTTCCCGTGGTCTTCATGTTTTTGTTCTGACATAATATTAGAATTACATTTTTGAAGTCTTTTCCATTATAACATGTATTTTACTAATATACAAGCATTTATTAAGTTTTAAATATTAGCAATTTATGTAAATAATTGTATTTATTAAAAGTTATAAAATTATTTCTTTACTTTTGGGAACTTTTATAAACAGATTTTTAAGCAATAAAAAAATTAATTAATAATTAACAAAAAACGACAACTATTTGCGTTTGACTTGATTATATAAATAGCTATATTGATTTAGTTAAGGGTAGACTTTCCATCATTAAGGGGTGAAGACAGTTTCAATGCAACGTTGAAACAAAAAATAAAATATTTTGCAACCTAAACTTTAGGTAAGATGGAAAGATATGACAAAAAAAATGACCTGCTGAATAATACTGTTAAAGTTTCGGAAAAAATATTACCAAAAGAATTTTCCACCTCGATAACATACCTTATTATTTTAATTAAATTCAATATCAAGAACATTTCAAGAATCACTATGAAAACTATTCTTGTATTTTTACTATTATTTGCATGTAATTTTAAAAGCTATAACATTTTTGCCCAGCCAGTAACACAGGAGTGGTTAAAAAGATGGCCAGAAGCATCTTCTGTTAGTTCAAAGGGGATTTCAGTTAAGCAGGATAGTTTCGGTTTCATATATGTTCTTGCAGATACAAGTAATGGATATGGGTTTTTAAAATATAATTCTAACGGAGACTTATTGTTACATGCAACATATTGGCCCGGGGGCAGTTTTACATCTGGAGCCGGTGAATTTTTTGATGTCACATCTATCGGCGATGTATATATAACTGGTGGAATCTATATTGATCTTGATAGTTGGATATGCATTGTAAAATTTAATTCAAGTGGAGTATTCCAATGGGGCAAATTATATAACAGGGATATTGGGGATGCTGTTAAAAATATAAAAGTTGATAAATTGGGGAATGTCATTATTGTGGGAAGTTCATATGATGGAACCACTAACTTTGCATTAACTTTAAAATATAATTCTCTGGGAGACACTTTGTGGACACGTTATTTTAACCAGCCACCTAACTACCCAGCTGGAAACAGTAAATTAGTATTGGATAATTTAGATAATATTTATATTGTTGGTTACATTATAGTTCCAAGTATTCCAGGAAAGTGCTTAATTTTAAAATATGACACAAATGGTATTTTGAAGTGGTTCTCCACATTTACTCTTGATCCTAGTCGTTCCAACCTAGGATTAGGTATTTCGATTGATACTAATAAAAATGTCTATGTAATTGGCACACAAAAGCGACCTCAGAACCAATATGATTCTTATATTTTAAAACTTGACAACATTGGGGATACTATATGGAGCAGAATTAATACTCATTATGGACCGGGAACAATACTCTATGGGGGCCTGTTATCTCGTCTGACGGAAACGCTATTTATTACACAGCGTCTGTATACGACACAATTGGTATTGGCTACAATATTGCTACATTAAAGTATAATTCTGCTGGAGATTTTCAATGGTCCAAAATCTATAATGGTGGGATTCCAAACTATTTGAATCTTCCAGGTGCTATTAAATTGGATAAGTATGGGAATATTTACGTCTGCGGTACTGGATACTATCAGACAACAGGTAATGATTTCCTAACTATCAAATACTCTCCAACAGGTGAGATGAAATGGTTTATGATTTATAGTGGGGTGACAACAAATGGCGGTGATGGGGCATATGATTTATACATTGATACAAGTCTCAATGTATATGTAACTGGGAATAGTAAGAAAATGACAAATAGTAATTATGATGCGGTAACAATTAAATATAACCAACCCGTGGGGATATTATCAAATGGAACTGAACTACCTTTATCATACAATCTTTTTCAGAATTATCCGAATCCATTTAACAATACAACTTTAATTACTTATCAACTTTCAAAAGGAAGTATTGTAGAACTCCTTTTATATAATTCAGTGGGGCAATTAGTCAAGAGTTTAGTTAGCAATTTATATCAACAGTCAGGAGTATATAATGTAATGTTCAACATGGACGGTTATTCGTCAGGTATTTATTTTTATAAAATAAAAGCTGTTGAAAATACAATAATCGGAAATAGAATTTTTGAAGAAACAAAGAAGCTTGTTTTTTTAAAATAAAAACTTAGAAACTTTAGTTAAATATTAAGGGCAGAACCAAGCTGGTTAAAAGACGCTGCGAACGTTTTTACATTTTAACCTGAAGCAACCGCTGAAACAGTTACTATGTGTCTTTTTTCTGCCCTTTTTTAAAATAAACATAAATTAACAAACATTTAATCCCAAATTAAACCGCTTAATAGCGAAAAAGGAGTAAAAATGTTGAAAAAAAAATGAAAATCAAGAGTGCTTGGGGTCGAATATACATAAATCTCGGTACCCTATACAAAAAGGAGGAGTGGTCAAATTTGTTTTACAAAGCACCAGACTACTTATTTTATTAATGCTGTTCTTTATTCAACCCCACATTCTTGCAGGCAGAAGAAGGGGCTCATAATAAATGGCTTTTTATGCAAAGAACATATCCGAATGATACTGTTCCTCAAGATGGCTATATCAATGCAACCGAGCAACAAACAGAAAATTGTTCAGTAAATGGTTATTATTCTATCACTTCTTGGCGATTTATGGGTCCAACTATACTTGGTTCGGGAGCGGGTAGAATCACATCAGTCAAGTATGATCCCAATTTCAATCCAAACAATCGGGCATATATTTATATTACCGGTCATAATGGAGGGGTTTGGAGATCGACAGATGGTGGATCAAGTTTTAGTCCCATAACAGATGATGTTCCCACTCAATCATCAGGTGCCGTTTGTATTGATCCTAATAATTCTGATCTGGTATATTATGTTAGCGGGGGTAGTGTTGAAAATTTTATGTATAATTATTATGGGATGGGAGTATTTAAGTCTACCAACGCTGGAAATAGCTGGAGCGGTGGGTATAATGTCAATTATCCAAAATTGAATTTTTCATATCGAATTTTTGGTAAATCCAGATGCAAATCACAGTAATTTAATATATGTAGCTGAGCGAACAGGGTTATACATTAGCACAGATGCAGGGGTTGCATTGGAATTATGCATCGATAGGAAATGGCTCCTGTAGTGATGTTGTTACATCGAATGATGGTAGCAGAGTATACGCTGTAGGTGGCTTTAGTGCGATTGACTATCCAGGTACGCAAGGCATTGGTTATTGGATGTCTACAAATTATGGGTACAATTTTATCCAAATGACTGGCTCAGGTTTTAATCCATATGCAAGAACGCAAATATCTGTGAGTAAAAATAACGATAGTTATGTTTATGCGGTGACAAACACTGGGGGGAACGTTGTGGCTTATATGTCAAGTGATGGTGGAATAACTTTCCCCACTAGCAAAATTGTTGATGAATCATCTGGCGACTTTCAAAGGATGTTAATTCTATATTATCTTCCAAAAAATTATTAATTTTGGTCGTAGCGGAAACAATAGGATTAATTTTAGCTGAATTATTTATTGCTTTTTCTATTACAAATAAAAATGCTACCCTTTCAGGTTTAATTGAAATTTCGTATCCAATTTTTATTGCTATCTTTTCATATTTGCTATTTAGAGAAAATCAAATAAATACTGCTACAATAGCAGGTGGTATACTAATATTTCTGGGGATATTTATTATTTTTACTTTCAATAAATAAATACTTAAATTTACTTAAAATATATTTTTACAAATGTTTATTAACCTTAATTTTAACACTCTGAAACTGGCTACGATTTGGCTACGGAATTTAAAGAAAAGATAGGATAATAGAGAAAAAGCTCACTTGTAGAGAAATATAAATTATTGTAATTTCAAATGTGGAGTATAAAAGCCTTTTTTGAGTTTTGAATGGCATTCAAGAGGTCAGGAGTTCGATCCTCCTTAGCTCCACAAAGAGGTAATCCCGAGTACCCGGGATGACCCCGCAATACAGAACAAACTAATAATTGCTCTGTATTTTTTTATACGTCTTTGGGCACCGGCATTAATAAGGCACATAACCGGTTACAAAACATAGTAATCAAATTAAAATAACACATTATGACAAGGTACAGCAATAAAAAGAAATTGTCACCTGAACAACGTGATAAACTGCTTAGTACGCTGAAAACGCGTTTTGAAAAAAATATAAACCGCCATAAAGGTCTTCAATGGGCTAAAGTACAAACAAAACTGGAAGCTAATACTGAAAAACTATGGTCACTCTATGAAATGGAAAGAACCGGCGGTGAACCTGATATTGTTGGTTTTGATAAAAAGACCGGTGAATACATTTTTTATGATTGTTCAGAAGAAAGTCCAAAAGGCCGAAGAAGCTTTTGTTACGACCGTGAAGCTTTGGATTCAAGGAAAGAATTTAAACCAAAAAATAACGCGGTAGATATGGCAGTCGCCATGGGCATTGAGCTTTTAACCGAAGAACAATACCGGGAATTGCAAAAGCTTGGAATTTTCGATTTGAAAACATCGAGCTGGGTGAAAACACCAGCGCATATCAGAAAACTTGGGGGAGCCATATTTTGTGACCGCCGTTATGATACTGTCTTTGTATATCACAACGGAGCAGAATCCTATTATGCCGCCAGGGGTTTCAGGGGTTTGCTAAGAGTCTGAATTTTGCGTACGAAGCAATGATTTGTACATTCGATATTATAGGTTTTGAACGGTATTAAAGAGAGCTCTATCAGGCATAATTATTTCCTAACCACCATTCTTATCACATCAGCTTTTCCCTGGTGATAGGGGCCTTCGTTAAGATTTACCTGCGTTTCGAGTGATTCCAAATTTTCAGGTTTTTAAAATCTTCAGTTAATTCATCAATAGAATTTAATGAAGCCAAATCTTTGGGTCCGCCTGATGAATTTTCATTTGTTTTTTGCTGAATGCTTCTATTATAAGAACTCCTCCCTGGCTTAAGCGATTTTATAATTAAGCTGTGCAGTTTATTGCGTGAGTCAGCAGGGAAATGAGTGAACACAAGCGCTGCTGCATCAAATTCATTTTCAGGGAAATTAAACTCTTCAAGCGGGGTAACGTGATATTCAATTTTTACATTATTTTCTTTGGCAAACTCCAATGCCCGTTGTTTTGCGGCCTCACTCAAATCAATTGCAGTAACCTGCCATCCCAATTTTGCAGCATAAACGGCATTACGTCCCTGTCCCTCCCCTGGGAGCAGCAACTTACCGGGTGCTAATTCATCTATTTTCTGTTTAAAATATTAATTTGGTTCGGTGCCGTAAGCAAAGTTTTCTTCAGAGTAGCGTTTATCCCAGAATTCGTTTGTCATTTCAAAATAATAATTTAGATTATAAATTCATAAAACTTATTCATTCATACTAATATATTCAAACCTTAAAAGAATACATGATTGGTAAAACATATAACAGCGCCGATTTTACAAAAAAGGCGCTTGCAAAAGATGAATATGAAAGCTGTGTTTTCAATAACTGCATATTTTTAAATTATAACCTTTCAAATATAAAATTTTTTGAATGTGAGTTTAACAGCTGCGATTTAAGTATGGCTAAGCTTAACAATGCTTCGTTCCGTGAAGTGAAATTCAAGGATTGTAAAATGCTGGGGCTAAGATTTGAGGACTGCAACAAAATCGGGTTGTCATTCAGCTTTGATAACTGTATTCTCAATCATTCATCTTTCCTCAAATCAAAAATAAAAAATACTCTTTTCGAGGACTCCCAAATGCATGAGGTTGATTTTTCGGAATCTGATTTAACCGGCTCGGTTTTTTCGGGATGCGACCTTGCAAATGCAGTGTTCAGGTATTCTGTACTTGAAAAAGCTGATTTTAGGACTTCATTCAATTATTCAATTGACCCGGAAATTAACAAAATCAAAAAGGCAAAATTTTCCATCGTAGGTTTAAGCGGACTGCTTAGAAAATATGATATAATAATTGAGTAAAAATTTAAATCTCGTGAAAACTTTTTCACGGTATAGTTTGTTTTAACATATACAATTCGATAAATATTTTCAAAACTTAAAATTAATCTAAAATTAATGAACTATAAAAAGTTAGGGAAAAACGGTCCCCAGGTTTCAGCTATCGGCCTGGGATGTATGGGAATGTCCGAATTCTACGGCAAAACTGATGATAACGAATCAATTAAAACTATCCATCGCGCAATAGAGCTTGGTGTAACTTTTTTTGATACAGCCGATATGTATGGTGTAGGCAGAAACGAAGAGCTTCTCGGCAAAGCAATTAAAGGCAAACGGGATAAAATAGTTCTTGCTACCAAGTTCGGCAACATGAGAGGCAAAGACGGGAGTTTTCTCGGTGTTAACGGAAAACCGGAATATGTTAAGCAGGCCGTTGAAGCGAGCCTGAAACGGCTGGATGTTAATGTAATTGATTTATATTACCAGCACAGGGTTGACCCTAATACTCCGATTGAAGATACGGTTGGAGCAATGGCTGAGCTTGTTAAAGAAGGTAAAGTCAGACACTTAGGATTGTCCGAAGCTGCGCCGGAAACCATCCGCCGCGCAAGTAAAGTCCATGAGATAACTGCTCTTCAGACAGAATATTCTTTGTGGACAAGAGACCCTGAAAAAGAAATACTTGATGTATGCAGCGAGCTTGGAATTACTTTTGTCTCTTACTCGCCGCTTGGAAGAGGATTTCTTGCGGACAGGTTTAAATCAACTGATGAAATACCTGAAGGTGATTTCCGGAAGAACCACCCGCGATTTAATGAAGAAAATATAGGGCACAACTATGAACTGGTGAAAAAGATAAAAAAAATTGCAGATGAAAAAAACTGCACACCTGCACAGATTGCGCTTGCATGGGTTATGGCTCAGCGTGATTTTATAGTACCGATTCCCGGAACAAAAAAGGTAAAGTATCTTGAAGAAAATATTGGTTCGGTTGATGTAAAACTAAGTGATGATGACTTAAAAAGACTTAATGAAGCAGCACCTTCAGGATTTACAAAAGGACCGCGTTATCCCGAGAGGTCAATGAGTTCCGTTAACAGGTAAGTTTCAGCAAATTCTAGGGAGCTGTTCGCCGCTTAACATATCTACTATACGCACAGCTCCTATTTTACTTTTCATTGTAACCAATCCTTTATTTTTGTCATTTACACTTCCGATAATCTTCGATTCTTTACCGTAATTAGATTTTTTCATTACATCAAGGGCTTTCCTGGCATCTGCTTCCGGCAGAATTACAATAAACCTGCCTTCGTTAGCAACATAAAGCGGGTCGAAGCCAAGCATTTCACATGCTCCCTGTACGTCTTCACGAACGGGAATATCGGATTCAATTATGTTTATATTATGGTTTGATGCTTCAGCAATTTCAACCAGCGCGCTGGCAAGTCCGCCGCGTGTTAAATCTCTCATGCAGTGAATTTCCAATCCCGCATTAATTAAATCTTGTACAATGTCATTTAACGGAGCGGAATCGCTTTCAATCGTAGTTTCAAATTCAAGTCCCTCGCGCTGCGCCATAATTGCAATGCCGTGCCTGCCTATATCTCCGTTAACAATGATAACATCACCCGGCTTTACAGATGAAGGATTAATTATTAGATTATGGTTGACAACACCAATTCCTGCGGTATTTATAAATATCCCGTCTCCTTTGCCTTTATCAACTACTTTTGTATCACCTGTTACAATTTCAACACCTGCTTCTTTAGCCGCATTATGCATTGACTGCACGATTTTCCACAATGTATCCATAGGCAAACCTTCTTCAATAATAAATCCCGCGCTGATGTACAAGCGGTTTTGCCCCGCTCATGGATAAATCATTTACTGTGCCGTGAATTGCAAGCGAGCCAATATCTCCTCCCGGGAAAAATAAAGGGCTGATAACATACGAATCAGTTGTGAACGCAAGTTTCTTTCCTTCCAGATTTAATACAGCCGAATCATGCCTTGTTTCAAGAGAGGGATTATTAAACTCCTGCATGAACATTTTTTCAATCAGATTATGCATTAATGTTCCGCCGCCGCCGTGAGCGAGCATCACCTGCGGATATTGGCTTATTGGTATAGGACAGGAGAGTTCGAATTTAATATTTTTATTCATATCTAAACTTTAATTTTTCGATAGCGGTAATATGCTGCGCATGCTCCTTCTGAAGAAACCATCGGAGCGCCTAGCGGTTTTTCGGGAGTGCATTTTGTTCCGAACACGCTGCAGTCATGCGGTTTCTTTAATCCCTGCAGAACAAGCCCCGCAATGCATTCCGGTGATTCTTCTGCTGTAATATCTTCAACAGAAAATTTAATCTCCGCATCGTATTCAGTATACTCATCATTCAAACCGAGTCCGCTTTGCGGTATTTCACCAACACCACGCCATTTACGGTGAACAACTTTAAAAACCTGCTTAATTAAATCCTGCGCAGGCAAATTACCCTTCTCCTGAACTGTGCGGGAGTATTGGTTTTCAACTTCATATCTTTTTTCTTCAAGCTGTTTAATGCACATGTATATTCCCTGGAGAATATCGACCGGTTCAAAGCCGGTTACAACAATCGGAACTTTATATTTTTCTGCAATAGGATAATACTCTTCATATCCCATAACGGTGCAAACATGTCCGGCTGCAAGGAAACCCTGAACACGGCAATCGGGTGATGAAAGTATTGCTTCCATTGCAGGAGGAACAAGCACATGTGAAACAAGTATTGAGAAATTTTTTATACCCTGTTTTTTTGCCTGGTAAACTGCCATAGCATTTGCGGGAGCTGTGGTTTCAAATCCCACTGCGAAGAACACCACTTCTTTATCGGGATTGTTTACAGCGAGTTTTAACGCATCAAGCGGCGAATAAACAATTTTTACATTACCGCCTGAAGCTTTGACCGAAAGCAAATCTTTTTCAGTCCCGGGAACGCGGAGCATATCACCGAATGAACAAAATATAACGTTGGGTTTTGAAGCAATCTCCAGCGCTTTATTGATTAATTCAACTGGCGTGACGCATACGGGGCATCCCGGTCCGTGCACAAGCGTAATTTTATCAGGCAGCAGCTCATCTATTCCGAATTTGACAATGGAATGAGTCTGCCCGCCGCAGATTTCCATGATTGTCCACGGTTTAGTAGTAATCTTCCGTATCGCATCGGAATACTTCTTAGCAGCTTCGGCATCTCTGTATTCATCGATGAATTTCATTTTGGCTGTTCCCCTTCATCGAGTTCACCAAGCTCATCCATTTCCCGAAGGTATTCAAAAACTTTGTTTGCTTCAGATTCATCGAGCGTATTTATTGCAAATCCCACATGAACTATAACATAATCGTTTATCTTAGCTTCGGGCACGTAAGCAAGATTTACATCTTTCAAAACACCGCCAAAGCTGATTTTACCCGTCCGTTCGAATCCTTCTCCCGAAACGCTCATTATTTTTCCCGGTATGGCAAGACACATTGTTATTTTTCTCCCGTAAAATTATTAGCTGCTGCTGCAATTTGACCCAGTGAAATCCCGCCGTCGTTTGTCGGGACTCTCTGGTGCCAATACGGCTTAAAACCCTCTTTTTGCAGCCATTTTATTGTTTTTTCAATTAAATATTTGTTCTGAAAACATCCGCCGCTAAGAACAATTCTTTTTTCACCTGTTCTTTTTGCAATTTCTAATATAACATTTGCCAGAGTATTATGAAACTTAGCTGAGATAATATTTTTTGATATTTGATTTTTTAAATCATCGATAATGTTAAGTACAATCAGCTTCCAATCAATAATAAATTTAACATCAGAATTGTTTGGTTTGATATCCTTTATGTTAAACAAATATTTCTCATCTGTTCTAGCAGATTCCGCTGCAAATTCTAGCTGCATTGCCGCCTGTCCTTCATAATGCGCGTAGCTGCTGATTCCAATAATAGCAGATACTGCATCAAACAACCTTCCTGCACTTGATGTAACTGGTGAGTTTAAATTCCCCTTAAGCATTTTATCCAGAATCTTCAATTCTTTCTCAGGCATGCTTCTTACTGGGATTAAATCTTTTTGTTTAAAAATATCTTCACCAAAGATTTCATACAGCAAGCCTATTGCTGTCCTTTGAATTTCTTTTATAGCTTTTTCTCCTCCGGGGAGTCTGAATGTCCTCAAATGCGCAATTCGCTTATATAATTTTTCATCAGCGAGGAAAAACTCACCGCCCCAAATGGTACCATCATCGCCGTACCCGGTGCCGTCCCACGAAACACCAAGTACATTACCTGCCAGCTCGTTTTCAGCCATGCATGAGTTAATATGCGCGTAATGATGCTGAATTGATTCGACCCTTAATCCGCTGTGATTTGCATAATTGGTTGAAAGATAGTTAGGGTGTTTATCGCAAACAACAGCATCGGGTTTTATTTCGTATATATTTGTCAGGTCATTAATAACATGTTCGAATGCATTGTAGGCTTCTGCTGTTTCGAGGTCACCTATATGCTGGCTGATAAAAACATTGTTATCAACCGAAACTGAGATATTATTTTTTAAATGCGCACCGACTGCCAAAAGTTTTGGCAGGTTCTTATTAAGATGAACCGGCAGGGGAGCGTATCCTCTTGCACGGCGGGTTACCATTTCTCTATCTGAAATAATTCTTGCTATAGAATCATCTACGTGTCTAACAATGGGTCTGTTATGGACTAAAAATAAATTGGCAATATCTTTAAGCCTTATCAATGCCTCATTCTCATCTGTGCAAATCGGCTCGTCTGATAAATTCCCGCTGGTTGCAACGATAGGGAAGCTAAGCTCATTCATCAATATATGGTGAAGCGGGGAATATGGAAGCATAACACCAATGTATGGATTTCCCGGGGAAACTGATTCTGCAAGGTTAATATTATTTTTTCTTTTTAATAATACTATTGGTGATTCAGGGGATAACAATAACCGTTTTTCGAAATCAGATACTTCGCAGTCACAATACACTGAATCGATGTTGGGATACATCAGAGCCAATGGTTTTTCTTCACGGTGTTTTCTTTTCCTTAAATCACGCACAGCTTTTTCATCTCTTGCATTCGCTATTAAATGGAAACCGCCAATCCCTTTAACAGCAATGATTTTGCCGTGTTTAACCGCCTGTATTGTTTCGAGAATAGCATCATGCTTTACCGATAATACATTTCCTTTTTTATCCCATAAAGCCATCTGCGGACCGCAAACAGGACACGCGTTCGGCTGCGCATGAAACCTTCTGTTCATCGGGTCTTTGTATTCTTTTTTGCAGTCATCACACATCTCAAAATTTTTCATAGACGTGTTAATTCGGTCATAAGGAAGATTTTCGATTATTGTATAACGGGGACCGCAGTTAGTACAGTTTGTGAAAGGATATAGGTAGCGCCTGTTGTTAGGGTCGAAAATATCGGTTTTACATTCATCACAGGTTGCAATATCGGGCAGTATTAAAACAGTTTTTGAGCCTTCATCATCACTTTTTCTAATTTCAAATTTATCGAATCCGACGGGGTCAAGATATGAGAACTCAAAGCTTTGTATAAAAGAACGGGGAGGTTTATCGTTTTGTATTCTTAAAACGAATTCATCAAGCCTGTATTTTTCTGCTTCAGCTTCAATAAATACACCGCGTGAGGAATTAATTACCCATCCGTTCAATCCTAAATCTTTTGCCAACCGATAAACAAAGGGTCGGAAACCGACCCCCTGAACTGCTCCCTGAATAATTATTTTAACTCTTGATTCCACTATTTTTTCTGAACTTTGCCTTCGAGCCATTTGCACCATTTTTCGATTCCTTCTCCCGATGTGCATGAAAGCTCGAAAATTTCGAGCTTCGGATTAATCTGCATCGCGTTTTTCTTCAAAGTATCAAGGCTGCAATTAAGATAGGGAATCAAATCAATTTTATTTATCAGCAGAACCGAAGCATTTAAAAACATGCGGGGGTACTTCAGAGGTTTATCATCGCCTTCGGTTGTGCTTGCTATAACGATTTTCATATCCTCTCCTAAATCATATGCCGCGGGGCAGACAAGGTTGCCAACGTTTTCAATAAACAAAACATCACAGTTTTCAAGCTTAAAGCTCTGCAAAGCATCGCTTATGAGCTTTGCTTCAAGGTGGCATGAGCCGTTTGTTACAATCTGCACTACAGGCACGCCGTATTTCGACACTCGCTCGGCATCAAGGTTTGTCTGCACATCGCCTTCTATAACGGAAATTTTCAGCTTGTCCTTAAAATACTCAAGTGTTTTTTCTACAATACTTGTTTTACCGGAGCCGGGGGAGCTTACAAGATTTGCTGTGAATATTTTATTTTTCTTAAACAGTTCACGGTTCTTAGCCGCCAGCTCGTCATTTTTTTCGAGAACTTTGCGTTCTATTGTTATTACGCTCATTATTTCCATCCCCGCGAAAGCAGGGGATCCATTAATTATAAAATTTAATTTTCTGTTACTTCTTCATTTAACTCGACTTCGGTAACCTGCATTTCAAGTCCGGATATTACCGTTGTATCTGTGCTGCTGCATTCAGGGCAGACTCTGATTCCGAATTCATTTGTTGATTGGATTTGGCACGAATTGCATTTTAAAACAAACGGGATTTTTTCTATAACCATCGTTGCCTTATCGAGCTCAGTTTCAGATGTAATTGCCATGAAACAAAATTCAAGTGATTCGGCAACTACTCCGGACATATCACCAATTTTGACTTTTATATTTTCAATATTGCTTAGTTCTTCCTGCGGGACGTTTTGCCGGATGATGGTGAGTATGTCTTGTGCTATTGATAATTCGTGCATTATTGTAATCTGAAACTATACAAATATAACCGTTTAATTCTTACTGAAAAATGACGCAGGTCATATTGTTAACCTGATATTTCTCATGCAGTTAGCTTATAAATCAGAGGTTTCCGAAATAAAAAAAGCGTGTTTGTTTAACACGCTTTTATAACACAAATGTTTTATTTACTAATTTCTTTTTTTCTCGTTAACCACTTCACCTTTAGAATCAAATACTTTTACTATGAGCGGCATTTGTCCGGGGAGTGTGTGCGTTGCGCATCCAAAGCAAGGGTCGTAAGCGCGGAAAGCCATTTCTATTTTGTTAAGTATAGGCTCTGTGACTTCTACACCTTTGTGAATGAGTCCCTTTGCAGCACGTTTAATTGACATTGAAATCGGCGCATGGTTGTTTGTAGTACCCACAATAAGGTTTGCCTTGGTTACAATTCCTTTTTCATCGGTAATGTAATGATGTGTTAAGGTCCCTCTTGGCGCTTCTACAATGCCGACTCCTTCATGCGGAACTTCTGTCGGGATTGTTCTGAAGTTAGGTGATGTAATTTCAGGGTCTTTAATTAATTCCATTACTTTTTCTGCTGCATACTGGAGCTCGATTATCCTTGCCCAGTGTGTAGCCAGCGTATTATGAACAGGTGTTTTGCCGGACCTATCACCCGTCAATGTTTCATAAAATTTTTCATATTCTGCCTGCGCAAGCGGAGTTGCCATACCGTCAGATGCATTTAATCTTGAAAGGGGAGTGGCGCAGTAAACACCGCTGTCCATACCGTCAACAAAACCCTTCCATCCGATTTTTTTAAGATACGGGTATTTCAGGTAGCTCCATTTTTCTGTATGTTCGGCAATATGTTCTAAGTATTCCGATGGTGCGTACTTGCAGAATTCTTTACCTTCGGGGTCAACAACTCTTACTTTGCCATCATAGAAATTAATTTTATTGTTTTCATCAACCATACCCATATAATAAGTTTTTTGCATATACGGGTCTGAAAGAATCATTTCAACATAAGCTTTATTTTTCAAAACAACATCTTCAAAAATTTTGAATGTGAACTGACCGAAATCAATAAAGAACTTAGCATATTCCTCAATCTTTTTTCTTTCTTCCTCGTTAATGCCTCTTGTAACTCCTCCGGGAATTGAAGTTACCTGGTGGATTTTCTTTCCGCCGAGAATCTGTATTACTTCCTGGCATTTTGAGCGAAGCTCGATTACCTTTCCGCCGACTTCAAGACCAACCTTTTTAATAACTCCGAGGATATTTCTTTCACCGGGAGGTGCATCCGGTCCTACAACAAAATCCGGTCCGCCGAGCGCGTAGAAATGAACTGTGTGGTCAGCAGTGAAGAAAGTATTATACAGCAGTTCTCTTAATTTTTTGCCTGCAGAAGGAATCTGTACATTATATACAGCATCGCATGCTTTCGCCGATGCCATGTGGTGCGCTTCTGGGCACACGCCGCATATTCTTGTTGTTATACGCGGGAGTTCTTCAACAGGTCTTCCCTGCGCAAATTTTTCGAAACCTCTTAGTTCCGGAATCTGAAAGTAACAGTTTTCAACTTCACCGTCATCGTTTAAAAATATATCAATTTTACCGTGACCTTCCAGTCTTGTAATAGGGTCAATTTTAATCTGTTTCATTTTACGTCAATATTTGATTTCGAATTATTGTTGTTTTTAATTTGAACCCGTTTGAGAAGCGAAGCTGCCATTGAGAAGCGGTAGAACGTTCCCATCGGGTCAGCCAGAGTTTCTATAATCTTTTTAGCTTCTTCCGGGTTTGTAGCATCGATTACAGAACCAAGAGCCGAGACCATTTTTGCTCCCTGGTCAAACACTCCGGGAGGTGCACCATAGCAGCCCCTGCAGCCGATATTAGCTTTGACACACAGTGAATCGCATCCGCTTCTTGTAGCGGGTCCCATGCAAAGAATACCCTGGTCAAGCAGGCATTCGTTGGGGTCAATCATAATTTCCTGAGGTCTGTAGAATTTTTTAATTTTCTTTTCTTTTTTCTCTCTTGTACACTCGTCGCAAACAGTTTTATCTCCCGCACCGAGAAACGTTCCCTTTGGCGGCAGCGGTTTGCCGTTTTGGAGGATATCTATTACAGCTTCAATTGCTGCTGCAATCTGGATTGACTGCGGCGGGCAGCCCGGTATGTAATAATCAACATCCACAACCTGGTCAAGAGTTTTTACCGTATTCCAGAACTCGGGAATTTCAATTTCGCCTTCCGGCATTGTTGTATGTGTTTCGGGATAAACACCTTTGGATGATTCATCTACAGAAGGGCTCTCGTTGTAAACATAATCGTATATTGTTTTTTTATCAAAGAAGTTTGCCAAAGCAGGAATGCATCCTTCACCGGCACAAGAACCGAATGCTACCATAACTTTTGATTTTGCCCGCAGAAGCTTAGCCATGTATTCATTCTCCGATGTTCTGATTGCGCCGTTGAACAGGCAGACGGTAATATCTCCATCAGGCAGCGCTTCAACGTCTTTGTATTTAAAATCCATCACGCACGGCCAGAACACAATATCGAAAAAGTCTGCCACCGCGAGAATTTTTGCTTCTATATCTATTACTGCTATTTCGCATCCGCCGCATGAAGATGCCCAGTATAAAGCTAGTTTTGGTTTAGCCATTGTAGTAATTCTTTATTATCTGTTATTTATAAAATAATATTTGCTATTTCTAATCCTGTAATTTTAACGGACCAAGTTCTCTCAGTTCTTTTTCAAACTCAAGCGTTGTATGAGCATACTTATCACCTTCTGAGGCAGATATCCATTCAAGCCGTAATCTTCGTGGGTCAATACCGAGCTGCTTAAGCAATACCTTAAGCAGTTCCACTCTTCTGAGAGTTTTAAAGTTGCCTTCCGAGTAATGGCAGTCACCGATATGGCATCCTCCTATCATAACACCATCGGCACCAAGCTTAAATGCATCCATCACAAATGTCGGGTCAACTCTTCCGCTGCACATAGTTCTGATTACCCTGACGCTGGGTGAGGACTGCATTCTTGCAACACCCGCTAGATCGGCGCCGGTATAGGTGCACCAGTTGCAAAGGAATGCCACTATTCTCGGGTTAAAATTCCCGTTTTGTTTTATTTCTTCTTTATTATCCATGTTTCTGATTAAATGAATTATTTATACACTCAATTTATTTTTATATCGAAAGTATTCCTTCAAGCTCAGCAAGAATCTGGTTATCGGTAAATCCTTTGCCCGAAATTACCGATGAAGGACATGCGGCAACGCAAGTTCCGCAGCCTTTGCAAAGCATTTCATTAATTTCAGATACTTTAATATCATCTTTAAATGAAATTGCTCCGTACGGACAGAGATTATTGCAAACCCTGCAACCGCTGCAGCGTGTGCTGTCAATTTCAGCTTTCACGGGGTCGACAGCCACCTCACCGAGTGAAATGAGCGATAGGATTCTTGCTGCCGCGGCTGATGCCTGAGCAACAGAATCCGGAATGTCTTTCGGTCCCTGAGCGCACCCGGCAATAAATATCCCGTCTGTCATTGTTGAAACAGGGTCAAGCTTCGGGTGTCTTTCAAGGAAGAACTTATCAGGGCTCTGGCTGATTGAAAATATTTTCTTTATCTTATCGGCATCATGCTGTGATTCTATTGCGGGACAGAGTATAACCATATCTACCGGGATTTCTCTGAATTTACCTATAAGTGTATCCTCGCATTTTATCAATAAGTGTGATTTATCTCCGCTTCCGTTATGCGCTTCGGTAATTTCGGCAACCTTGCCTCTAATCATATTCACACCTTCATCAAGCAGTCTCTTGTAGAATTCCTCATATCCTTTGCCGAATGCTCTCATATCGATATAGAATTGATAAACTTCTGCAGTTGTTCTGTCTTTAACCAGATGAGCAAATTTTAACGCATACATACAGCATACTCTTGAACAGTATTTATGAAAATTCTCATCTCTTGAACCGATACAATGTATTATACCGACTGCTCTAGGCTCTGTACCGTCTTTGCAAACAATGTTTCCGCCTGTCGGTCCGGTTGAGTTAAGCATATGTTCGAATTCAAGTGATGAATGAACGTTATCTAACCTGCTGTAGCCGTACTGCGGCATTTGTTTAAGGTCAATCAACTGGAATCCAGTAGTAAGGAGAATTTGTCCTACTTCAATTTCTACTTCTTCATCTTTCATATCATAGTTGATAGCTTCAGGCTCACAATAAGTCGAACATACTTTACATTCTCCTGTCTGCATATGAATACATGTTGCTTCGTCTATTGTAGGCACTCTGGGTACTGCCTGCATAGTAGGCACGTATATTGCGCTTTTAGAACCAAGTGACCAATCAGCGGTAGCGCCGCGCTCATATTCAAGTGATTTTACTTTAATGTGACCCGTCGGGCATACATAAGCGCATGCACCGCAGGCTATGCACTGTTCTGATTTTTCATTATAAGGCAGAACAACTTCTCTCTGGATACCTGAATTGGCAAATCCAAGGATGTTTGCGCCAACAAGGTCTTTGCATACATTAACGCACATTCCGCACAGTATACATGCATCTTCGGCTTCGTCTTTTTCAAGACTTTCGAAGCGCGGCTTTTCGACTCCAAGCTGTACGGCCATATCTTTAACAGCAGGAACGTTCGGCCATCTTGAAAGCATAAGCTCCATTATCAGCTTCCGAATCCATTTCACTTTATCGGAATTTGTATTAACCGTAAGCCCTTCTCTAACCGGGTAATTGCATGATGTTACCAGACGGCTGCGTTTTCCGCGGATTACCTCCACACTGCACAGGCGGCATACGCCGTACGGCTCGATGTAATCCGAGTGGCACATTGTTGGTATCCACACGCCTGCTTTTTCCGCAGCCTTTAAGATTGTAGTATCTTCTAATACTTCGACTTGTTTCCCGTCTATTGTTACTTTTACCATGTTGTTCTCCTTTTACTCTATATAAATTGCATTAAACTTACACGCGTCATAACATATTCCGCATTTACCGCATTTTTGCAGGTCGATGTAATGAACCTGTTTTGATTCGCCTACAATAGAGCCGTCGGGGCAGTTCTTAGCGCATACATGGCATCCGTGGCCTTCATCAAGGCATATTTGCGGGTCGATTTTATATTGAATTAAAGCCTTGCAGCTGTGTGCAGGGCATTTCTTATCTTTTACGTGAGCTTCATATTCCTCGCGGAAATATTTCAGTGTGGTAAGCACCGGGTTTGGAGCCGAGCCTCCCAGCGCGCAGAGAGATGATTCAGCAACCATGTACGATATTTCTTCAAGCAGTACAAGGTCTTCTTCGGTTCCTTCTCCTTTGGTGATTTTTTCAAGTATATCGAGCATCCTTTTTGTTCCTTCACGGCATGGAATGCACTTGCCGCAAGATTCCGCCTGTGTGAAGCTGAGGAAATACTTAGCCATATCAACCATACAGTTATCTTCATCTGTTACCACCATACCGCCTGAACCCATCATTGAGCCGACGCGCGTTAATTCTTCGTAATCAACAGGCAGGTCAATCATGCTTTCGGGAATAAATCCGCCGGAGGGTCCGCCTGTCTGGACCGATTTAAATTTCTTACCGTCTTTAATTCCGCCGCCAATATCAAATATTATTTTGCGGAGAGTGATACCCATCGGGATTTCTATCAGTCCGGTATTATTAACCTTTCCCGAAAGTGAAAATACCTTTGTTCCTTTGCTTCCGCCCCATGCGTCTTCACTCACATCGCCGGTACCGATACTTGCAAACCATTTGTGACCTCTGGTAATAATCTGCGGCACGTTTGCCCATGTTTCAACATTATTTAAAACTGTTGGTTTGTCATACAATCCTTTTTCAACCATGTGAATGTATTTTGCTCTGGGTTCGCCTGGGTTTGCCTTCGATTGAAGCCATAAGTGCAGTTGATTCACCGCAAACAAACGCTCCAGCACCTCTAACTACTTTTATATCGAAGTTTAATCCTTTATCAAAAATATTCTCCCCCAGTAAGCCGTATTCTCTTGCCTGACCCAGGGCAACCTGAAGGCGCTGGAGCGCGATCGGGTATTCGTTTCTAATGTAAACATAACCCTGTGTGGAGCCCAAGGCATAAGCGCCGATGCACATTCCTTCTATTACAGCGTGCGGGTCGGACTCAATAATACTTCTATCCATAAAAGCGCCGGGGTCGCCTTCATCTGCATTACAGATAACATATCTTTCATCGGCAGGGATTTTTCTGCATGTTTCCCATTTTATTCCTGTGGGAAATCCTCCGCCTCCTCTTCCTCTAAGTCCCGAGAGCTTGATTTCGTGAATTACTTCTTCGGGTGTCATAGTAGTTAATACCTGGGCTAATCCTTCGTATCCGCCGCGCGCTATATATTCGTCAATTTTTTCCGGGTCAATTAAACCGCGGTTTCGTAATGCTATAAGGGTCTGGTCTGCGAAGAAAGGAATATCAGACATCTTCGGTACAGGTGTTTTTTCCTCAGGCGGGGTGTACATAAGTTTCTTTACAGGTCTGCCTTTTACAAAGTGTTCCTGAACCAGAAGCGGAATATCCTGCTCTCTTAAGAGCTGGTAGAAAATGCCGTCAGGCTGAACCACCATCAGCGGACCGGCAGCGCAGAAACCGTTGCATCCTGTGGTAACCACACTTACTTCGTTATCAAGCTTGTTCTTTTTTATTTCTTCAACAAGCTTATCTTTTATTTTCATCGAACTGTTTGCAACGCATCCCGTACCTGCGCAAACCATTAAATATGTTCTGTAAGCCATTTAAGTTCTCCTTTATTGATAAAAACTCTTTATTAAACTGTAGTCTCGCTGCCAACAGCAAGAGCATAGTCTTTTAATATTTGACCTTTGATAATATGCGAATCGAATATTTTCTTAACCTTTGAAGGAGTCAGGTAAACATATTTCACCGGTGCAGGTTCGTTTGCAGCTTCTACCGTCATCATCGGCTCCTGGCTGCATAATCCGGCGCAGCCCGAGTTTGTTACTATTACATCTTTAAGGTCGTGTTCTTCAACTTCCTTTAAAACTGCTGCAAGTATATCCCTGGCTCCGGCTGCAATGCCGCAAGTTCCCATGTGAACGTTAATTTTTACCCTGCATGCTCCTTCGCGGATATTGACTGCCCGCTGGGTCTTTTCTTTAATTTTGGCAAGGTCACCAATTGTAATTTTAGCCATTTCTTTATGACTCCCTATTTATATTGTTTTAAAATCTTTGACACTTTTGAAGACGGAATTTTCCCGTGAAGGTTCTTCCCGACTGTAATCACAGGGGCAAGCCCGCAGCAGCCCAGGCACCTGACACTCTCTAAGCTGAATTTCTTGTCTGCGGTGGTTTCACCGTCTTTTATCCCAAGCTCACGTTCGAACTGGTCCATAATTTTCTGCGCGCCCTGAACGTGGCATGCCGTGCCTGTGCATACAGAAACAGGATATTTGCCCTTTGGCTTTAAGCTGAATGCCTTATAAAACGTAGCAAGGCTGTATGTTCTGCTGATGGGCACATTAAGCTCTTTTGAAACATACTGGAGAACATCCTTCGGCAGATAGTATAATTCGTTCTGCACGTCAAGAAGTACCTGTATTATAGAGCCCGGTTCTTTGGGATGCTTCTCTAATATTTTATCGATAAGCTCAGCTTCCATTTTTTCTCCTTATGATATTTCTTTCAGTTTGTTATTGATTAAAACTTTTAATTCTTTCAGGATTTCGTTATTATTTAATGTTATTACTTCCAATTGCTTTTTGATTTCATTTGTATCGAACATGAATTCTTCATCGTTTTTCCTGTGGGTATATTTTATTTCTATATCTGGTGACATCAGAATCAATGAAATTATTGTTTCAGCAATATTGCCAATCGGTTTTCTGTCTATATGATTATATTTAAACCATGCTTTGATATTAGTACCCTTGTTTTCTTTTGATGATATTTTCAAATCTCCTTCGGCAGCATTTGCTGCGTTTTTCAAAAGAGAAATTCCCATTCCGACTTTTCTTGTAGTCCTGGAAGTTACAAACGGGTCATGCGCTTTACCGGTAAGTTCTTTGCTCATTCCCGAGCCGTCATCGGTAATTTCCAGTATAAGCAGATTCTTCTTTTCATCTTCATTAATAGTAATTGTAATGTTCTTCGCTCCTGCTTTGACGGAGTTTTCGGCAATATCAAGTACATGCAGAGATATATCACGCATCAGTTTATTTTCCTCTTTATATAAGAAGCAAAGCTCGAAAATGAATTATCATCTGCTTCAAATTCAGTGTATACAGTTCCGATGTTTTCCAGCCAGTGTGAATCAGAGCCTTTTATAAAACTGTAGTTATCTTTATAGACTATTCTTGCCTGTTCAACTGACATATTTTGTGAAACTTCCAGCGCATCGTACATTAAATTATCAGGAATAAATCCAAGCTGGCTAATGACGGAAAAGCTTTGTCTGTCAATGTGAGCTGCTGCGGACAGCCCATTATATTCATGAATCAGCCCAACTATATCATTCAGGCTTATATCAGCAGCGCTGAACAGTGATTTTTTACAGTAACCTTCCACTTCGTCAAATTCGTTTGCAATTACCTGTTCGCTGTATTCTTTTTCCGAAAATGCATCGGGCAGATAACGGTAAATTGCTTCCTGCATTTTATATGCGTCCCGAATATTTTCAAACAATGCTAATGTATGGACTTCCTCACGGGAGGTAATTTCCATTCCCGGGTAAACTTTCAGATTTTCGTATTTTTCTGCTGTTTTCATTGCCGCTTCTGCATTTTCAGCCGAGTTGTGGTCTGTTATAAAAATCATCGTTAATCCCGTATGATATGCTTTTTCTACCAGTCTCTTCGGCGATATTGTTACTTCTGCACAGGGTGAAAGGCACGTGTGAATATGCATATCTGCTTTTATTATCATTACAAAGCATTTTACTTGATTCCCAATTCATATAGTTTTCCGCTAACCTGGTAAGCCGTCATATGTGTTCTTAAATATTGTAATATTTTCCGATTCGGCTTTATCTAAAGTATCCTTGTCTATTTCTTTATCAAGAACAATAATTACTGCAGCCAGTTCTTTTAGTGATGCAACTGCGATTATGTTGAGGTGTGTCTGAAGAGTAATCCACACGTTATCTTTTTTGCTGTTAGCCATAACATCACTCAGCAAATCGCTTGTATATGCTCCTGAAATTTCTCTATCGTTTGAGAAAAACTCAGTTACTTTTTTTAGTTCAAGCTTATTTGTAATTTCTTCCAGTTTCATTTTTCGTTTAACTTACTTTGAAGTTCAAGGACTTCGAGCATTTTATCTTTTATTTTGCGTCTCAGTTCATCGTTGAACATAAACATGCAGTCATTGAGCTTAGCTTCTCCTTTGACAATATCTTCAGCAAAAGTCATGCATGTGGGCGAACCGCAAGCTCCGCAGTTAATTTGCGGCAGCATTGAATAAATCTCTTTACGCTCGGATATCATTGTAATAGCATTCTTTAAATCCGAATCAATCGGCTGTGAGGGTAGAGGTTCAAAAATATTTTCATAATAAATGTCTTCTGTCCTAAAACTGTCTTTTTTGCCAACCGGGAGCTTTTTTTCTCCGAATTTCTCTATTATATATTTCATCTTGTTTGCGGCTAAATACATATTTTCAACCACAAGCGGACCCCCGACGCAGCCTTCGATACAGGAATGAAGCTCTACTAAGTCAATATCATCCAGCTTTCCTCTTTCAATTTCTTCAAGGATATAAAGAACATCGTTTATTCCGGATACTGTAATGTGGCTATCTCCCTCAAGCAGAGAAGTCAGTCCGCCAATATAACCGAGGTTTAGTCCGAAACCGTTTATATCAAAATGCTCATTGACATCTGCACTTGATTTTTTTGAATGGTTGATTGCTGAATAAAGCGTGTTATAAATATCTGTAATTGCAATTGCGCCGTCATAATCCGAATAGAAGCTGCCTTCATTCTGTGAAATTAATATCATTTTAGAAGGACACGGGGTAATGTAGATTACGCCGATTTCATCTCTGCTGACGCCGAATCTTGCAGAGAACTCTTTTTTTGCCTCTCTTGCTGCAAGTTCCATCGGCGGGATGGTGGGAATGATATTCTGTAATAGCTCGGGATATTTGATTTGAATAAGTCTTATGCATGTAGGGCAGAATGTTGAAATAAGCGGTTTCCTTCCCGGATTATCCTTCATATATTTTTGAATACCCTTGTAAACAGCTACGCATGAATCGGTCATATCAACAACTTCATCAAAGCCGATTTTCTTAAGCGATGATAATATCGTTTTAGGATTTACGCTGCGTTCAAACTGGCTGTAAAGGGCAAGGGAAGGAATTGCAACTGTATACTTGAATTTTTTGAAATCGGTGAATGAATTTGTAAGCGGTACAATTGCTCCTGAGGCGCATTGCTTTACACATACACCGCAATCGATGCACTGGTCTTCAAGCATCTGAGCTTTCTTATTTCTTACCCTGATAGCTTCGACAGGGCAGATTTTAAGGCAGGTCATTTCACCCGTGCACTTAGAAGGCTCGAAATAAATTGAATGGCTGTATATATCTGTATTGAGCAATTTTTAGTTCAGGTATACTTTAAATTCAAGTTTTGTACCTATTGATTTTTTAGATTCAATCGAAAATTCATCGGAGTTCTTTTTTATATTCGGGAGTCCCATTCCCGCGCCGAATCCCAGTTCTCTCATCGCATTTGTTGCAGTCGAATATCCTTCCTTCATGGCAAGCTCTATGTTTTCTATTCCTTGTCCTTTATCTTCTATACGTATTGCTATTTCACCCGGCGTTATAGAAAAATCAAGCTTTCCTTCATCGGCATACATTACTATATTCATTTCGGCTTCGTAACAGCATATCGAAACTTTGTATACAATTTCCGGTCTAACGCCTATTTCTTTAAGAACCTTCTTAATTTGGACCGAGACAGTTCCTGCATTTACAAAGTCACCGCCTTTGATGTTAAACGACTGAGTGTAAATTGTTTTTTGATTCATTTTTTTCTTCCAGCAGGGTTTTACCTCCCCTGAGACCGTTCGTATAAAGAATCCCGCAGGAATCAAACATCAGCCTGTTTGTTTTTAAAAGAGGCAGTTTTCTTTTTTCAGCTTCTGCTATTATATTTTTCTCCGGTTCTTTGCCGCGGACAAATATTATTCCTTTTATATCCATTATTTCGGCAACCTGCAAAACCTGGTTATTGGTTATTCCTGTAAGCAGTAATGAGCCTATTCTTGCGAACCGTAAAACATCACTCATTAAGTCAGCTCCGAAACAATATTCTATTTCTTTATTAAGCAGGTTTTCGCCGGTTAAGCTTGTGCAGTCAAGCAGTAATTTTATATTATTTAACAGCATTTTCAGCGTTTTTCGTTTATTAGTTTATCGCCAAACATTATTTGTCTTCTTGAGGGGAATCTGGTTGCAGGGCAGTGGCTCCAGCACTGTCCGCATCCCGTGCATTTATCCGTATCAACATACCTGGCTTTCTTTTTTATTTTAACTTTGAAGTTTCCGAGATAACCCGAAACCGCAGTTACTTCGCTCCAGGTAAAAAGCTTTATAGTTTCCCTGTGACCGACCGATACCATCTTGGGAGTTAAGATACAGGCAGAACAGTCAAGGGTCGGGAACGTTTTATCGAACAAAGCCATCTTACCGCCGATAGAGGGTTCTCTTTCAACCAAATAAACATTGTTGCCAGAATCTGCTATCTCGAGCGCAGCCTGAATTCCTGCAATTCCTCCGCCGACAACAAGTGTATTTGGATTTAACTTTGCTTTCTTTACTTCCATAGGAGACTGGTAAGCAACACGGCTTATAGCTCCATGAGCAAGCGCCTTTGCTTTTTCAGTTGCCCTTACTTTATCGTGATGAACCCATGAGCAATGCTCTCTTATATTAGCCATCTGGAAAAGGAAGCGGTTAATTCCGGCTTTTTCACATGCTCCGCGGAATGTTCCTTCATGCATAAGCGGTGAGCATGCTGCTACAACAACCCTGTTTAGCTTATGGGTCTTGATTGCGTTTTTTATTAAATCCTGTCCGGGGTCGGAACACATAAACTTATAATCCTGTGATACAACCACATTCGGCAGTTTGGCAACATAATCTCTTACTTCAGCAACGTTAACAATAGAAGAGATGTTGACGCCGCAGTGGCAGATAAAGAAGCCTATTCTTACGGCTCCGTTTCCGTTATCTTCCGGCTTTATTATTTTATGCATTTTATACTCCTGTGTTTACTAAAGTTCCGTTTAATTTTATTCCATCTGTGAGCAGCCTGTCTATTTCAAGCTCATGGTCAGTGAAACCGAAAGCAAGACCCAGTACTTGTGTGAAAAACAGCACCGGAATATGATAGTCTGTTTTATATGCTTCGTTAATCTTATCCTGGTAAGCTTCAACGTTCATCTGGCAAAGAGGGCAGGTTGTTACAATACAATCTGCTCCGTTTTCAATTGCCGAGCCGATAATTTCCCTGTTTAGCTTTAATGCAACGTCTTCGTAAGTCGTCATCAGCATTCCGCCGCAGCATTTAACTTTAAAAGGATAGTAAACATTCTCTGCTCCGAGCGCTGAAAACATGTTATCCATTAACACAGGGTCTTCACGGTCATCAAATCCTTTTTCCGGTCTTACAATCTGGCAGCCGTAGTAATTGGCTATTTTAAGACCCGCAAGACTGCGTTTTGCTTTTGCTTTAATTGTCTCTATGCCGATATCGTTCATAAGCACATCTAAAGGATGCCTTACATTGCATGAAAGGTTATACTGCAATCCGCCTTCAGCAAGGCAGTCATTTATTTTCTTGTGGAAGTCAGGCAGTTCTTTTAAATACCTGTTGGTCTTGCTTAAAATTGTAAAGCATGCGCTGCATGGAGCAACAATATCACGTTTGTGTTTTTCGGCTAAAGCCAGGTTTCTTGCAGATATTGCAAACGAAACTGTTTCTTTAACAGACATATAAGATGTAGCCCCGCAGCAATTCCAGTCCTCAAGTTCTATCAGGTTACAGCCCAGGTGGCTGAAAACTTTTTTTACCGATTGGCTGTATCCATGATGTGCAGATTCTAAGCTGCATCCCGGGTAATAAGTATAATCCATTTTTATTTTCCTTATTTTTTTGATTCTAATACTGTTTCTTTAGAGATTGCTCCGTAACCCACGGTTTCTTTCATGTAATCGGTTACAACTGCTTCCATAGGACTATCCATCTTTTCGGCTTTGGCAATTATTTTCTTGAAGCCTTTCAAATCTTTAATTTTTGATGGGGTGTAAGCTATTCTTTTTTTCTTTGCCATTCTGAGACCCAACGGCATAAAGCTGAACAATTTCAGCGGGTTGGTTTTCATAAGGTAGTAAACCATAAGCCTCGGCTCATGCAGCCTGCCGTAATTGTTCATTACTTTTACAAATGATTCCGATAACGAATGAACGGGGAACTTCGGCGGATAGATGCCTTTTTCCATAGCAAGACGTTTAAGTGCATAAATAATATCGGTAACTTTTATCATAGAGGGGCATCTTGTCTGGCATGAATAGCATGAAGCGCATACCCAGATTGATTTGCTGTTAAGCAGAGTTTCAAGGTCTCCGGCTCTGAAAAGAGCTATCAGCTCACGGGGCGAAATATCCATTGCGTAAGAGACGGGGCATGAACCTGTGCACGTTCCGCATTGAATGCATGATTTTATTTTTTCGGCATTGGGTATAGTTTCCATTTGCCTGAGGAACGAAGCTTTCAGCTCTTCTTCTTTTTTGGATAATTTGCCCGGAATTTTTATATCTACGATTTTCATATTATTATTTCTAAGAAAAATTTAGTGATATAATTTTATCGATGTTTGTTCTGTGTAATCTTCTTCATAATATTTATCAAGTTCATCTGCGCTTGTGATATCAGGCAGTGAAGTATGAATCTTAGCTCCGCCAAGCATACGCTTTGCAGCAAGGAGCCTGATAATCTGTTCGGAGCATTTTTTAATTGATTTCCAAAGGACTGGGCTGAGGTGTTCCGAGATAGTATAGTTATTTTCAATTTCTACGGCAAAAATATCTATATCATCGGGTACTTTTGAATCCATAGATTCAGCCAGTTTAATGGCTGTTGCAAAATTGATATCATGGTATGAGGTAAGGCGCAGAGTGGGTAGTAAATCATCTGCCTTTAAGTGATGGATATAGCCCTGCGGTTTACTTGTAGTTTTTATGGAGTCTACAATTACTGCATAATCATATCCGGAAAGTATGTCTATTATTCTGAATCCACCCCAGGTTGTTTCAACGAAATCTATCTCTTTTGCACCGTTAAGCCGTTTTTCCAGGTAGCGTTTTATTATTATCCCAATCCCGTCATCGCTCAGCAGGGTGTTTCCCATTCCCAGTACAAGCGTTTTCATTATTTGGATGACCTTTCAGCCATTTATCATCAAATCAATTTTTATTCAGTCAGACTTAGTTCTATTGAATCGTTGCTCTGTAAATCGAGTAATCCTTTAGTTAATACGTTAATTCAAAGTGACAACCGGATGTTCGTTATTTATTTTTGCAACATCACGCACGGTCATTGTATCAAAGAAATCAGTAATATAATTCCTGAGAGAAGAACACCTGTTATGGAGTGAACACCTGTATTCTTCTCCGCAGTTATGGTCTCCCAATACGCATTTATTGAAGTTATGTATACCATCACTCCACTTTATTATATCAAGAAGGGTTAGTTTATCCGGGTCAGCAGAGAGTGAAAAACCTCCGTTTTTACCCTTCTTGGATACTACCCAATTTGTTGAAGCCAGGTCCTGAAATATTTTTGAAAGGAAGTGATGAGGTATGTTCAAATTGTTGGAGATTTCTCTCACCATAACATACTTATCTTTATCACCGTAGTTGGAAAGATAGGCGAGAGACTTTATTACATATTCACAGTATTTGGAGTATAACATTACTAATTCTGATAAAAAGACCTTATTATCTTATTCAAATATAATAAAAAAAATATTATTTACAAACAGAAAAAACGGTATGTTTTATTTTTTTAAGCTAAATATGTAATATAATGAAATTATAGGTAGTTATATATTAGAAAGGTAAGCTGTTTTGGGGCAGCTTACCTTTGCTAAAATTGCATGTATATTTAATTATGCAGCGAGTGCCTGCAGAGCAACAGTCTTCAATTCTTCGGGAGTGAAAGGTTTCGGAACGAACTGAAATGCACCTGCTTTTGTTGCCTCAACGGCGGTTTCTATCGAAGCGTAACCTGTTATCATTATCACAGGAGTGTCGGGATATAATTTCTTTATTGTCTTAAGCACTTCCATACCTGAACTCTTCGGCATTTTGAAGTCTAAGAAGATTAAATCGAACTTGTTGAGTCTCATTTTCTGCAATGCTGCATCAATGTCAAATGCTTCATCAACCTGGCAGCTTTGCTTGTTGAGTATTCTTCTTAAGCTGTGGCAAACTATCGGTTCATCATCAACAACCAATACGTTATGTTTTGCAGTTGCATCTCTGCCGTACAGGGCGGCTCTGGGAATATCGGAACTATCGAGGCAGTTTATATAATCTGCACTTGTAAATTTCTCTACATCTGACATATTGAACGGCATATCCACATCTATTATATCCTGAGAATGAACTGATATTTTCTTTACTGCTTTTGCGGCTCTTTCTCTTTCTTTTTTAACAATCGGGCACTCGCCGGCACATTCTTTTCCTTCAAGAACCAAACGTCTGCACTCGCGCTGACCAAGTATGCAGTATGCAGTCTTCTTTTGCACTTTTTTGGTCTGCTGAATATCGGAATGTGTAAGATTCTCAACGAATTCCCTTGATGTGCTGTGCGCTACTTCCGATTCACTAAATGGCATATCTACATCTATAATATCAGATACGTCATCTTTTTCATCCGTATTCTTTGATTTACTTTGTGATTCTCTATTTTTGCTTCTTCTTTCAAGAGCTTTACGCGTGATTTCTGTCAATTCACCGGGTGTGAACGGTTTTGGAAGATAATCTGCTGCACCTAGTTTTGTAGCTTCTACCGCTGTATCTATTGAAGCATAACCAGTAACTACAACAACCTCAAGCTCGGGGTAATGCTCTTTAACAAGCTGAAGCAGTTCCATACCGCTGATTTTCGGCATCATTAAGTCAGTAATAACCAAGTCATAATTAGCTTCACCAATCATCTTTACAGCTTCATCTGCGTTTAGTGTATTATCTACTTCATAGCCCTTGCGGGATAATATTTTTTTAATGCTGTCGCATACTGTTTTTTCGTCATCAACAACCAATATTTTCTGGGTAACCATTTTATTTTCTCCTTTATTTAAGTTCTTAGTTGTCATTACTGTATATAATAAGTGCAAGTATCATGCCAATAAAAAGGACTGTTTAAACATCATAAACAGCCTATTCATCCTGAAATAGTATATATTTAAATATGCAGAATTTGCAAATTTGAGCTTAATTTAAAAATTAAAGCGTTTTAAGTTATTTAAATCAAGAATATAGAGGTGTATAAATTTTTATGCGTTTGAATAAATATTTATGCAGAGGGGGAGTGTTTCTTTATATCGTATTTTTTCATTAATGCCTGAAAATTTGACCTTTGCATGCTTACATCCCGTGCGGCTTGTGATATATTCCAGTCATTGCGCCTTAACGCCTCTATTATAAACATTTTTTCAATCTCCTGGATGGAGGACTCTCTTATTTGCTTTTTGAGCGAGTTCAGTTCATCGATTGATTTGGGTATGGATGAAGCAGCATTAATTTCAGCCCTGAACAGGGCAGAAGATACATGGGACGGTTTTATTTCATTTGCGTCTACTAATATGGTAAGTCTTTCGACTGCATGTTCAAGCTCTCTTACATTTCCCGGCCAGTGGTAATTTACAAGAAGCTCCATTGCCTCAATCTGAAATGATGGAACTTCCTTTTTTATTTTTGAACTGTATTTCTTTAGAAAATACATTACAAGCTCGGGAATATCTTCTCTTCTTTCTCTGAGTGAAGGAAGCTTAATGGGAAATACATTTAACCTGTAGAAAAGGTCCTCACGGAATTTTCCATCGATTACAAGCTGTTTTAAATCCTGGTTAGTTGCAAATATTAACCTGACATCCACTTTTTTAACAACTGTGCTGCCAACCGGGAGGAATTCCTTATTCTGAAGTACTCTAAGCAATCGAGCTTGAGTTTCTATCGGTAAATTCCCGATTTCATCAAGAAAAATCGTGCCGTTATCAGCAGCTTCAAAAACACCTTCCTTATTTGAATATGCGCCTGTAAATGAACCTTTCACGTGCCCGAACAACTCGCTTTCAAGTATTGTGCTTGAAAGAGTTGAAACATCGATTGCAAAAAATTCTTTATCTTTTCTTTTACTCTTGTTATGAATTGCTTTTGCTGTCAGGTCTTTGCCTGTTCCGCTTTCACCAATTATCAGAACTGTGCTGTCAGTGAGTGCAACGCGTTCTATCAGGCTGTAAACTTCGCACATTCTGCGGCTTCTGCCTATAATTCCTTCAAATCCGGTTTCAGGTGTGTAGTTAAACTTGGTTGAAGTAACTTTTATCAGCTCGCGTTTTTCCAGCGCTTTGTTAAGTACAGCTATTATTTCGGCTGGTGTGAAGGGTTTTGGAAGATAATCGAAAGCGCCGTGCCGCATAGTTTCAACCGCCGATGCAACAGTTGCATAGCCTGTTATTATGACCACAATTGTATCGGGAAATTTTTGCTTAATAGTTCTCAAGACTTCCATTCCGCCGATATCCATCATTTTCAAATCAGTAAATACTACATCAAAAGATTCTATTTCGAGAATTTTAAGAGCATCTTTTCCCGATGTGGCATAGGTTACGTTATGTCCCGCCCGCTTGAAAATTTTCTCGCAGCTTTGACAAATAACAATCTCATCATCAACTATTAATATGCGGGCTTTCATTAAATTTCTTCTCCTTCTTCATCAAAATTAACGGGGAGGAAGATTGTGAAAGTTGTGCCTTCACCTGACTTGGTTTCAAGGTTGATTTTACCGCCGTGCCGCTCTATTATACCGTAGCTGATTGAAAGACCCAAACCCGTACCCTGTTCTTTTGTTGTAAAGAACGGGTCGAAAATTCTTGCTTTTATATGGTCAGGTATTCCCGGTCCGTTATCTTTAAATATTACCTCCAGGTATTCACCGCTTTTATCAAGCTTAGATTCTATATCGAGACATCCGCCTTTGGTCATTGCTTCGGAGGCATTAATAATTAAATTGATAAATACCTGCTGGATTTGGTCAAGGTCTGCCATAATCTCCGGAAGATTATCATCAAGCCGCTTTTCAATAACAATATTTCTGAATGAAGTCTGGTTTCTCACCAATAGAATAATATTGTTAATCAGGGTATTGATATTCGTAAGTTTCTTCTGTGGTTTTGTCTGTCTTGCGAAATCAAGAAGCCTCTTGACTATTTCTCTGCAGCGGATAGTTTCACTGACAATAACCTGAACATCTTCCCTTCGCGGGTCACCATCTTCTAGGTCTTCAAGCAGGAGGCTTGCATTTGTGAGTACTCCTGTTAATGGATTATTGATTTCATGGGCAACCCCTGCAGCAAGTTTGCCGAGTGAAGCAAGCTTTTCGGAGCGGAACATCTGTTCATGTATTTTTTTAAGCTCTTCAGACCGCTGCTCGACTTTTGTTTCAAGTGTATTTGCCCAGTTTTCAAGCTCTTCTTTTTCTTTTTCCAGTTCTTTTGCCATGTGGTTAAATGAATATGCGAGGTTCTCGATTTCGCGGGGCGCTTCAATTGAAAAGTCAGGTTTATAATCGCCCTCTTCAACTTTTTTTGCAAAGTTTTCCAGTTTCTTAAGCGGAGTTGATATTTTTCTTGTCAGAAGTATGGCTACAAAAATAATTATAAGTATAACGCCAACAGCTATGCCGATGAATGTTAAAACGGCATTTCTCAGCAAATCATTAAAGGGGTCTCTGAGAATCCCGACGTATAGTATTCCTATAATGCGGTTATTAATATCTCTTATTGGTTCATACGCGCTCATGTACCAGTTATTTACCACAAAAGCATCGCCAACCCACCGTTCACCATCGAGCAGAACCTTATTGTAAACGTCTTCCGAAACCAAAGTTGAAATAGCATATGAGCCGTCTTCATTCTTGACATTGGTAGCAATTCTGAAATTATTTTGAAATATAGTTACAGTGCCGATTTCCTGTCCGTTGTAAATTTCTCTTTCGTGTACAACTTCTGTAATCTTATTTACTATTTCAAAATTCCTGTTCAGCAAAATACCTCCCATAAGGACACCAACCACATTATGATTCTTATCAAGTACGGGAACCGCAGCCTTCAGCATCATTCCCGAAGTTTCTTCTTTCTCCCCGGTTTCTTTTGCTTTAGGAGTAGGCAGCAGGATAGTGTGTGACCTTTCAACAAGCTCGTATGATTCCAGGCCAAGTTCTTTCGTTGGCATTATATCGGTACCTGTAACTGTTTCACCTGTGTGCAGTACTTTATCAATAAACTTATCAGAGAGAAGAGTATCTCCTTTATTAAACGGATTCCGGCCCCTGCTGATTACAATTCCGTTTTTATCAACAATGGTAAATATATCAAGCTTTTCGGCTGTCATTGTGCGGTTTAAATCCTGCTGCAGTGTATCTGAATTTCTTTCAATAAGCGAAGCAACTATCAGGCTTCTTGCCGCAGTAAGGCGGGTTACATATTCAATCTGTGATATTTTATTTCTGTAAATTTCACGCGCAGAATTGAGGTCCGAAATGCTTTTGTTTTCAGCCCTCGTCATGACCTGGTTATAAATCAGCTTTGTACCTATAATGCTGGTTATTATGGTAGGTGTGAGGATAGCTATTGTAAAATACAGTATTAGCTGTGATTGTATGCTTTTAGTAGATATCTTTTTCATTAAGATATCATATCAAAATCTCTTTTTGTATTAGATTTTTAATTTCATCGATTCCTTTTCTCACATCATCCGAAACATCATTCCCCATTTCATACGATTTCCCTTCAACTCCATAAATCAAAACTTTCTTTGGGAGAGTCCCCATGACTTTTGCTGTTTCCACTGCATCTGCCACACTGAACAGGTGTGATGAATGAGTGGCTGATTCTTTAGGAAATTTTACAGCTGCTGCATCCAAAACATGAACAGTACCGGGTTTTGAACTGAAGGATACAGCATCTATTATAATTACCTTATCGTAATCTTTCCACATCTCCATAATCTTTGCACCGTCTCCGTCACTTTCTGCTATATCCGCATTATCGCTGATAGCCGGTTTCAGTTCTCTTGCTGCAATTAATCCTGCTGCATCATCGCTTCTGAAATCATTGCCGGTTCCGATAATGAGAACCGGCTTTAAATTATTTTTATTCACGGTCAATTTTTACGTAATGCGTAGCGCACGAAATACAAGGGTCATAATTCCTTACAGCCTGTTCGCATTTCCATGTCAGTTCATCATTAGATAAATCCATGAATTTCGGAACGAAATTCCATAAATCTTTTTCAATAGTCTTCTGGTTCTGCGAAGTTGGGGGTATAATTCTTGCATCGCGTATAATGCCTTCTTCATCAATTCTGTACCTGTGATAACATATTCCTCTCGGGGCTTCAGTGCATCCGTACCCGGTTGCTGATACAGGCTGTATATCTACACTCGGCTTATCGGGCATTTCATAATTTTCAATAATTCTCAGCGCTTCTTCGACTGCGTATAAAGTTTCAAGGCTTCTTATAATAATGCTTTTGAAAGGATTATTGCACGTTGGTTCCATGCCGGCCTCTTTTGCAGCTTCTTTTACCGAAGCGGGAAGCTTATCATAATTCAGGTTATAACGCGCAAGCGGTCCGACAAAATAATTTCCTCTATCTCTGTTTCTTGATTGCAGCGCGTTTGAATGCGCAACGTGTTCTTCCGTGAAGTTTAAGTCATATTCAGCTACCGGTATATCCATTCCTTTACTTGATACCAGCCTGCCTTCTATAATGGCATATTCATCGGGGTGTCTTAATGCTACAAATTCGTAATCCTGTTCAAAATCTGGCATCGGGAAGGTTGAAACCAGTTTTACTGTTTCATAAGAAATATCACGCGCCCATTTTAAGTCTTCTGTAATTGTGTTTAATTCCTTTTTAGTGGGTACTCTATAGAATCCGCCTACTTTAAGATTAACAGGATGAATTTCGCGCCCGCCGATTAATGTCATCAGGTCATTACCGATTTTTTTCAGCCTCAATGCTTTTTCTACAACCTGCGGGTAATCTTTAGCAAGCTGTATTGCATCTTCATAACCGAGAAAATCAGGAGCGTGAAGCATATAAACGTGCAATACATGGCTTTCAATCCACTCGCCGCAGTAAATTAATTTTCTTAGTTCTCTTAACTGTCCTTCAACTTTTACACCGAATGCATATTCCATTGCCTGGCTTGAGCTCATCATGTAAGCAATTGGGCATATGCCGCATATTCTGGCAGTGATATCAGGGGCTTCCCAATACATTCTGCCTCTTAAAAATGCTTCAAAGAATCTTGGCGGCTCGAATATTCCGAATTTCACATCGGATATTTCACCGTTTTTTATTTTTATATTTATTGAACCTTCGCCTTCGACCCTGGCTAAGTAATCTACTTTTATTGTTCTATTTTTTTTCATGAGCTTCACTTTCTTTCCTGAACGGCTCTGCATAGGCATTGAATCCTCTGAATGCGAGCATTATTTCGTATTGGGTTTCTCCTAACTCTTTAAATTGATTGCTTAAAGATGATGTGTTTGTGCTGTCCATCGGACCGTAACAGCCGTAGCATCCCCTGTTAAACGAGGGACATAAAGCTCCGCACCCTGCATGAGTAACAGGTCCAAGGCAAGGCGTGCCGTGTGCAACCATTACACAGACATTACCTTTCAGCTTGCACTCTATGCAAACACTGTGTGATGAAACGTTGGGTTTCCTGTTGTTGAGGAATGCGTTGATTACTTCTACAAGCTGGTTTTTATTTATAGGACAGCCGCGTAATTCAAAATCAACATTTACAAACGAGCTTACAGGCAATGACCTGTCAAGTGTTGAAATGAATTCTGGGGTTGCATAGACAATCTGCACAAACTCCTTAACGTCTTTCCAGTTACGCAGAGCCTGAATACCTCCTGCGGTAGCACAGGCGCCGATTGTAATTAATGCACCGCTTGATTTTCTTATTTCTCTAATCATTTCAACGTCATGTGGAGTAGTAACGCTTCCCTCCACCAAAGCAATATCATAAGGTCCCTTTAACATTCTTCGTGTTGCTTCCGGGAAAAATGCTATATCTATTTCTCCGGCAATAGCCAGTAATGCTTCTTCAGCATCCAGTAATGATAATTGACATCCGTCGCATGATGCGAATTTAAATACCGCTACTTTTGGTTTCTTGGCTTTCATCTTTTATATCTCCTTCCTTCCGAATAAGCTGCTAACCTCAGGGTAGCTGAATACCGGTCCGTCTTTGCAGATGAATTTGGGACCGAACTGGCAGTGTCCGCATAACCCTACCGCGCATTTCATATTTCTTTCGAGAGATAAATAAACATTTTCTTCGGGTATGCCTTTGTCAAATAAATCTTCAACAGTGTACTTCATCATAATTTCAGGACCGCATACCATTGAGATTGTATTATTTTTATCAAAATCGAGATATGACAACAGGTTTGAAACAACACCAATGTTTCCTTTCCATGACTGGTCGCCGCGGTCAACTGTAACGTGTACTTCCACATCGAAGAGTTTTCCCCATTGTTCAAGCTCAACCCTGTAAAGCAAATCCTGCGGAGTGCGCGCGCCGTATAGTATATATATCCTTCCGTAATCTTTTCGGTTTTTGAATAAGGTATATATAACAGGACGCAGGGGAGCGAGTCCGATGCCTCCGGCGAGTATACAGACATCTTTACCTATTGCAGTTCCTACCGGCCAGCTGCTTCCGAACGGGCCTCGTAGTCCTACAAAATCGCCTTTTTTTAATTTCGAAAGTGCGGAAGTTACTGTTCCAACTTTGTGGATTGTATGTACAAGCGTATGCGGCTTATAGGGACTTGAACTAATTGATATTGCAGCTTCGCCTGTGCCAAACACGTACAGCATATTAAACTGTCCGGGCAGGAATTTGAACCCGCCTTCCATATTTTCATTAGGTGTTAAATATATTGTATATACATGCTCCGTTTCCCATACCAGCTTGCTAATTCTAACAAGCTGAGGCATCATTGGGTCGGCTGTAATGATACTTTGTGTCAGAACTTGTTCATGCATATTTAGATTATCCTCTTTCTATCCTGTTTAATCCGTAAACATCAAGCAATTGAAGGCGTGTTGCCTTCATCCTGTTTTCCAGCACCTGCGAAAAACGTTTATACATTTCGTAACCGAAATCATGGTCTTTATCGCATTTAGTTCTTAAACATTTGCCATCCAGGGCAAAGGCTCTTACGTCTTCAACGGCTATTGCGTCAAAATGCCAGCGGTACGGATGTATCAGCCATGACCAGCCGAGCACTTCACCGTGTCCGAGTGTTTGTATTCTTATCATGCCCCGTTCTGAGCCGTGGAGTTCAAGTGCGACTCTTCCGGTTCTAATAAGGTAAAATTTAGTTGCTTCTTCACCTTCACGGAATAGATAATCCCCGTCTGTAAATGCAGCATTTGATGCGCACGAAAGGAGTGTTTTGAGGAACTTATCATCAAGGTCACTAATAAAAGGGTGTTTTCGAAGAAGCTCTGTTAAGTTTTCTGGTTGCATTTTATAATTTACTCCTATAGCTTATTTGGTTTGTGTTTTTATAGGGTTGTTTCTGATTTCCTGTACTTCTTTAGTTATATCTATACCAACAGGGCACCATGTTATGCATCTGCCGCATCCCACACATCCGGATGTTCCGAACTGGTCTATCCATGAAGCAAGCTTGTGCGTCATCCATTGGCGGTATCTTGCTCTTGGTGATGTGCGGAAGTTACCGCCTGCCACTTTAGAATAATCCAAAGTGAAACATGAATCCCATCTTCTCCACCTTTCGGCGTTTTCGCCGGTGAGGTCTGTAACATCTTCAACGGTTGAACAGAAACAGGTGGGGCAAACCATGGTGCAGTTTGCGCAGGATAGACATCTTTTTGCAACATCTTCCCACTGTGAGTGCTCAAAGTTTTCGTAAAGAAGCTCTTTGATTTCATGAGTATCCATTTTTCTGCCCATCTTGCGTGATGCATTTTTCATCAGCTTATCAACAGTATCACTATCGTTCTTATCGGCTTCTTTTTTGGATAATTTTGAAAGGATTTCTTCGCCTTTTTCGCTCCCCGATTCAATAGTAAAATGATGTTTCTTATCTTCTATTATTTCGGTAAAAGCCAAATCGAATCCCTTTTTTGCCCTAGGGCCTGTGTTCATAGAAACGCAGAAGCATGTTCCGCCGGGCTCGGTGCAGTTAACGGCAATAATCAGAATGTCTTCCCTGATTTTTTTGTAATACGGGTCAACATACTCGCCGTCTTTGAATACTTTATCCTGTACAAAGATTGCGTTTATTTCACAGCTTCTTATACCAAGAAAAGCATACTTGGGGATTGGGTCTGAGTTTTCATGGATTTTAAACCCCTTGCCGTTTTTTTCAACGCTCATAAGCTTGAGGCGGGAGGGGAAAAGGAATTTTTTCCATGATTGCGGTCCTACAACATACCCGAATAATGCTTTATCATTGCGCTTGACCAGCCGGTATTTGGCGGCTTCCTGTTCATCGGTAAGTCCTATAGGCAGGTCATTCACATTATCGATTTCATCATACACAATTGCTTGCTCTTTAACGGTGGGTCCTACTATTTTATATCCTTTTTCTTTCAGAATATCAAAGAGGATATTCATCGACTTTCGCTCGATTATCTTCATACTATAATTTAATCCTGACTCTTTCTCTGGATAAGTTTATATATCTATATTTTTCTTAAATATAAGGATTTTAAGATAATTTTGTCTTATTTAATTTTTTTAATTAACGCTTACAACTTCTTTTAAATTGCTTAATCTGTATTTTATATAATTCATTGATTTACGCTGTGATTCAAATACTGCCATTGCGGTAATATTTACTATATCATTAACAGTATTTCCGGGACCAAGCAGGTAAACCGGTTTCTTTATTCCAAGCAGCATAGGTCCTATAGCAACGGCACCGCCTAAAGCTGCAAGCAGCTTATATGCAACATTGGCAGAAGTTAAACCCGGGAATATCAGCAAATTAGGCTGTGTTCTCAGAGTATTAAACGGATAAAATTCGTTTAATATTTCAGGGTTCATTGCCGTATCAGCCATCATCTCACCGTCAATTATTAGCTCAGGTGCAGCTTCTTTAACAAGCTTAGTTGCCTTTCTTACTTTTTCTGTCATCGGGTGATTAGTGCTTCCGAAATTGCTGAATGAAAGCATTGCTATTCTTGGTTCAATATCAAACTGGCGAACTTTTTCGGCAGCCAGCAAGGCTATACCCGCAAGCTCTTCTACAGTAGGGTCGATGTTTACGGTCGCATCTGCAATAAATATTGTCTGGTTCTTGAATATCATCATATACATACCGGCAATATTTTTTATCCCGTCATCTTTGCCTATTATTTGCAATGCAGGTCTTACCGTATCGGGATAGTGCTGTGTTAATCCTGAAATCAACCCATCTGCCTGACCTTCTTTTACCATCATCATACCGAATATATTATGCGTTTTCAGTAAACGCTGGGCATCCAGTGTTGTTACGCCTTTTCTATGTCTTAGTTCGTGGTATTTCTTAACATATGTCTCAAACATTTCGGATTTTGAAGGATTTATTACAGTTGCTTCATCGAGGTCAAGACCGAGCTCTTCAATTTTTTGTTTAATGAGTGTTCTGCTGCCAAGCAGAATAGGTTTTGCAATTTTTTCATCAAGTATAATTTGTGCAGACCTTAAGATGCTTTCTTCTTCACCTTCGGGGAATACAATCTGTTTCGGCGCATGCTGAGCTTCATGTATAAAGAATCTCATTACTTCATTTGCTTTTCCGAGCCTTGCTTCAAGACTATCGATATATTTTTCCATGCTCTCAAGCGGTCTTTGGGCAACACCTGTTTCCATAGCTGCTTTTGCTACTGCGGGTGCCTCCCATAAAAGAACACGCGGGTCGAACGGTTTCGGAATAATATAATCTCTTCCGAATTCGATTTTCTTTCCGCCGTATGCACGTATTACCGAATCAGGAACGTCTTCTTTAGCAAGATTTGCCAGAGCATATGAGGCGGCAATTTTCATTTCTTCGTTAATTGCGCTTGCCCTTACATCCAGCGCACCGCGGAAGATGAAGGGGAATCCGAGAACGTTGTTTACCTGGTTGGGATAGTCAGACCTTCCGGTAGCCATAATTACGTCACTTCTTGCATCTTTTGCGTCTTCGTATGTTATCTCAGGGTCAGGGTTAGCCATTGCGAAAACTATCGGGTCTTTTGCCATAGATTTAAGCATCTCTTTAGATACTATTCCTTTTGCAGACACACCGCAGAATACATCGGCGCCCTTCATTGCATCGGCAAGCGTACGCTTATCTGTTTCAACAGCAAAAATTTCTTTGTAAGGATTCATTCCTTCTTTTCTGCCCTTGTAAACCAAACCTTTTGTATCAACCAGCATAATATTTTCTCTTTTTACACCGAGTGATTCATACAGCTTTGCGCAGGCAATACCTGCCGCGCCGGCTCCGCTGAATACAACCTTAACATCACCGATTTTTTTATTAACAATTTCAAGCGCGTTAAGAAGAGCGGCGCCGCTGATGATAGCAGTCCCGTGCTGGTCATCATGGAATACCGGAATCTTCATAATCTTTTTGAGCTGTTCTTCTATATAAAAGCATTCGGGAGCTTTTATATCCTCAAGGTTTATGCCGCCAAAAGTGGGTTCCAGCAGCGTTACCGCTTTAATTATTTCGTCAGCGTTATGTGTATCAAGCTCAATATCGAACACATCTATATCTGCAAACCTTTTAAACAATACTCCTTTGCCTTCCATTACAGGTTTTCCTGCAAGCGCCCCGATATCGCCGAGGCCAAGAACAGCTGTACCATTTGAGATTACAGCAACCAGATTTCCTTTGGCAGTATATTGATAAACGTCATCCGGATTTGCTTCTATTTCCCTGCAAGGCTCTGCTACACCGGGGGTGTAAGCCAGAGAGAGGTCACGCTGTGTTGCGCAGGGTTTTGTGGAAACGACCTCTATTTTACCTGCGCGCCCTTGTTTATGATAATCAAGTGCGTCTTGTTTGCGTATCATTGGAGTGTTCCTTTCTTATTAAAAAACGGTAAATTTTGATTTTGATACACGTTATTTTGATTCTCTATATAATAGTATGTTTTAAAAGTGAAATATCTTTCGAAATTTTCTAATAACCGAGCGATACAGTTGTTTTAGATTCGGCAAGAAGCTTCTTCATTGAATCACCCAATATTTTAATGCCTTTTTCTATTTTCTCTTCCGATGAATTTGTGTAGTTGAGTCTCATGGTATTTAACCCAGTTCCGTCAACGAACATTGTGTCTCCCGGTACAAACGCCAGTTTCTGAGGAAGAACCAAAGCCAGCAAATCACGCGCCGATATATGCGAAGGCATTTCAACCCATAGGAACATTCCTCCCTGCGGCCTGGTAAATTTTACATCCTCCGGAAAATATTTCTCGATTGATTCAATCATTTTATTCTTCTGGCTGTTGTAAACCTTCCTTAACTTGGTTAAATGAACTTCCACATCGTAATCTGTCAAATACTGGTGAAGAACATACTGCGCAAAAGTGCTGGAATGTAAATCTGCAGCCTGTTTTGCTATGTTAATCTTTTCCATTAATTCCTTTGGCGCACAAATCCAGCCGATTCTGAATCCCGGAGATACAATCTTTGAAAACGAACCAATCATAATTACGTTACGGTTTAAAAATGTTTTAACCGATGGCAGGTGTTCACCTTCATATCTCCATTCAAAATACGGGTCATCTTCCAAAAATAATGTATCGTATTTTTCAAGAACTTTTGCTATTGATTTTCTTTTCTCAAGTGAATACGTAATTCCTGTCGGGTTGGAAAAGTTTACTACCGAATACAGGAGCTTTATATCGTTGTTCCTGTATTTTTTTTCGAGCTGCTCAATATTAATTCCGTCATCATCTACATCAACCGAATGAAAATCAGGCTCATAAAAAGATATTGCCTGAATTGCGCCAAGATATGCAGGACGCTCAAGTATTACCTTTTCGCCTTTGTTCAAAAATGTTTTGCACAGCAAAGCAATTCCCTGTTGCGCGCCGTTGGTTATTAATATTTCATCGGGTGATACTTTAAGGTTTTTTTTGCGTTTGTAATAATCGCATATAAATTCTCTTAAGGGAAGGTGGCCCTCAGTTGTGCTGTACTGAAGCGCCTGTGCGCCGTGTTCTTCAAGAACTTTAACGGTGGATTTCTTTACTTCTTCAACAGGAAAAAAACGCGGATTTGGTAAGCCACCGGCAAAAGAAATAACATCGGGACTTTGAGTAAATTTCAGGATTTCTCTAATAAAAGACTTAGGGACTTTCTCCATCCTCTTTGCGAAGAGATTGCTCATAGTTCGTAGTCCTTTCTACGGGTTAGAAAGTTTATAATATTTTATTTTATGGAACTCAGAGCCCTCATATAATTTGCCCGCTCGAAAGCTGCAGGATTTGCCGCAGACTGATGACTCATACTGCCGCGCATCTGGTCTAATGACTCATATTCATGGTCTATCATCCAGGTTTTAATATCCCTCAGAACACTTCTTATATGCCCGATACCGTACATATGCAATGCTGCAAACATCTGAGTAATTTTAGCGCCAACCATTACCATTTTTATTACATCTTCAGCGGAATGAATTCCGCTGGTGGCGGCAAGGTCAGCTTTTATTCTGCCGTAGAGAATGGCAATCCACCTGAGAGGAAGCCTCATAGACTGGGGATTGCTGAATAATACGTTTGGTACAACTTCAAGTGTTTCAAGGTCAATATCAGGCTGGTAGAACCTATTGAAAAGTAATAGTCCGTCAGCGCCTGAGTCATCGAGTTTTTTGGCAAAGCCCGCCAGAGAGCTGAAATAAGGGCTTAATTTCATTGTAACAGGAATCTTAACAGAAGACTTAACCAGCTTAAGAATATCCACATACAGATTTTCTATATCGAGTGATGATTTCTTTTGGTCGGTTGCAAGCATATAAATGTTCAGCTCCAGAGCATCAGCTCCGGCTTCTTCCATTTTCTTTGCATATTCCGTCCAGCCGCCCGGCGTTACTCCGTTTAAGCTGGCAATTACAGGAATTCCGACCGCTTCTTTCGCTTTTCTGATATGTTCAAGATATTCTTCCGGACCTATATTGTAATCCTCAGCCTCGGGTAAATAAGAAAGAGCCTCAGCATAACTATCCTGATGTGTGACAGTTCTAACGTAAAGTTCTAAAGCGTCATGTGTAATTTGTTCTTCGAATAATGAATACAGTACAACTGCGGATGCGCCGGCATCCTCCATTTCCTTTATCTTACTTATATCCCTGGAGAAGGGAGAAGCTGAAGGTACAATTGGATTTTTTAAATTAAGTCCGAGATATTTTGTAGTCAGGTCCATGTTAATATTTTATTATTTGTTACAGTACTCTTAAAAAATTTATTTGTTTTCCTTTACGGGTTCGTAATCTTTAGCAAGATTTTCGTAAATTGACCATCTCTCGTTAACGTCTTCCTGCGCAAGCTTAATCAGTCTTGCTGCATCATCGGGATGGCTCTTTGTAAGCATTTTATATCTTGTTTCCATGTAAGCGTATTCTTTCAATGAAATCTTGGGAGCTTTTGAATCAAGCTTAAACGGATTTAATCCTTCCTTCATCAATGCAGGATTAAACCTGAACAGCGGCCAGTAGCCTGATTCAACTGCGGCTTTCTGGTTAGACATTCCTTTTGTCATATCTATTCCGTGAGCTATGCAGTGGCTGTATGCAATTATAATTGAAGGTCCGTCATAAGCTTCTGCTTCCATGAATGCTCTTACGGTCTGTACATCGCTTGCTCCCATTGCTACTCTAGCCACATAAATGTTAGCGTAACTTACTGCAAGTAGCGCAAGGTCTTTCTTAGGCATAAGCTTTCCGCCTGCGGCAAATTTTGCTACTGCAGCGCGCGGCGTTGATTTAGACATTTGTCCGCCCGTGTTTGAATACACTTCAGTATCAAGCACCAGCACGTTAACATTTTTACCCGAAGCTAACACATGGTCTAATCCGCCATAGCCGATATCATATGCCCATCCGTCACCGCCCATTATCCATACCGATTTCTTTACGAGATAATCCGCAAACGATAAAAGCTGTTTAGCTTCAGGGGTTTTTATATTTTTTAATTTATCTTTAAGTATACTTACTCTTTTTCTTTGTTCCTGAACTCCGGTTTCATCCTTCTGTTCTGCATTAACCAATGCGTTTACAAGGTCTTCACCGATTTCATTAACAAGTCTTACTGCAAGGTCTTTTGCTGTTTCATTGTGTTTATCTATTGCTAAGCGGAATCCAAAGCCGAACTCAGCATTATCTTCAAATAATGAGTTTGACCATGCGGGACCTCTGCCGTCTTTATTTACTGCCCATGGAGTTGTAGGCAGGTTGCCCCCGTATATTGATGAGCAGCCCGTAGCGTTAGCTATAACGGCTCTGTCTCCGAACAACTGGCTGACAAGTTTTACATACGGTGTTTCGCCGCATCCCGAACAGGCTCCTGAGTATTCAAATAACGGCTGGAGGAACTGTGATTCTTTAACACTTGAGAAATTGAGCTTTGTTCTGTCAAATTCAGGCAAGTTCAAAAAGAAATCATAATTTTTGCTTTCAGTTTCTCTAAGCGGAATCTGTGGAGCCATGTTAATCGCTTTAAGCCTGGTTTCCTTTTTATTCTTTGCAGGACATATTTCAACGCATATTCCACAGCCGGTGCAGTCTTCCGGTGCTATCTGTATTGAGTAAGCCAAACCTTCACCGAATTCTTTGCCTTTAAACTTCATATGTTTGAAGGTTTCGGGTGTTCCGCCGTTTAAAAGCTTATCATCATAAATTTTTGCTCTTATTGTTGCATGCGGGCAGACAAGAATACACTTGTTGCACTGAATACATATATCGGGGTCCCATACCGGGATTTCTAGAGCTATATTGCGTTTTTCCCACTGTGCAGATGAAGAGGGGAATGTGCCGTCAACAGGGAAAGCGCTGACCGGAAGTAAATCGCCTTTGCCTTCAATCATTCTTGCAGTTACATTCTTGATGAAGTCAGGCGCTTTATCAGATACTGCCGGTTTTAGTTTTAAAGTACTTGTAACCTTAGCAGGCACTTTAACTTCAAACAGGTTTTCTATTGTTTTATCAACAGAATCATAATTCATCTGAACAATCTTATCGCCCTTGCTTCCGTAGGTTTTCTTAATTGCGTTCTTAATAGATTCTATAGCTTTGTCTTTCGGAATAATATTTGATATTGCAAAGAAGCAGGTCTGCATAATAGAGTTTATTCTCACACCCATACCGGTTTCTTCTGCAACTTTGTATGCATCAATTGCGTAGAATTTCAGTTTCTTTTCTATAATGTCTTTTTGAACTTTCTCAGGAAGTGAATCCCACACTTTTTCTTTTGGAACCTGAGTGTTTAACAGGAATGTTGCGCCTTCTTCAGCGCCGAAGAGCATGTCCATCTTTTCAAGGAATACCTGCTGGTGGCATGCAATAAAGTTTGCCCTGTTGATTAAATAAGATGACTTAATCTGTTTCGGGCCAAATCTTAAGTGAGATACTGTAACTGAGCCTGATTTTTTGGAGTCATAAACAAAATAACCCTGTGCAAAGAAATCAGTTTCTTCGCCGATTATCTTAATCGAATTCTTATTAGCGCCTACAGTTCCGTCAGCGCCTAAACCGTAAAACATTCCCCTGAATGTTTCAGGAGGCTCTATAGAGAAGTTGGGGTCAAACGGCAGGCTTGTATTGGTTACGTCATCAATTATACCAACGGTATAATGATTTTTCGGCATCTGATTTTTCATCTCATCGAATACTGAAATAACCATTGAAGGTGTAAATTCTTTTGATGAAAGACCGTATCTTCCGCCTGTAATTTTAGGGAAAGATGAAAGGTTTAATTTACCTTCGTTGTATGTTTCTGTTACAGCATTTACAACATCAAGGTAAAGCGGTTCACCCGGTGAACCAGCTTCTTTAGTTCTATCTAAAACCGAAATTACTTTTACCGATTTAGGTACAGCATTAATAAAATGTTCAATCGAGAAGGGGCGGTAAAGGCGTACTTTAATTAACCCTACTTTTTCGCCCCTGTTAACAAGGTATTCAACTGTTTCATCTGCTGTCTCAGCGCCGGAACCCATCATAATGATAACTCTCTCGGCTTCAGGGTGTCCTACATAGTCAAAGAGGTGATAGCTTCTTCCTGTTATTCCGGCAAACTTATCCATTTGCTTTTGAACTATACCGGGACATGCTATATAGAACGGGTTTATAGTTTCTCTGCACTGGAAGAATACATCGGGATTCTGTGCAGTTCCTCTAATAAACGGATTATCCGGTGATAAAGCGCGTTTACGATGAGCTAATACAAGGTCGTAATCAATCATTTTCAGCATATCTTCGGAGCTGAGCTGTTCAATTTTCAAAACTTCATGTGATGTTCTGAAACCATCGAAGAAATGAAGGAAAGGTATTCTGCTTTCAAGTGTTGCCGCCTGCGAAATGGCGGCTAAATCCATAACTTCCTGAACGGAGCCTGAAGCTAAAAGCGCAAAGCCCGTTGTGCGCACTGCCATTACATCGCTGTGGTCACCAAAGATAGAAAGCGCCTGCGCCGCAACTGAACGTGCAGAAACATGAAAAACAGTCGAAGTAAGCTCTCCTGCTATTTTAAACATGTTGGGTATCATTAAAAGAAGTCCCTGTGATGCCGTGAATGTTGATGAGAGCGCCCCTGTTTGTAAAGCACCGTGTATAGCGCCCGATGCGCCGCCCTCGCTCTGCAGTTCGCTAACGGTTGGTATAATTCCCCAAAGGTTTTTCTTCTTTGCTGCACTCCATGCATCGCACCATTCACCCATATTTGATGATGGGGTGATTGGGTATATTGCACAGACTTCATTAAGATTATAAGCAACGTACGCAGCAGCTTCGTTACCGTCTATTGTTACTTTCTTCCTATCCAATTTTAATAGCTCCGTAAATAATTTTATTTTTTATTAATAAAGAACGAAATTCTTTCCGGATGTTCCGGAAAAAATGAAAATTAAACTTCAGCCGGTACTTTTTTGGCAAGTTCCATACCAGCCAGCATTGCCTGTTTGTTGAGAGGCAGTAAATGATGGTATCTCTCGGGCAGTACTTTCTTTAACCCTGCAACAGCAGAATCAATTGTAATCATCGGTTTCTTTGCAAGATATGCGCCAAGCATAATCATATTTGTGACTTTTGCGTTATTCAGTTTGTTGGCTTCATCAGCAGCCGGAACTCCAAGAACGTCGATATCTTTTCTTGTCGGCGGCGTCAAAATGTTTGTTGAATCGTACAGCAGCAATCCGCCTTTTTTCACTTTCGATTCAAACTTATCCATTGAAGGCTGGTTTAAAATAATAGCTGTATCATATGTTGAAATTATGGGTGAGCTGATTTGCTTATCCGAAAGGATAGTTATGCAGTTAGCGGTTCCGCCTCTCATTTCAGGACCATATGAAGGCATCCATGAAATCTCTTTATTTTCAATAACAGCTCCATAAGAGAGCACCTGTCCCATTGAAAGCACACCCTGTCCGCCAAAACCTGCAATTATAATTTCTTCAGTCATTTTTAAACTACTCCTTCCACAGCTTCTAAATTTACTAAATCTTCTTTTGAAGGTACTTTAATATCCCCGAGCGGGAATTCTTTAATCATTTGTTCGGAGATGAATTTATTTGCCTCTACCGGAGTCATTTTCCAGTTTGAGGGGCAGTTGCCTATAATTTCTATGAAGCATGTTCCCTTATCGAGCTGCTGGTATTTAAAAGCATTAAGTAATGCTTTCTTAGTTCTTCTTACGTTGGCAACTGTATGAACCGAATGTCTTGAAACATAGAAAGCCCCTGGCAGCTGTGAAATCATGTTCGCAATTTTAAGCGGGTATCCCATTCCTTTTGTGTTTCTTCCGTAAGGAGAGGTTGTTGTTTTCATTCCAATAAGAGTTGTTGGCGCCATCTGTCCGCTTGTCATTCCGTATACAGCATTATTAATAAATACTATCAGTATATTTTCACCCCTGTTGATTGTATGAATAGTTTCGGCAGTACCGATTGCGGCAAGGTCTCCGTCTCCCTGGTAAGTAAATACATACTTATCGGGGAGGATTCTTTTAATACCTGTTGCAACAGCAGTTGCTCTGCCGTGGGCAGCTTCCTGCATATCGATATCCATATAATCGTAAGCAAATACCGAGCACCCTACAGGCGCAACACCTATTGTTTTATCCTGTATATCAAGCTCCTGAACAGTTTCCATAATAAGCTTATGCACAAGACTGTGGGCGCATCCCGGGCAGTAGTGCATCGGGGTATTCAGCAGCGTGAACGGTCTGTCATAAACAACTTCCCATTCTTCATCAGCGCATTCCTGTTCAATAGGAGTGTCTTCTGTCAATTCTTTTTTAGTTAAGGTTTCTTCTTGCATTTTATTTACCCCTTAATAAATGATTCAAAATTTTCTAAAATTTCATCGGGACCCGGTATTATTCCGCCCATTCTTCCGTAGTGTCCGACTTTTGCTTTGCCTTCAACTGAAAGTCTTACATCTTCCACCATCTGACCGGCATTTAATTCTACAGTAAGTATTTTCTTAGCTTTATCGGCGAGTTGGTTTATTCTTTCATAAGGGAACGGGTAGAGAGTGATTGGTCTCAGCAATCCGACTTTAATTCCTTTTTCTCTTGCGAGTTCGAGTGTTTTATGAGAAATTCTTGCAGAGAGCCCGTATGCAACAATCAAATACTCGGCATCTTTGGTCTCAATCTCTTCATACCTTACTTCGTTCCTGCATATTTCAGCATACTTTCTCTGGAGCTCAAGGTTAACGGCTTCCATTCTTTCGGGCTGAATGAAAAGCGATGTTACAACATTTCTGTCTTTGTGGATACTCTTTCCTGTAGTAGCCCACGGTTTGGCGGGTTTTTTAATTTCATATTCCGGAAATTTTACTTTTTCCATCATCTGTCCGATTGCTCCGTCCGAAAGAAGCATTACCGGGTTGCGGTATTTATCAGCAAGCTCAAATCCCAGGAAAATAAAATCAGCCATTTCCTGAACAGATGCGGGTGCAAGTACTATAAGGTGATAATCACCATGGCCGCCGCCTTTAGTTGACTGAAAATAATCTCCCTGTGAGGGCTGAATTGTTCCCAGTCCCGGACCGCCTCGGTTTACATTAACCAGCAGGCACGGCAGCTGGGCTGAAGCAATGTAAGAAATTCCTTCCTGCATCAGGCTGATACCGGGCGAAGAAGAAGTTGTTAAAACTCTTCCGCCGGCTCCTGCTGCGCCGTAAATCATATTAATTGCAGCAACTTCGCTTTCAGCCTGCAGAACAGTCATATGGCTTTTCTTCGGAGCTTCGGCTGAGAGGTATTCAAGCACCTCTGATTGAGGAGTAATAGGATAACCGAAATACGCATCGCATTTTGCCTGGATAGCGGCTTCGGCTAAAGCCTCGTTGCCTTTCATTAATCTTACTTCGGAATTTTCCATTTTATAAATACTCCATATTTCTAAGGTCTTCGCTTACAGGGTTTTCGCTGATTGTTACCTGTATAGAAGAGGATACATTTTTAATTTCTGCAACAAGCTCTTTTTTCTTCAGCGTTGTTCTGTAAACTTTGATAACACCATCCGGGCATATAAGCGCGCAGTTTGCGCAGCCGTTGCAGTCATCGTTAATTGCTACCAGGTACCTGTACCCTTTATTGTTAATATCTTTGGAAAGATGAAGCGCATCTTCTTTGCAAACCAGCGAGCACAGCTCGCATCCTTTGCATTTTTGGATATCGATTTCAATTCTCCCTTTTACTTTCCTTTGTTTTTTTGCGGGTTTTGTGGTTACTTCAGCCATGATTAACTCTTTATTTTAAAGTTTTTAAAAAATTACTGTACAGCAGTTTACTATCTGCCTAAGGAATCCAGGTATTCTTTTTTCTGAAGCAAAGCGGATTCATCTTCCGAATGATTGGGGTCGGGAATACAGCAATCGACCGGGCAAACTTCTGCGCATTGGGGTTTATCATGAAATCCTTTGCATTCTGTGCATTTATCGGGTACAACATAGAAAAATTCCGAAGACCAGAATCCTGTTGCGCCGGACGGAGCGGCATCGCCTTCGCCGTAAGTGTTTCCTGCCATTTCCCAGCTTGCTCCGCCTTCGTAAATAGAATTATTGGGGCACTCAGGTTCGCAGGCTCCGCAGTTGATACATTCCGATGTTATTATATAAGACATTTTATATCCTCCTTAAAGGGTTTAGTTAAATTTCTTCCGTTATTTTTTATTTATGTATTTCGTATGAATGAGTTAATTCAACAGAATTTTTCAGCATATTTGAAATTGCACAATATTTTTCTTTTGAAAGCTCAATAGCTCTTTTTACCGAGTTATCATCGAGGTCGTTTCCTGCAAAGTTATATTTAAGGTGAATCTTAGTAAAGACTTTGGGATGTTCGGCAGCAATTTCTCCGTCAACATCAACCCAGAATTTCTCAAGGTGTTTTCTTGATTTTTCAAGTATCCCTGCAACGTCCATCATTGTACAGCCAGCAAGAGCCTGGAGCAGTAATTCTTTCGGAGTAGGTCCTTTGGTTGGGAGCATCGCTCCGGCAGAATCCATCTTTACGGTATGACCTCCTGAGGTTTCGCCTTCGAGATAAAATTTAGATACCCAGTTTACCTTTGTTTTCATTTTTCAGTATTAGAAATAATTATGTTCTTTTGCAAATTTTTCAAGTTCATCCCTGAATTTGGGATGAGCCAGTTTAATCAGCATTTTGGAGCGTTCTCTTATTGTTTTTCCGTGGAGGTTTGCAACCCCGTATTCGGTAACAACATAATGCACGTCTGCCCGTGAATCGGTAACGCCTGCGCCCTCATCTAAATGAGGGACAATTCTTGAAATAGCGCCTTTTTTTGCTGTTGAAGGCAGGGTAATAATCGGTTTGCCTTCCTCCGATTGGGCGGCTCCCCTTAGAAAATCAACCTGTCCGCCAAAACCGCTGTAGAATGTGTAGCCAATCGAATCGGAGCAAACCTGTCCTGTCAGGTCAATCTGCAGGGCAGAATTTATCGCAGTCATTTTATAGTTTCTTGAAATAGTAAACGGGTCATTTACAAATTCTGTGGGACGGAATTCAACTTCGGGGTTGTTATCAATAAATTCAAAAACTTTTTTTGTTCCGAGCACAAACGATGATACAATCTTTCCGGGAAGAAGCGTTTTCTTTTCACCGTTAATAATTCCTTTTTCAACTAGCGGAATTAAGCCGTCAGAAAACATTTCTGTGTGTATGCCAAGGTCTTTGTGATAATTAAGAAAAGACAGAACTGCATCAGGTATTGCACCTATTCCAAGCTGAAGAGTTGCGCCGTCTTCAACCAATTCTGCAACATTACCGCCGATTTTCTTGAATATTGCCATTTCCTCCGGTGTGTTTTTTCCTTCACCCACCATCGGAAGCTCATTTAGCGGAACATCTACTTCAACACAATAATCTATTTTACTTATATGGATAAAGCTGTCACCATAAACACGCGGTGCATTGGGATTAACCTGAGCAATTATATACCTTGCAACTTCAGTTGCGGCTTTTGTACACTCAACCCCTGAACCAAAACTGCAAAATCCTCTTTTATCAGGCGGAGAAACCTGGATTAAAGCAACATCAACTTTTTTAGATTTTATTAACCAGGGGATTTCAGATAGGAATATCGGTGTAAAATCGGCTCTTCCTTCTTTTACTTCTTTCCGTACGTTGGTCCCAATGAAATATGCATTATGCCTGAAATGACCTTCCATTTCAGGAGTAGCATAAGCAACATTTCCGACACCGAGCAAGTGGCATACTTCTACGTCGTTAAGCTCATCTTTTCTTCTTGCCATCGCATCTACAAGAATCTCAGGAAAAGAACATCCCGGGTGAATATATACTCTGTCACCGGACTTTATTACCCGTACCGCTTCATCGGCTGATACGAATTTATTCCTGTATTTGTTTTTAATTTCTATTGATTCTTCGAGAAACATTTTTATGTGTATATTTTATTATTCATCAGTTCTTATATAACAAAAATAGCCTTAGATTGTAAAAAATTACAATGATATGTATCACTTCAAAACATGATTTATATCATACTTTAGTTTTAGCGAAAACAGGCATTTTTTTAATGAAAAAAGCAAAAATCAGTGCTAAATACTAATACTAAATAGTACTTTTTGGATGCTTTAAGAGCAAAAAGGGTGAAATCTTGATGTTGAATAAGGGGTATTAAATGTACCTGTTAATTTGATTTTCAATTCCATTTATCTTTAAGCAAAGCATTTTCATCATGTTAAGAGCGATTTCCATATTTTGAGCAAGTATTTTCTCGAACTCGTCTTTCGGGACGAAACAAACCATCGAATCACATGCCGCCACGGCAGTATGAAGATGGTAATCTTCTTCCATTATTGAATGAAGACAAACAATATCCGGTGATTTTATCAAATAAAGGATAGATTCCTTGTTTTCAGTGTCTTTTTTAATAGTTTTAATTTTTCCCGTAAGAAGGAAATACACACCTTTTACCGGCTCATTTTCACGAAAAAGCACATTATCTTTAGATAAGGCAATAAACTGCTTATTTTCAGCCAGATTAAGCAGTTGATTTATCTTATCATTTCCAACATCCAGCTTGGTCTTTGGTTTTCTCCCGCCGGATTTTGGATGTTTTTCCATTTTATTCATATACTATTTGAGTTTAACACAAAAATACTTTGTGAGTGCTGCCCAAAACAATGACCTTTGACATAAAAAAACATGATTTTTGTTATAAAAAAATATGACTTGTGTATAAATTCATTCTATATCTTTTAAAATTCTTCTCTTTTTAACAAAAATATTTCAGAGGTGTATAAAATATTTAATTGTACACTAACATTTCAAAGCCTGTGATGATATCAGGATATTAATAATCACGAAAATGTAAACCTGCCATTAATCATTTTTTTTTATGACCAAAATCATTGTTTTTCCCCCGGATACAGAACTAAATTTGTACAGTGATATAATACCGTGCTGAAATGCAGCAATGCTGTGATTTTTTTTAATGAATGAATTTTGAATCTATGAGCAGCCATGAATAACCAATATCAATACAATGTTAATTAATCTGAATTGAAGAAAAGTCCGTTAAAAGAAATATTAATAGAATCTGTTCAGAAAAAGATTCTTACCTACAAGAAAGATGATTACCTGTTCCATGAGAACGGTAACTCTGATGGGATTTATTTGATGATTTCCGGCAAGGCAAAAATAATAAAGAATGACAACCAGCCGGCGCAGACAATACTATATCTTGTTAAACCCGGGGATGTGCTCGGCATACACGCAGTAATTAACGAACAAAATTTTACAAGTTCAGCAATTGCTTTAGGGAAGGCAAGCGTTTGTTTTATCCCTGCAAAAGAATTCAGAGCGCTGATAAACTATAATAATAAATATAAGATTGATGTTATGCAGCTGCTGTGTTCTAATATTGACCTGATTGAAAGCAAAATTTCAAGCAGGCAGGATAAAAATACAAGTGAGCGTTTTGCAGAAGTGCTGGTTTTGCTTTCAAATACTTACGGGCTTACGGAGACAAATGAATTAAAAATGGATATGACCCTCGATGATTTGGCGAATCTTGCCGGAACATCAAGAGGATATTTAACAAAGATTATTGCAGATTTTTGCCAGAAAGAATGGATAAGTGTTAAAGGAAATGTTATAAGAATTCTTAACCCTGATTTTCTGGAAAGAGAAGCAAAAGTTTAAAACTTGAAAAACCGCAATTCCGGAATAAAATCATCAATATTCTGAGTTTTGAAACTAATTGGCTGTATTTATACGTTTATGTGTTTGGGGTGTTCATATTGACTCCAAGCATATATTGTATTAACTTTATAGAATGAAAATCAAAGTAAAGAAATATTTTGTGACATATCTCTCGGCGGTGCTGGTTCTTTCGAACTTCAGCTTTGCCACTACTTTGGTTTTATGCAATATGAAGGGCGATACCTCATGCGCTTGCAGCCATGACACCCACCATGAAAATTCCGGGCTAATAATAAAAAGTGTTGCTAATTCATGCTGCCAGACTAAAATAATTGAGCTTACAAATTCAAATATTTTAGAAATCCTTCACAGTTCAGTTGTCAGCCCGTTAATTCATGCAGGATTTATAAATACTGATGCCAATGGATTTGGCAGAATACTTACAAACGCACACAGTGTTTTTAACGAATTTTCTTATCATCCGCCGAATTCAGAAATACCCATTCTCAACTCATCTCTTTTAATTTAAGCTTACGGTTCATTTTAATACTGTCATAGGGATAGGTATATCCTTATGCAATTTTTAATTTATTCCAATAGATGATGAATCATAAGTTATGTTTAAATATTTCATAAAATATTCTGCTGTTTTAATACTTTTTGTATTATCAAGTTCCGGTTCGTTCTCGCAGAATGCGTTTAACGTTATGTTGAACAAAGACAGCGTCTACCGTTACAATACTGCATTGAAATCAATTGATTCTTTGCTTTCTGAAGATTTTACGCGGATTAACAAATCCGATACTTCATTCGATAACTCGTTTGGTAAAGCTGAGGTTATTGACCTCGACAGGATGATTTATTTTGCTTTAAACAACAGTCCCGGGCTTAAAAGCATGGTATATAAAATATCTTCAGAAAAATTGATTTCGGAAGAAAAAGATTATCTGCCCGACCCCATGTTTGAATTTATGCTCGATAACATAATGACAGATTTCAAGCAGGTAGGAATGATTAACTTCTACATTTCGCAAATGTTTCCATTTCCCGGGAAGCTTGATTTGCAGCGTAAAGCAGTGCTTGATAACGCGGAAATGATGAACAATGACCTTAAAAACACGGCTGTCAGCATGATTAATATGGTAAAAATGAATTATTACGATTTGTATTTCACAGAGCATAAGCTTCAAATTAATAGCGAAGACCAGCTTATAATGCAGAATTTTATGACAGCGGCAGAAGCCAGGTACTCGGTAGGCAAGGGTATGCAGCAGGAAGTATTTAAATCACAAATCGAGCTTTCAAAGCTGCAAAACGAAGAGTACATGCTAAAACAGCAGAAGAAAAATATTCTTTCCGAACTGACCAGGCTGACTAAAGTTGTAATTGATGATAATACAAAAATCAGCTTCAGGAATATTGATATAGATTACCTGCTTGACATGGACCACTTCAAGCTCGAAGGGTTTGATACAGATAAGCTTGTTAAGTATGCTTTTGAAAACCGCCCCGATTTGAAATCGCTTGAAAGTAAAAAAATCATGAACAGCACAGATTTGGAAATGGCAAAACTCAGCAGGATGCCGGATTTTAACGTTAAGTTCGGATATAAAATACTTCCTTATGAGCCCAAAAACGCTTTTACGGTTATGTTCGGAGTAAGCATTCCCTTTGCGCCGTGGACTTCCGGCAAGTATGATAACTCAATCAGAAAATCAGAAGTGCTGATAAAATCAGCTAATGAAGATATAGATAATAAAAAGAATGATATAAGAAACGAAGTTGTCAATTCGGTCAACTCACTGCTTTCGGCAAAACAAACTATGAATTACTACTATACTGTAATGATACCGCAAACGGAGAACTCGCTTAAAGCAACGCAGTACAATTACGAAAACAATATGACTTCATTTATTGATTTGCTTGATTCATACAGGATGTACCAGGAAGCAAAGCTCATGTTTTATGAATCGGTAACGATGTATTTAAAATCGATAGCCGATGTTGAAAATGCAACCGGAATGAATTTTAAAAATCAGAAATAAGGAATTCGCAAAAAATGGAAAACAATAATCAAAATAAAATTGTAAAAGCGGTAATAGGAATTTTTGCTGTATTGGTATTAATAGCCGGATCGTATTGGGGTTACACTCACTTTTTCAAAAACAATAAAACAGGAATAACCGCATCGCAGGTTTACACATGCCCTATGCATCCGCAGATTGTATCAGACCACCCCGGACAGTGTCCGATTTGCGGAATGGACCTAGTTTTAAAAACAAGCTCCGATGTTGAGAAAGAAGAAAACGAAAGCAATGATAATTCAAAGCTCAACCTGAACGAAGTTAAGCTATCGCCGTCTCAGCAGGTGCTTGCCAACGTACAGACAGAGGTTGTGAAAACAAAACAGTTTTCAGGTGAAAAGGAATTCAACGGCTATATAAAGATAAACGAAAAGAATAATACTCATATATCCACGCCTGTAATGGGAAAGATTACAAAAATGTATGTAAACTTCGAGGGGGATAACGTAAGAGCGGGGCAGCCCGTGTTTGAACTTTATTCACCTGACCTGGTTTCAACGCAAAAGGAATACATACTCGCTCTTCAAAACTATGACCGTATTGTAAAAAGCAGAAATGACCTTGCTATCGAACAGGCAAAAAGCCTTGTAGATGCATCACGCTCACGTTTAAGCCAGTGGGAAATGACTCCCGAGCAGCTTGACGAAATTGCGAAAACTAGAGAAATCATGCAGACCATAAAAGTGTATTCCCGTTACAGCGGAGTTATTACAAAAAAATATGCTGAACCCGGTCAATGGCCGATGGCGGGCGAAGTTATTTATGACGTTGCAAATCTATCGACCGTATGGGTTATGGCAAATGTTTATGAATCCGACGTTCAGTATATAAAGACGGGGCAGAATGCGGAGATAACTTCAAGCTCTTATCCCGGAGAAACCTTTAATGCCAAAATTAATTTTGTTGACCCCGTGTTCGACGCTTCCTCGCGAACACTCCAGGTAAGAATTGATGTATCAAACCGTGATTATAAGCTGAAGCCCGATATGTACGTTAAAGTGAAGATAAATACTTTTTACTCCCAGAACCTTGCAGTACCGAAGAATGCGGTCATAAGAACCGGTGAAAAAGACATTGTTTACGTCGAAAAGGAACCCGGTGTTTATGTACCGAGAAAAGTAAAAATCGGTTATGAACAGGACGGATATTATGAAATACTTTCCGGGCTCAAAGAAGGTGAAAAAGTTGTAAGCTCTGGCGGATTTTTAATTGACAGCGAATCGCAGATTGAAGCCGGTATCAATTCCGGCCACGAAGGTCATGAGATGAGCGATGATACAGACAAAGATATGAAGATTAATCCCGGACAGGATATCATGAAAGACATGAGTAAAAAGAAATAATTACGAACACCAAAATTAAAAAGATAAAATCAGAAAAGGAAATATTAAAATGATAACACACAAAAAATATATAGGATTGGCAGCTGCAGTAATTGCTGTTTTATTTGTAATAGGATTCTCTTCTTGCGGGAAGACAGATAGCCGGACCTCTGATATGAATAACAAGCAGCAAAACAATGGTGTAGTTATAGAAGTCAGCAATGTTATGGATTCAACCGATATTGGTCCTTTATATACATGTCCTATGCATTCGGATGTAATTCAGAACTACCCGGGCAAATGCCCCACCTGCAAAATGAAGCTGGTAAAAGCAGATGAACAATCAGCCAAAATAGAAGGAAAGCTTTACACATGTCCGATGCATCCGGAGGTATTGGCAAACTATGAAGGCACCTGCCCCATCTGCAAAATGAAGCTCGAAGAAAAGCATGATTAACAATTTAAACAATATTATAAATCTTAAATTTAAAAAATAAAAAAATGTCAAAATCAAAAAATATAATTAAAGCTCTTTTAACCGTTTTTATAGCGTTAACTTTCATTGCATGCGGAAAATCGGATAACAAGGTTTCCGAATCCAAAGATAACTCAAAGTCAAATGAAGTTTCAGGGACGCAGGATAACGGTAAAACCCAGTCAAGCGATGTCAAAACCACAGCCAATGATGAAAAGGCAACAATCCAATTACCGACCATTCAGTGTGACCAATGCAAGAAAAATATTACTAAAGCCATGAAGAATGTAGAAGGCGTAAATGATTTTAATATTGATGTAGACGGCAAGGTTATGACAGTTGCTTATGATAAGTCAAAGACAGACCTTTCGAAAGTAGAAAATGCAATTACTGCAGCGGGCTATGATGCAAATGATAAAAAAGCTGACCCGGTTGCATACGATAAACTTGATGAATGCTGTAAGGTGCCAGGGAAAAAATAAAAGGAATTTGTTAATTTTATTTAAAAGAAATTTTGTTAAAATTGAGGAATCAGGGCAAACCTAACTCTGTAAAACTTGTTTAACCAAAATAAGGAGAAACACAATGAAAAATAAAATAAAATTATCCTCAATTGCTCTCTTAGTCATGTTTTTTGCTTCATGCAGCGGAAACTTGAGCAACCTGAATACAGTTCAGGAACAAACAACCGGGAATTTCAAGGTATTGGTTCTAAATGAAAGCGGTACTATAAAGCAGGGGAAAGGTTCATTTGTTGTTGAGTTCCGTAATGTATCAGACGGCGAGCTTGTTAAAGTTGGAAGCGTCAGCTCTGAAGCTGTTATGCAGATGGCAGGCTCTCCAATGATGGCCGAAACAACAATTGATTTTACCGATATACCCGGCAGGTATAATGCTACTTATAATTTTCCGATGAAAGGAAACTGGATTTACACGATTTTCTTTAATAACGGGTTAAAAATTCAGTTTAACCTGACAGCTATGTAATCTATTTAAGTGTGAATATTAAAATAAAAATAAAAATGAAATCTGAAATTAAAATCGTTTTGGCAGTTATGGCTGTTTTCCTGATAGCATCCTGCAATGAACAAAGCAAGGAAATTAAAACCAATGAAACTCCACCATCTATGGAACTGCAGTATATCCCGGTTCAGCAGGGTTCATCCGGAAAAGTAACGGTTATAGCATATTACACTGCGAAAGATTTAAAAAAAGGCAAAGACTCAATTGCGCTTGAGTTCAATGAAGAGAAAAGCAGAGAACCGGTTAAAGTTTCAAACGTGAAAGTCAATGCCCTTACTCATATAAACGGTAAGGAAATACCGGGTGAAATATCGCTTGCTAAGCCGGATTCAACAGGAAGGTACTGGGTAAATTATAATTTGACTGAAAAAGGACTCTGGTATTTTAATCTGAATTTTAATGATTCATCCAATGTTCAGCTGATATTTTCAGTAATTTAATTGAGACATATTTAAGATGATAGAGCGAATAATAGATTTTTCAGCGCGCAACAGGTTTATAATTCTGGTGATTTATTTAGTTGTTGCCGGCTTTGGAATATGGTCTGTTTATAATACACCTGTTGATGCAATTCCTGACCTTTCCGAAAACCAGGTAATTGTATTTACCGAATGGATGGGGCGCGGTCCGCAGATTGTTGAAGACCAGATTACATACCCTTTAACACAAAATCTTCAGGGCATACCTGATGTAAAAGCAGTCCGCTCGCAATCGATGTTCGGTATGAGCTTTATATATGTTATATTTAATGATAATACAGACATTTACTGGGCAAGAAGCCGTGTACTTGAAAAGCTCAACCAGGTAAAAGACCAGCTTCCTGCAGGTGTTAGTCCTGTTATGGGTCCTGACGGAACAGGTGTAGGACATGTTTACTGGTATCATCTCTACAGCAAAAAATATGACCTTGGGGAACTGCGCGCGCTGCAGGATTATTACCTGAAATACCAGTTAACCTCCGTTGAAGGCGTTGCCGAAGTAGCTTCAGTCGGGGGATTTGTAAAACAATACCAGATTGATGTTGACCCGAATAAGCTCTCATCTTACGGGTTAAGTATTACCGATATAGTAAATGCTGTTAAAAACAGCAACAAAGATGTGGGCGGAAATAACATTGAAGCAAATGAGAGCGAGTATTTTGTAAGAGGACTTGGGCTATATTAGTTCACCTGATGATATTAAAAACGTTACTCTTCAGAAGCACAAGCACAGGTGTTCCCGTTAGAATTGGCGATGTTGGAACGGTTCAGATAGGCGGCGATACAAGAAGGGGAGTGCTTGATATGAACGGTGAGGGTGAAGTTGTTGGCGGAATAATTGTTATGCGTTATGGCGAAAATGCATCCGATGTAATTGAACGTGTTAAGGCAAAACTTAAAGAACTTGAAAAAGGTCTGCCCGAAGGTGTGTATATCGGAACATCATATGATAGAAGTACGCTGATTCATGAATCAATCAACACGCTTGAGCACGCATTGATTGAAGAGGCTATTGTTGTTAGCCTTATAGTAATGATATTCCTTTTCCATTTCCGGAGCGCAATAAGAATACTTATTGAAATGCCTGTATCGATTCTTGATTGCTTTTATCCTTATGAGGCAGTTTAATATCACATCAAATATTATGAGCCTTGGAGGTCTCATCATTTCAATCGGTGTGCTGGTTGATGCATCTATTGTAATGGTGGAAAACGCTTACCGGAATATTGCTGCTGCAACTGCAAGAGGGGAAATAATAGATTATACCGAAATTTCAATTAAATCGGCTAAACAGGTTGGGCGCGCAATATTCTTTTCGATAGCAATTATTGTAGTATCGTTCCTGCCTGTATTTCTTGCTTACGGGACAGGAAGGAAAGCTGTTCCATCCCCTAGCATTTACCAAAACGTTTGCGCTTGTCGGTTCGGCAATCATCACAATAACACTTGTTCCTATGCTGATGACATTATTTATGAGAGGCAAGTTTTATTCGGAACAGAAAAACCCGGTTTCAAGATTTTTTAAAATGTTATATGAGCCGGCTTTAAACTTTGCCCTTAAGTACAGAAAAACCACGCTGGCAATAAACATTGTTGCATTGCTTATAACCATTCCGATAATTATGCACAGGGGTTCGGAGTTTATGCCAACGCTTGATGAAGGCAGCCTGCTGTTTATGCCAACAACTCTGCCGAATGTATCCATCACCGAAGCTAAACGGATTATGCAGATTCAGGATAAAATCATAGCTGCAGAACCGGAAGTCGAACACGTTCTCGGCAAAGTCGGCAGGGCTGATACTCCAACCGACCCTGCGCCGGTAAACATGATTGAAACAATTATAATCCTTAAAGATAAATCCGAATGGCGCCCCGGGATGACCAAAGATAAAATTATTGCTGAGCTTAATTCAAAGCTGCAAATACCGGGTGTTGGCAACGCGTGGACACAGCCTATAATAAACCGGATCAACATGCTTTCAACAGGTGTAAGAACCGACCTCGGTATAAAAGTATTCGGTGATAATCTCGATACACTTGAGCGCCTCGCAATAGATGCGGCTGATATTGTTCAGAAAGTCCCCGGCGCGGCTGATGTTTTTGCAGAAAGAACGCAGGGCGGGAAATATATTGATATTGAGCCAAAACGCGATGTCATTGCCCGTTACGGGTTAAACGTAGGCGATGTTGAAAACGTAATCGAAACGGCAATCGGCGGTGAAAATATTTCAACAACAGTTGAAGGACGAAGAAGATTTCCCATCAGGGTAAGATATTACCGTGATTTCCGCGATGATGTTGAAAAGATGAAGAATGTGCTTGTTACAGTCGGCGCATCGAATATGACATCTGCTAATTCATCTATGGAAGCATCAAATGACACCGGTTTCCAATACACATCCTTCTCCGGAAAGGGGCTAACGGGTTATCCAGCTTCCGCTGGGTGAGCTTGCTGATATTAAAATAACTACAGGTCCGCCAATGATAGCAAGCGAAAACAACATGCTCCGCTCGATTGTATTTCTTAATGTGAGAGGCAGAGATATGGGAAGCTTTGTTGATGACGCCAAACAGCTATTGGATAAAGAATTTGCTCCTAAATTGCCGAAAGGTTATTATTATACATGGAGCGGGCAGTGGGAAAACCAAATCCGCGCAAAGAAACGAATTGAGATTGTTATGCCGATTGTGTTCATAATAATTTTTGTAATGCTGTTTATGGTATTCAAGAATTTTCTTGAATCGATTCTTGTAATGCTTTCGGTTCCGTTTGCGCTCATCGGCGGAGTTTATCTCATGGCAATACTTAACTTAAATTTCTCCGTTGCCGTGTGGGTGGGTTTCATTGCACTCTACGGCGTTGCTGTTGAAACCGGCGTTGTTATGGTAATCTATCTCCACGAAGCGCTTGATAAAAAACTTATTGCAAATAATGATGTTGTCACAAATGCAGATATAATTCAGGCGGCTAAAGACGGCGCTGTGCTGAGATTAAGACCAAAGCTAATGACAGTTGCAGTAAACTTAATCGGATTAATCCCTATTATGTGGGCAACAGGCACAGGCTCTGATTTGGCAAAACCTATTGCAGTGCCGATGCTGGGCGGAATAGTAACATCAGCGGTTCATGTGCTTTTTGTTACTCCGATAATATTTGTTATGATTAAAACTTATCTGAATAAAAAAGGAAAGCTGCATAAATCTGATATGGCTAAGTTTATGGTGCACTAAAACCCCATAGGCAGATAGTGAAATGGATAAACCGAAGGGAAATAATTTGTAACGGAGCGGTTTATAAGGTTTATAAGGTTTATAAAGTTTATAAGGTTTATAAAGTTTATAAGGTTTATAAATTGATGAGTCTTACGAGGTTAATAAAGTCTGGAATTTGATTTGCCTGTTGCTACTTAATTATTTCTATTATATTGCACCCGGCTATTTAAGAAGCAATCGGCTGCAATATGAAAACAATTTGTGCGGTTCTTCTTGCTGTTATACTTTCCTTTGAGCTTAATGCTCAAACTAATTTCTATAATCAATCCCAATTTAATTTTAAACCACTTAAGCTTAAAGATGTTTCCGGCAAATTCAAAGAAACAGCCCAACATGTTGGTATTGAATACGGTCCCATATTTGACCCGTCTGAAAAACCTTCATTTAAAGGATATATCCACACCCTATGGGGTTCTTATGAAATAAGCATTGGTGAGAAAAAGTTATTCTTCAGGTTTGAAGCCGGGGCTATATCTGATGGGGAATTTAAATCGGGCGCAGGAGTTGCTGCCTTCGGTTTAAATTACAGAATTATAAAATCAGGCCGTCATATTGTTTATTTGTTTTTCGGACTTGAAGGATGGGTAAGCGGTCCCTTCGGCGGTTTTTTCGGGATTGTAAATCCGAAATATGTTTTCATGCTAAACAATAATTTTGGCATATCCGCCGGCTTAAGATATATGTCATTAATTAGCTTGAGTCCTTTTGAACTGGATAGCGGATTCTTATGCCCCTCTGCGGGAGTGCAGTTTTTTTTGTAATAAAGATGAGTTTTATGAAATCAATTATATTAATTCTCATATTCTTTATTTCAATAGAGCTTCATGCTCAAACCAATACAACCGGTAACACATCTCTTTACAGGTCTGAGTTGTCAATTGGCGTCGGCACGGTTTACGATTCATACGGAGAAAAAGTCCTGCCGTTTTCTGATTTAAATATTAATATTCACTCATATAAAATATTATTTTTTGATATCGGAACGCATTTTAATATTTCCGGGAACAGTGGTAAATCATTATTCCGGTTTGCGCTGTACGCTTCTCCGAACCTGCAGTTTAATTTATTTAAAAACCAGGTTCTCCTGTTTACAGGCGCCGGGCTTTATTTACATAAACCGTTTGTGAATTTTGGTGATAATGCCGGTGTTTTGATTTTTTTGAGAGGGGAATACAAAATCAGCAAATATTTTTCGGCTGGTTTGGATATCAAAAATGCTTTTTTTGTTAAAGGTGATAACGATGAAACGGTTCACTTTACGTTGGGTGGTTTTTACCTTGCGTATAGATTTTAAGAAATCTGTACATTAAACAAGTAATCTGCTGCAATATGAAAACAATTTGTGCGGTTCTTCTTGCTGTAATCTTCTCAATTGAGCTTCATGCTCAAACTCCATCCTCCTATCCCGTTACGAAAAAAGATGATTTAACTAACATTTCAATTGGTTTCGGTTTTGCAAAAGCTTTTCGTTTCAAAACGGATGAGCTTAACCGTAATCATGATTTCAGATTTCTTGTTAGCTTTGCTTATATTCAAAAAATTTACCATCCGTTTTATTTGGACTTAGGGCTTGAATACAGCAAAAAAGACCTCGATGGTTTAGATAACAGCTTTAATATCAGTTTTCTTCCGTCATTTGGGGGAACTGCGTTTAAAGAAAAATTAACATACTTCGCCGAAATCGGGCCCAATATAGTGGCAATCCATTATCCTGAAAACAAAGAAATACAGTTTACACCGGGTTTAACTCTGGGTTTCAGGATTCAGTATAATCTTACGAAAAAATACTCCGCAGGCTTGAGTGTAAAGCATATAAATTATTTTAATATGTGGTCTGACCATTATTTTATTGTTCATTCAAATTTATATTTTGCAATTAAAATCTGAGTTTTTTGTACATTTCTTCACAACTCCCTTCCGACACAGGTCATACTTTTACATGACGGAAATCATAGTTTTTGGGGGTTTTCAACCGTAATTTTGTTACAGTGAAATTGGGTTATTTTGCTATCGGGGGAAAGTAAAATAACATGTTGATAATTTGTGAATTAGCTAATGTTTTAAGATGCCAAATGTGACTTCTTCCCAATCTTTGTTCCAATGTGGAGTTTTTTATACTCACCCAGGGGGGAGTATATACCCTTTTTTAAACCCTTCATATTTAAAAATCTCAATCATAATTAAAGGAATAGTTTCAACATGAAAAGGATTACTATTTTATCCGTACTTGTTTTTATTGCTGCTTACACAATTTTCTTTTACTAAAAATATTCCTGAGGGAATTACTTTGAGCAAAGAAGGCAATTCTTACAAAGTAAGTTTTAATCTTCCAGCTTATGATTTTAAATCTGTTTATTCCGGAGGTGAAGAATATCTGAATCTTATAATTCCCGGTTACGGCATAACGAATGAAGTTGGTCTGCCGTGTCTTCCGCAGGCATCGTTTAATTTGTTCATAAGTTATGATGAACAAATGCCTGTCATTGATAACGTTATGCTTTCAAAAGAAACGCAATTGTTATCAAGAAAGATTTATCCAACACAGGCTCCGTGGGAAAAGAATAAAAGTTTAGGCGATAGACCTTTTACAATAAACAGAGATTATTACAATTCAACAGGAAAAGCCAATCCGCCTTTTGTAACAATTTCCGAGCCGTTTATAATTTCCGGCGTTAAAGGCGTAATGGTTACGGTTTACCCGTTCTCTTACAATCCTTCTGCCAATGAGTTGACTATGGTCAGAAACGGGAGCTTTAAGATTAACCTGAAGAGCTCACCATCATCAAGCGTATCGCATTCGGCATCGTTTAACGAATATCTGCAGAATGTGTTTGTGAATTATGATTCACCAAGACTGACACCTACAAACAATTATTTAATTATCACTGCCCCTGAATACGAATCAACCATGTCAACATTTGTTGCTCACAAACAGAACATGGGTTACAATGTAACTATGGTTAATACAAGCGTAACAGGAACAACAAACACTGCAATTCTTGCCTTATCTGCAGAATGCATATAATAATTTAAGCACAAGACCTGAGTTTGTTTTGCTGGTTGGTGATGTTGATAAAATCCCCGGCTGGACAGGAATCGGGACACCCGATAATCCTTACACTGACCTGAATTATGAAATGCTTGAAGGAACCGACCCGTATGCTGATGTATTTCTGGGAAGGTTCTCGGTTTCAACCACAGCAGAAATTGACAAATGTTATTAACAAATCCATATATATGGAGAATAATATTAACGGACTGACAAAGAAAAGTGTTTTCTGCGCATCTAATGATAATTATTCAATTACGGAAGGTACGCATAACTTTGTGATTGATAGTTTCTTTGGTCCCGCAGCATATACAAATTTAAAATTGTATTCTCACAGCGGCGCAACAACACAGCAGCTAATTGATGCATTAAATGGTAACCAGTATTTGCAATTTATTCAGGTCACGGAGATGTAACATCATGGGCAGATGGTCCCCCGCTTAACCAGTCACAGGTTAATGCGCTTACTAATACATGGTATCCGTATGTATATGCATTTTCGTGTTTAACCGGACAGTTCCAGTCATCGGAATGTTTTGCCGAAACATGGATTCGTACCGCTCACGGAGGCGCACTTTACTGGGGTTCGTCAGTTACTTCATACTGGGATGAAGATGATATACTTGAAAGAAGATTATACAGGGCAATGTTTACTGACCATCTGATTAAAACATCACCTATGTTCTGCCAGGCAAAGATTTATCTGGTTCAATACTATGGTTCGGTTACTGCAACGATGAGAAGATATTTAGAAATGTACAACTGCTTTGGTGACCCTTCGATGTACGAAGCTGTTTATGGACCTGTTATTGCTCACACATGTTTGCCTAATACTGAAAATCTTAATGGTCCTTACATTGTAAACTGCACAATTACCCCTGCAGGTTCAACAATTGACCCGTCTAAAACCAGATTGTTCTGGACAAGAGGAACAACGTTTACAGACAGTGTGCTTTTGACAAACACCAGCGGCAATAACTGGACGGCAAATATTCCGGGCAACGGTTCAGCCGCAACATACAGGTATTATATTAAAACAGCCGATGCGCTGAATAGGGTTGTAACATCACCGGGCGGAGCTCCTGCAAATTATCATTCGTTCAACGCAATGCCTGATATTACAAAACCGGTTATAGTCCATACATGCATTGGGTGATTGCCCCAAAACAAGCTGGCCCGCTACAGTTACGGCTAATGTAACCGATAATATCGGACTCGATTCGGTATGGGTATCGTGGTATAAAAACAGTCCTTCAACAGGATTAAAGCATTTTAGATTGCTAAATACTTCCGGCGCAACATTTGCAGCAGCGTTTAATTCAGATACATCACAGGTTGCATATAACGATTCTATTTTCTACAGAGTGGTTGCAAAAGACTGCTCATCGAATCATAATATGGATTCAACTGCATTGAATACATTTAGAATAGTTGCCATTGCAAATGCATGTATAGGCACCGGCACAACGGCAGTCGGCTATCCTTTCTACACTATTATATGAAGACTCCAGAACTCAGATGCTATATACAGCAAGCGAAATTTTAGCAAACGGCGGTTCAGGGGGAATATTACACGCATAGGGTTTAATGTTATCATCGGTAGGTTCGCCATCGATGAACGTAATTTCAGCATAAAGATGCAGAACACAACTCAGACAACAGTAACGTCATGGGTAAGCACGGATGGACACCGGTATATTCAGGCACATTATGCAACCCGCAGGCACAGGCTGGCAGTATATCAGATCTACAGACGCCGTTCTAGTGGAACAGTGCCCAGAACCTGCTTATAGAAATATGTTATGATAATACCTCATTGGACATCAAATACAACCGTATATTCAACAACTGCCGCATCATATGACATATCATCAGCATCTTGACGGAACATCAGGGCTGCACAATGACAGGCGGTTCGGTACAAACGACGAGACCGAATATATGTTTACGCATGAACATGATAGTCGGGAACGGGACACAGGGCTATACGGAATTACCGAAAGTATTTTCACTTCCGCAGAATTATCCTAACCCGTTTAATCCTGCAACAAGCATAAAATACTCGGTACCGAAACAATCGCTTGTTAAGCTGGTTATTTATGATATAATAGGACAGGGAGGTTGCAACTTTGGTAAACGAAGTAAAAACCCCGGGTAATTATTCGGTCAGCTTCGATGCATCAACTTATGCGAGCGGTGTTTATTTCTACAGGATGGAAGCCGGTGATTTTACCGATGTGAAGAAAATGGTGTTAATAAAGTAATTGATTCTCTTCCTCATACCCCTCTCCTTTTAGGAGAGGGGCTGGGGTGAGGTTTCCTCCCACTCCTTTTCCCCTAAACTTTCTCTCTTTTTCTTAGTAATTTTGCAGTATGACCTTAAGAATTATCCTTTCATCGTTACTGATTTTACTGAGTTTGCGGGCTGTTTATATGCCCTCTCATATTGAAAGCGCTGCATCCGATTTTAAGCTAGGCAATGAAGTCCTGCTTGATTCAAGGCTTGATGAGCTGAAAAATAAAAATGTTGCCCTTGTCACAAACCAAACCGGAATCCTCTCCGACGGCACACATATAATAGATGCGCTGGTTGCCAAAGGCATTAAGGTTGTAAAAATATTTTCTCCCGAACACGGCATAAGAGGAGATGAGAACTATTCCAACAAAGATGAAAAAACGGGAATACCGATTGTTTCAATTTACGGAAATAATGTTAAGCCTTCTGCAAATGATTTAAGCGATGTTGATGTAATTGTTTATGATATACAGGATGTTGGCGCAAGATTCTATACTTACACTTCCACTATGTATTATGTAATTGAATCCGCTGTTGAAAATAATAAAAAGCTGATTGTTTGTGACCGTCCGATGATTATTAATCCCAACTACACTGATGGCTTTATACTTGAAAGCGGTTTTGAATCATTCGTCGGAAAAATTCCAACAGCCATTTGTTACGGCATGACTTCAGGCGAGCTTGCAAAATATCTGAAAGACGATATTGATTACAAATCGGATATTCTTGAAATTATTTCCATGCAGGGCTATACAAGGAAAACTGATTACAATGACCTGAATCTGAAATGGGTAAAGCCATCACCGAATATGTTCTTCCCCTCAACTGCAGTTGTATATCCCGGAACATGTTTTCTTGAAGGCACAAACGTTTCAGAAGGCAGGGGAACCGAAAAACCGTTCGAGTACATCGGTGCGCCGTGGTGTGATGGTGATAAGCTGGCTGAGGAGCTGAACTCATACGGATTAAACGGAGTTGAATTTGAATCAATTACGTTTACCCCTTCGGAAAAAATATCGGCGTATCCTCCGAAATTTTTTGGAAAAGAGTGCAGCGGTGTTTATATTAAAGTAACCGATAAAAATAAATTCGAGGCGGTAAAAGCAGGAGTTGCAATTCTTGTAAGCATGAAAAAATTATTTCCCGAATTCAGCTTCAACAAAGATAACTACATCGATAAGCTTGCTGGAACTGATAAGCTTAGAAAAATGAGTAAATAACGGTGATGATTATAATTCCATTATCACCAGCTGGAATGACGATTTGGAGCAGTTCAAAAACCTGAGAAGCCAGTATTTGTTATATAATTAAATATGATTGGATTTCCCCGATGTCCATCGCGGGAATGAGAAATAAAATATGCAGAGCAGAGAATTAACAAAACTATTCAGAAAGTACAAATCTGATAACGAGATTTTCCATGACCTGATACAATTCAGAGTCAGGGAAATTCTTATCGTCACCACGATTTATGATGCTTTCATTCTTGAACAGGAAGACAGGCTGACCGAGCAGATATTCGGTGAGTATTACAGCCTGAGCCTTTCCACTGCTCCGCGTGTTACCAATGCTTCATCAGGCGAAGAAGCGCTTGAGCTGCTTGACGAGCATCATTTTGATATGGTTATACTCACTATGCGGATTAACGATATGACTCCGTTTGAGCTGAGCAACAATAGGTCCGTGAAAAAAATGAAACAATCCCGATATTTCTGCTTTTGTATGATAACGCTCATCTTCAGCTTATGCATGAAAGAAAACCGGAAGCCGATAAAATTGATAAAGTTTTTGTGTGGAACAGGGATTCCAAAATATTTCTTGCTATGATAAAATATATAGAAGATAAGATTAACGTTGTAAACGATACAAAAGTCGGGCTGGTTAGAGTAATTCTGCTTGTTGAAAACTCAATTAGATATTATTCGCGCTATCTGCCTACGCTTTATACGGAAATAATAAAACAAACGCAGCGTTTAATAAAAGATGAACATCTTGAGGATATGAAAAAAGTTCATGCGAATGAGCGCAAGACCTAAAGTTTTAATGGCTGTAAATTACGAAGAAGCAATAGATATATTTCAGAAGTATAAAGATTACCTGCTTTGTGTAATTTCTGATGTGCGTTTTAAAAAAGACGGAGAAGTTGATGAACATGCGGGAGTAAATCTGCTTAAATATGTTAAGCAGGAGCTTGAAGACCTGCCGGTTCTGCTGCAGTCATCCGACCCTGAAAATGAAAACGTTGCGCGAGAATGCAAAGCGAGCTTCATAAATAAAAATTCCGAAACGCTCTCATCAGACCTGACCGATTTTATTTTTCATAACCTCGGATTCGGTGATTTCGTTTGGCGCAATCCTTCGGGGATGAAATTGCAAAGTCTCACCATCTCTTAAGCAATTCAGAAGACATTTAAAGAAAGTGCCCTGATGATACAATTGTTTACCACGCAGTCCGCAATCATTACTCCGCATGGCTTATGGCAAGAGGTGAAATAAGAATTGCAAAAAAAATCCAGCCGATTAAAGTATCTGATTTCAAAGACTCGCATTCGCTTCGTGAATACCTTGTTGATATATTCGAAAATGTGGATGAGCAGAGTATTAAAGGAAAAGTTGTTGAGTTCGATGAATCGGTCATCAGCAAAGAAAATTACGTTGTCAGGCTTTGCGACGGTTCGCTTGGCGGCAAAGGCAGAGGCATTGCATTTATTAATGCAATGATACAGAACATGGAGCTTGATGCCTCGTTTAAAGAAGTTGATATAAAAATTCCGCGGACTGCGGTAATAGGGACTGAGGAATATGACACCTTTATTGAAAAAAATAATTTCGATTTTGCTTTCGAAGAAGACATTAACCACGAAGAGCTTAAAAAAAGATTTCTTAAAGGGCAGCTTTCAAAAGTAATAACACGCAAGCTGAAAACATACCTTAAGCATGTTACCACTCCCATTGCAGTGCGTTCATCGGGATTATTCGAAGATTCTATATCGGAATCATTCAGCGGGGTTTACCAGACTTTTCTTCTTCCGAACAATGATTCATCCCCTGACGTGAGGCTTAAGGAGCTTGAAAATGCAATTAAGCTTGTCTATGCCTCGGTATTTCTCAGACCAGGCGCGCTCTTATTTTGATGCGGTTAACTATAAAATCGAGGAAGAAAAAATGGCTGTGGTAATTCAGGAAGTTGTGGGTAATAAATTCGGAGATAATTACTATCCTGATTTCTCCGGCGTAGCGCAATCATATAACTACTATCCGATATCATACATGAAGCCCTCCGATGGCATTGCCGTTATTGGTGTTGGTTTAGGCAAGTATGTTATCGACGGCGAGAAAGCATACCGGTTCAGTCCCCGGCATCCGAAGCTTGAAATCATAACGCCCGAAGCGCTGCTGAAAAATACGCAGGGGTTTTTCTATGCAGTTAACCTTGCAAATAAAACTTTTAATCTTGAATCGGATGAAGATGCTACACTAACCAAGCTTAAAATTGAACAGGCTGAAGCTGACGGGAGGCTTGCACAGCTTGCCTCGGTTTGGGACAGCCAGAATGCAAGACTAAAGCCGGGTATCGACCAGCCGGGACCGAGAATTGTAGATTTCGGGTATATACTTAAATACGATTCTTTCCCTTTAGCAAATATTCTTAATACGGTGCTTGATATTGTTAAGAACTCAATGGGCACGCCTGCTGAAATTGAGTTTGCAGTTGACCTGAGAGATGATGAAGAACATAAACCAACATTTTACATTCTTCAGCTAAAACCTTTAATTAGAGATGTGCATGAATTCAGCATTAACACAAATGAAATTGAAAAAGATAAGCTGATGCTCTATACCGAAAAGGGTATGGGCAACGGAAAAATAGAAGATATTTATGATGTGATTTATTGTGACCCCGATAAATTTGATAAAGCCAAAACGCTTGAAATGTCTTATGAGCTTGATAAATTGAATAATAAAATGAAATCGGAAAACCGGAAATATATTCTTATCGGTCCCGGGAAGGTGGGGAACCCGTGACAGGTGGCTGGGGATACCGGTGGTATGGACGCAGATTTCAAATGCAAAAATTATTGTTGAAGCGGGAGTTAAAGATTTTTATGTAGATGCATCGCTTGGCTCGCATTTCTTTCACAATATAACCTCGATGAATATCGGTTATTTTAATGTACCATTCGGCTCAGGCAACGGATTTATTGATTGGGAATGGCTGAAATCTGAAACAATCCTCAGAAACAAAAGAATTTTTTGTCCATGTCCGTTTTGATAGCCCGCTTGAAAGTTCTTATGGACGGACATAAAGGCATTTCGGTAATTTATAAAGCGTAAAAAAAAGATTCCATCTTTATTAAAAAATGGAATCAATTTTCATTTTATAATCAGATTCCTGTCTTCGCTGGGAAATGACAATTTTTAATTTTCCTTCATTATATACTCATCATACTCTACTTCAAATCTCAGTTTATGGCGTGATTCTTCCAGCGCAAGCGATTGAAACACTTCCTTCAGTTCGGTATCTTCAGTTTTTTCTGCAAGCTTTGTATAGAGTATAAATGCCGATTTCTCGCGTTTCATGGCGAGTACAAGCGCATCTCTGTAATCCATATCATCAGTTGGAACCACCGCCTCTACATAGTCACCTATTTTCAAATCGGCAACTTTATCTGCAGGCATTATAAAAAGCTTCTGGTCTTTAATATTCTGCAGGCGCGCCTTATGTTTTATTTCCTCGAGCGCAAACTCATGGAACACATCCCGCATTTCCGGGTTTTCTGTCTTTGTAGACAGGCTGTTGTAGAAATCGACTGCTGCCTGTTCCTGTTTCATTGCGAAATCAAGAACTTCATCCATTGAACTGAAATTTGTCATGTTTATACTTCTGCGTTTGTTGTTATTGTTTCTGTTGCTTTAAATGCTTCTGTAAATTCATCATCGAATTTTTTCACAAGGTAATCACATCCGTGGCTGAACATTCTCGCATAATTATGTTCTTCGGTATATGTGAGGCTAAACTTCTTTTCCTTTTCTTCCTGCTGCGGCAATGAAGAAATTCTTTCCATCATTACTTCGTCAATAGTATCCGGACTTAATTTTAATTCCCATTAATGCCAAGAATCTCAATTAACTGTTTGAACGATGGCTTAACTTTCGGCTTGATTCCGCCTGCAAACTGCTGAATAAATTTCTGTGTGTTGGTGTAGCTTCCGCCTGTTTCAACCGGAACGGAGGCCGGCAGAACGAGGTCTGCTGCAAATGCGGTGTCTGACATAAAGTAATCCTGCACAACGGTAAACTCTATTTTAGAAAGAATGTTTATCATTTCTTCTTTATCTATTGCGCATCCCATAGGGTCTTCTCCGAAATATAAATGCGTTCTTAATCTTGCCCTTATTTAACAGGAAAAGCTGTCGGTCATCAAAGCCTGTGATACCGGTATCGAATAATCCCTGTGAATTATTTTTCTCTTTCAGTGAAACAAGCCCGCTTGAAGTCTTGCCGAGCTTTCCTGTTATCATGCACAGGTTAAACAGCTCTTTGCATGCGTTTGCAGAAAGATGTTTTTCGGAAAATATTATAATTGCGTTAGGTTCATTATTGAACCCGGCGGCTATATCGATTAATGACTGCTCGCAGTCTATTCCGGATGCTTTTAGCAGTGTGTTATAATCTTCACTTAGAATTTTGTATTTATAATCCTCAAACCCGCCGCAGTTATCATTTAAGAACATTTTGTTTTCAAGACCTTCGGAGAGAATGTAATAGCTTAATGCTTTTATGAAATGATAGTATGATTTGATGTTGATAACCTTATCAGCTTTTTTATCCATATGGCTTTCAGTTCCGTTATTGACAAGTATCAGTTCTGCGCCGTTTCTGTATTTTGCATTGTTTGCCATAAATCCAACTACTGCATTTTCCTCGTTTATATCAGAGCCGATGAAATAAATCTTCTTTGCTCCCGGTATTTGCTCAAACGGAACATTTGCCATGTAATTATTAGAATACCCGCCGTTTCGGTTCATGTAGTGGAAGCTTGTCAGGTTCGGTGTTTTGATTCCGTCTTTAGCCAGCTTTCCGGCAAGGAACATTTCTTCATTTGTCAGCCTTGCGCCAACATAAACAGCGTTCTCATCGGGTTTAACCGATTTTATTTTTTCATTAATAACTTTATAGGCTTCTTCATAACTGATTTCCTTAAAAACCCCGTCTTTCTTCAGTAATGGTTTCAATATCCTGTTACCGTCATTCAAATACCTGTAGCCGAACTTGCCGTATTTGCAAAGGTTGCCGTCTTTATTGATTAAGCCGTGCTTACCTTCCGCTTTCAGGAAGAAACCGTTTTTGTAATGAAGCGTAATCTCGCATCCGACCGAGCAATAGTTACAAACCGTATCTACTGTATCTGTTTTAAACGGACCCGGCTTAAACGGAACGTTTTCGGAGATTGCACCGGTGGGACAAGTTGAAATGCACATACCGCAGGATTCACAATCGGTATCTGCGAGAGAATCCCGCATGCTTGGCGCAACGAATGTTTCAAAACCGCGGTTTACGAGTCCCAGCGCATTTGCTCCGACTACTTCGCTGCATATTCTTACACACCTTGAGCAAAGGATGCATTTGTTGCTGTCGATTTCAATAAAGGGGTGAGAGAAGTCAACAAAAAATTTCTTGAAATCCCATGCGTATTTCTTCTGGTCAGCCTTGTACTCGGTGGCGTATTCTTTCAGCTTGCAGGTGTAATACTCAGCGCATCCGCACTCAAGGCATCTAAGCGCTTCTTTTAAAGCCGTTTCGTGTGAGTAGCCCAGTTCAACTTCATTAAAATTGGTACGCTTCTTCGGGTCGATAGTCGGCATATCCTCGCGCATCTGTTTGAGATACGAATCTATGTAATCATCAGGCACCTGCTGCTGGAAATTATCCCGCTTACTTATAAATTCAAATTTTTCCGGCTCGATAGGAAGTCCCATCATATACTGGTGGCTGCTGATAGCGGCTCTTCTGCCCTGCGCAATTGCTTCAATTAAAGTAGCGGGGCCTGTAACGCCATCGCCTGCCGCAAACACTCCTTTAATGGAAGTTTCAAGAGTTTTCTTATCGGCAAGTATATCGCCCCACTTTGTAAGCTCTAATTTATTTTCTGCATTTGAATTAATATCATCTATGAAATTAACTACTGTTTTTTGTCCTATCGCCGCTAATATATAGTCGAGTTCGATTTCAAATTCCGAGCCGTCAATTTTAACCGGTCTTCTTCTTCCCGAAGCATCAGGTTCGCCAAGCTGCATTTTAATGCAGGTAAGTGTTTTCAAATTGCCGTTTTTATCTTTATTTACTTTCGAAGGCGCCGTGAGGAACATGTATTCGATGCCTTCAAGCTTCGATTCATGAATTTCAATCGGGTTTGCAGGCATTTCTTTTTCAGTTCTTCTGTATATGACATACACTTTTTCAGCGCCGCATCTCTTTGCAGTTCTGCAGCAATCCATAGCGGTATTGCCTCCGCCGATAACCGCAACCGTCTTTCCTGTGAAGTCATACTTCTGCGCGGTCATTTCCATATTGCGAAGGAAATCTATTCCCGAAAGCACGTTGCCGGCATCATCGCCTTCACAGCCTATGCTTGTTCCGTTTTGTGAGCCGATTGTAAGTATAACCGAATCGAATTTTTCTTTTAATTCCTTATAAGAAACATTTTCACCAAGCCTTTTATTGAAATTAATTTTCGGTCCTAAATCGGTAATATTTTTTACTTCTGCATCTATTATTTCATTGGGCAATCTATAAGGAGGAATCCCGTAGCGGAGCATTCCGCCTGCTGCAGGACTTGCTTCGAATATCTCTACGTCATGCCCTTCAATGGCTAAATAGTAGGCTGACGTTAATCCTCCGGGACCCGCGCCGATTACCGCAGCCTTCTTACCTGTTTTTGGTTTTACTTCCGGAACAAACTTATCTTCGGATTGCAAATCTATATCGGAAGCATAACGTTTCAGGTAATCAATTCCTACTGCTTCGCCTTCCACAAGATTTCTTCTGCATGCAACTTCGCACGGTCTTACGCATACTCTTCCGCAAATTGCGGGCAGGGGATTTGTTTTCTTAATTGCCTCTACAGCTTCACGGTACATGCCTTTATCAATAAAAGCAATATACGCCTGTACGTCAACACCTGCGGGACATGTTTGCTTGCACGGCGCAGTGCAATCAGCATAATGGTTGCTTAAAAGCAAATCGAGAGCCATCTTGCGCGCTTTTTCAACACGGTCATTGCTTGTGTTGATTTTCATCCCTTCATTAACTTTGGTAGAACATGAGGGCTGCAAGCCTTTCATTCCTTCAACTTCGACCACGCACAGGTAGCATGATGAAAACGGTTCAAGCCTTTCATCATGGCACAAGGTAGGAATTTCTATTCCGTAACGCCTGCACATTTCCAGTATCGATTCGCCTTTATGTCCTTCGACTATTTTACCGTTAAGTACTATGTTAAGTTTGTCCATATTCACAAATAAGATATTCTGTATTTTAAACTCTAATTAATTGATATTGCATCGAACTTGCACTTTGTATAACAAACACCGCATTTTGTGCAAAGCTCCTGGTGTATAAAATGAACTACTTTCTTATCACCGTCGATTGCGTTTACGGGACACCCGCGTTTGCAGACAACGCAGCCCGTGCATTTATCGGCAATAACAGTATAGGTAAGAAGCTCTTTGCATTTAAGCGCGGGGCATTTTTTATCCCTGATATGAGCTTCGTATTCATCACGGAAATACTTGATAGTGGTAAGCACGGGATTCGGCGCTGATTGTCCCAGCCCGCAGAGTGAATTATCCCTGATTTGAACTGCAAGTTCCTCAAGCATTTCAATATCGCCTTCTTTTCCGTTGCCTTCGGTAATTCTTGTGAGAATCTCAAGCATACGCTTTGTTCCTACGCGGCAGAAAGTACATTTTCCGCATGATTCTTTTTGAGTAAAATCAAGGAAGAACTTTGCTATATCCACAACACATGTAGTTTCATCCATTACCACTAATCCGCCCGAACCCATAATTGCGCCGGTTGCCGTAACTGAATCATAATCTATCATTGTATCGGAAAGATATTCCGGTATGCATCCGCCTGATGGTCCGCCAATCTGCACCGCTTTAAATTTCTTATCATCTATTATACCGCCGCCGAGGTCGTATACAATTTCTTTAATGGTAATGCCCATAGGCACTTCGACCAGCCCGCCGTTTTTAATTTTGCCGGTTAAGGCAAATACTTTTGTTCCTTTAGATTTTTCAGTGCCGTATTTTGCATATGCGGCCGAACCGTTAAGCACTATCCACGGTACATTGGCGTATGTTTCAACGTTATTAATATTGCTGGGTGATTTCCATAAACCTGATACAGCAGGGTAGGGGGGGCGTTTTGTAGGCATTCCGCGCTTGCCTTCGATTGATGCCATGAGCGCAGTTTCTTCACCGCAAACGAATGCTCCTGCGCCTTCTTTAATAAATATATCTAAGTTAAACCCTTCGGAGCCGAATATATTTTCTCCCAGGTAACCTTTTTCACGCGCCTGTGCAAGAGCAATGTTAAGTCTCTTTATAGCAAGCGGGTATTCAGCGCGGCAGTAAATAACACCTGCGGTTGCGCCGATAGCATAAGCGCCTATTATCATTCCTTCAAGTACAGCATGCGGGTCGCCTTCGAGGATTGACCTGTCCATAAATGCGCCGGGGTCGCCTTCATCGGCATTGCAGATAATAAACTTTTCTTTTCCGCTGTTGTTGGATGCCAATTTCCATTTCATTCCCGTCGGAAATCCTGCGCCGCCTCTTCCGCGCAAACCGGAATCGAGCACGGTTTTAATTACATCTTCGGGTTTTATTTTCTCATCCAGAATTCTCTTAATCGATTTATAGCCGTCTCTTGCTTCATATTCTTCAATCGATTCGGGGTCCATCTGACCGCAATTGCGGAGCGCAATTCTTACCTGCCCGTCGATAAAATGGGAATCCTTTGTTTCAAACTTATCTGATTTTACTATATATTCTTTTACAGGAGAGTACTTTACAATGTGCTTGTCTAAAATCTCGTCAATTTTCTTTACGTCAACATTTCCGTAAAGATAAGAACCGGAGTCATCCAGTATTTCCACTAAAGGCTCATTGAAACACATACCCACACAGCTGGTTTTGCCGAGGTCAAAATCCAGCCCGTCAGCTTCTTTAATACGTTTTATTTCATCGTAAACTTTACCCGCGCCTGCAGCAAGTCCGCAGCTTCCGAGTCCTACTATTACTTTTGGTTTTACCATATTGCTTAAGAGAGTATTAAATTCAATTTAAATTTTGCTCTAATGTTTCTTTGCGTCTGATATCTTTTATAGTTTTAACGGCGCTTTTGCCGGTGAGTTTGCCGTAGGTTTCATCGCCAATCATCATAACCGGTGCGAGTGAACAGCACCCGAGACACGCAACCGATTCAAGAGTAAATACGCCGTCAGGAGTTGTCTCGCCGTCTTTGACGTTAAGCTCGTCTTTAAGGTCTTCTGTGATTGCAGTTGCATTTTGTACATGGCATGCTGTGCCGTGGCAAACTCTTATTATATGCTTTCCTACCGGGTGAAGCCTGAACTGCGCGTAAAACGTTGCTACGCCGTACATCTGGTTTAGCTTTAAGCCGGTCTCATTTGCAATTTTTGTAAATGCTTCTTTCGGCAAAAAACCGTAAATGGCCTGTGTTCCCTGAAGAAGGGGAATCATGTTTCCTCTTTTGCCTTTATATTTTTTTATAAGCTCATCAAGCAGTGAGAGGTCAACTGCTTTGTATCCGTTTAAAGAATCTGTTCTTTTTTGTATTCTGGCTATTCGCATTGGTTTAACTGGTTTTATTCGCAATAATTTTCATAAAACACGAAGAGGCAAAGCGAATATACTTTGCCTCTTCAATAAAACATCACATATCAATATTTAGTAATAATAACAGCATAGGAGTATTTATTATACAATACCGTAAGCGAGCATTGCATTGGCTACTTTAATAAAGCCGGCAATGTTTGCGCCTGTGAGGTAATCGCCTTTCTTTCCGTAAGTTTCAGCAGCATTAAGGCATGCTGAGTGAATGCTCTTCATAATCCACAGTAATTTTGCATCAACTTCTTCTCTTGTCCATGAAAGTCTCTGGCTGTTCTGGCTCATTTCAAGACCCGATACCGCAACGCCGCCTGCGTTAGCTGCTTTTGCCGGTCCGTACAGGAAGTTATTATCCTGGTAAATCTTGATTGCCTCTAAGTTTGAGGGCATGTTTGCGCCTTCTGATACGAGGTAGCATCCTGCTTTTACCAAACCTTCAGCGTGTTTTGCATTCAATTCGTTCTGTGTTGCGCACGGTAAAGCTATATCAACCTTTAAGCCCTGCTCAACTATAACATCCCAAACGCTCTTGCCTTCATAATATTTTACGCCGTATTTATCAGCATATTCTTTTATTCTTCCTCTTCTTACGTTCTTGAGGTCCATTAAGAAATCCCATTTCTCGCCTGTTATTCCGCCATCGTCAACTATTGTGCCGTTTGAATCAGACATCGTGATTGCTTTTCCGCCGAGCTGGTTAACTTTCTCTATTGCATACTGTGATACGTTTCCTGAACCGCTGACTGCAACTCTCTTGCCTTTGAAATCGAGCTTTCTTGTTGCAAGCATTTCTGCTGCGAAATAAACTGTACCGTAACCTGTTGCTTCGGGTCTTATTAAGCTTCCGCCGTATTCAAGGCCTTTGCCTGTTAGAACGCCGGTATGTTCATTAACTATTTTTTTGTAGTATCCGAACATGTAACCGATTTCTCTTCCGCCAACGCCAATATCGCCTGCGGGAACGTCTCTATCCGGACCAATGTGCCTGAAGAGTTCTCTCATGAAAGCCTGGCAGAATCTCATAACTTCGTCATCAGATTTTCCTTTGGGGTCGAAATCGCTTCCGCCTTTTCCGCCGCCCATCGGAAGTGTGGTAAGAGCATTTTTGAAGATTTGCTCAAAACCGAGGAACTTCAATATTCCGAGGTTTACCGAAGGATGGAATCTCAATCCGCCTTTGTAAGGACCGATTGCGCTGTTGAATTCGATTCTGAATCCGCGGTTAACCTGAACTTCGCCGCTATCGTTTACCCACGGAACGCGGAACATGATTACTCTATCGGGTTCTACGATTCTCTCGTAGAGTTTTGCTTTCACAAACTCGGGATGCTTTTTCACAGTTGGTTCCAATGTTGTTAAAACTTCGGTCGCAGCCTGATGGAATTCCGGTTGATTCGGGTCTTTTTGTTTAATCTTTTCAATTACGTCATTAATGACTGACATGTTTTTTTATCTCCTTTGATAAAGTTTATTTATGTCCGCATTAAGCGGAACACTTTATGGTTATAGAAATGGGAATTAAATTGATTTGATTTAATGAAGAGTAATATAAAAATCCGCATTGTGTATTGAGTATTCACTCTCTGAAAATCTTGAGGTCGTTTATCTTACAAAATTATAGAGAAAAACAATTCATTACAAACCTAAAATCAGTGATTTATATACAGATTGATAGATTGTTTTCCCAAAATTATCTGTACTAAATTAACTGGAATTAGCGGTTTTAAACAATGATTCTAATCATGGAAAAACATGACAATTATCATAAAATAAGCTATTGGAATAACAATAGTTTAAAAAAACCGTTTTCTGTGTTTAAAGCTCAAATGTGATAAGTTTTCTTTTACCGTCAGCTTATAAGAAATTGAATTTCGGTAAATGACCTAAATACCAATTACAGTCAGCAAATACCGTTACGAATAAGTAAAATCCATTTGAAGCCGAACCCATTATGGGTTCGTATATAATCAAAAATTGATCTTTTAATCTGCGTCTGAATGCTGGTTCATCAAATGGTAAGATTGCTTCGCTTCGCTCGCAATGACAAAAATGCTCAGTAGCGGCTGCATTAAGTTTTCCGTGAATTTCTTGGTCAGTTTATTTTTTCCGTAAATTAAAATACCTTATGCTGGAGACACAGTTTAGTTATTTTTTTGACATTCCAAACAAACATTGGTATATTCTGTAATATTTAAAAATTTAACTAACTATAGGAGGTTTTTAATCATGTCTAAATTATTTGCAATGTGCGTACCCGTTGTAAAAGGTAAAGAGGGGGAGCTGAAGAATTTTTTAAATGATTTAAACGGAAAGTACAAATCCGCTTATCAGGTGTCACGAAAAAAATTAGGAGTGAGAGAAAGGTCATTTCACCAGGTAACACCGATGGGTGAAATGATAATTGTTACGCTTGAGGGTGAGAATCCGCAGGAAGCATTCTCTAAATTTGCCAGCGGAGACGATGAATTTACAAAATGGTTTACTAAAAAGGTAAGTGAGATTCACGGAATTGACCTCTCAGCGCCGCCGCCGGGACCTATGCCAGTTATGATGATTGATTCAGCGGCATAGAACGAATTCTATTAAACAGTAAGACCTGGCAGGACTTTGGAATCCTGTCAGGGCCTTAAAATAAAATCTATGTTTATACCTATTTAAAAAATATTGATAATCCTGCCTTAAGAGCTAAAATGTTATAATGGTTTTTAACGTCTCCACTGAATGAATCTGAGTAGTCATATTTTTCGCGGAAATATGAAATTCCAACATTAATAAGCGCATTTCCAAATGCGTTTATTTTTATCCCGCCTTTTAATCCCCAGCTGAACCCTCCGTGGGTTGCAGAGCTGCTTCCGGAATAAGATTGGGAAGTATAACCGGCTGAACCGCCTAAATAAGGATAAACATTGCTTTTCATGTTCAGAATGTATTCAGGTGAAAAATATATTTTTGACTGGTTCCATGAGCTGCCTTCAGAATAGCTTAATTGAATGGCCGGTTCAAGCGCAAGCTTCAACCCGTCGATTACAAACATCCCGACAGTACCGTCAATTATTATATTTGTAGTTGTATGGCTGCCGTTGTACATATTATAATTGCTTTCTTCGAAAGTATATTCAATTGAGTTAATCATAATATCCCCGCCGATTTCAAATGTCTTTTGCTTCGCATAAATGCTTTTCGTTTTAATTGTCTGTGAGTCTGACGTGATTGAGATAAGCAGAAGTGCAATGACTGCAAATGATGTGAGTTTCATTTTTGCTCCTTTTTAAAAGAAATGTTTAGAAAATCTTTTTTACAGGATGTGCAGGAGATTGCATCAATATTGGTCAATTAGAAAAATAAATAAATGCCAAAAAATCAGGACATTCAAATAATTATCATATATAAGATTAATTGACTTGACTTACCTGAAATAATCAGTTACATTTGCCCTGTGCGGGATTTTACTGAGTTCTTTGAAATATCAATATGTTAGAAATAAAAAGCGCATTTCAAGGGCACTTTGATTACTTGGTTTTAAAAAATGCCGTTTTTGAGGCACTTTCATAACTTGTTATAACTTCAAGTTATGGGGTGGGGGTATTAAACCACTAATATCTTTTCTTCAGTCATTTCCTTAATTGCATATGCAACACCCTCGCGCGCATTGCCGGAGTCCTTTGTTCCTCCGTAAGGCATGGAGTCCATGCGGTAAGCCGAAACATCATTAATTACAACACCGCCTGTATGAATATTATTATAGGAGTAAAGTATTTTCTTTATGTCGTTTGTGAATACGCCTGCCTGCAATCCGAATCGTGAGTTATTAATTTCCGAAACAGCATCTTCGAATTTACTGAAAGGCTCAATTGTCATAACAGGTGCAAAGACTTCACTGCATTTTACGTTAGCTTTGTTTGGCGCGTTTTCAATAATTGTTGGTTCAAGCACAGCGCCGTTTCTTTCGCCCCCGGTAAGAACATTAGCTCCGGTATTATGCGCTTCAGCTATCCATTCTTCTGCGCGTTTAGCTTCCTGTTCTGTTATCATCGGTCCAACGATTGTATCTTCTTCAAAGGGATTGCCGAATTTAATTTTCTTCGCTTCCGATATTAACAGTTCTTTGAAATCATTATAAATGTTTTCATGCACATAAATCCGCTGAACGGAAATACAGCTTTGTCCCGCAGCAGAAAATCCCCCAATCAGAAGCTTAGAAACAGCGGTATTTATATCGGCATCTTCATCAACTATTACACCTGCGTTGCCGCCAAGTTCCAGTGATACACGCTGTTTTGCAGATTTGGATTTCATTTTCCATCCAACATCGGAGCTTCCGGTGAAACTAATCATTTTTATCCGTTCATCTGAAACATGTTTATCCATTTCGGCGCCTCCGAGCGGCAGAACGTTTATCGGACAGAAATCCAAACCTAGTTCTTCACAGGCTTCGAGTACAATTTTCCCGACTTCAATTCCGCATAGCGGTGAGTTAGAAGACGGCTTGAGAAGGATTACATTTGATGAAGCAAGAGCAGGAGCAACCTTGTGAGCAACGAGATTAACGGGGAAGTTCCAAGGAGTTATTCCGAGAATCAATCCGATGGGAAATCTTCTTACAATCCCCATTTTGTTTTCCGAGCCTTTGAGTAGATCCAGCGGAATTACCTCACCGTTTATTCGCACTGCTTCTTCTGCGCCGAGGCGGAATGTCAATATGGCTCTCTCTATTTCCACTTTTGAAAATTTAATCGGCTTTCCGGTTTCGGTAGTAATAAGATTAGCAAGACGGTCTTTACGCTCTGATATTTTTTGTGAGACTTTGTATAATAATTCTGATTTTACATATGCAGGTGTTTGCCTGAACTTTTCAAAAGCTCCCGGCAAGTAATTTACTGACGCGTTCGAACTGTTTTTCATCGGGCACGAATACTTCGGCAACAGTTTCGTTTGTGAATGGGTTAATTATTGGTCTGGATTTGTTTGACTCTTCTGATTTGTTTTCTATTAAAAATTTTTCGGGAAGCATTTCTTTTAATTACAAATTTCAAATTAACTATTTACGAATTGATGATTACGCAGTAAAATAATGAGTTTTGATTAAACTAAAAGGAGATAAATGTTAACACAAAATGAAACAAAAAAAAGGGATCGGCTTATAAACCAATCCCTTAAAAATCGAAATCAGCAGTTAAATATTTTTGCCGGATGTTTTTTTGTTCTTCAGCGGGCAGTCTTTTTTATCACATCCGCTGCAGTCCATACCTTTATCCTTAACATAAGAAGCAAGTGTTTCCCGGCTTGTTTCGCTTGCAGAATAATAAATGCTGACGTTAGTCATTTTAGAAACGGTGCATGTGGAGCTGAACTTAACATCCTTTACTCCTGCAACGCTCATTAGTTCGGATTTCAGCGAGCTCTGCATTTCATCACAGCAGGCTTTATCGGTTGTAAACTCGTACGAAGACCATTCACCCCCGGCTTTGATTGTGTGTTGATTATGCTGTGAGCAGCCGGACATGTTCGTGCAGCCGGACATATTGGTGCACTGGGTTTTGCCGTCCTTATCATTAGCTGAGATATAATTATGGTTCACATACAGGAAGCCAAGTGTCAGCATAAGAACAGCAGAGGCAAAGATGATGAATTTATTTTTCATTTGAAGACTCCTTTTGAGGATTTATTAGTTTAGTTATTAAAACTCATATGTCAATTTAAAGTTCCGTCAAGATAGAGATAAATTTATGGAAATGCAAATACCGGTTAAAAAGGAGTTCCTGAAACAAGTTCAGGATGACAAGACTTATATTTAAAAATAAATTGTTTTAATTACAGAATGTTACTTACGATTTAAATTGAATCTCACAACAATTCATGCTATTTTTGTAGTGTAATTTTGTACTGTATGAAGCAAATTAAAGAACGCAAAACTAAATTCACCACAGACTCTGGTATTGAAATTCCTCCTTACTTAGAGAACGACTCGAAGGAATACAAAGAAAAACTAAACACACCGGGCAAATACCCGTTTACACGGGGAGTTCACGAAATCATGTACCGAAGCCGCTTCTGGACTATGCGCCAGTATGCCGGATTCGGTTCAGCTGAAGAATCAAACAAACGCTACAAATATCTGCTTGAACAGGGAACAACAGGGCTTTCGATTGCTTTTGATTTACCGACTCAAATCGGCTATGACAGCGATGACCCCATTGCTGAAGGCGAAGTTGGAAAAGTCGGCGTTGCAATAGATACGCTTAAAGATATGGAAATCCTGTTCGACGGAATCAAGCTTCAGGATATTACAACCTCAATGACAATTAATGCAACTGCTGCAGTACTGCTCTGCATGTACACTGCAATTGCAAAGAAGCAGAACGCAGACCTGAAAAAAATATCTGGCACAATTCAGAACGATATATTAAAAGAATATATTGCAAGAGGAACCTACATCTATCCTCCCAAACCCTCGATGAGGCTGATAACCGATATTTTTGCATGGTGCAGAGACAACCTGCCAAGCTGGAACACAATTTCCATCAGCGGTTATCACATCCGTGAAGCAGGCTCAAACGCCGTGCAGGAAGTTGCATTTACACTTGCCGATGCAATTGCTTACGTTGAAGCTGCAATTAAAGCCGGACTTGACGTTGACCAGTTTGCATCGCGGCTATCATTCTTCTTCAATGCGCATGCGAACTTTCTTGAGGAAATAGCAAAGTTCCGCGCAGCAAGAAGAATCTGGGCAAAAATAATGAAGGAACGTTTCAAGGCAAAAAGCGAGAAGAGCATGATGCTCCGTTTCCATTGCCAGACAGCGGGTTCTACACTTACTGCCCAGCAAGTCGATAACAATATTATCCGCACAACAGTAGAAGCGATGGCGGCTGTGTTCGGCGGGTGCCAGTCACTTCATACTAATTCAAAAGATGAAGCTCTTGCTCTTCCGACAGAAAATTCTGTCAGAATAGCACTCCGCACTCAGCAGCTTATTGCATATGAAAGCGGAATAGCCGATACCGTAGATGCTCTTGCAGGCTCGTATTATATAGAGTATCTTACGGATGAAATTGAAAAAGGCGTATGGGAATATCTCGATAAGATTGAAAACATGGGCGGCGCAGTGAAGTGCATCGAGCTTGGATTCCAGCAGGAAGAAATAGCAAGAAGCGCTTATGACTACGAGATGGCTATTGAGAAAGACGAAAAAATCATAGTCGGTGTAAATAAATTCGAAGAAAAAGAAGAAGATGTTATGAACCTTCTGAAGATTGACGATTCAATTCAGAAAACTCAGAAGGAAAAACTTGAGAAAGTTAAGAACTCAAGAGATAACGAACTGGTAAAGAAAAATCTTGCGGAACTGAAAAGCGTTGCAGCGAAGCAGGATAATATTATTCCTTTTATATTGAATTGTGTTGAGAGCTATTGCTCTATAGGTGAGATTTCGAACGTGTTAAGAGAAGTCTGGGGCGAATACAGTAAGTAATTATTTAGCAGGCACAATTGCGGATGGGTGCTGATGTGTGCCGGTAGGTTTGGAAGAAGCTTTACTTAAAAACATAACTTATAGTTTATTGAAATAGTAAAAGCGGAAGGGAAATTTATTTACCTTCTGCAGGTTCTTTCAAACCCTTAATATTTTTTATGAGTGAAAAAGTAGTATGGATAACCGGCGCATCAACCGGTATTGGATTTGAATCGGCTAAAGCGTTTGCAAAATCAGGTTATATTGTAGTTGCAACTGCCAGGCGCAAATCACGTCTTGTAGCGCTGGTAAACGAAATCAAATTCACAGGGCATGAGGCCTACGCTTTCGTTTGCAATGTGCAGTCTGAACGAAGCGTCCTTTCGACTAAAAAGAAAATCCTTGAGAAGTGCGGAACAATTGATATTATCGTTAACAATGCGGGGGTAACCGTATTTAAGTCATTACTTGATACAAAGAGTTATGAATTTGATTATATAATGGATACGAATCTGCGCGGCAGTTTTCTTATGATAAAAGCTGTACTTCCGCTGATGATAAAGAAAAAAGAGGGCACATCATTAACATTCTTTCTGTTGCTGCCAGCTCGGCATTTGAAGACAGCTCTGTATATGCAGCCTCAAAAGCAGGATTGCTTGCGCTTGCAAATTCGCTGCGTGAAGAAGTGAGAAGGTTTAACATTAAGATAACAAACATTCTGCCGGGCAGTATTGATACACCTATGTGGGATTCAAAAATGCGCGCCCGGTATAAAAACCGTATGCTTTCACCTGTTGAAGTTGCAGACATCATTGTTAACACAGCTAACCAACCGAAAAAAGTAGTTGTTGAAGATGTAGTTATAAGGCCATTGAAGGGGGACTTGTAAGAAGTTTTTAGCAATATTTCTTTTAAAGTAGAACAATTTATTGTGTAGGTCAAAGTCATGCCTTTGACCTACTGTTATATTTAGAATAAATAGTTATCAATATGAAGCTCGAAAATAAAATCGCGGTAATTACCGGCGCCGGAAAAGGAATCGGCAGGGCAGCAGCTAAGCTGTTTCTTAATGAAGGCGCAAGTATTGCGCTGAACTCAAGGACTAAATCTGACCTTGATTCATTTATTGAAGAAAATTCATCATTCAAAAATAAAATCTTAACAATCCCGGGTGATATTTCGGATGAAGCTGTGATTAAAAAGCTGATTGATGAAACTATAAATAAATTTAAGCGAGTTGATATTCTTGTTAACAATGCAGGCTTTGGAATTTTGATGATTTTGTTAATTCAACCAATAAAGATTTTGACGAAATGTTTGCAACCAATGTGAGAGCAGTTTACATTTTAACTCGTGATTTGCTTCCATACATGATAAAACAAAAAGAAGGAACTATCATTAACTTGCATCAATAGCAGGCAAAAACGGGGTACCGGGCGGAGCAATATATTCCGCAACAAAACATGCGTAATGGGTCTCTCGCGCTCAATTATGTTTGAAGTCAGGAAGCACGGCATCAGAGTTATTGCAATCTGCCCGGGCAGTGTGAACACAGAATTCTTCCGCGAAGATTCCAGCGAGCTTAAATCCGAAAGTATGCTTACTCCAGATGATATTGCCGATTCGATATTATACGCGGCAGCGCTGCCGCAGAATGCAACCGTGAATGAAATTGAAATAAGACCTGCCAACCCAAGGAAATAAATGAAAATAAAATATAGAAATATATTTGTTTCACTGTTAATTGTTGTATCTGTTGTTTTTGGTCAAAACAGAACATTTGAACTTGTAGAAAGCATTCCCGAAGAAACCGTTCTGGATAATCCCGATATAAGAAATACGCATGAAGTCTGGCTGGAGATGCTCAACTCAGCTAAATACCAGATTAATATCGAGCAGTTTTATATTACAAGCGAGAAAGGTGAAATGCTTGAGGATATTCTTGACGCAATTGTTAACGCAGCTAAAAGGGGAGTGAAAGTTAATATTATTGTTGATTCAAAGTTTTTTCAAACCTATCCGGATGATGTTAATGCCTTTTGGAAGCCTCAAGCCCCAATATTACTAAGCACGTAATTGATTTCGGCAGGCTTGGCAGGAGGAATTCAGCACGCTAAGTTTTTTATGATTGATACAACAGAGATGTTCATGGGCAGCCAGAATTTTGACTGGCGGGCAGTAAATCATATTCATGAGCTGGGAGTTAGAATTGCAGTTCCCGAGATTGTGAAAATTTACAATTGCCTTTTCTATAACGACTGGATTTACTGCGAACAGAATGACGGAATTCCATGGCCCAGGATTATTCCCGGGGGCGGATTTAAATCTGTTTATAAGATTTATGATTCGTATTATGATACACTTGTAATTCATCCCACAATGAGTCCTGCCGCCTGATATATTGATGAATAGTTTGAGCGATGAGGAAAATTTAATTAGAATGGTAGATTCAGCAAAAGAAGAAGTTTGCCTCCAGTTTCTTACATACAAGACCTCTCTCAAATCAGGCGGCTATTACGTATTAGACAGCGCGCTTGTTAACGCTGCAGCCAGAGGAGTGAAAGTTAAACTGATAGTATCAGACTGGAGTATAGGCGATTTTGCAATCGGTGACTTGAAGAGACTTGCATCGATTATAAATATTGAAGTTAAATACAGCTCAATTCCCGAATGGTCAGGCGGGCACCTGCCTTATGCAAGAGTTGAACATTTAAAATATGCAGTTGCCGATGAAAATAAATGCTGGATTGGAACGGCGAACGCCGAAAAAAGTTATTTCACCAATACAAGAAACGTTGGTGTTGAAGCTGAGAATACCAGGCTTGCATCCGATGTAAAAAATATTTTCATGAAGGGATGGAACGGTCCCTACACTCATTTTATCGAGCCTGATAAAACCTACACACCGAGGAAAAAAGAATAAATTACTTATTCAAACTTCCATGCTTCTTTAACTTCGGCGCAGGGTTTTTCACCTGTGTTCAGCTTTCCAAGATAAGGATTATCGATATCCTTTGTATCAACAAGCCAGTAGCCGGCATTTTTATCATCACAGTAAACCAGGTATACAGTCCTGTTTTTAAATCCGAAATCCTTTGCAATATCTCTCATAATATCGGTAAGCTTTGAAAATGCTTTGCGCTGGTTATCGATCTTTTCAGTCAGTGTAACTTCTTTGCAGCATTTTTCAATCTTAGCAGATTCATCATCCCATTTTCCTTTCATCTTGTCATCCAGACCTGTGGTTTTAATGTTTGAAAGCGTTCTCTTAATCTGGTTTGCTTTCATCAGCGCTTTGGTGCTGTCGTTTTTCGAGAGCGACTGTTTCATTTCAATGTATTCAAGCAGAACTTCGTTAAGCGTTCCGCTGAATCCCTCCGGAGCAATTGAAGTATCGGTAATTGGTTCGAGGTTTAACATTTGCAAACACTGCTTCAACCTGCGGGTCAAGCTTTTGTGTTAACGTATCAGGCGCTGTTTCTTTTCGGATTATCTTTATCTGATTGTTTATTACATGAACTGAATGCTAGAAATGATAAGGCAAGAATAATCAGTAAGGTTTTTAGAGCTTTCATTTTGAACCTCTCCTTCCGGTTTAAAATTCTAAAATTTTCAACAGAAGCAGTGAAGGGCTTATGCCTTTCAAAATGAGATATAACGTATTGTATAACTGTTCTTAAAATCTTAAATTTTTATTAATTAAACAAACCAAAGAGAAATAAAGTAAAAAAAATCCCCCCGTTGTTTGTCGGAGGGATTTAATCTTCCAATCTTTTAATCTTATATCTTCTAATCCTCTTAATACATTCCGCCCATATCACCGTATCCGCCGCCCGGAGGCATCATCGGAGCCGGTTTTTCTTTTTCGGGTTTCTCGCAAATAACAGCTTCAGTTGTCAATAACATTGAAGCAACTGATGCAGCATTTTCAAGAGCAATTCTTGTGACTTTGGTCGGGTCAATAACGCCTGCTTTAATCAGGTTCTGGTATTCTTCAGTCTGCGCATTAAAACCGTAATCATCTTTTCCTTCTTTAACTTTATTTACTACAACCGAGCCTTCGATTCCTGCGTTATCAACTATCTGCCTGATGGGTTCTTCGAGCGATTTCCTTATAATATCAACACCGATTTTCTGGTCATTATTATCAGTTTTAACCTCACCAAGCTTCATTGCGACTCTTAACAGAGCAACTCCTCCGCCCGGGACTATACCTTCTTCAACTGCTGCGCGTGTTGCGTGCAGTGCGTCTTCGACTCTTGCTTTCTTCTCTTTCATTTCAACTTCGGTTGCGGCGCCGATTTTAAGTACTGCAACTCCGCCGGATAGCTTAGCAAGGCGTTCCTGCAGTTTCTCTTTATCGTAATCGCTTGTGGTTTTTTCTATCTGTGCTTTTATTTCGTTTATTCTCTTCTTTATATCTTCACCTTTGCCTGCGCCTTCGACTATTGTTGTGTTGTCTTTATCTATAACAACTTTCTTTGCTGTACCGAGATATGAAAGTGTTGCGTTTTCGAGCTTATAGCCTTTCTCATCAGAGATTACTGTTCCTGCTGTGAGGACTGCAATATCTTCGAGCATTGCTTTTCTTCTGTCACCGAATCCCGGCGCTTTAACAGCTGCTACTTTGAGCGTGCCTCTTAATTTGTTTACAACCAGTGTTGCAAGCGCTTCGCCTTCGAGGTCTTCGGCAATAATTAATATTGCTTTGCCTGACTGAGCAACTTTCTCAAGAATAGGGAGCAGGTCTTTCATGCTCGAGATTTTCTTATCATGAATAAGTATCATCGGGTCTTCAAGAACTGTTTCCATTGTATCAGCATCGGTTACAAAGTATGGTGAAAGGTATCCTCTATCGAACTGCATACCTTCAACAACATCCATTGTTGTATCGGTGCCTTTTGCTTCTTCAACTGTTATAACGCCGTCGGTTCCGACTTTCATCATAGCATCTGCAATAAGTTCGCCAATCACGCTGTCATTATTAGCAGAAATTGAGCCAACCTGCGCTATTTCTTTCTTACTGGTTTTATCGATGTTCTTGCTGATTGCTTTTAAGCCTTCGATTACTTTTGTAACTGCGGCATCGATTCCTCTTTTGAGGTCCATCGGGTTTGCTCCGGCAGTAACATTCTTCAAGCCTTCTGCGTAAATTTTCTGCGCAAGCACTGTAGCTGTTGTTGTTCCGTCACCTGCAATGTCAGAGGTTTTGGAAGCAACTTCTCTTACCATTTGCGCGCCCATATTTTCGATGGGGTCTTCGAGCTCAACTTCTTTTGCTACGGTTACACCGTCTTTTGTTACTGTAGGTGTTCCGAATTTCTTATCGATTACCACGTTTCTGCCTTTGGGGCCGAGAGTTACTTTAACTGCATTAGCAAGTTTATCAACTCCGCGTTTAAGCGCTGAGCGGGCTTCGGTATCGAATTGAATTAATTTTGCTGCCATTTATGTTGTTCTCCTTTCGTTTTAATTAATTAATAATTGCATAAACATCGCTCTCGCGCATGATTAAATATTCCTGTTCGTCAATCTTGATTTCGGTACCGCTGTATTTGCCGTAGAGTATCTTGTCACCGACTTTTAATTCCATCTTAACAAGCTTGCCGTCATCGGCAACTCTGCCTGCGCCGATAGCGACTATTTCGCCTTCCATCGGTTTTTCTTTTGCAGTATCGGGCAGAATGATTCCGCCTTTTGTAACTTCCTCGGGTTCTTTGGGTTTAACAATAACCCTGTCTCCAAGTGGTTTTAGTTTCATGTTTATCTCCTTATTATATTATTTAAATTCTTGATATTTAATGATTTAAAGTAAAATCTAAAGTGCCACCCCTGTATATTGGCACTCATCAATCAGGAGTGCTAATATAATAAACAATGATTTGTAAGTCAATGGTTTCAGGGAGGGGTTATGACGTGGCTATATAATGACATTTTATGATTATAGTGTTCATTTTAATCGGGATTAGTTTTGTATATATTTGTATAAGAGGGTTTAATAAAATGAGAATAAATATTCATTTCATATTTTTCCTCTTGATTACTCTTCTTACTCAAAATCTCCTTTCTCAAGGCAGCGGGTGGGAGGTTATATTGGAAGTTTCGTATAATCAAGGAATGTTTGATGTGCAGTTTGTAAATAGTTCCACGGGATTTATTGTATCAGAGGACAGCAAGATTTACAAATCAACCAACGGCGGACAAAACTGGATAATATATAATCACTACGACCCGCAAATCCATTCTACATTTAATTCGCTTTATTTTTTGGATGCTCAAACCGGATTCATTGGTGGTGATAACGGAATACTTTTCAAAACAACCAATGGCGGAATTAATCTTGACACGATGAGAATGCCCTCTCCTTATGATGCTCTTCATTCAATATATTTCCCGTCGAGAGATACAGGTTATATTGCTTCAAAGTACGGGGGGCTTTACAAAACTACAAATGGTGGTGCAAACTGGATTATTCAACAGTTACCTGGAGGCATTTCCGGCTTCAATTTTGAAGGTTTATTCTGTCCGTCTAATAATATTGCTTTTGCCGCAGGCAATAAATTTACATCGCCCTATTACCAGATTTGCAGAACAACAAACGGCGGTGTAAACTGGGAAGGCATAAAGATTGATTCCGCAGACTGGATTTATAATATATATTTTACCGATATTAATACGGGTTATGCAGTTGGAGAAACAATCAAATCAATTCCGCCAAATGGCCAATATTACGAGGGGCTTGTTTTCAAAACTACAAATTTAGGAATTAACTGGGTGCTTAAACTCGCAGATTCTTCTTCTATCTTCCGCTCAGTATATTTTATTAATCAGAATACCGGATTTGCTGCTGGAACAAATGGAAGCAGCATAGCGAAAACAACCAATGCCGGTGAAAATTGGAATATCAATAGGAATTATATTTTTTGGGGACTCTGGTCTGTTTACTTTATAGATGCTAATACAGGAGTTGCTGCCGGTTATAATAGAATAATCAGAACCACAAACGGCGGTGAACCGATTGGAATAAAACCAATTAGCTCAGAAATTCCAAACGAGTTTTCTCTATCTCAAAACTATCCTAACCCGTTTAATCCTGTTACAAAGATAAAGTTCGAAATCCCTGCTGTAAAGACGACCCGGCGGGTCGTCTTTACGAAGATGGTTGTGTATGACCTTCTTGGCAAAGAAATCCAAACCCTGGTAAACGAAAATCTTTCTCCCGGCACTTATGAAGCAAATTTTGACGGCAGCAACCTTTCCAGCGGGGTGTACTATTACAAACTGGAATCGGGGGATTTTACTCAAACCCGGAAAATGGTGTTGATGAAGTAAGATGTATAGACTTCCGAAGTCTCTGAGACTTCGGAAGTCTTAAATTTTGGAATTTTTATGCTTTTTATGTGTTGTAACATGAAACGATTTTTCGTAAATTCAACTAATGTCATATCTAAAACGATTACTGCCTTATCTGCGTATTTATAAAGCCCGGCTGATGCTGGGTTTCGTTGTTATTATCTTAAGCGCCGTATTTACCAATGTTATTCCGTATGTAATAAAAACTGCCATCGACGCCATGCGGCAGAACGTCGAACCATGGGTTATTGCAAAATATGCTATGACAACTGTCGGGTTTGCAGCGCTTAGCGGAATATTTCTTTACTTCACAAGACAGACAATAATTGTTATTTCCCGCTTAATTGAAAATGACCTTCGCAATGATTTTGTAAAATGCGTCAGAACACAGGATTTGCAGTATTTCCACTACCATCCCGACAGGCGAAATAATGGCGCTTGCAACAAATGATATTTCTGCCGTACGTAACTTCCTGGGACCGGGAATTATGTATTCAACCGAAACGGTGGTTAACTTTATTCTTGCTATTTCATTAATGGCATCGCTTAATGTGCAGTTAACATTAGTTGCTGTTATACCGATTCCGTTGATTTCATATTTTGTTTACAGGGTAGGCAAAAGCGTTAACCAGAAATTTGAGCGTGTGCAGGACCAGTTTTCTAATCTTACCACGCGAGCGCAGGAAAATCTTTCCGGCATTAAAGTAGTAAAAGCATACACAAGAGAGAAAAGCGAATCTGACATATTTAAAAAAGAATCACTCGATTATCAAAACAAAAATCTTTCTCTAGCCAAAGTACAGGCATTTTCATTTCCGATGATGTTTTTGCTTACTGGGTTTTCAGTAATCATTGTAGTGTGGGTTGGCGGCGATAAAGTTATTAACGGTTCATTAACCCTCGGCGAGCTTACAGCGTTTATAATATATCTGGGGCTTCTCACATGGCCAATAATTGCATTCGGATGGATAATCAATCTCACACAGCGGGCTAACGCATCTATGATGAGGCTATGCAGGGTGTTCGATTCAAAACCTGAAATAAACGATACTGAAAAAACCGATAACAGCATAAAGGGAATCACCGGTGAAATAGAATTCTCGGCATTGAGCTTCCGCTACAGTAAAGAAATGCCCTGGGTATTAAAGAATGTTAATTTAAAAATCAACGCAGGTGAAACACTCGGTATCATCGGTCATACCGGTTCGGGCAAATCAACAATTGTAAATCTTATTCCCCGTCTTTTTGAAGCAACCGAAGGCAAAATTTTGCTGGACGGCATTGAAATAGATAAAATCCCGCTTAATGTTTTAAGAAGCTCAATAGGTTATGTACCTCAGGAGACATTTTTGTTTTCCGATTCAATAGAAAATAATATCGCTTACGGCAACGGTAACTATCGATAAAGATAAAATCGTCTACGCTTCAAAAATTTCGCAGATATATAAAGATATTGATTTCTTTCCCAAACGATTTGAAACAATTCTCGGTGAAAGAGGAATAAATCTCTCCGGCGGACAGAAGCAGCGAACATCCATTGCGCGCGCAATTGCCTCTGACCCTAAAATTCTGATACTTGATGATGCGTTTTCCGCAGTGGATACATATACCGAAGAAGAAATCCTGCGGGGATTGAAAGATGTAATGAAACAGAGAACAACTATTCTGATTAGCCACAGGGTATCTACATTAAAGAACTCGGATAGAATAGTAGTTATAAAAGAAGGCGAGATTGCCGAAACCGGAACGCATGAATCATTGATTCAGCAGGAAGGCATTTATGCTGATATTTACTTCAAACAATTACTGGAAGAGGAGCTTGAAGGGCTCGATTAATGGCAAGTAAAAAAGAAATATCAGATGACGAAGTAATAGGTAAAGCGTACGATTCGCGCCTAATGAACCGTTTGCTTAAGTATCTGAAGCCTTACCGCAAGTGGGTTTTCACTGCTATTATACTCACTATTGGTGTATCTCTTTCAAGTACAATCCGTCCATATCTGACCAAAGTTGCTATCGATAATTATATTTCTCATAAAGACCCTGTTGGGCTGACGCAATATAATATTAATTCTCTTCGGTACGCTTGTTGTTCAGGGATTGCTTCAGTATGCAATGACATATCTTACTCAATGGGTAGGGCAGAAAACAATATTTGACCTTCGCATGGAGCTGTTTGAACATTTGCAGAAGCTTGCCATGAGGTTTTTCGATAAAAACCCCGTTGGCAGGCTGGTAACACGCCTGACAAATGATATAGAAGTGCTGAACGAAATGTTCTCATCAGGCATTGTAATGGTTTTTGCCGATGTGTTTACCATTGCGGGTATATTAATCTTCATGTTCTCGCTTGACTGGCAGCTTACATTGATTGCGCTTTCCGTAATTATTCCTCTTGCTTACGCCACAGTAGTCTTCAGGAAGAAAGTCAGAGTTGCATACAGGGATGTAAGAATGCTGGTTGCAAGAATGAACGCTTTCCTGCAGGAACATATTAGCGGAATACTGGTGGTGAAGATTTTCAATAAAGAGCAGAAAATGCTTGATGACTTTGAAGATATTAATACTGCCCATACTAAAGCAAACATACGTTCGGTATTTTATTATTCCGTTTTTTTCCCTGTTGTTGAACTGATTGGAGCTATATCAGCGGGACTTATAATCTGGTACGGCGGAGGACAGGTTCTGCAGCATGCTTTAACAATTGGTATACTGATTTCTTTTCTGCAGTACGCCGAAATGTTTTTCCGCCCAATCAGAGACCTTTCGGAAAAGTATAATATTATGCAGACTGCAATGGCATCATCAGAGAGAATTTTTAACCTGCTTGATGAAAAAATATTTATTCCTGACCCTGAGAGACCTGCTGAACTTCATATCGTTCAGGGCAGAATTGAATTCAGGAACGTAAGCTTTGCATATGTGAAAGAAGACTACGTTCTGAAAAATATATCTTTCGATATCAATCCCGGCGAGAAAATAGCGTTTGTAGGCGCTACAGGCGCTGGGAAAACTTCTTTAATGAACCTCCTGTGCCGTTTCTACGACGTGCAGAAAGGCGAGATACTGCTTGACGGTATTAATATTAAAGATATTACAAAAGAAAATCTGCGCCGCAATATAGGATTGGTGATTCAGGATATATTTTTGTTTTCCGGTTCTGTTGAAGATAATATTAATCTTGGCAACAAAGAAATCAGCTTTGAAAAGATACAGGAATCGGCACGGATTATCGGAATAGATAAATTTATTGAGCGTCTGCCCGAAAAGTACAAGCAAAACGTAAAAGAACGGGGAGTAACTCTCTCGCAGGGGCAAAGGCAGTTAATAACATTTGCGCGCGCGCTTGCGTTCGACCCCAGAATACTGATACTTGACGAAGCAACATCAAGCGTTGATACTCATTCCGAAATTCTTATTCAGCAGGCAATAGATAAGCTTATGGAAGGAAGAACATCTATAATTATTGCGCACAGGCTTTCAACAATACAGAAGTGCAATAAAATAATTGTAATGCACAAAGGCGAAATCCGCGAAACAGGAACACACCAGCAGCTGCTTGAGCTTGGGGGAATTTATTCAAAGCTCTACCAGCTTCAGTATAAAGAATCACTTTCGTAAATTATTATTTATTTTTTCTTTATTTTTCCAAATCTTTCGTTTTAAAAACGTTACCGGATTATTCTCTTTAAATTAAGTTTAGTTTATTTTATATTTATAATTCAGTTCACCGGAAAATAATCAGAATAAGGACCGGTTCATTGCAATTATGAAAAAAATAGTTATTGCTTCAAAAAACGGGGGGAAAATAAAAGAAATCTTGAATTTTCTTCATGGAATTGATGCTGAATTTTTAACAATCAGTGATTTTCCTGATATGCCCGCTATAGAAGAAGACGGAAGAACATTTGAAGAAAACGCCATGAAAAAAGCTAAAGCGGTGTTCGAATATACTAAGTTAACAACGATTGCAGATGATTCAGGCCTTGAAGTGAATTACCTCAGCGGAGAGCCGGGTGTTCATTCCGCCCGTTTTGCAGGTGATAATGCAACAGACCGGGAAAATAACGAAAAGCTTCTGGGATTGCTCAAAGACATTCCGATGGATGACCGTAAAGCAAGATTCAAATGTGTTATTGTTCTTTATAATTCGCTTTACAGCAATCTATTTTTTGAAGGAAAATGCAGCGGATATATCATTGATGAGCCTAAAGGTGAGCTTGGATTTGGCTATGACCCGCTATTTGTTCCTGAAGGATATACAAAATCGTTTGGCGAGCTTGACCTTGTGACAAAGAACAAAATCTCCCACAGGGGAAAGGCGCTTTCAAGCCTCAGAAATTATCTTGAGAAAGTTCCTGTTTCCTGAGCTTATCCATTGTAAATTATAATTCTCATACATAAATTCGCATTCACGCTGGCGTAGCTCAGCTGGTAGAGCAGCGCACTTGTAATGCGCAGGTCGGGGGTTCAAGTCCCTTCGCCAGCTCAAAATCCCTGTTTGAAAACAACAGGGATTTTCTTTTAGTTGGTAGAGCGCGTCCCGAGCACTCGGGATAATGCTCAGTTCGGGGGTTTCCTGCCAAGGCGGATTTCGTAAAACTCAACAAGTCCCTTCGCCAGCTCAAAATCCCTGTTTGAAAACAACAGGGATTTTCTTTTAGCTGGTAGAGCGCGTCCCGAGTACTCGGGATAATGCTCAGTTCGGGGGTTTCCTGCCAAGGCGGATTTCGTAAAACTCAACAAGTCCCTTCGCCAGTTTATCCCTCAATGCACATTGGGGCTCCAAACCCCGTTGAAAATCAATGTTTTTTTTGTAATCCAGCCCTTTATGTGCTCGTTTAACTTTACGAACCATAAAGGGTTCGACTACGGGTTTTTAAGGCTTTTGCGGTTCTAAACTTATGGTATTATTGGATTTTTTTAAAATATAAATTACCGCATATTATTTCAAATAGCCTCTTAAGGCTGATTAACTGTTTCCTTCTGAAAAGTAATTTTACCTGCTTTCCATATTAGTCCTCAATAATAAGGGGTTGAGGAGGGGAGAAAAAAATATGGCAAAACCCAGTGTACTTATTGTAGAAGACGAAGGCATCATAGCTGCCGATATCAAAAATACTCTAAAAAATATCGGGTACGATATTTGCGGAGTAGTTGATTCGGGTGAACGCGCCGTCCAAACCGCGGGGGAGAAAAATCCTGACCTAATCCTTATGGATATTGTTTTGCACGGTGAACTAGACGGTGTTGATGCTTCAAAAGCCATTCTTGATTTATATGACATCCCTGTTGTTTATCTTTCCGCACACGAAGATGATAAAACAATCGAGCGTACAAAAGATACTCATCCTTATGGTTTCGTGCTGAAACCGTTTTCCGAACGGGAATTGAAAGCCGCTTTAAAAATGGCTCTGTTCAAACGCGAATCCGAGAAGAGAATCCAGGAAAGCGAAGCCAGGTATTTTCGTCTTACTGAAAACGCGAGAGACATGATTTACAGGATGTCACTTCCGGACGGGAAGTATGAATATGTAAGCAGGGCATCAGTCGATATTACCGGGTATGAACCGGAAGAGTTTTATGCCGAGCCTATGCTGATTAAAAATATTCTGCATCCTAACTGGCGTAAATACTTTAATGTAAATTGGGAAAGACTCCTTGAAGGCGATGTGCCCCCGGTTTATGAATACCAGATATTTGACAAATCCGGTGAAGTCAGATGGCTTAATCAAAGGAACGTTCTCGTTTCGGATTCAAACGGTAAACCCGCTGCTCTGGAAGGAATTGTAACAGATGTTACCGAACAAAAAAAGAACGAGGCTACAATAAGAAAACAGCAGGAAGAATACAGGCTGATATTAGACTCGGTTCCTGCTATGATTTGGTATAAAGATGATAAGAACAAAATGCTTCGTGTTAATAAACAGGCAGCCATTACCAAGGGGAGCACTGTTGAAGAAATGGAAGGGAGTTCTACAGAGAAATTCTATCCCGATGAAGCCGAAATCTATCTCGAAGATGACCTTGAAGTAATAAAATCCGGTAAACCTAAGCTTGGAATAATAGAAAAACATGAAACCGGCGAAGGGAAAAAAATATGGGTTAAAACTGATAAAATGCCGTACCGAAATGAGAAAGGTGAAATTATTGGCGTTATTGTGTTTGCCCAGGATATCAGCAGGCAAAAAGAAATTGAGGAACAGTTACTGAAAACCGAACATAGAAATGCAATAATTATTAATACCATCCCGGACCTCTTATTCCAGTTTGACAGGGATGGAAAATTTATAGATTACAAATCCAAAGAAGAATCAGACCTGATACTGCCGCCGTCAAAGTTTCTGAATAAAAGGATTGAAGAAGTGCTTCCCGAAGAACTTGCACTTAAGACCAGGCATTACATTAATAAGGCTTTTGAAACAAATGAGCTTCAGGTATTCGAATACGAACTCGAAGGGAAAAACGGACTTCAAATTTTTGAAACAAGGCTTGCTGTGAGCGGCGAAAATGAAGCATTGGCTATCGTAAGAAATATCACTGAAAGTAAGGAAATAGAAAAAGCCCTAAGAGTCAGTGAAGAAAAATACAGGAGGCTTACCCAGAATGCACCCATAGCATTGACAAGGCTGCTTTTAGACAAAAAGGGCTATGAGTTTGTAAATGATGAATTTGTCAGGCAATCCGGTTTTACACTCGAAGAAATAAACAGCTTAAGCGATAAAGAAGTATCGGAGTTAATTCATGAAGAAGACAGAGAACGCGTATTTAATGTGTACAGCCAATGGGGGAAAAGCGGATTTCAGGGAGTGAACAGAATCATTTACCGAATTATAAACAGGTTCGGTAAGCTAAAATGGCTTGATACATACCATTACGCGGACTTTGACAGCACCGGTGAAATTCTTGCAATTAACCAGATTTATATAGATATAACCGGTTTCAAGCAGACTGAAGAATCGCTTAAGTTAAGCGAAGCAAAGTTCCGAACTGTTGCAGAAATAACTCCGGTTGCGCTGTACATGATACAAGGCTCTAAATTTGTCTTTGGGAATAAATTTGCGGAAGAACTGACCGGTTATAGTGTTGATGAATTAATAGAAAAGGAATTCTGGGATATAGTTCATCCTGATGATGTTGAGAAGACTAAAAATCTTGCCAGGAACAGACAGAGTGGAAAAGAAGCTCCGGGCACTTACCAGATTAAGATAATAACCAAGAAAGGCGATGTTAAATGTATAGAAATAAACGCCACCCTTTTTGAATACAAAGGGAATCCCGCAACGCTTGGCGCCGCAGTTGATATAACTGACAGAAAACTTGCTGAGGAAGCGGTGAAAGAAAGTGAAGCATTGTTCAGGGCGGTAGCTGAATCCATGCCCGCAGAAATTATAATTTATCAGGGTGATAAATATGTGTATGCAAACCCGTTTTCGGAAACGTTAACCGGCTATAAACCGGACGAGCTTACAAGTATGAATTTCTGGCAGAACACCCATCCTGAATTTCAGCGCCTGGCTATGGAGCGCGGGTATGCGCGGCAAAGAGGCGAGAAGGTTCCAGGAAGATATGAACTTAAAATCAAAACCAAAGACGGCGAAGAAAAATGGGTTGATTATTCCGCTGCGCTTCTGAATTACAAGGGTAAACCCGCTGTTATAGGAACTGCTATAGATATAACTGCCCGGAAGAATGCTGAAGTTGAAGTGATTAGAAGCAAAGAACAATACAGGGCATTTATTAATCAGAGCTCGGAAGGAATTTACAGAATTGAGATGGATTCACCTGTGCCGGTTAATTTGCCGGTGGAGAAGCAGATTGATTTATTTTATGAGAATGCGTATTTATCAGAGTGCAATGAAATTATGGCGCGCATGTACGGATTTGAAAAACCGGGAGAGCTTATTAGAAAAAGACCCGATGAGCTGCTGATAAGAAGTGACCCGCACAATGAAGAGTATATGAGAAAATTTATCATGGACGGCTATAAAATTGTAGATTATGAATCGCATGAAATTGATAAAAACAAAAACTTAGTCTATTTCCTCAACAATGGGGTTGGTATTGTGGAAAACGGAAAATTAATAAGGGTCTGGGGAACTCAAAGAGATATTACGGAACTTAAGAGAGCTGAAGAAAAATTAAAAGCTTCGCTTTATGAAAAAGATATTCTTATTAAAGAAATTCATCACAGGGTAAAGAATAATCTCCAGATTATAACAAGCCTGCTGAAACTGCAATCGACCTATGTTAAAGACAAGTTTGCTCTTGAATTATTCAGAGAGAGCTATGACCGCGTTCAGTCTATGTCTCTTGTTCACCAGAAGCTTTACCAATCAAAAGACCTTGCCAATATTAACTTTGGTGAATATGCAAGAACTCTTGTATCGTATCTTTCACAATCGCTCGGGGTTAATGCTAATTCTATAGTTGTCAGAATAGAAGCCGGTAATATGCTCCTTTCTGTCGACACGGCTATTCCATGCGGACTGATTATCAATGAGCTTCTTACAAATGCCGTAAAACATGGTTTCAAGAACGGAAAAAATGGAGAAATCAAAGTAAGGGTTTATTCCGATGAAAAGCTGAACCATATTGAAGTCAGCGATAACGGAAAGGGTTTACCCGAGGGTTTTAATTTCAAAGAATTATCATCGTTTGGATTAAAACTGGTTCAAACACTTGCCGGTCAAATAAATGCAGAATTGGAAGTAAAAACCGATAAGGGAGCGGCATTTTATCTTACTTTTTCAATAAATGACAAAAAAACAACTGAAACTGGACATATTTTTAAATAGGATGTCTTTGTCCAATTTTTGACCTTGCATTGTCCCTTTTTACTACACACAGCATTTCAATTTTGAAGATTGATAAATTCCCGCCACGCCCATTTTTTATTTAAAATAACTGTAATCTATTAATTTAGAATAGTTGAAATTTTTTTGTCAGCTTTCAGCCATTCTGGCATACAGATTGCCTTTAGTACTGTATAGAAAATGAACTAAAGGTTAAATTTTTAATAATGACTCAAAATCTTCCTAAAAAGGGGAAAATCTCGTTCGATAAGGCTGAAGCTGATTTTTGCTGGAATATAGGCCCGGATTCTATGAATAGTGAAAATGATGAAAATTACAGGAAATTACTGAGAAATAATTACCGGTATAATCCTGCATTGCATGAGTTCGATTCTGCAAGGTTTTGGACTATTGATGAGTAATTTTACAATAGATATTAAATCTTCAGCAAAATTGCTGAAAGAAATATTCATTCAAATTAATATTCTTTAAACTAAACTGTTCGTATTATGGATTATTTGACAGATACTCAAATGAAAAAAGAGAAACCCATTAAAACCGCCCAGGCAAAAAATTTGGACGCGTTAGGGAAATTTTTGAGTCAGAACCCGAATTTAATAATGGCCGGTAAAAAACAGGTTAGCGGAAGAAGAGTCAGCGTTTTTTACGCTCCCCGCCGCAACCAGGTTGTTGTGATTGATTAGATAAGAAAGGGGCTTTTACAGCCCCTTTTCTCTTTCCATCAACCGGTATCAATTCCGTTTTTTACTTCTTAGAATACCTATCTACTTTGATATTTTTTTAATCAAAAAATAAATTCCGAATCCGGTAAAAATAATTACTGCCATTGCTGTAATTGCAACTGCCCATATAGCAAGAAAAAATAAAGCTATCAGGAATACAATAAAAAACGTAAATGCAATATATATAAGAAATTTAAGCAGAAATTCCATGTTTATACTATGTTTATACCAGAAGAAAAAAGGCGTTCTTTCGAACGCCCTTACAGTTTAAAGCTTTATTGCGGAGAGGGAGAGATTCGAACTCTCGATAGAGGTATAAGCCCCTATGACGGTTTAGCAAACCGTTGATTTCAGCCACTCATCCACCTCTCCGGTAATGCTGAATGTCTAAAAAATTATGAAATTCAATATAATTATTCCATATAATTTTTCATAGTCATAAATAAAACAGAGATTCCATCTCCATGAATCTCTGTAACTATTAATAAGATTCCCGTTTTCACGGGGTATGTTCTATTTACCCGTTTTTTCTCTCCATATCCAGCAGCCATTGTTTGCGCCATAAGCCGCCGCCGTATCCTCCAAGCTTGCCGTTTTTGTTTACAACTCTGTGGCAGGGGATAATTATACCGATTCTGTTCATTCCATTTGCAGTTCCGACTGCGCGTGAGGCACCAGGAATACCAACTCTGTTTGCAAGTTCTTCATACGAAATAGTTTTCCCGTACGGAATTTTTATAAGCTCACCCCATACCTTTTTCTGGAAATCAGTGCCGGGATATGTGATTGGCACTTTGAAATTATGAAGCTTTCCTTCAAAATAATATTTAAGCTCTTCTTTTGCCTGCTCTAAGTGTTTATTATTTCCCGGAACAATAGCATTTCCGAAATATTTTTTTAATGTTTTAATCTGGTATTCTAGCATTCTCCTATCACTGAATTCGGTAAGGCAAAGCCCTTTTGAATCAGCTGCAAGCAGTATTGGTCCTAACGGACTTGACTCGAGTGAGGTTACCACACACTCACTAGTTCGTGACTTACCCGGCGGCGTACCGAATAGTTTTGTAAACGCATCCCTGAACCCGCTGTGCGATTCATACCCGTTCGTGAATACAAGTTCATCAAGTTTTTCGCCTTCGCGGATTTTTGATAAAGCCTCTCCAAGCCTTCTGCTTCTGCAGTAAGCATGGAAGGTTATTCCGTAATTTTTGAGAAAATATCTTCTGGCTCTTGCCGGTTCTATTCCTGCTCTACGGATGTCATAGTCATGAATTCTTCTTTGCCCGGCATTATCTGCCATATCCATTAAATTCTTTACCCATTCCGGCTGCGAGCCGTTCACTTCCATTGGCTTGCATCTTTTGCACGGACGGTATCCCGCAAACAAAGCCTCGCGTGCAGTTGGAAAAAACTCAATATTTCTCTCAAGCGGTTTTCTTGCTGTACATGAAGGACGGCAGAATATATTTGTAGTTTTAACAGCTGTAAAGAAGATTCCGTCATATGACGAATCTTTAGCATAAACCGCTTTTTTCATTTCCGCTTCAGAAGGCAGCTTTTCTAATATATTTTCCATAGTCGTTTTTTAATTTAATCAAATTTACTAACCCTTAAAAGCACCTTCCACCGAAAAATGAACATTGAATTCACTAACTTTTTTCAAGACTTCTGAAGTTTATTCTTCGGAAGATTTTCTGAAAGGGTTGCTTTTTTATTAATTAAATCAGATACTTGCAAATATTCTGTTCCGTGTTTAAGATATATCCATGAATGCCATATTTAGGATTTTAGCAATTTTATTATTTTTTAATTTAAGCAGCAGTTTAATGTCACAAAACAACTTACCCAACTTTGATACGCTCTGGAATTATGATAACCCGGAGGAAACCGGCAAAAAATTCCGTGAAATACTTCCTGAAGCTGAAAGTTCAGGCGATACTTCTTACCTGATTCAGCTTTTAACACAGATTGCCAGAACCGAAGGACTGCAAATGAAGTTTGATGAAGCGCACAGGATTTTAGACAGGGCAAAAGAACTTGAACCCGAAAAATATGATACTGCAAACGTAAGGTATTTATTGGAACGCGGAAGAGTATTTAATTCATCCAAAAAAAAGGATGAGGCTAAACCGCTTTTTCTTGAAGCATACGATGCAGCCTTGGCGAATAATCTTGATTTCTATTCTATCGATGCCGCGCACATGATGGGCATAGTTGAAAAAGGAGATGAAGCACTGAACTGGAACAATATTGCTATCAAAATTGCAGAGGATTCTCCCGATAAACGCGCAAAAGGATGGCTTGGTTCTCTTTATAATAACACTGGCTGGATATATTTTGATATGAAAGACTATACAAAAGCACTTGATTTATTTGAGAGAAATGTAGAATGGCATACAGAGAGAAACAGCAAGATGCCTTTGATAATAGCAAAATGGTCGGTTGCCAGAACACTTCGCGCTATCGGGCAGGTTAATAAAGCTCTTGAAATGCAATTGAATTTGCTTGATGAACTAAAAGAAAAACAACTTGAACAGGATGGTTATATTTTTGAAGAAATAGGAGAGTGCCTATTAGAAAAAAACAAAAAGGAAGATTCAAAACCGTATTTTAAACAGGCTTATGAGCTGCTTTCTAAAGATATATGGCTGCAGGAAAACGAAAAAGAAAGACTGGCAAGGCTGAAGGACTTATCACAGTAGCGGTTTGATTTATAAAACTATTTTAGAACTTATAATTTAAAATCTTATAAATCAGTTTCGCCGTTAGGAAATCCGGGAACGCAAAATCTTTTCTTGGGGCAAGCTCAACCACATCGAAACCCAGCACATTTCTTTTTTCACAAACGTCCTTAAGTAGTTTCATAGTCTCATCCCAGTAAAAGCCGTTTGGTTCAGGAGTTCCGGTTGAGGGCATAATGGATGGGTCAAAATAATCCACATCAAATGTAATGTAAACATTCTTATTAAGAGTATCTATAATTTTACTCCTCAATAAGTTATCGAATCCCGAATTCCGCATTTGGTATGCATAAAAGGTGTTGATTCCTTTTTCTTTTATGAATTCAAATTCTTCTTTGCATTGAGCGCGGATTCCGACCTGTGTAATATTTGCAGTAAATTCAGCAACCCGTGCTGCAAAGCTTGCATGTGAGTATTTACTTCCTTCATATTCATCACGCAGATCACTGTGAGCGTCAAAATGAAGGATTGAAAATCCTCCTTCAAGTCCTCCGTAAGCATCAAAATGCGCTTTTATGGGAGCCGTGGATATTGAATGCTCGCCGCCGAGGGTAATAACAAATTTCCCTGCATCAATTAATGCAGAATACGTTTTTGTAAATTAAATCAAGTGCTTTTTTGCCGGTTAACTTTCCGAAATCAAGCGGTTTTAATACTGCGATACCCTGAGAAAAACAAACCTCTTTTTCCGTTTCTTCATCAAAGAACTCAACATAATGAGACGCCTTTAGTATAGCCGCCGGGCCTTTAGACGTACCTTTGCCGTATGATGTGGTTTTCTCGTATGGGCAGGGGAGAATTACTATTTTAGAATTTTTAAATGATGAAAATTCTTTTTCGATTGCCAGGAAATTTTGCTTTAACGGAAGTACTGAAAACTTTTGTTTCATCAGCGGCTGATTTCTTTTGCGTTTAGTTCGTCTTTAAGGAATGACTCAATTTTTTCCAAATTTTCAGAATCCTGTTCTTTAGCGGGACTGACCGGCTGGCCTGTACTCACTGACGGCTCTGAGAATTTATTTTCCGAATATTTTGCAATGCTTAACTTTACCTGTTCTCCGAAATAACTTGAAACCTTGTCAGACAAATATTCTTTATAATCGCTGAGTGAATCGTATCTCTGTTCGATAACTTTAATAATGTAATTTCCTTTCTCATCGGCTTCGCACCGTGTTTCTTTAAGAAGAGTGTATACCCAGTGCCTTTCGGTTTTGATGCTGTCAACAATTGTAATCCAGTGTGTTTGCAGGTCACCCGATGCAGCTGTTAAGCTGACCGGACTTGAGGGTGCATTGTCTTTTCTGTTCCCTTTTGTTTTCTCTGCTGCCGGTGGTAATGATTCTTTTACTCTTAATTCAGCTGACTTTGATTCGGTTGTCTTTGATTCGTTAATCCCGGTATGCTCAGAACCCGATGCTTGTTGGTTTTTGCTTTCGGTTAATTCGTTAAAATCATTTTTTTTTGAGCCGTCTTTCAATTCCTGAAGCTCTTTAATAATTTCCGATATTTCTTTTGTATCGGTGAATTTAATCAGCTCGATAAGAAGAGCTTCTATCAGTGTCCTCTGGTTTGAAGAATATTTGAATGTATATTCGGTCTGAAGAATCAGTTTAAGTGAATTTATAATTTCAATCTGGGAATATCTTCCGATGCTGTTCTGGTATTTTTGCTTTGACTGATTCCGCTTCAACAATCAGCTCAACCGAGTTAGTTGAAGAAACAATAAGCAGGTTGCGGTAATGCCCGGTCAACCCGTCAAGAAATGTCTGTAAATCATAGCCCGCGGTTCATCAGTTCATCGAAGTATGTGAGCAGTCCGTGTCCGTCTTTTGCTTTTATATATTCGGTTATATTGAAATACACATCGCTTTCGGCGAGATTGAAGAATTCTTTCAGCTTATCGAAAGTAATATTATTATTGCAGTAGGAAGCGGACATATCGAGCAGCCCCTGCGCATCACGCATAGAGCCGTCACCTTTCTTGGAGATAAAGAATAATGATTCGTCATCAATCTTAATTTTTTCTTCACCCGCAATAAATTTAAGGCGTGATTTTATTTCATCGATTGTAAGGCGCTTAAAATCGAATTTCTGGCATCGGCCAAGAATCGTAAGCGGAACTCTTTCAGGAGCTGTGGTAGCAAAGATGAATACAACATAATGCGGCGGTTCCTCAAGAGTTTTCAGCAGAGCATTAAACGATGCGCCGGTAAGCATATGTACTTCATCTATTATGAATATTTTATAGCGTGAACGGATGGGACCGTACTTAACTTTTTCTTTCAGCTCTCTCACATCTTCTATGTTACGGTTTGAGGCGCCGTCTATTTCAAAAACATCGGGGTGGTTACGGTTATCATTATCTATTTCTTTGCAGCTATCGCATGTATTATCGGGGTCACCGTTTTTATCCGGGTGCAGGCAATTTAATGATTTAGCCAATATTCTTGCAACAGTTGTTTTACCAACGCCTCGTGGACCCGAAAATAAATAAGCGTGCGAAATCCGGTTGTTCTTTATAGCATTCTGAAGGGTCTTTGTAATAAAATCCTGAGAGGAGACATCGGAAAATACTCTCGGTCTCCACTTGCGCGCTGTTACAAGGTATTCTTTATTTAATTCTGTATCTTCAGCCAATTGCAGATGAAAAAGTTAAATTATTAGGAAGTCCATTCAATTTTACTCAAAAAACCTTTAAAAAAACATACAAAGAAGATTGAATTGAAAGTAATACTTTTGTCACCCTGAACTTGTTTCAGGGTCTAATATACAGATGCTGAAATAAGTTCAGCATGACAAATTTTAATTTATTAATCAGAATTTCTTCATTCTTTAAAATTAATTCCCGCGTATTGCACGGAAAGTATTCCTTTATCCATTCTTGTCCATATACAAGCGGCAAAATCGTTTCTTGCGTCTATCCCTGTATAATCACCAAAGAAAATATCGTCAGTCGGAATAAACGGTTTTTCGGAAATATTAATATTCCTGAATGTGCTTCCCCCGTCGGTTGAACGTGCCAGATAAACATCTGTTTTCGTATCATTATAATTCCTTCTGTCATAGAAAATAATATATACATTTCCGGTTAAGGGGTCAACCGACATCCAGCTCATGAACTGCTGTTTTTTATTACCCTGCGCATCTGTGTTAACCCTTACCGGTTCTACCCATGTATTGCCTCCGTCAGTCGATTTAGCAAGAAATATATCAACATCATTTTCACCATAACGGCGGTCAGAGAAATTAATATAGATATTTCCTTTGTAAGGTGAGTTGCTTATATCACATGCTGTACAAGGCAGCCCGTTGCATCTCCACAATCCCTCGATATCGTAACACCATCCGCCGGGGGATTCGCAGACAAGTTTATCTTCACTAAGCCATGTTTTTCCTCCATCAGTTGATTTATTAAATATAATCCCCAGAGGTCCTGACCAGCCGGCATATATTTCTCCGTTAGGTCCAACGCATGGTACGGCCCCTTCTACAGTGTTGCTTGAATCGTGGCAATCGCCCGCGTTTTGGTTTATTCTTATTGCAGGGCTCCATGAATTTCCGGCATCACTTGAGTATGAAAACATAATATTTGAACTGTCACCCGGTTTAGTGCTTTCATATTTATCGAACTGGGTCCATGAAACATATATATAATCTTTCCTGAAAGGGTCAGCGATTGCCCATTCTTTATCCTGCTGTTTTGGAGGATTGTGTCCGGTATAGGTTCCCGGCTCATACCATGAATTTCCTCCATCGGTTGATTTCTGGCAAACGATTCTATCAATAAATTTATCAAATGAAGGTACTGCAAGGTGGAAGAAATATGAATTTCCTTTTGAATCGAAAATCAAACACGGGTCACCCCAAACACCGTATTCTTTTGATTTTAATGTTCCGCATACCCATGTATTACCTCCGTCAGTTGAATAATAATAATTGCTGATGTTTGCTCCCGCAACAAGATTAAGAGGGTTTAGCGGGTTGATGGCAATGCTGGTTTCGTTGGGGCGGTTGCTTTTATCGTTGACCGTTATATTTTTGTATTGAGAATAGGATACTGAGCAAATAAGAAGGGCTAAGATTGTAAAATAAATTTTCATTTATTATTAATTGATTTTCAAATAAAAAGTACAAAACAAAACAGGGGGTATTTAAAACCCCCTGTTAATATAATAAATCTTGATTGAACCCGCTATATATTTTATTTAGAAAGTATCATCTTCTTTGTTTCCGTAAAAGCGCCGCTTGTGAGCCTGTAAAAATAAACACCGCTTGCAAGGTTTGCAGCATTCCATTCAAACTGATATGTTCCTGCACTGAGGTCTTCATTAACCAATGTTGCAATATCCTTACCAAGCATGTCATATACTTTTAATGTCACCCGGTCTGAAGGATTTGCCGATTTTGGAACAGTAAACTTAATCGTTGTAGACGGATTAAACGGGTTCGGGAAATTTTGACTTAGACTATATGTCTCAGGAATTTTGTTGTTCTCATTTTCGACTGCAACAGGGAAATCTACTATTGCCGTCCATGCACTAAGATTACCGCTGCTTAGTCTCATCCAGAATAGGTCTTACAATCTCCGTTTGCGGCGGTAATACCTATGTAATCACCGAAAAATACCTGGTAGTTTGGTATAAAAGGTGACGAACTTACAACAAAATTAGTAAATGTATTTCCTCCATCAGTCGAGCGTGCCATATAAACATCTGTACTCAAATCGGGATATGTATAATTTCTCCTGTCATAAAAAACAAAATACAGATAACCTGTTGTCTGGTCAACGGTCATCCATGTAAAGAATTGTTCTTTGCCGGGGGCATCATCATTAACTCTTACCGGTGTACTCCAGTTTAAACCGCCATTTGTTGATTTGACAAGCATAACATCTCTGTCGGCAGGCGCTGCCGAATCCACGTAGTTGACATAAATATTTCCTCTGTAGGGACCGTTGCTTATATCACATACTGTAATCGGCAATCCGTTAGCCCTGTTGATGCCTTTTATACCGTACCCTGTAGAATTCCCCGGTCCAACATCCCAGCCGCCTCTTTGATTACAGACATAGATGTCATTAGCAAGCCATGTAGTACCACCGTCAGTTGACTTATCGAAGAAAATTCCAAGCTGTGTATTTCTGACCAATGGACCTGCCCAGGCAACATAAACTTCCCCGTTCGGTCCAACCGCAGGCACTGCGCCTTCAACTGTGTTATCTCCATCGTAGCAATCTCCTCCCATTTTGTTTATTCTGAGCCATGGGCTCCATGTTAAACCTGCATCGGTCGAACGCGAAAAAAGTATATTTGAACTGTCTAATGGATTTGTTACTCCATAATCATCAAACTGTGTCCAGGTAACGTATATCCAGTTTCCGCGGGGTCCGTGAGTCCAGTCAACACATGCCCATTCTTTATCCTGCATTTTAGGCTGATTGCTTATTGTATATGTACCATTCGACCACGTCATGCCTGCATTGGTTGATTTCTGACAAACTATTTTGTCAAGATTTGTTCCCCAGTCAGTCAGATGCCAATAATAAAAATTTCCTAATGTATCACTGATTATACAATCATCTCCCCAAACCGTGTATGAAGAATTAAGTATACCGCTTGTCCAGTTAAAACCTGAATTTGAAGAATAATAGTAATTATTGATATTAGCGCCCGCCACAATCTGGTTAGTGTTTTTAGGATTAATACATATTGATACTTCTTCTGGTGAATTCGTGTTGCTTACCATAATATTTGTATATGGCTGGGAATAAAGAATTCCTGATATTGTGAAAATTAAAGTAATAATTAATAAAAATGTTTTCATAAGATTGATTTGTTATAGATAGACAATTATATTATTTATAGAACCATTTATTTAGATAAAATCATTTTTTTAGTTTCCGTGAAATTTCCTGCAGTGAGCTTGTAAAAATAAACCCCGCTTGAGAAATTTTCGGCATTCCAGTTTATTTCATAAGTCCCGCCGCTTAAATTGCTGTTAACAAGTACAGCGGCTTCCTTGCCGAGGATATCATATATTTTTAAAACAACATGTTCGGAAGAACTGTTCTTTCCCGGAACACTGAACCTTATTGTTGTTGACGGATTGAATGGATTTGGATAGTTCTGTTCGAGCAAATAACTGTTTGCGATATTGTTATTATTCTCCACTTTAACAGGGAAGTCAATTATTGCAGTCCATATGCTTAGATTATTATTGTTCAGTCTTGCCCAAATAGGTCTTACAATTCCGTTTGCAGCGGTAATGTTGGTGTAGTCACCGAAGAAAGTGCCTTGATTTGGAACAAACGGCGATTCGCTGACAAGCATGTTTTCAAAGGTATCTCCTCCGTCTGTTGAACGCGCAAGATACACATCCGTTGAGAGGTTATTTGTATAGTTTCTTCTGTCATAGAAAATAATATAAATATATCCTGTTGTCTGGTCAACGGTCATCCATGTGAAGAATTGTTCTTTTCCGGGAGGGTCATCATTTACTCTTTTCACTGTACTCCAGTTTAAGCCTCCGTTGGTTGATTTAATGAGTTCAACATCATGGTCATTAACGCCGGCTTCATCCGTCCAGTTAATATATATATTTCCCCTGTAAGGGCCATTACTTACATCACAGCAGGTAATTGGCAAACCGTTTGCGCGGTATATTCCGTTAATTCCGTAATCCCATCCCCCGGGCTGGTCTGCAATATACATTGGTTGAGGCAGCCAAGTATCTCCTCCGTCAGTTGATTTATTAAAGTAAATTCCATACTGCGAATTAAGAATTTTAGGACCCGCCCAGCCTACATATACATCTCCGTTGGGACCAACGCATGGTACAGCTCCTTCCATAGTGTTATCCTCATCCAGGCATGTACCTGATTGCCCGCTGATAATAGTTCCGGGGTCAAGCCAGCTAATACCTTCGGTTGTTGAACGGGTAAATAAAATCCTGGAGCTGTCTGTTGGTAAATTGCTTGCATAGTGGTCAAATTGAGTCCATGTTACATAAATCCAGTTTCCTCTGGGACCGTGAGTCCAGTCCACACCAGCCCATTCCTTATCCTGTTCGGCTCTTGGAGGATTATTCTGCCAATATGTTTCTCTTGTATTAGTATTATAATGTATCTCCGTTATCATACGATTTATGGCATCCCATTCTGTCAATAAAATAATCTCCGTTCACAAGATGGAAAAAGTAAAAATTTCCGAGCGTATCAACAGACATGCAGGGGTCACCCCAAACCTGGTATCTGCCTGTTAACCCGCCTTCAGTCCAGTTTAATCCGGCATTAGATGAATAATAATAAGAGTTAATGTTTGCGCCGGCTACAACGTAATTTGTATTCTTAGGATTTATACAAATTGAAGGCTCCTCGGGACTGCCGGTATTATCTATCTGTATATTCTGAAAGGGCTGTGCAAAGAGGAAACCTGAAGAAAAAATAAAAAGGGCAGCAGACAGTAAAATTTTTTTCATAATATTTGTTAAACGATAAACTATAAAATATCAAAAAGTATTTTTAAATTACAGCCAGTTAAATATAAATAATACGGTTTTAATATTTAATATCAGGTAAATTGCTGTTTTCATCAAATCCAAGAAGTTTTAAAAGGTTTTTCTGTAAATAGCCGGTAACAGATGCAGTAACAATTTCATCTATTTTATTTCCGCCCGGCACGGCGTAGTAAACCAGCTTATACCTGTTTCCGAGCTTACCAATCTCTTTTGCATACTTAACAGTTTCATACAGACCGCCGATTTCATCAACAAGGCGCTTGTTGAATGCATCGGTTCCCAGCCATACCCTGCCCTGGGCAACCTGCTCGGCTTCATCCCTGGTAAGCTGTCTGCCTTCAGTAATTGCATCTATAAACCTGTCATAATAAAAATCAATAATACCCTGAATGATTTCAATTTCCTGTTCGTTGAGTTTTCTCGTATAAGTATTTATATCTGAATTTTCTCCGCGTTTGTAGGTTTCGACTTTTATTTTTTGCTGTTCAAGCAGGCTGTCTAAATTGGGAATCGAACCCCATACACCGATACTTCCGGTAATGGTAAGCTCATCGCAGAATATTTTATCAGCGCTGACAGAAACATAATAACCGCCTGATGCAGCAGCTCCGCCCATTGATACAAGCAGAGGCTTATTATATTTTTTCTTTAGCCTTATAATTGCAGCATTAATTTCTGCGGAGGCAAGAGCAGAACCTCCGCCGGAATCAACTCTGAGTATAACAACTTTTACGCTTGGATTCGAAAAAGCGTCTTCGAGCTGTCTTACAACTGTTTCAGAACCGGTTGAGCGTCCGCCGCTTAAGAATGGAATCCGGACCGGGTCAGGAGCCTGGCTTTCACCGCTTGTGATGGAAGAGTAAACTCCCACAATTGCAATTTCGCCGGGTTCGCTCCACTCGTCATCCCATACACTGCGGTTGATTGAAGAAATTGTTTTTCCGGTACCTGATTGGTTTTCAGCAATTTTTTCTGCATCCGGTTCCCAGCCGTTTTCGTCAATTAGTCCCAAACGTTTAGCCTCCCTGCCTACAAGCGGCTGTGAAAGCTTCATCTTCATGTAATCATCAAGCACAAGGTTTCTGCTTTTGGTGATTCTTGAAAGCATTTTATCGTAAACAACATCAAGGATTCTGTTAATAACTTCTTTGCCTTCGGCAGTTGACGAATCGAGCAAACCTTGGAACGTCAGCTTATATTTTCCGGCGTGGAAATTCTGAAGCTCTATGCCGTATTTTTCAAGAAATTGTCTGAAGTTAATAACCTGAATTGTTAAACCGTATGACATTACCGCTTCTTCAGGCATGATTATTTTATCTCCGAATGTGGCAAGATAATATTCCGAAGTGCCTGCGCCTTCGGGTAAATAAACGGTAATTTTCTTTCCTGTTTTCCTGAAGCGCTGCAGAGAGCCGGTCAGCTCTTCCACAGCAGCATTGGGTTCAAAAATCATTCCTCCCGAGAGCGGATAGATTTTCAGCAGCATTCCCGAAACTTCATTATCATGCGCGGCATAATCAATATCGGCAATAGTTTCGTGTATGCTTCGTTTTCCTTTGCCCAGTATGCCGAAGAAAACGTCTTCCGTGTTATAATCCTGCTGGGAACCTGAGAGCGTCAATTCAAATACCCTTTTTTGAGGTTTAATAATTGATTCTCTTTTTTCGAGATTAAATGAAAGAGATATCTGCTGCCCGGCAGTTTTGTAAGATGTGAACGAATTGCTTCTATCTGTAAACTTATTAAACGAGTTTGTATATCTTGCGCTGAAGTTAGGCAAATCGTACCTGATACCGAGGTTAACATAATCGCTTATTGTGCCTGAATTATATCTCGTAAAGCTGCCGAAAACATGAAAGCCTTTTGCAGGTTTAAAGTCAACGCCTAATTTTATTATGTGGTCTTCAAAAAATCCTCTGTTTGTATATGGGATAACTCCAAAATCGAGCATAGCAGTCAATATATCTTTAACCAAAGGACGTACAGCAGCGCCGAGAGTGTACCTGCTGCAGGGGTTATCGTTCGGATAAATAGATTCTCCGCTTTTATATGTGAAAGCGGTAGATAAGAACTTCATAGGTCTGTAAAGCATTCCTAACCCGAACTTAAACCGTGTATCGGCCTTGTTATTTGCTAAATTATAAAGCGGGAAATCATAATTTAATGCCTGGCGGAACCATTCCATTTGTATTCCCGCAGAAAATGTTTTGTTCCCCGCGCCAAAGCCGATATTGAAGCTGTTAACATTAATATGATAATCAGGGTACATTACGGATTGGCTGCTGTATTTCTGTGCGAGAGCATTTCTGTAAGCAAACCCGAAAGAGCCTGCATTTGCCAAAAAATCAAACTCATCAAGCCCGGTTCCGTCTCCATGATTCTTCAGGAAAATATTTACAGCCGCATTCAGCCTGTGACCGAGTCCCAGCACAGCGGGATTATAACGGAACGCATTTGCCCCCTCATCATAAGCAGAGAAGAGGTAAATTTCATTACTCGGGTTAAATAAATTGAAATCCTGCGAGCGTAAGTTAATGGAAAATAAGAGTGTGAAAAAAAATATTATTGTAATGGGATTTTTTTTCATAACCTTTTGGTTTACTTGATTAATGAAAAGGATGTTCCTTCGTGTTTTGAACAAATATATTACTTATTAATACTTATGAGTAGTCAAATAATGCATTTTGTAAAAGTTGTTCCTGTAATTATGATTTCATTTTTTTCATTATTTTCATGCAAGGCGCAGGATATTACACTGAAGGAAGGCGATAAAGCACCCGATTTTACCTTAACCTCTGATGATGGAAGCTCGGTTAAACTGTCTGATTTCGAAGGTAAGTCTAATATAATTCTGTATTTCTATCCAAAAGATGAAACCCCGGGCTGTACAAAAGAAGCATGCAACTTCAGGGATAATCTTGAGAAGTTTAATGAATATAATACAAAAATTCTGGGTGTGAGCGTTGATAATGTTGATTCACACAAGTCGTTTAAAGAAAAAGAAAACCTGAATTTCACACTTCTTGCAGACCCTGATAAAGTTGTTACTAAAGAATACGGAGTTTTGAATATTATAGGCATGGCATCCCGTGTTACATTTGTTATAGACAAGCAGGGGATTATAAGAAAGATTTATCCGAAAGTAGACCCAAGTAAAAATTATTCCGAACTGCTGGAATTTTTAAAAACTATGTAATAAATTCCGTTTAATGAGTGCTGTACTCGTGCCCTAAAAAAACCATCGCTTACTCCACATTGGAATTATGGTACGGGTTAATGAAAAGGGAGTCATCATTGTTCGTGACTCCCTTTTGCTTTTTATATAATACCCCAACCCTGCCCTCCAAGAAGGAGGTGCATCATAAATGCTTCCTGTAGCCGCAGCCTTTAGGCTGCGATAATACTCTGCTTTAGCTAAAGCTTGAGACTACGGTTTAAAAAGTTTTGTTTCGCGCATAAAAAAAGGGCTGTCAATTTGACAGCCCCTTTTGTTCCAAAATCAGTGAAATCAGAGTAATCAGTGGTTTATTTAATCAATATCATTTTTCTTACATCAGTATATTGTCCTGCTGTAAGCTTGTAATAGTAAACACCGCTCGGAAGATTAGATGCATTAAAGGTTTCAGTGTAAGTGCCCGCCTGCTGAACAGCATGGTTAACCAGAGTTGCAACTTCCTGTCCCAGCATATCATAAACTTTCAAAACTACTTCTGACTGTTTTGGCAGAGAGTAATCAATCTGTGTTGACGGGTTGAAGGGGTTCGGGTAATTCTGTCCCAAAGCATAAATCCGCGGGATATCATTACTGTTGTGTGAAACTCCGATTATGTTTGCAACTGTTAACGTCCATGAACGTGTATGAGTTCTCGGTCCGCCGTTTTCAGCAGCAGTAACTGTAACCGTGTAATTCTGGTAAGGTACAGTTGAAGAAACCACTGAGTTAAGCGTAATCGAATCAGGTGCGCCGGTAAATGTTTTTACATTTGAAGGCGCCCAGTTAAATGTAATTGTACCTGTAGCAGGAGCAGGTGTAACTGTTGCTGTATAAGTTACTGTTCCGCTGTAAGGTCCCATCATAGGGGCAATAACTCTGTTTACGGATGTTTGTCCGTGGTTAACAGTATCTACAGGTCTCTGGAAACTAATACCGTAATCCGGTAGGTATGCAACATAATCCAGCAAGGTGTTGTTCTGTGCAGTATAGCACGGGAAAGTAACATCTTTTCCGGAAATGCTCTGGTAATCGCCTAGATAGTAATGTTCGGTTCCCTGGAAAATCTTTACTGAATTCGGATTGAAATTCTGATTGCCAATCTTAAAATTAGTAAATGTTACTCCGCCGTCTGTAGATACACCTCCCCAAGTTTCTGTTAAGATGTTGCTTGGGTCATTTCTGGAATCCCACCAATAAACCCAGACTCTGCCCAGGTTGTCAACGGATACATCACCCATCCACTGGTCAGTTGTAGTAGCATCATTGTTGATTCTGACAGGAGCCTGCCATGTTAAACCACCATCAGTAGACCTGGCAACAAATATATCTGCTATATCCGGTCCGGGAGGATTAGTTGCATATTGAAGATATAGGTTACCCCTGTATGAACTATTTGAAAGGTCACAAGCAAGCTGAGGATGACCGTTTACTCTTATATTTCCTTTTACGCAATATCTTCCTGATGTACTGTTGAAAGTTCCCGGCTGCCCATAATTGGCAGCAGTTATGGCGCTTCCGTTGAACGAAGCACCTCCATCGGTTGAATATTTGAAAGATGCGCCCCCTGAAGTATTCCACGCAATACAAACTCTTCCATTTGGGTCAACTACAATGTTTGGACCAGGATTAGCGCCCTGATTACCGGCAGCAATAATTAACGGTCCTGTCCAGCTTGAGCCGTTATTTGTGCTTCTCCAGAAATCAACTCCGCCGCCTGTGCCAAAATTTACATAAGCTACATAAACGTTATTTTTGTAAGTCCCGTTTGTCTGGTCGCACCATATCCACTCTTTATCAGAGTTAGAGTTTGAAAAAACGTTACCGAGATTTGTCCAGGTTGCTCCTAAATTAGTAGATTTAGAAACTCTAACGCCATTATTTAGAACAGCGAAATATAAATTTCCGGCACTGTCAGATGCAAATACCGGGTCGCCCTGACTAACTAATACTGAGCCGCTGGTATTCCAGTTAACGCCGGCGTTCGTTGTATAATAGCAAACTGCAGAACCTGAAGAAATAATAACCCTGTTATCGGTTGCTACAAAGTTGTTCCAGTTGCCCATATTTACGATTATATCGGTTTCTGCAAAACCGTTTGACGGTGAAATTGAATAATTGTCAAAAGGACCGTTAGAAATTATGGCATCGATTCCGTATGGAGTTTCATTCCATGCAAGAGGTTTAACAACTTTTAACGAGTAAGGGTTATTTGTACTGTTATCCGAATACTGTGCATTTGTTGTAAATGATAGTGCAATCATAACTGCAAGTACCGAAAACAATTTGAAAAGATTTGTGTTCATATTTTTTAATTTTTTGGTTTATGACTTTCCCATTTCATAATAATATCATTCTTTATGCTTATTTTCAACTAATAAATACGGAATTACCTAACTTGTTTAAAGTATTGAGAAGTAAGTTATTAAAAAATTTTAATTTGGTCAGGTGCATTCCTTTCATATTTTACTTATGTTTTGTAATTTGCACGATTGAACAATGTATTTTTAAAGAAAATATCTAATTTTATATGTCATTATTAGTTGTCGGTTCACTGGCTTTAGATACAATAGAAACCCCGTTCGGGAAAGCAGAAAGAGCGGTTGGAGGTTCTGCTACCTATATATCGGTTGCAGCAAGCTATTTTATTCAGCCGGTCAGACTTGTAGGAGTTGTAGGCGGCGATTTCCCGAAAAAGGAGATTGAATTTTTAAAAGAAAAAGAAGTAGATATAGAAGGTCTCCAGGTAAAAGAAAATGAAAAAACATTTTTCTGGCACGGAAGATATAATTTTGATTTAAACAGCAGAGACAGTCTTGCTACCGAACTGAACGTGTTTGCTGATTTTAACCCGGTGATTCCCGATTCTTTTAAGAAAAGCACTTTTGTATGCCTTGGCAATATTAATCCCGAACTGCAATTGAAAGTTTTAAGCCAGATTGAAAAGCCGCGTATGGTTGTTGCAGATACAATGAACTTCTGGATAGAAGGCAAGTATGATTCATTACTGGAAGTACTGAAGCGTATTGATGTATTTATTATAAACGATTCGGAGGCAAGGGAAATCTCTCACGAAGCTAATCTTATAAAAGCCGCAAAAAAAATACAATCGATGGGTCCGAAAACACTCATAATAAAAAAAGGGGAGCATGGCGCGCTGCTGTTTTCGGGTGATGACTTATTTGCAGCTCCGGCGTACCCGCTTGAATCTATTTACGACCCGACCGGCGCAGGCGATACATTTGCCGGCGGTTTTATAGGGCATATAGCAAAAACCGAAGATATGTCTTACGAGAATATGAAACGCGCTGTTATTTACGGCAGCACGGTTGCTTCGTTTTCTGTGGAGAGTTTCTCTATAGAAAGAATCAGGGACCTCTCTGCTTTCGAAATTAAAGACCGTTTCAACGAGTTTAAACATTTATCAGATTTTACTTCAGTTTAAATAGACTTCTGAAGTCTTTTAGACTTCTGAAGTCTTTTCTTTAAACCTTTAATCTTTCCCTCTTTTTCAATTATATTTATTATATGATAGAAAAGCTTAGATATACGGATGATAACGAGCTTATCTTTCTTGACCAGTCTTTGCTGCCGTTAAAGGAAAAATATGTCAAGACTAAAGACTATAAAGATGTGCTCGAAGCAATAAGCGGGCTGAAAATAAGAGGAGCGCCGCTTATCGGTATTGCAGCTGCTTATGGTGTGGTTCTCGGCATACAGAAATTCAGCTCCGATAATAAGAAGAATTTCGAGATACATTTTTATAAGCTTACAGAAAGCTTCCGCAATTCGCGTCCTACTGCGAGAAATTTATTTTACGCTCTGGAAAGAATGGAAAAAGTTTTCGAAGAGAACCCGGATAAAGAAGTCGAAGAAATTTCCGTTATGATGCTTGAAGAAGCTGACAAAATGTATGATGAGGATATTGAGATGTGCAGAAGAATCGGAATCAACGGTGCAGATTTGATTGGAGAGGAAATGAATATTCTAACTCACTGCAATGCAGGCGAGCTTGCTACCGGCGGAATCGGCACAGCTTTGGGTATAGTATTCACAGCCAAAAGCCAGGCAAAAAATATATTCGTTTATGCCGATGAAACAAGACCGCTTCTTCAGGGCGCAAGGCTAACCGTTTATGAACTTGAAAAAAATGAGGTTGACTTTGAATTAATAATCGATTCAATGGCGGCAAATCTTATGAAAGAAGGAATGGTTGATTGCGTTATTATAGGCGCCGACAGAATTGCGCCGAACGGTGATGTGGTCAATAAAGTGGGAAGCTATTCGCTGGCTGTTAACTGTTCGCATCATAAAATTCCTTTTTACGTTGCTGCGCCGAGTTCAACCATCGATTTTGAAATCGAAACCGGTGAAGATATTGAAATTGAGGAAAGAGACCCGGAAGAGGTGCGAACATTTTATGGAGTTCCTGTTACTGCTAAAAATGTTCCGGTGCTGAATCCCGCATTTGACCTTGTGCCTCATGAGCTTGTTTCGGCAATTATTACCGAATATAAAGTCCACTATCCGCCGTATAATTTCGGAAACCTAAAGCATCTTTTCCAAAGCTATATTCAGACAATCTCTCACGAAGATGAAAGTGAGGAACAATAGCGGGTATTATGGCTTTAATAAAAACCGAGGCAGTAGTATTAAAATCAATGAATTACAGGGATAAAAGTAAGATTGTTACACTGTATACAAAATCTAACGGTAAATTAAGGGCCGTTGCCAAGGGGGTAAGAGATGTAAAAACAAGGTGGGGCGGAGTACTGCAACCAATGGCTTGCCTGAATACACTTATTTATTACAAGGAAATCCGTACTCTTCACCTTATTTCGGGAGCGGATTATTCAAATTCTTTACAGGGAATATATGAAAATACCGAAAAAATGAACACAGGGTTCAGAATTATAGAACTTGCCGATAAAACAACAGTGGACAATCATGAGATTCCGGGTATGTTTGAATTGATTGTAAATTCTCTTAAAATGCTGAACGATGCAACTAAAAATTTTGTTAATTTGTTATTTAACTTTGAGTTTAGAGCGGCAAAATTACTTGGTTTTGCCGTTGAAATGGACAGAATTGAAGGAAACAGCCCGGCACATTCAGGCGCAGGTTTACACAAAGATGACAGTTCTGTTCTGAAAAATATTCTGCTCGGAAAACCGGAAGAAATAACCGGTTTCGATTTAAGAGGAGCTTCTGAAATTGCGATTGAGAGATTTTTTGAGTATCATTTTAATATGCATTTTGAAAATTTGAGTTATTCAAAAACAAAAAAAGTAATATTTTCCAAGGAGATACGCTTATAGCCAATAAGTACAATTAAACCTTTTCATTTTTGTAAAAGTCAAATAAAAGACATAACATAAAGGAGATAATATAAAATGTCAAGAAAATCAATTATTGCAGCCGGATTTGTAATATTCTTTGCTCTTGTATTTGGCGCAGTACTTATAGCTAATTTCAGCGGTGTTAAAATTGTAAAATCGAGCTCACAGATTGATTTTAACACAACCCCGCCGTTAAATGTTACACCGGAAGTGAAATCACTTAACGATGCATTTGTGGAAATCAGTAAATCTGTTACACCAACAATAGTCAGCATCGTGGTAAAATCTAACCCAAAGCAAAATGAACAAATGCAGCAAGACCAGGGTCAGGACCCGTTCCATTTTTTCTTTGGCCCCGATTTTAAAATGCCCGAACAGGGCCCTGAAATCGGCAGCGGTTCCGGAGTAATCATTTCAAAAGACGGTTACATTGTAACAAACAATCATGTTGTTAAAGATGCTGACGAAAACGGAATTAAAGTTACCTTAACCGATAAGCGCGAGTTCCAGGCTAAGTTAATAGGGACAGATCCGAATACTGATATTGCGGTTATTAAAATAGATGCAAATGACTTGCCTGAAATTTCTATGGGTAATTCGGAAAATGTGCAGGTTGGCCAGTGGGTGCTTGCAATAGGAAACCCGCTCGGATTGAATTACACAGTGACTGCCGGTATTGTAAGCGCTCTCGGAAGAAACATCGGTATCAACGGAGATAGAAGCGGCTACGGAATTGAAAACTTTATTCAAACCGACGCAGCAATTAACCCGGGTAACTCCGGCGGCGCATTGGTTGATATAAACGGTCAGCTTATCGGAATCAATTCAGCTATTAAAACCAATACAGGATATTACCAGGGATACGGATTTGCAATTCCCGTAAACATTGTTAAGAGTGTTGTACCCGAGTTAATTAAAAACGGAAAAGTAACTCGCGGTTACATAGGCGTCAACATCCAGACAATAGACGAAACAATGGCAAAGGGTCTCGGACTCAGCAAAGCAGAAGGTGTTCTTGTTCAGGGTATTGTAAAAGGCGGAGCAGGAGAGGACGCAGGTATAAAAGTGGGCGATGTTATTCTTTCAGTCGACGGTAAGAGTGTAGATGCCGCTAACGAGCTTCAGGCAATTATCGGAAGCAAACATCCGGGTGATATTGTGAAATTAACAATGTTCAGAGACGGTAAACAATTTGATAAAGATGTAACACTGAAACCAAGAAACGATGAAAATCAAAATCAGACTGCGCAGAATAATATGCAGCAGAACAACAGCGGCCAGGGCGATGCTTCTTCAAAGACAGTGAAATCACTTGGTATGAGTGTTTCTAATGTAGATAATGCTACAAAGAAAAAACTCAATATCGAAGGAGGAGTTATTGTAACTTCGGTTGATATGTATTCCGAATCGTTTATGCGCGGGATGAGAGAAGGAATTGTAATTCTGGAAGCAAATAAAGAAAAAGTAAACAACATTGAAGATTTTGTAAATATTGTTAATTCAAAGAGTAAAGGCGATTCAATACTTTTAAAGGTCATGACACCCGATGGACAGGAAAGAATAGTTGCGCTGCTTATTCAGTAATTGATTTTTTGTGGAAAACGGGCTGAAAAGCCTGTTTTCCATAATTATTTGATAATATAGTAATTTCAGTTAGCTGTTATATATTGACATTTACGATAAATTTCTTTAGTTTTATGTAAATTAAGTAGAGGAAATGAAAAAAATCTACGGGTTAATAATGCTGTTGTTTTTTATTATGGGCACCATAAATATAAGCGCCTTTAATAATGAGCATATTGCTGATTTGAAGGGTAATCCTGATAGATTCATATTGAATCAGAATTATCCAAATCCATTCAATCCGTCCACAATTCTTTCATACAGTCTTAAATCAGATGAGAGGGTAAAACTAACCGTTTATAATCTCGTGGGGCAAAGTGTGGAAGTTCTCGTGGATGAGTATCAAACAGCCGGTGATTATTACTATACTTTTGATGCTACAAATCTTCCCGCAGGCATTTACCTCTACAAGCTGCAGGTCGGAGAGTATTCTTCCGTAAAAAGAATGACTCTCGTGAAATAATCTGCCCAACCTGGCAGATAGCAGCTCGCGTTTAACTAAATTTATTAAAAATATCGAGGAGGTTTAGGTTTGGGTAAAACTTTTATAGTATCTTTATATACATTTCTATTTACAGTTTTATTTTGCACATCTGCTTTTTCACAATCAGATAATAACATAATTGATAGTTTCGGCAAGCACGAGCTTCCCGGGTGGTACTGGGGCGGAAGCCTTAAAATGCAGTATTCGCACAAGGAAGATAACCTTGAAAACGGCTATGCCGAAGTTTTATCAACAGACGGCATAATTCAGCCGAATACATACGTTGGATTAATCAGGAAAGAAGCTAAATTCCAGGTTGCCGAAGATAATATTCTTTCCGTTATGCTGCAGGGAACAGGAACCGACCTGAGCGCTACAGTTTCAATATTGTTTGATATTAACAATGACGGAAAGTACGATGAGAGTTCAGATGTACGTCTTGAAGCTAAGAAAATCCCGCTCAATTTCTCAGGATGGAAAGAAATCCATATGAATATAAATGAGAATGAGTTTAAAATTATATCAAAGATTGCCGGCATGGATTTTTCCGTTCTTGAAAACGAAGCAATGGGTATTCAAATATCTTACCAGACAGGTAAAGACTTTTTACCCGGAAAGATTGAAACCGGTGTTGCCCTGATTGCAGAGAGACCGAACAAAGAAACAAAACAGGAAAATGCAGAGAACAATACTAACCAGAATCCGGATGAATCTTATTTCCTGACCAAGAACTATCCCAATCCGTTTAACCCGACTACCACAATTAATTATGTACTCAAGTCTGCAACCCATGTTACCATAACGGTATATGACCGTTTGGGCAGACAGGTCGTAGTTCTTGCAGATGAAAACCAGTCTGAAGGCGAATACAATATCGAGTTCAACGGTTCAAACCTCCCAAGCGGAATTTATTTCTACAGAATAAAAACACCGGAGAAAACCGAAGTAAGAAAAATGGTATTGGCTAAATAATAATTGTCTCCCTGAACTTGTTTCAGGTTCTGAAAAGCCCCCGATGTAACATCCGGGGCTTTTTTATTATATTTACTCATCAAAGAAAAATTCATATAGTAGATATATTGAATCAAAAATTTTAAAAAATTTATGAAAGTCCCAATCCACACAGTTGACGCCTTTACCAATCACCCCTTTTCAGGGAACCCCGCCGGTGTATGCATACTGGATTCGCACTTAGATGAGAATGTTATAATGAATATTGCAGCAGAAATTAATCTTTCCGAAACAGCTTTTTTAAATAAGAAAGATGACGGTTCGTATTCACTCAGATGGTTTACCCCCACGGTTGAAGTTGACCTGTGCGGGCATGCCACGCTTGCAAGTTCACACATTCTCTGGGAAACAGGGAAGGAAAATAAATCAGATACTTTAAAATTTCACACGCGCAGCGGATTGCTGAGAGCAAACTATAAGAATGGTGAAATTGAGCTTGATTTCCCTTTGATTGAAAGCAAGCAAATAGAAATCCCGGGGGGACTTATAAAAGCGCTTGGAGTAACACCTGTATCGCTGTATAAAACTGAGTGGAATTACATTGCAGAGCTTGACTCCGAAGAAACAGTAAGAAATATAAAACCAAACTTCAGCCTGCTCCAATCACTCGAAACATGGGGAACAATAATTACAGCAAAAGCGAGCAATGGCCGGATATGATTTTGTATCGAGGTTCTTTGCACCTGCAAAAGGGAATACACTGAAGACCCCGTAACCGGTTCAGCTCATTGCGCGCTTGCGCCGTACTGGATGAAAAAACTGGGAAAGAATACATTTAAAGCATTTCAGGCTTCTCAAAGAGGCGGAACACTGGGAGTACGTGTTGAAGGTGATAGAGTCTTTCTAACCGGAACTGCAGTTACTATGCTGAGCGGAACATATTAACATTTCCAACTGATTGTCATTCCTGCGAAAGCAGGAATCCAGGTTAACAATAGATTTTCGTTTACATTTTACATTTTAAATTGTTACTATTTGTTAATTGTTAATTGTTAATTACTAAATTGTTAATTGAAATAAAAAATGATTGACCAAATAATTAAAACCTGGCATACACATAACAAGATGAATCTCATGCTTCTTAATGCTGTTGATGAAGAAGGCTTGAAAGCTCATCCTGTTGCAAGACGAGAAGGAATGAATGTTGCCCACCAATTTGCGCACATGCAGACTGTCCGCCACTGGGGTGTTGAAGCGCATTGCAAGGAATATCTTGACGGCGTTGTAAAAATCGAGCGTGAGCGCGCCCAAAACAAAAAGCTGCTTGAGAAATCGCTGCGTGATTCAGGCACAGCTATTGAGACTATGATTCGCGATGTGCTTGAAGGCAAAGTAAAATTCCGCTCATTTAAACCGGGTGTAATTGTTTACATGGGCTACCTTATATCACACGAGAGTCATCACAGGGGATTAATTATGCTCTCACTAAAGCAATCCGGTATTAAGCTCGATACCCGCATGAAATGGGGAATATGGGAATGGGGGAAATCAGAGTAGGTAATTACAAATTACGAATTATGAATTACTAATTATTGTTGTCATTCCTGCCCCGATTTGCATCGGGATAAACTCCAGCGGGAATCCGATTAACGATGAAATATTAACCCGTTTTACGTTTTACTTTTTCACCTAAAGGATAGATAATTACGGATTACGAATTACAAATGATATGATACTACCCCCCCATAACATAAGTTACCAAATTAACCCGCTATGATTATTTAATTTACATACGAAAACCGCAAAACAAGTTACCAAATCATCAAATACATATATGCAAAATTTCTCCCCATTATGGAAATTTAAAAACAAGTTACCAAAGTGCCTTTAAAATGCGGTTTTTGGTTTAAGAGTTTAAAAATACTCTGAAATCAAACATTTTTTTGAAACCAACTGTTGATTCGGTTTATAAATAACGTAATTGTTAAAAGAACAAAGCAATGAATGCTGTTTTAAAAACGGCAGGAAACAGCAAACTGCAAAAGCAAATATAACTGAATATTTCAGGTAAGTCAAGTCTATTATTCTTATATATGGGAATCCGGCGGAATTGTGAGATTTCAAGGAAAAGTGTTTGGAAAAAGGCATTGGTCATGATTTCTCTTAAGCAATCCGTCATTAAACTCGATACCCGAATGAAATGGGGAATATGGGAATGGGGGAAGGAATAGGTAATTACAAATTACGAATTATAAATTACTAATTATTGTTGTCATTCCTGCGAAAGCAGGAATCCGGTTAGTAATAAATTTATTTACCAAATTTTTCTTAATTTTCCCCTTCTCCTCTTGCATTTCGGGGATTTTATTTTTAATTTTGTAATAATAACAGTAAACCACAACATATTATTAAAGGAGACTTTATAAAATTAACATGAAAAATCGAATTATAACATACTTAGTGAATGTTGACTCAGTCAACTTTTCACCCATCATGGGAGTAGTATGTCCGTGGTTTAACCGAGGGCGATGTATAGAATAAAAATACCAATATACAAACGAGTTTTAAACCGCGGACCAATTTAAAAAAGTCTGCGGTTTTTTATTGTAGCCCCTCCCCGTCCTCCCCGTCCGAAGGACTCCTTCGGAGAAGGGGAGGAGGTGAACGCATAAATTGAAAATTAAAATATGACTCATTTCATATCCCTCTCCCTGGGAGAGGGGAAGTTCCGATTTATCGGAACAGGGTGAGGTTTGAGAGGACACATGAAAAGCTTTAAAAAATTATTCGAAATATTAGACAGGTGGAAGTATCATTACCTGTTTTCGGCTGTATTGTTAATAATATCTATCGGAGCAAGGATGCTTGAGCCTAAAGTTCTGCAGATTGTGGTTGATAAGGTAATTGTATTCTTTATAACCGGCGGGCAGAAAAAATACGTGGCTGATGACTACGTATCAAAGCTGTTTTACAGCATACTGCCTGAACTGAAGATGGAGAACCTTTATATAATCCTTATTTACCTCGGTGTGCTATTTTTACTCATATCGCTGTTCAGGGGAGTATTTATGTTTTCCTCAAGCGCGCTCAGCGCTGCATCGACCGAAAAAGCTATGAAGAAGCTGCGTGACCGGCTATTCAGCCACCTGCAGAGGCTTCCGCTCGAGTATTTCAGCAAGACGCCTACGGGGGAGCTTGTACAGCGCTGCACGGGTGATGTGGAGACAATACGCAAGTTCTCCTCCATGCAGGTAGTTGAGGTGCTCCGTATGCTTGCAATATTCGGCGGCGCATTTGCTATGATGGCGGCTATAAATCTTACTTACGCATTTATTGCAGTTGCTTTTGTGCCTGTGATTTTTTTCGGCTCAATGTACTTCTTCAGGCTTGAAGGAAGAATATGGACAGAGCACGAGAAACAGCAGGATAAGCTGACATCAATCACACAGGAAAATCTTTCGGGTATCCGTGTTGTAAAAGCATTTGCAAAAGAGAATTTTGAAATAGATAAGTTCACCAGGCAGAACCTTGAAAAAAGGCGCTGGGGGTTAAAGCTGATGAGGCTGCACCGCTCATTCTGGCCGCTCTCCGATACGCTGGTACATTTACAGATTGCTATTTCAATTTTTGCGGGCGGGTATTTTGTGCTGAATAATATGATATCAGTTGGCGAGTACATTGCTTTCTATTCATACGCAATACTGGTAACGTGGCCAATGAGAAGAGTCCCACAGCTTGTAAGCGAAATGGGAATGACATCGGTAGCAATACAGAGAATTTATTCAATACTTGATTATAAGGAAGAAGATTACTCAGGCATCAGTAATGACGGAAAGCACATGAACGGTGAAATTGAATTTTCCAACGTACGTTTCAGGTATGATGTAAATGAGGAGCACCATATTCTTGACGGGATTAGCTTTAAGGTTAAGCGGGGTGAGAAAATAGCATTGCTGGGTCCTACCGGTTCAGGGAAATCGACAATAATTTCTCTGCTGATGAGATTCTATGAACCGGATTCGGGTGAAATTAAAATTGACGGAAAGAATGTCAATGAGTTATCGAAATCGTATTTAAGAAGCAGGATTGGCGTTGTCCTTCAGAAGCCGTTTTTGTTCTCTACCACAATTAAAGATAATATTGCGTATGTAAAGCCCGATACTCATATAAGCGATGTAATAAATTCGGCTAAGGTTGCCAACATTCATGAAATTATAGAAGAAGCATTCCCGAATTCTTATGAGACGCTCGTGGGAGAAAAAGGTGTTACGCTTTCCGGCGGACAGAAACAGAGAGTAACCATTGCAAGAACTTTATTGAAGAATCCCGATATACTTGTGCTTGACGATTCAACATCATCAGTTGATACAGAAACCGAGTTCGAAATACAGAAAGCATTGAGAAGCATTATAAAGGGCAAGACCACGTTTATAATTGCCCACAGGATTACGTCTATTCAGGATTGTGACAGAATTATTGTAATTGATAAGGGCAAAATAATTGAAAGCGGAACACACGAAGAGCTGATAAAGAATAACGGATTCTATAAAAAAATATTTGATATTCAGGTTTCGATAGAAGATGAAATAAACAAAGAGTTAAAGTCGGAAGGTAAATCACATATACACAGCTTACCCCGGCTTGGAGATAGGTCAATGGCAGGTGATAAAGAAATAATTAAAAATTAACAATGTCAAAATTAAAAGAAGAACGGTTTAAGACTAAAGGGGCTCTGGTCCCTTTTATGAAAAGGTTGTTTACCTACAGCCTGCGGTATCCTAAGTGGGTAACTTTCTTTACAATTTTTGTTTTGTTTGTTGCGGCTGTTGAAGCGGCATTCCCGCTTGTTTGGCTGAATCTGCTTGATAAAGTTGTTGTTCCTCTGGCGGAATCATACAGAACGTCTTATGCAAACGGAATAAAACCCGAAGTGGATTTATCCGGTATTACAACATATGGAATAATATTTGCTGTAATGGGCTTGATTATTGCGGTATCAGTGTTCAGTTTCATCAACTTTGCCGGTAAAATTCAGGAATTTGTAATGTATGATATAAGGCAGGAGCTGTTTACCAAGCTGCAGGAGCTTTCATTCTCATTCTTTGATAAATCCGCTGTGGGCTGGCTGCTTTCGCGTATATCATCTGATACGGTGAAAGTAACAGAGCTGATTTCATGGGGACTTATTGAAGTAATCTGGGGAACAGGCATGATAATTTTCTGCGTAATCGCCATGTTCATTTACAGCTGGAAGCTTGCGCTGATTGTAACGGTTACAATTCCAATCCTCACAACTATATCATTTAAAATCCGCATGCTGATTTTAAAATACTCGCGTGAGGCAAGACGCTATAACAGTGAAATCACTGCAACTTTCAATGAGCATATAAACGGCGTTGAAGTTACAAAAAGCATGGTGCAGGAATCGCGTGTAAGCCGTGAGTTTACAGGCTTGAGCGAAAAGATGCGTGTATCCTCTTATAAATCGGCATACTTCAGCGCAATATATTTTCCGCTTGTAATATTCATGGGTTCAACCGCGGCGGCGTTTGTAATATATTACGGCGGAAGCATGGCAATAACTCTGCCGGCGGGAATTACAGTTGGATTGCTTGCTGCGTTCTTTGGATATGCCACGGTGATGTTTGAACCGATTATGGATATATCACGATTCTATTCTCAGGCGCAGAACAGCATCTCTGCCGGTGAGAGAATATTCTCACTGCTTGATACAAAACCTGCTATAGTTGATAAAGAGAATGCAGGGAGCTTTCGGCAGAATAACACGGCGGTATTGAATTTGAGGATGTTTCGTTTCAGTATGAAACAGGCAAACCGGTTCTTAGAAATTTGAACCTGAAAATTCAAGCAGGCGAATCCATTGCCCTTGTCGGAGAAACAGGCGGTGGTAAGTCAACTATTATCAACCTTATATGCAGGTTCTACGAGCCTACCGGAGGAATAGTAAAAATTGACGGCGTGGATTATAAAACGAAAACCATGCAGAGCTTAAGAAGCCAGCTTGGTGTAGTGCTTCAAACGCCGCATTTATTTTCGGGAACTGTGAAAGAAAACATTAAATACGGCAGAGGTGAAGCTTCGGACGAAGAGATAAATAATTCTCTGAAAATTGTGGGAGCGGAGGACTTTATAAATAGATTAGACGAAGAAGTCGGTGAAGGCGGTGAGAGTCTTTCAATGGGTGAAAAACAGCTTATTTCATTTGCGCGTGCTGTGCTTGCTGACCCCAGGATATTTATAATGGATGAAGCAACTTCATCAGTCGATACGATTACCGAAGCCAATATCCAGCGCGGAATTATGGGAATAATGGAAGGAAGAACTTCTATAATTATTGCTCACAGGCTTTCCACTATCAAGCATTGTGACAGGATTCTTGTAGTAAACAAGGGTGCCATAATAGAAGATGGCAGCCACCATGAGCTTATGAAAAAGCAGGGATATTATTATAACCTATACACAAGACAGCTTAGAGAACAGAGAGAAAAAGAAGTAATGGCAGCTTAAAGATATTCAGAAAAAATAAACTTAATGAACTTAAAAAACTTATTAAACTACGGATTTAATTCTTTCTTTGAAGAACACTTCAGGGAATATTCCGGTGACGGATTTATTCCCGGTCGGGTGGCTGTTCAGAATAAAACCAATTACATCGTATATTCCGAGCACGGTGAGCTTGATGCGGAGGTATCGGGTAAATTTATGTTTGATGCGGAGGGCAAAGATGACTATCCCGCTGTTGGTGACTGGGTTGTGCTCAGACCCCTGCTTGATGAACAAAAGGGCATAATTGAAAAGGTTTTACCCAGACGAACTGCATTTTCACGCAAAGAAGCCGGAGGTAAAACCGAAAAGCAGGTTCTTGCTTCAAATATTGATACTGTGTTTATAATGACGTCATTAAACCATGATTTCAATTTGAGAAGAATCGAACGCTACCTTGTACTTGCTCTTGAAAGCGGGGCAGAGCCTGTTATCGTTCTGAGTAAATCTGATTTGTGTGATGAAGTTGAGGATAAAATTAATGAGGTAAAAAATATAGCTAAAGGTTCTGATGTTCATGCAATAAGCTCAATTACAATGCAGGGAATTAACGGACTCATGCATTATTTCTCCGATGGCAAAACAATCGCGGTGCTTGGTTCATCGGGGGTAGGTAAATCAACTTTTATCAACGTTTTGCTTGGCGGCGAAGAATTGAAGACTGCTGAAATAAGCTACCTATAAAGATAAAGGACATCATGCTACAACAAAACGTGAGCTTATTGTTTTGCCGAACGGCGGGTTGATTGTTGATACTCCGGGTATGCGCGAGCTTCAGTTATGGGAAGGAGACGGAGGACTGGAAAACCTGTTTGAGGATATTGAAAAGCTTGCATCACAATGTAAGTTTACCGACTGCACTCATAATTCTGAGCCCGGCTGCGCAATTCGCAGGGCAATCAGAAGCGGTGAGCTGGAGGAGGAAAGATATAACAGCTATTTAAAAATGAAAAGAGAAATAAGGTATTTTGAAAACCGTAAAGACCAGAAAGCAAATTTAGAAGAAAAGAAAAGATGGAAGAAGATACATAAACAGGCAAAAGAGCTTTACAAGATGAGATTTAACAGAAAATAATAGCCTCACCCCTGCCTGCAGCAGGCAAGCCTAACCCCTCTCCGAAGGAGAGGGGAAAGAATTGTCATTCCTGCTCATGTCAAGTTCGGGGGTAGTGACAGAACACTGTTCTGTCACTACAATATTTATTTAATTTGTTCCTGTTCTTACCGATTTATCACTGTGCCCGTCATCATACAGCCCGATAAACTCGGTCGGCTTTCCATCGGAATCTTTATTAAATTTTATTCTGAAGTAAGGAACTTCAGCAATCATGAACATATTCTCTGCCATGGGAATCATTTCCATTTTAGGTCTGCCCTCACGCTGATAATATAGCTTCCCGTTTTCGAATGTTACAGTTCTATCCTCATAAACTCCGGCAAATGATTTTAACGTATTCTCATCCGTTGTGTAAGGATTTGTGATTGCCTTAAGCCCGTCAATCTGCCAGTTTAAAGCTGAAATTCTCTCCGGTTCTTTTGTTTTCTTGAGGATTTTTTCAAGCGCCAGCTTCTCCGCAGTTTCAAGAGCTATATTTTGCGGAACCTGCACATCAGGGGTTACTCCGGTTCCTTCCCAGTTGGTTTTTGTAATCGGGTTAATTGCCCTGCCTGTTGGGAGAAACACAATTAAATCATCATTTAATCTCACCGGTCCGCCGGGATTGGCTCCGCCGCCGGTTGTTTCGCCGACTATTGTTGCGCGTTTCAGATTTTTAAGGTTGTATGTACATTCTTCCGCGCCTGAGAATGTCATGCTGCTGGTCAATACATACAAATCAATATCGGGCATCTTTGTTCCGTCAACACTCCTTAATGTCCAGAATTCTTCTGTCTTATCTTCATTCCTGAAATACAGGTCGTTAAGATGCACAGGTGTTTTACCGAAGAAATAACTGCATATTAATCGGACACCATCCGGGCTCCCGCCTCCGTTATTTCTCAAATCAATAATTAAGGCGTCGCAGTGTGAAACAAAATCCATTGCTGCAGCTACAGTTTCTTTTGAATATTTTGAAGGGGCAAAATTCCTAAAATCGATATAGCCGATGTTTCCGTCAAGCCTTTCAACTTTCTTGAAAGCGTAATTTTCATATTCCATTCTTTCAAGGAATTTCTTCTCCTCATCGGGGTCTTCGCCGTTTTGTTTCATCCGTTTAAGGTCTTTTGCCATTTCGGGGTTAAACCGCACTCTTAGATGCTTATCTTTGCTGATTGACTGCAAATCCATTGTAAGTATCTGCGCAAACATTCTTGCATCTGAAACAGTGTCATATCCTCCGCTTTTGAGCTTCGTTTTAACTAAATCAGACATTTTATCAGCCGTTTCAAGAAAAATATAATTTTCGATAAGCTCTTTCGACAGCTTGTCTATGATTTTGGTTTTTTCAGCCGCGCTGACCTGCTTTCCGGCATCATTTGAACTGAAATTGAAAATTTGCGGAAATACAGGTTCCGCAGAGAAAAATAGAATTAACAGTACTATAAGGGCATTATATTTATTTTTGATTTGAGTCATTCGGTTCTCCTTTATAACTAATTAGTTTAAGTTTAATTTCATTTTAATTGAAGCGCGTCCGTATTTTGAGTGCTCTCCTTCATCATATTCTACCTGTTGGAATCCGAGCTTTTTGTACAGATAACAGGCAGCCTGGAGGCGTTTACTGGTTTCAAGAAACATTGAGTCTGTATTTTCTTTTTTAATCTTTTCAATTGCCGCCAGCGCCAGTTTCTTGCCAATTTGTCTTCCCTGCGCCTTTTCGGTTACACACATTTTAGCAAGTTCATAAGTACCGTTTTCGTGTTTTATAACTGCTGCTGTGCCGAGTACTTCATCTTTTTCTTTTGCAAAGAAAATAAACCCTCCTTTTCCGATGATGATACTTTCAGGATTTGAAAGCATTTCTTCATCTTCCTTTTCAACCCAAAAATATTTTTTGAGCCATTCATAATTCAAAGATTTAAAGTATAATCTGTATTCAGGAATGTATTCAACAATTTCAATGCTTTTGCATTGCCTTTTTTTAATTTCATCGGTAATTCTTGAAAACATATCTTTCTTATCAAGTGCATCTTCAATTTTTTCTATCATCAGCATCACGTCATATCCCGTGGAATTAAATAAGCTTCTGTGGGCGCTGCCAAAGCTGTCCCAAACAGGTTCAAGCCGTGGTATCAGTTCTTTTGCTTTTTTTGAAAGAGAAAGCATCCGTTTTCTTGTATCACTTTTATCTTTTATTTGCGATACATAACCTTTCTTTGTAAGTATGTCGGCAATCTGGGTTACTGCGGGCTGTGAAATACTTAGCTCCGATGATATTTCCGTTATTGACAGCGGTGATTTTAAGTTTAACAGGTAGAATATAGGAAACCATCTCGGCTCAAAATCAATATCAATCGATTTATATACCTTTGCCGCATCCTGAATAAGACGCTCATTGAGCAGTTTTAGACGCGTTGCAAATGCCAGTTCTTCCAATTGTTTAATGAATTCCATTAGTTAAAACAATTAATTATACATAAGGGCTTATATAAGTGCTTCAATAATATAGAAATTTTATTATATTGTCAACTCTGTTAAAAATATTTGCAGATTTATTTATTTTTTAATTAAAATTTAGAATTTTTTTTGGTATTTTTAAGTTCTTGTACCTAACTAAAAGATTATTATCTAAACTTTCATTTTGCCTACAAAGCAATAACTAATTAAAGAAAGGTTTCTTACTAATGAAATTTAGCGAGATAGAATACAAAAGGCCCGATATTAAGTTATTTGAAGAGAAATTCGATTCTTTACTGGAGATATTTGACAGCGCTGAAAATTTTGAAGTTCAGGATGCCGTTATGAAAGAAATTAATGACCTGAGAATGGAATTCCAGACTATGAATACTGTTTCCGGCATTAAATACACCATCGAAACAACCAATAAGGAGTATGAATTTGAACAGAATTTTTTTGATTCCGTGACGCCTGTATATGAGGGTCTGATTACCGATTACTACCGTTCGATATTAAAGTCAAAATTCAGAAAAAATCTTGAAGAGAAATGGGGCAAACAGCTCTTTGCTTTTGCTGAAACAATTATCAAAACCCATTCACCTGAAATAGTAGATGACCTCAAGCTGGAAAATAAACTGAAAACAGATTATACAAAATTGATTGCTTCAGCTAAAATATTTTTTGAGGGAGAGGAAAGAAACCTCGCAGGGCTTGCGCCTTTTATGGAATCTACTGACCGTGAAACCAGGAAGCTTGCCAACGAAGCAAAATGGAAGTTTTTTGCTGAACATGCCGAAGAATTTGATAACTTATATGGCGAACTTGTTAAGGTCAGGCACCGTATGGCAAAGACACTTGGATATAAGAATTATGTAGAAATGGGATACGCAAGAATGGGAAGAACAGATTATAATGCCGATATGGTGGCCGTGTTCAGAAAACAGGTGGAAGACTATATTGTGCCTATAGCAGTTAAACTGAAGAACAGGCAGAGCAAACGACTCGGGATTGATTCATTCAAATACTATGACCAGCCTATTGATTACAAAGACGGAAATGCTAAACCTGATGGCAAACCGGAATGGATTGTAAACTGCGCTGTGAAAATGTACAACGAGCTCTCTCCAGAAACAGCCGAATTCTTTAATTTCATGGTGGATAACGAATTGATGGACTTAGTCACTAAAAAGGGCAAAGACGGCGGCGGGTACTGCACATTCATTGAAAAATATAAGAGCCCGTTTATCTTTTCGAATTTTAACGGAACTTCCGGAGATGTTGAAGTTTTGACACACGAAGCAGGTCATGCATTCCAGGCTTATTCAAGCAAAGATTTCTCCATACCCGAATATTTTTCACCAACCCTTGAAGCATGCGAGATTCATTCAATGAGCATGGAATTTCTTACATGGCCATGGATGAACTGTTTCTTCAAAGAACAGGCTGAAAAATTTAAATATTCGCATTTAAAAGGTTCTCTTATTTTTATTCCCTATGGAGTTTCAGTAGATGAATTCCAGCATTATGTATATGATAACCCTGATGCAACACCGGAAATGAGAAATAAAGCCTGGCTGGATATAGAAAAGAAATATATGCCTTACATAGATTATGACGGTAATGAATTTCTTGAAAAAGGCGGAAGATGGCAGCAGCAAAGGCATATCTATATGTCACCTTTTTATTATATCGATTACTGTTTAGCACAAATCTGCGCATTCCAGTTCTGGAAACGCTCAAACGAAAACGAAGAACAGGCTTTAAAAGATTATATTAAATTATGCAGGGCAGGCGGCAGTAAATCTTTCCTCGAGCTGGTTAAACTTGCTAATTTAATTTCACCGTTTGATAAGAACTGTGTTAAATCATTTGTGGGTGATGTAGAAAAATGGCTGGATGATTTTGATTCGAAAGACTATACGCTTAACTAGATACTTTCAGCCGGTTTAATATAACTGTGAATTTTTCCGGTTATGGAACAATTAAATTATGAATATAACTGCCCGTACTGCGGCGAACTAATATCTGCGATATTAGACCTATCTGTTCAGGAACAGGACTACATTGAGGATTGTGAAGTATGCTGTAATCCTATAAACATTAAATTTGTTACTGACGGTAACACTGTTCTGGATTTCGAAGCGTTTCAAACTGAATAATTCTCTAAATTTACTGAAATTCTTATAATGAGTGAAAAATTAATCCACAAAGCTGAAAAACTCGGGATTGATAAGATAAAACGCCATATCTTTTTATGCTGTGACCAGAGCAAACCGAAATGCTGCAGTATGGAAGAAGGCATGAAATCATGGGAATATCTTAAGAAGAGACTTGACGAACTGAATTTGACGGGTGATGGGGGAGTATTCAGAACCAAAGCCAATTGCCTCAGGTTATGCACAAATGGACCGATAGCTGTAGTTTATCCCGAAGGAGTTTGGTATCACTCATGCTCACCCGAAGTTCTTGAAACCATCATTCAGGAACACCTTATAGGCGGTAATCCGGTTGAACGGTATATGGTATCATACGAAGGAAAGGATATTATTAAAACGGAAGACGATTCATTTTTTGCGGAAGAAACATTCAGAGTGTTAAACGAAGATTTTAATTTTCCGGAAAAAAAGATAATTAACGATTTGCTGGTGCAGGAAAGATTCATATGTTATGACTGAAATAGAGAGAGTTCTTGCAGAAAAGATAAAAGAAATGATGGAAAATAATTTTGAGAAACTTCAGAACATACTATACCGGATAGACCTTGACCAGCAGAGAGTCCATGAACTCTATTTACAGAATGGGAACGGCGATTTCCCTTATTTACTTGCAAAACAAATTATTGACAGGCAGCTTGCGAAAGTTAAAACCCGCCATTATTATAAGATGAATAAAGATTAACAATTTAAATGGTTGATGAAAAAAAGTTTAAAGAATTAATTGAAAATTACCCGGCTATAGAGGAAGCCGGCGCCGAACTGCAGGAACAATTAAAGCAATACGCAATTCTAAAAAAGATTCCAGCAGGAGAATTTATATTTATTGAAAAAGACAATTGCACCTTTTTTGCTCTGCTGCTTTCTGGGCGGGTTAGAGTCTTCAAAGAAGGTGAGAGCGGAAGAGAAGTAACACTCTACAGGTTTGAAAAAGGCGAAAGCTGTATTTTAACTGTATCATGTATATTAAGTGATTCGCTTTACCCGGCAATAGCTGTTGCAGAAGAAGACTCGGAAGCATTTCTGATTCCGGCAAATGTATTCAGAGAATGGATTAGCAAATTCGATGCATGGCGGAAGTATGTTTTTGAAATTCTTGCCAAACGCCTTTCAAGCGTTATTATGGTTGTTGAAGAAGTTGCATTCAAGCGGGTTGATTCAAGAATAGCGGAATTACTTCTAAATAACCCTCCTGATGAAGCGGGAATAGTCAATTTAACTCACCAGCAAATAGCTGCTGAAATTGGTACCTCAAGGGAAGTTGTAACCAGGATTATTAAAGATTTAGAGCACGAAATGTTAATTTCATCCACCAGAGGCCAAATTTCAATACTCAATCCGTCCGAACTGAGGAAAAAAGCAAAAAAATCTTCCTGACTGTGACATTGTCACATAGATATACAGTGTTTGCGTGTTAACTTTGTAATAGTTAAAAACAATTTAAAATTTACATAGGAGAACGCAAAAATGTCAAGTAACATAGGAAAAATAGACAGGTCAATCAGGGTAATACTTGGTTTAATTATTGTTTTATTAGGTTTTTATTTTCAAAGCTGGTGGGGATTAGTAGGAATAGTACCCCTTTTAACAGCTGCGATAAACTGGTGTCCCGCATATTCAATTTTCGGTTTATCAACCTGCAAGACCAGTCAGCCAACCCATTAATCAGATTTGTTGATTTTTTATAAAAAAGCGGCTCAATGCCGCTTTTTTTATTTATCGTAAATTTCAACTACTTATTATTTGTGTTCCTAAAGACAAAAAAAATCCTTAGCTTTAGTGTTTTATCATTAACTCAATTACAGAAAGGAACTCTAAATGGAAGTTAAAGAAAAAATTTTTTCTTTATTCAAAACAATTGATGAAATGGATGCGGATAAGTTTGTGAGTTTTGTCACTGATGACGCACAATTCAGATTCGGTAATGCGCCTGCTGCTAAAGGTAAGCCTGCAATAAGAGAAGCTGTAGCAGGTTTCTTTACTACAATAAAGGGAATCAGCCACAAAAATATTAATTTTTGGGTTTTACCGGACTATGTCATTTATGAAGGAGAAGTAACTTATACCCGTCATGACAGCAGCAAATTAACAATTCCTTTTGTAAATGTGTTCGGCATGGCAGGTGATTTAATAAAAGATTATTTTATTTACATTGATGTAACCCCCCTTTATAACCCTTAAATATAGGTTAACAATTTGATTTTTAAATATTTACAAATTTCTGCCTGCCCTTTTGTCACACACATCAAAAAATAATGTCTAATAATAAATAGGTATGATAAATCCTTTCACTGAGAAATATTCAACCGATAAAACAGATGAAAATCTTATCCGCGAAGCAATTTCGGGGGATAAGATTTCATTGGAATCATTGGTAAGAAGGCATCAGGATTGGATTTACAATATTGCACTCAGGATGGTTTTTAATCCCGATGAAGCAAAAGATGTTACTCAGGAAGTCCTCATCAAAATAATTACAAAACTTTCATCATTTCAGGGAAGAAGCAGTTTCAGAACCTGGGCTTACCGGATTGTGATAAACCATGTTCTGAATATGAAAAGAAGCATTGGAGAAGCAAAACATGCTTCAACATTCGGAGATTACTGGAAAAGAATTGACGGTACACCTGACCTTGAAATGCCTGACCCCAATGAACTGCCTATTGATTCTAAATTGATTCTGGATGAGGTTAAAACTACCTGTATGTTCGGAATGTTATTGTGCCTGGATAGGGAACAGCGCCTGATATTTATACTGGGAGGAATTTTCGGCGTGAGCGATGCAGTAGGAAGCGATATTATGCAAATTACGAAAGCAAATTTCAGGCAAAAGCTCTCCCGCGCCCGGAGAGACCTGTACAACTTTATGAACAATAAATGCGGTTTGATTAAAAAAGATAACCCCTGCCATTGCGATAAGAAAGCAAAAGCTATGATAACTTCAGGTTATCTTGACCCCGCAAATCTAAGGTTTTACAAAAACTATTATCATAAGGTGGAGCAGGCGGCCGGTGAGAAGCTGAAAGAAATGAATAATTATTTTGATAACAATTGCCAGACATTATTCCGTGAACACCCTTTCCAAAAATCACCTGACTTTGTTATAAGCCTCAGAAAGATTTTAGACAGTGAAAATTTTAAAGAGATTTTTAACTTTAGCTGATTAGATTTTTATAGAAATTAGTCTGCCCTATTTATTTCCTCTGATAAATTAAACAGAGTTTAGAATAATAAACTTTAAATAAACTTCATGAAAAAATATTTAAAAATATTTCTTTTATTTCTTGTTACTCAGCCCTACCTTTACTCAAACATCATAAATGTACCGGGAAGCTATTCGACAATACAAGCGGCAATACTGGCTTCCTCAAACGGTGATACTGTACTTGTTGCGCCGGGTATATATTATGAAAACATTAATTTCAGGGGGAAAATGATAGTACTGACAAGCATGTACTATATCTCACACAATCCTTCTGATATCTGGTCAACGGTAATAAACGGCAGTACACCCACCCAGCCTGACAGCGCAAGCTGTGTAATATTTAACAGCCACGAGGATTCCACTACAGTGCTGCAGGGATTTACAATTACAGGCGGTGGCGGCACAAAATGGGCTGACGAACACGGTCCCGGACGATATAGAGAGGGCGGCGGGATACTGGTTGCCTTTTCAACACCGGTAATTCAGTTTAATATTATTCATAATAACCGGTGTATTGACTTAACCGGTGTAACGAGCACGGGCGGCGGCGGAATAAGAGCCGGTGACAGTTACCAGAGGATTTATAATAATATTATTATGAACAATACCGGAAGATACGGCGCGGGTATTGTTTTAAATTTTGCAGGCGGAGATATCAGAAATAATATAATCTGTGTTAATTACGGCTCCGATTCATACAGTTCGGGAGCAGGTATGTGGATTAACGGTTCTTACTCTCGTCCGAAAATTATTGAAAACAATACAATTGCGAATAATTCGGCGCTTACTGGAACTTGCGGTGTATATGCTTCCAGCAGTTCTACGCTGCGGAATAATATAATATGGGGAAACACAACTCCTAACGGCTCACAGCTTAGCGGAAGCCTTATAGTCAATTATTGTGATGTTCAGGGCGGCTATACCGGTGCCGGAAATATTGATGTTTCACCCATGTTTGCCGATAGTAACTATTATCTTTTATCCGCTTCTCTCTGCATTGATAAAGGCGATTCAAGCACAATATACAATGACCCTGAAGACCCCAATAACATGAATCACGCTTTGTATCCGGCAATGGGTACGTTAAGGAATGACTTAGGAGCTTACGGCGGACCGCTTGCAAAAATACTCTCAAATATACTAATTGGTATTAAGCAACCGGGTTCAAATGTACCGGCTTCATTTGTGTTATATCAAAATTATCCAAACCCGTTTAATCCGGGTTCTAATATTAAATTTCAAATTGCAAAAACGGGATTTGTAAAACTCATTGTGTATGATGCTTTGGGACGGGAAATTTCAAATCTTGTTAATGAAGAATTAACGGCTGGAACTTACACTGTAAACTGGAATGCAGCCGGCTTTGCAAGCGGTGTGTATTTCTATACTTTGAAAACAGATAATTACTCCGATACTAAAAAAATGATTCTTTTAAAATAGTTTCAGATAATATTAAAAAAGCCGGGAACAACCTGTATGTTTAAGGGCGGGCCTGCAAATCAATTTTGATAAGCAAGCTTTACAGGAACCCGGTTTTTTTAATTTACCTGATAAACGAAAATCCGGCAAAGGAAGCCAGACATATCCAAATAAGCCAAAGAGCAAATACTGCCGGAACTGTTTTTGAGCTTTTCAAATTGGAGACGGCAGCCAGTCCTATTCCAAGCACAATTAAATACCAAATACTTATGAGGTCAAAATGTGAAACGAATTTCATCATGTTTTCGCTGAGGCTGTCTTTAGCAAAAAGTAATGATGGACCAATATTAACCATTAAGCCTTCCGGTAATTATTGCCAGTACAGTATTTATAACAGTACTTAAAACATCAATTAGTCCTGTTAATGCTGTAACGCAAACAATGAGCATATATGAGGCAGTACCTTTAAAGATTTTTATTACACCCCATAAAATTAACGCCCTGATAAACAGAACAACGAATCCGCCGATAAGCGGGCCGAGTATGGTTAAAATAAGAAAGAGGGGACTGGATTTATCAATAAACTTTTCAGTTCTTTCAATAGCCTGGTTCATTTCCTCCTGTGACATTTTGCCGTCTTTTACACGTTCTTCCATTCTCTTCCTGACAGCATCTGTTTGTGTGGTTTTGATTTCCGAATACAGTTCCGCGTCATTAAAAGTCATGAAGGTTGCTGCTATGGTGAAAATAATAAGAATAATAGCGGGAACCAGCCAATAAGATCTTTTCTTTGAGTTTTTAACATCTTCAAATGTTGCCCGCGGTTCAGTAAACACTCCTGTCATAGCGTCTGATAAAGATATATCTTCCTGAACTTCGGTTTCAGCAGATGGTTCCGTTTGATTTTCTTCAGGCTTATTTTCTAAATTTTCTTCCATGATAGTTTAAATTAAATTTGTAAAAACATCTTCAAATTTGAAAAATCCTTTTTTACCGTGAATGAATTTTGCGGCTAATAAAGCTCCCTCGGCAAATCCGCGCCTCGATTTTGCATTGTGCTCAAGTGTAATTGTATCTGAAAGACTGTCAAAAATTACTTTATGGTTTCCGAAAACATCTCCGATTCTTAATGAGTTAATGTCGATTTGATTCCGATTAATTTTACCGTCACCGGATTTATTCAGAACTGTCTTCCTTTCAATGTGTTCAAGAAGCAGTTCACCGATTTTTAAGCCTGTTCCGCTGGGTCTGTCAATTTTTTGGTTATGGTGAATTTCCTGGATTGCAGCATCATAACTATCATATTTATCAATTAGTTTGGCTGCTTTCTTTATAATCTGAAAAAATATATTTACCCCAAGAGAAAAATTACTCGCGTATATAAACCCGATATTGTTCTTGTTTACAATCTCTTTTACTTCATCCAGTTTATCATACCACCCTGTTGTTCCGCACACGATATTTATTTTTTTTGAAGCAAGAAATTTTATGTTTTCAAGCATGCTTGACGGTGCAGAAAACTCAATTGCTACATCGGGCAGTGCTGACATGTTATCCTGTATTCTGCTGTCAATATCATATTTCCCGGCTAACTGAAATGAATCTGTGTTCATTAAAGACTCGATTTCTTTTCCCATCTTTCCGTAGCCGACTATTGCGAGTTTTATCATATACAGATTGTTTATTTCTTAACCCGTTCGAATAATTTGATTTTTTGCTTATGGTTTTCGAAAAATTCTTTATGCAGGCTGTTCATTACTTTATCGCAGCGTTTAGCATCTACAAGCAGTGTAAAACTGTGCCTGTTATATCCGAAAACTACCGCCTCTGATTTAACTCCATTAATTGATTTGAAAATTCTTTCCTCAAATTTCTCGATTGAACTTAAATCTGAACCAACCAATGTAATCAATACTTTATCCTTAATCAACTTGTAGTCAGAAATTTCATCAAATTCATTTTTCAGGTCATCATAATGAATCTTTGTATAGTTATTTTCAGCTATTACAATTATAAGTGCGTTATTGGATGAAACCAGTATATCAATCTGGGGTTTGTGCTTATTAAGGATATTAAGCATCATTTCCCAGAACACATACAGACCGAGCGATTCCCTGGGTTCTAACCTGAGAACGATTATATTTTTCTTGTATGTGATTGACTTAACCAGCTTTGAAAAAGCTAATTTTGAGTTGACTGCTGTACCTTTTGATGAAATATTTTTTGAGTTTAAAACCCGAATCGGTATATCTTTTTCATAAGCGGGCTTTATCGAGTTCTTATGCAGTACTTTGGCTCCGAAATTTGAAAGCTCTTCCATTTCACGGAATGAAACCTGGGATAATTTCAGTGAATTTTTAATGATATTCGGGTCTGCTGTCAATACCCCGTCTACATCTGTCCAGATTTGAATTTCATCTGCGTCAATAAGCACACCGTAAATTGCTGCCGAGAAATCGGAGCTTTCCCTTCCCATTGTTGTTGATATACCGTCTACTGTGGAAGCAATGAACCCCTGTGTAAGAACTATTGTGCCTTTTTCAAGCAATGGCAGTATTTTTGAATCTACATTTCTTTGTGTTAGTTCAAAATCCGGGTAAGCCCTTGAAAATTCATTATCGGTTTTAATGATATTTCTTGAATCGATTAATGCCACGTCAATTCCGGCGGATTTCATTGCATAATAAATAACAGTGGATGACATAAGCTCACCGAATACCCTGAAAGAATCAAGTGTTCTCAGCGTCAATTCATTAATAATTGAAAGACCGGTCATTAGTTCTTCAATTTTTAATTTGTAACTGTCTATAGTTTCAATAGCGCTGATTTGATACCTAATGTTGTGAACGAGGTTTTCTGTAATAACATGGTGTCTCTTAATCAACTCATCCAGGATCTTTTTTGCTTCTTTAATTTTATTCTGTGCAGAAAGCCGTGAGATTTCTTCAAGCGAGTTTGTTCCCTTTGCAATTGCGGATACAACAATAACCTTTGCCGATTTTTCTCTCTTAACAATGTTGATAACATTTGTAATAGAAGCGCTGTCCTGAACGGAAGTGCCTCCGAATTTCATTACGGTTTTTTTCGTGTTTTTTCCCATCTACTCCTGCAAATATAATTTATTGTTTTTAATAAATTCTTCGACCTGTTTTGGAACAAGGTATTTAATGGATTTATTTTCCTTTATTTTATGTCTTATATCGGTTGCGGATATGTCAAGATTAGGCGCCGGGACAAAAATAACCTGCCTGTTATAATCATTATCTACATTTTGAATCAAAAAGCCGGGTCTGTTCAAAACAACAACTTCGGCAAGCAGGAACAGCTTCCCGGGGTCTTTCCATGTATGAAGCTCGATTAAGTTATCTATTCCGATAATAAGATAAAATTTAACCTGCTCAGATTTATATGTTTCGCGAAGTTCCATCAGAGTATCTACCGTATAAGTAATGGAGTTTTTTCCTCTTTTTATTTCTATATCCGAAGCTTCAAAGTAAGGGTTATCTGAAATTGCAAGTTTAATCAGGTGAAGTCTTGTTTCAGCATCAATCAGCTCATCATGGTCTTTATGGGGAGGTTTTGCGTAAGGTATAAATAAAACTTTATCAAGGTGCATTTGCTGCCTGACATCTTCGGCTATTATCAAGTGAGCTATATGAATAGGATTAAATGCTCCTCCAAACACGCCAATTCTTTTCAACCTGCCATTACCTCCGAATAAACTTTTTCGTAATCTTTTATCAATTTTTTTTCGTCATATTTCTGAACTTCAATACCCGCATTTATTGCCAATGAATCAGCCAAATCTTTATTCAGGTAAAGCTCTGTAATTTTTCTGAACAGTTCATCCATATCATTGGGGTCGATTGTTAAAGCAGAATAATTATTTGTTATTACTTCGTTCAGGCCGGGGAGGCTGCTGCAGATTATGGGAAGCTTTGAAGCCATTGCTTCCAGCAGGACATAGGGCATACCTTCCCAGAAAGATGGAAATACAAATAAGTCAAATACCGAATAAAAATCAGGCAGGTTTTCTCTTTCGCCGGCAAAAATAATATATTTATCGAGTTCTGCAATTCTTGTATACTCTATCATACGTTTCAAATATTTGCCGCTGCCAACCAAAACGAATCTCATTTCCGGATATTTTTTTACAAGGTAATAAGCTGTTTGTATTATAAGCTTTTGGTTTTTTTGAATATCGAACCTTGAGATATTTCCGATTACAAAGCTGCCGTCATCTAAACCTAAATCACTTAAAAGCTTCCGGTTTTTTTCCTGCGGCTTGAATTTATTCAGGTCAATACCGTTCGGTATAACCACAGTTTTGATCTCATCGGTTATTTTAATATCTACAGCAGTAATAAAATCGCTTCTTGATACGCAGATTGTCTTATCGGTGAATTGCACCAGGTACTGTTCAATTGTTTTTGAAATATTGCGTGTGAAGAATCTATCTATATTAACGTAATGAATACCGTGAATTGTATGAACAGATTTTATTTGCGGGTTATGTTTTTTCATCAGCCTGCCGTAGAATCCCGCAACCCCGCCGTGAGAATGAATTATATCATATTTTTCTTTGTCATAAACAGCCTGAACATTTTTCAGGTATTTTGTTCTCAGGAATTTGGGCATCTCAATTGAGAAAAAAGGGATATCCAGCTTTCTGACGGCCGATTCAAATTTACCGCCGCCCATTGCTGCAATGTGAACATCGAATTTTTCCTTATCGATGTTCTTTGCCAATGACAAAACGTTGACTTGTCCGCCGCCAAGAAATCCGCCGTCAATTATTTCAAGTATTTTTATCCTGTTCAATTTTTATATGGAAGTTTATATAAAGCAGATAATTATAATGAATTATTTCAAATGTAGTAATACCTTTGGAAGTCCTAAAAACATTATTCATTCCCTGTCCCGTATCATTTACGGGATAAACACCGGCGGGAATCCCAAAAAAATGGATTAATATTTTTTTGAAAAGAACTCAATTGGCTTAATTCCCATTAAACGAATATACAAATAGCTTAGCATATTTACTGCTTTATTAACTGCCGATTCATGATTTAAAAGCTTTGAGGTCATGTATCTGATAACTTCCTTTTCCGGCAGTTTCTTAATAGAACTAAGCTCTTTTCTTATTTTTAGAATTTTTGGAATATGCAGGTAAAACCATAGATATGCTTTGAGAACCCCTGAAAATGAGTATTTAGATGAAAGTATAGACTGCAGCAGTTTAGCAGATTTTACTAAAGATATTAATGGCAGCAGGCGGATAATTAACCAGGGACTGAAGAATAAATATAAATTAAGCCAGCGGTTACGCTCCCGATAGAATGTACGCATGCTATTAGGTGATGAAGAGCCACCGCCGAAGTGTTTTAAATGAGATTCTTTTACAAATTTTATTTTCATCCCCGATAAATCTCACTTTCAAGCCGAGATAGAGGTCTTCGCTGTAATAAAAATAGTCCGGGTCGAAAGGAACCGGGATTTCACTTTTGCGGAAAATTAAAGAACATCCATTTGGGTAAAATTCATCCTCAATATTATCAAATACATTCATCACATTGTACATACCGAATGATACTGAGCCGTTTGTTTCATAATATTTAGGATTTATTCCATCAGTTTCAACAAATGAAGATGCAATTGTGTTTCTTTCAAGCATTGCATCAACAAGATTCTTTAACCAATCTTTATCTGCTATTGTATCATTGTTAAGCAGGACAACCAAATCATTATTCGTTTGTTTTACAGCTTCATTGTTGCCTCCTGCAAATCCAATATTGGCAGGGGATTGGATTATTTTTATTCTTGAATCAGTGAATTCAGATTTTACGAACTCAATACTTCCGTCAGAAGAACCGTTATCAAAAAAAATAATCTCGAAATCTTTATAGCTTTGGATTAAGACAGAACTGATACAGTTCCGCAGATATTTTTTTCCGTTGAAATTGAGGATGATTATGGAAACGGGTTCATTCATAGATTAACCAAAAAGGCTTTCTATATATTTTGTACTTACGCTCTTGGTTCTTTGGATTTTCCATCTTTTTTTGAGTGATTTACGGAATCTCCAATATTCCTTTTACATATCCTTTCAATGCCGACCTGATGATTACCGGGGGATGAAGCTTGATGAATTTATAATACCTTACAATTCTGGCTATGAAAAACAGGGGAGTGTACTTACAGATAAATCGAAAGGGGATAATTTTTTAATCTTAGTGCAATAAGGTTTTTTTCACTAAACCGGATGTTTAAGCCGTCAATTTTTTTACTTGTCTCACCGCGCTTGTGATAACATATTATTTCAGGGTTGTAGTAACATTTGTATCCCGCAATTTGTAGCCTGAAGCTTAAATCAAGGTCTTCCAGGTATGCAAAGTAATCTTCATCAAAAAGCCCAACTTTGTCAAACACCTCTTTTTTATAAAAAGCTGCTCCGGCGCAGGCTCCGAAAATATAATCTCCATTTATTATACTGCCCTGTATCTTTTTCACCGTGTCCTCTTGCAAATAGGCGAGCCACCGTTTGCTTTGATAAAATCACCGCAATCGTCAATTATGTCCCTGTTGAAATAGTTCAGCATTTTTACCGCGATAAACGAAGCATCTTTTACATTTTCAAGACGTTTCAATTCCTGTTTTGAAGAAAATCTTCAGTTAGCTCAATATCATTATTCAGGAGAACAATATAATGGGATTTATTAGTTGTCAGCAGTAAATCTTAATTACCTCGTTAATAGCTTTTGCGAAACCGTAGTTTTTGTTCATTTTCAGTATTGCCGAGTCAGGGAATTTCTTTTTTAACATACTCTTCAGAGCCGTCATTTGAACCGTTATCTACCAGAACTACCTTAAATTCACGTAAGTTTGGTTCTGTAAAGACGGAACAAGAGTTTTCAGATGTTCAACACCGTTATAGCTTGGTACATTATTATTGTTATCCAATTATATTTCTTTAGCCAGTTGCAAAAAATTTTTATACTTTTTAATTCTGAATTCGTTTTTCTTACCGAAAATCTTCAGTATGTATTCTATCAGGAGCATGAAATAAGCGTTTAATTTTGACAAATACTTAATTGTTAAATTACCCCGGTCTTCCGTAATGTTTTTTAAAAAATAATATCATGCTGGAAATAAACCTTCCGTATACCCACCACTGCAATTCCCTAAAGCTTGTTCCGCCGAGATGTTTTACATGCAAACCGGTATTGACTGCCAGTTTATATTTCTTATTGATTCTGTAGCTGATATCCACATCTTCAAAGAAAAGCATAAAATCTTCGTCCAGCAGCCGCAATTTCATTAAGAATCTTCTTTGATGTAAAGAAAAAAGCTCCGGGAATCTGTTCTACATAATGAATTCTTTCCTCTCTAATGTTTATTTTATCGTCAATAAGAAATCTGTTTATAAAATACGGCTTCCTGAAGAAAAATTTAGTATAATAGAATTGGAAATAAATAAACTGTTTTAATGTGGGGTATCTTAAATAATAATATTTCTGAAACTCCCCGTCAGTGCCGATTAAAGGCAGGAGCAATAACCGCCGTATTTTATTATTTTCAAGATACTTGATTAATGTTTCAATCAAAGGATTTTAAAAATTATATCAGGATTCATTATCAGAATATATTTTCCTTGAGCAATTTCAATACCTCTGTTGTTCGCGTAGGAAAAGCTCTTTTAATTCATTGAGATAAATTGCTTTAACATTTTTATGTCTCTGCGTTATTTCTTTTATAGCACCCGATGATATATCGGTTGAGGCGTTGTCTACAATAAAATATTTCGAAATTCCCCATGTTTTCATATTTACAAACAGAGTCAATACATTTCAGCAAGTACATCCTGAGTCTTGTAGTTCACGATTATTATTGATACAAGCACCTGTTAATCTCCCATAACCAGTTCATTTTCTGCAAAATCGAGAAATTTATAATAATATTTTCGAATTCGGAATAGTCTCAAAAACCTTTTTTTCAGTGTAAAATGCCGCCGAGTTTTTTCCTTCAGTACGCTCCTTCATTTTTTCATTGAATAATCTTTCGTATGCTTTGTTGAGCTTATTTCCGGTAGCATGATACACTTTTACGCACTTTCAGGATTCCGTAAATGTACCCTTTATTAATAAGTCTATCTATATATTCGCCGTCTTCACTGTAAAAAATTTTTCCATCAACAAACGGAAGCTTACCTGCTGAGTTGTACACTTCTTTTGACAGCATAAAACACCAGCCTCCTGTTGGACCTTTAAGCAGTGTAATGTTTCCTTTGTCGAAAATCTTTTCTGTGTAGTATTCGTCAGGGTATTTCGCGCCATTGGTGTATTCATCCTGTAAAACATCTGCTGTAAGATATCCAATACCCGGTATGTTTTTGTATGCGTAAACCATTTTTTGCACCCATCCCGTCAGGAAATTTGATTACATCATCGTCAATACCGAATAGGTAAGCACCTTTGCACATTTCTGCAGCGTATCCTTTAGCATTTGTTCCGATATTTTTTCCATGAAGAACTGTTTTTATCCGTTTATTTTTTATTGAATGCAGGTATTCTTTAGTGCCGTCATCTGAATTATTATCCCAAATAATAATTTCGTAGTAAATACCGTTTAAAGTGCTTAATAGTGAATTTACGCATTTTTCGAGAAAGTCTAACCTGTTATAAGTAATAATAAAAAAGCTGATTAATTCGTTTTTGTAACCCTCACCAGCTTTTATTTTTTTTGCAAGCTTTATCTTTCTTCTTTTAATCAAGATACCTACAGGAAGTAGTTTAACAAGAATTTTCAGGAAAACTTCTTTATCGCGTTTGTTCAGATAGTTGAAATTCAGTATCCAGACGGTATAAGCAATTACAAATATTGAGCCTGTTGGTACATAGATACAGTAAAGCATGCACTCTGTTTGTTTCCGCAGATATGAATTTATGAGCAACTATAGAGAATATAAACAAGATTACTGCAATCGTTGTAGCCGCGATGAATGGTTTAAAATATAAATCCTTTAAAAAACCAAATCTGCTTTCTTTGAAATATTTTACCGATACAAAATATAACGTATATTGACGCAATACCCATAGATACAGTGTTTCCTATTGCAGCTCCAACAATTCCGTAATTTTTTATGAGCAAATAGCTTAAAACAAGGTTCAATAGAAGAGTTATCAAACCCTCATACATTTCAATATTTTGGTAATCCGATATTGGGTGTTATGGAGTTTCCTGGAACAGATAACAACATGTTTGCTAGTTGTCCCAGTGCAAGTATTCTTAAGTAAATATGCTGAAATTTCATATCCAGCTCCCATCCACGAGGTAACTAGTACGTCTGCGAAGAATAAAAATATAAACAAACACCGGAACAGAAACTATTGTCAAATATTTTGTTGTATCTAAAAACAGCTGTCTTAATTTCTCCTTCTTCTTCACGTGCATTTAATTCTGCTGCGACTGGTGCTACCTGCGGTACGAACTGAAAGGGAAGTAAATCTTCCAAATCTTATTACCCTTCCGCTTACATTGAAAAAAGTCATATTATTCATGACTGAAAAAAATCCAAGCAGCAGCTCATCATATTTTTCGGATGCAAAAGAAGAAAGCTTCGAAACCTGCATCTGTGCGCCAAATACTGTCATTTTTTTCATCGAATTATAACTAAAATGCAAAAATGGATATTTTCATTTGCGGAAGGATATTTCTTAGTTAGAATAACAGCTGATCAATCATATTTATTGAAATAGTGCCTAACTGGCTGTAGAGTATTCCTTCTAATCCAAATCCGAATTTAAGCAGGACTATGACAGCTATAAGATTTCAATAGCCCGGTAAAAATTCCGAAAATGCTGGTCAAATACATTTTTTGAAGACTGATGAAAACCGTAGCAAAAATTCCAAATGAAGTGGATATGAAAAATGTTACGAGGCTGATTTTGAAGGCATACACACTTAATTCGAGCAAGGGATGCAGGGATATTTAAAAGAGATAGCAGGGGTCTGCAAAATAAAAATCCTGCTGTACAGAATATAAGTGAGAACATATATATAGAAATATAAATCCTGTATTTATTACCTGATTTAAACTTTCAAACTGGTTTTTGTTATAATGTTCGGAAATGAATTTTATAAAAGAATTTGATAAGCAGAGGTCGAATAAACCTATTGTTCCTGTAAAACCGAGAACTAATGCATATATGCCAAACTGAACTCCCCCGATTTTGCCGATTATATATGGCGTTAAAAACAGAGGAAAAACAAAAGTAAAAATTTGAGCAAGAAAATAATAAGCAATATTTTTTATGACTTTATCAGTTATAGTCATTTTAGCATTTTTGCTGATTGAAATAATAAACAGTCTCAATAGTAATACAGGAATCAATAAAACTGCCTTTTAATGCCGAAATTCCTGCTGTAATACCTGTAAATATCTGAATACATTATCCTTCTTTCCTTGAACCCGGCTTTCTTTGTTGACTGGCTGCCGTAATGAATTACATCGGCTGTATGCAGGAAATAGATTTTTTTACCTGCCCCCCATATTTTTTTGCAAAGGTCAACGTCATTATACAGAATTTTATAGCTTTTATCAAAGTATCCGATTTTTTCGAGTAAACCTTTTCTAACCATAAGAAACGTAGTGGATATTTGTTCCACTTCAATTGTACTGTCATACTCGAAATTGCTCATGTCATATTCGGAATTAAGCCCGTCAAGAGAAAGATATGTATAAAACCCGTTCATCAGCTTTGGAAATTTCTTGCAGTTATTCTGCACAGAGCCGTCAGGATTTAAAAGCCTGCATCCCACAGCGCCGCATTCTTCGTTTTCATCAAGAAATTTTACGCATTTTTGAAGAGCATCTCCCATCACAATTGTATCATTGCCGAGAAGCAGAACATATTTCCCTTTTGCTTCTCTCATTCCCATATTGCAGGCGGGAGCGTAACCCGTATTGGAGTTGTTCTTTATAAGCCTTATAGAATCCGAAAATATGCCTAAGTATTCTGCGCTTCCGTCACCTGAACCGTTGTCTATAACTATTATTTCAAATTCAAGATTCTTAATTTCATCTTTACAGGTTTCAAGTATAGAATTTACGCAATTCTTTGTAAGTAGTTTTCCATTCCAGTTTACAATAACTATAGATAATGTCATCCTGATTCAAATTCAATTAAAAAGCCAATCCCTGGGGGATTGGCCGGGTTATAAAGCACTGTTTTTAAAATATATTAAGCCGGGTTTTGTGCATAATATAACATTGATGTAATTTTATTTCTAAGCATTTCAATTTCTCTTAAATATGCTGCTCTTGCCGAGGATTTTATAGTCCTTACCTGGTGTTTTCTCAAAGCCAGTTTTGTAGCAGTTTTCACATATTCCTTTTGGTTTATCTTTCCCTGCAGCCAGCCGTGTTTGTATCTCTTAGATGAATAGGGGAGGTATTTCAGATGTTCTTTCGGAATTATGCCGTAGTTAGATTCTTCGCTTAGCTCTTTAAAAATAACCTTGCCGTCATGATAAACACCGAATTGAAATGTTGTAAATATAACTATTACCGCTATAATCATAAAAAGAAATCCCAGAATCGCTGTTGACTCAAAGCTAACCGTCAGGTTCCATGTAAAATGCATGAACATTGCAGTTGCAAGTCCCAGCGGAATAATTGTAAGCTTTGCGCCGATTCCTCTGAATTTTGCAAAACCTATCGCCGCACCGAACACAGCCTGTGTACAGCAATGAAGTACCGCAGAAAAGAGAGTTCTTATTATTATTAATGAAACCAAGCCTTCTATAGTATTCCCGAAGCTCATGAAGTACAGGAAATTTTCTGTCATCCCGAAACCTAATCCAATGGCACCGCCGTAAACAGCTCCGTCAACGGGACCGTCAAAATTTTTACTCAGTGCCATAAGAAGAAGAAACGAGCCTTTAGTTGTTTCTTCTACAAGCGGGGCAATAACAACAGCTCCGGCAATGTTGTTTAAGGTTCCCGCGTCTGATTCGTTGGCAAATTGGTAAATAAACTCTGAAACACCGATACCCATAATCATACTGCCTATTATACCGAATATAATTGCTCCGGTAGCGCCCCAGAAAAAGTTTATCGATACCAGCCAGAACGGCTCGCGCTCATACCTGTCCATCAGCCATATAATAATAAGGTAGAACAAAATCGGCACAACAGAAAAGAAGCCTGCTAAGAAAAGATGTACAAAAGGATTCATTTTATTTACAAAATTATTTTAAAATTTTAACAAATATAAATAAAGGTGTAACAATTAACAATTTATAATTTGTTTGAAGGAGGGGGATGATTCAATTTTCATATTTAAGGGTTTTGACCCATTGAATATAATCCTTATCTATTTCATTCAGATTTTTATTGAAAACCTGCTCAAGGAATTTTTTTCCCGTTTCATCTTTGTTAAATCCGTCTCTGAACGATTTATAAAACTCTTTTAAAATTCCTTTTTCCTGCATATACAGGCAAAGATATCTTGCCTGCGCATAGAAAAAGCCGCTGTTAGCACCATAGAACTCGTCTTCGGTTGTGTTAACAAGAGCGTTAAGATTCGAATAAGAATTATTTTTAATGGCATCCTGCAATGCAGGCAGCCGCCAGTTAACATAACCCAGGATTACATTATTGTTCAGGGAACATCTTTCATATAATGAACCGAGCCCTTCATTAAACCATGAAGGTATTTCAGGGAAATCGTATCTTACAAGAGCGTGTGTCATTTCATGGACAAGTGTACCTGTGCCGGTAGATATATTCATCAGCATAACTTTGCTTCCCGGTTTATAATAACCGAAGCGTGAAAGGTCTGTATCTTCAAAAAGTGTTTTAGCCCAATACCGGTAAGTTTCATCGTTCTTAAACAGAAAAATTGTTGTAATATCATCGGGCTTTTTTTCAAAATAATTGTTGTAGAAACAACCTGCGGCTTTCCTGATTGTATTTTCAATAATTGTATTTGTTTCTGATTGTGAAAGATTACTGGCAATAACAAAATAAGAATCGCTGGTTACAATAAAATCTTTTGTCAACGATTTTTTAAGTTCAGATATTTTTGAATTATAATCAAGCGAATCAATTATCAAAAGGGGGGAAGTATGTGAGCCGGCCTCATTAATGTTAGTTTGGTTAACCGGAGCATGATTGCAAACCCAAAATTGGAGTGAAAGTATCAGAAATATTTCATATATATTCATAAGTATATAACCAAATATATGTAGTTTTTTTTATTATTTGTACTAACTTAAATTCATTAGTTTCATGATTTAAACGTTGCTTGAAACAGTGCAATATTTTCATTAATATTGTTTTAATTGAAAGATTTAAATAAAAGGATTAACATTACGGAAAACAAAGATTTAGAAAAAGTGAAAGCTGCGGAAGACCCGAACCCCGAAAAAAGCGAAGGAAATGAAGAATTTGAGGAACTTGAAGAAGGAAAGCTTGAGGACCTCACTCCGGGCGAGTTAGATGCCCGTAAAAAGAGTTTTGCTGAAGAGGCTCTTCCGCATATGAAACTTCTTTATAATTATGCACTAAGAATGACAGGAGACCAGCTCGACGCAGATGACCTCCTGCAGGATACTTTTATGCGCGCATTCAGGTTCTTTCACAAGTTCGAAAAAGGAACTAATTGCAAGGCATGGCTGTTTCGGATAATGAAAAATTGTTATATAAACAAGTACAGAAAGCATAAGAAGGAACCGACTAAAGTTGATTACGAAGATATTCAGAATTTCTATGATTCAATTAAAGATGATGTAGTTGACCCGAATGACCTTGAGTTTAAGGTTTATTCTAATTTGCTGGATGATGAATTGATGACTGCGCTGAACTCACTTCAGGATGATTATAAAACCGTTGTGATTTTGTGCGATTTGGAAGGGTTAAGCTACGAAGAAATAGCAGAGTTTTTAGATTGCCCGATAGGTACAGTTAGGAGCAGGCTGCACCGGGGGAGAAAAATATTACAGAAGAAATTAACTGATTACGCCAAATCCAGAGGGTACCAGGTTGAATCAGTTTCATAATTAACCATTACGGAAAATAGTATTTATATTGCCTATGGGGGTTAACATTACAATCGATAACATCGACGAATATCTTACTTCTTACATCGACGGCGAAAATCACGATACAAAGCTTGATAATGAGATTAAAAGATTCATAGAAAGCAATGAGATAGTATCAAGAAAATATATGTCTGAGCTTTTAACCAAAAGGCTCTTTTCGTCCCGTTTGGTTCAGGCTGAAGTTCCTGATGTTCTTGTTCTGAAGATAAATAATTCGATTGATGAAGCAGTCCAGACTGCTGTACACGCAAAATCTGTCCCTGATTCGGAAATTGCCTATACAGGCAGCTTCATGGAATATTTTATGAAGCTTATTACCGCTCCGATTAATTTCGGGAAAGTTGCTGTTCCGAGGTATGCTTTTGCAGCCGTGATAGTTGTTATTCTTATCGGCGCGGGTCTGATGATGAATAAAACAAACACGGAGCTAAACCCTTACATTGCTACCGGTTCGGAAAAAAGCGTGATGGTACAGGCGATGAAGAACTTCCATAAAATCCTTTCCGGCGATATCAAACCTGAAATGAAATCAAGCAACGTTGCACAGGTAAGAACTTTTGTAAAGGACAAAACACATTTCGAAGCCTATGTTCCGGTCATTGAAGATTATGACCTGGTTGGGGCAGTATGCAGCGAGTATAACGGGCAAATGCTGGCGCATATTGTTTATTCATCCGGCAATGAAATTATTTACATATACGAAACGCAGGTAAATTCACTGCACTGCAAAGAGCTTGAATTACCCGACCCGGTTCATTCAGATATTGTGAAAAATAAATTTTACATGTGCGATAAGGTTGATGACAACCAATGCACAATGATACTGTGGTATAAAGACAATGTTCTGTGCGCCTCCGTATCCACCATGCCGAAACAAAAGATGTATGCCAGTTTTACGAGTTTTAGATAACTAATTTAAGACTAACAATGAACAAATATATTTCATTAATATTATTTACAGCGCTTCTCGCATTTTCCTGCGGGAAAAAAGACAACACAACAACCACAACAAACCAGAATGTAAAGCCGCAGCAGAATACTCAACAGCAGCAGCAAACGGATAATACAACTCAAACCCAGACAACTTCCGCCAAAGAATTTTATGCTGTTAAAAACGTCGGTTCATCGGCGGGAAATAAACAGCTGGTTGATTTTGAATGGACAGAAAACAGCAAAGATAAAAAACTTTCCGATTACAAGGGCAAAGTAATATTGCTGAACTTCTGGGCAACATGGTGTCCGCCATGCAAAAAAGAGCTTCCTGCGCTTTCACAGATTGCAGATGAATTCAAAAGTAAAAATTTCCAGATGATAGGCGTTTCGGTTGATGAGAATCCAGGCGCGCTGACATCTTTCCTGCAGTCAAATTCGCTTTCATATACTATTCTTCACAATAACAGCGGGCTGCTTGAGAAATACATGGATATCATGGGCGGTAACCAGAATGTGATACCGCAAACATTCATTATCGATAAAAACGGAAAGGTTGTAGAAAACATAGTAGGCAGCAGAAGCAAAGACGATTTTGTTGAGCTGATAAACAAATATTTATAGAGCTTAGTTTTAAAATGCTGTTTAAAGGAGGCTTATTAAGCCTCCTTTTTTTTGGATTAGTTTTCATTAAATATTGACCTTATTTATTTTCCTGTCGTTACTCCCCCTCATTTTATCATTTGACTTTACATTGAAAACAGTTATATTTTACTGACAGCCATTAAGCCTTTAAAGGAGATTCTAAATAATGAATTGCCTTGCTGATAAAACACTTCGCAAACACCAACCAACTGCTAAGAGCAGAATCAAAATCTTTATAATCTTCTATAATCTTTTTAATCTTCGTATCCGCCTTAGGCGGATTCCAATCCTCCAACGCCCAGGAACAATGGAGAGTGTTTACAACTGCTAATTCACCGTTGCCTAGTAATTCAGTAGGGAGTATTGTAATTGATAGAAATAACGTGAAGTGGATTGGAACTGCTGAAGGAATGGTTAAGATTGATGGGAATAATTGGACAATTTATGACACTACCAACACACCACTCAGAGGTAACAGTATCAACCCAAGAACGATTGATATGTTCAATAATTTATGGGTGGGGGTTGGAGGTAAAGGACTTGCTAAGTATGATGGAGTTAACTGGACTCTCTATGATACGGTTAACTCTGGTCTCCCGTCGAACTTGGTGACAGACATTTCTGTGGATATGAATAACATAAAATGGATAGGTACTAAACAAAGGTTTGGTTAAATTCAATGATACCACTTGGGTTGTTTACGATACATTAAATTCTGGGATACCGCACAATCATGTGACTACTATAGCTATAGAAAGTAGGTATAAAATGGATTGGCACCTTCTCGCTAACGGGAGGGATGGCGAAGTATAATGATACAAATTGGGTAGTATACAATATGGCGAATTCTCAAATTCCAAATAACGCAATATTGGATATTGCAGTGGACAATTGGGGAATTAAGTGGGTAGGAACATATTTCGGTACTGGAGTTGGAAGGTACAACAGCATTACTAATTCATGGATTGTTTACAACACTCAAAATTCAGGTCTGCCAAATGGGTACGTATATAGCATTTTACCGGAAAACAGTCGTAAATGGTTTGCCACGTTGGGTGGACTGGCAAGATTTAATGATACAAGCTGGGTTGTATTCAACACAAGTAATTCACCTTTACCAAGTAACCTAATTCTAAATCTAGGACTGGATAGCAACAGAAATTTATGGATAAGTACAGCCGCTGGATTGGCAATTTATAATGAAAATGGAATCTTGGGTGTAAGAAAAAGTGAGGTGAAAATACCCGCGGGTTTTGTCTTGTATCAAAACTACCCAAATCCGTTTAATCCTGTCACAACAATTAAATACCTCATATCAAATAGTAATAAAATAAAATTGACAATTTTCGATATTCAAGGTAAAGAAATAACAACTTTAGTAAATACTCACAAGAAACAAGGAATTTATGAAGTGAGTTTTAACGGGGGGAATTTATCCAGTGGTATATACTTTTATAAACTAGAAACACCTGATTATTTTCTAACTAAAAAAATGGTGCTCTTAAAATAGAAAGGAGGTTTAAAGTAAACAAAATAGTAAAATTTTAAGCGGACACGTCACCCCTGTGCACCAGGGGTGAGGTTGGAATCAGGTAATTTTGTTGAAACTAAAAAAATGGTGCTTGTGAAGTAAGTCACAACTTAAACGAACTTTTTTTCTCAGGGGGCATATTAAAATATGCCCCCTATTGTTTTTTATGGCGGTTTATGTGTATTTTCAATTAAAAGAGTGCAAAATTTATTAAATTGAATAAGTCCTAAAAATTTAATAAATAGCACTCTGAGCAACAAAAAATCATTTTAGCCCGGATGGTGAAATTGGTATACACGCTGCGTTCAGGGCGCAGTTCCTGTACTGGAGTGCGAGTTCGAGTCTCGCTCCGGGCACTTGAATTTATTTATTACAGCGAAATTCCGGTAAAGCCTTATAAGATTTATGCAGAAAATCCTCAAAAAAAAATGGACTGTTGATAATGGAATTGACTCTTACAAGGTTTTACAATATGCCCGTGATTTAAATATCCCCGTTATTCTCTCGAAAATTCTTATTCGGAGGGGGATAGATACCAATTCTCAGGCAAAGGAATTCTTTATGCCCGAACTTTCCGGTCTGCATGACCCCTTCCTGATGAAGGATATGGATAAAGCTGTCACCCGCCTGCTTAAAGTAATAGAAGATAAAGAAGAAATACTTGTATTCGGCGATTATGACGTTGACGGAACGTCCGGTGTTTCAATGTTCCATCTTTTCCTAAACGAGCTCGGTGTACCTAATAAAGTATTTATACCGGACAGGTTCACCGACGGGTACGGGCTTTCCAATACCGGTATTGACCTTGCGGCAAAAGAAAATATTAAGCTGATTGTTGCAATAGACTGCGGTATTACTGCCTGCGAAAAAGTTGAATACGCCAAATCGCTGGGTATTGAAATTATTATTTGTGACCATCATCAGCCTCCGGAGATTCTTCCCTGCGCTTACGCCGTACTTGACCCTCTTCAGGATGGGTGCAATTACCCGTTCAAATATCTTTGCGGTACAGGAGTTGCATTTAAGGTAGTTCAGGCATTATGTATCAGGCTCGGAATTGATTTCTATCAAAACCTGCTTGACCTCGTAGCTGTTGCTACTGCTGCCGATATGGTTCCGGTTCTTGGTGAGAACAGGATTCTTTTACACTTTGGTTTTAAGCAGATTATAAACAATCCCCGCCCCAGTTTTGAGACACTGACTCATAACGCAGGGTTTAAATTTGATAAGATTAATACATCCCACGTGGTTTTCTCCTTAGGACCGAGAATAAACGCTGTGGGGAGGCTCGGAGACGCTACCAGAGCCGTTGAATTTCTTACATGTAATAATTTAGCAGAAGCTGAATCTCTTGCCGGAGTGCTTGAATCCGAAAATACAAACAGGAAGAAAATCGACAGTGAAATTTACCTTGAAGCGCAGAACTTTTATGAAGACTACCGCCAAAGCCAGCCCGATGACTTTGATGACGTAGCAATTGTTCTGCACAATGAAGACTGGCATCCCGGGGTGCTTGGAATAATTGCTTCAAGAATGGTTGAAAAGTATTACAGACCGTCAATAATTCTTACTACTTTTAACGGGCATGCAAAGGGCTCTGCAAGAAGTATCAGTAACTTTAACATTTATGAAGCTCTTAAGCAGTGTTCAACTGAATTTACCGGACTGGTTCAGTTCGGCGGGCATTATCATGCAGCAGGTCTTGAACTTGAACTGGAGAGTATAGATGAATTCAGAAAGTGCTTTAACCGCGTTGCTAAAACTATTATCAGTGAATCCGAGCTTGGAAATGAGATTCTTATACCTGAAATTAAAGTCGATTCGGAGCTCGATACAAACGATATAGACAAAAGATTTGTAAAAATACTGAAGCATTTCGAGCCGTTTGGTCCGGGAAATATGACTCCCATTTTTCTTACACGCAGTGTTCAGGTAGTAGGCGAACCCCGGATATTTAATAATTCTACTTATGTATTTAAAATCAGAAGAAATATCAAGCCCGGTGAAAACAACGGTAACGGGTATACATACAGTAATGTACTTGAATGTATATACTACCAGGCGCCTTCGGTAAACGGTGATATTTGTTCAGATTTAAAAACAGGAAATTTTATTGATATAGTTTATTCGGTTGACGAAAACCACTGGAACGGGAAAACGAAAACACAATTAAGGATAAGAGATTTCAAATTATCTACAATATAAAACTTTAAAAGTATAGCTTATGTCAGGACACTCTAAATGGGCAACCATTAAAAGAAAAAAAGCTGCCACTGATGCCGCAAGAGGCAAAGCCTTTACAAAAATAATCAAAGAAATTACAATTGCTGCAAGAATAGGCGGCGGCGATATTAACGGAAATCCGCGCCTGCGCCTGGCTATCCAAAACGCCAAATCAAATAACATGCCGCAGGATAACATTAACAGGGCTGTTAAAAAAGGTACGGGCGAACTCGAAGGCGTTCATTATGAAGATATTACCTACGAGGGCTACGGGCACGGAGGAGTTGCTCTGGTGATAGAATCCGTTACTGATAACAGGAACAGAACGGTTTCCGAGCTCAGGCACATCATGTCAAGAAACGGAGGCACACTTGCCGAGAGCGGCGCTGTTATATGGAATTTTGAACGAAAAGGCATCATTAATATTCCAAAAGGCAATTTTACCGAAGATGATATTCTTAATATCATTCTGGATGCCGGAGCAGACGACCTTGTTCAGGAACCCGATTTCTTCCAGGTTACCACTTCACTTGAAAGTTTCGAACCTGTAAGAAAAATTCTTGAATCTTCCAATATGCCGGGGCTTAAAATTGAAAATGCTTCTCTGCAGTATGTTGCTAAAACCCTCACCAGGGTTGAAAGCAAAGAAGCCGAACAGGTACTTAGACTTATTAGTCTGCTGGAAGACCACGACGACGTTCAAAATGTGTTTTCGAATGCCGATATTGATGAAAAAGTTTTAGCTGAATTCAGCGGTTAACCAGAAAAACCGAAGCATGAGAATATTAGGCGTTGACCCGGGAACAATCAACACCGGCTATGCTGTCATAGAAGGTGCAGGCGGAAATCTTTGTATTCTTACTTGTGACGTTATCAAAAACCCCAAAAACAATTCTCTTCCTTTAAGGCTGAAAAAAATTTATGATACTCTTGTCAATATCATTGATGAACATCTTCCGGATGAATTTGCCATTGAAACTGCATTTTACGGCAAGAATATTCAATCCACATTAAAGCTTGGACATGCAAGGGGAGTATCCATTCTTGCTGCTGTTAATAAGCAAATACCGACTTCAGAATATTCACCGCGTGAAATAAAAAAATCTGTAGTCGGTATCGGAAGCGCCTCGAAAGAACAGGTAAAATATATGGTGTGCAGCATATTGAAGTTGAAAACATCTGTTAAATCGCTTGATATTTCCGATGCGCTGGCTGTTGCATTGTGCCATTATAATAAGCTTAATAAATTTAATGTCAGCAGTACAAAATGGGAAGATTTTGTAAAACAGAATCCTAAAAGAGTAAAAATTAACTCCCGGTAATGATAGAATTTATTCAAGGAAAATTAATAAACAAAAAACCGACTTCCGTAATTGTAAGTTCGGGTGGAATTGGCTTCAATATTCACATCACGCTTAACGCTTACGAAAGACTGCCTTCTGTAAACGAGGAAGTAAGAATTATTACTCATTTTCATGTTAAAGAAAACCCGATGGCGGTAGTGCTTTACGGCTTTTCTGATGAAGGGGAGCGTGAGGTTTTCAGGCAGATTATCTCTGTTTCAGGAATAGGGCCGAAAACCGGAATCAGCATTCTTTCTGCTATTAATTACAGAGAACTGACTGAGCTAATATCCAAAGGCAACTACATGCCGTTAACTAAAATCACAGGCGTTGGCAGGAAAACTGCCGAACGTCTTGCGGTTGAGCTGAAAGATAAGCTTTCGAAAACGGAAACGGGCATTGATGTTTCTAAGTTCAGTATTGATACTTCGACTGATATAGGTAAGATGTCAGGTATAATTACAGCTCTTATAAATTTAGGTTACAACAGGGCAGAAGCCGATAAAATGGTTAGAAAAATGGCATCGAAACCGGATTTTATGGAAATGCAGGTAGAAGATATAATTAAAGAAATTCTACGCGGAGAATGATAAAAAACATATAAAGTCTAGCAAACTTCAGATATTCCCTACTCATCAAACTCGCTTTTATCGATTTCCTCAATCGGAATAGGATACTTACCGCTGAAACACGCATCGCAATACCCGATTTTATTTCCGTATTCATCGGTTCCCTGGGGGACTGAATCATGAAGCTTTTCCAGTGATAGATATTCTACCGAATCCACATCCAAAAATTTTCTTATTTCCTCCAGGTTTTGACCGCACTGGTTTGCTATAAGCTCATCTTTTGACGGGAAATCCATTCCGTAATGGCATGGTGCAATAATAGGGGGAGAAGTTATTCTTAAATGAATTTCTTTGGGATGTGCTTCTTTTATCAGCTTAACAAGCAGTTTTGCAGTAGTTCCCCGTACAATTGAATCATCAACAAGCACAATAATTCTGTTCTTCAAAACAGATTTAACTGTGTTAAATTTTGCTTTAACCTTCAGCTCACGGTTATTCTGCCCCGGCTGGATAAAAGTTCTTCCAATATAATGGCTTCTAATAAGCGCCAGCTCGAGCTTGATATATTTGTTTGATTTTATGCTCTCGGTAAGAAAACCCAGAGTTGCAGTATTGCTTGAATCAGGTACACTGATTACCACAACCTTTTTATCGTCCGGGTGTGATAACGGCGGAGGTTTTTCAATCGCCAGGTTTTTGCCCAGCTTCCTGCGTGCTTTATCTACCGTATTCCCGAATATTGTGGAATCAGGTCTTGAAAAATATACATATTCGAATATACAGTGCTTCGTTTCACCTGCAGAGCTAATCATAAATGATTTTTCTTTTCCGGTTTTAATAGATTCACTGTCAATCTGAACAATCTCGCCGGGTTTTATTTCTCTTATATACTTTGCATTTATTATATCGAAAGCGCAGGTTTCCGATGCAAAGACAAAGCTATGCCCGAGTTTCCCCATCGAAAGCGGTCTGACTGCATAGGGGTCACGAATTGCAAAAAGTTTATCATCAGACATTAATATAATGGAATATGCTCCTCTTATTTGACGGCATGATTCAAGAATTCTGTCTATCAGCTCTTTTTGCTTCGAGCGCGCAATCAGGTGGAGCAGAATTTCGCTGTCTGATGTAGTCTGGAAAATAGTTCCTTCATCCTGAAGCTTTGTCCTCAGCTCTTTTGTATTTGTAAAATTACCGTTATGAGACAGCGCCAGGTAGCCGTCTTTGAAATTAACCTTAAAAGGCTGGATATTGCTTCTGGAATCCGATGCGCCTGTGGTGGAATACCTGTTGTGTCCTATTGCAGAAGTGCCCTTAAGGACAGTTGTCAGAATATTCTGGTCTGCAAATACATCGTGCGCCAGTCCGTGCCCTTTGTGTATATTAAAGCGGTACTTATTTTTTTCGGGAATAAATTCCGAAGTGCATATTCCCGAGGCTTCCTGTCCCCGGTGCTGAAGAGCATGGAGCCCGTAGTATGTCATTACAGCAGCTTCAGGGTGGTTATAAATTCCGAAAACAGCGCAATTGCTTTTTGGTTTATCTAAGTCTTTATTAATCAAATAATTAGAAGGCATTTAGTATATATTCACCATTAATTTAAAACTCTAATATGGTTAGAAAAAATCCACCCCTTGTCATTTATCCAGCATTCAACTCTGTAGACGCCGGTTTCTTTAACATCTAAAAGCATATTCATGCCGTTTACTTCGCTTATTTTCCTGCCGTTGTGGATTAATCTTATAGTACATGATTTAGGAACAAGCACTCTCATAACAATACTTTTTCCGGGTTTTAATCTGATATCATCCCCCATTATGCAGGTAACACCGTCCTGTTCTGCATAAAAGCGGAAACCTTTAGCATCACCATGGTAAAAGTTTGCAGTAAAGCACCTGCCCAGCTTAAGAGCATTTAATATACTGTTCTTGCTTAGTTCAAAATTTTCCGAATGTTCAATCTCTTCATCTATAAGTATGTGGGTACGAATCGATTTGAACAAGACTTTATAAGCAAAAATTTCAACTTCAAAAAAACCAAGCAGGTTTTGCTTGAAAGCATGCGCGTCAACGCTTCCTATTGCGCTGACTTTACGCTTTTGAGCTATAACATCCCATCTCGAAAGGGTTTTCTGCGGAGGAGAGATTATTGATTTCAGCGGATGAAGAAACCTATCCAGTTTGTTCTGTTCGTTCATTCCTTCAATCCACTCGCTCATATGATTCCAAATTTCTATTCCCGTGAAATCATCGGTATCCCACTGTGTCCAAGGATATGCAACGTGTCCTGCGGTTATTAATCTCTGTTCATCAGGATGAGCAATAAATCCTATTCCGCCTTTTTCTTTAATCAGTCTTACGTATTCCTTTGCCGGAAGCTTGCAGCCAAGCTCCCCGTTATCGAGCACCTGGTAAGTTCCTATAACTTCGTCTATACCGAATACGAGATAATGGTTCTTGTTGTTAATATCATTTACTTCGTATCCTACAATGACCATAACGTTGTTTATCCACTTCTCGTAACCGTCTTCTTTGGGTTTAAGAGTGTTGTGGTCAGTCATCATTATAAAATCAAGACCAGAATCATAAGCAGCCTGCGCTATATCTTCTATCTTTCCGGTTCCGTCTGAATATACGGAATGAATATGTATTGCACCTGCGTATTCGTTCATATGGGCTCAACTTTTAAGTAACGGAAATTTATGCTATTTTTAAGGATAGTTCCCCCGAAAAACATAAGATAAGTTTTTAACTTATCATTTGAAATGAAAATTTTAAGTAATAATTATCCTGTTTAATATATTAAAAAAGCTCAGTTTATATTCCGCATTATTGTTAATGTTTTCCTGCGGTAATCTTTACCCTCAGGTTAAATCTGCCACCGGGTTCTGGAAGTGGACAACATGGACATTACTGCAGGGATTGCCGACAGTATCCTTTTACGAGGATAGAAATGAAAACAACTCCCGCCTTAAATTCGGGCTCCAGTGGCAGGTTACGCCTGTTTCATTCTCTTTTAACACAAACAAATATCTTTCAGATTTCAATTTTTTTTATATCAGTCCTGTTAAACGATTTTCCGGTTCGGTGGAATTGTTCTTCCAGCCGGAGTTTATACCGGGAGGATTTAAATATGCGGATTTAGATAAATTTATGTTTAAAAGCGGCGCGCGGGTGGTTTTACCTGTATGGCAAAAAGGGGAGTACCTGTCATTTTCACTTGGTTCGGGTTACAGCTATCAAAAAACTCTTGAAGGAGAAACTAAAGGCAGTGTTACTTATGAAGCAGCCTTATATTCTTTTTACGGAATGCTGGGGCTGAAGTTTAATTATAATCCTAATGCACCCAGCAGGTATAATTTTGGCCTTTATATAAAATACTATTAGCGATTTGCAATTAAACAATTAATCAATTAGCAATACCTGAAATTTGTTTAAAAAAAGTGTATACATTGTACTGTTAATTATACTGTTCTCATTATTATATGAGGGCTGCAATCTCTTTTATGTTGCAGTAAGAAATGTTCCGGTATTTTTTACTCCTCCGCAGGAAGTCCCCGATAAAATTACAAACCCTGTTAAAGAAAACGCAAGGCTTTCCGCGCTATGGATAGGGCACTCGACAGTGCTTTTACAGATGGATGATAAAGTAATAATAACAGACCCTGTTTTAACAGAAACCGTGGGCGAATTTGCCCGCAGGTTGGTTGAACCGGGTATTGATATAAAAAACATTCCGCGGTGTGATTTAATTTTGATTTCACATTCACACTTTGACCACCTCAGCTACGGGAGTCTCGGTTACCTCGAAGATAAATCAGCCGGCGCTCCGCTGGTTTTTCCTGCCGGACTGGAAAATTATCTTCCGCAAATGGATTTTAATTTTATCAGGATGGATAACGATAACGGGTATGAAAAACGCATCATTGGGGAGGAAAAAACTATTAACGGAATTAAGGTTACAACTGTATATGCACAGCATTGGGGCGGCAGGTACGGGCTCGACGGCTATGTATGGGGTGAAAGGGATTATACGGGTTACATTCTTGAGTACCACGGCTTAACAGTTTATTTTGCCGGTGATACCGGATATGATTCGCTTAAATATAAACAGCTGGGTGATAAGTTTAAAATTGATTTGGCTTTAATACCAATAGGTCCCTGCGCCGACTGCGATAACTGCGGAACTCATAATCATGTATTTCCTCCTGATGCGGTAATGATATTCAGAGATATAAAAGCAAAATGGATGGTGCCGATTCATTACGGAACTTTATTTTTTGCGCAGGCGGACGCTATGAAGCCTCTTGAAACATTGAACCGGATAATTAAAGATGACCAATTGCAGGATAAAATTTTTGTTCTGAAAATCGGCGGGCAAAAAGTCTTTATCGAAAAATAAAAAAAGAAGTCCGCCGGCAATGGCAGACTTCGGAGGCTATAGAAGGTATTTGGGGGTTAAAAAGTTATCTTCTCCAGTGACCGGGTATCCAAACCAGCCTGCCGCGCCTGTTGAGCTTGTAATGACCCTTAATCCAAACATGTCTGTGCCTGCATTTGACAGTATTTTCAATACTTACTTTTGAATTTGTAACCTGCGCCGCGCCCGTTTCACTTGAAAAAACTGTTATTGTCAGAAGTGTAAAAACTAAAAATGTTAAATATTTTATTTTTTTCATTGCTTTAAATTTATTATTATTTATGCTTTCTGTAAATTAGACACAGAACTGCTGAAAAGGTTTAATGATATGAAAAAAAATAAAATAGGGCAGGGAAAGCTGTAAATCAGTTAATAAACTTCTTCAGCTTGAACGAGAGATTAAGAAGTATCAGCTGGAGCTGGATGTTTTGGGTTATGAATTTTTCCGATTCTTCCAGAATCATTATAACGCTGTAGATATCTGTATTCGGATAATTGCCGATAAACCTTTCGAGGCGTTCCTTTATATCAAAATTGGCAATTTGAACTTCTTTGCCTTCGCCGGAATATTTAACTTTCAGCAAATCCCTGAACCAGACATTTAAAAAGAAAAGAAGATATTTTAATTTATCTTTGTTATTTTTCAGCGCTGTTGAACGGATAATTGAAACGATGTCAGCATACTCATTTTTCAGTAATGATATCAAAAACTTGATAGCATTATCCCTGATTTCCTTAATACCGAGTATCAAGAAGCTCTGCTGCTCTTGAATAAGAGCCGAAGCTGAGCTTGGATGCAAGCGAAATCTCATCGGATGAATAATTATTTTTAAATTCCGGCTGAAGTTCTAATTTCCCCGTTATCAATTCTTCTGACAGCGGTTCAAATGGTATGTTTTGGCATCTGCCGATTACAGTCTGCGGCAATGAGTTGAGCTTTGAGGTAGTTAATATCAGCACACTGCTGCGCGGAGGCTCTTCAAGTATCTTTAATAATGCATTGGCAGCCTCCTGTTTCATTTTATCAGCCTCAGATATTATAAATACCTTCTTCCTGTTTTTCCCTGTAGAAAGATATGCTTTGCTGATTAGGTCACGGATGCTGTTTATTCTGATATTATTTGCGTTGGGAATATTTACCCTGTAATAAGGATTTTTCGATTTCAAGCCGATTTGTTCCATGTATGCATCAAAATCAGCAGCGGGAAGTTTTTCTATCGGGTCAGAATCTGATTGGTCAGACCTTCCGGCAGGCATGGCACAAATAAACTTAAAGTATTCCGAGCGGAACCCGGAAATTTTAATACAGTTTTCACATTTGTCACAGGCTTCATTGCCGTTTTTGAGATTCAGGCAGTTAAGCAGTTTTGCAAATTCAATTGCTGCGGCATCTTTACCGGTTCCTTCGTTGCCGTAAAAAAGATAAGCATGTGCAACCCGGTTATTTGTAAATGCCGATTTAAGCTTTTCAATTGCTTTTTCCTGTCCTAATATGTTAGACCACAAATCTTATGCCCCGTTAATATTTAATTAGAATGCGTTTCCAAGCCCGAACTGAACAGCGAATTTGCTTTTTAAAATCTCTTTAGTGTTATCAAACAGCCACTGGTCTCCTTTTGGAGCGCTCGGGTTATAAAGCTTAAAGCCCAGGTCAATTCTCAGCGGGCCGACAAAAGTTTCATATCTTAATCCGAGTCCCGCAGCGAGCGCTATTTCGCTGAACTTAAAATATTGTCCTTTATCCCATATATTGCCGTAGTCAATAAAATAAACTGACCAGAAATTCTTCCAGAAGCTTTCTGCAGCTGCAAACATTTTCCATCTGTACTCAAAAGAGCCTTCAAAAAGAAAATTGCCTCCTGCCGAGGGGTCTTTCACAATGCCGTTTTCTTTGGCATTCCAGCCACGAAGGCTGCTGCTCCCGCCGCTGTAGAATTTATATATACTCTGAACAGGAACAATGTTATCGCCTTTACCGTATTCAATTATATCACCAATTTCGTTATAAGTAGCAAATATTGCAGTTCTTCTTCCTCCGGAAACATCGAAATAAAATTTGTTCGGCATATAGAATTTAAAATATTGAGCGTAGTCAATATTTTTATTTATAAGAGAAAATATTCTGGGCAAAAGGCCTGCATTTTCAATTGTTATTGAATGATAAAAACCTTTTGATGGATTGAAAATATCGTTTGTATTATCATGTATTAAAGTTAAACCCAGAATTGAGTTCATTGAATTTACCAGCGAGGCAGCAGTATCTATATTTCTGGCCCTGTAATATTCTTCACCCTTTTTTTCCCTGATGAAATCTACTGTTATATCCGAATAAGCATTGTTATAAAATGTATAGTCAGCTATATAATAATTTACCCTGAGTAAATTACTGATAACAATATATTGGTGCGATTTTTCGTAGTTATAATATCCGAATTTCAGAGTATATGTGGCGGTCATATTATTCCTGATAAAGTAGGGCTGATATAAAGAAGTATTAAGAATTGCCCTGTAGGTATTTACATTGTGAATCAGCCCCTGCAAAGAAACCGAAAAAACCCTGCCTCCCCCGAAGAAATTTTTATCGGAATATTCAACGCCTGCTCCTCCAAAAAACTGGTTAACAGCCTCATCATTTAAGGCAAGTAAGATTTGGGGTTATTTCATACTTGTTTGTCAGCGTGATATCAACTTTTATATCTACCCGGGTACCTATAACAGTATCAATTGTAAATCTTCCGTTTTGAATAATTGCAAACTTCGAAAGATTTCTTTCACTCTGGTCTAAAAGTGTACGGCTGTATAACTGCCCCTCTTTGTAATTCAGCTCCCTTTGGATAAGATAGTCTTTGAGCTTGTAACGGTTATCTTTGATATTTATTTTTGTTTTACCGAAAGTAAACTGTTTGTCAGCCCCCATGAAAGTAAGTTCTGCATTTACTTTATATTTCAAATTTGGGTCTGTGCTCCTGTATTTTGATACAATGGTGCCGTTTAATGTATCAATAGATGCAAACAGATAACCGTTATCCTGCAGCAGGCTAAGAATGCGTCCTGTTTCGCTTAATACACCTGTTTTGCTGTAATAATCACCGCTTTTAAGCAGCCTATTGGAATTTATTTTTGGTTTAAGTTCAGGAGCAATTTCATCAAGCCCGTTAAGGGTTATTTTACCAATTTGGTAACGGTTATTTTCAATAATAATTATTGTAATATCTACACTGTGGTCTGCCTCATCGTATGCGGTTGATGTATCTACTACCGCATCAAAAAAACCGTTATCGAAATAGAATTTTTTAATTCTGAGCCTGTCCTGCTCAAGTTCAACTTCGCTGAATGATTTTGTCTTCGGCAGGTTCATAATAGGCTCAAGGTCTGTTTTATCAAATGATTTTGTAGTCTTGAAAATAAAATCAATGCCATCGACAGTGTAATTTGAGGGAGGGACAGGGAGAGCCGATGCAAAAGGTTTGCCGTTTACAGTTAAGAGACACATTAATATCTGTACACAATAAATGAATGAAACGGTAATTCTCTTCATTAATTAAATCAGCGGTTTTGGAAATACAAAGAAAAAAAACAAAGAAAACCCAGCCCTTCCCGGGGCTGGGTTGTGAAAGGAACAAAATTCTATATTCTAAAAATCCTTCTCTTCATCATCATAAAAGAAGTCTTCTTTAGTCGGGTAATCAAGCCAGATTTCCTCTATGCTTTCATAAGGTTCATCGGAATCCTCTAGGTCTTTGAGGTTATCAATAACCTCCTGAGGGGCTCCGGTCCTCATAGCATAATCTATCAGCTCCACTTTGTTAGCAGGCCATGGAGCATCATCAAGATATGATGCCAGTTCCAGAGTCCATACCATAATTTACATCCTCCTGTTTTGCTGTGATTCGATTAATTATTTGCTGTTAAATAATTAATCATTCTTTTTCTAAAAAAAGTTTCTGAAAGTTCAAAAATATTAATCTCTAAGTCTCGGGTCAAGTGCATCCCGCAATCCCTCGCCAACAAGATTATATGCCACAATTGTCAAAAATATCATAAAACCGGGGAAAATTGCAAGCCACCACGAGCTGGTTGCGCCCCTTGCCTCGGAAAGCACAGAGCCCCATGTAACTGTTGTAGCGGCAACTCCGAACCCTAAAAAGCTGAGACCGGCTTCTGTCAGAATTGCGCCGGCAATTTCAAATGCTGCCGATACAAGCACAGGAGCAAGAGCATTGGGCAGAACGTGCCTGAATATAATCCGCCTGTTTCTCAATCCCAGTGATGTTGCAGCCGAAATATAATCCATGTTCCTGACTTTCAGCACTTCGCCCCTGGTGAGCCTTGCATTGCCGGTCCATGTAGTCAGCCCGATTGCCGCCATGATAAACCATATGCTTGAGCCGTACAGCGCCACAATAGTAATAATCAGGAAAAATGAAGGGAACAACGTCATAATCTCAATGAATCTCATTATTACAATATCTACATTGCCCCCGTAGAATCCTGCCAGCGCGCCAAGAACGATGCCTATTAATACCGAAATACCGGCAGCAACAAAACCTACCGATAATGATATTCTGGAACCGTGTATCAGCCCGCTAAGAACATCTCTGCCTATCTGGTCTGTTCCCAGGTAGTGCGCGTTTTGTACCGAAGGTCCTGAAAGATTATTGAAGAGGTCTACATCTGAATAGTAATATTTCACCGGCGGCCATATTGCAGATTCAAGAGGGAGAGTCTTCCAGTCTACATTTAAAAATTCAGTTTCCCATTTGGAAAGTCCCATTTTTACGAGATACTCTTTAACTATAGGGAAATATATTTCTCCTTTATACTTTGCGTAAATTGGTTTGTTGTTCGCAAGAAAATCCGCAAGCAGTGCAAGAACTATCAGAAATATAACAACGTAAAATGCTACTACAGCCATCGTGTTTTTCTTGTACTGGTGCTTGACAAGTGACCAGTAGCTTTGACCAACATCACGCCGCCCGCCATCGGGAATTCCGTTATCGGAACCGTGGTGCTTCTTGCCTTCTATTGTTTCTTCAATTTCGGGGTTCGGATTTATTTCAGGATTTGGATTTGTTACTGACATTTTTTTTAAAACTCCTGCTTTAAGCTGATTTCCTTGTAAATGCAATTCTGGGGTCTACAAAGGCGTAGAGAATATCTACTACCAGCAAACCGACCAGTGTAAGAACGGCAGATATAACAAGCTCCGCCATGATTAAAGGGTAATCTCTTGCAACCAGCGCCTGGAATGCAAGCTGTCCCATGCCCGGGATGCTGAATATTGTTTCTATAATTACGCTGCCTCCTACAAGCAGGGGGAATACATTTCCAAACAGAGTAATTATAGGTATAAGAGAATTTCTAAGGGCATGTTTCATTACAACGGTTTTTTCCTTTAATCCTTTAGCTCTTGCTGTTCTGATATAGTCCTGCCGTATGACCTCCAGCATGCTTCCTCTCATCTGGCGTGAAAGGAAAGCAAAGCTTCCGTATGTATAACATGTTACGGGAAGAATTAAGTGATAAACCCTATCCCACATTTTTGCAAAAAAGCTCCAGTTATCCGAGCCTAAAGTGTATAAGCCCGAAGTAGGAAATATTTTGAGGTACTCAACATTTGCAAGAAATACAATTGCCATAGTTGCTATCCAGAATGAAGGGAGTGAGTAAAGCACAAACAAAACAAAAGTAGAAAGTCTGTCCCAGAAGCTGTATTGCCGCGCCGCCGAATATATTCCAATTGGTATGGCAACAATGTAGGCAATACAAATTGTCAATATGCTTATCGGAACTGTAATAGGAAGACGTTCAACTATTTTATCCAGTACCGGTCTGTTATCAACAAACGAATTTCCAAAATCGAGTGTAGCCATATTTGCAAGCCAAATGGCGTACTGCATATAGAGCGGTTTATCCAGTCCCCATTTCTGTCTGTAGTAGTTCTTAGCCTGTTCGTTAAGCTGGCTTTTCTCGTCAGCTTTCATTGATTCCTGGCTGACGCCTACTTTAAGCTCGGTAGGGTCGCCGGGCGCAAGGCGTGAAATGGTAAACGTTATCAGCGTGATTGCTATTAACGTGGGGATAAATAACAATATCCTTTTAAATACGTATTGGGTCATTTCAGCTTATAGAATTAATATTTTTTGCAATATACGTTTTATTATTCAGAATGCTGCAGTGAATTTTTAAGACCGGCTCATCGTAAATCATTTTATTCAAAGAATTAGATTAATTGCAAATTTCATCAATTGTTATGTGAAATTCAACATTGTTATTTGTCCTTGTCGAAATTGGGAATAAGTTTTGGGGCATTTAAACCTCAATTTCCCGCTGTTGGTGAGAACCTGTCTGTACAGGCAGGCACCAACAGCGGGTTCTGTCTAATTCGGCGTTTGGTACTTCCTTGCATCAGCCGGAACCCACCACTCGGTGAGCTGGTATGATGTTATCGGTGTAGGATACCATCTCACGTTTTTAAAACGTGAGCCGTATATATACTTTGCTTTCGGTGTCCATAAAAACGTATAAGCCTGGTCATCGTACAATATTTTCTGAAGCTGTTTTATTAATTCAATCCTTTTGTTTTCATCAAACTCTATCCTGTAGGCTTCCATAAGGCTGTCTGCGGCATGGCTGTTGTAGCTTGTAAAGTTGCTCCCTTCACCAAGCATTTGTGATGAATGGAAAATCTGGAACTCATCCGGCGGGTAATCGGTGAGTATCCAAGCTCCCATTGTTGCATCGAACTCATGCTTCTTGGTTTTGTCAAGGTAAACTGACCATTCCAGAGTTTGAATTTCAGCCTGAATACCGACTTTCTTTAACGCATCTATTACAACCAGTATAGTTTGCTTTCTTGATTCATTTGTATTAAGCAGGTAAGTAAATTTAAAATCAACTTTCTTACCGTTAATAACTTTATCCAAAACTCCGTCTTCATCTGAATCAACCCATCCCGCTTCTTTTAACAATTGTTTTGCTTTTTCGGGGTCATATTCTATCAGCGGCAAATCAGTGTTGAAATGCTTTTTATCCTGAAAATATACGGGACTTTCTATTGGTACAGCCATCCCGTAATGAATTTTATCTATTATGCTTTTTCTGTCAATCAAATATGCCATTGCCCAACGTACTCTTTTATCAGAAAATAGGGGACTCTTCATGTTATAGCCGAGATAGTCAAAGCGCGGTTCAGTAGGGTCAGCCCTGTGCATACTGAACTGCTCCGCGTCTGCCATCGATTTAACATAATCTATGGGTTTGCTCATGTACATCAAATCAATTTCTTTATTTTTTGCAGACACTATTGAAGCGGATTCATCCTGTATTACTTTCACTATAATTTTTGCAGGATATACTGTTCCATAAGCGCTGTCTTTGTTCCAGTAATCGGGGTTTCTTCTCAGCTCAACATACTGCCCTGTTTCCCACCTCTCGAATATATAAGGTCCCGAACCGATGAGGTATTTGGGACTTCTTCCGGCTTCTTCGGAATTAAAGAAATCGGCAAACTTTTTTAAAGATGCATTTTTCTGAGCTACCTGCTGGTCAGTGGTTTCATCCCATGTGTATTTATCTGTTAATCCATCGGGGTCCATAACTTCTTTGCTCATTATTTGAGCATCACCCAGCACGCCTCTTGCCTTAAAGTAAGGCTTAGACATAAAAAATCTTATTGTGTATTTATCTCCGTCCACAAGCTCGACCTTTTTCAGGCTTGCATAATAATTTCTCAGCGCCGCATCGTCAATAAGCGGATTCTTGATTGCTTTAAATGTAAAGATTACGTCATCGCCGGTGAGCGGTTTCCCGTTTGAGAAACGTATGTTTTTCTTCAAATGAAATGTGTAAACAAGGTGGTCATCAGAAATTTCGGGGTATGATTCTGCAAGCCAGGGGATTGTTTCGTATGTGGTTCTGTCTGCAGCCCAGAGAAGACGTTCGAATATGTAATAAGAGAGTTCCTGCCCTATGGCATCCTGAACCGTTATGGGATTCAGCCTTTGCGGGTCTGCCATTTCTCTCTGTATAACCCAGTCACCGATAACTGCTCCTGCAGTATCAACAGCGGGCAGCTTATAATCTGCGTTTATATTTACGTCTGATGTTGTGGAGTTTTTATTGCCGCAATTAAGGGCGGCTAAGGAGGCAATAACAAGTATTAATATTACATGTTTTTTGCTCATATATTTTTTGTTATTGTTTATTCGAAATCGTGTTCCAGATATTCTACAGACCTTTCGAATTCCGTTCCGAGCGCTCTTCTCTGCTGCTTTTCTTTTATAGCGTGCTCAAGCTTGGTTGCAAGAATCTTGGCTGCATCATACCCGTAATGCTTGTCGAGATAGTTAAGTGCAATCACTTCCGAAATGACCGTAACATTCTTTCCCGGAAATATCGGCAGCTTAATAAAAGGAATATCAACCCCCAAAATATTAATTGTATCTTCATCAAGTCCGGTACGGGTATATTCTTTTCTTCTTGTCCATTCTTCAAGGTTCACAACAATTTCAACTCTTTTCTGAAATCTTATAGCCCTGATTCCGAAAATACTTCTTACATCGATAATACCCAATCCCCGAATTTCCATAAAATGCTTTACAAGGTCTGTTCCCGAACCCATTAGTATTCCTTCGCCTTTGCGTGAAATTATTACAACGTCATCCGCAACAAGCCTGTGCCCGCGTTCAACAAGGTCCATTGCGATTTCGCTCTTTCCTATTCCGCTTCGGCCGTAAAACAGCATCCCAACGCCGTAAACGTCAACAAATGAGCCGTGCAGAGCTGCCTGCGGTGAAAACTGGTCATCCAGAAAATCGCTTATGAAGTAAGCAAATTTAGTTGTTGGCAGAGGACTTATAAACACAGCAATTTTCTTTTTGTTTGCCATTTCAAGAAATTCATCCGGAGGCCGGTTATTGAATGTCAAACAAATACAGGGCATATTGAACGAAAAGAATTTTTTCAGAGTTTTTACTCTTCCCGGTTGGCTGAGATGTTTCAGGTATCTCATTTCTGTATTGCCAAGAACCTGGACTCTGTCAAATGTGAAGAGCTTGGTATAACCTGCAAGCGCAAGCCCGGGGCGGTGAATATTTCTGTCTTTAATTATTTTTTCAAAACCGAAATCACCGTCTGTAAGCTTTGAAAGCTTGAATCTTTTTTGGCACGCCTGGTAAAAGTATTCGACTGAAATACTTTCTTTTTTAATTTCCTGGAGATTCCTTAGTGCCTTTTGGATATGCTTCATATTTAAAGCATCCGCTTCTAAGTTTCTAAATTTAATGAATCAGTGTGTTTAGGATTGTGGTTTGTTAACTTCTCTTTATATTTCTTTAATTGCGAAATTATCTTGTCTGCAGCATCTTCTATTGAGACTTTGAAGTCTTCCGACTGGCCGGTTGCAGTAAAAGTGTGGTGATTGTTAGCATTCACAACAAATTCAGCAATTTTTATGCTGTTTGTAACTTTTTCAAAACTTAAAATCACTTCGCATTTTATGATACCGTCATAAAACCTGTTTATTTTTTCCGATTCGTTTTCTGCAATTTCTTTAAGGGTGTCATGGGCTTTGAAGTGACGAGAAGTGAATAAGAATTTCATAGTTCCTCCGTAATTTGAATAGTTTGCGTAAAGAAATACAATATGTTAGTTCCTTTGCAAATATGCAAAAGTTGTAGTTTAAAAGCAACCTAATGGTAAAAAAGCTTACATTGATATGCGATTCAAATATTATTATATTGCTTAAACCATTATAAATAACATGGATAGCACCAAAATAGGTTCCTACTCTGCACCTGCAGGCACAAGTTTTATAGACCCCTCGGCAAAGATAGGAAAAAATTTCGAACATGGTCAGTTTTGCGTTATTGAAAAAGATGTTGTAATCGGCGATGATACAGTTATCGGTCATAATGTTGTAATTCGGGAAGGCACAAAAATAGGCAATTCGGCTGTAATCGGCGATAACAGCATTATTGGAAAACAGCCGCTCAGGTCTAAAAGAAGCATATTTAAGACAGATAAGAAATATGAACCTGCTTCGCTTGGCAATGAATGCCTTATTGGAGCACATGTTGTGGTTTACGTAGGTACAATGATTGCTAATAACGTTTTGCTCGCTGATTCCGCTGCTGTTAGAGAAGACGTAAAAATAGGTGAATACTACTATTATCGGAAGATGCTGCACCGTTGAAAATCTCACTACAATTGGCAGAAAGTGCAAGCTTGAAACAAACTGCTACATCACAGCGTATTCTGTAATAGAAGATTTCTGCTTTATTGCGCCGGGAGTTGTTACAACAAACGATAATTACCTCGGAAGAACTGAGGAACGTTTCAAGCATTTTAAAGGAGTTACGCTTCGCAAAGGCGGAAGAATCGGCGGAGGCGCAATAATTTTGCCAGGAATTGAAATAGGTGAAGATGCAATAATTGCAGCGGGAGCTCTTGTTACACGTAACGTACCTGCGAAACAGATATTTGCGGGTGTTCCCGCTAAATATTTCAGGGATACGCCTAAAGAGCAGCTGCTTGAGAACCAGTCTGCCTCCGGAGGATGGGAATAGTTTTTTATTAATATTTGTTGTATTTTTAAAGTCTGTATTTTCGTATTTCTGCATAAAAGAATTACGGTAATTATAAATTTAACAATAATTTCAGTCCATTAGGACAGGGAGTAAAGATAAATTGGTTCCATTTTTAATGATAGCTTTAGTGCTTGTTGCTATAGTGCTTATGCTGGTTGTACTTGTGCAGTCGTCTAAAGGAGGCGGACTTGCAGGTACATTCGGCGGTTCAGATGCATCTATGATGTTCGGTGTCAGAAGGACGGCGGATTTCTTAATTAAGATAACCACTGCGCTGGCTACAATTCTTCTGGTTTTTTCTCTGGTTACGAACGTAATTATCAATAAAGGTTCAGGAACGCAGGAAAGCATTATTCAGCAGAATTCAGGCAGGCAGACTTTCCCGCAGCAGCAAACACCCCAGATGCCGCAGGAACAAAACAATCAGCAGCCTGACCAGAAGCACAGCAGCAGCAGCAACAGCAACAGCAGCAGCCTGACCAGAATACCCAGCAGCCTCCGAAATAATTACGGAGTGAATCAGGTGTGTTGATTCATATTAACTACAGAAATTTTTTACTCGGTACGTTCATTTTAATAATGAGCGTACCTTTTTGTTTCGGTCAACAGCGCTTATTCCTGCGAAAGCAGGAAACCAATCAGTCTATAGTATCAACATTATCATCGCAAACTGTGCTAACCAATTTTGAAACACCGCATGCATTTCACTTGCGGTATATGCTTGATACTCTCAAACAGGATACCTCAATTCACAAACCCGCTTTTAAAAAATTCCGCATGAAGAAATCACCGTGGCTTGCTGTGGGGCTATCAGCTATTCTGCCCGGTGCAGGACAGTTCTATAATCAGTCGTATTGGAAAGTTCCTATTCTTCTTGGTATTACTGCGTACTTAGGGTATGAATACTATGATAATGATAAAAAGTACAGAGATTACCGTGACCAATACGCAGCTTCTCAATCACCCCAGATTCCGGAAGGGGATGATAACCTTAAAACACTGCGCGAGTTTTACCGCAGCCAGCGGAATGACTTTGTGTGGTACTTCGCCATTGTATACGTGATTAACCTCGTCGATGCTTACGTTGATGCCCACCTGTTTGATTTCAGCGTTAAAGAAGATAAAATTGAACGCTTCGGTACGGTTGATAAAGAATATAAGCTAAACCTTCACGTTAACTTCTAAAATTATCATTCATGCGAAAGCGGGAATCCGGTTAGCATTACTACTAAGCCGCGCCAAGACTTCAGGAGCACATAGTTTAAATCAGAATTAAAAAAATCTCATTACTTCAAGTAACGGTAAGTAATGAAAGTGCCCTCAAATCGCCATTTATTTCAAAACAAGTAATGAAAGTACCCTGAAATTGCGGTTTTTTAGATTGCCGGTTTAACCGGAAGTTTTAAATTTTATCTGTTTTTGACATTTTGATGTTGTTAAAAGAACGAAGTATCGAGTGAATCGAGTGTATCGAGTACTAAACTCCCTCTATACACTCTCGACTCGAGAGACGGAGTTTACCCCGATGCACATCGGGGTACTCCTTGAATAAATCTAAAACGGAAAATTCCGAAAGTCAAGTGTTATTTTCATAAGGTACTGATAAAACAGTATAAAAATTTATAGTATATAAATCCTCCCCCTTTATGCCTGCCCCAGCTCTGACGGGAGCTCGCAAAATAAAGAGAGCCTGTAAAAATATTGTATAATCAGCGTAATCAGTGGTTCTCCATTGAGTTAGTTTGAAAAATTTGCTAACTTCGTGCAGTTATGTATTAATTTTTCATTTATAAACTCATGGCAAAACAAGAATTTGATGTAACGGTTATAGGCGGAGGTCCCGGCGGATATACGACTGCTATCCGCGCTGCTCAGCTTGGCTTTAAAACCTCAATAGTTGAAAAAGACCGTCTCGGCGGTATATGTCTTAACTGGGGATGTATCCCGTCCAAATCACTGCTCAAGGCTGCTGAAATAATGCACCTGCTTAAGAAAACCAAAGAATTCGGCATCACAACTGAAAATACTCAATTCGATTTTCCGGCTGTAATAAAACGTTCACGCGATATTGCCGATAAATCCGATAAAGGCGTGCAGTACCTGATGAAGAAAAATAAAATTCCTAATTTCTACGGTTTCGGAAAAATAAAAAAAACGGGTACAGGTCATATTGTTGAAGTATCAAAAGACGGCAAAGTTATTGAGGAACTGGTATCAAAACATATTATTATTGCAACCGGTTCGCGCGCAAGAAGTTTTCCCAATATGAATGTTGACGGCAAAAAAGTGCTTTCATTCATGGAGGCAATTGTGCTCGATAAAGTGCCTGAATCGATGACAATTATCGGCGCAGGGGCAATTGGTGTTGAGTTTGCGTATTTCTTCAGCTCATTCGGCGCAAAAATCACAATGGTAGAAATGCTCGATTCACTCCTCCCTCTTGAGGATAAAGAATTGACCGATGTACTGGGGCGTGAGTTCCGTAAGCTCGGAATAAATGTAATGACAGGAACTAAAGTAGAAGAAGTTAAGGTTGAGAAAGTATCACCCAATAGCAAGACAGAGAAAGTGAAAACAAAAGTTTCAGGAAAACATAACGAGGTGATTGAATCTGATATAGCGCTTGTTGCAATCGGTTTTTCGGGAAATGTTGAAAACATGGGTCTCGAAGAGCTCGGCGTGAAAGTTGATAAAGGATTTATAAAAGTTGATTCGGATTACAAAACCAATGTCGATGGCGTTTATGCAATTGGTGATGTTAACGGTCCACCCTGGCTCGCCCATGTTGCCTCAGCCGAAGGCGTAAACTGTATTGAAAAAATAAAAGGCATGGAAGTGCCTGATATCGATTACACATGTATCCCTGCTGTTACTTTCTGCCAGCCGCAGGTTGCTTCGCTAGGTATGACTGAGAAAGAGGCAAAAGATAAAGGACTGGAAATTAAGGTCGGACACTTCCCGTTCTCTGCAAGCGGAAAGGGCAGGGCAGTCGGTGAAACAACAGGTCTGGTTAAAGTAATATTCGATGCGAAATACGATGGATTGCTGGGTGCTCATATAATCGGAGCCGAGGCATCGGAATTAATTGCTGAGCTTGCTATGGCAAAATCACTTGAAGGTACACATGAGCAGATAATGCGGGTTGTAAGGGCTCACCCGACGCTTGCTGAGGCAATTATGGAAGCATCTGAAGATGCATACGGCGAAGCAATAAATATATAAGGCAATTGTCAATTTGGCAATTAGCAAATAGCAGCTGCGAATTTAACTGTCTTAAGCGGAGTCAAAGGACAAAGTCAGTTACGAGTTATGAGTTACGAATTTAACTGTCCTGAGCGGAGTCGAAGGACTATTCAGGTCAGACGAAAAAAGTTTTTATTAATAAATTATGAATTTCCGTTTTTTGCGGAAATATTAAACGAAAGGATAATATCATGGCATTAAAAGTTGGAGAAAAGGCTCCCGATTTCACTTTACCTTCATTTACACCGTCACCAGAACTGAAACAGATTTCACTCGGTGATTACAAAGGCAAAACTGTTGTTCTGTTATTTTTTCCGCAGGCATTCACAGGTGTTTGTACTGCCGAAATGTGCACAATGAATGATTCATTTAACGAATACAAAGGTCTTGGCGCTGACGTGCTGGGCATCAGTGTTGACGGCACCTTTGTGCAGAAAGCATTTGCAAACGCAAATAAAATTACATTCCCGCTGTTAAGTGATTACAACAGAGTTGCAGTAAGAAAATACGATGTAGTGCTTCCCGAGTTTGCTCACGGAATGAAAGAAACATCTCAGCGCGCAGTGTTTGTTATCGGTAAAGACGGTGTTATTAAATACGTCGAAGTGACAAACTCACCCGGCGACCAGGTGAATTTTGACGCATTAAAGAAAGCATTAGCATAATATTTATTTGAGGTGCCGGGCATGCCCGGCACCTGTTATTTTATTTATTATTGAAATGTTAAAAGCAGGAGATAAAGCCCCCGATTTCAAATTGAAATCGGATGCAGGCGAAAACATAAGTCTAAAAGACTTAAAAGGGAAGAAAGTAATTTTATATTTCTATCCCAAAGATATGACCTCGGGCTGCACAGCCGAGGCGTGTGATTTCAGGGATAACATAAAAAAGTTTGAAAAGAAAAATACTGTTGTTATTGGTGTAAGCGCTGATGATACTGCATCGCATGTTAAGTTCAAAGAAAAATATGACCTGCCGTTTACTTTACTTAGCGATGAAACAAAAGGCATGCTCAAAGACTATGGCGTGTGGAAAGAAAAAAGCATGTACGGCAGGAAATACATGGGAATAGAACGCACAACTTTTGTGATTGATGAAAAAGGAAAAATCGAAAAGATATTTAATAAAGTGAAAGTTGACGGTCATATTGATGAATTGCTTGAAATTGTGTAGGATTTACATGCCCATGCAGCCGCAACCTTTAGATTGCGCTTAAAATAAAACGCATTCAGACTGCACATTTAAAAAACGCCCATCTGTTAGATAAAATAACACTCAGGCTTTAAAGCCTGCGGCTGCGTTACATTTTATAAATTAATGAACCAAACAAGCAAACAACTTCTTAAACTAGCCCGAAAAAACGCCCTTCTTTTTAAAAACTATAAAAATGTAAAAGCAATTGTTGTCACCGGTTCTGTATCGCAGGGGACATCCGATAACAGCTCAGATATTGATACAATTGTTTACCTTACGAAGCCGTTCGGAAAGAAAGATTTTGATAAAATTTCAGAGGATGCAAAGGCATCAGGCGGTGGATTTTACCACGGTACGGCTATAGACGGCTTTGCTGTGTATTATTATATTGAGGGAGTTAAGTGTGACTTTGGCTTCGGTACAGCAAAAGAACTGGAGCTGATGATTACGGAGATGATTAAGAAGCCGGATACCGATTTAACCAAGCAGCTTATAATTTCAGGTTTTCTTGATTCAATCGTTCTTTACGGTGAGGGCTGGGTAAATAAATGGAAAGCTAAAGCTGCAAAATATCCCGATTCTCTTGCAAAGATTTTAATTGAAGCTAACCTTCACTTTTATCCCAGGTGGGTAATGGAAAAAATGTGCGCCGCCAGGGGTGATGTAATTTTCTTTTATGAAAATATTGTAAATGATATTAAAAATATGTTTACAATACTCTGCGCAGTGAATAAAATGTATCATCCTGCGAAGCTGAAAGGGATGAAGAGAACAATTGACACTATAAAAATCAAGCCCCGGAACTTTATGAAAAGATGTGAGAGTTTATTTAATTCAGGTTCGGAAGATGCGATTGATGATTTATATAATTTGATTAATGAATGTTTACTTCTTGTTGAAAAATATAACCCGGCTGTCAGTACTTCACGGGTAAGAGAAATAATAAATATGGAGCTTAGGAAATAAATATCATTTGTGATGTGAAACTTCAAACATTCATTACTGTTAACATAGGAAACAAACCATTTTAAAATTAAGGGGGTTATCATGTTTTATAAGAAATTTTTACCGCTGTTAATTTTTGTTTTAGCGGTATTTATGTCTCTTTCTGTCACTTCAATATATTCACAGGGCACGGTTAAAACAGTCAGTACTACCAAAAAAACCGAGACCATTAAAGGCGAAGTAATCGGGTTGAACTGCTACTTGCAATCAGGCGCTAAGGGCGAGAAGCACAAAGAATGTGCGCTCAGCTGTGCTAAAGCGGGGGGAATGCTGGCAATTCTTTCAAGTGACGGGACTATTTACGTGCCCGTTGTATCCATGGGTTCCAATCCTGATACACAGTTGATGGATTATGTTGCCCAGCAGGTAGAAGTTACAGGAAAGGTTGATGATAAGGGAAATATGAAGGGCATTGAAATCAGTTCTATCAAAAAAGCTGAATGAATTGGTTTTTTTGTATTCCGGATTCCCGCCTTCGCGGGAATGACAAATTATGAAAAAGCCCGTCATCCAATGACGGGCTTTTTCTTTTAAGGTAAACTTTTATTTATTCTTAATATCTTCTCTTTCAATGTTTACCTTCACTCCATTACCTTCATGTGAAATTTTAATATCGCTGTCTTTTAAATTCATTTCGGGATTTTTCTGCTTTACGTAATCTCTTATTTCCTGGTCGGTTTTGCCTTTAAACTCATCGGGGTCGGCTTTTTTCTGCATCAGTTTTATTTTTTCCTGTCCGTTCTTATCATCGATATTTATTTCATATGATTTCGGTGTGTTTGTTTCATTGTCTTTCTCGTTGACAATTGTAATGTTACGCTTACCGCCGGCATCTGTATTAAACTGAATATTCATTTCTACGCCTTGCTCTTTTAGCTGGCGCTGAACTTCAGCCTGCAATTCTTCATCGCTCATGCCGGTTGCATTAATATTGATGCTGAAAAAGTCATTAAGCGCAGCAGAATAAAGAGGACGTTTTACATGATTGTTTATTGGGATAATCTTCAATGCCGAAACACCTATGCTTTCGAGGTCATTTCTGTAAGATGCGATCTGTTCTTCTGTTGATTTTTGAAGAACCGCAGTATAAATAATCTCCTCCTTGCCATTGTTAATGTTTCCGTTTTTATTAACCTGGTCGGCGGTATTTAGCCATGGCAGCCCATCTATTTTTGTTATTGCATCTATGTTATTTTTATCAACTGACCAGGTAATCATGTTTCCTACATTTTCGCTTTGGGTTACAGGCATGTTGCAGGCTGCAACTAATATTGCAAGAAAGATTACAGCGTAAGCAATGCGGAATTTATGCGAGAAAAAATAGTTCTTCATTTTTGCTATGCTCCTTTCAGGGATTTTTTTATGGTTTTCGGATGTTTTTTTCCTGAGCCATGCATCAACCCTGTTGAACGAGCCGCTGTAATCTCCGCTCTTTAAAACAAACCTGTATTGTTCCGGAATTTCTTCCTCAGGTTTATTTTTTTGATTTGAGTTCGGCAGCGAGTTTGATAGTTTCATTTTCAATGTCTCCTCCGAAGCTTTCGCTTCCGGCAAAAAACTTTTTTGATGAATAATAGGCTGAATTTATAGAGTTTCCAGATTCCATTTCCGTAATGTACCGCTTCAGTTTTTTCCTGGCCCTGCTTAAGCGTGATTTTACTGCTGAAGAGCTTCGTTCATTCTGCACAAGCCTTATTTCTTCTACTGAAAAATCTGCTACCTCATAAAGCAGGACTGCAGACCGTTCTTTTGATGAAAGCCTTGAAAGCGCTTTGTTTAAAATCTGCCTGTCTTCGTTGTATTCATTCTCTCGGGTAAATTTCGGGAATGTCCACGGGAATTTTATCCATCGGCAGAAATTTTTTCCAGAAGTGCTTCCTTATGGCTGAATAGAATGTTCTTGTTATTATCTTAAAGAACCATGACCTGAATTTCGAGTCATCTTTCAATGATTTAAAGCTCTCCAGCCCCTTTAGCAGTGCCTGCTGCAGGACGTCTTCGGCATCATCAGGCGACCATCCTGCGCATAGAGCACGGCAGTACTTAACGGCATCGTTGTACTCTGGTTTTAACAGCTCAAGAAAGTTGTTTGTGTCGCGGCACATTAAATTATATTTTGAGTTATCCGGATTTTGTATATTAGACGCATATGGAGCTCCAATGGTCGCATTGATTATAATACCAATTTTGTAATTTAAGTCTTATATTTTAAATAAGTTACTGCTAAATGAACTATTTTCAGGAAATTTTGATTAATATTAGTGTAAGAATTTAAAAATTAATTATTTACAAAAATGAAAATCTATTATGCTGCTGCAATCAGAGGCGCCCATTTAATTGATAATTCATATCTTCATAAGCAAATAATACAGCATTTATTGCAGCATTATGTAGTCCTTACGGAACATTTAGCAGATGGTTCATTAAAAGATATTGGAGAAATTAATCTTTCAGATAAAGAAATTCATGACCGTGATATGGATTTGGTTAAACAGGCTGATGTTATTATAGCAGAGGTCTCAAATCCCAGCCTGGGTGTAGGTTACGAGCTTGGCAGGGCTGTTGAGCTTCAAAAGAGAATTCTTTGCCTTTACAGGGACGGGGAGAAACGGCTATCAGCAATGATTAAAGGTTCTGATGGGATTATCACGAAAGAGTATGAAACATCAGAAGACGCAATAGAAATAATTGATGAGTGGCTTGGCAAGTTCAGGACTGATAAAGATAAAGCACAGTCAATACAAAAAATAAATAAAAATGTTATGCATGACCTGCTTACAGGCAAGCATACAAAATAAGAAAAATAAAAAAGGAGAAGCAATGTCTCAGGCAATGATTGATAATATCTATTCCATTGCTACGGGAAACAGCAAAAAGCGCATGCTGTTAACCCCGGTCGGGGCGCTTGTATTCGTTATTGTTACAGGAGCATTTGTTATTGTTCCTCTGCTTCTTGAAAAACCTCTTGGCATACCCCGTGTTATGTTCGAACCGTGGAATTTAATTATCTCGTTACCGTTTATTGTAATCGGTTTATTCTATACTATCTGGTCATTACTGTTCTTTTTTAAATCGAAAGGCACACCGGTCCCGTTCAATCCGCCTCCTCAATTAATTATAACAGGACCTTATAAACACAGCCGCAATCCCATGACAGCGGGATTGTTCTTGGCAATGTTCGGGTTCGGAATTTATCTCGGCTCTATTTTGCTGGCATTTGTTTTTACCCCGCTGTATGCATTGATGCATATTCGGCAGCTCAAGAAAATTGAAGAGCCCGAGCTGGAAAAAAGATTAGGCGCCGGATATATTGAGTATAAAAAGAAAGTGCCGATGTTCTTCCCATGGGGGAAAAGGTCAGGTATGTAACGGACTTTATGTTGTAACTCGAATCCCTGATTCGAGTAATCGAAACAGAGTTTCGATTTACAACTTTCTCATCAGTATCCATTTAAGGAGACACTGACGAGAATGTCAAAACGTGCAATAGAGTTCAGTATCAATTATAAAACTATTGGATTTCTGCTTTCGCAGGAATTATCTTATCTATAATCCCAAAAACACAATTGCTAATCCCGAAATGCAGATTGTTGCTCCTGCAAGCGCGTGTGTGTAGCGTTCAAGCTTGTTCATAGGCAGGAAATTAATACCCCAGATTGTGCCCATCACGATTGTCATCATTGTGCCTATTGTAATTATTCCGAACACTGTTGTAACAAGCACCATTCCTATTATGCTGTGCTCAGCTGCGGGATACATCACCAGCGGAATAAGAGGTTCGCAGGGACCGAATACAAAAATAGTAAACAATATCCACGGCGTCATAATTTTTTTAGCAGATACTTCGTGAACATGTGAGTGTTCAAGTTGATGTGTGTGCTCATGTTCATGATAAGAGCCGTCTTCGTGAACATGTACGTGCGTATGCGGTTTATTTTTGTATGCTTTTTTTAATCCCCAAATAAAATATACTAAACCGAAAGCAATCAGCAGCCATGCTGCGATATTGCCGCGGTAAGATTCAATGTTTTCAAGCCGTGAGACGGCAACACCGGCAGCAACGCCGATTAATCCAAGAACAACCGAGCTTAGAACGTGCCCGATTCCGCAAAGGAAGGTTATCCATGCGGTTTTGGCGCGGCTCCACTTTCCGGATTTTGACATTACGATAAAGGGGATGTAATGGTCGGGACCAAATAACGTGTGAAAAAATGCAATAGATGCTGCGGTAATAAGAAGAATGCGTATTTCGTTTGTCATCTCAATAATATATTGTTTAATCAATATTAAAATAACAGGAATTTTTATGATAATAAATGTTGAAAGGAGTGACTTATCGGAAGTATTCAGTTCCTCCTCACCTTTAAGGAGTGGGTTAGGGGTGAGGTCTTCAGTTTCTATATTTAACAAAAAAGAGTATTTTTAACTGAATATTTGATTTCTAATATAATCTTAACATTTTTCTAACATAAACCGGCTAATTTTAACAGGAATTATATTGGAAATTAAAAACTAACCGCATGAAAGAAAAAATATTAGTTGTTGACGATGAGAAAGATATTCTTGAACTGATTGATTATAATCTTTCCAAGAACGGTTACAGGGTGAAAACCGTAACAAGTGGTGAGGATGCGCTGGAGCTGATAAAAGAGAATGATTATGACCTCATAATACTTGATTTAATGCTCCCCGGAGTTGACGGGTTCGATATATGCAAAATAATAAAATCGGATAAGCAAAAAGCAAGTATTCCTATAGTAATGGTTACTGCCAAAGCAGATGAAGCGGATAAAGTCGCCGGACTTGAAATAGGCGCAGACCATTATGTAACAAAACCGTTTAGTCCCCGTGAGCTGCTGGCAATTGTAAAAGCCACACTAAGAAGAAAACCTGCCAGGCAGGAAGAAGAAAAGCCCATTATTGAAAGAGGTGACCTTAAGATTCACGTCGGCAGGCATGAGGTAACTTTAAAAAACATTTTGCTGGATTTAACTCATCTTGAGTTCAGAATACTTCTTGTTCTCGCAAAGAAACCGGGATGGGTAATGACACGATACCAGATTGTAGATGCAACAAGGGGAGAGGGTATATCGGTTACCGACAGGTCAGTTGATGTGCACATAGTATCGCTTAGAAAAAAACTGGGTGATGAAGCGGATTATATTGAAACTGTCAGGGGAGTAGGTTACAAGTTCAAAGAGATTTATTAGCCAAGGAGATTAATTAATGCCATCGGTTCCAAAGGGATACGGAAATATACTGTGGAAAATATACTATCCCTATCTTATTATTTATACTGATTGCCCTGATACTGTTCGGGATATTTGCATCCAGATGTTTTCAAAGACCTTTATTATGAACAGACCGATAAAAATCTTGAATCGGATGCATATCTTATTTCCCTTCATCTCCGCGATGTTGATTTAGATTCGCTTGATGCAGCATCTCTGAATATTTATGATAAACAGACCGGTGCAAGAGTTACATTAATAGATACAACAGGCAAAGTAATTTCGGATACAAGAGAAAATGCTTCCGAGATGGAAAACCACAGTACGCGTCCCGAGTTCGTCAATGCCTTAAACGGTAAAACAGGTTTCGATAAGCGGTACAGCCATACAAAACAAACCTACTATTTATACTTTGCTGTTCCTGTTTTAGATAAATACGGAAAAGTTAAAGCTGCGCTTAGAACATCCGTTGACATTGACACAATTGAAGAGAACTTCTCATCGACTTATTATTCAATTATTCTCGGCGGGTTCGGTGTTCTTTTGATTGTCTCTCTCATAGCTTTATTTGCATCAAGGAATATCACAAAACCATTAATAGAGCTGGAAAAGGCTGCGGAAAGATTTTCAATAGGTGATTTCAGCGAAAGGATATACCCTCCTAAGAACAAGAATCTCCGCGCTTTTGCAGAGGCTCTTAACCGGATGGCTGAACAGCTTGATGAAAAGCTTAGTATAATAGGTGAACAAAAAAATATCCAGCAGGCTGTTCTGGAAAGTATGAAAGAAGGCGTGCTGGCAGTTGATTATGATGAAAAAGTTCTGCTGATTAATAAAACCGCTGAAGAAATACTTTCTGTTGTAACTACAGATGTTACAGATAAGACACTCCAAGAGATAGTCAGAATCTCCGAAATACATAAATTCTTTAAGAAGGTAATCAACGAAGGAAGCACACAGGAAACTGAAATAATAGTTCAGCAGGAAAATGATAAAGTTCTTCAGTTAAGCGGTACCGTACTTTATGACCATTCCAACAACAGGATTGGTGTACTTGTTGTATTGAATGATATTTCAGGATTAAAGCATCTCGATAACCTCAAGCGTGACCTGGTTGCAAATGTTTCACATGAACTTAAGACTCCAATCACCACTATTAAAGGATTTGTTGAAATCCTGAAAGAAGGTGAAATTGATGACCCGAAGAAAGCCGAAAGGTTTCTTGACATAATTTACAGGCATACTGAAAGATTAAATGCTATCGTTGAAGACCTCTTAACGCTATCGCGTTTGGAACAGGGCAATGTTGAAAAGGATTTGAATTTTGAAGAACAAAGGCTGAAACCGGTTCTTAAAACTGTCGAGGAAGATTATGAATTTAAAGCAATAGAAAAGAATATCGAGATTTCTATAAAATGCGAAGATAACCTAACCGCCCGAATTGACAGTTCGCTTATTGAACAGGCGCTGGGTAACCTGCTGGATAATGCTATAAAATACAGTGAGAAAAAAACCAAAATTCACCTAAGGGCATATACGGAAAATAACTTTACTGTTTTTGAAGTCGAAGACGAAGGATTCGGAATTGCAAAAGAACATTTTCCAAGATTATTTGAAAGATTCTACAGGATAGAGAAATCCCGCAGCCGGGATGAAGGAGGTACTGGTCTGGGTCTATCGATTGTTAAGCATATTGCCCAGGTTCACGGCGGAACTGTCGAAATAGAATCGGAACTTAACAAAGGCAGCATATTCAGAATAAAAATACCGTTAGAATCTGCTCGGCAACAGGCTAAATAAAGCTAATGTTATTCTAACATCTTTAATAAATTCTAATAATTAAGCTCCCCATTTTATAATTTTCATCAGGTAAGCGCTCTAACTGCCTGCATTATAACCTATTAGGCGGCATTTTTAGGCTTCAATATCAAACCTCATTCTTAATATTATCTTAACATTTCACTAACATTTAATTCACAATCATAGAGTAATTTTACACTGAGAAACTGAAAAATTACATTCCCTATTAACGATAATTACAAAATAACTTTATTAACATTTAACAAGGAGAAATTATTAATGCAAGCATTAAGAAATAAACTGTCTTTTTTGTTCGTGTTTATTTTTTCGCTTATACTGATTGCCTCATGCGGCAAGAACGATAAGGATAAATCGTCTGCTTCGGATAAAGAACTTCTGGGCGCAGGCGCAACCTTTCCGTACCCCCTTTATTCAAAAATGTTCGATGTTTACAGCAAAGAGCATAATATAAAGGTTAACTATCAATCAATCGGTTCGGGCGGCGGTCAGCAGCAGCTATTGAACAAAACAGTAGACTTCGGTGCATCTGACGCTTTTATGACCGATGAACAGTTGGCAAAATCAACTGCAAAGATTGTGCAGTTCCCTACATGCCTTGGTGCAGTTGTTATAACATATAATTTGGAAGGCAGCCCGAAACTTAAATTAACCGGTGATGTAGTTGCTGATATTTATATGGGAAAGATAAAAAAATGGGATGACGATAGAATTAAGAAAACCAATCCTGACGTTAAGCTCCCCGACCAGAACATCACGGTAATTCACCGTTCAGACGGCAGCGGAACAACATTCATATGGACCGATTATCTTTCTAAAGTAAGCGAAGACTGGAAAAAATCTGTTGGCAATGCAATTTCTGTTAACTGGCCTGCTGGTCTTGGCGCAAAAGGAAATGAAGGCGTAAGCGGACTTGTAAAACAAACTCCCGGCGCAATTGGTTATGTTGAGCTTATTTATGCTTTGCAGAATAAGATGGTCATGGCAGACTTACAGAACAAAGCAGGTAATTTCGTTACACCATCCTTAGAAGCAACAAAAGTTGGCGCTGAAATAACGCTTCCGGAAGACCCGAGAGTATCTCTGACTTATGGTGATGCTCCCAACGGTTACCCGATTGTCAGCTTTACATGGATATTAATTTACAAGGAACAGAAATACGGTGACAGAAGTGAAGCAAGAGTAAAAGAAATGCTAAACATGCTTTGGTGGATGACTCACGACGGGCAGCAGTATGCAGAACCGCTTTCTTATGCATCATTACCGCCGGAAGCTGTAAAAAGGGTAGAGTCAATACTTAAAGGCATTACTTATGACGGTAAACCTGTTTTAGATTCTAAATAAAGAACTGAATTTTTATTTACAAATTAATTTGTAAACCTGCCTGCAATCCCCTTGCTTATTTTAACTGTAAGAAGGGGATTGTCAGGACAGGGCTTAAATTTTAAGAACAATATTCGGAAGTGAATTCAACTATAACAAATGTGCCGTCTCTAAGTCCTGAACTTGCAATATTCGAGGATAAAAGTACCCGCAAGTTCAGATTCTATGATTCTGTATTCAGAAAATCGCTTACGTATTCCTCGTTACTTTTCATTGCCCTTCTTGTAGGGATGTTTATTACTTTATTAATTCAATCTCTTCCCTCAATTGAAAAATTCGGATTCAGTTTTTACACGGGTACAACATGGGATGCCGTTAACATTGAGTTTGGTTCATTACCGTTTTTGGTGGGAACTATAATTACTTCTTTTCTTGCACTGGTAATAGCTGTTCCATTTTCAATATCTATTTCACTTTTTCTTGGCGAGTATTTCCGAAAAGGTTTTTTATCAAATTTATTAAGAAACTGCGTAGAACTTCTGGGCGGTATACCTTCGGTCATTTACGGCTTTTGGGGTTTGTTTTTTCTTGTCCCGATTATGAGGGGTATTGAAGAGAAGATGGGTCTTCCTCCACTGGGTATCGGGATACTGACAACTTCAGTTTTATTGTTCATTATGATTATACCGTATTCTGCATCAATAGGGCGCGAGGTTATTTCAATGGTCCCCGATAGCCAGAAAGAAGCAGCGCTTTCGCTTGGAGCCACAAAATATGAGGTTATTAAAAGTGTTAGTTCTGCCTTACGGGCGCTCGGGAATAATTGCCGGAATACTGCTTGCACTCGGAAGAGCGCTGGGAGAAACAATGGCGGTTACAATGGTTATTGGTAATTCAAATGCGATACCCAAAAGTATTTTTGGACCTGCTTCAACTATGGCAAGTGTCATTGCAAATGAGTTTACCGAGGCAACCGGAGATGTATATGTTTCATCTCTTATACAGATAGGATTGCTTTTGTTTTTGGTTACCACTCTTATTAGTGTAATCGGGAAAAAAATAATAAAAAGCTTTGAAAAGAGTTAATATGAACAGGCATTTATTATTCAGGAAAATAAAAAATTTGGTATTTAAGTACACGGTATTCACTCTGGCGGTATTATCAACTATACCGCTATTGTTGATATTATATTACCTGGGAAAGAGGGAATTTCTGCGCTTAATTGGGATTTCATAGTTAATCTTCCGCGTCCGGTAGGGGAGATTGGCGGAGGGGTTTCTAACGCGATAATAGGAACATTGATGCTGATATTGATATCATCGGTAATTTCAATACCACTCGGTGTTACAATCGGAATTTTCATTTCTGAATTCCGCAATAACAAAATAACATATTTCGTAAAGCTTAGCACAGATATATTGCAGGGAATACCGTCGATTGTTATCGGAATGATAGCATATTTATGGATTGTCAGGCAATTCGGAAGTTTTTCGGCATTATCCGGGGGCGTGGCTCTTTCTATTATGATGCTTCCCGTAATTATCTCTTCTACCGAAGAAACTCTGAAATTAATTCCATCTACATTAAAAGAATCTTCATATGCTCTTGGTGTTCCGTATTATTCAACCATACTTCGGGTTATTTTGCCTGCAGCACTGAACGGGATTGTAACCGGCGTTATGCTGAGTATAGCAAGAATTGCCGGAGAAACAGCCCCGCTTCTGTTTACTGCGTTCGGCAGTCCATTTATGAATCTTAACGTAATGAAACCGATAAGCTCGCTTCCCCAGATTATTTTTGTTTATTCAACGAGCCCGTATAATGAACTTCATTCGCTGGCATGGGGAGCTTCGTTTGTTCTTATAATCTTGATTTTGACTCTTAATATCTCCGCTAAAATTCTTGCCAAGAGATGGAAAGTTACTTTTTGAAGATGTCCCAAATTCAATAATATTTAAAATGTCTTTATTCGTTTAACAAAATCTTAACATTAATTTAATTAGAGTTTAATAGAATTTTGGTTTTTTTGTAATTACAGGTGTATATCGTTGTAAAACCCAATAATCGATTTTTTTTAATTAACCAAATCCTTATAAAATATTTACAAAATTATGAATAACTTTTATAAATCCATTTTGATTTTCTTATTTACCGGTGTTCTTGTATACGGACAGGGGAAAGATGAGTTCAAACCAGAAGTGAAAATTGGCGGAACTGTCTACAGCGGATGGGAATTCAATGTTGATAATGCGAATTTTATTTCTAAACTTGATACATCTGCCGCAAACTCAAGCGCTGCATTTGGCTTTAATCCAACTTCACATCAATTTGAAACCAGCATGAACTCTTTCTATCTTGAAAGAGCCTATATCAATGTAAAAGCATCTCTTGCTCCGAATGTGAAAGCAAGAATAACTCCCGATATTATATCTCTGAAAGACCAAAACGGCGCTACGCAATACCGTTTCGGTGTTAAATATGCATGGTTTGACTGGACTGCTTTCCAGAGCAAGTCAGGCATGGCGCTCGATTTTACACTTGGTGTAATTCCTAACAGGTGGATAGAGAAGAACGAAGGCTATATGGGCTTCAGGGGTTTTGCAAAAAGCTTTACCGATTATGCCTATACAACGTCTGCTTCTGTTAACGGAAATTCTGTATCAAGAAGCACAGGTTCATTCTTCTCATCGGCTGATTTAGGTGCAGAGGGAATGCTGACATTGCCTAAAGGTTATGCTGAATTATATGTAAGAGCTCTTAACGGAAACGGTTATGCTAACCTGAACTTTGATAACAGGTTTAAAGATTTCGAGTCTGTTGTATACATTCATCCTCTTTCGGGACAGATTACCAAAAAGATGGATGCTTTAAAGAAAGCAGGAAAAACAAGGCTGGCCGGTGTTACTGACCTTACAATAGGCGGACTTGTTTACATGGGCAAATTGGGATTGGGAGAGAATCCTTCAGGCGCTCAGTTCATCCGCAATCGTTTTGGCGGACTTGCTAATTTGAAAATAAACATGGCAAAATTCGGCTTCTTCAGAATCGGCGGTGAATTTGATGTTCAGTCTAACCAGGACCCCTCGGCTTTAAAACCGGATTCTGCAGTTACAACAACTGCTTCGGGTTTTTCAGGATGGCTGGAATTTAATCCCCCGGTAAAAGAGCTCGATGAGAAACTCTCAATTTTTGCAAGGTATGACCAATTTGACCCGAATACAGCTAACGATAATACATCAACAACTTCATTTAATAATAATACTGATAAGCAGTCATTGTTAATTTTCGGTCTGGTTTATAAACCTGCTAAGGTTTTAACATTAGGTTTAACTTACCAGGCAGTAACTTATCAGAGTGAATACATTGTTAAATATGACGGAACCACTTCAAAATCGGATTCCAGACTGCTGATTCAGAGCATACTTGATTTTTAAAAGTATATTAATATTCCATCACCAGTGCTTAAGCCGGGTGTTATAGCCTCCTCCTATAATATCCGGCTGAGCCGGTTTTAAAAGGGTGTATAGAAGATGTGTTGAAAGAATATTATATTGCACCTGTAAATAAGTACATGATAATAAAATTGATAAATCTAAGTTAATGAAGGATTCTTTCGATAATAATATTAAGATTGATGTAAAAGACCTGAATTTTTACTACGGTTCTGTTCAATCTTTGTTTGACTTGAACCTTGAAATTCCAGAGAGAAAAGTTACTGCGCTTATTGGTCCTTCCGGATGCGGAAAATCCACTTTTTTAAGAACCCTGAACCGGATGAATGATATTATTGAGGGCACAAGGCTTGAGGGTAAAATTCTAATCGACGGAGCAGATATATATAATAACAGCACCGATGTTGTGACATTGAGGAAAAAAGTCGGAATGATATTCCAGAAATCGAACCCTTTTCCAAAATCAATCTTTGATAACATTGCATTTGGTCCCAGAATACACGGCATAAAGGAAAAACGCAAACTTTATGAGATAGTTGAAAAAAGTCTTATCAACTCAGCATTATGGGATGAGGTTAAAGACAGGCTTGATAAAAGCGCAATGGGTTTATCCGGAGGACAGCAGCAGAGACTTTGCATTGCAAGAGCCCTTGCTGTTGAGCCGGAAATAATTCTAATGGACGAACCTGCATCTGCGCTTGACCCGAAATCAACCGCTAAAATTGAAGACCTTATTGCACAGTTAAGAAAGGATTATACAATAATTATTGTTACTCATAATATGCAGCAGGCATCCAGAGTCTCAGATTATACTGCGTTTTTTTATGTTGGCAAACTAATTGAGTTCGGCGAAACGACCGAAATATTTACCAATCCAAAATCTAAGCAAACAGAAGATTACATTTCCGGCAAGTTCGGATAATTCGAAAGGAAAATAGAGATGCTTCATTATTGGCAAAGAGAAATAGAAAATTTAAAAAAACTGGTTCTGAGCCTTGGCGCAATTGTTGAGGAACAGATTCAGCGTGCAATTCTTGCGTTGGAAAGAAGGGATACTGATTTAGCAAATGAAGTTATTTTAAAAGACCGTGAAATTGACTCGCTTGAAATAGTCATTGAAGAAGAATGCCTCAAAATACTTGCTTTATATCAGCCTGTAGCCAAAGAGCTTAGATTTGTTGTTTCTGTTCTCAAGATGAATAATGACCTTGAGCGCATGGGAGACCTTGCTGCAAATATTGCAAAAAGAGCGCGCTATCTTTCCAAAAAAGAGAAAATTGACCTTGTAGCTGATTTGGGACCCATTGCAGAAAAAACGCAAGCAATGGTCAAGAAAAGCCTGGATGCGCTTGTTAATACTGATGTTAAGCTGGCGCGTGAAGTTTGCGCATCTGATGATGAAATAGATATGCTGACAAAACAAATGCTCAAGAGAACAATAAACGCAATTGAAAAACATCCCGGAAGGACAAAAGACTATTTTAGTGTACAATATGTGTCAAAAAATCTAGAGCGTATTGCAGATTCTGCCACCAACGTGGCCGAAGACGTAATCTACCTGTGCAGCGGTGATATTATAAGGCACCAGGCGGAGGATTTTAGTTCTGAGGAACCACAGTAGATTAAGCCTAATCGAATTTTAACTCAATTTTAACCAATAAATTCATTTTTTTAGTTCACCCTAAAAATTTTGGGTTTTTATTTTTCATTTCTTTATAGCATTTTAACATAATTCAAACGCAATATTTGTTCCAAAATCATTTCTTTATTGCGCATGAATCATTCCATTCTGCATTTTTAAAAATAAAAATGTAACTCATGTTTAAAAAGTTTTTACCAAAACAACGAAAGTTCTTTGAAATACTCAATGAGCTTTCAATGAACATTCTTGAATCAGCTCAGCTGCTTAATGAAATGCTTGTTAAACACGAAAACTTAGGCGAGTACTCAAGCAAAATCCATTTAATTGAAAATAAATGCGATGACCTTACGCATAAAATAATCAACGAGCTTAACGAAACTTTCATCACTCCAATAGACAGGGAAGATATATATGCTTTAGCAAATTCTCTTGATGATATTATAGACAGTATAAATGCAATTGCTGTAAGGGTTCACTTTTATAAAATTAAAAATAAAATCCCTTTTGGAGACCAGTTATCGGATGTACTTCTCCAGCAGGTAAAAATTCTTTCCGAAGTTATTAAGGGATTAAAGGATTATGATGGGATTTTCGAAAAGCTGGTTGCTATCAGAAACCTTGAAACAGAAGGCGATACAATGTTTCGTGAAGCTGTATCACATCTCTTTGAGAACGAAGAAGACATCAAAGAGCTGATAAAGCAAAAGGAGTTTCTTGAAAACATTGAAAGAGCTGTTGATAAATGCCAGACTGCTACAATTGTGATAGAGGGAATTTTAATTAAAAACGTGTGATAATATATGTTTGAACTGGTACTGATTGTAATTCTAATAGCTTTAGTATTTGACTTTTTAAACGGATTCCACGATTCTGCTAACTCAATTGCTACAATAGTATCCACACAGGTTTTATCTCCTCAGAAAGCAGTTTTATTCGCTGCTTTTTTTAATTTCATTGCAGCTTTTACACTTGAGGTGAATGTTGCAAAGACCATTGGAAACGGCATTGTTCATGTAGAGCACGTTGATGTTTATATAATTATGGCGGGGCTCATAGGAGCTATTGTTTGGAATCTTCTAACCTGGTATTTCGGAATACCGGTGAGCTCATCTCACGCACTCATAGGCGGTTACGGAGGTGCCGCAGTTTTAAAACTTGGTTTTGGTTCTCTTATACTCAGTGGATGGATAAAGATTGCAGCTTTCATAGTAATTGCTCCTCTTATGGGTTTAATACTTGGATATTTCAATATGGTAATTACGAACTGGATAGTCAGGAATCAGAGACCCCGTAAAGTTGATAAGTTATTCAGAAGACTTCAGCTGATTTCTGCAGGTTTTTACAGCTTTGGGCACGGAACCAATGATGCACAGAAAACAATGGGTATTATAGTGGGCGTGTTATTTGCTGCAAAATATATTGATAGATTCTATATCCCGATATGGGTAATTTTAATTTGCCATTTTGCTATTGCAATGGGTACAATGTTCGGCGGATGGAGAATTGTAAAGACCATGGGAATGAAAATAACCAAGTTAAGACCAATCGGCGGATTCTGCGCGGAATTTGCCGGAGCAACTACTTTAATAGGAACAGCATTATTTGGAATACCTGTAAGCACAACACATACCATAACAGGCGCAATTGTAGGGGTAGGCAGCACGAGAAGAATGAGCGCAGTCAGGTGGGGGGTAGCAGGTAAAATTGTGTGGGCCTGGATACTAACAATACCGCTTTCGGGACTCTGCGGCGCAGCTGCTTATCTTTTAATTAATTTGTTCCTGTAGACGGAATATGAAAGTCAATCATTCTGCATGCTTCATTAAACACATCTTCAACTTTTATTTCATTTATATTTTCTGCATAAACATAATTTTCATTCTCACTTTTGTATGCCCAGTCGTTAGCCTGTCTTTGTAAATAGGCCAGTGAACTCGCACCTGAGAAATGCGCCATGTGAAGTGTTCCTGTATTGTTTGTTATATAGAGTGATGATTTTCTTAATAACAGCAGCAAGCTTTTAAATGTCAAGTCTTCTGCAACAACAATATTTATTTCCTCTAACATTCCGGAATTTTTTATTTTATCTGTAACATGTCTTTATCTATTGCTCCTGATGTTATTAATATATTCGCATTTATATTTATCATATATTCTTTTTATAAGCTCAATAAAATTTTCGGTTTTCCACAGCCTGTAAATTTCTCCCGCTCCCGGGTGAAAAGCTATAACCGGCACTCTGTTATCGGGAAAATTGTTTTTATAAAACTTATCCGCGAAATCCAAATCTTCTGCTGAAATTTCAATTTTTACAGAATTTGTTTCTTCTTCACTCAGGCTGCATCCTATTTGGTTGACAATTTCAAGATTTCTCTCTATCTGGTGTGTTTTTTTCCAGTTAAAATCTTTTTTCACGTTGAGAAGCAAAGCAGCCTTATTTTTCTTTCCGTTTATGCTTTTTACACCAACTCTGATTTTTGCTCCGGAAAGAAAATTAATTAAATGATTTGTATCTGATATTTTTACAGTTGAAGGAACAATCCCAATCTCGTATTTTTTTTCCCTTAGCTTATTATAGAATTTCAAAATGTTCTTCAGACTGCCTTTTTTATAAATTAAAATGTCATCGGCATAAGGGTTAATTTCACTGTAAAATAAATCATAATAGGTGGGAGATATAACAAGCGTAATTTTTGCTTTCGGAAAGATTTTTTTCAATGCTGCAAACATAGGAAGCAGAAACAAGCATATCGCCAATCTGGTTATGTTTGCGTACAACCAGTATGTTTTTAACGTTCTCGGGTTTAAGAAATTTAGCTTCTCTATTTTGCACAGTAAATCCTAATAAAAGCTTCCCACTCTAAAGCAAAACCTTAATTCCTGCCCGAAGTCATAGGGCAATTCCTGCAAAACTTTGTTATCCAATGTCATAATCTGAATTTTACCGTTTTTTCCCACCATTTCAGGTTTGTTATAATATGCATACCACCACTGTTTGACCATACCGTCTTCGCGTTTATCACTCAAAAGAAAAGTGTAGCATCCCGAAGCCAGGCTCATTGTATCGTTATAAGTGACATCATCATTAAATGCGCCGCGTTTGTAAATTACTTTGCCTTCACCGTCTGTAACAGTGTATGAGTCTTCTTTTGCTCTGCCAAGGTCATTAGTTTCAATATGTATAATAAATTTATCCGGCATTACGTGCGGGAGCGGAACTTGTGAAGACATTGTGTTATTGGCTTCGTACTGGTCAGCCAAATTATTCGGTTCTGATATTTCTACAGTAAATTCGGGGTCTCCTTCAACACCCTTCCAGGAAGGGACAGGCAGATAAATTTCCTGCATTTCAAGAAACTTTAACTGTCCGTTCCATTTGTATTTTGATTTTTTTCCGTTTTTTAAACCATACAATATATAAAGAGACTGAAGAAGATTAGAACCGGTATTTTTTATAATTATTCTGGGGCTGCCGCAAATAGGATTATCCCTCCCATATCCTTCATAAACATTAGGTGCAACAATATCTTCTATACAAGCATCGTTTTCAAAATTCGGTGCGCCGTAATAGACAATCTGATGCGAGCTGCTGAATTCGCCTCCTTTTTCACCGTTATCGGTATAAGGCTGAATTTCATAATCGAAGTTAGTTATTGTATCGCCGGGATTAAATTTATTTGATATATCGAATTCAAATGTTTGAACTGGTGAACCGGGGCACCACCCGGCTCTGTCGAAGGGCCAGGTACCTCCCTGAGGAAATATAGGGTTACGCCCGCAGTCTTTCCAGGGAACCCAGTAACCGAGTACTTCACGACCCAGTGTATCACCCCATGTATATTTCATTATCTTCATATCCCATTCGCAGCAGTTGTAGGGACCAACCTGTCCGTGCCCCGAAACTCTTGCTTTGAGTTTAAATCCTTTTGCGTTAGATGGAAGACAAATATTTTCCGGCTGAAGTATTTTGTTATCTGCTAAATCACCGTAATTATATTTTCCCCACGGGTAAAGGTTTTCGATTCCTAATACATCGCGCGGCGGGATTCCTTTAATAAAATAAAATTTCATATCGAGCAGTTCCTGCTGGTTGCCGGAGGAGATTTCCACATTTCCCTTGAGAAGGGGGGCATAATCTGTTACATCATAAACAAAGCTCCAGCCTTTATCTCCGTTTAAGCTGAGTCTTTTTCCGTAGGGGGTAATGAAATTTTCAAGCTCAAATATTTCTTTTGTTGTATCATCATTTCCTTTAGGAACGTAAACAAGAGTGTAAGTAAGGTAATCCCATTCACCGCATGGATACTGGTCATGTGTAGTCTGCACATCGCATTTTAGGGTGCGCACCATAAGAATCTTCTGCCATTGTTGATTTCCCTCAGGGAATTTAAAGATACCAGCCCTTTTTGTAATATCATTGAACGTAAATGTTTGAACAACAACAGTATCACCATCTTTGGAAAATACAGGGATTGTAAAAATGAATAATAAAAAGAGTAAGGGGAATTTTTTCATGAGATTTCCGGTGATAAATTACGGAAAAATAATCAAAATTTTATCAAAGGAGGAGGAATTAAAATAATAAAGTTGATAACCGAATTAATTCTTTTTAAACAACTGGCTCAAAGCAACGCCGCCTAATACAGAAAAAGCATTGTACCTTCTTGTTATGCTGTCATTGTCGTATTTGAAGTCATACGAACCGGTAATGCTGTAATCCAGTTTCAGCTCGAAAGTATAGGTTTTGTCAAATTCAAAACCTATACCGAATGCAGCTCCAATATCTCCAAATGGCTTTCTGGTTTCAACGTATTTGGGCTCGGTATAGACTCCCATATTTTTAACTAAAAAGTTAAAGGTAGGTCCGGCAAACAAGTAAAGGTTATCCTTCCCGTCTTCGGAAATACCTGCTCTGTACCTCGGAAGAATCTGAAGTGACAAATATTCAGCTTTATCATTGAGCGTTCCGTTTTCATAATTATCTCCTGTGTATGAAGTGAAAGGATTAGGCAGAGTGTAAACGGCATTATCTTTTTCGCCTTTTACCATGTAATGCAGTTCGGTTGATACGCAAAATTCATTTGAGTTAAACAGTTCGGCAAAAACTCCGATATCGAAATTTATATAAGTAAAATAGTCAGATTCGTCATAAATATATAAATTAGTTCTCTGGAACGAATAGGGGGGGTGCTGGTTAAATGTAGAAAGCCCGGAAGTTAAAAATCCTGTTTTTATTCCGATTTTGCTGAAAGTCTGAGAGTATGAATTATTTATGAAGAACAAAAACAGAAGTGATATTGCTATAATAAATTTTCTTAAATGACACATAATAATCATAATCACGCATTAAGCGAATTTGGAGAAATATTATTAATTACAGGGAAGGGCTTCAGCTAACAGCATTATTTACCAGGATAGCGCCCAAATTGAAGAAGCATCATGATACAGTAATCATTATTAATTTCATGATGAAAATATAACAGGATATATATTAAAAAAATATATAAAAAGAAGTTATCAATTATATTCTATCTTTAGATATTCTATCTTTATTTGATATTCTATCTTAATAAATGTGCCTTATTATTTTATCTTATAAGCAGTTGTTAATTCAGGTGCTGATTTTAGTGTCTGATAAACAACGCAGTATCTTTCTGTAAGTTTTATCAGAGTTTCTATTTTCTCTTTATCTTCATCAGTATCAATCTCAAAATTTAATCTAATATTCTTTAATCCTACAGGAGCTTCTTTTGAAACAGCCAGTGTACCGCGGAAATCAATATCGCCTTCGGCATATACTGTCGAATCCTTCAGCTTAATACCAAGCGATGTTGAAACGGCCATTAAAGTAACACCTGCACATGCTACAAGGGCATCAAGCAGCATATCTCCGGAACACAATGAAAATCCATCACCGCCCGTTGCAGGATGGAGTCCTGCTACAGATAATGCCATGCCGGTTTCTATTTTACAAGTGATACCTTCCCCGGGTTTGCCTTTGGCTTTAAGAGTGACCATTGCAGCTTCCGGGTTTTCTTTATATTTGTTTTTAAGCGGTGACTGAAGTGAACGAAGTTCCTGGGAGTCCATAATTTTTCCTTTCTTAGTTAGAGGATGCAAAGATAATTAATTCAGATTTTAAAATCTATTTACTCAAACAAAAAAGGCGGGATTTTTTATCCTGCCTTTTAATTTTAAAATATTAAGTTTATATCTTATGCACAATCAAACCGCTTCTTAATTTCGGTTCGAACCAGGTGGTTTTGGGAGGCATAATGTTACCTGAATCCGCAATATCCATCAGTTGTTGCATCGAAACAGGATAAAGAGCAAAGGCAGCTTTCATTTCTCCGCTATCTACACGCTTTTTAAGCTCACCAAGTCCTCTAATGCCGCCAATAAAATCAATCCGCTTATCGGTTCTTAAATCAACAATGTTTAATATAGGCTGAAGCACATTTTTATATAAAATTGTCACATCAAGTACGTCAATAGGGTCGTTTTCCTTATAAATACCTTTTTTAGCTGTAAGCGAATACCATTTCTTATTCATGTACATTCCGAAATTGTGCAGTTTATCAGGTTTATATTCCTTGCCGCCTTTTTCTTCAGTCGTAAAGTTCTCCTCAAGTTGCTGCAGAAACTCAGCTTCACTTAAGCCGTTAATGTCTTTAACAACACGGTTGTAATCCATTATAGTAAGCTGGCTGGCAGGAAAATGAACAGCGAGGAAGAAATTATAATCCTCATCGCCTCTGTGATTTTTGTTCTTCAGCTTTCTTTCATTTCCAACAAGCGCTGCAGCAGCAGTCCTATGATGCCCGTCAGCAACATACGTGAAAGGAATGTTACTGAAGGTATTCGTAATTGTATTTATAGTAATATCATCTTTTATAACCCAGAATTCATGCCTTACACCGTCATCGGAAACAAAATCATACTCACTTTTCTCTGAAATTACTTTGTTTATTATTTCATCAATTTCCGCATTATCCGGATAAGCAAAAAATACAGGCTCTGCATTAATATTTGATACACGGATGTGGTTCATCCTGTCTTCTTCTTTAACTTTTCTTGTCAGCTCATGTTTTTTGATAATTCCGTTCAGGTAATCTTCAACTCCGGCACAGCCGACAAGACCAACCTGCCGTTTTCCGTTCATTGTTAACGCATAGATATACAGGCATTCTTTGTCTTCTTTCGTTAACAGTCCTTCATTCACCATTTTGCAGAAATTTTCCCTGCCCTTCTCATAAACAAGAGGGGAGTAGTGGTCAACTTCGGGAGAGAGGTCTATTTCAGGCTTTACTACATGAAGAAATGAATACGGATTATCTTTTGCTTCGATTCTTGCTTCATCGGAATTTAATACGTCATATGGCTTTGAAGCAATTTGTTTTACTTTATCTTTTACGGGACGTATACCTTTAAATGCTCTTAATATAGCCATGACTTTCTCTTTCTAATTATTATTAAAGTGTGCGATAATCTTATCAGCCAGCTCAAGCCCGATTCTGTTCTGTGCTTCAACAGTTGAGCCGCCAACATGCGGAGTAAGCGATACATTCGGCATTTTGAGCAGTTCAGGATTCGGTGTGGGTTCATTTATGAATACATCCATTCCTGCGTATGCAACCTTTCCGGATTTTAGCCCGTTGAGCAGAGCGGCTTCGTCTATAATTCCGCCTCTGGCATCATTAATAATAAATACACCGTCTTTCATCATCTCAATTTCTTTAGCTGTAATAATTGGTTTCTTATCCGCCGGCATTGGAATATGAAATGTGATAAAATCGCTCTTCTTAATCACTTCTTCAAACGGGACTGTTTTAATTGGAATAGTAACTTTAATGGTTTCTTCAGTCGGCTGGAAAATTTCAACATCGATTTTAGCTTCGGAAATCATGGGGTCTGTAGCAAGTACTTTCATTCCGAGACCCAGAGCCATCTTAGCAACCTTTTGCCCGATTCTTCCGAATCCGATTATACCGATTGTCTTCCCGCTCACTTCAATACCTTTGCTGTATTTTTTCTTAAGCTGCGGAAAATTTGAAAAGCCTTCAGAAGGCATAGAACGGTTAGATTCGTGCAGCATTCTTGTAAGGGTGAATAAATGCGCAAATGCAAGCTCTGCTACTGACTGAGAGGAGGCTGCAGGCGTATTAACCACTTCTATCCCTTTGCTTCTTGCATACTCAACGTCGATGTTATCCATACCGACGCCGCCTCTGCCGATAAGCTTAATAGAGGGGCATGAGTCGATTATATCTTTACGTACTTTAGTTGCGCTTCTTACAAGAATTGCGTCATATTTTTTTTCGTTCAATTCTTTAACAAGGTCTTCCTGTTTTACTTTATCGGTGACTACTTCGTAGCCATGCGCTTTTAATTTTTCCTGGGCGGCTGCTTCAATGCCGTCATTTGCTAGTATTTTTACCATAGTATTATTCAGATTTAATGTTATGAATTTTGTTTTTCGAATTCTTTCATTGTATCAACAAGAGCCTGGACACTTTCTATCGGCATTGCGTTATACAACGATGCTCTGAAACCTCCAACAGAACGGTGTCCTTTTATTCCCACCATTCCTTTTTCAGAAGCGAACTTAATGAATTTTTCCTCCAGCTCCGGTGATTTAGCAAGGAAGGTGACATTCATTCTTGAACGCGAATCTTTTTCAACTGTTCCGTTGAATATGCTGTTCCTGTCGATTTCGTCATATAATAGCTTGGCTTTTGCTTCGTTTCTCTTATCGATTTCTTTCAGCCCGCCGATGTTCTTTAGCCATTGCAGTGTCATATATGAGGCATATATTGCATATACGGGCGGAGTGTTATAGAGCGAGTTATTTTTTATATGAATCTTATAATCAAGCATCGAAGGGATTTTCCGCTCGATTTTTCCGAGTATTTCGGGTTTTAAAATTACAAGTGCAACTCCTGCGGGTCCTAGATTCTTCTGCGCCCCGGCGTAGATGAGCGAATATTTTGAAACATCAACCGGTCTGCTGAAAATATCTGATGACATATCTGCAACCAACGGAACGTTTACCTTATAATCTTCTTGGATTTCGGTTCCGTAAATTGTGTTATTGGTTGTAATGTGGAAATATGCCGAGCCGGGAGCAATATCATACTGTTTGGGAATATATGTAAAGTTTTTGTCTGAAGACGAGCCTGCAACATGAACGTTTCCGAACAGCTTTGCCTCTTTAATTGCTTTCTGAGACCATGAGCCTGTTTCAAGATAAGATGCTGTTTGGTTTTCGCCCAGTAAATTGTAAGGCACCATACAGAACTGCAGGCTTGCGCCGCCGCCCAAAAATAAAACTGAATATTCTTCAGGCACGTTAAGTAATTCTTTAACCAAAGCAACTGAATCGTCAACGATTTTTTGAAAATCTTTGCTCCTGTGAGAAATTTCGAGAATAGATAGTCCTGTGTTATCCAGTTCTAAAACTGCTTTTGATGAATTTTGTAAAGTGTATTCGGGCAGAATTGATGGTCCTGCATTAAAGTTATGCTTTTTCATAAATGTATTTTTTGATAATAGTTTGCGATATGGTTTGTTAGATTGAAAAGTCTATTGAAGAGGATGTTGTTAGCCATTTTTGTCTATAAAATATCATACAAATTTACACAAAGTAATTAATCTAAACAATTTAAAAATTTCCCCTAAACGGAGTATTTTTAAGGAAAAAGTTAGGTTTAAACGGTTTAAAACAACACAGCCGGATGATTAAGATTTTGTAGAGAATAGAGGATAAAAAAGATAATGGATGTTAGGCAATTAAAAAACCGAACAACAGTTCGGCTTTTGTTTGTGAACCAGCGCTCCCAACGGGATTCGAACCCGTATTACCACCTTGAAAGGGTGGTGACCTAACCCTTAGTCGATAGGAGCTGAATTTTCAAAGACTATAAATATAACCCTTTTTCAGAATATTTTAAAGGGATTTACTTGTTTAGTATATTATCTAACTCGTTTTTCAGCTTTTCGTATGTGATATCCATAAACTCCGAAATCAGCTTAACCTCATTCAGCACAGGCATAAAATTCGTATCACCGTTCCAGCGGGGGACAATATGAAAATGCACGTGGTCTTCAATTCCCGCGCCTGCAACTCGGCCTATGTTTGCTCCGATGTTGTATCCATGGGGGAACAGTGCTTTACCTAAAATCTCACAGCCCAGATTTATTGTGTTCATGCAATCCAGCTTTGCTGCCTCATCAAGTTCGCTGAGTGATGATGCATGCTTATAAGGTACTATCATTAAATGACCGCTATTGTAAGGATAAAGATTCATTATTATGAAACAGTGATTTGACCTGTAGAGAACATAGTTTTCTTTATCCTTATCTTCGTTCTGAATCCTGCAGAATAAACAGCCGTCTTCTTTCTCGTTTCCTGGTTTAAATGACTGTATGTATTTAGAACGCCATGGTGACCAAAGCTTATCCATATTAAGCTGCTTCTTCTTTTTCTTTCTGTGATTCTGCTATAATCTTTGCTTCGTTTTCTTTAGGCACTTCTTCATAATGAGAGAACTTGCGTGTGAATATCCCGCGTCCCTGTGTAAATGAACGAAGCTTGGTAGCGTAATTGTGCAAATCAGCCAGAGGCACATTTGCTTTAATTATCTGCATTTTACCGTTTGTATCCATTCCGAGAATTTTCCCGCGCCTTGAGGAAATATCACCCATTACTTCACCCATGTACTCTTCAGGAACTGTTACCTGAAGCTCGTAAATAGGTTCAAGTAATATGGGTTTAGCATCCATAAATCCTTTTTTGAATGCCTGCATTGCCGCAATTTTGAAAGCAATATCCGAGCTGTCTACATCGTGATACGAACCGTAATGCAGAGTGACTTTTACATCAACAACCGTGTGGCCTGCAAGGGGGCCTTTTATCATAGCTTCCCTTACGCCTTTTTCAACAGAAGGTATATATTTACCGGGGATAACACCGCCGACGATTTCATCAACAAATTCAAAGCCCATTCCGCGTTTCAAGCGGTTCTAATCTTAAGAATACGTGGCCGTATTGTCCGTGTCCGCCGGATTGTTTTTTGTGTTTGTATTCAACGCTCTCGACTTTGCCTTTGATTGTTTCCCTGTAGGGAATCTTTGGCTCAAGAACGTTTACTTCAACGCCGTATTTTTCTTTTAAGCGGTTGATAATAATTGTAAGGTGAAGCTCACCCTGTCCGCTTATTATAGTTTGTGATAGTTCAGGGTCAAATGTAAATAGGAAAGTCGGGTCTTCTTCGTGCAGGTGGCTTAAGCCTGCTGCAATTTTATCTTCATCGCCTTTTGATTTTGGCGTAAGTGCATTTGAAACTAAAGGTTCGGGAAATACTATTTCATCAATTATTACATTATGATTTCTCCCCGAAAGTGTATTATTTACGTGAGTATCTTTCAGCTTAACAACAGCGCCGATATCACCTGCAGCAAGTTCGGAAATTTCTTTCCTGTTTTTACCTGTCATCGTAAACAGCTGGGTTAATCTTTCAGTCTTGTTCTTATTCAGGTTTGTAACATCCATTCCGCCTGAAGCTTTTCCCGAGATTACTCTGAAAAATGACATTTCACCTACATGGGGTTCAGAGATTGTTTTGAATACAAATATTAGGGGGTCACCATCAGCCTGAGCTTTTACTTCGACTGCTTCATCAGAACCAATTTTCTTACCAGTGAATTCTGATGCCTCCAGCGGTCCCGGACAGTAATTACAGATAAAATCAACCATTGTTGAGGTACCGATGTTATGAATTGATGAAGTACACAAAACAGGCAGTATCAGCTTGTTTTTTATAGCTTTAGTAAGACCATTGATCAGCTCATCCTCGGTTAAAGAACCTCCTTCTTCAAAAAATTTATTCATCAATTCTTCGTCTTCTTCTGCAACCAGCTCAACCAAGTTCCTGGTGAAGCTTCTGGGCTTTTTCAGCCAGCTCTGATGGTATAGCTTCTTCGGTATATTCGCCTTTTGTATCTCTCTTGAATTTGAGCATTTTCATCTTAATGACATCAATCACACTGTCAAAATTCAATCCTTCGTTCACAGGAAATTGAATTAAAGCAACATGGTTTCCGTAGTATTCCTTAAGCTGAGAGACCGTGTTATCAAATTTAGAATTCTCATAGTCAGTCTTGTTCACAACGAAAACGATTTCTATACCGTATCCTTTTGCATAGTTGACCGCAATCTCAGTTCCAACTTCTACACCCTCGGCAGCGTTAACAACAATTATAGCAGTATCCATAACGCGCATGGAAGCTTTTACCGAACCCGTGAAATCTGTATAACCGGGTGAATCGATAATATTAAGCTTGTAGTCTTTCCAGTTTGTGGTGAGTATCGAAGAGTTGATAGATATTTGCCTCGATATTTCATCTTTGCCGTAGTCTGAAACAGTAGTGCCGTCTTCTATTCTTCCGAATCTGGTAGTTGCTCCGGCGCAGTAAAGAATGCTTTCAGACAGTATTGTCTTGCCGGAGCCGGCGTGGCCTGCAATTACAACATTTCTTATCTGGTTTGAATTAATATTACTCAATAGAATATCCCCTATTTTATTAATAAAGTTATCTAAATTAAAAAATTACAATTAAATAATTAAGGCGGAGATGTTTCATATCCCGAAAATTAACGAAACATATCCGTCTTAATCTTTAGATGTCTTCTTCCGAAGAATCAGCAATCGGAGAGTAAGACTTATAATGACTGTTGCGGGGAAGCCTTTTCGATGAACCTGAAAAAGCTGACCAGAATGATTTTGTCCCTCTAACAATTGCAGAGACAAAGTTCAAAGTATCATCAAGCTGGTACTCTATCTTCTTCTGAGTCTTCTGCTCGAAATTCACAATGGATTCTGTAGTATCTTTAACAGTGTCTACTATATCGTCAATTTTTGAAACCTGTGCTTTTAAGTTATCCGTAATTTCCTTAACATTTCCGGAAACAATAACGGCATTTTCAAGCACAGGAGCTGCATTTTTCTGCAGTTCATCTACGTTTTTCTCTATTGACTCAATAGAATTGGTTAATTTCTTAACCGAGACTATTAAATATATACCAAGAATCGAAAGAATTACAAATAAGATTATCTCTGCAATTATTAATATGGTGTCTAATGGCTGCATTATTTAAATCAGCCTGCAGACTGGTTTTTGTTTCTCTCGTCTTTGTAAGCTTCAACACCTGCTTTAATAGCGTCTTTTATTTTTGCGCCTTCTTCGTTCACTTTATCACGGGTGCTCTCGTAAGCGGTTGAAGTTTTTTCTTTAGCAACGTTTAATATCTTGTTTGCGTCATCAAGCAGGTTTCCTGCTTTTTTCTTTGCTTCGCTGACAAGTTCTTCAGAACGCTTCTTGCCTTCGTTTATCAAATCCTGGGCTTTGTGTTTTGCAATGTCAAGATATTCTTCCGCATCATCGAGCATATCATCTTTTCTTTGCTTTATATCTGAACGAAGTTCCTTTCCGCTCTTGGGTGCGTACAGCAGTGCTATGATTCCGCCTACTACGCCGCCTGCTAAAAAGCCTATAAACAGACCTTTTGCCATTCCTCTTTCTTCAGACATTTTTGTACCCTCCTTAATTATTATTAGAAAACATTATAATTTAGCTATATTCTGCTGGAAATTCAAGATAATTTGATGTAATAACTTTAATATGCCTTAATAATTGATTATTAAGTAGTTAAAAATTACAAAGCCAAATTACAGTTGATTTTTCAGCATTTAATTATACTATATGAAACAAGGGAGCATGCTCCCTTGTTTCATATTCTCTGAATATATTTTATTATTCAACTTTAAATAGCGAACTGATAGACCTGCTTTCATTAATTCTTATAATTGCCTGGGCAAATAATTTCGATACATCCAGCACTTCAATTTTTTTAGACACCTTAAATAGCGGGATAGTGTTTGAAACAACAAGCTTTTTTAACGGTGAGCTCTCTATACGTTCTATAGCGGGACCTGATAATATTGGGTGAGTTGCCGCTCCGTATATATTTTTTGCTCCTGCTTTTTGAATGGCATCTATTGCAACAACAAAAGTATTTGCCGTATCAATGAGGTCATCTATAATAATAACGTTCTTGTTCTTAACATCGCCTATGATATTCATTACTTCAGCTTCGTTTGGACGCGGTCTTCTTTTATCAATTAAGACAAGGTCGGCTCCGAGTTCACTAGCGTACACTCTTGCGCGTTTTGCTCCGCCTGCATCTGTTGCAGCTATGGCAAGGTCTTTAATCTTCATTTGCTTGAAGTATTTAAAAAACAAAACGGAACAATACATATGGTCAACGGGGATATCGAAAAACCCCTGGAGCTGCGGAGCATGCAAATCCATTGTTATTATCCTGTCTGCCCCTGCCGTAGTAAGAAGATTTGCTATTAGCTTTGCTGTAATTGCTACTCTTGGCTGGTCTTTCCTGTCTTGCCTTGCGTATCCGAAATATGGAATAACTGCAGTTATCCTTTTAGCGGAAGCCCGCACGGCAGCATCTATCATAATGAGAAGCTCCATTAAATTATCAGAGGGTGGAATAGTTGACTGTATCAAATATACGTCCTGACCCCTGATGTTCTCGTTATACTTAACCCAGATTTCTCCATCACTGAAATTTCTTATTTTGCATTTACCGGGTTCTATGTGAAGGCTTGTACAGATATGTTTGCCGAGATATTCCGAAAGTCTTCCGGAAAAAATCTTAATTTCTGAACGTGACATTGAAGATTTATTTAGTTTAGTTAGGATGTACTTATCCAATGACATTTACAGGATAAGGTTGCTATCTCCGAATTGCGAACAAGCAAAGTTATTAAATTATCTTTCTATAATCAATTAAGAATCATAACTCCATAAATATCCTGAAAATAGGAATTTCATTGTTAAGTTTTGATTATTACATTATAAAATCGCAGGGGAAATATCAATTTTTTTATAAATGCTAATTACCTTTATTGTAGGAATAATTACGGGCTTTGTGGTTTCAATTCCGCCGCTGGGACCTATTGCTTTTGCCTTGATTTCAAAAGGGTTTAAAAACGAGTTCAAAGGAGGCATGTCAATTGCATTAGGTTCGGCATTCATGGATTTTATATATGCCATGATTGCCTTTGGCGGAATCTCACTGTTTATATCACTTTTACCTGATTCTGCAGCGCGCTTTTATTCAAGGAATGCTGATACCATTCAAATTATCCTCATCTATTCGGGATGCGTGATTGTTGTTATATACGGCATTAAGATAATGAGGTCTAAAATGACAATTGAACAGCTTGAGCTGGAACAGGGTGTAAAACTCCAATCCGCACAGGTAAAAGCAAAGGCTGTTAAAGACCGCGCTTCGGGATTTGCGAAACAGCATCATGTACCTGTTGTGAATAAAACTAATCATGGCGGTTTGTTTATTATGGGGGTAATGCTGTGTCTTTCATCAATAACCCTGCCTGCATCTTGGATTGCACTTGTGGGATATATTAAAGGGTATGGAATTATTGACAGGTCAATATGGGGAGGGTTATTATTCTCATCAGGGGCGTTTTTAGGAACAGCTCTTTGGTTCTATACTTTGTTAAGCCTAATCACCGGCAATAAGCACAGAATAAACCCCTCAACAGTAAACAAGCTTAATATTTCTGCAGGTGCTATACTTATTTTACTGGGAATATTTCTTTTCTTCAAAGCCACAGGGGCAATATTTCACGTCTTTTAGTCCTTTCGTTTTTTAAATAAAAACCGGTATTTACCGCAATACTCCACCTATCCGCCAAAAGAAACCTACCCTTAAAAAAATTAAAAAAAAGCTATTTTTATGATTGACTTTATGTAAAAAATGCTTATTTTTGTAGTGGAGGAAAATGGAGGAAAGTGGAGGATTTTAATTTTTCTTTTTTGATGCTTCACGTCCGCCTTAAATATTATAAAAAAATAGAGTAATGTTTCAAGGTCATGCCGTTATAAATATCGACGATAAAGGAAGGATTATAATCCCGTCGAAATTCCGTAAACACATCTCCTCAGAGGCTGGCAATTTATTGTACGTCACTTTAGGCAGAGATAATTGCCTCTGGCTTTACCCCTCCGACCAATGGACAAAATTAGTTAAAACGATTGAGAAAATAAATCCATTCACCAACGATGAGATTGCAATGAGAAGGCAAATGTTATTTTTTACGGAAGAGTGTCCTGTTGATAATCAGCACAGGATTCTTGTTCCGCAAAAATTGCTTAGTAAAGTAAAAATTCAGAAGGAAGTTCTTTTAATAGGACAGCTTGATAAGATTGAGTTGTGGAATGAAGAAGAGTTCCAGAATTATCTAAAAGGCAGAACGGACACTTACGAGGATGTTATGGATAAAGTGATGCGCAATATCACTTCCGAAAACTCCTAAAGGAGTATTGAATTTGGAAGAAGATTTTTATCATGAGCCGGTTCTGCTGAATGAAGTAATGGCTCTGCTTCTCGAAAATAAATCTTCTTCGATGGCAAAGGTCTATGCGGACTGCACTCTTGGGGGAGGCGGATACACCAAAGAAATACTTGAGCAAACACCTGATGATTTCAAAGTCATTGGGATTGACAGAGACATGAACGCTATTGAATATTCTCAAAAATTCCTGCTTTCATATTCTCCCAGGTTTATATCCGTAAACGGTAATTTTTCGAATCTGAAGGAAATTTTAAAAAGTTCTTTTAAAAATGATGAAAATGCAGCGGTATCGGGAATTGTACTTGACCTTGGACTATCTACATATCAGTTGAATTATGAAGATGGTTTCAGCTATCAAAAGGACACGAAACTTGATATGAGAGCGGGAGATGACGCAGAGCTGACTGCGGCGGATGTACTTAATGATTACAGCGATATAGAACTCCACAGGATATTTAAAGAATACGGTGAGCTTAAATACAGCAGGCAGGTGACAAGAGATATTATTGAATACAGGCAAAAGAAAAAATTTGAAACAACAGGCGAAGTTGCTGAGCTGTTGAAAAAGAAGATACCGCCAAGATACGTGAATAAGGATTTATCTAAAGTCTTCCAGGCATTGAGGATAGAGGTTAACGATGAAATGGGAAATTTGAAAAAAGCGCTGGAAGATTCGGTTGATTGCCTTGAAACCGGAGGAAAAGTAATAATTGTATCTTACCATTCACTTGAGGATAGGATGACAAAAAACTTTTTCAGGTCAAATGAAATGCTGAAAGCAGTAACCAAAAAACCGGTTACTGCAGGTAAAGCGGAAATTGCCTCTAATGTCAGAGCCAGAAGCGCGAAGCTAAGAGCGGCAGAAAAGGTAAAATGAAAACAAGAAAAAAACAAAAAATATCACTTTTCAATTTTTTGGTAAGCTTGTTTGTATCAGCAGGTGTTATCGTGTTTTTTGTTTATAACATTATTGCTGTCAACAGTATGGCTGTTGAAAATAACAATATTAAGACCGAGATGACAAAAGTTATTTCAGTAAATAATAACCTTCAGACTGAGATTGAAAGATTAAGCAATGTTGATAATATAAAGCCTGTTGCGGTTGACAGGCTTAATCTTAAGTTTCCGGTATCAAAACCAAAAAAAATCATAATAAACAAGTCCGAACTCGAAAATATCAAACAATAATGCTGAATGATTAATGTTTGAACAGAATAAAAATAAAACAACAGTTAGCTCTAACGGAAGAATAAGCTTCTTCATTGTTTTATTTTCTCTTTTGTTTCTTACAATTCTTGTAAAGCTGTTTGATATACAGGTTATAGACAGCTCCAGGTACAAAATTGCCGCCAAAAAACAGTACGAAAGCAAAATCTCCCTGAAACCCTCTCGTGGTGTGATATTTGACAGAAGAATGAATGCGCTTGTTTCAAATGCTAACAGTTATTCATTTGCGGCAGACCCTAATATGGTTGATAACAAAGACAGTGTTGCCGAACTCTTCTCGAAAGTCTTTGAAAAGGATAAGGGCTATTACCTGGAGCGTCTTAATGCTCAAAATACATCGTTTGTCTGGCTTGAACGCAGGGCTGACCCGAAGTACGCAGATAAATTAAAAGATATAAACATTTCAGGTGTTATTAAACTGAATGAATCGCATCGAGTAACAAATTATGACCAGCTTGCATCACAGATTATCGGGGTAACCGATATCGATAATAATGGTATCAGCGGTGTTGAGCTAAGCTGTGACGGACTGCTTTCGGGCACTGACGGCTATGTTGTTATGCAGAAAGACGGACTGGGACGTAAAAGACCGGCGATTGAATATCCGCGCAAAGAACCTCAGGACGGAGACAATGTAGAGCTTACAATTGACTTAAACGTTCAAAAAATTATCGAAGATGAACTCGGACGCGGTGTAAGCGTTAACGATGCTGACGGCGGTAAATGTATTGTTATGTCAGTTAAGACCGGCGAGATACTCGGTATGTATTCGGTCAGCAACAATGATGCGGGATACAGGGATAAGCTGAGCTTCCTTACCGATTTGTATGAACCCGGTTCAACTTTTAAAGTAGTATCCGCTGCCGCATCTCTTGAAGAAGGAATTGAAAATAAAGGAGATGTAATTCAAACTTACGGCGGTGAGTACCAATTCGATGGGCTTAAGGTAAAAGACAGCCACGCTCACACTTCTCTATCTTTCCAGCAGGTAATAGAGCAATCAAGCAATATTGGTATGATGCAGGTTGCAATGCGTTTGGGTGACGAAAGATTTTATAAGTATGCAAGAGATTTCGGTTTTGGTATTTCAACAGGTATAGACCTGCCCGGTGAAGTTAAAGGTTATTTAAAAAAACCGGTTGAATTTTCGCCCGTATCACTTCGTTATATGTCAATAGGATATGAAGTGCTTGTTACTGCGGTGCAAATGGTAAATGCATATTCATGTATTGCAAATGACGGGGTTCTAATGAAACCTTACGTTATAAAAAAGGTTCTGGGACCTGACGGTTCTTTAATCAGAGAACAAAAACCAACTCCCGTTAGAAATGTTATTTCTAAAAAAACTGCAAGAACGCTTACTGAGCTTTTATATGGTGTAGTTGAAAGAGGAACAGGAACCGAGGCAAAAGTTGAAAACATGAAGATAGCCGGTAAAACCGGAACATCACAAAAACTGGTTGACGGGCAGTATTCAAAAAAAAGTTATACAGCTTCATTCATAGGATATTTCCCGGCGGATGACCCGCAGATAGTAATAGCGGTTATAATAGATGCTCCGAAATCGGGAAGCTATTACGGCGGAAGCGTATCTGCGCCTGTATTTAAAAAAATTGCTGAAAGAATAATAGCGCTGGGCAGCTTAATTGATTATTCTTCACCGGAAAATTACGTGCAGGGAAACCCGGACGTGGTTTTAACGGGTAACTCAGGCAAAGACAATTTTACTGGTGAAAGCAATTCTTCATTAAACCTGACTGATTTTGAAATTAGTGATGCTGTAACCCTTCTGAAAGAAAGCAATATTCCATATGAAATTGAAGGTCCCAGGAAAAACGCCGTAGTTATTGACCAAAACGTTACATGGGGAAACAAAACAGGAACTATTAATAAAGTTGTGCTTATAACTAAAAACAGCATTGAAAGCAAATCGGCAAAAGACAAACTGAAAATGCCGGATGTTAAAGGTTTGAGCCTGAGAAAATGTGTTAAGCTTGTTTCTTCTCTTGGCATGGATTACAAAATAAACGGCTCAGGGAAAGTGATAAACCAGCAGCCCGACCCTGGAGCAGTCTTAAATGATAAAGAGCAGATAGTAATTAACTGTGATAATGCTAATTAAGGTATGAGGAAATGAAATTTTCCGAAATGGTTATAAAAGCTGATAAAGAAATAAACGGAATTGATGTAGCAATCGATTTTGACGTTAACAAGCTCTGTTATAATTCACAGTTTGTTGAACGCGGCGATGTTTTTTTTGCAATCAAGGGATTTAAAACGGACGGTAATAACTATATAAATGACGCATTATCAAAAGGTGCGGGAGCTGTTGTTTCAGACCAGGCAGAAAGAAATGATGATTTAAGAATTTACCGCGTTGAAGATTGCAGAAAGACGATGGCTGTTTTAAGCAATATCTATTATGATTATCCTTCGCGTAAAATGAAAATAATTGGTGTTACCGGAACTAACGGCAAAACAACTGTTTCCAGCATGATAAATTTCGTTCTGGAAAGCTGGGGAAAGAAAACAGGGTTAATTGGCACAAATGGTAACTTTATCAACAAGAGGTTTATTCAAACCGATTATACTACGCCGGAATCAGTTGAATTAAACTCATTACTTGCTGATATGATTTCTGCAGGCGTGGAATATTTGTCAATGGAAGTTTCTTCACACTCGCTTGCGCTTTGCAGAGTCTACGGTATTGATTTTGATGCAGCAGTATTTACAAACCTTACGCCGGAGCATATGGATTTTCATAAGAGCATGGATAATTATTTAAATTCCAAGAGGCAATTATTTGACAGGCTTGAAAGGATTAATGCCAAAGGTTTCAGAACAGCGGCAATATATAATTCAGATGATGAGACGGGAAGCCGTATTGTAGACGGAACAGGTGCCGAAAGAATATCCTACGGATTCCAGAAGGCGGTATATTCTATTGAAAATCTTGAAATGGATTTTGAAGGAATGAAGTTCAATATGCTTGTACCGTTGAACGGGGAGGGAATTGACAGACTAAAGATTGAAACACACTTAACCGGCAGGTTTAATGTGTACAATATCCTTGCGTCGGTTGCAGTATTAAAACAGCTTAAGGTGCCGTTTGAGGTTATCAAAAGTGCGCTTAAAGATTTTAAAGCTGTTAATGGAAGATTTAATATTATAAAGCTTGCTAACGGGGCATCGGCAGTTATTGATTATTCTCATACCCCCGATTCACTTTTAAAAGCAATAACTACAATTAAAGAAATATTGGATTCTTCGAAGTCAAAAGGTAAAATAATTACGGTATTCGGGTGCGGCGGTGACAGGGATAGGACAAAGAGACCGCTTATGGGTGAAATTGCTGCTTCCAATAGTGACAAAGTGGTAATTACATCTGATAATCCAAGAAGTGAAAATCCGTTTGATATAATTGAGGAGATTAAAGCTGGAATAAAATCAGATAATTATACGGTAGAAGAGAACCGTGAAAAAGCAATTGAAGCGGCAGTTAATATGGCTAAAGAAAAATGATGTAATACTTGTTGCGGGCAAAGGACATGAAACATACCAGGAAATAAAAGGAGTTAAGTACCATTTAAGTGATAAAGAAATAGTTGAAAGATTTGTCTAATGCAAATTGATATTGAAGATTTCAAGAAATTAAGCAATAGCAGCATACACGGAAATACAGATTCAGATAAGATAAAATTTTCAGGAGTTTCTATTGACTCCAGAAGCTGCCAAAAAGGTGATTTGTTCTTTGCGATAAAAGGTGAGAAATATGATGGTCATGCATTCGTAAAAGATGTTTTCAGTAAAAGCGTAAAGGGCGTGGTTGTTAACCGAAGCTGGTACAGAAAACTTGGCGGTTCACAAAAAAATCTCTTTAAAAAATATACTTTTATTGTAGTTGAAGATACTGTTAAATCTTTTGGTGAGCTTGCTTCAATATACAGAAACAGGTTTTTGATTCCAATAATTGCTGTCGGGGGCAGCAACGGGAAAACAACAGCAAAAGAGTTTATAGCAGGTGTTCTTTCAAAAAAGTTCAATGTATTAAAGACAGAGGGTAATTTTAATAATGAGTTCGGTGTGCCGTTAACTCTGTTTAAACTGAATAAAACACATGATATATGCGTTATTGAAACGGGGACCAATCATTTTGGTGAAATTAGAAACCTGTGCAGAATTGCAAAGCCCCAGTTTGGAGTGATAACAAATATTGGGAAAGAACATTTAGAGTTTTTTGGGAATTTAAAAGGTGTAGCAAAAGCCGAGTCTGAAATGATTGATTACCTCTATTCAAATTACGGAACATTCTTTTTAAATAAATCCGATAGAGAACTTAGTGAAAAAGTAAGTAAGACCGGTATTAAACATTTTTCTTTTAGCAGCACAGTCACGGCTGATGTTACAGGAAAAGTAAAGTCATTTAAAGGGTTTAAACCTGAAATTGAAGTCAAATACGGTAAAGAAAAATTTACTGCAAAATTGAAAACTATCGGCACACAGAGCCTGGAGGCGGCAATATGTGCTTCGGCAATAGGTTTTTATTTCGGGATGACTGCGGAACAGATAAAGCAGTCACTTCAAAATCTGAGTCTGCAAAAAAACAAGAGAAATGAGCTTAAAATAAAAAACGGGTTGTATATAATAGATGATACTTATAATTCTAACCCGGATTCTTTGAAAATGGCTGTTGAAAACCTAATGTGGTTCAAGATAAAAGGCAAAAAGCACATAGTGCTTGCAGATATGCTTGAGCTTGGAAAATCAAGAGGTAGGGAACATAAGGAATCGGGCAAGTATATAAAAAAACTTGGATTTGAAAATTTGTACACGTTCGGAAATGATGCTTATAACATATTTACCGGAGCAAAAGGGATTAAGAATAATTATTATTTCACTGATAAACATACACTAATAGAATTTCTGAAACTGAATGTTAAACGCGGGGATTTAATTTTGGTAAAGGGTTCACGCGCAATGAAAATGGAAGAAGTCGTAGAAGCACTTTAATATTAAAGGAGTTTTTTATAGATACATGCTTTACTATTTAGCGGAATTTATAAATAAAAAATTTAATCCACCCGGATTTGATATTTTCAGGTTCATAACCTGGCGTTCAGCGCTTGCTGCAATAACTGCCATGATAATCAGTTTCTGGATTGGGCCTAAAATTATAAAGAAGCTGAATAAAGATAAAGTTGCCGATGAAATAAGAACTGATGGCCCCAAACAGCATCTTGTAAAAGCCGGAACTCCTACTATGGGAGGTGTAATAATTCTGCTTTCTGTGCTCGTGCCGGTACTGCTTTGGGGTAATCTTAAAAATACATACGTTCTTTTAATATTGCTTGCTACTATTTGGATGGGTGTAGTCGGGTTTGTAGACGATTATTTAAAGGTGTTTAAGAAGCTAAAAAGCGGTTTGGTAGCAAGATACAAGCTAATGAACCAGATTGGACTGGGACTTGTAGTTGCCTGTTTGATTTACTTTTTGCCGGAGTTTAAAGATATAAACTCCATAACAACAATTCCTTTTTTAAAAGGTGTGGAATTCGATTTCTCGTATTTTTATATACCGCTGATTGTATTTATTATAACTGCAACATCAAATGCTGTTAATTTAACTGACGGATTAGACGGGCTGGCAATAGGATGCGTAGGTATTGCAGCATTAGCCTTGGCTGTAATTAGTTATGTTTCCGGTAATGAAATTTTCAGCAGATATCTTAATATACTTTACCTGCCGGGTAACGGAGAGTTGACTGTATACTGCGCTGCTTTAGTCGGGGCATCGCTCGGGTTTCTGTGGTTTAATTCATATCCGGCTCAGGTAATAATGGGTGATACGGGTGCGCTGGCGCTTGGAGGTGCTATCGGGACGCTTATGATACTGGTAAAGAAAGAATTCCTGCTTCCTATTCTCGGCGGAATATTTTTTGCAGAAGCTTTATCAGTAATTATACAGCGGTTGTATTTTAAATTTACTAAAAAGAAATACGGCGAAGGTAAGCGGATATTCAAAATGGCTCCACTCCATCATCATTTTGAGATGCTGGGGATTTCCGAGCCTAAGATCGTAACGCGATTTTATATAGTAGCGGTTATATTGGCAATACTAACTTTTGCAACATTTAAGGTAAGATAATTAAATAAAATTAAATCAAAACTATAATGAGACACAATAATTTTAAACTTGGAGTACTGGTTATTATCAGTGCATTTATATTTGGTAATATGAATTTATCTGCTCAGGACGGATTCAGTCTTAACAAGCTTTCATTAAAAAACGGAAATGATAACTCGTTAAGTTTGGATAAACCCGGACTGATGCAGAAACCGACAAAGAAGATTTATTTTACATACGGCGGTAAAATTGGTATGTTTTTTCTTCAGGGAGATTATAACGGAAATCAGATGATAGCTATCGAAGGATTTGGGAAATATGTTGGAGATGGTTTTTGGGCTGAAATCAGCGTTCCGTTCAGATTCAAAACAAGTCCGGCTTTTACAGACATAGGACTTGATTTAAACGTGATGTACCCGTTTTTGGGTAAAGCAAACAAATCCGAAGTTGACCCGTTTGTTGGGGGAGGACTCGGACTGCATTTTATCGGCAAAGACAGGGATGACCCAAACAAAACATCTATTGCAGCCAGAGGGGGTCTGGGCCTGAACCTGATTATAGGTACAGTTTTCTTTAAGAATTATGATTTTAATGTAATTGTTGAATTGAAATATTTCAATTATTTGAGAGAGTTTGATGATAACCGTTACCAGGGAATCGGTATAAATATCGGGGCAACATTACCTAAATAGTGCAGAAAAAAATTGAATAAAGATTTGATGAAATATAATTCGTTTTCTGTTATCGGCGCTGCAAGAAGCGGTGTTGCTGCAGCAAAGCTTTTGAAATCGCAAGGGTATAAAGTATTTCTAAGCGATTCTTCACCGGAAGAAAAAATAAATAAAGATTTTGTGAAAGAAATTATCGAAAACGGAATTGAGCATGAATTTGGAAAACACTCTCATAAAGTATTTGAGAACGATGTGATAATTATAAGTCCCGGTGTTCCGCAGGATTCAGAAATAATACAAAAAGCCCTTTCTATGGGTAAAGAAGTTGTTAGCGAAATCGAGGCAGCATCATGGTTTTACAAGGGCAAGATAATTTCCATTACAGGTACTAACGGCAAAACGACCACAACAACACTGACAGGTGAAATATTTAAAGATGCCGGTATCAATGCGCAGGTCTGCGGTAATATTGGAGTCGCTTTCTCGGATGTTGTGGAAACTGCGAAAGAAAGTGAAGTTGCTGTTGTGGAAACCAGCAGTTTCCAGCTTGATAATATAAAAAATTTCAAGCCTTATGTATCGGTGCTCATGAATATTACACCTGACCATCTAGACAGGTATGAGCATTCGTACCAGAACTATATCGATTCAAAACTAAAAGTGTTTGAAAATCAGGATTCAAACGATTATCTTCGTTTATAACTATGATGATGAGATTATCAGGCAGAATATAAAAGATAAAGTTAAAGCAAAAATGGTTCCTTTCAGTTTGAAAGAAGATTTATCAGCATTATTCGATATGGGTGCATTTCTGAAAGATGGAATTATTGTTTATTTCTACTACCTGGGTGAAGAAGACATTATCGATACTAAAAATTTGATAATAAAAGGACCTCATAATATTTATAATTCGATGGCTTCGGTGATTTCTGCAAAGATTTTCGATATCAAAAAAGAATATATAGCTAAAACACTTTCTGAATTTAAAGGCGTTGAGCACAGAGTTGAATTTGTAAGAGAGCTTAACGGAGTGAAGTTCTATAATGACAGTAAAGCAACAAATGTTAATTCCGTATGGTATGCTTTGCAGGGATTTTCCGAACCGATAGTGTTAATACTTGGAGGCAAGGACAAAGGCAATGATTACACTGAAATTGAAAACGAAGTAAAAAAATATGTTAAACACATTATTGCAATTGGTTCTTCGAAAGATAAAGTTTTTGATTTCTTTAAAGATATTGTTCCGGTTACAAAAGCAAGCGGATTCGAAGAAGCAATAAAGCTGGCGTATTCAAATGCAGAAATAAAATAATGTAGTGCTTCTTTCACCTGCCTGTGCAAGCTTCGATATGTTTGATAATTACGAACACAGAGGCAGAGAATTTAAAAGAATTGTAAATGAGCTGAAATGAACAGTGGCCCAAGTAAAATAGATTTGTGGATTATGGTTCCTGTGCTGGTGTTGATAGCATTTAGCCTTGGAGTGGTTTACAGCGCATCTTCAAGCTGGTCTGTTAAAGCTCAACGGTGACAGCATGTATTTGTTTAAGAACCACCTTATCAGGGCCGGAGCTGGCATCTTTATGATTTTCCTGTTTTCAAGAATTGATTACCGGCATTTAATCAGGTTCAGGAAACCGTTAATAATATTTGCAGTGCTTATGCTTTTATATCTTACTTGTGGCAGGAGTAGAAGCAACTAAAGGCGCAGCGCGTTGGATAAGAATCGGTGGAATCAGCTTTCAGCCGTCTGATTTTGTGAAATACGCACTGGTAATAAATATTGCTTACATGCTGGCTAAAAAGAAAGATTATGTTACAAACCTTTACTACGGTTATTTACCGATGATAATGTATGTAATGCTGATTTCGGCGCTTGTTGCTATGCAGCCTAATTTTTCGACTGCTTCGGTTGTGTTTATAACCAGTATGATGATGTTCTTTATCGGAAAAGTAAAAATCAAGCATCTTGCAGTAACGGTTTTATCGATTTTCCCGATTGCGATTCTGTATATTCTTTCCAAGCCGTATATAATGTACCGGCTGTTCTCATATTCCGAACATACTTCCGGCGGGGATGCAAATTACCAGCTTTCACAGGCAATAATAGGATTCGGAAACGGTGCATTGTTCGGTGTGGGTCCGGGAAATTCAAATCAAAGAGATTTTTTTCTTCCACAATCGTACGATGACTTTGTATTCTCTATAGTAGGTGAAGAATATGGCTATATAGGCGTAGCGCTTGTAATACTAATGTTTGCTTTGTTTATCTACCGCGGGCTGAAGCTCGCAAAAAATCTTGATGATGATTTTGCAAGATATCTTGCATTCGGCATAACGTTCGTAATCGGTATAAATGCAGTAATTAATATGATGGTTGCAACCGGCATAATGCCGACAACAGGAGTAACACTGCCGTTTATAAGCTACGGCGGTACTTCGATAATATTTAATTCAATTGCCGTGGGAATTCTGCTTAATATATCCACATTCAGACGAAGCGGAAAAGGAAGCCCATGGGAAGAAATTGCGCCTGAAGAAGATGATAACTAAAGCAGTATTTGCTGCAGGCGGTACAGGCGGACATATATTTCCGGCAATTGCTGTTGCGGATGAGATGAAAAAGCTGAATAGCAATGTACATATAATCTTTTTCGGAGCAAAAGGAAGGATAGAAGAGAAAATTGTTCCTAATGCGGGATATGAATTGAAAACACTTGAAGTGAGAGGATTTTACAGAAGCATTAGCCCAAGGAACATTGGAGTTTTAATAAAATTTTTTAAAGCATTGAGAGAAGCCAAAAAATACCTGAGAGAATTTAAGCCGGATTTAGTTTACGGTACAGGGGGATTTGTGTCAGGCTCGGTTTTAATGGCTGCGGGTAAGCTTGGCATTCCAACTGCAATTCAGGAAGGGAATTATTACCCCGGAATTACGGTGAAATGGCTCTCCAATAAAGTTGATAAAGTGATATTGAATTTTGAGGAATCAAAAAAGTTCTTAAAAAGAACAGATAACATTCAAATAATGCAGTATCCTGTAAGAGCTAATTTGATAAAATATACAAGAAATGAAGCATCGGAATTTTTCGGTCTAGACGCGAATAAAAGAACAATGTTTGTTTTTGGCGGAAGCCAGGGAGCAAGTTCGTTGAACAAAATATTGCTGAAATCGATTGATGAAATAAGCAAAAAAAATATTCAGTTAATCTGGCAAACAGGCTCAAACGAATTTGACAAGATTAAAAATCAGGTGCACGGTTTTAATAATATCAAAGTATTTCAGTTCATCGAAAAAATAGATTATGCATTCTCAGCAAGCGATTTAATAGTGTGCCGTTCAGGTATTTCTACAATAATGGAGCTTGCGAGCTTTGGCGCTGCGGTTGTTTTTGTTCCGTTCCCGCTTGCTTCGGAAAATCACCAGGAGAAAAATGCACAGGCAATAGTCGATGCCGGCGCTGCAATGATGATACTTGACAGTAATATTGAAGTAGAATTTATGGAGGTTGTATTACCGCTCATAAATGATTCAAAGAAGCTCAATGAAATGAGAGAAAATATTAAAAAATTTGCTGATAAAGATGCTGCGTCTAAAATAGCAAGTATGCTTAACCGCCTTGCTGAAAATAAACTTAATTAACATGGAAGACAGAGTTTATAAATACAGGATGGATTTTTATTACCAGCAGCTGGTAATATACCTCGTATTCTTTGTTCTCTATGCAGTTATCAGAGGCCAGTTTTTTGAAGAAAAATTTCAGCTGGTTTTTAATGACCCCATAATTTACATACTGATTTTGTTCATTGCTTTATTTTTTGTAATTGTCCTCGTGAATATTATAAGGAACAGGCAAATCATACTAAAGAGTGACAGGGTTGTTTTAAAAAACAGGTTCGGCAGCAGGGAAATTTTATTTAATGAAATACTGAATATTAAAATAGGAAAACGGAGAAAAAGAAACGAAGAAGTGCCTTACAGGATTATCAAATTGAAATTATTAAAAAGGCGGAAATGGCTTAGAATTCGGGCTAATGAATACGAAAGGGGTTCGGAGCTAATCAGGGAATTTCTTAATATCAAGAACCCGCGCCACGATGGGAGTATTAAAGATTAAATGATTCCGGTAACAATAATAGGAAATATGAAACAGATACACTTTATCGGTATAGGGGGAATCGGCGTAAGCGGGCTGGCTGAATATTTTTTACTCAATGGGTATAAAGTTACCGGTTCAGATATGACTGCATCGCATATTACCGATAGGCTGAATTCATTAGGCGCTGAGATTTTTATAGGACATTCAAAAGAAAATATTAAGGGCACATTAGATACGGTTGTATATTCTTCCGCTGTTAAGAATGATAATCCGGAAATGGAAAGAGCAAAAGAACTTAATATAAGAACAATAAGGCGAGCTGAAATGCTTGGTGAAATAGTGAACGATAAGTTCTTAATTGCAGTTTCAGGCACTCACGGAAAAACTACTACAACCGCAATGATAGCGAAAGTTTTAATAGATGCAGGACTTGATCCTCTTGTATTTGTGGGTGGAAATGTTAAACTGTTCGATGGCGGCGCTTCCAGGATAGGTCATGGAAGTTATGCTGTCGTTGAGGCAGATGAATATGACAGGTCATTTCTTACGTTGACACCGGACATCGCTGTAATAACAAGCATTGACGAAGACCATCTTGATATATATAAAGATTTGCAGGAAATAAAAGATACATTCGTAAAATTCTGCAGCAATTCGAAACCAGGTTCGAAGCTGATTTACTTTGGCGATGATAAAAATGTTCAAAGCTCAGTTTCTAAGCTGGATAAAGAAAAAATTTCTTACGGTTTTGGAAACGGCAATTACCTGAGGATTTCCGGTTACTATTCATCCAAAGGGATTTTGAATTTCTCTATTCAGAACTCACACAGCGAATACAGGAATATTACGCTTAACCTTATCGGCAGGCATAATGTGCTGAATTCTACCGCATGTTTTGCTGTGTCAAAAATTTTAAGCATAGATTTTGAAAAATATAAACAAAGCATAAAAGAGTTTGCCCCGGTTAACAGAAGATTGCAGCTGAAATACAATGAAAACGGTGTAAAAGTTTATGACGATTATGCTCATCACCCGAAAGAAATCGAAGCCAGCCTGAAAGGACTTAGGGAGTCTAACGGAGAAAAAATTATTACCGTATTTCAGCCGCATCTCTTCTCGAGGACAAAAGATTTTTACAGAGAATTTGCCAAAGCTTTACTTGAAGCCGATGAGGTTATTCTAATGGATATTTATCCCGCAAGGGAAATTCCCATAGAAGGTGTTACAAGTGAATTGATATTTAACGAACTGGTAAAGCTGAATGCAAATGTAAAATATCTCGAAAAAAGAAAATCGATTATAGAATATTTACAGGGCTCGGTTTCAAAAAGTGATACCCTGGTTTTTCAGGGTGCAGGCGATATAACAAATCTTTGTGATGAATTTATCGAAAGATTATCTGGTAATAAGAATTGATATCAATATCAGAAATAAAACAGGTTTTTAGAGGCAGGATTTCATTAAATGAAAGCCTTGCGCCGTTTACTACGTTCAGAATCGGCGGCGTAGCTGACTATTACGTTGAGCCTGTTGATGCATTAGATGCGGTAAATATTGTGAATTATGCCAAGAGTAAAGAGGTGCCGCACTATGTAATGGGCAATGGCAGCAATGTATTGATAAGCGATGAAGGAATAAGAGGTATTGTGATTAATCTTGAATCCGGTTTTGGCTACCTGAAACATGAAAATGGTAAAATAACCGCCGGAGCAGGTGCTAAAATTGCAAAGTTTGTTGATTTCTGCATACAGAACAGTTATTCGGGTGTTGAAATGCTTGCAGGTATTCCCGCAACAGTTGGGGGTGCAATGGTGATGAATGCTGGCGCTTATGGCGGCGAGATTTCAACTTATATAAAATCAGTTCAGGTTATCAAAAACGGTGAAATTAAAAGACTCAGCAGGGAAGAATGCGGCTTTACATACCGTTATTCAAATTTAAAAGGTACCGCCGTGCTGGAAGGTGTCTTTGAGCTGCCTCAGGGAGACCCTGAAGAAATAAGTAAAATAAGAAAAGAACTTCTTCTGAAACGCAATGCTGCACAGCCGGTTGAGATTCCGAATGCAGGATGCATTTTCAAAAACCCGAATGATAATTACGCGGCAAAGCTGATTGAAGAATGCGGATTGAAAGGGAAAAAATCTGGCGGCGCAATGGTATCGCCAAAACATGCAAACTTTATAGTTAATTATGACAATGCAACGGCTGAAGATGTGATTTCACTGGTAAAGAATAATCCGTAAAACGGTAATGGAGAAAAAAGGTATCAATCTTGAGCTGGAAGTAAAGCTGATTGGGTTTGAGGGGGTTACGGTATAATGAGAAGATATAAAGCAATGATATTATTCTCAATTGTACTCATTATGACATTTTCCGGTATAGTGCTTTCTGGATACTGGAAGGACAGAACAAACCTTAAAAAAGTTGAGGTTACAGGAAATTTAACATTAACAAAAGATGAAATATTTGATTTTGCAAAGCTGAACGATAGCCTGATTTTATCTAATTCATTATCATTAGAGATAATAGAAAGCAGGATTCGCAAGCATCCAAATATTAAAAATGTATATGCGACAAGAGAAAATGGAACAATCAGAATTGATATTACCGAAAAAACACCTTTTGCAATGGTAACTAACGGTAAGTCTGTATTCCTGGTCGATGACGCATTGAATTTATATAACTTAAAGAAGGAAAATACAGGGCTTGACCTTCCGGTCATTAGCGGCTTATCTCAGGAGCTTGATATTAATTACTTGTCAAAGGAAGACTTGAGGAATTTAAAAATTGCTCAGTACATAGTGAGAAAATCTGTCAAGATAGACAGAATTCTTTACAACTTTATCTCAGAAATAAATTTTTCGGATAGTAACGGAATTACTCTTTACACAACTGAAGATGTTACACCTGTTTTTTTGGTAGACTACAGTTTTCTGGATTACAGTATTCAGAACTCAATCCCGGTAAAAGATATAGATATTAATGATGCCGGGTTCAGGAATGTAATTGATAGAAAACTGCTTTGCCTTGTAAATTTTCTGAAACAGGTTATTGTCTATAAGAGCAGGTTCTCATTTGCTTATGTTGACCTGAGATATAATGATATGGTTGTGGTAAAAAACAATAAATTTTCAACAACTGATTAATTTTCATTATGAAAGAAAAAGAACTTGAAAATGTAATAGTCGGTCTTGATGTCGGAACTACAAAAATCTGCACCATTGTGGCTCAAATCAGGGAAGACGGCAGAATAAACATACTGGGAGTTGGAAAAGCCCCTTCATCAGGTTTATCAAGAGGTATGGTTGTTAACCCGGGCAAAACAATAGAAAACATCAGGGCTTCTTTAAAGGAGGCAGAGCTTAAATCCGGATACGATATAAAATCTGTTACAGTTGGAATTGCCGGACCGCATATAAGATGCATCCAGTCCGAAGGAATTGTAGCAATATCTCATCCGGATAGAATAATCTCCGGTGATGATGTTGAAAGGCTCTATGACAGCGCTAAAAGCCTGAAGCTTTCAAAAGATGAAAGGATAATCGATGTAATAGCGCAGGAGTTTATAATTGACGGCAAAGACGGAATTTTTGATGTACCGGTTGGAATGTTTGGCTTAAGGATGGAAGCAAAGGTAAATATTCTAACAGGTCTGGTTTCTCAAATAGATGACCTTTCGAACTGCGTTACATCTGCCGGTGTTGATATAGATGACCTTGTTCTTGAGCCGCTTGCTTCTTCATATGCAGTGCTTAACGAAAGCGAAAAGAAAGTGGGTGTTGCAATGATTGATATTGGCGGCGGTACGACTGACATAGCTGTATTCAAGAAAGGTGTTATTAAGCATACAGCAGGCATTGGAATAGCAGGAAGCCAGGTGACAAATGATATTAGTGAAACATTGGGAATAGATGAAAAAGAAGCGGAAAGAGTGAAAAAAGAATTCGGGTATGCGCTGATTTCTGAAATCATAAATGATGATATGATTACGATTCAGGGTATTAAAGGAAGGAAACCGCTAAAAGTAAATAAGAGTATAATATCCAGAATCATTCAGGCTAGGATGGAAGAACTCTTTGTCCTGGCAGCCCAGGAAATAAAACGTTCCGGAATAGAAAATTACTTGCCGGCAGGAGTCGTAATAACAGGGGGCGGCTCTTTACTTAAAGGCACAAGAGAACTCGGGGTACAGGTACTTGGTACTGAAGTAAATCTTGGTATTCCAACAGATATTGGTGGGGGACTTATAAAAGAGGTTGAAAGTCCTATTTACGCCACAGGTATCGGGCTTATTCTTCACAGGATAAAGTATCTTGATAACAAGAGGTCTCTTATGGGAAAAGGAAAAGGGAAAAAGAAACAGGGTGTTAATAATATTTTACAAAGAATCAAACAATGGTTTGATGAATTATAATAATTTTTCCAAATATTTGAAATTTAAACTAATTACTAAAAATATCCCTGTCAAAGGGGAAAGAAGGGGGCTCGTATATGTCAATTAGATTAGTTACTGAAAGTACCTATGGGGCTAAGATAAAAGTACTGGGTGTTGGAGGAGCAGGAGGAAATGCTATCAATAACATGATAGAAAAGGGCTTGGACGGTGTGGATTTTATTGCGCTTAACACAGATATCCAGGACCTTGAAAAAAGCAAGGCTGAATATAAAATTCAAATCGGAAGAAACACCACTTTGGGGCTCGGAGCCGGAATGGATGATACCAAAGGGGCAAAAGCGGTAGAAGAAAGCCGTGAAGAAATAGAGCAGTCTGTAAGAGGATGTGATATGGTATTTATTACAGCCGGAATGGGCGGAGGCACAGGAACGGGAGGAGCGCCTGCAGTAGCAAGAATTGCAAAGGCAACAGGAGCTCTTGTTGTGGGTATAGTAACAAAACCGTTCGAGTTTGAAGGCAATGACCGCCTTCAGATTGCTGAGGAAGGCTTAAAGAGGCTTAAACAGGAAGTTGACAGCTGTATTATTATTCCAAATGAAAAGCTTCTTACGGTATTCGGCGATGAAATCACATTCGAAAACAGCTTCAAGAAAGTGGATGATGTTTTATATAACGCAACCAGAGGTATTTCTGATATCATTACAAAACGCGGTAAAGTGAACGTTGATTTTGCTGATGTTAAAACAATAATGCGTGATATGGGCGATGCTCTCATGGGAATAGGATATGCTAAAGGCGAGGATAAAGCCATAAGGGCAACAGGCGAAGCAATTGATAATCCTCTGCTTGAAGGTGTTTCTATTAAGGGTGCAAAATCAATTCTTATGAATATTATTGCCGATAATAACTTCAAGATAGCCGACCTTAAGAAGATGACCGAGCTGATTAAAGCTACAGCAGGCGATTACGGAAAGCTTATCTGGGGCGTTGTTACGGATGACAGAATGGAAGATGAAATTATAGTTACGCTTATTGCAACCGGTTTTAATGTTGCACAGCAAAAACAATTGAATACTTATCCTGCATCGGAAGACGGTGTTACTTCAAAGAATATGCTGATTGATAAAAAAGGTGATACTGTTATAACAAAGATTCCGACTACCAACCAGGAACTTGAATATTATGATATTCCAACAGTGCAGAGAAAGAACCTTCTGCAGAGCGATGAAGTGAAGCAGATAAGAGCAAAGAATGAAGAATATGATATGGATCTTGATTTCAATACGGATGACCTTAAGATAACCAATGATGATAAGCCGGCTTTCTTGAGAAGACAGATGGATTGATTTTTAAAATTTAATTTGCCTGCATATGCAGAATTAATATACATAGACCCCAAAATATGTATGGCAAATTCCCATTGCGAGAGAATGACGTCTCGGAGCAGTCTTTGACCACGAGATTGTTTCGATTCCGGGTACACCCGGAAACTCGCAATGGTAATTTGCCATCATCCCCCATATTTTCCCCAACACACCTCCACACACAGAAACAGGACTTAACAAAGTCCTGTTTCGTTTTTTAAAAAAAGTTTTTGATTTTAATATAATTTCTTTTCAGTTAGGTGATAAAAAAAGGGCTTAACCTTTGTTAAGCCCCGGTTCATCTGCTAATTAGTAGGGAATACAGCTTAAAGCTGTTATAGCAGAAATCTCTATTGTGTAGTTACCCAGTCGTATTCGTAAGTTGTTACATAATGGTCGGTGCCGATGTAACAATCAACAATTACCTGGATATCTTTTGACTTACCGCGGAAAAATTTCGGCGCACTGAATTTGCCGTTTATCTCTTCTGAGAAATGCGAGTTGTAATTTTTATTAAGCTTAACGATTTGAATAGCATCATAACTTGGCTTTTCAATCGGCTCGCCTACTTTATCAATGTAAATTTTTATTCCTGTGGGAATCTTCCCGGTTGTGCTGTACTCATTATTTATGTAAGCACCTTTTATGTTTAATTCCATTCCGGGAACCATTCTTTCCGGAGGAGCATCCCAATTAAAGCTGCTGCTTACTGTGTGAATTATATTCAGTATGTCTTTCCATTCTGATGTGCCGGTAAGATTCGTTCCGGTCTCACTCCATTTGGTTATTTTTGTCGGGTTGTTAGCATTGTTTGAGGTGTTAAGCTCCCAGTAGCCGATAGCTTCTTCCGAAACCGTCGTGTGCTCTTCACTTGAAGTACCGCTAGGTGCTGGGTTATTATCGTTCTGTGCAAATGCAGTCATCGCGAATAAAAACATAATGGAAAAGATTCCACTTAAACACGTTATGAATTTTTTATCTGTAAACATTTTCTTCTACCACCTTCTAAGTAACATGTATAACTACACTGAATTTTGTTGATTTTTGTTATTGTAGTTAAGTTTGCTACTGTAAATATGGTAGATTGAATCTGAGCTTACAATACCGTGAATAGGTGATAATGTGTGGGAGCTATATTTCTCTTAAATAGTTGTAATTTTATGGTTATATTTAAGAATTGAAAGTGATAAAATACATCAATAAAGCCATTTATTTACCAGTTTTTGTCCTCACCGGACTTCTTTTAATATTTCAAGGCTGTGCAAATCAGCAGCCCCCAGGCGGAGGCGAGGAAGACAAAACCCCACCAAAGCTGGTTTCTCAATCTCCTTCAAAGAATACGTTAAATTTTAGCGGAAACAGCATTATTCTTGAGTTTGATGAATATGTTGATAGAAGAAGCCTGCAGGAGGCATTTCACATATCTCCTCCGGTAAAAGGTGATATTTCGTATAATTGGAGCGGTAAAGAGGTTGAAATCTCATTTGAAAAACCTTTATGGAAGATTGACCCGAACAAAACTTTTGTAATTACCGTTAATTCAAACCTGACCGATATTAGGGGAAACGCTATAACTTCACCGATTAGTTTTGCCTTTTCAACCGGGAATAAAATCGATAAAGCCGCCATCTCTGGGAAAGTGTTTAACAAAGCTGATAAACCTGTTTCAATACTTGCGTATAAGCTTGAATTGAATGATTCAGCTTATGACCCTACAAAAAATGTTGCGGATTATATATCCGAAACCTCAGAAGACGGAACATATGACCTCACAAATCTTTCACCCGGTAAATACAGAATTATTGCAATCGAAGATGAAGACAGAAATCTTCTATACACATCCGAAAGAGAGAGCTATGCTGTTTTGCCGGAGGATATTTCTTTGGAAGATTCAGCAGTGGTCACTGGTTTAAATTTTTTTATGAAGAAAATCAGTAAAGCCACTGAGCTTAATACAGATGTTAACTTGACCGATTTTTTCCCGGACTCGCTGGGAATTGTGTCAACTTCCATTGAAAAGGATTCACGTAGTGTATTACCTGACCAGAGTATTTTTTTCTTTTTTAACAAGCATAAACCTTCAAGGGAAGATTTTGTAAAGTCTTTTATTTTAAAGGACGAAGCAGGTAATTCCGTACGGGTTGTGTTTAACTGGAGGAACGATTCACTTGTAGAAATATTTCCGCCGGATAAGTTCGGTTACGCTAAGGATTATAGTTCTTCATTTAAAATAGTAACAGGCAAAGACTCTGTTTATAATTATGAACTTAAATTCAGAACCGTTTCATCAAATTCTTTTGGCGAAATAAAAGGTTCTATAAAAACCGCAGATGATATAAAAAGCTTGCCGGTAGTAATTAAGCTAAGCTCATTGGATATAAAGCCGCAAGTAAAATATACTTTCGAAGCGTCAGACACTTCATTTGATTATAAAAATGTCTTTGAGGCCGATTATACATTATTTTCATTTTTGGATAAGAATAAAAATAGTGAATTCGATTACGGCAGTCCCTTCCCGTTTCAATATTCAGAACCGTTTTATGTTTATCCCCAGAAAATAAGTGTAAAAGGCGGATGGGCAATTGAAAACGTAATTATAAGATTTTCAGAATAAATGGAGCCTGTTCAAAACATATTAACTGTATCTGAGCTTAACTCCCGTGTAAAAATGCTTGTTGAAGAAAATTTTCGTTTTGTTAATATTATAGGCGAAATTTCTAATTTTAAAGCTCATTCACAATCAGGGCATTATTATTTCACTCTGAAAGACGATACATCGCAGGTGCAGGCTGTTATGTGGAAGACCCGGAACCAGACGCTTCTGTTTACTCCCGAAGATGGTATGCAGGTAGTTATAAAAGGGCGAGTTACTGTATTTGGTGCAAGAGGGTCATACCAGGTTGAAGTTTGGGAATTGATGCCCCAGGGCGCAGGTGAGCTTAGATTAAGATTTGAGAAACTTAAACAAAAACTTTTTGAGGAAGGTCTCTTCGATGAGGATTTGAAAAAACCATTACCTCGCTTTCCTGAAAATATTGCTATACTTACTTCACGTACCGGAGCCGTAATACATGATTTTGTTAACGTGGTTAAACGAAGATACCCGATGCTGAAATTATATTTATTCCCCGTTAATGTGCAGGGAGCAAGAGCTCATGAAAACATAATTGAAGCATTAAAATTAGTAGAAAATCTCTCAAAATCCGGAAGGATTGAAAAGGTTGATATTATTGTTATAGCACGCGGAGGGGGGTCACTTGAAGATTTATGGCCTTTTAATGAGGAAAAGCTTGCACGTTCTGTATTTGACTGCAAAATTCCTGTAGTTAGTGCTGTTGGACATGAAGTTGATTTTACTATTTGTGATTTTGTGTCAGATTTGAGGGCTCCAACACCCTCAGCAGCTGCTGAACTGGTTACACCGGATATAAATGAATTATTTGAAAATCTTCGCAAATTTTCATATTTTTGTAGTAATTTTGCTGAAAATAAGCTATATTTATTAAAGAAATCTTTAAAGGAAGTTGAAAGTAATTACTATTTCAACCGTCCTAAGGATTTAGTAGATGGGTTTTATCAACGCCTTGACGAATTGTCAAGATTATTGACAAATATTACCAATAGCAAAATTAGCGGTATTAAAAATTCAATAAGGCAATATAAACAGACATTGCATCATGTGAGTCCGCAGAATAATTTAAAAAAGGGATACGCATTAATACACAGGAAAAAGGGTGACCTCGATTTGTTTGAAGAAGATACGTCACAGGAAGTCAAAATTGTAACCAGGGCATCACAGATTAAAAAAAACGATGCTGTAGAAATCGAATTTTTTGATAACAAGAAAAGCGCAAGAATTACAAAGTAAAATGAGTGCCAAACCGAAGAAAACAGAAAAATCATTCGAAGAGAATTTTTCAAGGTTAGAGAAAATTCTTGAAAAGCTCGAAGATGAAGATGTAACTCTTGAAGAAACAATCAAGTTGTACGAAGAAGGATTGACATTAACCAAATTTTGCTACGATAAACTTAATAATGCGGAACTTAGAATCAAAGAAATTAACAAGACGCTCAAAGGCGTTCCTGAAATTAAAGATTTTAAATAAAATATTCTTTTTATGGAAACCCAGTATAAATATCTTGACGGGATAGATTCTCCCGCAGACTTAAAAAAACTTAATCTAAACGAGCTAAAAGATTTAGTTGATGAAATCAGAGATTACCTGGTTGATACTATTTCTAAAATCGGAGGGCATTTGGGCGCATCTCTAGGGGTTGCAGAGCTAACTGTAGCATTGCATTATGTTTTTGATACTCCTACAGATAAAATTATATGGGACGTAGGTCACCAGGGATATATTCACAAAATTCTCACGGGCAGAAGAGAGCAGCTCAAAACCATCAGGCAAAAAGGCGGTATCAGCGGGTTCCTGAAACGCACCGAAAGCGAATATGATGCATTCGGCGCAGGACATGCAAGCACTTCGTTATCTGCTGCCCTAGGTATTGCAACTGCAAGAGATTTTCAGAATAAGAAATTTAAAGTTGTAGGCGTTATCGGTGACGGCTCAATGACAGGCGGAATGGCTTATGAGGCAATGAACAATATCGGATTGCTCAAAAAGGATATAATTGTTGTTTTAAATGACAATAAAATGTCAATTGCCCCGAATGTGTGGGCTTTGCATAATTATTTTAATGAATTTCTTGCAAACCCATCATATAATAAATTCAGAGATTACGTTTGGAAAGCAACCGGCAAGCTTGATAAGAAGTTTGGTGATAGAGTTAGATACATGGCTTCAAAAGTCGAAGGCAGTATAAAAGGCATAATTACGCCCGGAATGTTGTTTGAAGCTCTTGGATTCAGGTACTTTGGTCCTGTTAACGGACATAATATTATTAACGTAGTTAAAATACTTGAGGAAATAAGAGACCTCGGCGGTCCGATTCTTTTACATGTCATTACAGAAAAAGGCAAAGGATATGAACCGGCTAAAAACCACTATCAGAAATTCCATGCTTCAACACCTTGGGATAAGCTTACAGGCTTGACACCGAAAAAAGAAGGTGGTCCCCCTTCATATACAAAAGTATTCGGACAGGCAATAGTAGAGATTTGCAAAGAGAATGATAAGGTAGTCGGTATTACAGCTGCAATGCCTGATGGTACAGGACTTGACATATTGCAAAAAGCAATGCCCCAAAGATTTTTTGATGTTGGTATTGCCGAACAGCATGCTGTTACTTTTGCGGCAGGTATGGCAACTGAAGGATTTACTCCTGTAGTAGCAATATACTCAACATTCCTCCAGCGCGCATTTGACCAGATTGTACATGATGTTGCAATTCAAAAATTACCTGTAATATTTGTTATGGATAGAGCAGGACTTGTTGGAGCAGATGGTCCCACTCATCATGGCTCACTTGATTTAAGTTATTTCAGATGCATTCAGACATCGGTTATAATGGCTCCAAAAGACGAAATTGAGTTAAGAAATATGCTCTATACGGCAACTTTCTATAAAAAGGGTCCAATTGCAATCAGCTACCCGAGAGGGAACGGATTGGGATTAGAAATAAAGCCCTTTGAAAAAATGGAAATCGGTAAAGGCGAAATAGTTGAAAAAGGCAATGACATTGCTATACTTGCAGTTGGAAACATGGTAGATATGGCAATGAAAGCAAGAAAAATTCTTGCCGAAGATAATATTGATGTTGAAGTTGTTAACGCCAGATTTGTAAAACCTCTTGACGGCGCATTTACTGAAGGATGTGTTTGCACGCCATAAAAAAGTATTAACTATTGAAGATAATGTGATAACCGGGGGATTTGGCTCGGCAGTACTCGAATTCATGAATCAGAATAATATTAATGATGTTAAGCTGATTGTTCATGGTTTGCCCGATAGGTTTATTGACCATGGTACTCCAAACGAGTTGTATGAAGAGCTTAAGATGGACGGCAAAGGACTGGCATCGATAATTAGAGAATTCCTGCTTTCTAAAGAAAATATACATGCTGAATAATATTGAAGAAACCTGTTTTTCTCATATTTTTTCTTTTGTTAATTGTCAGTTCGTGTAATAATAGTCGCTGTTGCGCCGCCTTCTAATACCGGGGTTGTAATTTATGACAGGGCGGGATTGGTCGATAGCGCTGTCGTTAACGGCTGCTATTCAGATACAAGAAGGTTCTTTGTTGACACTCTGGCGCTGGCAGGATATTCAAAAGTTAAAGTTGAATTTGACGGTTTGACCAACAGCGATGGTTCATATATAAGGGTTTATTACAATACCCCGGATTCGTCTAATATTGAATTGTACAATGCGGAAGACGAAACACAGATATAATAATCATCATCAATTTGAGTTTAATAAGCCTGCAGACATGGTTTGGATGGAAGTACGAATTTACATAAATCCGCCGGTTTGCGGAGAAGGTGAGTTTAAATTTACAAGAGCCCGCACCTCAAAATCTATGGCATTGAATAAGACTTACATACCCATTGAATCTCTTCAAAAAAAAGAGCCCCGAAACGCTGAACGAAAGCTGTATGTGGAAACATACGGCTGCCAGATGAACTTTGCCGATACAGAAATAGTAAACGGCATAATGAACAGGTACGGGTATTATACGACTGAAAACATTGACGATTCAAATGTAATTCTTATCAATACGTGCAGCATAAGAGAACACGCCGAAGCAAAAGTATACCAGAGACTTACGGAAATAAAGAAATATAAGCGTTCAAATCCCGGTCTTGTTGTGGGAATTATCGGCTGTATGGCTGAAAGAGTTAAACAGGACTTAATTGGGAAAACCCGTCTTGTTGATTTAATAGTCGGACCTGATGAATACAGAAAACTTCCTTACCTGATTGAAAACCTGAGTGAGAGGGGTGAAAAAGGTGTTGCAGTCAGGCTTTCCCGTGTTGAGACGTATGATGATATTGTTCCGTTAAGGAAAGAAGGCATAAGCGCATGGCTCGCTGTAATGCGCGGGTGTGACAAGTTCTGCAGTTTCTGTGTTGTTCCGCACACAAGGGGAAGAGAAAGAAGCCGGAATCTTGAAGGAGTTGTTAATGAAATGAAACAGCTTTGGGATGAAGGCTTTAAAGAGGTAACGCTTCTCGGTCAAAATGTTAACTCATATAAAAGCGGGGATAATGACTTTTCTGACCTTCTTGCTTCATGCGCTAAAGCTGTACCCGGAATGCGAATCAGGTTTACTACTTCACATCCTCAGGATTTATCTGATAAATTGCTGGAAACAATTGCCGAATACGATAACCTTTGTAAATATATCCATTTACCCGTGCAATCCGGTTCTAACAGAATCCTTGAGTTAATGAAAAGAAGTTATACTGTTGAGCATTATATGTCATTGATAGAAAAAGCAAGGAAAATAATGCCAAATGTTGCTCTTTCGACTGATATCATATCAGGGTTCCCGACTGAAACAGAAGAAGACCACAAAATGACACTTGCCATAATGAATGAAGTGAAATATGACGGCGCGTATATGTTTAAATATTCTGCAAGAGAAAAAACAATAGCATTCCGTATGATAGATGATGTCGATGAACAAACCAAATCCGAAAGACTTATGGAAATTGTAGAGCTGCAGCGGCAAATATCATTTGCTCAAAATTCCAAAATGGTTGGTTTTGATTATGAAGTTTTAATTGATTCGTTAAGTAAAAAATCTGATAAAATGCTCTCAGGCAGAACAGACTGCAACAAATCCGTTATCATTCCGAAAAACGGAACAAGCATTGGTGAGAAGGTAGTTGTGAGAATTGCAAAAGCTAATTCCGCAACATTGTTTGGCGAGATATTACATTAGAATTAATTCTTTAACACCCAGAGTGAATAATTTACCTGAAAACGGCAGCATTGATTTAATGGGCAGTTCGGTCCCGATTGCCGAGTTGAGGCAGATTATAAAACAGGTTGCCCCTACCGATGTAACTGTTTTAATTACAGGCGAAAGCGGTGTAGGAAAAGAAGTTGTTGCGAAACTGATACACTCTAACAGTAAAAGAAACAACCGTCCGTTTATCACCGTAAACTGCGGTGCAATTCCAGAAGGAATAATCGAAAGTGAATTGTTCGGTCATGAAAAGGGTTCCTTTACCGGAGCAACAGATTCACGCAAAGGGTATTTTGAAGCTGCAGACGGCGGAACGATTTTTCTTGATGAAATAGGGGAATTACCGCTCCAGACACAGGTAAAATTTCTTAGAATACTCGAAAACGGTGAATATATGAAGGTTGGAGGCTCTAAGGCTGAGCACGTTAATGTAAGGGTGATTGCTGCAACAAATAAGAATCTCGAACATCAAATATCTATTAACGCTTTCCGTGAAGATTTATACTACAGGCTCCGTTCTATAAATATTTACATTCCTCCCCTGCGCGAACGTAAGGAGGATATAAAACCGTTATTCGATTATTTTGTAAAACAATTCTGTGAAAGAAATCATATTCAATTTAAAGGTATATCTGCCGATGGAATTGATTTTATTGTAAATTACAACTGGCCGGGTAATATAAGACAATTAAAAAATTTTGTGGAAAGTATAATTACACTCAATCCCGAGAATACAATAAGCCGTGAAGATATAATAAGGCAGCTTAACCTTCCCGGGCAGGGTATATCATCACTTCCGGCGCTGCTTCCCAATTATAATTTGCGGGATGAAAGGCAGATTTTATTCAGGGCGCTATATGAGCTGAAAACAGATATTATGGATATTAAACAGCATCTTGAAAATATTGATTCGGGAAGCTCTGGCAACGGTCATCAGGGCGGATTCTTCGTTCCGAAAGAAAAAATTGATGAATTAACATATGAGGATTTTGAGCAGGAGCTTTTAACCTATTTCTGGAATAAATATAACGGAAACGTTGCGCGAATTGCGAACAGGCTGAAATTAAGCAACAGAACACTATACAGAAAATATAAAGAGTACGGGTTGAAAAATGATAAAGATTAATAACAGATATATTTATCCGTTTCTGATTATAAAACTTTTGCTGATATTAGTATTTTTCAGTTCATGTAACTACAGTTTTAAGGGGGCATCTCCTCCTGAGGGAATTAAAACCATTTTCATCCCTACTTTTAAAGATGCAAGCGGTTTTGGTTCGGCAAACTTAGCCGAAGATATGACTTTACTGCTGAAAAATAAGTTCATTAAAGATAATACTCTTGAGTATGCTGATAAAACCGATGCTGACGGGATGTTGACATGTACGATAAAAAGTGTTCAGGATGAAGCGCTGGTTGTATCCGGGGGGGAACAGGTATCAAAAAGAAAAATTACACTTAATGTATCTGTTGAGTTTACAAACCTTCGGAAACAGAAGAATATCTGGACAAAGGATTTTTCGAACTGGGGCGAGTATGAAAGCTCAAGCGGAGGTTTTTCACAGCGCGATGCTGGTATCACCTCTGCTGAAGATAAAATTACCGATGATATACTGCTTGAGGTAATTTCTAACTGGTAAGAATTTAAAATTATTTGAAATAAATTGGAAAAAGCTATACTGTTTACTTATATCGGCTCATTGCTTATCTTGTTTACATTTGGTTCACACGGTTTTATTATGGTGTATTATTACCTGAAGTTCAGAGATAAAAGGGATGACCTGAGCGGTGAACTGAAAGAATACCCAAATGTAACAATACAGCTTCCGGTTTTTAACGAAATGTATGTTGTAGAGAGGCTGATTAAATCAATCTGCGAGATAGATTACCCTATTGACAAGCTTGAAATTCAGGTACTGGACGATTCCACCGATGAAACAATTCAAATTGTTTCGGATATCGTTAAAGATTATAAATTGAAAGGTTTTGATATAGAACATGTTCACAGAGATAACAGGTCAGGCTTCAAAGCAGGTGCTTTAAAAGAAGGATTGGTTACTTCAAAAGGGGAGTTTGTAGCCATATTTGATGCAGATTTTATTCCTAAGAAAAATTTTCTTAAAATCGTTCTTCCTTTTTTCAAGAACCCCAAAATCGGCATGGTGCAAACAAGATGGGAGCACATTAACAGAACCTATTCGCTTATTACACAGGTTGTTGCTCTTTCACTGGATGGTCATTTCGTTATGGAACAGCAGGCAAGAAATAAAGCCGACTACTTTATAAACTTCAACGGGACAAGCGGTATCTGGAGAAAAGAATGTATTCTTGACGCCGGAAACTGGGAAGCAGATACTCTGACAGAAGACCTTGACCTTTCATACAGAGCCCAGCTAAAGGGCTGGAAATTCAAATATTTAACCGATTTCACAACACCCGCTGAAGTTCCTTCTGAAATTAATTCGGTTAAATCTCAGCAGTTCAGGTGGACAAAGGGCTCAATAGAAACCTGCAAGAAAATTCTGCCGCGAGTCTGGAAATCAAAATTTCCGCTTAAGCATAAAATTATTTCGACATATCATCTGACTAACAATATTGTTTTCCCATTTATATTAATCGCATGCCTTTTAAACACACCGATTATTCTGATTAAGAACACCGGATTATACGATGCATATTTTACTTTTATGTCAATATTTGTGCTTGCTTTTATAGCCTCATTTTTGTTTTACCTGTACTCGCAGAAAGATGTATATGCGGACTGGAGAAAGCGAATTTTGCTGTTCCCGGTATTTATGGCAGGAAGCATGGGTTTTGCAATTAATAATACTAAGGCTGTGTTCCAGGCGTTGTTCAACAAGAAAACAGAATTTGTAAGAACGCCTAAGTATCTCATTGTAGATAAAAAAGATTCGTGGGCAGATAAAAAATATGTTCACAAGAAAAAAGTTAGTTTTTCTGTTATACTGGAATCGCTAATAGCTATCTACAGCTTTATCGGGGTTGTGATTTCAGTTATCACGCTTCAGATTTCTGCTCTGCCTTTTCAGCTCATGTTTGCGTTCGGGTTCGGACTTGTGGCATTCCTTTCAATAAAACACGTAATAGAAACAAATAGAAACATAGGAAAGCAAGTTGGTTGATAATGATGTTATCAAATATTTAATTCAGAAATTTGAGGATAAGCTTAGAGTCAATCCGCTTACCCCTGAATTTGTTAAGCTTGCCAACTATTATTTAATAAACGGAAATGTTAATGAGGCTATCAGCCTGCTTCAGGCGGGACTTGATTTTTACCCTCATTATACGACTGCCAGACTGCTCTTGGGAAAATGTTATCTGGCTAACAGGTATTTTTTCGACGCAAAGAAATTATTTGAACAGATGCTTGCAGTGTATCCTGACATGAACATTGTCCTTAAGTATCTTGAAATCGCAAATGACCTTACCAAGAGTGAGGTGTCAAGGAAACATGAAGAAGATATTATTCCAAAGCTTGAGTTTAAAGCGCCCGTATTTAATGATTATGATTTTAACTATAACCTGTTTCCAAGTTATGAAATAGAAGATATGGGTGGAGATAAAATCGATATTACAGGTTTAGATGAAACGAACGATTACAAGGAGTTTGTAAAAGTATTTGAATCACCATACTTCTTTAAGAAAGAAAGCACCGCCTCACTGCCCGAAAAAAAACGCCTTAAAAATAAATTTGAGGTAAGGATAATAACTGAAACACTCGCCGATATATTTGCCAAACAGGGCAACTATTTTGATGCTATTGAAGCATACACATACCTGCTAAAAATAAAGCCTGAACGTAAAGAAAGCCTTGAAAGCAAAATAAGTGAAGTCGAAGTGCAGATTCAGAAATTGATAAATGATTTTTAAGTAAAAAGACAATTTGTCATTCCTGTGTAGGCGCGAACCTAATAAAAGACGATTTTAATCCCTTTTTAACCTTCCGGCAGCCCCGGTACTACCTTTACAATCTTTTCACTCTTAATAATTACACTGCCTGATTTAGCTCCCTTGTATTTTTGGACATTCTTTGCTAGTGTGTAAGCTACAGGCACAATCCCGGCATTTTTAGCTTTACTGTAAAACGCGGCTATCGATGCAGCTGTTTTAATAAAGTTTTTTGGAATATCTGTTATTCCTTCGGGAATTTTAAGGACTGTATGTGAGCCGCTGGCGCCTCTTATATGAAACCATAAATCGTTTTGTGCGGTATATTTCATGCTTAGCAGGTCATTTGCTGAGCTGTCTTTACCTACCCAGACTTCAAAACCGTCTGACAGTTTAAAAATCCTAAAGCGTTTTAAGTTATAATCAGTTTCATCCATATAATCAAATTTAAATTACTCGCAGAAATAAAACAAGGGAGCCTGCTCCCTTGTAAAATTATGTATTTTGTTACCCTGAACTTGGATTCAGGATCTGTTTTGAGATGCTGAAACCAGGTCAGCATGACAATTATTGGTACTTTTAGCTTGATTCTTTCAGCGCTTCTGCGCCGCTTACTATTTCCAATAGTTCTTTTGTGATGCTTGCCTGGCGGGCTTTATTATAATATATCTGTAAAGTCCTGATAAGATCGTTTGCGTTATTTGTTGCTGAATCCATTGCAAGCATTCTTGCAGCCTGTTCCGAAGCGAATGATTCAAGCATAACTCTCCATACCTGTGTATTCAGATGCTTAGGGAGCATGTAATCTATAATTTCCTTAATTGATGGCTCGAAAATAAAATCGCTTGTTTTCCCGCCTGAATTCCGGTCCGGAGCCAGTGATGCTATTGGCAGAAATTGTTCTTCTGTAATTTTTGCCTGTGCTGCAGATTTGAATTCATTGTACACCATTATGACTTTATCAAATTTTCCTGTCATAAATCCATCAAGCAAGTCTGCCACTATCTTTTGCGCATTCATGAATACCAGTTTGTCGAATATTCCCACATACTTTGCGTAAATATCATAATTCCTTCTCGAAAAATAATCGAATGATTTCTTTCCCATTGTAACCAGTGTTAAATTGTGGGAATTTAACAAATCAGAGTATTTTTCCTTAATTATTTTCTCGGTTTCTTTAATCAGATTTGTATTAAATGGTCCCGCAAACCCTCTGTCCGAAGTAACAACTGTTATACAAATCCTTTTTACATCACGTTCTTTTAACAGCGGGTTATCCATATCACCGCATGCCGGTAATAAGCTTTGCAGTATATCGGCAATCTTTTTAGCATAGGGTCTGGCTGCAACTACATTTTCCTGCGCCTTGCGGAACTTCACTGCAGAAACCATTTTCATCGCACGCGTGATTTTCTCGGTATTTTTAATACCTGTTATTCTGCTTTTTATTTCTCTGAGTGTCGCCAATTGGTTATCCTGTTTATTTCAGTTCGAGCCTGTTATATTTTTCTGTCAATTGCTTAAGAAGTTCATCGCGTTTAATTGTGCATGATTCAGGGTTAGCTGAAACCAGTGCTTCCTTTAATGAGCTTGTCTCTCCGTTATAAAATTTATTTATACAAAACGCTAAGCGGTATCTTTCATTTGTTACCGGTACAACATCTTTGAATTCTTCAACCATCTCATATATTTTTTTCACCGGTTCATCGGGGTTTGCATTTTTTACAGAAGGCGGAGTTTTGGTTGTCATTGATTTACTTTATTGAGACTTTAAAATTATTTGTGAATTCGTCGAGAATATTTTTAAGAGTTGTAATCAAATCATCTGTAAGCTCTTTCTTTGATATTATCTCATCCAGAACATCTTTATGCTTTAATTCCATCATTTCCAGATATTCCTTCTCATACCGTTTTATTTCCTCAACCGGTATTTCATCCAGGTATCCGTTTGTTCCGGCGAAAATAATTGCAACCTGGTTTTCGACGGGGTAGGGTGTATATTGCCGTTGTTTAAGTATTTCCACCAGTCTTGCTCCCCGTCTTAAGCGCTGGAGTGTCGATTTATCGAGGTCTGAGCCGAACTTTGTGAACGCTTCAAGCTCTCTGTACTGCGCAAGGTCAATTCTGAGAGTTCCGGCGATTTTTTTCATAGCTTTAATCTGCGCATTTCCGCCTACACGCGAAACCGAAATACCTACATTAATGGCAGGTCTTACGCCTGCGTTAAACAGGTTTGGCTCAAGGTAAATTTGCCCGTCTGTAATTGAAATAACGTTTGTAGGAATGTAAGCGGATACGTCACTAGCCTGAGTTTCGATAACCGGTAATGCTGTGAGGCTTCCGCCTCCGAGTTCATCGTTCAGCTTAGAAGCTCGTTCGAGCAGTCTTGAATGCAGGTAGAACACATCTCCTGGGTATGCTTCACGACCGGGGGGACGTCTTAACAGCAGAGAAACTTCTCTGTATGCCTGTGCCTGTTTGGTTAAGTCATCATAAACACAAAGCGCATGTCTTCCGGAATCACGGTAATACTCTCCTAAGGTTGCTCCCGAATACGGGGCTATGAACTGCATTGGAGCCGGGTCTGATGCAGTAGCCGAAATTACAGTTGTATATTCCATCGCGCCTGTTTCTTCAAGCTTGGCTACGACTGATGCAACAGTAGAATTTTTCTGCCCTATTGCAACATAAATACAATAAACGCCTTTGCCTTTTTGGTTAATGATAGTATCTACTGCGATTGCTGTTTTACCTGTCTGCCTGTCACCTATAATTAATTCTCTTTGACCTCTGCCTATAGGGATCATTGAGTCAATAGCTTTTATACCGGTCTGAAGCGGTTCTTTAACAGGCTGTCTTTGTATAACTCCAAGCGCTTTTCTCTCTATAGGATGGAGATTTTCGGTAGTAATGGGTCCTTTTCCGTCAAGGGGCTGACCAAGCGGATTAATAACCCTTCCCAGCATTGCTTCGCCGACGGGCATTGATGCGACTCTTCCTGTTCTTCTTACTTCATCACCTTCTTTGACAAGAGTATAATCTCCGAATAGTATGCATCCCACATTATCTTCTTCAAGGTTTAATGCCATACCGAAAACCCCGTGAGGGAATTCGACCAGTTCGCTTGCCATACATTTGGTTAAGCCGTAAACGCGGGCAACGCCGTCTCCTATCTGGACTACGGTTCCAACTTCGTAAATATCTATTTCTTTTTCAAATCCTGATAACTGTTTTCGAAGTATCGCAGATACTTCATCCGGTTTTACTTCAGCCATTTATTTCTGTTTGTTATTTTAAGTGGTAATCGTTTTTTAAAATCTTTATGAATTTGTCCTTATCGGGACATTTATAAACTTTGTTTATGAGTTCATATCCTTTATCGGTCATGCCTATTGTTTCGTAATCACCTACAATTGCAGCAAGTATAGCCTGCACAGCCCCTGCATCTGTGTTAAATGTTTCTTCATCAGCTGTTTTGGGACAATCGAACCCATGTTTAGTATATTCTGAAAGCTCGTCTTTGAGCCCTTTTATATCCTCATAAACTTTATCCTCGAACTCTTTATTTGCAAGGTAAAGCTTATCATTTTTAAATTTATATATAGCTAACGGAAATCTCGACTGCGCAAAATTAGTGAACGCATACGCAAACATGTCATTATATGCAGAAATCTCAAGCTCACCGTCATTATCCAAATCTTTTACTTCGTAAAATGAATTTCCGAGATAAAGTGAATCAAGAATTATGAACTTATCATTAGTAATTCTGCAAATGTTTAAAAACACACAGCAATGCGCTCCACCCGAATAATACTCAATTAATATTTCTTTCCTGCCGTTTCCTTCAAGGTCATAAGCATTTATTGCAGTCATATCCATATCACAAGAATCTGTATATATTACCTTGCTTCCGTTTCGTACAGTCATAGTAGCGCAGTAATTCGCCGAGTCAATGCTCTTATCAAACTTATATTTTCCGAAAGTGAAAATAGTTGTATCCTTATCCTGCGGACAGGTTACTGCAGTTATAAATAATAAAAGAACGGATAATTTAAGCAGCTTTTTCAATTATTAAAGCTGCCCTTTACAAATTGTTCACGCAGAAGCTGCAGCTGTCTTGCTATACTTGCATCTATTATGCTGTCTTTTACCTGGGCTACAAAACCGCCCTGTAGGGCTTTATCGACTCCAAAATCAGCATGTACTTCTTTTCCTGTGTATACTGACAGTTTTTCTATCAGATGTTTTTTGTCTTTTTCTGTGATTTCAACAGCGGTTCTTATTTTTGCTTCTATTATTCCGTGTTTCTCATTTACAAGGTCAAGAAAATCTTTTGCAATGTCATATAATATATTTTCCCGTTCCTTTTTTGTAAGAAGAGTGATGAACTTTAGCGTCAAATCCTGTACTTTACCCTTGAATAAAACATCAAGAACTATTCCTTTTTTAGAAGAATTGATTATCGGGGTTTTGAGTAAAAGCCTAAGTTCTTTCGATCTGTCAATTGAATTAACCAAATCTGTAAAATCTTTTACTACCTTTGCAGTAAGCTTCAATTCTTCAGTAAGCTCAAATAAGGCTAATGTATATCGGCGCGCAACTTTCTTATTAGACATAGCTCGTTTTAGTTTTTCGGGATTTGGTTAATAAACCCTTCGATAATCTTTTTCTGCTTTTTCTCGTCAAGGTTTTCATCTATAATCTTGCCTGCTGCTTTAACAGCGAGGTCTGCAATTTCAGACTTCAGGTCATTTAGAGCGGAAATCTTTTCTCTTTCAATTTCATCTTTTGCCTGCTGAATCATTCTTGAAGTATCTTCATGTGTCTTGCTAATAAGATCGTTACGCACTTTTTCGGCGTATCCCTTTCCTTCATTGATAATACGTCTTGATTCTTCATCGGCTTTCGCGAGAAGCTTTTTGTTTTCCTCGAACATTTTTTCAGCTTCCTGCCTCAGGTGTTCAGCCTTATCGACGGAATCCTTTATTGTTTGTTCGCGTTTGTTCAGCGATTCAATCAGTGGTTTCCATGCGAACTTCCTGAGTAAAAGCACTAAAATGGTGAAGATAATGATGGTCCATATCATTAACCCCGGCTCTACCGAAAGCAATGTATCTTCAGGTGTTTTTTCCGGGCCCAAGAATAAAAATATATAGTGAAAGCCCGCTAAAATAAAATTAGCTATTTGCATTTAAATTCCTTTATAATGAAAAAATTAACATCCGTAATTTATACGGAGCAGATGGAATTATTTTCCTGCAAGGATAAAACAGATAACAAGAGCAAATAGAGTAACACCTTCAATAAGGGCTGCTGCAATAATCATAGATGTGCGGATGTCACCGCCGGCTTCGGGCTGCCTTCCTGTAGCCTCCATTGCTGATGCTGCCAGTCTGCCGATTCCGATACCGGCTCCTATGACTGCAAGACCTGCTCCTATTCCTGCTGCTAATGCTGCTAAACTCATATTAATTAATTATCCTTTCTTATATTTTTTTAAGTGAATGTTTTAGTGTTTGTTTAAAAATCTTATTATTAGTGTTCCTGGTGTACTGCCATTCCGATAAACAAAGCAGAGAGTATTGTGAATATATACGCCTGTATTAAGGCAACCAGTATTTCAAGTACATAAATAAATAATGCAAAGCCTATTGATACGGGTGTAACTGCGTAACCGAGGCTGAAAATTAAGCCGATTAATGCCAGTATAACAACGTGTCCTGCCGTCATATTGGCAAAAAGACGAATACACAAAGCAAAAGGTTTTGTAAGTAATCCAAGAAACTCAACTATAACCATTATAGGCAGAACGAATAATGGAATACCGGGCGGAACAAGTCCTTTAATGTATCCCCACAAACCGTTATTTCTTATACCAAGCACCTGAATCATTATAAAAGTAACCAATGCCAGTCCTGCAGTAATGCTAACGCTTCCTGTGGCAGTTGACATAAACGGAACGAGCCCAAGCAAGTTACAGGTCAGGATGAACGAAAACATGGTAAAGAAAAACGGAAGGTATCTATACCCTGCATGTCCCATTGAAGGAACAACGATTTCATCGCGGATGAAAATCATTATCATTTCGATGAAATTCCCGATTCCACGGGGCACTGTATTTTTTCGGTTTTGCCTTGCAGCCAGAGTCAGTACAATAAAAAGTATCAGCCCTGAAATTGCCATCATCAGAACTTTATTTGTAATGGACAGGTCAAGTGTAAGAGAACCGATTTGTATTGGCTGAAACTTAAATACATCGTGGTCTAATATATGATGAATAATCCAGTTATCCTTGTGAGCAGTCTGTGTTACAAGGGCTGTATCGGGTTCATTTACTAAAAAACTTGTTAATAATGTCATTAAATATCAGTTACAGGTTATGGTTCAATTTGTTTTTGAAGATTTTTTGTATATGAATTTTATCTCAATAGCCATAAACAGGAAATAAAAGAAAAAAACGGAAGAAACAAGACTTACCGGCTCAAGCTGCACAATATAAAGAAGTATTAAGAGCATTATAGCAACCAAAAGCATTCTTACACCCATCCCCCCGAAAACAATAATCATGAAGCTTTTTGTTTTCTTCTCGAAAGCATTGCTTATCAAAGCGTAGCCTATTATTACATTAAGCAGACTCAGCAGATACCCGTAGATTATTGCCATAATCTGAGCAGGGGATAAATACATATAAACGGGGTAGAAAGAAACAATCAATACAATGACACTTGCATAGAGAACATATTTTAGAAAAGCAGGGTCAAACTTTCTTATCTGGGTCACTTTTCTTTTTCGTATTAAGTACATTGAGCTGTTTTAACAGCCCTATAAATCCTGCTACCGTTCCTATCAGAACACCGGTAATCATCAGAATATTTCCGGTATTAAATTTGCCGTCCAGCCAGCTGCCAACAAGAGTACAGAGAACAATTGCAATTCCGAACTGCATGGCAACTTCAGCATAAGCCCACCCCTTTTGATATGAACGGGTAATTTTTGCCATCTCGTTTTCTTCGGGTGGGGATTTATCCTGGCGGGTTGATTTTTTGCTTTTTTCCGCCATTTTGGCAATTTTTTTATAGAATAATTAACAAAAATAACGATTTATTAGAAAATTGTCAATTTAATTAAACGGAATCGCTATCAATTTTTTCAAGTCCCCTTAAAAAGGGGGAGTGTATTTGCTATCACTTTTTCAAGTCCCCCTTGTAAAGGGGGATTTAGGGGGATTCATCTTCTCAAAGTCTTCTATAAAAGAATAAATTTTTTCTAACACACGATGCATTTCTGTTTTGACCTGAATATCTTCAAATCGTAAAAATGATAATTCAAGCTGTTCAAGCATTTCCTGCCTGTTTTTATCTTCCTTTTCTTTGTCTATATGGGTACCACCATCGATTTCTATAACAAGATTTAATTTTTTACAATAGAAGTCAACGATGTATCCCAGCAAAGGCTTTTGCCTGTTAAATTTATATCTTTTATTTTACCTGCTTTGAGCTCGTTCCACAGGAGCACTTCGGCCAGAGTTGAATGATTTCTTAAATTCCGTGAGAGTTGTTTATTTTGTTTGCTGTATGGAAGAAATGGTTTTTTCATTTAATTTATTTTTTGAATCCCCCTCCGCTCTGCTCCTCCCCCTTTAGAAAGGGGGAGTTTATTGTCACTTTACTTTTTAAGTCCCCTTTGCAAAGAGGGATTTAGTGGGATTTTTATACTCAGAACCTTAGCCACTCACGAGGATTCAGAGGTGTTTTGCCTTTCCATATTTCAAAATGCAGACCCTGACCATCGATGTCATAACCGCATTTTGCTATTACCTGGTTAAGCTTTATTTTCTCTCCGGCTTTCACTGTAACATCATTAAGGCAGGCGTAAACTGTTCGGAATCCATTGCCGTTATCAATAACCACAACTTTGCCGTAGAAAGGGACATCACCAACAATTGTTACAGTGCCTGCTGCTGCAGAGTAAACTCTTGAGCCTGCTGCTGCGGAAAAATCAACTCCGAAATTAAATGATTCGGTGTTGGTAGCATTATTTGTATTGGAGCCAAACTCTTTTCTGATAAGAGATATATCAAGAGGGGAATTTAGAGTGCCTTTTACCGAATCGAGGTTATCGGATGAATAACTAATCCGTGAACTCTTAGTATCTTTAAATTTCTGTTTGTAATCAGAGAAATTTGAAAGGAAGTTCATAATATTGTTTTGTTCCGATTCAAGTCTTTCAATTTTTCCGTTATATGCGTTTGAAGAAAAATCAAGCTCATTTTTTTTCGTAGTCAACGCTGTAAGTTTATCTTCCAACTGTGATTTTTCGTTTCTTTTTGATTCCACATAAAATCTTCTGGAGGAAACCGATAAGTTCAGCATTTTTTTCTTTTCATCGAGTATAAATTTTTTGCTGCGGAGATCGCGGAGCTCTTTTTTTCTGCTTTGGGCAAATTTCTGGAGGTACTGGTTTCTTCGGAGGAATTCATTCGGTGTTTTGGAGCTGAGCAGAAGCTCAAGCTCGTAATCTTTTCCGTGTTTATATAAACTTACGATTTTATTTTTGAAACTGTTCTGGATTCTGTCAACGTCCTGTTCCAGCGCAATTACCGTGTTGGTTTCAATTGCAATCTGCTCGGGAGTAAGGTATTTTTCATCCTGGTAATCTTTAAGGAAATCATTTAATGAATTAAGCGATACATTAATGCTGTCAATACTATTTAATAAGCGCGATTGTAATTCCGAATTGCCTGCTATTATCTGCTTTGATTCATCAATCTGTTTCTGAGTAAAATCCATCTGTTTGTTTTTATCATTTACAATTTCGTCATATGTTGCTCCCAGAAACAAAATCATACAAACAAAGACCGCTGAGTAAATAAAACCCTGCAATGTCAGTTTATATTTCCTCAGGGGGCTTAGTTCCATACTACGACTTTCGCAGACTTTGGGTATTTTATTTTAAAACTCAGGTATTTTTTGTTTATTTCTTTGCTGTCATAATTCAGCCAAACAGTTTGTTTTACGTCAGGTTTATTGATTGTTATCTGGTTCGGGAAATTTACTTCTCCTGAATCTGTTGATTCTGTTTCAAACTTGGAATAAGAAACCTCAAGCAGCCGTTTCTGGTTATTGTCATAAACGCTGTAATTGTTAATATTGTATGTTTTTGGCTCTATCAGATATTTCTTTTTGCCATAATCTTTTTTTACCTGGAGAACATATAAGTTATCTTCAGCAGCAGCATCAGTGCTGTCATTGCCTTCATCAGGGAAATAAAACGAACCCGAAAAACTGTTTATCAGTTCATCAAAAGTAACTTTAATTCTAAGTATCGCTCCAATATTAATATCCGTAGTCGGACCCATGATTACTTTATTCTCATGAACATTGTAATATATGAAATCGGTTCTTGCGATAAGCGCAGTGGCAATATCAATCCCGAATGGACCTTCTATTTTTACATAAATCGAATCCGGTTTTTTCAGTCTTATTTCTATATAACCCGAATTTGACATTTCCGGTGAATCGAATGCAATCGAACCTTCAGCTTCAAGAGATTCTATTTTATTGAACCTTGCGTTAACAATATCTTTTATTTCTTTGATAGGAATTTTCTCCGGTTCTCCGTTTTGAGATGCGGTGCATGCTAAAACAATGACTAAAACAAACGGTAAAATATATCTCAGGGCTTTTTTCAATATCTATTTCTCTGTTTCTTTTTTAAATCTCATTAAAATGCTGTTAGTAAACGGGTTTTCTTTATCTTTCATTCTTTCAGGATGCCATTGAATACCGAGCATAAATGGTTTTGAGTTTTTATCAGCCCATTCGATTGCCTCAATAATTCCGTCATCTGCCTTTGCTGAAATTAACAGACCCTCGCCGAGCCGGTCGATTCCCTGGTGATGAGAGCTTGTGATATCACCTCTTTCCCGGTTTGTAATTTCTTTAAGCAGGCTTTCATCAAAGACTGTCACAGGATGTATCCTGTCTTCGCTATTACTTATTTTTCTGTGATTAACACCGCGTTCGGTTTCGATATCGCTTATCAAGCTGCCGTTAAGCCGGCAATTGATTAACTGCATACCACGGCATATTCCCAAAACGGGAAGTGAATTGTTTAACGCATAATCGAATATCCTGAATTCAAACCCGTCTCTTTCAGGTTTGTATTCGGAGCGCTTGGTGCCGTCTTCCCAGTCATTGTAGAATTCGGGGAAAATATCATCACCACCCGTTAACAGCAGGGAAGAGCAGGTTTTTATATCATCGAAATTATCCTTATGGTAATCAAGCACTTTGTAATTAATTCCCGCGCTTTCAAGCCAATTGGTATAAAATTCAAATTTACGGTCACATCTTGTAATTCCGGCGATTTTTAACAATTTAATGCATCCCCTTCGTTAATTCATTCAATTTATTTATGAGGTATTCCTCGTTATGCGAAATTTGCAATTTTATTTTGGCATAGTAAAGAGGATAATTAAATAATATTTCATTTTTCAATTGCTGAAAACCGGCTTTATCATTTTTTGAATATTTTATCCTCACAAAGTCCTTCTGAGTTGTTAATATGCAATCCGCACCTGATTCTTTATATTTTACAAGCAGGTTCTTAAGGTCATCGCCTTTAAAATTATAATGGTCAGCAAAAGGTATAAAGCCGGCAATATTTATATTACGAAGCTTAATAAGGTCTTTAAAAGATTCAGGGTCACCAATACCGCAAAAGACCAAAGCATTACCATCTTTTAAATCATTAACTTCATTTTTAGAATTGACAAAATGTTCGAACCGGTAGCCGCAATAAATAGCTTTGCTTAAATTGCCTTTATGAAACAGGTTTGCATCTTCATGAAATTTTCTGTTGATTACAACAATATCTGCTCTTTTTATATTTCTGTACGGCTCACGCATATTTCCTGCAGGAATAAGGTGTTTGCTTTCGTATGGATTTACCATAACAACGTCGAGTTCCCTTTTAATTTTTCTTAACTGGAACCCATCATCAATTATTATTACATCGGGTTTGAATTTGTTATCCGAAAATCGAGCACCTGTTGCTTTTTTATCGGAAATTATTAAAAGTCCCTTGCCATCCGATGTTACCGGAAGGTTTTCAAGCAGCATTAATCCTTCATCTCCGAAATTCTCGGAGTTTAATTTACCCTCATTGTCTTTAAAACCAAACTCTGCTACCTGCATGTCATCATATATTCTCTTGTATCCTTTTAATACTATATTAACAGATTTGTTTCTTTCAAGAAAATAATTTGCAAGGTATTCCACCATGGGTGTTTTGCCGGTTCCTCCGCTCGAAACATTTCCCACTGAAACAACAGTACTGTTCAGGTACGATTTTTTTAAATAGTTTAGGTTGTAAAGCTTATTCCGTACATATACTATAATCCGGAAAACAACGCTAAATGGCCATAGCAATATTCTCATATTCTTAATTTGTTAAGCATGAGGAAATTATTTTCGCTGCATTATGAGATGCATTTTCATTTCCCAATATTTGCCATATACTTCTGAGGTTTTCTCTCAGTTTGTTATTGTAGTCAGCGTCAGTTAAAATACGTCTTGATTCAAGAAGGAGATTATCGGACGTGAATTCATTTTGTATAAATTCTTTTATAATCATTTCATTGGCTAGTATATTTACCATACCAAGTCTATCGACTTTAACAATCGGTTTTAACAGAAAGTAATTCAGCGGGTAAGTTTTATAAAATATCAAAAACGGCGTGCCAATTAAAGCCGATTCAACAGTCGATGTGCCGGATTTTGTTAGCACCAGGTCCGAATTCAGAATTAATTTATAAACATTATCAGTCGTAAGGTTATAATTTTTCAGTTCATCCTTAAATTCATCAAAAACTTTGTTTCCTGTTCCTGATGCTTTGCTGATATTAATTTTTAAATCAAACTCTTTAACAAGCTGCTGTGCGGTATTCAGCAAAACGGGAAGGTGATTTTTAATTTCAGCATTTCTGCTCCCGGGCAAAATAGTCAATGTTTTAGACTCCCCGAAAACCCTGCTTTCTTTGGGATTTTGCTCTAAGAATTGCCTAATTCTCTTTACCAGCGGGTGTCCCACATAAACTGCATCAATTCCATATTTCCTGTAAAAATCCAGTTCAAAAGGAAACACCACGAGCATTTTATCAATATATTTTTTGATTTTCCTTACCCGTTTCTCATGCCATGCCCACAACTGGGGGGATATATAATAAACAATTTTTCCGTTGTAAAATTTTCTTAATTCTTCGGCAAAACGAAGATTAAAACCCGGGTAATCTACAAGAACTACAACATTTACATTATTGGTTTTTATGTATTCCAGGCATGAGCGAAGCACTTTTTTGAAAAAACCGTATTTTTTAAGAACGTCTGTAAACCCGATTGTGGAAAGTTCATTAATATGAAATAAGAGGGCTGCTCCATCACTTTTCATCAAATCACCGCCAAGTCCGGATATTTTTATATTAATACCGGGTGTGTTGTTCTTTAATTCTTTAATGAGGTCGGAAGCATGAAGGTCTCCCGATTGTTCACCGGCGGAAATAAAAATTGATTTAACGGATAAACCTTCTTTTTCATAAACCATATTAACTATGAATCAATATATATACCAATATAATAAGGAAGATTATGAATGAAAAACTTTGAAATGTCCTTTTCTCCGATTTGTAAGCCTCTTTAAGGTTTTGCTTTATTTTGGATTGCTTTGACAGGTCATAAGGTGATGTCTTCGGTAAAAATTTGTTGACGGAATTATAGTAATCATCATATTTCTCTTTATATTTTGAACGCAGGAACTCTTCTTCTTCCTGTATTATGAAATGATATTGAATGTAAAAGTATACTAAAGCAATAATCTGCAGATAGGGGAATAGCGAGTTTGCCATAATGCTGATGCCGAAATAGATAAGTATATTTCCGGCATAAAGAGGGTTTCTTAAATATGCGAAAGGACCCTGAGTGGCAAGGTTGCCTGCACCGACTTTTGTAGTTCTTGTTTCACTGCCGGCATAGGATACTCCCCAAAAACGAAGCACTTCACCTAAAGCAGCAATTAGAAGGCCTAATACCATCGTTAGCATTGTTGGTCTTGCAAAAAGCAGCAAGGGAATAACAAAAACCAGCGGAGTGTACGAACGGTATTTGAAAAAAAATTGTCCTTTTGTCATATTCATCCTCTTAAATAAACTTCCCTTCGTTTAAATATAGCTGTCTGACGGTGCTTGAGCCTCTTTTGTAAAAAGATTTTTTCCAGCTTGTTTTTAATATCTAAAAAATTACTGTATTCAAAATAAGTTATATTATTTTTCCAGCAATAGGAGGCGAGCGATTTTTTTGCAAAAACTATATCGGCAAAACCTGCTGCGCATCCATCAGGGAATTCATCTCCGATGAAAATAGAAATTTCATCATCCGATGTCAGGTTCAGCAACAGATTCCTTTTGCAGCATCCGCATTTATTGCATTCCGAATCGGAGTAAGGAAATTCAAGCCCGATATTTTTCTTGTCTTCTGAAATTATTAGTTTGTTTGCAAAAAACTGAAGGTCAATTCCGTACAGTTTAAATAACCTTTCTATATAATTTTCAACTCCCTCACTGAGAACGTAAACCGGTATTGAATTGCTTTTACAATAAGCCGCAAAGTCACCAAAGTAAGTGTCAATTTCCTGTTTATCTATTGTTTCGTTGAATTTATTGAAATCAAAATCATTTACCAGTGAACATTCTTTAATAATAAACTCTCTTGACCCGATTTCTTCTTTTTCATATTTTGATACAAGACTCTTCCATTCATCATTTTTTTCGATAAACCTGCTCATAGATTCTATCCACACGTCTTTATGCGTTATTGTGCCGTCAAAATCGCAGAATATTTTTATCTTTGGAATCATGGGGATTTGGGTAAAATAGTTTTAATTAAAACTTTATTCAAGGTAACGCAGGCGTATTTGGCGGCTTGCCTTAATAACCCGTTTTAATATTTATTTAAAGAAGATTATACCTTAACTTAAGTTTAATAAGTGCAAAAATGAACGAAAAAATAACCGAATTAGAAGAAAAAATTAAGCGTACAGCCAATCCTTCGGAGCTTGTTTACCTGCTTAATGAGCTTTCCGGGGTTGTTCGTTCCGGTGATGCCAGCCGGGCGTTAGAATTTGCTGAAGAAGCAAAAAAACTTGCCGGGAAACATAAAGACAAAAAAGGATTAGCTGTAAGCTTGAGGAATATGGGAGTTGCAAACCGGCTTCTTTCAGAATACAAGAAAGCTGTTGTAGATTTAGAAGAATCACTGCAAATTTTTAAAGAGCTTGGGGAAGTAAAAGAGCAGGGGAAAGTGCTGAACTCCACTGCGAATGTTTATGCCAATACAGGAGAATATTCAAATTCCCTAAAAATCCTCAATGAAAGCCTTGAACTTTCAAAATCTGTGAATGACCTTGAAAATACCGCATCAGTTCTTTCTAACATGGGTGTTATTTTTCAGGAAACGGGTGATTATCCTTCCTCTTTGGAAAAATATCTGGAAAGTATTCAGGTTTATAATGATTTGGGTCAGGAGGTGCCTGAGATTCTTTACAATAATGTTGGTGTTGTTTACCACCAGCTGGGAGATTATCCGGAGGCGCTTGGATATTATTTAAGGAGCCTCGGTTCGTCAAAAGAAATTGGTAATAAGCTGGATGAGGGTTTTGCCCTTTTAAATATTGCTGTTATATACGGCGAAATGAAAGAACACGATAAAGCGCTTGAATATCTCGCATCAAGCCTGGAAATCTTAAAGGGTCTCGGAAATAAGCTTGGTGAATCTGACGTTTTAAGAAATATAGGTATCGCGTACCAGAGTATGGAAGATTACGATAAAGCTTTGGAGTTTCAGTTCAAGGTTCTAAAAGTCAGAGAAGAAATTTCGGATATGGCGGGAAAAGCAGATACCTTTAATCACATCGGCAGCATATACTACCAGACAGGCAAGCTGGGTAATGCTGAGAAATATTATAAGGATGCGTTCATGCTGGCTAAACAGATTGATAATAAGATGATTGAAACTATGAGCCTTCTTCATCTTGGAAGAGTTTCGCTAAAGGAAGAGAGGTACACACGCGGGTTTGAATACCTTTTTGCCGCGCTTGGGCTTGCACAAAAACGAAATGCTGTAAAGGAAATGTTTGAAATCCATTCGGCATTATACGACGGATTTAAAATGACGGGTGAGGCTGCCAAAGCGCTTTTTCACCTTGAGAAAGCCTATGAGCTTGAAAAAGATATATCCAATTTAGCAGCCGATAAAAAACTGAAGAGCTTAACAATTCAGCACCAGATTGAAACAGCAAACAGAGAAAAGAAAATTGCCCTGCAGGATAAAGAGATATTCAGGTTAAAAAATGTTGAGCTTGCGGAAATTAATGATAGGCTCAATTTTATAAATGAAGAGAAAAATATGTTTCTAGGCATAGCTGCACATGACCTGAAAAATCCACTTTCGGGAATTATGAGTTTTGCTAAAAAGATTCAAAAGAGCAGTGATAGTAAACAGGAGAACATAGAGTTTGCAAAAGAAATTGAAAAGGCTGCCGAAAAAATGTTCCGGCTCGTTATTGAAGTGCTGGATATAACAGCAATAGAATCAGGAAAAAGAAACCTGAATTTTGAAGTATTTAACCCGTCTCTGGTTGCTCAGAGGGCAGTATTCGATTACAGGGAACGCTCAGAGGCAAAGCAAATACAAATAATATATTTTGCCGAAGAAAATTTAACAGTGGAATCCGATAAAACTGCCTTGCGCCAAATTTTAGATAACCTTGTATCAAATGCAGTAAAGTTCACTCCCCCAGGACGGAATGTCTATGTTTCAGTGAAAAAAATTGATAACAAAATTGTGTTCGAGGTAAAAGACGAAGGACCCGGTCTTACCGAAAAAGATAAACCAAAATTGTTCGGTAAATTTACACGCCTGAGTGCTCAGCCTACTGCAGGTGAAGATTCTACAGGACTTGGCTTATCTATTGTAAAAAATCTTACTGAAGTCCTGGGAGGTAATATCTCTTATAATAGCATATTGGGTGATGGCTGCACATTTATCCTCAGACTCCCGCTGGTTTCGAACCGCACATTTGAAAAAGAAGTAGCCGCCAAAATATGACGGCATACAGCTTTCACTTAATGGAGGTAAATCATTAAATGAGGGGAAATCTAAAAATCTTTCTTTCTGTGATTAAAAATGAAAGTAATAAGTGTAGCTTAATATAATCAGCGTAATAATTGAGGCTGTTACCATTATTGAGGAAATCATTTCAAGTGTTTTGGTTTTGATGTAGACCATTTTTAACTCCTATAGTTTTTAACTTCTTTGTTTATTATGACGTCTTTAAACTTCAAAAGGTTGCATTTGGAGTTTTAAAAAATTACTTACCCTGTATTGACCATTATTGTTAAAAAATAGCCAATTTTTCGTCATTTTTGGTTACAAAAGAGTTAATTTAACAATCTTGCAGAGTATCTACCATGTTTCGTGTTCTTTGGAGATTGGAGGAAGGTGGTTATTCGGGAAATCCCACATATCTTCAAGTTTTTTGCTTACATAAAATGTATAAAGAAGAAACCGGCCGCTTTCGAATCTTACACCACCCTTAATATCAAGTTTAGTAACTTTGCTGCCGTCATATAATGTAACTTCTTTCCCGACCTCGAGTGTATCTAAACTTACAAAATCCTGGAATCCCAAAGTTTTAAATCTCTCGGCATGTATAAAGGATGTGTTTTCGCCTGAATTTTGAGTGAGATATTCTTTTTTACTGCCATCCATCCAATAATATTCATCAGCAGCCCAGCCGTCTTCTACCTTTGATGAAGTTTCAGCAAATCCGTCATTTGAAATTTTAATGTAGTATTTGCCTTCAACTTTTTCCAGACGGGGCGCATTTTTCTTTTCAAATTTAACCGTAACCCATCCGCTGAAATCCTTGGGAAGCTCATATGAAATAGGCGTCCGTCTCTTTTCACAGGATGAGATAATTATCACAGCCGGTAAAATAAAATAAATAATATTCTTGAAATGAAATATTTTCAATTATTGCAGTAAATTAAATTTTACAATGAATTATAACACTTAAAAATTGAAAAGGCAACTTTTATTTTGATTAATAAGGCGGGTACAAAGTAGTGTCAGGTCTTGCGGACCTGACACTAAAAATGAGTTTAATAACCGAATTTATCCTGAATAATAAATTGCGTCAGAAGTTCAATCGTTTTGTCAATATCCGTTAAGCTAAGCACTTCAACAGCAGAATGCAGGTATCTTGTAGCAAGTGAAACAACCCCGATTGGTATTCCGCCTCTAACCTGTGAAATCGGGTCGGCATCTGTGAAAGTATGTCCGGAATCGACTTCAATCTGGTAAGGGATTTTTTTCTTAACTGCTGTATTAATCAGGTTTGATGAAACAGAATTATTTGTTCTTACACCGCGGGTTATAACAGGTCCATTTCCGACTTTTGTGTCACCGTGCTTTTCTTTCAATACTCCCGGGCTGTCTGATGATGGCATCACGTCAATCGCAATTGCGAGTGTGGGTTTAAGTGAATAGCCGATTCTCCCTGCACCCCATACACCTGTTTCCTCCTGTACAGACGATACACCGTAAACAGTTTTCTTGAGTGATTTTACCCCTGAAAGATTCCTCAATACTTCGGCTACAACGTAAATTCCGACTCGATTATCCCAGCACCTGGCAGTGGCGCGGTCATCTATTAACTGCGTAAAATCCTCGCCGAATATTACCGGGTCGCCGGGTGCAACATACTTCTCAGCATCTTTCCTGTTTTTAGCGCCAATATCAATATAGATATCATGAAGCTTTAGTGTTTTTTTATCATCTTCTGCCTGCAGATGAACCGATGTCTTACCTACTACACCGGGTATTATCCCTTTTTGGGTTAATATGCGAACTCTGTGCGATGCAAGTATCCCTGCCTCCACACCGCCAACACTGCGTACGTAAATGAATCCTTCGTCATTAATGTAGTTTACTATTAAGCCGATTTCATCAGAATGCCCGACTATAAGAATTGATTTATCATTGCCGGGATTCAGAGCTGCAGTAAGGTTGCCATGCGGGTCTTTTGTAATATCTTTGCAGAATTTAGATACTTCAGCATTCCAGATTTTTTGTACAGGTTCTTCATAACCGGAGGGCGAGGGCTCGTTGAGTAACTTTACCAGAAATTGTTTTTGTGAGTCTTTCATTTTAATGAAATTTTTAATGATTCGTTAATTTATATGATTGAATACAGTGAGTTCAATTTTATAGGGCGGTGAAAATGAGAATAAATAACCTTAGCTGGCAGCAGCTTCTATATCCCTGAATCTAACATTAACAATAGTCGAAATCCCTTCTTCGGCCATAGTTACTCCATACATCGAATCGGCTGCTTCCATGGTTCTTTTGTTATGTGTAACAATTATGAACTGCGTATCGACAGAGAATTTCCTAATTATTTTGATGAATCTGTCAATATTTGCATCATCAAGCGGAGCATCAACCTCATCAAGTATGCAGAAAGGTGAAGGCTTAACCTGGTATATTGCAAACAACAGAGCGATGGCGGTCAATGTTTTTTCACCTCCAGAGAGCAGGTCTATTAACTGTGGGCGTTTTCCTCGTGGTTTTGCAATAATATCAATTTTAGCATCAAGCGGGTCAGGGTTTTCGGGGTCCACAACCATTTTTAGGTCAGCTTCATCACCTTCCATAAACAGTTCTCTGAAAATACCCTGGAAGTTAGCTCTTATTCTTTCAAAGATTCCGGCGAATGTCTCCTGCGCCGTTTTGTTAATTTGTTCAATAAGATTTATTAAATCTTCTTCAGCTTTTATGAGGTCATTTTTTTCTTCAATAAGTTTTTCGAGTTCCTGTTTTTCCTGCTCATATATCCCGAGTTCCATTTGTCCGGTACCGCCGAGTTGTTTTATGCGGTATCTCAGCCTGTCAACTTCACCTTTTGCCCTGCTGTAGTCATAAAGCTGGCTGTCTTCATACTGTTTGTATTCAATTTCTTCGTTATATTCTTCCTTAATCCTGTCTTTATGTTCTCTTATTTCTATCCTGTCTTTTGTCAGCTTCATCTCGCGTGTGTGAATGAAATTTATTGTTTCATCTCTCCCGGTTCTTAACTGTTTTTGCTGATTTTCTACACGGTCAACAATTTCTTTCTTAATCTCATATTCTTTTCGCACTAGTTCATAATCGGAAACAATTTCTGTTTTCTCGGATTCAAGCAAAGCAAGTTTCTGATTCAAACCGGTTTCAGCACTGCCAAGTTCTGATTTAAGCCGTTCTATTTCGCTCTGGTTCTTTTCGGATTCCTCAATTCTGTGTTTAATTGTCTTCTGCCGTGAAAGTATGCTCTCATTCATCATTACAAGCTCGTTTTGCAGGCTGTTAAGCTCACCCTGAACTTTTGTTGCTTCAATATTAAAGCTGTTGAATTCTTCTCTTTTGGTTGTCAGCTCATCGGCAAGGTTTTCAAGCTCAGTAGTAAAATGCTCCAGTTCCTTTTCTCTCTGGTATTTAACATTTTCTGCTTCCTCTATTTCATTTATCAGCCCGTCCATTTTTTCGGAAAGCTCTTTATTGGATTTTGAGAGACGTTCACTTTCGGTATTATTATCTTTTGAAACGATGTTTATCTGGGCTTTTTTGTAGTTCAGCCCGGTCAGCTTATTTTCATAATCTCTTAAGTTCTTACCAATGCTTTCTATTTCAGTGGCAATCTTATCAGTATCAGTATCTGAATGCATCTTTTGCAGCTCCGCTAAATCCGATTTATCCTTATCGATCAGGATTTGCATTTTTTCAACCTGTGTTCTTAAGTCGGAAATCAGTTTTTCACGTCCGATTTTAAGTGTTTCAACATTTGTTCTGCTGCCGGCTCTCAGAAAGCTGTTTGTTACAATATCTCCGTCAAGCGTAATAAATTTGATGAAATTGTCCTTTGCAAGTTTTTTTGCTGTATCGATATTTTCTACAATAACATATTCGTCAAGGAGGTATTTGTAGAGCAGGAAGTAATCATCAGGGCATTTAATAAACCTGTCAGCCCAGCCGTAAACACCTTCATGACGCATGATTTCAGGGAATTCTTCCTGAAATATATTAAGTGTAAACTTATAAAGGTTGTCTTTCAGTATAAAAGTAATTTTTCCCTTGTCGTTTTCATTAAGGATATTCACAAACTTCTGCGCAGATTCTTCGTTATCTACAATCAGGTAATTGGATATTTCACCCAGTGCAGTTTCTATGGCAACCCTGAATTTTTCATCCACTTCAAGTTTATCAATTACAACATTAACCGATTTTTCCTGCCTGTCTTTAACAAGGTATTTAATACCTTCGGAATAATCGCTGTAGTTTTCCAGCAGTTCTATCTGGAATTTTATTTTTTCGGAAATTTTTTCAGATTGGTGAGTTTTGTTCAGTATCTCAAGCTCAAGGCGTGAAATTTCTTCCGAATAATTATCTTTACTCTTTTTAAGACCGTTGTATTCGTCATTTAGTTTGCCGAGTTTATCTTTACAATCCGAAATCTGTGAATCCAGAATTTCAATTTCCCTGTCCAGCTCAGATGCCGTATTTATATTTGAAATGCTGTCTCCGTTGAGCTTATGAGCGCGTTCAATCTGGTCCTCAAGCTTGTTTTTTATTATTTCATACTCGCTCCTTTTTTCAGTCAGCGTTTTTGAAATAATATTGTGTTTCGATGAGAGGTCCTTAAGTTCATCTTTGCTTGATTTAACTTTTGATTCTGTTTCATCAAGAGACAGTTTCTTGTCATGGCGTGATTGTTCCAGCAGCAGAATAGTATCTTTAAGAACCGAAATCTTTTCTTCTGTTTCCCTAATGGAATTTTCGAACTTATCTATCTGGCTTTCAATTTCAACTTTTTCTCTTGAATTGCGTTCAATATTTTCCTGCAGAAATCGTATTCTCTGCTCTGAAATTGAAATAGTGGTCTGGATTTCGTTAATCCTGCTATTGATACTGTTGAGACGTTCCCGCGATTCGCTAAGGCGGTTTTCGGTTTTGTTAAGCTCATCTTTATATTTATCAATTATCGATTCGTTTTCACTCAGCTCTTTTTGAAGCTGTTCTCTTTCAACTTCTTTTGACTTCAGCGCTTCTTCAACCTGGCTTGTTTCATCAATCAATTTCGACAGGCAGCGCTGGTGATATTCAATTTCAAGCACTTTCAGCTTCCCGCTGATTTCCTTTGCTTCCTGCTGTTTCTGCGCTATCCGCTCATAAGCATTTACGGTTCTTTGCCTGTTTCTTATTTCAATGTTTGCCTCGTTGAGGTTTTCCTTAGCAAGTTCAAGCTTGTAAAGCGCTTCGCGTCTTCGTTCTTTGTATTTAGTAATACCTGCAGCTTCCTCAAATAGCTTTCTTCTATCCTGGGTTCGGTGAGAAAGTATGTCATTTACCATCTTAAGCTCGATTACCGAATAAGCATCGGCGCCCATTCCTGTATCCATAAACAGGGAAGTAATATCTTTCAAACGGCACAGCGTGCCGTTGAGCAGGTAATTGCTCTGTCCGTCACGGAAACATCTTCTTGTAATTGTTATTTCTGAATATTCCGAAGGAAGGATTCCTTTCGTATTTTCGATGGTAAGTGAAACCTGTGCATATCCCAGGGCTTTGCGGTTTTTTGTACCGTTGAATATAACGTTCTCCATTGTTGAGCTTCTGAGAACACTGGCTTTTTGCTCACCGATAACCCACCGGACTGCGTCAACTATATTGGTCTTCCCGCACCCGTTAGGACCTACAATTGCCGTTATGCCGCTGTCAAAATCGACCCCAACTTTATCGGCAAATGACTTGAAACCAATTATTTCGAGCTTATTTAGATACAAGCAGAGAACCTATTATTTAAAATATACACGAATTTACTCAATTTGAAGCTTTGGTGCAAATTTTTTATTGAAAAATCAGCCTTTTAGAAACAGCATTACAAGATTAAAATAATCTGCAATATGCCTGGCGGAATTTAAATACCACCATGACCCGCCGAATAATATGAGTATCACAACAATTCCATAAGCGTATGCCTTTAGGAAAAAGGTATCGAAAATAATATAAGTACCTTTTAAAATTCTGTATATAGAAATCAGGTATAAAGTTACCGCGATTGCAATTCCTATAACAGCAAAATCAGGATTCTCATATAGAATTCTGATATAGAATGTTCCAATTATCAGAAGCGCTATAGTTGGCAAAAAGCCCCAAACGGTCACAGTGTAAATATTATTAAAGCCTACTCTGAATTTTGTTGCAAGTGAGAACAGCCATATTATGAATGAAACAAAAAATATTTTAATGAAAATCAAGACTGTCAGAATTATTGTCAGCTTAAAGGGACTCATTATCATCTCATCTGTGTAAACTTTAATTTTATCAGATGACACCACCAAAGAAAACATAATATCGAACAGCTGTGAATCTCTCCAAAAGTAGAAAAGGTTTGCAAAGAAAAGAGCGTTGCCAGCCGATAAAATGAAAGCAAGCAAAAAGTTTTGGAAACCGGGTATCAGGCTTTGTTCTCTTACATCGGTGTAGAATATGAACGGTCTGAATAAAGCTCTCCATACATTTTCTCTGAAACGCCGGACGCTGTTTGCGAGGTATATAAAAAGTATAAAAGTGAAAAGTCCTATAAGAACAAATACAATAGGAGCTTCTCTGGTATAAGTACCTATATTCAGGTTAGGGATATCTTCCTCAAAAAATTCTTTCTTAAGTATTGGAGCAGGTGAACGCTGGTCTCTGTTAACAGTATATAAACCGGTTGTTCTTAAATACTGGTTACCGGGGTCAAACGATTTTATATTTGGGAAATCGGAATTCCAGTCAGCATAAGAAAGGAAGAAGCTTCCTGCTAAGGATGAGTTCTTAATAATTTTCTGAAAATCTACAATGTATTTTGACTGCGCCTCAACCGAGTTCGGGTCACTGTAGCCGGAAAAATCCGTAGGATTTACTACTTTACCATAAGAAGCGATAAAAAGCCTGTTCCGCTTCAGTCTTATATCTGAGGATAATTCTTTAACAAATTTTAAATCCCTGTCATAAATATTTATTCCTACAAGGTCAACTAAATCTCTGCATATATCCTGTTCGTAGCTGCGAGTTGAATAGTAAATAAATCTTTTATCGAGCTTCTTGCCCAGAGCAAATAAATTACTGACATAGTTTTTAGCTGCTTGATTTGATACGTCAAAATCATTACCGAGGCCGTATGCTGCAATTGAAGGATTATTCTTGTGAGAAAGAATCATTTCGCTAAGCTGGTTTTCGGCAAGCGCGTTAAAATTTTCAGCATCAAGAATTCCGGCAGGCACGTTATACACCGGCAGCTCTTCGAAAATTAAAATTCCGTAGCGGTTGCAAAGGTGAATCAGGTAAGGACTGGCAGCTCTGCCATAAACTTTGATTACATTGCATCCTAAAGTTTTCAGGTTCTTTACATCATATTCAACTTCATTGTAAGAACCGCTCATTCCGCTTCCCGGAAATTCTTCAATATAATTAACCCCTTTGAGTGTAATACCCACCCTGTTGAAAACAATTGAATTGGATTTTACGGCAAGCTCATAAACTCCAAAATCGCATTTGTAAACATCAATTGCTTCGCCTCCTAAGTAAACAGTAACACGCGCGGTATAAAGATGCGGGTCGTCAGGTGACCAGAAACGGGGGTCGGAAAACGTAAACTTTGTTTCAAGTTCGATTGTAGAATTTGAAGATATAGAAAAATCATTTTCTGAGCTTGATGCTTTTACTTCACCTGAAGTATCTATAATCTCTGTTTTAACAGAGAATTTTTTCCCCTCAAGAACCCCCGGCAGGTTTGAAATATCTGTGGAAGTTAATGTGATTTTATTAGAAATATCCGCATTGAAGTTAATATCAATTTCAGAGTTGAGGTTAATTCTTCTTATAAATACCTTAGGAACAGCAAGAATGTAAATATCACGGTAGATGCCCCCATAGTTTTTTGGATAGTTAACCGTGTTTTTCAAGGGTAACGTTTTTGTATAATCTAATGTGTTATCGATCTTTATCTCAATTGTATTTCCGTTTTCCTTAATTATTCCGTCCTGAATAACGGATGAAAACGGCATAAATCCTCCTTCATGCTTATCTATAAATCTTCCGTTAATAGTAATTTCGCTGGAGTAGTTTATTCCGTCACAGCAAATCACATAATTCCAGTTATCCGGATTTTCGGTGTTTGTATTAAAAGTTCTTGAACAAACCGCTTTGCCCTTAAAATCATACGAGAATGGCACCTGTATTTTGGAGTTAATATATTCTTCAGGCGCTGAGAAATTCCATTCACCGTTTAAGTTTATGATTTTCCTGTGCTCATTTTGGATGTTTTTGGCGTAGGTATCAGGTATTTCCGGTGAATTCCGTTGAAGTATTTTCGGCTGAGAAGATAATCCTGATGCAGAGATTAGCAAAAATAAAGCAAAAATAAATATTCCAAATTTCGCTGGTATGTTCAAATATATCCGGATGTTATTTTAATGAAATATTGCTTGAATTGGATACAAATATAGTAAAAATAACCTCCAAATGAAAGATAATAGATGAATTTTTACGGAAAGTAAAGTATTTATTCTTTTTGATATCCTCTATATCAGTTTGTTTGCCTGAACTCGTTTCCGAGTCTGAAAACAATTTTTTTCCATATCAATTTAACTTTTTTCAATCATTTAACAGGTTCCCGCTGCGGTATGCAATTATTTTTGCATAGTTTTACTATATAAATATATATCATATTTGCAATGAGTCAGAACCGGCGCTGTAAACGCCGCGGAGACTGCACACATTTTAATGGTGCATTCTTTATCTGAACTGCTCAAAATCACGGGGACCTCGTAATTTAGTGCTGCTTCGGCAGCGCGATTCTTCATCAGAAAATAAAGCGCATATTAAAGCTTCCTGTCCGGTTGCTTGCCCGGCGGACTTAGCTTCCGTCCGGAAATAAGTGCAGGCGGCGGATAAGGGTGGGATAAAAAGGAAGTTATTTTAAATAGATAAATAGATAAATGGATAAATGGATAAATAGATAAATAGTTAAATGGTTAAATAGTCAAATAAAGGAAGATTAAGCTGTTTTTTGAATCAGTCTCAGAGAAACTTTTCTCTTTCTTCAGGCAGGGGAATTCTGCATGCATTTTTCTTGCCGAACCATCTGTAACGGTATTTTGATATAATGATGTATGCTATGTTTCTGATAAACGGGGGGATTATTATAAATACATATGAGAATTTCCAGATTCCTTTTAAGTGTTTAGCAATCCTTAGTGCTGCTGTGGTTTTAGTATAAAACCTTCCGTTCTCAATAAGAATTATTGTTTTCAGGTTTTCAGAGTCTAAACCGAATTGTTTCATTAATTCTTTTCCCTTTTCTGATTGCAGCGCAGCAAACCGAAACCGGTCTTTGTAATCCCTATCGATAATAAAATTTATGCTTGAATTGCAGAAATTACAAATACCGTCGAAAAGAACTACAGAATATTCTTTGTTTTCTATCATTACAAAAAACTAATCCTGTATGTCAGCCAGTCCTTAAGATGAGCAGCTCCTAGTTTCTCGTAAAAGTTAATTGCATTTGTATTCCAGTCAAGCACAACCCATTCCATTCTTCCGCATTTATTTTTCTTTGCAATTTTTAAAAGCTCATCCATAAGCATTTTGCCGATTCCGTATCTTCTATAATTTTCACTTATGAAAATATCTTCTAAGTACAAAGTTTCTCTTGCAAGGAATGATGAATATGTATAAAAATAAAATGCGTATCCAACAGTTTCATCTTTTGTTTTCGCAAGCAGTACCCTGAATTTCGGCCTTTTTCCGAAAGCATCCTTAAGCAGCCTCTTTTGTGCTTTAGTGTCAGGAGGCTCGAGTTTTTCAAACATAGCCAGCTCATTAATTAATTTAAGTATGTCTTTAAAATCATTTCGGGATGCTTTGAAAATTTTAATTTTCATTTGTTCGGTTTTTTGATTAAAAAGATAATTTCTTAATTCTTTTGGTATATACCCAAAATTCAACTTGAGTAAAATATGAAACTTTAGCAAATTAGAGAGAACGCTTATTAAATTACATAATAGTATGAGAAAAATTTATTCTCTATTTCTAATTATTCTTATTTCCCCGGGATTTTCTTTATCGCAGTCAAATGAACCTCATGCAATTTACCACAATACCTTAAACTCTTCAAGTGCAGAGAATGATTATTATGATAACCCGCTGTTCACAAATTTAAATCTTTCTGTTCAGCCGGCGCCTCAGAATGAGCCTTCTGTAAGAATCAGCCGGACCAATCCTGATTATGTTGTTGCTGCCTGGCGTGATTTCAGGCTTGGATATATTGACCCCAATATTGTAAGAAGAATCGGTTATTCGTATTCTACAAATGGGGGAGTAACCTGGTCGGTTTCGCAATTACTCCCGGACCCGAATCCTAATAATACAACTCAAAGCGACCCGGTTGTAACTACCGATGCTCAGGGAAATTTTTACATATCGAGTACTTCAAGAAAACAGGATTTTTTCCCTGAGAACAGGGACATGCTGTTATATAAATCAACTAATAACGGTCAGACATTTTTCTTTCATTCAATAGCAGTCCCGGGCACAGGCGGTTCAGGAGAAGATAAAGAATGGATATTCTGTGACCCGGTTCCCTCAAACCCGACATACAACAATATTTTTATAACATGGACGAGCTTCGGAAATATTTCATCAGGCATCAAGTTCCGAAAATCAACAAACGGAGGACTTAATTGGAGTTCAACTGTCGATGTTGCAGACAATAACAGCGGGCAGGGATCGAATTCTGCATCAGGTACAAACGGGAATATATACGTCGTTTGGGCTGCAAGCGGAATTAAATTTGATAAATCAACTAACTCGGGTACGAGCTTTGGAGCGGATTATTCTTTGAGCACGGTGTCCAGCACAAACGGCTTTCCGTTTATTTGTGTTGATTACTCTAACCATCCAACCCGCGGAAATGTTTATGTTGTTTGGGATGATACAAGAGGCGGTAATTCGGATATTTGGTTTCAGCGCTCTACGAATGCCGGTGCAAGCTGGCTTAGCGCCCCAATCAGGGTGAATGACATAACTACAAACGCTCAATACTGGCCTGCAATACAATGCGATACTAACGGATACCTTTATGTTATTTATTATGATAAGAGGATTTCATCAACTCAAATAAATTCATATATAGCTTATTCAGTAAATGCAGGTGATACCTGGACAAATATGCGTTTAAGCGATTCTTCTTTTGCAGGCTCACAGCCTAACAGTGATGTAAGATTTGGAGATTATATTCAGCTCGATGTTTATCAGAATAAAGTAATAAGCGTTTGGACAGATGACCGCCAGGGGGCACCGAATCAAGAAATATATTCAGCTGTTTTAAGTAACCTTGTATCAACCGGAAATATAAGCACCGAAGTACCGCGCGAGTTTAAACTTTATCAAAACTATCCAAACCCGTTCAATCCTTCAACCAAAATCAGGGTTGATGTACCCTCAGTTGCAGGAAGAAGTTTTGTGTCCCTTCAAATAAAAATTTATGATATTCTTGGGAGAGAGATTAAAACTCTTGTGGATAAGCAGTTAGAGTCAGGCAGCTATGAATTCGATTGGGATGCATCTGAAGTTTCGGGAGGCATTTATTTTTACCGTTTAACCGCAGAAGAGTTTACCGATACTAAGAAGATGACTTTGGTGAAATAGTTTCTTAATAAATTTAAAATGGCGTTTATTTGAACGCCATTTTTTTTATCCTGCTTTTAGCATTTCTAAAAAATACTTGTTATATTTGCCGAACTTTTTCCAATCAACTAACTAACTAAAGGTAGACAATGAAGAAATTCCTCAAAATTTTTGGGGTCCTTGTTATTATTGTAATTGTTGCTGCGGCAGGATTCACAATTTACTTGAAAAAAGCTTTTCCCAAAGTTGATGCGCCGCCGAACCTGAAGGTGGAAATTACGCCTGAGCGTGTTGAGCGCGGTAAATATCTGGCTAACCATGTTATGGTCTGTATCGATTGTCACAGCACGCGTGACTGGGGCAAGTTTTCCGGTCCGGTTGTTCCCGGTACAGAAGGCAAAGGCGGTGAAGAATTTAACGAAGATATGGGTTTTCCGGGAACATTTTATTCAAAGAATATTACTCCGGAAGGAATCGGCAAATGGAGTGACGGAGAAGTATTCAGGGCAATAACTACCGGGGTAAGCAAAGATGGCGAACCATTTTTTCCTGTAATGCCTTATCCGTATTACGGCAAGCTTGATAAAGAAGATATTGAAGCTGTTATAGCTTATATAAGAACACTTTCTCCAATAAAAAATGAAATACCCGAGTCGTCACCAAAATTTCCGATGAGTATTATTATGAGAACTATTCCACAGAACCCCGTGTTCACAAAACGCCCTGATACTTCCGATATAGTTGCTTACGGGAAGTATGTTGTTACAGCAGCCGGATGTATTGAATGTCATTCACAGTCTGTAAAAGGCAAGCACGTTGAAGGGATGGAATTTGCCGGAGGTTTTGAATTCAAATTCCCTACCGGAGAGGTCGTGCGTTCTGCCAATATCACTCCCGATAATGAAAACGGAATAGGCAAATGGACCAAAGATATGTTCATTGCAAAGTTCAAACAGTTTGATAATCCCGATGCCCGCAAAGTTCCTGTTAAGCAGGGTGATTTTAATACTGTAATGCCATGGACAATGTATGCTGGAATGACTACAGAAGACCTTTCTGCTGTTTATGCTTATCTAAGAACCCTGAAACCAAACAGCAATAAAGTTGTGAAGTTTTCACTTGCTGGAGTGAATTAAAAAAATAGCAGAATTATTATTGAAACCCGGTAATGCCGGGTTTCTTATTTAATGTGTTTACTTTAATTTTCCGTAATACATTTCTGTTGTATATTTAATTGTTATATTACCGTTCTCGTTGTACTTGTCGAAAATTTCTTTTAGTCTTTTCAGCATAGGTAAATAATTAGGGCTATGTTCATCAGGGGAATATGACGAGGAGAGCAGCCTGCCTTTTAGTCCCTCGTAATCCAGTAATTGCCTGTTTTGAAACGCAGCAGTTTTATAATTTTCGGGATAAAACTCATCATAATCATTTTTGGTAATTGTCCTGTGTTCGACTTCTTTGTAATCCGTTCCGAATTCGGAAAGCAGGTTTTCATAATCAACGCCTAAGCCTGAATCAATAAATTGCCTTACATTCCATATTAAAATAAGGTACCCGCCTGGTTTTGAAATCCTTTGAAATTCCTTCTTAGCTAAGGGATGGTTGAACCAATGGAATGCCTGGCCCGCTGAAATTATATCAATGGAATTTGGTTCAAGTGTTGTTCCTTCGGCTGTTCCGTCAACGCTTTTGAAATTTTTATAAGCTGAAAGATATTTTTCTCCGGCTTTCCGCATCGCGTTGTTTGGCTCTACTCCGTAAACTTTGTTCCCGTTTTTAAGGAAAAGTTCAGTTGAAAAGCCTGTACCAGAACCTATATCTGCTATTATTGAATCTGCACCGAGCACATTTTCTCTTTTTAAATAATCAACTATTTCATCGGGGTAATGCGGACGGTATTTGACATAGTTTTCAACGCGGTCTGAAAAGCGCTTTGTCGGGTTAAGATGTGATTTATCCATTAATAACTATTATTTAAATCTTAATAAATTATATTTGTAAAAGATTTCAGAACTAAATATAATTAGATTCTAATATAAATATGGCTGAAAAAACAGTTCGGGTTCGTTTCGCGCCTTCACCAACCGGTTACCTCCATATCGGCGGTTTGAGAACGGCGTTGTTTAATTATTTATTTGCGCGTCATAACAAAGGTAAATTTATTTTGAGGATTGAAGATACTGACCAAACCAGAAAAGTCGAAGGTGCTGTCGAAAATCTTATTCATACATTAAAAGTTATGGGACTCGATTACGATGAAGGTCCAGATACCGGTGGTGACTATGGCCCGTATTACCAGTCACAAAGGCTTGACATCTACAAGAAATATTGTGAACAGTTAATCGAACAGGGTGATGCGTATTACGCATTCGAAACACCGGAAGAAATAGAGGAGATGAGAAAGAAACAGCAGGAAGCAGGATTGGATAACGTAATGTATGACAGGAGCGCAAGAAATCTTACTAATGATGAGGTCAGGGAAAAACTTAGTAAAGGTATGCCGCATGTCATCAGAATGAAAGTGCCGCTGGATACTCATATAGAGTTTAACGATTTAATCCGCGGTGAAGTGAAAATTGATTCAAATTTAATAGATGACCAGATTCTAATCAAAAGTGACGGTTACCCGACCTATCATTTATCAAATGTTATAGATGACCATTTAATGGAAATCACTCACGTAATAAGAGGGGAGGAGTGGTTAACGTCTGTTCCGAAACATATTTTGCTGTACAAAGCATTCGGCTGGGAAGCGCCTCAGTTTGCTCATGTGCCTTTGATACTTAATCCGGATAAAACCAAGCTCAGCAAGCGGCAGGGAGATGCAGCAACGGAGGATTTCCTGAAAAAGGGCTACCTGTCCGAAGCATTGCTGAACTTTATCGCTTTTCTTGGCTGGAACCCGGGGGAAGGGGAAAATAAGGAGATTTTTTCTAAAGAGGAACTGATAGAATTATTTTCCATTGAAAAAATAAATTCAGCCGGTGCTGTTTTTAATCTTGAGAAATTAAACTGGATGAATGCAGAATATATAAAAAACTATGATATTGATAAAATGGTAAGACTTGCAGAACCTTATTTAAGAGGAGCCGGGTTAGATGTTACTGATGCTGCGAAAACTAAAAGAGTTATTGAGGCGGTGAGGACTTATATTAACAGGCTCGGTGAAATACCATCGCAAGCCGAAAGATATTATGAACTCAAAGCTGAATTAGCTCCCGAACAAAGAACATTTTTAGAGAATGAAAATCCAAAAAATGTAATTTCTGCGGTTTTAAATAAAGTTGAATCATTGCCGGAAATTACTTCAGATAATTTCAAACTTCTTATAAAAGAAATTCAGAAAGAAACCGGAATAAAGGGGAAGGATTTATTCCAGCCGATTCGTTTTAAATTGACAGGCGAAGAGCACGGACCCGAGCTGGGTCTGATTGCGTATGTGCTTGGGAAAGAAGAGGTTGTCAGGAGACTAAAAGCATAAATACTTAACCCTGCCTATACCGCATATTATTTCACTTGCTTCAAAACAAGTTATTGTGTTAAATTACTTCCTCATTACCTGTTATAAATTTTCCTGTTAAATCAAATTCTTAGAATTTTTTTGAAAATTGACTAAAAGCAATCTTTTAAAAATAATCAGTACATTCTCACCCAAGGAAGTTAAAGACTTTGGAGAATTCGTCCAATCACCGTTTTACAACAAGAACGAAAGCACGGTAAAATTATACGAATATATCCGAAAAGAATATCCTGACTTTGGTGAAGATAAAATGGAAAAGGAATTTGTCCACAGTAAGTTGTTTCCGGGAACAGCATATAATGACGGGTTTATGAGAACTATTATTTTTAACTTGAATGCACTGGCTGAGGAGTTCCTTGCATACATTAATTTTAAAAACGATAAAGCCAGATACGGGATTCACTTAATAGAAGAGTTAAATAAAAGGAAACTTGATAAGCTCCTCTTAAAACATTTCAAAGATGCAGTGACAAACGTTAATAAGATTGAAGATAAGAACAGAGATTACCTGTATTATAAATATCTATTAGAAAGAATTTATCACAATTATCAGAACTGGAGCAGGTTCAGGAATAAAAATTTAACAGATTATGAAAACGAGAGAATTAGAAATGAGATCGATTACTTATCGAGCTATTTTCTTGGCAGGGCTCTGGGCAGCTACAGGTTTTTAATAACTAAAGCTGAACATGAAAACATCGAAATTCACATTGAACTGTTTGATAAAATAATCGAATACCTGACTGCTTCAGATAATAAGTATTTAAAGAAACCGAGTGTAAAGCTTCATCTCTATGAAATATTGTTAATAAGAGAAAAAGAAGAAAAATATTATTATATCCTTAAAGATATTCTTCTCAACCCTGAAATTAAGATCACAATAGACGAACGGTTCAGTCTTCTCAATATTCTACAAACATACTGCAGCTTTAAAATATATAACGGTGCAACTTCATTTATGAAGGAGCGATTCCAGCTTTATAAAGAGGCGGTCAGAGGAGAATTCTATAAAGGTTCAGAAGATATTTATTTTGATGACCTGCTCTTTGCCAATATTACACTGGTAGGAATCCAGGTGAAGGAAATCGAATGGGTCATTAAATTCATTAATAAATTCAAAGAAGATATTTCACCTGATAACAGGGAAATAATTGTTAATTATTGTTTAGGAAGGATTCATTTTGCAAAAGGCGAATATGAAAAGGCGCTTGAAGCTCTAAACAGTATTAAATCGGTCAAACACGTTCAGTTTAAATTAGTTGTCCGTAACCTTACTCTCATGATATATTACGAGCTTTCGCTGTTTGACCTGGCATACTCACATTGTGATTCCTACCGTCATTTTTTAAAAAGCATTGTATCATCTTTTGCAAAAGCACGGTATGAAAGACAGAATAACTTTCTGAAATTTTATAACAAACTTGTTAAACTGAAAGAAAAGCCTAATAAAAAAGAATCTGACGAATTAATATTCGACCTTAAAAATATTTCAAATGTTATAGAAAAAAGCTGGCTTGTTGAAAAAGCAAATGAATTAAACAGGTAAAATCTGGTGTTATTAAACAATGCCGCAGTTTATAACCGGTAAACCGGAATATTTTTTAGCCTTAACTATGGTGCAGTAATGAAACTGAATTTTTCATCAGACCAATATACATCAGTTCCCGATGTTTTTCCGGCATGCCAGTAGTATCGTGTGTTTTTAGTCAATTTACCCGAAGGCACCGTTTGAGATTGTCCGGAAACATTTGCAGTATATACAAGAGGCGGTGAGAAATTTGGATTTATACCAATTTCAAGTACGTCAGCTGAACCGCTCCACGTAAGTGTTGGAGTAAGCGAAACGTTTGGAGCATTATCGGTTGGTGATACAAGTGAAGGTTTTGTAATTGTTTCAGGCTTACTTCCGGAGGGTGAATCGCAGCTGCTGAAAACAAAGAGCATTAAAAATAAAATTATTGAGAAACACGTATAGCGTTTCATACTTTCCATCTCCCTTTGATAAATTTGTGTGATGCTAATATATGAAATAGTTGGTTTCAAGGAAAGATGTATAAATGACTGTTTTGTTAACGAGAAGAGGTGAAATTACGTAACTTTTTCAAGTAACCTGCCAAGAACGTTTAATATTGTTTTTTTTGAAAATTTTAAAATAATTTAACTTTTTAGTATCATTTAATGTAATTTAATAACTTATTCAAAAAGTTAAGGTAAAATTCTGAGTTTGAAATATTCAACAAGGCAAATATTTACTCTTAATAAAATTTCTTATTCCCTTTTCATTTTATTGTTGATAATCTTCCCATTTGCTTTATACAGGGTATTTGATAACAGTCTGGAATTTGTAAAATCCGAAGTCCTGAAGATACAGGGAGGGATATTTATAATAGTTTGTTCTGCTTATTTAATCTTGAATCTTTATGAAAAAAAATCAGAAAGAACCGGAATAATATTTAATAAAATACTGGACCCCTATGTATTATTCTTTGCAATATCGGTTGTTTTTTCTGCTGTATTCTCATTTGATTTTCAAACAAGTTATGAAGGCAGCTATGAAAGACAAATCGGGCTTATAACTTATATTTATCTTTTCATTTTGTATATGCTTTTACCGGTTATCATAAATAACAGTAACCGGTTAAAAACCGCGGTTTTAATTATGGAATTGACGGCTATCCTGGTAGCTGTGATGAGTTTAATGGAATACCTTGGAATAAAATCTATTGACTTAAGACCGCACGGTTTTAACCGTCCGGTGACAACAATTGGCCACCCTATATTTTCTGCAGGTTTTATGGTGCTTGTCTTCCCGTTTTCGGTCTTGAATATATCATCCAAAAAATCAACAATATTAAAACTGGCTGCTCCAATATTTATTGCTGCCGGTATTATTGCAACACAAACAAGAACAACGTATGTAGCTTTGGGAATAGAAATAATCATTATTTCTTCCCTGTACTCATTAACTTCGAAAGAGAAACATTTAAATTTGAAAGAAAGTTTTATTAAATCTATCTGGATACTTTTAGGATTTTTGATTTTATGTTTAGCGCTGGTTTTATTATTTCCAGAAAATGTGTTTGTAAAAAGATTACTGAGCATAAGTAAATTATATGAGCAGCCTAGATGGCTTCTCTGGAGAGATTCGATATCAATGTTTATTCAGTATCCGTTGACGGGAACCGGTATCGGGAATTTTTCAAAAGTATTTGAAAAATTTGCATCTTATCAATTAAAATTTTCTGAAATCAAAGTTTATTTTGATAACGCCCACAACAATTATATAAATACTTTTTGTACGATGGGATTAATAGGAGGTGCTGCTTACCTGCTTATTCTTTTCCGGGTTTTAAAGGTCTCTTTTAAGAACCTCGTCTTGAATAAAGCATCTGCAGCGTTCAGGATTCGTTCACTTGCTTTTTTATCATTTATTTCAGGTTATATTGTTTTCGGGCTAGCTGATTTCGATGATATAAATATTTTATTTTATTTGTTTATCATTTTAGCTTTATTCAAAATTGTTCTTATTAACTATGGGAATAAAACAAATTCATTTAACACTGTTATTTCTAATAAAAGAATAATATTCCCCGCATTAGTGATTTTGATTTTGTTTTCTTTCTACGGTATTTACGGGGCATTCGGTGAGATTTCTGCTCAAAATTCTTTTTCCGAAGGGCTGGAACATTATTCTTCCGGAAATATTGATGCTTTCATGGACAACATGAATAACGCGGTAAAATTAAATCAGGATGAGCCGTATTATAAATACGAATTTGCTTCGAAATTAAATATATATTGTTCGGGTTTAACAAAAGATTACTCAGAGACAAAGCGAAATCTTCTTGAAACAGCTAAGGAACTGGTTACAAAAGCTGAAGTTAATAACAGCTCACGATTGAATTGTATAGCCCTGAGGTCTTTGATTGAACTTGAACTCGGTAATGAGCAGGAAGGATTTAGAATTAAAAATGAACTGTTTAAAATTGACAGTATCCAGGTTCCTTACAGGATAAACCTGGCGGTTTATTATCTTAATCAAAATAATGATAGTGCTGCAATAAAAGAAATTAATACCGTTTTGCAGTGGGATATCAAAAATATCAATGCCTTCACAGCAAAAGTAATGTATTTTATAAAAACCGGAAACAATTCCGAAGCCGAAGAAACCTGCAGGAAACTGCTTATAATTGACCCATCGAACAGTTTTGCTGAACGAACATTAATGGAATTAAAACAAAAGAAGTGATTGACAGTAAAATCAAATCTGAGTTTAACCGTCATTTTCTAATTTCTTTATCTTTATCTTTTTGCTTGAAAACCAAAGATTTGTTCTATTGCACTTAAGTTTAATTCTATCAATAATAATAATCATGTAAATTATTTAAGTATCATTGTTTGATATAAAAGTTTATTTTAATTTTATCAAAGCGTTTCATAAAATTAATTTTTATATAATGAAACTATCATCAAATACAATTTTAATAACAGGCGGAAGTTCGGGTATAGGCTTCGGGCTGGCTGAAAGATTTTTCAAAGCAGGCAGCAATGTCATAATAACAGGAAGAGATTATGGCAAAGCTGCAGGATGTTAAAAAAAGATATCCGGGTATTAATATAATACAATCGGATATGGAATCTGAACAGGACAGAGTTTCTCTTTTTGAAAATGTTACTGAGAATTTTCCCGCTCTCAACGTACTGGTAAACAACGCAGGAATTCAGCAGAGGATTAAGCTTGCTGAACAGCCTCCGTATGCATTAATCAGAAAAGAAATAGAAATTAATCTTTTAGCCCAGATACATTTAACAACTCTGTTTATTCCTCATCTTGTAAAAGCCATAGGACCCGGCAATTATGAATGTAACATCGGGACTTTCGTTTACTCCTCTTGCAAGAGTGCCAATATACTCCGCAACAAAAGCTGCGTTTCATTCATTTACTATATCGCTCAGGCACCAGCTGTCAAAAACCCCGGTTAATGTGATTGAAATAATTCCTCCGGCTGTGCAAACAGACCTTGGAGGGAAAGGCATACATGATTCCGGAACACCGCTTGCTGAATTTGCAGATGCAGTTATAAAAGAATTGGAAAATGACAGCCTGGAAGTTTCTTACGGCTTTTCATCCAATTCAAGCCGCGCATCAAGAGCTGAACTTGATGAAATATTTAAACGGATGAACAGTTAAATAAAAAAGCCTATCTCAACGAGGCAATCAAAATAATCAGTTTAATTTTTTCATTTTTAAAACGGTTTATCAAAATAAACCGAAACGCCTAAGCGCGCCGATAAATCTGTAACACGGAACCTCGACGATTTCATTTCTGTAAATGCATACGTTCCGTTTGCCGAATTATAATCAGCATCCCAATAGTCTCTCTTCTGATAACCTGCTGCAACATTATAATCTGTAAACAAACTTAAGCTCCTGGTTACAAACCATTCTGCTCCAACAGTTCCTGATAGTCCAATTGACCAGGATGAACTTTTATAACTTTGAGCGGAATCGCGTTCAACGTTTTCGGGATATCTAAAATATTGCGAGCCTATACCAAAACGGGGACCGAGTCCGAAAAACAAATTGATTTCTTTTTTAGGTGACGGGTACATCATGTAGCTTAAAGTAAAGTTCATACGTTCAATATTTCCGTGATGGTCATCAAACCGGTTGTTGTAATACATAGTATCGTTGTTATGCCTTGGGTCGAAGTTATGTTTCATGTCGAATCCCCATTCTCCCGGGTTAAGTCCAGCACTGAATTTCAGCGCTGACTTATCTGTAAAATGGTATTTTAAAGAAAAAATTATGGGAATAATTGAACTGCCGGAGAAGTTATAACCTGACTCATACTGGAAAGCCAGCTTGCTCTTTTGTAGAGAATTAAGAACCGTATCGGTTTTGAATTGCGAATCTAAACTTTGTGAAAACAAAGTGATGGAAGGAATCAGGAATGCTATTACAGCAAAGATTTGTTTGTTCATTATTAGCAATATTTAATTGCTTGAATTAACATATAATACAGTCTGTCGGTTCCTTTCAATTTCTCCCATTATTTCAGAATCATGTATTTAAAATTATTTTGTATTATCTTTGCCCAATTTATAAAAATTAAATTATAAGCTTATGAAAACAATTTATTTAGCAGCAGTTTTGTTAATTTTTCCGCTGTTTACTTTTTCACAGAACTCACACGGTTCGTTTAATATAGCCAGCCATGATTCGCTCGTGTTTGATGGAGGATATTCTTACACTTCCGGCGAGTGCGGATGCTCTTTAAAAATATTAAGATTTGGCGGTGTTGTTTACGGAACTGTCTGCGAGAGACACTTCTCCAATGTTTGCGGTGTTGTTGATACGGTTTATAAAACCCATAAAGGACTGCTCATGTCCGATGAAAAAGAAGTGCTGGATGTTGATTCTATTTTAACAGGTGATTTTGAAGACAGTTATATTGACTTGAAGTTTGATGACGGAAAGAAAATGCATTTATGAAGAAATGCAAGTATAACTGTAGATAAAAATTATTGTAAAGGTCAAATCACTCTCCGGGTGCACAGGGGGCTTGTAGAACTTGACCTTTCCGGAGGCGATATAAAAAAATCCATATCAATTCAGACAGAAAGAGGGATTGTGATAGACAGGGGAACCAGGTTTTAGGATGGCTTTCTGTATTCATAAGTATTATTTTTCACTTTATAATATCATTTTCTTTGTTTCAATATAATTTCCTGCCGATAGCCTGTAATAATAAATCCCGAGCTTAGTTTCTGCGGGTTAAATGTTATTTCATAATTGCCCGATGTTAGTTCCTCATTGACAGGTTGAGCAATAAGTCTTCCGGTTACATCAAATACCTGAAGCGTAACAAATTCATTCGAAGGAATTGAAAAGCTTATATAGGTTGAAGGATTAAACGGGTTCGGATAATTCTGGTTCAATGCAAATTTACCGGGTACTTCATTGTTTGATTTCCCAATAAACGTTATACCGCCGTTTGTGGTCTTTAATATTTTGCCTGACCAGCTTGCAATGTAACCTGTATCGGCAGAGGGAAAATACATCTCATAAAGATTTTCTGTCAGCGGTGTTGACTGAACGTCCCAGTTCAATCCTGCATTAGTAGTTTTTAAGACTTTCCCTTGTTCTGTGCAAACGTATCCGGTTGAGGGGCTGGTAAATGACATGCCCCATGCGGCGCCCGCAGTATCTGAGTTGTTAATCAGGTTCCATGTATTGCCGCCGTCAGTTGTTTTAACAATCCGGGTGGTTGTAGTATTGGTACAGTAATAACCCGTGTTTGCATCCGAAAAATATACTGCCTGCGCTGTTTCAAATCCTGAAATAAAGCTGCCGCCTTTGTTTACCCACGTTGCTCCTGCATTTGTTGTTTTTAATATAATATTTGAGCCGCCAACATAACCGGTATTTTCATCAACAAACCACATCCCGTCAAGCGCATTCTGAACACCGGTAGTAAGTGTTACCCAGTTATCTCCTTTGTTGGTTGTCTTCATTATAGTTCCGTAACTCCCTGATATATATCCGGTATTGTGGTTAACAAAAAATAAACTCCAGAATTGCAGAGTAGTATCGGCATAAACTAAATTCCAGTTGGTGCCTCCGTTAACTGTTTTAATAATCTTCCCGTAGTTGCCTCCGAAGAGAACAGTATCGGGATGGAAAATCCATTCGCACATGAATCTCTGCGCTGTTATACCTGAGCTCTGGTCTGTAAAGTTAGCGCCGCCGTTAGTAGTTTTATGAATGTTGAATGTTGATGAGTTGTACAACACGCCTGAATAATACCCGGTGTTATTATTGTAAAATCTGATTGACATAACAGTCTGTGCCGGATTAGATGTATATTGCAATGTCCATTGTGAAAAAGACTAACTGTCTGACAGCATATTAGTGCAGCTAATATCATAGAAAATTTTTTCATGGCATGTTATATTATTTGGTAAATGCTATTTGTTATTGACTATAAATAATATAAAATTTGAGAAATATAAAATTGCAAACCCTTTCCCTGTTATAATAAATTACATACAAAAATAAGGGGCTGTCTTTTTCAGACAGCCCTTATTTAGAAACAAATATATATTAAGTAATTACTTTACCAGCACCATTTTCTTGGTATCTGTAAAGTCACCTGCCTGAATCTTATAGAGATATACTCCGCTTGCAAGATTCGAAGCATTGAAATCTATTGTATGATTTCCTGCTGTTGTGAATTCATTCACAAGAGTTGCAACTTCTCTTCCGAGTATGTCATATACAACTAAGCTTACATTCCCTGCCTTCGGCAGTGAGAATGCTATCTTTGTTGACGGGTTGAACGGATTTGGATAGTTCTGTGACAATGCATAATCAGATGGTACCTGATTATGATTGTTCGTTATACCCGATATCAGTTCATAATATCCCGCTATACCGCCTGTCGATGTTACTGACCAGCCGCGGATTATGTTTCCGTCTAGTGTCAGGTTCATTGCCTGGTATGTGCCTGTGCCTGTATACTGAGATGCAAAGTTTGCTCCGTTATCGCTTGACCAGTATATGTCCGAACCCCTGTCATACCAGAACCTGTTTAATACATTATTAAACGAATAGCATGTTCCTGTTCCCGGCAATGTTGCTGTTGCCCAGTTTGCTCCGCCGTCGGTTGACTTAAGAGCTATTGTCTGGCCTGTGAAGCCTATACCGCCGGTGTTGAACGTTACACTGTATGTATTTGCGCTTCCGGTAGTTGCTCCAAATTGCCATGATGACCCAAAGTTTGTGGAATAATATACCCTCGTGTTATTTGTTCCATACCAGAGATTATTACCGTTCAGCCACATAGCATTGTTCCAGCCTGCTTCGGTTCCTGCCTGGGGAACATATAAGCCTGTTGAATCCCATGTTGCTCCGGCATCTGTGCTCTTCCATAATGACCATCTTGCCCCTACGGGGTCGCCGTACATGAAGCCTGTGTTTGCATTCTGGAATTTTATATCATCTATAAATCCGCCCGTCTGGGTAAATACCTGTGTCCAGGTTGTTCCGCCATCGGTTGTTCTGTATACAAACGTTGCTGCGGGTGAAGTGGATACAAGGCATGTGCTTGCGCTTAATCCGCAGATGCAGTATACATCGGCTGTACCTATTGGGCCGCCTGTTACGTTTGTCCAGTGTATTTCCGCCGTTAATTGTTCTTAGAACAACTCCGCCGTTGCCGCCAATCCAGCCTACGTTCTGGTTTACTGCGCTGACTGTATTAAGTGATGTGGTTACTCCCGAGGTCTGTGATACCCAGCCGTTTGTAGGAGGTGTTTCAACTATATAACGGATTACTCCGCAAAGAGCTCTTGATGAGAACCAGCTTCCTGTCGGGGTAAAAGGTACAGAACGGCCGTCACCGGTTCTTAATGTTAGATTTGTATCCGAGTATGTTTCTATCGGAGGTGAACCTGATCCGTAGTAACGGGGTCCCACAGTGGCAAACTGGATTGCAACTCCGACAGTATCATGAGCCTGAACCATAATAGGCGGAATATTAAAAATTAATGAAATACCGCTTGCGGTTGAACCCTGCACAGCGGGAACGGTTCCGAGTGAAGTCCATCCTGCAGTTGAGCTGCCGGGACCTGAACCTACAGGACCGCCTAATGCGGTACCTGTGCGTGTAAATATTTCAACTGAAAATGTTGCGTTTGCTGCGCCGGTATTTGCAGTTGACATTTGTGTCACTATCAACATTATTGTTGCCCGCAATAAGGTCAAGAAACATTGCCCATGTGGCAGAGCCTCCGTTGTTTGCAGGTCCGGGTTTGCACGCAAGTGTCATTGTATCTGCAGTAATATTATCTCCCTGAGGTAACACAAATGTTGATTTGGGGAAATTCAGTGGCGCCGGAAGCTGAATGTTGTTTTGTGAATTGTGCATTACATAATAAACATCGGGGTCTATAGCTGTATTCTGCTGCGCCGATGCTGAATTGAAACTGCCGCCTAAGGAAACAAGAAGGGCAGTTAACGCAATTACAAAAAACGTTCTGAAAGTTTTAGAATAATTAAGCATGGTTAACTCCTGTTTAAGTTTAATATAATTTGTTATAATGATGAATTATTTTGATTATATATATTGATTAAGAAATTATTAAAGAACAAAACTCATAAGTTATTTAAGTTAATAAAATTGTTCAATAATTAATAGTGCAAAGTCATTTTAAATAAGTTAATTTACATTTAGTCTTGAGACTATAGAAAATTATGGATATTTTTGCGTAGAAATCAGGCGCATTAGTGTAATTGGTTAACACGCCGCCCTCTCAAGGCGGAAAGTACGGGTTCGATCCCCGTATGCGCTACACTGGCATAGAACTGTCTGCTATGAAGTTTTTTTACCTCATTAGTGTCCCGGTGACACGGGATTTTGAAACCTCCTGCTGATTCAAAATAATTGGTTAACCCCTAGTACTCGGGAACCTCTCAAGGCGGAAGTGAGCCTGTCCCGCTGAAAGCGGGAGGTTCGATCCCCGTATCGCTACAAAGGGTTGTTATACATAATGGCAATTTTTTTTATGATAAACCTCTGAATGCAGTTTGTACTCAAAGCAGTTTGGAAAGGATTAGAGAGATATGATATTGGATATAAGCGGTTTATGATTCAATACGTATATGTTTTATCAAATGAAAAAATTTCAAAAGAAACCCTGTTGAAGCCACAACCAGAAATATTATTATTAAAAACATCGAACATCCCTCTTTTTTGCTGCCGGCGGTCTGAGTAGTTGTTTGGCTTGAAACTTCCGAAGGAGATTGGGTTCAGTTCGACGAAAGAGGTCTAAACTTGTTTGATTTTAAACAATATCTTCCGCCTTTCTTTGTTTTTCATCATCAGGAATAAAAAACTTACCTGAAGTAATTTCATCCAAAAGCGCAGCTGCATCTTTGTTCCCGGGGTCGTATTCCTAGAGCTTTCTTTGCAGTATTAATAACTGATTCCTTTAATTTATTTACCTCACTGCTGATTTCATCCGTAAATTTCTTGTCATCGGTAAATGATAGCAATTCACATGCCAGCTGTATTTTTTTTGCAGATTTCCTGATTATTTTTACAATTTCAGCAGCAGCATTTTTCTTAAGGTTGAGAATTTTATCAGCCGGGGCGTAATTAAATGAACTCTCAAACAAGCTAATCATTTTCCCGTACATATCATCTGCAAACTTACCGGTCATTCCTGTGCATACCGCCTTACCAAACCAGGCATTAGGATTTTTGATGTCAATTTCGATTGCCCTGTTGAAATGGTCATATGCGTCTTTGTAATTTCCGCTATCCATAGCAGAAAAAGCAAGCATCATACAGTTTTGCATTACTGCAGTAGAACCTAGAACATCTGTAACAATAATATTTCCCCCGCAATATTCGCAAACTACAGAAGTACTGCCTTCGGGTATTTTAATATCTGCACCGCAATCGGGGCATTTTGCCGGTATTAGCTGCATATGTTAATATATTAAATTTACTAATTTTTTACGGGTAAAGATTTTATTTTAATAGTTTTCACCAATAAATTTGCCGGAAATTTGTAAAATAAAATTCTGATTCTCCGTAAATTAATGAATTTTATAAAAATATTGAACATTTTTTACAAATGCAAACATCCCAAATTTAAGCCCCGCCTATCTATCTTGACAAAAACCAGCCGGAGTTTATAAATTAGGGTTAATTACATTATACTAGGGGGTAGCGGGAGATGACGAATTTCGAAAAAATCACATCCCATTTAATTATTTTTGTCTCATTTCTGTTTATTTTTTCAGCAACTGCATATACGCAGACTGCCGAAGAATATTTTTACAAAGGAAATCAAAAGAGCGAGAAAGGTGATTTTTCAGGAGCAATTGATGATTATTCGAAATCAATTGAGCTGGAACCATCTTCACCAGGAACATACAATAACCGGGGAAATGCCTATTTTGCCCTGAACAGGCTTACCCAGGCGCTTGATGATTACACTAAAGCCATTGAGCTGAAACCCGATTTTAATACCGCTTACAACAATAGAGGCAAAGTTAATTTTTCGTTAAAAAAATACGAAGATGCTATCGATGATTTTACGAAAGCAATTGAGCTTAAACGAGACTTTGTAGCTGCCTTTTTTGAGCGGGGTAACGCATATCTCCAGCTGAAAAAATATGAAGAGGCTATAAATGATTATACCAGCGCAATAGAGCGTACTTTAAATTATGCTGATGCATATAATAACCGCGGCGCTGCCTACCTCGGTATGGGTAACATAGATGATGCTATAAAAGATTTTTCAAAAGCCATTGAAGTTAAACCGGGATTCGCCGATTCATATATGATGCGGGGCACTATTTATTTCAGGCAGAAAGATTTTCAGAACGCAGAGAATGATTTTACAAAGTATATAGAGCTTAGGCCTAACGTTGATTCGGTTTATAATTTCAGGGGCAGTGTATATTACATGGAGAAAAAATATACGGAAGCTCAAAATGATTATTCAAAAGCAATAGAATTAAACTCAGCATACTTTGAAGCGTATTATAACAGGGGAATATCTCAGGATGCCCAGAAAAAATACGATTTGGCTGCAGCAGATTATTCCAAAGCCATAGAAATTAAACCTGACGACCCCGATGTTTATTATAACCGCGCTCACTCTTATTCCAATATGGAAAAATACGATGATGCTATCGCCGATTATACCAAAGCAATTTCTCTTAAACCCGATGATGCAGTTTCTTATTACAGCAGGGGCAAAGTATACACAGAAGTTGAGAAATACCAGGATGCGGTAAATGATTTTACAACATCAATTAAGCTTGACCCCAATGAGCAGGTTTCTTATTATGAGAGGGGGCTTGCTAACTTTAAATTATCACAATTCGATAAAGCTGCTGATGACTTTACCCGGGCAATTCAGCTTGGAGGAGATAATAAGTTCAGCTATAAATACAGGGGCTTTGCATATTTAAAGATGAATAAACCCGAGCTTGCTGTTGCAGACCTTTCCATTTCGCTTAAGATGGATGCCGGACAATATGATATTTACTCTTCAAGAGGTGATGCCTATAAAGATATGAATAATCTTGAATATGCCCTCAAAGATTATTCGTCAGCTATTAATTTAAAACCTGATGATGCAGATTTATACATCGCGAGAAGCCTCATTGAGTTCAAAATGGATAAGAAAACCGAAGGCAAAGAAGATTTATACAAAGCAAAGGAGCTCGGCGCAGACGGTGTTGATGAACTTATAACCAAATATTGTGACGGCTCCGACTAATGGTCTTTAATTGTTTTTACAAGGGTATTTTGCTGATATGTTAATTTAGAGAGCAGCCATGCTTTGTTCATAAAATACTTTTCATTTTCAAGCTGTTCAACGGCCGTTTTTACTTTCGTTTCATTTCTCTGAAGGATTCTGAAATATTCAACAAACTTTCTGCAATTTCTTGCTGTATCAGGGTTGATATCACTTCTCCTTTTTAAATATTTATTTAAGGTTTCCATAACGTACTTTATCGAATTTACATTGCCGGTTTCATAATAGTTTTGAAGCAGGAGAATTTTATGAGATATGTAAAAATACGGATTAATATTATTTACCATCAGCAGGCATTCCAGTGAATTTCCGAACTCAGACTTTACAAAGTTAATTTTTGCCTGCGAAAGATTTACTGCGGTATCTTTATAGTCATTTCTTAAGTATTGTTTGTATTTGTCAATAAATTCCGAAATCCATTCAATTTCATTCAGTTCTGCTGCATGTTCAACAACTGAATAGAAATATTCAGCCTGAATATACTCCCCGAAAAATGTCAATGATTTTTCAGCCATTATTTTGTTAATTATAAATATTTCTCTTAGGAACTTTTCGCTCCCTTCGGCAAGCTTGTTAACAGCATAACCCAGTATATTCACTAGTATATGCCTCAGGAAATTTCCTGAAAACAAAGCAGTGTTTTTTAATACCAGTTCTTTGAGTTCATAATAATAATTTTCTTCATTTGGATATATTTTTGTGTATAAAATGAGGTAAAAAATATAAACCGTAGTATAATTTTTCTTTATCCTGCTTTTGTTTTTATCAAGGTATTCCAGCATTTCCTCAAAAAACCACACATTATTTCTGCAATAGTTAATAAAGTCTTTATCGAAGTTTGACATTATGCTGATGCTTACCAAATGTGTCATTAAAAAAAACATTCTCAGATTTTCGAAAAGGTTTTCTGCGTCTTTGATGGCCTTTTTGGGGTTGTCGAATCCAAAATAACTTATTTTCTGAAAATAATAATGAGTCTGGTTGATGAAAAAGTTCATGCTTCTGTTAAATTCTTTTCGTGAATTCTTTGCAACCTGTACAGATAATTGTGAAAATTGATTACGCAGGTTACGCTTCCTGTAATTTTCGAGCAGGAGGTTATCTCTGTAAAAAATATCTTTTTTGAATTCAATATATACAAGGAATCTCTCCAGAATGGAAGAAAAACCGGATGTCAGTTTCCAATATTTGGATTCATTGAATTTTTCATTCTTATAAACACTTCTGAAAATTCTTTCTCTGCTGTAATCGCATTGTTTTATTCCGGAATGGTTTTTTCTGAGAAATTCGTAAAGAAGTACCATTTTTCTGCTGGTATTGAACGCCCTTGACCTGATGAATTCTCCAAAACCCGTCAGCTCTTCTTTTGAAAGGCTTCTTATAATTTCTAAAAACTTGGATTCTCTCATAAAATATTGAAGATATAAACGGAAGGTTCAGTTTAATTTTTCTTTTATATAAGGCTTAATGTGTTTAAAATCAAAACAAAAAACATACAATTGAGTTTCATTCTATCAAAATAATAATCTGTAAATAACAGCAGGAAGCACACGATATTTCCGCATTTTTTTGGAATTACTGACAGCCTAATTAGTTTATTATTATAAACATATAAATAACTTTAAAAAGTTAATAATTAATTAAGGAGAAAAAAATGTCTAAAAAAATTGTTTTGGTAGTTTTTGCTGCAATTCTGTTCACGGGTTTTATAGGGTGCAGTGATAACAATACATCAACTACAGCTCCTCCGAACACAACCGGTAATCTTAATCTGAACATAACAGGATTAGGAGACCTTGGCGCGGCAGCCATGTATGAGGGCTGGATAATTGTAAACAACAGTCCTGTTACGACGGGGAAATTTTCTGTAAACTCAAACGGACAGCTGTCACAAACTTCTTTTTCAGTTAACTCATCCGATTTAAGCAGCGCGAGCAAATTCGTTCTGACTATTGAACCCGTACCAGATCCGAGTCCAAACCCGAGCGGGGTGAAAATATTAGCAGGTGAATTTTCCGGAAATACGGCAAATCTCACAATTGGAGATTCATCAGCAATCGCGAATAATTTTATGTCATCAACCGGAACTTATGTTCTTGCAACGCCAACTAACGGACAAATGACAAACGAGCTGAGCGGAGTTTGGTTCTTGGATTTATCGGGGGGAACACCTCACCAGGGCCTAATGCTGCCCATTCTTCCTTCACAATGGCAGTATGAGGGATGGGTAGTTATTCCCGGTCACGGTCCTTTAAGCACAGGGAAATTTACAGACCCCAATGCTTCCGATATGAGTTCACAATACAGCGGTACAATGGCAGGCCCGCCTTTCCCGGGTGAGGATTTGCTGATGAATGCCCCTGCCGGTTTTACTTTCCCCACAAATCTTCAGGGCGCAACATTCGTCATTACTGTTGAACCGAATCCCGATAACAGTACTTCACCATTTTTCTTAAAGCCGCTTAGCGCTACGGCTTCTTCAACAGCAGCTGACCACACAAATTACCCGATGACTAATAATGCTTCTTCGAATGACCCGACAGGGACTGCGTCAAGATAGGAAAATGAATTATAGAAGTAATAGGGCAGTTAATTACTGCCCTATTTGTTTTTCTCTGACAGAAATTATATAGCTGTCCTTAGTTTGAATATTCAGTATATAGGTGCCGTCTTTTGGAATATCAACTGTAACCATTTCTACTTTCGGCCCTTTTTCATTTGTAATCAAATGAGAATCACTGTTATCAGTACTTGTAAGCCAAATAACAAATTCTCCCTGCTCTTTATGTGCATAAGTTACATTAACTTTACCCTTTTCAAGATTGACAGTTTCGTTTTTTGGGCCTTTATCATTGAAGTCGTAAGAAGGGTGAGGTCTCGGTAAATTCTCAACCTTAGTAGTTGTTGGACGCTCTTCTTCTTTTTTCGTACAGCCTGCCGCTATAAATGCAAAGAGTACTAATATTATTAATGATTTCATAGTTTTAATCAATTATTGAAATAATTCTGCGTTAATGCTGATTTATGTTCTCTAAAAGGTTTTTCGGATAAGTTTTTAAGTTATGCCCGAAGTTCAATTGTTCTTCCATTCTGCAAGACCAAACCAGTTTGCCGTTCCAGACAGTTATATCGGGGCAGCCATCGCACATATTTTGTCTTCCGTCTTCCAACACATCTATCGGTTGGATTATCATAACAGACTGGTAATGCAGTCTCTTAAATAAATTCAATGGGTTAGTAATAAAGTTCCAGAAAGCGCGCCTCAGTTTTCCATCGAACAGACCAAGCAGAAGAAGTGATTTTCCCCTGCGTGTCATTTTTGGTCTGGAATAAGCAAGATATTTATTAAAAAACAAATGATGGAAAGTCTGAACAATCTCCATAGCTTTCGGCCCCACATAACCATATATTTTTTTCTTTGTTCCAAGTCTTCCGTTTAACAGCCATTTAAATGAATCGGGCTGGTCGGTGCCGTTAAGATAAGCGCAACTGTCAAAATCAGGATACTCTTTTTTAATGATTTCCCATACTTCTTCGGCTTTGATATCAGTTCTTTCGGGAACATCTTCATTATAAGCGAGCGTACTCATATCTATTTTCATAGGTCCGAGATAGAAATCAACCGATTCATTGTTTACAGCCCTGTATATTATAAATACCATTACCTGAACAATATCTATGTTCTTATGCGCCCACCTCAACATTTCAGGAATATACTGCATAGTGTCTTCGTAAACTGTTGAGTTAAACGAGCATGAGATGTTTCCGGCATCGGCGAGCATTTTTGCGTAATAATAACGCAGTTCGTTGAGTTCAATTTCATTTTTATTTTTCCAGCCGGGTCTTTTTTGTTTGCTGTCTATATGGAATGTAAATCCGTAAACACCTGCCTCCTTTAGTTTTTCGAGCAGTTCTTTGGTTAGTTCTTTACCGTTTGTGTTTATAATGGGTTTCATTCCGTATTCTTTTACCGTTCTGACTATCTCAACAATGTCGGGGTGTGTCAGCGGGTCGCCGCCTGCAATTGATACTCCGTCAGACTTGCGGTATTTTTTGAATGTATCCAGTTCTTCTCTTATTACGCTAAGCAGTTTGTGGCTGTCATTCTCATTTTTGCGGTAACAGCCCCGGCAGTATAAGTTACATGTTGCGGTCGGCTCAAGCCATGAAATCGAATTGTCGGTTAGATTCCATGGAAGCCTGTAGTAATCCAGGTGATTTAGTTTGACCATTTTTTCTCTCCTTTTAAAATGAATGACTAAGTCTATAAATATTTATATCTGATAATGTATTCTCCTTTTATTAATTTAAGTTATATCCAGATTGCAAGAATAATTCCCATCAGCAGAAAAGATACTAACTGATAGCCGATAAATATGAAATATGTTCTGAATGAGCGTTTCTCGAACATGTAGCCGGGCAGCAAAGTGGTTACAACAAATCCCAGCCAGACCCAAAATCCGGTCTCTGCGCCGAGCAAGGCAGTGTTTGCCCCGGCAAACCGCACAAACATTGCAAGAACGTATGCTAAAATCAATGAAGCCACTGTGTTAATAACATAATAAACTCCGGCTGCATTTCCTGAAATCTCTTCCGGGGTTTTCCCGATTGAAGCCATCCATGCTTTTGCAAACATAGCAGGTGAATACCAGAGCATTCCAAGGAAAATATTTATCAGCCCGGCAATCAGAACTGCGAGATAATTAACTGTAATTTGCGGCATAAGTTAATCTCCTTTTTTAGTATAAATTAAAATTCGATTTCAAAATCAATGTCAAGATATAAGTACAATTCCGGGAGCAAATAACTCTATGAAGGCGAACATGATAAGAAAAATGCCCCTAAGGGCTAAAAGCCACCAACTTTCTTAAGAGTGGTTGTCATTAAATTAATTTATGCTTCCAAGTCTGCGGGAGGCATACGTTTATATATAGAACCCAGTATTTTTCCGCAGAGGCTGGAAGTGCAGAGGGAAAACCGAATCCGGATTTTTTAAATTTGCTGCCCGACTAGGGCTCGAACCTAGACTTTTCTGATCCAGAGTCAGACGTGTTGCCAATTACACCATCGGGCAAAATAATTCCACTTTTGAGTGAAAAGATAAAGTCAGCAAATTTCGTATTAATTTTCTATTTATGCAATGCAGGATTTAAGAGTAATTGTTTTCAAATACACAGGAGATATGTTTTATATTTTATCATAAATTATTGAAACTACTAATTTGTATTAACTTGTTTATATGATATATAGCCATATTTTTTTCTTATGCTCAACTTTTTTGATATTTTTCTTTAATTTCAGATTACAGCTTTGGTTAAAATTGTTTTTTTACATTGCACAAACAAATAACAATTTCAGTAAAATCAATTAGTTAAAATAGAATCTGAATTAATTTCTGTTAATATTATTTAATTAACTAATATATAACTTATCATAGGGGAAAGTAAAAATGGAAAAGAGACTTCCATTCATGGTGGTGTTATCTATTGTTATGTGTGGTTTTTTTGTTAGCTCACTCAAGGCTCAAACATGGACCTCACAAACATCGGGAGTAACCACATCATTAAACACAGTAAGTACAGTAAACGGGAATGTGGGCTGGATAGGCGGTAACGGAGGGGTAGTGCTGAGAACAACCGATGGAGGCACAACGTGGACAAATGTAACAGGCGGTCCAATCGGAACAGCAGATATATATGCAATCAGCGGAATAGATGCCAACACATGCCTGGTAACCACCTCACCGGCAGCAACATTTGTATACAGGACAACCGACGGCGGTACAACCTGGACACAGGTGTTTACCCAGACAGGCGGTTTTATAGATGATATAAAATTTAAGGATGCAACCAATGGCATAATGTACGGTGACCCGGTAGGAGGGAGATGGTCATTGTGGAAAAGCACGGATGCCGGAGCAACATGGGATTCAACGGGGATGTATGTTCCACAGGCAGGCACAGAAGCAGGCTGGAACAATGCAATGTGGCTCGACGGAAATAACGTATGGTTTGGCACAAACAATACGAGGGTATATTATTCAACCGATTTCGGAGCATCATGGTCATTTGGAGCAACTACAGGAAGTGCTAACACTTACAGTGTAACATTCAACGGCAGCGGCACAGGTTTTACAGGTCAGACCATAGCTCTTAAGTCAACTGACGGCGGAGCCAGCTGGGCAACGGCAACCCTGGCAGGAACAGGAACAATATATTCATTTAACAATGTATTAGACAGATTTTGGTACGACAGGGGTTCAAACATTTACTGGTCAAGTGATAACGGAGCAAACTTTACTTCGCAGTATACGGGTACCGGAACATATCAGGCAATGAGCCTTAAGCTTGCAGGAACCACTATACGCGGATGGTCAGTAACAAGTACAGGCGGTATAGCAATGTATAATGAAGTTCTATCGCCGCCTCCGGGATGGGTATCACAAACATCGGGAGTAACCACATCATTAAACACAGTAAGTACAGTAAACGGGAATGTGGGCTGGATAGGCGGTAACGGAGGGGTAGTGCTGAGAACAACCGATGGAGGCACAACGTGGACAAATGTAACAGGCGGTCCAATCGGAACAGCAGATATATATGCAATCAGCGGAATAGATGCCAACACATGCCTGGTAACCACCTCACCGGCAGCAACATTTGTATACAGGACAACCGACGGCGGTACAACCTGGACACAGGTGTTTACCCAGACAGGCGGTTTTATAGATGATATAAAATTTAAGGATGCAACCAATGGCATAATGTACGGTGACCCGGTAGGAGGGAGATGGTCATTGTGGAAAAGCACGGATGCCGGAGCAACATGGGATTCAACGGGGATGTATGTTCCACAGGCAGGCACAGAAGCAGGCTGGAACAATGCAATGTGGCTCGACGGAAATAACGTATGGTTTGGCACAAACAATACGAGGGTATATTATTCAACCGATTTCGGAGCATCATGGTCATTTGGAGCAACTACAGGAAGTGCTAACACTTACAGTGTAACATTCAACGGCAGCGGCACAGGTTTTACAGGTCAGACCATAGCTCTTAAGTCAACTGACGGCGGAGCCAGCTGGGCAACGGCAACCCTGGCAGGAACAGGAACAATATATTCATTTAACAATGTATTAGACAGATTTTGGTACGACAGGGGTTCAAACATTTACTGGTCAAGTGATAACGGAGCAAACTTTACTTCGCAGTATACGGGTACCGGAACATATCAGGCAATGAGCCTTAAGCTTGCAGGAACCACTATACGCGGATGGTCGGTAACAAGTACAGGCGGTATAGCAATGTATAATGAAATGCTTGAGGGTATAACAAATAACCAAACCGGAATACCATCAAATTATATGTTGTCGCAGAACTATCCGAATCCATTCAACCCGACAACAAAAATAAACTTTAGCCTGCCGAAATCAGGAACTGTAAGTCTGAAGATTTATGACGTTCTCGGAAACGAAGTTGCAACAATTGTGAACGGAGATTTAAATGCCGGCTCTTACACTATTGACTGGAACGCCAGCCAATATGCAAGCGGTGTTTATTTTTACAGGCTGCAATCCGGCAGTTTCATTCAAACAAAGAAAATGATGCTTGTTAAGTAACAGGCAATGTAATTCCAAACAAAAGGCCCGCTGAAAAGCGGGTTTTTTGTTGTTTTAGATATCAAAAAATTTTATATTAATATTGTTAAATTTGAAACTATTTCCTTTAATTTTAAATTACATTTCATAAACTAACCGTATATGAAACCCGCAATATCATTAATAATAGCTTTATTTTCAGTATTTCTCTTTGTAAAACCATCATTTTCTCAGATTGTAGATTTGGAGGAAGAAACAAACGTGCAGTATTTCGGAAATATTACAGCGCCTGATTTTCCTGAAGGCATGGAGTGGTTCAATACCGATAAACCGGTTTCTCTAAAAGACCTGAGGGGAAAGCTTGTTCTGCTCGATTTCTGGACCAGCGGCTGCATAAACTGTATACACATTATTCCCGAATTAAAAATGCTTGAGCAAAAATATCATGATGAACTTGTCGTAATTGGCGTTCACTCAGCAAAATTTATGAATGAACGTAGTTCTGAAAGCATAAGGCAGTCAATATTAAAATACGGACTTGAGCATCCTGTAGTAAACGATAAAGATTTTACCATTTGGGACAGCTACACTGCCAACGCCTGGCCCACACTTGTATTAATTGACCCAAAAGGGAAAATAATAGGGATGAAAGCTGGTGAAGGAGTATTTAAAATTTTTGACCCGATTATTTCAGGTGCGATTGCTGAGTATGAGAAAGTGGGAGGAATACTTAATAAAGAGCCTGTAAAATTTGCACTCGAAAAAGACAAGATTGCAAAATCTTTGTTATCTTTTCCCGGTAAAGTTACTGCTGACCCTTCGACATCAAGATTATTTATTACCGATTCAAATAATAACCGTGTTTTGATTCTTAAAATAAATGATGCAGGCGATGAAGCTGTTGTTGAAGATGTGATCGGTTCCGGTAAAACTGGGAGCAATGACGGAAGTTATACTGAGGCAGAGTTTTCTAAGCCGCAGGGAATTTCATTTTACAATAACAAGCTTTTCGTTGCCGATACATACAATCATTTAATAAGGGAAATAGATTTAGATACAAAACAGGTTAATACAATTGCCGGAACCGGAAAGCAATCAACCGATTGGGGATTTATTAATCCTGTTGATGCCAAAACCACTGCACTTAACTCACCTTGGGATTTACTCGTTTTCAACGATGCATTGTATATCGCAATGGCGGGACCTCACCAGATATGGAAACTGGATTTAAATACAGGAGAAATAGGCACCTACGCCGGAAGCGGAAGAGAAAATATTACTGACGGTGATTTTATGTCATGCGCCCTTGCCCAGCCGAGCGGAATAACTACCGATGGTACTAAACTGTATTTTGCTGATGCCGAATCAAGCTCAATCCGTTCTGCGGATTTGAAACCGAATGGGAAGGTGAAAACAATTGTGGGCTCAGGGCTTTTTGAGTTTGGGGATATTGACGGCAAAGGCTCTTCGGTCAGGCTCCAGCATCCGCTTGGGATTGTATTTAACAATTCAGACGGCTTGCTTTATATAACAGATACATATAACAGCAAGATTAAAACTGTAAATCCTGTTACAAAAGAAGTAGTTACCTATTCAGGCACCGGTGTTGAAGGCAGCCGCGGCGGAACCGGAAATGCGCAGTTTAATGAGCCGGGAGGGCTGGTAATTGTTAATGGAAAAATTTTTATTACTGATACAAACAATAATCTGCTCAGGGTTATTGATATGAGCACCAAAGAAGTAAAGACGGTAGTTATTAAAAACCCTGATAAACTTATGCCCACGATGGTTACAAATACATCCGGCAGAAAGAAGAATATTATTAAGCTTGAAAGCGCCGTTCTGAAACAGGGAGCATCGAAAATTAAATTCAATTTTACTATTCCCGAAGGTTTTGAGGTTAATGAAGAGGCCCATCCGCAGATTGTTGTGCGCTCAAATGATAGCCTGGTTGATTCTGTAGAAACGGAAATAGAAACAAAATCTCCGGTATTCGAGCTTCCCGTTAAGCTAAATAAAGGTATGGGGAGTATAAATCTTGAAGTGTTGATTTATTATTGTGAAACTCAAAATATCGGAATATGTAAATTCAAAGACCTGCATTTCGAAATACCCGTGACGGTAAATTCTTCCGGGGATGAATATTTAAACATTAATTATTCATTGAATTAAATCATAATTTGTTAGATATTATATCACTTGTGTAGGGCAGGGAAACCTGCCCTTTTGTTTAAATAAGTTTTTGTAGAATATCTTCAAAAAATTAATGTAGAAGAATCGGTTGGCAAAAAATAAAAAAACTTTTGACAGAAGCTTAAGCTTTTATGAAGCCGCTGATATGTTTAATGATTCTATTGTAGCAGCATATAATAACGGAGAGCTTTTATACGCCAATAAAGCGGCCAGGAAATTATTCTGCTATTCTTTAAAAACAATTCTCACAAAAAATATCAACTCACTTCTTCCGGGTTTTAATAAAAATGTTCTGAGAAAGCTTAAAAAAAATAAAAAGCTTGATTTCAACGGAAGAACAAAAAATAACACCGCTCTTTACCTCGAATTAACACACAATACATTAAATCAAAAAGGTAAAACGCTTAATTTGCTTCTTATAAGAGATATTTCATTGAAAAGACAAATGGCAGAACGGAATTGGCTTAAGCGCAATGCTCCCGCTGATTTGCACAAAGCAGCAGGTATTACAGAAATGAATCAGATAGAGAATCTTTTAAAGATTAGCGAAAAGAAATACCGTGACCTTGCCGAATCCGCTCCGATAGCCGTGACCAGGCTTGATGCTTCTACTGATAAATATGAATTTGTTAATGAAGAGTTTACCAGGCAAAGCGGTTATACCAAAGATGAATTCAACTCGCTTACTAAAAGAGAAATTTATGAAATGGTTCATCCTGATGACAGGGAAGGGCTCTATGCCGATTTCAAGAAATGGGCTGCGGGCGGTTATAGGGGAGTACTGAATCATGATTACAGAATTTTTAATAAAAATAAAGAGCTTATATGGCTAGAGGCGTATTTTTATTCGGAATTTGATTCAGACGGAAAGGTAACCTCGGTAAATCAGATTTATGTTGATATTACACAGTTAAAAAAAGATGAAGAGAAGCTACAAATGCTTGGTCATGCCATTGAAAGCACAACTGAGATGATTACTATTACAGATTTGGATAACCGCTTTATATATGTAAATAAAGCATTCGAAGAGAAATACGGTTACTCAATGAATGAAATTTTGGGGAAAGAGGTTGAATTACTTGGTTCGGTTAAGAACATGCCCGAAATTCATAATGTACTGCTAAAGGGTACTCAAAAAGGAGGCTGGGAAGGAGAGCTTGTTAATACAAAAAAAGACGGAAGCGAATTTCCAATTCTCCTTAGTACTTCCCAGATAAAAGATAAAAACGGAAATGTTATTGGGTATATCGGGGTTGCCCGTGATATTACAGAGTTGAAAAATGCATATGACAGCCTGAGGCACTCACTGGTTGAAAAAGAAATTCTGCTGAAAGAGGTTTACCACAGAGTTAAGAACAATATGCAGGTTATAAGCAGTTTGCTGAACATACAATCTCAGACCGTTTCCGATCCTTCTACAATTGAGCTTTTTAAAGAAACTCAAAACAGAGTCAGAATAATGCAGCTTATTCACGAGAAACTGTATAAGTCGCAGGACCTTACGAAGATAGATTTTTCCCTGTACATAAGAGACCTTATCAGCCAGCTTAGGAGAGCTTATCCTGTTTCAAAGAATGTAGAAGTGAAAATTGATTCTGAGGGCATTTATCTTGGAGTTGATAAAGCGATACCATGCGGGTTAATAATTAACGAGCTTATTTCTAATTCATACAAGTATGCGTTTAAGGACTCACAAAAAGGTGAAATTTATATTGAACTAACTTCTGAAGGACGGGAAATACTGCCTCATAGTAAGTGATAACGGGGTAGGAATTCCCAAAAGCATCGATGTCATGAACACGGAATCGCTCGGTATGATTCTTATTAATACTTTGACCCAGCAGCTTGGAGGCGCTGTAGAAATAGAAAGAGCCAAAGGAACTAAATTTACCATCCGTTTTTAATTGCTTCAGCCGAAACTTCCTGCTATTTTGTTTGATACATGAAAACTTATTTAACCAATAATCCCGTACAAGCGGCTAAATTTATAATAAAATCGGATGTGGTTGCTTTTCCTACTGAAACGGTTTACGGTTTGGGAGCCAATGCATTTGATGAAGCTGCTGTAAAAAAAATATTTAAGCTTAAAGGGAGACCTAAGGATAATCCTTTGATTGTCCATATTTCGAGCAAGAACCAGATAAAAATATTCGCCCCTACGCTAAGCTTATTGGCTGTCGAATTAATTAAAAAATATTTCCCCGGACCTTTAACGGTTATACTTAAAAAAAATGAATTAATACCTGATATTGTTACTGCCGGACTGGATTCGGTTGCTGTCCGCATGCCTTCCTCAAAAATAGCTCACGAGTTTATAAAAGCAGTGCGGAGTTCCCATTGCGGCGCCTTCCGCCAATGTTTCAGGGTTGCCATCATCAACAAGTTTTATGCATGTTCTTGATGATTTCAAGGGAAAGGTTTCCTGTATTTTAATCGGACCAAAATCCAAATACGGGCTTGAATCTACCGTTGTTGACTGCACAGGCGATATACCAAAAGTGCTTCGCCCGGGAATTATAACCGTTGAAGAGCTTCAGAAAATAGACTCACGGATAAAACTGGCAAGGTCATATGGTAAAGCAAAAAGCCCCGGCACAAAGTACCGCCACTACTCGCCCAAAGCAAAGGTTATTATTGCAAAATCATTCCGCAAAAAATAAAATTAATCATCTCGGCGTATATAGGAGTTCAAAGCCTACTGCCCGTGTAAGAAATAAACTGGGAATGTATAAGCACTGCAAATCAAAACTTGATTACGCAAAATCTTTATTCTCATTTTTCCGCGAATGCGATACGAAAGGAATTAAAATAATTTATGCAGAGAAGATAGATGAACGTGGAATCGGGATTGCAATAATGAACAGGTTAAGAAAAGCCTCTGCAACAAAATAAAATTATAAGACCCCTATGGGGTCATATAATGTGAGGATGTATTTCTACTAATATAAAGTCCCTGTGGGCCAGAAGGAAAATCTAATTTATAGTTAAATAATATTTAATCAGCATTTACGAAAAATAGATATTATGACAAATGAAGATTTGAAATTAAATAAAATGAATAGATGTAAAATGAACAAAGATAAATAGAATTAGCTCCGTAGGAGCTTTATATTAGTAGAAATTAAAATGTTAAAAACGTAACCCCGTAGAGGGTTATATAAAACACAAAAATATAATACATAAACATGGCTAACACATATACCCAGTTATTTGTTCATAGCGCCTTTTCAGTGAAGAACAGAATGAATTTAATTTTACCGGGATACAAAGATGAATTATATAAATACATAAGCGGCATATTGCGAAATAAAAAGCATAAATTGTATGCTGTAGGTGGAATTGAAAATCATATTCACATTTTTGTCTCGCTGAAACCTGATGTTTCGGTTTCAGATATGGTTAAAGATGTAAAGATGAATTCAACAAAATGGATAAATGATAAAAAATTCCTGAAAACAAAATTTGCTTGGCAGGAAGGTTTTGGAGCGTTTACATATTCAAAATCACAGGCAGAAAACGTTTGTAAATATATTTTAAATCAGGAAATACACCACAAGAAAATGACTTTTGAGGAAGAATATAAAATATTGTTGAAAAAATTTGGTATTGAGTTTGAGGAAAAATATTTATTTTGAATTATAAGACCCCTATGGGGTCATATAATGTGAGGATGTATTTCTACTAATATACAGTCCCCACGGGACTACATATGAACAATAATATACAATGCTGAGAATGGTTTCAATGATGACATTAATGATTCGATGATTGGGTATTAAACAGGATATACTAGCTCCGTAGGAGCTTTATATTAGTAGAGATTAAAATGTTAAAAACGTAACCCCGTAGAGGGTTATATAATGGTATAAATAGGATTACAATTGATATCGTTACGTTTAATTGCCATTATACCATCTTCTCACAACAAATCTCTCATCGGTTCCGTCATCGTAATTGTTAACAGGGGTTCGTTTTTCCATAAGATGTTTTAGTGTTTCGATCAAATCTGTTTTGACCACACCGCCTTTAGAGAGCGCGCTTTGGATTGCTGTGATTTTATCGTAAACATAAATTACATGACCAACCCAGACAATCATATCCAGCGGTTTTAGTATGTTTGCAATTTCTTCGGCAGTCATTCCTTCAATCAGGACAGGCTCACCTTCGTAAATTAATTTGCTTGTGTTGCGCTCGGTGTATCCGTTGGTTGCTTCATACATAAGACCGGAACAGTCACATCCTTTGAGTTCCCACTTTGTCAGAGTTTCATCATCAATATTTCCGGACGGTTTATAGTAGTCAAGCATCTTGCTGATTCCTGCTATACAGTTTCCGCCCCATATATATTTTGAACCGACTGCTTTATCGAGAAACGAATAAATTTCTTTTTTAGGAGGAAGCTTCTTTTCTTTTTCGTCGGGTTTCGTATCCTGAATTTTAACGAATCGGCTGTCTATATATAATTCATTACCGTAATTGTAATCATTGGTTTTAACGTGCAAAATTTTATGATTATCTTTATCAGTTTCGTCAATTATTTGAAATACAGTTCCTTTAAAGGCAATGTATTCAATATCACGGATTAAACCTTCGCTATCTGTCTTCAGAGTTTTCCCGTCAAGACCGCCGAATACGGATTCGAAGTCAGGGGAGTTCAGAACCGGAGCAGGGTATAAAGTAACTGCATATTTTGATTGAGACATACCATTACATACGATAGTTAACGAAATAATAAGTAAAATTATCAAAAATTTCATATTTTGCAATAAATATTCAAATAATATAACTCTTAATGATTTATTCTTATATTAAGTTTCTTATGTTCTTGCCCAAAAAAGAGAGTTTTTTAGGCACTTTCAAAAATGGTATTAAATTAGTAAATTTGTAATCAAATCATATCTAAAAAACCTTATTAAGGAGGATAATTTATATGTCAGATGTTGACATCGAAACCCAAATAAAAGAAGCAATAGTAGAAAAATTAGGCGTAGAAGCATCTAAGGTAACCAACGAAGCTTCCTTTATTAACGATTTAGGCGCGGATTCACTCGATACAGTTGAGCTGATAATGGAATTTGAGAACAGATTCAACATCCAGATTCCGGATGAAGACCAGGAAAAGATTGCTACTGTAGGAGACGCTATTAACTACGTAAAATCCAAGGCATCTTAATTTCAAGTAATATCTAAATTAATGAAAAGACGAGTAGTTGTTACCGGCATAGGTGCAGTATCTCCTATTGGGAACAATACAGAAGATTTTTGGAATAACCTGATTGCCGGTAAAAGCGGCGCAGCTCCAATTACCTACTTTGATACAACCCACTACGATACAAAATTTGCCTGTGAAGTAAAAGGATTTGACCCGTTAAACTTTATGGATAGAAAGCTCGTGCAGAGAGTAGACCCTTTTACTCAGTTTGCACTTGCTGCTTCCGAACTGGCAATCAAAAATTCAGGTATTGACCTCTCCAAAATAGAGCCTACAAAGGCAGGTGTTGTATTTGGTTCAGGCATAGGAGGTATGTGGACTTATGATAAAGAACAAAGAAAGCTGTACGATAAAAACGGTGACCCCGACAGAATTAGTCCGTTCTTTATACCAATGCTTATTGCCGATATTGCTGCGGGGCGCATATCAATGAAATACGGATTGAAGGGACCTAATTATGCTACAATTTCAGCATGTGCAACTTCGGCTCATTCAATCATAGATTCTGTAATGCTGATTCAAAGAGGAAATGCAGACATTATGGTTACAGGCGGTTCCGAAGCTGTTATTTGTCCTATGGGTGTAGGCGGCTTTAATGCAATGAAAGCTCTTTCAACTCGAAACGATGCCCCCGAAAAAGCATCAAGACCGTTTGATAAAAACCGTGATGGTTTTGTCATGGGTGAAGGGGGCGCGGCACTTGTGCTCGAAGAACTTGAACAAGCCAAATCACGAGGCGCAAGAATTTATGCAGAAATAGTAGGGATTGGTTTAACAGCAGATGCCCATCATATTACAGACCCGGCTCCGGGCGGAGAGGGTGTTGTTAATGCTATGCGGATTGCTCTGGACGATGCAATTATGAAACCCGGCGATATTGATGTTATAAATGCTCACGGAACATCAACACCGCCAAATGACAGGAATGAAAGCGCTGCAATAAAAACAGTATTCGGCGATAGAGCTAAGGAAATTCCCGTGCATTCTATTAAATCTGAGATTGGGCATTTACTTGGTGCAGCCGGTGCAATTGAAGCTATTGTATCGGTACTTACAATTGTTAACGGAATTATACCGCCTACTATTAATTATGAAACACCTGACCCCGATTGTGATTTATATTACGTTCCAAACAAAGCGATTAAGAAAGAAGTAAAAACTGTTCTTTCTGATAACTCGGGATTCGGCGGGCACAATACGGCGATTATTTTCAAAAAGTTCGAAGAATAATAATTTCTTATGTTCGGTATTCTCAAAACTCTGAGGAAATTGGTTCCTCGTCTCAGGCGCAGGCAAAAAGAAGAAGATGATGTTTTATCCGCAATAGCCTCAATTGACTTCAAAGACTTCCAGGAGAACATTGACTATGAAATTATTAATAAAAGAATTTTTATTAATGCTCTTACTCACAGGTCTTTCCTCAAATCAAAGAATGTAAACGGTTTAAGGCTGACGTCTAATGAACGCCTTGAGTATCTCGGTGATGCTATACTTGATTCTGTGGTTGCCGAATATCTTTTTAAGAATTTTCCCATGTCCGAAGAAGGTGACCTTACCAAGTTCCGTTCGGTGCTTGTTAACCAGCGTTTTCTTGCCGAGAGGGCAAAGGAAATCGACCTCCAAAAATATCTCCTCGCTGCTCCTACCGCACTCAAATCAATTGATGACGGGTACGATACAATACTATCTGATGCATACGAATCTCTGATTGGCGCAATATTTATAGACAGGGGATATGAAGCAGCTAAGGATTTTCTTAATAACCAGATTTTCAAGAAACTCGACGTAAAATGGCTTAACCAGTTCGATGAGAACTTCAAAAGCAAGCTTCTTGAATACTGCCAGGCTAATACCGATTATGTGCCTGATTACAGGGTTATTGACCAGGAAGGTCCCGAACACAACAAACTCTTTACTGTTGAAGTATCTATCAACGAAAGGGCTCTCGGTATCGGCAAGGGAAGAACCAAAAAGCAGGCAGAGCAGGAAGCCGCTTCCAACGCCCTGAAAAACCTTGATGTTATAGAACGAATGGGGCTGAAGAAAAAGAAAAAGGAAAGATAAATTTGTGTATTATGAATTCTGAGTCCCGCTTCAGCGGGACGAAGAATCTCATGATAGACTCTTCATCCGCAAAAGTTCGTATTTTAAAAGATGAAATCAAGAATTAACAGTTATTATGTTTATATCTTGACTAACCGAAGTAATAAAGTTCTTTATACAGGCTATACAAATAACCTTCAAAGAAGAATTACTGAGCATAAAAACAAAGTGAACGAAGGCTTTACCAGTGCATATAATGTTTCAAAACTTGTTTATTATGAAAATGCAAATGGATTGAACGATGCGCAAAAAAGAGAAAAGGAGATTAAAGGATGGCTAAGAAAGAAAAAAATAAGATTGATTGAATCGGTTAACCCAGACTGGGATGATTTAGCAGTAAAGAATAAACTGTTTGAAAATAAATTGGATTTGCTTTTTAAAGATAAATAGATCCTTCATCCCCTGAAGGGGATTCAGGATTTCACATTTATAACCCAAAAATAAATATGACTAACCTAGATAATACAGAAAAATTCGTTAACAGGCATATTGGGCCGGACGAGAATGACGTAAAGGAAATGCTTAAAGTAATAGGCATTAGTTCTCTCGATAAGCTCATTGATGAAACTGTGCCCGGGAAAATCAGATTGAAAGATAAATTAGCGCTCGACGAACCGATGACCGAGTACCGCTTAATACAGTATCTCGGAAGTCTTGCTAAAAAAAATAAAATTCAGAAATCATACATCGGGCTTGGCTATTACGGCACAGTTACACCCAGTGTAATCCTCAGAAACATACTTGAAAACCCGGGCTGGTATACGCAATACACACCCTATCAGGCGGAAATATCGCAGGGCAGGCTGGAAGCATTGATTAATTACCAGACTGTTGTGATTGACCTCACAGGACTGCCTATAGCAAATGCATCTCTCCTTGATGAAGGTACCGGCGCAGCAGAGGCTATGCTGATGTTCCATGCGGCGAGAAAAGCAGATAGGAAAAATTCAAATAAATTTTTTGTATCTGAACAGTGCTTTCCGCAAACTATTGATGTAATAATGTCACGCGCAGTACCGCAGGGAATTGAAGTCGTGGTTGGTAATCACAGCACGCTTGAGCTTACCGATGACCTGTTTGGGATACTGGTTCAATATCCATCATGTGACGGTGAAATATATGATTATAAAGAATTATTCGATAAAGCTCATACAAGGGGAATATTCACTTCGGTTGCAGCCGATATAATGAGCCTTGCAATTCTTGTTCCGCCGGGAGAGTTTGGGGCTGACGTTGCCGTAGGTTCCACTCAAAGATTTGGGGTACCTATGGGATTCGGCGGACCGCATGCAGGATATTTTGCGTGTAAAGATGATTTCAGACGGCTAATTCCAGGTAGAATAATAGGGTCTTCGATTGATTCCAACGGCAATAAAGCTTACCGTATGGCTCTGCAAACGCGTGAACAGCATATCAGGCGTGAAAAAGCTACAAGCAATATCTGCACAGCGCAGGTTCTGCTTGCAATTATGGCTGGAATGTACGGAGTTTATCACGGACCGGACGGAGTAAAGCAAATTTCATCGCGTATTCACAATCTTACGCAATACCTTGATAAAGGATTGAAACAGCTTGGCTTTAAACAGCTAAATAAACAGTATTTTGATACTTTGAAAATAGACCTTGGTGAGGCTAACGGTAAACTTACTGAGTTAAAAGAAAACTTCGAAGCGGCAAGAATTAACCTCAGGTATTTCGGCAATAAGTATATTGGAATTTCCGTTGACGAATCTGCGAATCTAGATGATATAAAAACCATACTTTCAATATTTGCAGGACATATAAATAAAGATATTTCTGCATTAACGATTGATTATAATTCCAACGGAACTATAAGCGGGTTGCCCGAACAAATGCTTAGGAAATCTAAATATATGCAGCATCCTGTGTTCCACAAGTATCATTCTGAAATGGAAATGATGCGCTATATATACAGGCTTGAAAAGAAAGACCTTTCTTTAACAGGCTCTATGATTCCGCTCGGCTCATGTACTATGAAGCTCAATGCTGCATCGGAAATGATGCCTATTACATGGCCTGAATTCGGATTTATACATCCGTTTGCTCCTGCAAACCAGACGGAAGGTTACCATGAAATATTTAGAGAGCTTGAAAAACAATTAGAAATAATAACCGATTTGCCGGCGGTTTCTCTTCAGCCGAACTCAGGTGCGCAGGGTGAATTTACGGGACTCATGGTTATCCGTGAATACCATATTTCACGCGGAGATACACACAGAAATGTTGTATTGATACCGGAATCCGCTCACGGAACAAATCCTGCAAGCGCAGTAATGGCTGGAATGAAGGTAGTTGTGGTAAAATGCAAATCATAACGGTGATATAGATATTAATGATTTGAAGCTGAACGCCGAAAAATACAAAGATAACCTTGCTGCACTGATGGTTACATATCCTTCAACACACGGCGTGTTTGAAAATGAAATTATGGAGATGTGCGGAGTAATACACTCATACGGCGGACAGGTATATATGGATGGGGCTAATCTGAATGCGCAGGTAGGACTTACCAGTCCCGGTAAAATAGGCGCTGATGTTTGCCATATTAATCTTCACAAAACATTTGCAATACCGCACGGCGGCGGCGGACCGGGAATGGGACCTATTGCAGTTGCAAAACACCTTGCCCCGTTTTTACCCGGTCACCCGGTTGTGAAAGTCGGCGGTGAAAAGCATATTCACGCAGTTTCAGCAGCCCCATGGGGAAGCGCAAGCATACTTGCTATTTCTTATGCGTACATTCTGCTTATGGGAGGCGAGGGATTGACTTATGCATCTAAAATTGCAATTCTAAATGCAAATTATCTTAAAGCAAAATTAGAAAAATATTATCCAGTACTTTACAGCGGCTCTAAAGGAAGAAATGCTCACGAATTAATATTTGATATGAGGCAATTTAAGAAAACCTCCGGTATCGAGGTCGAAGATATTGCAAAGCGTCTTATGGATTACAGTTTCCACGCTCCGACTGTTTCGTTCCCCGTGCACGGTACATTTATGGTTGAACCGACCGAAAGCGAATCCAAATTTGAGCTTGACAGGTTCTGTGATGCAATGATTGCAATCAGAAACGAAATAAAAGAGATTGAAGACGGAATTGCAGATGCGCAGGATAATGTTCTGAAGAACGCACCTCATACTGCAATGCATATTGCTGCTGATGAATGGAAACATCCATATTCGCGCGAAAAAGCTGCTTACCCGATTCCTGTTGTGAAGGAATACAAATTCTGGCCGGGTGTGGGAAGAATAGATAATGCTTATGGTGACAGGAACTTCATGTGCTCATGCGGAACAATTGAAGAATACGCGGAAATGGTAAAATAGAAGATTGCATTAAACGTTTAGAGTGCGCATAACTTTGAGTAAGGGCTGGACATGAGTTCAGCCTTTTTTATTAGTTTATTTCCGTAAGTTTAAATCCCCAACAACATTCTTAATAATTCTTGAATCGGATTCCTGCTTAAGCAGGGATGACAAAAAAAGAAATGTTTTAAAAACCTCAAAATCAGGCAAAATTCGTAAAATCCACATCAAAATTTTTGAAACCTTTTATAACGCGTTATAGTCAAAACAAGTAGTTAATAAAATCAGAATTACTCTAATAACCACCTGAACAGAATTCAGGAAACGAAAGGAGAATTATAAAATGCATGACTTTGCAGAAGCTTTCATACCCGTAATTGCAATAATATTCACATTCGGGATACCAGGAATTATAATATTCTGGGCAATTAACAGCAAACACCGCGAGAGAATGAAATTAATCGAACGCGGCTTAACACCTGAGGAAGTAAGAGAATACTTCAAGGATGCCGATAAAAAACCGAGAAATCCTTATTCTACACTTAAATGGGGACTGCTGTTTCTCTTCCTCGGTGTAGGATTTATCATCTCAAATATTCTGGAATACACCATGGATATCAGTGATGAAATAACACCTGCTTTACTTCTTTTCTTCGGAGGCGCCGGTTTCATTACATATTACCTGATTGTGAAATCTAAAACTAACGGTTCCTCTTCAGGCAGCATCGCGCAGGATACGCAAAATAAAACCGAGTAGGGAGGAAATATAAAATGAAAATGAAACGCCTACTTTTTTTTATTCTGGCAGCATTATTTACTCTTAGCTCGGTTAACTGTTCGCTTAGAAGATATGAAAAGCGAGAGACTTCGGAATATAAAATCGATTTAACCGGTAAAACCAAAGTTACGCTTGATAACGTTTCCGGTACTATTAAAGTTTATAAAGGTGACAGCACTGCAGGTTTAATAGTCAAAGCTGAGAAGATTGCAAAAGTTAAGAAACGCGACCTTGAAAAGCCGTTTACCGAAGCCAGCGTTGAAATAGATTCAAGCTCCGATGCAGTACATATATCAAGTGAAATTGAAAAAGAAAAAGGATTCTTTAAGTTTGATATTGACGGCGGGACAAAGATAAACTACACAATAACCCTTCCGCCAGGAGTGAAATTTACTATTGATAACACCAACGGTAATGTTGAACTAAATGATTTGGTAAATGACCTTGATGTTTCAGTAATCAATGGTAACGTAGATATTGATAAAATATCCGGTGATGATAAATTTGATATTACCAACGGTAAGCTGAGAGGGTACATGGATTCCTCCAAAGGTCTGACTGTGAATATTGTGAACGGCGGAGTAAGTTTTGACCTTGGTAAGAATTTTACCGGCAATTTTAAAATCGAAACCGTTAACGGGAAAATAACTCAGGATAACCTTGATTTTGCTGCTGCAGTATCCGAAAAAAATTCATTTAAAGGGAAAATCGGGGATTCCAATTCAGAAATAAAAATAGATATTGTAAACGGAAAAGTATCGCTGAGCGGCACAAAATAAAAGCGCTCAAATACAATTTAAGTCTTAAAATTTTTGTTTATATTTAGCCAAAATAGGATAGCGGTGCCCAAAGAAAAAGCAGAATCCTGCATGTATGACCTTGAACTAAATATAATCAAGCGAATCAAAAGCGGTGATATAAATTCCTTTGAGCAGATTGTTGAAAAATATAAAGATAAAGGGTTGACGCTTTCAATAAGGATTCTGAAGAATAAAGAAGATGCTGAAGATTCACTTCAGGAAGCATTCATTAAAACATTCAGGGCAATTATAGAAAACCAGTTTGAAGAAAGAGCAAAGTTTTCAACTTACTTTTACAGGATTGTATATAACACCGCACTTGATAATTATAAGAAACTAAAATCACGAACTTATAATTTACTAAGAATTGATGATACTGCCGGAGGAGATGATGACGAAAAAGGCAAAGGTGATATTTCTAACTATGAAATGAAAATAGATGAAGTAAAATATGACAACGGAAGCGGATACAGGACAGATAAGAAAGCATTGGATAACGAAGTGCAATCTTTCATAAACAGGTTCCTTGAAGAAATTCCGGAAAAATATTCGGTGATATTAACCCTGTTCTTTCTAAATGACCTCTCGCACGAAGAGATTTCGGAGACGCTGAAGCTTCCATTGGGGACGGTGAAGAACCGTATTTTCAGGGCAAAAGAAAAACTAAAGGATATTATGATGAGTAAGTTCCCGATTGAAGAAATAGCAGAATTTATCTAAGAGCAAAATATTTTTCATTTATTAAATAAAATGAGTATTAAGGAAAGAAAAATAGACGATTTTATAGAAAGCAAGCTGAGGCAGGCTAAGCTTGAAAATACTTCATCCGGCTTTACACAGTTCGTTATGAAACGAGCCGGTTTGGAATATAAATATTTTGCCGCCGAGGAAAAACATGACCGTCTTGCTAAATACATTATTGGTATTTTCAGCACGCTTATGGTTGTGTTTACTGTAATAATGGGCTATCTTGCCAAATCGCAGTTAAGCTCAACAGTAAAATCAACGGGAGTTTCTATTGAACCTACTGTTGAAACTTCAAATAACTTTTTGCAGAATATACCTTCCTATATTCAGGCGTTTTTTATGAAACTGCTTGGATTGTTTGGGCTTTCACTTTCACCCCAGAGCGTCAGCATAATTATAGGTTTAATTCTTATAGCGGTGTTTTATTTCATTGCCGACAGGGTCTTCCTGAGAGGTAAGCTTAAATCCATACGGAGTTAAAATAAAAAAGGCGGCTCAGAGAACCGCCTTTGATGTCATAATTTTCTTCTTTAATTAATTTTCCATGTATTGCCCGAGAAAAGTAATTTTTCCAAATCACCCTCACCTAATTTTGCTTATCGCATTTTTAATTTGCTCTTCGGTTTCATTTTCATAAGTTGTTCTTTCAATATCTATGAATACGCCTATTGGGGTCGGGTAATCGGGTGTTTCGGTCAGCTCGGAAAGTATGAATGCCAGCTCTCGTGATTTCTCATCGTGCACAAGCAAATCATTAACCGAATACTTGCCGTCTTTGAGTGAAACGACTGTTGGCTTAAACCCGTCGAGCTTAATTCCTTTATCGCTTTCCTTTCCGAAGACCATCGGCTTTCCGTGTTCCAGAACCAGCACTGTATCAGATTTAGTTTGTTTATCGGTAAGTGTTTCAAATGCGCCGTCATTGAATATGTTGCAGTTCTGGTAAACTTCAATAAATGAAGTGCCGTGATGTTTTGCTGCCCTGAGCAGCATTTCCTGCATATGCTTTGCTTCTCTGTCTATTGTGCGGCAAACAAAAGTACCGTTTGCGCCAAGGGCCAATGATACAGGATTAAACGGATGGTCAACCACGCCAAACGGTGAAGATTTTGTAATCTTTCCGTGCTCGGAGGTAGGGGAATACTGCCCTTTTGTTAATCCGTAGATTCTGTTGTTAAACATCATAACGTTAAGGTCGATGTTCCTTCTGAGCAGATGGATGATATGATTGCCTCCAATGCTGAGGCAGTCACCGTCACCTGTTGCAACCCAAACAGAAAGCTCGGGACGCGCAACTTTGAGCCCGGAAGCAATTACAGTAGCTCTGCCGTGTATGCTGTGGAAACCGTAAGTGTTCATGTAATACGGGAAGCGGCTTGAACAGCCGATACCGGCAATGAATACGATGTTTTCACGGGCAATACCAAGTGAAGGCATTACTCTTTGCACCTGCGCTAAAATAGAATAATCTCCGCAGCCGGGACACCATCTGACATCCTGGTCGGAAGAAAAATCTTTAGCGGTTAAAGCTGTTTTAAGTTCAGTTGTTTGAGTAGTTTCAGCCATGATTATTTATTATTGGTTAAAATTTCTATTACTTTATTTTCTATTTCAAATGCTTTGAAAGGCAAGCCTTTAACTTTGCTCAGAACCTGAACATCAATAAGATATTCAGACCTGAGAAGTTTTGCAAGCTGCCCGAGATTTATTTCAATCGTCATTACGTTCTTAAAACGCTTCAGCACTTCGCCGAGGTTCTTTGGGAAGGGGTTAAGATACTTCAGATGAATTCTGGAGAACTTGTAACCTTTAGCGTTGAGGTTTTCCATTGCGGCGGTGATTGCGCCGTACGTGCTGCCCCAGCCGATTACAAGAAGGTCTCCATCTTCGGGTCCTTCAACTTCGACATCAGGAATATCGTTTTCTATGTTCTTAACTTTCTGCGCTCTCAGCTTAATCATCAGTTCATGATTTTCGGGATTGTAGCTTACGTTTCCGGTGATGTTCTCTTTTTCAAGACCGCCGATTCTGTGTTCGAGTCCCGGTGTTCCGGGAATAGCCCACGGTCTTGCAAGATTTTCATCTCTTAAGTAAGGCATAAATCCTTCAGGGTCTGTTCTGTATTTTACGTCAATAGGTTTTAATTCACTTGCATGGGGTATCTTCCACGGTTCTGCGCCGAATGCAAGGTAACCGTCTGAAAGGAATATAACCGGTGTCATATACTTGAGGGCAATCCTTGCGGCTTCGTAAATCATATAGAAGCAGTCAGCCGGGGTTGAGGCTGCAACAATCGGAACCGGGGCTTCGCCGTTTCTGCCGTAGTAAGCCTGAAGCAGGTCTGCCTGCTCGGTCTTTGTAGGAAGTCCGGTACTGGGTCCTCCGCGCTGTATATCGGCAATGACTATAGGAAGCTCAACCATAACGGCAAGTCCAACAGCTTCAGTTTTAAGTGCAAGACCGGGACCGCTTGTAGTAGTTAAAGCAAGTCCGCCGCCGAATGACGCGCCGATTGCGGTACAGATACCTGCAATTTCATCTTCAGCCTGGAATGTTTTTACGTTATAATTTTTATATTTCGAAAGCTCGTGCAGTATTTCACTTGCGGGTGTAATAGGATATGAGCCGAGGAACAGCGGCAGCCCGCTTTTAATAGAAGCTGCAATCATACCCAATGCAGCGGCTTCGTTACCGTTTATGTTTCTGTAAGTTCCGCCTTCAAGATTAGCAGGTTTAACTTCGTATCTTGTTGTAAAGATTTCTGTAGTTTCTCCGAAGTTGTAACCGGCTTTAAGGGCAGTGATGTTAGCCTCCATAATTTTCGGCTGGCTTTTGAACTTCGATTTTATCCAGTTAATTGTCTGGTCCATCGAGCGGTTATACATCCAGTACATCATACCGAGCGCATAGAAATTTTTGCACCGTGTAATTTCTTTCATGTTAAGACCGCTGTCCTGGAGAGCAATTGATGTGGATTTGGTTATCGGAAGCTCAAACACATGATAACCTTTAAGCGAATCGTCTTCGAGCGGGTTATTTTCGTATCCGGCGAGTTCGAGATTTTTCTTATTGAACGAATCGATGTTCGCTATTATCATTCCGCCTTTTTTAAGGTCTTTAAGATTGACCTTAAGCGCGGCGGGATTCATTGCTACAAGTACGTCGGGTTCATCGCCGGGAGAATGTATATCGTGGCTTGAAAACTGAATCTGGAATCCGCTGACTCCGAACAGTGTTCCGGCGGGAGCCCTTATTTCAGCCGGAAAATCCGGCAGAGTGCTCAAATCATTTCCTAACGCAGCAGCAGTTTGTGTGAACTGAGTTCCCGTAAGCTGCATACCGTCACCGGAATCTCCGGCAAATCTTATAATAGAACTTTCGAGAACCTTAGCAGTTTTTTCCATCTTAGGAAGACTCCTTCATTATTAAGCCTGGTCTTTTACGACCCAGACTTTTATAGACGTTTTGACATTATTATGTAACTTAACTTCAACGGTAAAGATTCCGAGTTTCTTAATCGGCTCTTCAAGCTCAATGTTTTTTTTATCTATGTTATAGCCCTTTTCAGCAAGAGCTTCAGAGATAATTTGCGCTGTAATAGAACCGAAAATCTTTTCGTCTTCACCGGCGTTTGCTTTTATCTCGAGAGTGATTTTCCCGAGCTCTGCAGAAATCTTTTCGGCTTCTGCAATTTCTTTTTTAAGCTTGTTTTCCCTTTGATTTTTAATTTCATCAAGCACCTTAAGGTTGCCTGTTGTAGCTCTCATAGCAATGTTGTTCGGGATGAGGAAGTTCAGCGCGTAACCGTCTTTTACGGTTATTGTATCGCCGGTCTTTCCGAGCTTATCATTATCCTGTTTTAGTATTACTTTCATCTTGTTAAAATAAAAAGTAGAACGCAGCTTCAGCAGCGCGTTCTACTTTAATTAGTTTAAGAATTTTTAATTAAAACTGTTGATATATTATTTTGTATCACCTTCCAGAAGAGCAGTATCCTCGGGAGAAAGGTGTTTTTCGAATGTATCATCTTCAAAAGTTGTGGGAGCATCTTCATGTTCTTCACTTACGTGTTCTTCTGAAGCGCCTATCCTCTTATTCAAAAATTGAATTCTCCGTGCCTTGATTTCGACAATCGTCTTGCTATCGCCTTTTTCAGTCTTAAAAGTTCTGCTTTGAAGCTCGCCTTCAACAAGCACAGCATTGCCTTTTTTAAGCTTATCACGGCAGCTTTCGGCAAGCTTGTTCCATGCAACTATACCTACATAGCACACGTCTTCCTGCCATTCATCTTTGCTGTCGCGGTACCTTCTGTTTGAGGCAATAGAAAAATTTACAACGGGTGTTCCGTTGGTTGTCTGCCTGAATATAGGGTCCTTAGTAAGGTTACCGGCTATAATTACCGAGTTTAATTCGGGCATCTTTAAATCAGCCATTTTTTTCCTCCGTTCGTTTTCTTTAATTTAATTATTTAAATATCAAAATCAAACTTTATTTTCTTCCTGCGGCTGTTCCACCGAGGGTTCTTCTTCATGCTGGTCGGCTGATTCTTCGGCAGTTTCCTGTGCCCGGTATGCAATTTCCTGCTGTTTCTTATCAAAGTATGTCTTTCTCTCAGCCAGCGTTTTCTTATCGTAGCATACTGTCAGGTAACGCAGCACACTTTCGTCAAGGTGATATGTCCTTTCGAGCTTTGCAGTAATTTCGGTATTGGATGAGAACTCGATAGAAACGTAATAGCCCGTGTGCTTTTTCTTTATGGGGTATGTAAATTTTCTTCTTCCCCATCTGTCGATATTAACTATTTCCGAGCCGTTCTTTGTCAAAAATGCAACATATTTCTGAATCTGCGATTCGATTTTGTCTTCATCTGCAACAGAATCCAGAATGAAAATAGTTTCGTAGTTTTTTAGTGCTTTATTCGCCATTAAATAGGATAATTATTAACTTATATAAACTTTTACAATTAACAAATATATTCTATTATAGCAATAGAATCAAGACTTAAAGCGATTTTTTGATGTAAATTTGTGATTTTTAGAGGGATTGGCGAAAATATTTGGCAAGACCTGGGCAGATTTAATATTATGCTCAGGTCTATAATTATTAATGGGGTTAAAAGTTACTTCCGAGTGCATCGTAGTCATTATTCATTTTATATGATGAATTTATACAGCCCACCAAAAATCTGTCTCCACTATTAGGCTGAGTTAAAAGAACAGAATTTGCAGGTATTGTGAAGTTAATGAAATTGGATATAAGGAGACACGTAATAACAACAAAAGATAGAAATAAAATTTTCTTTTTCATTGTCTTTATAGATAAAATTTTTTCGGTTTGGTAAGAATAAAAACTGTAAAATGCCAAACGTCATTAAATATTGTTAATTTTAAAAAATAAGAACGTGTGTTTAAGCATTTATCTTTGATGAATATCATTTCCCTTTTCCTGCAAGGCGGGCAAAAAATTACGGGTGCGCAGGTGGTCTCAGAAAAGAAAATGATACTACTTAATTAAAACCATCTTTCTTGTATCTCTAAACACCTCCTTCCCTGATGTAATTATTATTTTATAAAAGTAAACTCCACTGGATAGTCCATTACCCGAAAAATCTACCTGATAGTTACCATAATCTTGTTTTTCATTCACCAATGTTACAATTTCTCTTCCCTGAATATCATATACAGCCAACTTTACATTTGATATTTGTTCTTTACTATTTACTATTTGATATTTGATTATAGTTCTCGGGTTAAACGGATTTGGATAGTTTTGATATAGTTTAAATTGTTCCGGTATCTTACTGCTGATTTCTTGTATGTCTGTATAAAATGTAGTGTCTCCACCATTAGTTGTGTGGATGTTGCCATACGTAATTACCTGGCTGTTCGGAAGTCTTTTTTGGCCGAATCCCCAGCCTATGTTTTTATGTAAAAATTGAACTCCGTAAAATCCAGTTATATCAAAACTTGTATCCGGTATTTGATATAGCCATTTATTACCTCCGTTCGTAGTTCTATACAATATTCCGCTAAATTTATCCCCACCGTATGATACAAACCCTCCTGACCCCCATATTGTATCTCTATTCAATACTGAAAAATTCAGCATACCCCAAGTAATATTTCCACCACTTGGCAAGGTCTGTATTGCCCAGTTTAATCCTCCGTCAGTTGTCTTCTGAATATTACCTGCGTTTGTTTTCCAACCTGTCAGGCTGTCAATGAAATAAATATCGCTAAATCCTCCCCCCGAAATGGAAAACCAGTTTTCTCCGCTGTTGGTCGTTTTGTATAAAGAGGCATTGTTTGCCATAAAGCCTATTCTACCGTTAAACATATATATCTTAAAAGGATTACTACCCAATCCTCCATATTGCTTTATCCAACTCGCTCCTCCATTTATTGTTCTGTATATACCGCCAACAAGCGTTATATCATCTGCTATCCATATACTGTCTTTACTTATCACGCTCATATCAATTGGATTAATATCCGTTGGAGTGTTTAAAGTAAACCAGTTTATTCCCCCGTTTGTAGTCTTAATTATTCTGTCATAATTTGGAGGGTTAGCCAATCTCCCTGTAAAACCTGTATCATTATTTAAAAATATAACCTTAGTAAAACCCGTGCTATCTGTTAAACTGTTAAACCAGTTATCGCCCCCGTTTGTAGTTTTAAGTATGCGTGCAGTGTTAAACGAATCAAGTCCTGTTACAGCATAACCTGTCAGGCTATCGGTAAATGTTATATCCTTAATTTGTGCCCCATGCAGGTCCGGCATAAACTGCTGCATCCAGCCGCCTGTAGGTGTATCACTAAAGTTAAAGCCGATGATGAAAAAAAGAATGGAGAGATAAAAAATTAGAGTTGAAAGTCGGTCTTTTATTGTATTCATGAGACGATGTTGTTAATTACGACCAATATAATATAATAATCCTGTAATTGGCACGATAAAATTTGTCCCTTTTGGTGGAATAACTCATATTTTTGCAAATACCGGACATACTGTATTGATTTCGCTGACATGTTAGTATATATTTGTATAGTATGTTCTTTGATATAAAGCGCGGAAAGCAAAAACCGCCTGCCTGCAGCAGGCAGGCAATTTAAGGGCAGTTTGATAACTTGTTTAAAAAATATTGCGATTAGAGGGCACTTTGATAACTTGTTATAACTTTAAGTTATGGGGGGGGGGGTAGGAGTGCAGAGTCAGTTGAGTGTCTCGAGTGCGAAGTGTTTAAGTGTTGAACCTTGCGTTTCTGCTTCTCTGTGGTTAATCTTTTAGAAAAACTGCACATAAGGGCCAGTTTTTTTACCTGCCTGCAGCAGGCCTGCCTGGCACTGACAGGTCTACCTGGCGTAGACAGGCAGGCTTGCCGTTACTTGAAGTAATGAAGTTTTTGCGGAAAAATAAAATGTGCAATATAATACAGATTAGTTCTACAACCTGCCTGTCGCGTCTCGGCAAGTTGAGCTGCAGGGGCGGGAATGACATGGTGTCTCCATCTCAAAAGACCACTTTTTCCATTTCATTTAATCAGAATTTTCCTCATCTTTTATGTTCGGTATTATATTAAAATGCAAAAAACTCAAAAAAACTAAATCACCGGTAAATAAGGTAAGCAAAGACCACGAGTCAATCGTAATTAAAGGCGCTCGTGTCAACAACTTAAAGAATATCGACGTTGAAATACCGCATAATAAGCTTATAGTTGTTACAGGCTTAAGCGGTTCGGGCAAGACTTCGCTGGTTTTCGATACAATTTATGCCGAAGGGCAGAGGCGCTATATAGAAAGCCTTTCATCATACGCGCGGCAGTTTCTGGAACGTATTAACAAGCCCGATGTTGATTCCATCACGGGACTCGCGCCTTCGATGGCAATTGAAATCAAATCGCCAGCGCGCAATCCCCGCAGTACCGTCGGCACTTCAACCGAAATTTATGATTACCTAAGACTGCTTTTTGCAAGAGCGGGCAGAACATTCAGTCCTGTTTCAGGTAAAGAAGTTAAGCGTGATACAATTGAGGAGATACTGAACTTCCTGTACGCGTATAAAGCTGCGCCGAAATCCAAAATAAAGATTTATATAACTTTCCCGATTCATATACATGAAGCAAAATCCGCAAAACAGGAACTTGAAAACCTCAAGCAAAAAGGATTTTTCCGGTTGTTTCTGGGAAATGAATTAATTGACCTTAATCAGAAACCGGAGCATAAAGATTTTAAGCTCACCGATGCTAAGGTTATTGTCGATAGACTCGTATTTAAAAAAGAAGACGAAGAGCTTAGGCAGAGAATTACCGATTCGCTTGAACAGGCTTATGCCGAAGGCGACGGTTATTTATCTGTGCTGATTGATGATTCCGGTGATGATGAAAAAGAAAATTATAAGGAATACAATTATAATCTTCACCTTGAACTGGACGGAATCCGCTTTGAAGTGCCCGAGCCGCTTCTGTTTTCTTTTAATAACCCGATAGGCGCATGTCCCAAATGCCAGGGCTTCGGTGAAACAATCGACCTTGACCCCGATTTAATTGTACCCGATAAAAATAAATCCATTTTCCAGAATGCTATTCACCCGTTTTCAACTCCTAAACACAGCAGGCACTTGAGTGATTTAATAGCAGCATCGAAAGCGCATAACATAAGAATTCATGAACCGTTCAGAGAGCTAACCAAAGAAGAAGTTAATAAAGTTTATAACGGGGCAGGTGATTACATAGGCGTAAATAAGTTTTTCAAAATGGTTGAGCGAGAAGCGGCTTATAAAATTCATTACCGTGTACTGCTCAGCCGTTACAGGGCATATACAAGATGTTCTGATTGCGGCGGCTCGCGCTTAAGAAAAGAAGCGCTCTATGTGAAGTTCCATAATAAAACAATAGAAGATATTGTCAACAGCAACATTGAAGAGCTTTATCATTTCTTCAAAGATATTAAGCTCAATCAGCAGGAAGTTGAAATTGCAGGAAGAATACTTGATGAAATCCGCAGCCGCTTAAAATATCTCCATGAGGTCGGGCTGGGTTATCTAACGCTAAGCCGTCTTACAAGCACGCTTTCAGGAGGGGAAAGCCAGAGAATTAATCTTGCTACATCACTTGGCTCATCACTCGTCGGTTCAATCTATGTATTGGATGAACCGAGTATCGGGCTTCATCCGCGAGATAATGACCGTTTAATAAAAATATTAAAATCACTGCGTGATATAGGCAATACGGTAATTGTGGTTGAGCATGACCTTGAATTAATAAACTCAAGCGATTACATAGTGGATATAGGTCCCAAAGCAGGGGAATACGGCGGAGAAATTATTTATTCGGGGGATATAAAAGGAATTGCAAAAGATAACGGCTCGCTCACAGGTAAATATCTTTCAGGCAAAATGAAAATTGAATACCCCAAAAAACGCAGGGAAAGAAAGCACGGATTTATTTCTGTCAAAGGAGCAAACGAAAACAATCTTAAGAAGATTGATGTCGATTTCCCGCTGGGTGTGTTTGTTTGCGTTACAGGTGTGAGCGGCTCGGGTAAATCAAGCCTGATAAGCGATATACTTTTCGGCGCTCTGAAAAAAAGAATTGACGGAATATATAACGAAAAAATCGGCTCTTATACAGAGTTAAAAGGGTGGCAGCAGCTAAATGCTGTTGAACTGGTTGACCAGACTCCAATCGGAAGGTCACCGCGTTCAAATCCTGTAACTTATCTGAAGATTTTTGACCTCATACGTGAGCTTTACGGTTCACTGCCTTCATCAAAAATCAAAGGGTTCTCTGCAGGAAGCTTTTCGTTCAATATACCCGGCGGCAGATGCGAAACCTGCGAAGGCTCAGGTGTGATTAAGATTGCGATGCAGTTCATGGCTGATATATACCTGGAGTGCGATTCATGCAAAGGCAAGAGATACAAAAGTGAAATACTTGAAGTAAAGTATAATGGCAAAGATATTTCTGATGTTCTGGCAATGAGTATTAGTGATTCGATAATATTTTTCAAAGATTTTCCGAAGATAACACAGAAGCTGAAAATACTCGAAGATGTAGGACTGGGCTACCTTAGACTGGGACAATCTGCAACAACGCTTTCAGGAGGTGAAGCACAGAGGATAAAACTGGCCTATCATCTTTCATTCCAGTCACCCGGCGAAAAAACATTGTTTATTTTTGATGAGCCCACTACGGGTTTGCATTTGTTTGACATTTCAAAGCTGCTGAAGAGTTTAGATGAGCTTCTTGCAAAAGGGAATTCTATTATTGTGGTTGAACATAATCTTGAAGTAATTAAATGCGCTGATTATATAATTGACCTTGGTCCGGAGAGCGGAGATAAAGGCGGTTATGTAGTTGCGTCGGGCACACCTGAAGAAATAGCAAAAAACAAAAAATCACACACCGGAAAATTTTTATCTAAAACTCTAGGCTAGCCCTAACTTATCCAAACAGCTCTTTTTGAATTGTATCTTCCCGACTTCTTAAAATATGGATATCCGCTTTATTCTTATCTGTGATATGAATTACCTGTATTCCGTTTTCGGTAAGGTAATCTGATATTAAACTTCTGTGGCATTTCCACCACAGCGCCTCTGCGCACATCATTGCTGTACGTTTTGCACCGGATATAGTCTTCAGCAGTGATATGCCTTTAAGGAAAGAATCTGTTTCCATGTAATCGGTATATGCTCTAAATGCTGCGTTATTCCAATGCATTTTTTTTGAGTTTGGTGACGGTTTACCTCTTCCGCCTAATTCAAGAATGTGGATATATTCAATGCGGTTTCCTGCGAGTGTTACATCAAGTGAGCTTTTGTTAAATTGCGGGTAACGTTTTGAGCCGGGATAGGTTCGTATATCGGCGAGAAGTTCTATGTTATGGTATTTCAGTATATAAATAAATCATTTATCGTTCTTGTTGAGTGACCGACAGTCCATATTTGTGATATTCTCCCGTATCAGCAATTTTACCCATACTCGAAATATAATAACAAATAAGATTACATCAGCATTCCATTTAAAATCATTAAAGCTTATTTTCAGCAATAAAAAAAGCCGGGGATAAACCCGGCTTATCAATGCCTTGCTAAACTATCTGTTAGTAACGTGAATTATATCTTTTCGTTCTATCTCTGTTTTCAGTTCTTGGTTTTGCCGGATTGACTGTCAACGGTCTGCCATCAAACATCGTTCCATCAAGGTTCTTAATAGCGTTCTCTGCTTCTTCTTTCTTCGGCATTTCAACAAATCCGAATCCTTTAAGCATATTGGTGAATTTGTCTTTAATCAAGCTTACGCTTGTAACTTCACCGTACTGCTCAAATGCTTCGCGAATAGCTGCTTCAGATGTTTCTCTAGGAATATTTCCTACATAAATGTTCATTTTTTGTTCTCCTGCCCACTTGGGCGTTATATTTAATGCACTGCCTGAACAAGCAATACATTTTTGAAAAGTTCGATTAAAGAAAATTTCGAGTTAAACTGACAATCCGGTGAATTCTGGAGAAAGTATCTTTTATGTGGTTAAAACCGAAGAAACCTGAAGTTATTAATCCAAATAAGAATTTTTCGACCCAATTAACCGAAAGCTATTTTTTACTCTTTTTTGCTCTCAATCAATATTAACTTACATATTAATTTTGATAATAGCAAATTAATAAATCGTAGGTTAGGTAAGTGCTTGTTTTTTGAAGAGGTTTATGGGAATTAATACAGGTTTTAAGCGGTTATATATCATGTTATAAGAAAATTAATTATCTTATATCGTTTTATCAAATTGGTTTGAAGATGGGTCTTCTTTATTACTTAAACAACACGGTCATCCAATCTGGTTTAATAATTAACACATTATCCTTTCTAACTTTGGATTGGTATTTAACAAACGGTTTTTTCAATTTAATATCCAAATAAATGCTTAGATACAAAGCAGATATTAAGACTATAATCTATATGATTATAACATCTGTACTGCTAATTATACAGTGGCAGGTTACAGGAGTAAACCCGGCAATTTACGCGGTTTACCTGTTCTTATCCGTTTCGGTGTCCGTTATCACCCACAATCACAATCATGTACAAATCTGGAAATCGAAAATTATGAACACATTAACTGACTGGTGGCTGACGGTATTTTACGGTTTCCCTGTGTTTGCGTGGATTCCGACGCATAATAAAAATCACCATAAAATGAATAACAGGATTGGCGATTATACTATTACATACCGCTTCAGCGAAAAAAACAATCTTGTTACGCTTTTATCATATCCTACTATCAGCGGATTCTACCAGCAGAAAGCAATCAGAGATTATTTAAAAGACCTCTACCGAAATAAAAGGAGCAGGTTCTTTTTGAATATTTCACAATACCTGATATTAGTAATCTGGATTGGCGCGGCGCTTTTGATTGATTGGAAGAAAGCTATTTTGTTTGTTATTATACCCCAGCAGGTATCACTTTTCAGTGTATTGATATTTAACTATGTTCAGCACGTTCATGCAAATGAAATGTCAGAATATAACCACTCAAGAAATTTTACCGGCTTCTTAAATTTCATGCTGTTCAATAACGGATATCATACAATACACCACGAAGTAGCAGGGCTCCATTGGAGCAAAACACCCGCCGAACATAAAAAGATAGAACACCTGATTGACAGCTCTTTAATAGAACGCAGCTTCTGGTGGTACATATTCAGAAATTATTTTCTAGGTTTGTTTAGTAAACGTTTCAGAACCGATTCAATGCGGTTGAGACGACTCGAAAGTGAGCAAATGACTTTGCAAACTGCCTCAAAATAAACAAATAATTTTATATAGTAATTGCTGTCGTGTATTAGTTTCATGGCAGCTTTTTTCATTAAGACTCTTCATTGGATTCATCTTCAGAATTGTTCATCTCTTCAGGTAAATATCTTAAGTAATGCAAAATCAATTTTTATACTTTTAAAAATTTTATCGTTATAAACTGCTGTTTTATCATAAATTAGAATTTTAATCATTGTATTTAATCGAATTTATTAGAATAATATCACGTCAAAGTAAGTAGTTCATTAAATAAATTTTCAGGGAGACCAAAATGAAAAACATTACTGTTCTTTTACTGTTGTTCTTTCTTTTAGCTGCTACAGCATTTTCTCAAACACCGGGATACTATAATTATGATAACGGCACGTCTTACAACTCATTTCCGTTTAACCAGGCGGCGGGAAAAATGATTCAAACTCTCATTGCACCGGGTGAATTTAATCAGCCTTCAGGTGCACCTGCCGGGAATATTACTCATTATTATGTGAGAATATCAACAGGGTATCCATTAGGTCCTGCTCAATATCATCAGTTCAAGTTATTATTCAGTCAAACTGCACTGACCGCATTACCATCCGGTTCTCTTTATACTGGCACATGGGATACTGTCTATGCAAGAGACACAGTGACTATACAGGGAGCAGCTCAGACATGGGTTGGGTTCACATTAGACCATCCATATGCTTATAATCCTACAATGAGTCTTGTTGTTCAAATTGAGCAGTGTTCAGCAACAGGTACTACTACAGGTTATAGTTTGCAGCATACGGCAAGTGCTGTTAACAGGCGTACATATAGTACCGGCGGATGTCCATTTACATACGGTGGAACATCATTATATGTTGTTAATTGCGGAGTAGATATTTCCACAGCACCACCAAACGGCTGGGTATCACAGACCTCGGGGGTAACCACATCACTTAATACAGTCAGCGCAGTAAACCAGACTGTAGGCTGGATAGGGGGTAACGGCGGAGTTGTTCTGAGAACAACTAACGGCGGAGATAACTGGACAAACGTAACAGGCGGCCCAATAGGTACAGCTGATGTATACTGCATCTGCGGATTAAGCGCAAGCACATGCCTTGTATCCACTTCACCCGCAGCAACGTTTGTATACAGAACAACCGATGGGGGAACAACCTGGACACAGGTATTTACCCAGACGGGCGGATTTATAGATGATATAAAATTCCAGAATGCAAACACAGGCTTCATGTACGGCGACCCCGTAGGGGCAAGATGGTCATTATGGAAGAGCACAGATGCCGGAGCAACATGGGATTCAACAGGCTTATATGTTCCCCAGGCAGGAACCGAAGCAGGCTGGAACAATGCTATGTGGCTGAACGGTAATAACCTCTGGTATGGAACAAATAACACGAGGGTATATTACTCCACAAACTTTGGGTCATCATGGCAATTTGGAGCAACCACCGGAAGCGCAAATACATACAGTGTAACGTTCAACACCGGCGGCATCGGCTTCACAGGCCAGACAATAGGTCTTATGTCAACCGACGGCGGAGCAAACTGGGCAACGGCAACATTGCCGGGAACAGGAACAATATATTCAATTAACAATGTATTGAACAGGTTCTGGTATGACAGAGGTTCGGACATATACTGGTCAAGCGATAACGGAGCAAACTTTGCATCTCAGTATACAGGCACAGGCACATACCAGGCAATGAACCTGACACTAGACGGAAACATAATCCGCGGCTGGTCAGTAACATCGACAGGCGGTATAGCGGGATATTATGAACTGATATCGGGTATAACGAACAATCATAATCAGGTACCATCTGATTATGCATTGTCACAGAACTATCCAAATCCGTTCAACCCGTCAACAAAGATAGCATTTTCACTGCCGAAGGCAGGGAATGTAAGCTTAGTTGTATATGACATACTCGGAAGAGAAGTTGCAACTCTTGTGAATGAATTCACAACAGCAGGAAATCATACAATAGATTTCAATGCTTCGAATCTTGCAAGCGGAGTATATGTATATAAAATACAGGCAGGCGATTTTGTTGATGCAAAGAAGATGGTATTAATGAAATAAAAACGTAATCTGATTAACAAAAAAGGGGCTTGAAAAAGCCCCTTTTTTTATGTTTCGCATAGTTTTATAAATTATTTCAGGTATCATCTGTGGTTTTCCCTCTTGATTATCGAACAAAATTTGTGGATTTTACAAGTGCTACTACGAATAATTTTAATGTCCCATATTGAGGATTTCAATATTGAGATTATTCAGACACAGTCCTTCATGACTACGGCAGGATATTAATCTTATTTTAACTTGTTGAGAATTTATTCGTTTCATTAAGAAACATTTTTTATAAATTTTAAAACGAGGTTAAAATGAAAAAGATTACTGCATTTTTTATCTTTTCATTTCTTTTTACTGCATCATTAACTGCGCAGCCGCAGTATTACAACGCCAATTCAGGCGGTATAGGAAATTCACTTCCTTTTGGCTCATTGGCTGCATCTGGATTTATGACCCAGTGGCTTATAGGTCCGGGCGAATACGGCTTGCCGACTCCTGCACCGGCGGGGAATATTACCAAATTGTACATATGGATATCAGCATCAGGTTCGGGCACCTATACGCAGCTCACTATTAAAATGGGACAAACGGCTCTTACGACATTTCCTACAGGTGTAATTTACAGTGGTCAGCTAGATACTGTATATTATAATGCTTCGGCAGCTCTTACGGCTACTGCAAATACATGGATGGTGATAACACTTACAAGACCGTTCACTTATAATCCCGCACAAAGTCTTGTCATACAAGTTTCGCATTGCGGAATCACCGGTACTGGATTTAGTGTTTATCAAACTGCGGGTACAACGGGTATTATGAGGAGAAATAATATCACAGGTACAACATCATGTGTTTTTACCTATTCCAGTCAGGATACAAGGATTATTCAAAACGGAATAGATATAGCAGCCCCCCCGACATCGTGCAATCTATATTCAACCGCGTGGTGTCCGGCAGGCACATTTGCAAATTTACCGGCGGGCACATTTTATGAGGCAGCAGCCTGGTTAGGGGATACGCTTTATTGCCAGACGCCGGATGCATCAGGGGTAGCATCAGCAACAATAATCAGGTATACATGGCGCGGAACATGGTCAACGGGCGTACCGTTACCAGTGGTAAAAGAAGGCGGAACATTAACAGCATGCGGAAACAAGCTTTATTACATTGGAGGAAGCTCATCAGTAGCAACAGGTTCTACTGATACATATGAATACAATCCTGCTACAGGTACATGGACATTAAAGGCACCGATGCCGGCAGCCTTATCAGGTCATGGCACAGTAAACTGGGGAGACAGTGTATTGTTTGTAGTAAGCGGCAACTGGGCGGCACCTAGTACGGGAGTATATGCATACAGACCGGCGAGCAATACGTGGATAACCACCTCACCGTGTCCGTTTGGAAGAAGGTCACATGCAACGGGCATATCGGGCAATAAGATATTTATGGCAGCAGGATATAACGCAGGCTACAAAAAAGAATTAGCCATAGGAACCATAGGCGGCGATGCATCGACAATATCTTGGGTAACCGGTCCAAGTATACCGGTAAGTTATAACGGAATCAGCAGAACAGGCGGCACAGCATACGGAGATAAATTCTATGTAGTAGCAGGCGAAAGGGAAGTAGGGCTTCAGAGTGATGAAACATGGGTATGGAATATAGCAGGCGGTACATGGACAATGATTTCGGGTAAACCCGTAGCTGTATCGAATAACTTTGCAGGTGTAACATCGAAATGTATAAATGACACATTGAGAGTATTCTGCGTAGGTGGTATGAATGCAAGCAGTGTAGGCGTAAATAACCTTGATGTTATAAGCTGCGGACCGGCAGTAGTAGGAATAGGTACCATAAATAGCGGAATGCCGTTGACATACAACCTGTCCCAGAACTATCCGAATCCGTTCAACCCTGTAACAAGGATAGCATACACAATGCCGAAGTCAGGAAATGTTAAGTTAATAGTATATGATATACTGGGCAAAGAGGTAGCAACATTGGTAAATGAGTTCAAAGCCACGGGAACGTATTCCGTAGATTTTGACGGTTCCAATCTTGCCAGCGGAGTATATCTCTACAGAATAGAATCAGGTGATTTTACAGCTGTAAAGAAGATGCTTCTTATTAAGTAAAAAGGTATCTATTATTTTGGATTAATATTTTGAGAGAACAAGGGGCTTGAAAAAGCCCCTTTTGTTTTAGTCACGATTAATTTTTTCTATCAGCAGTTTAGCCTGCTCTTTGATAAAATTTTTATCTTCATCTACAAAATGCCGGGCTTGCTGGCGTGCGCGTTTAATTTTGTCATAATCTATTTCGTCAATAACAAGGTCCTCATCAAACAACTTTGCAGCTGCTGTTATCTGACCAAACGGGTCAACAATTTCAGACCCGCCCCAGAAATTAACGCCGTCTTCATATCCCACCCTATTACAGAACACAACATATAAAGAAAGAAGTCTCGCATAGCTTCTGTGATGCTCGGAGTTTATTTCGTAGTTCTTTAATATTTTTGATTTAGTGTTCAATTCAAGTCTTGTAGGGGAGCATGCAATAGTAATAATAATTTTCGCTCCGTTTAATGCCTGTATTAAAGGTAATGACATGTGCCAGAGGTCTTCACACACAAGGATTCCCACCTTGCCGAATTCAGTATCACAAATTTCTGCGCTCTTACCGCGGGAAAAATATCTGATTTCCTCGAACATACCGTAATCGGGTGGATAAACTTTTCTGTGTGTAAATTCAACTTTCCCGCCTGAGATATAAAATGCTGCGTTAAATAATCCGTAATTATCGTCCTCTTCAACACCTCCGCATATTATACTTATTTTCTTTGATTTTTCCTTTAATGGTTTTAATAAATCTGAAGTGTAAGGATTAACTGCAACTTCTGCATTTAAATCTTTTAAAGTGTAGCCGGTCAGTGATAATTCCGGAAAAACAATTAAATCGGCTTTTTTCTTAATTGCTCTATCAATGAAATTAATATGTTTCTTAATATTCTTTTCAACATCACCCAATGCAGGATTTATCTGAGCAAGCGCAATTCTGTATTTTGTCTTCATTTAAATAATTTTAGATATGAGATTCTTATAATTTCGGAAATTTTTAAGCTAATTTTAAGCCATAAAAGCAATAAAATATTATTGTGGTATTTTTCGAAATATTTAGAACAGTCTTTATTCCACACCTTAATCATTTTGATTCTATTCTTATAAATACTGGCACCTTTTTTGTGTTTAACTTTGGCATTGTTCAGAAACCGGATTTTCATTCCGGAATCTATAATTCTCTTGCATAAGTCCACATCATTAAAAAACATTTCAAAGCGTTCATCCATAAAGCCTGATTTATCAAGCCAAGCTTTCTGAACCATCAGTGCAGCTGCCATTGGCTGGTTTATATCTGCATCTTGAGAATAGTCGAAGTATTTCATCTTCCATCTGCCGAACAGTTTCGATTTCGGGAATATATAGGCTAGAAGAGTAAACTCACAATACATATCCCAGTAAGATGGGGAAAGTTACGGATTGACTGCTGTACGCTGCCGTCATTATTAAGCAGAAGCGGAGCGCAAGCGCCGTAATCATTGTTTGAATCGAGGTAATTGGAAAGTTTACTTATGGACATCTTCATTTAATACTGTATCAGGATTTAAAAGCAGAACAAATTTCCCCTTGTGAGAGTCTTAATGCCCTGATTAACCGCTTTTGTATAACCTAAGTTTGATTTGTTTATTATAATCTTCAGATTCTCATAATTTTTTCCATTAATAATATCACAGGTTTTATCGGATGAGTTGTTATCGATGATAATAAGTTCAATACTCTGTCTGTTTAATACTCCTTATACAGATTCAATACAGGGAATAATCTCGTCTTCACTGTTCCATGTTACTATTATTACAGATACATTTGTCATATCTGTTCAAATTATCTTAACATTTTTATAAATACAATGCCTTCGAACAGTAAAATCAATTAGTTGTAAGTGTTTTCAATAATAAGTAATTTGCAATAATTTAATCAAAAAAATAAACTGTTATTATGAAAAAAACGGCAAAGAAGAAAAACATTTATACGGGAAAACCTCCCAAAAGCTTTAATTTCAAACATATTATTTATAAGAAAGAAGCTTACAAAGCAACTATTATAATTAATCGTGAGAAAGTTTTAAACTGCCTTGACCTGACTACAATTAATGAGCTTACAACTGCTTTCAAAGATGCGGGGTGGGATGATAATATTGCTGTAATTGTACTTACAGGAGCCGGGAAGAGAGCGTTTTCTACCGGGGCTGACCTTGCCGAACAGCAGGAATATTTTATTGGAAACCCGAATGATTATTATAAATGGATGTATGAATTTATCCGACTGCATGAGATGATGAGAAACATAGGCAAGCCAACCATCGCCACGGCTAAACGGAATTGTAGTAGGCGGGGGCAATGAGCTTAATATGAGTTGTGACCTTGCGATAGCAGCTGACCATATATATATAAAACAGGTGGGTTCTGCAAGAGGAAGTGTTGCAGCTGCAGGAGCAACACAGTTTTTACCGCTAATAGTGGGTGAAAGGCGTGCAAGAGAGATATTATTCCTCTGTGAAGAAATCCCTGCTCAAAAAGCACTTGAATGGGGATTGGTTAATGAGGTTGTTCCATATAATAAACTTGATGAAGCAGTGGACAGGCTGGCTGAGAAATTATATTATAAGCTTCCTGAATGCCTTCGCTATACAAAACAGCAATTGAATTTCTGGCGTGATTTATCATGGCACCTGACAATAGGTCATGCGAGAGATTGGCTCTCCATCCATAACATTTCACCGGAAGTAAAAGAGGGGATAGAGGCATTCAACGAAAAAAGAAAAGTGAATTATAAAAAGGCAAGAAAAAGGATTTAAACTTCCGAAGTTTTCAGAACTTCGGAAGTTTTATCCTAATTAATTATTTCAGTAAAATCATTTTCCTTGTTTTGGTGTAATCTCCAGCTCTCAGCTGATACACATAAACTCCGCTTGGTAATCCCTCGCCTGAAAATACCGCTTCGTATTTTCCGGCGCCTTGTTTTCTGCTGATTAAATTCTTAACGAACTTACCACTGATATCATATACATTTAGAGAAACGTAGCTCGTAACCTTTAACTCATAACTGATTAATGTACTTGGGTTAAACGGGTTTGGATAATTTTGATTTAACCTGTAATTAGAAGCAATTTCATGCTGGTTATTAACACCATTCACATTTTCAAATTTCAAAAGTGCAACAACAGGCAAATGGTCTGATGAGTAATGCAGCCCGTTCGCAACATTCTGGGGCACTGCATTATTCGGCGGCTGATTGATTGAATCGTTATAATGATTTCCGTCATTCCCGTATGCGATAATTGAATTAGGAATAATTGTAACTCCTCCCGGGTCATTCAAAGCCTGTGAATAAAGAATCAAATCGAACCTGTCATCCAAACCGCCGTTTGCTCCTCCTCCAAACTGTCTTACACGTGTAGATTGTGTATGGTAAATTGCATAAGCGGCGTTATTCCATATTCCGGGCATGTTAAAAGCATCAATTACATGGCCTTCATTTCCGGAAATAACCTGTTTTAATTTAATATATGCAGGTTCATTGGCGCTGTAAATATTATAATCACCCATAACCATAAAATTTGTTCCCGGAGGCAGTGCGTTTGTTACTTTTCTTAAACTGTCGACTTCGGCTGCGCGTGACTGCTGGTCGGGAGTAGTGTTGCTTGCTTTCAGATGCACGGCGTAAAATCTAACTGTATCGCCGGATAAAATATGAATCATCTTGAATTCGTTAATATCCCTTAAATCAGTATGAATTGGGGTATTACTTAAGAAAATGAATTCTGAGGGTCTGTAAAATATTTCGTTATCTGTATCCGTGCCGTCTATATACTGTCCCGCCTCGAATGTGCCGATATTTGCAAGATTCAGAACCTTATCACGGAAAATATTAACAGCATTTTGGCTAAGGACTTCTTCCACAACAATGATATCAGGGTTAATTGCTCCAAATACCGTTCTGAAATACGGGTGACGAACTACCGTATCGGAAGCATTTGCCCCGTAATTCAGCAGGTTATATGCCATAACTCTTGATGTATCCTGTGCGAGGATATTTTCTGAAGTGAAAATAAAAAGAAAGGCAGTAAATGATATAAATATGTATAATTTTTTCATTTGTAATAAATAATAATTTTTTGCGTAATTGCAAATATAAATAAAAAGGGGCGCAGTTGATACGCCCCAAATGAAATTTATGCTTTTTCTATTAGAAATCAGCTCCTAAAGATATGTAATATTTAGGTGCGGAGAATTTCTGCATATCGTAAGACCATGCAACGTCAAATTTCAGCGGGAAATAAAGAAGAAACAATCGCGCGCCGATGCCCATACCTACAAGCAGGTCTTTTGTAGCAAGCCTGTCATCAACCTTCTGGAAAAACTGGAGCTTTTTATTATCAGTCCAAACGGTTCCAATATCGGTAAACAGAGCGCCTTGTATGTTCTGAAATGCAAGCGGAAGTGGTCCGAATACAAGATACTTAAACATCGGGAATCGGAGCTCAGCATTCATTAAAGCAAACTTTGAGCCTGAACGCGCATCATAATCAAAACCTCTTAATGGCAAAATCGGAGTTGCAAATGCAAAATCTTTAATATCCGTTATGGGAAGCGTATCATTATGTATCTGGTAATTTATCCAGTTATCAGTGCCGCCTATGTAGAACCTTTCAGGGTTTTTCCCGAAGCTGGCTCCTGTGTTCAGTCTCCAAACAAAATCGTAATCATCAAAGAATTTGAAGTATGTTCTGTAATCGAGCAAAGCGCTGACGAAGCTGACCCCATCCGCGCCGATTTTCGGCGTACCGAGCAAGGTAAGGTTGTATCTGGTTCCTCTTTCCGGCGCAGTAGTTCCCCACAAGGTATTATCGTGTACATAGCTTACTATCGGTAGTACATAATGCAGTGACTGTGCTGGCTCGTTAGGGTCGTCAAGGTTTTCTTTTGTCAGGCTGTTGTATGAAAGCGCCCCGTCAAACCTGTTAAACTTATCTATCGGATAAGATGCGTTCAGGTTTACCCCGTAAGTTCCGTACCTGTAAAGCTGGCTAAAGGTATTGTTTCCTATGAGCAGGAATCTTGCCGAGTGATATCCTTCAATGCCGTAATCAATTCTCTTCGGAAGGTAATAATATGCAAATGCATAATCGCTGTTCTTCAGGTCTAAAACAAGGCTTGTTAATACGTAAATTCTGTGGTTGCCCAGCATATCACTGAAAGCCATCTGTGCAATTCCCTGCACACCGTAGAAACTGCTGTAGTTTACATTGCTGTATATAATATCCGGTGAGAACTTGATTTTATATTTATTTACTTTGAAAGACCCGTCTTCATTCACGTTATCTTTTATTTTGAATTTAGACGGTTCTTTTAGCTTCATATTATTGTTAGCTGCAAGGTTTGAATCCGACACTGTTGATTTAAGCTGAATTGTTATATCTCTCCCGTAAAGAGCATTAACATCTTTGTGGTTTTTAGTTGAATCACCCGTAGAATCAATATTTGTGAGACCCTGTTCTGTTGATGATGAATCAGATATAAGAGAATCAATTGCGTAGCGCTTAAGCGAATCGTCTGATGATGCAAGCAGTTTTTTTTCTTCCAGCTGTTTTTCAACAAAAGCTGTGTTAGGTATAGTGTCAGACTTTAGCTGAATATCAAACGGATTTTCTATATAAAATATATCATATCCGCCGTGGTCTAATGCACTGATGACTGCAATTTTTCCGTCATTGGATAAGGAGAGATTATAAATGGGGTCTAAAGAGTTTGTTATAGGTCTTTCCGCTCCTGTTTCAAGGTCCTTCATCCAAATGTTGTTAATGCCGTTCTTATCGGAGAGGAAGAGGATTTTCTTTCCGTCCGGAGAAGAAACCACGTGTGATTCATCGGCGTGTTTATCGCCGGTTAGCGTTTTTAAGCTCCCGGTTTTCATATCGTATACATACAAATCCTTTTCCGAGTAATCGTATTTGTTCATGTTGATGTCTTCGGGAATCGACTTCAGGTCTGTATTATTGCCTCTGTCGGAAGAAAAATAAATCTGAGTTCCGTCTTTAGACCACCTTGGATATGAATCGGAGAATTTATCATTGGTGATTTGGTCGAGTTTTTTCGTTTTCAGATTATAAGTCCAGATGTCCGATTGTTTTGCGTTGTCCCCGACAAATACAAGCGAGTTGTTATCGGGGTTCCAGTCAACAGAAAATATCCCATCGAACTTCAACGGCAATTCTTCTTCATCTTCGTTATCGACATTAATAATATACATTGCATCTTTATCACCTGCTTTTACAGCTATAGCAATTTTTCGGCTGTCAGGTGACCAGCACATACCCGGGACAAGCAGATGAAGTTCTTCAAAATTAGCAGTCTTTGTTCCATTAATAAGTTTTTTTATTACTTTTCCTGTTTTAACATTGGCAATCAATACGTCGAAGTAGTCATCGCGGTTAGATATGTACGCAACTTTATCTCCCTTTGGAGAAACTGTAGGGGCGGTATTGTAGTAACCGTCACCTTTAAGATGATTAGTTATGCGGCTTGCAAAATCCGTTACCTCCTGCCTTGATGAAATATCCGGCCAATAAATTTGTTTCAGACTCTTGTGCCATTTTTCGGAAAGTTTTTCCAGGCTTTTTCCGTAAACATCTTTAAAGCCTCCGTCAACATCGCCAAGAGCTTTTATCTGCTGCATAAGGTCACCTATTTTTGCTTTGCCGTATTCATCTGCAAGCCATGCAAAGAAACTTTGTCCGCCCCTGTAAGAAAGATAACCTGAGATATAATCGATTGGCGGAAGATAGTTATATATTACAGCATCCCGCATAAACATATCATTTTCTTTATCGTTTCCGCTGAGTGACTGGTATTCAGCCATACCTTCGCTGAACCACCCGGGGAATTGAAGCTGAATATTCTGTGAAATAATGTTTTGCAGCGAGCCGCCGTAATACATATCGTTCATGTATGCGTGGAGCAGTTCATGATGAATTACATGCCTGAACATGCCGTAATCACCTTCGAACGGTATGGTAATCCTGTTTTTAAACAGCTCGGTTACACCTCCCACTCCTTCAGGTAAGTATTCATCAAGTATATTGTTCTGCTGGAAATCGTTATGCGAATTGTAAACAATAATCGGCACCCTGTTTTGAATCTGATAACCTATGTTATTTGTCAGGTCTGTAAGCGAGCTTTCTGCAACAAATGCTGTAAACTGCGCTATATCATTCCCGCCGGTGTTAAAATAGATATCAAAATGCTTGGTCTGCAAATATGACCAGTCAAATGCTTTATACTGCACTTTATTTTGGCCGAATTGGGCGTATGCATTTGCAGGCAGGAAATACAATACCGCTATGCTTGCGAGGGCTATTAAATAACTCCTTAGCGTGGTTATCTTCTGCATTTTTTGATTTTTTTTGCTTATTGTTTCTTTTTAAGTATACTATTTGAAATCGTATTAATCAATCAAATTATATAACAATAAATATTAGAAAATTTATCCACTATATATCTGGAAAATTTCAGTTTATCATGCTCTAAAATCTGGCATTAATTCCTATTGTGGGTAGTATAGGGAACTGTCCTACAGCCCTCTCTCTTACCTTTAAATTGCTGTCTATGTAAAAATCATATCCAACAATGTTCTTGTGATTATATACATTAATTATATCAAGATAAAATGCCCAATCAATGTTCCAGAACTTTGTGTATGCCGTAGCTCTTATATCGAGCCTGTGATATAATGGTTTCCTCGCAGCAAGCTTGTTTGCTTCAGTGCCGAAATCATAATCGAACTGCACTTTGTTTAATACAGGAATTACGGCAAGCGAATCGCCAACAACCCGGGGTTTAATTCCCAGAGGAGCTGTGTATGGGAAATTCGATGCCAGGTTAAAACGAGCGCCGAACTCAAGCCAGGGCAGTATCATATAATCAGCTACAATGTTCAGTGAATGCCTCTGGTCAAACAATAGCGGCATTGTGTAACCGTCCTGTTCGCTGCTTGCCCAAGAAAGTGAATAGCTAATCCACCCGGATAGTTTGCTCTTTGGGGAAGACCTCTTTTTTTCAACATAGAATTCAATTCCGTAAGATTTTCCTTTAGCCCCATTTACAGGTGTGCTTGTTAATGAATCATACGGAAGCTTAGACGTACTACGGGTCCAGTTTGCCGGGTTCTGTATGTATTCAGGGTCTTGTATTATTCGGGTCATTAAGGTAAAATTGGTATTGGTAGCCTGTGAGCCTTTGCTGAACAATCAGGTTATCAAGTTTTTTGTAATAAGTTTCTATCTTTGCATGCCATTCATTGGAAAACCACCTGTCGATTCCGAGTATAAAATGTATTGCCCGTTCTGCATCAAGATTCTTTGTAATATCAGGAGTCAGGTTAAAAAATTCCTGTCCGTCGATTAGCTTTTCGTAACCGGGAGATTGATAATATATTCCTGTTCCCGCGCGTAAGGTTGTAACTTTATCTATCGCATAAGAAATATTAAGTCTGGGTGACAGATAAGGTTTTTTCAGGATTTGGTAGTAATCAAACCTGATACCCGGCTGAACGTAGAGCTTTTTAGTAACCCTCATCCTGTCTTGTGCATATAAATGAGTCCGCCAGTAGTTTTTGCCTTCAATAAAGCTGTTATCGAACGCGCTGAAATTAGGGTTATTTTGAAGCAAAGCCTTCAGCCTGTCATCTAATTGCAGCTGAAACTGAAGGTCAGTTTTGATTATATCTGCTCCGCCGCCGATTTCAATTTTATTATTTTTTGAATTAAAAATAGTGTTATTAACAAGTGAATATTTTCTAAAAATATATTTTGAGGAAAATGTCATTCCGAGATACAACCCTAATGCTCTTAAGCTGTCACGCATTTCGGGAGTGTAAGATTCTCTGTCAATTACAGGGTCAAGCAGTGAGCCGCCGAAGTTTGCATCACCGGAGTTGCGGTACCACGAAAGAGTTGTTTTGCTCAGGAAATTAGTCGACGGCGCATAATGCCACGAAGCGCTTACAACATCATTTAACGTAACGTCTCTTACAGAAATGCTGTCTGAAAGCTCTTTTGAATTTCCGGGAACTATATCTACGCCGTCTTTTGAGAATATTGCGTTAACATTAAACTTGCTTGATTTAAACGGGCCGAATGAAAGCTTTGCCTGAATATCTTCAAATGCAGGGAATGAGGCGCTTTCATCTATTAATCCTGCTTTCTTGGCAAAGGGGGCTAATATCAAATCGTAATAAGTTCTTCTTGAAGAAAGTATCCATGAACCCGGCAGATTTTTAAACGGCATTTTGCCGCTGAATACAAGGTTTGCATTTGCTATGTTAATATTAGTAACGCCTGTAAGCCATTTTTTTCTTGAACCCTCTTTGTTTGTTACATCCAGCACAGCCGAAAGCCTGTCACCGTACTTAGCAGGAAATCCACCGGTTATGAGGTCAATTTCGGAGAGAGTTTCGGGATTGAACATGCTGAACACGCCGTAAAGCCTGTAAGGATTAAAAATTTCCACATCATCCATAATTATCAGGTTCTGGTCGGGACCGCTTCCTCTGATAACAAGCTGTGAAGAAAAATCATTCGGCGCGGTTACACCGGGCAGAGTTTGAAGCGAACGCAAAACATCTTCACCAACCCCCGGCAGTGTTTTAGACGTACGCGGAGATACATTTATCAGGCTTGTTCTCATATCATTTTGCGCCTGCCGGAAACGTTCTGATATAATATCTATTTCTTCGGTTGTATACGTTTCTTCGTTGAGCAGGAAATCAATTTTCAAAGTATCTCCTGCTTTAATTTCTATATTACTTTTTCCGCTCGGCTTGTAACCCACCATATCAGCCTTAATATTGTAATTTCCCGAAGGCACGTTACTTAAAATATAAGTACCTTTGGAATCAGTAACAGTATTTAGCTTAACTGATTTTGATTCTGATGATAAAATAATATTAACTCCTTCAAGCGGTTCGTCTTTATTGGATTCAATTAGCTTAAACACTTTGCCCGTAATTGTTCCTGTTTCCTGTGAAGAGGTTTCATTGAAGGCAAAGAGGAAAAACATAAATAAAGAAATCAGTATTACTCTAATCATTATAGCACTAAAATCTTTATAAAATTAAATATTACATATCCATTTATCGTTCCATAGCCTAAAAATTGCAAAAAAACGTTAAATTTTAATTCTCTGAATTGTAAATAATTGTAAAGAGAAAATTTTCTCAATAATCTAAATATCGTTATTACAGAGAGTTATGCTAATAATGATTATTATAGGTTTATGCTGAATTTTATGTTTAGACGATATTTTTAAGAAAAACACCTCAATCAATACCAAAAATTTTATATAGTATTGGAATATTATGTTCGGCAATTTGGAAGGTTGACGGGATTGCCCAAATCCCAAATTACAGGATTTGAAAAGACAGGTAAAGAGAAAGAAACTTCAATGACATTTCACAAACAGGAAACAGCATTCACGTGCGGACCGGCTTCATTAAGAAACGCACTTCTTTCGATGGGGTTCAACCATTCCGAGAGAAAAATTAGAACGTTCACTCATTCGGACAGAATGAACGGCACCAGCGAGAAAAAATTAATAAGAGCGATTAAAGGACTCGGATATAATTATAAAGTGCTGTACAACAAAAGCGAATCTGCCTTTAAGCAAAGAGTTGTTTACAATCTTAAACGGGATAACAAACTGATTATTCTGACCGACCATGAAGACCACTGGATTAGCGTAACAGACTACAGCAATAAATATCTTGAAGTAATTGACCCTGAACAGAAACGGGTAAAAAAATATCTCACCCCAAAAGAGCTATCCAAATGGTGTTTAAATTTCAACAAACACACCAAAGAAACATATTACTACGGGATTATCATTTTAAACCAGGGAGAGTAAGGTAAAAGCCAGACTAATAAAAAAGAGATTCCATCTTTTAAAAAAATGGAATCTCTGAAACTTTTCTCAATACACTCTTAAGCTGCTTCCTGTTCTGCTTTAGGATAGCTTTCAGGATACAGAATGCATTTTACTTCGTGGTCAGTCTGGTTTACGGAAGCAAGAACAGGTCTTATATTCTCACATTCACCTTTAATAATTTTTGGGCAGCGGGGATGGAAATAACATCCTGAAGGAACATTTGCAGGTGAAGGAACGTCACCCGTTAATATTATCCTGTTTCGTTTAAATTTCGGGTCGGGCACAGGAACAGCAGATAACAATGCCTGTGAATAAGGATGCATTGTATTTGCATATAATTCTTTTACATCTGCAATTTCTACAATCTGCCCGAGGTACATAACCGAAACCCTGTCACTAATATGTTCAACAACAGAGAGGTCATGCGATATAAACAGGTAAGTTAATCCAAGTTCTTTCTGCAAATCCTGCAAAAGATTAATAATCTGTGATTGAATTGATACGTCCAATGCCGAAACAGGTTCATCGCATACTATAAACTTCGGCTCAACTGAAATTGCTCTTGCAACGCCGATTCGCTGTCTCTGACCGCCTGAAAATTCATGCGGATATCGTCTTGCCTGCAGTCTTGATAAGCCAACCATATCAAGTATTTCAAAAGTTCTTTTTTCGGCGGCTTCACCTTCGGCTATATGATGATATTTCAAAATTTCCGATATCATGCCGCCAACGGTCATGCGCGGATTCAATGATGAATACGGGTCCTGAAAAATAATCTGCATTTCCTTCCTGATTTGCTTCAGGTCTTTGGAATTCATTGCAGTAACGTCTTTGCCCTCAAAAAGTACTTTTCCCCCGGTAGGTTCAATTAAACGGAGAATAGTTCTGCCGATTGTGGTTTTTCCGCAGCCGGATTCGCCAACTAATCCCAGTGTCTCGCCTTTTTTTATTTTGAATGAAACATCGTCAACGGCTTTTACATATCCGATGGTTTTGGAGAAAATCCCTTTTTTAATCGGAAAGTATTTCTTCAGGTTTTGAACGTCTATCAGGACTTCAGGCATGATAAAATTTTAAAATTTTAGAAAATATAAACAAATATAGGCTTTATGCAGAAAATATTCAATGATTTTGAAACATCCGAGGTCTTTAAGACTTCGGATGTTTAGTTATTTTGTCAAAATGATACTTAATACAGCAATTGCAGCCGTTTCGCTTCTGAGCTTTCGTTCACCAAGATTCAATATAACAAATCCTTTTTTAACAGCATATTCAATTTCCTCAGTGAAAATCCTCCCTCAGGTCCCGTAAATAATGACACGTTTCTGTTTCTGTGAATCAGGTTTTTCAGCTCATCTGCCGAAAATGTTGTTTTCGAATACTTCTTTCATCAGCAATAATTTTCAGGTCATTTTTCTCCTGTGAATCTATTAATATCTCAAAATTAACCGGAGAATTTACCTTTGGAAGAAAACATCGTCTGTGATTGTTTCATTGCCGAAAGTGCAATTGACTGCCACCGTCCGTCTTATCCTGTGATTTGTTAATAACATGTTCGTTATATGAAGGAGTTATTTCATGCACTCCCAGCTCAACGGATTTTTCAATAATAAATTCAAATCTTGACGGATTTTTTATAAGGGCGGGGTAAAGGATTACTTTTATTTCGGGTTCGTTTACATCGAAATGCTTTTCAAGTATCGAACATTAATATTATCTTTAAGTATTTCTCGATCTGAGTTTTATACAGATTCTTGTTTCCGTCCGTTACATAAATAATTTCGCCTGAATTCTTACGAAGCACCCTGGCGAGATGCTTACATTCATCACCTGTGATAGTTAAACTGTTCACCGGAAACATTTTCCGGCTGAGTAAAATAATATTCCATTTTTAGCTAACGTCAAAATTTAGCGTTGAGGCTCAGTCCAAGCTCACCGACAACTGGTTTATTAATTCTGAATGCCCAATCGGTTCTTATAATATATCCGAATGGCAAGAATAAAATCCAAACCGATGCCGGCGCCTGAGCGGAAGCGTACATTTCTTAAATTATCATTATTATTCCAAACACTGCCAATATCATAAAACATGGTGAAATACAAACCGTGTTTTAATTCAAGTTTTTTTACAATTGGCAAATCCCTCAGAATGGCAATTTTATCTGCTTTTATATAATCCGGCTGAAAAATAGGAATTCTCATCTCGTTATAAGATGTTAAAACATTTTCACCTTCATAAGCAAAATTTTTCCATCCCCTTACATAGTTTTCTCCGTACCCAAGAAATTCATGGTTATACAACGGAACTACAGCGCCAATTGATTGGCTTGTATATAACCTGGAAGCAAGTGTTATATAGTATTTCTTCGATAAATAAAACGGGATAAAGCTTTGAGACTCAAAATTAAACCTGCCGAAATTAATCGATTTATCAATGAAGCCGTAGCGTGTAAAGCTTGTTTTGATATAATACCCTTTTGTAGCAAAATCATAAATATCGCGTGAATCAAAATGCAAACCTGCGCCAAGTGTTATATACTTGTCTTTTCCTGCAGGAGAGAGTGTTCTTCCGGGGGCATATTGTGAAACACGAAGGTAATCATAACCGGCATCAGTAAAAAGAGAAACCCCGTCAGTAATATATTTCCCTATTGTCCATAAAGCATTAAACCTGAAATAATCAAAGTTAGAATCGTTATACCTGATAGTTTCGCCGCCTGTAGGCTTGCCCAGCGCTTCAAGGCTCTGGTTCCTGGTTTTCTCGTACCCGAAGCCAATTGAAGAATATAGATGAGCTTTTTCACCTATCCACGGTACCGAATAAGAGAATCTTATAGCGGGGTTATAAAAAACTCTAAAGCTTAAGGATACCGTTTCATTTCTCCCTCTGAAATTCTCCCATCTCAGGTTTAACCCGACCCAGAGTTTTTTCCACTCACCTTCTTCAAGCCCGCCATGGGGCAGAGGCAGAATATACCATTTTTCCTGCACGTCTACGTTTACTACAACTTCTTTATCCGATACGGGAATTGGTATAATATCAACTTTTAAAAAAAGCCTTAAGTTATAAATACTCCGCAGGTCATGTTCATATTTTTTCGATGTGAACGCTTTATTTTTTTTAAGCTGCATTTCACGGAGAATGATTTCATCTTTTGTTACATCATTGCCCGTAATTATAATGTCTTTCACAATCAAATCAAGGGAATCGACATATTGAGGTTTATCGTTAATAAGGGTTACAATAGAATCTCTTTTTTTTATGGAGTTAAGCAGTGAATCGCGGGCTGACTCCGATTTTTGGTCTGAATCCTGCTGCGCGAAACAAATGTTAGTTAAAACAAATGCAAGGGAAATTATTTTTGTTAGCCTCAAGTACTGTATATTATAAATTAAATTTTCTTTTCAGCTCAAGCGCCTGAGGATATGTCGGTAAAGCGGTTAAAGCGAGATTGATATATTTTTTTGCCTCATCTAGCCGGTTCACAGAGACAAGATAACTTGCCGAACCGGTCAGCATAGATGCGTATGAAAGCATAAGGGTCTGGTGGTAGTAATCGGTATTATCGGTTGGTGTAAACGAGAAATCATACGTTTTATAATCTTTTATGACATTATTTTGCACAGAATCTTTATCAACAAGCCTGAAAATAAGTCCGTCAGGTACCCTTTTGAAATCCTGCGCGAACGGTTCGTTTTTGTTTTGTTCTATTTCCCATGTATCGTAAATTCTTCTTCCGGGGTTATTTGTAACAAAGCTTGTCAGCATCTCGCTGAAGAGCTGCATTATATATTTTGTATCATACGGTATACCGTGTTCAAACTTGTAAAGTTCAGGAAGAAATTTGTCTATTTCAGGTTTTGAATGACTGTAAATATCAGGGTAATTCCTTTCAAGAAATACAAAATACCAGCTCCTTCTAAGCAAGTTCCTTATCTATGACAGCGATGTCAGGTCTGATGTGCTTTACGAAATGATAGTACCAGCTTGCCGATACCCAAAAATCCCACTGCGATGATATTACAATCCCGTTTGGCTCAACGTTTTTGAAGATATTCATTGTATACTGCTCAACGTAATAATTTTTGCTTTCGTCATTTTCCTTATAATTGGTTGAAACAGCAATTATACTCATTATAACAAGAAATGAGGCAAATACTATCCTATAGAGCTGATTTTTTTCTTTTCCTAAGAGTTTTTCATACAGTAATAACGCGCCGAACCCTATCCAGACGGAAATTGATATGTATGCCAGCAGGAAGTAAGAAAATATATCGTGAATATCATAATTTACAGAATACAATACACACCCGAAGAAAGTAAGAAATGTAAAATAAAATATTTTTGTATTAAATTTTGACAGGCGGTAAATTCCGGGTATTGCAAATAATATTAACCCTTTTCCGTATTCACCCCATAGCGAGTCTGTGAATCTGTTAAACTGTTTTCCTACAACTTCATTTGCATTTGAAAGAAGCAGGTAAGTTAGAACTGCCATAGCTGAAAATGCAATAATGTGGTAGTTCTTGTTCAAAGTTTTTTGTTTAACCAAACCTACTGCCGAAAGAGTAATTAGTGTTACAATAAGAAATAAAAATACCGGGATAGAACCCTGCGCGCTGAATATCCAAACCGAAAACTGTTTGCCTGTTACATGCCAGTAGAATCTTTCAAAGTTGTACGGGTTTCCCCAAATAAATATCGGGTGCATATTTGCCCTAAGCGGCAGATATATATACGGTGTTAATCCGATAATAAAACATACTGCCATTGCCCCCAGCAATTTGAACATTTTTTTTCTGTCATGTGCATTTTCAACAATGAACAAGGTTAAACATGCCGGCGCGAGCAGGATAGTTGTAAGGTGATTGGTGAAAGAAAGCCCCAGCACAAAAGCAAACAAGCAGATAATATTTATTTTGAGATATAAATCCTCTATCCGAATCAGGTTTTTCGAAAATTGCTTTTAGAAACAGCAGCATTAAGAGTAACAAGAAAGAAAACATGAATAGGGTAGACTTCAACCGAATTAGCCGAATCCCAGAACGTCCTTGAAAATGCAAGTATAAGCGAAGTAAAAATTATTATTCCGTACGAGATTACCGGCGGCAATGTAAATTTCTCAGCTGTGCGCGGAGCCTGTTTTTTCCCTTTTTCAGGTATTGACAGTCAGCGATTGATGCTTTAAAACATAATTCAAAAAGAAAACGAACATAAATGATGCGAGGGAGCAGAAAAAAGCGCTCATAAGGTTTAGGTTATAAACCTCGCTTTTCGATATTGGAAGTATCGAGAATAAATGACCGATTAATGTAAAAAGCGGGTATCCTGTGGGATGTGCTATACCAAGCGTTGAAGCAACGGCAGCGAGCTCGCCGCTGTCTATAAACCAGACAGTCGGAGCAAGTGTTTTAATAAATACTGCAAACGTAACAAGAAATACAAAAAAACCAATTAAAAAGTTAAGTCTTTTCGTGCTCATATAAATTGTTATACTAAAGCCCCAAATTTAAAATGCCCTGAGTTAAAAAACAGGGCATTTACAAATAACCAAACCTATTGAGGTAAACAGCTTGAATTCAGCTCAATTTACATACATTCCGTCAAGCATTTGCCAGTAAAGCGCAGTTGATTTCTTTATAACGTCAAGAACACTTTGCTGTTCTTTAACAGTCTTACAGCTGTTCACAATAGCCTCCATTTCATCACGGCTGTGGTAAATATCAGCCAGTTCGTGTACGGTAAAGAACTCCAGCGCTTCGGGAGTATTTATACCGTAAAATTTCTTCAAGCCCTCGATTTTTATCCGTGATACTTCGGGGATTTGGAACTCATACGCAAGAAGTGCTGCAAGTCCCAGCTTATAATCTGATGAACGGCATAGTCTGTAAAATCCATCAATCATATTTTGCACTTCAGGAGCTATCTTTTCATTATTAACAATTTCAATTTCATCCAATCCTAGTGATTTGCAGAAGTTAAGCCATAAAGCCGGATGGTTAGATACATTGGTTTTGTATCCTTCTTCATCGGCAAGGTTTTCAAGTATCATTGTTCTGATTTTCGGGTCTCCGCAGTATGAATGAACAGAGCTTACAAACATCGGGAAATGTTCAACAAAGCGGTAATATTGTTTTGCATAGTTCTTCAGTTCGTCAAGCGAAAGTTTTCCCTCGTTCCATTTCTGATAGAACGGGTGAGTAAGGATGTTCTGTTCGCAGATTGTGTTCGAGATTGTTTCAGAAAATTTTTCTTTTGTCAGCATAAATAAAAAAGTTAATTGAAAAATTTGCTAATTGCTAATTGAATATTGTCTTAGTGCGCTTTTATGAATTTCACTGCCGCATTGATTTCATCTTCGGTTAACTTGTTTTTCCAGGCCGGCATATTTTCATCATCTTCATTTTTTGCTTTTACACCGTCATTTATAATCTTAATAAGTTTGCTGTCAGGTGAGTTCTGCACTTTTTCAGCAGTTAAATCCGGTCCCCCGTCTTTTTTGCCTTTTAGGTCTTTGCCGTGGCACTTAGCGCATTTCTTAGCGAAAATCGGAGCGAAATCGATATCCGATGTATTCTTTGTTTCGATTTTTTCTTTTGGAGTTTCTTCATTATTCTTCTTTTCGGTTGTTTGCTTATCTTCTTTTTTCTTATCTGCGTCTTTTTTATCCGCATCTTTTTTCCCGTCTTCTTTCTTCCCGTCTTCTTTCTTCATCTCATCTTTTTTTGATTCGTCCTGTTTAAGCTGCTCGGATGATTGTGTTTGCTGCTGCTGTTGTTGCTGCTGCTGTGTCTGGTTCATTTGCTGCTGGTTTTCCTGCGGGGTGGTTTGGGTTTCTTCTTTTTTTCCGCAGGAGATTATAAAAATTGCCAGAGCAAGGATTAAAAATAGTTTCTTCATAAAATTAGTAGGATATGTTTAATGGTTATAAATTAATCTGCCAAATTACAATTTGATGGAGTAATATGCAATAGAAGATTGATGGTTTGGCAATTTGTGTATATTACAACGTGTTAACTTTTATTAAAGAGAATAGGTTCCTTTTTAAACCGGTACATTATCTTATTATTTTGAATAATAATGTTTTTTATTGCCGAGCCATACAGCTTTTTTTCATATTCTTTTAATAAATTTTTAATTAAATTTATTAGTTATTCCTAAAGAAAAGTATTTAATTTTATGCAAGTTATTATACTAGGTCCACCCGGTGTTGGCAAAGGAACGCAATCTTTATTAATAGCTGAAAAACTTGGTCTTGTTCATTTATCCACCGGAGAAATTCTGCGCCATGCTGTAGAAAACGGCACAAAGCTCGGCCTTGCTGCAAAAGAAACCGTAGAAGCCGGCAAGCTTGTTTCTGATGAAATAATGATTGGAATAATTGAAGAAGAACTCGCTTCAGGTGAGATGAGAGATAAAGGCTTTATTCTTGACGGTTTTCCAAGAACTCTAAACCAGGCAGTTCAGCTTGAGGAAATTTTAGAGGAACTTGAATTTAATGATGTACGTATAATAAATATTCTTGTGGATGAAGATGAAATTATAAAAAGGCTTTTGGGAAGAGGCAGAAAAGATGATACCGAAGAAGTAGTAAGGCACAGGCTGGAAGTATATAAAGAGCAAACAGCCCCTGTAAGAGCCTATTTTTCAGAGAAATACAGAATTATCGATATTCATGGGGTTGGCAATATTGAAGAAATTAATAATAATATAATAGAAGCGCTTAACAGTGAAAATGTAAGAACCACACGCTGAATTTTTATTCTGGGGGTGTTTTTTTGGTATAAACTTTCAAAATTTGTTGTTAAGTTGCAATTATAGAAATTAAAAATTATCTTTGTAGACATCTAATTTTTACGTATGAGTCATATTAAACAAACCGATTTACAAGAAGGAAAAACCGTCGTACTCGCGCTGAAAGGCAATTATGTCGGCGGCGAAGAAACCGACGAGCTGCGTGACACAATTAAGAAACTATCCGAAGAAGGAAATCTTAAACTTGTTATTGACCTTGGAGAAGTTTCATATTTGAACAGTTCCGCTTTGGGTGTGCTGATTGCCGCGCATGCTAATTATGCAAAAAGAGGCGGTAAGATAAAACTCTGCCAGCTGAATAAAAATCTCGAAAATCTTTTTGTGATAACCAAGCTTAGCCTTATATTTGATTCCTACTCAAATCAAGTCGAGGCTATTGCAAGTTTTTCTAATTAATGCCGAATTGCTGCTTGTCTTAGTAAAAAAACATTATTTAACATTTGGAGGAAATAATATAATATGAAACAATCCTTATTCATCACTATACTGCTTGTTGTAGCGTTCGTTGTATCTCTGCTGATATTTACGCTCGTGTTTGGAAACCCTGCCAACTTTAAAGACCCGACTATGACTACACCGATTAACGTGTTTGGACAGATATACAAAGGCGGACCAGTCGTAGTAGCCCTTATGACAATTAGTATCATGGTAATCACATTCGTGTTTGAAAGACTTCTTTCACTCAAAAAAGCAAAAGGACGCGGAGCTATTGAGCCTTTTCTGAAAAAAGTACAGTCAATGCTTCAGGAAAACGATGTTGAAGGCGCTGTTGCTGAATGTGATAAACAAAGAGGTTCGCTTGCAAACGTTTTAAGGCTTGGTTTGGAACGTTACCTTGTTGTAAAGAATGACCCGATAGATGCTGAAAAGAAATTAGGTGAAGTGCAGAGAGCAATTGAAGAAGCAATGATGCTCGAAGTACCCCTTCTTGAAAGAAACCTAGTTGCTCTTTCAACTATTGCGTCAATATCGGTGCTTGTCGGTTTGTTCGGAACGGTGCTCGGTATGATTCGTGCATTCCAGGCGCTTGCTACATCAGGTACTCCAAATGCAGTTGAACTGTCAACAGGTATTTCAGAAGCGCTTGTTAACACAGCATTCGGTATTTTCGGAGCTATTGTTGCAATCATTGCATATAACTTTTTCTCGACTAAGGTAAGCAATTTTACTTATATGATTGATGAGGCAACCTATAATGTGATGCAGATATTGACGGTTAAGTCTAAATAATTCGCAGTATATTTTTAAAAATTATTTGGAGTTTGAATTATGCCAGCAATAAAGAGACCTAAACGCTCGGGAGTTGCCATAGACATGACGCCGTATGTTGACGTTATCATGTTAATACTCACTTTCTTTATGTTAACCGCTCAGTTTAAAGCCGAGCTGTCTGAAGATGTAAAAGTGGTACTGCCAAAATCAGGAAACGATACAACAAAGCTTCCGGAAAGAAATGTAATGACTATTGTTGTAACAAAGTTCGGAGATATATTTGCAGATGTTGACAATGTTAAAGTAAAAGAGGATGTTCTCGGCGACCCGCTCGGTTTAGCTGCATACCATCCGGACAGCACTACTAAACCCGGTTTCGAAACCGGCGCATATCAGGGCGGTGACAAAGAACTAAAACGCCCACTGGTTAAGTTTACAGACAGGGAGAAATTTAAAAAGCTTCTAATTGATTTCCGGCTATCGTCTAAAAATAATATCGGCAAAGACCTAAGGATTGTGGTTAAAGGCGATAGAGACGCCGACATAGGAACTATACAGGATTTGATGGACATGCTTAAGGAAACCAAGAATACGCGTTTTGCTCTGGTTACGGATATGGAAACCGGGGATAAAAAAGAAGAAGTAAAAAAGTAACTAAATTCTAAGGAGTATTTAAAAAATGGCAAGTGTTGATACACCCGACAGCGGCGGGGGACATAAAAGAGGCAAACAAAAAAAATGGGTACGCAAGCGTATCGGCTTCAGAATTGATATGACGCCGTACGTTGACGTTATCATGCTTCTTCTTACATTCTTTATCATGACCACTACGCTCAACCAGCCGCAGGTTATGCAGATTAACCTGCCTAAAGGCGGTGAAACTGAAACGGTGAAAGTTGATATGGGAAATGTTGTGTTTATCAGAGTTGGCGCTAACGGTACAATTGCAGTATCCAAAGGTAAATCCGATGGTAATGAGGAGCCTCCGGTTAAAGTCGGTTTTGATAAAATCAGGGCATACCTTGAAGCGCTGGGTCAACAGAACAAAGATATGATTATGATACTGAAGTTCGATAGAAAAGGTAAGTACAACTTTATGGTTGACCTGCTCGATGAAATTAACAGGGCTTCCATAGAAAAACGCTACAGCTTTGCAAAAATGGATGATACTGACGAGAAGGTTCTTGAATCGGTCGGCGGATAAAGAAATTAAATAAAAATTTTAAAAGCCATTTTGATTAAATTCAAGATGGCTTTTTTAGTTATGCAAAATTAACCCCACTCCCGCCTCCCTAAGGAGAGAAAATTCTTTTCCTCAAAATCCCTAAGATGCTCTGAGAAATGGTTAAGCCGCAGATTTAAGGATAATTTTCCCCCGTTGTTGGTGTTCTCACCAACAACAATGTGAGAATTTAATAACGTTGAATGGATTCCCGCCTGCGCGCCTGCCTGCAGCAGGCAGGGGTATGGCAAGCTTGTGGAAGGGGTAGGGGTGGGAAAATACTATAATTAAATATACCATATATACGGTATTTTAAAAATAACCCTCCAAATGCGGATTATTTTGAGCATTTAGGAAACCGAAGACTCACATACCTATTGACAAACGGAAATTTCTTTTTTAGATTTATTCAAGGAGTGAGTCGAGTGCGGTGTGTATGGAGTGCGGAGAAATAGAATCACTCAACACATTCTAACACTCGAAGCGCTGGAAAACAGCAAAAATCATCCAAAATTCAAATCCGGCTGTAAGTTCTTTTAAAATAACAGAGTTAAAAAATGATTCTGATTTAGTTACCCCCTGAATCAAGAGTTTAATCTTTTTGAAATCATTGGTTTAGAAAGTTCATAGGTAACTAAGTTACCCCCCCCATACACTTTATCCTGAGCGGATTCGAAGGATTAACAATATCGGAAGATTAGAAGATATGATAATGCATGGTAAAGTGAAAAAAATCGGTGGAATCAGTAAATCCTGCTTAATCTGTAATTCAGACAATTAAAGAAAAACCGCATTTTCGGGGCACTTTCATTACTTAAATCAGAATAAAGTGTATTTAAAGGTCACTTTCATTACCTGCCTGCAGCAGGCAGGCTTAACGTTACTTCAAGTAATGAAGATTTTGAAAATATTTATTATGATATTGTACTCTGACTTCTGATATCTGATTTTCCGGCTTCTGATTTTTACTTTTCCCGGAACATTTCCGGATAAAAAGAGTTAAATGTAATGGATATGTATGTATATTAAAAATCAATACTTGTTACATGTTTTTACAATTTGTTACAGCGTATAAAACTTAAACAGGCTATCTTTGAGTGTAAAAATTAGAGGAAATTATTACTGCTAAATTCACCAATCACGAAAGGAGTGAATGATATGAAAAAAATGAATATTCAATTGGCTGTGTTTGCCTTGTTTGCTGTATCACTATTATTTTCAACTAAGGCATTTTCTAATCCGACTGGTCCTGCAATACCGGAATCGGCATATGATTTAATGGCTGCTGAAGACGATTCAACAATTACATTTGATTCGGTTAAAAATCAGCTTTCAACAGACGGAGAGTGGATAAAAGTTAATCCCAATGAAATTGACTCTGAAAGTGTAACCGATGGCTCCCAGGATGTTGATGAAGATATAAACACAGAGTACGTATGGCGTCCGTACGGATGTAGACGAAAACTGGAATCCTTACACAAACGGGCATTGGGTATATACAAGCTGCGGCTGGATGTGGGTTTCGTATTACAGCTGGGGCTGGAGACCTTACCATTACGGAAGATGGTGGTGGTCACCTGTTTGGGGCTGGGTATGGTCACCCGGTTACATTTGGGCGCCATCATGGGTTGTTTGGATGGACTACGGTGATTACTGCGGCTGGTACCCGCTTTCTCCAAGAGTTAGATGGCATCACCGTCATTATCACCATGGGTATTACTGCGGGCACATAAGATTCCGCGTAAAGCACTGGACATTTGTAGAAAAGCGTAATTTTACTAAAATAAACATTACCAAATCGGTTATTGTAGACCCTTCAGGGAATGCAAGTATTCTGCAGCGGGCTGATTTTACCAGCAACATAGAATACAATAACGGTAAAGTTGAAAACAAAGGCCCGGAGGTTACAAAGATTGAAACCTCAACCGGTGAAAAGATTACCACCAAAAACGTTGATAAATATAATACAACTAAAAAGGTTGAAGAGTATACCAACAATGAAATCAACAGAGAAAAGAAGCAGGATGAGCAGAATGCACAGAAGAAGAGAGAAACGACTACTAATAATAACAGCGGTGTAACAAAAGAAGGCTATAATAATAATAGCGGTACTTACAGGAACGAGAATTCTTCCGGTGAAAAGAATAACAATTCAAACAGGAACAGCGAAACGAAATCAAGCGATAACGGTAACAAAGGAAATTATAACTCAGGCACCAATAAGAACGGCAATAATAACTCAGGTACCAATAAGAATAATAATAACTCAGGTAACAATAACTCGGGCAATAATAACTCGGGCAATAATAATTCCGGTAATAAAAACTCAGGTAATAATAACAATACTAAGACTGAGAAGAAAAATGAAAACTGGAATAATAATACACAGCAGAAGAAAGATGAATACAAAGCGCCTGAGAAAAAGAATGAGAGCCAGAACATAAATAAGAACACTCAGCAAAAAACGGAAACCTATAAAGCTCCTGAAAAGAAAACAGAAACCTATAAAGCTCCTGAAAAGAAAACAGAAACCTATAAAGCTCCTGAAAAGAAAAATGAAACGCAGAATATAAATAAGAACTCTGAACAGAAAAAAACGGATAATAATGCAAATCAAAAGAATGACAATAATAAGCCTAAACAGGAAGCCGATAAACAATAAACACGGAAAACTTATGAAATTGGAAAAGGCTGTCCTGAAAAGACAGCCTTTTTTTATCACTGTAAATTAAATTTAACCGTTGTATTTTCAACGAACATTATTTAACATATTGAAATATAATAACTAAGGGAATAATAAATGAAAGAAGAAACAAATACACCTTCAAATTTTATAAGAGATATTATTGACGAAGATATAAAATCGCATAAACATGAGGGGAAAGTCCATACCCGTTTTCCTCCCGAGCCGAACGGTTACCTGCACATAGGCCACGCTAAATCAATATGTCTTAACTTCGGGCTGGCGAATGATTACAATGGACTCTGCAACCTCCGTTTCGACGATACAAATCCCGTGAAAGAGGATATCGAATATGTAGAATCGATTGAGGAAGATATAAGATGGCTGGGCTTCGACTGGGAGGATAGAATGTATTATGCATCCGATTATTTTGATAGGATGTATGAATTTGCCGAACAGCTAATCATTGAAGGGAAAGCGTTTGTAGATTCTTCATCAGCGGAAGAAATTAAGAATTCCAGAGGAACTCCCACTGAACCTGGGCAGGAATCACCTTACCGCACACGTTCTGTTGAAGAAAACCTGAAACTGTTCCGGGAAATGAAAGCGGGGAAGCACGAAGACGCAGCTCATGTACTGCGTGCTAAAATCGATATGGCATCGCCGAATATGCACATGCGTGACCCTGTTATTTACAGAATCAAGAAATCTACTCATCATAACACCGGAGATAAATGGGTTATATATCCCGATGTATGATTATGCTCATCCGTTATCCGATTGGATCGAAGGTATAACACACTCTATTTGCACACTTGAGTTTGAGATTCACCGACCGCTGTATGATTGGTTTTTGATTGAGCTTCATCTTGAAAACAGACCGCAGCAAATTGAATTTGCCCGCCTGAATCTAAATTATACAATCATGAGCAAACGCAAGCTCCTTGAGCTTGTTAAGGAAGGATATGTTGCAGGTTGGGATGACCCGCGTATGCCGACTCTATCAGGTTTGAGAAGGCGGGGTTATACCCCCGAAGCTATCCGTAATTTTTCCGAAAGGGTAGGTGTTGCAAAGCGCGATGCGGTTACAGACTATGCACTTCTTGAACACAGCGTCAGGGAAGATTTGAACATTCGGGCCCCCCGTGTTATGGCCGTGCTGAACCCGTTGAAAGTTGTGATTACTAATTATCCGGATGATGAAGTTGAGGAGCTTGAAGCGGAAAACAATCCCGAAGATTCCTCGGCAGGCAAGAGAAAACTTCTTTTTACAAAGCATATTTTTATTGAGCAGGAGGATTTCCGTGAAGTACCGCCGAAGAAATTTCACAGGCTTTATCCGGGGAATGAAGTGCGGTTAAAGAACGCGTACATAATAAAATGCAATGGGGTTTTCAAAAATGACAAGGGCGAAGTTACCGAACTGCATTGCACGTATGACCCGGAAACTAAGAGCGGTTCTGCCGGTTCACGCAGCGTTAAAGGAACAATACACTGGGTTTCCGAACAGCACGCAATAAAAGCTGAAGTGAGATTATATGATAGACTCTTTACTGAAGAAGACCCATCCGGACATGATGGAAAGGACTTTAAAGAATTTATTAATCCACATTCACTCGATATACATGAAAACTGCCTTGTGGAGCCTTCGCTTGCCAGTGCAAAAGCAGGCGATAAGTTCCAGTTTGTTCGCCAGGGGTATTTCTGTGTTGACCCGCTTTCGACTGATGGAAAACTAGTGTTCAACCGAACGGTAGCTTTACGTGATTCCTGGGCGAAGATAGAGAAGAAAGGGTAACCACTGATTACGCTGATTACATGTTTTGCAGATTTGTGTGGTGTCAGGTCTTACGACCTGACACATACTTGGAACTCAATGAATTCCTATTTTTTATTCCACCCGGCTTTTCTGATTAACATAAACATTTGTCCGCGTGTGTGGGCTTCATGCTCGAGTATGTGGTAGATAATCCATTTTTTGGAGCGTTTTCGTTCTGTATCATTAAACTTCCACGTGATAACATCTTCCAGTTCGGAGTCTTTGATGGTTGAAATAAAATCCAAAAACATTTTTCTGGTTATCTCAAGTGCTTCAAAATATTCCTTAACTTCCGGAGCTGTTTTAGGCGGATTGTAGTCTTCCTTCGGCACATCGTACCATGAGTTGTAGTAAGTTTTTTTCTTTACCTCATCAGATACTTTTATGCCTGATATAGTCTGAAGCCAGCCTAAATCAGCTTCACCCAGATGCATTAAAAATGCGCCTATGGGAAATTCGCCTTCAATAGGCGGTGTGAATAGCTGCTCTTTGGTTAAGTGTTCTACACCAGAAATTGTAACTTTCCGTATGTCTTCGAGCATCCATATTAATAATTCAATTTGATGACGATTAGAATCTGTCATATGGTAATTTATAGTTTTGTAAACGCTAAAAAATAAGTGAATGGGAGTTAATTCACAATACAAAGAGTTTAAATTAAAAATATAAATAATCCTCAAAAAGTTATTGGTTTAATAATTGTGTGTTTTTTTGTATATTTGAATTCTCAGAGTATGAATATCTATTTCTTAAGAATCGTATAAATGCTATTTAATTCGCTTCAATTTCTTGTCTTTTTTGTCATAATAACATCACTTTATTTTAACGTACCTCAGAAACTCCGTTGGCAAGTCCTGCTGATTGGAAGCTGTTACTTTTACATGAGCTTTGCATTGGTGTATTTTCCTATTATGGGAATTACAATATCTACAGCTTATTTAAGCGGATTAAAGCTAGGTAAAGCTGATTTTAAAAACAAAAAATTGTTCCTGAGTTTTGCAATAATTGCAGTAACTGCTATATTGGCATTTTTCAAATACTACAATTCTTTAAACGAATATTTTTCAGTTCTATTTTTTGGAAATGAAAAGCACATGCTCCCGGTACTTTCAATTTTACTGCCCGTGGGTTTATCCTTTCATACTTTTCAGGTTATAAGTTACATGGTTGAAGTCTACCGGGGCAGCATTAAACCGGAAAAGAACTATGGGATATTTTCTCTTTACGTTTTATACTTTCCTCAGGTGGTTGCTGGCCCAATTGAAAGACCACAGAAACTTCTTCCTCAATTCAGAGAAGAACATGTCTTTGACTACGATAAATTCAAAAGCGGTGTTATGCTTATGGCATTTGGGTTTTTTAAAAAAGTTGTAATTGCCGATAGGCTTGCAATGATTGTGGATAATTCGTTCGGTTCAATTGCTAGCCAAACAGGCTCTTCCCTGCTTATTGCAACATTGCTGTATTCACTTCAGCTATACTGCGATTTTTCCGCTTACTCGGAAATTGCGGTGGGCTCAGCGCGCATAATGGGTTTTAACCTTACAGATAATTTCAACGCTCCCTATTTTTCAAAATCAATATCGGAGTTTTGGACGAGGTGGCATATTTCTTTATCTACCTGGCTGAGAGATTATTTATTTCTTCCAATTGCTTATAAAGTTCTCAGAATTGTTAAGAAAAAAACCCTTCATTTAAAACCGGAAGTCTGGAGTTACATAATTGCCACTTTGCTAACTATGTTTATAGCAGGTCTGTGGCATGGTGACACATGGTCATTCGCTTTCTGGGGACTTCTTCATGGTTTGTTTCTGATTTCGTCATTTGTGAAGGGAAGAGTTTATAAGAAATACAGAATTAAAATCAGCAGAAGTATACCCGCTAATCTTATCCGTACTGCATTGGCTTTTTTGCTTGTATCATTTGCATGGATATTTTTCAGGGCGCCGGATTTTCCAAGAGCTATTATAATTATTCAAAAAATATTTTCATTCTCGGTTTTCAATAGACCGTCTTTTGTTTTGAATAATGCTGAAATGATATTTTCCTTAATTCTGATAATATTTTTATTTATAAAGGAAAAACTTTGGCCTGTTATAAATACAAGTTCAAACATCAGGTTTTATTTAATAATTTTTATTATTCTTATTAACTGTTACTTATTTGGGATTTTCAATTTGAAACAGTTTATTTACTTCCAGTTTTGACATGAGAAGAATCTTATCAATATTTGTATTAATTTTCTTCACTGCAGTTTATTTATTAAGCTCAAATGATTATATGATGAAAAAGATTGCCCCTTCAAGGTATGAAATGACAAATCTTTTTGGTTCTGATAAATACCGCTATGGTGATTTGTTCGGTCTATGTTATTTAAAAGATTTTAAGATTGAATCAGAAAAAGAACCTCCTATACTTAGCAGTTGTAAAAAACCGGGAAATGTAAACCTGTATTTAATTTGTGATAGTTATCTTTGGAGCTTTATAAAAACAGATTCCATATTCTGTAATGTGAATAAAATGAGGTACGCTAGGTGGCTGTATAATGAGCGAATAGAAGAAAAATTGGATACAACACACAGGAATATACTTATAATTGAATCATCCGAACGATTTGCAAGGAAGCTGCTCAAAGATACTCTTGACATGTACTCATCAATGCGTGTGAGCAAAAGAGTTGAAAAATCAAATTTTAGTGAATCGGAAACACTATGGGATAAAATACTGCGGTATTTATATAACGAGAATGTAAATCAGAACCTGGAATTCAATTTGTTTGACTACCGATTTTTAACGCCTGTGAAGGAACTTAAAGCAGAAGTGAATTACCGGGTTTTTGGAAGAATCAATAATGATGTTTCTATATCTACAGATAAGAATTACCTTCTTTATGGTCCAACAACAGATTCTACAAAAAATACATCGTCATTCAATCATGTAAATGATAAGGAAATTTCTGAATTAATTTCAAATCTTAATATAGAATATAAGTATTTTAGAGCATTGGGTTTTGATGAAGTATATTTGTCACTTATCCCGAACCCTGTTTCAATTATTAATCCGGACTTCGGAAATTACAATTACTTAATAGCCAGGATTCAACAAAGGAAAGACCGGTTAATTCCAATAATTGATACATATGATTTATTTAAAACCGTTCAGTACCCGATATATTACAAGAGTGATTCACACTGGAACTACGATGGCTTTCAATTATGGGTAAATCAAACCAATAAAATGCTTAGTAAGTACTGATTATTTTAATTCCCGCCTTTTCTTTTAAAATATCCTTAAATTCTTTTCTGTTTATTTTGCTCTCAATCCATGACATTATATCAAATAATTCAAGCGGATTATCCTGTTCTGCATTTGCATGAATTTTTCCAAGGTCATATTTAAGCTTTTTGAACAGATCATTCATTTTATTATTATCTGCTATTCCAAGAGACTTCTTCATAAAGTCAAAAATGCATTTTTCGAAACTATAGAGCCTGTTGCTTTTCTTAAAGTATATTTTTGTGTTATTTAATGTGTATTCGAGTAATTCATAATTCTCCATTTCAAAATGTATTATCAGCCCGAATATTCTTGCTACGATATGTATTTTTTGTTCAGGCGCAGTGTTACTGTAATTTAATGTTTTGTTTACCAGCTCAAGCGCCTTTGTGTAATTTTTATTTATAAAATAAAGATATGCTGCCGAATTATAGATAATAATTTTCCTGCTGTCCTCATAATCCAGAGTATATTTTTCCGTATCAGATACAATTCTTCTTATGTCATTTTCAATTCCCTCAAACCTGCATGAGCTTATGTAAGACGCCAGTTCCATATCAGCCAGTGATACAATTACTTTAGAACGTATATCTTTAAATGATTTTTCATTTTCAAATTTCATGTTCAGTATCTGCCGGAGCTTTGAAATATAAAAATGCATTTCATCATAATTTTTCATCCTGCTGCATACTGAAGCAAGATTGATAACGTTAGATAAATAATTGCGGGGGTACAGGTTCATAATATTCGGAATCTTTTCAAGTATATTGTTAAGTATTTTCCGGTATTCATAGCTTTTTTCATAATTCCCGGTGTGTAAATTATAAAAAGCCAGGATTGAATAATAGAAAAACTTTGAGGAAGCTGAAACTGCATTACTGTCATCTACCAGAAGAGGGTTTTTAATAAAATTTTCAAGGCGTGTTTTCTCGCCCCTCAAAACGTCATATTCGGTTTCTTTAATAAGGAAGAAAAGTTTTTCATAGAGGAGCTTATATTCAAATGAATATTTTATTTTTTCAAGGACTTCCAATATTTCCATGCCCAATGAATCAATATCATACCTGCCTTTTTCACCGTAGACTTGTGTTAAGATATATACAGCTTTTCTTTCAAGCAGGATTGCAAGGTAATAATACTTTTCATTTTCTCTTGCCATTTTTTCTGCGCGGGCAAGAACCGATTTGAATTGTTTGTATAAACCTTTTTCAAAAAGAATATCAAGCTCCGAAAGCATTGTTCTAAGCTTTATATCAATACTGCTTTCAGCATTGTAAACAGTAAGTATCCTGAGAATTAAATTAAACAAATAATTTTTGGCAGAGAAAAGATTTTTTGTAAACTTCTCGCCTTTATACTTTTTCAATATGGAATCTTCATCATAAATATCCATCTTATCTATAATATCGAACAGCTTTACGTAAACATTTTTTTCGCCGATAGTATGAACTCCTGCCTGCAGCTTAAAATACCGCTTCTCCGACTTTGACATCGACTTAATAAGTCTGAACAGGTCATCTGATTTTTTCATAATAGAAAGCCCGTTAGACTCCTTAAATTATAAATTACAAAAAGCCTGAAAATATTCAATAAAAGCAATATTTCGGTGAAAAATAGCACTGTTTGAACTCTTAAATTTCAAAAAAATCGATTTGGAATACCACCATTTGTAAAACTAAATTTGCCCGTGTTCGAATTGAAAGCAGAAATTTACGAAGAAAATTTAACAATTATCAACTAAAACTATTAATCATGCTAAAATATCTTAATAATATAACCGGAAGGCTGCACGAAATAAAAATAGGGATTGAGAAAAATAAATCCAAATGGAATGGAGTTCCGGAGAATCCAACTTACGTAGAATCGGTAATAAATGAAATAAATTCCAAGAATGATGAAATAGAAAATTTAAAAAAAACACTTTCCGAGAAATATGCTGAAGCCAGAAGATTGTGCGCTGAGAAAAAGAATATTCTCTCGAGGCTTGAAAAGAGGGCAATTGGTATTCATGCTGACTGCCCTGAGAAATTAACTGAGTACGGAATAAGAAACTAATCATTAAATAAATTAACTAAAGGAATAAAAATCATGAAAAAAACATTAATCTTTTTAATTTTCCTGTTTGCAGGCGCTGTTCTGTACGCACAGGTGAACACACAATGGCTTGAACGCTATGACAATACCTTCCATTTAAATGACAATGGGAAGAGTATTGCAATTGATGGTAACGGAAATGTTTACGTAACAGGCAGCAGTGTCGGGACGAGCTTTAATTATGATATTGTTACTGTAAAATACAACTCCGGCGGAGTGCAGCAATGGGTTAAAAGCTACAATGGTGTCGCGAATGCAGACGATGATGCCATCAAAATTGTTTATGACGGACAGAATGCATTGTACGTTCTTGGGAATACCAATAACGGCAGTATGGCAGTAGTTATTAAATATAATTTAGCGGGTACACAGCTTTGGGCAAGACCGCTTCTCTCATTTGCCGGCAGTGATTTGTACGATTTAGCAGTTGACGCTTCGGGAAATTCTTATGCTACCGGGCAGGGGATTGGAGCGAGCTTCAATTATGATATAATGACTGTTAAAATTAACAGCTCCGGAAATATTCAGTGGACATCATACTATAACGGACCTGCCAATGATGATGAAGATAACGGGTGGGGTATTGCTCTTGACGGAGCAGGCAATGTGTATGTGGCTGGGGAAAGCCAAACTACCAGCACCAATCAGGATTTTGTTGTTTTAAAATACAATAATTCAGGCGCTCAGCAATGGGTTAGAAAATTTGATGTCGGTAATGTGGATGAGGCGTATGATATTGCAGTTAACAGCAGCGGTGTGTATGCCGTTGGTACAGTCGGGAGCGGACCCAGGTTTTGCGCAATAGTAAAATATAATTTTGCAGGTACAGAGCAGTGGCATTTTATCCGAAGCGGTGACCATCCGAATTTCTCCAATAATTTTAGCTGTATAGCTTTGGATAATTCAGGGAATGCGTATGCCGGCGGGTCTGTTCATAAAGACACTTATTCTAATTTTGATTACGTTACTGTAAAATACAGTTCCTCAGGTGCACAGTTATGGACTCAAAAGTACTCATTTAACCCTTATAATGATAATGGTATAATCGCTATAACAACAGATAATTCGGGAGCAGTTTATGTAACCGGTAACAGTATGGATAATAATTTTGTAAATCAGTATGCAACTATAAAGTATAGTACGACTGGAGTACAGCAATGGGTAGAAAGACGCAACGGAGGGAGCAGTACAGACAGCTACGGCTACGATTTAACTGTGAAAAATGGGTCGGTATATGTAACCGGGACATTGAGCAACAGCTCTAATCTTACTGACTACGGTACAATAAAATATAACCAGATAACAGGTATTCAGGAGGAAAACGGCAACATTCCCTTATCTTATGTACTCGGTCAGAATTATCCCAACCCGTTTAATCCCACTACAAATATCGATTTCAGTATCCCTAAAGCGGGACCTGTGAAAATTGTTGTGTATGATGTTACCGGAAGGGAAGTTTCGACTATTGTTAATAAAACCATGCAGCCCGGAAATTATAAAGCCGATTTTGATGCATCGACATTTATCAAGCGGTGTTTATTTCTACAGGCTGATTACAGATGAATTTACTGAAACTAAGAAGATGACTTTAGTAAAATAAACTTTATTAGAGATTCCATCTTCAAAAAAGATGGAATCTCTTTCATTTTCAAATTTCTTCTGTTTTTTGAATCAGCCATGTTTTCATTCTCACGCGGTTATCATTTTCTAATTTCTTTCTTCATCATTTCCCAGGTTAATGGAATCTTTATTTTCCCTTAGTTCAAAAAGTTTATCGATATATTTTATCATTCTGAAATATCGGCTCGCTTTCAGAGGCTTCTGTTTTGCTGTAACTTAAGAAATGCTTATAAGCGTCTTTGAGGTAAAGATATCCCTCAAAATTATTCAGTTCGTAATAAAGTGCAAGCTGTAGGTTCTTCAGGTAATACTTAAAAGTAAATATTTCCGGGTTAATTTTGCTGCTGAATTCCACCGCCGAATCAAAATCTCCCCTTGCATAGTTTAAGTAAGCCATCCCTAAGTTATACATATTTTCTTTATGCTCAGCGGGAATTTTATTATGATATTTTTCTATAAACTGCTCAAGAAATTCGGTATCTTTCTGCCATGCTGCATTTGTAATTATACCTGCATAAATAGCCGGACTAAGGGAACCGTCACTGTTTAAAACCATGTTCGATTTTACTCTGAACTTGTTCAGCTCATTGTATTCTACCGATTTAAACTTAGAATCGCTTTCAGTAAGCATTAAAGCCGTAAGAATTGAATTAAAGTTATTGTATTTTTCTTCCCTGCTCAGTAAGTTCGAAATTATCGGTGGTATATTTTTTGTAATCAAGATAATATTGCAGCTTTCCCTGGATTAGCAAGCGCAAGGTATTTTTTATATGCAAAAAGAAGATTCCTGTATTCATTACTGTTCTTTTCATTAATTTTTTCCAGTAATCCTGTCTATATCGATGCTTTCCAGTACTTTTTCAATTAATGAATCATAATCAGAAATATTATGATTTTCCTTTTGTAGAAAGAATATTGCTGTATGATTCAAATATTTTTTCAAGAAAATAATATATCTGGTAATCGGACATTTCAATAAAAGTATCAGGTATCATTTTATTCGGCGAAAGGAAAAACTCATAACATAATCTTTTCTTCAGTCATCTCAAGAAGCATTTTATAGCGGTCTCCGAAGCTGCCGGATTCTTTAATGGACTTTTCAATACTCCTGTATTTTTGGCTGAAGAGGTTTCCTAGAGATTTTTCTCTAAGCTGATTAAGCAGGTAAATTCCTGATTGGAAATTATCAGCAAGCATTTTCTCTACAGCTAAAAATTTTTCCGCCAGCTTGGTGAGGTCAAAAACAAGATTTTTATAAGTCCCGTAATTGTATTTATTTCCCGGGAAAATCTTTTCGTAAACTTTTTCGCGGTCAAGCTCCGGAGAATCATATTTCGGGTAATAATGCTTCACCTCGCTCCATAGCTTTGTGACAGCTGACTTTTTATTAAAATAAGCCGAGCTAACAAATGCGTCAAACCTCAAATTCTCTTCGGGAGTAAAAGTTCTTAATATTTCAATTAATGAGCTGTTTTTCATGACACTGCAGTGAAATATAATGCTTAGTTTCTTCAAAAACGATTAAAATTCATCAAATAATTTACTTTCTTTCAGGTGAAAATTTTTGATTTCTTTCTCTCACGATGAAATATTTCGCCATTTTTTTTGATTTGGAGAAAAATCGGTACTTCTGAGTTCTTATCTAAGTGAAATAGTGCAAATTCTTTCTTTGGTAATGGCAGGGAGTTACGAATATCTTTGCATCAATTTAATAATTGATGACCGGATATGATGTTTGCAAGCATCCTATCCCAAAGGCGTGCCGGCACGCCGGTCATCTTAAATTTTAGGAGAATAAAAAATGAAAACTTTATTAAAAATTTTATTAATGTTTTTTACAGCATTTCAATGCTTATCACAATCCGGTACAACCAACTGCGGTATTTACACTGTTCCCGGAAGAGAAAATAAAACATTGGTGCAAAACGGGGAAGTCGAGAGGCTTCAGCAGAAAATGACAGAGGCAAGAAATAATGGTGACCTTAGTACAATTGAAAGCATTCAAACACAGATTGATGAAATTACGGGTAATTCTGTTACACTTAACGCAGAAAAAGTTAATGCTGAATTTGTCACATTGAATGGTATTTCAGATGCAGCAGATAGTATAAGTTTTAATACAATTACAACCAGTCCGAATATTCTTGCGCTGGCAACCTGTACCGAGCAAAGAGGTCCGCATTTAGGGAGAATTTGGGCAATAGTTGCAGTCAGCGGCAATCCTAATAAAATTTGGTATTACTATTCTGATGACGGGGTTGTATGGCATATTGAGGGATATATAAACTGTCCCGGTGTTGTAGTGGTTTCATATGACCAAATGGATGCTGAAGTGATTGTAAACAACGCCGGCAGAGAATTCATTTGGGTTGTATTCGGGGTAAAAAATGCAGGAGACTGGAGAGTGATGGGAAGCATTCTGGATATCGGGGGGGCTAACCAGACTCTTTATTATTTAAATTGGCCGGGTACCTCGCTGGGTGATTACTACTATAACCCAAGAATCTGTACGGACAATTCATTTTATGTAGATATTCCCTATATATATTTTATTTGTGATTATGACTCAACTGTAACTAACGGATACAAGTCAGGAGCAAAAGTTGCAATTTGCCATGGTTCATTTACTACATCCCCTTCTTTTGTTTACAGGGGAGCTTGTGCACTCGGCGCTTTGACTTACCAAAGGCCTTATCACTACGACATTGCTTTTTTCAGAAACAATGGACAGGATTCAATCCTGATTGTCGAATCGAGCCTTGCAGATTCAAATTCAATTTATTTGGGAACCTCCCCGGTTTCAGGATATACAACAAATACAATATTTATTGGCAACCTGGGGCAAACATCCGAAGCAAAATCGGACGCTTATACAGCAAGCAACGGAATTTATAACCGGCTGATGGTTGTCAGCAGGGAGGGGAATTCAAATACCCTGCGAAACCTTGCCTATTACGTTTCTACTAACGGCAGCGATGGATGGACCAAAGGCTACATTGATAACAGACCGGAAAATAAATCAAGACCTGATATAGTTGGTAAGTGGAATGAACCCGGTACGTTTTATTGCTCATACTCAATTCTGAATTTTTATCCCGGTGGATTTTATGACACCGTTTACAGCGCAAAATGTGTCAATTATAACTGGCAGCCTTTAACGGGTCCCAAAAATAATGCAAACTCCACTAACGGTGCGGATTGTAAAGCAGGATTTTTAATGACTTCATCAGGTGATGAGTGTATGACAATCTGGTCAGGTGCCAGCAGCGGTGTTTATTCTACAAAAGGCTGCTCGCCTTACCCGATAGGCGTAACCAATAATCACAGAAATATACCTGATAAATTTTCACTGTATCAAAATTATCCCAAATCCCTTTAATCCTTCAACAAACATTAAATTTGATGTTCCGAAATCAGGATTAGTTAGAATTACCGTATACGATATAACGGGACGTGAAGTTCGGACTCTTGTAAATGAAAATATGCGCCCCGGCAGCTATACATGTGGATTTTGATGCATCCGTTTTTCTTCGCGGGGTATATTTTTACAAATTGATTTCAGATGATTACACTGAAACAAAGAAGATGATTTTTATAAAATAATTTGTATATTGCTTGTTATTTTAAAAGAGATTCCATCTTTTTAAAAGATGGAATCTCTATCCGGAAAAGAAACCTAACTAAATAAATATGAAAATATATCTTCTAATCGCAGTAACATTTTTATCTGTTTCATTGAATTCGCAAACCTACCGCCCGGTCAATTACCAGGGGGCGGGGTGGGTAACCGCAGTGAAATACACTTCAGACGGCTCAGTGCTGTATGCCAGAACTGATGTCGGAGGCGCTTTTAAAAGCACTGATGGAGGCAGCTCATGGCATTTCATATCCCAGTATGCAACCACACTTGGCGGATTAAATGTACAGGGTTTAGCCGTTCATCCGTCAAATAACAACACAGTATTTCTCGCCTGCGGCACTTCATATCTTGATACCGACCCGGGCAGGGGAGTATGGAAAACCACTGATGGCGGGGCATCATGGACGCATGTGCTTGCAACAGTTAACTTCAGTGGAAATGATGATATACGCTGGGGAGGTGAATGCATTGTAATCGACCCGTCAAATACCAATATCATGTACTGCGGAGGCAGAGAAAGCGGTATTTATAAATCAACCAATGGGGGAGATTCATGGACGCAGATTGTAAGCTCATCAACTGTATCAGGTGAAATTTCTTCAATCGCTTTCAGACCGGGTAATTCATCCGAAATTTGGGTAGGCTCCGCAACAGGCACAACCGCGGCGGGAGTGTGGCGCTCAACCAACTCCGGAACTTCATGGACACAGATGAGAAGTTCAGCGCAAATACAGGATGCAGTGTTCCGTATTCTTGTTAAGACTGACGGAACGGCATTTGTTGCATATAACGAAAGTCTTGCCAGGTACTCATCAAATACATGGACAGATATAACCGGCTTTTCGTCCGGACAGGGAAATTTCTGCGCTGTTCATTTTATGGGAAATGAAAATACAATCGTTGCAGGAAGAATGGATTACACAAGAAAATCAAATGACGGGGGAGCTACGTTTTCTACGGTACTCCCATTGACTCTGCTTCCGCCTCTGCCGAAACATTCTTTTAACTGGACAACTATCCAGTGGGCTAGAAATGAGTTTATGCAGAATCCCTCGAATGCAAACGAATGGTTTATGTCAGGCGGTTTCGGGTGTTTTAAATCAACCGATGCAGGACAGAACTGGCGCTATGCAACAAACGGAATAAATATCCCCGTTATGTATAAAACATATTTTCATGTCAATAATTCAAACTATATATATTTGCCGATGGGTGATTTGACAATGGGAAGAATAACAAACGGCGGCAGTGACGGCGAAATTACAGATTATGCATTTTATTCATTTAACATATTACAGGATTTTTCAAACGCTACAACTGTAATGACAACACCTGCAAATCCTAACAAAAATTATATTGCGGGCGGGAATATTTATGCAGGCGAAACCGCAGGTATATTTTTAACAACTAATAACGGCGCAAATTATACAAGACTGAATGCATCAGGAATACCAAACACAGCAAACAGACCTATTATAAGCGGAGTTGCTTCAAACACAAATGAAAACCAACTCATTGTGTTTGTTGGAGGAGATTATTCCAACATTGGTACAACAGGCGGAGTTTACTGGAGCTCTAACGGCGGAAACAACTTTACCCGCGCTAACGGTTTGCCGCAGGATTTAATGGCGCCGGGTGTGTTTTATGAAAACTACACTCTCGGAAAAGACCCAACTAATACCAATAAACGTTACGGATATTTTGAGGGTACAGGCGGCGGATTTTTTGAATCGAATGATGAAGGCAAAAACTGGACATTAAAAAATCAGATTGTTAGCGGTTATAAAAATGCAGGAACGCTTGTTATTCACCCGACAATTCAAAACCTGTTTTATATTGCAGTATCATATACAGGATTGTATAAATCAACTGATGGCGGTGCAAGCTGGAATAATATGAGCGGATGGCAGAGCGCCCAGCAGGTAGATGCAATTGGAAATATTATTGTAGCTTTCGGGCAAAGGACAGGTGATTCTTATAATAAAATTTATAAATCAACTAACTCGGGCAGCTCGTGGGATGAAATTACAAACTATAATTACCGTTTACCGAACACAACGAGCCTTACAATAAATCCGTTTAATACTAACCAGCTATGGATAGGCACAACCGGAAACGGCACATATATTTTTGACGGGCTGACAATAGGCATAAAGAAAATTTCTTCTGAAGTGCCGAAATCATTTTCACTTTATCAAAATTATCCGAACCCGTTTAATCCTACAACAAATATTAAATTAGATGTTTCAAAATCCGGGTTAGTAAAAATTGTTGTCTACGATGTATCCGGCAGGGAAGTATCAACAATAGTAAATGAGCCGATGCAGTCCGGAAGCTATACAGTTGATTTTAACGCATCCAGTTTATCCAGCGGAGTGTATTTTTACAGTTTGATAACAGGAGGATACTCAGAAACGAAAAAGATGATACTAATAAAATAACCGCTGAATTCGCAAATTACGCTGATATTTTGTCTACGCAGAGTTTCCCGGCAGTGGCTGTGTGTACCATTGAATCCCATTTGCCCTTCTAACTGCATATTCAAGAATAATAGTCTTGACTTACCTGATTTTATCAAGTATATTTAAACTGCTGCAAATTGCCTTTTGGCAATAGAAACCGCATTTTCGGGGCACTTTGATAACTTGTTTACGGAAAAATGGCGATTTAAGGGCAGTTTGATAACTTGTGATAACTTTAAGTTATGGGGGGTAGGGGAATTAAATAAAACAACGGAAGATTAGTATATTTGTAAATTATTAAAATCATTGGCAAAAGATTCACAAATAGTAAAAGTCGGAAAACGCAAAATTGAGCTTTCAAACCTCAAAAAGGTCCTATATCCCGATGACAACATAATTAAAGCCGAGGTCATTGAGTATTACCTTAAAATCGCTCCGACTATTTTAAACCATATCAAAGGCAGACCGCTTTCGCTTGTCCGATATCCCGACGGCATATACGGCGAGAAGTTTTTCCAGAAGAACAGACCTGACTGGGCGCCGGACTGGGTTGAATATGAAACATTGGGCAGTGAAGATAAAAAAGATTATATCATCGCTACCGAAGAAGCCACCCTTGTTTGGCTTGCAAATCTTGCCTGCCTTGAGCTTCACCAGATGCATTCAAAAAAGCCGGATTACGATAAACCCGATTACATGGTGTTTGACCTCGACCCGCCTGAAGGCTCAAAATTTACAAATGTAGTTGAAGCTGCGCTTGAATTAAAACCCGTGCTGGAAAATTACGGCTACCATCCGTTTGCAAAAACAACCGGCGGCAAGGGAATTCATGTAGTTGTTCCCATCGAACAGAAATATGGATTTCCGCAAAGTGTTTGAAACTGCGCAAGAGATAGCACAAGCCATTTGTTGATGAGCATTCAAAAACATTGACTCTTAATATAAAAAAGGATGCGAGGAAAGGAAGGATTCTGGTTGATATTTACCGAATAAGGCAGGGGCAATCGATTATGTCACCTTACAGCCTCCGCGGAATCAAAGGAGCTCGCGTTTCTATGCCGCTCAAATGGGAAGACTTGGAAAAATTAAAAGACCCGGGTGAATATAATCTTACCAATGTTCCTGATATAGTAAATTCCGAAGGCGATGCATGGCAGGGAATTTCGGCTTATGCAGTCGAGCTTCACACCGAGAGAAAATCAAAAGCAAAACCCACTAAGCTAAAGCCGTCAAGTAAATATAAAACGCCTGAACAGCTTGAAAAATATTCTAAGAAAAGAGATTTCAAAAAAACACCAGAGCCCGGCGCTGATATTATTGAAAGTAAAGGCAATCAGTTTGTTGTTCACCGCCACCACGCATCACGCCTGCATTATGATTTACGTTTAGAAAAAGACGGGGTTTTAAAATCATGGGCTGTACCGAAAGGATTGCCGCCGTTTCCGGGTGTTAAACGCCTTGCTGTGCAGACAGAAGACCACCCGATGGAATATCTTAAGTTTGAGGGAACGATTCCAAAAGGACTGTACGGCGGCGGTGATATGTGGGTTTATGCTTCAGGTAAATATGAGATTACAAAAGATAAAAAAGACGGATTTTATTTCCGGCTGCATAGTCCCTCATGTCAGCGGTGAATACAGAATTTATAAGATTAAAGGATAAAGAATATTTAATGGAGCGTGTTGACAGACCGCAGGTTGACTGGATTCATGATAACATTGAACCGATGCTTGCTCAAGCACGTAAAGATGTTCCGGTTTCCGAATCATTTGCTTATGAAGTTAAATGGGATGGCATTCGTGTTATGGTTTCTCTTGATGAGGGAAAAGTTACATTGCGAAGCCGCAACAATATGGATTTAACGCCGAAATTTCCCGAGCTGCTTAACGCAGAAAAATCATTCCGCGGCTACATGCGGGTTATTCGACGGTGAAATTGTTTGCCTTGATGATGACGGCAGGCCGGTATTCAAAGATGTAATCCACCGTATGCAGCGTTCAGCTGAAGGCGATATTCAGCGCGCTATGAAAAAATATCCCGCATACTGTTATTTGTTCGATGTGCTTTATCTTGACGGCAGGGAAGTTGTAAACGAGCCGCTTGTGAGAAGGCGTGACTGGCTGAAGGATGCAGTAAAAAAAGAATCATCATACCGAATCAGCGAAATTGTTGAAGACGGTGAAGCTTTATTCGATGCTGCCGGGCAAGCTGGGGCTTGAAGGAATCATGGCAAAGGAAAAATCGAGCAGATATTTTCCCGGCAAACGAGCTGATACATGGTATAAAATTAAAATCAGACAGAGCGCAGAATCGTATATTATCGGCTACACAAAAGGTAAAGGCTCGCGGGGTGAGCATTTCGGCGCGCTGCATTTAGCGGATTATGTAAAAGGGAAGCTGGTATACAGGGGTAAAGTAGGAAGCGGATTTGATGATAAAATTATTAAGGAAGTTGATGCAGAATTGAAGAAGCTTAAGGAAACCAAAAAACCGATATCCGATAAAGTGCTTGATGAAAAACAAACTATATGGGTTGAGCCAATTCTTGTTTGTGAAATAAATTATGCATCAATGACACCCGACGGCTATTACCGTGAAGGTGTATTTTTGAGATTAAGACCTGATTTATAGAGAAAAAAGTGAATTCATTTAATACAATTTAAAGTAACCCTTTAAAATCATCCTCATAAACTATTGGAACTTTACAAATAAATCATTAAGTTATTCAAAATAAAAAGGAGTCATTTTGCGGTCAATTTGGAAGGGAAATATCAGATTTTCACTGGTTACAATCCCGATTTGCATATACAATGCAATAGAAACCTCAGAAACCATCAGTTTTAAACAGCTTCACAAGGAAGACCACGGTCAAATCGGTTACGATAAACGGTGCAAAAAATGCAGTAAAATCGTTAAAAACGAGGATATTGTGAAAGGCTACCAGTACGAACCCGACCAGTTTGCTATAATTGAGCCGGAAGACCTTGCCAAGCTTAAATTAAAAAGTACAAAGGTAATTGAAATTGACGGGTTTGTTGATTCATCTGAAGTCCCCCTTACATTATATGATACTCCTTATTTTGCGGGACCCGACGGTGATGTAGCAGCAAAAACCTTTGCGCTGCTTTGCGCAACACTGAAAGATACCGGGAAGCTTGGTATCGGGAAAGTCGTTATCCGTGACAGGGAAAGTGTGGTATTACTTTCACCGGAGGAAAATGGCTTATTATTATATAAATTGCGTTATCCGAATGAAGTAAGAAAAATTTCGGAAGTTCCTAAGCTTGATAAAATTACCGCTGATAAAGACCAGTTGAAGCTTGCGAGAACGCTGGTTGATTCAATGGTAAAACCGTTTTCCGAAATCAAGCTTAAGGACGTGTATAAGGATGCAGTTAAAGAATTGATTAAGGCAAAAATCGACGGTAAAGAAATTGCTACAGTTGAAGAGAAAGAAAAGCCTGTTGTTGATATAATGACCGCGCTGAAGCAGAGCATTGAAAATGCCAGCAAGAGCAAGAAGCCGATGAAGAAAGCCACCGGTAAAGCTGCTGAGGAAATTAAACCAGCTAAGAAGAAAAAGAGAGCATAAAATAGATTTGCATTTCGGTAAAGCATTTGCAAAATAACGATTGTTTAAATAATTATGGGATTCCCGCTTTTGCGGGAATGAGATGTGCTAATGGCTAACATCATTGAATTTCCGGCGCAAAAACCGCAGTCCGGATTAAAACGTGTACGTAAGACAAGAGATATTCAGCTTGGATATACAAACCAGCTTGATTTATTTAAAGAAGGCGGACCCCAGACAAATATTTATGTAATGCCTTCTGACCTTACCCCTTTTGATGAGGCATTAATACTTGATGAAAAAGGTGACCCGAAGGCAAAGGAAGCATATCAAAGAGCTATTGACTTAAATGATTTTACTGCAGATGCATACTGCAATCTTGGAATACTTGAATACGAATCAGGCAACACAATTAAAGCAATCGACGCTTTTACCAAATCATTAAAAGAAGAACCCCGCCATTTTGAATCGCATTACAACCTCGCCAATCTTTATTCAGAGCTAGGCAATCTGCCGCTGGCAAAAACACATTACGAGTTTGCGCGGGAGCTAAAACCGGATTTCCCGGATATATATTTTAATCTCGGGCTGGTATATGCAATGACAAGAGATTTTGAATCTGCAATAAAAATACTTTCCGAATATAAAGATATGGTTGCTCCGGAAGAAAGCACAAATGCTGAAAAACTTATTGAAAGCATAAAGAAAATTACAGGTTAAATATTGGAAAAATTAAATAGAGTAGCGCAGATAACACTCCTTTTTTGGATTATTAAAATTTTTGCAACTACATTAGGTGAAACCCTCGGCGACCTGTTTTCAATGACTCTTAATTTCGGCTACACTGCAACCCTTTCGGTAATTTTACTTTTATTTATTGTCATATTATTCTTACAAATCAGGAGCAGGAAATTTCATCCCGTTATGTACTGGATTACTATAGTTGCTACAACCACGCTTGGCACTGAGGTTTCAGATTTCATGGATAGAACTTTAGGGCTGGGGTACATGGTTGGTTCGATAATCCTGTTTTCCGGTCTTTTGCTGGTGTTATTCCTGTGGCACCGCAATCTTAAGAAAATTGTGGTTTACCCCATATTTGAGATGAAAACGGAAATATTTTACTGGATTGCAATTTTGTTTTCAAACAGTTTGGGCACTGCATTCGGAGATTTTTTGAGTGATAACATTGGGCTTAGCTATCTTGAAGGTGCATTGGTATGTTCGGGAATAATAGTTTTAGTAATAATTGTTCATTACACAACCAAGCTGAATGAAATTTTACTATTCTGGATTGCCTTTATTTTCACACGTCCTTTCGGCGCTACGTTTGGAGACCTGCTTACAAAACCAAAATCACTCGGCGGTCTTGATTTAGGTACAATTCCTGCTACCGGAATTACAGCAGTTATAATTTCTATTTTGGTTTGGTATTCTTACAGAAAACATAAAGCTTCAAACGGGAGTACAGTCCAAGGCTAAATTCACCATGTCTACTTTGGTTGATTGTTTCTGTTATTTTGTATATGTTTGTCGGATTCCTGCTTTCCTGCCTGCAGCAGGCAGGCGCAGGAATAACAATTACTCCATCCACTCTTCAGCTTTCTTACACAGCATTTCAATCACATCACTATCTTTCAATCCGTATTCTTTGGGGCAGTGGAACGAATGGTCACCGCCTTCAACAATAAATAACTCTGCTTTCTTTCCGATTTTTTTTATTACAGGTTTAAGCAAATCAAGCGCTGCCAGCGCATCTCTCGAACCCTGAAGGAACAGCATCGGTATTTCAACTTTGTATAAATGTTCAGCTCTGTCATTTGAAGGTTTTCCGGGAGCATGGAGAGGGAATCCGAAGAATATAATTCCTTTAACATCCGGAAGTAATCCCTCTGATGCTGCGGTTGATGTCATTCTTCCTCCAAACGACTTCCCTCCTGCAAATACCGGCAGCTTTGGATTCAGCTTTGCAGCTTTCTCAACAGCAGCCTTAACAGCAGCCGCGCATACAGGTTTTGTGTCAGGCATTTTCTTTCCGTTCTCCATATAAGGAAAATTAAAACGCAGTGTTGCTATCCCGTGTTCAGCAAGGCAAAGCGAAGCCTGTTCCATGAATTTATTTTTCATACCAGCCCCTGCCCCGTGAGCAAATACAAGTACTTGCTTAGCTTTGGCAGGGGAGTAGTATATCGCGCTTACACTGCCGATTTTTTCGGATACTTTTATCTTGAGTGATTTTTTTGTTAACTGAATAGGCACAAATTCGGCATTTAAGTGAAAAAACGAAATATTCTATTATTTCTGATTAATTGCTTCGGCTACTTTATCAACATTGAGCGCTCCATAATCGAATGTATGCACTTCCCCGTTATCGAGCGTCAGAATTACCTTTTTGCTGAGAAAGCTTTTTTTAACCTCAGTGTTTTTGATTCTTTCCTTTGGTATAACCACGTAACCTTCAGAGCCGAATTTTACAAACAGTGTTTCTTCTATCATCCCGCCGAATGAAACATCGAATTTAGCATCGTACAGCAGCCGTTTATTAGTCACTGTTAGCTTGCCGTTGTACTTGCCTCCTTTTGGCGGAATGTAAAGAATAGTCCAGGTGTCAATTTCATTTTCACCGGGCTCGAGCTGGAATTTTGTTGCCATAGAATTTAAACTGAAATAATTATTAAAATTTAATTGAACGGAAGTTAATTAAAAAATATATATAAATCTACACTTCAACAGGAATATTCATCAAATTAAACCTCATCAACAAACCTGCCGATAATACATTCATATTTCAGTTTGCATGAATCTAAGTATTGGGACAAAGTTATGAGTGATAAGAGTATTGATTTAAACCTTTACAATCTTTTATTAAAAGGTTAATTTCTAAAATTAAAGCACAGCCCAGGCAAAGCAAGGAACTAATTACATAATTATAATGTAATTAGTATTATTAGAGCAATACCTGTCATATTTAGTATTACACACAATTACAACTGTTTATAAACCTTCAGTAACCTGATGACTTCAGATAATTGATAATATTTTAATCTGCATATTTCAAAATCTAATTTAATAACATAAAATAAAATAATAAAATGGGTGATAGTAATAACAACAACAAATGCCCCGTTCACAGCGTCGGCGGCGGCGGAACAAAAAACCGTGATTGGTGGCCGAACAGGTTAAACTTAAACATTCTGCGCCAGCACTCCAGCCTGTCTGACCCGATGGGTAAAGCTTTCAACTATGCAGAAGAATTCAAGAGCCTTGATTATAAGGCTTTGAAAGAAGACCTGAAAAAATTAATGACAGACTCACAGGACTGGTGGCCGGCGGATTTCGGTAATTACGGACCGCTGTTTATCCGTATGGCATGGCACAGCGCAGGCACATACCGTACCGGTGACGGACGCGGCGGCGCAGGTCAGGGACAGCAGCGTTTTGCGCCGATTAACAGCTGGCCTGATAACGCCAATCTTGATAAAGCGCGCAGACTGCTTTGGCCAATCAAACAGAAATACGGCAAGAAAATATCATGGGCTGACCTTTTAATACTTGCCGGTAATGTGGCATTGGAATCAATGGGATTCAAGACTTTTGGTTTCGGCGGAGGACGTGAAGACGTTTGGGAACCCGATGAGGATGTTTACTGGGGTTCGGAAACAAAATGGTTGGAAGGCGATAAACGCTACAAGGGAGAACGCGACCTCGATAACCCGCTTGCGGCAGTGCAAATGGGTTTAATTTATGTTAACCCCGAAGGTCCCAACGGAAATCCCGACCCGGTTGCGGCAGCGATTGATATCCGCGAAACATTTGCCCGTATGGCTATGAATGACGAAGAAACAGTTGCTCTTATAGCGGGCGGTCATTCATTCGGTAAGACACACGGCGCAGGCGATGCGGCTCTTGTGGGTCCCGAACCCGAAGCTGCCCCAATCGAAGAAATGGGACTCGGTTGGAAGAGCAAATACGCTTCCGGTAAAGCCGGTGATTCAATTACCAGCGGTCTGGAAGTAACATGGACAACAACACCGACTAAATGGAGCAATAATTTCTTCGAGAACCTGTTTGGATATGAATGGGAGCTTACAAAGAGTCCCGCAGGCGCAAACCAATGGGTTGCTAAAGGCGGCGCAGCTAGCAGTGCCCGATGCGTTTGATAAATCAAAGAAGCATGCTCCTACAATGCTTACAACCGACCTTTCGCTGAGGTTTGACCCCGCTTATGAAAAAATTTCACGCAGGTTTTATGGAACACCCCGATGAATTTGCAGATGCATTTGCACGGGCATGGTTCAAGTTAACACACCGTGATATGGGACCAAGAGCGCGCTACATAGGACCCGAAGTACCCAAAGAAGAACTGATTTGGCAGGACCCGATTCCCGCTGTTGACCATAAGCTGGTTGATGAAAAAGATATTGATGCATTAAAAGCAAAAATATTAAGCTCAGGCTTAACGGTATCAGAATTAGTATCGACTGCATGGGCTTCCGCTTCAACTTTCCGCGGTTCGGATAAGCGCGGAGGAGCTAACGGCGCAAGAATACGCCTCGCTCCGCAAAAGGATTGGGAAGTTAACAATCCACCGCAATTAAAAAAGGTACTTGATAAGCTTGAAAGCATTCAGAAAGAATTTAACTCATCTGCATCAGGCGGAAAGAAGGTTTCTCTTGCAGACCTAATTGTACTTGCAGGAAACGCCGGTATTGAAAAAGCTGCAAAGGATGCCGGACATAATGTTAAGGTTCCGTTTACACCGGGAAGGATGGATGCTTCACAGGAGCAGACCGACGTTGAATCATTTGCAGTGCTTGAGCCCGCGGCAGACGGTTTCCGCAATTACAGCAAAGCAAAATATGCAATCTCGACCGAGGAACTGCTGGTTGATAAAGCTAATTGCTAAAGCTGACTCCGCCTGAGATGACTGTGCTTGTTGGCGGTATGCGCGCTATGAATGCTAATTATGACGGCTCCAAACACGGCGTGTTTACAGAACGCCCGGGACAGCTGACAAATGATTTCTTTGTGAACCTGCTTGATATGGGAACAGTTTGGAAAACAAAAGATAAGGACGAGGAACTCTTTGAAGGACATGACCGTAAAACAGGCAAGCTGAAATGGACAGCAACCCGAGCCGATTTGATATTTGGCTCAAACTCAGAGCTGAGAGCCATGGCTGAAGTTTACGGAAGCTCCGACGCAAAGGAGAAATTCGTTAACGACTTTGCCGCCGCATGGAACAAGGTAATGAACAATGACAGGTTTGATATAAAATAACCTGTAATAACTGTAAATTATAAAGGCACTTGCCATTCAGGCAAGTGCCTTATTTTATTTGCCCCTACGGGGGTTGACCGTTTTAATATTTTGTTTTATTTTCTCTTCGATTTCACCGGTTCGCCGAGATTAAATGTAAGTCCTGCATAAAAGCTGGCAAAATTTAATTGCTTCGAGCCGGGTTCATCATTCAGGTCAAAATTATCATTTATAAAAATACTGTTTCCGGTTTTTTTACCGAGAATATTTGCGAAATGGTATTTGCCGCCGACTACAAATCCAACTCCTGAATTTTTGAAGAGCATAAAATCAATACCTGCTCCAATTACGAGTCCGTACCTTGTTGCGGCGTTCAAATCAGCATTTGGGTAATGACTATCGGGCACATCAAATTTACGTGAGCCTCCAAAAAAACTTGTAATAATATCTGCGCCAACAAAAGGGTCAATCATATTTTTAGGCGCAAGTGCGAGTTCAATACCTAAGCCCATTTGTGTATCGGAGACTTTAATGTGTTCAAATCCCGGGTGATTTGGCCCCACTTCATCAACATTTGTAAATGCGTGATAGGAAATAGAAAATACCAGCCTGACATTTCTGGTTTTTCCCAATGCTAATTTTCCGTCAGCGCCGAAATTAAAGCCGTTCTTTGTCCTGTAGCTTGATGTAAGTGTATCATATATAGCAGGAATATCTCCTCTCAAATCGGCAGCAGGCAAAGAATATCCTCCGAATAAGTGAATAACAACAAGCGGCTGTGAGTTTATATTATTAACACACAGTAAAGTTAAAAAAATAAAAACTATTTTTAGAGTTTTCATAATGAGAACCTCCTTATTGCTATTTACATGCTTCAAATAATATGCCAAGAGAAAATTTATTATATTTTATTTTAGATTTGTAACTTTCCCCATTTCACTGTCATTACTGTCATTGCAGTTATGTCATCAATATTTTTAGATAGTTCACACTTCCGTTCCCGGGTTCTATGAACAGGCATAAAAAAATGTCTTTCCAATACTTGCCTTTTTAAATTCCTGCACTTATATTTCAAATCCGTTTACAAATAATATTAAATGTTATGCCAAATAAAACCACCGGTAAAAAAGAGTTATCATCAAAACAAAGCGAAGAACTGCTTAAAATATTAAAAACCCGTTTCGATAAAAACATGAACCGCCACAAAGGTATTGACTGGGCAAAGGTAGAAGCGAAGCTTAAAGCCAAGTCCGATAAACTTTGGTCATTAAACGAAATGGAAAAAACCGGCGGTGAACCGGATGTTATAGGACAGGATAAAAAGACAGGCGAGTATATTTTTTACGATTGTTCGGAGGAAAGTCCCAAAGGACGCAGGAGTCTTTGCTATGACCGCGAAGCGTTGAATTCAAGAAAAGAATTTAAGCCGAAAGACAGCGCTGTTGATATGGCGGAAACAATAGGAATTGAGCTGTTAACCGAGGACGAATACCGCGGACTTCAGCAGCTCGGGAAATTTGATTTGAAAACATCGAGCTGGATAAAAACCCCTGCAAACATAAGGAAGCTTGGCGGAGGCTTATTTTGTGACCGCAGGTATGATACAGTGTTTTTATATCATAACGGTGCTGAATCTTATTATGCCGCAAGGGGATTCCGTGGTGTGCTGAAGGTGTAAATAAAATAAAAATTAATTTAAATATGACAGTACTATTAACAGGAAACAGAGGTTTTGTTGGAAAAGAAGTCGAAAAAAACCTGAATAGTAACGGTATCAAAACAATTGGGTATGATATAGCAGATAACCTTGATATTTTAAATATCGAATCTTTAACCCAGAAAGCATCCGGCTGTGATGCAATTATTCATCTTGCCGCAATTGAAACTCAATCGCCGTATGATACAATGCATGTAAATGTATTGGGAACATGGAATGTTCTTTGGGCTTCGGTGAACACGGGTATTAAAAAGGTTATTTACATAAGCAGCACCGATGCGCTCGGAGTTTTCCAGGGTGAAGGTCAGCCTCATTATCTGCCTTTGGATGATGATTATCCCTGCCATCCGCAGACTCCTTATTCTGTTTCAAAAAAACTATCTGAAGACATGTGTAAATATTTTTCTTTGTCTCACGATATGTCAATTATATGTTTGAGACCGCCCGGTATTTGGGATGATTCAACATACTTAAAAATTTGTAAAGAACGAAAAAAACGCCCGTCATATGAATGGGAGCCTTATTGGGAATACGGAGCATTTATCGATATCAGGGATTTGGCTGAAGTAATCCTGCTGTCATTAACAAAAAACCTTGATGGATTCAATTGCTTCCTGGTAGCTGCTGATGACATAACAACATCGGGGATGTCAAGTTTAGAACTGGTAAATAAATTACTTCCCGGTGTGGAATGGAAAGGTGACAACGAATATATTTTAAATCCATTTAAATCACTTTTAAATACTAATAATGCAAAATGTCTGCTAAGTTGGATTCCTAAACATTCATGGAAGAAATTCGCTGACGGATTAAAGACTGAAACAAATTGAAGCGGATATAAAAACCAAACAGGATTTCATCAGGAACCGCCACAGAAAAAACACTGCAGCATGCATTTCTTTTATATCAAGTTTAGTATTTCTTTATAATAATTGATAGAAATTTATTTACGCGATGCGTATATTATACAATGTGCGTAAGCGCATCAGCCATTTAACAGACTTTAATTATTTTACAAATGAAAATAATAATATTAATTATAGGGCTTGCTGTTTCGTTCTGTTTCGGTTTTGTATTCAATTCAGCAATTACTAAACAAAATAATTCTAACACAACTATGAAAAAAGTAACAGGAATCGGGGGTATCTTTTTTAAGTGCAAAGACCCCGCCAAAGTAAAAGAATGGTATAAGACCCATTTAGGCTTAAACGCCGGCGATTATGGAGCAACATTTGAGTGGAGGGAAGAAGGCGATACAAATAAGAAGGGTTCAACAACATGGAGTCCGTTTCCCGAAACAACAAAGTATTTTGACCCTTCGGCCAGGGACTTTATGATAAATTACAGAGTTGAAAATTTAGATGCGCTTGTAGAAGATTTAAAAAAGGAAGGCGTAACTGTTTTAGATTCTATAGAAACGTATGACTATGGCAAGTTTGTTCATATTCTAGATGCAGAGGACAATAAAATTGAATTGTGGGAACCTATTGACTAATGGGCGTTATTGTATAAATAACAGGGTCAAGATACTGAATTGAAAACAAAATCGAATGAAACTGCACAAAGCGTTTTTTCTCAGACTTACTTCCACGGTACGAAAGCTGATTTAATGATTGGCGACTATATCGAAATTGGCATTAACTCAAATTACGGGCATAAGAAAAAAGCGAAATATATTTATTTGACGGCAACCCTTGATGCTGCCATCTGGGGCGCTGAACTTGCATCAGGTGAAGGACGTGAAAGAATTTATTTAGTAGAGCCAACAGGACCTATTGAGAATGACCCAAATTTAACTGATAAAAAATTTCCCGGTAATCCAACAAAGTCATACCGGTCAAAACATCCTTTTAAGATAGTTGGAGAGGTTACCGTTTGGCAAAGCCATTCACCCGAACAAATTAAATTAATGAGGAGCGGGTTGGCAAAACTAAAAGAACAGGGCATTGAAGCAATAGAAGACTGAGACGCTCTCTAAAAAATAAATTAAGATAAGCGGTTAAATAATATGAGAAAAATAATTGCAGCAATCAATATGACACTTGACGGGTTTTGCGACCATACGGCTGGGATTGCAGATGATGAATTACATGAACATTATAATGAGATGCTGCGCAGTGCAGGCGCCCTTTTGTACGGAAGGATTACCTATCAGCTTATGGAAAGCTATTGGCCATCAGTTGTAAAAAATCCTACCGGAAACAAACCGGAAGATGATTTTGCAGTATTAATAGACAATATTCCAAAGATTGTTTTCTCCCGCACTCTTAGGGATATTAATTGGAAAAATACAATATTGAAAAGGGAAGTCATCAAAGAAGAAATTTCGGAACTCAAATATCAGGCAGGTAAAGATATTTTTGCCGGCAGTCCGGGTTTGATAGCAGCCTTTACGCAGCTTGACTTAATAGATGAATACAGGCTTTGCGTTCATCCGGTTATTTTAGGAAACGGCTTAACTTTATTTAAAAACTTGAAGGATAGGGTTAACCTTAAACTCTTAAAAACAAAAACATTTGGTTCCGGCGCTGTAGTTCTTTATTATGAGCCGTTAAAGAGATGAATTAAAAATTTAAAAAATACAACAATTATGGTTTCAAATATTCAAAAAGAAAAAGCCGAAAAGTTTCTGAAATATCACCATGACAAAGAAATTCTGGTACTGTTAAACTCATGGGATACCGGAAGCTCTAAATTAATTGAAGCATGCGGCTATAAAGCCGTTGCAACAACAAGCATGGGAGTAGCCGCTTCAATGGGTTATCCCGATGTTCAGGTTATACAACTATCTGAATTGATTGAAGCTGTATCAAAAATCGTAAATGCAGTAAAGGTTCCTGTGACAGTGGATTTTGAAGCAGGGTTTGGAAATAATTTAAATGAAATTATTGAATCTGTTAAAAAAATAATTGCAACCGGAATTGTTGGAATAAACATCGAAGACAGTATCAATTTAAGCCCAAAATTAACTGATGTAACTGAATTTTGCGAAAGAATATCAGCCATCCGCGAATTATCGGATTCACTCGGTTTTCATTTAGTTATTAATGCAAGAACGGATTCATTTTATACTTCAACAGGTACACCGCAGGAAAAATTAGCCGAATCAATCATGCGGGGCAATAAATACAAAGAAGCCGGCGCCGACTGCGTATTCGTTCAGCCTGTTTGGGATAAAGAAACAATTCGGATTTTAGTTAAGGAAATTAATGCTCCTGTTAATATACTTTCAAATCCGGCAAATGCAGCAGGATTGCCGCCCTCTGTACATGAACTGGAGGATTTAGGCGTTGCCCGTTTGAGCCTGGGGTCAAGCCTGATGAAAGCCACTTTAGCTTTAATTAAAAAAGTTGCTGACGAACTGTCTGAAAAGGGGACTTACAATATTTTAATGGATACTTTGAAACCGCTTCCCGACGCTGCTATAGCTTATAAAATGACTGTAGGGCAGAATAAATGAAAAACATATAGCTAAGGCGTTCGGAGATGTTGACATAAACCAAATTTTAAGGTGAATGGTGATTGAAATGAAAAGAAAAATCTTTGCCGTGCTTTATATTATGGTTATGATATCCATTATCGTTAGTGCAGATTTATTTTTCTTTAAGAATCTATTCTGGGAACGGCTGATAACGAACGTCGGTATTGTCCTGGTGTTTGCAGCTTTCTATATGCGGTTCCTAAACAACCCGTAAGCTAAGCGGCTTTTATGTTTGGTGCGGGCAGCAAACATTGGACTTACTTGGCAAGCAAGGCACTAGAAAAATCGAAAAATTATGCAGTTGAAAGAATTCAATAATTTGCTTAGATTTGTAATCTGTTAATAATACAAGTTCTTACATATCACGATGACAGGAGCCGTAGTTCAGCTGGTTAGAACGCCTGACTGTCACTCAGGAGGTCGCGAGTTCGAATCTCGTCGGTTCCGCAAACCCCGCAAATGGCGGGGTTTTTAGTTTTGTAAAACGATATAAGTTCGGGTTTGAGCCAGCCCCGAGAACTCGGGGTCGGTTCCGCAAACCCCGCAAATGGCGGGGTTTTCTTTACCTGAATACATATTTAATCTTCATTTATCCTCACCAAATAAATTTTTTTATTAATTCTAATTCTCTATATTCGTACAGTTCAAGAAACACAAAAAGGAGAGATTAATATGAAAAAGTTTATTGTTCTATTGCTGTTTATTATTCCATCTCTTGTTCAGGCGCAATTTGATGATTTACTGAAAAAAACTGCTGTACCTGACCTGCTTGAGGAAAAAAACATCACAACTTCAATTGATGATGCCTATCCCGTATCTTTCTGGCTAAATGACCTCAGTGACAGAACACCTGTTGAACCGGAAGATTACAATGCGCCGTTAGGACCGGGCTATTACACCATGACTGTTCAAAGCTATTGCCTTAAAGCTGGGACACACGGTCCAACCAAAGGAAGCGGTCACCTTGTTGCCCCTATAAAAGGCAAGCGTGATAACCTTGTAATTAATATTCTTAACGCGATCAGTTGACCATCCTGAAATTGAACAGCACGATATTCAGCTTCTGTTATGGTCAATTATTTATGGAGCTAAATTTACGGATTTGAACCAGGTTTGCAGATGCGTGTAAGACCGCTTATGACTGAGGCGGAAATAGCTGATTTAAGCATTGGGATAAAAGATGTTCCGCTTGATATACTTCCAAGCGGAATTAAAAGAAACAGCACAGTTTTATAAAAATCTTAGGGGTAAACTAACCGATCCTTCTGCAACGTACCAGGATATTGAAAATATGGCAGTAGTTCCCGGAGCGCCGCCTTCGGATATGCTTAAAAAACAGGTTGACCCCGGTAACTGGGCTTACATTGGTGACGGTTTTTATATGAGGATTATGCCTGATAGTGTATTTTGAATCAACGCTTGAGCTTTATCGTCCCGGCAGCGTAAATGTAACACGTGATAACCTTCAGCGCATAACATCGCTCGAAAGAGACGGATATAAAACGGAAGTAACATATCAGGATGAACCCGGCAGTGATGTATTGTTTGTTGACGGTAAGTATTATCCTATCTACAGATTTAAATCCATAAAGTACACTGGACCGGATGCGGGAGAAGAATACACCTTAGATAACCCGGGCTGGATGGTAAGAGGTGACGGCAAAGAACTGAAGAATATAACCGAATATAAAAGTTATCCGCAGGACCCGACATCATCAGAATATAAAGAAAGGCTCAATGCGGCCGAAGATTACTTTAAGCTTATAAAGAAATACCGAAAAGACCCCAACAATCCAGGCAGCGGTGCTAACATAGGAGATGGATTCGATGCGGACAAGCATTTCAAAGACGGGATGGATGCAGTAAAGGACCCGACTGATTTTAAATCAAAAGCAAAGTGGGTAAACAAGAACATTGAGCATACAACCGATTGGTGGAACTGCGCTTCGAACGTATTGGCAGGCGGTTCATGCAACGATGATAACCAACCCAAAAAACCAAATCCGCAGAAGAAAGTCGGCTCACCCGGAAATACTGCCGGACAGCGAATTGCGCCTTCGTTAAGGAAATTCGGAAGCTAAGATTTTGAGTATATGAATTTCAAGGAAGCCTGGGTTATTGCTCAGGCTTTTTATTTATAAATCCTTAATACTTATTTCTGTAAATTTTCTAATTAGCCATCCTTTTCCAAGTATCTCTGATGAGTCTGTAATTTCTTTTATTAAATTCTCAATTGGAACAAATGTATCTCTATCCTGCGTAGAATGGAAAGTTTCAGTTTTTAGTAGATAGTTAAAATAATGAAGGAAATTGGAAAAGCGGTTAGTCATTAATTTTGGTGAAGTAGTATCTGCCTTCAACGAATGTTTATATGAATCATAACAGTACATGGTCTCTTCAAAATATCCAAGTTCAAACAAGCACTGCAGTTTTACTATCCAGACATCAAATTTAAAAACATAGGTCTCCGATTTTACTTTGGAAATGTTTGTCAGAGCATTTTCATAATTTGCTTTATAGAAATATAAAAAAGCCTGAGAATAATAGTTCATGTTTTCCTGAAACTCTTTCGGCAGTTCTTTCAAATATTTTTTTATAAAATTCTCGCCCATTCAAATTCTTTAATTCTTAAAGCGGTTAATATCATTTTCCTGAACCTGATTAGTGAGAAAAAATCTGTTTCTAGCCTATTGTACAATCCTGTGGTAAGCATTGTAATATGAATATCATGAAGTTCTCTGTCAAAGCTTCTGTTGTCATATATTTTTTCATCACAGCTGTTTTCAAGAAAAAGCATAAGATTATATTTTTCTAATCTGGTAAAGTGCTCAATATTCTTTAGAACTAATTCTTTCAATTTCCAATAATATTTGTCATCATAATCAAAACCTAAAGAAATCATATAACGGTTTAAATAAATTGCAATGATGGAATAATATTCCGGAGCAAACTGTTTAAATGTGTCCAGAAATTTTACAGGACCCAGAGTTTCAAGAAATTTATATACTAGCGTATTTGTTTTGTCATCGTCTGAACTAAGGCTAATTACTGATAAATCTTGACTGAGCTTAAATGACATTATCAGGATATAGCCGATTAAAAAGGTTGTGCATTTCTGCAGGTCACTGTATACTGAATGAGGTGCAAATCCTGCTCTTCCTATACCAAGATTAAAATTCAATCTTATTACTTCCAATTCAAAATTATTTATGAAAAAATCATCATCAAAGTTATCTCCAGTTCGGTAAATATTTTCCAGTTCGTTAATCTTAAGCAAAAATTGCTTGTCGAGTTTTTTTTCGTCGAGTGATAGCAATAAAGCAAGTTTTTTCTGGAATTGGTTTTTACTTTCTAAATTTGAATATGACAAAAATTCTTCGGCTTGTGATTGTAAATCAGAAAACAGCTTCCTAAGTGTTCCGCTGTTTAATTTATTTCCCGGAAAAATATAATTGTAAGCATTTTCCGGTGTAAATTTTTTATTGTCAAAATCAGGATAGAATTTCTTCAGGTAGTTATATAATTTTATTACTGATTTAGAACTGTTAAAATACGGTGAAATTACAAATCTACCGAAAGATTTGAATTCGCTCTGGTTGAAAGTAATTAGAGTATCAACAATCTTGCTTTTAATCATTTTTGGAATACTTTTAAAATTTTGGGAAAGAAATCCTTTTAAATCCATTAACAGCTTAAATGAAATTTAAGTGCCCAATATATTGATTTGTCAATCTTTAAACTCAAACGCTGCTTTATTCCACTACTAATTTTTACCGCAATTCGGCAAAAGTTTCTTTGCGTTGATAAAGAACTGTTATATAACTTTCCTCCAATATAAATTAAACAACAATGAAAATGAAAACAAAAATATTTTGTTTAACAATTTTTACAGTTTTAATTGTTACCTCGGGCATTTTTGCCCAAAATGAAACAAATCGTGATGAAAAAGAAAGCGATAGCCCTGAGGACCAGCTAAGATATTTTGAACAGTGGCAGCAGCCTTATGGATTAAATGTGCCTGAAACAAAACGAGAAGAGATTTACAGGGAATTGAACAACATGCCCAGCGAACCTCCTCCGGGAGATAATCCAGTTAACAGCTGGGAGTTCCTTGGACCTAACGGAATGGAATATCCTGTACATCCCGACCATTATTATTCCGGCAGGGTACTTGATATAGAAACGGATAATCCCAACACAGGGCTCCTTGTAGCGTCTGCGAGCGGAGGATTGTGGGCTTATGCCAATACTATCCCTTACTGTATGACAGATGACATCGGTTCACTTGCAATAGGTTCTTTTGATTCCCAAAAAAATAATTGGAATACTATTATAATTGGAACAGGTGAACCGAGCATTAATGCGGGAGACGGTATCTATAAAACTACAAATAAGGGTGTTACATGGGTTAGAAAAGCATCTTCAAGCGCGGGCGCAGTGTACAAGCTGCGTTATCACTCAAGAGTCAGTACCTATCCTAATACTGTATTTGCGGCTACTACATATGGCGTTTTAAGGTCTGATGATAATGGAGAAACCTGGACTTTCAAACTCACTGGGAATTGTACTGATTTATGTTTTGTAGAGAATTTTTCTAATACATATATATATACTTCTAAATGGGGTGATGGTATTTATTACTCAACCAATAACGGTGACAACTGGTCCCGATTGACCTCACCCGGGCTCCCGCAAACGAATATAGGAAGAGTCGCAATTGCTTCCAGATTTGATATTACTTCTTTCGAAAGCTATATCTATGTGAGTATTTCAAAAAACGATAGTGACAGAACACTTGGAGTATACAAATCAACAAATACGGGACAGTCATTTACTAATATTACACCTCCGGGCGGAGATTTCCATTGGGGGCAGGGATGGTATAATAATTGTGTTTCTATAAGTCCAACAGATTTGAATTTGGTAAATGTCGGAGGATGCTTAATGAGACGTTCTTCAGACGGAGGAAATTCCTGGCAGCTGGCTTTTGGCATTCCGCCTGACAGCGATGATTATCTGCACCCTGACTATCACGTACTTACATGGAGTTCAAACGGACTTGCATACGCAGGTACTGACGGCGGTATATCTACTTCATACGACGGGGGTTTGACTTGGAGTACACCGTACAACCAGCTGCCGATAACTCAATTTTACAGCTTTGATTTGGACCCTACAGGGAATTATATTTATGGGGGTGCGCAGGATAATGGGATTGGAGGAACCTTGAATGGCGGTTCTGTCTGGCATTTTTATTTGACGGGTGATGGAGCCGGTGTATGCATAAATCAGTTTAATCCAAGCAATATTTTTGTGACTAGCGGTGAATCCAATACTTCTATTCTTTTTAGAAGATATAGTACATCAAACGGAGGTTCAAACTGGCTGGATATAAATTCAGGTATTTCGCCCCCAGCGCAGCTTTGGGCTCCTAAAATTAGAACACATGGTACCCAGCCTTTAATTTTGTACACCGAAGACGGTGCCTATGTATATCAATCTAATGATTTCGGACTTGATTGGTTCAAACTGAATCAAACCGCCTTCCCCGCAAACCTTTTCAACCTGGATGTTTCTTTTCAACCTCCGCCAAATGGGCTTATTTTCGCATGTCTTCAGCCTTCCAGTCCAATGTCCGGGAAAATGCTAAGGATTTATGATAATGGAACATGGTATGAAAGATCAAGCGATTTTCCTACCAGCAACTGGATAAGAAGCGTTACACAACACCAGGCATTAATTAATTATGCCTATGCCTGCATCAATGGGTACGGTTCAGGGAGTAAGATTTATAAAACAACAAATAGGGGTGTAAACTGGATAAACATTTCCGGTAATTTACCTGATGTTCCGATGTCTTATTGCGTACCGCATCCTACATTAAATAATGTACTGTTTGCAGGTTCCCAATTCGGCTGTTTTAAAACATCAAACGGAGGAATGAACTGGATTAGGTGGAATAACGGAATGCCAAATGCATGTATAGTAACAGATATGAAATATGTTTTTATAAACGGGACTGGTTATGTTTATGCATCAACTTACGGCAGAGGTATATGGCGAAGAGCAATAACTGGCGATGACCCGAGCGGTTATTCTGTGGAATGGCACAAAAATGCTCTTGCTAAAAACTTTACTGGTTCACAAAGCACTTATGACACAATCAATGCTCAGGTCAGTGGTAATGTTCCATATATTACAAGAATGGTTGTACAGCTTGATACAATATTTGATAATAATGATGCCCAGCTGCAGGGATTCTTGATTGCCCCAAACGGGCAAACAGATACTTTATTTTTTAATCCAGGTCCTGTAGGAGGGCAAGATTTTTTTATTACACAACTCCATGATACTGGCCCTGTGAGTATTCAAAACGGAACAGCACCTTTCACAGGAATTTTCAGACCTAGGACTAATCTTTCTAAATTTGAAGGAATGAATCCGAACGGAAACTGGATTTTTAAAATATATGACGGAGGAGCAACAAACGTAGGAACTCTGCAGGCATGGTCTTTGGAAATAACATATGATGATACAACTGTAGTAGGGTTACACGGAAATGGAGAAATAGCTAAGGAATACAGACTATACCAGAATTACCCAAATCCTTTCAATCCTTCGACTAATATAAAATTCAGTTTGGCTAAAAATGAAGTAGTTAAAATTACGGTGTACGATATGACAGGCAGAGAAATGAAAATACTTGTGAACCGGCAATTCAATTCCGGGATTCACTCGGTTAATTTTGATGCTTCAAATTACTCAAGCGGTGTTTACTTCTTTAAGCTTGAATCTGCTGAATTCAACGATGTTAAAAAAATGGTGGTATTAAAATAAAATTCCTGCAAGTATTTAAATCAATGGGACTTGAATGTTTTTCAAGTCCCTTTTTTTATTCACCAAATGCGGTAAGCACAATTTTTCTCCTTCCGCCGCGGTTCCGGTGTTCACACAGATAAATCCCCTGCCATGTGCCAAGATTTAATCTTCCGTTGGTAACGGGCACACTTACGCTGCTTCCGAGGATTGTGGCTTTTATGTGTGATGTCATGTCATCAGGTCCTTCAAGGGTATGTTCATAGTAGGGAGCGTCTTCAGGCACAAGGACATTGAAGTGCGATTCCATATCGGTTCTAACAGAGGGGTCGGCATTCTCATTAATCGTGAGAGAAGCAGAGGTATGCTGAATGAAAACATGAAGGATTCCGGCATTAATGCTCTTTATCTCAGCAAAGTTTTCCAGAATTTCACTTGTAATCAGATGAAACCCTCTCGGTTTTGCTTTAAGAGTTATTTCTTTTTGAAGGAATTGCAATATTACTCCTTTATGAACACGGCCGAGCGGCTGATGATGAATTTTAGGTCTATCTATTATTTTGAAGCCGGCATTTTCAGCTAACTTTACAGTATTATCAAAATCTTTTTTTGAAACGTGAACTTTAGGTTCCGTTAAAAAGAAAATCCCGTTCTTATTCAGTATTGAATATATTTCATTTATAAGGTTACTGCTCGAAGGAACTTCGTGCACCATATAAAAAGCGTTCACAAAATCCGCTTTTATATCAATACCTGTTTTTTCTTTACCGCATTTATGAATCATTATCAGTGTTTTCAATATGTTTGCCCTGAATTTTTTTCTTAACTTTTTCAAGCATTTTTTCCTGCAGGTCAGCAGCAATAACTTTACCTTTGCTTCCGGTCATTTCAGCAAATGCTTCAATAAAAAATCCCGGTCCGCACCCTATGTCAATAATCGTCATCCCTTCGTGAATATATTTGGCGTAAATTTTAAATCGGATTGTGAATCCGTTTCCTGATGAAATTATCCAGAGAAGGTGCAAGATTTGGCGGACAAACGTATGTTTCCTTTTCCATGTCATTTAATAATTAGTACACAAATATTGCCTCACTAAAACATTAAATCAATCCAAATTAATCACAGGTAAAGCCTGTTATAATAGAGCTTTGCCTAAGTTTCGGAGTTTAAGAATGCTTTGAAACTGGCTTAAATTTTAGGTATATTCGTGAAATTATACCCAAGAAAGGACTTTTAAATGTATAAATCATTAGCTTTTAAGTTACTGATAGCACTATTTATTGTATATGCAGTTGGCTGCGGAAAAAAAGAGGATAATTCAAACAATAAAAATAAACAAGACAGCTTAATTTCTGCTTTAATTTCCAAAGATTCTGTTTCCGGTAAACAGAAAGTTGCATTAAAATATGTTGTCAAAAAGGGAGATAAATTCAGTTATAAAGTTGTAGCAAAGACTTCAACCAGCGAAAACAGCCCTGCTACTGAAGGAAAAGATGTAAAACAGGATAACGAAATCGATTATTTTTACACAAAGGAAGTTGATAACATTGAACCTACGGGCATAATTACTTTCAAGGTTAACTACGATTCAATTATCATCAGCTCTCAAATGGGGGAGCAATCTCTTAAATACAATTCTAATGTTAACGATTCTATGAGAACCAATCCTGCATTTTTGCAGTATAATGCTGTTATTAAAGAACCTTTTTATATCAGGGTTTCTCCTGTTGGGGAAATCACCGATGTTTACGGGCTCGAAAAAATTCATGAGAATCTTATTTAAAGCTTTAGGCGATACATTGAAAGAAGAAGATAAACAGCAGATTAAAGAATCATTCGGTAAAGAATCTATTAAAGAAGTTCTCCAGCAGGAATACCAGATGTTCCCGGATACTCCGGTGGATGTGGATTCCAACTGGGTAAAATCGTACAACACACAAATTTTGTTTTTTGATGTTGTAAACAGCGCCCAGTATACATTAAAAGGTATTGAAGACAAAGACGGTGATAAGATTGCAAATATAGATGCAAACCTTGTTGTGGAATTTTTGAACAAGGAAGTTAAGGAAAGAGGAGTTAATTTTAAAATAGAAAAATCCGAAACAAGCGGAAGCGGAAAAATTGCTTTCGATTTGAATAAGGGATGTATTACCAATAAAGAAACTGTTACTAACCTAACGCTTGAAATGAGAATGTCAGCGCAGGGACAATCTGCAAAATCAGAGCAGAAGGTACAAACTAACTTAAGCGTAACCCTGCTGAAATAATTATGCCTGCTAAAAATCCTGTAGTCATAAAACATCCTTTAATTGATGATTATATTACAAGAATTAGAGATAGAAGAACATCATATTAATTTCCGCGTATATGCAGATAAGCTTTCGTTTATGCTTGCTTATGAATCTGCCAGGGAGCTTTCTGCAAAGAATAAAAATATTAAAACCCCGCTAAGCGGATTTGAGCGGGAAAGAAATTTCAGATAATATTGTACTTGTACCTATTTTGCGGGCAGGTCTTGGATTGCTTAATGGTTTCAATCAGGTATTTCCTGACGCAATGGTAAGCCATATCGGTATTTACAGGAATGAAGAAACATTGCAGCCGGTAAAATATTATTTTAAATTTCCGCGTCTGAAGTCAAAGAAAAATACTGTTGTTTTTATACTGGACCCAATGCTGGCAACCGGCGGAAGCGCTGACTGCACTATAAGAGAAATAAAAAAATTAGGTATAAAAAAAATTATTTTAGCAAGTTTAGTAAGTGCTCCTGAAGGAATCAGGGAAATTACGAAAAATCATAAGGATGTGATGATGTATACATGCGCTTTGGATAAGAAACTTAACAGTAAGGGTTATATTATGCCCGGTCTTGGCGATGCAGGTGACAGGCTGTTTGGAACTTAATATCCTAAAGTTTCAATTATTTATATTGCTATGTTAACTACTTTATACCGTAAAAAATTAGATGACCTGCTTCAAAACTGCAAGCGGAATCTGCTCCAATATGACGAAAAGCTGCTGACTGATTCATTTAAATTCAGCCTGAATGCCCACCGCATGGAAAAACGCGCTTCAGGCGAACCATTTGTTATCCACCCGTACGAAGTAGCAAGCATAATAGCAAAAGAAATTCCACTTGATTCGGTTACTGTTGCCGCGGGGCTTCTTCATGACGTAGTGGAAGATACAGAGTTCACTTATGATGATATAAAAGCGGAATTTGGTCAGCCGATAGCCGATATTGTTGACGGCGCAACGAAAATTGAAGGAATGTTTGAAAATTATGAGACCAAACAGGTAGAAAATTACCGCAAGATGCTGCTTTCAATGTCAAACGATATCAGGGTTATACTTGTAAAGTTTGCCGACCGGCTTCACAACATGCGAACACTTGAATATTTAAGTCCCGAACGCCAGGTAAGAATGGCGCGTGAAACAATGGAAATTTATGCGCCGCTTGCCCACAGGCTGGGGCTCTCTCGTGTTAAAATTGAATTTGAAGACCTTGCCTTTAAATATCTTGACCGTGTTTTCTATAATGAAGTTGCAAAGAAAGTACTTGCCCGTAAAAAGGAGCGTGAAGGGTATGTTAATAAATTTATACAACCCATTAAAGCAGCGCTGAATAAACAGAATTTTCAGTTCGAAATTTACGGCAGAGCAAAAAATCTTTACAGCATTGCCAAGAAGATGAGATTAAGAAATAAAACGTTTGAAGAGATTTACGATTTATTTGCCGTTAGGGTTATTCTCGATACTCCGAATAAGAACGATTGCTTTACTGTTTACGGTCTTTGTTCGGAAATTTATATCCCCATACCGGAACGCTTTAAAGATTATGTTTCTCTTCCGAAGAAGAACGGTTACCAGTCGATTCATACAACCCTGCTTGGTCCCGAAGGAAAAATGGTGGAAGTTCAAATCCGTACACGCGATATGCATGAGGTAGCGGAAAAAGGCGTGGCAGCACACTGGAAATATAAAGAGAATATAAGCGCAAATGATAAGCAGATGGAAGACTGGATTACATGGATAAGAGAATTATTTGAATCGTCTTCAAAAGAGTCTTCACCGGGACAGATTATGGAGAGTCTTAAGCTTAACCTCTACCAGGATGAGATGTATGTGTTTACTCCGAAAGGCGAGCTGAAAATTCTTCCGGTAAACTCTACGCCTGTGGATTTTGCTTTTGAAATTCATACGGAAATAGGATATAAATGCATAGGCGCTAAAATTAACGGGAAAATTGCGCCATTGGAAACAAAGCTGAAAAGCGGTGACCAGGTGGAAATAATCACATCAAAAATCAAGCGCCCGCATCAGGACTGGGAGAAGTTTGTAGTTACACATAAAGCAAAATCCGAAATCCATAAATGGTTTAATAATGAGCGCAGAATTAAAATTGACCAGGGCAAAGAAATTTGGGAAAAGAAGCTTAAAAAAAATAAATTTTCTCTTTCAGAAGATGAGCTTTCCAAATTGTTTATCAGGCTTAAGTTTGATAACCTGCAGCATTTTTATATTTCTATAGCGGATAACAAGGCAAATACAGACGAGCTGTTTGAAATTATAAAAGACAGGAACCGCCTACTGACGGGCGAAATAGAGTCTGAATATGTTAAGCCTATGGATAAGACATTTGCCCAGATGGAAAAAGATATCCAAACTAATTTGTTTGAGACCTATATTAAAACCGCAAGAGCATCGAAGGGTTCAATAATTGCAGGCGGTGAAGTAAAAGATATGATGTTCTCTTACGCAAACTGCTGCAACCCGATTCCCGGCGAGGATATTATCGGTTTTATAACAAAAACCGAAGGTGTGAAAATTCATAAAAAAACCTGTAAAAACCTCACAAACCTGTTCTTAATGGACCCTGACAGGATTATAGATGTGCAATGGCCTGAAAATTCCGAAGAGGAATTTTTAGTAGGGATAAAAATCGGCGGTGAGGATAAACCCGGCATGCTGAATGAAATAACACATGCAATTGCTTCGCAGAACAATACTAACATTAAAAGTGTAAATATAGCATCGAAAGGCTCAACATTCGATGGTTCTGTTATCTTGATGGTAAAAAATGTTGAACATTTAAATCAATTAATAAATAAAATCAAAAGCATAGGAGGTGTGTTTGATGTCAGGCGCTTCTTTGAAGAATAAGCTGTTTCTTCCGGTTTTATTGACAGCTGTTTTATTCGCATTTTCATCTCTTAATTTTACCAATCCGGAAATTCATACAACCGCTAAAATTTCCGATACTTTAATCTTTCCCGGAGAAACTCATTTTAAAAACATGAAAATGCTCACTAATGGGGGTGAAAACGCTGAGGCGTATTTCTCTTTTGACGGCGCAAGGCTTATATTTCAGTCACGAACAGGAAATATGCAGTGCGACCAGATTTATACAATGAACATAGACGGTTCAAATAAAAAAATGGTAAGCAACGGTAAAGGCGCTACTACCTGTTCATATTTTTACCCTGACGGGAAAAGTATTCTGTATTCATCCACTTTTCTTGGCGGTGATGAATGTCCGCCTAAACCGGATTTTTCAAAGGGATATGTATGGGCTTTATACGATACGTACGATATATTTAAAGCTAATGATGACGGGAGCAATATCGTTCAGCTTACAAAAGAGAAAGGTTATGACGCCGAAGCAACAATTTCTCCAAAGGGTGACAGGATTGTTTTCACTTCCACACGCGACGGAGATATTGAACTATATTCAATGAATCTTGACGGCTCGGATGTAAAAAGATTAACATTTGAAGTTGGGTATGACGGCGGCGCATATTATTCCAATGACGGTAAAAAAATAGTTTACCGCGCTTCAAGGCCGCAAACTGATGAAGAAAAAACAGAGTTTAAGACTCTTCTCTCACAGGGACTTGTAAGGCCGCATGCTTTGGATATCTACGTTATGAATGCAGACGGTTCGGATAATGTAAGGGTTACAAATAACGGCGCTGCAAACTTTGCGCCTTTCTTTTTCCCCGACGGTAAAAGAATAATATTCTGCTCCAACATGGAAGACCCGCAGGGCAGAACTTTCAGCCTGTTTGCTATTAATACTGACGGAACCGGGCTGGAAAGAATTACTTACAGCAATTCGTTTGACGGTTTCCCGATGTTCTCGCCAGATGGCAGGAAATTTGTTTTCTGTTCCAACAGGTTCGATGCAATTCCGCATGAAACAAATGTCTTTATATGCGATTGGGTTGAATAAAAATCTAATATCAAAAATCAAACAGTAAATATTAAAAATTCAATATAATGTTAAATAAATTTTACAAATATAGTTTGCCTTTCATTGCTGTATTCAGCTTTGTTTTTTATTCGTTTACTCTAACCGGCGGGCATGATATTACAGCTGATGATGTGCTATCGCATATAAAATACCTGGCAAGCGATGAGCTTGGAGGCAGGTTCCCGGGAACACACGGCGATTCGCTTGCGGAAGATTATGCTGTTAATTTATTTAAATCATACGGACTTACCCCGATAGCCGATGACGGGTACAGGCAGCATTTCAGCTTTGTAACCGAAATTAGAGCCGGAAAAAATAACAGCTTTTCCGCAGATATTAACGGAGATGAATCCGAATATAAAATGGGAAAAGATTTCTATCCGATAAATTTCTCTCATAACGAAGAAATTTAAGGTGGACTGGTTTTTGCAGGCTATGGCATAAATGCACCGGATAAAAAGTATGATGACTTCGGAAAGATTAACCTTAACGGAAAAATTGCGGTTATTTTGCGTTACACGCCGGGCTATAACACCCCTCATGATGACCAGTTTGCCGATTATGAGCCGCTCAGAAAAAAATGCAATGCTGTAAGAGACGCAGGGGCAAAGGGTATTATTGTTATTACAGGACCTAATGACGGTGATGATGAGCTTATGACAAAACTCCGCCTTTCAAATGAAAATGAAAATATAGGAATTCCTGTAATAAATGTGAGCAGGAACATTGTGTCAAAGATGTTCAAAGCTAACGGGAAAAACCTTCTGGATGTGCAAAAAGGAATTGACAGCAATAAAACACCTAATTCATTCCCGCTGGAAAATATAAAAGTGAAGTTCCGCACTGACCTTGAATATGTGAACTCAAATACTGCAAACATTATCGGGTACATTGAAGGAAACGACCCTGTGCTGAAAAATGAAGTAATTGTTATCGGCGCTCATATGGACCACCTTGGAGACGGAATGAAATACGGCTCGCTTTATGAAAAACATGAACCGGCAATACATAACGGCGCTGATGATAATGCATCGGGCTGTTCCGGAGTGATGGAGCTTGCTGATAAAATGGCTTCGGAAAAATCAACTTTGAAACGCAGTTATATATTTATGCTCTTCAGCGGAGAAGAAGCAGGCTTAATCGGCTCGGCTTATTTTACAAAGAGTGAGCTGTTCAAAAAGTACAATATTGTTGCAATGATTAATATGGACATGATAGGCAGGCTGAATGAAGACAAGTTAACCGTTGAAGGAGCCGGAACATCATCAATCTGGAAAAACATACTGGATTCTCTTAATAATATCCAGAATCATCTTAAGTTAACCTTAGGCGAAAGCGGGTACGGACCTTCAGACCAGTCAAGTTTTTATGCAAAAGATTTACCTGTGCTTCAGTTCTTTACAGGGCTGCATTCCGATTATCACAGACCGTCTGATGACTGGGATAAAATTAACGCAGAAGGTGAGGTAAAAGTTCTTGACCTTGTTTACGGAGTGTTAACTGCCATTGATAACAGACCTGAGAAACCCGATTATGTAAAAGCAAAGGAAGAAGAAAAGAAAACAAACAGCGGATTTAAAGTTACCCTTGGTATTATTCCTGATTATTCCGATGCGGTTGCAGGATTTCAGATAACCGGAGTAAAATCAGGCGGACCGGGTGAGAAAGCCGGGCTTCTTAAAGGTGATATTATAATTAAATTTGGAACACACGATGTAAAAAATATATATGACTATACATATGCCTTAGGTGATTTTAAGCCCGGTGATGAAACCGATGTGGTTGTAAAAGAGGGGGAAGAAGAATTAACGCTGCATGTAGTATTTAATAAGTAATATCTTAACAGACGTTATAAAAAAAGCGGGGTATGAAACCCCGCTTTTTTAGTTACTATGAATTTTTTTACCGTGTTGTTGGTGTTTTCACCAACAACATTATTTTACTCTACCGTTACGCTTTTGGCAAGATTCTCGGCTGGTCAACGTTGCATCCCCTAAGAACAGCGAGGTAGTATGCAAACAACTGTAAAGGAATAGTCGTAAGCAGGGGAGAAAGAAATTTTATAGTTGCCGGAATCTTAATGGAATAATCCGAATATTCATCAAGCTCGTTATTGTTTTCATCTGTAATTGAGATTATAACACCTTTTCTTGCCTTTACCTCGCGGATGTTTGAAATTACTTTATCATACGTAGCATCCTTAGGTGCAATTACTATTACCGGCATATTCTGGTCGATTAAAGCTATTGGTCCATGTTTCATTTCGGCGGCAGGGTAACCTTCAGCGTGGATATAGGATATTTCTTTCAGCTTTAATGCTCCTTCAAGTGCCACAGGAAAATTAATTCCGCGTCCGAGATAGAGCATATGCTGGCAGAATTTAAATACTTTAGCAATTTCAAGTATTTTATCGCTTTGAGCAAGGATTTGTCTGATTTTATCGGGTATCCTGTGCAGTTCATCGGTTATCATTTGTATTTCATGGTGCTGAAGCAGGTTCTTCTGCTGTGCAATGAGCAAAGAAATAAGCGCTAAACCGGTAAGCTGCGATGTAAATGCTTTAGTAGACGCTACACCAATTTCCGGACCGGCATGTGTATATACTCCGGCATCAGTTTCCCTTGCTATTGAACTGCCCACTACATTTACTATACCGTAAACCTCAGCTCCGCGCTTTCTGGCTTCTTTGAGCGCAGCCATTGTATCAGCTGTTTCACCGCTCTGGCTGATTACAAACATAATATCGCCTGGTGTAATTACCGGGTCTCTGTATCGGAATTCGGATGCGTATTCAACTTCAACCGGGATTCGGCATGTTTGTTCAATCATATATTCGCCGCAAAGTGCTGCATGCCATGCAGTACCGCAGGCAGTTATTGTGATTCTCTTGGCGTGCGCTATTTTATCCATAACGTTGGCAAGTCCGCCGAGCTTTACATAGCCGGTTTCTTTAATTATTCTTCCGCGCATGGTATTCATAACAGAATCGGGTTGTTCATTAATTTCTTTGAGCATGAAGTGTTCGTATCCGCCTTTTTCAATCTGTTCGAGGTCAAATGTAATTTCTTCAAGCTCATGCTGAATAACTTCATCGTCAATTGTTTTGATTTCGAACTTATCTCTTGTTACGGTAACCATCTCGCCGTCAAGAAGATAAACAACCTGTCTTGTATGAGGGATGATTGCGGTAGCATCAGAGGCAAGAATATATTCGCCGTCCCCGACTCCAAGAACAAGAGGGCTTCCGTTTCTTGCAGCGATAATTTTATCAGGTTCCTGTTTGCATAAAACACAAATGCCGTAGGCTCCGTCAACCTCAGCCAGTGTAAACCTGACTGCTGTTTCAAAGCTTCCGGTTTTCTTAAGATGAGAGTGGATAAGGTGTACTAAACATTCGGTATCTGTATCGGTTCTGAAAACATATCCTTCGCGTTCAAGTTTAATCTTAATGGCTTTGTAATTCTCAATTATTCCGTTATGAATCACAACAATTTCGTTATCATCATCAAAAATTGGATGAGCATTTACATCATTCGGCTCGCCGTGTGTAGCCCAGCGTGTATGACCAAATCCCATTGTGGAGTCTTTATCAAAGCCGTTATTGTCCAGTAATTTTTCAAGTTCAGTTACTTTTCCGGCTTTTTTCTTAACCGTTATGATGCCGTTTGACATTATTGCCACGCCCGCTGAATCATAGCCTCTGTACTCGAGTTTTCTGAGACCGTCTAGAATTAAAGGCAAAGCTTCCTGTTTACCAATATAAGCTACTATTCCGCACATTTTAAATTATTTTATATTATAAATACCTAATTTTTAATTCAATTATTAATCAATTTGTTCCCACATCTTTAAAATTATCATTATTATATCACTTACTCAATACTGTTTACAGGGTAGAAAAATGGCGGTATTGGTTATTTATTAGGTATTGAAAGTTAAAGTCTGCCGGAAGAGATACCGGCAGACTCATGGAGGGCATCATTTCAACAATATCATCATCTTCGTATCGGAAAAATCATTTGTTCCAAGAGAATAGAAATATACTCCGCTTGCAAGTCCGCCGGCATTCCAGCTTACTTCATAGCTGTTTGGAGTCATATTCTTATTAACAAGTACTGCAATTTCATTTCCGAGAATATCAAATACCCTTAGGCTTACAAAACCGGTTTTCGGAATGTTAAACTTTATGGTAGTAGACGGATTGAATGGATTCGGGAAGTTTTGTTTCAATTCGTAAATTTCCGGAATATTCCCGCTAATCGGTGTAACTCCTGTTACAAGATTTTCCTGGTTGAAATAAACATTGTTTGGACCCTGACCAGCATAAGAAAAAGCTGCATATTTATCGGTTCCTGATTTAAAGATTGCACATACCGGGGCAAGATAACCCGTACTCATAACACTGTTGCGTTTATAGTGATATGTTCCTAAGCTTCCGGTCATATTCCCTCTTCTAACAGTAACAGAATCTCCGTTCTGGTCAACGAAAGCAGCCACAGCATATCCTCCCGTAGTAGTCAATGAATCTGAATTGCACCATGTATAGTCTGCGAGTCCGTTTGTACCCAGGGCGGCATCCACAGTCCATGTTTGTCCGCCGTTTATAGAAAAGCAGTATCTGGCCAGATTGTTTCTTGTATAAGTAATTAATACCCTGCGCGGAACACTTGCCTGCTGCTGCTGAACTGTGATGCAGGGCCTTTCATATTTTATACCCGCAGAACTGGTAGTGATATAATAAACATAATGGTTCGTAGTCAGCCATTCACAGGTGATAATTGCCCGGATTCCATAATTATCGCTTGCAAATCTTCTTTCGACAGCAATGTAAATGGAATCGTTACCCGTTCCTTTTTCGCAGTATGCAGCGCTCGGGTAGTAATCCTGATTACCTGTATTAATCAGAATATTTGTGAAGCTTGAACACCAATTTGTACTAAGCCAATGCCTTAAACCCAACTGAGCGCCTGCATTTGTGCATTCACGTGCAATTACATGCATATAGGTAGCAGTACCCCAGTACATTCCGTCACTGCATGCAGAAACATATTCATATTTATTTCCGGAAGCGGGTGATGCAAACATATCGGCAAATGCTGCGCCGCCGTTTCTTCTGGCAGAAAGTACTTCTATTGCGGCATTATCAAAGTTTGAGCTTGTGCTTCTGTTGTAAAAGACCATTATTCTTACAGAGTCATCCAATGTAGCATGTCTTTTTTCGACCAGCATGCTAATTGTTCCGAAATAAGCTGTTGTGTTGCTTGCGCTGATAACAGATGTCCAGGTTGCTCCGCCATTGCTTGACTTGTAAACCGTTAAATATCCGTTATAACCTGTTACACCTCGTCTGTTAACAGCAAGATACAGCCATCCGTCTTCTCCCAATTTCAGGTCAAGCTGTCTGTAGCCGCCGGTATATCCAACGCTTCCACTGAGCACCTGTACATCATTTAAATACCAATCAGGTGAAAACGGCCCGTCGGTTTCGGAAAAGACAGCTGTTTTTTCATAGGAACCGTCTGGTGCGGTTGAGCTTGGCTCCTGGTATTTCTGTATTTCGTTTCCAATCCTGATTTTTTCGTCATTGTTTCTTGTAAGCTTTGCCTGCCTGTATTGTTCCAGCAAAGATTGAGGAATATTGTTATCGTTAACATAATGCGGCTGATTCGTGTTTTCGGTTCTTGATATTCCCCAGCTTCCGGGCATATTGAGCTTAGTATCATTTGTAATATCGGTTTGTGCCGGAACAAAAGAACCTGAAAGAATCAGCAGTAAAATAATTTTTGTAAATAAGAATTTTGTAAACATTTTATTTTTTCCCTTTCTTCTAATTAGTTGATTTACTATGAAAATATATCGAATTTTTACGGTGCTTTTTTTGTAACGTAATTACTCCATGGGCTTTGACCCCTGCGGCTGATTGCCGCAACCCTGAACCAGTATTTGTGTCCGCTTCTTAATCTTGAAACTGTATAGCTTGATTTTGTGACTACGTCTTCGTTTACCCACTTAAGTGGTTTTCTTAAGTCATTGCTCTTTTGAATAAGGTAGCTGTTTGCTGATGCCACAGGTTCCCATGTCAAATCGATTTCTCCGTCAGTGTCTCCCGAAGTTGCTGTAAGAGAAATACCGTTAGTTGTATTTTTTACTTTTGCTGCTGTAATTAATTTCTTGCATGTTCCTGCTTAAGCTAATTCACTTTTTGCATTGGTTGAGAAATAATTGTTGCATCAAAGATAGCAGTGTTTGAGCCAGCTGTATCCATTAAACATTTATATGATAGTTCAAAATAAATGAAAGGGGACTTCTAAAAGATTAAAAACCGTACTTAATTTGAATATTTGTGAGAACGAATTGAAAAAGGCATGTCCTAATGTTTTTGTTTCGTAATTTATGAAAGTTTTTCTGCGATGTTTTAAAAATTCTAGTTAATAAGAACATTTTGTCCGAAAAAAATACCGCAAAATTGACTTTTTCGCTTTTTTAAGCTAATGAAAAGTTTTATTTTTGTAACAAATACACGCAAAGAACATGACAAAAAGCATTCTAATTGAGCTGCTAGAAAGTTTTCTCCAAAAGAAATAAAAGAATTGGTGAATTTGTTAATTCTCCTTTTTTTAACAAAAATGAAGGTGTCATAAAACTGTATGAGTATTTAAGAAAGCAGTATCCCGATTTCCCGGGCAAATAAAATTGATAAAAAATATATTTACGGCG
>CAVUOA010000007.1:0-19581 GCA_963742955.1 Ignavibacteriota bacterium | reverse complement strand
AAGTCCTCGGGATTTTAGAAATCTTAATCATTAAAATTGGAATTCGTTACTTTAACGAAAGAAATACTAAACACCCATATTGGCGTCATTATAGATGATACATTGGATTTTGAATATAATAACTGGAAAGAAGATAATTTTTTCATTGACCTTCCTGACAAATGGAATTTAAGCCTGGCAATACTTAAAGGCAACTCTATCTGCGGTTTCTCTGTAAATTCGAGAAAATCCGACATTTTTTATATTCACTTCTTTTACATCCTGAAGAATTTCAGAAACACTAAAATGGGTGCAGCGCTGTTAACCGAGTGCGAGAAAAAGGCAAGAGAAGCAAATCTTAAGACAATTCAATTGATGTGTAATAAAAATAATTCAGGCGCAATGAATTTTTATTTAAGAAACGGGTTCGTATTCTTAAAAGTAAATTCAACTTATAACGATTTATACTATCTGGAGAAAATAATAATTTAAATAATGTGCGGTATTATCGGGATATTATCCGGAAATTCAGAAGTTAAGAAGAAAATTGTCCATTTAAATAATTTATTAGCACACAGGGGACCTGATGACGAAGGATTTGTTTGCATAAATGTTTTGAATGATAATTCATCTGCTTTTTCAGGTGATGATTCGATTAAGTTCATAAAAAATAAATATCCGCATATAACAACTTGTAACCTTGACAATTATGACCTAGTCATGGGTCATAGAAGGCTTTCAATTATTGACCTAAGTGAAAACGGCCACGGTCCAATGTGTGATGAAGAAGGTGTTGTATGGGTTACTTTTAATGGCGAAATATATAATTATATTGAACTTAGAGAAGAATTGAAATCCCACGGGTATTCTTTCAAAACACAAAGTGATACTGAAGTAATAATAAAATCATATTTAAAATGGGGTGAAGATTGTTTCAACCGTTTCAATGGCATGTGGGCATTTGCCCTATGGGACTCAAAAAATAAAAAGCTTATTTTATCAAGAGACCGGTTTGGAATAAAACCACTTTACTATACCTCAACCTGCAATTATTTTGCTTTCTCATCTGAAATAAAACCTCTTCTTCGTCTTAATATTACCGGTAATGTTTTGGATGAAAAGCTTATTCCATTTTTTATCCTTTACGGCAACAGGCTTAACAAAAATGAAACATATATTACAGGAATCAATTCCTTGCGTGCTTCGCATTACCTTGTTTACCGCGAAGGCTCAATTGAAATAAAACAATATTACAAAATCCCTGTAGAGGAGATAAATAAGAAATCCGAAAAACAGCTTTCCGAAGAGCTCGTAAACCTTTTTTCCGATTCAATAAAACTAAGATTCAGGAGTGATACGGCAGTCGGAACATGTTTGAGCGGCGGGTTTGATTCATCAAGTATTGTAGCGGTTTCAAGTAAAATTTTTTCAAAAGGCTTAAACACATTTTCAGCTGTTTGGAGCAATAAGGAGTGCGATGAAAGCCACTACATAGATATTGTAAATAAAGAGTTCGGATGTCTTGAAAATAAGGTGGAGCCTTCAGTTGACGAATTTGAATCTGTTTTTAATGAAATTATTTATTATCAAGAAATACCCAACCGAAGGTCCCGGCTTATTTCCACTGTGGTTTGTAATGAAAAAAGCAAAGGATAAGGTAAAAGTATTGCTTGACGGTCAGGGTGGAGACGAGGTTTTTGGAGGATACCTGCTTCAGGGAGCTTATTTAAGCTCATTAATTAAAGATAAAAATTACAAAGAATTATTCGCGAACCTGAATTTGTATTATTCATATCTTGCTCAAAACGGACTTCACGGTTTCTCGAGTTCCCTTTTTCCAAATCTTTACAATAGAATTATAAGGGGCTTTTTCTCAAACAGATATAAAATACTTAATAAAGATATCCTGATAAAATGAAAAGGAATGAATTGTATTATGATATTTCACCGCCGAACCGTTTCCATAATTTCCTGAACAATTTAGACTACCATTTTATAACGAACCTTACTTTACCTGCTCTTCTGCATTACCAGGACCGGTCTTCTATGGCACATTCTGTTGAAAGCAGAGTACCCTTTCTCGATTTTCGGCTTGTTGAATTTGGTGTTAATCTCCAGGCTAATTATCTTGCAAGTAAACATTCGACAAGGCCTTTGTTCAAAAAAGCTTTATCAAAATATTTGCCAAAGCAAATAAATGAAAGAAAGGATAAACTTGGTTACCCTGTACCTTTTGCAGAATGGACCAGGAAGCGATTAAAAAAATATGTTATTGACTCGTTGACTAACAATAATGCAAGAATGTTTAAATACCTGGACAGGCGTTTTATTGAACAAAACTTAAAGAGGCACTTTAATTCGGAAATAGACTACAGCTGGGAAATATGGAGACTTCTGAGCTTTGAGAAATTCCTTGAATTAATACATTAGCTGATTATCTTTGTAAATTGAATCAAAAATAGAACCTGAATAAATACATCAGTCTGAGTGCTGACATTTTGAATTAAAATATTATGTAACAACCTTGAGCCTTATAAGATTTATATTTCATTCTTACATTTTCAGGCAATTTATAATTGCAACTGTCTCCTTCATTGTAGTGCTATGGATAGTAAACATTTCTTTTGATAAATTCTGGCATTATTCATGTGTAGTACCTATGGGAAATCTTGAATATTTTTACCAAATTCCGAAATCTTACGATAACATATCAAGAGTTAATATTAAATTAATAGATAAAGAAAAGATTGCAATTGAGTGTAATAAAAAATTCAGAATTTTAAAAGATTCGTTCGACTATTACGATACTGTAAAAATCGAACAGCCCGATGCAATTAATCCTGTAACAAATAAAATATTTATAACATATGAAAATCCCGGCTCCATTGATTCTATGTATTTGGTTTTATCCAAATCAGACAAACCCGGCATATTCTGGAACCAGATTTTCTACAGCTCGGTCATTGTTTCCAAACTGAATAATTTCAGCGAAGATACCGGGGAATTTAGAATTACATAATGACCGTCTTGTATCTATAGATTACTTGAAAACAATGATACTTTACTTAACGAGGCGATTAGTTATTTTAATATTAACAAAGACAATCTGGGTCTTGCAGAATGCGGTACAAATTCAAAGATATTCAAATCAATTTGCGATAAATACCAATTACCGTGCAGGATTATAACCCTTCAGGGAGGTGACGCATTAGATGACGGGTATAATAACCGCCTGGGATACCCTTTGCACGTAGTATGTGAAGTATATCTAAGTAAATATAGAAAATGGATAGTTCTAGACCCCACTTATGGTTCCATTTACAGGCTGGAAATGGGGCCATTAAATGCAATCGAAATATCTAACAGGTTATTCTTTTGGAAAGCAAAAGATATTTTACAGGATTCTGTTTTAGTAACAAGGAAAACTATTCTTGGAAAGGATTATTTCAAGTACTACGAAAATGTATATTTTTCAAACAATCTTCATGTGAGTTTTGTCTTGAGAAAATTCCTGAGTTTATTTTATAAAAATCTTTACTATAATTCCAGCATTTACTCCAATAATCTGAATTTTTATAAAAATGGACTGTATTATTTCGCAATAAAATCCGCAATCTTGTTTATATTAATAACCATTTACTTTTATATAATTCTGGCTTTTATAAGCAGAAGATTATTAGTTGCAAAATGGAAAAAATAGTCCTAATCATACATCAACAAAATATAATAAACTTATGACCGAGTATATCTTACAGCCAAACCCTAAATCCAAAAAGAAAAAAAACGTAGTCGTTTTAGGAGCGCATCCTGACGATTTCGAAGTCGGATGTGCAGGAACAATTATAAAGTATCTGAATAACATTAATTTAAGAATTTATGTTATGTCAGACCGGTATGAAGATGGTAAAATGAGAGACCTGAATGATCAAAAAAAATCTTTTAAGATACTGGGTTTGGAAAAAATTCCTGTTAAAGTATTTGATATACCTACAAGAATTTTTCATGACTACCGGTCAAAGATACGAAATATACTATATGAAATTGCAACTACGTCTGATGTAGATGTAGTGTTTTCACCGCCAATACATGATATTCACCAGGACCATCTTGTTTTGGCAGACGAGGTTTTGAGATTGTTCAGGGAAAAAACAATATTCGGTTTTGAAGTAATAAGAAGCGGTTATAACTTCCGCCCGCAAATGCATGTGAGGTTAACCGAAAAAATAGTTGAGTTGAAAATTAAAGCGGCGCAGAGCTATAAATCTCAATGGTCTACAACAAAGAGCGGGGGGTATTATTTCGCAAAGGACGTAATGAAAGGGCTTATGAGAGCCAGAGGCGCCCAGTTCGGGCTTGAATATGCTGAAGCATTTGAAATATACCATTTAAAACTGTAATATTGAAAAAGATTATATACATACACAATAATTATGAACCTGAACATGTACCCCGAAAACCTGATTCTGAAGACCGCTTTTATACATATGGTTTTGGCAGCAACCTTGCCCGGAATTTCAAAAGATTTTATCCGGAATATACGGTTGAAATGTGGCGTCTCGACGGATTCACCAATAATTATTATGAAAAAGAAGTTCAAGGTGTAAAACATAGAGTATTTCCGGCTGTAATAATAAAACCATTTGGCGAATTTTCGCTGAAATTTGTTTGGGAGCTTAAAAAAGAGTTGAAGAAAACAAAATCTTTACTTTTTATCTCTCATATTCATACTTGGTTAACATACCAGGTTTCATTTTTTTTCGGCAAGAAACACCCCATTGTTTGCAGCCATCACGGGGACTGGTCACCTTTCTTCAGAATAACTATGAGAAAGGGTTTTAGAAAACTAAAAGACTTCGTAGACATTCAGGTTGAAAAACGGTTATTAAAAAGAATTGATTACTTTCTCCTTTGTGATTTTTTTCAGATTCCTTATTTGGAAAAAGCCTGCCCGAAAATACGCTACACAATTTTCAGCTCGGGCTTGGATGTAGATAAAATGATTACTATACCAAAAAATGCAGCCCGGAAAAAAATTGGATGGGAACCAGATAAAAAGTATATCTTATACGTTGGCAGATTGTATAACCTTAAACAGCCAAAAGAACTAATTGATATCTGGAAAGAAATTAAAAAAGAACGCCCTGAAATTAAGCTCGTTGTTATAGGAAATTCGGATGACGATGAATTTAATGAATACGCAATCGAATCTGGTGTAATTGTTTTAGGAAGAATTCTTAACTCGGAATTGGATAAATATTATTCAGCATCTGATGTCTATGTTCTGATGGCTCTGAGGAAAGACTATTTCGGTGGAACCGGAATTGCTCCTCTTGAAAGCTTGGCTTGCAATACACCTGTTGTCAGTTACTCCATGAGAAACTATATTGGGAACAATATGGATGAATTGGGTGAAGTACCCGATACTCTTGAGGGACATAAAGAAGCCATACTTAAAGTTATAAATAACCCAAACCATTATAAAAATATGCGTGAAAGCATGAAAAAATATTATTCACTCGAAGCAGTTGCCTCCAAAGCTCAGGCTGTATTCGAAGAACTGATGAATTTATACGATTTTAATTAAATTTCTTTTTATTTTAACCAATGCCAGATATTAAAGGTAAAAACATATTAGTAATTGGCGGTGCAGGCTTTATTGGCTCTCATGTTGTTGATAGAATTCTTAGAGAAGACATTAATAAAGTTATTATTTACGATAATTTTGTCAGGGGCACCGTCGATAATATCGAGAACGCTTTAAAAGACCCGAGGGCAAGGGTTTTCGAAGCAGGGGGTGATATACTTCAAACAGACATTTTAAATGCTGCTATGAAAGAATGTGACATGGTAATACATCTTGCTGCATTGTGGCTTCTGCAGTGCTACGATTACCCCCATGCTGCCTTTGATACAAATATCAGAGGTACTTTTAATGTTTTAGAAGCATGCAGAGATAACAAAATTGAAAGATTAGTGTATTCATCATCTGCCTCGGTTTACGGAGATGCTGTGCAGATTCCAATGACCGAGGAACACCCGTTTAATAACAGGACATTTTACGGAGCCACAAAAATAGCCGGAGAAGCTATGGCGAGAGCTTTTTATGAAAGATACGCCGTGAATTATATTGGAATGCGCTATATGAACGTTTACGGGCCCAGACAGGATTATAAAGGAACATATATAGCGGTTATCATGAAAATTCTGGATAACCTCGACCAAAACAAACCACCCATAGTATACGGTGACGGCTCCCAGGCATATGATTTCATATACGTTGAGGATACTGCTGAAGCTAATGTGCTGGGTCTAAAAGCAGACACGGTTGATACATTTTATAATGTTGGCATGGGAGTAAAAACTTCGATTAAAGAACTTGCTGAATCACTTTTAAAAATTACCGGTTCAAAATTAGAAATAGAATACCGCCCGGAAGGCAAAACATTCGTCACTAACAGAATAGGATCAACTGAAAAAGCTGAAAAGGAAATCGGGTTCAAGGCAAAAACAAACCTTGAAGAAGGTCTGAGAAAACTCATTGTGTGGAGAAAAGAACATATAAAACGTTTCGGAAATAAATGGAAAATGTTTGAATAAATGAAAATACCTATAGCAAAAACAGTATTTACAGAAGAGGAGTTTTCAACTATACTCGAACCTCTTCGAACCGGTTGGGTTGTTCAAGGCCCATTTGTGGAAGAATTTGAAAAAAAGTGGTGCTCCTTTACCGGTGTTAAACATTCTATCGCTGTTACAAGCTGTACAACTGCACTTCATCTTTCTCTGGCAGCACTTGGAATTGGACAGGATGATGAAGTAATTCTTCCGTCATTCACTTGGGTAGCCACAGCAAATGCTGTCGAATCTCTGGGAGCAAAACCTGTTTTTTGTGATATTGATTTAAAAACTTACAATATAAACACATCTAACTTAGAAAAACTAATATCAAAAAAAACTAAAGTAATAATTCCCGTTCATTTGTTTGGACTTGCTGCAGAAATGGAAAAAGTAGCTGAAACTGCAGCAAAATATAATATACATATTGTTGAAGATGCAGCTTGCGGTTTTGCATCTAAATATAAAAACGTACATGTTGGGAATTTTGGCATTACCGGGTGTTTTAGCTTTCACCCGCGCAAAGCAATTACTACCGGAGAAGGAGGAATGGTAACAACTAACAATGATAAAATAGCAGAAAAACTCCGGTCAATGAGAGACCATGGAGCAATGGTTTCCGACCGTCAGAGACACCTTAGCGGGAAACCTTATATATTACCTGAGTTTCCTTACCTCGGGTTTAATTACCGGATGACGGATATTCAGGCATCTATTGGTTGTACTCAAATGAACAGGGCAAATAAAATATACAAGAACAGACTTCTTATAGCAGAAAAATATGACAAGTACTTCTCAGAACATATACCATGGCTTAAAACACCATTCAGAGATTCCAATTATCAGCATGGTTTTCAGTCTTATGTATGTATGTTTGAGCCCGAACCAATAACACTTAATAATGTGGAAAAGACCAGTAAAAAAAGAAATGAATTCATGGATTACCTGCAGAAAAACGGTGTTTCAACAAGGCCCGGTACTCATTCAGTTCACATGCTTGAATACTACAGAAATAAATATAATCTCAAATCCGAGCAATGCCCTAACTCTTATATTGCATATAGCTGCAGCATCGCATTTCCGCTATTTCCGTCCATGAGTGAGGTCGAATTCAATTATATAACGGAGATAATAGAAAAATATAAAATATGAACATATTTTGTCATTAGTTTATTTCCTGAATATATTAATTAGAGTATATTAAAGTTTAATCCATTTTACTAAATTAAGGTATAAATCGATTTTTAAGAAACTCCCAAGGGACCACCCTGCTTAATATAAAATATACGAAACATGTGCGGAATAGTAGGAATATTTAACGTAGACGGCAAACCGATTTCAATAAATATATTGAGAAAGATGACCGATACCATTATTCATCGGGGTCCGGACGGTGAAGGTTATTGGACTAACTCGTTTGTCGGATTCGGTCACAGAAGACTAGCTATTATTGACCTCTCTCCGCTAGGTCATCAACCAATGCAAAATGATGATGGAAGCTTGATAATAAGCTATAACGGGGAAGTTTACAATTTCCTTGAATTGAGAGTCGAGCTGGAATCTCTGGGTTATAAATTTCATTCTAAAACCGATACCGAGGTTATTCTTAAATCGTATGAACACTGGGGCAAAGACTGTATCAAGAAGTTCAACGGCATGTTTGCTTTTGCAATCTGGAACAATAAGGAGAATGAACTTTTTTTAGCCCGGGATAGGTACGGCGTTAAACCCCTTTACTATTATTATGTAAACGGGGTATTTATATTTTCATCTGAAATCAAAGCAATGTTAAGACATCCGGGTGTTTCTGTAAAAGTTTGCATTGAAGCGCTCAATGAATACTTCTCATTTCAGAATATATTCTCTGACCTTACACTTTTCGAAAACATAAAAATGCTGCCTGCTGCAAGTTTTTTAAATTTGAAATTAGGTGACAGAAATTCCATAAAAATTAACCAATACTGGGATTACGATTTCAAGAAAGAAGATACAAAAAGCGAAAATGAATGTATTGAAGAACTAAGAAGACTTTTTGAACAGGCGGTCAACAGGCAATTAATTAGTGATGTAGAAGTCGGTTCGTATTTAAGCGGCGGCATGGATTCAGGCTCTATAACCTGTGTGGCAGCCAAAAACATCAGGGACCTTAAGACTTTTACCTGCGGCTTTGACCTTTCATCTGCTTCAGGACTAGAACTCGGATATGACGAAAGGAGTAAAGCTGAATTTCTTTCCAATAAATATAAAACAGAACATTATGAGGTCGTTTTAAAAGCCGGAGACATGGAGAGAATAATGAAATATCTGATATGGCATCTTGAAGATCTCCGTGTCGGTCAGTCATATCCGAATTATTATGTTTCCAGACTGGCAAGTAAATTTGTTAAAGTTGTTTTGTCGGGAAGCGGGGGTGATGAACTTTTTGCAGGATACCCCTGGCGATATTACAGGGCTGTGGTAAATTATGACTGGAATCATTACATTGAAAAATATTATAAGTACTGGCAAAGGCTGATTCCGGACAGTTATAAACCCAATTTCTTCCAGCCTGATATTTATCCGAGAATTTGGAATTACCAGACCGGAGATGTTTTCAAAAATGTCCTCGCTCACAAAGAGATGAAAAAAATGTCTCATGAAGAATACGTAAATTTATCTTTATATTTCGAAATTAAAACTTTTCTGCCCGGGATTTTAATTGTTGAAGATAAATTAAGTATGGCTCACAGTCTTGAAACCAGAGTACCGTTTCTTGATAATGACCTTGTGGATTTTGCGATGAAAATACCTGTTCATTTCAAGCTGAAAAATCTTTCAGAGGTAATACGTATTAACGAAAATGAACCGGGGCCAAAAATTGAGAAGTTTTACTATCAGACCAATGACGGCAAAATTATCATGAGAAAGGCATTTACACAATATGTACCCGATTCATTCACTACCGGAATAAAACAAGGATTTTCAGCTCCCGATGCAAGCTGGTTTAAAGGAGAAAGCATAGATTACATAAAAAACCTATTAGTCAACAAAAAAGCGCGGATTTATGATTATGTTCAGCCCAAGATGGTTCAGGATTTAATGAATGAACACTTCGAAGGCAAAACAAACAGACGACTTTTAATCTGGTCACTCCTGTGTTTTGAATGGTGGAATAAATTGTATAATCCTTAATAATAAAATGAAATTAGTATTTTTTGGGGCAACTGAACTGGGTTATAAATGCTGCCGGTTTATAATTGAAAAAAAATTGGCTGAGGTTCTTTGCATTTTCACCATTCCGCAGGAATTCAAAATCAATTATTCCAAATCCCCGGTTAAAAACGTTTTGTTTGCTGATTTTTTTGATTTTAAAAGGGAGTTCAACATCCCGGTTATTGAGATAACTGATAAAATGATTTCATACAAACATGATATTGAAAAATTCAATCCAGATTTTATGCTTGTAATTGGATGGTACTATTTAATACCGAAAAGCTTAAGAGAAATTGCTCCCATGGGCTGCGCTGGAATGCATTCTTCACTTCTTCCGAAGTACCGGGGCGGGGCGCCTCTTGTTTGGGCTATCATTAATGGTGAGAAAGAAACCGGATTAACTTTTTTTTATCTCGATGACGGGGTTGATGATGGTGACATCATAGCTCAAAAAAAAATTTCCATTAAACCGAATGATACTATACAAGAGCTTATTAATAAAACTGCAGCAGCTTCACTTTCTATAATTGAAGAATTTCTGCCAAGAATATCTGACGGAACCGCACCGAGAATTAAGCAGGACCATTCTAAAGCAACGGTTGTTCCCCAAAGAAAACCTGAGGACGGTTTAATAAACTGGGATTGGAACACAAAAAGGATCAAAGATTTTATACGTGCCCAAACCAAACCTTACCCGGGCGCTTATACTGTAATTAAAGGTAAGAAAATAACAATCTGGGATGCTGAAATAGTTGATATATGATATCATTCACAACAGACATAGATTGGGCACCTGAAGAAATAATTTCCGATACTCTTTCTGTTTTTGAAAAATATAATGTGAAGTGCACCCTCTTTTCAACACATCACTCCACTGTACTTTCAAATTGCAGAAAAGACTTGTTCGAAATTGGAATCCACCCGAACTTTAATCCCCTGCTCGAAGGAAGCGAAAAAAGTGTAGAAGATATTATTGATGAGCTTCTGGAAATCCATCCTGATGCAAAAGGGGTCCGCTCGCACTCAATGTTCCAAAGCACCGGTATTTTAAAAATTTTTGCCGGCAAGAGCTTAGTTTATGATGCAAATCATTTCCTGCCTTACCAAAAGGGAATTAATCCTTTCAAATTATGGACAGGAATGGTGAGAATCCCGTTTAACTGGGAAGATGATGTGCATTGGACTTATGGTTACTCATTCGATTCCGCCGGCATTGACCTCAACGATAAGGGATTAAACATTTTCAATTTTCATCCTATACATATTTTCCTAAATACGGAGAATAAATACAGGTATAATGAAGCAAAACAGTATTATAAGAATCCGGAGAAGCTCCGCAAATACCGCAATAATCAAACCAGGGGTTCACGAGATTTGCTGATATCTTTGCTTGAATATGTAAATGAAAAACACATTGAAACAAAGAAATTAATAGATATAGCCGAAAAATTTCTGAAAGGAAATTTGCTTTGAACAAATACAGGATTTGCATAGTCGGCTCCGGAAATATGGCAAAAAGACACTGCAGCGCCATTAATGACTCTGATTATGCTGTTCTGGAAACAGCAGTTGTTTCTCCCGCCAGTAAAAACAGGGAAGAATTTAAAAATGAATTTAATTTCGCTTCGGTTTACAGCAGCCTTAACAGCGCACTGGAAAAGGAAAATATCGATATAGTATTAATAGCTTCACCGGTCAATTTTCATACAGAACATATAATAACATCACTTGCTCACGGGAAAAACATAATCTGTGAAAAACCGCTTTCTTATTTTAAGAAAGATTTTGATAAAATTAAAGAATCATTAAATAATTCGGGCAGGTTACTTCAAGCCGGTATGAATTGCAGGTTCAGGGAACAGTATTCGATACCGGAAAAAATGGTAAACAACGGCGAAATTGGTAAGATAAAATTTATCAGGACTACATATAATTTTAATTTAATAGATGCATTTAATAATCCCAATAAAAAATGGTGGGATGATTTTCCGGAAGATATATATAATTATTTGCATTCCGGAGCAATCCACGCTATTGATATTTTTCGCTGGATAGGCGGCGAAATAACAGAAGTATTCGCTCTTGGAAACGCATTTGAATTGAAGAAAAAACTGGGAAAAGATACATTTATTATAAATGCAAAGTTTAAAAATGGCGCCGTAGGAGAACTGGTTTGTTCGGCATCTGCTTTCAGACCTCCGGATTTCAACATCGAAATTTGGGGAACTGAAGGAAGTATTATCGGCAGAGACATTTACAAGCTCAAACACGGAGAGCTTGAAAAATCTCTTATTAATGTTGAGCAAAAAAAAATCGACCTTCTGCTGCAATTCGAAAATTTGGTTAACGCAATTGAAAATAAATCAGAACCGATGAATTCGTTTGCCGAGGCTTTGAAAAATTTTGAATTTATAAGCGCTGTCGAAAATTCCGTAAAAGAAAATCAACCAATTAAAATTAATATTTAATGGCAACCAGAACCTATACCAATTTGGAGTTTGACATGCTGAAACGCTGGCTGGATTCGAACCAGGACAGCGCTTCGGAAAAAATTACGGGCGAACTTGCCGCTTTGATTGCGAAAGATTATCCGGCCAAAAAGATTCTTCCGGTTAATTCTTGTATGGGAGCTTTGCATATATCTCTTCAAATTATCGGAGCCGGACCCGGAGATGAAGTAATAGTTGATCCTATTGTTACATTTGCGGGAATGGCTGTGATGTACAATAATGCAGTTCCTGTTTTTGCTGATATTGACATACATAAAATGAACGTTGACCCTGATTCAATTAAAAAAAGAATTACTTCACGCACTAAAGCAATAATCTGCACTCATCACTTCGGCAGTATGTGTGAAATGGATAAGATTCTCAAAATAGCAGATGAACACCATTTACCGGTAATAGAAGACTGCGCTCATTCATTGTTTGCAACCCAAAACGGAAAATATGCAGGACTTCACGGAGATTTCGGTTGTTTCAGCTTTAACCACCGGAAACAGCTTAGTACAGGGCACGGTGGATTTTTAATTATTAACAATGAAAATTTTGCTGAAATGTCAAAATTCACCAGTTTCGGCAGAATACCTGAACGGTTAAACTGGAATTACAGCATGCCCGGTGTTGTTGCAGCACTTGCAATTGCACAATGGGAACATGCCAAATATTATGTAAATAAAGACCATGAACTCGCTGGGCTTTATTCAGATGCCGTAAAGGGTTGTGACTGGATTGTACCGCAGCAAATTCCTTCCAATAACTGGTGCGCATATCATATATGGGCTGCTGTTTACCGGGGAGACGAAAAAGGAATAGATTATAAAGAATTCATGAATGCATTAAGGTCAAACGGCGCTGATTACTTTTTGCCTTCATTTATCCCTTATGGTGTTTTTGGAATGGAACCAAGCCCTGTATATATGTACCCGGTATTCAAAGAGCCAAAAGCATACTCAAAAGGCTGCCCGACTGCATGCCCTCATTACGTAGGGAAGGTGAATTTTGAAAAAGGACTTTGTCCAAATGCAGAATATCTTGTGCCCAGAATGCTGAATACTGTTTTAAGCCCTGTTGAAGATGAAAGAATAAAGCGTTATGCAGAAGGTCTTTACAAAACAATTAAACAATTTTCGTAAATGCCAAAACAAATTAAAACAAACTGTCCGTTTACACTTGACGAATATAGGTCATTAATCAGGCTGGCAAAAGAACGCTTTCCGTTTGTTTCTTTTACCGATTATATTAACAAAGATAGTTTTGCAATTTGGCGTCATGACGTTGAGTACTCCACAACAGAAATGGACACTCTTGCATCCATAGATACAGAGGAAGGGATTTGCGCAGTGTTTTTTGTACAGCTCCATTGCAATTACTATAATTTTTGGGATGCTGATAATGTAAGTCTTTTTAAAAAATGGATATCAAACGGGCACAAAATCGGTTTGCACTTCGATTGCGGCTTTCACGGTGATAAAATATACACTAATATAGAAGACTTGATTAAGTATGAAAAGAAAATTCTGGAAAACGCTCTGGAAACTTCCATTGATTCTTTCTCTTTCCATAACCCGAATGAAAAAACATTGAGCCTGCAGGATAACTACGCAGGATTAATTAATGCTTACAATAAAGATTTGTTCAAAAGCGAAGTAGTTTACGTTTCAGATTCCAACGGAAGGTGGAGGGAAAAAACAATTCGTGACGTGCTTGAAGATAAATCAGTAAAAAAAGCTCACGTGAACACACACGACACCTGGTGGACAAATGAACGTATTCCGCAAATTGAAAAACTTGAAAAAGCATTCCGGAGTGTAAGCGATAATATGATTGATTATTACAAGAAAAATGCAATAATAGTCGTTAAAGATATTATATGACTTCTGAAAAATTATCGGTTGCTATTCACCAGCCCTCTTTTTTCCCCTGGCTCGGATTCTTCGATAAAATATTAAAATCAGATATATTCGTAATCCTTGATAACGTTCAGTTCCCTAAAACAGGCGGATTCTGGGCAAACCGTGTTAAGATTCTTGTTTCCGGTGAACCTGCATGGATTACCATGCCTATTGTCAGGTCATACAGCGGGCTGCGTGATATTAATCAAATGGAAATTAACAACTTGACACCGTGGAGAGAAAAGCTGATTAAGACCATCAGCATTAACTATAAAAAAGCACCCTTCTATAATGAAGTATTCAGTATTTTAGAGAGCCTCATATTATTTGAAACAAATCATTTGCTCGAATACAATTTAAATGTAATAAACTCACTTTGCAAAATCCTGAATATTGACAACTCAAATACGATTCTAGCATCATCTTTAACACCGAAAGGAAAAGCTACCGATTTGCTGATTTCTATAGTTACCTCGCTTGGCGGCAGCGAATATATCTGCGGGGGCGGGGCTGATAAATATCAGGAAAACGAAAAATTCGAACAAACCGGCATTAAGCTTACATATCAAAATTTCAAACAACCGGTTTATAAACAGTTCAACACAAAAGAATTTGTAAGCGGGCTTTCCGTTATTGATGTTTTGATGAACTGCGGTATTGAAGAAACTCAGCAAATCCTCAAATAAACTTATTAACATTCATTCGTAGCTTAAATTCCCTGAAAAACCATTTCTAATTCAGGCGTCCAAAAGAGGGATATACAAATACTCGAAATAATTCGCTATTTTTGGAAATATGATTAATGTTTTAAAAAATCGGGGTCAATTTCATAACCCGGGGAAGGATTACAATAATTGAAAGCAGTTATCCTTGCCGGGGGACTGGGAAGCAGGTTAAAACCGTTTACAGAGGTTATACCCAAGCCATTGCTGCCGATTGGCGAGAAGGCTGTTCTGGAAATTCAAATAGAACGGTTCAAGCTTTTTGGATTCGATGAGATATATTTAGCTACAAACTACAAATCTGAATATATCGAAAATTTCTTCGGAGACGGCTCAAGATACGGAGTTAAGCTAACGATTAGCAGAGAATCGAAACCTCTCGGCACTGCAGGACCATTGACATTATTAAAAGACCGGCTCGACGAACCGTTTATTGTAATGAACGGAGATATATTAACCCTGATCAACTTCTCTGATTTCTATGAGTTTTCTGTTAAAAATAATACAGCACTGACAATTTCTATAAAAAAAATTATTACTCCCTATGCTTTTGGGAATATCAAATTCAACGGTGATTTTGTTACAGATATTGAGGAAAAACCTGATATAATAACATATGCGCTTGCAGGCATATATGTTATGAAACCGGAGATTTTCAATTATATACCTGGTGACCAATATTACGGAATGGATACATTAATGAAAAGCATGATAGAAAATAAAACTGCAATTGCAAAATATGAATTAAACTCATACTGGCTTGATATCGGACAGCTTACCGATTATGAAAAAGCTGGAGAAATTTACCAGAAACATTTTAAGAAGGATAGTTGATTTTAATGAAAAGGGTTTTAATTACCGGTGCTGCAGGTTATATAGGTTCTGTTCTAACAAGATATTTAATAGAAAAGGGTTATCTTGTTAGGGGAATTGATTCCCTTCTGTTTGACGGCACATCTTTACTGGGGGTATTTAATGATAAAAGATTCGAGTTTGTAAAGGGAGATATCAGAAATGAATCTGATGCAAGACATTACTTAAAAGATGTAGAAGCGGTTATTCATCTTGCTGCGATTGTTGGAGACCCCGCATGCTCTGAGCAGCCTGAGCTTGCCAAAGAAACAAACTGGTTGGGAGCAAAAATGCTTTATGATATTTGCATAAAATCAAAAAATGTCAAAAGATTTATATTTGCTTCAACATGCAGTAATTACGGCAAAATGAAAGACACCGGATATGTTAATGAGAATTCGACTTTAGCACCTGTGTCTTTATATGCTACCTTAAAGGTTAAATTTGAAAAGTATATGATGAATTCGAAGATAAATACCGGGTTCACTCCTATTATTTTAAGATTTGCCACAGCATATGGGCTCTCGGCAAGAATGAGGTTTGACCTTACTGTAAATGAGTTTATTAAAGAAATTGCTCTCGGCCGCACTCTCAAAATCTACGGGAAAAATTTCTGGCGGCCCTACTGCCATGTCAAAGATATCTCGAGAGCTATACACCTTGCACTTAACAAAGACAGTAAAACAATGAATAAAATTATTCTTGGTGTAGGAGGAACTGAAGAAAATTATCAAAAGAAAATGCTTGCTGACTTAATATTAAAAATATATCCATCAGCAAAAATTGAATATATAGATAAAAAAGAAGATCCGAGGGATTACCGGGTCAACTTTGATAAAATTAAAAAAATTCTAAAATTTAACCCGTCAGTAAAAGTAATTGATGGTATAAATGAAATAAACTCTGCAATTAAAAAAGGAATATTTAAAAATACGGACTTAAATTATTACTACAACAATAAATAATGACAATCAATGTTCCGCTATTTGACCTTAATTTTGATTCGAAAGAAGAAAATGCCGTTCTGAAAACACTTAAATCTAAGTGGATTTCTACTGGTCCTCGCACTATTGAATTTGAGAAACTTTTCGCAAATATGATTGGAGCAACGTACGCGGTTGCTGTTACAAATTGCACTGCAGCTCTTCATCTGGCTCTTATTTTAGCAGGTATAAAGGAAAATGACGAAGTAATATGTCCATCATTGACTTTTGCAGCTACTGTTAATGTTATAAGATATGTAAATGCCCGACCTGTATTTTGTGATATTAACGGTCCAGAGGATTTGACAATTAATGCCAAAATGATAGAATCTCTTATTACAAAAAAAACCAAAGCTATAATAGTAATGCATTATGGCGGTTTTCCTTGTGATATGGACCTGATATTAAAAATGGCCCAAAAACATAAATTGAAAGTTATTGAAGATGCATCTCATGCCCCGCTTTCAGAATTCAAAAGTAAGAAACTGGGAACTATCGGTGATATCGGGTGTTTTAGCTTTTTTTCAAATAAAAATATTAGTATTGGTGAAGGTGGAATGATTGTTACAGATAATGAGGAATATTTCCGTATTGCCAGATTACTAAGGTCTCATGGTATGACAACACTTTCATATGAAAGGTCTAAGGGACACAGTTCGGGCTATGACATAGTTAACCTTGGATACAATTACAGATTAGACGACATCCGGGCTTCAATAGGAATAGCACAGCTTAAAAAACTAAAAATGGATTTGAAAAAGAGAATACAACTTAGATTGATGTATATTGAACAATTAAAAGAAACCGGAAGTATAATTATTCCATTCTTGAATAATCCTTCATTCGTATCCAATTACATATTTCCTATTGTCCTTAATGGATCGAATTCTGTAAAACGAGATAAAGTTAGAAACTATTTGCTGGAGAAAGGTATACAAACAAGTATCCATTATCCGCCGGTGCATAGATTTTCCATTTATAAAAAATTCAGAACAAATCTTCCTAATACAGAATATGTTTCAGATAATGAAATAACGCTGCCTTTTTATTCCAAGCTAAGCAGTAATAATATAAAATTAATTGCAAATGAAATTAAAAACGCAATAAAAATTTTTCCTGTAAAATCTTAAATATTTATCTAATAACGCGTCTCATTAATATTTACTACTGAAATATGACCACTGTTTTACACAGTTACAGCAGCATAATTTTCCTGGTATTATATACAATATTATTTGTCTTATTTTTAAGATACTTGTCCGTTCCCATAAAAATTGTGTACAGGGTGCTTATATTTTGTCTTTTTTTACTTTTCATATATCACATATTCCTTTACAATACTGATGCTGAAGACGCATATATTTCTTTCAGATATGCCCATAACCTCGTAGACGGTAAGGGTCTGGTGTTTAATGAATTTCAAAATGTTGAAGGATATTCGGATTTTCTTTGGATTATTTTACTGGCTTGTACAAACTTAATCACATCAATAGATATCCCGCTTTTAGGCAGGTGTATGGGTTTGTTATTTTCATTTCTGACTATTTTCCTAAGTTTTATTATTATCCTGAGATTAACAGCTGTGAAAATTTCTGCCCTTTATATTTTTTTAGTAATATCTTCATCCGGTATATTTGCATGTTATGCAGTTTCAGGTCTGGAATCTCCTCTATACTCATTTTTAATTCTTTTATTCATTTTATTTTTATTCAAATCAAAATGGTTTATTAGCGGTATATTGATTTCTTTAGCCGCAATGACGAGGCCGGAAGGGTGTTTGCTATTGTTCTGTGCCTTAATATATATAACGTACGCCAAAAAAAAATATCCAATTAAAGAAAGATTGTTCAGTATGTTGTGGCTTATATTCGGAATGAGCGTATTGGCAATTCCTTGGAATGTTTGGCGAATTAGTTATTATGGTTATTTATTGCCAAATGCCTTGGCTGCCAAATCAGGAATGGCACTTTCTAAGCAAATACTCGATGGAATAAACTACTTTAATGGATTTATGACTGTAACAGCTCCTGTTTTGGTTTTGATGTTATTTAAGCTTCTGCAGATTTTATTTGATAGTAAAAAAAGGATTTTAATATTTAATCCGCATAACATTTTTTTCATATACATAATTGGAATATATTCATTGTTTTACATATCAGTTGGTGGAGACTGGATGCCCGCCTGGAGATTTTTTGAACCCCTGATTCCGATTATAGCTATTTTCACTGCCTTTTTATTGATAAAATTCCCTCTCCCCAAAAAATACACTTTTTCAAAATATTCACTTCCTGCGATTTTCCTGATTTGCTCTTATTTAATGATATTAAATTCTTCTACCAATTCCAATATGTTAGATTCAGCACATACTTGGAAAGTTAGTGTGAAACAGCTTAAAATTCTGGGGAACTGGTTTGCTTCTGCATTACCCTCTGATATTGTAGTAGTATCATACGCAAACGGCGCATTTTCTTATTATTTTAATCACCATACTATTGACTCATGGGGCTTAACAGATGAGCATATTGCAAGGTTTGGAAACAAATATAAAAACGGAGTTAGCGGTCATATTTCATATGATTATAATTACATAATTAATCAAAATCCTGACATTATTGTATTTAACCAGGGTATTGGATTTACAGATAGACCAGTTTTATGGCCAGAAATTGATTCAGCCGCAGCAAGTAATTACACAAATGTCACTTTTATTTACGATAGACCAATAACTGGTAATAATAAATTTACCAGTCTTTACATTAAAAATAGTAAAAAACAATTTATTATAGAAAGCTTGTTAAAGGCTGATAATAGCTTTAAACTCTTACGCAGTAATTAGCGTATGCAT
>CAVUOA010000006.1:0-34071 GCA_963742955.1 Ignavibacteriota bacterium | reverse complement strand
CTGAAATGAGAATTCCGGTATTTCCGGATTCCTGTCGGAGTTCATCCCGCACTTGATGCGGGGCAGGAATGACAAGTTTGTTTTTGAAACAAAACACCGGCTTTGCTCATATAAATCAATAAGCAGTCTATTCTTTAATAATTAAATGGAGTAAATCATGAAAACATTTATTACCGCTTTTGCTGTTATTATTTTTGCATTCTTTGCAAGAACCTCTTTTTCTCAGTCCGAAACAACAATGCAGGATATATTGGAGAAAGTTACCAATAAAGTAACCGAGCTTGAGGACGAGAAAGACCAGGAAATTGTTAACATAACGGTTGACCTTCTTGTCCGCACTACCGGTAAAAAACAGGTAACAAGATATCTTGACCCGTCATTTGATTATAAAGTTATGGTGATTGGTGACAGAAGAATTTCCAAGCTTAATATGGTGGTTTATAAAAAGAGCAAGGCTGATTGGGATTACGTAACCGAAGCAACAAGCTCAATTCCGCAGGTTGATATTACTCCGGCTGATTTCGAACAATATGAGTTCACCATTAACGCTGACCAGTTTAAAGGCGATAACATGACCGGGCATTTTGCGCTTTTTATTTATCATGTTGACCCGACAAAAAAAAAAGACAAAGAGAAATAGTTAAATTTAAAATTTTAAATTCTAATATCAGCCCTTCGACCCGCTCGGCTGCGGATTCGCATGCAGGATACATTACAGCATACAAAAGAAGCGTTTAACATCGCTGCGCTTACATTCGATTACGATGAGAGCATAAACGAAATCGTAAAATGGATGCGCACGGTTGTTCATGAAATTTATTTAAAGAATTTTAAGCCCGGTGATAAGCTGCTTGAGCTTAACGCAGGGACCGGTATTGATGCATTGTTCATGGCTCAGCACGGCATAAAAGTTCATGCCACCGATATATCCGATAATATGATTAATGCAATTAAAGAAAAAATAAAACAATATAATTTGGAAGGTATTGTTAGCGTAGAACTGTGTCCTTTTGAGAACATCGGGCAAATCAATGATGCGGGTTTTGACGGTGCCATGTCTAACTTCGGGGGACTCAACTGTATTGGTAATTTTGAAAAGCTGAGCGATGACCTCTCCAATAAAATTAAAAGCGGGGGAAAATTTATCGCTGCAGTTATGAACAAGACCTGCCCGTGGGAAATATTTTATTATTTGCTCAAATTAAATTTTAAAGAAGCGTTCCGCAGATACAGAAAAGAAGGAATTTTTGCCGGGCTTGGAGGTGAAGAAATATGGACATATTATTTCACTCCCCGTGGCTTTGCAAAATACTTCCGAAATCACTTTACCGTTAAGAAAATTTACACCCTGGGTTTGTATACTCCTTCACCGTATTTGTTCGGCATATATAACCGCTTTCCTTCCATAGTAAAGCTGTTCATGAAAATAGATAATCTTATAAAAGGAATTTATCCTTTCAACCGGATTGGTGACCACTTCATAATTATTCTGGAGAGAAAGTAACCGGATGAAATCCGAAGAGAGCAAATCAAATACATATTATTTCTTAATATTGTTCGTGCTCTCTTTTGTTTTCCGTTTGCTTCTGCTTTTCATATTCAAATTCGATGGTCTTTACGGACAGGATGCTTACGGATATCTTGACTATTCAAAAACATTCTATGATTCATTGGCACATTTCCACATTCCCCCTTCATTCTATTGGCCTGTTGGATTTCCGCTATTAACATCCGTATTTACACTATTTACAGGAGGTAATGTATGGCTGGCGGGGCTGCTTGTTAGCCTTAATTCCGGTTCGCTCTGCGCCGGTTTTGTTTATCTGATTGCTTACGATTTATTCCCTGAAATAGACACAACACAAAGGAAAAAAGATTTCTCTTTATGCAGGATTGATAACAGCGTTTATCCCTCTTCTTGTTAAATCAAGTATTGTTATTATGAGCGATTCGCTTGCAATAATGTTTGCTTCATGGAGCATGTGGCAGGTTGTAAAATATACTAATGCGTACAAATTAAAGCATTTAATTTATGCAGCGGTAACGTTATCGCTTTCGGTTATGACACGCTACGGATACTCGCTGCTTGTGGTTCCTGTTATAATATTTATTATTTATTCTTCCGTAAAAAATAAAAAGAAAGCCGGTATATTAATTCGTGATATTGCAATAGGCTCTGTTTTTGGGATTATTGTTTTCGCTCCGCAGTTATATTACGTTTTACAAACCGGCATACCGAATTTCCATACCGAGGGCGGGGTTGGAATCTGGCCCGCAATGTGGAGCTTTTTGAATTTCTTCCGAAAGGACTTTACCACTTTTGACGGCACAATGCATTACAGGATGTGGAACGTTCTCTATAATTTCTCACCGGTTTTCCACCCGTTTTATCTTTCACTGTTCGGATTTTCATTTCTTGCAGGCGCCTACCTGCTGTTAAAGAAAAAGAATTATATAGCAATAATATTCGCTTCAAGCTGGTTTTTAATTTATTACTTATTTTTTTCGGGAGGTGCTTACCAGGCATTGAGGTTTTTAATAAGCTTTATGCCGGTTATGATTATTGTTTCGGCATACGGCTTAGCAGAAATCAAAATAAAAGAGTCTTATAAAAAAGCATTTTTATATTTGGGACTTGCTGCATTAGTGTTATTTATATTTTACCACATGAGTACATTTACTGTGCAGAAAGACAAAGAATTCGAAGTTGTTAACTGGGTAAACGCAAATATACCCGATACCTCAACGGTATTTGCATTTGACGTTACACTTGCAATAAATCATTACACAAAAATAAAAGCAGATGAGTTTTTCAATAACAAACAGAATGAATTAAAAAATAAAATTGATTCGTCTGTTCACAATGTATATTTTATACTCCCGGTTGAAAATATAAAAACACAGTGGAAAGGACTCCCGATGGAAAAGAAATATGATTTTATTACCAGTAACTATCCGCTTCAAAATATCGGTACGGTTAATAAGTTTTCAATACTGGAGTTACAGAAGCAAAAATGAGAAAAGAAAAAATGAGAGTAGCATGGATAACAACAGGGTTTTCAAAAAATGAAGATGATTTCGGCGGAGCGGCTGCAATTCATAACCTTGCAAGAGAACTTTCATTACACAACGAAATTGAGCTTGTAATATTTTCATTCTACTACCCAATAAACCGGCATGAGTATAATTTTTACAATGCTAAGGTATATTCATTTGCTGAGAAAGAAAACATTTCAAAGCTTGAAAAATTTAAGCTGTGGAAGAAGTGCAGAAAGAAATTCGGAGAGGAACACGCTAAAAAGCCGTTTGATATAATTCATTCAATCTGGTCGGGTGAATCGGGCTACGTAGCATCACGCCTCGCTAAGAATTTAAACATTCCGTTTATTGCCAATGTTTGCGGCGGCGAGCTGGCGGAACTTCCCGAAATACATTACGGAAGCAGAACAAAGTTCCTGCAAAGGACATTTGTAGACATGGCTTTTGAGCGTGCAGATAAAATAGTCGTTGGCTCATCATATATAGCTGATAAATTAGATAGTTATTATAGTGATTCGGTTTCAGCAAAGGCTGCAAAAATCCCCTTTGGCGTTGATGAAAAACAGTTTTTTCCAAACAAGGCAAAATCGGATTTTCCGGCACTAATTACAATCGGCTCTGCTGTTCCTGTTAAAGCATACAACGTTATGTTTAATGCAATGAAGGCTGTAACGCAAAAATATCCAGGTGCACGTCTGACAATCTGCGGAAGAGATGATAAAAACATTTTGTCCGGTATGATTAGTAATTTAGGGTTAACAAATAATGTTGAGTTAAAAGGATTTGTCGAATATGAAAATATTCCTTCAGTTCTAAACAGCAGTGATATATTTGTTTTAAGCTCTTTATATGAATCACAAAACATGTCATTAATAGAAGCTGCTTTCTGCGGATTGCCTTTAGTATCAACCGGAGTTGGTATTGCTCCCGAAATAACAGATATTCTTGCCCTACCGGGAGATTCCGAATCGCTTGCAGAAAATATTATTTATGTAATTGAAAATTATACCAGTGAATCCGAAAAAGCATTGTTAAAAATCCCTGAATTGAAAGAAAAATTTTCTTTGAACAAATGTGTTAATTCATTTATTGAATTGTATAAAAGTTTAGTTTGATAAAAGAATATTTAAATAAAATCGCTAAAGATACGCTTTGGGTGCTTGCGCTCAATGCAGTCAATTTCTCCAGCTCGTTTGTAATTGCAGTTTTTATTTCGAGGCTGCTGGGAGTTAATGAGCTTGGGAAGTATACATTCATTGCAGCAATTTCATCGGTGCTGTATATGATAGCTGATTTCGGACTTACAACATCACTTGTCAGAAAAATAGGCGGTGATAAACCCGCCGCATATAAATTTATCTCCGAAGCAAACTCAATTAAAACATTCTCAGGCGCTGCTGCAGTTTTAATTACTCTCGCAGTAATTTATCTTTTTAACAAAACCAATTTTAATATTACACTCTTAGCAGGTGTTATAGTCATCATCCCCCGCCTGTACCAGACAAGCTATGAGGCATCAATCCGCGTATTCGGTTACCAAAAATATCCTACTATCATCAGAAGCATCAGTTCGCTTCTGCAGATTATATTTTCATATTACATAATTGAAAACGGGCTGGGACTTGAAGGAGTTTTTATTTTAATTCTGTTTATCGAAATTATAACTTATTTCGTTTTAAGCTTTACCAATCACAGAATACTCACAAAACAAAATATTGAAATCAAAAGAATCAACATTACTTTAAAGGATGCATTTAAAAAAGCAAAAGAAAGCTCGGTTTTATTTTTCAACAATGTGCTCACTTTCACAATACCGAGAGTTAGCATAATTCTGCTGGAATATATTTCATCAACCGTATCTGTTGGAATTTTCTCCGCCGGCACAAGATTCACAAGCGGTGCGGGACTGCTTTCCGGGGCACTGTATAATTCGGTTTACCCTTTCATTGCCAATTTAAAGGACCAAAAGAAAACTTCATATGAGCTGGCAAAAGAGCTTATAAAATATTCGTTTATAATCGGCACCGCTGCATCCATTGCATTGTTTTTTCTATCCGGCATATTAATAGATCTGACGTTCAAAATAGAAGAAGCAAAACCTGTTTTGAAAATCGTTTCGTTTACAATTATTCCACTGCTTGTTTACACTGTGGTTCAAACATACATGCTTTCTGTCTACATGGAAAAATTCCTGCTCAAAATTTATGCAATAATTTGGCTTTTAAACCTCATTTTAGGCGTTATTTTGATATGGAAATGGAGCTACATCGGCGCCGCTGCTGTAACGATTAGCATGGAATATTTGTTAATGTTTATCCAGATTGTTAAATTCTATTCAATTGGCAAAAAGCTAAATGATAATACTGTTAAATCCTAAAAGCGCAGTTCACGGATACCGTGTACCAAACTCGATTCTCACTCTCGGGGCATTCCTTGAGGGCAGGCATGAGTATTATATAGAAGACGAGAATGTTAATCCCCGTATGGAAGAAACCCTGGTCAAGCTAATCAGGGAAAAAGGAATTAAGTATCTTGGCTTAACCATAATGCCCGCGCTTCAGCTGCACCGCTCTGTGGATATTTCAAAAAATCTTAAATCGAAATTCCCTGACCTGAAAATACTATGGGGCGGATATTTTCCTTCGCTGCATCCCAACACTGTATTGGAATCCGGTTACGTTGATTATGTTTTCCGCGGACATGCGGAGTTTGCCATTCGCGACTTTTTGGATGCAATGGAAGGAAAACCGGGAGCAAAAAAATTAAACGAAATTGACGGGCTGTCATACAGGCAAAACGGAGAAATTGTTCACAATAAAAAAAGCGAAACTATCGACCCCAGCTTAATCCCCCGCCTGCCTTATCATAAAGTTGATGTTGATAGATATCTTAAAAGAGCAAGAACATACCTCGGTCCAAGAACAATGGCATATCACTCAAGCGTCGGTTGTCCTTTCCTCTGCGGGTTCTGCGCTGTTGCAGGAGTGTATAAAGGCAGGTGGATTGGCAGAAACGCAGAGCTTGTGGTTGATGATTTAAAATTCCTTAAAGAAAAATATAATATTGGCGCGGTTGAGTTTCACGATAATAATTTCTTTGTGTCCGAAAAAAGAACATATGACATCGCAAATGGAATCAAGGATTTAAACATCGGATGGTGGGGTGAAGCAAGACCGGATACTACGATGAAGTTTACCGATGACACATGGGAAATGATGAGCCGTGCAGGATGCAAAATGATTTTCTTCGGAGCTGAATCAAGCTCCGATGAAATACTGAAGCTGATGGATAAAGGCGGAACACAAACATCCGAAACAGTGCTTGAGCTTGCAGAGCGCTCAAGAAAATATAATATCGTGCCCGAGTTTTCATTTGTGCTCGGAAGTCCTACAAGCAACATTGACCGCGATATTGATAATGATATTAAATACATAAAGAAGGTTAAGCAGATAAATCCTTCAGCAGAAATAATTATTTATACTTACTCTCCTGTAAACTTCGAGGATTCGGAGATGTCACTTGCAGCCAAGATGAAAGGATTCGACTATCCCAAAACACTTGAAGAATGGGTTTCGCCGCGCTGGGCAAATTTTGATTTAAGAAAAAATCCTTTAACTCCGTGGCTTAAACCGCACCACTTTAAAAAAATCAGGAACTTCGAAAAAACATTGAATGCATATTATCCCACAAACAGTGATTTAAAAATCAAAGGCTGGAGGCGTGCGCTTCTGAGGTCATTAGGCTCATGGCGCTATTTAAGTTCTGTATACACAGCACCTTATGAAATAATGGTAAGCATGCGTCTGCTCCGTTACCGCCAGCCGGAAATCGAAGGATTTGCCTTCGAAGAAAAATAAAATAACTGCATTTGAACTTCAAAGCTTTACTAAATACAGCAGGCAGTAAAATACACACACTTCCGATTGTTATCCTTTACGTAACTGAAGGATGCAACCTGCGCTGCGCAATGTGCTCGTACCGCAAACCTCTCCCCGATGAGCTAACAATCGATGAAATCGAAAAGCTTGCAGGTGAACTTTCATCACTCGGATTAAAGCATATTGTATTTTCCGGCGGTGAGCCGATACTCAGAACGGATTTAATTGAAATTTGCCAAATATTCTCAAAGCACAATGTTAAGCAGACGATTCTTACCAACGGTGTCCTTTTAAATAAGAAAATCGATAAGCTTGCGCCGTTTCTTGAAGAGCTTATTATTTCAATCGATGGTGCCGAGCCTGAAACACACGATGCAATTAGAGGAGTTAACTCGCTTAACCTTATAATAGAAGGAATTAAGCACACAAAAGAAAATTTTCCTTCACTTAATATTTCATTCAGAACGGTTATTCAGAAAAATAATTTCCGTCAGTTAAATGATATAATTCAGCTTGGCGCGGGGTTAGGAATCAACCGAGTTTCATTCCTGCCGGTTGATGTGTACTCGGAGGCTTTCGGCAGAGAACATACCGATGCAGCCATAAATGACAATTCATTACTTTTAAACAATGATGAAATAACAGCGCTGAGAAATATTATTAACAATATTGATAAAAAATATTTTGACAGCCATTATGTTTCCGAACCTTATGCAAAGCTTATGGGTTATGCTGATTATTTTTCATCTGCGCTGGGTGAAGGCAAATTCCCGCCGGTTTACTGCAATGCGCCGATGATGTCAACTGTAATTACTGCGAGAGGAGATGTTCTGCCGTGCTTCTTTCTGCCTAAGCTGGGGAATATCCGCGAAAAACCCCTTATCCAGATTCTCAATGGCGATGAAGCTGTAACCACCCGAAAGCAAGTCCGCGCTTTTGAACCCGAACGCTGCAAAACCTGTGTTTGCAGTCTTAATGTTACCAAACGCGCTGCGCTAAAAGGAAATTTTTGATTCGTGAATAAGACTAATTTTCTTCTTAAGCTCCTCTGCCTGCTCGCTCTTATTTACCTCACTCTCTTTTCTATTAAATGGGTGCCGAAAATTACACACGGCTATGCAGCTTATTATACTTTCTCACGCATGCTCGTAACCGGAGATGATTTATCAAAAGGCTACAATGATGATTACTTCAGCTCGAAAATCAATGAATACGGAATGGGTGTTTATGATATACTCGCGGGCAACATACCTACAAATTCATTTGCACTTGCGCCGTTTGCATGGATGGATGTCCAAACCGCCCGTGTTGTGTGGTCAATATTTTCTATCGCTGCGTTCATGCTTTCTATATATATACTGTTTAGAATTTATGAACTGCGTTTTAATACAGAAACAGGGCTCTTAATTCTTTTAATTACAATACTTTGGCGTCCCGTTTATGAAAATATCGCATTTGGGCAAATTTATGCAGTTCTGCTTTTGCTGTTTTCAATAGGCATGCTGGGTTTAAAGAAACGGAAAAATGTTTTGTTCACACTTCCGTTATCAGCAGTATTTTTATTTAAAGGCTACGGTGTTGTAAACTTTCTATGGCTTGCTGTTAAGAAAAAATGGAAAGAGCTGATTTACAGTACAGGATTTATTATAGCAGGTATTATAATCACCATTCCCTTAATCGGGATTAACACATGGAAAGAATATTTATCAACCGTCACAGGTAAAATGGGTCAGCTGCCTGAAATGGGTAATACTGCATACCAAACATTTAACAGCCTGCTGATGCATTTGTTTGTGTTTGACCAAAAATGGCTTCCGCATCCGCTTGTTATATTACCGAACAACCCGGTCTTTATTATCAGCATTCTGATAAGCCTTTTATTTATTGCATATATTTTATTTGAAAAAAATATTGCCGAGGAACATCTTCCGCTTTCGTTTTCCGCAGCAATTGCCGCGGGAGTTGTAACGGCGCCTGTTGCCGAGCAGTACCACTACCTGCTTTTCATTCCGCTGGTTATTGGCATGTCAAAAATCCTGATTGAGGAGTTCAAAGAAAAACGAAGTATTGGTATATATGAATTTTTCTTTGTCATAGCAATTGCAGTTATGATTGCTCCGCTTAACTACAAATCAATGCAGTTCTCTTCTTTTCCAGTCTATTTGCTTGCTTATCCCAAACTCTATGCAGGAATAATTTTACTGTTTATTTACAAGCGTATAATTAGATTACAAACAGTAAACACTAAAGAAATTGCTTAGAAACTTAATACGTAAAATATATTTTTATATTTATTACGGACTTTACCACAGGCACAAGTTAAAGAGAACCGTTACGGAAAAAATAAAGGGTTTTACTTTTACGGTTTATCCTTCCGTATTCAACCCGAATGATTATTTCTCGAGCAAAATATTTGCAAAGTTTATTTTATCGCTTGATGATTTATCCGGCAAATACATTCTTGATATGGGGTGCGGTTCGGGAGTTGTAAGCGTGTTTGCTGCATCGAAAGGTGCAGGATGTTTTGCTGTTGATGTAAACGCCGTAAGTGTAAAAACCGCCGATGAAAATGCCGCAGAGAACGGATTCAGTGATAAAATAAAAGCGGTTCAAAGTAATTTGTTCGAGAATATTCCACCTGAAGAAAAGTTTGATATAATTTTTTTCAATCCCCCCTATTATGAGAAAGAACCGAAGACCGATTTCGAAAAAGCGTTCTATACAGGCTCAGGGTTCCGTGTTATAAAAGATTTTCTGGAGCAGTCAAAAAATCACTTTACACCCGGCGGTTATATTTATTTCATAACATCATCAGACCTGAAGCTCGATACATTTTTATTAATGGTTAAGTCCGCAGGATTTGAATATAATATTATAAAAAAAGTAAATACTTTGTTCGAAACGTTTTATATAACAAAAGCGTTTTTAAAGTAGCTTTTTTGTCATTCCCGCGAAGGCGGGAATCTGATTAACAAATTGTTTAATCAACCGGTTATATAATGGGATTTTTCTCAATCATATTCATATCATTGTTCGGGCTTCAAGCCCTTAATTATTACAGCTTTGTAAAATACCTGAAGACCACAAAGTTCTACAAGCCGGCTTACAGGTGGTATGCGCTGGTTCCCTTTCTCATTTTTAATGTTGCATTCATTCTAATTCTCATCATATTCGGCAGAAAGTTTACACCTCCCAATTGGTTTATAATTTTCGGGATGTTCCCGTTTTATGTTTGGCAGGCTGCTACGTTTTTTATAGGTCTATGGCTGTTAATAGGAAAAATAATCAAGCTCCCATTTTTAATTTCCACCTGGCTGCTGAAATTAATTAAACCCGTTAAAGCATGGTTCGAAAAAATAAAAACAAAGCGCGCAGTTCATGTTGTTGATACATCAAGAAGAAAATTTCTCCGCACCGCAACGTTTGCTGTTTCATCATACGCTTTTGCCGGAGCCGCTTACGGAATAATAAGGCATGATGCTTTTAAGATAGATAAACAGCAAATTGAAATTGCAAACCTGCCGCAGGAGTTAAAAGGGTTAACACTCACGCTTATAAGCGATATACACGCAGGTCAGTTTATGCTGGAAGATGAAATGCATGAGTACGCAAATGTTATTAATGATATCGGTTCTGATATTATTTTTATCCCCGGTGATTTTGTAAACTTTGACCCGCAGGAAACCAAATCAGTGGCGCGCGCATTCCGTGACCTGAAAGCAAAATACGGCGTTTACGGTTCGCTTGGCAATCACGATTTCTTTGTTAACCCTGACTTGGTTGCAAGTGTTATGGATAATGAAAGTCCCGTTAGAATGCTCCGCAACAAACATGATAAAATTACTGTCAACGGAAAAGACCTGTATATACTCGGTGTTGATGATACAAGAGATGCGGGAATTAAGATGAACGAAAAAATCCTTAACTACATCGATGACACAATTGCTGAAGCAGGAGCTTCAAACACAAGCTACGCAGATTCACCAAAGATTTTACTTTGCCACAAGCCTTATGCATTTGATGATATTGCAAAACGTGATTTGGATTTAGTGCTTTCCGGACACACGCACGGCGGTCAGGTTGTGCCGTTTAAGTTCGGTGATTTTAACCTCTCATTTGCCGCATTTGTGAGCAAGTACATAAGCGGATATTATAATATCGGTAAAGCTAATATGTACATATCAAGAGGAATCGGAACTGTGGGATTACCCATCCGCCTCAACTGCCCGCCGGAGATAACAAAGATAACGCTGGTGTAACACCCCACCTCTGCATCACGTGCGGGGTAATTCTAACCCTCCCTCCGATATAGTATCGGAGCAAACAGAAGGGGAGGAAAAGTGTCATTGCGAGCGAAGCGCCTGCCTGCTGCAGGCAGGAAGCAATCTCTATTTAATTAAAACCATTTTCTTTGTTTCATAATAATATCCTGTCGAAGATCCTGCTTGCCGGACAGACAGGCAACCACTCCCCTTATTAATGGAGAGGCTTTCCCGTCCCCTCCTTGGCAAGGAGGGGTGTCCACGACGTAATGTCGGGCGGGGTGGTTTTTTATACATCCTAATACACACTTTAAAACATTCTTTAAAATTATTCCTTTGAAGTAACGGGCTTTTTAGCATATCTTTGTGAAACATTAAAATTTAACATACACCTTATAAAAAATGAGAAAATCTATAATAATTTTAGCTTTTTTAGCTGTTTCGGCTTCTTTTCTGCTCTCGCAGACTGTTAATGAAAAGAAAGCTGCCTCCTTTAACGGGATACAGTCAGTTGACGCTTATTCGTTTTATTACAATAATAAAAACGGAACCTACTTTTATACTTACTACGATACAACAACGCAGAAATCAACCGTCTACAGCAATAAAGGAAATTCAAAACCCTACAATTCGGTAAATGATTATACAGGGATAATAGATGAGAACGGAAATTATTATGTAATTACATACAATAACGTTGATACAGTTTATACTTATTACATTGTCAAGAACGGGCAGGAGATTGCAAGCTATTCATATATAGATGTCAACTGGACTGAAAAAAACGGGGTGCTCTACTACGTCTGCAGGGATAATAATTATAAATCTTATTTTGTTGAATACAATACTGCTGACGGCACCGAAAAAAAGAGCAAAGCTTATGATGATATATACCTCATTTACTATCCGAACCCGGCATACGATGATGAGCCTGTGGGAACTATCGGCTTTACAGGAAGCGGGGAACCATATTATGCGGCTTCTCTCAATAATGAAAAATTTATTGTTATCGGAACAACGGAGCAAAAGCATTATGCGGATATTGATACATATACTCCCGTGCTGGATAAAAACGGAGCGCTTACTTATTTTGCAAAAGAAAAAGGAATGTTTTATGTGGAAAGAGGAGATGCATTTGTTGTACAGGGTGATAAAGAATACAAAAAATTCGATTACGTTTATCCTCCTCTTTTATTCGATAACTCGAATACCCCTGTTTATATAGCAGGCGATTCATCTGCCAATGATGTTTATCCCCAAAGAGTCGTTACGGGGAACACGGAAGGCAAAACCTACACCGGCGGGTTATACGATATTAAGTTTACCCCTTCGGGCAAGCTGGCATATACTGCTTCAAATACCGTGAGTTCAGATAACGGTTCTTACCTGTCTTATGTTGTTATCGACGGCAAGGAAGGAAAGAAATATACATATATAAACTACCTTACATTTTTTCCTGACGGAACGCCTCTTTATGCAGCGGGAAAAAACGAGAATGAATCGGTTATAGTCAAAGGCAAAAACGAAACCGGGGTTGAGTACCCGCAGATTCTCGACCTGAAAATACTTCCTGACGGTGAACTTGCCTATGTGCAGGCTAAATACGGCAACTACGAAAAGAAACAAAAAGATAAATATCTTGTTACAATCGGTGATGAAGAGTTCGGTCCCTTCGACGGGATGCAGACTTTGTATAACGATAACAACAGCTACATTTCAACCGATAAAACCGGAGGATACGTTTTTATAGCCACCAAGCTGCTTGATTACGATGCTTATACAACCGAAAGCACAATCTATTATAAAGACGGCACAAGCAAAAAATCAGATTATTTTGATAACGTTTACCTTTACAAAGGCAAGCCTTTATATACAGCATCTAAACTGGTTGACAAAGTCAACTATGTTTATACATATGAGCTTTATTACGGAACAAAAGCAATCGGTTCGGGATACCAATCGATTGCCTCTTTCAAATTTGATGAAACCACCGGTACTGCTTCCTTTATTGCAGGCAAAGGAAATGATATGTATTACGTAGAAGTGAAGTTTTAGGATTAAACTAAACAAAAATATCGTGCCCCGGCTCCAAGGCGTGGCACGAATTTAGAATCTTTTTAAATCGTGCCGCCACTCTAAGTGGGGGCACGATTAATTTTTCGAATTAATATCTACCCTTTCATTCCAATTACACTGTACATCCTGCCTGATTTATCTCTGTCTCTTCTGTATGAATGAAGATAATTCTTTTCGTCAAATGTGCAGTTGGGAAAGATTTCTGTTTTTCTAACGCCGTGTGTTTTAAGCTGGTCAATAATATGATCCTTAAGGTCAGCATAATACTTACCGTTTTTTGCGCAGATAAATTTTTCTTCAAACATTTCAGCAACCTCTTTGCCTATTTCAAAATTATCAAAACTTATTCCGGGACCAACAAATACAGATAAATCCTCCGCTTTACAGCCAAACTCCTGTTTCATCATCTCAATAGCTTTCGTAACAATTTTTTTCTGTGTACCGCGCCAGCCGGAGTGAACTGCTGCAATAATTTTCTTCGCGGGGTCATAAATCAAAACTGAATAACAGTCAGCCGTGCTTACAATTAAATATAAATCAGGCAAAGCGGTAATGAGTCCGTCAGTATCGGGATAGAAACCCGGTTTATCGGCAATCATAATTTTATCCGAATGCACCTGCCGGGGTATTGCAAGCAGATTCTGGTCAATGCCAAGCGTGCCGAAAAATTTATCGCGGTTAGCTTTAACGTTTTGTTCGCTATCGCCGACTTTAAAGCTCATATTATTATAGAACGGCGGTGCAGGGTTTCCGCCGAGCTTTTTGAGCTGATTCCGTGGATAATTTCAGGGAAACCGGCTAATATTTTCGATGTAATAATGGGATTGTTTTCGTTCATATTTCTCAATTTAACAAAATGTTAAATAAAAATTAGGGAAAAGATAAATATCATTGGATTTCCGCTCCCGCGGGAATAGTAAAAGTATGACATTTCTGATTGTTTAAACGCTAACATTCTTTTAATTTTGTATTGTGAAATAATTTAAGGATATAACGAAAATGAACTTATTAGAACTGCTCGAAAGCAAAGCAGAAGAAATTATTACCGGAGCCTCAGACGCTATGCAGAGAACCGGCATGAAACATTATGATGCCGATCCACCGGAGCAAATCCGTAAAAAACTTACAATGCTGTATCATTTAACCAAACGCGGAGTAAAAGAAAAGAACCTGTTCCCTATGGTATCATACGTTGAGAAGATGGCTGAAGAACGCTTCGCCGCAGGATTTGACCTGCAGGAAGTTCAGACTGCAATCAACGTTCTTGAAGAATTTATGTGGAAACAGATTATAGAAGATTTACCGGCAGGTGCTCAGGCTGAAGCGTTGCGAATCATCAGCTCAATTCTCGGAAGCGGTAAAGACGCCATAGCCAGAAGATATGTAGAGCTGATAAGGGTTAAACGGGTGATATTTACCTTTTATTGCTTTCGTTTAGGAAGAGAGAGAATAATTGTGTTCGCATGAACTGGATTGTTCTCTTTTTTTTCTAAAAAAACTTTGCCTAAAAACCATGTTTAAACAGTTTAAACCTAAAATCTGCAAAAATCACCAATTTTTGGTTGTTTTTGAAGATTTTTTCTTTATAATTTTGTATAAGGTTAAATTATGCAACCCCCTAATTTCGGATTTTTGGTTAGACCAATAGAGTAATTAACAGCTCCAAAGAGTTTTCCAATTCTATACATTTTTTTCCCGGTTTGAAAGGCAACAGAGATGAAAAGAAAGTTATCAATCAGAGACTTTTAACACTGAGGAGACGGGCAGCAATCACAATTTGCAACCCGAATGGTTCAAACAAAATGGGCCGCGAGTTCTTCCCTATCGACCAAACTTTTACGCAGCAGAAGTTTGGGGCGGAGCAATACCCCGAATTCCATCATGCGTGACTCAAATGAAGACCCGTGGGAACGCCTTGATAAAAATAAGAAAGGTTTCGGCGGTGTTTCAAAGCTTACCGCGCTATCCAGGGGAAGAAACCTGTTCGGATATAACCCCTACCCCGATGACGTAATTGAAGGATTCAACCGAAATGCAATACAATCCGGTATTGATATTATGAGAATCTTCGATGCGCTCAATGATATAGACAATATGAAATCAACTATCGAGTTCGTTAAACAAAACGGCGGGCTGGCAGATTGCGCAGTTTGCTATACTGTAGACCCGAACTTCTCATATATCAATGGGTAAAAGCATTTTTTGCAGGAAAGGAAATTCCGCGCAAAATTTTTACAATAGATTATTTCGTTGATAAAGCAAAACAGCTTGAAATGCTTGGCGCCGATATAATTTCGATAAAAGATATGGCAGGACTTATTCCCCCGCGGGACGCAGGCGAAATTAATTTTAGCGGCTCAAAAGCGAAGTATCCGTTCCTATAAATATTCATACACACTGCACACCGGGCTACGGGCTGGCTTCTGTGTTGAAATGCATGATTAACGGAGTTGATATGATCGATATTGTCATTTGGAATTTAGCGGAGGTCCCGCAGCACCTGCATTTGAACTTGTGCAAATCTTCGCAAACAGACTGGGGCTTGATCAGGGTGTGAATATTAAGGCAGTTTCGAAAATAAAATAAAGAGCTGTACCAAATGCCAAAAGAGCTGGCACAGTTTGATGAGATGAAGCTTTTCCCGAAGAAGTTTGATATTGCCACAGATGAAATACCAACCGATATTGAACTGCTGTTCGACCAGGCAATTTGGCTGGCAGAAAGCAGCCGTGATGCTGAAACTGCTTGAAGTTACACAACGTATAGAAAAATATTTCAACTTCGCGCCTCCTGATGAAGCAGTTAAAGCAGCGCAGATTCCCGGCGGGATGTATACAAACATGCTTGCTCAGCTTAAACAGGCTAATCTTTCACACATGTTTAACCATGTGCTGGAAATCATTCCGCAGGTCAGGCTTGATTCCGGTTTGCCGCCGCTTGTTACACCAACAAGCCAGATTGTCGGAGTTCAGGCGGTTTGCTGTTGTAGTTGATGAAGCCAAAAAAGAGAAGAGCATTACACAAACACTTCGACCCAGTTTGTAAATCTTGTAAAAGGTGTTTACGGCAAAACGCCAATTTCACCTAACACCCATAACCGCGAGAAGATTGCAGGGATAAGGGACGACAGGCCTTACGATACTTCACAGTATCAAAAACAACCGAACCCGGCATTGCCTGAGCTTCAAGACGTAGTAAGACTTGCTGTAAACGAAAAAGAAGAGCTTCTGCTTGAGCTTTTCCCCGCAGTTGCAGTAAATTTTCTTAAAAAGAAAAGAGAAAGCGGCTACGAAAAAAATCCTTGATGAAATCAAAGCAGAGGAAGAAGAAGATATCAAGAAGGTTCACGAAGAAGCAGAAAAATACAACGAGCTAAGCGAAGAAGAAAAAAAAGAAATACTTATTGAAGGATTATACCATAATTGGTAAGATTAACGATTCAAATGAACATTTTAATAAATAAAATTAAAACTTTCCCTCTTCTTTCAAGAGGCTGGGGTGAGGTCATGAATCTGCCAATACAGGAAAAAAAATACAGGAACTGATGCAGCTGCGCGATCAGGCAAAGCTTGGCGGAGGTGAAAAAAGAATAAAGTCACAGCACAGAAAAGGAAAATTAACAGCAAGAGAAAGAATAAACCTTCTGCTCGATGAAGGAAGCTTCGAAGAGTTCGATATGTTTGTTTCGCACAGGTGTATCGATTTCGGGCTGGAAAAAAGAAACATATCTATCCGACGGCGTAGTAACAGGCTACGGCACAATCGATAGCAGGCTGGTTTATGTTTTCTCGCAGATTTCACTGTGTTCGGCGGTTGGCTTTTTCGGAAATGTATGCGCAGAAAATATGCAAGGTTATGGATAAAGCTATGGCTGTCGGCGCGCCGTTAATAGGCATCAACGATAGCGGCGGCGCAAGAATCCAGGAAGGCGTTAAAAGCCTCGGCGGCTACGCGGATATTCTGAGGCGGAACGTTCTTGCCTCCGGTGTAATACCGCAGTTTTAGAGCGGTGTTCGGTCCCTGCGCAGGCGGAGCAGTTTACTCACCGGCGCTTACAGATTTTACGATAATGACAAAAACACCGGCTATATGTTTATAACCGAACAAGAGGTTGTTAAAACTGTAACGGGTGAGGTCGTAACCGAAGAAGAGCTTGGAGGCGCATATGTTCACAGCTCAAAATCGGGCGTTGCGCACTTTGCAGCTAATGATGAAGAAGAAGGGATTCTGTTAATAAGGAAGCTATTGAGCTATCTGCCGCAGAACAATCTTGAAGACCCGCCGCTTTATTCATGTAATGACCCTATTAACAGGCTTGATGATTCACTGAACGAAGTAATTCCCGATAGCGCAAATAAGCCTTATGATGTTATTAATGTTATTGAGACAATAGTCGATTACGGCGAATTTCTTGAAGTGCATGAAAACTATGCTCAAAATATTTTCTTATGAGGTTTTACAAGAGAAACTTCAACGGCATGCCTGCGGGAATTGTTGCCAACCAGCCGAATTACTTAGCAGGCGTGTTAGATATAAACGCTTCACGCAAGGCGGGCGCGGTTTGTAAGGTTCTGCGATGCGTTTAACATCCCTGTTGTAACATTGGTAGATGTGCCGGGTTATCTGCCAGAAAATGTATTAACTTCCAGGAATGTTAAAGGCAGAATAATTATTCACGGGGCAAAGCTGCTCTATGCTTACGCCGAAGCGACTGTACCAAAAGTTACAATTATTCTCCGCAAGGCTTACGGCGGCGCTTATGACGTTATGGGTTCTAAACATTTACGCGGCGATATTAACTACGCATGGCCAACCGCGGAGATTGCCGTTATGGGTCCGCGCGGCGCAATTGAGGTTCTTCATTACACGGAGATTTGAAAGATTACTGACGAAAAAGAAAAAGTGAAATTCATTGCGGGCAAAGAACAGGAATACAGGGATAAGTTTTTAAGTCCCTACGTTGCAGCTAAGTACCCGATATCACGATGACGTAATTGAGCCGCGCAATCCAAGGTTCAGAATTATCCGCGCGCTGCAATCTCTTGCAACAAAGAAAGAGTACCAATCCGCCGAAGAAACATTCTAATATGCCGTTATAGAAAGGAATGAACAATGGGATTATTTAAAAAACAGAAAAAAAACCACAAGAAACCAAAACAACTAAGCCGAAAACAGCTCCTAAAGCAGAAGACAAAGCAGATGAGCTTAATGCGGTTATTGCATCGGCAATATATCTTTTTAGCAACGCACCCGCATGATTCGGAAAGTACGGTGCTGACAATTAAACGAATTGAAAAAATATATTCGCCGTGGAGCTCTAAAATATACGGATTAAGGAAATCACCAAGGTAAAAAATCAAAATGAAAAAATATAAACTCACCATTAACGGAAATAAATACGATGTTAATATACTGAACTTCGATGATAATGTTATTGAGCTTGATGTGAACGGAAAACAGTACGAGGTGGAAATTGAACAAAAAACCGCTCCGGTGAAAACCCCGCAGCTTGTAAGAGCAAAGAGCGAAGCCCTTGGACCCAAAGCGATAAATCGACTGCAAAAACAAGTTCACCTGCAGAGAAAAAAGGCGCGGGTGTAATAAAAGCGCCGCTGCCCCCGGAACAATATTAAACATATTCGTCAAAGAAGGCGATATTATCAAAACGGGTACAAAACTTTTGACATGGGAAGCGATGAAAATGGAAAACAATTTGAATTCTGATAGAGAAGGCACAGTAAAAGTAATTAAGGTAAACCCCGGCGATACAATTCTCGAAGGTGACGTGCTGATTGAAATTGCATAGCAGCCTCACCCCTTAACCCCTCTCCAAAGGAGAGGGGATTACAGGTTTAAAAGAATCAACACAGTTGATTCACTCCATATTTCTTTTTACAAAGCAGAAGCCAACCGCAATAACTATTCCTGCAAATCCCATAATATAAAACTTCAATGCGCTAAACGGCTGGAGCAGGAAATATCCTGCCTGGTAAGGATACTGAAGCCAGTATGTGCTGTTTGCTTTTTCGAATTCAGTAAACAGGTGTGTCTGATTAAGAACAATATAGAACAGCAAATCAAAGCTTAAGAGGTAATGAGCTAACAGCAAGCCAATAGTGCACCACAGCCCGCAATAGAAAAATATTACAATAAGTCCCGCAATCTCTATTGTTTTTTGGATTACCCGGTATCTCGGAACAGAAATAATTCCGTTTTCGGCTGATTCCTGAAACACCCAGTTCCAAACAGAATTTGTGAATCCTTCCTGTTTAATTTTCTGCTGGTATACAATGCCATAGGAATAAGAATCGAAAAGAGTAATTAGAATAATATAGGAAATCACAAAAATTAATTTTCCCCATATGCTGATATTTTTACTGCGGGCATGTATTTTCATGTACCAATTTATAAAATAAACTTCACAAATCCTTTCTATTTTATCTTCAACCGCAATTTGTTATCTTCGTAAATTAACAGGAAGGGAACACAGCAATTGCAGGAAACAGCAGATTATCAGGAAACTCCGGAAAAGCAGGAAGCCGAGAAACTCAACCGTCCTCAGGTTGAAGGATTAGACAAAATTCTCGGTGTACCGTTTAAAGTCTTGATGACGGATTTATCCGCGTAATAGATTATATGGGCTCAGATGAATCAATAGTTCAGGCAGCACGTGTATCATACGGCGCGGGAACGAAAAAGATTCACGAAGACAGGGGGCTTATACGCTACCTCATGCGCCACTATCACACAACCCCGTTTGAGATGTGCGAAATAAAGCTGCATGTCCGTGTTCCCATGGATGCGTGGCGGCAGTGGATTAGACACAGAACTGCAAATGTTAACGAATATTCAACACGCTACTCGCTCGCAATCGATAATGCTCAGTCAACTGAACCTGATAAATGGCGTCTTCAGGCGCAGGGCAACCGCCAGGGCAGCGCAGGATATACGGATGATGAAACCGGAAAATACTTAAGTGATAAAGAACATGAGTTTCAGAAGCTGGCGCGGGAAATTTATGAAGAGCGCATCGCTAAAGGAATAGCGCGCGAACAGGCTAGAAAAGACCTTCCGCTTGCGACTTATACGGAGGCTTACTGGAAAATTGATTTGCAGAACCTGCTTCATTTCCTCCGCTTAAGAATGGATGCGCATGCGCAGGAGGAAATCAGGGACTACGCTAATGTTATCGGAAACGAGATTGTTGCAAAGTGGTGTCCCCTTGCATGGGAAGCGTTTAAAGATTACCACATGAATTCAACTTCTTTTACACGTCTTGAATTTGAAATCCTGCAGGAAATCATGACAGGTAACAATAAAAAAGCAATTGAGCTTGCCAAGAGCTTCGGTTTTATCAAAGAGAACGGTGAGCTAAAGCGCAACCGTGAGCGGCAGGAGTTTGAAACCAAGCTTGAGAAGATAGAAGATTAAAATTCCGTGGATGTAACAATAGTTAGATTATATTCATCGCGTGGCAGGTTACCTAAATAACTTATATTTCAAAATATGAAACCAGTTTTTAGACGGCAAGTCACCCGATGAATAGCATATATAAATTATAATACACTGGCTTCTTTTCTAACTGCACTTCTGTGAAGATCAATATGCGCAATTGCATACAAAACCAATCCCGCTGCAAGCAAATACCATTCGTACGGCTTGGGAAATTTCTGGCGGAACCCGGCATCAACATCATTCATAAATGAATATAATATTACCGCAGAGCCTGCCAGTACAAGAAGCCAATGGAGCAGCTTGGGCTTCACATCGTATCCTTTTTCGAACAGCTTAAGTATATCGATTCCGATTATAATCATTGCAAGTGAGATTAATACAGCGGAATATACGGGACCTATCCACGGCACTGGGATTAAAAATAAAATATCGGGGTCAGCAATAGCTGCAGGCCAATCGATTATAACTTTCAGCCACACGTAATAAAAAATATCCCAAACACCGAAAATTATTATGAAATAGCCAAACCCTTCCCAGAACTTTCTGCTCAGCAGCCACCCGCTCGATACCAGTATAACAAGAGTTGCAAACTCCCTGAAGAATTCTATTGTAAGGTTCCTGTCATAATGCATTATAAGCGGAAAGTGAAATCCGTTGGGGTAATATATAGTTCTCAGGTATGCCACCACCGCCGCCTCGATATACGCGAATGCAATACCGAAGAGGAAAACGATTAATATTTTTTTGTTGAGTGATTTATTCATTGTTAACCATATTCGTCCTACGACTCTAAGTCGTAGGACGAATTAAATATTCCTACTCCAGTTTTTTTGTTTCAAACCATTTCCAGATTTCTTCGCTGGCGTTAAACTCGCGCGATGTTCTGCCTACCAGCAGCTTGGGCAGGTACTGCTTGCCGCCGGGCCATGTATGTCCCCCGCCTTTCACCAGGTAAAACACAACTTCATTTCGGCTTGTGCTGCCGGAGTAGACATATTTTTTTACCATTGTATCATCATCATAATCATCTATTTCCGATGTAACCGGCTCTTCGTTGCATAAATTATTCTTTACCCAGAAACCAAGTGTGTTCTGCACTGATATAACCTCGCCCCTGCCGTACCTGATTGAACCGCCTTCATACGGCACAAGCGGGTCATCATCACCGAATACATACATTAGCGGAACCGGTTTGCCGGGATTGCATGAGTTATAAAGATAGTCGGACATGCTGATAGCAACAGGAGCAATTGCTGCAATCCTGCTGTTAAGCTCACATCCCAGGCGGAAGCTCATCATCCCGCCGTTTGAAATTCCCGTTACGTAAATCCTGCCTGAATCAATTTTATATTTTGATTCAAGTGAATCAATCAGCAGCGAAAAAAATTTCACATCGTTTACCTCAACACCGTTCACATAGCTTTCGGTGATTTTCCTGCCGTCATTCCAGTGTTTATCTATTCCCTGGGGGTAGCACAAAATAAATCTATATTTATCTGACACTTTATTAAAACTTGTCAATCCGTTCATTCCCTTTGCCGTTCCGCCTCCGCCGTGAAGCGCAAACACAAGAGGCGCAGGTTTAGATTTGTCAATCGATTTGGGAACGTGTAATATGTAAGAACGTTCAATGCCGTCAACAGTTATTGTATCAGCAAAGGATGAGTATAAACTAAATAATAATATCAATAAAATATATTTTCCCATTAATTTAAATATTATGATTTCAGGCTATGGTTCGTTTTCATCACCAGAGGTTTGCTCAGCCATTTTCTTATTAGCCTTTTGTTCAGCAACGTATTCAATAGCTTTTCTCTTATCCTTATCATAAAATGCATCCGTTGCTCCGTACATCAGAGTTGTCATGCTTCCTCCGCCTCTTCTTATTTTTACGGCAATCCTGATAAATACTAAAACAACTGCAGCAAGGATTCCGAAAACTAATATAATATCAAATGTATCTTTAGGCATATTTTTTATAAAATTTCTTTGTTTAATTATTCATCATCGCTGTACAGTAAATCCCGAATTTTCTTCATATCGCTGCCGAAGACACCCGGCTCTCTTATTCTGCGTTTGGATATTAATATTTTCTCAATCGATTTTGTAAAATCTTCATCGTAAAGCGATTTATCATTATCAACCCAGATTTTTTTTGTATCTTCAAACTTTTTAGAATCATTATCGGGAAATAAGTAATACTTTTTATCTTTAATTATTATCAGAGCCTTGCTCCCGCGCGTAACAAGACCTGATGCCCATTTATGCAGACTCACCGGTTTGTTTTGAGTAGAGGGGTCAAGAACAACCGAATCAATTTTATCGCCGCATGATACAAGTACGAGCGGCGCAACGTGATAGCCCCAGCTGTCACACTCATTTCCGGCAGTAAGAAATGAAGTTTTTCTCAGCCTGTAAATTTCTTCTTTCGATGCACGCTTGAAATCCGCAAACAGCCATGCCTTTGCTGTTTTTAAGCCGGGAAACTGCTTTTCAAGAATTGCGGAAATAAGATGCGCGCGCGATGCGCAATTATTGCAGTCATCAAAATCCATAAACCCAAGCTCATTGCTGATGAAATCAAAAGCGGAATCAACGGTTGATTTATCCGTAATACACGCATCAACGCTGTCAGAAAAAAGGACTGTGTTCAATGGTCTGTGAGCAAACCGAAACCGTTAAAAACAATATAAAAATCGTAACTTTCACACAATAATCAAAGCATAAATGGGAAAATTAAAAAGGCAAATTTTCAGCATTTCCGCTTGATTTACTTACCTTAATTAATTAAAATTAACAATTAAGTTAAACTAATAATATCACAATAATGAACACAGACGAAGCAGTGAGAAAAGAATTACTGAACTACATTGAAAAGCCCCATACACACGGCACTTTTATCCAGCTTTTAAAGGATTTCCCCGAGAAGCTGATTAACGAAAAGCCCGCAGGACTGCCTTACTCGTTCTGGCAGATGCTTGAGCATATACGGATTTCACAGTACGATATGCTCGATTTCCTGCGAAACCCGAACTACAAAGAAATGCAGTGGCCGAAAGATTACTGGCCCGGTAATGACCAAAAAGCAACCATGAAAATGTGGAACGACTGCATTAAAAAATATGAAGATGACATCGAAGCATTTAAGAAAATCATTGAAGACCCCAAAACCGATTTATTTGCACTCATACCGCACGGCACGGGACAAACAATATTCAAAGAAGTGATACAGATAATCGACCATGCAAGCTACCACCTGGGCGAATTTTTGGTGATGAGAAGACTTGCAGGAGAATGGAAGCATTAGCATTAGCTCCGTCTGTTGGTTTGTATTGCAGATATTGAAAACTAAATTTAAATTGAATTTATGAGTGACCGCAGGAACAAAGCAATAGATATAGAAAACAGTCTTAAATCAAAGCTGTATAAACGAAGATCTTCTTTATTTTCAGCAATGACCTTTTTGAGAATTGGATTAAGAGCACACTGAAACCGGATTCAGTTTGGATTGATGCCGGGTGTGGCAGCAACTCTCTTGTTGATGAATTTTCGGCTTACTCAGAACACGGAACAGGAATAGACTGTGTTGTTCACCCCGAACTAATGAAAAGAGAAAGATTCCTTTTGGCAGATTTATCAAATCTTCCAATCGAATCCGGATCCACCGATACAATAGTATCTAACATGGTTGTTGAGCACCTTAAAGACCCCAGAAAGTCTTCTCTGAGTTTCTTAGGGTGTTGAAACCGGGCGGAAATGTTTTCTTCAGAACAACAAATAAATTTTATCCATCACAGTTCTTCGGGCATATTTTTTCAAAAAACGTGAAGGATAAGATAATAAATAAAATATTCGGAGTTGAATCGCACGATATTTTTCCTACTCATTACAGAATAAATACTTATAATAAAATTAAGAAACTACTGCCTTCATTAGGATTCGAAATAAATAAGCTTGAAGCCATTGAAGACCTCCACATGTTTCATCCTTTAGCTTTCGAAATATCCTATAACATATACAGGATACAGAGCATGATACCCTTTTATTTTTTAAGGAACACACTTATATGCTGGGCTAAAAAACCCATATAGATGCAAACATAATTTTATTTATATTTAAGTAAGATTTAATCTTATGAAGACAAAGATTTTACTTTTAATCGCTGTTTTAACTGTCAACCTGAACGCTGCAATTATTATGCAGCCTTATCTTATGGGCGTGCAGACAAACAGCGTTTGGGTACTGGTTGAATGCAGTACACCCGATACGGTTATAGTCGATTTCGGCACAACGCCATCTTACGGAAGCACTGCCAAAACATTTACCATCAGTGCAACAACAAACTCGACTTACGTTCACAAAATAAATTTAACCGGGCTTAACGAAAATACAAATTATTACTATAGGGCAAAGCAGCTTAGCTCCACATCAGGCGGATACAGCTTTGTTACTGCAGTGAATGAACTGACTCCGTTTCGCTTTGTATGGATTGGCGACTACCGCTCCGGAACAGCGGTTCATGACCAGATTTGCCAGCAGATACCTCAGTATAATCCCCGGTTTTACATTACGGCGGCGATGTTGCTGTTTCAGGCTCATATACTAATTTTAAAAATGAGTTTTTCAGAACGGAAGAATTAAATATAATATCGTATGTTCCGTTTTTCCTTACAACGGGAAATCACGAAGGCTGGGACACAAACACAAAAGCATTTACCAAGGGCATTACAGTTTCAAAGCGGAACCGAGGATTATTATTCATTCGATTACGGGAATATGCACGTGCTTGTGCTCAATACGCAAATCAGCTATTCCGTGGGGAGCAGCCAGTATAACTTTGCAATGGCTGATTTAAGCTCAACCAGCAAACCTGGAAAATCGTCATTTCGCATAAGCCCGCATACTGCTCCGGCGGACATGGTGAAGATTCCGGCATGATTGCAATGTCTCAAAACATTTTTGTCCCTGCCGGTGTTGATATGGTTATATCGGGGCACTCGCACTTTTACCAGCATAACCGTGTAAGCGGAATAGAACACATGGTGTCGGCGGAGGCGGGGCGCCGCTGTATGTGCCTTTAAATGCGGCTTATACATTAAAATCGGTTCAGGATTATAATTTCGGAATTGCTGATGTAAGCAGGGATACGTTTTTATTAAGAGTTTACAATAACCTCAACTACTCCGCTTGATACAGTTAATGCTGATTAAAAATATCGAAGGATTCCGCGGAAACGGTACGCCGATAAAAAACTTTACTATCGATGAAGTTTATCCCAACCCCTGAAACCCCGAGTTTACCATAAGCTTTGATATTAAAGATGATATGGTTTACACGATTGAGCTTTTCGATATAGAAGGCAAACTAGTCGACACAATAAAAAACTCCATGATTAAAGCCGGTAACCATGAAATAACTTATAATACCTCAAAGCTCTCAAGCGGAATGTATTTTTTGATGCTGACAAACGGCAAAGATTTTAAAGCAAAGAAGATTGCTGTTGTGAAGTGAGGAGTGTTTTAATAAACACAAACCCCGTATGGAATACCATATGGGGTTTTTCTTTGTTTTGGCTGAACCCGGTTTAAAAGAAATAATCCCTGTTTCTCCAGCCTTGATTTTTTTGGTACTTTTTTTATCAAGATAAAAAGTACAATAAGCTGGTGTCTTAATGGCTCATTCTGGATTCCCGCCTGCACGGGAATGACAATGTGGCTTAATGGCTGATTCTGAATTCCCGCTTTCACGGGAATGACAATCCTAGACTTCACAATGTGTTAAATCCGGCCTGTGAAAATAAGCCTGCCTGCAGCAGGCAGGCGTAAAAAAATTATCGAGCAGAACAGCACAGGAAAATCTGTTTGAACTGCCGAGTTAAACTCGTCCTACGACTCTAAGTCGTCGGACGAGTGGTATTCCTGTAAGGCAAAGATAATTTTAGCCCTGACTGCCTTTGGCAGTCTATTTTCACCAGCCTTGATTTTTTTGGTACTATTTTATCAAGAAAAAAAGTGCAATTCCATCTTTATTTATTCATTATGCTTTCCCACCAATGGTCATCACCCGATTCAATCGGTTCAACATTCATTTTCCCGTTCAGTGATGTGCATTTGCTTCCTGCGTCAACTGTCACCGGCAATTGGTCATTGGCAGAGGTTTCCAGATTTTGTGTAAGTTCCTTAAGCTTTTTCTGCATTTCTTCGGCTGTTATTTTTCCGCTGCGGTAATCTTCCATCAGCTTCTGCGCATCCTCACCTGTCGGGTGGCTGCCGGAGGACTTTGTGCATTTAACTGTTGCCGAGCCTTCATAAACTTTTAAAACATCGGTGGTGTCACTGCCTGATACGCTGATATCAATTGTCAGCTCTGTATTTATATGGTCTATTATTGATTGTCCCGTATGAAAAATAAACAGTCCTGCATCATGGCCGAAATTTTTATAATCAGTCATTATTTTGTTCATTTCGGGACCAAGGTTATAGTACAGCTTTCCGCCTTTCATATAAAACCCCAGCGGTCCCGGCTCCTGATGCGAGCTGACCGACCTGCATAAATCGCTCAGATGCGGCAGCTGCAATGTTGAGTTCGGTCCGAGCGCAAACTCCGCTACATAATCCGCATTGGAGTTTCCCGAAACCAGCAGCACAGAAACTTCTCCGTTGGGACCGGTTTTTATGGTTGAACCTTCCTCAAGCATATCGGTTTGTTTGAGCTTAACGTTTTCTTTTAAAATCCATGCCGTATCGGGTATGCCGCAGATGGGCTCGATTTTTTGCCTCAGCACGTTGCCTGTAGCATCCTGCGCATAATTGACAACTATGCGGCACATGTTATCCGTGAGATGTATTAAGCCTGCATTGTCTTCATCGCTGTCGAAGAGCAGCGAATCGTTATCCCCGTAGAGAAAAGGGTGTCCCTGTCCGGAGAATGAAACTGAATGTAAAAACGTAAAGAAGAGCACGAACATTGTAAAGAGGGCGGTATTTTTCATAACTTTGAGGTTTTATGTTATAAAAATGAAATTAATTTCTAACCCAAAATGAAGAGGAAAAACTGGAAACTGTGAGGATAAACAACGCAGAAATTATGAATTTATTTCAGGGGGGATATACAGATGAAAAATAATTATATTAAGACATGACCGACGTACACACCAAAGCACAGCGCAGCTACAACATGAGCAGAATCAGGTCGAAGAATACAAAACCCGAACTGATTGTCCGGAGCTGGCTGCATAAACAGGGGTACCGTTTCAGACTGCACGACAAAAACCTGCCCGGAAAACCTGATATAGTTCTTAAAAAATACAAAACTGTTATCTTTGTTCACGGATGCTTCTGGCACGGACATAAAGGGTGCAAATATTTTGTAGTCCCCAAAACGAGAACAAAATGGTGGTTAAATAAGATTAACTGTAATATTGAGAGGGATAGAAAGGCTGCAAGACAATTAAAAAAATTGGGATGGAAGGTTATTAATATTTGGGAATGTAAAGTAAAAGATTCGAAAAATACAAAGTTATTTATCAAACAATAAATTTATTCAAATCTTGCTTTGGAACTGCCCACTGAACTTGAATTGAGGTATATATGCTTTTTTGGGGTTTAAGTATAAACGCAGGGTTTTGAATGATTTTAATCTCGGGTTTTGTTTTAATAGCTTTAACAATAACAAGATAATAATTTTCTTTTTTTTGTATAGCTGTAAGCCACTCTTTGTTTGTGAAAAGTATACCGCCGAACACGTCCACCATTCCTTTTATTTCAATGAATGAAACTGAATTTTGATTTTTAATTTCGAAATCGTAACCTGAGCCATAATCTCTTTTATCAATTAGTTTTCCATTTATCGGGAATCTGTTTTGGTTAAAATATTTAATGAAAAACTCTTCTGCCTGTTTGCCAGTTGGACCTCTTAATACAAAAACACTTTTTCTTCTTTGTTTTTCTCTCCTTACTATCTTTGCATCTTCTTTTATTAAATTACCTATTTCTTCAGCTTCTTCCGATTGTAAATAAGTAGTATTATTTAAAATATTTAAAACAATTTCCCTTATATCTGGCTCATCCATATCCTGAAATGCTTCAATTGTTTTAATTATTTGCTTATGCATAGGTCTCTGCCAACCTCTGCGCCAGGAATAAAGATAATCAAACTCGTCCCTTCTTAGTTTAACATAATTCTTTTTAACATTAAGAGCCTTTGCGGTTTCAAGAAATGCTTCGTTGAATGATTTAAAACCGAGTTTTTGTAAAGCTTCTCTGTCAAACCTCGCCAAGTAATAAGCAATTATAACTGCAAATTTGTTGTTTGAGTTTGCCATTAACTTTTTTGTGTTCCCTCGGTTTCAGATAAAAACATTTTAAAATACTCTGATGCTTCAGTTTCTTCTGTTTCTGATATACCAGACCTCATAAGATACGATATAAATTTTCTGACAACATCGTTTGTCAGTTAGTCACTTATTGAAATTAAGTAATTAAACTTTTCAGAAAGTTCTTCAGGGGTTACAGCATTGTATTTGGTAAAATCTATTTTACCCCCCTTGAATAATGGAGTTTGAGGTAAATATCTAAATTTGGAACCTGTATGCTGAACATTATATCCGTTATATATTTTCTCAATTTATCGGGGTCTTTTATAAACTCTTTAGTTGTCTTTTCTTCAATTGGTAATATTTCACAGACTAAAATAAATTTGCAATTATTATGAGCCAAATCGCATCGGGGAGTCAAAATAATAATCTGCACGTTACCCTCCTTAAATTTCAAAATATCACCTGTCCAGAAATCGAAACTGCTAGTTCGCCGGTAATAATGTTCAACAGCATTTATTTTGATTTCTTCGTTACCTTGGCTACCTTTACAAGAAGATATAACATTCTGAAAAGTTGACCTGAATGCTATTCTTTCAAATATCTCATGTATTCTACTTTTAAAATGGGTAGGGTTTGCAAATTTACGCTGTTGATTATTTGTATTATTTCATCATCCTCAAATTGATTCACAAAGGCCTCGTGAAGCTCATGCATGATTTTCTTTTCAATTTCACCATTTGGAGAAAATAAATCAAGAAACCTGATTCCATCATTAGTTTTATTTTATCACATATTTCTTGAACACAAGATTTTTTGATTTTTCTACTTTAAAAACTGTTTCCTTTATTGTGTAAATCTCTAAAATGGTCCAGATGACCACTATGTATAAACAATGGAACCCGAAAGTTGTTATAGTTACTTATTATATCTTCGGAAATTTCAAAACTTCCTTTTGCGGCTTCTTCACTATCTTTTGCCAAATCATAAATTATTACTTTGGTATTTTTTGTAATCTCATCATTGGTAATTGCCTTTTTGAAATCATCGATTTTCTCATACATTTTTAATTCATAGTTCAAACCAATAGCACTCATTACCGATTTAAAAGTTTTCAATTGCCCAATATCATCATCAAATAGTAGTATAAATGACATGTTTATTTCTCCTCATTTTTTCTTAAAAGAAATGCAGGTCCCGAAGAGCGGTTTTCAGCCCATACTTCCCAGTCATATGAGCTTAAAATGCTTCTTGTAAATGCTAAACCTAAACCACTTGCATTTTTTTCTTCTTTCGTTGTAATTCCATATTCAAAAATTATATCAAGTACATCTTCTCTGATTTTGGGACCATTGTTCATAACCACTATGGTATTATTTCTTTCCAGTTTAAGCTTAATACTTTTTTCTGAAGTCTGATTTCTTCAACCAATAAACAGCATTATTAATAATGTTTAAGAAAGCAATCCACATGGCATATTCGTAATCTTTTATTTCATAATCTTCAATCTTTTCGTCAATAAAAATCTTGATATTATAATCATTTAAATCTTTTCTGAACAAGGCACATACTTTATTAAAAGTTTCAAACGGATAAAACAATTTACGTCTTGATAGTCCAATTGCTGGTTTTAAAGATTTACTTTGAGTTTGTCAAGGGTATCTAACGAACTGCTTAGTAAACCAACATCATTTAAGAACTTATTTTTTAGTTTTTCAATCTGAATCTTTTGGGTGTTTATTTCCATTGAATATCTTAAGCCGCCAATCTGTGAGATTGGTTGTACAATTCATGATAAACTAATTCTAGTCCACTACCCAATGTCACAACACCTTCGAAAAAGTAAAAGTTTGACTACATATTATTCGAGCGTCGTTGTAATTTCTTTAACAAATTTTTCTGATTTTTGTATTCACCTTATTATCATCTGTGTATTCTTCAATAAATTTTAAGTATGCACCAGTATCCGGTCTTTCCAATCTGCTTTTTACAAACCTTCCTATATTATGTTTCAATCTAAATTGAGACCCTCTTCCCTGCCCAGTTCGTAACTAAAACTGTTCTAAGTATTTTTTTAAGGTCTATAAAAGCTTTATTTTCATAAAAGCCTTCTCGATTTGTTTTCTCACTGAATAGGTCATATGTGGCAAGAAAATACATAGCCTAATATTTGGTTTGGACCCAATACTTTTACAGGCTCTTGAACTCTCATTTGACCTAAACCCATCCAATCTTTTTCTTCCTCTCCATATGGTTTTACACCAAAACCGTTTTTAGCAACCCTGAAACCCGTTTCCTTATTTAATAATCTTCTGGTTTCTAGTCTACCCGGTTGTTTTAAAATTTGGGTTAATCTATCAAGATAAGAAATATATATCATAAACACGTATGTCAAAATAAAATGGGCCGACGTTAGCTGCAAGTATTTCTTCAGGTATTTCATCTTCGTATTTTTGCCTTCTTTTACGCAACATTTCATCCGAAAACAAATATTTTTGTGCAATAATAATCTTTTCATCAATTTTGTATTTCCTGCCCAATCTTTTGCAGTGATAGTTCGCTATAACATTACCCTTCTCATCATATTTCCCTATCATTCTGTAATCATATTCATCAATTACCCTTAATGGTATTACAGGTACAAATGGTGTTTTACTAATTTCTGTTGCATAATTAATTATAGATTTGACCCATAATATAAATCAAATTTATCCTTTAACTGTTTTCTATAGAAATTCTCCTCAATTATGTTTTGGTTTAAAAGAGCTTCCTGACTTTCAGAAATCATAGATAAGGGGGTAATCAAAAATATTTAAGGACATCATTAAAGTGGTTTCTTCGAATGGTATTTCGTCATCCTCATACTCATCTAACATAATAGTTTTCACAGAATCGTTAAGTCCTTCTATTACAATCAATGTTCCCTCAACAAACTTTTCAACTAAATTATTTTGTAAGAATGTAATTAAATCATCGTTTTGTTTGGTTTCCTTCAATTCTAATGTCTTCATTATCTTTTAGTAAATATTTCCTCAATTCGATTAACCTGTCCGCCTGGAACTCTATTTCACTCAGTAAAACCTCATGTTTAAATTTTTCTCTATTAACTATGAGCCAGTTATATGCCTTATCGTCTGCCATCTTAGAAATAACCGTAAGGTATTTCCCTAATGCCATTGCCGCTAATCTACCTATACCTTTGCTGCCTAAATAGTTTCTTTTAAAAACCTTACTTTTTCGATTGCCAATTCTTTTGGAACTCATGGAAGGTTAAACCATTCTCCAAATAGAATATCTTTATTCATTCCAAGACCATCATCAAATATCACTAAGTAAGACTTGTGAGGGTCTACATCTATTTGAATGAAAATCTTACATTCTAATGCATCAGCATCATATGCATTTTTTACTAACTCACCAAGGGCAGTGGAGGGATGTCCTATAAGCTCTTCACCCATTTGTATTATGGACATTGCCCCTGGTTCAAATTTGTAAAAATTAGATTTTAGCATGTAGCTATTTGTATAGTGTTAATTACTGTATATTTCTATTGCAATTTTTTCGCCATCAATGGCGGAACTGCATTTCCAATTTGTTTGAAAGCGGCTGTTCTGCCACCTTCAAAAAAATAATCATCGGGAAAGGATTGAATTCTTGCTGCTTCTCGTACTGAAATTGAACGGATTTGATTTAGATCAGGGTAAATATAATAATGCCCGTCTTTTGAGATATGGGCTACCATTGTGTGGAATGTCCAGTCGGGTCAATCACTTTAAATCGGTCAAGAAATGCTTCAATGTTATTATGTGTCTGAAGTCTGGCAGGAGGTCTGATATTTTAGCCTTGTCTTTTCATTTAACCATTTGTCAATTGCTATTGAATAAATTTCCAGGTCTCTTTTGTTATGGTTTCTGGTTACGTGCTGAGTTATATATTAATCCCATTTCGCATTTCAGTTGTTCGCAAGTACTCATTAATCGGCTTTTTGTATTTTACAATATTCAATTCCTCGCCAGGACTTAAGTAGGGTCAATCTAGAACAAATCCTTTTTAATCTGCCATTTGTTTTCAACTTGTTTCAATTCAGGAAAATGAAATTTTTTTTTCCCTCTTCGTCCGATAATTATTCTCTTCTTCTCCTTTGCAACACACCATAGTCTTCAGCATTTAACAGTGGGTTCCGCCACGGAATATCCTATGGATTCAAAAAGTTGAATCATTTCATTCAGATATTTTTTGCTTCCGGCAGTGAACAAACCCAACACATTTTCAAAAACAAAAAACTTTGGTTTGTATCGTTTAAGAACTCGCCATAATAGCGGAACAAATAAATTCCGTTTATCCCCTGCATTCCATTAGGATCTCGGCTTCTTCCTACCAGCGAATATGCCTGACAAGGCGGACCGCCTATGATTAAATCAATTCTTTTTGAATCAGGCTGCTCATCAATTCGTGAAAAAATTTTCTGAATGGAGTTATTTGAAATTTCCTCGTTGATTACTGATTGAATCAATTCGTCCGGGATAGCCTTCCATAAATCCTCTCTTGAAATCTCACTTTTCCAAATTTCCGTTTTAGATTTATTCAAGGAGTGCATCGAGTGCACAGTGTATAGAGTGTATGGAGTAAGGTTTCACTCAACATACTCTATGCACTAATTTTTCGTTCTTTGAAATAAACAAAAACACCGAAAACAGGCTGAAATTCAAATCGGGATATCAAACGGCATTTCGGCTCAAAACACGAGCTTTATATTTAGTTACCCCCCTAAAACATGGGTATAAGCTAATTAAAATCAATGGGTTAAAAAGTTCATAGGTAACTTAGTTACCCCCACGGGGGGTATATGGGTAACCACTGATTACACTGATTGATGTGAAGATTAAAAGATTAGAAGATGAGAAATTGAGAAGCACAGCGCTCGTCCTACGACTCTAAGCCTGCCTGTCTACAACAGGTAGACCAGCTGCGAAGGCAGGCGTCGGACGAGTGAATTCCTGTACAGCGAAGATAACAATAAGCAAAGTAAGAAGCTGGAAATAGAGCT
>CAVUOA010000005.1:0-18994 GCA_963742955.1 Ignavibacteriota bacterium | reverse complement strand
AGGTGTTTTATTCTTTGAAAAGAATAGCGCCATAAAATTCTCCGGGTCAAAATAATCTGCTCCCCAGTTAGCGCGCCAGAATGCAAGCTCACCGCCTACTTGCGAGCTGCGCAAAGTGGAGCCCTGCATAAAATCAAGCTGCATATCAATGCCAATTTCCCTTAACTGCGCCTGCACAGCCTCGCCGATAAGCTTCGAGGTTTCTTCGTTGGAAATTGTGAGCTTAAAACTCAATCCTTTCCCGCCGGGATAGCCTGCTTCTCCAAGCAGCTTGATAGCGCGTTCTTTATCGTATTTATACCCAACAACATCTTTTGAAAATCCCGGCATACCAATCGGTATTGGTCCGTTTTCGGCGGGTATGCCTTTAAATTTTAAAACATACTTCACGATTTTCTCGCGGTCTATAGCACAGCTAATTGCCTGACGGAGCTTAACATTGTCTGCCAAAACGTTATTTTTTCCGCCGGGTGTGTTTTTATCAAGCTGAACTGCAAGGTAAACTGTGTTTAACCAGGGCTGTTTAACCATTTCAAAATCATATTCAGGAAGAAGCTTTCCGTTTTCATCAGTAATCTGGCTTAGAACCTCGGGTGAAGGCGAGTAGTAATCGATTCTTCCTTCTTTAAAATCCAGAAACTCCGTTTCAGGACTGCGTGTAAACGTTACAACAAATCCGTCAAGATATACTAATGATTTTCCCTGTTTGTTCTTTTTCCAGTAGTTGGGATTTTTTTCAAACACGAGATCTTTATCAAAATCCCATTTTACAAACCTAAATGGACCTGTCCCTACAGGATGATAACCGAAATTATCTTTGTAATGTTCAACAGCTTCACGGGGATAAACAAATGTATAAGCCATCGTGAGTATGCTCAAAAACGGAGCAAAAGGCTTTGTGAGTGTAATTACAAGCGTTGACGAATCCGGACACTGTATTCCCGAAATATCTTTCACATCAAATTTATTATTTTGAATAGAGTTAATATACTCAGAAGCGCCTTTCACCCTGTCACGGAAAAGCCATAGTCCGCGTGTTTTAGTCCTTGGGTCACAAAGCCGTTCGAAGCAGTATTTGAAGTCATACGCGCTTAATACTCTCCCCTTCTTGTCAGGAAAACATTCATCATCATGAAAGTAAACGTTTTTAGTAATATTAAACGTATACACCAGCCCGTCATTTGAAATTGAATACGATTCTGCGAGCAAAGAATGCAGCTTCATATCCCTGTCGAATTCAACCAATCCTTCCATGCATTGCATCACAGGCCATATTGCTGGGTAGTTGCTGCACATAACGGGGTCAAGGTTTTCAATCCCCTGCGTTTCGTTATATCGGAAGATATTGGTATCTGTTTCTTTGCGGGTACAGGAAGAAATTAACAGGCTTAAAAAAAGTAAAAAAACAATTCTCTTCATCAAACTGGTATTAATTAAAGTGTTAGCAGTAATTCAACTGTAAAATAATGAACTTTTTTAATTAATTACTTGACAAAATGCACATTTTATATTATTTTGGAAACTAATAAGACGTAAATAGTTTCCTACGATATGACACCGAGATTTACACCTGCTGCCAATGAACAGCAGAAAATACTGGAATTCAGTTCAGAGAAGTTTACCTGTGAAGGTTTTCATAAAATTACTATAGATGAGCTTGCACAGGAAATGCACATCGGTAAGAACACCATATATAAATATTTTCCTACAAAAGAAAAACTTGTTTGGGCTGCAATTGAACATATAATGAAAATTATCAGCGCTGCTATTAACGATGTCCTCGATTCAAATGATAACGCTCTTGTTAAGCTTGTTAAAATGCTCGAAATACTCAGCAAAAATATAATCCGGTTTACCGATAAATGGATGCACGACATGCAGCTTCACGCTCCGCTGCTCTGGGAAAAAGTAGATTCAATACGCAAGAATTTGATGTATCAAAACGTCTCAAAAATTATAAGGCAGGGACAAAAAGAGAAATTCTTTAAGGATTACCCTGCTGAGCTGATTGTTACCATGTTTGTTGCAGCGCTAAGAGGAGTTGTAAATCCGCATTTTTTGCTGAACACAAGTTTCACTAACCGCGAAGCTATTCGCTATACATTTGAAATATTATTGAACGGAATTCTGACAGAAAAAGGAATAACGGAATTTAAAACAATAAAATTACCCTTATGAAATTATTTAAAAGAGTATCTTTATTAATAATTACTATATTATTTGTTTCCGGATGCGGAAATAACAAAGAGGCAAACCTTATTACAGCATCTGGAACAATTGAATCGGTTGACGTTACCGTCAGTTCTAAACTTTCCGGACAAATTAAAAAAATTCCTATCAAGGAAGGCGATAAAGTTAAATCTGGTGACCTTCTTGTTGAGATTGACCATGATTTGCTCGATATTCAGTTAAGACAGGCAGAAGCACGGGTCGAGCAGGCAGATGCACAGCTTAATCTGTTGTTAAGCGGAGCAAGGAAAGAAGATATAGAAGTAGCCGAGCAGTCACTTAAGCAGGCAAAAATAAATCTTGACCAGGCAAAAGACGATAAAGACCGCTACACTTCACTGTATGAAACAAGAACAATAACCAAAAAACAATATGATGATGCGGTTGCAAGATATGATGTTTCGCTTGCACAGTATAATTCCGCAAAAGAAAATCTCGGCAAAATAAAAACCATAATCCGGCCCGAAGATATACAATCAGCCAAAGCAAATCTCAAGAGCCTCGAGGCAAGCGCTGACCTGCTGAAGAAGAACATTGAGGATTGTAGAGTTTACGCTCCATCAGACGGATTTGTATCAAAAAAATACGTTGAAGAAGGCGAAATGGTATCTCCTCAATCTTCATTAATGAAAATTTCAAGATTGGAATCAGTTGACCTGGTGATTTACCTTACAGAAGTAGAAATGGCTAAAGTTAAGCTGGGTCAAAGCGCAGATATTAAAATTGACGCCTACAAAGATAAAACCTATAACGGTAAGATTATCTACATTTCACCCGAAGCGGAATTTACTCCGAAGAATATTCAAACTCAGGATGAGCGCACAAAGCTGGTTTTTGCAGTCAAGATTCGAATCCCAAATCCCCAGTTTGAATTAAAGCCCGGCATGCCCGCAGATGCTTCTTTAACAATTAGCAATTAAACAATTTAGAAATTTATTGGATTCTGCAATAGTTACATATGACCTTAAGAAATCATTTGCTGATATTACGGCAGTAAATGGTGTAAGTTTTGACGTGAAGAAGAATGAAATCTTCGGAATCGTGGGACCTGACGGCGCAGGTAAAACCACAACTATACGTATACTCTGCGGATTGCTCAGACCTGATTCAGGTAATGCTGCTATTTTAGGGCTTGACCTTGATAAACAAAAAAATAAAATAAAAAGAGAAATCGGCTACCTTTCGCAAAAGTTCAGCCTGTACCAGGATTTAAGCGTTGACGAGAACATTGAATTCTTTGCCGATATACACGGTGTGAAACATTACAAAGAAAGACGGGATGAACTTCTGCAGTTCACGCGTTTAACTGCTTTCAGAAAGTTTCTTGCAGGCAAGCTTTCCGGCGGAATGAAGCAGAAGCTTGCGCTGGCTTGCACGCTGATTCATAAACCGCAGATTATTTTTCTAGATGAACCGACTACGGGAGTTGACCCTGTATCCCGCAGAGATTTCTGGAAAATCCTTTCTAATCTTCTGCATGAGGGGATTACAATTTTAATAACCACTCCCTACCTGGATGAAGCGGAAAGATTTAACAGAATTATAATGCTTGCAAATGGTAAAATTATGAAATTCGATACACCTGAAAATATTAAAGCAGGACTGAACAAGCAAATTATTGAAATCATCTCCCCCTCAATAAGAGATACGTACGAATTACTTAAGAAAAATTCAGGTTTCGAGGTGCAGATATTCGGTGACAGAATAGATATTGTAGTAGATAATTATGAAAGCGGTTACCGGGAAATAGAGAACATGCTTAATAAAAACGGAATTGAAATAACAGACCACAGGTTAAAGCCGGTTTCACTGGAAAATGTATTTATAAACGTACTTGAAACCCAGGCTGAAACACAAACAGCAAAGTCAGAATAAAGTTAAATTCTATTTGATATGAAAAAAGTATTAATAATAACTGTTATTTTTTTAATAGCTTCGGTAAATGCTTTCCCGCAGCAAAAGCTCAGCCTGAAAGAAAGCATTGAGATTGCTTTTAAAAACAGCAAAGACATAAAAATATCAAATTCAAAAATAATCAGCTCGTCTGCTAAAGTTGATGAAGTGCAGTCGCAGTACTTCCCGCAGCTTAAGCTTACAGCTAACTACACTCGTTTAAGCGATGTGCCGGCGTTTGAGGTTCATCTCCCTATTTCGCCTACACCTATAAAAATTTCAGATGTTCTGCTGAATAATTATACAGTAAGGCTATCCCTTCAGCAGCCGTTGTTTACAGGGTTCCGCCTCAGCGCTTTAAAAAGCGCTGCAGAATATTATAACCAATCCGTTTCGGAAGACGTAAACAAAACAAAAAACGAAGTTGCATTTTCGGTTTACAGTTCATACCTGAATCTTTACAAAGCCCAGCAGTTGAAAAATTTGCTTCTGGAAAGCGTTAAATCGGCTGAACAGCATATTACCGATACTAAGAACTTTATGAACAACGGTCTTGCAACAAAAAACGACCTGCTGAAATTCGAAGTGCAGGAATCGAACATCCAGCTTTCATTAATTGATGCAAACAATAATATTGACCTCGCCAGAAGCTCGCTTAACAAAGCACTGGGATTGCCGCTTAATGAGAATACTGAAATCGAAAAAGTTGAAATTGTACCCGAAACTGTAAGCGAAAATCTTGATGCGCTTGAAAAAGAAGCATTAAACAGCAGAAGTGAGATAAAATCAATTAAATACTCACTGGAAGCCGGAAAAGAAAACATCAAGGCATCACGCTCGGGTTATTTTCCATCGGTGTATCTTTCAGGAAATTATACTTATGCAAATCCTAACTCACGCTATCAGCCGCCGCTTGAACAGTTTAAAGGCACATGGGATATAGGCATAACACTAAGCTGGGATATATGGAACTGGGGCAGTACCTCTTCACAGGTTGTACAGGCTGAAGAAAACCTCTACCAGGCTCAGACATCGCTTGACCAGATTAAAGATAACATACAGCTTGAAGTAAACCAGAATTACCTCAGCTTGAAGTATGCCAAAGAAAAACTTGATGTAATTATGAAAGCAATTGAGCAGGCGGATGAAAACTTAAGAACATTCCGCGAGAAATATGATGTTCAGCTTGCAACAAGCACCGATATTATAGATGCGGAGAACTCCCTGTTACAGGCAAAGACCAATTATACAAATGCACTGATTGATTACAAACTGGCAAAAGTGAAGCTTGATAAATCATTGGGAAGAAAAATTTATTAGTTTTCCGCAGCTAGGTGGAAACATCTGACTGCACAATAACACCCAACATAATGATAACGGTGCTGTCGGGTCTTAATAGTTCTGTCAGGTCTTACGACCTGACAGAAAAGAAAGTTAAAATATTTTAACAGGTTAACTGGATTCCCGCATCCCTGCCGGCTGCAGGCAGGCGCGGGAATGATAGATAAAACATTGTATTCAATAGAAGTAAAAAATCTAACCAAGAAATTCGGCACGTTTGTTTCTGTCGATAACGTCTGTTTTGAGGTAAAACAGGGCGAGGTATTCGGTTTTTTGGGAGCTAACGGCGCCGGTAAATCAACTACCATTAGAATGCTCTGCGGGATACTTGAACCTACATCCGGAGATGCAATGGTTGGTGGGTTCAGTGTTCAAAAGCAGCCCGATGACATCAAAAAAAATATCGGCTACATGTCACAGAAGTTTTCGCTGTATAATGACCTTACTGCCGGAGAAAACATACGGTTTTTCGGAAGCGTTTACGGATTAAACAGTGATAGGCTTCGTAACAGAAAAGAATGGGTGCTTAAAATGGCGGGTCTCGAAGGAAGGGAAAACACGCTTACGCGAAACCTTGCTGCGGGATTTAAGCAGCGCCTGGCGCTTGGATGCGCCGTAATTCATGAACCGAAAATTGTATTTCTCGATGAACCTACCGGCGGAGTTGACCCGATTTCCAGAAGAAATTTCTGGGATTTTATAAATGAACTTTCACAAAACGGGACTACTGTTTTTGTAACCACCCACTACCTTGATGAAGCTGAGTTCTGCAACAGGATTATGATGATTGACGCCGGCAAAATCATTGCAGGCGGAAGCCCTAAAGAACTTAAAACAAATTATCTTAAAAACCCTATACTTGAAATCGAGTGTGACCGGATAGATGACGCCATGCAGATTGTTGATAAAATCCCCTGGCTTAAAAAAGCTGCTTACTTCGGGAGATATCTTCATGTTATGATTGCCGATAACAATCCGCACTCATCCGCCGAAGAAACAATAAATGATATAAGGAAAATACTTACTGAGGAGAACCGCATTAATGTTTCGAGAATCGACAGGATAGTTCCCTCACTTGAAGATGTTTTTGTGAACTTACTTGAACCAAACACATAGCATGTTATTCAGAATCTGGGCAATATCAAAAAAGGAATTAAGGCAAATAAGGCGTGATGTAAGAACGCTTGTTATAATGTTTGTTTTCCCTATTTTCATGCTTGTGCTCTTTGGCTATGCTTTAAACTTCGACGTGACTGATATAAAAATCGGGGTATATGACAGGGAAAACTCGCAATTAAGCAGAGAGTATATCCAGTCACTTCAGAAGACAGGATACTTTAAGCTTATAGGTTATTATGATAATCAACAGTCAATTAACAAAGCTTTAGATGAAAAGCAGGTTCAATGCGTCATTGTAATTCCAAATGACCTTTCGGATAAATTCTACAATAAGGAAGATGCTAAAATACAATACCTGATTGACGGTGTAGACGGCAACACAGCCACTATTATAATGAACTATGTTAACGCCGCCACCAGGAACCTTTCGGGTAAATACCAGAACGAAGTGCTCGAGCGTTCCGGAATTGATATTTATACTCCTGTTGATTTGCAGCCGGTTTTCTGGTTCAATCCCGAATTAAAAACTTCACAGTACCTGATGCCGGGCTTAATTGCTTCAATACTCATTACCCTTTCGGTTGTTCTTACCGCAATTGCTATAGTAAGAGAAAAAGAGCTCGGTACAATGGAGCAAATTAATGTGTCCCCTGTTTCATCGATTGAACTGCTTATCGGCAAAGTCCTGCCGTATACCCTGCTTGCGCTTATGATTGCAGCAATTATCACTCTTGCCGGCAACATTATATTCGGCGTCAGCGTAAAAGGAAGCATTTTCTGGTTTTTTATTTCCACGTTATTGTATTTGTTCTGCTGTCTAAACATAGGAATTTTCATATCAACTATTGCGGAATCACAGCAGGTTGCATTCCAGATGGGACTTCTTATATCACAGCTGCCTTCAAACCTGCTTTCGGGCTTTATATTTCCTATTGAAAGCATGCCGAAGTTTCTGCAGATTCTGACAAATATTACACCTGCGAAATTTTTCATAATAGCATTGAGAAATATACTTGTAAAAGGAGAAGGGATTGAAGCATTCTGGCCGCAGTTAATTTATCTTTTAATATTTTCAGCTATTCTGCTGACATTTGCTTCTATCAGGATAATTAAACAGCGCGTGCAATGAGATTAATTTATAATTTTATAATAAAAGAATTCCTGCAGTTCAAGCGGGACAAACGCATGTTTGCAACTGTAATTATTGCACCTGTAATTCAGCTGATATTTTTGGGTTACGCAGCAAATCTTGATATTAAAATAATTCACACGGTTGTATTTGACCAGGACAGGTCTGAAACCAGCCGTGACCTTGTAAGAAATTTTGAAAAATCCGGTTACTTTGAAATTGACTATTATGTAACAAGCTATGATGAGCTTACAAAAATAATCGATAAAGGCAATGCACTTGTTGGCATTGTAATCCCAACCGATTTCGGCAAAAACATCGGCGCAAAAAAAACAGCTCCGCTGCAGGTAATATTTGACGGCGCTGACGGTAACAAAGCGGCAATTTCATCAGGATATGTGCAGGGAGTTGTTTCAAGCTACTCACAAAATATTATGTTTGAAACACTTCAGCGCTCGGGAATAAAGAAACCCCTGGCAGGAACCATTCAGCCTGAAGTAAGAATATGGTATAACCCCGACCTTACAACAAGAAACTATATGCTTCCCAGCATTGTTGGGCTGATAATTATGATTGTTACAACAAGCTTAACATCTTTAGCTATCGTAAAAGAAAGAGAAATCGGTACTCTTGAACAATTAATAGTTACACCGATAAAACCGTACCAAATGATTTTAGGAAAGCTTGTGCCTTTTTCCATTCTGGGCTTTCTGGCTGTAACAATAGTCCTGAGTGTTATGCGGTTTTGGTTTCAGATTGAAGTCAGGGGCAGTGTACTTTATCTTTTCTTTTCTTCTTTTTTGTTTATGCTTTCAACACTGGGTCTTGGAATGTTTGTTTCTACAATTACAAAAACTCAAATGCAGGCAATGATAACATCAGCATTCGGCATAATGATGCCAATGATATTCCTTTCCGGGTTTGCTTTCCCGATTGAAAATATGCCTCCTGCTATACAGTATGTTACATACCTTGTTCCATTGAGATACTTCATTGTTATACTCCGCGGGATAGTATTAAAAGGTATCGGGTTTGCTGACCTGTGGCCTGAAACACTAGCCCTGTTTCTATTTGGGATAATAATTCTGTTCCTCAGCTCCCTCAGATTCAAGAAAAACCTGGGATAAAAATTTTACGCATTTTCCAAAAAACTGATAAAAGTCCCGAAGTGCCTTAATTTTATAGCAGTTCCGGCGGGCGGCGCTTTAGAAAGTTTTCTGCATAAATTCAATAATTCCTGTTAGTTATATTAAAAATAATAATGCTTGCATTTTTTTGATTTAAGGTTTATATTTGAGCAGATTTACAATGAAAAAACCTATCTACATACTCAGCATTTTATTGCCTTTGTTATGCATTGGCGTTTTATATGCTGCAACTGAATTACAGTACTTCACTGCCAAGAGTGAACCTGACGCAATTCTTTTGGAATGGAAAACCGGTGTTGAAGACAACCTGAACCGTTTCGAGATCGAAAGAAGTGCATCAGACCCTAATAATTTTATTCACATAGGTTCGGTGAGTGCTATAGGTAATAATTCTTATTATTATTACCGGGATGAAGTTACAATGAATAGTGCGGCGCCTATATATTATTACAGGCTTAAACTTGTGGACGGTAACGGAGGTTATGTTTATTCTAATACCATAACCGTTACACACATAATATCCGGTGTCAGAAGCACATGGGGCAGCATTAAGGCCATTTTCAGGTAACAGACTCGTTAGCTGAAAAGTCATTTCAATTCGCTGCGGGCTCCCGTCAACGGCCTGCGATTCAAATATTAAATAAATTAACTTTAAGTTACATATTTATTAACTTAACAAAGGAATAAAATGACTGAAACTACAAACACAAGACCAGCCGTTGCTGCAATCACTGAAAAAGAAATATCTGACGGTAAAGTGATGAGCATCATTGCATATCTCGGTATTCTGTGCTTTATACCTCTTCTTACTTCACGTGACAACAAATTTGTAATGTATCACACAGAGCAGGGCATTGCATTATTTATCAGCTGGGTAATTCTGGCTATTGTTTTCGCCATTGTAGACCCGATACTTTACCGCATTATAGACTTTGGCTATGTATGCGGAGGCTCATTAATTTACTCGTTAATCAGGTTATTCTTATTCGTTTTAATGATTATGGGTATTATTAACGGCGCACAGGGAAAAGTAAAAGAACTGCCGATTATAGGCTCGTTCGGAGCGAAGTTTAATTTAGTAAAATAAATTTAACATTGGCTTTTTGAAACACAGTACGAACCCCTTATTAAAGGGGTTCTCTGCTTATAAGAAGAATGTACAGGATTTTATTATAACTGCCTGTGTTTCATTAATGAACTTTTTTTTTTATATTTTGTATTATCAGTATATGTATTTTTAAATAATTCGAAATTAAAACCATACTTTAAATAGGAGTACTCAAATGGCAGAATCAACAAGACAAGTTAACGTTACGCCGGAGGAAGTTTCCTCAGGTAAAACAATGGCTATTATAGCTTATCTTATTTTCTTCATCCCGCTCTTAATGGATGATATGCGCAATAACAAATTCGTAATGTATCATACCGAGCAGGCAATAGCCCTTTTTATTCTTAACATTGTATTGGGAATCGTGGCAACAATAACATGCGGTATCGGATTGATATTATATATTGCATGGCTCGTTTTCCTGATAATGGGAATAATGAACGCTTCCAAAGGCGAAATTAAACCTCTGCCGTTAATAGGTCAGTTCGGCGAAAAGTTCAATCTCGTCAAATAGAACTTATGTTTTTTTAATTAATAAGGCAGTCTTTATACTAAAGATTGCCTTTTTTATTTTATGAAAGCGGAGCTTAAAAAGAGCTTTAAAATTACCGGTTTCGTAGTTTTCATTGCTGCGCTTATATCTACAGTCTCTCCGTTTGTTCTGCCGCATTCCTTCATTATGCAAAACGTACCCTTATGCGAATATAAAACGAAGTATAACAAAGAATGCATTGCATGCGGATTAACCGGCGCTTTTTGCGAGATTTCAAAAGGTAATTTTTCTCAAGCCGATGAAAAAATACTCCGCCTCTGTTCCGCTGTATTCGATTTTTCTTCTGTACCAGATTCTCTTCATTTACTTCTCATCAAAACAAATTTTCCCGAAATTTAAAATGAGATTAAAAACATGAATACACTGTGCTTAACTCTTGGAATTATTTCAATAGCAGGAATGCTCGTTGCATTTATCCCCTGCCTCGGATGGATGAACTGGTTTGTACTGCCTGTAGCATTTATAGGATTTATCATCAGCCTGATTCATTTGATAACGTCAAAAGAAACATATAAAACACCTGCAAACGCAGGATTCGTTTTATGTATTATAACTCTTATCTTCGGCTCAATACGATGGGTACTCGGCGGTTTTGTATTGTAATATTTTACTTCATTTCATAACTTTGCCTTATGCCAACAGAAATACAAACATCAAGAACATTTTTCCTTATTTCAGGAATTGTAAATATACTTGTTTTTCTCGGCTGGGGCGGAACAACTCTTCTCGGAGGCTTATTTACTTGCGGTATAGGATGTTTACTTGGGTATTGTACCTCTCATTAATGCTGTAAGCTGTGTAATGGATTTTATGGCTTATAATAAGCTCAACAAGCTTAATTTGACCGGTACATTCAGTACAATGCAGTTTGCTGCTATACTAGAAATTGTTACAGTTTTATCAGGTAATATAGTAAGCGTTATATTCGGTATTATGATACTTACTTACCTGAACAACACAACTGTAACTTCATTCCTGAAAGAAAAGGGTATATATTAAAAAAGTCCGGCTTTTACACCGGACTTTAATCGATATCTGCTCTTTATATCTGTTATTTTATCAGTGTCATTTTCTTCGTGTCGGTAAACCCTTCGGTTACCAGCCTATAGAAATATACTCCGCTCGGTATATTTGAACCGTCGAATATACAGTAGTGATATCCCGCATCCATTCTTTCATTTATAAGCGCAGAAATTTCACGTCCAAGTATATCATAAACTACAAGTTTTACCATTGAAGATTTCGGTAATGCAAACTGTATCTTTGTTCCCGGATTAAACGGGTTCGGGTAGTTCTGTGAAAGTGAATATACCTTCGGAATTTCAGTTACCGGCGGTACATTTACAGGATAACCGATAACTTTTACTTTTGCATGATACCTGAAAAAATTCTGCTTAGTTACAACCACATCCATTGAATCAGGCTCACTCTGACCGCCTATGATATGTATATTAAGCGGAGAGCCTGTTCCCGTACCTGTTCCCAATATTATACCGTTGAATGTAAGAGCAATTAATGCACCTTCGTTCGCTGTAACAGTAAATGAAGTATCAGTTGCATCAATTGTATTTGCGTGCGAAACAGTCAGGTTCTGAGGAACTTCGGAATATACTGTCTGGAATGCATCTCCATGGTGGTGGAAAAGGTGGTAGGTAACTTCCTTATTGCTTGTATTATAAGGCCAGCTTGATTGCTGGAGGAAATATTTTCCGGCGCAGTTTCCAAATGCCGGCAGTACTCCCCTTTCCGAGTACATCGCGCCGTATGTCGGCATGAAATTCGGCCAGAAATTATCCATCATTCCCCAAACATAAGCATCATTTACAAATGAATATGAAGTCTGGGATGCAGCAATCAACCCCAATGCTCCGGAGTTTTGGTTATTATATGTATACCTGTGAAATTTTTCTGCAAAACATTCACTGCCGTAATTGTATCTTCCGGTAAGACAATTTATTGACATTATGAAATGTTAAATCTGTATTGGTCAAGCTGTTGATATTTGCAGTTACTGTATGAAGGCTCTCCCCATCCTGTTTCTCCCCCGTGGTCTCTGTGCTGAAGTATAAAAGAACCTGCGTTAATTGCATTATTAATCATTGTAGCAGTACCGCCTGACCATCCGCCAATTCCCTGAGGCGTTAGAAGGTATGTAATTTTGACCGCTGGGTCCGAAAGTAGCAAGAACGGTACTGTATTGGTGGCGGTTGACCATCAGTTAACCGGGCGTTGCCGCTGTACATAGCATTTACTCTCACTGGATGTTTACCCTGTGAATTTTTAAAGAACCCACCTATAACTTCTGAGCAAATCTGGAACCATCTTTCCGTCTGCCAGCCAAGCGCAGTAATGGGATGGTCATAGAATGCAGCCGATGTTGGAGGGTTGCGCTCGTAGTTCAGAAACTTTGTTATCATAACCTGAAGCTGTGCTTCGTTGTTGGCGGTCATTCTTGCAAAAGCTATATCCGGCATCTGGTTGCCGTTCACGTCAGCAAGTATATTATCCGAAACACAATAGTTATTGTATATCGGGCTGATTAAACTGTTTGAAGTTGAAGTGCCGTAATCTCCCAGCATTAATACAGCTGCGGGTGCAGGTGTCCATGTATTATATGCGTTATTAACATAATTTTCAACAGTTGTTGCAACATTGCCGCCTACCTCAGTAATTGTAACTATTTTGGTGCAAATTCCCTGCTGAACTCTGAAGTTCTTAATTGAATCTGCCCATTTGGCAAATTCTGCTCCGTCAGGTCTTATGATAAGATATTCACAGCCGGCAGTTTCAGTATTAAAGCGCCTGTTATAATCTATCCCTGGCAGAGATGCATAGTTAAACAAAGCATCTTCAAGAATCGGGTCCCACCAGCGGCTTCTGAGTCTGTCTTCGCCAAAATGACCGCTGCCTCCGATAAAACCGATTTCAATGTCTATATCCCTGTATACAATAAGCTCTTTGGTTACCGGGTTATACTGGAAAGGTGTAATTCCAAGCATTACAACATCAACCCCTCTTATTTGAGTAGGCGCTGAAATTATAACAGGGTTTGCGGGGTAGTAAGCATTAGCAGTATAAATCTCAATGTTTTTGCTGAATTCCGCCGGGCCGTCTTCATTATCCCACGGGATTCTTGGTGCAGGAGCAATATCGATATTTGTATAGGTCTCTGTTCTGAAAGACCTAATATTCAATACAGCTTCAGAACCTTGCGGAATAGCAATATAGCGTCCCGTTCCGGCTAAATCCGGCGCACCCTGGTTATTCGGAAGGAAAACTCCTTCAAGCCTCGGCGCTTTCATCATTGTTCCGTTAACATTAACATCTTCTATGTTCATAGAAGTGATTGAATAATTGATGTTTACAGCGGATGCACTCTGGTTCTTCAGTGTCATTCCCTGCGCGCCCCAGCTGCTGCTGTAGGTAATAACCTGTGCATGAATATTAACAGCAAAAATCAACAAAACAGCAAATAAACAGAAAAGATTAATCTTCTTAAATTTCTCCATTTTTTGATTTCCTTTAATTAGTTTTAGTTAAATGGCGTAATTATATATTAGCCAAATACTCTGTAAAACTTTATTGTAAATTATTAATTGGTTGTGTAACCGAATGCAGAAGGTTGAAAGATAAACATCAGTTCAATAAGACCGGGAGCGCGGGAGAAAATTATCTTTCTGAAATAATAAATCCGGTTAGATTCATTATCATTGTTAAATAGTTTTCTTAAATTAATTGTCTCCCCTCGCTTAAATATATAATGTTTTTTTCAGTATATAAATACAAATATAAAATTTTTCCGAACTTAGCGTTTATTAAAGTTCCCGTTTCTGAAACCAATTAAAAATAATTTTGCTTATATTTGTAATATATAGGGAACACCTCCTTTAGAATTTACCAAAAAATTGGCGGAATTTATTCATCTACATAATCATTCTCATTATTCTTTGCTGGATGCCATTTGCACTCCCGAAGGGCTGGTGAATGCCGCTGTTGAAAACAACATGCCCGCCGTCGCTTTAACTGACCATGGAGTAATGTACGGAGCAATGGAGTTCTACAAAAAAGCGCGCTCTAAAGGCGTTAAACCGATTATAGGCTGTGAGGTGTATATCCTCACCAAAGGCTCACGCCTGCAGAGGGGAAAAGATAACTCACATAATGTAACTGAAAGCGGTTTTATTGACGGAAAAGACCGCTCTAACGGCACAGAAAAGAAGAAAAGAGGCGGTTACCAGCATTTGGTGCTTCTTGCAAAAGATAAAAAAGGATATGACAATCTTATTAAGCTTATATCCATAGGACATACCGAAGGATTTTATTACAAGCCAAGAATAGATATAGAAGTCCTCCGGCAGCATTACGAAGGATTAGTCGCTCTTTCTGCCTGTGCAGGAGGTGTGGTTTCAGCCCATCTTGTAAATAACGATTACGAACAGGCAAAAGAAGCAGCTAACATTTATAAAGAAATCTTCGGTGATGATTTTTACCTCGAAATACAAAACCACGGCATGGAGCTTGAAAAACCTATTCTTGCGGGTATGCCGAAGCTCGCCAAAGAACTTGGATTAAAGCTCATTGCATCTAATGATGTTCATTACATTAAGCATGAACACGCCATTGCGCATAACATTTATCTTTATATAAGCACTGACCTCTCGCGGGATAAAGAAGGCAAGAACATGGAAGTTGACCTCCGCTACGGAACTGACCAGGTATACTTTAAATCGGCGGAGCAGATGTGCGAACTGTTTAAAGATTTTCCCGAAGCTATACAATCAACGCTTGAAGTTGCCGATAAATGTAATCTCGAGCTTCCCAAAGGCGTTTACCACATGCCCAACTTCCCTATTCCCGAAAACTCCGGTGCAAAAGACCTTGACGGATACCTGGAAAAGCTGGCTAAGGAAGGATTAAAAAATAAAATAAAAAATATCACTCCCGCAGAAACCGAAAGGCTTAACACAGAGCTTGAAGTTATTAAAAAAATGCAGTTTTCAGGGTATTTTTTAATTGTAGCTGATTTCATAAAGCATGCTAAAGCTAATAATATACTCGTTGGACCCGGCAGAGGAAGCGCAGCAGGCTCGCTTGTGTGTTACGCCCTCGGAATTACTAACGTTAACCCGCTTGATTATAACCTGCTATTTGAGCGTTTCTTAAATCCTGACCGTGTCTCCATGCCTGATATAGATATAGATTTTCAGGATGATAAGCGTGATGATGTTATAAATTATTCAAAGCAGAAATACGGCGAAAATTCCGTATCGCAGATTGTTACGTTCAACAAGCTGAAAACAAAAGCGGTATTAAAAGACGTCGGCAGGGTGCTGAATTACCCGTTCGATGCAATTAACGAAATCACAAAACATGTGCCGTCGATTTTCGGCAAGGTGAAATCACTGGAAGACTGCTACAAGGAAATCCCCGAGTTCAAAGAATACTTTGATGAGGTTGCCGACAGAAAAAAGCTCCTCAACTACGCCATTGTGCTTGAAAACCTTAACAAGAACGCAAGCTTACATGCATCGGGAGTGGTGATTGCGCCATCGGATATTACCGATTATGTGCCAATCAGTAAAACACCGCAGATGGAAAACGTGTACATGACACAGTATGATATGAAAATGCTTGAAGATGCAGGATTGATTAAAATGGATTTCCTCGGGCTTAAGGAGCTTAAAATTATCGGACAGGCTATAGACCTGATTGAAAAACGCCACGGCGTAAAAATCGACCTCGATAATCTTCCGCTTGATGATGCTGAAACTTACGAGCTGTTCGCCAACGGATATACAGTCGGCATATTCCAGTTCTCAAAGCCGAAGATGCGGGAATACCTCTCCAAGCTGAAACCGAAAGATATGAATGACCTCTCCGCAATGAACGCTCTTTACCGCCCCGGCCCTATGGACCAGATTCCTTATTTTATTGAATGCAAGCACGGCAGAAAAAAAGTTGAATACCCGCACCCGAAAATCGAACCTATACTCAAGGAAACTTACGGCGTAATTGTTTACCAGGAACAGGTAATGCAGATTGTGCAGGTAATTGCAGGGCACTCGCTTGCTAAAGCCGATATAGTCCGCCGCGCAATGGGCAAAAAAGACGAGAAGCTGATGAAAGAGCAGGAAAAAGAGTTTATCGCAGGCGCAGTAAAAAATGATATCGATAGAAAAACTGCCAAGGAAATTTTTAAGTTAATACTTAAGTTTGCCGATTACGGCTTCAATAAGTCGCATACCGTTGCGTATTCGGTTGTAGCATATTACACTGCTTACCTTAAAACACACTACCCGCTTGAATTTATGACGGCGCAGATGAACTGCCGCAAGGATGATATGGACGAAATGGTTCTGCTGATTAATGAATGCAAGCGGATGAAAATAAAGCTAAGTATGCCTGATATAAATAAGTGTTTTGCGGATTTCGCAATCGACGATAAGGAAGAGAACAGAATATTATTCGGACTTTCATCAATTAAGAACGTTGGCTTCAATGCGGTTGAACATATTTCAAATTTACGAGTTAAAAACGGCGAGTTTAAAAATTTTGCGGATTTCTGCCAGAGAGTTGACCCGCGTTTTGTTAACAAAAAAACAATTGAATCTCTCATCTACGCCGGGGCGTTTGATGTGCTTGACCCCAACAGGCAAAAGCTGTTTATGAACCATGAACACATAATGTCAAAGTTCGGCGCGCGGAGAGCTGACCTTGAATCGGGGCAGACTAACATATTCGGCAAAGAGCAAAAATTCTCAATCGAACAGCTTGAAGAACTTATGCACCAGACAAATGACTGGAACGACCGTGAGAAGCTCCAGTATGAAAAATCCGTTCTCGGCCTGTATGTAAGCTCCCACCCGCTGGCAGATTATGAGGAGGAAGTCAACCGGCTCACGACGCTGCGCTTTGGCGATGCTAACGATATAGAAAGCGAGAAAATAGACCTCACGAAAAACGTAAGAATGTGCGGAATTATCTCAAACGTGAAAGTAAAAATGAGCAAGAAAGGCAACCGATTCTGCGTGTTTAACTTAGAGGACTTCACGGGACAGGGAGAATGCATTGTTTTTGGAAAATCTTATGAGAATTTTAAGGACAGAATAATGGATGATTTCATTGTATCGATTTACGGCAGAGCGGAAGAAAACGGCAATGCGTTTAAGGTTATTGTTGAAGAAATCAAGCCGCTAACGCCTCCTAAAGCTAAGGGTAACGGGAAAACTCTCACCGGCGTTGTTGTAAACGAGATGATAATTAAGATTGACGCCGCGAGCTTTACACCGGAAAAGCTTAGAAATATCAAACAAATATTTTCAGACCATGGAGGGAACTGTATTATTCGGTTTGATATTCTAAAAGGAGAGAATGTTGAAAAATCATTTGAACTGACTGACATAAAACTCAATTATGATGTAAATACTGCAATAATGTTATCGGAAACTTTCGGTAAAAATAATATTATAATTAATTAAACTATTAATATTTTTAAATTAAGGAGTAACTTAAATGTTAGAATTCACAGATGCGAACTTTGAGCAGGAAGTGCTTAAATCAGACGTGCCTGTACTGGTTGATTTCTGGGCTGTATGGTGCGGACCGTGCAAAATGATAGCCCCGTTTGTACAGGAAATCTCAAGCGAATATGCCGGTAAAGCTAAAGTCGGCAAGCTTGATGTTGATAACAACCCGCAGGTTGCAATGACTTACGGAATTAGAAGCATTCCTACATTGCTTATATTTAAAGGCGGCAAAGTAGTTGACCAGATTGTAGGCGCCGTTCCGAAAAATACAATCATGTCAAAAATCGACGGTCAGCTTCAGCCCGCGTAATACCCCACCCCAGCCCTCCCCGAAGGAGAGGGAGTGTGATACGGGAAAATCCCCCTTTGAAGGGGGTGTCCGAAGGACGGGGGATGTTGCCGCAAAGACTCGAAGCGGACATGTAGGTCAAAGGCATGCCTTTGACTGTAAACAAAATTTAAAAAGGCAGGAGTAAAATCCTGCCTTTTGTATTGACCCTTGCATAGTAGCAGCAGCCTTTAGGCTGCGCAAGAGTACGCCACGAAGACTCAAAGGCTCGAAGAACACAACACTATAGTGTCCTATAAAAATTGTAAAGGCAGGAGTAAATTCCTGCCTTTTTGTTGAGCGAAGCGAAACCCCGAGAACTCGGGGTCATTCCAGCTTTGCGGGGGGGAATCCGGTTTGCCACAGATTCACAGATTAACATTATTTTTTTGTTTGTGACCACCAAGTACTCGGGGCAGGCAGCCCCGACAAAGGGGTTATATGTCCTCCCTTTACCAAAGGGAGGTGTCCATTATGACGGAGGGTTTAATGCATGATGAGTCATCCCCCTCCGGAGGGGTCCTTCGGACTAGTCCCTCCCGCTGAGCAGGATGTTCCACTTCTAATTATATCCGTAGGGAACGCATCTCAGGAATTTTGAAAGATTAAAAGACTAAAAG
>CAVUOA010000004.1:0-5314 GCA_963742955.1 Ignavibacteriota bacterium | reverse complement strand
AGGAGTACATTTCTGATTACAATATGAACCGGCAGCACTACAAATGAATAAATGTTTTCAATGTAATTTAACCTGAATGACAGCCCGGGATAAGTTATAAAAATTGCCTCGTTGATTTTTTTCTCCGCAATAAAAATAACCGCCATGGCGCAGTGTAAAAAATTGTTTGCTTTTTAAATAAGCTTTTTGTGTTGAACATCAGAAACATAATTATTAAAAATCCGGTTGAGTCGTGGTTAAATGCGCTTACAGCAAAAGTTAAAAGCAGAAGATTGTTTTTTTCTTTAAGTATCAGGTAGTACCCGGTGAAAATAAAAAACAGGTTGGCAAAATCGGTAAACTCAAACATCTGATTCAGTATAAGAAATTGCCATACCATCGGGTATATAAGGATAAAAGCAAGCCAGCTGTTAGTTTTTTTATTGTAGAAATAAATATTGAGAATGTTGTAAAAAACAACCAGTGTTAAAAACATCAGGCATAGTACAATTACAAAAAACACAGCCTGGTCAGGTGTAAACGGAAAGATTGTTTTAAGCGTTTTGAAAATAAAAGGGATTAGGAGTCTGTATTGATTTGGCTTAATTGCCTCAAACGATAGTATATAGTATATACCCCCCATGTTCTTTTCATAGAATGTTGTATTGTAAAACAATCTGTGATAGTACAGGTAACAAAAGCTCAAAGAAGCCATGAAATAATATACGCAGTTGATTAACGGCGGAAAGAAATCTTTTATCTTCTGTGAAATTTTCATGGTTTTCAATAATTAATAATCTGTCAATAAATTTACTTTACAGCTTTTATAAGGTATGCCTTTACAGGTGATATTTTTGTAGGAATCTTAAATCCAAGGTGTATTATCCACTTGCCTAGCTTAATCTCATACATTTCAATATTTTTAAACCCGCTTTCTTTAAGCAAATCCCTCAGCGATAACCAGTTCCACTGGAAAACTACAGGGTGATTAAGCATTTTTGTAGCAAGCCTGAAAAACGGGAAAAACAATTTTTCTGATGCTTCAAAAAACTTTGGAAGGCAGGATTCCATGATTATCAGCTCGCCCCCGTCTTTAAGAACACGATATGTGTTTTTAAAAGATTCAAACACATTTTCCCGGGTTACTTTGAAATTTTTTTCTGCAAGATGGTGCACAAGCATATCCATAACCGCCTGGTCGAACTCCGGGTCTTTGTACCGGAGCTTAATGATATTCCCTTCAATATACTCTATGTTATCTGCCTGCTGCGCATTTTTTAGGAGGTTTGGCGCAAGGTCTAATGCTACAATTTTTTTTACACCTGATGTATCATAATTGAATATACCGCCGTTGCCTATATCGAGTATAACTCCGTTTTTTATGTATTTAGAAATTGCTTCTCCGTAGAGCTTCCATGTGTCTATATTCTTAACAGTTTCATGGTAAGTGTCCCATTCATTAAAGAATTTTTTTGTTTTTTCTACGTTTTCAGCCATTCTGCCCCTATTTTGAATTTTCCTTCAAGACATTTATCATTCTGTCTGCAGCATCAAAAGTCATATCGGAATACAGTGGCAGCGATAGCCCGTTATTTGAAGCATAATCAGTATTCGGCAATTTGAGATGTGAGTAATCGGCGTACGATTTCATTTTATGCACAGGGTTGCAGAAAAATCGTCTGGTATATATTTCTTCTTTTTCGAAATGAGTTATAAGTTCATCTCTGCCGATTCCGTATTCTGCAGGGTTTACCATAATGAACAGGTAAAGGAAATTTGAAACTGAGCCGGCGGGAATTTTTTGAAGCTTTATTCCGGGAATATTCTTAACGTAATCTGAGAAATATTTAACCAGTTCATTACGTTTTTTTACCCAGGCATCAAGGCGGGGCAAATTCTTCAGCCCTATAAGGGCGCAAATTTCTGTCATTTTTCCGTTTAGTCCGAAATCGTAACAATCACACTCTGCAACCTGCCCGAAATTACGCAGAGCCGATACCTTGTTGTAAATTTCATCATCATTTGTAAAAACAGCTCCGCCTTCCATTGTAGAAAAAACTTTGGTTGCATGGAAACTGAAAGATTCCGCCAGCCCGAAATTGCCGAGCTTTCTTCCTTTATATTCGGAACCAAATGCGGGAGCGGAATCAAACAATAACTTTATGTTATGTTTATCCGCTGTCTTTTCAAGTTCTTCAATATTACACGGACAGCCGTACATAGGTACTGCAAGTATTGCGGAAGTATCTTCCCTGATTTTTCCAACAAGGTCATCACAATCTATGGTGAGTGTTTCCGGGTTGATATCAACAAAAACCGGTTCAAGATTATTCCACATAACTGCATGAACGGTTCCGCTGAAAGTGTATGAAGGTACAAGCACGCTGCCTTTAAGTCCTGCCGCTCTTAGCATAAGCAGTAAGGCTATCTCACCGTTTACAACGGCGGCGCAGTGTTTTACGCCGGTATATTCGGCGAGAGCCTGTTCAAACCTTTGAACCCATGGCGAGTTATTGGTTACCTGTCCCGATTTCAGTGAAGTTTCAAACTCATTAATGAATTCTCCGATTTCAGGAAACAGGGGTTTTACAATATTCAATTTTCTGCTTTCCACAGTTATATTTTTTTAATGCTTTTTGCCGGAACTCCTGCAATTTTTTCAAAAGGTGGTACATTCCTTATAACAACCGAGCCTGCGCCAATATAAGCATGATGGCCAACCTTAACATCGGGAATAATAATTGTTCCTGTTCCCATGAACACATATTTTTCCACATATACTCTTCCCGAAAAGTGTGTGCCGGGTGAAATGTTATCATAGCCCTCAAGCACACAGTTGTGGTCTATTGTAGCGCCGGTATTAATTGTTATGCCGTCACCGAGTTTTACTCCGTTCATTAAAACAGCCCCGGGAGCAAGTATGCAGCCAATCCCCATTGATGCGTCTTCTGCAATTACACAGCTTTTATGAATAATATTCGGAACTTCAAATCCGATTTTAAGAAGCTTTAAAATATATTCCTCGCGCTTTTCATTATCTCCAAGTGCAGCTACTGCATGTTTTACGGTATTGCTGCTATAGAGTTTTTCAAGTATGTCGGCATTTCCGAGAACGGGTTTATCTTTGTGTTTTTTGTTTAATAAAGCGGGGTTATCATCAATATAACCGTAAACAGAAAAATTTGTTGAAGAGCTTATAATACTTTCCACGACAGCTGCATGTCCGTCAAATCTCGCCCCGATTATAATTATTGGTATTTCCGGGCTCAAGCGGTATTATCCTTTGTCCAGATATATTTAATATTATACAATAAACTTCCTCTGAATTCTTTTAAAATCTTTATGGATAACTCTATTATAATTCCAAGCATCAATATTATAATTGCATTAAGAAAGATAGTTGCACCGGCAGACATCGCGTTTGAAACCTTGAAGATTCCGAACAGGAACAGAAGATACATTACAAATCCGTAAACAAAACCGACAAAGCTTAGAATTATTAATATTCTGGGAATTACATTGTTGCTGCTTATCCAAATATCAAGATTATGCTGAAACATCGAGAGAAAATTCCATTTTGATTTTCCGAACATTCTGTTATGATGCTGAACGGGGATTTCAATAACATCTTTTGTTAATGAGAATGCGGCAACAGCATTGAATTTTACAGTTCCTGCCGGTGAACGCAGTCCTTCAACAATATGCCTCTTATAAGCTTTTATAGAACATCCGATATCTTTTACCTTTACCCTTGTCAGTGCATAGTTTATATAATTTGCAACTGCGCCAACCAGCTTCCTCGGTACTGTATCTCTTCTTGCATTTCTGATACCGCCGACTATTGAATATCCTTCGTTAATCTTTCCAATTAACAACGGAACATCTTCAGGGAAGTTCTGCAGGTCTGCGTCGAGCGTAACAATTACGTCTCCTTTAGCCTGTGTAAACCCGGCGGAAAAGGCAGCTATCTGGCCGAAATTGTTTGAGAACTCTATGATAATAATATCTTCGCCTTTTTTTAACAGGTCGGTTAATATTTTCAAAGAGTTATCAGTGCTTCCGTCATTAATAAAAATAATTTCGCAGGAATATTTTTGTTCATTAATTACTTTTCTGAGCCTTTGGTAAAGCTCAAGAATTGTATCCTGTTCGTTAAATATTGCTATCACGAATGATATGAACATATTTAATATGATTTAAGAAGCGGCAAGCTTAGTAATAGTAATTTCTTAATATTATACGCGTTAATATCATCAATCCTGATGCGTCCTTCATAAAAACTTTTTTTAATGTCCTTAATTGCCTGCTCTATAGAATATATATTTTTGAAGCCCAGCACCGTGCGTGCTTTTGTATCGTCCAGCTTATATGAGCGCGGGTCTATTTTATTTGAATATTCAAGCTTACACTTAATTAATGACTGAACTTTCTTCGCCATATCAAGCACGGAAGAATTAGAATCGTTAATGTTAAATGCCTGGTTGTGAACTAAAGCATGTTCTGCTTCAACAAGCATCATGTAAAAATTGCTGATATCGCCGATATGAATATTAGCTCTTACCTGGTCGCCCCCGTCAAGAGTTATGGCGCCGTTTGCAAGTGCAGAAACAGTTAGAATATTCACAAGCAAATCAAGCCGCATTCTCGGTGAAAAGCCGCAAATTGTAGCGCTTCGTACTGCCGTTGAAGTGAAGTTTCCGTCTTTTAACCCGAAAAGATAATTCTCAACCCTGATTTTAAGTTCAGAGTATAGAGATATTGGCTCTACTGGAAGGTCTTCGGTTACTTTTTCTTCCTGTTTTAAGCCGTAAACGCTGCTTGAGCTGGCATAAATAAAACGCTGGACACCCGATTGCCGTGAAAGATTGATTAAATTAATTCCGGCAATGTAATTAATATCTTTGGTAAGCTCAGGGTCAATATCGGAAGACGGGTCATTGGATAAACATGCAAGGTGTATAACACACTCAATATCTTTCAGGCTTTGGGCAACAATTTTTTCGTTTCGTATGTCTCCTTTAACTATTTCAAGGCTTTTATGGTCGTACGGCAGAAAGTTGCCGAAAAAGAATGAGTCAAGGACCCTTACGTTATAACCTTTTTTAAGAAGTTTAGGAACCAGAACCGTTCCTAAGTATCCTCCTCCTCCGGTAACTAATATTTTCTTCAAAGTGAGTACGGTTTACATGTTAAAAAGGAAATAGCATTTATTTACAGCATTAAGCTATTTTAATATAAGTTAAAACTATTTTTATTCAAAATAAATGAATAACTATAATGAAACACAATCAGTTAACAGTGATACAATAGACTTTAGTCCGTTATTTTTTTCCGG
>CAVUOA010000003.1:0-6823 GCA_963742955.1 Ignavibacteriota bacterium | reverse complement strand
TGGAGGCGTCCCATGTAACTTCGTAATCAGCTCCTCCTATCCTCCCCCAGGGGGAGGATAAAATGACAGCTACTTCTTTACCAAGAATGTCATAAATTCTGAGAGAAACATCTTCCATCGCCCCTCCTTTGGAGGGGAGGGGGAGGCTAAACTTTATCTTTGTTGTTGGGTTGAACGGGTTAGGATAGTTTTGGGAAAGAGAAAATTGATTTGGGATACTTGAATTTTTATTCTCCAAAAAAGTAATTCCTCCTCGTGGTGGTTTTCATAAAAACCAATCCCACTGTGAATGGAGGATTTATTGAAATTATTTTACTACCCCGGGCATACCCTGTAAGTGAATCAGGAAAGCACATCATACCAAATCCATGGTTTACTCCCGAATTTTGCTGCAACCAGCTCAAACCGCCGTTAGTTGTATAAACTATTTTTCCGGAATCCCGCGGAAGCCCACCCTCTTTGATGACTTGTAAATTCTATTGCATTAACATTATACTGACCGCTGCTGTAAGATATCCAGTTTGTACCGCCGTTAGTCGATTTATATATTTGGGGAGAACTTCCGCAAAGCCATCCTGTAAATGCATCGATAAAGAAAATTTCTCTAAAGACACCTGAGCCGATTGTCTGTGATGTCCAATTCAATCCTCCGTTAGTTGTTTTGCCGGTGTAACCGTCTGAACCTGCGCACCATCCTGTAGTTGTATTGATAAAATAAACCGAATAAAGAGGTTGAACCAGGCTGGGTGTCCAGTTTACGCCGGAATTAGTTGTTTTGAGTAATTGAGTGCTTGAAATTACCCATCCGTTATTTTCATCAGCGAAAAAAATTTTTGAAAGAGGATTATGAACTGAGTCAATATAGATTCTCGTAAAATTATTTCCGGCATTTGTAGTTTTAAAAATTTCCCTGCTCCAGATGTACGCATCACTCCAATAACCGCCCGTCATCCAGCCGGTACTGCCGTTTAGGAAAAAAATACCGTATTTAGGAATGCTTTGTTCAAGTGTAAACCAGTTCATGCCTCCGTTTGTAGTCTTTGTAATACCCCCGAAACCTACGTGACCGTTACTGTATTGATTTGTCGTATATCCAGTCTGGCATGAAGTAAATTTCATGTCAGTGTAATAAAAATCTGAACCCTGCGATTGAGATATAATAAACCATCCTTCCTGTGCACTTGTTGAGTTCATAAAAACTAAAATAAAAACAGCCGCAGAGAAAATCTTTTTCATTTTATTAACACCATTTTTTTTGTTTGAGTCCATTCGTCAGACCACTTAGAGTGGCCGGACGAATAAATACTTAATTTATAAAAATACACACCCGCTTGGGTAATTACTTCCATCCCATTCAACTTCCCCGCTTGTTGTTTTTCGTTTACAAGCACTGCTATTTCTTTTCCGAGAACATCATACACAGATATCCTCACGTAATTCGTCCGCCCATGGCGGATGGTAATTCGTAATTGATAATTGTTGTTGGGTTAAACGGGTTGGGATAGTTTTGAAAAAGAGAAAAACGCCTGGGGATTTCTGATGAAATCGGGTCAACAAATATTAACCCCCCGTTTGTTGTCTTGAGTACTGTTCCTGAATCTCCGCATACATAACCGGTGAGTGCATTTAAAAAAGACATGCCTCTTACATTAAATGAGTCAAGTGACTGAACCTGTAACAGTTCTGAACCTCCGTTGCTTGTATAATAAAGCCTGTTTATATACGGCCAGTTGTAACTCTGGCTGATTATCCACCCCGTAATATCATCTATAAATTGAAGTTTGACAAACATTTTCGAAATATTATTCGGAATATATGTCCATGATACTCCAAAATCTGTAGTCCGTTCAAACAGTGATCAATCCCCTATTACATAGCCAACACCTGAAGGAAGCAGCTGTATCTTAAGCGGTCTTTTAGGGAAATATGAGGAAAAAGTAACCCAATCTGTTCCTCCGTTTGAAGTCCTCACAAAACCATAACTTGGCCATCCGAATACTGAAATACCGGTGTTTGGATTTGCAAATGAAATTTTATTAAAATTTAAAGAATCCGAGTTAAGAACGCTATACCAGCCGGAAACTGAGTTCTTCTTAATTCCCGGTGAAATCGGTAAATAACTTCCTTGTCCGATAGAAATATAGGCAGTATTCTGTATTTCGCACATTCCGTAAATTATTACTCCTGTTTGTACGAATGACTTCGGTACATTCCATGTTAGCCCTCCGTTTGTGGAACTTTCCAGGTGATCCGTTGACCCCGCGCCCATAGAGACAGATCTAATTAAACGGTAGGCATTTGACCGGGAGAAAAGAAAATAACATCAATAAAAGACTCACCGCCTTCAAAACTTCTGTACAGGGGTAAGTCTATATACCAATTCAACCCTCCGTTAGTTGTTCTTAGGTATTCATCATCGCTTACTATACACCCGCTGTTCTCATTCATAAATGATATCGAACTAAAAGGGTGCATAGACCCGCCTATATTTATCTTTTCACCAAAAAAAATGTTATTACATATTTTGTATATGTAACCTTTTGTCGAGCACGTATACAGGAAAGTATCTACAGGGCAGATATCGTTGAAAAATGAACCGGGAGTGCCAATAGGATATTCTTGCCACCCCTGACCGCCATTAAGTGTAATCTTTATAATCTTAGTGCATATCCGGATTCCTGGTTCAAAAATTTTATTGTGTTTCAGATCCCCCCGCTGAAAAATTCGCCGGTCCAGTTATGTCCTCCGTCCGTGGATTTGTATATATCACTTGGAGATAAAACAAAGCCAATAAGCGGATTAGGAAAATCAATACTGTTCAAAGTCTCCGAACCAAGATATTGTGTACTCCAGTTAATGCCCGAGTTTGTGGTTTGCAGAAGTAGCCCGTTTTCTCCGCCGGCAAATCCGGTACTGCTGTTAACAAAGAATACAGTACGCAGATTTTGCGGTGCATTATAATTAACAGACCAGTTTTCCCCGCTGTCAGTAGATTTAATAACTGTTCCGTTATCACCAACGGCAAACCCTGTAACTGAATCAGAAAAGGTAATGCTTCTCAGTGTACCTGATAATCCGGTTGCAATTTCCAGCCAGTTTGTACCTCCATTAGTTGTTTGAAGTATCAAGCCGCTGTCACCGGCTATGAAACCTTTTTCAGCATCAAAGAAATACATGCTGTATAAATTTCGTGAAGAAGCAAGTGACTGATCCAGCCACTGATTATCACCTGTAATTGTTTTTAATATCAGACCCTTTGAGCGTGAAACATATCCGGTATCCGGATTTTCAGAAACTTGATACTGTACAAATCATTTTGCGGCAGGGGATTTCTGTTAATACCAATTTTGGTCTTGTGAATTGATTCCCGAAGTTAAAAAAATTAGAATGAATAAATATTTTAAGTGTTTCATCTTAATTTACTCACTTAACTAAAACCATTTTTTTTGTTTCAGAATAACCCTGCGTTATTAATTTATAAAAATAAACCCCGCTGGGATAATTACTTGCATCCCATTCTACTTTGTAAATCCCTGCTTGCTGTTTTTCGTTTACCAACACTGCTATTTCTTTTCCAAGAACATCATACACCGATAATTTCACGTAATTCGTAATTGGTAATTCGTAATTGATAATTGTTACAGGATTAAACGGGTTGGGGTAGTTTTGTGAAAGAGAAAATTGAGCGGGAATTTCTCGAGATCGCCTATTTCACATCCGATACAATACAAAAAGTAGTCATCACACCACCTGAACCATTTACTGTACCACCGGTACCGTAAATACCACCTGTACCAACAATTCCACCAGAATCCGCAAGCCACGCCTGATGAAGTTGTTCCTCCTGTGGTACTATTGTTGCAAACTGTACCTGCCGCGTCAAGCTTTACTAAATAAACATTCCCTCCACCATTATCGTATCCGCATACTAAATATCCACCGTCAGATGTCTGTAATATGGAAAATCCCGCTTCAAAACCGCTCTTTTCAACCACTCTAATCCTCCATTGCAAAACACCTGTACTATTTACTTTAACAACATAAACATTCTGGTCGCCAAATGAGTTTGTCCTTCCAGACATAACATATCCGCTGTCGGTAGTCTGAACTAAGTCGGAAGCAATATCAAGATTGGGTCCCCCGATCGTTCTTGTCCAAAGCAAACTGCCACTGCTGTTTATTTTAATGATATAAAAATCTTCATTGGCTAATACAAATGATTTTGTATATCCGGCTACAACATAACCCCCGTCAAATGTCCTGACAATCTTAGTCCCTATTTCATCATAACCACCCCCTACGGTTTTAGCCCATATGAATGCACCGTTTGAACTTTTGCTATATAAATATCGTAACCACCTTTGCCAAATGAAGATGTATATCCAGCAAACACATGGCTGCCATAAGGAATTATGGACAACAGAATTAAAATTTATCAGATCCCGCACCACCTATAGTCCTTGTCCATTGAATATTTCCGGCATTATCAGCTTTTACAGCATAACCGTCATAGCTTCCCTGACCGAACGAATTTGTACCACCAGCAGCAATATAACAGCCGTCTGAAAGTGTCAGTTATATCTTGAAATCCTTCATTTGCGCTTCCACCAATTGTTCTGGTCCATAACCGATTTCCATCTCCTCATCAACCTTAACAACATAACAATCCTGCGAACCGGCACCAAAAGAACTGGATGTTGCGCCTGCAACCGCAATACCACCATCCGTTGATTGAGCAATCGAAAAACCATATTCAGAACTGTTACCTCCTATAACTTTAGTCCATTGAATATCGGAAGCTTGCCGCTGAGCTTGATAATATAGAAATCGTAATTGATTGCTCCAAAAGATGTAGTCAGTGCTGAAATTGCATAGCCACCATCGGTAGTCCTGATCACATCATACCCGATACTTCCGCCGCCGCCGATATGCTTTTGGAACTTTGCCTGGCAAAATATACTGGTCAACGTGAAAAAAGAAAATAAGAATAAAAGCAGAAAAAAGAAAAATCCTGTTGGATTGTATTGGTTGTACGATATTATCCATTTAATTTTCCCTCCTTGAATAATGTTATTTAACCAAAACCATCTTTTTTGTTTCAGAAAAATCTTGAATTATTAATTTATAAAAATATACCCCGCTGGGGTATCTGCTTGCATCCCATTGCACTTTGTACGTTCCGGGATTTAATCTTTCATTAACCAGAGTTGTAACTTCTCTGCCGAGGGCATCATATATGCTCAACTGTACGGGCACAATCTGTTTCTCTGTGCCCCTCCGGCTGGTATGTCAAACTTAATCTTAGTAACCGGGTTAAACGGGTTGGGATAATTTTGGGATAATGAAAATTGAGTCAGGTATTTCGGATGAAATGGGCTGAATACCGATCGTGCATTCATCAATCGAAATTGTCTGGTTCGCAGATATATGAGCCAGTCTCTGAATATTGCCGGATGGCCAATTTACAATAATTGAATCAATTATTGTGCTTAAACCTAATCCAAAGTGGGCCCAAAGCATGTCTTCATTGCCGTCTCCGCTTGATATTTCCCGTATCTGTATTGATGACCCGATTTTAATTTTTACTTTTGCCCCGATGGCGCACTTATTACTGCTGCATCCCGTGAGTTTGCATATTAAATAATTACCGGTGTTACCTACATTTTTGTATAGCGAGTTATGGGGAGTAAATGCAGTAAACAAATCTAATTTCCCGTCATTGTTATAGTCTGCCCACCCTCCGTCACTACTGCTTATAGATGCAAGAGACTCTCTCATTTTGAATTCTGGGAAAAAAAATCCCATTAACGTTTTTATAAAGAAGGGATACCGAAGGGCTTCTCCCGATTGTCGAATCCTCGCACCCGTTATTATCATAATCACCGCAGGCAACACCATAATGTCAGGTTGATGTAAGATTAGGCAGGACACTGCTTAGTGTGAATGTCCCGTTTCTTTCATTGTGATAAAGCCGGTTAATATTATCCTGGATAGTTACTATTAAATATTAGATATCCGTCATTATCAAAATCAAACCACCTGCACTGAGTATCCCACCCTCCGTCATTTACTACGGGACCAGAAGTAATTTTTCCGAAAGTTTCCATTCTTGCTATGATAGAGCAAATCATTTTGACCCTGGTAGGTTGCAACAAACAAATCCGGCCAGCCGTCATTATCGTAATCACCCCAGCAGCAGCCTCTTCCGTAAGAAGCATCATTGGCAACCAGGGCTTGTGACCGTTTCAGGAAATGTGCCGTCATGATTGTTATGATATAAAAAATCATTTACATTGCCTCCTCCGTTATTAACAAACAGGTCAAGCCAGCCATCCCTGTCATAATCGGCCCACCCGCAGGTTACCAAATTTCCGCCCTGGTTTTCAACAACACCGGCTGTTACCCTCGTAAAAACACCATTACCCTCATTATGAAATAACATGTTATAGCCATAATTCGCTGCACCTGCAAACAAATCAAGCTTACCGTCATTATCATAATCGCCCCATGCAATACCAATGCACCTAATTTGTGTGTTTGAAATTGCATTATTTAACACTCTTGTAAAAGTACCGTTACCATCGTTATGATATAGATACAAAGGGAAATAACAATTCGAACAGCTATCGGTATATTGAGAAATAACTATGTCCTGAAATCCATCATTATCATAATCACCCCATGCGCTGTTGACACCATAATTCTTGTCGGATGCAATGTAACGGACGGGTACTTTTTGAAAAAATGTCTGGGAAAAAATATATGCCGGAAAAGAGTAAAAGACTAATAATATAAAAATCTTAAGTTTCATTTCACTAAAATC
>CAVUOA010000002.1:0-5252 GCA_963742955.1 Ignavibacteriota bacterium | reverse complement strand
TTTTCCGAGAACATCATACACAGATATCCTCACGTAATTAGTTCCGCCCATGGCGGATGGTAATTCGTAATTGATAATTGTTGTTGGGTTAAACGGGTTGGGATAGTTTTGCGAAAGGGAAAAACGCCCGGGGATTTCTGATGAAATCGGGTCAACAAATATTAACCCCCCGTTTGTAGTCTTGAGTACTGTTCCTGAATCTCCGCATACGTAACCGGTGAGTGCATTTAAAAAAGACATGCCTCTTACATTAAATGAGTCAAGTGACTGAACCTGCAGCAGTTCTGAACCTCCGTTGCTTGTATAATAAAGCCTGTTTATATACGGCCAGTTGTAACTCTGACTGATTATCCAGCCTGTATTATCATCCATAAACTGAAGTTTGACAAACATTTTCGAAATATTATGCGGAATATATGTCCATGATACTCCAAAATCTGTAGTTCGTTCGAGCAGTGATGAATCCCCTATTACATAGCCAACTCCTGAAGGAAGCAGCTGTATATTAAGCGGTCTTTTAGGGAAATATGAGGAAAAAGTAACCCAATCTGTTCCTCCGTTTGAAGTCCTCACAAAACCATAACTTGGCCATCCGAATACTGAAATACCGCTGTTTGGATTTGCAAATGAAATTTTATTAAAATTTAAAGAATCCGAGTTAAGAACGCTATACCAGCCGGAACCTGAGTTCTTCTTTATTCCCGGTGAAATCGGTAAATAACTTCCTTGTCCGATAGAAATATAGGCAGTATTCTGTACTTCGCACATTCCGTAAATTATTACTCCTGTTTGTACGAATGACTTGGGTCCATTCCATGTTAGCCCTCCGTTTGTGGTACTTTCCAGGTGATCCGTTGACCCCGCGCCCATAGAGACAGATCTGATTAAACGGTAGGCATTTGATGGAGAAAAGAAAATAACATCATTAAATGACTCACCGCCTTCAAAGCTTCTGTACAAAGGTAAGTCTATATTCCAGTTCAATCCGCCGTTAGTTGTTCTTAGGTATTCATCATCGCTTACTATACACCCGGTGTTTTCATTCGTAAATGATATCAAACTGAAAGGGTGCATAGACCCGCCGATATTTATCTTTTTACCAATAAAAATGTTATTGGATATTTTGTATATAGAACCTTTTGTCGAGCACGTATACAGAAAAGTATCTACCGGGCAGATGTCATTGAAAAATGAACCTGCAGTACCAATAGGGTATTCTTGCCACATATCACCTCCATTTAAAGTAATCATTATAATCGTACCTCCTAAATATCCGAAATCCCGGTTCAGAAATTTTACAGTATGCCAGCTTCCCCATCCAAACATCTGACCGCTCCAGGTTAGTCCTCCGTCTGATGATTTGTAAATGTTGCCGTCAAATCCGGCAATGAATCCGTTAATTGAATCAGAAAAACAAATGCAGTTCAGCGTATCAGAGCCAAGATACTGAGTGCTCCAGCTTAATCCTGAATTCGTAGTTCTCAGAAGAAGTCCGTGGGTTCCGCATGCAAATCCTGTGTTGCTGCCGGTAAAGCATACAGAACGCAGACTTTGAGCAGCGCTGTAATTTACTGACCAGCTTGCACCCCCGTTGATTGATTTTATTATCGTTCCGTTATCACCTGCTGCAAATCCTGTAAGTGAATCAGAAAAGGTAATGCTTCTCACTGCATTTGATAATCCGGTTGTAATTTCCAGCCAGTTTGTGCCTCCGTTGGTCGTCCGAAGTATAATGCCGCCGTCACCCGTTACGAAACCTTTTTCTGTATTAAAGAAATACATGCTGTAGAAATTTCCTGCAGTCTGCTGCGATTGGTTAAGCCACTGATTATCACCTGTAACTGTTTTTAAAATGAGCCCGTTTGAACCGCAGATATACCCTGTATTCGGATTAAGAAACCTGACACAGTATAAATCATTTTGCGGTAATGGATTCCTGTATGACCAGTTCAGGTTTTGCGAATAAACCTCAGGAGCAAGTAAAAATAGAAGCAATAAATATTTTATGAACTTCATATATTTTTTCATTTTATTAACACCATCCTTTTTGTTTGAACAAAACCATTTGCGGATAGTTTATAAAAATACACACCGCTGGGATAATTGGAGGCATCCCATGCAACTTCATAGGTTCCCGGCTTTAATTGTTCGTTAACAAGAATTATAACTTCTCTGCCTAGGATATCATAAATTGCCAGTTTTACGAACCCCCCTGGCTTCGCCGTCCCCCCTTTGGCAAAGGGGGGATTAAGGGGGGTTGGAATATCAAACTTAATCTTCGTAACCGGGTTAAACGGGTTGGGATAGTTTTGAGATAATGAAAATTGAATAGGGATTTCTGATGAAATGGGCTGAATGCCGACAGGTTCACCACCATTTGTTGTTTTATAAATAGTCCCGCCGAATCCCACAACATAACCGACCAAATCTGATGTAAAGAATGACTGCACTAGGGGAAGTGGGTATGAATACAGTTGTCGATTCCAATGGGTTCCGAGGTCAGAGGTGTGTACAATTTCACATTCCCCCACAGCCCAGCCATTTGAACTGTTTCTCATAACGATATGATGATATATTGAATTGGAATCCGAATACTGTGAAATCCAATTACCCCCACTGTTTGTTGTGCAGAATATTCTCCCTAGCTTACCTGTAATCCATCCTGTTGTGGGATTCAGAAAAAAAATCTCCCTCAAATCCACCACCTCCGGAAACTGTGCATTAATCCAATTTGCCCCTCCATTAGTTGTGTTATACATCAAACCCATATCGCCTACAATCCAACCGGTGGCTACAGAAGTGAAAAATATCCCATACAAGTGCGTGCTGCACAGCGTCTGACCATACCAACTATTACAGCAATCAGTTGTTTTAAGGTATGTGCCAAACCCTCCGCACAAATACCCCGTGTTTTCATTGACCATATAAAACTGAAGCAGGTCATTACCGGTACCGCTGGGTTTTTGGACCCAGTTTACTCCGCTGTTTGTGGTTTTCAAAATAATTCCGTCTCGGCCTATAACAATTCCGGTGGTCTGGTTAACAAAGATTAAATGGCGAAACCTAACGCCAACGGCATATAGGCTGGTTGTCCAAGCATTACCGCTATCAGTAGTTTTTAATATGAAATCATTACCCGCAACATATCCAGTTGTATTGGAAGTAAAGTAAGCTGAATACCAATCAACATTTAAACCGCATGACAAAGCATACCAGCCGCTTTGCGAAAATGTAAATTCGTTCAGGAGAATTAAAACGATAACGAAATAACTTATTTTTTTCATTTAACCAAAACCATCTTTTTTGTTTCAGAAAAATCTTGAATTATTAATTTATAAAAATATACCCCGCTGGGGTATCTGCTTGCATCCCATTGCACTTTGTAAATCCCTGCTTGCTGTTTTTCGTTTACCAACACTGCTATTTCTTTTCCAAGAACATCATACACCGATAATTTCACGTAATTCGTAATTGGTAATTCGTAATTGATAATTGTTGTTGGGTTAAACGGGTTGGGATAGTTTTGTGAAAGAGAAAATTGAGAAGGGACTTCCGAGGATATGGGCTGAATGCCGATAATATCTGAAATTGAACGTTTCCATACCGAACTGCCCATTGTACCAGCGTAAAGGTAACCATTTGAAATTATTAATGACATTATTCTCAAATTGTCTAATCCTTCATTCCTTTGAACCCAGGTTTGTCCATTATTCGATGAATGAAATATTCCGCCGTCATATGTACCAACTAAAATATGGTTATTTAAGACACAAAGAGCTCTAATCCAATTGTAGGTTAATGCAGTATGTACCCAGTTTTGGCCGTTATCGGAAGAAAAATAAACTCCGTTATAATCTGTACCGGCATATATATTAGATCCGGTTACTGAAATAGAGTTCACTGTGACACTATCTAAGGATGACTGGTACCAATTTTGTCCATTATTGGATGAAATATATATACCTAAAAAGGATGTGCCTGAATAAATGAAATTTCCATTAGCAGCGAGAGCATTTACATGAATTCCCTGATTCCAGTTAGTTGCCATCCAGTTCGCGCCGTTATCAGATGAAATATAGATTTGATTGTGCAAAAGACCATAAGCAGCAGCAAATACATTATTCCCGTTTACTGTAATAGAGTAGATTTCTTTATCATATAACGAAGTCGAAATCCAGTTGAATCCATTATCTGTAGATCTGTAGAGTCCTGCAGTTGAAAACGTTCCTGCAAACACATTCGGACCTGAAGCTGCAAGACACGTAACAGGTATGCTGTCAAACAAATTTTGTGTCCAGTTTTGACCGCTGTTGGATGTCAGGTGAACACCATCAGAAGTGCCTGCGTAAATAAAAGCCTGATTCGCTGAAATGCAGGGAACCTGTTCATTAAATAACGAGGTCTGTAACCAGTTAACTCCACTATCGTTAGATAAATAAACTCCATACGAGCCAGCGTAAATAAATGAATCAGCGGCAATAAGTGATATAATATTAATATCAAGATTAGTTTGCATCCAATTCTGGCCAAAATCAGTTGATTTATATAAACCAAATGATGTTCCTGCAATGACATAATTATAACTTGCAGCAATTGCATTAACTTCTAAGTTACTCAATCCTGAATGAATCCAATTCTGACCATTATTTGTTGAAGTATAAACACCATTCACTGTTCCTGCAAATAAAAAATTTCCGATAACATGAATCGATCGCACATATATATCATGCAATGATGTTTGAACCCAGCTCTGCCCGCTATTGGTAGACAGGAAAACACCATTATATCCACACGCGGCAAAAATATTATTCCCGTTTGATGCAAGACCCCAGATATTTTGTGCAATTTGCATTTGAACCCAGTTCAATCCATAATTTGTTGTTCTATAAACCCCTGCAAGTGTTCCGGCAAAAATGATGGAATCAATGTTTGTGAATGAAAAAACGCTTTGATTAATTGAGGATGTCTTAATCCACGATTCTCCTTCATTGGAAGACACATATGCACCGCTATCTTCTGTACCGGCAAATACATATTGACCAATTGAAAAAATTGCTTTAACTGAATGCGTTTTTAATGTTGAATGTGTCCATGAATGTCCGTTATTAGACGTGACATAGATTCCTAAATCATTTATGCCTGAAAATATTTTTGAGTTTCCTGAAGCCAGTGAATATGCAGTTCCTCCTACAGGTCCGTTTGTCTGCACCCATTGCGAAAATACTACCGAAGGAATGAATATGAATAATAAA
>CAVUOA010000001.1:0-12155 GCA_963742955.1 Ignavibacteriota bacterium | reverse complement strand
AAAAATGCCCCTAAGGGCTAAAAGCCACCAACTTTTCTTAAGTGTGGTTTTCATTTTTTTTTATTTTGGCTGCCCCTGCCTGCAGTTGGCTGGAGGCCAGGGGTTGAACCGGTTCTCCCGCCGGGGCGGGAAATGATGCAAATTACAGTATTCTTAATTTATTTAAATCTGCTGCCCGACTAGGGCTCGAACCTAGACTTTTCTGATCCAGAGTCAGACGTGTTGCCAATTACACCATCGGGCAAATTAACCTTCACAATATGGAGTGATATCGAAAGTCTGCAAATTTCGTATTTATTTTCTATTTATGCAATGCAGGATTTCAGCTTTAAAATGATAGCTTCCTAAGCCCCAATCAGGAGGCTTAAAATATAATGTTTTGGCGGGTCACTTTTTGTTAATGGAACCTGAAACTACCTGTTTGTATCTGTTTGTTTTATTAAAATATGAGAACTTTGAAATTGGTTATCTAAAAAATTGTTTTTTATGAATTAATAAGAGGTTTTTTATGTGTTGCATTGAAATTACATTTTTATTAAAATGAAATATATAACCACATTTTACAGGTTTCCATTTATTGATATAAATAAATTTAAATTAACTAATAAATAATTAATCAGAGGGGAAAGTAAAAATGGAAAAGAGACTTCCATTCTTGGTGGTCTTACTTCTTATAGTATGCGGTGTTTTTGTAAGTTCTCTTAGAGCACAAACCTGGACATCACAAACATCAGGAGTAACCACATCATTGAACACCGTCAGTACGGTAAATACCGATGTAGGCTGGATAGGCGGCAACGGCGGTGTAGTATTAAGAACAACCAATGCAGGAACAACATGGACAAACGTAACGAGAGCCCCAATCGGGACATCAGACGTTTATGCAATCTGCGGAATAGATGCAAACACGTGTTTAGTATCAACCTCACCTTCAGCAACATTTGTATACAGGACAACCAATGGGGGTACGACCTGGACACAGGTGTTTACTCAGACAGGCGGATTTATAGATGATATAAAGTTTAAGGATGCAACCAATGGTATAATGTACGGAGACCCGGTAGGAGCAAGATGGTCATTGTGGAAAAGCACAGATGCCGGCGCAACATGGGATTCAACCGGCATGTATCTGCCTCAGGCAGGTACAGAAGCAGGCTGGAATAATGCAATGTGGGTCGACGGTAATAAGGTGTGGTTCGGAACCAATAACACGAGGGTATATTATTCAACTAACTCCGGAAGTTCATGGTCATTCGGAGCCACAACAGGCAGTGCGAACACATACAGTGTAGCATTCAACGGCAGCGGTACAGGCTTCACAGGTCAGACCATAGCGCTAAAGTCAACAGACGGCGGAGGCAACTGGGCAACAGTAACACTGGCCGGTACAGGAACAGTATATTCGTTTAACAATGTATCAGACAGATTCTGGTATGACAGAGGTTCAAGCATATACTACTCCAATGATAACGGAGCAAACTTTGCTTCACAGTACACAGGTACAGGCACATACCAGGCAATGAGCCTTAAGCTTGACGGAACAACCATACGCGGCTGGTCGGTTACAAGCGCCGGGGGTATTGCTATGTATAACGAAGTATTATCTCCGCCTCCCGGATGGACATCACAAACATCAGGAGTAACCACATCATTGAACACCGTCAGTACGGTAAATACCGATGTAGGCTGGATAGGCGGCAACGGCGGTGTAGTATTAAGAACAACCAATGCAGGAACAACATGGACAAACGTAACGGGAGCCCCAATCGGGACATCAGACGTTTATGCAATCTGCGGAATAGATGCAAACACGTGTTTAGTATCAACCTCACCTTCAGCAACATTTGTATACAGGACAACCAATGGGGGTACGACCTGGACACAGGTGTTTACTCAGACAGGCGGATTTATAGATGATATAAAGTTTAAGGATGCAACCAATGGTATAATGTACGGAGACCCGGTAGGAGCAAGATGGTCATTGTGGAAAAGCACGGATGCCGGCGCAACATGGGATTCAACCGGCATGTATCTGCCTCAGGCAGGTACAGAAGCAGGCTGGAATAATGCAATGTGGGTCGACGGTAATAAGGTGTGGTTCGGAACCAATAACACGAGGGTATATTATTCAACTAACTCCGGAAGTTCATGGTCATTCGGAGCCACAACAGGCAGTGCGAACACATACAGTGTAGCATTCAACGGCAGCGGTACAGGCTTCACAGGTCAGACCATAGCGCTAAAATCGACAGACGGCGGAGGCAACTGGGCAACAGTAACACTGGCCGGTACAGGAACAGTATATTCGTTTAACAATGTATCAGACAGATTCTGGTATGACAGAGGTTCAAGCATATACTACTCCAATGATAACGGAGCAAACTTTGCTTCACAGTACACAGGTACAGGCACATACCAGGCAATGAGCCTTAAGCTTGACGGAACAACCATACGCGGCTGGTCGGTTACAAGCGCCGGGGGTATTGCTATGTATAACGAAACTCTTATAGGAATAACCAATAATCAAACAGGTGTTCCTTCAAATTATTTGTTATCGCAGAATTATCCTAATCCGTTTAACCCGACGACAAAAATAAACTTCAGCCTGCCGAAATCAGGTGCAGTCAGCCTGAGGGTTTATGATGTTCTCGGAAATGAAGTTGCAACTATTGTGAGCGGAAATTTAAATGCCGGCTCTTACACTATTGACTGGAACGCCAGCCAGTATGCAAGCGGTGTTTATTTTTACAGGCTGCAATCGGGGAATTTTACCCAAACAAAGAAAATGATTCTTGTTAAGTAACAGACAATTTAATTTCAAATCAAAAAGCCCGCTGAAAAGCGGGCTTTTTGTTGTTTAGGTTTAGTTTTTAAAAACTTTTATAATTATTTTCGGTAACCCCTTGAAACTATTTCTATTAATTTTAAATTACATTTCATAAAACTAACCGTATATGAAATCCAAAATATCATTAAGTATAGCTTTATTTTCAGTATTTCTCTTCGTAAAACCATCATTTTCTCAAATTGTAGATTTGGAGGAAGAAACAAACGTGCAGTATTTTGGTAATATTACAGCGCCTGATTTTCCCGATGGTTTGGAGTGGTTCAATACCGATAGACCGGTTTCTTTGAAAGATTTGAGGGGGAAGCTTGTTCTGCTCGATTTCTGGACTAGTGGCTGCATCAACTGCATTCATATAATTCCCGATTTAAAAATGCTTGAAGAAAAATATCATAATGAGCTTGTTGTAATCGGGGTGCATTCTGCTAAATTCCTTAATGAAAGAGGCTCCGAAAGCATCAGGCAATCAATACTCAAGTATAACCTTGAACATCCCGTAGTGAACGATAAAGATTTTACAATCTGGGACAGCTATACTGCCAACGCCTGGCCTACACTGGTATTAATTGACCCGAAAGGAAAAATTATAGGAATGAAAGCAGGTGAGGGGGCTTTTAATGTCTTTGACCCGATTATATCCGGTGCAATTGCCGAGTACGGGAAAGTTGGAGGAATCCTTAACAAAGAGCCGATAAAATTTGCTCTTGAGAAAGATAAGATTACAAAATCACTTTTATCTTACCCGGGCAAAATTACTGCTGACCCTTCTGCATCAAGACTATTTATTACCGATTCAAACAATAACCGAGTTTTGATTCTTAAGATGAATGAAGCCGGCGATGAGGTAACCGTGGAAGATGTAATCGGCTCAGGTAAAACAGGGAGCAAAGACGGAAGTTATTCTGAGGCGGAGTTTTCTAAACCGCAGGGAATTGCGTTTAATAAAAACAAGCTCTATATAGCCGATACTTATAATCATTTAATTAGAGAAGTAGATTTAGAAACAAAGCGGGTTACAACTATTGCCGGAACCGGAATACAGGCAACCGAGTGGGGATTTATTAATCCGTCGGATGCAAAAACAACAGCGATTAACTCACCGTGGGATTTGCTGGTATATGATAATGCTCTTTATATAGCTATGGCGGGTCCGCACCAGTTATGGAAACTGGATTTTAGCACGGGTCAAATAGGAACCTACGCCGGAAGCGGAAGAGAAAACATTACCGATGGTGATTTTATGGTATGTGCTCTGGCGCAGCCGAGCGGCATTACAACCGATGGGGCAAAACTGTATTTCGCAGATGCCGAATCAAGCTCAATCCGCTCAGCCGATTTGAAACCAAACGGAAAGGTTAAAACAATCGTTGGTTCGGGTTTATTTGAATTCGGAGATATCGACGGTAAAGGAGCTTCCGTAAGGCTTCAGCATCCGCTCGGAGTTGTCTATAATAATGCTGATGGGTTGCTGTATATAACCGATACATATAACAGCAAAATAAAAACAGTAAATCCTGAAACAAAAGAAGTTCTGACATATTCAGGTACAGGAACCGAAGGCAGCCGTAACGGAAAAGGAGAAGCGCAATTTAATGAGCCAAGCGGTTTAGTTATTGTTAACGGAAAAATATTTATTACAGATACAAACAACAACCTTTTGCGGGTTATTGATATGAACACAAAAGAGGTAAAAACTATTGTCATAAAAAATCCCGATAAGCTCATGCCAACTATGACAACAAACACATCGGGCAAAAAAAAGAATGTCATTAAGCTCGAAAGCACAGTTCTGAAACAGGGGGAATCAAAAATTAAATTTAATTTTACTCTTCCTGAGGGTTTTGAAGTTAATGAAGAAGCTCATCCCCAGATTGTTGTGCGTTCTAATGATAACCTGGTTGATTCTATAGAAACGGAGATAGAAAACAAAATCCCCAATGTTCGAGCTTCCGGTAAAGCTGAACAAAGGGATGGGGAGCATAAACCTCGAATTATTGATATATTACTGTGAAACTCAGAATATAGGAATATGTAAGTTTAAGGACCTGCATTTCGAAATACCTGTAACCATAAGTGCTTCTGGAGACGGGTATTTAAATATCAATTATTCATTGAATTAAAACATAAATTATCTGATATTACTAAACTTGTAGTAGGGCGGGGAAATCCTGCCTTTTTGTTTAATTATATTTTTTTTGCAGTATCTTCAAATTATAATGTAGAAAAACAGGTTGACAAAAGATAAAAAGACTTTTGATAAAAGCTTAAGCTTTTATGCTGCTGCTGATATGTTTCAAGATTCAATTCTTGCAGCAGATAACAACGGAGCGCTTCTTTTCATCAACAAATCAGCTCTTAAACTGTTCGGTTATACATTAAAATCAATACTCAATAAAGACCTCAGCTCACTTCTTCCGGGTTTCAATAGTAATGTTCTGAGAAAACTTAAGAAAAACAAAAAACTTGACTACAACGGAAGGACAAAAAACAATTCTACTCTCTATCTTGAGTTATCCCACAACGAATTCAGGCAAAAAGGCAAGACTATCACCCTCTTAGTTCTAAGAGATATTACAAGGCTGAAAAGAGTGACATCTGAGCGCGATAAACTTAAAAGCAAAATATCAGAATATTCCGGAAAGCTTGAAAACATATTGAAAGATACTGAAATGCTTCTGGTATCTGCCGGTATCAGTGAAAAGAAATACAGGAACCTTGCCGAATCATCTCCAGTAGCAGTAACAAGACTGGATGCTTTAACAGATAAATATGAATTTGTCAATAAAGAATTTATAAGGCAAAGCGGCTATACAAAAGATGAATTTAACTTCCTTTCCAAAAGAGAAATTTTTGATATGGTACATCCTGATGACAGAGAAAGTTTATACAGGGATTTTAAGAAATGGGCTAAGAGCGGCTACAGCGGAATATTAAATCATGTTTACAGAATAAATAATAAAAATAACGAACTGCTGTGGCTGGATGCGTATTTTTACCCGGAATTTGATTTGCAGGATAATATTACATGCGTTAATCAGATTTATGTAGATATTACACAGTTGAAAAAAAATGAAGAGGAGCTTCGAATGCTCGGTCATGCAATTGAAAGCACAACGGAGATGATTACAATTACAGATTTAGATAACCGTTTTATGTATGTAAACAAGGCATTCGAAGAAAAATACGGGTACTCATTAAAAGAGATTCTGGGAAAAAAAGCAGATATTCTCGGTTCGTTTAAGAACATTCCCGATATACATGATAAAATATTGAAAGAAACTGCAAAAGGCGGATGGGAAGGTGAACTTGTAAATATCAAGAAAGACAGAAGTGAATTTCCGATACTTTTAAGCACGTCACAGATAAAAGATAAAAACGGTAAAGTTATCGGATATATAGGGGTCGCACGTGACATAACTGAAATAAAAAACGCATATGACCGTCTGAAACATTCACTGGTTGAAAAAGAAATTCTGCTTAAGGAAGTTTACCACAGGGTTAAGAACAATATGCAGGTCATTAGCAGCCTATTAAATATTCAATCGCAAACCGTTGCAGACCCCGCAACTATTGAGCTTTTCAAAGAAACCCAGAACAGGGTTAGAATTATGCAGCTGATTCATGAGAAACTGTATAAATCACAGGACCTCTCAAAGATTGACTTCTCTTTGTATATAAGAGACCTTGTAAGCCAGTTAAGGAGAGCCTATCCGGTTTCAAAAAATGTTGAAGTGAAAATAAATTCGGATGGTATTTATCTGGGGGTAGATAAAGCTATTCCTTGCGGACTGATAATTAACGAGCTTATATCAAATGCTTATAAATATGCTTTTAATGATAACCTGAAAAACGGAGAAATTTATATTGAGCTTACATCTCCTGAAGCTGAAAAGTACTGCCTTATTGTAAGCGATAACGGTATTGGGATTCCCAAAAGTGTTGATATAACGAATACGGAATCTCTGGGGATGATACTCATCAATACCCTGACTCAGCAGTTGGATGGCGCTGTTGAAATTAACAGATTCAAAGGAACTAAATTTACCATCCGTTTTTAATTGCTTCCGCCGAAACTTCCTGTTATTTTATCCGGTTATGAAAACATTTTTAACAAATAATCCTGAACAAGCGGCTAAGTTTATAATGAAATCGGATGTGGTTGCTTTTCCCACCGAAACGGTTTACGGTTTAGGAGCAAACGCATTTGACGAACTTGCAGTAAGAAAAATATTCAGGCTGAAGGGAAGACCTAAGGATAACCCTCTTATTGTTCATATTTCAAACAGGAATCAAATCAAGGCTATAGCTGAAGGAATAAGCACAACAGCAGCAAAAATAATTAAAAAATATTTTCCAGGACCGCTAACCGTTATATTAAAGAAAAACGAGTTAATACCCGATGCTGTTACTGCCGGATTGGATTCAGTAGCTGTACGAATGCCGTCTTCAAAAATTGCACATGAGTTTATTAAAGCCTGCGGAGTTCCTATTGCAGCGCCATCGGCAAATGTCTCGGGATTGCCTTCACCAACCAGTTTTGGACACGTGCTGGAGGATTTTAACGGAAAAGTTTCATGTATTCTGATTGGACCTAAATCTAAATACGGGCTGGAATCAACTGTAGTCGATTGTACGGGTGATGTTCCGAAGGTTTTGCGGCCCGGAATAATAACGATTGAAGAGCTTCAGAAAATTGACACGAGAATAAAGCCGGATTCTTCACATGGTAAAGCGAAAAGCCCCGGCACAAAATACCGCCACTACTCGCCTAAAGCAAATGTTATCATTGCAAAAATAATTCCTCAGAATAAAATAAATTCATCATCGGCGTATATAGGAATTCATAGTCTTTTGCCGATGATGAGAAAAAAACTGGGAATGTATAAGCACTGCAAATCGAAGCTCGATTATGCAAAATCGTTATTTTCGTTTTTCCGCGAGTGCGATGCAAATGGAATTAAAAGTATATACGCAGAAAAAATAGATGAACGCGGGTTAGGAATTGCAATAATGAACAGGTTAAAAAAAGCTGCATTATAATACAATGGGCAATTAAACAATGAATAATTGATATTGCTAATTGTTAATTGAAAAATTGTTAATTGTCTTTATACCATCGTCTTACAACAAATCTCTCACCGGTAGCAGAATCGTAATCATTAACGGGAGTTCTTTTTTCCATTAGATGTTTTAATGTTTCAACCAAATCTGTTTTCACCACCCCGCCTTTAGAAAGCGCGCTCTGTATAGCAGTGATTTCATCGTAAACATAGATAACGTGTCCTACCCAGACAATCATATCCAGAGGTTTTAGTATGTTTGCAATTTCTTCGGCAGTCATTCCTTCAATCAGAACAGGCTCTCCTTCATAAATTAATTTGCTTGTGTTGCGTTCAGTATAACCGTTAGTTGCCTCATACATAAGACCGGAGCAGTCGCATCCTTTTAATTCCCATTTTGTCAATGTTTCATCGCTGATAGAACCGGATGGTTTGTAATAGTCTAACATCTTGCCGATTCCGGCAATGCAGTTTCCGCCCCAGATATATTTTGAGCCAACGGCTTTATCAAGAAAAGAACAGATTTCTTTTTTGGAAGGCAGTTTTTTTTCCGGTTCAGACGGTTTTTCATTCCTTATTTTTACAAAACGATTATCTATATAAAGCTCCCTGCCGTAATTATAGGTGTCAGATTTCACATGTAAAATCTTGTGGTTTCCTTTATCGGTTTCATCAAGAATTTCGAATACGGAGCCTTTAATTGCTACATACTCAATATCACGGATTAAACCTTCGGTGTCTGTTTTCAGAGTTTTCCCGTCAGCGCCGCCGAAGACAGCTTCAAAGTTGGGAGAGTTCAGAACCGGCGTTGGGCAAAGCGTAACTGCGTATTTTGTTTGAGCCATACCATCGTTTGCAAATGTTAGGAAAATAATAGGCAAAATTGTCAAAAATTTCATATTTTGCAATAATTAATAAAATATAATAACTCTTAATGATTTATTCTTATATTAAGTTTCTCTTGTTCTTTTTAATGTAAAAAACAGGGTGTTTTTATGGCACTTTCAAAAATGGTATTAAATTAGTAAATTTGTAATCAAATCATATCTAAAAAACCTTATTAAGGAGGATAAATTATATGTCAGATGTTGACATCGAAACCCAAATAAAAGAAGCAATAGTGGAAAAATTAGGCGTAGAAGCATCTAAGGTTACCAACGAAGCTTCATTTATTAACGATTTAGGCGCAGATTCACTCGATACAGTTGAGCTGATTATGGAATTTGAGAACAGATTCAACATCCAGATTCCGGATGAAGACCAGGAAAAAATTGCTACTGTAGGAGACGCTATAAACTACGTTAAATCCAAGGCATCTTAATTTCAAGTAATATCTAAATTAATGAAAAGACGAGTAGTTGTTACCGGCATAGGTGCAGTATCTCCTATTGGGAACAATACAGAAGATTTTTGGAATAATCTGATTGCCGGTAAAAGCGGTGCAGCTCCAATTACATACTTCGATACAACCCATTACGATACTAAATTTGCCTGTGAAGTTAAAGGCTTTGACCCGCTAAACTTTATGGACAGAAAGCTAGTGCAAAGAGTTGACCTTTTCACCCAGTTTGCACTTGCAGCTTCCGAATTGGCAATCAAGAATTCGGGAATCGACCTTTCAAAAGTAGAACCGACAAAAGCCGGCGTTGTATTTGGGTCGGGTATCGGAGGTATGTGGACTTACGATAAAGAACAAAGAAAGCTGTACGATAAAAACGGGAACCCCGACAGAATCAGCCCCTTCTTTATTCCAATGCTTATTGCAGATATTGCCGCAGGACGCATATCAATGAAATACGGGTTGAAGGGTCCCAATTATGCAACAATTTCAGCGTGCGCAACTTCAGCGCATTCAATAATTGATTCGGTTATGCTCATACAAAGAGGGAATGCAGACGTTATGGTAACAGGCGGCTCCGAAGCTGTTATTTGTCCTATGGGTGTGGGAGGATTTAATGCAATGAAAGCTCTTTCAACACGCAATGATGCCCCGGAAAAAGCTTCAAGACCATTTGATAAGAACCGTGACGGTTTTGTAATGGGTGAAGGCGGCGCAGCACTTGTACTTGAAGAACTTGAACAAGCTAAATCAAGAGGAGCAAGAATTTACGCAGAAATAGTAGGGATTGGTTTAACAGCCGATGCGCATCATATAACTGACCCCGCTCCGGGCGGAGAAGGGGTTGTTAATGCCATAAGAATTGCGCTGGAAGATGCAAATATGAAGCCGGAAGATATCGATTGCGTTAACGCTCACGGTACATCGACACCGCCTAATGACAGGAACGAAAGCGCTGCTATAAAAACAGTTTTCGGCGATAGAGCAAAAGAAATCCCGGTGCATTCTATTAAATCGATGATAGGACATTTGCTTGGCGCAGCCGGAGCAATTGAAGCTATTGTATCGGTACTTACTATCGTTAACGGCATCATACCGCCGACTATTAATTATGAAACCCCTGACCCGGATTGTGATTTATATTACGTTCCAAACAAGGCGATTAAGAAAGAAGTGAATACTGTTCTTTCTGATAACTCGGGATTCGGCGGGCACAATACGGCTATTATTTTCAAAAAGTTCGAAGAATAATAATTTCTTATGTTCGGTATTCTCAAAACTCTGAGGAAATTGATTCCTCGTGTCAGACGCAGGCAAAAAGAAGAAGACGATGTTTTATCCGCAATTGCCTCAATTGACTTCAAAGACTTCCAGGAAAACATTGACTACGAAATTATTAATAAAAGAATTTTTATTAATGCTCTCACACACAGGTCTTTCCTAAAATCAAAGAATGTAAACGGCTTGAGGCTGACTTCCAATGAACGCCTTGAGTACCTCGGTGATGCCATACTTGATTCTGTAGTAGCAGAATACCTGTATAAGAATTTCCCCATGTCAGAAGAAGGAGACCTAACCAAGTTCCGTTCTGTGCTTGTTAACCAGCGTTTTCTTGCCGAACGCGCTAAAGAAATAGACCTGCAGAGATATCTCCTCGCAGCTCCGACCGCGCTTAAATCAATCGATGATGGTTATGATACAATTCTTTCCGATGCTTACGAATCACTGATTGGAGCAATATTTATCGATAGAGGATATGAAGCAGCAAAGGATTTTCTTAATAACCAGATATTCAAAAAGCTTGATGTAAAATGGCTTAACCAGTTTGATGAGAATTTTAAAAGCAAGCTGCTTGAATACTGCCAGGCTAATACAGACCATGTTCCGGATTACAGGGTAATTGACCAGGAGGGTCCCGAACATAACAAGCTCTTTACTGTAGAAGTATCTATCAACGAAAGAGCTCTTGGTATAGGGAAGGGAAGAACCAAAAAGCAGGCAGAACAGGAAGCAGCTTCCAACGCCCTGAAAAACCTTGATGTTATTGAAAAAATGGGATTGAAGAAAAAGAAAAAAGAAAGATAAATAAGGGAATTTATTCTGAGTCCTGCTTCTGGGGGACTCAGAATCTCAAAGTTTAAAATGACAGAAGAAACGCTGCTCCCTTTGAAAAAGGGCTGAAGGTTAAACGCAAAGAAGATGAAATCAAGAATAAACAGCTATTATGTTTATATCCTGACGAACAGAAGCAATAAAGTTCTTTACACCGGATATACAAATAACCTTAAAAGAAGTATAAATGAGCATAAAAATAAAGTAAACGAAGGTTTCAGCAGTGCCTATAATGTTTCAAAACTTGTTTATTTTGAAATTGCTGGTGGATTGACTGATGCGCTAAAAAGAGAAAGAGAGATTAAATGATGGCTAAGGAAGAAGAAAATTAGATTGATTGAATCGGTTAACCCAGACTGGGAAGATTTAGCAGATAAGAATAAAATATTTGAGAATAAACTGGATTTGCTTTTTAAAGATTAATAGATCCTTCATCCCCTGAAGGGGATTCAGGATTTCACATTTACAACAACCAAACAAAAATGACTAACTTAGATAATACAGAAAAATTCGTCAACAGGCATATAGGTCCTGACTAGAATGATGTAAAAGAAATGCTTAAAGAAATAGGCATTAGCTCGCTGGATAAGCTCATCGATGAAACCGTACCTGAAAAAATCCGATTAAAAGAAAAATTAGAGCTTGATGAACCGATGACCGAGTACCGTTTAATTCAGTATCTCGGAAGCATTGCAAAGAAAAATAAAATACAAAAATCATACATCGGACTTGGTTATTACGGAACAGTAACACCTAGCGTTATTCTCAGAAACATTCTCGAAAACCCGGGATGGTACAG